>NZ_CM147949.1:4725000-5947500 GCF_055811895.1 Rhodopirellula sp. SH410
GGCCCGACCGAGAGCTTCGTAGTCATGCCAGTTGTGCTCCGAAAACGCATAGGGACGAATGGTGGCGTTCGGGTCCGCATAGAGCGGCACCAGTGATCGGCCCTGGAAGGTATTCGGTCGCTCGATGCCCGCAAGCTCGACGATGGTGGGAGCGATATCGATCACGCTGACCAACGAATCGGAAACCGAACCGGCTGAGGTCACTTGGGGACCCGACAAAATCAGGAACGTTTGCATGCCATCGTCATTCAGGCGAGTCTTGCCGCGAGGGAACGGCCGCCCATTGTCGGACAACACGAATAGATAAGTATTATTCCACAGGCCTTCTTTCTTGAGTTCGTCAACCACTTCGCCGACATAGTGATCAAACCGCGTGACTTCGTTGAGATAGGAAGCGAAGTCCTCGCGGGTTTGCGGTGTGTCGACAAACGCGGGTGGCAATTCGAGTTCCTCGCCACGATGCAGCGGCCCGTATTTCGATTCATCCCACTGGCCATCTGCGTCCCAATTCCGATGCGCATCGAAGCTGGCTAACCACAACATGAACGGCTGGTCGGTGGGCCGGTTTTGAATCGTCTGCACCCAGTTCCCATGCCCGCCACTGTTTTTGGGGGAAGCATTTTTGTCGATTCCCCGGTCAATGTGATCGAACGCCGATGGTGGCGAAACGGCGTCTTCAGGAGTGGGTGTCCACGAGATATGGTTCTTGCCCGAGAGTGCCGTGTAATACCCATTGTCACGCAAGACGCCTGTTACCGAAGGCAGATGCCATGGGATCGGTTTATGCAGTTCGCAGGCTGGGCCATTGTTGTGCGGATAGCGTCCCGTGATGATCGAAGCACGCGAGGGACTGCAACTGCTCGCCGTCAGGAACGCGTTGGTCAGACGTAGACTTTCGCCGGCGAGTGCGTCGAGTCGCGGCGTGCGCGCGTTCACGCTGCCATAACATCCAATGTCTCGGAAGCCAATGTCATCGGCGATGAGCAAGACAAAATTGGGCCGATCAGCTGATTTCGAATCGGTCGATTCGGCTCGTCCCGGCGAAGCCCACAGTAACGACAGCGTGAGGGCGAGAACGGCGGGTGCGGCCGCATGGACAGCGAGCATGGATGAAACCCCAAGAGAGCAATGAGAACATGACAGCTCGCAGCATAGATCCCCCCACCTCCACATTCAACTGATGAAGAGAGTCGGGGCGTCTGCCGAGAAGGTGCAGGCAATTTCCCAGGTGGCTCTCAGTCGACTCAACCCGGATGCGTTTGCAAACGACGTTGATCAGTTTACCCGGATCATTCCCGTGGACAGCATCTCGCGGCTACGTGAAAGTTTTCAATCGCTGACAACGGAGGAACCCGATGCGGTCGCGAACATGGTTGACAATGAGCACTGGAAAATGGCGGTGCTCCGCATCCACGCCATCGGCCAGATCGAGCACGAGGATCTGACGGAAGCGGGGTTTTGGCATTTGGTTTTGCACGGACCGATGGAGTCCTGACTGAAGGAGTAGGGTGATCCATCGGTCCATCTGCCGATTGGCATTCGGCGTTGCAGACCACCGTGGCTGGCGGACGATCCAATGGAATGGGGCCGAATCACAGCACGGACGGTTGATTGAGTCGTCTTCGCGATGTGTGCCGCTGAAGGGGCCCCGGGCGCGTCGGCGAGCCCCCGAATCGAATCTCTCCTCAACACGTCGGGTTGCGACATCAACAAGCCGGCAAGGCGTCGAGTATTGCCCGGTGCCTGACGACGCTCAGTTCACCACTGCGGCACCAAGTTCGATTAAGATCAACGGCCCGCTATCACCGAAGGGGCTGATCATGTCGTCAAACTGATCCCGAGGTGATCTCAACAGCGGCTGGCCTCATTTCAATTTCCCCCAGGGTATCTCTGATGCGACTTCGATCCTCTTTCGCAATCTGTGCCGCAATCGCTTTCGCATGCTACGCGATTGCTCCTGCTGCGCACGGGCAAAGCACCTCCCCACTCTCGGTGATGCCCGATGGGCAGCGACCGCCGGACGGTCGGCTCGGTGAATTGCAAACACTCAACGGGCACTTTCCCTTTGATGTGCCCGAAACGAAAGCCGAGTGGATGTCGCATGCTGAGCATCTGCGGAACACGATCCTGGTGGCCACCGGGTTGTCTCCCATGCCGGAACGGACGCCGCTCAATGCTGTGATTCATGGACGACTGCAACGTGACGGATTCACGATCGAACGGGTGTACTTTGAGAGTCTCCCCGGACACTTCGTGACCGGATTGCTGTTCCGTCCCGACGGTGCGAGCAGCGATCAGGGCAATCCCACCAATGGCCAGCACGCGGGTGTGCTGAGTCCACACGGTCATGGGGGGCGAATGCAAAGATATACCGACGAGCAGATCAAGGAACAGATTGAGGGCGGTGCGGAGCGTTTCGTTCAATCAGGGCAAACCCCCAAACTAGCTCGCTGTGCACAGTTGGCGAGAATGGGCTGCGTGACATTTATCTTCGACATGCTCGGCTACGGCGATTCAAAGCAATTTTCTCAGGACACCGTGCACCGGCATGCGGCGCTGCGTCCGGAAGACCAACGTCCCGCCGACGGTTCGCTGCCCACGTCGTGGCCACTGTTCAGCATTGATGCCGAACTGCGTCTACAGACGGTGATGGGCCTACAAACATGGAATTCGATTCGCGCCTTGGATTTTCTCGCCAGCTTGCCCGATGTCGACGCCGAGCGACTCGGGGTGACCGGAGGCAGTGGCGGTGGAACCCAGACGATCTTGCTCGGCGCGATTGACCCGCGGGTGAAAGTCAGCTTCCCCAACGGCATGGTATCGACATCGATGCAGGGTGGCTGCTATTGCGAGAACTGTTCACTACTACGTGTCGAGGCGGGCAACGTGGAGCTGGCGGCCCTGATGGCGCCGCGGCCCATGGCATGCACGGCAGCCAATGACTGGACGAAAGCCATGCTCGAGGACGGGTACCCAGAACTGCAGCAGTTGTACGGATTGTTTGGCGTTACCGAGAACGTTCATTGCTCAGACCTGTTGAGATTTCGGCACAACTTTAATTACGTTTCGCGTGACGCGTTGTACCCGTGGATGAATCAACATCTTGGACTCGGTATCGACACCCCGATTGTCGAAGCCGACTTTGCAGTGATCACGGATAGCGACGGTGCGGTCTGGAACGATGAGCATCCTCAGCCGACCGAGGTAGGCGTCCAACACGAACAGGCTGTCTGCGACTGGATGGACGATCAGGCGGCCGCTGGTCTCCAAGCATGGTGGCCGAATTCACCGGATCAGATCGCCGACTATCAAGCGCGACTGGGGTCGGCTTGGCGGGCGATTCTCTCGCTCCCCGCCCATTCTGAAGGCGAGCTAAAAATATCCCATGTCAAGGAACAGGGTGAAGCACTCGATTTGGATCGCGTCGAAGTGTCGTCGGGCTTGATCGTGAACTCGCCACGAAAATCGGCGGTACCGTTCGTCTCCCTACGCTCGAAGTCTGCGGCTGACTCCGGCAGCGCCCCAGGAAACACGGTGGTGTGGTTGCGGGATGGCGGCAAAGAATCGCTCAATCAAATGTCCGCTGACGAACGTGAGCTCGTTCAACAATTGGCTGACTCGGGATACGAGATCCTCGTCCCCGACCTGTTCGGACAAGGGGAGTTGTCGTGCGACGGTACCACAGCGGAACGACAGCGAGTGATCGCCGACGAGCGTCCATTCGCGGCGTTCACGTTTGGCTACAACCGCACGTTGATGGCGGATCAAGTCGCCGATGCACTCGACGTACTCGCCTACGGCAGCGAACTCGATGGGAAGACCGTCACGGTCCTCGGCACGGGAGCAGTGGCTCCGGTCGCACTCGCCGCTGCGGCGTTGACCGACACCAACATCGCCGGCGCGGCAGTGATGCTGGACGGGTTCCGCTTCATCGACGCCAATTCGTATCACTCCCCTCGCTTCGTTCCGGGGGCGGTGAAGTACGGTGACATCGAATCCTTGATGACCCTGGCGGCGCCGCGATCGCTGCTGATCCGCGATACCGCGGTTGGCACTGACCGGGCCAGCCAAATCTACGAGTTGTCGGACCATGCCGATCACTTACAGCGATTGGCGACGACCGATGAGGAACTGCCGGTTGATGAATTGATGGAGTTCATGCGAACCTCGACCCATTGATCACGGCTTAGAGCGATTCGCGGGCACGTCAATCCGATCCTCTCGCGGCGATCGCTCGCGGGGATTCCGCGCCACCCAATCGAGTGAAGAGTTCATCGCTGGGTAGCGTGGATGAATGGTGCCTGCCAACTTGGGCCGAGCGACGCATCATCGAGTGTCACGCCGGCCTCGAGAAGGCCGGCGTTATTGACCAGGGGGTTGTCGGGGATCTTGTCCAGCGATCCGGTTGGCAGGAAACCAACATGGCCATCTTCGTAGAGCACATTGATACCGCGGCCACCATGGCTCGTCACGTTGAACCGATAGGAAGCGTGACCGGCAGTCATCGGATTGGGCGGATTGACTCGCACGACCGCCGCATCGCTCATGACTGCAAATCGCGTTCGAGATTCGAACCGTGGCGAGGAGAACTGACCGCCATCGCGGACTCCCAGTGTGTATGCATAATCTCCGCCGGCGGTCATCTGGATCCAACGAAGTATCTCGATGGCCTGCATCTTGCGTTCTCTCGCGTCGGGTTCTCCGATCATGACGCTACGGGCGAGCGATACTTCCCGCCCGATCTCGTCGAGAGTTTCCAGCGTCACCAACACCGAGCGGCTTGGCAGGACAGCGTTTAGTTCCTGCGGGGCTCTCTCAGGTGCCCACCTCTCGCTCCAAAACTCACGGGGACCGATGGAGGGACAAAAGGTTTGTTGGCGGCGATCGAGCAAGCCGCTCCCATGGAGTCGAGGTGCATAGATCCCGGCGAATGCTTGGTATCCGTAAGGTGCGACGGAGGGTAGACGAGACTGAGCATTGCGATCAGCAAACTGCGTCATCGCCAAACCGAGCTCTCTCAGGTTGTTTTGGCAGGCCGCCTTGCGGGCAGCGAACCGCCCTTCGAGCAGGGTTGGCAACGCGAGCGCCAGAAGGATGATCGCCGCAACGACCGACGCCCCCCAATCACGCAGGTTCCATGTCTGGCGACCACCGTCCTCGTCGGTACTGCTTAACGATAACGCACCGAAATCGCTCGCGGGATGCGGTGACTCCCGCTCGTTCGGCCCCCATCCCGCAGGTTCCAGCTCCTCAGCTCCGAATTCCTCAGGCCCCGATCCGGCCGGGACAGGAGCATGATCGAGGGGCGGCAGCGGAGGTAGATTCGCTAATGTTCGTGAAACAAGATCCGCCGGTGGGGCAAGATCGTCGGAATCCAGCGACTCATCGCCATCGAATTCCTCGGCTTCCTCTAAACGCTTGAGCACACGCTCCAATTCGGCCATTTCCCGCCGCGCTTCAGCGTCCTCGCGCAGCCATTGCTCGACTCGACGCATTTCGTCAGGCTCGAGGGCACCGAGCAGATAGCCGAGTAAATCTTCTTGCATCAGCAAGTCAGCCTGGGAAGTGGAGGTGAGAATGTCGTTGGGCTCTCCGAGCCGAACGCGGAGGGTGTTCGCGTTTGACTGAGCGAGAGTCCAAGGGCGTTGCGATACCATGGCTCTACGGAGGTCCTCGCCCGGCGGTTCAGACGGCCTTGGGAACTGGCAATTTGGCCTGTCCAACAGGCTCAGAGCGACGAAAACATCCGTCTACAATGATAGCAGTTTGGCTGCATGCCATTGGTACGGAGCGGGTAGGGCATCGCGTGGGGCGAACTCCAGATGGAGCACGCGGCGGCGCAGGTCCGTGGCGGGGTCGGTAGCGTGGGAACCGTGGCTGAGTAGCGGACGCATGGCAAAAACGTCCCCCGCACGGCAGTAAATGGTCTGGATCTCCTCGGTCGCGGCTGGTTCGGCCCCACCATTTTGGGTCGTCAGATGCGATCGCGGGACGATATACAGCGGGCCATTGTCCGCCCGCATCGGATCCAAATGAAGCCGCAACGTCAGCATTTGCGACATGATCTCGTCGGTCGCTTCGACATGGGGAACCCCCGCTTTGCAGGTCGGCTTCGAGAAGGGCTCCGCAGGCTCGTGATGCTCACGGACCGCGATCGTGCGATCACGATGCAGCGACAACGCCCACCCCTGTCCCGGCGGTTTGTCGAAGTACAAAACTCTCACGACGCAGGCCTTGGGGCCGGCGTAGTCTCGAATCATGCGGGCAATCTGGATATTGTGAATCCACGGTTTCCAGAGCGAATCGTGCTCGATCAAGTTCCGCCCGCCAACGATGTCTCCCTGACGATTCTCGATCCGACTGGCAGCATCCGCCTCGAGGAATTCGGTGATTTCGTTGCCCATCCGCTCACAATCCTCCGGTGAGACGACCTCACGGACGATCCGGTAGCCAAATCGATTTAGCAGTCTCATCGGCATGGTTAGCGGAAATCCCGGGTAGTGGTGGACAGGTTGTTCATCATCTCACTGATGTCTTCGACGCGGCCGACAACCACATGAATCACGCCTTGGCGGTTTTCCAGCTTGCCATCGACCATCCACGCGTTGCTGGCGCGTGCAACCTTGAAAAAGCGTTTCCATACCGCAGCGAATATCACTAAGTTCATCCCCCCCGTTTCGTCCTCGATCGTCACAAATGTAATTCCTTTGGCCGTTGCCGGACGCTGCCGCATCAATACGATGCCTGCGACGCGAACATGCCGGCCATCACGCAGCGACGGTAACTCCTCTGCGGCACGACAGCCCCGTTCTGCTAAAGCACTGCGAAGAAACGATACCGGATGCGCTTTCAAACTCAATCCCGTCGTCTGGTAATCTCGATGAACTTCTTCGACCGGCGTCATCGCGACGAGTTCGTCGGGAACGCTGCAGTCCGGTGCCAGGGACGCCAAGAGCGGCATCGACGCGGACGTGTCATCGGTGGCCAACGACTGCCAAACGGCCGCCCGACGGTCCGCAGCAATGGATGCCAGGGCATCAGCGTCGGCGAGGGTCGCGATCACGCCGCGCGGCAGTTCGGCCCGCCGTGTGAGGTCGTTTAGGTCCGTGAAAGGGCCGCCCGAATCGCGGGCGAGACAAATCCGCTCCGCTGCCGCCGACGCGAGCCCGCGAATCATCTGCAGCCCCAAGCGTATCGCCGGCCCCTCCCGAGTCGCGTCCGCGACCAAGCGCGTTCGCACATCGCTGTGATTGACATCGACGCCATGGACGCCAACGCCGTGTTTCTGCGCATCGTTGATGAGCTGTGCGGGAGCATAGAACCCCATGGGCTGACTATCGAGCAGCGCCGCACAAAACGCGGCGGGGTAATGACGCTTTAAATAGCACGAGGCGTAAACCAACAGCGCAAAACTCGCTGCATGCGATTCCGGGAACCCATATTCGCCAAACCCTTGGATCTGGTGGAACACCTGCTCGGCAAATTCCTCACTCAACCCGTTGGCGGCCATCCCGTCGAGTAGCTTGACACGAAATGCGTCGATCATGCCCGGCCGGCGCCATGCCGCCATGGCGCGGCGAAGCTGATCGGCTTCGCCCGGCGTGAATCCGGCGGCCACGACGGCCAAGCGCATCGCCTGCTCTTGAAAAATCGGCACACCGAGCGTTTTCTCGAGCACCCGCCGGACCGCATCATTGGGATACATCGCCGCGGCGGGGTTCTCGCGGGCGGCCAGAAAGGGATGCACCATGTTGCCCTGGATCGGCCCCGGGCGAACGATCGCGACTTCGATCACCAGATCATAAAAACAACGCGGGCGAAGCCGCGGCAGCATGCTCATCTGCGCCCGACTCTCGATTTGAAAAACGCCCATCGTGTCAGCGGCACAGATCATGTCGTACGTCGGTGTGTCGTCAGCGGGGATCGTTGAGAGCGATAGGTCGCGGCCATGATGTTGTCGGACCAGCTCAAAGCATCGCCGGATCGCCGACAACATGCCCAGGGCCAGCACATCGACCTTCAGAATCCCGAGTTCGTCGAGGTCGTCCTTGTTCCACTGGATGATCGTGCGGCTGGCCATCGCCGCATTCTCGACAACGCATAGCTCGCATAGATTCCCCGCCGTCATCACCATCCCACCGACGTGTTGGGATAGGTGACGTGGGAAACCTATGAGTGTCTCGGTGAGGTACAGAAACCGTTTGCCCAGCGGCGTGTCTGGATCCAGGCCCGCGTCGCGGCACCGCTGGGGCAATTCCGGCTCACTGCTGTAGCTGCCTGCGAGTTTCGCCACCGCGTCGATAACGTCCGGAGAAATGCCGAGCGATTTGCCGACCTCCCGAATCGCACTCTTGGCACGGTAGGTCGTCACCGTGGCCGTCAAACCAGCTCGATCGCGACCGTACTTTTCGTATAGATACTGCAGCACCTCTTCGCGACGCTGATGCTCGAAATCAACATCGATATCAGGAGCTTCGTTTCGCTCGCGGCTGATAAACCGCTCAAACAGCAAATCGGTTTGAGTGGGGTCGACAGAGGTAACCCCCAAACAATAACAGACCGCGGAATTGGCGGCCGAGCCACGGCCCTGGCACAGGATATTTTGCGACCGCGCAAATCGGACCAAATCCCACACCGTTAGGAAGTAAGCCTCGTAGTGCAGCTCCTCGATCAACGCAAACTCATGACGCAGCATCTCGATCACGCGCGGGGCTACCCCATCGGGCCAGCGCTGCTGCGCTCCCTCCCATGCCAGCCGCTTGAGATGCTCGATCGGTGTTTTACCGGGCGGAGCCAGCTCGATGGGGTACTCGTACCGCAGCTCGTCGAGACTGAAGCGGCAGCGAGAGGCGACCTCCACCGTGCGCGCGATCGCATCGGGGACATCACGATACAACTCGCTGATTTCATCCAAGGTACGGAGGTGGTGCTGACTGTTGCGCAGTCGCTCGCGGGCGATTTCGGCGATCGTACTGTGGTTGGCAATCGCGGTGAGGCAGTCGTGCAATACCATTCGCTGCGCCGAGTGATAGCGCACATCACCACTGGCCAACAGCGGCACGTCGCACGCGAGCGAGAGATCCCGTAGCCACGCCGCTTTGCCCGCATCATCGACACCGCGGTGAAACGACGCGAGCATGTAGCCGCCATCATCGAACACGTCGCGAAACGGACCTCGTAAGAAAGATCGCGAATGATTGAGCGCATGTTCATCGCTGCCGGAGTCGACAATCACCCCCGCTAAAATACCCTCAGCGAATCCGGCGATGTCGTCGAAGCTAAGTTCGCAGCGGCCTTTCTCGCAGCGCATCCTGCCCAGCGACAGCAGCCGGCACATGCGCCCGTACGCCGCCCGGTCGGTCGGCCATAGCACCATCGCAGGCGCATCGAGCGGATGCACCTCAGCGCCGACGATGTACTGCAGTCCGAGTTCCTTGGCGGGAGCATGCCCGCGCACCACGCCTGCAATCGATTCGCGGTCGGTCAGGGCCAGCCCCGCGTACCCCAGTTCGGCGGCACGCTGCACCAGTTCATCGGGGTGCGAAGCCGCCTCGAGGAAGGAAAAGTTGCTACGGCAGTGGAGCTCGACATATTGCATGGACGGTTTACTCATGCTGGCGAGTGGTCTTAATACGCTGTTTCCTCATCTTGCCGTACAGGGTCGTCGGCTTGAGCCCCAATGTTTCGGCCGCGCCGCCAGGTCCGTAGATTTTCCCATCGCAGCGTTGGAGTGCGTCCAAAATCGCGTGCCGTTCGATTTCCGCCAGCGTCGCGGGAACACCTGGGGTCCCCGCGAGCGGCCCCTGCTGAGCGAGCGAGCCCTGCTGAGCGCTGCCGGGCGACGATCCACCACCCGCTAACCACGAGGACTCGATCGACAGGGTGTCGCCGCGACTGATGATCATCGATCGTTCGATGATGTTCTCAAACTCACGAACATTGCCTGGCCACTCGTATTGCATCAGAATCTCCATCGTATGGCGATCGACGCGCGTGATCGGCTTATTCATCCGTTTGGAAAAGCGAGCGACGAAATGATTCAACAGTGCGGGGATGTCTTCACGCCGCTGACGCAGTGGTGGGACGAGGATGGGAAAAACGTTCAGCCGGTAATAAAGATCATCTCGAAATTCGCCGGCCTCCGCTGCGGCCTTCAGATCGCGGTTGCTCGCCGCGATCACGCGTGTATCGATCTCGATCGGTTCACTACCGCCGACCCGTTCGATCTCACGCTCCTGCAATACCCGTAGCAGCATGACCTGGGTCTCGGCAGGTACCTCGGAGATCTCATCGAGAAAGATACTGCCGTGATGGGATAACTCAAAACGACCTCGCCGACGCTCGGTCGCCCCTGTAAACGCACCGGATTCATGGCCAAATAGTTCACTGGCGATCAGTGTCGGGGCGAGCGAGGCGCAGTTGACTTTCACCAACAGATTTTTGCTCCGTGAACTGCTCTCGTGAATCGCCCGCGCGATCAACTCCTTGCCCGTCCCGGTCTCGCCGAGAATCAACACGGTCGAATCGGTCAGCGCGACCTGTTCGACGGCAACTCGAACCTGCCGCATCGCGGGCGAGTCGCCGATGATGTTGCCAAAGTCATGATCCGTTCGAATCTCGTCACGCAGATAGACGTTCTGCTGCTCGAGCTCTCGCTTGAGGCGGTCGATCTCGCTGTACGCTGACGCATTGTCCAGTGCGATCGATAGCTGGCTGCATATTTCACGCAATAGCTCAAGGTCCCAATGATCGGGTTGTTGCTCGTCCCGCGAGACAATTCCCAACACCCCCACGCTCTGATCACGTGAGAGCAAAGGCAAGTAAACCTTCGATCCGTATCCCGTTTCAAAAAGTCGCTGATCTTCGGGAAAAGAATGGTCCTGCCGCAGCGATCGAACCACCTGCGGCACATGATGCTGCATCACCCAATCGAATGCCGAACCCGGCAGCGCCTGGGTGGGAACATCAGGCCAGTATTCTCGGTCCCCTGTGAACTCCACCGCGAACCCATGGCGTGTCGGCGACTTTGACGAGGTCAGCAACAAACTGACGCGATCGCAGCCCAGCTGTTTGTGAATCTGCACGGCGGCATGCTGGAACACCTCGCGGATGTCGAGGCTGGAGTTCACCACCCGGCTCATCTCAACGAGCAATCGATACCGGCTTTCGGATTGGCGAAGTTGCTGCGTCTGTTTGTCAACTTCGCTCTGGAGCGTATCGAGAAAGTCATCTTTGGCAGAGTTCGCCAACGCGAGCTCCTGATTGCTCTGCCGCAACTGCCCAATCAAACGAGTCTTCTCAACACCAATCGCAATCGGGCTGGCCAGGCGGCCGAGCAATTCGGCGTGGGCCGCCGTGTAGGTATTCGCCTCTCGCGAGGAGAAAAAGATCACCCCGATCGGCTGGCCATCGGCGAGTAGCGGGAGCGTCAAACTCGACCGCATGCCTTCGCGGACGATCAATGCCGTGGAACTCGACGTCGGCTTGCGACGGGAATACTCGCCGAGGTCGGCGATGATTCGTGGCTCGCCCGTCTCGAGCAGCGGCGCCAGCGTCGACCCCTGGACTCGCGCCGCGTAACCGGTCTTCAGATTCACGTCCCCATCGGACCGACAGGCGACCAACCGAAGGACATGCGCGGGCTCTTCAAGAAGCGCCACGGCAATGCGGTTGTAGGGAACGACCCCCGAGAGCTGGTCGAACACCGACGCCAACAGCTCGTCCAAGCCATGCCCCATATTGAGCTGGCGGAGCATCCGCTCAAGGAGCCGTTCGTAGGTCGGAGTCGAGGCGGTGGGAGTGGGGGCGGTCGGAGTCGAGGCGGTCGGAGTCGAGGCGGTGGGAGTCGAGGCGGTCGGAGTGGGGACAGGCACAGCAATCTTCCTCGGGGCGGACCGGCAGCATCCAACTCAATATCACCACATGACCACATTTCGTCAACCGCAACCTCTAGCGACAAATAGGCTGTCTTTTCGTGTCCGATGCCCCTGCCGCCACCAAAACCAACCATATATGGTCACGCGTGTCCTTTCACTTAAAACTCACTAGGATCCGTAAGTTATTGATGGCAATGGGTTTGCGGGCGATTAAGAAACTTGTTCCGTGAAACTGGCGCACGATATGCATCTAAGGGTTTCGCTGAACGTCCACGAGTGACGTCACGAGCTGTCTGCAGTCGCTGCATCGCGAACGCTTCGTTCTACTGAACCCTTCATTTTTCCATGACCCACGTTGTTGCCGAGCCGTGTTACGAGTGCAAGCACACCGATTGCGTCGTGGTTTGTCCGGTGGAGTGCTTTCACGAGGGGCCGAAGATGCTGTACATCCATCCGGACGAATGCATCGATTGCGAAGCGTGCGTGCCGGAGTGCCCGGAGGAAGCGATCTTTCACGAGGATCACTTGCCGGCAGACTGGGTCCCATTTCGTGACCTAAACGCCACGATGGCTCGACAAACTCCCCCCATGACGGGCTCGATCGAACGCACACCTCACGGTGGTGGTTCACCATAACCGCCCTGCGGGCTAGGCTACGCTTCGGCTCGAAACTCATCCATAATCTATTCTGATCGACCTCATTCGTCCTGCTCTGAATCGACATCCAAGGCCACCCCGGAGAATCAATCATGTCAACTGAAAACGCGATGCTGGAAGAATACGCCCAGCGCGAATACGAGCACGGTTTTGTCACCGACATTGAGGCCGATGCGATTCCAGCCGGTCTCAGCGAGGACGTCGTGCGACTGATCTCATCGAAGAAGAACGAACCGGAGTGGCTGCTCGAATGGCGGCTCAAGGCGTATCGGCATTGGCTGACGCTGGAGGAGCCTACCTGGCATAATGTTCATTATCCGAAGATCGATTACCAAGCCTCGGTCTACTACTCAGCCCCCAAAAAGAAGCCACAGCTGAGCAGTCTCGACGAGGTCGACCCGGTGCTGTTGGAGACATACGAGAAGCTCGGCATCCCGCTCGAAGAGCAGAAGGTGCTCGCCAACGTCGCCGTCGACGCGGTATTCGACAGTGTTTCGATCGTGACCACATTCCGCGAGACGCTGGAGAAACACGGGGTCATTTTCTGCCCGTTTTCCGAAGCGGTCCATAACCATCCCGAACTGATCAAGAAGTATCTCGGCTCGGTGGTCCCCTACTCCGATAACTTTTTCGCGTCCCTGAACTCAGCTGTGTTCAGCGACGGATCGTTCTGCTACATCCCCAAGGGTGTTCGCTGCCCGATGGAGCTCTCGACGTACTTCCGTATCAACGCCCAGAACACAGGCCAATTCGAGCGGACGCTGATCATTGCCGAGGAAGGCAGTTACGTCAGTTACCTCGAGGGCTGCACCGCTCCCAAGCGAGACGAAAACCAGTTACACGCTGCGGTTGTGGAATTGGTTGCCATGGACGACGCCCAGATCAAGTATTCGACGGTTCAGAACTGGTATCCCGGCGACAGCGAAGGCAAAGGCGGCATCTATAACTTCGTGACCAAGCGAGGTGCGTGTCGCGGCGAGAACTCGAAGATTTCTTGGACGCAGGTCGAAACCGGCTCGGCGATCACCTGGAAATACCCCAGCGTGATCTTGCAGGGTGACAACTCGGTCGGCGAATTCTACAGCGTCGCCGTGACCGCCAATCACCAGCAAGCCGACACCGGCACGAAGATGATCCACATCGGCAAAAACACCAAGAGCACCATTATCTCGAAAGGTATCTCGGCGGGCGTCGGTCAGAACAGCTACCGTGGCGAGGTGAAGATCATGAAGGGTGCCACCAACGCACGTAACTTCTCCCAATGCGATTCGATGCTGATCGGCGATCGCTGTGGTGCCCACACGTTCCCCTACATCGAAGTTCGAAACACGACCGGCAAGGTCGAGCATGAAGCGTCAACGTCCAAGGTCGGTGAAGATCAAATCTACTACCTCCGGCAACGTGGCTTGTCCACCGAGGACGCGGTCAACATGATCGTCAACGGATTCTGCAAGGAAGTCTACGACGTGTTGCCAATGGAATTCGCCGTCGAAGCACGCAAGCTTCTCAATGTCAGCCTCGAAGGCAGTGTCGGCTGACCCGTGTCGGCGCACCATTCCAAAACACAAAACACTACTCCACCATCCAATTCATTTTCAACCATGTTAGAAATTAAAAACTTACACGCTCGCAGTGAAGACACGGAGATTTTGCGAGGCATCAACTTGAGTGTTGCCGCGGGCGAAGTCCACGCGATCATGGGCCCCAACGGCTCGGGCAAGAGCACACTGGCACACGTCCTCGCCGGGCGGGAGGACTACGAAATCACCGAGGGTGAAGTACTCTACAACGGTAAAAACTTGCTCGACATGGAAATCGAAGAGCGGGCCGCCGAAGGTGTGTTCCTCGCTTATCAATACCCCGTCGAAATCTCCGGCGTCAGCAACAAGTACTTCCTCAAGGCGGCAATCAACTCGATTCACAAGTATCGGGAAGAGCCCATCATCAGCCGCAAGGACTTTGTCGCCATGCTCAAGGAAAAACTTGAGCTGCTCGGCATGGACAAATCAATGATGGACCGCAGCGTGAATGAAGGTTTTTCGGGCGGCGAGAAGAAACGCAACGAAATCCTTCAAATGGCGATGCTACAACCTAAACTTGCGATTCTCGATGAAACCGACTCCGGCCTGGACATCGACGCGTTGAAAATTGTCTCCGAAGGCGTCAACGCGCTGCGAAGCCCTGAGCGAGCGATCATTGTGGTGACGCACTACCAACGGCTGCTCGACTACATCGTCCCCGATAAGGTCCATGTGCTGGCCGGTGGCAAGATCGTCCGTAGTGGCGACAAATCGCTCGCCCTCGAACTCGAAGACAAAGGCTACAGTTTCTTGCAATCGGGTGCCGAACCCGTCGCCGCCAGTTAGGCAAGTGCAGGGAGTCGTTGCCGCACGATTGCAGCGCCCGCCTCGCCAGACGGCGCGGGATCGCAGTCCCCGTCAAAATCCACGCTCCAACGAGCGTAACGGCGATTTGCAACGATCGGTAAATCGACCCTGACAGCGGCCCGCGCCGCCCGCCTCGCCCCCGTGGCAAATCGAAACACCCCACCACTCAATCACTCTCAACGATCATCATGATTGCTACTCAATCCGACGCGTTTCAAGAATCCTTTGCGGCGTTCGAGTCCGAACAGTCTGCGACGTCACCGACTTGGCTGAACGAAGTTCGCGAATCCGCCTGGGAACGTTTTCTTGCTGAGGGGATGCCGACGCGGCGTGACGAAGATTGGCGATTCACTCCGGTTGCATCGTTGGCGGGGCGTCCGTATCGCAACGTGCAGTCCCTGACACTGGCGTCCGATGCCGTTGACGATCTGCTAGGTCGCGCCAAGCTTGACGACAATTTCCACCGCCTCGTGTTCGTCAACGGCCATTACATTGAGCGTGGCTCGTCGAGTCACGAGCTGCCCGCCGGCGCAATCGTCGAAAGTCTGGCTAGCTCGATTCGAGAGGGCCGTGAACCAGCACGACAACTGCTCTCCCAGCCTGTCGGCAAAGAACAATCAACCTTTACCGACCTGAACACCGCGTTCGTGAGCGACGGAGCAGTGATTGACATCGCTGACGAAGTGGCCTTGGATCGCCCGGTTCACCTGATTTTTCTGTCGGTCGAAGACGGTTCGACGGTCTGCCATCCACGCAACCTGATCCGGCTCGGCAAAGGCAGCAGCGCCACCGTCATTGAAACCTACATCGGGCGTGAGGGCGACGGCTACTTCACCAATGCGGTCACGCAGGTGGAGATCGCCGAAGATGCTGACCTGGACCATCACAAGTTGCAGCATGAGCAACGCGATTCGCTGCATATCGCCAGCACGCATATCGATCAAAAGGATCGTAGTAAATTTCGCTCGCACTATTTCTCGTTCGGCGCGGCGTTGGCACGTAACGAACTGAACTGCATGCTCGATGGCGAGGATATCGTTTCGACCCTCAACGGGCTTTACATGCCCACCGGTGAGCAGTTGATGGACTGCCGCACGCGGATCGATCACGCCAAGCCGAACTGCAACACGTATGAATTGTACAAGGGCATCTTGGACGATCGAGCCCGCGGGGTATTCAACGGCAAGATCTTCGTGCACCAAGATGCCCAAAAGACCGATGCCAAGCAGAGCAACCAAGCCCTGCTGTTGTCCGACGATGCGATCGTCAACACGAAGCCGCAGTTGGAAATCTATGCCGACGACGTCAAGTGCACACACGGCGCAACGATTGGTGAACTTGATGAACAGGCGCTTTATTACCTGCGTTCACGGGGCATCCCAGTCGGACTGGCGCGGAAGATGTTGATCTTTGCCTTTGCCAACGATGTCGTGCAAGGCGTCCAAGTCCCCGCGGTCGTCGATCACCTCGAAGCGATCTTGCTGTCGAGCCATGGACTGCCTGACGTTTAGGATCGAACGCCCCTCGGAATGAGTTTCTTTCGCATTGCTGCTCGCTCCCCATCGGTGAGCGAGAATTGGCCGAGACGTGCCGACGCCGCTCGGAGGCTGTTCGCGCTGCTATACTGTCGGGCCATCCGCACTACGGCCGCCACAATTCACCCGACCAACGGACCTTAGGACACCAGGAACAATAAGTGACGGGTTTACCGTAGTGGATCTTGTTAAAGATCCTGTTCTGGATGGATCTTTAACAAGATCCACTACGCCAGTTATTGATCTCACGTTGCTTATCTTCGGGTTCGCTGACATCAATGGGCGTCGCGGTTCCAGCCTCTCCCTCGTTCAGCATGCAATTCCATCATGAAACGATTTGTCGTCACCCTGAGTCTGTGTTTTTCGGCGTTCGCCACCACTGCCTACGCCAATGAGTCAGCATCATCCGGCCCCGCGGCAACGCCGCCCGTGCTGTTTAACGGCGAGACCCTGTCGGGTTGGCACGTCGCCCCCAAAAAACTGGCGAACCAATGGAGCGTTGTCGATGGGATGATCGCCGGCGACAACGCCGACAAGAAGGGCTCGGTTTTGTGGTCAGACGCAGACTACGGCGATTTTGAATTGACCCTCGAGTACCAAACCGATTCGCCTGATTATGATTCCGGCGTCTTCCTGCACGGCGATTCGCATCAAGTTCAAATTGGCATTTCACGATCCTTGAAAGTCGACCTGACCGGATGCATCTATGCCCCCGTCGACAAACAGGGTGCGTACCCTGCGAAATCGGATCGAGTTGAAGCGGTTCACGACTTGGGCAAGTGGAATAAACTGCGGATGATTGTCAGCGGCAAACGCATCCAAACATTCCTGAACGACCAACCGTTCGTGGACTACACCGCGATCAAGTTTCCCGCCCAAGGTAAAATCGGCCTGCAACTGCACCAGGGCGTCCATCAGAAGATGCTGTTCCGAAACATCGTTCTCACCACTGAGTAGTCAACGAACGACGAGACGCATTTCAATGAACTGATTGCAACGCCCCTTGGGCCGTTTGGGTGTCGTGCTAATCGTGGCCGGCCGCCGGTTCACGCTCAAATTGTTGCCATTTCGGATCGGCGTTGAGGTCGTTGTGACCGGATGCGATTCTGCAAAAGGACTGCGTGCGACCGCCCCCCTCTTCGGCCTCATCCAGGTTCTTGCGGGCATCGAGCAGTTGCTCAAGAGTGCGGCCATTTCAATCGCGTCAGGGGATCTCTCGACCGGCGGATCGACTCAAGCGGCGTGACGACACCCATTCTCTGGCACACAAACCAACCGCAAATGTTGTATCGGAACGACGAGGTAGATCGCATCATGACTCCCATTTGGCAAACATCACAGCGCACGATCACATTCACGGGGCGACCGCGTGTGATGGGAATTCTCAACGTCACCCCGGATAGTTTTTCCGATGGGGGACGTTTGTTCAACGAGGATTCGACGTTGCAAATCGATGCGGCCGTCGCGGCAGGGATCCAAATGGTCGCCGATGGAGCAGACATCATCGACATCGGCGGTGAAAGCACACGTCCCTACAGCGATCCGGTCGATGCATCGGTCGAAATCTCTCGCGTCGCACCGGTCATTGAACAACTGGCGAAGCGGATCACAATTCCGATCAGCATCGACACGAGCAAGTCCCTGGTCGCGGCAGCAGCCATCGACGCGGGAGCGGAAATCGTCAACGACGTTACTGGGCTCGAAGGCGACCCCGCCATGGCGAATCTGGTGCGTGACCATGGCGTTGGGGTGTGCGTGATGCATATGCAGGGTACGCCGCAAACGATGCAGGATGACCCTCGCTATGAAAACGTAGTCGCTGAAATTCGCAGCTACTTAATCGCTCGCCGCGAAGCGTGCCTGGCGGCGGGGATTGAGCAATCCCGCATCTGCTTGGATCCGGGCATCGGATTCGGCAAGACCCACGACCATAACATCGACCTGGTGCGTGGGATTGCCGCATTTACCGATCTCGGATGCGCGTGTTTGATCGGCCATTCCCGCAAAGGATTTATTCGCAAGAGACTCCAAGAGATCGTGGACGCGTCGGGCCGGGAATTTGATCCGCTGGCGGGCAGCCTGGGCGTTTCTCTGGCCGCCGCCGCTGCGGGCGCGCACCTGTTACGCGTTCACGACGTTGCCGAAACGGTACAAGCTCTGACCATGTTCGATGTGTGTGGTGCGATCAATCATCGTCGGTAACTTCGACCACCCAGACTTCACTATTCCAATTCACTTCGTCCCCGGTGTGCAACTGCCGCCGCCGCCGCGTTTCGATGACGTCATTGACCAGCACCTCACCGGCCTGGATACGAACCTTCGCTTCCCCGCCGGTGCCGACAATGCCAGCGGCTTTGAGGAAGTCATCCAAACGGATCATCGGTTGGGCATCACTCATCTAATTTCAAACTCCGCAATCAAAGGATAGTGATCACTGAGATCACGGCTCGCCGCGTCGATTTCCCAGTAGTGGTTCCAGTGTTCATCGGCGACGTCCACACCGCCGCGGATCGCCAGATCAGGACGCACGGCGACACTCCGCAGACAGAGGTCAGGCCGGCCGGATTCGTCTTCGAGCAGCGATTGGCTGACGAGGATCCGATCGAATTGTTTTCCCGCGAGGAGATGCGTCTGGCGATCAGCGGCCGGAACCTGCTCGAGCAAATCCACAAGATCGTCGCGTGGATCGGATGTTCCGCGCGTCATGAGGACTGACATTTCACTGCCGCCTGCGACATGTTCCGCGGTGGTTTCCGTATTGAGGTCCCCGAGCACGATGACATGCGTGGGCTGCTGCCAAAGCTGGAGCCAACGATTCAGGCTCGCCGCTTGCTTGGCCCGCAATTTTGCTCCCGCGACGCCACTTCGCAAATGAACGTTGACGATCAAAATCGTTTCCGTCTCGCCGTCGACGACGACTTCGACAATCGCCGCGAGATGCTTGGGCACGCTCGCATAGGTACCCTCGCGGCGCATCCGCTGCGTCACCTCACCCCGCATCAGCGAAACCACCTCAGCGGGCTGCGTCGTGAGCAGGCCTACATCTTGCTCGGTGTAGCGGTCATTGCCTTCGATCGCATCATCCTGGTATTTCAGCGCATGCTCCCGATCGAGTGCCCGCGACAAATACCACAGCACACGCGGGCCTTCGATCTCCTGCAACGCAACAATTGAGGGCTTCACCTTTGCGATGGAGGCGGCGACGGCGTCGCGACGCCAGTCCCACAAATCTCGCGTCGGGGCTGATTTTTCTTGGGCGAGGTCGCTGAAGTTTCCCTGCTTCGATTCATCAAAGAACCATTCCAGATTCCAACTCATCACTGACAACGCCGGTTCCGCTGCCGACGAGGTCGAACTCGGCACGCTGGCGAGCAGCAGCAACACGAGTAGCGAGTGGATTTTCATGGAATGAATGTTCCGATTCGGAAAAAAACGGTCGATCGAGTGATCCCAGACGCGCAGGCGGCCGGTTCCTCGACGCTGCCCGGTGCCGGAGGGCACTCGGCTCACCGGTGTCAAGTTGATTGACAACCGGCTAACGGTCTGGTGTTGTATGAGGGTTCATGCGGCGCGACGGACGAATCGGGCCGTTCCATCAACCGCCCGATAACCATTCGTTACCATACACGCACTCACTTCAATTTGTCAGCACAGAGAGAATTTCATGGACCCGGTTTTGTTTCGCAGGAATGCCTTCTCCCTGCTTGAGCTCGTTGTCATCCTCACGATCGTCGCCATTCTGCTGGCGATCTCCATCCCAGTCGTCCGTGACATGCGATCGCTCGCGCGACGCAGCAATTGCGACCAGAACCTGACGCATCTGTTGCTGGCCTGCCAAGCTTATGCGCTCGATCACGAGCACTTACCGAGCGGCACGTTTACCGGTTCGGCGGAGGTTTTTCAGGGCGGGAGCATTTCCGACTCCGAAACCGGGGCAGGGCTGAGCATTTCGAGTCTGCCCGATGGCTATCATCAAAATTGGATCTCGTCCCTACTGCCGTACCTCGATCGCAATGCCCTGTACGACACGATCGATTTCGAAGTGGGCGTCTATGCGCCGGCCAACGAAGCCGCACGGGAGACCGACCTCCCATTCCTACGCTGCCCCGCCTCCTTTGGCGAGCAGGTTTCCAACACGACCAGCTATGCAGGTTTGCATGCCAGCGAGAGCAAACCGATTGGTGTTAACGACGATGGGCTGCTGATGCTCAATCGCTGGATTGTGCCGGGTGAAGTCCCTGACGGTATTTCGTACACGATCCTCTTGGGAGAAAAACTCTCTCCACGCGAATACGATCTGGGCTGGATGAGCGGCACCCGGAGTAGCCTGCGCAATGCGGGCACGGCGATCAACGAACCCGTTCCTCTGGAGATCTACCACGACCCCACCTTCGTTGGCGGTCTCGGCAGCCTGCATGCTGGCGGAGCCTCCGTCGGAATGGCTGATGGAGCCGTCAAGTTCTTGCAAGATTCCATCGACATGGACGTCTACCGAGCCATGGTCAACCGCGACGACGGCGATCGACAGCCCGAATAGAAACATCACCGGACGGAAGTTCGCAGCGGGGGCCCCTTGTCCCGAGCGCGCAGTTAGGTCGTGGGCCGAACAATGTTTCATCCACCATCGAGATGGCTAAAACAACGGTACCGCGTCACCATCGGCCGTCATCTGCCATGGTGTCCACACGATCATTGGATCGCTGACTTTCAGGTCGCTCTTGCGTGGCGGAATCTCGGTCGTCTCCAGTTCAAGGTTCTCGATTTTGAGCGAGTTCGTCAAATCCTCCAGTTCGGCTTCCAACCTTACATGCATGTCGTCCATGTCCAGACGGCACTCTTTGAGCTGTTGTTCTGCCCGCTCAACGTCGGCGTGTTGCTGCGCCGTCCGGCCGGCACCTCGGGCGGCGGTGGATACCTTGGAAACATTCGTTTTGCTGAAAACTTTTCGTCCCATGAATGCGCCGAGAACGGACGCTCCCAAGGACACCCATGAACTCACCTTGGCATGATCGTACTGCGCCGATTCGCGTGACAGGCGATCTTCCGCTGTCCGAATCTTGCTCTTGATGGATTCCATTTTCCGTCCATACTTCGCCCGCAATTTGTCTGTTTCCAAGTCCCGCTGCTCCCGTGCCGATTGCTGGAAATGCAGCCGAGCGTCGCTTTCACTCATTCCCGGCGGAGCGTACTCGCCCAGCGCCGGACTCTTGTACAGCTGCATCGGATGATGGCGATACAAGTAGTCCTTGAAATCTTTGAACAGGGATTTTACGGTCGCCTTGCCTCGCAGTGCATCAGGCAGGGGCGAGAACGAAAAGGTCGAATCGGGCTGTTTCTCGAGCTCGGCATCCGGATCGAGCATCTCACTGGATTCCCATGCATCGTTGGGTACCGCCTCACCACAGTCGAGTAACCGTCGCACGTCCACCCAGGAATCGATACCGGCGCGGCTGCGAATGAAATGCAACGTCCCTTCGCCCAACAATGCCGCCCGATAGATTCGCTTGCCCTCACCCCGCACGAACACATTTGGTACCAGGAACGACTCATTCATCCCCGCGGGCAGCACCGGTCGTGTCGGCGTCACAGAACTCTTCGCGACCGACGCGTTTTTGTCTTTGGCTTGTTGGGCCAGGTCCGCCTTGCGGTCGGCCATCAAAGTTTGAATTTGCCCGCGTGCCAAGGGCCCCGCCAGAAACGACATCGCCCAGCGTGTCTGGAAAATGGTCGGGGCTGAGTCGTGAACGTTATTCATCAGGAACACACGGCTGCCCAAAGAAGCGAGCAACTGCTCCATCTCGCCGCGATGGAAGGGTTTACCTGATTGGGCGGCCGCACCCTCGAGCCCCTCGAGCACCCTCGCTTTGTCTCGCTCGGTCTGCAAACGACCGAGAAACCAGGTGCCAATATTCGACAATCCCTTGTAGTCGAGGTCGACGGGATTCTGAGTCGCCAGCGTCACGCCCAGCCCATAGGCGCGGGCCTGTTTGAGCAACGTCAACATCGGCGGCTTCGATGGCGGATTGGCGACGGGTGGAAAATAGCCGGCGACTTCGTCCATGTATAGAATCGCACGGAGGGAACTCGTGCCACTCTGAGTCCGCATCCACGCGACGACTTCATTGAGTAAAATCGTCACAAAAAACATCCGCTCCTGCTCGCTCAAATGTGCGATCGAAAGGATTGAGAGTCGTGGTTTTCCCTCCGCGGTATGCAGCAATTTCTTGATCGACAACGGTTCGCCCTCGAGCCACGACGAGAACGCGGGAGAGGCGAGCAGATTATTCAGCATCATCGCGAGTTTGCTTCGCTCGCTCGCTGGCATGAACGACTCCAGATCCAACACACCGACGCGGGTCATCGGGGGCGCATTGATCAGGCCGATCAAATCACCCACTGAAACGTTACGATGCTCACGCCAGCAATGCTCGAGGATCGAACTGACCAAAATATGTTCGCGTGACAGCAGCGGGTCGGCTTCCATGCCCAAAAGCGTCAACAACCCTGATGCCGCACCGGTGACGCGTTCGCGCATTGCATCGGCGTCGTCAAGTAGTTCCGGAGGCGGTGCGTCAAAGCTTTTTAAGACCGTCAGCGGCAATCCAATATTGCTGCCGGGCGTGTAGATGGCGATGTCCACCGCATCTTTGTACTTCGCAACTCGCTCCGGCGACTCGCCCCAAGACGCTAAACCGTCCTTCCAGGTCTTCGCCGTCGAAGCCGCAAATGCCTCCGGCGTGACGCCCCTCCGACTGGCCTCGCCGGCCTCCAACCAAGGCTGGAAATCGACGGGCTGCATATTGGGAAAGGCCAGCATCAAGTTGGCAAGATCGCCCTTGGGGTCAATGCAGATCGCCGGGATCCCATCGATCGCGGCTTCCTCGAGCAACGAAATGCACAACCCCGTCTTGCCGCTGCCCGTCATGCCGACGCACATCGCATGGGTGCACAAGTCTTTCGCGTCGTAGAGCATCAGGTCGTCGAGCAGTTTGCCGTCCGCTAAGTCATAGTGACGTCCCAAATAAAACGTCGCGAGCTTTTCAAACACATCAGGCGAAGGAGCGGCCATGGCAAAATCAGTCGTCAGAGGCAATGCAAAGAATCATCGTGGCTGATAACATACCCAATTCAAATGTCTTTCGTAGCAGAACTCGTCCACAGCCAAACTATTTCATGCTTCATCTTTACGACAAGATTCAAGAAACCTGCGCCTACATTCGCCAGCACACCGAGCTGACTCCGCGAGTGGGCATCATCCTCGGCACGGGGCTCGGCGGATTGGTCGGAGATATCGACGTCGAAGCGATTCTGGACTATGCCGACATCCCGAATTTCCTCAGTTCGACCGCTACCGGGCACGCCGGTCGGTTGGTGATCGGCACGCTCGCCGGCGTTCCAATCATGGCGATGGAAGGCCGCTTTCATTTTTACGAAGGCTATTCGCTGCAGGACATCACGCTGCCCGTGCGTGTCTTTAAAGAGCTCGGTGCCGAACTGCTGATCGTCAGCAACGCCTGTGGCGGACTGAACCCGTATTTTGAAAACGGGGACATCATGGTCATCGAAGACCAGATCAATCTGCTGGGCGGCAATCCGTTAATCGGCATTAATGACGATCGGCTCGGCCCGCGGTTTCCCGACATGTGCGAGCCCTACGATCACGAGTGGATTGAGCGGACGATGAATGTCGCGCACCGCGAGGGTTTGTACCCGCAGAAAGGCGTTTTCGTCGCCGTGGCCGGCCCGTGCTTGGAAACCCGCGCCGAATACCGCTTCCTACGCAATGCCGGCGCCGATGTCGTCGGCATGAGCACCGTCCCCGAAACAATCGTGGCGGTTCACTGCGGATTGAAGGTCGTGGGACTCAGCGTGATCACGGACATGTGTTTGCCCGATGCGATCGAACCCGCCAATGTCGCCGACATCATCGCCACCGCCAACGCTGCCGAACCCCGACTCCGGGCCATCGTCCGGGGCGTCGTCGGCGAAATCAATAACAGCGACTCTCCGAGTCGTTGAATCCAAGCGAGCGGGCAGCTGGAATGAGCCGCGTCAGCGGTTTGATGGGCAGCGGCTTGGTGGGCAGCGTTATCCGTCTACCGACCGATCATGCCCGGTGCCCTACAGCCCCCCACTCACCGCTACGGCGTCCCCAATCGATGGCACCTATCAGACTGCCGCAGTGGAATCGAGGATCGCAGAAACTCGGCGGCTCAGTCCGATTCTCTGTCGCTGCCATTCTGCTAAAATGCGTCGCTGCTCCTCTTTTCAATCACTATTCGCGAACCCCCCCGGCTCCTATGAGCGACCCCACCTATACCGAGCGTCAACGGCACCTTCGCAATATCGTCGTGATGGCGTTAGCCGATGGCTCGATTGGCCAGCGTGAAGTCGAGTGGGTGGCCGACCGCTGTGTTGGACTCGGTCTCGGGCAAGATGACTTGCAATCGGCACTCGCCTACGGGCTCGGCGATGATGCAGCGCTCGAACTGCCCGCCGAGGAAACGTCGCGGGAAGCCTTACTCGCTGATCTGATCTCGATGATGGCCGCTGATGGTCATCTTGCGGAATCAGAAAAGCGTCTCTTTGCGCTCGCGGCCGCCCGCATGAACATCGTCGGCGAGCGACTCGATCAAATCATCACGTCCGTCATCAGCGGCAATGATGCGTCCCACGGATCCAAGGCAGACCGGACGTGAGCGACGCCACCCCGCGCCGTGCGAGAATCCTGATCACCTCCGGACCCACGCGGCAGTACCTCGACCCGGTTCGATACCTCACCAACGCGTCGAGCGGACGGATGGGCGCTGCCCTTGCCGCTGCCGCGCTCGAGCAGGGGCACGACGTCGTGATTGTGTCCGGTCCCGTCGCGGTGGACTATCCAGCGGCTGCCCAAGTGATTCAGGTGGTCACGACCGAAGAAATGCTCAGCGCTGCGGGCGACGTTTTCTCCCATTGCGATGGGGCGATCGGCGCCGCCGCTCCCTGCGATTACAAGCCACTGGAGGTGTCCGATCAAAAGTTGTCGAAAACCGGTCAGCCGCTTGCGTTGGAGCTCATCGAGACCCCCGATGTGATCGCAGTTCTCGGCCAAAGCAAACGCAGCGATCAATGGGTTGTCGGTTTCGCACTCGAGACCGATGATCGCCACTTTCGCGCCACCGTCAAACTGCAAAAGAAATGCTGTGACCTCATGGTCAGCAACGGTCCCGAAGCGATCGATGCCGCGGATAACAACGTCGAACTGTTGGGGCGTGACGGCCATATCATTGAAACAATTTCGGGCAGCAAACAACACGTCGCCGACCGACTCATCCATCAAATTCATCACCGCTTGATTCAGCCATGACCGTTCCCACGCTGCAAACTACTCTCGGCCGGCTCACGCTGCCCAATCCGATCATGGTCGCGTCGGGCACGTTCGGCTATGCCCGCGAGATGCAGTCGATCGTTGACCTGAATCGGCTCGGCGGTATTCTGCCTAAAACCATCACAGCCGAACCACGCATCGGGAACGCTCCTTGGCGAACGGTCGAAACGTCCGCTGGCTTGCTCAATGCGATCGGGCTCGACAACGACGGCGTCGACGCCTTCGTTGAACACCATCTGCCCTATCTCGCCACGCTCGCCGCACCCATCGTCGTCAGCATCGCGGGACGCACCGTGGACGACTTTACCCAGCTCGCCGCACGCATCGGTCAATGTGAAGGCGTCGCTGGAATCGAGCTCAATCTATCCTGCCCCAACGTCAGCGGCGGAATTGACTTTGGTACCAACGCCGAATCCTGTCAACGCGTCGTAGCCTCGGCACGAGCGGCCACGAACGTCCCGATCCTGGCCAA
Organism: Rhodopirellula sp. SH410; assembly: GCF_055811895.1. Taxonomy (NCBI): domain Bacteria; kingdom Pseudomonadati; phylum Planctomycetota; class Planctomycetia; order Pirellulales; family Pirellulaceae; genus Rhodopirellula; species Rhodopirellula sp. SH410. The sequence continues at coordinate 4,751,298 of NZ_CM147949.1, forward strand.
GCTCACCCCGAACGTCACCAGCATCGCGGACATCGCCCGCGGGGCCGCAGATGGCGGAGCCGATGCGGTCTGCCTTACCAACACTGTGCTCGGCATGGCCGTCAACTGGCGAAAACGTCGCCCCATCCTCGGCAATGGCATGGGCGGGCTGAGCGGCCCCGCAATCAAACCGATCGCCCTCCGCTGTGTCTATCAAGTCCGCCAAGCCGTCGAGATCCCCATCATCGGGATCGGTGGCATCGCCAGCCTCGATGACGTGATGCAGTTTCTCGTCACGGGCGCATCGGCGGTGCAAATCGGGACCGCCAACTACTACGATCCCACGCTCTCGATGCGCCTCATCGATGAACTCCCCGCTGCCCTCGCCGAACTCGGTGCCACGACCATCGCCGACATCGTTGGCACTCTCGAAGTCTGAGCGGCGCGAGTCCGCGCAACAGGCAGATCGCTCTCGGCGAGAGGCCACTCCCCCATGGTGCTTGGCCGGTCGACTCGCTGCCCAGCAAGCTGTTGATTTCGTTGCATTCGCGTTCTTGGGGTTCAGTGGCCGAACGCTCCGCGGTCGGAATGGTCGACCGCAGAGCGTTCGACCACAATTTTAGACCGTCATTTTCTGCACGTTCCTTAATTGGATTCCAATCGCTGCTCGATCCCCAGGAAGGCTTTCAAACACTCGCTGAGCAGCGCCGTGTCCTGTCCGCCCATCCCTGCGAGGGCTTGTTCAATCGCGTTGCGTCGAATCTTGACGTATTCGAGAGGCGTGAGCCCTTCATCGTTTTTCAACGAATCATCAACGCCATGTTCCAGTAAACATGAAACGACTTCGACGGATTGAATGATGACGGCGTGATGCAACAACGATCCGTTGATCGAATCGAATTCGTGTCGGTCAGCCCCCAGTTCGATGAGTACGGACACGTTCGCAGCGTTGCCGGACTGCACCGCAAACATTAACGGTGAAACGCCTTCGTTGCCTTTCCTTTGCAGATCCGCGCCGCGGGAAACGAGCAGGCGGATCGTTTCTGGACTCCCATAACTCGCTGCCATCGCCAGGGCGGTCACTGTGAAGCCCCGTGGAATCCCGTTGACGTCGGTGCCGCTGGCGATCAGTTGCTCAATCGTTTCGAGGTCGCTGCTAGAGGCCGCCGAGTGCAGGGCGGCTCCCGGCAAATCGACCGTTAGCCCTTCGCCATCGATCGGATGGGTGCCGTCACCCGCCCCATCCGTGTGCGCGTAGAGCAAATGGCGATGCTGCACCAAGGTTTGAGCACTTGCGGCTTCCAACCAATAGCGGTAACTCAGGTGCGCCAGCGAAGGATCGCACCCCAACAATCGGAGAAACGCCGCCAGTCCCTCCTCGCCGCTCGCGAGCGAGCCATTCGGGAGTGTCGAAAGGTCGACCGGTGTCAGTGCCTCATCGAACGCAGTTCGAGTGACGTCCTCACCGAGGCAATCAGAGAGGTATCCCCAACGCTCTTCGAAACTGGCCGTGGCCCCATCGGCATTCTCGTCGGGAATATCATCGACATCGCCGAGCACGCCACCGAAGTACTCACGCTCATCCATACTGGTGAATTGATCGACCGTCTCGCCCTGTCGAAAGAATGTATACGTCCAGAAATCGCTGTCGTGAACATGGAAATTGAAGGCACTCGTGGCAAGTGCTCGCGAAAGATTGGCCGGCGTTTCGCTGACCATCGCAGCGGAGTCGATCACGGCGACCCATCCACCCACCGCCTCGCAAACGATGATTCCACGCCGCGCGCCGCCCACACCCCATGTATCTTCGTCATCTAACGGTTCGGTACTCTGTTTCCATCCCTCCTCTGCCAAGAGTCGCTGCAGTTCTTCGGCGACAGACTCCGCATCGGAGGCTCGCACCAAATAGCTCGCTGAAAAACCACCCATCTTCAGAACTCCTAGTAAGGCAATGTCACCATGGGTGACTCAGATTTCTCTTCGGTATAATCGAAGTCGCGGTCGAAGTCATGCGGAGGACAGCATGTTTGCCACCGCAGTCGTGTCGGCCCCGGGAAAACTGCCAACCGCCGGGGACCTGCTCACCATGCCGCCGATGTTTCGCCCGGGGGTGGGAAGGCATGGGAGTTCCGATTGTGTGCCCCCGGGCGGATTCGCAGACGTCGCACCTCGCCACTGGCGCAGGCGTCGGGCATCGCGCATCGGGACATCTCGCATCTCGCATCGGGGCCTCGGGCGGCAACCTCGACGCCTTCTGCTCAGCGGCAGGGACCATCCACACGAGTTTTTTTCGGAGCGTGCCGATTGACAAACCGCGGCGGCCCCATCATTCTGTGATGAGAATCATTATCACTAAGCCGATTTTGATCGCCGACGACGCAGCCAGCCTCCTTGGATGCATCGACCCACTCCGCAATTGCGGATGCTGTGCGTTCGATCTTCTTGCCAGCCACGCTCGGAACTGAAACTGACGTTTCAACGTGAACCGATCAGTGAGTCCGTTTTGGTTTTTCCCCGGTCCAGTGCGCTACCAATGTCTATGAGCATGGTCTAGCGCCCTGACGAGCCGAGGGTTTCAAGGAGCAGAGTATGAGACGTTCTATTGTGTCCGGTATGCCGCATTCCACCCCCCGCGGTTTTACTTTGGTCGAGTTGCTAGTGGTGATTGCGATCATTGGCGTTTTGGTCGGTTTATTGTTGCCAGCGGTGCAGTCGGCGCGGGAAGCCGCCCGGCGTATGTCCTGCCAAAACAACATGAAACAAATCGGGCTGGCGACTCACAATTACCACAGCACCTTCAACCGGTTTCCCACGGTCAACGCGAACAGCACGCTCAGTGGCGGCAGCATCTTCACGTCGATTCTCCCGTTGATCGAACAGGGGGCCGCATTTGAGCAATACGATTTTTCCCTTAGTAATTCCGATCCCAAAAATGTCACCGTGACAGGTCAACGGATTCCGTTTTTCCTGTGCCCGTCATCGCCGATGCGAAGAGATGTGCCGAGTTGCAGTTCCGATTCGGGACGCGCTCCCGGGAACTATGCCGCCTCAATCGGATCAACGGACTACAACCAATACTGGTCGTACTATGGCACGCCACGGCCGAGCCTGAACGGTGCGATCGTGTACAGCGATACCGTGGAGAAACAGACAGGGTTTCGGGATTTCCTTGATGGCTCTTCGAACACGATGATGTTTGGTGAAACCGCCTACAATCTGCCCGACTACAAGTTCAGCAGCGGTGACTGCGCGGGCTCTTCACGATTCTCATTCACCTACTGGGGCAACCCCTACCCCGGCTCAACGGGCATCACAACCCAGTTTGCATTCAACCCCAAGGACATCCCCAACGATGGCATCTACGACAGCGGGTGGGTTCGCTCGTTCCGTAGCGATCATGTCGGCGGGCTGCAGTTCCTCTATGCCGACGGGTCAGTGCACTTTCTGACGGACAGCTTGGACGCCACCATTGTCGATGCCCTTGCGACGCGCAATGGAAGTGAGATCATCGATGCGTTCTAAGCAAGATACCGCGAGGCCATCAGGTCCTTGGTGTCGCGGGATGGTGATGGTGGCGATCGTATCTTGTGCTGGCTGTCATTCCCGCGTCCCACATGACTGGGAAACCGCAGCGGTCAGCGGCAGCGTCACCGTCAACGACAAGCCTCTGGAGGATGGAACGATTCGGTTCGTACCGACCGGTACGACGCTGGGGCCCAAAACGACATTGGAAATTCACGCAGGTGAGTTCCAAGCCGATGCGGAGCATGGCCCGAGTATCGGTACTCACCGCATCGAGATTGAGTATGCCGACGATCAACAATTTGCTCACGACGACGAGCATGTCTTGGCAGAACTAAAAGGCAAACGAATGCCTCGGGGAACCCATCTCGTTCTCCCTGCCATCTACAACACCCAAAGCAGGTTGACCGCCACGGTAGGCATCGACACGCAGCCACTCCATTTTCCATTGAGCAGTAAGTAGCGAACCATGTCCCACACCACTCCCGCTCGCCCTAGGATACCAGGAACAATAAGTGACGGGTTTACCGTAGCGGATCTTGTTAAAGATCCTGTTCGAATTGGATCTTTAACAGACGGAACCGACATTAGGTGGCTTTGCTGCGGGCGACTTTTTTTGGTGGTGCAAAATTTTTTAGCCGGGGCCTCTCTGGAGGCCCTGGTTTGACTGTCGAGGAGTCGCAGGCTCTACATGAACCGTCGTCCTAGTCGCCTATTGCCCCTGTTCCTCCTAGTTGATGGCCAATTGGAGCGAATTCTTTCGCTGGCGGCGCATTGCCACCGCTCGAAGCAGATTCCAACCGGCCAGCTTCAGTAGGATCGAAAGCTTCACCGCATTGTGGCCGCGAACGCGGAGCCGACCCAAGCCCATCATTCGCTTGAGGCAACCGTTGGTCCCTTCGATACCCGACCGCCAACGGTAGCGATCGCGGAACTCGTCGCTCTGCTCGTGGCGACGACGCGCGTCGGCTCGAACCGCACTGCCGGTAAATTGAATGCGGCCGGTCGGCTGCGCGGTGTCCCGATTGCGTTGAACGCGGCAGTGTGCAAGCAGCGGACAGTGCTGGCACTTCTCGGGATCCATCTGTGCGAAAGTGTAGTCGCCTTTGGCGTTGTAGTTGGTCGACTCGGGAGCGTGACCAGCCGGGCAAGACTCCAGTTCACCGGCGCAGTTGAGCTTGAATTGGTCGTAGCCGATTTCATCAGCATCGTACTTCTTCGAGCCTGGCACCGGAGCGACCAATTCGACGCCTTCTTGCTTAGCCGACTCGACGTTGGCGTCGCCACCGTAAGCGGTATCAGCCAGCAGTTCGTCTGGCATGGCGTCCCGCTTTTTCAAGTCCTCCAACACCGGCGAGACCGCATCGGCGTCGTTGTCCGCAGCGGTTTCGACTTTGGCCGAAGTAATCAAGTTCGGCTCGCCGTCTTCGTTGAACGTCTCGGCGATTTGAACCTGGTATCCGGCTCCTTTGTGACCGCTGTAGGTCGCGTCGGGATCCGACGGATTGACGATCACATGGCCGCCGGTTTTCTTGCGAACTTCGACGAATTCTTCCCGAAGTTCGCACTGCTGGTTAAAGATCGTTTGCAGTTGTTTGAAGGAGTCCCAGTCGCAGATCGGTTTGGTTTCGGTTAATTCATTGAGGATTAAGCAGAGGTCTTCGGCGGCTTGCTGCAACGCAATTTTCCGCTGTTCGGTAGTGCGTGCGTCGCCAAAGATTCGGCTGTCGGATTGCTTGCGGTAGCGGGCCAAAAGCTCGTCGTCAAATCGGTCGATCAGCCTAGCCGAACCCGACTGAGCGTCGTGCTTTTCGACTTTCTTGAAGAACCGCCGCAGGGCCACGCCGATCATTTGGGCGCGTCCCAGGGTGGCCATGTCGCTGAGCACATGGGTGGAATCGAGACGCTGCTTTTTGACTTTGACTTCCATGCTTTGCAGCAGGGTGTCGGTAACGCCTGCGAAGATCTCCTCACTGATCTTCTCGTTGCTTTGCATTCGAGCGATGTAGCGTTCAATGGTTCGCTGAGTGACTTCGGTGCTTGGCTCCAGGTTCAGTGCGTACTGGATGTCGGTTCGGAACAGCAGTGCTTCGTGGGCCTGGGGGACAGTCCAACCTTGAAAGTCACGGATCCAAAGGAGCGCGATGATCGCGTGCAACTCAAAGGTTGGTCGTCCTTGATCGTCACTGAGATGCTCACCGACGAGGCCGATGGGCATCTGCTCCAAGAGCACGTCGCGAAGGAGGCCCTGCCATCCGTTGTCGATCATCTTTCGCCCCATGGGGCCGATGACGCCCTCGAACGGGTCGAAAAGTCTTTGCTGCGTAGGTAGTTCGATGGTTTTCACTGACTAACCGACCACTCGAAGAAAAAAGCTAAATCCAGACAGCAAAAGGTAACGCATCTCGCCCACGAAAGATGCTGGTAGCATGAGACTTTTGTCGGGCGCGTCTTAACAAGATCCACTACGGTAAACCCGTCACTTATTGTTCCTGGTATTCTAAGCACATGGGTGGAATCGAGACGCTGTTTTTTGCTTTGACTTCCATGCTTTGCAGCAGGGTGTCAGTAACGCCTGCGAAGATCTCCTCACTGATCTTCTCGTTGCTTTGCATTCGAGCGATGTAGCGTTCAATGGCTCGCTGAGTGACTTCGGTGCTTGGCTCCAAGTTCAGTGCGTACTGGATGTCGGTGTCGGTTCGGAACAGCAGTGCTTCGTGGGTCTGGGGGACCGTCCAGCCTTGAAAGTCACGGATCCAAAGGAGCGCGATGATCGCGTGCAACTCAAAAGGTTGGTCGTCCTTGATCGTCACTGAAATGCTCACCGACGAGGCCGATGGGCATCTGCTCTAAGAGCACGTCGCGAAGGAGGCCCTGCCATCCGTTGTCGATCATCTTTCCCCGCATGGGGCCGATAACGCCCTCGAACGGGTCGAAAAGTCTTTGCTGCGTAGGTAGTTCGATGATTTTCACTGACTAACCGACCGCTCGAAGAAAAAAGCTAAATCCACACAGCAAAAGGCAACGCATCTCGCCCACGAAAGATGCTGGTAGCATGAGACTTTTGTCGGGCGCGTCTGTTAAAGATCCATCCAGCATCAGGATCTTTAACAAGATCCACTACGGTACACCCGTCACTTATTGTTTCTGATGTCCTTAGCGGATCGCGATCGCGGTCTGCAGCGGTTGTAGCACCGATTCAATCAGGTATTCATCGACCAGATCGCGGCAAAGACTCGCCAGACGGTCGAACTCGGCGGCAAAATTCTCGTCGACGCCTAGCGAATCGTAGCGGCGAACCATCAGGTAAACACTCAGGGGTTCCTCCGGGAATTCTCCCGAGCGGACTTGGAACGCCGTCGTCCGAGTTTCGAAACTGATCCGGCATTGGGTGCGGCAGTCATCATCGAGAGAAAACTGAATCGCGGGCTCGTTGGAGAGAATTTTTCCGTAGGGCAGATTGGTGAATTTATCCAATCCAGGGGCGATGCCGATCGCATCCTGCAAGATCTCATTGTGGTTCCCTTTGCAGATGAAATCGAACCCCAGCATGACGCTGAGCGATTCACAGTCCAATGGGCTGATCGACAATTCGTACGGAACCATCTCCAGGACCGCGTGATGCTGCTCGCAGGCGTCCGCGAAAGACTCCGGATTCACCATCCCACTGCTAATCCGCTTCGGCTCGGTTGAGACCCAGCGGTAGGCGCCGCTGTCCTTTTCCTCCTCAAGGACAAATTCGTCCTTCTCGCGGCAATAGAAGTTCGACATGTTCGGATATCGCTTGCGAACCTGTTCGAAATAGTGCAAGACCGACTCACGACCTTGCGGCAGTTCCATTTCGGTGGACAAGTTCATGTTGACGTAATATTCGTCACCGAAGATGCCGTAATCACTCATGTCGTGAATCCAGGAAAAAGAGAAGAATCAGAGGTTCCGGATTCAGGACGCGCCGAATTGGAAATGCTCTCACGGTCATCATAACCGGTTTGAGCTGCTCGAAGCTACAAGCTAGTGGCTGATTGCCAATGAGACGGGGGATTCTTCGAATTCCTGCTCACCGAGCCGATAGGGCAATGTCACCCAGAACGTACTGCCCCGGCCGAGCTCGCTTTCAAAATCGATCTCGCCCCCGAGCAGGATCGAGAGCTCCTTGACGATGGAAAGTCCCAGCCCGGTGCCGGCGAATTCGCGGGTCAACCCGTCGCCCTCGAGCACCTTCCTGCTCTGACGAAACTTCTCAAAGATGATCGGTTGGTCTTCCTCGGCAATCCCCACACCCGTGTCGATCACGGACATGCGGAAGCGACCATCGCCCAGATCGACCACCCGGATCGTGATCATCCCGCCTTCGGGCGTGAATTTGATCGCGTTGCTGAGCAGGTTATTGATGATTTGGCCTAGCTTGTTGGGGTCCTGATAGGCGCTCGGCAACTCATCGGGGACATCCATCGAGAGGGAGATGTTTTTGTCTTCGGAGAGTGACTGGATCATGTCGCACTGAGCACTGATCAGACGCGAAATCTGGAACTCGCTGCGTCGCACTTCCATCTTGCCCGCTTCGACTTTTGCCAAGTCGAGAATGTCGTTGATCATCTCCAGCAGCAGGCGTCCACTCTTCTGGATGTTGGTGGCGTAGCGGCGCTGCTTGTCTTCGAGCGAATCGATGCCCTGGAGCACCTCAGAGAACCCGATGATGCTGTTCAGGGGCGTGCGCAGCTCATGGCTCATGTTGGCGAGGAAGTCCGTTTTTAAGCGGTTGGCCTCGTAGAGCTGCAGGTTCAACTGCGCGAACTGGTCGACCCGGGCGTCGAGTTCACGGTTGACACTCTGGAGCTGCGTTTGAGTTTCCGTGAGGTGCCGGAGCATTCGATTGAACGCGTCGGCGAGTTCGCGAAACTCATCCTCGGTATCGATCACAGCACGCTGGTTGGTGTCGCCGTGTGTGATCGCATCGCTGACATCTCGCAAATGCAACAGCGGCTGCAGAACGAGGTAGCGAACGATCGCGTGTAGCACGAATAGCGTCACCGCGACGATTAACATCGCCATCGCGACCACCGCGGCGCGAATTTGATTGGTGTCGTTGAGAATCTTTTCATCGGGCATACTCACCCGCTTCACCCGAAATGGTAATTCGGCGGCCCGGGTTTCTGGATCGACTTCGGGCGATAAGGCGATTGCTGCGCCAGTCGGTGTATGGCAGGCAATGCAGTCTTGGGTGAGAAAAACGGGCTCGTAGTAGATGTATCGGCCCTGGATCGGCCCGATGGCTTTGAACAGGGGGCGATTGCCCGGTCCGATCCGGCTCATCGCCGCGTCTTCGGCGAGGTTGACGGGTTTTCCGAGGCCCGGCTGGTCCTCACTCAATCGACTTGCCATCCGGGCGCGAAACATCACCTCGAGTTCTTCGAGAAGTTGACGCTCCGAAGGTGACCCCGGCGGTGTTGCCGCAGCCAGATTGTCAAAGGGGTGGGGGTCTTCTAACCCGAGAATGTCAAATTCAATGTCCTCGCTGAGCAGCTGCGATCGCAGCCGCGAGACCTTCTGTTGTGCCCGTTCCAGGCGTTCCTGCGGCACGCCGTCCTGGTACGCCGCGCTGGCGTGCAGCAGCATCATTTCGGTGGCCGCCACGTCGCGTGCCTGTTGCTGCGTCGTCATCCGCACGAATCGGTCAGCTAACAGCAAGACGACGCAAAACGCGCCGCACATCAACACGACCAGCGCCGAGCCAAAGAACAGCAAGCATTTGCGTTCTAGGCTCATCGAGGCGAATAGGCTTTGGAAAAACCGCAGCATCAGCAAAATTGGTGCAAGGGGAATGGGCTGAACGTGCGAATCGATTTTCGAGGGCAGCACTGCTAGTTTGACTGAAACTTGTCACCGTGACGAGACGAATCCTCCCAATAGTTACTTTTCCCGTCATCGGGATACTTTGCCAGCTCGCTAAGGTCTCCGTCGCCCGCATGATTCGCAACCAAAAATAATGCTTGTTTCGCCGCGTGCTGACAACTAGGATTACGTGGGTATTGTCACGGAAGACTGTGAAGAAATTGCCCACGCGGCTGATATTAACTGAATCTGTCCCCCCGCTTTGACCTCTGTAAAACCCTCCGAGACAATGATGAAGCGTTCAATTCGCCACTCCCTGCGATGGAGCCTCGTGGTAACGTTGGCCACCTTTCTAGGCACCGGCCCTGCCGCCGCTGGTTGGCTGCACCGTCACCTGTACGGCTCTCCAGGCGATCCTGTTTGTGCCCCCGCACCGATCTGCTGTGAGCCACCGGCCGAGCCCCTGTGCTGTGGCGAACCCGTTTATTCTCCTCCTGTGATCAACTGCTGCGAGCCTGACCCGTGCTGCGGTGGCGAAATGGTCGGTGCCGTGTCGTCGCCTGAAGACGCTTCGGCCTGGGGGCACACCGTTCTGCAAGAATCAGGTTCGGACGTCGATGCTGAGCCGGCAACGGACGCTGAGCACACGGCGCCAGAGCCTGATGCAAACACCGATAAAACGCCGGAATCAAACGAAGACGCCCAGAACCCCACGTCCACCACGGATCCTGCCTCGACGAATCAGGATGATGCGACAGACGTAACGGACGGTGACAGCGCCGCTGTGAATCCACCAGCACCCGAACCGAAGGCTCCGCCCGAGCCGAAGGCTCCGGCCGAGCCGAAGGCGGCTCCGGAACCACCAGCCCAGCCTGAACCGAAAGCCCAGCCCGAGCCACCAGCCCAGCCCGAGCCAGCAGCACAGCCTGAGCCGAAAGCCCAGCCCGAACCACCAGCCCAGCCCGAACCACCGGCTCAGCCCGAATCGATACCTCAGCCCGAACCGATGCCCGAACTGTTGCCGGAAACGGACTCCAATGCGGCGATCGACGATCTGTTTGGTGGTGCTGAGGGTTCCGAAATGGAATTGCCAGCGGAAGCTCCAGCGGTTGTCCCTGAGCCCGTTACTCCGCCAGCGGATACCGCGATCGACGACCTGTTTGGCGGACCCGATGAACTGGACATGACTGAGCCCGCCCTCGGCGACCTACCCCCGGCAGCCGAACCGGTGGAGTCAGAATCCATCGATGATCTCTTTGGTGCACCTGCCGAAGAGATCACCGCACCAGCGGAAATGCCCGCGCTGCCAGCGGAAGCGGACAGCGTCGACGATTTGTTTGGTAGCGATGGCGATGCCTTCGCACCTGAACCCGCCATGCCCGCTGACGACGCTGCTGGTGACGATCTCTTTGGTGAACCACTCGATCTCGACGCGGCGCCCGCAAGCGATTCGCCCAACGGTATTGACGACCTCTTCGGTAATCCGCCTGCTCAGCCCGAAGCGACGGAACCCGCCATGCCAGAAACACAGGACGATTTGTTCGGCGAGCCGCCCGCGGATGATGCCAACGAGGGTGCCTTGGATGATCTGTTCTCACTTTGGGGCGACGATACCGAGGTGGTCGACTCAGCCGCTGCAGTCGCTACTGCCGAGACACAACCCGCGCCGCAAGAAACTGCTGTCGTACCACAGGCAGTGGATACGCTCGTTGGGCTGGAGAACACCGAACCGCGAACTTGGGTCGATAACACTGGCGGTTTCCGGACCGAAGGTCGCTTGATCAAGATCGGTGACGATTATGTCAAGTTGCTCAAGAACAATGGCAAAACCTGCACGGTGCCTAAGAACCGATTGAGCGATGAGGACAGCGACTACGTGCAGTCGGTTTCCCATCGTGTCGCTTTGTTCGTGATGGCTACCCCCAGCCTGTAAGACTTGAAAAGTCTCCGACACTCAGCACTGCGAGCAAGTTATCTGCTCGCAGTGCTGAGCCGATTGTTAGTTGGGCCGACAGGCCAATTCGAGATCACGAGGGGCACCATTTCTGTGCCCTGAAATGTGGTGGGTCACTTGTCAACGCATGGGAAGCTGTGTTCACTTGTTGCTGGTGCGATAGTCCCCGGCACTTATGGTCTATACTTGATTTATTCGGTGATGACACTGCCCTCACCCAGTCCTGGGGAAGCTCATAGTGGAACACCGGGTGCTGTTGGCTTGTTCTTCTTGTTCGCTGTCGCTCCTGTCTTCGGCTTCAGTACGTTTTTGGTCACGTCGGCAATTGGGGCTGTTCGGCGAAAATGGGACCAATCAGTAGAAGATTAGAAGCCATCTCATGGGAGGAACGCGGTGATCGGCAACAGGAAATGCCACGTGATGCACTGGCGCGTCGAGCTCAAGGGGTAGCCGATAGTCTACCGTTTTTCCTAGGCGGGCAGGGTGTCGCCCATGCTTCGGATCTTCCGATGTCGAAGCGAACGGGCGAATCACACGAAGTACATTACGGCTGTTTCTGCACGAGGCGGCGTACCGCACATCTGCCACCACAGAGGGTCACCGCCGGATGTGTGAGTGTGTTGGCAATCCCGTGCCGGTTCACAGGGCACGTCTTTACAGCCGCACGCTGCGCCTTCCTCGCATTCCCGTAATTCGAGTTGAGGGCGACGAGGCAATCGTGCGATCGGTGGAAGAGTTTTCGGCGAAGTCAAAATGTCCGCCGCCCCACCGTCAAATTCCATGGGCTTCGGCATCTTTACGGAGTCATCTCGCTTCCCCTTGAATGTGCACCTTGACGTGTATGTTTTGTTTGTGTACCTTTGGGTGTAGATAGGAGGTTCGTCTTCTTGGGCGAGCTGACCTGCCGCGATCCCTGACGTTTCAGTCCCTCTACTGCGAGACCCCACTGCCATGCCAACGATCAACCTTCAATCCACTGTCGGCGAGCTCGTCCGCGCCGTCCCCAGTCGCGCTCGCCTCTTTGAATCGATGAAGATTGACTATTGCTGCGGCGGGAAGATTCCGTTGGCGGACGTCTGCGCGAAGAAACAGATTGCCCCGGATGACCTACTCAAAAAGCTGCAGGAGTCGGATGCAACATGCGGCGCCCAAGCCGTCGTTGACGCCGATACGATGAGTCTGACGGCGCTTGCCGATCATATCGAGCAGACGCATCACGCCTTCCTGCGCGAGGAATTGCCGCGATTGGATTTCATGACTGAGAAGGTCGCGCGTGTCCACGGGGAGCACGAACCACGATTGGCAGTGGTTCGCAAGGCGCTGGTGTCGCTCAAGAACGAACTCGAACCCCATATGATCAAAGAGGAACAGGTCCTCTTTCCGATCATTCGCCAGCTCGAGGCGTCTGCCGATCGACCCGAGTTGCACTGCGGTAGCGTTGCCAATCCGATTCGCCAAATGGAACACGAGCATGATCAGGCCGGCGATGAACTCGCCATCCTCCGCGACGCCACCGATGGGTTCGTTCCGCCGGAATGGGCATGCAATACCTACCGTGCGATGCTCGATTTACTCGAGCGACTCGAGGCTGACCTGCACCAGCACATCCACAAGGAAAACAACGTGCTCTTTCCCAAGGCGTTGCAGATCGAAGGCACCCCACATGCAACGCTTCGATGAAGCGACGGGCGTGACGCGGTTTTCAAACGTAGGATGGGACCATTGTCCCGTCCGAGCGATCTCCGCACGAAACGGTCGATGAATGGATCGCGCGGGGGCAATGTCCCGAGCGAGCAGAGGGGATCATCGGGCTCAACGCCCATTTCATCGAGACCCGACCCCTTTTTTGGGGGGCGAGATGGCTTGCCGATGACTGGCGGGGACCCATGATCCCCGCCTCACTTCTCCGTCTTTAACCCCGGCAACTGATAGCATTTCGCGATCGCTTGCCGCGCGTAATCGACTGATTCGGCGAGGACACGGGCAGCTTCTTGGCTGGCGTGGAACCCTTTGCTGTTCTCGCTAGAGATATAGTCGAGTCGCCACATGGCTTTGCGTTGCAGATCCCGAATCGGTTTCAATTCTTCCTCCGTCGCGCCCGCAGCTTGTGCGGCGATGATCGCATCGAACATTTCCATGGAAGCAGCGGCGGCGCGTTCGATGAGCGCACGGGTTCGATCTTGGATCAAATCCACCCGATCTTTGAGTTCTTGCTCCGGAAAATGGTGGCAGGTTTGGCAGGCTTTGTTGATGTTGGTCATTGGGCTACGCACCCAGTGGCTGCTAACCTTGGTGGCTCCGACCTTTTCGTAGGGCATGTGGCAATCACTGCAGCTAACGCCTGAACGGGCATGGATACCCTGGCTCCACAGTTCAAACTCAGGATGCTGGGCCTTGTAGACCTTCGTGCCGGTTTCCTTGTGAACGTAATCGTAGAACTCGCCACCGCCCTTGCCGTCAGCGTCGGTGGGGAATTCGGTTTCGTCCCATTCTTGTTCGAGATCTTCGACTTTCAGACCGTTGCTCCAGGGGTAGGTGAGCGTCATTTTGTTGGCACAGTAGTACTCGACGTGGCACTGTCCGCATACGAACGAGCGAAGCTCTTGCCGTGTTGCGTGCACGTTCGGATCGTAATTTCCCTTTGCGCCATCATCACGCCACTTTTGAATGCTCGGCAGGTGTGGAACGGGATCGTCGCTCTTGGCCAGTTTGTCGATACCGAGAATGAAACCGGGGCGAGTGACACGGATAGCCATCGTCGCGGGGTCGTGACAATCGATACAGGCGACGGGGTGGACATTGCCCAAGTGCGGATCGCCGGCTTCGGCATGGACAACTCCATCGGGTGTCTTCTCCAGTTCCGCATGAACGTCTTCATAATTCTGCTGGCTCACGGCTTGGAATCCCGCCATCACAGCGTCTTGGTTGAACGATTCCGCCAACATCGCCTCGGTCGGCTCGAGACCGGCTTCTTCCATCCCGATGCGCCGGTAGGTGGGGATAATTGAGGTATGGCAATGCAAACACGCCCCGGCCTGTTGAACTTCCGTCACGCGGGGGCTGACCTCTTGGTCGGTCAGCATGTGTGCATGCCCACGAGCTTCCCGATATTCGATGCTGAATGCGTAACCGGCGAACAATCGTTTCAGCCAAGGATGCTCGGCCAGCTTACTGGGAGGCAACGCATGGTTGCCACCATAGTCGGTGTAGTCATCGTCAACCGTTTTGAGGTAATCCTCGTATTGTTGAGGAAAGTTCAATCCCCATGGCGCGGGGTCCGTGCTGACCTCGTTCACCTCGACCACTCTCACGAAGGGCGTACGTGCTTCCTGTTTGCGTTCAAAGATATTGACCAACAGCAAGGCGACACCCACGGTTGCCAGGGCAACTAATCCTGTCAACAAAGCGAGCCATCCATAGCCACGTTTTTGTTCTGTACTCATGTGACGCAATAACTGGTGAGAGGGAGGAGAGAGTGTCGAAGAGCGAAGTTACCGAGCGGCATGGCCAACGTCGGCATGGCAGTGCACGCACGATTGCATGTCTTGACCGGCGACAGCGGGTAACAGGGGGTGAACAAAGTCTTTGTGGCAGGAGATGCAGGCATTTTGCGTCACCCGCTTATTCCGCGGCTTGATCTGGATGGGATCCTTGAAGTCGCCCATTGTGAAGGCCAGCGAGTGGAAGAAGCCATTGTCGGCTTTCGTCACCAGTTTGCCCAATAGATAGTGCGGCAGGTGGCAGTCATTGCACACCGCGACGGCATGATGGGAACTCTGCTGCCATGAGTCCATATGACCCTGCATCACGTGACAGTTAATGCACGTTTTCGGGTCATTGCTCATGTAGCTCGCACCTTTGCCGTAGCCGAAGGTGAAGAATCCCATTCCCACCAGCATTCCAACGCAAATGGAGAACAAGATCGCCCATTTGCTGAGGTGAAACGGCGGCGCAGTCTCGGCCACCGTCGAGCTGGGTTTCGGTTGATGCCCCATGGGTTCATTTTCCGACATGGAATACTTCCGAAAAGGAGATGAGAGAGCTCTTTATAGCTGGTGTCTCACACCGCTGAAATACCCGGGATTTCAAATCCTGGATTGTCAGCGTCTTTGATCAATGCGTTCGCTTCGTCCGCAAAATCTCCCGTGAACCGTTCGGTCGTCGGATCGAATGTCAGCTGTTTGCCCAGTTGGTATTCGGTGCTGTTTTCTGAGATGCCAACACCATCGCGCATGATCGTATGCAGCTTGTCAAAGTGCTGTGCCGCGTCTGCATTTTTGAAAACTTTGCCAGCATCGGCATTGAATGGGATCGGCTCGCCGAGCCGGTAGGAGTTGTTCATCAGGTGCCCGAGGACGCATCCGTAGTGTGCGTCCAGCGCATTCCCGTTGGCCATGTTCGGGTCACCGGCGCGAACGGCTGAGATGAACGAGTTCCAGTTCCCTCCCGGCGTCACGTGGCCTTGCGCCAGTTTCAATTTCTCTGGGCGTTTCGCACCGGGATGGAGAATCTGATAGTTTCCCTCGCCGGTGATGACGCTGCCGTCCTCGAGGTAGTACTCGTTGAAAACCTGATTCTGGTATCCCTTGTAATTCACATTGCGAACGTTGAAAAACACCATTTGACCATTGGGATACTCTGCGAATGAGAACATCGTGTTGGGCGTCTCTCCCTGATCGTCCCACTCGAATCGACCACCGATGGACATTGCGCGAACAGGGTGCGTTTGGTCATCGTCGATGGCCCATCGTGCCACGTCGAGTTGGTGAGTGCCCTGATTGTTGAGATCGCCATTGCCGGTTTCCCAAAACCAGTGCCAATTGTACGGGTGATAGTTGGCGTGGTACTGATCGATGACGGCGGGGCCCTTCCACAGATCCCAGTTCAGCTCAGCCGGGGGCGGCCCGGTGGGTTTGGTACCGATGCCGCCACGGGGCTTGCAGCAATATCCATAGGCGATCTTCAGTCGTGGCAGTTCGCCGGATTTCAACGCTTCATGGAGTCCGGCGATTCCCGCACTGCTACGGCGTTGGGTACCGTGTTGCACGACGACGCCATATTTCTTTTGCGCTTCAACGGCGACTCGCCCCTCACCCACATCGTGACTCATCGGCTTTTCGACATACACGTGTTTGCCGGCTTGGGCAGCCTGGATGGTGATGAGTGAGTGCCAGTGATTCGGGGTCGCAACCGAGATTGCATCGAGGCTTTGGTCGTCGAGGGCCTCGCGAAAGTCAGCCACTCCCTTCGTCGTCAGTGGGCCTTCGGATCTCTTTTCCAGCCCTTGCATACGACGCTGCAGCACATTGGCAGCGGGATCGATCACGTAGGCGATTTCCACGTTATCGGCACCCAACCAACCGCTAATGTGACTTTGGCCACGTCCATTCAGGCCCGCCACCGCGATCCGAACGCGATCGTTGGCACCCTTAATCCCTGCAGTTGCCTTCGTCCCCATGATGATAAACGATCCGCCCACGGCAGAGGTTGTCTTCAGGAACTGACGGCGAGTGGCGGGCGTTTGGGAGGGAATTGGCATGAGTGGATCTTCCATATGCGGTGGGAAATATGTGTTCAATGCAACGGGTCAATATACCACAGTCGCGGGCGCAAGGTTTGCAGCGGGATAATTCTGGACAGTGCTTGGTGGGGTGGATAGAATACCTTGCGTACCCAACGTTCTATGCCTATCGTTCTCCCATGCAGCTTGGATCCATCCTACCGAATCGCCGCCAAACGATTGCCCAATGGCAACGGGGTTTCATCCTGGTCGTTTGTGTTGCGATGCTGCCGCTGCCTGTGCCGAAGATGCACCGTCATGAGGAGATCGATTCACGCGGCGGGCTCGCCTGCCATTTGGTGAGGCAACATGATGTTGCGTTGCAGTTGGGGGCCGATTTGGGAGCCGGTGTCGAGGCGTGTGATGCCACATGCCACGATCCGACGCTCAACGAACCGCATTGGCATTTTGTATTGCCCGCCCAATACCGCGATGCGGGCGAATCCGAGGATGAAGTTCCTCCCGCTGAAAATGCGTTTCTCGCGTTTGCCGACGACGCGGCCACGACGATCACAGCTCCCCACCGCCAAGTCGTTGAGCTGGTTTGTCTCGTCTCGTTTGCGAGTTGCTACATCGAAATGTTCGATGACCGACCCGATCGGCTGGATCGGTGCAGACTCGCCGCGGATGCGGTGCAGGTTTCCCGCTGCGCGTGTTCTTGCGTCATGCAGTGCTAGGTTGAGTTTCGTTTGGTTTTGATGCTTGACGGTGTTACCGGTCGAGCCCGACGAAAACTCTTTTGAACAACCTATCCGATGAAACCCCGAGTTATCCTTGGCGCTATCGCTGCGCTCGCAGCCATGGGGCTTGCCACCTGGCTGTTGCTACCTTCGCCCGACCCGCAGAGCGGAACGCCTGATTTGCCTGAGAGCACGGCGGAGATCCGCTCGCATATCAGCGCGAAGATTGTTCGTCTGACGGATGCGAAGCGATCTGCCGCACAAATCCAAACCGAGTTGGTGCAGCGGCAATCGTTGCAGCTTTTCCGGACGCTGCCTGCACGTTTCGCGTACAACGACACGCGGCACGTGTCTGTCCGGTCGGCCAGCGAGGGGGTGCTCGAAGCGGTGTTGGTCAAGACGGGTGATGCGGTCGAGGCCGGTCAACCCTTGGCCACCCTTCGCAGCCCGACTCTCGGCGATGCTCGTAGCCGGATCTTGAATTGCCAAACACGATTGCAGTTGGCAGAAAAGGCGTTCCAGTGGGAGTCCGACTTGTATGGAGGGATCGAGCGTCTGACGCAGTTGATTCGCCAGGGCGAGCCGCCCGCATCCATCCGCGAAAAGCTGCAGGACCAAGTTCTCGGTGATGCCGGCGGACAATTATTGATGCAGTACGGGCGGTCTGAGCTCGCCGCTCGAATCGCCGACTCGGTGGGCAGCATCGCCGACAGTGGAGCAATCAGTGGCCGTATTATCCGAGAGCGCAGCACCGCACAGCAACAGGCGAAGGCGGAACTCGACGCGAGCATGGAGCAGACACTCTTTCAATCGAAGCTAGCCCGGGACAGCGCCGATGCGGCTGTCGAAGCGGCAAAACGCGATCTGCAGATCGCCAATCAGTCCCTTTCTACACTGTTGGGAGCAGCCGCGAATGAATCCGACACTCGGGATATTTCGCCGAACGATCCCGATTTATCAAGACTCACTATTCGCTCGCCACTGACCGGGACGGTGGAGAGCAAAGTGTATTCAGCGACCGAACGCGTCACTGCGCAAAGCGAATTATTTGTGATCGCCGACACCTCCACCCTGTGGGTCGAAGCGGACATCCGCAGCCGAGACTGGGATGCGGCCGAGGTTTCGCCAGGAGATACCGTGATGGTTTCGACGCCTTCGGTGAATGGGCCCCCGAGCGTTGCGACGGTGTACTACCTGGGCCGCGAAGTCGATCCGGCGTCGGGAGCCCTGCCCCTGGTCGCCGAAATCAGCAATGCCGCTGGCCGGTATCGCCCCGGCTTGTTCGCACGCGTCGCCGTGCCGACCTCAACACTCGACAACGTGATCGCGGTTCCAGGAGCCGCCGTGGTCGATCTCGACGGCGAACCGGCCGTGTTCGTGCAACGCGATGATGGTTTCCTGGCGCAGACGGTCGAATTGGGACAAGCCAATGACGAGCTTGTCGAGATTCGCAGTGGACTCGACGTGGGCGAGTCCATCGTTGTCACGGGAGCGTTCCTGCTCAAGAGCGAATTACTGCTCGGCGGGGAGGAGTGATTGAATGTTAAAAAAACTCATTGAATATTCGCTCGCGAATCGTTTCTTAGTCATCGTAGCGGCCTTCCTGGTGGCCGGCTTGGGCGTCCGCAGCGCCCTATTATTGCCGATCGATGCGGTGCCTGATTTGACCAACACGCAGGTCACCGTCATCACGGCCGCAGGATCACTGCCACCGGTCGAAGTCGAGCGTCAAGTCACCTACCCGATTGAATGGGCGATGGGAGGGCTGCCCAACGTGGAGGAAGTACGCAGCATTTCCAAATTTGGCCTGTCCGTGATCACGATTGTCTTCACCGAAGGCACCGACGTGTACTTTGCCAACCAGCAGGTGAACCAGCGTCTGCCGGGGGCGACGGCCAGCTTGCCCGCAGGATATGGGCCACCGGAACTCGGCCCGATGACGACGGCGCTCGGAGAGATTCTCCAGTTCGAAGTTCGCAGCGAAACTCGTTCGCCCATGGAACTGCGGACGCTGCTGGACTGGGAGATTTCACCTCGGCTGCGAGAGGTCGATGGCGTCGCCGAAGTGAATGTCATGGGTGGATTCTACAAAACGTTCGAAGTCAGACCGAATCCTGACGAACTGATGTACCAGGACCTCACGCTCGCGGAACTCTACGCGTGCATCGAAGCGGCCAATGCGAACGCGGGTGGCGGTTATGTGATTCACCATGACGAGCAACGGTTCATTCGCGGTGAGGCGCTTCTAAAAGGTGTTGACGATCTGCGTAATATCGTGATCCGTCGCAGCGAGAACGGTTCGCCACTCCTGCTGTCGGATGTGGCTGACGTTTCGATCGCCCCCATGCCGCGTCAGGGAGCGGTCAGTCGCGACGGCCGCGGCGAAGCGGTCACAGGCATGGCGATGATGCGCATCGGCGAGAATTCTCGTGAGGTCGTCAACCGCGTCAAAGCACGCCTCGACGAAGTTCAACGTACCCTGCCTGACGATGTCGAGATCGAGGTCATCTATGACCGGGAGGCGTTGATCGACCGGACACTGCACACGGTCATTAAGAATCTGCTCGAGGGCGGTGCGTTGGTGGCGATCGTCCTGTTGGTCACGCTCGGTAGTTTGCGTGCAGGCATCATTGTGGCCCTGGCCATCCCGTTGTCGATGCTGTTTGCCTCCAACCTGATGCTGCTGTTTGGAATCTCCGCCAGCCTGATGAGCCTGGGGGCAATCGACTTTGGATTGATTGTGGATTCCTCTGTCATCATGGTCGAAAATTGCGTTCGGCGTCTGTCGCAAAATCACGAAGGCAAGAGTCGCCTGGCCGTCATCCGCGATGCGTCGATCGAGGTTCGCGGTCCGACCATGTTTGGCGAACTCATCATTGCGGTTGTCTACGTCCCGGTTCTGTTGCTCGAAGGCACCGAGGGAAAGATGTTTCGGCCGATGGCACTGACCGTTCTTTTTGCCCTGTTTGGTTCCTTCATCCTGTCGATGACGCTGATGCCCGCATTGGCATCGCTCACGCTGCCCAAGGATCCACATGACCACGACTTGTGGCCGATTCGCATGTTGAAGAAAGTGTATCTCCCGCTGGTTCGCCGCGCCGTGGCGGCGCCCCTGGCCACGGCCGTGGTGGCGGCCTGCGTGTTCGCCATCAGTATCCCAGTCGCTCGCAACTTGGGCGCTGAGTTCATGCCGCGTTTAAATGAAGGTGACTTGTTGGTCGAAGCCGTGCGGTTGCCGAGTGCGACGCTCGAAGGCGCCGAACAGATGGCCCAAACAATCGAATCCGAACTGCTGGCGCTGCCAGAAGTCAAAACCGTGTTCACGAAGACCGGCCGGCCCGAAATCGCCAACGATGTGATGGGGGTCCATCAAAGCGACGTGTGGGTCATGCTGCACCCGCCCGCGCAATGGCCGGTCGCGAAAGATCGTGAGGAGCTGATCGGTGAGATCCAACAGCGACTCACCGATACCGTCCCCGGAGTCGCATTCGGGTTCACGCAACCGATTGAAATGCGAGTCGATGAACTCGTTGCTGGCGTGAAGGCCGACGTCGCCGTGTTGCTCTACGGAGACTCCTTGGAGATATTGGCCGCCAAATCGAAACAAATCGAGGCTGTTCTGCGGCGTGTTCCCGGTGCCGCCGACGTCAAAGCCGACGTCCAGTCCACGCTCGCGACACTCACCGTCGAACCGAATCGAAAGTCCCTTGCCCAGTACGGCATTGACGCTTCGCAGGTCATGGATGTGGTCGCAGCACTCGGCGGCAGGCCCGTCGGGGAAGTTCTCGAAGGTCGCTCACGGTTTCCGATCCAGGTGAGGTTGCCGCAGTCATGGCGAACGGATGTCAAGCAATTGGAACAATTGCCCGTCGCCCGAGCTGGCGGCAAACCCGTCCCGCTGCATGAAGTCGCGACGATTGTCCTGGAGCAAACGCCGCCTTCGGTCGAGCACGAAGACGGTCGGCGACGAACGTTTGTTTCCGCAAACGTTCGGGGACGCGATGTGGCTTCCTTTGTCATTGATGCCCAAGCATTGGTGGCCAGAGAGGTTCTCTTGCCCGCCAACTATGAACTTCGCTGGGGGGGCGACTTCGAGAATTTGCAGTCGGCCAGCCGGCGGCTGCTGATCATCACGCCCATCGTTCTGTTGGTCATCTTCCTCTTGCTGCATACGTCATTGCGGTCCGCTCGCTTGGCCTCGCTGATCTTCCTCTGTGTTCCGATCGCTGCGAGCGGCGGAGTGTTCGCCCTGATGCTCCGGGAGATGCCCTTCAGCATCGCCGCTGGAGTCGGGTTCATCGCTTTGTTCGGTGTCGCCGTACTCAACGGATTGGTTTGGGTCAGTGACGCCGAGCACCATCGCACGAGCGGCGTTGATGCTCGGACCTCGGCATTGAGAGCCGCCGACGATCGGCTGCGTCCCGTTCTCATGACGGCGATGGTGGCCAGCCTCGGGTTTTTGCCGATGGCGTTGTCGACGAGCGATGGGGCTGAGATGCAGCGTCCCCTGGCCACCGTGGTGATCGGAGGTTTGATTACCAGTACCCTCCTGACCTGTGTGGTGATCCCAGCGATCTATCCCTGGTTTGCCACGGACAAGGTGCCATCGGAGACGGAGACGGAACCGGCGTAGGCGCGATGAACCGGAGAGCATCGCAGCGGCGGGCATGACGAGTCACCACCGTCGTCAGAGGGTGGCTGGGCTGGCAATCATGCGGAGGGCCGTCCGGTGCCGACGCTCTTGCCGAGCGTGGCTGCCTGACGGGATTGCTCTGCGCAATTGCTCAGGCAATGATCTCATGGACGATGCGTCCGTGAACGTCCGTCAAGCGGAAATTTCGACCGGCATGTTGGAACGTTAAACGCTTGTGGTCGAGTCCGAGTTGGTGCAGGAGCGTTGCGTGTAGATCGTGCATGTGGACGCGTCCTTCGATCCCCTGAAAGCCAAATTCATCCGTCGCGCCGTGGGTGTATCCGCGTTCAAACCCTCCTCCGGCCAGCCAGACGGTAAATCCACGCGGATTGTGATCCCGCCCGGTGCCGTTGTTCTGTGCATAAGGCGTTCGTCCAAATTCACTGCCCCACCAAACGATGGTGTCCTCCAGTAAACCTCGCTGCTTGAGATCCTGGAGTAACGCGGCAATGGGCTGGTCGACGGCCTGCGCATGATCGGCGTGCTTGGGCAAATTGGAGTGTTGGTCCCAAGCCGGGTTGGCGGAGTTGTCGCCATAATTGACTTGAACGAACCGCACGCCCGCTTCACACAGCCGGCGAGCCAACAGGCAACGCTCTCCGTAGCGTTTCATGCGGGGATTGTTCAGGCCATACATCTCGTGGGTCTGCGCGGATTCTGTTGAGAAGTCCAGCACCTCTGGCGCCACACCCTGCATCCTCCACGCCAACTCGTGAGACTCAATCGCCGCTTCTAATTCAGCATCGTCATGGCTGCGTCGTTGCAACTGCAGCGAGTTTAGCTGTTGCAGGAGTTCGTATTGCTCTCGCTGCTTCCCCATCGGGAGGTCTGCGCGAGTCAAGCTATCAATGGACAAGGGACCGCTGCCGCCTGCATTGCCCAGTGCAGTGCCCTGGAATTGCGGCGGCAGAAAGGCGCTGCCGTAGTTCCTCGCTCCGCCGTTACCGACCGAAGGAGCGATCGAGACATAACCAGGCAGGTTTTGGTTTTCGCTACCCAAACCATACATCAGCCATGAGCCGAATGAAGGGCGGATGAAGTTGGTCGAACCGCAGTGCAAGAACAACGTGGCGGGCCCGTGAGCGACGCCGTCCGTGTGCATCGCGTGCATCATGCACATCTCATCAATATGTTCGGACATTCGCGGGAACAGGTCCGACGCCCAGCGTCCGGATTCGCCGTAGCGGTGAAACTCCCAGGGCGAGGGCATCAACCGATGTTCGGTCGGCCGCCCGGTCTTCGCCAACTGCCGCGAGTCGTCAAAGGTAAGCCGTTCACCATCGCGTTGAGCCAGTAGCGGTTTGTAGTCAAACGAATCCACCTGGCTGACGCCGCCCTGCATGAATAGAAAGATGATCCGTTTGGCTCGGGGGGGATGGTGTGGCGTTGGTGCGAGCTGTCCCGCCGGCGACGAGCCCCCCGGCGACGAGCCTGTTGTCGACGTGTCCGCTAACAGCGCCTGCGCCGCCAGTGCCCCGAATCCGCAGGCGGTGTGCTGCAGCATCTGTCGACGGCCAACATTGGGAAGATCCATGGTGGTTTCCTATTCGAGATAACGAAAATCAAGCGAGGCGAACATTGCGTGGACCAGGATGGTCATTCGATCATCATCTTTCGTGGCCGCCGCACTCTGCCAAAATTCAGCACACGCGGCCACTTCATCTCGCGTTGGTACGCGATAGAAACAGTCTCGGTAGAGTGCTTCGATCAACGCCTGATGATCCTGCAGATCGGTTCGTTTGCGAAAACGGTCGGCCGCCGCAGAGGCCCGGGCAACGACCCAAGGGTGATTCATCAACACGAGCGCCTGCGTTGCCACCGTACTTCGTGAACGCTGGCCAACGGAAACGCTCGGGTCTGCAAAATCAAACGCTTCAAAGAGTTCGGGTAACGAGTTCCGAAACACGGGCTGGTAGAGACTCCGGCGCGTCGAACGGTGTTGGTAATTATAATCCGCGTTGGTTCCCGGACGAATTGACGAGCCGCCAGGGGTTCTGTCCAACTCGCCGCTGACCGTCAACATCGCATCGCGTAGTTGCTCAGCCGACAATCGCCGTGTCTGCCCGCACCAATACAGCGTGTTCGCTGGGTCGATGCGTTCCTGCGTGGCGTCCGGTGCGCGGATCTGCCGGCGATAGGCATCCGAACGCACAATCGTGCGGACTAAATGTTTCGTTGACCAGCCGCTGCGAATCAACTCAGACGCTAACCAGTCCAGCAGTTCGGGATGCGTCGGATGGGTGCCGGTCGTGCCAAAGTTATTGACCGTTGAGACAATGCCCCGCCCCATCAACCAGCTCCAAACTCGATTCGCGTAGACTCGGGCAGTCAAGGGATTACGCGCCGAGCTCAGCCAGTGGGCGAGTTCGAGTCGACCGCTGGACTGTGGCGAAATCGACGGGCTCTCGCCGAGGGCGCTCAACACGCCGCGTGGCACA
This sequence comes from Rhodopirellula sp. SH410, assembly GCF_055811895.1. Taxonomy (NCBI): domain Bacteria; kingdom Pseudomonadati; phylum Planctomycetota; class Planctomycetia; order Pirellulales; family Pirellulaceae; genus Rhodopirellula; species Rhodopirellula sp. SH410. The sequence continues at coordinate 4,775,956 of NZ_CM147949.1, forward strand.
ACCTCGCCCAAGTGATGGACGTCGCCGCGAAGATGAATGGCAATGTCCTGGGGTGGTTTCGTCTCGGTCAGCGTCAGGTAGCGAGGGCGTTTCTTCAGCTCCGCTCCCAACCGGGCTTTCTCACGCCCCAACTCATTGATTTTTTCTTGGGCCCGCGCCTCGGCGAGCTGTTCGGCCGACAATTCGCTCTGCTTCTTCGCACTGCCGACCGCTAGCGTCCCGGCCGCTACGGCTTCCACGGGCAAGAACTGGACGGCGTCGGCGATCACGTGTCCATCGGCGGAATCGTTGCTCACCAGGACAACCGCCTGCCCATCCTTCTCGAATCGATAGGTGCCCAAGGAGAGCCATACGTCGTCCTCAGGAGGAGCTTTCCGTTGGTTGATTCGCAGCTTCGATTCTCCGTCGGCACTCAACACACCAATCAACGCGTTGCTGGCCCGGTTCGAGCTAGCCGAGTAGGCTACCCGCACCACATACTCGCCCGGCGGTAGCGGCGGTGGCTCGAACGTCGCTGACTTTTCGCCGCGGCCCACCGCGCTGTCGTGCAGGTAGTTGGGACCAACGAAACGCCCCGCGTATACCGACTCGGTCCACTCGCCCACCAGGGTCGCGTCGTGACTATCGACAACGACTCCCGCCAGTTCGCTGACGGCGATGCTTCGCTGCTTCGCAACGGATCGACCTTTCCCGTCTTTCTTCGCCGCCGTGAGCTGTCGATTTATTTCTTCGAGGCGGGTCGCCAGCTGGTCAAAATAGGCGGTCTCGGTTTCTGATAACGGCAAATCCTGCTCTATCCACTGCGACACGTTGGAATGCTTCAACGCGACGGCGGAACTCATGATTCCCGCCAGCGCGTAGTAGTCGCGAGTCGGAATCGGATCGAACTTGTGATCATGGCATCGCGCGCAGCCAATCGTTTGGCCGAGAAATGCACGGCCGATGACTTCTAACTGCTCATCGATATAATCCATCTCCAGCTGTGCCTTGTCCTGTTGCTCCAGGTTCGTATTGCCCGTCGTTAAGAACCCCGTCGCGACCAATTGCATCTGTCGCTGCGTTAAGTCTCCGCTCTGCAGCAAATCACCGGCAACCTGTTCGCGAATCATCTGATCGAAGGGGCGATCCTCTGCGAAGGCTCTCACCAGGTAATCCCGGTATCGCCAAGCCTCCGGCAACACAAACCCACGCAGCGTGATAGACTCCGCATAACGAGTAACATCCATCCACTTGCGGGCAATATGCTCGCCAAAGTGAGGCGAATCCAGCAATCGATCGACCACCTCATCGTACTGCTCATTGTCGACTCGATCGTCTGTCTCAGGTGGTAGACCCGTCAGATCGAAATAGAGTCGACGCACCAGCACCTCCTGGCTCGCGGCAGGAACCGATTTCAGATTCGCAGCGTTCAACTTCCGATTGATCAATCGGTCGATGACCGACGCCCCCTCACCCTCAGGCACGTCGACATCACGAATCGCCTGATAGGCCCAGTGATCCTGAGCGTCCGCAATCTTCAACGCCGTTGTCGGCGGGATCCCCGCTCCCACGGCCTCCCGTGGGTCCTCTGCACCGTCACGGATCCAGTCGGAGAAATCTTGAATGATGTCCGAGGCCAATTTTCCGTCAGGAGGCATCTGCAGGTGAGGGTCTTCATAACGGATCGCTTGTATCAGCAAACTTCGATCCGGGTCGCCGATCACCACCGATGCTCCGGTATCGCCTCCCCGCTGCCAACCTTCACGCGAGTCCAGCAATAACCCGCCGCTCGCCTCCGTGTCCGCCGCGTGGCATTCCGCACAGTGCTCGATGAGTACCGGGCGAATCTTCGCTTCGAAAAAGTCAAGTCTGGTGGCTCGTTCAGCGGCGGCCGATGGCCCGTCAGCTTGGCCGAACACGCGTCCATGGGCGTGATTCACAAACGCGAAAAACGCACAGGATGCGACAATGGTTTTGAGGGAGGCATGCATCTTTCAGCAACGTGACGAAAGCGGGGGCGGGCTGCTCCATGTAGAGCAGTGGTGGCTCTCAATTGACCAGGACAGGTACGCGACGACGTATTCAAACGGCCGCTCGAGCTGCTGGCAATCGAAACAGCATACTGCATCAATCAACCCAATGCAAAAATGCGGCACTCTGAATGCCCATCCGCCCCACCGACACGCCTTCGCCGCCTGACGTAGGATCAATCTCGGAAGACAATGAGTTTTCGCATGACAAAGTTCATGACCGTCGCGGCACCAATGCAAACCACCGCGGCGAGTTCCGTGGCGAGTGCGAAATCGCTGATCAACCATCGACCGAGCTGGGCGCCGAAAAGATAGCTCAGTGTCGAGATGACGAAGAAGAGCGTGATTTCGGTAAACCGCGAGTGTCGTCCGGGCGTGAATACCCAGCGTGCGCTTAACCAATAGCTGAAGCCATTGGCCAATACAAATGCGGTGGTTTTGTTGACAACAAACCGGTAGGCGCGGACCTCGTCGCCCATGGCGGAGTCCAGGCAAGGCAGGACGCAGCTCGCGAGCAAATAGAACACGCTCAAGTCCACCGCCGCGGATAGGCCACCGGCGATACCGTAGCGGACCCACTGCCATCGTTTCAGTCCAGCGACTGCCGTAGCGAACGGAAGCGGTGACGCTAGCGATCCGTCTTCAGCAACATTCATGATGTCCTCTGTAATGAATTCCTAAAAGTCAAACCAAGCGCCCAATCCGATGTAAGATTCGCGTCGTTGGAAGAATGAGTATTGGCTGGTGGGTCCGTCGCTATATTGCAATCCGAAGCGAAGCCGACGCCCCGACTTCGGACCCTGGAAGGACCAACCAACCTGAAGCGTGGTTGAAACGTCGTAGTCGACCGCTTCACGAAAGTTCAGATTGACGGCAGCAAACGGCGCCCCAGCACGCGGCGATTTTGCGACGGGAGTGTATTCGGCACCTGTTTGAAATTGGTATCGTTTCGCGCCGCCGGAGGCACGAAATGCATTGGCAAACTCGCCGTAGAATCGAAACGCGTCGCTGGGCGAGTAGCTGCCCCCGATGAGCCATGATTCGGTCACGTAATTGATACGCTGGAAGGTCGGGTTGCGAACCAAGTACTCGTCGCCCACGTGGGAACTGATATGGAAGTAGCCAAACTTCATCGCCCAGGGACCGTTAGCGGCCGTGATTTCAGTCCCGAAGCGGTAGTCCATGGACTCCACATCTTCCGCATGCAAAATATCCAGTCGCGTGATGCTCGCCCCTTCGAGATCCCACTGGATGCCACTGGGATGCTTCGCCCCCGCGGTCCCGTATCGCAACAACCCAACGCGGCCGCCGACCGTGGCATCCCAAAAAACACCGCCGTTATTATCATTGAAAATCACCGTCGAAATCCGAGGCTCGTGCGGCCCTGCTAAATAGGAACGCCACAACAGTCCATCGGGTAGAAGATGCCAATCAAAAACGGTCTCACGGTCCTGTACGTGATACTCATCACCCTGACGCACACTCTGGCAGATGATTTCGCATTCCGTGTCCGTCTGGTCGAGAGCACGTTGATGGGCGAGGAAAAAGTGAGGCAGCTCATCGCCCGCAGCAGTTCGATCGATCGCGAGGCTAGCCACAAGCACCAGGACCCATGGCACCCACAGTCTCGCTGGACAGGAATTACGGTGAATGAGCAACTAGCGATTCCCCTCAGAAATCGTACGGGCGATCGAAACCGCCATCGGCTTCGCACCCGTTCGAGCCGAGGGAAGCCCCAGCGGAGACGAAGGGTTCACGAGTATTCGCTTCGCAAAGAACAAGTGTTCGTGCGCGTGTGAGCTCTTAAGATCGTGCGTCGATGCGATCGCGGTTCGAGTGCTATCAATGTCCTCGTCCGCCGTGATCACGATCAGGTCCGACGAATTCGCGACGAAGGCGACAAACTCATCTCGCATCTCTTGCGGAAAGTACACGACGCGGCGCCGATCAATCTGCAATTTGATCCCGTGCGGTTTTTCGACGAAGAAGACAATCCGACATTCCGGATACTTTGCCGCCGCAAATTTCGTCTTCACATACAGTGACCGTGTGGTGGCGATTGTTGGCAGTAACTGTACCGACGCGATCATCAGTATCGCGACGGCCAAGCATGCGGTGCCTGCCCACGCCTTCATCGACGACGCGAAGGGCCGATTCCAGTGCCATACGATGACACCCGCAATGACGGTCAGGCATAGGATGGTAGGGGCCGTGGCAAGGGTCATGCCCCCCATCCATGCATCCACGCTTGCGACGATGACACCGCTCATCGTCAAGATAAGCGAAGCTCGTTTGGGAAACGGCTTCAAGTGAGTCGTCACCCCACCCTCGGATGGGCAACGCAACACGGTTTGGTCCAGCATCACGCCAATGATCAATGCCAGGAATGGGATCGCTGGCAAGATGTAGGTTGGCAACTTGCAACTCGCCATCGAGAAAAAGAGCAATACCCACGCGGCAGCACAGAACAAGAACCCAAGGTCTTGCGATCGCAACCGCCGTTTCCGATCGGCGCCGCTGAACAGGAACGCAGCCGCCGACGGGAGTAACAATGACGCGGGATACATGCTCCCAAAGACGATCGGCACGTAGAACCAGAAGGGCTGCTGGTGATTTGAACCCTGGGTAAACCGTTTGAGATTATGTTCTAGAAAGAAGTGGTCAACGAACTCGGGATTGAACCGGATGACCGCGATATACCAGGGCACACAAACCAAGATCATGGGCACGACGAACGCCACCCAATGCAACATTCGCGTTCGAGTTTGATCGCCACGCAGCCAACCAATCACGATCAATGGCGGTGCGCAGAGCACGAGTGCCACGGGGCCCTTGGTCAAAACACCCAGGGCACATGCGATCCCTGACACCATCCACCACGCCCAGCGATGTTGCTGTTCTCGAACGGCGATATAGCCCGTCAGAAAGCACAGTGTCGTGAAGAATGCGAGCAATGCATCGAGGATCAAGAAACGTCCCGCGAGCATGAAGCCACCGCAGAGTGCCAATGACAGGGCGCCGAGCCATGCGCCACGAGTGCCAACGATCCGACGTCCCAAACCGAATGTGATCAGGATGGTCATCAGTGCGGAGATCACCGATGGCAATCTCGCCGCAATCTCATTGACGCCCAGCACACTAAAACTCAGCGCCGTCAACCAATACATCAGCGGTGGTTTATCAAGATAGGGCTGGCCATCGAGCATCGGGTTCACCCAGTCTCGGGATGCATGCATGCCGAGGGCAATCTCCGCGTACCGAGTCTCGTCTGGTTCGATCAACGGATAGGATAAGTTCGGCAACAGAATACACAGAGACGCGACAATTAAGGCGATCCAAGCGAAATTCGATTGCCGACGTGACCAATCGTCCCCAGGGGATGTCGGTTGCGACATCGTGGCGGGAAATAGTTGATCATTCCACCATCGCCGCAGTTGGGATTTATAAGGAAAAAGCATAGGATCACACCGGCCGATAGATTAGTCGACGAAGCAAAAACAAAGCGGCCGCAACGAAGATTGCATTGGCGATCCAAACGCCCGCGGAAGAAATTCGTCCATCTTTCGCCATGTCGAGTGTCAGTGCGAATATGGGGTAGTAGACGAGCACGGTCGGTAGGAAAACCACGCCGAAGGTCGTCATGGTGTCGGACGCTTTCATCCGGATCGCCAGCGGAATACCGATCATCGACATCGCCAAGCACGTGAATCCACTCGCCCAACGTCGCTGCATCTCGGTACCGAGACGATGTAGTCGCTGGCGACTCTGGGTGACGCCTGCGTTGTGTTGGACGGTCTTGGCATCCATCAGTCGGTCCGGGCGCGATGTCAATAAACTGAATCCAACATTGACCGCCATCGCATGCTCGCGACGTAGCAAATCTTCTCGCTGCTGAAGCGCGGCCATCGGCAAATCTCGCATCGGCATGTGAGAGGGATGGGCCGTCAGCAAGGTGTCCTGAGGCGCAACCGCTAGCGGTATGGTTTGTACAAAAGTGTGCGGGAATTGAAAGGATGCGGAGTTGCCAACCGTTGCCGAACCGTCCGTGATGCGAAATTCAAGTGTCTGATCTTGGTCTTGATAGGCCATCTGAGCACTGCGGGCGACGATCGTTACCGGCTCGGAGTTCGGGCGATTGATCTTGATTTGAGGTTCGATCAGATCGCGGCCTTCGACGCCGCGGACGGTGATCGAAAAACCGCTATGTTGAAAGCTGCGTTCCCGTTCGAGCACTTTGTATGCAATGTTTTCGACCGATGACATGACAACACGCTCGATACCGTTGAAACCCCATGTGAAGGCGACGTTAATCAGACCGACTGTGGCGACGCTTAACATGCTCGTCAATACAATCGCGGGCAAAACCGAGGGCAACAATGAAACTCCCACCGACTGCATCGTGATAAATTCATTGTCCGCTGACATGCGTCCATAGACCGAACAGACGCTAAAGAGTGCCGTTCCTGGCACTGCCATCGAAAGAGCATTCGGAAGCGTATAGGGAATCAAACGCAGGATGCTCATCAACCCCAGGCCCTGATTCATCGCTTCTCGAGCTACTCCAATCAACATGACGAGCATGGTGATGACGATCAGCGACGTGAAAAACATGAGCACGATATCAAGGACGATTCGCCGCTGGATGCGTGTCAACATGGCATTGTTTGATGTCGTATCTCGGATTCCAATGATTCCGCCATCGAGAACATCGTATGAATCTCTTGCTCGTTTCCACAATCAAAACGACGTGCACCGAGTCGTGGAAATCGCAGCAAGTCGATGGCAGTGGCCAACAACCGTCGAAGCCGGGTGAGGTGATCGATCATCGGACCACCTGCTGCTTCTGTGCGATTTGTGGTATCGCCTCGGGTGCGTTGACGCGATAGATCAACGCCGTGCCACGTCGACCCAGTTCGGTAAGTTTCGATCCCCGCGGCAGTTGCTCGTGAATTTTGTCGCTGCTGACCTTCTGCTCGACGACGAGCAGGCATTGAGGGTTTTGACGCACAAACTCGGTGAATCGAGCATCTTTGGTATTTGCGAAATTTGGAATGTTGCTGCGGTCGAGATAGAACGGCACCTCGGAAAACTCATGCGCGATTGTCGCAATCGCAGGCGTCGAGGAAACCGCCAATTGCTCATTCAGTGGTGAAGAATCTCCAAAGAGCGTCTGGGCTCGGCTGTACGACGGAACCATGTGGTGCATCACCATCACGGCAAACACGAATGCTACGGCGGACGACGTGATCCAGGCCATCTTCGCTTGATGGCGATCGCTGAGTAACAGCAGTGAAGACATCAGCAGGCTGGTCCACAGCATGGCCCATAAGTAGGTGACGACAGAAACATTGCTTTGCGTCAGCACAACGAAGATGACAAACCCAAATCCCGCCAGGCACGTGGTCGCTGTTGCTGATCGAGCCGACCAGAATCGTGCGAACCAATGGTTGAAAGACCCGGAGGACTCATGGAGCAGTTGATCCAAATAGTGAGCGATCATCAGTGCTAAGGCCGGAGCGGCTGGCAACAGGTACGTCGGCAGCTTGCAACTCGATAGCGAAAAGAAGGCAAACAGCCATCCGCTCCAAAGCAGCAGGAATCCAATCAACGGTGGTCGGGCGTGGCGGAAGTTCTCGCCACGGCCGAATAGGAACCGTACATACGGAATCGTCAGAAAGGACCATGGGTGTCCTGCAATCAGCAATACAGGAATGAAATACCAAATCGGTTTGGGATGGAACTCACCGGCAAATCGCCGCACGTTGTGCGTGACCAAGAATTCCCAGACAAAGTTTGCATCATATGAGCTGACAATGACGAACCACGGCAGGACGATGGCGGACGCCACTGCTCCGATGATTCCGTAGTGCCACCATCGAGGCTTGGAGAATGATTCCGTTAGCCACGCCATCGCGAGGACAGGCGGCAGCCACAGAACCAGTGCCAGGGGCCCCTTGGTCAAGAACGCGAACCCGATCAAAACACCCGACAGAGTCCACCACCCAAGCTTCACTCGCTGCGTTTTGATTGCTTCATAGGCAGTGAAGAGCGATAGCGAAACAAACAATGCGAGCACGCCGTCGAGCAATAGATAGCGACTGGTGAACGCAAACCCGACCGATAACAAGAGCACCACACCGGCCAGCAAGCCGATTCGGCTGCCAAAGTTCCGGGTACCAAACCACATCGTCGCCGCCAGCGTTGACAACGCCGCCAGGGCGGGTACGAGACGCGCCGAGAATTCACTGATTCCAAATAGTTGGAAACTGATCGCACACAACCAATACAGTAGCGGCGGCTTGTCGTAGTAGGTCTGAAAGTTCAGTTGCGGCAATACCCAATTTCCAGTCGCCAGCATCTCACGAGGAATTTCGGCATAGCGGGTTTCATCGCGATCGATCAGCGGGTAGCTCAGGTTGGTGAACATAAAGATCGCGGCGACGATCAACAGAGCAATCTGTAGTACCGAAATCCGGTTCCAACCGCTGGCTAGGCTCGTGATGACGCCGCCTCGCGCCGCGTCTTGATGCGCCTGTGGGGCAGCGGGAGTCGCAACGGACGCCGCGGGGAACTGAACCTGGTTCCACCAGAACCGTGCCAGACTCGCGAGCACCTTGGGGATGTGGTGAATCGACACGGTGCTCTCGCCCGCGGTTCGCGGACGATGCGACACACCGACCTCCACCAAACTGCGCCCCTGCTGTTTCGCTTGCACCAGCAACTCGGAGTTGACTAGGAATCCACTGCCGGTGATGTTCAAGTTCTTCACGACGTCGCGATGAAACACCTTCAGTGCGCAGTCAACGTCACGAACCTCGGTTCCCAACAGGGTTCGCACCATCATGTTGTAGACCCGCGAATAGAGACATCGCAGCGGTGTGTCTTTGCGGTCGATCCGGTAGCCGCACACCACCTCGTAACGCTGCGACAGGAGCATGAAGCGATCGAGTTCCGTTAAATCGAACTGGCAATCCGCGTCCGTGAAAGCGACCAAGTCCATCGATGCCGCAGCGAAGCCGCTCCGCAGTGCCGCGCCATAGCCCTGGTTGGGCGAGTGACGGACAAGCTTCACCGCTGGATTGTCGGCGGCCATTTGTTCCACCAAGTCTGCGGTTCCATCAGTGCTGCCATCATCGACCACAATGATTTCATAGGTGTCGGTGATACCACGCAGGGCCGTGTCGGCTTCGTGGATGGCGGTCGTGATGATCTCGCATTCATTCCAGGCCGGAAGGACGAGCGACAGCGAATGTTGTTTTGAGTCAGTACGAAGTGAAAGCGGGTGCATCCATGCACTCCCTATTTACGAAAGGGTTAGTAGTTTTGCGGAGAGTAGACGCGATTCACTTCGCGTCGCAACCCCGAATTGCGAATTGTTCAGTAATTGGGGCAATCGGGAAATCACGTAGTTGCTTCGTCATTTTTCGCCTTTCGCAATCCATTCGTGGACCTGCGAGCGAGCCTCAAACGATTCATAGTCGCGGACGCTGATGCCGAATGTGTCGTGGCATAGGTGCGCTGACCACGTCGGCCACGGCGACCATTCACTACGACTCGATGCCAGCACGTTGGTCGGCAACCAAACCTGCTGCACCAGGAGAATCAGTATCGCCAATCCGGTGGTAGCCGCCACACTTCGCAGGCGGTCGGCGGGCCGCGAGGCCCCGGCCAGCAGAATCAGGCGATCGCAGCGTTTTAGCAGGGCGCTCTTCTTATTCCCGAATGCGAGCGTGCCTCGGGGCGCGGCCGCTCGTGAAGGATTCCCCGAACATTCGGCTACCTTCGCCAACGTGCGCAAATAGGCACTGATCTTGCCTGACGTGGTGGCGGCGATCTCATCACAGAGATATTCGCGAGTTAAATGCGCACCGCCTGCAGCGATCCACATCAGGGGGTGGAACCAGAAAACGGTCGAACACACTCCTTGCAGGAAATGCTGCATGGGATGTTGCGTCCGCAAGTGCGAGATTTCATGCAGCAGCACATGCCGCAGAGTTGTTTCGTCTTCTTCGATCAGTTCTTGCGGCAGCACAATGGTCGGTCGATGCAACTGCCAGCAAAACGGGCCATGGATCTTGTCGGAAACCAACAGGCGTGTGTGGGGCGCGAATTCCAAGTCGAAGCGAGTCCGCCATGTTTCCACGTCCAGTTCAATGCATCGGTGGCGGAGAAATTGGCTCAACTGAACGCTCAACCAAAGACGCTGCAACACCAGCACCACGACGCCCAGCGACCAGGTCATCGCCAACAGGGTCGCGATGATGGTCTGCCAGTTCAAAATCTGGAGCTTGATGTGTGAGTTGGCTGAGAGTGGGAAATCAAATAGGCGGCGATGGGGCAACAACACGCCAGCGGCAATCAGGCCGAGGATGCCCACAAAGCAGAGTGTCCACAAGCGGCATCCGGCACGCGCGTCGCCCAACCATCGCTGCAGGCAGATCGTTGCCGTCACCACCACCGCGAGTTGCATGCACAGCGAGGTGGCCACTTCGAGGCCCTGCGTCGAGTCCATTATGAATCCTCCATTGCGGCTGCTGCCTTCTTAACCGCCTCGATGTCTTCCGGTGAAACCGCTGATGACTGGATCAAACTCAGCACGAGTGAGCGTGCTGATCCGCCGAATAATTGGTCCATCAACGACCTTAGCATCCCGTCGCGAACCTGTTCTCTCGAAACCTTGGGGGTGTACGTGAACGCTCGCCCGCGTTTCTCGCCGCGGCAGAGGAATCGTTTCCCTTCGAGTATTTTCATCGTCGTCATCACTGTGGTGTACGCCAAATCGCGATCGACGGCATCAACGACATCGTGAACGGTGACACATTCTTTCGCCCACACGACATCCATGACTTCGGCTTCGCATTTGGTCAATTCCATGTGCTGTTTCATTCCACGTGGCATAACATCAAGTTCTCGTTGGAAGGTGATCAGTTATTTCAAATCAGTCGTTGGAAGCGCGGCGTAGCCTTGCCCAGCGATGGTATTGGATTAAGTCAACGTGCTTCGTTACAAAACTGACGTGACCGTCGCCCCACAAAAAGTTGGCGCCGCCGGGGTGCCGACTCGAAAAATCGGCTTCATCGGCCAGTGGGTTGTTAATGCCTTCGAGTGCCGAGCCGACAATTCGAGCGGCGGCGTCCTCGCCTCGCAGACTGACACCGAACCAGGTCGATGGCACTTGCGCCATCGTCCGCTCGCCCACGATGATCGTATTGGAAAGGCCCCGCTGGAAATCGCGAAACAAGGTTGTGCGATTCTCCAGAAAGGTGCCGTCGCCTAAGGGTGCCGGAATGGAGTCGTCGGCCTCGATCGTTCCGAACATTCCGACGTAGTTCGCTGTCGGGAGTTGGACCAGCATCGCTGGTTCAGCGTCGATCTGTTTCCCCGTCTCTTCCCCATCACCACCAAGTTCGCTGCCGGCAAACAAGCGAAATGTCGGTTCGGCGATGTCGGAGGGACACAGTAAAATCTCCAGCGTCGTATCTCGCGCGAGCTGGTGTGCGGGATCGTCTATCGTTTTGGTGTCGTCGATCCGCTCCGCCAACGCGGGTTGCCCAAGATAGGGCAACAACGCCACCGACCATCCATAGGCTGAACGATTCGATGGGTCAAACTTCCATCCCATCGGCAAGTGCTGCATCGCGTGATGGTGACTGTGCAGCGCCAAACCGACTTGTCGAAGGTGGTTAACACACTGGATTCGCCTCGCTGATTCACGTGCGGCGCCAATCGCCGGCAGCAACATTGCAGCCAACACAGCGATGATGGAGATCGTGACGAGTAGTTCAAAAATCGTGAACCCACCGCGCCAGTGGCTTCCGCAAATTGGTCGTGTCATTGCATTATGTCGAGCCATGCGAGTCCTTTCTCATGGAATGTTTCACGGAGTATACGAAGGACTTAGTTATTCCGCCAGTCCATCTTCGACAATGTCTCACGCGGATCGCATGCCGGTTTTGCGAGGAATCTCGGTTCGTGGAACTCGTGTCGGTGGGCGAAGCGATCGCGGTCCTCGACGCATGGAGTAGGCCAGCCGTTCTGCGTTGGCACGGCGATTGCGTTTGACCGGTTTCGTATTCGCATCCGACCGGAGCCGCACCTATGATCCTGCATTCTATCGCTCGTGACCCCCATCAAGATGCCATCTCGGATGGCATCTTGCAGGCTGTCGGCCAGACTCCGCTGGTCCGTTTAAGGCGTCTGCTTGGCGAGAAATCGATTGATCTGCTGGTCAAGCTCGAGTCAGCCAACCCCGGCGGGAGTGCGAAAGACCGGCCCGCAATGCATATGTTGGAAGCCGCTCTTCAACGTGGCGACGTCCACGGCGGTTCGACCGTGATCGAATCGTCTTCAGGCAATATGGGGATCGGCTTGGCGCAAGCGTGCCGCTACCACGGTCTAAAATTTGTCTGTGTGGTCGATCCGCGAGCACAACGACAGAATCTCGACATCATCGAAGCCTTGGGGGGGCGGATCGAACTGGTTCGCCAGCCATTGGGGGGCGATTTTCTGGCAGCGCGCATCGCGAGAGTGCGGCAACTTCTTATCGACACGCCGCAAAGCTATTGGCCGAACCAGTACGCCAATCTCGACAACCCGCGGGCTCATTACCAAGGGACCATTCGCGAGATCGACGAGTCGTTGAATGGCGATTTTGACGTGCTCTTCGTCGCGACCAGCAGCACGGGTACGGCGCAAGGGTGCCGCGACTATCTACGGGAGTTGCGTCGTGATGTCGAAGTTGTGGCGGTTGATTCGGTGGGCAGCGTGCTGTTCGGTGGCGTTGCGGGGCCCCGGATGATTCCGGGTCTCGGGGCAGGCAACGAACCTCCACTTGCTGCCGGGCAGATGTTTGACCACGTCGCCCGCGTCACCGACTTGGATTGCGTGGTCGGTTGCCGACGCGCGGCGCAGCGTGAAGCGTTACTCGTGGGCGGATCGGCAGGTGGCGTCCTCACGACGGTTCAACGTATGGAACCTCAACTTGCCGGCAAACGCTGCGTTGCGGTCCTGCATGATTCGGGGACTCGCTACCTGGAAACGGTGTTCAATGATGCTTGGGTTGAGGCGACGCTCGGATGTGACTCCGAAATGCTGGCAGAATTGGTCGGCAGCGAAGTCTCAGAGACTCAGGTAGGGGCCGAGGTATGACAAATCGGGGGCTCGCGAAGAAACTCCGGATCGCAATCATTGGTTGCGGACCACGCGGCCTGCAGTGCCTCGAAGCAATTTCGCGTCATCTGTCGGGTGAACAATTGCGAATGGTCAGCGTGACCGTTTTCGAGCCCGCCGACGTGCTCGGTGCCGGCCGCGTTTATGATCCCGGCCAATCGCAAGCGTTGCGAATGAACTTCGCAACGCAGTACATTGATTTCTGGAAAGCGAGCGCGGACCACAAGACGGCTCAATCGTCTGCCCTGCTCGGCTGGCTTTCCTCGCGGTACCCTGAACTCGCCGAGACGGATCAGTACATTCCTCGAGCGATCGTCGGCGAATACTTGCGGGACTGCTATGAAGACGTGCGATCGCGATATGAGGATGTCGGCGGGCTGACCGTTGAGCGTTCTTTGGTGCAAGGCATCGCATGGAAGGAACCTGAGTTCACTGTGACGACGGAGTCCGGTAGCTTTCCGTTTGACCGCGTTGTCGTAACGACGGGGCACGAAGGACTTCGAGGCTCACCCATATTGCCAACCGATGGGGCGGTCGTTCCCGCTTTGCCTACCGAACCATATCTTTCACGATCCAGTGTGCCACCGGGCAGTCGCGTGCTGGTGCGTGGTTTCGGGCTGACGGCGATCGATGCGATTATTTCGCTCACCGAAGCACGCGGCGGGCGATTCATCGAAGATCGCTTCTTGCCGCGCTATGTCACCTCTCACGCGGAGCCCTTGAGGATCGACGTGCGGTCTCGTTCGGGGCGTCCGATGTTGGCGAAACCCACCGCCAAGGTCGAACCGATTCAAGACTCGTTTTGGGATCCATTTCGTGCACGGCTGAAGGTCCTGATGGCCGAACATGGAGGACTCAACTTTCAACGTGACATCTGGCCCGTGATTACCGATGCCGCAGCGAGCGTCTTGATTCACAGCGGAACCGAATCGACCCGGCGAGACGTTGAGGGCTGGTTTCGAGGATGGTCTCAATGCGAAATGGATGGCGACGCAGCGAAGCGTGCGATGATCCAATCGTATGCCGCTGCGACCGGGCGGCGTCCTATCGATATTCCATTCGCATTGGGCGATGCATGGCGTCGATTGTATCCCGATTGGGTGCGCCTGGTCAGCCATGGCGGATTGACTGCTGCGTCGTGGAAATCGTTCGCGATAACCGCTCGAGAAATGGAACGCATCGCGTTCGGACCGCCGGCCCAAAGTGTCGCTCGATTATTGAGACTCGTTCGCGTTGGATTGGTGACGATCGGTATCGAGGGCGATGAAAAACAGGATGAACAGGAGCCTGGCTACGATGTGGTCGTCAACGCTGTCATCGCTGGCCCGCACGAACACGACCAGCATGGGCCATTGCGGTCACTGATCGAAGAAGGCCGCGTCGAAGTCGATCCCGTCAGTGGCGGAGTGACCGTTGATGCCAATGGGCATGCATACGGAACAACGAGTGGATTAGCTATCTTCGGCCGGGCCACCGAAGGCTGGATCGTCGGCAACGATACGCTGTCTCGCACGCTGCATGATCACATCGAAAACTGGGCATGCTCGCTTCAAAGCACCATTCAGGCGAATATCGAAAATGAGTTATCCGGCACTACCACAACATCGCGTCTCAACTCTCGGTGCGAAACGCATGTTAGCCAGCGATCTTGATCAGGTTCCAATTAACGATCCCGAATCGTTGCGAAGTGGGTGCGCCGGTTCGCTGCCGTTGCACGCACGGGTTGAACCCTGGATGGAGCGTCTGATCCGGGAAGGTCCGCTTGCCGAATTGGTTGCGGAGCACGGATCTCCGCTCAACCTCATCAACGTTTCGCCGATGCGCCGAAACATCGTCGAGCTAAATCAGACCGTCGAAAATCGGGGCATTGATTTTCGCGTTTTCTTTGCTCGAAAGTCAAACAAGTGTTTGGCCTTTGTCGACGAAGCAATGCAGGCGGACGCGGGCGTTGACACGGCAAGCGAGAATGAGATTCGGCAATGCATTGAGCGTGGCCTTGATCCGGCGCGAATCATCTGCACGGCGGCGGTCAAAAGTGAATCGCTCATCGAGCTCTGCCTCCGTCATCGCGTTTGTATCGTTAACGACAATGATGACGAACTGCAGCTCGTCGCTGCCTCGGCGACTCGAATGGGATGCGTGGCGTTGATCGCTTTACGGATCGGCGGTTTTTACCACCAGGGGAACAAACTCACTACGCGGTTCGGCTTTGATGTGGATCGTGATGCCGATGTTGTTGATCGCTTGTCTCCTTTACCCCTGAACGTCGTGGGGATTCACTTTCATCTGGACGGCTACGACGCGAGTCAACGAGTGAGTGCCATTGGTGAGTCGCTCGTCTGGGTCGAACGTCTGCGAGCGGCGGGACAGCGGCCGAGTTTTGTTGACATTGGAGGCGGATTCCCGATCAGCTACCTCGAATGGGAGCAGCAGTGGACGGATTTTTGGCGTGAGCATGAACGAGCGCTACTTGGCGAGCGTGATCCGATCACCTATCGAAATCAGGGCTTGGGACGGGTGGTTGTCGAGGGGCGAGTTCACGGTGTTCCCAACAGCTATCCATACTTCCAAACACCGACTCGCAGCACTTGGTTTGCTTCCATCCTGGACGCCGATGTCAACGGATGCTGCGTTGCCGAGGCCATTCGAGCGTCAGGCGTGCAACTCCGCTGTGAACCTGGCCGCAGTCTGGTGGACGGTTGCGGAATGACCGTCGCGCGGGTTGAATTTCGCAAGCAGAACGCCGATGGCGATTGGCTCGTCGGCTTGTCCATGAATCGCACTCAGTGTCGAACGTCCAGCGACGACTTCTTGGTCGACCCGATCGTGGTGCCGAGTACGACCGGCAAGGATGTTCCCATGACCGGGTACCTTGTTGGCGCGTACTGCACGGAATCGGAATTGTTGTCGCTGCGGCGATTGCATTTCCCGTATGGAATCCAACGCGGTGACTTGGTGGTCTACCCCAACACGGCCGGTTACCTGATGCACTTTTTAGAAAGTCGGTCGCACCAGTTTCCACTGGCCAAGAATATGATCGTAAGCGGTCCCGACCCTGATTTTGTACTCGATCCGATCGATGAGGAAATGGGATCGCGGAATGACCCGTTTACGTCTGCTGGGTTTCGCTAAGCACCCTCGCGGAATCGTTCTCGTTTCACCGTTTGGTCGTCGGACCGCCGCTCGATTTCCCGTCCATCGCACGAACTGTGTAATTCTCCTCGTGTAGCGTTTAATGCGGTACGTGTTTTGCGGTACCAAAGATGTCCGTTGCCGAGCCGCATTCCACCGAGTAGGCGGCAATGACACAACCTAAATCCAAGCAAGTGCACCATTAATCATGAATCAAATCCAAGTCGGAAGCAGAATCGTCTATCAAGTCGAGGCGCCAACAACCTTCCTGTTTAACATTTCGGTCGCTCAAAATGAGCATCAGCCGATCGTTCAGGAATCGTTCCTTGTTGAGCCGTTCCATAGGATCGAAGAATGTACAGTCAGTCCGCTTGGCAACCGTTTGGTTCGGCTGTCCGTTCCGACGGGGGATCTCACGATTCGGTACGACGCGACGGTCAACTTGGACGTCGATCAAGTGGACGCGACGGCTGTGGGGGAGACGCCCTATGAGCGGTTGTCCGCGGATGCGTTGACATACCTCAATCCGAGCCGGTACTGCGAATCGGACGAGCTGCTCGACTTTGCGATGGATCACTTCGGGACCCTGCTGCCCGGTTACTCACGTGTGACGGCGATCTGCAATTGGACGTACCGCGAATTGTCCTACACGCCTGGCAGCACCGGTCCCACAACGACTGCCCTCGACGTACTCAACCAAAAAAGTGGCGTGTGCCGTGACTTTGCACATGTCGGGATTAGCCTCTGCCGAGCCATGGGCATTCCTGCTCGCTACGTCGCGGGATATGCCGTCAACCTGAACCCGCCCGACTTTCACGGTTGCTTTGAGGCGTATCTGGATGGTCGTTGGTTTTTATTCGACGCCACACGACTCGCCCCCGTCGGCGGCTTCGTACGTATCGGAACGGGGCGTGACGCCGCCGACGTGGCGTTCAGTACCATCCGTGGTCGTGCGACGAATGTCGAGATGGAAGTTTGGGCGCAGGAACAACAACCCGATGACGAGCTGCTCGACCCAGCCAACGTTGAAACGGCGGTCAGCTCCGCATGACATTCTGCATCGGCATCAAAGTCCGCGAGGGGATCGTGGCGCTCGCAGACACGCGAATCGTTCGTGGCAGTGAGCAATCCAACAAGCAGAAACTCGCCGAGTTCCAGCACAATGGGCAAAGCCTGTTCACGATGACCAGTGGCCTGCGTTCGGTCCGCGACAAAGCGATTACCTACCTGGACGAATCGCTCCGTGCCGACTCCGGTGATGTTCAGCGTCTCTACCAACTCGTCAATCGGTTCGGCGAACAACTCCGACGCGTCAAAGCCGAAGACGGAGAGGCACTCCAATCGACCAACCACAAATTCAATTCGCATGCAATCATTGGCGGCCGATTGTTCGGCGACGTCGCTCCACAGCTGTTCTACGTTTACCCGGAAGGAAACTGGATCGAAGCGGCCGAGGACGCTCCCTACTTCGTGATCGGACGAACCTATTACGGCAAGCCCATCCTCGACCGGCTCTTGACGTACGAGACCCCGCTGCGATCGGCGATCAGTTTGGCTTTGCTCGCCTTCGACGCGACTCGAACCAGCGTCACCGACGTCGATTATCCGATTGATATTGCCGTGCTTTCGAACCAAGCAACCGTACCGAGATTCCGGCGATATAACGAAGCTGACTTAGCGACGACGACGGCTTGGTGGTCGACCACTCTCACCGACGCACTGAATCGACTGCCAATGCAATGGGCGAACGATCTGTTGGTTGATTAGCGTTCGAGGGTGTCCTGTGTTTCGCCGTAGGGTTGCATCTGAGTGGGAATGAGCCGCTCGTCAACGATTCCTTTTAGGCATTGGTTCTCAGCGATCGGGGGGCGCGGCGGTATGCTTTGAGGGCAACGCACACCCTATTTTCCGTGCACCCAGCCTCACGTTTCTTTGGACGATTGGACCGCGGGGATCCGTCTTCGGTTTTTTGGGGCGCGTCGCAGGCTGAGCGAGCGATTTCATGGGAACGGGCGGCCATGGCGAAATCTGCGGTAACCCCAGCAAGTTGCAGCTTGCCAACCCGAGGGGTACGATTGCCCTTGCCCGGTCGAGCAGCATGCTACTCGGGCTGTGTCAGTCACTGCCCTTTTTGGACTTCCGAGCCATGTTTCAGCGTTTCGCAACCGGTTTTCACTTAGCCAAGCAGAGTTGGGGCGTACTCAAGACCGACAAGCATCTGTTGCTGTTTCCGCTGTTATCGGGGATCTGCTGCTTGTTCGTCTTGGCGAGCTTTGCAGTGCCGCTGGTCCTCACCGGAGAATTCGAGCAGATCGCCCAGTCCGGTGGAGAGCCAGCGGCGGGCGCGGACGGTGATGCAGTGAGTCCCCAGAATAATCCGATTTACTGGATCGGTTTGTTCCTGTTTTACTTTGCCAACTACTTCGTGATCGTATTTTTCAATAGCGCCCTGATCGCCTGCGCGGTGAAGCGATTTCATGGAGAGCGAGCGACGATTGGCGAAGGGCTCTCGGCGTCGATGGCACGCTTGCCTCAAATCGCTGGTTGGGCGCTGGTCAGCGCCACCGTTGGGATCGCATTGCGTTTCATCGAAAGTCGTAGCGAGCGGATAGGCCAGTTTGTTGTCGGACTGCTGGGCATGGGCTGGTCCGCGATCACGTTCTTTGTCGTGCCCGTGCTCGTCATCGAGCGAGTCGGCCCAATTGACGCGGTCAAGCGTTCGACACAAATCTTGAAGAGCTCATGGGGTGAGGCACTTGCTGGGAACAGCAGCATCGGCTTCTTTAGCTTTCTCGCGATGCTGCCCTGCGTCGCCGTCATTGTTGCCGGCGTGTTTGCGATGGGAAACGAGATGGCCGCACTGGGTGTCATGTTGATGGTTCTGGGGGCGATCGGACTGCTCCTCGTCTCCCTGATTTCAAGCGCTCTCTCGGCGATTATCCAAGCGGCTGTCTACATGTATGGTGCCAGTGGTGAGGCCCCAGCGGCGTTCGAGTCGTCGACATTGCGATCCGCGTTCGCACGCACCTGATCGGCCTTTTTCGGGCCGACAGGTTATGCGTTGCGGTCGCGCCCCGGACCAACGACCTGCTCAATCCTGTGGGGGCCAATAGCACCGGCAGCCGTCCGCCATCATGTGGCGGACGCCGGAGTCCTACAGCCCGAATACCCCGGATCGCTCGGGCTGAAACGACAGGTTTTCGACTCGCTTTCGAGTCTCGTGATTTAAGACATGCAGCGTCAGGCTTTCACCGACGCGGCGTCCGAATACCTCGGTACCCAGCGGCGACAGAATGGAGAGTTTCCCTTCGGCAATGCACGCTTCGTCGGGGTACACCAACGTGAAGGTGTCCGCCTCATTGCGATCTAAATCGAACAGTTTCACCGTCGAATTCATGGTCACGATGTCAGGCAGCATTTCGCGGGAATCGACAACAGTGGCCTGCTCCAGCTTGCTGCTCAGTTTGATCAAGTGCGCACGATCGGTCCCGATCGTTTCGACAACGTTGCTGTCGAGCAATGTTTGTAGACGCTGAAGATCGGTTCGAGTTACGGCGAAGATTCGTGATGTCATGATTGATATTGGTTTGTGAGTGGATCTCGATAAAGATCCGAAATTTGACTTCGGGACGTTTTTGGCAGAACCTCGATGGGCGAGCCGAGAAGGGGGCGCAGTCGAGAGTCGCCTCACGGCGCCCGACCATCGCATCACCCAACCCCATTCGCTCGACAGCGAGATCTACTGGTTCTGCGATCGATCGGTTCACCAACCGCTAGGGAACGAGCGGAAAATAAGTGGCCGAACGCTCCGCGGTCGGAACGGTCGACCGCGGAGCGTTCGACCACAATTTCAGACAGTAATTCACCGCTCGTTCCTAAACGATTGTGCGCAGTAGAATGGCGAGAGCAAACAGCAGGATCAAAATAATCTGACCAAGCAACATCTCCCGAGACGTGTGCACAACGTTTGGTTGATCGACACTGTGCTCAACTTCGAGCGCGCTTGCGACTTGGTGTTCCGGGTTTCGCATCAACATGGCTGGAACTCCTTTGAGTGGGAAACAGAGAGTTGCGTTATGTTGTGAGTATTGCAACGCAACGACTGTGCCAGGAGATCATGTTGGCCGCGAATCGCCGAAATCACGGGGTTTCGAGCTGTCTCACGCGGCGATTGGAACGCCGAAACGTCAATCTGTGTTTCCTGCGTCAACTCAGGGTGACGCTATTTGGCGGTGGAAACGGCCCAGAAATATACGAGTATCCGTTGCTGAGCACTGGCTTTCGCCCTTGCTCAAATGCCGGTGAGCGTTAAAATTCTATCAGGTTTCGGTAGTGTTGCCGCCTTCTCTTTGTCATCTTCGACCGGTGTCCGCCTAAGTGAATTCAATGTTGGAAGTCACGCGATCTTTAAAACGAAACAAGATGATTTGCATCATCATGCTTACGTTTTTTTCGTTAGCCAGCATGGGGATCACGACAACGGCAGCACGCGGCACGATTGGCAGCGAAGTTGAAGTTGAAACGAAAACTCAAGGGTTGCAGGAAATATTGCCCAGTTCCGCGGCCAGACGCGTTCGTTTCCGCAGGCTGAACACACTTGCTCCGCCGACGGTTGCGGTGCTGGATCCGCATTTCAAATTTTCGGCCCTGAGCACCCATCGTCTGCCGGTTGTCGGGCATCGACTTGCCAACGGTTTTCTTGCGCCTATTCGCTGTTAGGCAGCGCTCGGTTTTCCTCTTGAAACCGAGTCATGACGCTAAGTCATGAGCCGGGGCGATGTAGCGATTTTCCGCCGTCTTTTTGATGAAGCACGGGATCTAGCCCGACTGCGTTCACCTTTTGTACCGGCGTTCGTGCGCGCCCTCAGGTTCCATCACGCGATTGCGTAATGTCTCGATATTGGCTGGGCGTGAGTGCGTTTGGACTTCGCTCTGCTCTTGCGCCGAGAGGACTGATTGACTGACCGATTGAGTCACGCCCCCAGCACGCCGTTCGCTGTTGCGCACTACGTCGCAGCTCGATGGCGCTACCACTTCCGACTTTCCTGACACCGATGGACCATCAATGCCTCAACAAACTTCCATGTTTTCAACATCAACTATTTTTCGCGATCTCGTAGCGGGGCTCGTCGTTTTCCTGGTAGCGTTACCGCTCTGCTTAGGCATCGCGTTAGCCTCTGGGGCAGACCTGTTTTCGGGTTTGATCTCCGGGGTCGTGGGCGGGTTGGTTGTCGCCGCGATCAGCGGTTCGCACACCAGTGTCAGCGGCCCGGCAGCGGGCTTGACCGCGATTGTCGCCGCCCAGATCGCGATGCTTGGCTCCTTTGAAGCGTTTCTGTTGGCCGTTGTGATTGCGGGTTTCATTCAAATTGGGTTTGGGATCGCTCGCGGCGGTGCTCTTTCGGCGTTCTTCCCGTCGAGCGTCATCAAAGGGCTGCTGGTTGCGATCGGAATCATCTTGATCATGAAACAAATTCCGCATATTTTCGGCCACGATGCGGACCCGGAAGGTGATATGTCTTTCATCCAGCCCAATCAGGAGACGACGTTCTCTGAGCTGTGGTCGCTTGTCGCTGGCAATATCCACCTCGGCGCGACGGTAATTGGTTTGCTTTCAGTCGCCCTTTTGCTCGCCTGGGATCGTTTCGCGGTTCTGAAGAAATCACTTGTCCCGGCGCCGCTGTTGGTTGTCGTGCTTGGCGTCGGCATGAGTATGCTCTTCGGCGGTATGGGGCCAGACTGGGCAATCGGCGGCAGCCATTTGGTACAGATTCCGGTCGCCAGCAGTGTTTCGGAGTTCATTGGTTTTCTGCGGCTTCCTGATTTTTCACAGGTGGTCAATCCCGCGATCTACATTGCAGCATTCACGATCGCGATCGTGGCATCCCTTGAAACGCTGCTGAACTTGGAGGCCGTCGACAAGTTGGACCCCGCCAAACGCAATTCGCCGGCAAGCCGTGAGTTGGTGGCACAAGGCTGCGGAAACTTGGTCTGCGGGATGATTGGTGGTTTGCCGGTCACCTCGGTGGTCGTTCGTGGTAGTGTCAATGTTGGAGCCGGTGCGAAGACAAAGATGGCGGCGATCTTTCATGGTGCCTTGATTCTGTTGAGCATCGCGATGTTGCCTCAGATCATGAACCGGATTCCCCTGTCGGCCCTGGCGGCAATCCTGCTCGTTACGGGTTTCAAGTTGGCGAGTCCGAAGCTGTTCAAGCAAATGTGGGACGAGGGCCGCTACCAATTCCTGCCCTTTATCATCACGGTTGTCGCGATCGTGATGACCGATTTGCTGGTCGGGATCATGATCGGATTGGCGATCAGCGTGGTGTTTATCTTGAACAGTAACCTGCGTCGACCGATTCGTAGAATTCTGGAAACGCATTTGGGCGGAGATTTGACCCGCGTCGAGTTGGCCAATCAAGTCAGCTTCTTGAATCGCGCCGCGATTGACCGCGCCCTGAACGAAGCGAAGCCCGGCAGCCAACTGTTGATCGACGCGACGGATTCGGATTACATCGATCCGGATGTGTTGAGCTTGATCCGCGATTTCAAAGACGAAGTGGCTCCGGCGCGAAATATTGCCGTTAGCTTAAAAGGGTTTCGGGCTGGTTATCAATTGCAGGACCAGATTGAGTTTGCGGACTTTTCCAGTCGTGAACTTCAGGATCGGATGACCGCGGATCAGGTCTGCGAGATTCTGCGGGCCGGCAATCGCCGCTTTGTCGACGGTACGCGGCTGAACCGTGACCTCGGCCGTCAGGTTGATGCCACTGCCGCCGGCCAAAACCCGTTGGCAGCGGTGCTCAGTTGCATCGACTCGCGAGTGCCCGCGGAGCTTGTGTTCGACCTTGGCGTCGGAGAAATTTTCAGCGTGCGTGTGGCCGGAAACGTTGTGGGGACCAAGTCGCTTGGCAGCCTTGAGTATGCCGTCGGCGTTGCCGGTGTTAAACTACTGGTCGTCCTCGGGCATACACGCTGCGGTGCAGTCACGTCGTCAGTCAAGTTGACCTCCGAAGGCGTTGACGCGATGTCAGCAACGGGTTGCCAGCACCTGCAATCGATCGTTGACGAGATTGCACCGAGCATGCCAGATATTCACACGCGAGATCTCACGAAGTTGACGACGGAGGAATTCGAGGTTTTTGTGGACGAAGTTGCGAAATCCAATGTGCAACACACAGCGGATCAAATCTTGTCGCGGAGCGACGTTATTCGCAAAGCCGTCGACGATGGACGTGCGAAGGTGGTGGGTGCGATGTACGACGTGAAATCGGGCAAGATTACCTTCCTGGGCGATGAAGATCAGCATGTGAGCGGTCCAGTCACCTTGAAGGGCACTGACGAGCTTCAGGAAATCAGTTGAGCCCGTTGGCATCGGCTTTGCATAGCTTCTCAGGTGCCCCCCAACCTCATCAATGGAGTGCTTACCATGGCGTTCGCGCTCTCGTTCAACTTTAGCGGTATCCGATACCGCTCGGTGAAAGACGTGGAATCGAAACGTCCGGTGAAGTTCACTGGCCAGGACGACCTGCGAAATCCTTTCGACGGTTCGTCGTCGAGATCTGGATTGAACGTTATCGGTGAGGGCAGGCATAATCATCACGCCCGCAATGGGGGGCATCCGGTCGGATAAACTATGCGTGTGCCTGAGGAGAACTCTATTGTCTGATGAAAATCCGTTGCTTGATGAGAATCCATTGCCTGAATCAAATCCATTGCCAGACGATACGAACTTCGCGTTTCCGATCCAGCCGATCGACCGGTTGCTGCGACCGCTAGCGAGGTTTTTGCATGTGGAAGCGACCAGCGGGATCGTGCTGGTCATCTGCACGGTGTTCGCATTGGTGGCTGCCAATTCTCCGTTCTCGGAGAGCTATCTGGAACTCTGGCGAACGGATATCACGATCGGATTTGGCGCGTTTCAATTCCATCATTCACTGCATCACGTCATCAATGATGGCTTGATGGCGATTTTCTTCTTCGTGATCGGACTGGAAGTCAAACGCGAGATCGTGCATGGCTCGCTTTCGAATTGGAAACAAGCATCGTTACCGATCGCTGCGGCGATTGGGGGCATGGTTGTTCCGGCGGGTTTGTACCTAGCGATCCAGTACGGGCAACCGGGAATGCGCGGGTGGGGAATCCCGATGGCGACCGACATTGCGTTCGTCGTCGGCTGCTTGGCTCTGCTCGGTCCGAGAGTGCCGCACAGTTTGCGAGTGCTACTCTTGTCGCTGGCAATCGTCGACGACATCGGTGCGATTCTGGTGATTGCGGTTGGATACACCGAATCGCTCGACGTGCAGTTCCTCGTCTTGGCAGCGGTCAGCATTGGGGTTGTGCAATTGTTCTCGCGACTCGGCGTGAGACGTTTTCCGCCGTACATTGCCGTCGGCGCCGTCGCATGGTTTGCGCTGCACGAATCAGGAATCCACGCAACGCTGACGGGGGTGATCTTGGGACTGATGACGCCGGCCAGGTCGGTGTTGGTGCCAGAACGATTTCGTGAATACTTACACGGAAAAACAGCGGAGTTTGGGAACGGTCGCTGGGCCAAGCGAAAGCACCGTGCCGAGGTCGTGAAAGAGCTACAGCAGATAACTCGCGAGACCGTATCGCCGCTCGAGTACCTCGAAATGACACTGCATCCCTGGAGTGCTTACCTCATCATGCCGGTGTTCGCCCTGGCCAATGCGGGCGTCCCGATCGAGTTGTCTCACCTGAGCGATTCGGTGGCGTTTGCGGTCATCCTGGGTTTGGTCGTCGGCAAACCATTGGGAATCGTGCTACTGAGCTGGGTGGCAATTCGTATCGGTTGGGCTCGGCTTCCCGACGGGCTGCCCTGGTCGATGCTGATCGCCGGGAGTTGTTTGGCAGGTATCGGGTTTACGATGGCGTTGTTCATTGAGGGGCTGGCATTTGGTGTCGAAGGGCCTAACACGGCCAAGATCGGCGTCCTCGTCGGTTCGGCAGTCAGCGGGGTGCTGGGCATGGTTCTGCTGTACTGGACATCGTCGAAACGCGTCACCTGATGCGCATCGGCTCAGCGAAAATCGTCCGCGTCAATTCCATGGCGTTTGAGGAGCTTGTTCATTCCCTGGCGGGATAAACCGGCTTGTCGCGCGGCGCTGGCGATGACACCGTTGTGTTTTTTAAGCACCACCGTCAGGTAGGTGCGATCGGCATTGTCGAGTGCGACGTCACGCGAAATTTCAGAGAGAACGGACACGTCGACGCTGCCCGATTCGGGCGATCGCATCTGCGGTGGCAAGTCGGAAACCTCGATTGTTTCACCGCGAGCAAGCGTGATCGCTCGTTCGATAACGTTTCGCAATTCGCGAATGTTTCCAGGCCAGCGGTAGGTGCGGAAGCATTCGATTGCTTCATTGGAGAATTCCTTCACCGTCGCTCCGCTGGGACGATGTCGCCCGAGAAAATAGTGAGCCAGCGTAACCACGTCGTCACCGCGGTCGCGCAGCGGCGCCAGTTCAATCGGGATCACGGCGAGACGATAGAACAGGTCCCTGCGAAAGCGTCCCGCGTCCACCTCGGCTTGTAGGTCTCGGTTGGTCGCGCAGATGAACCGCGTGTCGACCTTCACTGATTTGCTCTCACCGACGGGGGTGAATGTTTGCTCTTGGACAGCCCGCAGCAGTTTGGCCTGCGACGCCGCGGGCAGTTCGCCCAGTTCGTCAAAAAAGGCGGTACCACCATCACAATGACGCAACAATCCCGTTTGGTCCTTGATCGCTCCGGTAAAGGATCCTTTGACATGCCCGAACAACACTGACTCAAACAGCGCGTCGGGAATCGCTGTGCAGTCGATGACCTGAAACGGATGATTGCGGCGAGCACCATGGTTGTGGATCGCAGCGGCAATCACCTCTTTGCCCGTGCCGCTTTCGCCCGTAATCAAAACGTTCGTGTTGCTGGCGGCGACACGCTCGACGATGTCTAGCAACTCCAACATAGCTGGGCAATCGCCGATGATCTCCGGAAATGAGCCCTGCCGGCCCGGTTCCGATATGATTTCGGGCTCCGGTTGCGGCGACCTGCCCGGACGAGCGAGTGCTCGCTGGACGGCCATGTGCAGCTCGTCAAACTTAACGGGCTTGAGCAGGTAGTCTGCGATCCCCAGTCGCACGCTCTCGATGGCGGTCGGGATCGAGGGTACCCCCGTAACGACAATCATCGGGATATGTGAGTACTTCGAGCGACTCTCTTTGAGCAGTTCGAGTGTTAAGTTGCCGGGCATATTCAAGTCGGACAAGATCAGATCGAAGGAGTGCTCGCGAAGCAGGTGAATGGCATCGTCGGCGTTCTCGACGCAGATGCACTCGTATCCCTCTTCACGTAACAAATCCGCCGTCGTATCGCGGTAAAGCGGCTCGTCGTCGGCAATTAAGATCCGCTGTTTCGTTTCCATGTGATCCTATTCAAGGTAGCGTGGAGATCCTGTTGTGGATCACTCCGTCGATCCATCGTTTGGGATTGATTCAAAAAAACCGCTGATCATCGACGCGATCAGCGGCAATCTTCTTCGCGCAATCGTCTTGGCAGCCTGACAATAAATTGGGTGCATCCACCCACTTCGCTCGTCACATCGATGGTCCCGTTCATCGCCTCCACGATTCCTCGCGTGACGGACAACCCCAGCCCCATGCCTTGGCCGACGGTTTCAATTTTGGTGCTAAAGAACGGGTCAAAGATTTTGCCGAGAACTTCTTTGGCAATGCCATGCCCGAAATCGGTCACTGTTAAAACGGTGTGCTTCGCATCCACTTCGGCGCTGACTTCGACCCGATCACCCGCTTCAGAGGCCTGAATGGCGTTGTGAATCAGGTTCAAGAGTACCTGCCTCAGTTCGCCCTCACGCAAGACCACTTCGTCGAAACGAAGCCCTTTGGCGGCGGCGGATGAAACGAATGAAGCGGTCACTTTCACGTTTGCGTTTCGCGACATTGGCAACGCGAGCACGATGACTTCTTCAACGGTCTGCTGGAGCGAAAACGTCGACGCGCGCTGCTGACTGGGGCGGTAGAGTTGGTACATCTGATGCGTGATACCACTAATCCGCTCGATCTCACCATCGATTAAATCAAGTTTGTCATAGTGCTTCACATCAACGGGGATATGTCGCTTCAGCAATACAAACGCATTCCGGATGCCAGCCAACGGATTGTTGATCTCATGAGCCACACCCGCAGCGAGTTCGCCCAGCGCCGCGAGCTTCTCCATCTTCAAACGATGTTGTTCCAATTCGGCGACGCGAGCGGTGCGTTCTTGCACGAGTTGCTCCAAATGCTCATTGTGCAACCGCAACTGATCACGCATGTGTCGTTTCTCCGAAACGTCCCGCACGCTGGCTCGAAAGCCTAGCGATCGCCCGTCGGAATCCGTCATCGGTTGCCAGGAACCCGCCACCCAACATTTCGATCCGTCACGGCGCAGTGACTCAAACTCGATATTGTTTTCCGTGCTACCGACTCTCGCCTCTGCGAGGTAGCGAGCGATCCGTTCCCGGTGCTCCGGTGAGACCAGTGGCAACGGGTAGTCTGCCATCGCCAAGCACTCCGCGGGCGAGTAGCCCGTAAACCGCTGCACAGCGTCGTTCACCCACAAAATTTCACCTTCGCACGACAGCCAACTCTCCCAATCGACGGTGCAGTTAGCGATCGAACGGAAGAACTCGGGTGGGATCGGCTTCCCGCGCTTTGGAATGTCCGGTAGTGATCGTTTCATGCCATAATTCTAGCCACGCGGAGGCCGATATCGCAGGGGGCACTCGGTGCATCGAATACGCCAACCCAAGCGGTCGGCACCGCAACGGCAGCCTGCGTGTTCTCACGCCCGCTGAACGATCTGCCGTGCGATCCACCTGGTTTTGAGCGTTGGTCCGGACGAGCTACATTCTTGAGAATGCACGGTGATGCGGGTGAGTTCCGTGGCTATTTCAAAAGGCCATCGATCATCTCCGCAGCTCGTTCCGCGGCCGGAATGGTGGCCTCGTCGGGGGCTGGGGCGAACTGATCGTGAGTCACCAGCTTGGTGAGCGCCGTGGGGAGGTCGCGGTCGCGGCGGAGATACATGCCCAGGTGAAACCTCTCGACCCTCGCCGCATTATCAAATTGATCGAAGGCCATCGGGCGAATCAGTTGAGGGACTCCCGCATGGATGGCACGGCTGGTGGTCCCGATCCCACCGTGGTGAATGATGGCGCGGCAGTGTGGTAGCCATTGACCGAGCGGCACGTAGCCGACGCTGCGCAGGTTAGGATGCGAAATCCCGCCGGGGTTGGTGGGGCAACACCAGACGACAGGGACGAGCATGGACTGGCACTGCTGAGCGACCTGGAGCACAAAGTGTTCATCGCCGGGGTGTGCCGAACCGGTCGTCACGATCACGGGGCGATCGGTTGGTAGTTCGGCTGCCGAGACCGGTTCGATTCCGTCATCGAGCGGGAATCCAAGGCACTGCAAAGGCGCAGTGTTGGCGGTGGGGCCGGCGTACCGATCGGCGATTTCCGGGGCAAACCAAGCAGGGTACAAGCCCAGCATCTGGTCTGGCGACCGACACCAATCTTGCATCAGCCGCGAAGTTGGGCGTAGCCCCGCACGCCGATGCCGCGCCTCGTTGATCACCGGACTGATCGCACGATCGATTAGGAAACGGTCACCGATCCAGTATGAGAGTCGATTCAGTCGCGGCCAGCCGGGGGGCATCGCGGTCCGAAACCAACCGTGGTCGGGCAATAATCGTGGCGGCGTCTCAGGATGCCGCATCATCGCAGGTGCCAGATGAATGCTCGACAGCGGACAACCTGGCGTTGTTTCACGGTATACCCGCGAGGCAAAATCGAGCGGATGGGCGACCAGCACGGTGCGGCCCGGCTGGACCATTTCATCGAGGAACCGCAGGTGCGGATGAAAAAACTGTTCAGCGACTTCCGTCAGCACACGGCGGGCACCCGAGAAGGGACGCCAAAATTCGCGGTGTGATGCAACCGCGTGAAAGGTTTCACTATCGATCACCACATGGGCGTGCAGTCCAGCATCGCGGACGACATCGGCGTACGGTTCGGCGACGCTAACGAAACACTCGTAACCGCGTGCGGCGAGACGGCGGCCGATGGCCACGATGGGATTGACGTCGCCCCGCGAACCGGGAGCCGACAGGATCGCCCGGCGGCGGCTCACGTGCGCTCGATGTCGTATTCGGTGATCTTGCGATACGCCGTGGCGCGGCTGATGCCGAGCAGTTTGGCGGCTTCGGGGACACCACCGCTGGAGCGGTTGAGTGCTTTTTCGATTAAACGTTTTTCCCAGACGTCGATACGCAGCGTGTCGATGTTTGAGAGCCCGGCATCTCGCAACCCCAGATCATCATCAACAATCTCCGGTTCATCGGCCATGACGACGGCGCTGTCGATCACGTTGCGAAGCTGGCGGACATTGCCCGGCCAAGCATACGACAGCAAGCGTTCACGGGCAGTCGACGAGAGCGTCAGTTGCGGTCGACCGTGCTGCAGGAGGAAATGGACGAGGAAATGGTCGATCAAGACATTGATGTCTTCGCCGCGATCTCGCAGGGGCGGCACCGGCAGCTCGAACACGCTGAGCCGATAGAAGAGGTCCTCGCGAAAACGTCCATCGCGAACGAACTCGGTGAGATCACGGTTGGTCGCAGCGATCACGCGCACGTCCACCCGGACCTGCTTACTGGCACCGACCGGTAGGAAGGGGTGACCTTCCAGAATCCGCAGCAGCTTCGCTTGTCCCTCCATGCTCATCTCACCGATTTCATCGAGGAAGAGCGTCCCCTGGTCGGCCTGCTCGAACAGCCCGACATGGTCGCTATCGGCGCCGGTGAACGATCCCCGCTTGTGACCGAACAGTTGGCTTTCGAGCAGATCACGAGGAATCGCGGCACAGTTTACGGTCAACATCGGGCGGTCGCTGCGGTTACCCGCGCGATGGACGGCGCGGGCGACGAGCTCCTTGCCCGATCCGCTCTCGCCGCGGATCAGCACCGATCCGCTGGCCCGGCCCACGCGTTCGATCCGCTCCTTGAGCTTTCGCATCGGGGTGCTCTCGCCAATCAATTCGTCTTGATCCGCATTGCGATTGGCAATGCGTTGATGTTCGACGCGCAGGTTTTCGTTGGATATCGACTGCGCCAGCCCCATCGCGAGTAATCCCGCCGCACCGAGAGCCAAGTCGATCAATGCGTCACCGTAGGGTGCCGAATTGCGATGGAAAATCAACACGCCGAGGACGCGTTCGTCCGCTGTGATGGGCACCAATAGTCGCTGCGTGACCCCGCCTTTGCTATCGGAAGGATCGGGGATCTCGTTCAGGTAAACTTCGCCGCTCTTCGTCACCCGCCGCAATTGAGCTCGATCAAGTTTCACCGGGGTGCTCTTTTTGGGGAACTGCCGGCGCATCTTCCAACGCCCGTCCCCCCCGTCAATCGCCAGTCCCGTTATATCGGAATCCGTTCGGGCGAGCAGCAGTTCGAGGGTCGTGTCGATCACGTCATCCGGTTTCTGACCGTGCATCAGCGCGAGACTGAGTTGATAAAGATCGAGCAAGTGTTGTGGCTGCTCGATCAAATCCCTCGCTTCACGAACCATTTCCGCATCGCGAGCTTTCCAGCACTCGACGTCTCGAAAGACCGTTTGCGACAAGTCTTCGCCCGACCCCGACTCGTCGTCGTTTGAAATCAGCAACAAAGCGGTCTTGCCAATCACAATTTGTGTTTGGTCAATCAATCGCGCGTCATCGACTCGTTGTCCGTTGACCAGGGTGCCGTTGCGGCTGTTGGTGTCCCGCAAGTGCCACGCGTAATCTTCGTAGTAGACAACTGCGTGGAATCGGCTGCTGTTAGGGTCAGACAGCATGATGTCACACCCATTGGCGCGGCCGATGTGCATCGGACGATCGCGGTCGAGAGGATATTGCGTCCCCTTTTCATGACCATTCTGAATGGCCAGATAGGCAGCCATCAGCGTGTTCCTGTGTGTGTGAGTTCAGCGAGCCGAGCGGACAAGTCTTTCAATGCGATCGGAAACGCGTGGGAGGTGCGGCCGACATCGCACCACCAGCGATCGAGTACGTTCGCAAGGTCGCCACGGTTCCCGCTTGCGGTCGTCCCATGCGGCGTCGGCCATTGGATGGCGATGGGATCGTCGCTGGCCCAACCCAGGTCCATCGCCGTCGCAATCGGAAGACTCTCCGCAGCAATCATCCCAGCGTCAGCGGCACGGTCGAAGATGAGCGGGATGACGCCGAGCGACCACGGTAGTTCGGTGGGTGATTTGCCCTCGCCGAGGTGTTTGGCATCACCTCCGCCGGACGCATGCGTACGCGTGTGCGAGTCGATCGCCATTTGTGTCAATTGGTAAACCAAACGCAACCATTCTGGAACCGTCGGCGAGATATCCGTCAACACGGCTTCGATCCAAACGGATCCTTGGCACGAACTTCGCCCCGCCGCACCTGCCTCGAGAGGCTGAACCGCATGCACACTGACGCGGTTTGGCCACCAGTTTTTGGGTGGGGCGCCGTTCCAAATCTGATTGCCAATCGATCGTAGGAGGCCGGGCCCGCAAGCTTCATAGGCTTGCTTCAGCGGTGCATAACGCAGTCGCAGTTGATCGGCCAACCGTGGCTGGTCGCTGGCCAGCAACCGGCGGCAACTATCGAGTGATCGATGGACCGCTGCGGCGGTTTGCTCGGATTGCAGTTGCGAATGTCCCGATCGCAGCAGGGCAACTTCGCATAGGGCGGGTGTCAGCGGGGCATCGCTGCTCGCCGAGACCAGCTCGTCACTCAACCGTTCCCAAAACAGGTTCTCGTCAACGGTCGCGGAAATCAGGCGATCAGTCATTCGCTGGGCCTCACGCACGAAGGCGTTGCCCGCTTCGGGATCCTTCAGCGAAAACCTGGCTCCGCCTCGCCGCACGGGGGCGGCGGGATGGTTGACCGCAGCGCAGGACTGCACCATTCGGACCAAGCTCAGCGATGTGGAGGCGATCCAGTGAAGTTTCAACAGTCGTCTCGCAAGTGCTCTTGGATCCACACCTCGAGTTCTTCAAAGTCGACCGTTGGCACTTGCGTCAGGTCTGGACGCAGCTTGACAGCGTCACGAATATAGACGTGATTGATTTCCGTCTGCGTCCGATCGGTATTCCAGTGCAATAGAATACGGATGCAGCGGGGCAGCGAGCGTTCCACTGAGACCTCGTAGCTGCACAACAAGGGGACTTCGGCCCA
Organism: Rhodopirellula sp. SH410; assembly: GCF_055811895.1. Taxonomy (NCBI): domain Bacteria; kingdom Pseudomonadati; phylum Planctomycetota; class Planctomycetia; order Pirellulales; family Pirellulaceae; genus Rhodopirellula; species Rhodopirellula sp. SH410. The sequence goes on from NZ_CM147949.1 coordinate 4,808,540, forward strand.
CCCCAATTGCCGTGCCGCTAAGGCGGGGAACTCGCTTTGCAAATCCTTCGTGACCGTGAAGATCGCGCTGGCGATATCCGCCGTCTCAATATGATTGAGACGGATCATCAGGGCGAGCAACTGGGTCGTTGCTTTTAGAATCTCATCTCGATCGTCCGACGCGACTGTCGTCGCACCGCGAACCCCCCGGCATACCGTCATCGTCAATGCAAATTGTTCAAGAATTGAAACTGGCCCATGGCTGGGACGTTTCACCAGCGGCGATCAGAATACCGTTTATCTCAATTTGCGACTAGGTGGGTTTTCAGATCATTGCGCTTTGCCGAAGACGGCTTCTCCGCACTGTCGCTCCGTTTTTCGAGTTGTTTTCAGATCGCTCGCCGCTTTCCCCTTCGCAACCCAATGGGGGGTCTGCGCTGCCTTGCCGGCCAAATCGTGCCCAGCCTTGCCCGCCCAGGCGTGCCCAGCCTTGCCTCCAGGCGTGATTTTGGCCGGGCCGGTGAGTGAGGGGCTGGTCCGATTACGCCACGGTCATCGTTTCGCCGGGCTCAGCCGAGGAGTCCTGTCGTTCGGGGTCGCTGGGAGCTTCTGCTCCCGAGTCATCGTCATTGCTGCGGCGAACGACCCACCACAGGGCGAACATGATGATCAAGATGGAGGCGATTGCCGTTAAGCCTTTTCGGAAAAAGTCTTTTCGCAATTCGCCAACCGGTCCTAGCACGTCGGAGAGGCGGTACTGCACCAGGACGAGCAATTCCGTCTTACGTTTCCGACTGGAGACGCTCCGGATTTCTTGGTCTCGGCGTGAGGGGTCGATGGGCTGATTTGCCTCTGCCGACGCGTCGACGTCATTGCGACTCTGGCTCGGAGCTTTGGGCAGCGTGACCGGTTGCATGGCCGCGAGCCATTCTCCTGCGTACGCCTTGCCGCCAGGGGCCTGCGCCATCGGATCGCGATAGCCCACGTCGCCGCCCTCGAGCAATTCGTCGACCAAATCGGAGTCGACTTGGAAACGATTGCTGGACAATGTCTTGCCCTCGCGGCGCTGTTGATCCATCAGAGGATGTTGCAGCACGGTGCCACGCAGGGGGCCCTGCCGAGCTTCGACGAGCACGGCGACCTGGCTGCCGGATCGCTGGCCGATCCATCTTTCGCTGGAGACGGAGTCGGTTTCACGCAGAAGTTCAAAATCGCCCAGATTGATGGTCGCGACAAAAATCGCATCAACCTGTCCCGGTGCTGTTTCGGGGTGCAGCATAATCGGCGTGCTGATCGCGACTTTCCATAGACCCGTCGAAGTACTCTGAAACGCGGACGACAGGTGGGTTGATTGCAGGGGGGGGACGTCGCCGAGCGGTACGGTATTGGGCAGTTCATCCAGCAGACCGTTGAAATAGGTCCGGAAGGCAAAGTTGCGTCCCGCGCTGTCTTTGTCGCGAGTGACCGACCCGCCGAAGGCGCTGGCGAAAATCGTGCCTGACGAATCAACGATAAACAGCGAATCGAGAAGTTGGCGATGGACTGAGTGTTCGGCATCGGAGGTGTAGATCCGCAATCGCTCCTGGAGATAGTCGTTGAGTTTCAGGCGGGTTGGGTTGTCCAGCAGCGCGTCGCGTTCCTTGGTTTTGTCCATCGCGGCCAGCGGAGTTGCGGATTCGCCAATCGCCGCCAACGCGGATTTCACTTCAGGGTTCGCCAGCGTTTCGTTCAGCAACGTGTTGAACTTGTGGCGTGACGCTTCATTTTCTGACAGGTGAAAGTAGTGCTCAATTTCGGTTTCGAGCGTTTGCGCGGCGAAACGGGCCGCCAGCTGGTTGCTGCCGAAGGCCTCGCGGCGGAGCGCCGTCGTCGCTGTCTGAGTCGCGTCGGTGATGCCATCGTACACGTACGCGCATGTCGCGATGAGTAGCAGTAGAGGGCCGGCGATTCCCAGCACCATGAGCGGTCGTTGTTGCCGCTTGGCATCGCGTCGTTTCAGGTCATCGAGAACCTGCTGCATATTGCTGTACCGCAGCTGTGGATCGACGTGCAAGCACTTTTCCAAGATTCTTTTTAGCGGGCGGTCGACGTCGCGACGCGAAAGCGAGTCCACTGCGGGCGGGGACGCGGCAATGGCCTCTCGATAGCGTGCCAATCGCCCGGGTAACGATCCCGCGGTATCGAGTTGCGACAACAACGACTGATCGCGGTGAGGTGCGTTGCCCGAGAGCATCCGATAGAGGAGTGCGCCCACGGCATACACGTCCCAGGCGCTATTGGGGGTCGAATTCAAGTCGGCTTGTTCGGGTGCCATGTAGAACAGGGTGCCCATCGCCGGGGTTTGGTCGTGCGACATCCGGCTCTGGCCAAAATCCGCCAGCCGGGGTTCGTTGTCGTCGGCGATTAGAATATTGGCGGGTTTCACGTCACAGTGCAGCACACCCTTGCCATGGCAATGGTTCAAGCCGACGCAGATTTTGTGAAACAGTATGACCGCTTCGCCCAGCGGCAAGCGACCGCGCCGCAGCAGGAGGTCTTCGAGCGAGCCGCCTTCGACTAATTCCATCACATAGTACGGTGGGTCGGCGTCCCAGCCCACCTCGAGGACTTGGACGACGTACCGATCACCGGAGAGTTGGACGAGGTTTTTTACCTCGCGTGAGAGCAGTGACCAGTTCACCCCACCGCGATGCAGGTAGAACTTGACCGCGACACCGCGTCCGGTATTCAAATTGCGACCGACCCAAACCTGCCCGAACGCACCCGACCCGAGGAACCGTTCGACCCGCACACCGGGGACTTCGGCCGGTGGCATGGTGGGCATCATCGACCGCCGCCGCGCCGCGGCTTGATCATGCACCCCCTGAGCTTCCGTGTGTTCGGGCTGCTGATCCTCGATGTCGCGATCGCGTTGGTTGGTATCGCGTTCGTCGGGAGGCATCGGTAGGGAGGGATCGGACACCCTGGTTTCCACTTGGGTTGGTGGGTTTCGTGACGGGAAGGGAGTACTCGGATGCGTTCTCATCATCGGATGCAAGCCCGGTCGCACGCAACCCGGCAACGAACTGGCACGGGTGGGTGAAAGCATCGACCCGGCAGGTTAGAATGCCGCCTCCCCTATTATTGCAGGGAGTACGCATTCACAGTCCCTAGTCTTATCTTTTCGCCAGCGAGTCGCGATGTCGATTCAAGTCACCTGTCCGCATTGTTACAAACGATTTCAGGTCAGCGACAAATTCGCAGGCAAATCGGGGCCATGCCCAGCATGCAAAAAATCAATCAAGGTCCCTGAACTGACCGAACAAGTCGTCGTTCATGCACCGGAAGACGATTCGCCGAAAGACTCCAAGGGACGCAGCGTCCTCAAACCGATCACCGCTGAAGATCCCGTGCTGACCCATCGCATGTTGTTCATTGCGACCGGATGTGTCGTCGGGCTGTTCGCGATCGCGCTGGGATTTCGATTCTCTCAATGGAGCCCGCTGTGGGCACAAATTCTCGGCGTGATCTTGCTGGCACCGCCACTGACGCGGATCGGATACACGTTCGTGCACGACCGGGAGTTAGCGCCCTATACCGGTATTGAGCTGCGAAACCGGGTGCTGATTTGTTCGGGTTTGTTCATTGCGACGTGGATCGTCTACGCGTTTGTCCCCGCCTACGTGTTCGAACTGCAGGCTCCCCGGGAAATGTCGTGGACGGTTGCGGCAATCACGTTCGGGGTGATGTTGGTCCTGGGAGCGTTCGCATCGGTCGGCTGTTTTGAACTTGAATTTCCCAACGGGCTCGCCCATGCCGGTTTCTACTACTCGATTGTGATCATTTTAGCACTGGTTGCTGGCGTGACGCTGGCCGGCGTCGAACCAACAGGTCGTCGTCGCGCCCTGCCGGACGCCGCCGTCGAAACTCCGGTGGAACGTCCCGCCCGGTGAAGCTGATCATAAACCGCCGCTTGGACAGGGCAATCGCGTGACGACTCCTATTCCCGAAATTGCCGCGTTGCGGCGTGGCTCCTCACGCATCCGGATCCCGCCATCGATCGACGTACCGATGACCGAGCGGATCGGCCGGCTCGTCGATACACCGCCGCTGCGGCGACTGACATCGATCAGCCAACTCGGTTTGGTGTCGCTGGTTTACCCCGGGGCAACGCACAGCCGTTTCGAACATTCACTCGGGGTGTATGCGAACTCGCTGCGACTTCTCGACCAGTTCAGCTCGCAGTTCAGCTCGCACGACGACGCCCTCGATCGACGTGCCCAAGAGGCGTTCGTCGTTGCGGCGTTGGTCCATGACGCTGGCCATTGGCCATTCTGTCACCCGATTGAGGATATGGGCGAATCCTTGAATGCTTGCTCGAGCAATGGACGCTCCAATCACGGGCATGCGAGCAGCAGGCGTCCAGGCATCCTGAAGCATGAAGATCGCGTCGAAGCGATCTTGGGCAACTCGGAAATCGCCGAGTGCTTGCAGCAAGATTGGAGCTGCAACGCCGATGATGTGATGGTGATCCTCCGCCCCAAAACGCTGGCCGATCGCCCGCGATGTCAACTCGCCCGCAGGGATGTGTTATTCCTCGCCAGTTGTCTGAGCGGTCCGATCGATATTGATAAACTCGATTACTTGCAACGCGATAGTCTGCATGCGGGGGTGCCGTACGGCCGCAATTTTGATCCCGATCGAATCATTTCAGCATTGTGTGCACATCCCGCCCGACCTCAGCTCGCCATCAGTGAGAAGGGGCGTACCGCCGCTGAGATGATGGTGTTTGGTCGTTATGTCATGTTCAGTGAAGTGTACTGGCATCACACCGTCCGCGCGGCCACGGCGATGTTGCAACGCGCGTTGTTCGCTCTGCAACATGAGACTGAGCACTGCAGCGGACAACCGACCTTTGATCTCTCAGCATGGTGCGACCTATCGGATGCCGACTGGACAATGTCGCTGCGTAGCGTCGCGGCGCAAGTTCGGTCTGCTCCGGTGCAGGAACTGGTTGAAGGCCTGTTTGGATCCGCACGAGTGCTGCTCAAAAGTGCCGCTGAGTTCAATGTTGAATCGGGCGGCGAGGTGCACGCGATGCTGGCTCGTCGCCCGTACTGGTGGTTGGTTGAGTGCTCACGCTGCCTTGCCAAGTTGCTCAGTCGTGAGATCGGTAGCGACGTCGATCCGGCGCTCGTCTTGATCGATGCACCGCCAGTCAAGCTGGAGGTGGACATCAACATCGACGTGATCACCCGCGCCGGCGAGGTTAACTCACTCGGGGATGTTTCTCCGGTCGCGTCGGTGCTCGCCAATCGCCAATTCGACAACCATGTCAAGCGGGTGCGAGTATTCGTGCCCGCGGCAGTCCGCGACACGCTTCGGCTCGCGAATACGGACTTGAATCGAAAAATGCAAAACTGGTTAAAACAGGCCGCTGAGCAAACTCGCGAGACAATTGTCTGATAAGGGAGGGAACCCCTGAATCATCGATCGGTGAAGAATGCCAAACGAATCCACGGGGGCCAAACGCTCCCCTGTCGGCGGCATCCAACGAGACTGCGGTGCGTTTACCCACCCGAAGCGGCGAATTGTTGATTCGCTGTCCCTCGGTAAGGGGGACCTTGCTGGCCGGAGATGTGGGAAGCAAACCAAATTAAATCCAGTTTCGATCTTGACCAGATGCTTCAGATGGGAACAATTGACTACTGACGTCGAGCGAGTCGAGAGGAAACTCTCGAAGTACTCTCGCTCGGCGAACACGGGAACGGATTTCCTGTGGATGTTTTTCCTCTCACGGGGGCACATGGATTACGAACCTGTTTCGTGACCCAGATGCCAGAATTCCGCTTGGGGAGAGCGATTCCGACCATTGTGCGTCAGCAAGGAGGCGACGAAATGCATCATTCTATTCATCGTTCGTTCGGATTTTCCAGCAATCGAAAGCACTTCGGTTCAGCGGTTTCGAGACGCCCGACAGCAGGCTTGGAAGCTGCGGTAGCGATCCAGACACCTGAGACGTGCATTGATTTCTCCGCTCGCGTGACCGCAGGTGTCGAGCATGAGTACGCGGCTGCCCCATCACCCCCGGTTCCCGAGGGTACTGAACCCGGACTTCGTTCCCTGGCATCGCTCCTACCGAATTTGCGATTCTTTTCTGGCAGCGACATACAATTCCACTCGGTCGCCGCGTCGGCGGCAACGTGTGAAGCGGGCCAATTAGTCGTCTATCGAATTGGCTTGGATTGCCCCGAAGAACTCATCTGTGATGCGCTAGCTCGCGGTGCGGCGGGGATTCTGACTGAGCAGATTCTGCCCGTTCCGTTGCCGCAGTGCATCGTCGCGGATACCGACCGTGCGCTCGCGGAGATTACTGCCCAGGATTCGGTCGCCCAAAACGGCGTCCGTCCCGATCAGCGTCTGTTGACGATCGGGATTGTTGGTGAGAGCGGTAAAGGGACGACCGCACTTTGTCTGGCCACCATTCTCCGGGACATCCCCTGCCGTGTGGCGTACCAAACCGACCTCGGCCACAGCGACGGAATTACCACCGAGGTTTCGGAAAAAGCGAAGCTCACGGGCGCTAGCTTGATGGAACACCTCACCGAGGCTGCTGACGCGGGAGCGGCCGTATCCATTTTCGAACTCGATTCGAATGTTCTCCGGCGTGGCGGCTATGACCAGATCGGTTTGGATGTGTTGGTCATCACCTCGAACAACGCCGCGAGAGCCGATTTCGGTCCCTCGGCTGTACTCTGCGCCATCGAACGCGTGCGCTGTGACGGCGTGGTTGTGGTCGCGAGCAAGGACCGCCGCAGTGTGGCGGCAGTTGAGGAGGCGGGTTTGCCCTGCCTCACCTATGGTGTCAATACGAATGCCGATGTCTCGTTGCAAACCATCGGTATCCAGGATGGTGTGTTGACGGGAATGATTCGGCATGAAATGAATTCCGCCATGATGGAATCCTTTCTTGGCCAAGGCGTGTTCACGGAATCGCTCGCGGCCGCCGCCGCGGTGGGCGTGGCGACGAATAGTCCCTTGGTGCAGATTGCCGAGTCCCTGAGCGATTTGCGAGAGATTCCGGGACGCTGCCAAGCGATCACGGCTGAGGATTGGAATGTTACGCAGGCGAGTCCCAACATGCTGGTCGATGTCGCTGGTTCACCGCAGCGGATGGAGTTCGTGTTGCAAGCGATCGGCGAGCAGCGGCGAACCCTCTCGACCAACGTGATCTCGATGGACCCCCGTGTTCGTGCCAACGCTGCGAAAACCGCGAAGGTCTGGTGCGTTTTGGCGATCTCCAACCTGGATGACGATGATACATTGGCTCGCTACGGTCGCCTGCTCGAAACGATGGCCGATCATTGCGTGTTGACCTGCGATCCGGGCTGTAAAGATCGGTTTTTGGGGCTCAGTCACAGCGTGCTTGATGGCGTTGACGATTGCGCAGTCATCCGCCTGGTCGCGGATCAGGAGCGAGCGATCGCCTGGGCAGCCCATGCGGCCAGCCCGCACGATACGATCGTGGTACTCGGCGGCGTCGATCGATGCTCGGCGCAGGCTCAACGCCAAGACTTGCAGCGACTGCAGGACCTAATGAAGGGGCTGCAGAAGGACGTTGCCGGGGTGGTTGCCAAGCCCGCAGCGCCGTCGGCGTTGAAAGTTTATCAACCCGAAGGCTGAGTCGCAGAGCAATCGAACGCGTGACGTGAGAGCGTCGATGGGCCCACGTTCCGGCGAGCCGCGCCATCAACGCAAACGCGACCAAGGATCGATCGGGGAATTCACAGCCGAATGCTCCGAGAGGGGAATGGGCCCGCGCGGAGCGTTCGACCATTTCTCAAGTCCGGAGCATTCCGCTCGATCCCCACTCGGCTGTCTGGGCTCGCGATGGGAGTGGCAAGCCCCTCTCTCTCTCCTCCCGCAAATTGCGGTGTTCAGGGGAGACTCGGGGCGCTGCGCCGCCGAGAGGGAGTATGCGAGCAGGCTACCCCAGCAAAAGTGCCCGTCTCTTTGGAGGCCTAGCCAACCCATCGGGCGTCTCATCAATGGTATACCTTTCATCTTTCCTTTCGCTATTTCTTCCCTGCTGCGACCATGCCTGAGAGTTTATATCTTGCCACGAATGAAAATGCGTCCGGAAAACGGATGGTTGCGCTCGGTGTGATGGAGTTGGCGATGCGGCGGTTTGGTCGCGTCGCATTTTTTCGGCCCGTCGTCCATGCTGACCCACGCGACGATCTGAGCATCCGTTTGATGCGATCGCGATATCGGCTCACCGCGACACCGGAACAAATGCATGGTGTCACGCGGCAGGAAGCCCGTCAGATGCTCGCCGAGGATCGCTACGACGCGTTGATCCAACGGATTCAGCAGCAATTCAAGCTCTTGCAAGCATCCGCGGATTTCACGGTTGTCGAAGGCACGAGTTTCCAGGGGTTGGCGAACGAGATTGAGTTTGAGCTCAACGCGGATATCGCTGTCAATCTTGGCTGCGCGATCATGGCGATTTACAACGCTGCGAAATACAGTGTTGAGGAAAGTGTGCAGTCGATTCGAATCGGCAATGACTCCTTGACCGATCATGGCGGTCAACTGTTGGCGACGATTGTCAACCAAGTCCCGCCCGACCAGCGAGAGATGTTGAGCGACGCCTATCGGCAGGCGGGACTCGATAAAGCGGGGCCGATTTACGTTTTGCCCGAGGAACCGCTGCTTCGCCAGCCGACGGTGCGAGAGATTCAGGTCGGTCTCGGCGCGCGGGTGATCGGTGGCGATGAGAAAACGTTCGATCGTGAGGTTGCGCGGTTGAAGGTCGCCGCGATGCTGCTGCCGGATTTTTTGCAGCGTTTGGAGACGGGCAGTCTCGTGATCACGCCGGGCGACCGCAGCGATATTATTGTTGGCTGTGCGCTCGCGAGTCTGGATGCGGCCAGTCCATCGCCGGCGGGGCTGGTGCTGACCGGCGGGATGTTGCCGCCGCCTGTTGTGCTGAGAATGGTCAGTCCCAAGGGTGGGTTGCCGATTCTGACAACGGGTGACGATACTTTTACAACCGCGAATCAGGCCTCCACGATCCGCGCTGAAATTGGTGAGCATTCGCCTCGCAAAGTCGAGTCGGCGATCGGATTGTTCGAGCGTAACGTCGATATCAATGATCTCGCCCACCGCTTGGAGGCTCCCAGCGTGCAGCGCATCACTCCGATGCTGTTCGAGCATTCTTTGATCGAGCGGGCACGCCAGAAACGGGTGCGGATCGTTTTGCCTGAAGGGCATGATCCACGCATCTTGCAGGCCGTTGATGTGCTCCGCCGCCGTGATGTCGCAGACATCGTTTTGCTCGGTGATCCAGATCAAATCCATGGTGCCGCCAGCCAGGTGGGGGTGTCTCTCGACCTGACGGATCTCAGCAGTGATCGCTCGATGGATGGAAAGCCCACCGTGGAGATCATCCATCCCGCACACAGCCCATTATTGGCGTCGTTTGCGGAGGAGTACTACCGGCTGCGGAAGCACAAAGGTGTGACTCGTGATGTCGCCCGTGACCGCATGCAGGAAGTCAGTTACTTTGGCACGATGATGGTCCGTCGAGATTTGGCGGGTGGGATGGTGTCCGGCGCCCTGCACACCACGGCGGCCACGATTCGGCCGGCGTTCGAATTCATCAAAACCCGCCCCGGCATTGGGTGTGTTAGCAGCGTGTTCTTGATGTGCCTGAAAAGCGGAGTTCTGGTGTACGGTGACTGCGCGGTGGTACCCAACCCGACGGCCGAGCAGCTCGTCGAGATCGCCAGCTGTAGTGCCGATACGGCAGCCCAGTTCGGCATCGAACCACGCGTCGCGATGTTGTCTTACTCAACGGGCGAGAGCGGCCGCGGTGAAGACGTGGATCGTGTTCGCTCGGCGACCGCCATGCTCAAATTGGCCCGGCCCGAACTGCTCGTCGAAGGGCCACTGCAGTATGATGCCGCGGTTGATCCCGTGGTCGCGGCGCAAAAGCTACCTGGCAGCAAAGTCGCTGGCCGCGCGACGGTCCTCATTTTCCCCGATCTCAATACGGGCAACAACACTTACAAAGCCGTCCAGCGATCGGCTGGTGCATTAGCGATCGGCCCCGTCCTGCAAGGTCTGCGGCGGCCCGTCAATGACCTATCACGAGGCTGTACCGTGGCCGATATCGTCAATACCGTCGCCATCACTGCGGTACAAGCGCAGGCCAGTCACACGATTGAACTTGACCCGGTGCCGGAGCTCGATGAAGCGTGAATGTATTCGTTTTTAATGTTGGCAGTACGACCCTGAAGTACGCATGTATCGATGTTCTTTCGGGTAAACGATTGTACGAGGGGCTGATCGATCGGATCGGACAACCCGGCGGCGACGCGTCCAATCACCTCACCGCCGCGCACACGGCGCTGCGGCATGCCGGGTTGCTGAAACATCCGGGCGATCCAGTGCAAAGCGATGCACCTGAGATATCTGCGATTGCCCATCGGATTGTTCAGGGTGGCAATCTGTTTCATGGACCAGTGGAGGTCGATCCCGTGGTGCTGGCGAATCTCGCCAAGCTCGATACGCTCGCGCCACTTCACAACCCGCCGGCGCGGTGCGTGCTCGAAGCGGTTGTGGCGCTCGACCTGCCGCAGAGACAAGTGCTTGTGTTCGACACGGCTTACTTCGGTACGCTTGAGCCGGCGGCGTATCGGTATGCGATTCCACCACAGATTTATCATGACTACGGAGTCCGCCGATACGGTTTTCACGGAACGTCGCATCAGTATGTGACGATGCGAGCGATTGATCATCTCCCGGACGCCGCGCCGATGCGGATTATCTCGCTGCACTTGGGCGGTGGCGCCAGTGCAACGGCGTCGATCGACGGTCTGGCCGTGGATACCTCCATGGGGATGACGCCGCTCGAAGGTCTTGTGATGGCGACTCGCTGTGGCGACATGGATCCGTCGGTGCCGCTACACCTGATGCGGTCTGCCGGAATGTCGGTGGATGATGTCGATCATCTGCTGAATAAACGCAGCGGATTGGTCGGATTGTGTGGTGACGCGGACATGCGCGCGGTGTTGGCCCGGAGGGATGAGGGCGATGAATCGGCGCTGCTGGCCATTGAGATTTACGTGCGCCGCGTACAGAAACAGATCGGCAGCTATTTCGCAATTCTCGGTGGACTCGACGCGTTGGTCTTTACCGCCGGCGTGGGTGAGCACGCTACCGAAATCCGACGCCTCGTTACCGATCCGCTGCGACATTTAGGCATCGCTGTGGATCCCGAGCACAATCAATCACCCGCGTTGGTCCAGGGCGTGGCAGACATCAGCCGCGTGGGGGCACGCGTCCGTACGCTCGTTGTCTCGACGGATGAAGAGCTCGCGATTGCGAGACAGACGGCAGCAACTTTAGCCGCGCAAGACGTCGGCTAGTCTACCAGTCGCGGAGCGACGTCCGCATGACGCCGGGCGGTTTGTCGACGGCGACATCGGCCCGGTGGATTACCCGACTTTCGAGTGCGCCGTATTCGTCGACGCCAGTCGCCGGCGGGCGTATACCGCTGGATAGCGATCCGTGAAACGCGAGTGCGTTTTTCCCAACGCCTGGGGCTTTCGCCCCAGGCGATAGATTTTCGAGACTCTGACACTGAAACTTCAGTGCCTGGGGTCCGGCGACTTAGCCGAGTGTCCAGCCTTCGCGATATTCGCGGCCGACGAACTGGTTAACCGCTTCGACGTTGGGGCTGGTCAGGTCTTTTGCATTCCACTCGATGCGTTGGCCTTCGCCAGCACGCATGGCCAGGTTGCCGACCAGGATGGTTTCCGTCAAACGACCTGCATGGCCGAAGTTCGACATCGTGCCAGGCTCGTATTCGCCCTTGACCGTTTGGACAAACTCCCATTTCTGACGTTCGTCACCGCCCGCCTTGTAAGGGATCCGAGGCAGCGTTTGCTCGGGCAGCTTGTAGTCGGTGAATTTGTCTTCGGGCAGGAGATAGTACTTCGCCCCATAATCGTCTGGCGAGAACATGATCCCCTTGCTGCCGACGAGCACAGCACCCGACATCTTCGGTCCGCCTTCGCGTTGTTTGGCAACGCGATTTTGGAACGACTTCGGCAATTGCGAGATGATTCTTTCCGGTGGCAGATTGCCGCCGTCGTACCAATGGAACTTGCAGGCGGCGAGGCCATCACGCTCGGGGAATTCGAACATCAGCTCGCTGCTGGCGGGAAACTGCTCGCCCTCGACGATGCCGAGATTTTTCACTGCGGTGACGGCGACGGGATCCCACAGTTGGAGAGCCATGACGGGCATGTTGGTGGTATGGCATGCCATATCGCCGAGTGCTCCTGTGCCGAAATCGACCCAACCACGCCAGTTGAACGAGTGGTAGATGCCCGAGACGAACGGACGCATGGGGGCAGGGCCGATCCAGGCATCCCAGTTCAGCGAATCCGGCACGGGATCGACTTTGTCAGGCCGTCCACCGCCCTGTGGCCAAACCGGTCGGTTGGAGAAAATGTGAATTTCGGTGACGTCACCGATCGCACCGCTGCGAATGACTTCGACCGCTTCTCGGAGTCCGTCTTCACTGGTCCCCTGGTTCCCCATTTGCGTGACCACGCCGGTCTTTTCGGCGGTTTCTCGCATCACGCGAGCTTCCTTGATCGACCAGGTCAGTGGTTTTTGACAATAGATGTGCTTGCCCATGTTCATGGCTTTGACACACGCCGCAGCGTGATTGTGATCGGGCGTGCTGCACGTCACGATGTCAACTTTATCGCCGAGTTTGTCGAGCATTTCGCGGTAATCGCTGAAGTGCTCGGCGTCGGGGAACTCACGTCCCTTTTTCGAGAGGGTGTCCCCGTCGACGTCGCACAGGGCAGCGATTCGGACGCCCTGTTTGCCGATGTGGCTGGTATCGCTGCCGCCCTTACCGCCGACACCGATACAGCCAGCGGACAATGCGTTGAGGGCCGAGGCGGGCTTCTCATCCGCAGCGACCGAGGTGCCAGCAAAGTAGCCAACGCCTGCAGTCACAGCCGCCGATTGACCCAGGAAACGACGTCGATTCGTTCGATTGCTCATAAGAGGTTTGTCCATTTAAAAAGAAGTGGAGGAGGGGGGCAGCCCGCGTGGTCGAAAATCAACCAACGAGCGATCTGGTGGGGCAGGTGGGCAGGATTCCGGGCTGTCTCTTCGCGAGAACGTTCGGAACGCTGCCGTCCCCGACAATTCTGTCGGGCCTACCTAATTTAACAAGTACGTTTGCCCACCACAATTGTTTGCCCAACGGAAAATTCGGCACCATTTCACGTCAGTTTAGGAACGAGTGGAAAATTACTGTCGGAAGCTGTGGTCGAACGCTTCGCGGTCGACCATTGCGACCGCGGAGCGTTCGACCACTTATTATCCGCTCGTTCCTGAACACGAAAAAACCCCGTGACTGGAATTCAATTCCGATCACGGGGTTTACTATTGGCAGTTCAGGATCTGGCCTGAAATACAGGGATCTTGCTCAGTGGGGACCCCACCGGTTGCGGTGGAGTCCGCTCACACGAAGCCGTTCGCTACTGCAACTTTACTAGTTGCATCCGCAAGATGCTTCGATACCGCAGGTAGGTTCGCAACCGCAGGTGGGTTCGCAAACAGTTTCGCAAGGGCTGTCACAGCAGCTCTTCTTTTCGAACATGCGAGCGAAGAAACCACCGAAAGGACGGCAGGGCTTCGAATCGCAGCAAGAGGTGTCGCAACCGCAGGCCGATTCACATCCGCAAGCAGGTTCGCAGCAGACGGGGGCAGCAACTTCGCAGCAGCCAGTGTCACATGAGCTCTTGTGGTGATGGAACAATTTGTGCAGCAGGCCCGTCTTGGGTGTGCAGCAAACAGGTTCGCAGCCACAAGCTGGTTCAACAATGGTTTCGCAACCACAAACTGGCTCGCAAACAGCTTCGCAGCCACAGACGGGCTCACAGACGGTGTCACAACACGAGTCATTACCGCCGAAGAGCGATTTCAGGTGGCCAAAGGCACTCGCGTTGGAAGCATTTCCGGCGAGCAGTGCAACGGCCAAAACAGCAGGTACTAAGATACGACGCATCGTAAGGTCTCCATGGATTCATTTGAGAGGAAATTTAATCATCTGCACCGACGTTGGCGATTGGCCGCTGGGAGGCCCAATTCCGACTCAGTGCGATTTGCCGATTCGGTAAGCCAGGTGAGGCTTACCGGTGCACAAGAAGGTATCGGTCACGAAAACAGTTCTGTCAGTGGAAAGTTTGCCAATTGGCTCGGTTATGACTCACGCGGTGGTGGACTGTCCTGCTTCTAACCGTTCGCGCGGTCGTGACGATTCTCCGGCTCAACGGTTCCGGTTTGACCCCGTTTCGAGGCGTCTTGTCTTGACGGTTCGCCCCTCGTGTGCGTCACTGATACGTTCTGTTATGAATCATTCTTCTAGCCCCATCGTATTGATGAATCACCGTTTTTTCCGAGCTGTCGCTCACCGGTTGCAGGACGACCCGTCAACAGGCGAGTCGCTGATGCGGCCGATGCTTTGTCTGGCCGCCGTCATCGTCACTCTCGCTCTGGGGCCGTACCGTCGCACGTCTGCCGATGAAGGACAGCAGGTTGTACCGGAGGCGGTCGCCGCTGAAGGGGCGCAAGGCACCCCGGACCAAGGCACCCCGGACGCTGCCCAGGGGATGACCGACGAGCAATCGGCCCACGACAACCTGCTGCGTGAAATGACAACGACCGGGATTGCCCTGAGTCCTGACGTTTCCTACACGCTGCCCACGCCGACGTTTGTCTCGATCACGGGCGAACTCGTCGACCCGGCGAGTGCTGAGAAATCGCTGGAACAAATCGCTGGCCCGCAAGGGGTCAGTCGGTTTGTCCGAAATTCAATTGTCGCTCCGCTGGCAGTGCGGACCGATGCGATCGAGAACGCTGCAGGTCAGCGCATCGGCCACTTCATCGACGTAGCATTTGTGGTCCACCAATCGATTGCCGAGATTCGGCAATCGAAGGTGCTCGATGATTTCAAGTCCGATGCCGATGCGGAATCGGGCGAGGAAACCGGCGACCTTTCTAAAAAAGATCAGGACCCTGATGATCTTGAGAAGTCGCTGACTCGGTCGCTGACTGCGGCGGAACGATCACAGTATGGCGTCACACTCGACAAATCGTTTGAGTCCCTGGGGGTTTTGCAGTTACCGATCATGAGCAAAGTCGTGTTACGTGGCGTTGCCCGCGCCCGTCGGTCGGTCTGGTCGACGGAAGACGAATCGGCGCCGATTATTCTGACGTGGTTGCTCGATGCTCGTTTTGGCTCGGCCTCGCCCCAGATCGATTCCATCACCAATCAGTGGCGGGCGATCCAACGGAACGAAGTCGGCCAGCGTGTGCTCGGACCACCGCACCCCTACGCTGGCATGGGAGGGTACGTGGCCGTCGCACCTTTACCCGGGGACGCAGCATCCTCGATCGTGCAGATTCGCTTTGTCATTCACGAGCCGCCCGATTGGTTTCACGGTCGCAATCTGCTCCGCAGCAAGTTGCCGCTGCTGATTCAGGACCGTGTACGCAATATTCGCCGTGAATTACAGGACTGAGGGCCCGTGATTGCGAGGCCATGGGCATTGACCAACGGTCCGTTTCACTTTTTCGTTTTCCAGATCTCGAGTGTCTCGCCGTCGCCACGATGGGGCTCCCGTCCCTGCGTTACCGGCCTACCCGCCGTAATCGCGACGACCCGAACCCCAATCCATGGCAATTCGTAACGAAAATTCAGTTCGGCGCGTGTGATCGCCACTTTGTGCGAATACAATTAGGTGCAACCGTTTCTACTTCCTCCTAATCCACGATCCTCATCATGGCCGCACGCGACGATTCCGTCATCCGTGGCAGCTTGATCGCTTGCCTGATCTTTCTGGTCCTCTCTTTGGCCCTGAACTTCTTCCTCTATCAATGGGGCAGCACTTCGTCGCAGACCGCTGATAGCGCGAAGGATCGGCTGAACTCCGCGCAAGGTGAACTGCAGACCATGCAGAGCCAAGCCACGATGATGAAATTCATGCTTGGCGTCGGCAATTTGACGGAAGCTCAAATCGAACAATTGTCCACGAGCACGGGCGGTGATCCTGACATGGACACAATCGAACAACTGTTCGTCCGTAACATGTCGTATTTTGGCGAGGAAGTGGACAAGCAGAATCAGAACTATCCCGCCCTCCCTGAGTTCCTCGTCAATGCGATCCGCTCGCGGAATGTGCAATACAGCCAGGCTCGGGAAGAAGCGACTAGCATTCGTACGCAAGCCGATGCGGAAGTCGAGCTAGCGAGAAAGGCTCAGTTGCAAGCCGAATCCGACCAGGACAAAGCCAATAAGAAACTCGAAGAGGAACAGTCCAAGTTCACCGAGGATCGCGAAAAAATGAATCTCGCCAGTGCGGAGAATCGCGATACTCTGTTGCGAACGTCCAAGGAACTCAACACCGAGCGGAAACGACTCAAAACCAGTCTGGCAACCTTCGAGAAACGCGAAAATACGCTGCTCTCGACAATCAATACCCAGCTCATTGAACTGCAGAAACTTCGCAGCGATAATTTTGAGAGCACCCAGGGGCAGATCGCCTATGTGGTCCGCGACGGCAACGTCGTCAATATTAACCTCGGCTCGGCCGACGATCTGCGGCCGGGCGTTACCTTCGGCGTGATTGATGCCGACGAAACCCGGTTGCAAGACGCCAAGGTGAAAGCCACGATTCAGGTTACGAAGATTCTGGGCCGACATCGCGCCGAAGCACGCGTGGTCGCACGTCCGGAAATTCGATACCCAATCATCGCCGGCGATCAAATCTATTCGCCATTCTGGGCCCCTGGACGCCGCGTCAAGATTGCCCTGGCGTGGAATATCGATCTCGATGATGACGAACGTCCCGACACGGACGCCGTGGCATCCATGGTCCGGGCCGCCGGAGCAGAGGTCGCTGCGATCATGAATGCCGATGGCAGCAGCGAAGGGAAACTCGACAGCAGCGTGCGATTCCTGGTTCTCGGTGAGTCATCCGAGGGCGTCGATGAAGCCGACTCAGCCGACGTGATCGCGCTTGGGAAGCTGAAAACGCAAGCCAAAGAGCTCGGCGTCACGGTTATTCCGGCTTGGAAGCTGCAGGCTTACCTGCGGACGATCGATGATTCGCTCACGACCCCGCTCGGTTCCGCTGTGCGAGGCAAGGATTTCGAACCCGAGCCATCCGGTGCAGCCGGATCGATCCCCAATAATCTGCCGTCGCTCTACAAAGATGTTGACGAAAAACAGCAACAAGGCAACAGCATCCTCGCACCCTAGGTACGAGGGGGAGCCGGGATGAATCGAACACCAAAATGATCGGTGCCGCTGCCGAGCAGGCACCGATCGTGTTCGGGGCTGCCTGATTTCAGGTTCGAGAACCTTGCTGACGAGCCTTCGATTCCGTGAACCGGGGCGCGGCCGGGGGGGCGGCTTCGCTACCCGGTGCCTTACGGCACTTCGGCTCATGGGGCGTTGGATTTACCCGGTGCCTTACGGCACTTTGGCTCATGGGGCGTTGGATTTACCCGGTGCCTTACGGCACTTCGGCTCATGGGGCGTTGGATTTACCCGGTGCCTTACGGCACTTCGGCTCATGGGGCGTTGGATTTACCCGGTGCCTTACGGCACTTCGGCTCATGGGGCGTTGGATTTACCCGGTGCCTTACGGCACTTCGGCTCATGGGGGCGTTGGATTTACCCGGTGCCTTACGGCACTTCGGCTCATGGGGGCGTTGGATTTACCCGGTGCCTTACGGCACTTCGGCTCATGGGGGCGTTGGATTTACCCGGTGCCTTACGGCACTTCGGCTCATGGGGGCGTTGGATTTACCCGGTGCCTTACGGCACTTCGGCTCATGGGGGGATCGTGGTTGATTATGCTGACAGCCCGATCAAGATCCCTCCCCGGGGCTCGTGTGGAGAGTTAGGATATGGGAAATCACTTGCTTTCCCAGGCTACCCGATGTCCTCTGCCACCACTCCTTCCGACGCCAACGTCCACGATTCTGAGCCCTTCGCCAGCGATGCCCCGCTCCGGATTGGTAAACATGTTCTCGATAGTCGTCTGATTGTCGGGACGGGACGCTATGATTCGATGGCTCAAATGCGTGATTCGCTGGTTGCGTCGGGCACGCAGTGTGTGACCGTGGCGGTGAGGCGGGAGCGGCTCTACGACAAAACGGGCCAGAACATCCTGGATTTCCTCGATCCGTCTCGCTACACGCTGCTGCCCAACACAGCGGGCTGTTACACCGCCGCGGACGCCATTCGGGCCGCCCGACTCGGTCGCGAAATCCTCAAGACACTCGAAAATCCTGGCCAGGACTGGGTCAAGCTCGAAGTCCTGGGAGATTCCAAGACGTTGCTGCCCGACCCTAGCGAAACGGTGCTGGCCTGCGAAAAACTCGTCGCCGATGGTTTCTCCGTACTCTGCTACACGAGTGATTGCCCCGTCACAGCCCAGCGACTCAAAAACGTGGGCGCGGCCAGTGTGATGCCGGCGGGGAGCCCGATCGGCAGCGGCCAGGGAATTTTGAATCCCGGCAACCTACAAATCATTCTGGAGTATCTCAAGCAAGACGATCCCGATTATCCAGTGATCATCGATGCGGGCGTGGGGACCGCTAGCGACGTGGCCATCGCGATGGAGCTCGGGGCCGACGGCGTGCTATTGAACACCGCCATCGCTCACGCTCGCGATCCGGTCCGGATGGCCGCGGCGATGAAACATGGGGTGATCGCAGGCCGGCACGCAGCACTGGCCGGCCGCATTCCGCGTCGACTCTACGGCACGGCGAGTAGCCCCAGCGAGGGTGTGATCAGCACTCGCCCCTACGGCAGCGAACAGGACGGGACGGCAACTTAGGCAACGGCCGCCGACGTGACGTAGCACGTCAATATCTTCAATCAACGTCTCAGGGAGTTCGCGATTTTGCGGTCGCGTCGCGTTGGATCTCTTTGACCACCCGCACTGCATGACGTTCAGGCCGGATGCCCGCGCCATAGCGAACCGCATACACCTGCGTCGCTTCGGCACCCAACAACACGATCATGGCCGTGTAATACACCCACACCAGTAGCACGGCAAGCGATGCAGCGGCAGCGCCGAGTTGAGCGCCCGGCGAGCTGACCGAGAAATACAAGTGCAGCCCGTATCGGCCGACTAGAAACAGGGTCGTCGTGATCAACGCGCCGACCATCACATCCTTCCAATCCACGATCGCGTCGGGCATGAATTTGAAGATCGAGGCAAATATGGCGAATACAACGAGAGTTTGCGCAAGCATGTTGATCCCTGAGGCAAATGCTTCGGATAGCCCGATCAAGCTGCCGACCTGATCGCCCAGCGCCGCCAGCACGGAGGAGACGACCAACGAGACGAGCAGCAAGAAACCGAGTCCGAGAATCATCCCGAATGACAGCAACCGTTTGCCAAGCAGATTTTTCCAACTCGCACGCTCAGGGTCTGCTTGAACTTCCCACACTTGGTTGAGCGAAGCCTGAAGAGCCGCCACGACGCCGGTGGCACCCACGACGATGCCGGCGAAACTCAACAGCGTCTTCCACCACTTGCCACTCGACTTCTTGTCGTTCTCCAAAATGGTGGAGATTTGCTCGGTGGCGGCTTGGTTGCCGAGCATCTCGGCCGCTTTGCCAGTCAATATGTTGCGCGCCTTTGTTTCAGCTTCATTGCTGTTGTACATCACCGACATCCCGAGTGTCAGGATCGTGAGCAGCAGGTACAGCAGCGGCGGCAATGCAAAGGCGGTGTAGTAAGCCAAGGCCGCCGCCAACGTGGTGCAATTATTTTTCGAGAATTCAGCAAAGGTTTGTTTCAAAAATCCCATCGATTCAACTTGTTCGGAGAAGCATTCAGTTCGCGAGCATTAGAGTCTTCGTAAAACCGCTTGGGCATCGCCCTGGGGTCGCCCGCATTCGGCGCCCGCATTCTGCGTCCCGCACTCGGCGGATCGACGGGCCCGCACACGGCGGATCAGTATTCGTTTCTCAACGGGTCATGGCACGCGGTTCAACGAGATGTCTCTGGACGCAATTTCTGCGCCACGCAATCACTACGGTGTTTTTTCTTTACATCGCTGGATGATTGCGTTAAATTTTCGTCCGCGGCCGATTTTTGCGATGGTGTCGTTCTCTCCACATCACAGTCTTCCACTTCTTTTCAGGGCCCCATCGATGTCCCGTTCCATCGAATTGACCGGCATCCGCAGTGCTGTCACGCTGCTTTTCCTTTCCTTTTTCGCCGTCACGACCGCGGCACAGGAATCCGAGACGCCGGCTGGCATTTCTCAGGAACAAATGGCTTTGATGCAGCGATTTGCTGCGATTGAGTGGCAGGAAGGACCCAGCCTGGGCAAGATTGGTGACGTTGCGGAGATCCAGGTCCCCGAAGGCTATTCCTTCACCGGTGCAGAAGGGGCCCAGGAGCTGTTGGAACTTTACGGCAACCCCCGCAACCCGAACATGCTCGGGGCCATGATCCCCAACTCTGACGACGAGGATTGGACGCTCGTGTTCCAATTCGATGACATTGGTTACGTCGACGATTCCGATCGTGATTCGCTCGATTCAGAAGGTTTGATGAGCGATTTTCAAGCAGCCATTCCTGCCGGTAACGAGCAGCGGAGGTCGATGGGTTTGGAGGAAATGACCGCGATGAGCTGGACGAAGCCTCCATTCTATGATCCCAAAACCAACAATCTCACCTGGGCTTTGAAGCTCGAGTTCCCCAGTGGCAATTCCGTGAACTACGACATCCGAATGCTCGGTCGGCGCGGCGTGATGGAAGCGACACTGATTGGCGATCCCGAAACGTATGCGACCGCCCTGCCCGCCGTGAACGGCATCCTCGAAGGGTATCAGTTCACTTCGGGCAATCAGTACGCCGAGTGGAAACAGGGCGATAAAGTCGCAGCGTACGGGTTGGCGGGTTTGGTGGGCGGCGGAGCATTGGTCGCTGCCTCGAAGACCGGGTTGCTCGCTAAGCTCGGCTTGCTGTTGGCCAAGGGCGGCAAAGCGGTCATCCTGGGGATCGTTCTTTTCTTCGGCGCACTGGGATCGTTTTTTGGGAAACTGTTCCGTGGTGGGAACACCAATGAAACAGTTCGGTAGGGGCCGCTGTTGATGCCGTCACTTTCGGACGTGGAATGGATTTTCATCGTCTTGGCCGTCCTGTATGCATTGGAAACACTCGTGTGGGTGCGCAGCGGTGTGTCCGCGTTCGTGTCACGCCATGGTTCTTTTCAAAATCGACGTCCCGCAGCCCGTTTGACCGGCAATGACCAGGGGACGCTCGTCATCGGCGGGTGGCTGCCTTGGGACATGACGCTGCTGTGCCACGAATTGCCCGTCTCGATGTCAACACGCGGGGTCGCGGCATTTGTGCCGATGTCGCCCATGACCAGCGATCGACCGATGCGATCGGGAGACGTATTCACATGGACGCAGTTGACGGACTGCTACTGCCGCGAACGCGATGTGGTCAGTGGCGAGCATGTCCTCTGCAGGATGGGGAGCACCGTGATGGCGAAACATTTTGCAGGCGTGCTCAGGCAAATCGCCAACGCGTCGGAAAGCGAACGAGCTGGTCAGATCGATCAGTTTTACCGCAGCCTGTTGGACACCGATGCGATTTCGCAGCGTTTGGATTGTTTGCGGTCGCTGACTCCCGCCATGGGGCGTGTGGCGTGTTTGCTGTTTGCATGGCTGGGACCCGTTGGATTGTTGCTGTACTACGGCGTCGTGCCACTACGAGTGGACGAGCAAACCACAGCGGCTTACCTCGTGATTCTATTTGCGTTGTGGTGGATTACCGTCGGCCTCGTAGGGCGCGCACATCGACGCATGTATCGCGGGGACCGCAGCGGCCGATTCAAACTGATCGCGTGCTCGCTATTGTCCCCCGCGGTGCCGCTGCGTGCGATTGACTACCTCGCTCGCGAGCTGTTGGCGAGTTCGTTGTACCATCCACTCGCCGTCTCGGCCGCGATCGACTCGCCCGGTCGCCTGCGAGAGTTCGCCGAGCAAGCGGTTCGAGATCTTGTTTACCCAATCGCTCCGGAATGCCCCGACGGTGAACGCGGCACCAGCATTGTGAACGATTGTCGAGCTGCCCTGCAGCAACGGATCACCGAGTTTCTCGCCGCCCGTGAGATCCGGTTCGAGGATTGTTTGGCGCCACCGGCGGCCGAAGACGAATATTCGGTGACGTACTGCCCACGGTGCCAGCAACAATTTGAACGTGACGATGCCGTCTGTGACCTGTGCGGGGGCCGGGGGACGTTGAAGTTGGTGGTGTGATGCCAGCTGAGATTCCCCGTGCCGGACGCAGGGGAGGATTGCGAGCATCCTAGCGAATAGCAGTGGGCGAATCGCGGTCGGCGGTTGGTGAAACCACCCGACTCGGCTCCCCACTCAGCGGCGATTGTCTATACTCAAACGACGCCCACGATCGATCGTGGCGTCCGCTCTGTTCAATCTGCATCATTTATCCCCACACCGCCATGTCTGATTCCAACGAAACTCCCGACATCCCTGCTGAACCTGAATTCTCCAAGGAAGAGCTGCGTTTAGCGATGAAAGCGTTTCGCAAACGTCTGAAATTGACACGATTGGACGACGAGTCCCGACTCGGCTACGGCCCGATGTCCTCGGGCAACAAATCCGGCGTCGCAGCGATCCGACCACCCGACCAATACCCGATCGGCGTCTGGCGATTGCTGGCCGAGCAGGGGAAGCTCCGCCGCGATGGTGGCGGGTTGTATTCGTTGGTTGAGTGAAAACGAGGGAGCGGTGAATCGATGCGTCTGAACACTCGGGGGATCAGAATCGACCATCATGACCGCGGAGCGTTCGCGCACAATTTGACGTCGATGACTGGTCCGCGATCGCCGCTCTAAAAGAAGGGCGGCTCAGGTGTCTTGGATTTCATGGTTGAGGATTTCCAGCAGCGTTTGCAGGAACACCACCACCATGGGGCCGACGAGTATCCCGATCGGGCCGAACACTGAGACACCCCCGATCACACTGAGCAGCGCGAAGAGCGGATGCAGTTGGCTCCGCCCTTGCAGCACGTAGACCTTGATCACGTTGTCGATCGACGAGACGACCGCCGTGCCCCAGAGGGCCAACAAACCGGCGGCGAGCCAGCGTTGTTCGACGAACCCGAGCCAAAGCACGCAGGGGACCCACACCGACGCGGCACCGAGAAAAGGGACCAACGCCATCAAACTTGTTAAAAACAAGAGTAGGATGATTTGGTCGAACCCGCACAGCCAAAACCCAATCGTGGACAAGATTCCTTGCACGACCGCGCTCGCGACGCTCGCAAGGACCACCGCTCGGCTGGTCCGATCGAACTGCATCAATAGTTGACGCTCGTAGGCGTCATCCAAGGGCGACAGACGCATCAGCGTCGTCGTCATCGCGGGGCCATCGATCAGGAAAAAATAGACCGAAATCACGAGGATCGCCATGCCGAAAAGAATCTTGGCGAGCATGCTGCCGGTGGCACTGGTCAGTTTCACGAATCGAGGCTGTAGCGAGTCTCGTGCGCCGCGAATCAAGCGAGTGAAGTCCGCCTCGTCGGGGTTGGCCAATAGCTTCACTTGACTCAACATCGCCCCGCCGAGTTTGAGGTGCATCCAGGCTCGGATCGATGCCGCGGCGTGGACTGCGTCTTGTTCAAACTGTTCCGAGACATTTAGCCGCAACAGCGGGTTGGCCTGTTCGATCGAGTCCGCATCGGTTTCCTGTTCGGCCGTCTCGCGGAGGGCAGCGGCAAAGCTTTTGATATTGTTGACTGCATTGTCGGCCGCCTCGACGGCCGATTCCGGGCCAGCCACATCCGCCTGGAGGTAGGCCACGATCGCGGCAGCCTGGTCGAGTTCTTTGGCCTTGGCGGTTAAGTCGCCGCGATGACTCGAGGCGGTTTCGACGGTCGCATTGTACCTGGGGATACTCCCGACACCCATGGAGTCGGTGATCCGGTCGAGTGCGCGAAAGTATTCTGCGTGGGGGAGACTCAAACCGAGTTGGTCACGCACTCGATCTCGAGCCACCGACGCGCTGCCGTTCATTCGCGACAGCAGTACGGTGAACTGCGTCGTCGCGATCGAGACAAGCATCCCGAGCGGCAGCAGCACGATAAAGAGCACCAACGCCGTCGTCAGGCCAGCGGACAACCGCCTGCGCTGGTTCGTTTTCTGCAGGATCCACATGTAAACAGGGCGAAAGATCACTACCAACAGTGCCGCCATGAACAGAGGGATGAAGAACCCGACCATGACCTGATAGAACAGCACCCCAATGGCGAGAATGCCAATCACCAGCATGACGACCGACATGATCCGCGAAAGGGACGGCAATTGCGGGAAAAACGCTGGTTTGCCGCCGCTGGGGGAGCCCATCGCGAGTCGCTCGGTGATGCGTTTGCCAGGCATCGGTTCAGCCGTCGTGCCGGCGTCGGCGGGCTCCGCCTGAGCCGACCGACTCGCCGACGATGTTTCTGGCCGCGCGTCGA
Organism: Rhodopirellula sp. SH410; assembly: GCF_055811895.1. Lineage (NCBI taxonomy): Bacteria > Pseudomonadati > Planctomycetota > Planctomycetia > Pirellulales > Pirellulaceae > Rhodopirellula > Rhodopirellula sp. SH410. Next base: position 4,833,118 of record NZ_CM147949.1, read on the forward strand.
CTGGCTGCTCGGCCCCTGGCTCCTCAGCCCCTGGCTGCTCAGCCCCTGTTTCACGCGCGGCTGTTTCACGGGGCGGATTTTGACGCGTTGAGTGGGTTTTACCTCGGTTTCGTCGCTTGCTCATCAATCGCTCAGGCTGTGTTTGTCGGAGTTTTCATTTTTATCGTTAAATTCGTCAGAATCGTCAAAGGTTACCAGCCGCCCTGGTCGATAGCATTCTTGGGCAAAGTTCTCATGTCGCTCGGTGGAGCGTACGGCGTGAGAACTTTGTAGGGGGGCTTTCCAATTCAACGGTATACGGGAATGCATGACACGACTGCTTTGTGGCAGTCGCGATTCATGGATTTGCCGGTGACCGCCGATCCAGGGAAGTCCAGGGCATGAATCGCTCGCTGCTATACCGCTACACTGCTTATCTGCAACTCGGGCTCTCGCTCTTGTTCGCCTGCGGTTGTGCACCCACTCAACCATTCTTTCTAAACGAATCGCCGGATCTGAAGTATTACCTTCAGGCGGCGACGCAGATTGAATATCCCGATGTGGATGTCGAGAGTCTACCCGATACGACGCAAACACTGCGTCCGCTGTCGATCAATAATCACGATTATGAATTCTGGAACCTGGGGATCGAAGAAGCTGTTTCGATCGCACTGGGCAACGCCAAGTTCTTCGTGACTACCAGCGGAATCCTGGAGAATCGTCAGAATGTTGCTGACCAATTCATCAGCGGCACGGCGGACCAGTTCGGCAGCGTTTACGATGTTGCGATCACGCAGTCCACGACCCAATCGGTTCCGTTGACTGTCGACGCAAACGGCAATCGTATCCTGCCACGGGGCGTGCTTCGTGCCAACCAAATCGGCGGCGTCGAAGACGCGTTGTCCGAGTTTGATGCTCAAGCGAGTGGATTCCTCAACTACGGCAACACCGACCGCCCACGTAACTCGGGCAACAGTATCGTATCGCGTGCCGACTTCCAGTCCGACGACGCGACCGCACAGGGTGCGATCAGCAAACGCTTCGCTACCGGTGGCGTGGCGACTGTTCGAAACCAACTCATCTACGGCCGAAACAATCTACCTTTGGGGCCGATCAACTCAGCCTCACGCCAAGTCCACAGCGATTACACCGTCACGATGGAAGCTCAGGTGCAACAGCCCCTGATGCGGAACCGTGGCACGCTGATCAACCGTATCCCTGTCGTGCTCGCCAGCTTGAACGAGGACGTTTCGATTACCCAGTACGAAGTTCAGGTCCGGAACCTCGTCCGCGACGTTGAGGTTGCTTACTGGGACCTGTACGTCTCCTACCGCAACGTTTCGACCGCAATCATCGGGCGTAACAGTGCCATCGCAACGGCCCAATACGCTCGCTTGAACCTGGAAAACGGTACCGGCACGCGGCAAGAACTCGCCCAATCGGTCGAGCAATACTATCAGTTTCGGGGCCTGCTCGAATCCTCGATCGGTGGCTCGAACCTGCCCGGAGCGGATCGCCAAGGCGTCTATGGAGCCGAACGTCATCTGCGTGAGTTGCTCGGTATCTCGCCGACCGACGGTCGCTTGATTCGTCCCATCGACGAACCCACCAGCGCCCGAGTGGAATATGACTGGAACGAATCGGTCGCTCAGGCTCTGTACCTGTCGCCGGAACTGCGTCAAACCAAGACTCGCATTAAGCAACAAGAGCTCGAATTGATTTCTGCGAAGAATCAAATCCTGCCGGATGTCAATCTGTCATTGCTCTATCGTTATGTCGGCGTGGGCGACACCCTCGGCCCGCCATCGGGATCCGATGTCGACTTCCCCGCCGCCGGCAGCAGTGCGTTGTCCAGCCTGACGGGTGGCAACTATCAGGAAGGTGTCGTGCGACTGGAAATCACTCCTCCGGCCATCGGTGCTCGTCGTGAACTGACCCGGATTCGCGGTGCGAAACTGCGTCTGGTCCGCGAAAAGGCGAACTTGCAAGAGAAGGAGCGTTTGCTCGTCAGCCGGTTGTCCGACGCCGAAGCCAAAGCCGCCACGCACTACCAACTCATCCAAACCAATGCTCAACGTTGGCAGGCCGCCGAACAAGAAGTAGAAGCTCGCCTGGCGGACTTCAAGAACGACCGTAACGGCCGAAGCCCCGTCAACGTGGTGCTGCAGAGTCAACAACGCAAGGCTCAGGCTCAGATTGAGTACTATCGATCCCTGGGCGAGTACAACAAATCACTCAACTATATCGATTATCTCAAAGGCACCATGTTGGCTAACAGCAACATCATGCTGCGAGAAGGTCCTTGGAACAAGAAAGCCTATTGGGACGCCCTCGAACGGGCTCGCGAACGAAGTGCTGGTCACGAACTCGTCTACGGTGTGAGCCGGCCGAGTGTCGTCCGCACTGGACCGCTGCGAGACGCCGCTTCGGCATCCCAAATCATCGGCAGCGGCACCATGACCGAGGGTCAGACTTTGCCTCCTGATGCGATGATGCTCAACGGAGCCGATAGGAACGATCCGATGGGAATCGACTTGAATCCCTACCGCAGTTCGATTGAGGTCAACGACAAGCCGTTGTCGGAGTTGGGCGAGAGCCCCGCCGAACTGCTCGCACCCCAGTCGCCGAGTATCCCCACGCCGGCTCCATCGCTGAATCAACCGACACCCGCATCGGTGCAGCCAAGCGTGCTTGATACCACCTCGTCGGCACCCGCTGAGGGAGCCTGGCAAACGGCTCGTCATGTCAAACCAAGCGGTCCCGTCAACGCGGTCGCTCCTGCGGCCTATCAAAGTCCCGCTGCTGGCGAATACGCACCGCAGCCCGTACGAAAGATGGCGATCCCACGCTGAGACCGACGTGCTCCCTAGCACTCGCTAAACATACAATTGGTTTTTCCGTGTAGGGGCGGAGGCTTGAGTGGTTGTCGCCGGGTACGCGCCTGGATTGACGACAACCCTCCCACGACTAGCTCGATCGGTCCGCTTCGGCAGACCCTTCGGGCTTTTCGTCGTTGCACACAGCTTCCTCCGCCCATACCGTTCTCGTCGACGACCAACCCGGAGACTTGCAGGATTCTCGAGGGCAATCGCGTAACCGTGCTCGGCGTTGATGAGTGAGCCTCGCCACACTGACGAATTGTTGGTGCAATGACCGTGCCGGTGGGCGGTGTTTGACTCGAATCGCGATCAATCCGCCCGCCCGACGACAGGTTGAGGTGCCCCCCTGAACCGTCGTGCCACGTTGTCGGTGTCAACTCGAGTGAGCGTTGTGAGGGTGTTGGTTGTGGTGGATCGCGCCGCTGATCAGTCTGTTCGCCTGGGACGAGGCACTCTTGGCATCGGTTTTGCATGATCTTCGTTGCAATCGCTATACCATCTCATCAACGGAGTGAACCTCGTGTCATTTGACTTGTCCACCGATTTTGGCGGCTTAAAACTCCGCTCACCGATCATTGTCGGCTCCTGCCCGCTGACCGCGAACACCCAGACTCGTATCGCGTTGGAGAGTGCTGGTGCGGGAGCGATCGTGCTGCCCTCTCTGTTCGAAGAACATGTCATTGCGTGGCGGATTCGCAATGGTGGGGTGACGACGCGGCGCGAACAACGCCTGCTCGATCGCATGACGGACATGACCCGCGAAGCATTGGTCCCCAACGTTGAAATGTATCTTTCGATACTCAACCGAGCGAGTGTGCAGTCCAACATTCCTGTCATCGCCAGCCTGCATGGTGGCACCGATGGCGATTGGCTCGATTTCGCCGGCGAGCTGCAAGAAACCGGAGCGAACGCGATCGAATTGAATGTGCATCATCGACCCGATAATGAGTACAACGATCCGCGTGAGTTGGAGGATCAGGTCGTGGAGTTGGTCAAGACGATTCGGGCGTCAATTTCGGTGCCTCTGTTTTTGAAATTGCACCGCGAGTACACCGCCGTCAGTCATTTGGCGCGACGATTGGTCTCAGGCGTGCAAGGTTTGGTCTTATACGCACGTGATCCAGAGATCGACATTGCCTTGGATAGTCTCAAACTCAAATGCCGATGGGGAATGTCTCCGCCCGGTGTGCTCTCTCCGAGCCTGCGAGCGATAATGAGTGTTTACGGTCATTGTCCCGCCATGCCGTTGGCCGGTAGCGGCGGCATCGGTCGACCCGAGGACGTGATCAAAACGCTGCTGGCAGGTGCGGATGTGGCGATGGTCGTCTCAGCGGTGTACCGCGATGGCCCGTCCGTTATCCGTACCATGCTCGATGGTTTGACGCAGTTCATGGAGAGCCATCGAACCTGCACCCTCAACGAACTGCAATCGAAACGACCGCTGGAGTTCAGTAGCGAAGAAGATCGCCGAAACACGATCGAGGGCTTGTCACCCAACCCCGTTTGGAACGGGACAGCCGAAGGGGAGCGTGTGATTCAGTCGGACAGGTGGGGCCACCCGGTCGGGTAAGGAACGAGCAACAAATTACTTTGATTGTGGTCGAACGCTCCGCGGTCGATCATTCCGACCGCGGAGCGTTCGGGCACATATTTTCCGCTCTTTCTAAGCGGTGAAACTGTCAGGCGAAGCGAGCTCGAACCTGATCGCATGATCAGCAGTCGGAACACTTCGAAGCTGGGGGCGACAGAACCACTGGAGAATTTGCGTCGCAGAGTTCTGCATACGCATCCGAGCGAAACGTTTTTACTTGGACTGCGTGGGTGCCGCTCCACGCGGCCACCATCGCTGTCATCGCTCGGTAGGGTCATCGCTCGAGGGTGATTGCCCGGTAGGGGTCATCGCCCGGTAGACACGCAGCCCATGCGAGATGGTCTCTGTGCCCATCATTTGAATCTTCAAATTCATTGGCACGGGCCGCATTTTGCATGCCACTCGCTCATCACACCTTGCCCGGAATCGCTTGCGAGATGGCAGGTCGAACAGAGGTGTGATGAGGCTTCGATGGCAGAGCGATCGATTAGAACTTGAATCGCAGACCGAACTCGATCGAGTGATTGTAGAACTGATCGCTGAATGTCGTGCTGGGCAAATTGCTGGACGCAACCGTTAGCGATTCGCTGCCAAGGAAGCGATAGCCGCTGAACAGTTCTGCTCGCTCAGTGAACGAGTAGGTTGCTCCGACGCGTGCCTGGTACGCCAATCCCAAATCGCTAGTGGCTTGGGCGACGTCACCGAAGACGCCCAGGCTGTTTGCATGGACTTGAGCCACCCCGAGTCCGCCACCACCGTAGACCGAAATTGCGTGGGTGATGGGCAGGTCCAAATAACCGCTCATCATGTAAGCATTCAGGTCGACATTGCCGCTTTCAGCAGGGACACCTCCGGCCGTGTCCAAACTGTTGTTCAGCTTGCTGTATTCGAATTCAATTCGCCCGGAACCTTCTCGCCAGCCCAGGAACGTATTGAATGCGCCACCGGCATCGAAGTCGGCCCCGGCACCGTCGTCTTCCACGTCCTGCAGCAACGATAATCCGCCGGAGACACCGATGTAGAAGGGATGTTCGTCAGCCTGGCAAGTCGAGCCGAGCATCAACGCCAACACACACATTACGATATTTCGCTTCATAGCTAAGTCCATTTAGTGGGGATTCATTTTAATGCAGAAATGACGGATTCAACGAAATTGCCCCGAATAGCCCCCAAGTGCGTCCCTTTGAGGGGGGTGGGCCGTTGCAGTTCTGTCTCTGCAGGGGTAGTTTTCGGACCGTTCCAACGCATCTATGCAATCCCAATGACATATTCCGAGCAAATGGGCAGGAGATGGATCGCATTTTGGATGCAATACAAATGGCTTACCTGAGCTGCATAACCGGATCGCGCCGTCGCGGGACGGGTGGACTCCTGTGATTCGGTCCGCTTGCTCTGGCGACGGGTTTGGAACGCGTCTGGCGCTTTTTGGGGCCGCGCACGCGTGTTTTGGTGCCACGCGTCGAAACCACGCTTGGCTCACCCACTGGACTCGGCATGCCGCAGAGATGCGTTCGACGCGGCTTGGAACGAATATTCTTGTTCGGCAATCGAGTCGGCCGCGTTCGACGTGAACTCAGCGGTAGACGTCTGTCGTTCTGGTTGGTTTGAGATGACTATCTCGAGCTTCCGCTCTGCGGCGGATCGTGTGAAAGCACCATGATCTGTCCGACCCAGAGGTTGGTGCCCTGGTACTTCGGTGACTTCAGCTCAACGTCCGGGTCTTTCAGACGCGACGCGACGCCCTGCCGATCGGGTTGTTCGGAATCGACTTCGACGGTCACGGTATGGACTTCATTGGGGTCCAATCCGCCTGCGACCCGCAGCGTCGCGATGCGATGGTAGGTGCAGTAACTGTCGAACCGCGGCACGGGCACTTCTTTGCGTTCCCCATCGACAGTGATGATGACTTGCCCGCCGTCGGGGCCCACGAGGTCGTATAGTCTTGCACCGGAGCCTTGGAACTGGAACGTTAATTTGCTGCCTGGCTGCGTGGCCTCCCAAATCGTCCCCAAGCGATTGCCAAATCTCTTTGCCAGCGTGGCGTCTGGTGGCAATGCTTTCCACTCCGGCGACAACATGCTGGGGGAGATTGGCACCATCTTGGCTGCTTCCCAATGATCCTCAACAAACGAATCCGCTAGCTTCGATTGGTGGTCGATCGGGATCGACGACTTGGCCATCTCGCTCACGGCTTCAGCAACGAGTTCGGTGTAGATCTGATGTCCATCATCGAGCGGGTGAACACCATCGGAGGAGAATCGCACGACATCCTTCTCGGTCGGTTCGGCCGATTGGAAGATCAGATTTCCTGCCGTCTCCAATTCAACAATTTCTTTCGCGAAATTGATGGAAGGGATTCCGTAGTGATCCGCCAGCATCTCCATTGCCGAAGCCGCCCGTGGGTTGAACCCCGTTCGTAGGTCATCCTCGTAGCCAACCCTAAAGGTGTAGACGAAACAGATATCGGTGCGTCCATTGGCGGCCCAAGTCTGTCGTACGATCCCCTCCATGGCCTTCCAAATTTGCTCCGGCTGTGCCCCGCCATCGTTGACGGCGAACTCGACGAACAACAGATCAGGCTGGTACTGCAATGCATCACGTTCGACTCGGTAGACACCGAGATCGCTACCCGTCCCGCCGATCGCCGCGTGAATCTCCGATACCTCGGCCTCCGGAAACTCTTCGCTGAACCATGCTCGTGACTTCACACGCCATCCGTTGGCGGCGGTAATCGATCCACCGAGATAAGCGATGCGAACCGTTTTGCCTTCATGCAGTTTTTGCAAGACGTTGCCCAAGCCGTCTCGTGGGCGAACGAGTTCGGCTCGGACGGGTGCAAACGTCGGTGACTCCGCATGAGTACACGCCACGGCAACAAGTGTCAGCAAAGAAAATACGCAGGATTTCAATGTCGGGGATCCAAATTCGGGGGGGCGGGGCGAAACAAAGTTGGTCGGCAAAACAAAGCGGGCGTCTGCGCATGAATCGGTTGAGACAGTGCGCAACGCCGCGCGTTTAGGAACGCGGGATCAATAACTGGCGTAGTGGATCTTGTTAAAGATCCATCCAGAACAGGATCTTTAACAGACGCGCCCGACAAAAGTCTCATGCTACCGGCTTCTTTCGTGGGCGAGATGCGTTACCTTTTGCTGTATGGATTTAGCTTTTTTCTTCGAGTGGTCGGTTAGTCAGTGAAAACCATCGAACTACCTACGCAGCAAAGACTTTTCGACCCGTTCGAGGGCGTCATCGGCCCCATGGGGCGAAAGATGATTGACAACGGATGGCAGGGCCTCCTTCGCGACGTGCTCTTGGAGCAGATGCCCATCGGCCTCGTCGGTGAGCATCTCAGTGACGATCAAGGACGACCAACCTTTGAGTTGCACGCGATCATCGCGCTCCTTTGGATCCGTGACTTTCAAGGTTGGACTGTCCCCCAGGCCCACGAAGCACTGCTGTTCCGAACCGACATCCAGTACGCACTGAACTTGGAGCCAAGCACCGAAGTCACTCAGCGAACCATTGAACGCTACATCGCTCGAATGCAAAGCAACGAGAAGATCAGTGAGGAGATCTTCGCAGGCGTTACCGACACCCTGCTGCAAAGCATGGAAGTCAAAGTCAAAAAGCAGCGTCTCGATTCCACCCATGTGCTCAGCGACATGGCTACCCTGGGACGCGCCCAAATGATCGGCGTGGCCCTGCGGCGGTTCTTCAAGAAAGTCGAAAAGCACGACGCTCAGTCTGGTTCGGCTAGGCTGATCGACCGATTTGACGACGAGCTTTTGGCCCGCTACCGCAAGCAATCCGACAGCCGAATCTTTGGCGACGCACGCACTACCGAACAGCGGAAAATTGCGTTGCAGCAAGCCGCCGAAGACCTCTGCTTAATCCTCAATGAATTAACCGAAACCAAGCCGATCTGCGACTGGGACTCCTTCAAACAACTGCAAACGATCTTTAACCAGCAGTGCGAACTTCGGGAAGAATTCGTCGAAGTTCGCAAGAAAACCGGCGGCCATGTGATCGTCAATCCGTCGGATCCCGACGCGACCTACAGCGGTCACAAAGGAGCCGGATACCAGGTTCAAATCGCCGAGACGTTCAACGAAGACGGCGAGCCGAACTTGATTACTTCGGCCAAAGTCGAAACCGCTGCGGACAACGACGCCGATGCGGTCTCGCCGGTGTTGGAGGACTTGAAAAAGCGGGACGCCATGCCAGACGAACTGCTGGCTGATACCGCTTACGGTGGCGACGCCAACGTCGAGTCGGCTAAGCAAGAAGGCGTCGAATTGGTCGCTCCGGTGCCAGGCTCGAAGAAGTACGATGCTGATGAAATCGGCTACGACCAATTCAAGCTCAACTGCGCCGGTGAACTGGAGTCTTGCCCGGCTGGTCACGCTCCCGAGTCGACCAACTACAACGCCAAAGGCGACTACACTTTCGCACAGATGGATCCCGAGAAGTGCCAGCACTGCCCGCTGCTTGCACACTGCCGCGTTCAACGCAATCGGGACACCGAGCAGCCGACCGGCCGCATTCAATTTACCGGCAGTGCGGTTCGAGCCGACGCGCGTCGTCGCCACGAGCAGAGCGACGAGTTCCGCGATAGGTACCGTTGGCGGTCGGGTATCGAAGGGACCAACGGTTGCCTCAAGCGAATGATGGGCTTGGGTCGGCTCCGCGTTCGCGGCCACAATGCGGTGAAGCTTTCGATCCTACTGAAGCTGGCCGGTTGGAATCTGCTTCGAGCGGTGGCAATGCGCCGCCAGCGAAAGAATTCGCTCCAATTGGCCATTAACTAGGAAAAACAGGGGCAATAGGCGACTAGGACGACGGTTCATGTAGAGCCTGCGACTCCTCGACAGTCAAACCAGGGCCTCCAGAGACCCCCGGCTAAAAACTTTTGCACCACCAAAAAAAGTCGCCCGCAGCAAAGCTACCTAATGTCGGTTGCGTCTTAACAAGATCCACTACGGTAAACCCGTCACTTGTTGTTCCTGTTATCCTTAGCCGGGAAATCTCGACCCGTTGGTAATACGGTTCAACGAGTGGTTCGGAAGAATGGCTCTCCGAGGTGCCTATTCCAGTTCACGCAGCTTTAGATTTCGCCAACGAACTTCGTAGGGGCCGGTTCCTTTCGCGATGCCGTGGACTTGCAAGCCAATGAACCCTTCGGGGTGAGAGGCGAAACGTTCGGCGTGTGTAAGATCCGAGACTTGGGTCCCGTTGATCCAGGTTTGAATCTTGTTGCCTTTCGCCACCACGCGGTACGTGTTCCATTGATCGTTCTTGAACAGGTCGGTCGGCTTGCGTTCGTTGTCCGGGGTCATCCAACCACCGGCGGCTTCGCCATAGATGTAGCCAGCCATCTTGTCGTAAGAAATTTCGACCTGTGGACCGTTGACACGACCTTTGGGGTCATCGCCAGCGGTTTGAGAACGAATTTGGACACCCGAGTTCAAGCCTGGATCGAGCTTCACCTCGAAGGTCATCTCGAAATCGCCATAGTGCTTGTCCGTGCAGATGAACGAGTTCGGGCTTCCCTCAGCGGTTTTGCCAACGATCTCATTATTTTCGATGCGGTAGGTCGCCGTTCCGTTTCGCTGTGTCCAACCCTCGAGATTCTCTCCGTTGAACAAATCGACAAAGTCGTTGCTGTCAGCGGCCGTGAGCGTGATGGCGGTGGTCAACAGTAAAATCAAGGATGCAATGGATCTTCGCATGTCTTTCAATCTCTCGGGGTTTTGAAATATTTCGGTAAAGGGGACGGTCGCGTCCAGCCCATAGCATAGTGTCTGCGACTCGCTCCGGTGGGAGTTTGGTGGCTCGAAAACATCTTCGACCCGACCGGCTTCGCTTCAACAAGCACGCGAGTAGCCGGGGAACGCGTTTTGGCGTCACCGCAACCGTACGCCGGCACCCAATAGCGATGCCGCGTTGACTTGTTCAGTAGACGGCGACGGGGGGCGGTCATCCTTCGACGACGCCAACCAGTACATGAAGAACGGCACGTTGATGCGGCAGGTCGTCAACAAGATCAACGAGATCGACTTCAACAACAGCAAAGACCGGCACCTGTTCGGCGACGTCTACGAGCAAATCCTCAAGGACTTGCAATCGGCGGGCAACGCAACAGCAAGCGCGCACGCTTGCATCTCTTGTGAAGGGCGAGATCGAACGACGCACCGACGCTTAGCGCATTGAAGACTTCTGGAGTGAAGGATGCTCGGACATCTGACATCCATTTCGCTTCCGCATTGCCATTTTTTTGATACGGCGTATAACTGCTGTCGCAGATCTCAACGCACTGAACGATGGCCATGAGTTCGGTGAGCGTGCATTGCCGACCGATTTTGCGAAGGCATTTGATGATTCGACCGCATGAAGTATAGGAAAGCAATGATCCGGCACACACGCGACCGAGCGGTGTGAGGAACAGTTTGCGTCGTTCGCCATCAAGCATCTCGTTGTCTAGCAATTCTGAGACCGCCGCATCGACATCATCGCGGAGATCATCAAGACTGCCGGGGGCGTCGCTACAGCGTAGATACCTGCGTAAATAAACCCTGCAGTTGAACATCATCGTCCAGCAAGCTGCAAATCGCATTGGCCAGTTCGCGAGCTGCTTGTCCCTTGGTCATTATTGGGGCCGGTGCCGTAGGTAGCGAGAATAGACGGGGTCATACGAATGTACTAATTCTCAAACAAGCGAACGCTAGTTTGACTTCCATAAAATGATCATGGAGAAACCGAGATTCTCCGTGTGTTACACGATTGAGTGAGTATCAACAATCCCTCAACTGCGGTCCACAACGAAGAGCTCAGGTGAGATCTATTGTCTCGATTCACATCGCTCGACGCAAGCAAAAAAATCCTCAATCGCCTCTCCAGAGCACGTCGCGAGCAAGTGCGGAAAAGATGACGAGTACGGAAAAGGCGACGGGGGTGAATGGAACGGGAGTTGTTTTGAGATTCAAACCGTGGCTTCCGCTCGCGTCTGTACGATGACGTCGATTGCGTTTGCGATCCACGGCAAACGCACACTATAGCACGGGAATTCCCAGTACTTTAGCGAGATAGTCCAGGTTCCAACCAGCGACTCGTCGCCTCATCGCAACGCTGTACTTGTCGTCTTGCTGCTTCAGCATGCTCAGACCGAAGCGTTTCAGCCACGCCATATTGTTCGCAGTGTTTCGCTCGCGGACTCGATTTTCATCCTCGCGGAATGTCACATCGAGGCACCAATGAAGCGTGTTCTCGATCGCCCAGTGACCGCGTACGTAGCGAGCAAACTTCTTTACTCCCGGTGCAATCGAAGCGATGAAGAATCGAACCTCGGTTGAGGACTTTGAGCCACTCTCACTTTGCCGGATAGCGACACCTATCGTACGTAATCCTGACCATTTGTCGAAGTTCGCAAGTTCCTTCGGAGCCCGCATATGGTAGTAGGTGATTTCATCCACACGACCGTGTCCTTTGAGAGTCTCAGCGTAGCGGCGTACCTTGATGTCCGCGAAGTCATTTTCCATATGCTTGGTGACATAGTCCCGTACCGAGTCATGCAGCTTTCCCTGGTTGCCCTTGAGCGCAAGAACAAAGTCGCCTTCGCCATCAATGATCTTCTTAGCAATCTCTCGCTGACACCCTGCAGCGTCGATCGTGACCACCGCCCCCTTGATTTCAATATTGTCCAGAAGTTCAGGAATCGCAGTGATTTCGTTAGATTTCTCTTCCGTGGCGAGTTGCCCAAGGCTGATCGAGCGATCGACTGCCCAGGCGCTAACCAACCACAAAGGCCCCAGTCCTTTTGACCGATCGTGGCTGCGTCGGAGAGCCTTACCGTCAATCGCGATCTGATTCATAGCGGCATCTTCCTCCAACGGTGCAACCTTTTGAATCCATGCCTGGAAACAGTTCTGAAATGCGAGTGGCTTGAGGGCTGCAAGCAAGCGTCCCAAGGTATCGTGAGACGGAATACCGTTGGGGAGTTTGAGATGCTTTTTCAACCATGCTTGATTAGTGTCCGCCCAGATGCCGATTGCTTGCGGTCCATCGGCTCCTGCAATGACCGCCATGATACAAATGACGAGTAGATCGCCGAAGATATGGAGTCGATTAACGTGGGAACGCGGGTCGTTGAGTTCGTCAAAACAAGTGAGTATCGAATCGACGTTATCGAACTGGATTTCGGCCATAGAGATGAACTTTGGAAAGCGATGGGAAGCAAACAAATCACCCCCATATCATCACCTAAAAACCGGCCGAGCGCAACTCGACGCATGCTGCCTATTTAACCCAAAGTGCGCGTTGGCCGTGGTTTGCGATCTCAGTGTAAATTGGAATCGTTGCGCCAACGTCTTCGATGCGAACCACGACGGCGAACGGGATCGGCTCAACGGCACGCCCCCAACGCTTGTGACTGGCGATCGCAAGGGTGTAGTGGTTGTCGCTGTATTCGTCGCGGTGCTGTGTCCAATCATGCCAATCGTGTTGGATCGTCCCACGTGAGCGTCGGGTAATTCGATGCTCGAACATCACTTCGTTGGGTAAATCGACTTCCAGGACACCTTCTTCGTCTTCTTCAATCGATGCGGACATTGCGTCGACAACCGCATTGCGGTCGATGTTTCCTCGAAACATTCGCCACTTTAGATCAGCACCGAAGTAGCTCTCCAGTCCCCATCTCTGAACCTCGGGGTAGTGAGCCACGGTGACAGTCAGTCGCTTCCGGTCGGTGGATGCTGCCAAGACGCTCGGTATCGGTATATCAAAAAAAGCGACCTTGTTCGGCTCGATCGCCCCCTGATGGAACAACACGATCGAGTAGTCGTCACATTCCGTGGCACGCAATGCATCTGGGATTCCGTAGCCAAGCACATCGAGCCATTTTTTCTTGCCGACGGTATTCAGTACTTCCACCACGCGTTCCAGGTCGCCGCGGTAACTAGCCGAGTTGACCAGAAACGCCTTCAGCAATGGAGCGGTAATGTGATCCAGGCCAAGTTGATTGAGTTCGCGATGAATCCTAGCCAGTTTGTTGGCGACGCGGGGGGCGGCAAAGCTGGTGCCATAGCTGTGCGTTGCGGCTGGCGTCAGCTTATGGCTTGCCATGACGACATTAGACGCGGGGTTTGCGCGTACAGATGTTCGCCCGACGTCGCTGACGAGGTTGCCACCGATGTCGACCAGTTCAGGCTTGGTCTCACCCTTAATTCCCGGTCCCGAACGAGTGAACGGCGAGGGTTCGTACTGCTGTGCAAGCGTCGTGTCGGGCGTGCCAGCCACGAGCGTACCACTGGCAATGGAACCGACGCTCAAAGCGAGTGCCGCGTGCCCTGGGTCCAGAATCCGCGAATCATCATCGCAAAGGTAAGTAGGGTAGTCGCCACCTGATTTCAGCGAATCCAGAATGGTCGCGGGGTGAATATTGCCGGATGCGGTCACGAACACGACGTCATACTCGCGACTCAGTCGATCAATCGTTCTAGCGGTCCACGACGTTCGCGATTGAGTTCGCTTGCTGTCTTGGTTCCACTTCTTCGCCAGATCGGCAACGGACAGGTTGAAGATCCGTACGCCCAGCGGTGCAAAGTGCTTGACAACATCTTCGAGAACTCTTGAGAAGAGGCGGCCATCTTCGATCTGATTGGTTGCATCCAGAATCCGAGCACTGGCGATCCATGCCGTCGCTGTATTCTCAGCCCCCTCGGCCAAGTTCAGCACGTAGTACGAGGCCAACGAAGCGACGCCTGAGCCGTGTCCATTTTCGTCGTAGGGTGCGTCGGGATCGTGCTTCAAGAACGATTTGACGAGATCGGTTTTCGTCACCGGTTCTAGAAACGGATTGCCGGGTGATATTCCCGAATCAATGATACAAACGGTTGCTGCATCGTCAGACGGTGGTGAGATAGCAGCCAGCTTCTCAAACTGGAAGCTATGCCATGTCATGTGAAACGTCTCGAACCTTGGTTTTGGCTCGAACCACGCGATTCGTCGCTGCCATTGGTCTTCTTCAACCAATCGTTTGAACATTGCACCCGAGCAACGAATGACGGCTCGGCAGACTCCAGCACTCCGCTCGTGCTCGAAGAGTGTTCCGTGGACGCCGCTCGCAAACGCGTTGTTGAGGTCCCGCAACATTTCGGCGATCTCTGCTGATTGCTGGTTCTTGCCTTGAGCAAGCGATAGCAATTCGATTTCGCAGATGAACGTCGGCTGCTTCGTCTTGACGATCGATTCGTACTCGGCCAGAAGTTCGTCGCTTAGCCGGTCCTTCGGATCTCCCTGCTCGATGTCCTCGATACGAGCAAAGTCTTGGCCGGGCAGGAACCCTGGTCCTTTCGGTTCATCCGTTTTAAATTGCTTGATCTTTTGAATGAACGCGTCGAGGTTGTCTTCCTTGGGAACGACCAAGGTGACATGTTCAGACCGATCAACGAGTGCCTTGAGACCGGTCCCCGACAGATTGATTGGACCGTCGTGCGTGACCTTGAAGAAGATCGCCTTGCGTTGCTCGTTGGTCAGACGATTGAGTAGCTTGTGCAGCCCATCGACTTTGACGCCCAGTACGCGAGCGATCTCTCCACGACGGGCTAGCACTTCCGGGGCCAACGGCTGGCGGCGAGGTTTCTCGGGACGTCGGTCTTGGTACGTCGGTTCGGCAAGTGATTTGGGTGGAAACTCGTTATTCATCCGATCCGGCTTGTACCTGGCTCATTGCAGAAAACATTTTCTGCAAATATTTCAACTGACGCGTGACGTGCTCCGCCGTCAACTGCGTCTGATCCTCGAGAATCATCGACTTGATGGCATCCACCAGGACGTGTTCGATCTGGGCAAAGGTCATGCCGGAGGTCTTCTTGACCAGCGATTCGATTCCGCCTTGGTAGGCAACGCCATTGAGGTGATGCTGAATGAACGATTTGCGAAGGGCAGGTGTCGGCTTCGGAAACACGATGACGTCATCGAAGCGACGCCAGATTGCAGGGTCGAGCAGATACTGGTGATTGCTGGCACCGACGAGAATACTTTCCTTCGCGGCGAACGAGTCCATGGCCTGCAGCAGACTGTTGACGATCCGCTTCAGTTCGCCAACATCGTTGGCATCGTCACGGTTCTTGGCAATCGAGTCGATTTCATCAAACAGGATCACCATCGGCGTCTCCTGGGCGATATCGAACACGCGCTGAACATGAGACGCCGTGTCTCCCATGAAACTAGAGATCAAAGCGCTGAGCCGCACCACACCGACTTTCAGATTGAATTGATTGGCGAGATGATGGGCAGTGAGAGTCTTGCCACATCCCGGCGGTCCCCAGAAAAGCAGCTTTGACTTGGGCGAGTAGCCATATCGTGCCAGCTTCTTCGCATTCCGTCGCTCGTCGATCACACGATCGATGCGTGATTGGGTCGCTTTATCGAGAACCAGGTGCTCGGTACTAGCTGGCTCGTGGAAAATGGTCAGTAGTTCTTCGCCCGAACGTCGGTCGCGTGGCAGCACGGACATCGATCCAGAGCGTCCCATACTTGACGAAGCGGATCCGAGCGCGGATCGCAGCTCCTTGGCGACCGAGTGATGGTTCCCCGCGAGTTGTTCATCGATGATCGACTGAGCGATTTTACGAAAGGCCGCATCGTTCTGATCACGATAGGCACGAAAAAGCCGTAAAAGCGAGTGAATCTCGGTCATCTGTTCGTTGTGGGACATCGTGAAACTGGACTCCATGCCGTTCTTTCAAAGCTCCATACCAATGGGGTTGTTATCAACCTTTGTGGCAATCACGCCACACCGAGATTAATGATAACACAAGTAAACGGGCCTGGCATTCACGAACATTTCGTGGCTCGCGGCGAACGAGCGTCTGCTCCCGCTGCTCATTGGCTTCTGATCGCGATTGAATTGCCATCGGCGCGAGCCTCGTGATAGTGTCTTGCTATGAACAAGCCGCCTCCCACTAAGCCTGATTTTCCAGACGGATTCACCATCCGCGATGAAGCAAACTCGCTGGTAGCATCCGCCTTCCGCAATGGTCCCCTGGAGAATTTGCACGCTGGAAAACACTCCGATCTTCTCGAAGACGCGAGCCTTAGTCGAATCACGGACACGGAAATGAAGACGCTGATGATCAACGCCTCCCAAACGCTTACGCGTTGGCTGCAACTCCGAGTCGACAATCCAGAAGAATATCGTCGCAAGGTGATGGAGTATGGTGCGATGTACTGTTACATAGGCTGATTGAAAGAGCCGTTGCCCGGGGCATCGATCGACGGACATTGATCGAGATCAAGCACGTCGGCATTGACGAAAAGAGCCTCGGCAAAGGTCATGACTACGTCTCGGTATTGACCGACCAGGATCATCGGCGAGTTCTTGATGTAACCAAGGATCGCACCATCGTGGCTACGGATGAACTTTGGCAAACGCTCAACGAAAACCAGCGAAATGGGGTTGAATCGGTGTCCCTGGACATGTGGCAGGCATTCATGACCAGTTCCAACAAGAATGCTCCCAACGCGGAGATCGTGCACGACAAATTCCATGTCAGCAAGTATCTCAATGAGGCCGTCGACAAGGTGCGACGAAGGGAGCACCGCGAGCTCAAGTCCGAAGGCGACGAACGACTGACGGGCCTGCGTCAGTTGCTGCTATACAACGAAGAAAATCTCAATGAGGATGGTCAGGTGGAGATGCAGATCCTTCAGAAGAGTGATCTTCAAACAGGTCGTGCTTGGGCGATCAAAGAGAACTTTCGCCATTTCTGGTTGAGCGAAGATTCCAACTCGGCGGATACGTTCTTTCGCTCGTGGTACGGCTGGTCGATTCGCAGTCGCCTGGAGCCAATCAAGAAGGTCGCCCGAATGCTTAAGAGCCATCTTCCAGGACTGCTGAGCTACTTTCGGCACCATGTCACCAACGGGCTAGCCGAAGGATTCAACAGTAAGATTCAGTCCATTAAGTCAGCTGCAAGAGGCTTTCGTTCCTTCGCCAACTATCGACTCAGGATTCTATTTTACTGTGGCAAACTCGATCTGATGCCGGAAATCGCGTGCCACTAAAATCCGAGAAGAACCAGATTTTGTGTGTCAATTTTGTGCAGTAAGCACATCACCTTAGTTATAAACAAAACTGAAATGCGTTCCGAGAAAGAACAATGTGGTGTATGTCGACTATGCAAGCAGCATCGCAGGCTTCGCAATAGCCATATCTGGCCATCGTTTGGGTACCGCGATTTCGTCTCCGATCGAGAAAAAGGAGGCGCGTTTATCAACCTGGAAACCAATCGCTATTTCCCCAAGCAGTTAAAGCGTTATTGGTACTGCAGTGATTGTGAGCAAGTCTTTTCACGGGGAGAAAAGTACGCAAAAGAAATGCTAGCTGAAATTGATGAACAGAACCCATCGCCGACTGAGTACGACGAACGGTTTCACACTTTCTGCACTTCGATTTCACTTCGCACGCTGGAATACTGTGGAAAAATAGAGTCGTTGCCCAAGCGAAGCGAAGTAAAGTCCGCACACAAATGCTGGAGGGAACATTTGCTCGGAAAACGCTCAGAAGTTTTACCATTTTCGATCCACTGCTTCCTGCTATACGACAAAGACCTGTCGATGCACAAGGCGATGGGGGGACACGTTTTTTACGATGAAAACCTAATACTATCTCAGGTCGGTCCGCTGTTTATTGTTGCGTTGCTCAGCCGGCGACAACTTTCAATTCGCGATCTCGATATTTGGTCTCAAAGTTTGGTCTCTCCAAAGAGAGAGACCTTGATGCCCTGGAAAGAATGGCGACCCAATGGGAACATCACCACTTCATTCTTCGGTGTACTGGTGAAACACCAACGAGAAGTTGTCGAGCGGATCACCTCTCAAAATTGGGGCCTTGATGTGGAATCCACTTCCGGTTGACGTTGAACGTTGGCGTCGAGTTGTGAACCTAAACGATGAACCCGTCGGATAGATTGCCGCCAGCATGCATTGCAAAATAAGAACGCTCGACTCCTTCTGGCCGAGTGTTGCTTGGCGGCGTGAATACCGACAAGTCTGGAATGTCGTCTGGGTAACTCATCAATGAAGCGAAGAGTTCAGGATCATTCTTTTGGCAAATGTCGATGATGCGCATCCAAGTGAGCCGCCATCGAACTAGATTCGTCGAATTCAATCCCATCACCGCAATGACGCGGCGTGCTTCGTCGGTCAAACCTGAAAGTCGTCCATCGAGATGGACTCGGACAGCCGATTCCAAAAGAGCCTGTGCTGGATCTGGGACCTGCCGTTTTCCTTTGCGGAGATTACAGGCATGGCACGAGTAGACAAGATTGCCGTAATCCAAGCTCGCCTCTGGCGAACGAGCCACCGGCTCGAAATGGTCGAGGTCAAATTCACCGAGTCGCTTTCCCCACTGTTCTCGGATCAGACAGTACACACAGCGAAACGAAAACTCGTCACGCAACCACGGCCGGAACGATTGGACATCCGAGTAGCCACTCGGCCCGTGACGACGAACTAGCGGTCCGCCGGGGTATGTGAACGCAAGCGGCGGCACACTACGCATCCGGTTGAGAGAGTAGCCGCTTGTGTAGCTTAAGAGCTTCTTCCATTGGTGGTGATGCTATTTCATCGAAGTGCTGCTCTGCCATCCTTTGCAGGCCCGCAAGCTCGGTACGTTCAGGCACACTGATGGTGCCAGCAATTTCGCGATCAATCAACTCACAGCGTCGATCGTCTTTGGCCTGCGTCCACTGAGAATCATCTCCGTTCGCCCCGACTTCCTCGGCAACAAACCGGGTCACGGCTAGTTGGATCAAATGCACAACGTCTTGACCGGTCTCGTTAGCACGAGCGGTAAGGCAATGCTGGATATCGGCAGGAAGATCAATTTCGTACTTCATGCCTTCATTGTATCACGGAAAACGGCCAAAAAGCCAGCGATTACTGCGGTATCCACGCACGCTGGAAGCGTGACCAGGGCATTTTCGCCACAAAGAAAGGGATTTTGCTGATTTCCGCATTCGTCAATTGGCGGTTCTCGGGTGACGAGGGATGGCTAGTTTCGGCAGACTCTCGCTCCAGTAATGGGATCGTACTCAGGAACACTTGGCGGATGGAGGGCAAACCAAACTTCCTGGTGATTCGCGTTAACCCGCACGATTTCGTGGTAGATCTGTTCTAGTTGGCGGCGAACAGCTTGTGGGTGGTGTTGTCCAGCAATCGGAAAATCGGAAGACACGACATTTGAATAGACTTCCACACCCAGGACGACAATTCGATACTCTCGCGAAGCAAGGCTCCTACGCGGCAAATCTCTCGGATGCTGAATCGACAATCCCGGCATCTGCCGATCACGTTTTCGAAATTGTTCTCCCGCCCTTTCGACATCCTGTCGGAACGAAGCGAGAAGTTGCGTCGACTCGGATACCTTTACGGTGGAACCGGCGAGTTACACTGCCCAAGAAGCAAGCACACCTACCCAATTGGAATAGATACCCTTTGAGTCCTAAGCGGATGCAGGCGGGTACCAAATGGGTAGTTAACGGGTGCAAACGGTACGAAAAAGTGCTATTCTGAGTGATGTTTACCACCCACGAGCATGAAAAAACCCTGCCGTAACAAAAAGTTACGGCAGGGTTTAGGAAGCGACGCGGACGGGACTCGAACCCGCAACCTCCGGATCGACAGTCCGGGGCTCTAACCAATTGAGCTACCGCGCCTTCATTTGAAGACATTCGCCTTGAAAAAAGGCGGTGAGCGAAAGTGTCTTTTGTGACTCGTTCGCTCGTGTGGGTGGAAGTATATCGATGCTGCTGAGTCGTGCAAGAGGTGTCAGCACGCAGATCCAAAATTCTCGAAATTTCTCCGTTTCACGGGGTGGGATTGTACCGAATAGGGTGTTTTCGCCCCTCCGCGGCTGGAGGGTTCGGTACCACTTTTAGCCTGGGGCTCATGCCCCAGGCATGCTACTGTTGCCGCTCCGAGACTGCCGAAGCGAGGGATTCACGCCCTTGGGGCGTGGCACCGTCGCTCGTCGGCTCTTTAAGAGTCCGTGGGTCTCTTCTATTTGACGATCGCGAGCAGGTTGCCTGCTTCGACCTGCGTCCCGGCGGGGGTGTGGATCGTTTCCACGGTCCCGTCGATTGACGCGTTGATCGTCGTTTCCATCTTCATGGCTTCGAGCACGAACAGTTTTTGGCCCGCTTTGACTTTATCACCGACAGCCACTGCGACGGTGATTACCATTCCGGGCATCGAGGCAGGGATGTGTGTCGGATCGTCGGCGTCGGCTTGGATGGCCGCTTTGACCTGGACGTCGAGCGATCGATCGATCACGGCGACTTCTCTGGGTTGGCCGTTGAGTTCGAAGAACACCGTGCGACTGCCATCGGGATGGGGCTGGCCGACGGCGAGGAATTTGACGATCAAGCGTTTGCCGGGCTCGATATCGACGGCGATTTCATCGCCCGGTTCTTGGCCGTACAAAAAGTTGGGTGTGGGCAATGTTCCCACGTCACCGTATTTCTCGCGGTGTGCGGCGAACTCCTTGAACACCTTGGGATAGAGCAGGTACGTGACCGCGTCTCGGTCGCTCGGTTTCTCCTTGGTCATCTCCGCTGCGGTGGCGCGGGCGGCGTCCATATCAGCGGCAGGCATGGTGGCACCGGGGCGTTCTTTGAGCGGTTCGGCTCCGGCCAGAATGACTTTGGTAACATCCGCGGGGAAACCGCCGGGCGGTTGGCCCATGCGGCCGCCGATCAGATCGAGAACGCTGGCGGGGTATGCGTGCTGTTTGTTGGACGTCAGGACTTCGTCGGCCGACATCTTGTTAGCGACCAAGAACAACGCCATGTCGCCGACCGCTTTGCTGGTGGGGGTGACTTTGACGATGTCGCCGAAGAGTCGATTGACGTCCGCGTAGGCTTGGCACACGCCTGACCAGCGGTCAGCCAGCCCCAGGGCGCGGGCTTGTTGGAACAGGTTGGTGTACTGCCCACCGGGCATTTCGTGGTCGTACAAGTCGCCGGTTGCCGGCAACACGTCACTTTCGAAGGGGCGATAGAACTCGCGAGCGGCTTGCCAGTACGTCGCCAGGTTCGTCAGCGCACGGGTACTGAGTGCTGATTCGCGTTCGGTATAGCGAAGGGCCTCGACCAGGGTGTTCAGGTTCACTTGGCTGGTGCCACCGGACATCGGTGCCAATGCTGCATCGGCGATCTGCAATCCTTCCCCCGCGGCGGCCAATAGCGTCGAGGCTTGAATGCCCCCGGTATCATGCGTGTGCAGATGGATGGGGATACCAATTTCTTCACGCAAGGCCCGCATCAGCGTTACCGCGGCGGTGGGCTTGAGCAGGCCAGCCATGTCTTTAATCGCGAGCAGGTGGGCACCACCGGCTTCGAGTTTTTTAGCCAGATCCACGTAGTACTTGAGGTTGTACTTCGTGCGACCGGGGTTCTGTAAATCGCCGGTGTAGCAGATCGATGCCTCGCAAATGCCGCCTTCGGCCAAGACGGCGTCCATCGCGACACGCATGTTCTCTTCCCAGTTCAATGCATCGAACACGCGGAAGATATCCATGCCGGCTTGGACCGCTTCATGCACGAATGCCCGGACGACGTTGTCGGGATAATTCGTGTATCCGACCGCGTTGCTGGCTCGTAGCAACATTTGCGTGAGAATATTGGGGACGGTGGCGCGAAGATCGGCAAGCCGCTGCCACGGGGACTCGTTGAGAAATCGCATGCTGGTGTCGAATGTCGCACCACCCCACATTTCAAGCGAGAACAGCTCGGGGGCGAGATGCGCATAGGCCGGGGCAATCTGCAACATGTCGTAGCTGCGCACCCGCGTGGCGAGCAGGGATTGATGGGCGTCGCGCATCGTCGTATCGGTGATCAACAGTCCCTTCTGCTGGCCGATCCAGCGGGTCAAGCCGGTAATCCCCTCTTCGCGGAAGATATCAGCCGTGCCACGAGGTGGTTTGGATCGCTGCGGATAGTCCGGAATCGGGGCGGGCTCCGTGCGCAGGGCGACAGGGCGTCCCACGGCGAGCGGGTTGCCGTTGACGATCGTTTCGGCCAGGAACGTCAGCAGTTTGGTCGCTCGGTCGCGGCGGCGTGGCAAGCGGAATAGTTCCGGCGTGGTGTCGATCAACCGCGTGGTCGCTTCTCCGGCCAGGAACGTGGGATGATTCACCAGTTTGAGCAGGAACGGGATGTTGGTTTTGACGCCGCGAATCCGGAACTCCTGAAGCACACGATCCATCCGCGAGGCGGCGGCGGCAAGTGTCGGGGCGCGGGCGGTAACCTTCACCAACATGGAATCATAAAATGGGTTGACGACGGCGCCACTGTAGGCACTCCCTGCATCGAGCCGGATCCCCAGTCCCGCGGCCGACCGGTAGTGACTGATCCGCCCATAGTCAGGCCGGAAATCCGCTGCCGGGTCCTCCGTCGTGACGCGGCACTGCATCGCAAAGCCGTTGGTGTGGATGGCGTCTTGCGAGCCGAGTCCAACCTGCTCGCTACCGAGCGGATTTCCTTGTGCGATCAGAATCTGGCTGCTGACAATGTCAATTCCAGTGACTTCCTCGGTGACGGTATGCTCGACCTGGATCCGTGGATTGACTTCGATGAAGTAAAATTTGTTCTCGTCCACATCGAGCAAGAATTCGACCGTGCCGGCATTCTCATAGCCATTGCCCCCGCCGACGACGCGGCCGATTTTCAGTGCGGCTTCGCAAAGATCCAATCGCATTTGCGGTGACAGGTTCGGTGCCGGTGCGAGTTCGACCACCTTTTGGTGGCGGCGTTGGACGCTGCAGTCGCGTTCCCAGAGATGGACGAGGTTGCCGTGACGATCGCCCAGCAATTGGACTTCGAGGTGGCGTGCGCGCTGGACAAACTTTTCCAAAAACACTTCGTCGCTGCCAAAGGCCGTCTTGGCTTCCCGCTGTGCCGCCTCGAGTGCTGAGGCGAGTTCTTCCGGTTTTTGGACGACTCGCATGCCGCGACCGCCGCCGCCTTTGGAGGCTTTGAGAATGATCGGATAACCGAGTTTATTCGCGGCACTCTCAGCATCCTCGAATGACGCGACCGCAGCGGCCGTTCCGCTGAGTACGGGCACTCCAGCAACCTCAGCCAATTGCCGGGCGCTGGTTTTGTCACCGAGATCCCTGAGTGAACGCACGCTGGGGCCGACGAAAAGAATCCCCGCATCTTCGAGTGCTTGGGCGAAGTCAGGATTTTCCGACAGGAACCCGTAGCCGGGGTGGACGGCGTCAACGTCGTGTTTTTTGCAGATGTCGACGATCGCGTCGATATTCAAATACGAACGAATCGGCTCACCCGGTTGACCGATTTGGTACGCTTCGTCGGCTTTGAAACGGTGCAGCGCGTAGCGGTCCTCGTGGGAATAAATCGCTACGGTGCGAATGCCGAGTTCCGTTGCCGAGCGAAATACTCGCGTCGCGATTTCGCTACGGTTGGCGGCCAATAATTTACGAATTGGACGGATGGAATCGTTCGAAACGGCAGCATCTGCGGGTTGAGACATCATGCAAGTCGATAGCGAGGAAGCGAAGGGTGGGGAGACGCCCTAAAGCGTAACGAATTCGCCGTCCCAAGTGAAACTACCCTCCCAGTTTGATTCCCGTGTCGCGCCATTTTTGTGGTGGGGGAATCTGGCTACGCAAATAAAACTGATGGCGAGGTGTCTCCGATTTTTCTCAAGGTTCGTTCGACGGAGAGACGGCGGCTCCCTGGGGGGGCGAGGCAGCCGACATGAGTGGAATCGGTGCCGCAGCGGGCCAGTCCGCCAGTTAGGAACGAGCGGAAGATAAGTGGCCGAACGCTCCGCGGTCGGAATGATCGACCGCGGAGCGTTCGAACACAATTTCATTCGTTCCAGCGGCAGACGCAAGTTCCGAGGGACCCTCGACGTTGCATCTTTTACCGCATGCTTTCGTTCACCGCATCGATCTCCGCCCCGCTGGGGCGGATCATCTCGAAGTACTTTCGAATCGTTTGGCGGTGGCCGAGAGGGATTGATTCGGAATCCAGTACCGATTCGCTCAGGGCTTCATACTCTTGAGCCTTCTCGCGGTAGGCCCGTACGGATTGTTGCTGATTCGGGTCACTCGATTCGGTCTCGACATCGACGTCGCCCTGCGAGGATTCCTGACCCTTCAAGTTCATTTGCGGGTTGGTTTTCAGTTGAGCGGTCTTGAGTCCAGGCTCATTGCTGCTCTTGGCACTGCCCGCTTTGGTGCCACCTTTTTTGTTGGATTCGCTCCGGCTACGACATTCGCTCTCGCATTCGGACTTACACTCGCTCAAGCACTTGCACTGCTTCTTGAGTATGTCAGAGAGCAACTTGCGACGTGATTGTTTGCGTGCCTCACTAGCGAGACTCTTCATTCCGTCACTGAACGTGCCGCGTTTGCCTTCGCCCAGCCCCTGGCTGATCTTGCTGGCAGCTTCGGCGACCGACTTCTTTTGATTTCCGTCCCCCGATGCTTGCTGCAGCTTGTCAAGTTTTTCAGTGATCGCTTTCTCGGTTTTGTGATCGAGTTCAGGCATGTCCAGTTTCTCTAGCTCTTCGGCGGCCTTTTCCATGTCACCCTTGGCGAGCGATTGTCCGGCTTTCGCCATCGCCTGGGACAACGCCAACGCACTGCCGACTTCTTGCAGTTCCGCGGCGGCTTGCGGGTCGTCCAACTGCTGCTGCATTTCCTGTAGCGAAGCTTCCATCTCCGACAATGTTGCGAGTGCCTCCTTCGGATCCAGACCGGGTTCTTTCAGTTGTTCAATCAGAGCTTCGAGATCCTGAACTAATTCTTTCAACTCGGGGTCATCGGACTTTTCTTGCAGTTCCTTGAGATCCTCCAGGTCGTTTTCGACTCGTAGGGCCTGTTGGCTGACGACGTCGTTCCGGACTTCCGCCGCGGTCAATTTTGTTTTGGGGCCAGCAAAGACGGCCAACACGACTGCCGCGACACTGATGGCGATCGCAAGTGGCCAAGACGAAGGATGAGCGATCGGTGCGACTTGGTCCACGTTCATCCGCGAGACGTGTTCATCCGCATCGGCGAGTTGCAGCCGATGCAGGGCCGAAGTGGATTCACTCTTGGACGCACCATCAAACTGCAGCGCCGTCTGGGTGCGGTCTTTTAATCCACCGACACGGTCAATTGCTGCGGCGGCATGCCGGGTCGAACGCGAGGAAATCGAGGCGTAGATCAGCCCGACGATCGGACCGGCGAGGACCGCTGCTGCGATCCAAGTCCGTGCGATCCCCTCGGCTGAAAATAATCCCGCCACGCCGATGAGACAGGCAACCGTGCCGCTGATCAGTAGTCCTGCGCTGACGCAACGCCACTGCCACTGTCGCTGTTGGCGGCGACGGACGGTTTCGATCTGTTGTTGCAATCGAGTCATGAGCAGGAGTCCCGGGGAGGAGGTTGCTGGTGTGGGGGAAGAATCTCGCAAGTCTCCCCGCTCGCCCTCGCTCCGGAGGGAGAGAAGTGGGAGGATGGTTGTTAGGTGATGCTTCCCTAATCCGTGGAACCACCGATCCGGAACGTGTGGGGCGGTGACAAAATGGGATCGCCGGCTCGCACGCAGTGACAGGTGATTGGGGTCAAAATCCTTCAGCTCGGACGGGCGGAACCGTCCGGTTACCTTGGAGTATATCCGTTGGTGCCCTAGGTGGGGGAGGGAAATCTCTCACTATTTTTCTTCGATCAGACTCAGTTTTTGCAGAGTGAGTTCGGCGGTACACGCGCTGTCGGAGCATTTACAGCCAAATTCGACCGTTCGAATTGCCGCAGAACCGACCGGAAACGCCGCCAACCATCGGAAATCTTCCGAATTTGGATCTGCGATCAAGCAATGTATCTGCCCATCGCGGCGAATCATTCGCAACCGGCCCGATGGCATCGCTTCGTGAACCGCAAAACCGCCGTAATATTTTTCTTGCGGGTTGGGGAAGTTGTGGGACATGCGCGTGCGACAGGTGGGGCGGTTTTCTTTGTCCAACGATAGCTGCAGCTCGAAGACCGAGTTTTCAGGATCATTCATCTGAATCCGAAGTCCTGTCGCAATCCCCCAACCTTCTTTCACCGGCGTCATCTTCAAGTCCGCATAATCCGCCGTGATCTGAAAATCTCCTTCGACGACTTTTCGCCGGATCACACCCGGAAGCGATGAATATCCCTCGCTATCATGCAGCGTCATCCGAACGCCATCGTTGGACTCGGTCGTGCGGTCGGCCGGACCCAGGATCTGGAAACCTGCCGACTTCATCTCAGCGAGTGTTTCTGAAACTTGGGCGTTTCCATCGAGTGCGAATGCTCCGCCTTCAGGTGCGGCGAGATCTTGATCTTCGACCGTTGGGAATGTCTTCGGCCAATCGCCACGATAGACCACGTTTCGGACGCGGCACTTGGTCTGATTCACGTAGCGAAACAATCCAAAATGTCGCTCGGAACTCGGCGACGCCACGTCAATGCCCGCAATTTCGACATCGTTGACTGTGATCGTCAATCGATCCCCTGCGAGCTGCAATCGTACTTGGTTCCAGTCATTCTCGCGTAGCGGTACGGATGTGGCCGCCCCGTCAATCTCCGACGCATTGTCCGGTGCCAGGCCACTCGTTTCGTATTGGCCTTCGGTCAGACGATGACGGCGAATCCCATCAGGCGAGATGAAGAAGGCCTCTCGTCCGAGTGCCGGATGGACTTCAAAGACGCCCGGTTCATACCAGCACTCCAATTCAATCACCCCATCTTCGAACATGGGACGTTGGTATTGGATCAGACTCTCCACATCGGTGGCTTGAGTATTGAGCACGCGATCGCCAACGATTTCATCACCATCGCGAATCCATGGTGCGTTCGAGTTGCGGTCCGTGGAATGCCATCCGCCATAGATGTCGGCACGCCATCCAGACAGTTTATGGACGTCGATCAAGTCAATCTCGTCAGGGATCACGGGAGTACCTGTGATCCGCAGATCGCTCATCGTTGCGTAGTCGGACGGCCAGTTGGCCTGCAACATCAGCCATGGATTGGCAGGCGAATCAAAGTGTTCCTCATGAATCTTCACGCCGTTGCTGAACGTCGTAATCTTGTTGCCATCAACTTCAAATCGGGTCTTCGTGCGATGATCCCAGTGCGGCAACTCCACATCGTCACCAACCGTCTTTGAGCCGTGCATGACTGTGTAAACCTTCACGCCATGGAGATCATAGGACGGTTGAGCGGCATGTTCACCGTATGAAATGCTGACCTCCTCATGACCGAAGTTGGAGTGTTCGGCTTCGACAGTGAACTTACCTCGCAGTGGTGACTGAAAGAACAACTGAGTCCATATTTCGGAGGGGAAATGTTGCAGCGAACCTTTCGCACCCAACCACGTCGAAGGGCGATAGCCTTTCCAGCGGTCAACGGGACCCATGTACGATGTGGATTGCCACTGAGTGATGCCCTCGCTGGCGAGTGACTCTTGTTCCGGCGCAGAGTACTGTTGCAGACGTTCGATATCGCCGTACAAGGCATGGACATAGCGTGAAAAGGAATCATCGCCGGACTTCCGCTCGCCATCTCGTTCGGCAAAACGCATCTCTCGCACGATATCCAGAGCAGCAGTCCGATACTTTTGCTCATGAGCTGCTTGCCAGGCGAGGACATACTCGGCCGCTCGCTGACGCGATATCCATTCATCGGTCGAGTGGTCACGGAGCAGACGCCATGCCTGCTGCAATGCCAATCGCACACCGTCTTCGGCGCCCTTTCGCAACACAATTAATCCGCCCAGGGCGAGTCGGTTGTGCGTATCGAGACCCGAAGCATCCTCGCCGGGAAGGCCCGCGAGGACTGTCGATAACTCATCGAGTTTGCCGAGCTCATCGGCAACGCGGACAAGCTCCACAGCGGGGCACAGCACGTTGGCGAGCGTTGTGTCGTCGCGAGGTTCGCCAATCGAAAAGTACATTCGTGTGTTGGCATGATCCGGGGTTGGCAATACCCATGACTTCAGCATTTGGTACGCATCTTCGGGATTTAGATCCCGTGCCGATTCCACTACCTCGCCCGCGAGCAGCGCGATCGAGCTGTCGTCAACAATCGTACCGATTTCACGCCGTTGGGCATCAGAGAGTGGTTTGTCGAGCTCGGTGATATGGGCCGCTAACTCTTCGCTCCACCGCTCGGGCCAATCGCCGCTGAGCATCATCTTGCGAACCTGGGTCGCTTGATTCTTGTAGCGGAAGATGCCAAAGCGGGTTGATGATTGCGGCTCGATGGGGCGTTCGAACACCCATTCACCATTGACCGATACGGAGGCGGCACCGTCTGACAGCTTGAGCCTGACATGATTCCACTCGTTGGACTTGAGCGGCAACGCCTTCGGGCCGCGGCGGAATTCTGACTCGACGACCGAATTATCTGCGGCGATCGGCGTGGGGCCATCCCAGGAGGGAACGGTTACCCAGTGACTCGTGACACCATCGCCCTGCAACATCATCGCCAAACCGCCGATCGTTGGATGAGCGACCGATTGCCCAGGCACGTAGAAGAATTCGTACGCGACTTGATCGCCTTCGACCAATGGCCGAGCGTACTGAATCCAGCTCTGTTGTGGTATCCCACCGGGACGCGAAATCGCTCGTCCCTTGAGCACCCCGTCAACCGCGTCCCAGTCAAATTCACTGGGCTCCTGTTTCTGATAGTACGCCATGGCAGAATTTTCCTCTTCCACGGTTTCGGCCATCAAGCGATGCCGAGGCTGCGACTCCCCAAATACGGAACAATCCCAACCGTCCAACCGGTCCCTGCCGATCAGTGGGACTTCACGCGGGATGATAGGGTTGCCGTCTATGCGTACTTGACGCATGGCCGCCAAACGCACTTCCCAGGTAGACAACGTTAACCAGGGGCTGGTCATGACGGTTGGCTCCTCATAGACCGCCTGTCCGTTGATCGAATAGGTCAGTATTGAATCGCGTTGATCAAGTGCGGCAGTGCCAAACATGGGTCTGACGCGGTTGAACGAATCCTTGCGGGTGATCGACTCGTGATGGGTGATTGATTCAATCAGCGTCCGACCATTCTCAGAATTGATATTGATACCGTTGATTCCAACACTCGATTCCGCCCAATGGTCATCGAAGCGATCGATCGAAACCGTGAAATCACCCGTCAAGGGAAAACGCAAATACAACCGGTCATGTGCAGGGCCCCAAAAGTGAACCAGTTGGTTTTCATACGCCGACCACCATGGGGTTGCACCACCGAGGTCTCGTTCGTCTGTGGTCGGAATCCAATATTTCAGACGAGGGTAACCCGCCGATAGCGGTGCCGGTGAAGAGTCACGCTGGTTCCAATCGCGGACGAAAAGCTTCATCAACGTATTCTGGCCGCAGTCAATCAAACGTGCACGCAATGGTCGGTACTGGTCATCAAACACTGGCGAAATTGATTCCGAGTTCAAACACGCCTGGAGTAAAAGGTAGTCACCAAAGAGAGACGGATTTCCCCGCCGTGGATTCACAGGCTTGCTGCGCTCTTTCATCGAACTCGCCAGTGAATGGTAAGTCGCCAGGGCAACGTCGTTGTCACCCATCGCAACCGCGATCAGCCCGAGCAATGCTTCGGCGTCAGCTGTTTCGGCTTCCACCAGCGATTCGACTTCGCCACGCAATTCATCGAGCTGGTTCGCCGCCGCTGCTGCGCCGACGAGCTCTGTGAAATTGCTAAGTAATCGTGGCGATGCCTGGTCGGCGTTGGATTTGTCGTCCATGCGAAACACGGTGGGGACATAGCGTTGCCGGACCAGTTCAGTTAAGAACCGAATCGTTTGACGCCCCTCTGCTGGCATTGTCCAGTCCTTCCATGCTTGGTAGCGTTCTTGAGCAGTGGCCGTTTGCAGTGATTGCGCAACGGCGGAGAGCGGCATGGTCAGGTCCGGTCGGGAGTAGTTCTCAACATCAAAATCCATCGCCCGGCCGATGAGATCGAGCGTCAGGTCTGGCAGATTTAACGTCGCGGTCTGGCTAGCGATCTCGGCCAAGTCTCGCCATTGTTGGTTGAGACCGTAGTCGCCGCTGTATCGGCTGTAATAACTCTGCCGGCTGGATAGGAGTGTCTCGATATATTCCTTGACCGACTTGGAATCGCCCGTCGAGGCAAGGTACTCGTTGACGAGCTTCGGTAGCGCTGCGGACAGGTTCAATTCCGAGTTGTTGTTAGCGGAAACCCCCTGCAATTCGTCCTGGAGTGACCGGCGAAGAATCGGGAATGCTGCCGCCTTGAGTTCGTCGTGATCAAACGCTCGCAGCGCCGCCAAGAAAGCGGTCTCAGCGTTTGCGGTCGGCAATCCTGCGGCCGACATTGCCGCGAGCGCAGCGAGCGGTTCCTTGGCCGCCTCGGTTTCCCCTTGCTCGATAGCGATCAGCGTTTTGATCGCAGGAATCGAAACCCGCGTCGCTGGATTGCCTGCCCGCTTGTCCAATTGACGCGCGAGCTCGTCCAACCGATTCGATGCGGAGGCACTGGCCACCAAGGGCTCAGCCAAGCTGCCTGCCTGGGCGTCAAAAACATCCGCGTTAACGTACATCATGATCTCGGTTGCCCGATTTTCGGGCAACACCATCGCGGCCAAGACGTCGAAGGTTTCCGTCGGCGGATAGTCCTCGCCGGACCACAGACCAACAATCTCTTTGAGCGATTTCACAACCTCTGTTTCCATCGGATCGGCAGTGGGCTCGCTGTTAGTGCTGAGCACACGGGCGACGCTTGCCGATTGCGTGGTGCTCAAACTGTCGTTGGAAACATCCGCGACGGGGAAGCCGCCGCGCAGTGACTCTTTGACCGCCCTGCGAGAGAGTTGCGGCATGCCGTGCCGTGCGGCGAATCTGCCTACCAAGCTGGCGACGCGGAACTGGGACACTGTCAATGGCGGAACGAACGCTTTTGCGGGATCAGACGCCTTCTCGCCAGCATTCTTTGAGTGCGCCGGACGAATGGTCACTGCGTTGAGCAACTGAGTCCAACGCTGGCGTCCACCCTCGGTATCGCCCTTGTCGACCAGACGCTGTCCCCATTCGAACAGGACTGCGGCCTGCTCTTTGAAGGAAACCTGACGGTCGGCGGCGGCCAGAGCGACCTCGGCCAGCGAATTCCCAACGTCGGCCAGATCATCCCGTCCCAGGCACTGCCTCGCAACGAGCCAGATCGGCACCAACGCAGCCGCCTCGCGGCGCTGCCGGGAATTGGGACGACGGCCTTCCGCGATCGGTTCGAGCGGATGCGTCTGCACGATCGAGTTCAGTCGCTCAACGGCCGCCTCGGCATCATCTCGGTCTGACTGCAACTTCCAATCGGCTTCCGCAATTGCAATCGAGACATCCTGGGGATATTGATTGGCCATCGCATCGAAGCGGCTTGCAATCGCGTTTTCCGTCTGTGGGTCCTGTGACAATTGATTCAGCAACGCCACATAGGCGCTGTTCATCGGATTAATCGTGGCAGCGTCCGCCGCTGAGATTCCAACCATTAAGTCAACCACGGAAGCATTCGGTTTGACTTCCTCAGGCATTTTTAACAGCTGAGAGATCATCTTGTCCGCTTTTTCCGGCTTCATCGCGGCGAGAGCCTTTTTGATGCCCGACTCAGCCTGCTGCTTGAATTGATCACCACGGCTGGTGAACTGGGCAGCGGCCTTCATGCCGTCCGTATCGTCAAGTGTCTCACGATACAGCCGAATCGCATCGACGGGGAAATCCATCTCCAGCAACCGCTCACCAACCCACTGCATGTTTTCGAGGCGTTGGTAGGATGCATAAGACTGGTCGTACTGATTGGCGTCGCCACCACTGAGTTGATTGAGCAATAGGTCTCGAGCCTCGTCCTTACGCCCGGCCGCATCATAAGCCGTGATCAGTTTTGCGACGGGTGAATATTGCAGTTGGCTCGTGCGATTCTGAGACGGGTTCTTCACTGCTTTTTCGAACAGTGTCAACGCGAGAGCCTGAGTCTTCTCGTCTTGATCGAGTGCTTGGCCAATGA
Organism: Rhodopirellula sp. SH410; assembly: GCF_055811895.1. Classification (NCBI taxonomy): domain Bacteria; kingdom Pseudomonadati; phylum Planctomycetota; class Planctomycetia; order Pirellulales; family Pirellulaceae; genus Rhodopirellula; species Rhodopirellula sp. SH410. Next base: position 4,865,633 of record NZ_CM147949.1, read on the forward strand.
TCCAACATGTTTCCGCCGGGATCGTCTTCATCACGTCTTGATCATCAACAATGGACTTCAAGCGGTCGCGTCCCGCTTCGGAGTGCTCCGTCGCCAGTTCAATGAATGCGAGCATGGCTTGACCGCCGAGCCATTCGGGGTGCGCGTCCGCCGCAGTTCGGATTGTCTCTTCCAAATCCTTGATTTTGTCGGTCGACTTCACGCCGTTCAAAAGTTGGCCAAAGTGTGTACTGACGGTACCGTTGCCGGAGTACGAATAGATGGAATCCATCCCCGTCCAACGATTGGCTTTGATGTCCATGGGGGTCGGCACAGCCATCTTTTTGGCGAAGGCGTAGACGCGTGGATTTTCGAGCAGTTTCGGGTCCCCAAAATTCTGGACCAAGTAGCGGCGATATTGGGGCAACGCATCGAACGCTTGTTCCAACAGTGCCATGGCAACATCGACATTCTCGCCCTCTCGCAGCATCGATGTCGCCGCTTGAGAAATGTAATACGGCTGGGTGACCTGTTTCAGGTCAATGTTGGTGAGTGCTTTGACCAGGTCAACGCGGCGTTTTGCTTGGGTGAACACCCGTTCGATTTGGTACAGCTCGGACGTGACCCAGTTGGGCTGCAAGCGGAGCACTGCCAAATACTCATCGCAGGCTTCGCTTTGTTTGCCGGCCAATTCCCATTGTTTGGCCAGCTGCAGATGCAACATCGGTGAATCGGGGCGTCGCTTGACAGCCGCCTGGAGCAGCACCAAGGCCGCCTCTTTCTGACCGGTGACGGTGTAGAACTCGATCAGTTGTTCGACCAGCTTGTCCGAGTCAGGCGATCGATTGTACTGTTCCTCCAATTGCGTGATGAGCTCCTTCAACGCTCCCGAACGCTGCAACACATTGATCGCTTGCGTGCGTACCCCGCTCTCGCTACTCCGGTATCGCGATGGACTTTGCGAGGATCGTGAGTTAATTGACATGGGCGAACTGGTGCGGCGGAGCAGGATGTGAGCGACCTGGTTCGCCTTGTCTGTTTTTCCTTGCCCCTGGTAGAGCATCATCAGCGATGCCATCGACGAGGTTTGATTGCTGCTGGTCCGTTCGATTCGTGAGATGACCGCATCGGCCATTTCATTCAGTCCGAGTCGCCGCATCCGTTCGACGAGGCTTAATTGAAGTTGGGGATTCAACCGCAGTCCAAACAAACGCTCGGCCGCGGTGCGAGCGCGATCGATATCGCCGATCCGTTCGGCCAATTGCAGCACCGCGATCTCTTTGCGCTGCAGGACCTGTTGGTCGCGAGGATGGATCGATTCCACCAGCGTCAAGGCGTCCTCGAAATCGCTGCGTTGCTCGTACATCGCCGCCATGTCGAACCGCATCGAGAGATCTTCAGGCAACTGGTCGGTGACCTTGGCCATCGACTCGATCGCTGCGTCCTGGTCGTCTGCCCACCACAAGGCTGCGGCTAAGTAAAGTTGATCACACAACGCTTCCACTGATTCCGATTCCTTGACGTCGTTCACCCGCGACTGCAATTTATCCACGAGATCGCTCGCGACATCGTTTTTGACGAGATTCTCGTGGACTTGCCGGAGCAGCGTTAGCGTGGGCTGATCGAGATACAGACTCGTCGGAGGGAAGGTGATGTTGGTATACGTCGTTTCCTCGCCATAGACAATTTGCGTCCGCCCGCTCGACGCATTGCCGCTCAACGCCTGACGCTTTCTTGTGTTGAGCGCATCGACTAGCTGGCGATGTTTCGCTTCGGCAACGGAAACGTCGAGTACCGCGTCTAAGATCGTCAGGAGACGAGCGTTCTCTTCCTCGGCAGCGAGCTTGCCCATCCATCGCTGGATCGTGTAGGTCGCAGCCGGCAGGACGGTTGCACTCGCGGTGCTTCCGGCGTTCGCAGAGCGGGTGCCACGGCGTGAAGGAGCCTCGACAGGTGCGGCGGCAATCTGTTTTAACGCCTCTTTCTGCCAACGATCGAAATAGACAGCGATCTCCTCATCTCGCTCCTCTTTCATGAGCAAGGACATCGCCTCGGTGAGTTGTCCGGCGGTCTCGGCCTGCTGCAAATGCGTGTCGAGCAACTTCTCGGCCTCGTCGTCGTGCCCCCCTAGGCGTAGTTCCTCGACCAGCGTGTTCAGGAACGCTCCCTCTCCTTTGAACACGCCCGGCAGCATTTGATAGCTGCCACCGACTAAGGCATAGGCTTGCCCATTGTTAGCGAAAGCGATGTTGCCACCATAAATCGCCGCGAGATCTACATTTTTGTTTTCTGCCTCGAGGGCCGCGTAGCAATCACGGACCAACTGTAGATCATCCTCCGAGAGTGCCGTTTTGATGATTTCGGCGTTCTGTTGATTCGCCGTTGGCTGGGCATCTCGTAGCGACAGCGATGACAGGAAGAAGCGTTGTCCCTCGCTCTCGCCCTCTTGGGCCAATCGGCGAGCAATTTCGTAAACCTTCTTGTGGTCCTCCGTAATCGACGCAGCATACAGTGCGTCGTAGATCGCGCTGCGTGGTGCATCGTTGGCATCGGCCGCTACGTAAAAATTGTCGACGAGTGACGTTGACTCGTCGGAGGTCGCGTCGGCTTCGGCCGAGTCGACTTCCGTCTCACGTTCCGCATCCTGTTCGAATTTCACCAACCATCCCATCGCCGCCATCCGGGCCACGCCGTAGACGTCGGGCGTCCAGATCGTGGGCGTCTGCCCAGGCGGATAGTACCGATTGTCGGCGACCAATCCCGAGGTCTGCCGAACTTGCAGCGCCGATGACCGCATCGCTAAGGGAGACTGACGTTGGGGGGCCACTGAAGTGACGCCTCGCAGATTGTCGGACTTCGCCTTGGCTTGATCACGCTGCCACTGCGCCTCGGCAGACCTGCCCATTGAGTCAAACGGCAAGCTGAGCGACAAAATACGATCAAAACGGTTCTTCGCTTCGCCAGCCTTCTCCAGGTTGGCCCATGCGAGGGCTTCGCGGTAGAGCAGTTCCCAATCGTCACGCGACTGAGCTAATAGCGGCTCGATCACATCAATCACCGCTTCGTTGTTACCCTGTCGCAGCAACGAATCGATCGCCTTGATTTGCCGGATGGGATCTTCTTCGCCCCGCGTCAGCTTGACAAAAATGTCCCGAGCTTCGTCCGTCTCACCGTTGGACATCAGCATCGTTGCGAGCGGGAATTCCGTTTCGTGTCCGGGCGCGAGGGCGACGAGTTGGCGTTGGTAGCCGATCGCCGCATCGAGTTCGGCACCGTCCTGGCAGAGTTTGGCTAGCTGGTTGAGCAGATTGGTGTCCCGGGTATCCTCGCTGAGCAGACTCTCGAGTTCTTGCCGGGCTGCACCAAAATCGCCCGTCGTGTGCCAGGCCTGAGCGAGACAAATCGTCATTTCCCGCCGTTTGTCGTCCTCACGCCGGTCCCGCTCGAACCGTTCGATGAGTTTGTCGAACTGGTTGGTCTGCTGATAGAGATTGGCGAGCTGTATCGTCAGACTGACTTTGTCTTCGACCTCATCGGATTTTTCGAACGCACGCCAGTACACCTCGATCGCTTCGTCGGTACGCAACTGCTCGGCGAGCGCCGCGGCGAGTGCCATGATCAGATGCGGCTCGTTGGGGTTGATCCGAACCGCTTTCCGCAGTGCTTCGAGACCATCGTCGGTCTTGCCCATACGGAAACACATTTGGGCGTAGAACTCGTAATGGTCGGTATTGCCCGGTGCCGACACAATCAATTCCTTGGCGGCGGCGAGGGCCTCGTCGGCGCGACCGAGCTGTGCTTCCAAACGCGACACGTTCATCAAGTGATCGCCGCGTGCACGCCGATCGATCGCAGCGAGCTTGCGGCTCGTCTCAGCGGCGCGGCCATAATCACCGGATGTCTCGGCGATCCGCGCCGCAGCGGTCAAGCTGACGATGGATTTCGGATCGAGCTCGATCGCTGTATCGATCGCGGCCGTCGCGTCCGCCCAACGCCGTGCCGCCTCGTAGTAGCGTGCCAAACGGTACCAATCCGTGGTGGTCGACTCTGGGTTGTCGCTCACTTCCGCCGCTAAACGCTCTGATTCCTCTTCCAGCCGTTGGCTGGTTTGCAAGACCTCGATCCGCTGGGTGACGACGGCCTCATGCTCATCATCGCTCGACGCGATTTTTTTGGCTTGAGCGATATAGGCGAGTGCATCGTCGAATTTGCCCGCGCGGCTGTGGGTGTCCGCAGCACGAATCTGAAGATTGAAATTCTTGGGGTCGAGTGTCACCGCCGCCGCGATTTCCGTGATTGCCTTTTCCGGGAACCCAAAGCTGTTGTAGACTTCCGCCAGCCGCGTCAAGTTCACCGCCGTCGCCCGCTCGCCTGCGGCGATACCCGCCCAAACGGCGAGTGCTTCCTCGGGGCGTTTTTGGATGTAGAGGAACTCGCCCAAGTATTCGCGGTACTGAGGATCGGCGGGTGACCGTTTAATCGCACGCCGATAGAGCTCTTCGGCTTGAGGCAATAAATTATTTTGGCGATACAGGTCAGCAACCTGCGATACCACGACAGCATCCTCGTCATGACCGATCAGCATGCGGTTCCAAATGCGCTCGGCCTCCTGCTGCCGCTCGGCTTGTGGCATCTCCTTGTTCCGAAGCACCAACTTGCCCCAATCACGCAGGTAGTCCGGGTTCCCGGGTGCCGATTCCACCAGGATTTTGTATTGGGAAATGGCTTCGTCAAAACGACGGTCGTTGACCAATTGGTCGATGAATGATTTTCGTAAGTCCGTGCGCGAAGGGGCTAGCTTGAGGGCTTTCTCCATCCACTGCATCGCCTCTGGCATCCTTGCCGACGAGGCCAGGAAGCGAGCGAGTCGCGACATGCCATCAATGTCGTCGGGATGCGTTTCTAGCCAACGCTCGTAGTACTTGACCAAGCTGTCTTGGTCACCCGATCGCAAAAACACATCGTCAATGCGGCGGCGCACATCCCGGTACAGCCAACTGTCCGGATTCAAATCCGACATCACTTTTTCGAGTTCTGCGATTCCGGCATCACGTGAACCTGATTGAATTCGCAACTCCGCGGCGGCGACTTCGTAAACCACTCGGCGGTAGTCGTCATTGACGAGCGTGGCCAGTTTTTCGTAGCGGGGCAGGGCCAGTGCCGATTGTCCCTCATCGGCCAATGTCGCGGCGATCTGTTCGAGCACACGGGGGTCATCGGGAAATAGAGATTCCAATCGCTGCCACACCTCCATCGCTTCGTCGGTGCGCTGGGCGCGTTGGTGGACCCGGCCGAGTTGCTGATAGATTTCGAGGAGGTCGGCGCGAGGGGGTTGGCACTCGATCGCACGCTCCATCGACGCGACCGCCTCGACGGATTGGCCGATTCGCAGTTGAGATTGAGCGAGGTAGTAGGGCGCCAGAGCATCCTCAGGCCGCAACGATTCAGCTTGCGTAAACGCATCGGCTGCCGCTCCGTCGTTGCCGCGTTGCGATTCAAAGAGTCCGAGCAGCATCCACGCCGCACCGTCATCTGACGAATGTTGGGTCTCAACCTTAAGTGAATCGATCAAGTTATCGAGGGTGCCAAACTCAATGTGATGCCCATACACCCGATCCAGCGCGGTGCCACGCCGCGGGTTCCTTTTCAATATAAACAGAAACCTTTCGGCAGTCTTGATCTGGCGAAGTTCGTCTTCGGAGAGTTCGTCCGCATTTGCCTGATCGCGATCCGCTACAATTTGCGGTGCTGCGGCCACCTCTCGGTCCGGTGAGATGATCGTGGTGCAAAGTGAGAGTAAACCCAAACCAACCCAATTCGAACCGCTCATTAACTTCATCGGTCAACCTCAGAAAAGAAATTTCGCTACTCGTTTTATTGTCGCTCTGCTCTCCGAGCCGCAAGCGAAATACACACGATTCCAAGTGAGTCAAGAACCTTATGGCCGGTAGCAGCACTGCCAACCATGCCGCACAGATGTCTTGGCAAACTTCACTCACCACAAGACTCGCGAATCCATTCGGCTTGGAGCACCGATCGACAACCAAAATAACACAACGCGACTGCAGCATGTCACGATTCCCGATAGAATCGAGCTGACCTCCCCCACTCCGCGAGAACCATCGATGAACATCGACGATCAACTGAAACAGCAACTCGACGACTTCCGTCGCGACTTTCACTTGCTGAAATCTGAGATATCCAAGGTGATCGTTGGACAGAACGAGATCCTCGATGACATGTTGATTTCGCTCATTGCCGGTGGTCACGTGTTGCTCGAAGGGGTGCCTGGGCTCGGCAAAACACTGACCGTTCGTACATTGGCCGACGCCCTGCACCTGGACTTTCACCGCATCCAGTTCACACCCGATTTGATGCCCGCCGATTTGATCGGCACGCAAGTGATTGTCGAATCGGCGGACGGCCGCAAGGGATTCGAGTTCCAACGCGGGCCCTTGTTTGCCAATGTGCTGTTGGCTGACGAGATCAACCGTGCGACGCCGAAGACCCAGTCGGCGCTGCTCGAGGCGATGCAAGAACACAGCGTCACCGTCGCGGGAACCACTCATCGATTAGCCGAGCCATTCTTTGTCATGGCGACGCAGAACCCACTCGAGATGGAAGGCACCTATCCGCTGCCCGAAGCCCAGTTGGATCGATTCTTTTGCAAACTGCTGGTCAAATATCCCAGCGTCAGTGATCTCGAGTCGATCTTGGATCGGACGACCGAGTCGCTTCAAACGCAAGCCCAAGCGGTCATGACGGGAGAACGTATTTTGGAAATGTCAGCTTTGTCTCGGCTGATTCCGATCGCTTCGGACGTACGGCGGTATGGCATAGCGATGGTGGTCGCGACGCATCCTGACCACGAATTGGCAGCGGAGTCGACTAAGAAATACGTTCGCTACGGGGCATCACCACGTGGTCTGCAATCATTGATCCTGGGCGCAAAAATTCGAGCGATTCTCGACAACCGCTATCATGTCGCTCGCGAGGATTTACGTGAGATGGCGACTCCCGTATTGCGGCATCGATTGATTCTGAACTTTGAAGGTCAAGCTGAGGGGATCAGTGCTGACGATGTGGTCAGTAAGATCATTGCCGACGTTAACGAAGATGCACTGGCGGTGGCGTGAGCGTGCTCTTCCCACCTGATTTCCTGACGCGATTGGAATACCTTTCCATCATGTCCAAGCGTGTCTTTCGAGGCACGCTCTTGGCCCAACGTCGGACGACACAGATGGGCTCGGGGATTGAGTTTTCCGATCACCGTGAATACACGCCTGGCGATGACCTACGCTACCTGGACTGGAATATTTACGCTCGTCATGGTGACCTGCTGCTCAAGCGTTTTCAGGAAGAACAGGATCTGCATGTTTATTTGATGCTCGATTGTTCTCCGAGCATGGCAGTGGGGGATCCGGCAAAGTTTGATTTGGCACGGCACCTGACGGCCGCGCTGGCCTACATTGCACTGGCGGACCTCGATCGCATCGCGGTGCTCGCCTACGCCGACGGGATTGTGCAAGAATTTCCAGTGACGCGTGGCAAGGCACGTATTTTGGCTTTGATGCGGTTTTTGGAGTCGCTGTCGACCGTGGGGCACGATACGAATCTGTCGCGCGCCGTGCAGGGCCTGGTTCATCGCGGCGCCCGGTCGGGAATGGCGGTCGTGATCAGCGATTTCTTTGACCCCCACGGGTTTCAACCCGGATTGGATCTACTGCGGTCTCGGCGATTTGACGCTCATGTGCTGCAATTACATGACCCGAAGGAAGCCGACCCGCAACTGTTGGGTGATGCCGAGTTGGTGGACGTCGAAACCGATTCGGTCCGCATGGTCACGGTCACTGAAAAGCATCTACGAACCTATAAGAAACTGTTTCAGACGCACCAGCAGTCGGTACGTGATTACTGTTCCAACTATGGCTTGGGATGCACGCAGTCACCATCGACGGTGCCGTTTGACAAACTGGTGCTGAGCATGATGCGTGCTTCGGCGACGGGAGAATAAACACAATGTCGTTTGCCGCACCCATCGCCTTGACCTTGGCCGCTTTGGCTGTGCCGATTATTGGGCTGTACATCCTGAAGGTCCGACTGCGGCGGGTTCCGGTTTCGACCAACATGTTTTGGCAACAGGTCTACGACGAGAAGCCGCCGCGATCGTTGTGGCAAAATTTGCGGCACTGGCTTTCACTGTTGGCGCAGTTGGTTTTGCTCACACTGCTCGTGCTCGCGATTGCCGACCCGTTTTTTGCCTGGCAAGCCGCGCGGGCACGCCGAATGGTCATCGTTGTCGATGCCTCAGCGAGCATGCGGGCGAGCGATGTCGAACCCACGCGATTCGATTCAGCGATTGCCGAGGCGCATCGCATCATCGATGGCGTTCGCGATCACGATCAAGTCGCGATCGTCTCGGCCGGGAGCGTGCCGAAGGTCGTCACGGGAATGGCCAATCATGCCCCCACACTACGGCGTGCCATCGATTCGATTCACTGCACCGATGCACCGTCGTCGTTGGATTCAGCTCTCGCGCTCGGGCAACAACTCATCGGCGATCATCCCAACGGACAGATTGTCGTGATCAGCGACGGTGGTCAGGAACTACCGCCCGACATTGATCAACGCATCGTGGGCACGCCTGCGATCAACCTCGGCATCACGCAGTTGCAGGCCCGACGCAGTTTTGTCGATCCGGTCGGATACGAGGTGCTCGTCGAAGTGAAGAACGCGTCGGAAGAGCCCGCCCTCGGCCGACTGGAGTTGGAACTCGACGGCGTCCCGATCGACGTGCTGCCCTTGGAACTCGAGCCGGAACAATCGTGGTCACGCACAATTGAGAAGACGTCGCTCGAAGGCGGCGAGCTCACGGCGACATTAACGCAGTTGGAACAGGCTGACTTCTTGCAGACTGACAATACGGCCTGGGCGATCGTGCCACCACGCGCGCTGCAGAATGTACTGATTGTCTCGCCTGGCAACCTGTTTTTGCAAAAAGTCTTCGAAGCCAACCCGCTGGTGAGCGTCGTCGTCACGGACGAGCTGCCGGACAGGTGGCCTGCTGACACGATCGTGGTGCTGCACAGACTCGTCCCCGAGAAAATGCCAGCGAATGATTTTTTGATGATTGATCCGGAAGCGAATAGTGATTTGTGGGACGTGGGCGAACGGATTGCCAATCCAATCGTTACCGAGCAGGACGAATCATCGCCACTGATGACCTACATTCGTTTGGATAACGTGCTCGTGCCCGAAGCACGCCAGCTCCAATTTATGGGGGCTGTCGATGCGCTCGCAGCCACCGTGAGCGGCGAACCAATTTACGCTTCGCTCGATCGTGATTCGGGCAAGGCACTCGTACTCAGCGTGAACTTGGAACAGAGCGATTTGGCATTCCGTACCGCGTTCCCTATCCTGATCACCAACGCGTTGGCGTGGTTCGCGGACCAATCCGGTGAGCTGGAGCAGGCCATCGCGACCGCAGGTGTGGCCACGATCAAGTTGGATGCCGATGAGAAGCGGACACTCGTCTCACCGTCGGGAGAACGCTCGGCGGTCGCCGGCGATCAAGTGGGACCTTTGACAGAAGTCGGGATCTGGGCGGTTGAGGGGAACGCCGCTGAAAAGAAGATCGCAGTCAACTTGGCCAACGCAGCCGAATCGGATTTGCGGCCCGTTGCCGCGGCGCAGGCCGACCGGCAATCTTCCGCTGCGGCACTGTGGTTCACCCGCCCAATTTGGTTCTACTGCGCTGCGTTGGCCCTTTTGTTGTTTGTGGTGGAATGGTTTTTGTATCAACGCCGGCTGATCGGATAGCGCCATGATCCCGTTGGAATGGACACGACCGTGGTTCTTACTCGCCCTGATTCCCATCTTGGCGGTGATTGTTGCCTATTTTCGTCGGTCCCTCTCGGACTTTCCACATCGCCAGCGGATCGTGTCACTGTTGGTACGCATGATCATTGCCACTTTGTTGATCGCCGCGTTGGCGGGCTTGACGTTATTACGCGACACACGAGAGCAGTTTGTCGTTCTTTTGACGGACGATAGTTTGAGCATCGATGACGACGCGAAGAAGCAACTCGATGATTTTGTCCGGCAAGCTGTCACGAGCAAAGGTGGCAATGAACTCGCCATGCTTTCGTTCGCATCGTCGACCGGTCCCATCCACTCCCTCAGCGACGTGGCATCGATTCCAAAGCCGCGAGATGCGGGCGACCGCAGCGATGATGACAGCAGAGGTGGACAAGACGCGGATGAAAACGAGCAGAATCAGCAGCGGGACGGAACAAACTTGGCCGCTGCGATCGAAGCGGCGGCCGGCTACATCCCACCTGGATATGTCCCGCAAATTGTGCTCGTCACAGATGGGAATCAAACTGCGGGCGATGCTGTCGGCGCAGCCTCGCAGAGTCGCGTTCCGATCACGACCGTGGCGCTTCCATCGATGAGCGAGCCCGAAATTCAGGTTGCTGCGGTCGATGTTCCCGCGGAGGTTCGAGAGGGGGAGCCATTCAATGTCGGTGTCGTTGTCCAGTCCAATCATGACGACGAGGGGCTCGTTGAGGTTTACCGAGGCGACCACAAGGTGATCAGTGAAACGAAAAAGTTCACGAAGGGCGAGAATCGATTTCAGTTTCAACAATCGATCGAGCGAGACCGCTTGGCCGCTTTCACGGTACGTGTCACGGGAGTGGAGCAAGACACTTTGCTTGACAACAACTCCGATATCGGTCTGGTCTATTCAGCGGGCAAACCACGGGTGCTGATTATCGAAAGCGATCCAAACCTGATCCGTGAACTGGCTTACGCACTCGAAGATGAAGGGATTATGGTCGATGTCCGGCCTCCCCAGGGAATGCCGGAATCGTTGGCTGACCTGCAGAACTACGAGTGCTTGATGTTATCCAATGTCCCTGCGACGGCGCTATCGCAAACGCAGATGCAGATCGCCCGGACCTGGGTTCAGGAATTGGGCGGCGGATTGATCATGCTCGGGGGTGAGCAGTCGTTCGGATTGGGCGGCTACTACAAAAGCGCTCTCGAGGATGTCCTGCCCGTACGCAGCGACTTTGAAAAAGAAAAAGAGAAACCGTCGCTCGCGATGGTTTTGGTCATCGACAAATCGGGGTCGATGCAAGGCGATCCTATCGAGATGGCTAAATCCGCCGCCCGCGCTGCCGTCGAATTGTTGGGCCGGCGAGATAAAGTCGCCGTGCTCGCCTTCGATGGTGAAACGTTCGTGATCAGCGACATGCAACCGGCCAGCAATTCGCTGAAGATCAGTGACGAGATCGCTCGGATCGATGCTGGAGGGGGAACGAACATGTATCCTGCGATGGAGATGTCGTTTGACATGCTGCAAGCAACCTCGGCGAAACTCAAACACGTGATCCTGCTGACCGATGGCGTGTCCACTCCCGGCGATTTCGAAGGCATGGCCCAGCAGATGGCATCGCTGAAAATCACCGTGTCGACCGTAGCCGCCGGCGGCGGCGCCGATACCGAGCTGCTCGAACAGATCGCCCGCACCGGCAAGGGGCGTTACTACTTCACCGATGACCCGGCTCAAGTGCCACAGATCTTTGCCAAGGAAACCGTCACGGCGAGTAAGTCGGCGATCGATGAGCAGCCGTTCCTCCCCGTGGTCATCCGGGCGACCCACGCGCTCGCGGATCTGGACATGGAATCCGCTCCGTTTCTGCTGGGATATGTGATGACGCGTCCCAAGCCCACCAGCGAAGTGATTTTGGCGACCGAAAAAGGAGACCCGCTGTTGGCGTGGTGGCGATATGGGTTAGGCATGACCGCCGCATTCACATCCGATGCGAAATCTCGCTGGGCCGCTGAGTGGATGACGTGGCCGGGATACGGCAAGTTTTGGACACAGGTGATCCGGCAGGTCATGCGCAAGAGCGATACTCGTGGTATCGAAGTTCACACGGTCCGTGACGCTGACCGCATTCACGTTGACATCGATGCGGCCAACGAAGTCGGCCAGTTTCTCAATGCCGCCGAAGTCGAACTGACCGTGATCGATCCCCAGCTCAAACGACAAACGATGACGGTCGCCCAATCGGCGCCGGGCCGCTACGCAGGCGACTTTGATTTGCCGGTGCCCGGTTCCTATCACATGGAGATCAATGTCAAACAAAATGGTCAAACCGTGTATCGACAGTCACGCGGGGTGATGCGGGGTTACAGTGACGAGTTGCGCATCCGGCCGACCGACGAAACGCTCTTGAAACAGATCGCCGAAGTCTCCGGTGGCCAGTACAACCCGAGTGCCGCTGAGCTATTCGATTCCACCGACGCCGTCGCCAACCGCCCTACCCCACTATGGCCCTGGTTACTCACCGCCACCGCTTTCCTGCTGATCCTCGACGTCGCTCTGCGTCGCATCGACTTCGGGCTGCATTGGAATCGTTGGTTCGGATTCGCTCCCGCGGCGCCAACCGGGTAGCAACGAGTCGGAAGAGCAACCGCGTGGTGACCTACCTCGCGGTAGGTCATCACGAAGCGAGTGACCACACTATTCCGCGGGCAGCAATTGGTGATTGCTGAAATGAAGTTCCCGAATTTCTCGTGCACCGTCGGCACCGACGTGGACCGTGAATGTGCTTTCGGGCAAGTAGAAATCACCGACCTTCGTCCATGTGAAGCGGTTGCTGCCGTTGGATTTCAAGTTGCCTGTGGCAGGATCGCGAAAGGTTACTGAGGTCGTCTCAGGTAGGAATTGGCCGTTGTCAGTTTCAAATTGCTCGACGTTGGTGATTTCCATCCATGCGGATTTGGATTTTCGATGCACTTCGCGGATCACACCATCCTGAATTCGAAATTCGCCCGAGCCGTCTCGGTGACCGATCAATCGGCCGATTGGACTAGGCTGGTTGTCGTCCAGAAATACCACGTCATAGGTGGGCGCGTCATCGGGACGACGGTGCGAAATCACAGAGCGTAGTTTGGAGTCCACCCAAGGTTCGTCGGCATCGGCGGGTAGGCGATAAGTGTATTCAAAGTCGCTCTCCACCTTGAGTTTTGTGGCATGCGACGCGTTGTCGGTGACCACGCCGAGATCAGCGGTAAAGCCAGGGAAGTTCTCCCATACGGCGCGTGAGTTGTGTCCGGCGAGCATCATCGCAGCGGCGCGATCTGCGGGAGAGAGGGCGGACGCGTGCGATCCGGCGGTGGGGACGCTTGCTTCCTGGGCGGTCAGCGGACTCGTCGCTGCCAAGTTGGAGACAATGCCAGCGACGAGCAAGAGGCGTGCAGTTGGATTCTTCATTTGTAGTTCTCTCGAGGGTTTTGGTTTAGAGTGATTTATTCTTTGATGGCAAACAGTTCATCGCCACTGCGTAGAATGAGGTAGGGGGATGCAACAGCGGCGGCGTATAGAACCTTGGCGCCGCCACCTTCGGTGCGGCCGGTGGACGTGTCGTCACCGACGTCCGCCCAGCAGCGGTTTGTGGCAATCTCTTTTCCATCGGCCAGCGAAATGACAGAAGTCGTTCCCTTGTGGCCGAAGATGTAGATGACATCACCATTGACGATTGGTGTGGCCCAAATGCCGCCAGCGCTAACGCGATCCATCGCGACTCGCTCTCCCGATTCCAAATCGATGCGATAGAGCACTCCCGTGCGATTGACGATCGCTGCGGTGTTGCCAGCCACGACAGGACTGCCGAAAGTTGAAGTTGCTTTTTGGGCCTGCCATTTGAATGCTGCCTGGAAGCTTCCATCGTCCTGTTTCGTAACTTTGATCAAACCGTTCGACGCTGCCCCGGATCCACCCGATGCTTCCCCTCGGCCATCTGACGCACCGATCAGAAACTGGTTTTCACCCGCTGGCATCGGTGTGCACGAACTGTTGTTGGCAATGTCGGCAAACTCCCACAAACGATCTCCGGTGGAAGGGTCGAGACCGGCAATTTTTCCGCTTCCGCTGCACACCAACTGCGGAGCCTGATCAACGCTGATCAAACGCGGTGAGGCCCACGAGGTGGTTCCCAGCCCCGGCACTTTCCAGACCACGTCGCCATTGCGTTTATCCAATGCCAACACATACGGATCTTCACTACGCTCAACCCATACGAAGATGTGTCTGGCGTCTTGCTCTACCGATGCCGCCAAGCCGTGGCGTGCTTCGATTTCGCCGAACTCCTCGACCAAATTTTTCTCCCACTGCTGGGCACCCTTCGATGATACGGAGACGAGCAATCCGCCCTCAAAAAACGCGATGAATCCGTCGCGAGTTGCAATCGCTGTTGGCGCAGCGCGGCTGACCATCGTGGAGTTTTTGAAGGGTGATGGATTTCTCAAATCGACTTGCCATGTCGGTTCTCCCGATTCGATCGCGTAGGAACACAAATGGTAGTGATCCTTGTTTTCACCGCTGGTCGAGGTAACCACGATTTGACCATGGGCGACAATCGGTGCGGATTGACCATAGCCGGGAATTTTGGCCGTCCAGGCGATGTTGGTTTCTGGTGTCCAGTGAAGCGGCAATTCCGTACGGGTTGCCAGACGCTGACCACCATTTTGAAATCCGGTCCAAGCCGGCGATTCGGCGTCCACTCCAACAATGGGCATGGTTGTCATTCCAACCATCACCATCAACGCGGCAATGCCGATCGTTGGCAGCCGTGGACGGCGATCGGGGGGCTGCATGAAACGGACGGGTGCTCTAGGCAACGCGGGATCAATAACTGGCGTAGTGGATCTTGTTAAGACGCGCCCGACAAAAGTCTCATGCTACCGGCTTCTTTCGTGGGCGAGATGCGTTACCTTTTGCTGTCTGGATTTAGCTTTTTTCTTCGAGTGGTCGGTTAGTCAGTGAAAACCATCGAACTACCTACGCAGCAAAGACTTTTCGACCCGTTCGAGGGCGTCATCGGCCCCATGGGGCGAAAGATGATTGACAACGGATGGCAGGGCCTCCTTCGCGACGTGCTCTTGGAGCAGATGCCCATCGGCCTCGTCGGTGAGCATCTCAGTGACGATCAAGGACGACCAACCTTTGAGTTGCACGCGATCATCGCGCTCCTCTGGATCCGTGACTTTCAAGGTTGGACTGTCCCCCAGGCCCACGAAGCACTGCTGTTCCGAACCGACATCCAGTACGCACTGAACTTGGAGCCAAGCACCGAAGTCACTCAGCGAACCATTGAACGCTACATCGCTCGAATGCAAAGCAACGAGAAGATCAGTGAGGAGATCTTCGCAGGCGTTACCGACACCCTGCTGCAAAGCATGGAAGTCAAAGTCAAAAAACAGCGTCTCGATTCCACCCATGTGCTCAGCGACATGGCCACCCTGGGACGCGCCCAAATGATCGGCGTGGCCCTGCGGCGGTTCTTCAAGAAAGTCGAAAAGCACGACGCTCAGTCTGGTTCGGCTAGGCTGATCGACCGATTTGACGACGAGCTTTTGGCCCGCTACCGCAAGCAATCCGACAGCCGAATCTTTGGCGACGCACGCACTACCGAACAGCGGAAAATTGCGTTGCAGCAAGCCGCCGAAGACCTCTGCTTAATCCTCAATGAATTAACCGAAACCAAACCGATCTGCGACTGGGACTCCTTCAAACAACTGCAAACGATCTTTAACCAGCAGTGCGAACTTCGGGAAGAATTCGTCGAAGTTCGCAAGAAAACCGGCGGCCATGTGATCGTCAATCCGTCGGATCCCGACGCGACCTACAGCGGTCACAAAGGAGCCGGATACCAGGTTCAAATCGCCGAGACGTTCAACGAAGACGGCGAGCCGAACTTGATTACTTCGGCCAAAGTCGAAACCGCTGCGGACAACGACGCCGATGCGGTCTCGCCGGTGTTGGAGGACTTGAAAAAGCGGGATGTCATGCCAGACGAACTGCTGGCTGATACCGCTTACGGTGGCGACGCCAACGTCGAGTCGGCTAAGCAAGAAGGCGTCGAATTGGTCGCTCCGGTGCCAGGCTCGAAGAAGTACGATGCTGATGAAATCGGCTACGACCAATTCAAGCTCAACTGCGCCGGTGAACTGGAGTCTTGCCCGGCTGGTCACGCTCCCGAGTCGACCAACTACAACGCCAAAGGCGACTACACTTTCGCACAGATGGATCCCGAGAAGTGCCAGCACTGCCCGCTGCTTGCACACTGCCGCGTTCAACGCAATCGGGACACCGAGCAGCCGACCGGCCGCATTCAATTTACCGGCAGTGCGGTTCGAGCCGACGCGCGTCGTCGCCACGAGCAGAGCGACGAGTTCCGCGATAGGTACCGTTGGCGGTCGGGTATCGAAGGGACCAACGGTTGCCTCAAGCGAATGATGGGCTTGGGTCGGCTCCGCGTTCGCGGCCACAATGCGGTGAAGCTTTCGATCCTACTGAAGCTGGCCGGTTGGAATCTGCTTCGAGCGGTGGCAATGCGCCGCCAGCGAAAGAATTCGCTCCAATTGGCCATTAACTAGGAAAAACAGGGGCAATAGGCGACTAGGACGACGGTTCATGTAGAGCCTGCGACTCCTCGACAGTCAAACCAGGGCCTCCAGAGAGGCCCCAGCTAAAAAATTTTGCACCACCAAAAAAAGTCGCCCGCAGCAAAGCCACCTAATGTCGGTTCCGTCTTAACAAGATCCACTACGCCAGTTATTGATCACGCGTTGCTAACTGACTGCAGATAAAGATCTCGTCGCCACGTTCGCCAGAACGTGGACTCCACCGCCTGGCGCCGGGGACGTCCACAGGTCGACTCGCCTACAGGTCAAATGAGATTTTCAGAATCTTGAATTTGATCTTACCGGCCGGAACATCGATCTCCGCCTCTTCGCCGACCTTCTTGCCCAAGAGACCTTGACCGAAGGGGCTGGTTACCAAAATTTTTCCGGCGTCGTAATCTTCATCTCCGGCCCCGACGAGCGTGAACTGCTCTTCGTCACCGTAGGCGACATCTTCCACCGTGACGGTGCACCCGAAAACGACTTCGTCCTTGGGCAGTTTCGACAGATCGATAATCGAGGCGCGTGCCACCTTGTCTCTGAGCTCATTGATTTTGGCCATCAGCATGCCCTGATTTTCACGCTGAGCGTGATACTCGGCATTCTCTTTCAGGTCGCCTTCCTCGCGTGCTTCGGCGATTTTCTCGGTCACGAGCGGCATTTCCACGTTCTCGAGACGGTGGATTTCCGCTTTGATTTTGTTATATCCCTCGCGGGTCATGGGGACGGATTCAACCATGCCTGTCATCCTGAAATTTCGCAGAAACCAAAAAAGAAACCTTTCCCACACCCGTGTGCTGGAAAAGGCTGCTGTGACAAATCTAAAGACGGCTTATTGTGAACCAGTCCGCAGCGGGCGGCAAGAGCCATCTATCGATCGCCGACCCGAAACCGCGATTTGGATCGCGGCGTGTACTTCCAATCATTTTATACCACGCAAGTGTTCCATACCGGCTTCGGCCCGAGGCTCGAATGGGTCACTTTTGCGGGTTAAAACGAGTGGCGTGACGACTTCGGCGGGAAACAAAACGGCGGGCCGAACCGGGTGCGGCGTTCCACGATCTGGACCGGTTCAATCCATGTCGGGTTCGCGCGGTTGATCGCGATATTCGACAGGTGTGCCCTCCGCGTCGCCTTCGAAAGGCACCCCAATCTCTTCGTTAAACCAGCGGCCGAGATCAATGAGTTGGCAGCGGGAGGTGCAAAATGGAGGTGTCGGCGTCTCGTCGGACAGAAACTTTCGTCCACAAGTTGGGCACGTCATGGGAACCGGTTTCATTCTGGAGGCATCCATGAAAGATGATTGTACCTAATAACGGGGGGTGCAACGATGAAGCTTCGAACGGCTTGTTAGTTTACAATAGAAGGCACTCGTTGAATAACCTTGGACGGATTGATATGTCGCCAGTTCCCCCAATGATCGCTTTTCGGGCCATTCACCGAGGCGTTTGTCGCATTCTTCGTCAGCCCGCGGTCGTGCTCGTCGCGGCATCCATTCTATCGCCCTGGAACGCGTGGGCGGATGAAGGCCCCGGTTCGGGGGCGAATTCTCAGGTCGCCGACCTGCCGGCCGTCACGTACTCCGATGCCGTCGTCGAAAAGGCCGATCGTGTGCTCCTGACCGCTGGTTTGCGGCGGAGCGGCACTTCACTGCAGAGCACTGACGCGGCTGAATTGTCGCGATTGCTCAGCACGATCGCCCGCAGTCGCCGGGAACTGAGACTGCAACAGAATGCGTTTGCTGAGTATCAGGCGAAATTAGCTGCATTCGAACAGGAAATCGATCAACTCCGGCACCAGGACGGTGAGCTCAACCTGCAGCTCGCTCGCGTCGCGGGACTGGACGTCGGCAAGAACAACCGGCTGGTTGCGTTGATCAATGCAACCCGCACGCAGATCGGGCAACTCCGCAAACAAAGCGTCGAGCATGAAAAAGTCGTGCAGGCGGCACAATCGCAACTCAATACTGCTGAGCAAAAGTACGCTGAATCGGTATTCCAAGTCCGGAAACGGTTCGACGCATTGCAGCAAACCATCGACACTCATCTGCAAGATCGCCAGATCCAGATTGCGATGGGGGTGATGCACGCCAATTTCTCCGTCCCCAAGGACATGGATGCCGCACAGATCATCCGCGCCGTTGAAACCCGATTACGGGATTTCGAAAAAGAGGTGTTTCAAGAAACGATTGCATTGGACGCCGCTAGCAACGGTGCGCTCTACACCATGGTCAGTGTCAATCAACAATCCATCCGGATGGTCATCGACAGCGGTGCCACGCTCATTACCTTGCCTGCCAACATAGCGACAGAACTGCAAGTGATCGTTCCCGATGACGCTCCCATTCTACGCATGCAACTCGCCAACGGCCAACAAATCAGTGGTCGTCGCGTCTGCCTTGCCAGTGTCCGAGTGGGCCAATTTGAGGCCCAGGACGTCGATGCGGTTGTACTCGAACCCATCACCCAGAGAGCCGAACCGCTGTTAGGGCTGAGCTATCTCAATCGCTACAAGTTTGAATTGGATTCCGCAGGTAAAACGCTCGGTTTGCTCCGGGTCGACGAATCGGGCGACACCGATGCGAAGAGTCGTTGATGCCGGAGCTTCCCGAAGTCGAAACGATGTGTCGCGGTCTTCGTCCGATCATTGGGATGCGGGTCGTCAAGGTAAGCCGGCCTCCCTGTGCGTGCCGACCCTGCTTGATGGAACCCGGGATCGACGAAATACACCCGAAATTGATCGGGCAGCATGTCGCCGCGATTGAGCGCCGTGGGAAACGCGTGATGATCCGGTTCGAAAATGAACATCGCCTCGTTATCGAACCGCGCATGAGCGGGTTGGTGCTGCTCGCCAATCCGCCCAGTGTGGAGTATCTGCGATTGCAAATCGATTTCGCCGATCGCCGTCACGTGCGCGATGACGTTGACGTGGTGGCCGAGCAAGCCCCGTTGCCTGCGGGCCGTCTGTCGGGGGCCCCGTCGCTCGGTGTCGCGGTCGAACGATCGACCGCCCCACAAATGTTGGTCTGGGACCGGCGCGGCCTCGGCACCATCCGCCTGTTGAGTCCGGATGACTACGAAACGCAGGTGAACGCTCGGTTGGGTGACGACGCATTGAAAATCACGGCAGCGGATCTCCGCCACCGACTCGGTCGTAGTGCACGGGCGATCAAGGTCGCCTTGCTCGATCAAACAGCCGTTGCGGGAATTGGAAATTTGTACGCCGCGGAGATACTTTTCGTCGCGGGGATCGATCCGCGCGTACGGTGTGCCAAGCTCAGCGGTCCTCAGTGGACACGTTTACACGCGGCCATCGGCGACGTGCTGCACGCCGCCATCGCCCATGAGGGCAGCACGCTGAGCGATGGAACGTACCGCAATGCCCTTAATAAAGCGGGTGGCTATCAGAACATGCATCGCGTCTACGATCGAGCGGGTGAAATCTGCTCCCGTTGCGGGGAGGGCCCGATTGAGCGAATCGTTCAGGCCCAGCGGTCCACCTTTTTTTGTTCCCGCTGCCAACGGCGGACCGGAAAGCATGTGGCGGTTGGCGAAATCTCCTCGCCCGACTAATATCTGCCACTCCCGAGCGTTCAGCTCTACTTCGTGATATCCCCTTCGAAACGACACCGTTGCCCGTGCCTGAATCGCTTGCACCACTCGACCGCCTGATGTCGACCCTCATCCGCCGCGCCGCGGAGCGTCCCGCAGGCTCCTACACGACTAAATTGCTCGATGGTGGCGCCGAGGCGATCGGTGCGAAGATTCGCGAGGAAGCCGAAGAGTTGATCGAAGCGGCTGGCGAAAGCGGCGAGGAAGGACGCAGTCACGCTGTCTACGAAGCGGGCGACCTGATCTATCACACGCTTGTCATGCTCGCATGGCGAGGAATCTCGCTCGACGAGGTCGCCGCGGAACTCGCCCGCCGCGAAGGCACCTCGGGGTTGGCTGAAAAGGCCTCCCGTAGCACCGATGAAGGCCAACCGAGGACCCAATCATGATCTCCGACTCCCACTTGCGACTCGGCATTCCGAGCAAGGGACGCTTGAGCGATTTAGCGACCGATCTATTATCCCAGGCCGGACTCCGGTTCCGCCGCCAAAACCGTGGGCTGTTCGCCCGCGTTAGCGGCATGAATGTCGACCTGGTCTATCTTCGCACCGACGACATCCCCACGCTCTGCGCCGAGGGCGCGATCGACATGGGCATCACCGGTGGCGATCTCGTCGAGGAATCGGGAGCGACGGTCCAGGAAAGGATGAAGTTCGGTGTGGGACGCTGCCGACTCGCCTTCTGCGTCCCGGATGACACACAAATCAATTCAGCGGCGGAGCTCGATGGGAAACGAGTCGCGACCAGTTTCCCCAATGTCACCCGCCGCTATTTGGCCGAACATGGCGCGACCGCACATCTGGTCTCGCTCGCCGGCAGCGTCGAAGCGATGATCCAGCTCGGTGTTGCCGATGCGATCGTCGACCTCGTCGAAACCGGGAGCACCTTGGCGGCCAACCGGCTGCGCATCCTCGAAGAAATCGGGCACTACGAAACGGTTTTGGCTCAAAATGAATCCTGTCGTCTCAGTGACATCGCCGACAGCCTCGTCCAGCGACTCGAAGGCGTGGTGATCGCTCGCGACTACTCGCTGATCCAGTACAACATCCCCCGCACGGTGCTGACGGCCGCCGAAAAGGTCACCCCCGGGTTCAATTCACCAACCATCAACTCGCTCGAAGACTCTGATTGGTGCAGCGTGCAGGTGATGGTTCGCCGCGGCGAAGTCGTCGACGTGATGGACCAACTCAAAGCGATCGGAGCCACCGCCGTCTTCGAGATGACCCTCAATAACTGCCGGTTGTAGAGGTAACGCGTCCGTGTCGCGGCCCCGCACGCATCAATGTCCACGCCGTCACAGACCGGATGCTTCCTCGTCGCTCCAACGCCACCGGCAGGAATATTGATAATCACTATCGGGGTTGATCAATTCGAACGTGGCGAGTGTGCCAGTCGGCAGATCGACCGTGTTGGTTGCTTCGACAAACTCGACGAGCTCGGGATGATCGATCGGGTGGCGGTTCAGAACAAAGTGTTCGTGTTTACGCCCCTCGGGCAGTAGAACCCAGATTCTCGCCAGTCCGGTGTTGCCGGCGATCGTGAACCGAAATTGGGCGCACTCGTATTGCTGCGAAGCCATATTGGGCGGCAACATCTGGTTCACCAACACCGTCGACTCACCTCCGATGGGAATCTGGCTGAAATCGAGCGCAGTCTCAAAAACATAGCCCCCCGACTCGAGTTGTGTTCGGGAGTGAACCGGCAGTCGCGAGTTCGGCAGGAACTTGGCTCTTAGCTGGGGTTCGCTCGATGGCATCTGAATGCGGAGGAAAGGGCGGTCGATCGCCGCCTCGGTTCGCCGGAATCGCAGGCGTGCATGCATCCGGGCGGTTGAGGAAGGCGATGCCTCGTCTTTCCATTCGCGCAAATCGTAGATGCGGTGATCGGAGACGACTTCATATCCGGTGAGATTGAGGGGTTCGATCTTGCTGACCTCGTTGAACGTGATCTGCGGCATCGGTTTGTCTGGGCCGTTGTGCAGGAGGGCCAACACGTCGCCATACAGCGGACTCGTCGCCGCAATTGCGGAGAGCACGTTGGCTTGCTGGCTCGACGTTCTCTGATTTTGATAAGTGACATAGGGCAGCGTGAACAGCAGCACCGCGAGCAATGGAATCCAGACATAGGTCGGCCAGTCTCGGAAGTCGAAGAGCGTGCTGATCGTCCGTCGGCTGGACGAACGCTGGAGGGTGCGTGCCGCTCGCAGTGCCTGGCCGCTGTTGCTCAGCGGTACTTGCGGATGCTTCGTCGCCCTGGATCGACTCTGCAGCGGATCCCACGGGGCGCTGGTGGGCAGCTGATCCAGCGGCGCCATGTTGTTCTCACGCAGTACCTGTCGTGCGACACAGTAGCCGTGCTGAACGAGCGACGATATTTCCAAATCGGAAAATCGATCCATGTCCGTGCGGATCAAAGCCGCCTGGCGTTGGATCTCCGGGTGAGGCGCGGTCGGGTCTTGCGCGGGTTCTATAAATCGTGTGATCGGAATGAATTGCACGCCCGGCGTGACTGCAAACGATTCCATTTCCAATTGATTGACGCGATCCATCAAAATGTCGGTGGAGCGCAGCGCCGTACTGAGCAGACCACCGGCCCGTCCGTCCGAGCGGACTTTGAAGCTCGCTCCCGCGTCGCTGACCAAGATGCCGTCCAGTTCGTCGGTGCCCACTTTCACGCACACAGATTCGGTGGCCCGCTGCAGGGCGGCGGTAGCCAGTTCGCAGTTCAACCAAATCCGTTCGTATTGATCAGGCTGTTCACCGGAGGCAATGAAACTACTCAGCCGTTCCTGGGCATCTGGGTTCGCCAGGGTGAGAGACTGGAACGCCGGGAGACGGTACAGCTCATCATTCCGGTATACATCTGAAAGCCCCGTCAACAGCGACTGCATCGTATGAGAACCCGTCATCTCAATCGTTGCGTTGGACGAGCGACCACCCTGGTGGAGGATTCGTTGACTCAATTCACGCTGCGGGCAATGCTCAGGCATTTGGGCGCCCGCATGGACGGATTCCGCGAACGATTCCGAATCAACGACATTGACGAACGCTTCGGTATCTTTACGGCGCGTGCTGAACTGCTGCAGATGGCGGAACATCCGCAGCCCAATATTGTCGTAGATTCCGCCATCGGTAAAAGCGTGCCGGTCAAAATCGCCTTCCTTCGCACCAACATCCCTACCGCGAAGTTCGAGCGGGGGAAAGAAGCCAGGAAAGGCGGACGAAGCAGCCACAGCCATCGGGACGGTGGCCATGCCCATCTGCACCTCTTCAAAGTGAACCTCTGCGTTGCGCCCCGACCTTCGCTGCAACAACAACCCATCGCGGTGGAACGCACATAGCGAACCCTCACTCAAATTGGTCGCCAGAATATAGAGTCGAGGACTATCGGGCAGGTTGAACAGGCCGGTGTCACCATACAAGTGCTTTTCGTAGTGCTGTTCCAACAAGCCGGCGCGGGTGTACTGCCGGTGGGGCGCCCGTCGCAACGCTCGTCGGCCTGTATTTAGCAGCGATGCGAGTGGGAATCGCCGGACGATCCGATTGCGAACATCCAATTGCAGGAACCGCAGTAGTTCATCGGAAACCTGCTCAAATTCTTCATCGGAACCACAGTACCGGTCCCAATTCAGTACCAGATGGGCGCCGATCACACTGCCGCCGGATACGGAGGTGATATGCGTGATTTGTGGGAGGGTGCCCGCGTCGCGCAGCAAGCGAATCACGCCCAAGTGATACAGAACAGCACGAAAGCCGCCGCCGGAAAGCGCAAGACCAAATCGTCGTCCGTGCGCTGTCCGTGTCACTTGAAATCCATCCCGTTTAATTTGAAGAGGTCCAACCGTCAACCGCTGATCACAGCACGACTTTAGCGAAATGGTGCGGATGAGCGAAAGTAGAGTTTCCCGGGGGGGCAACGGGCGGCCACATTACCTGAATGAGCGAGTGACGCCCCGTACCTGGGCTTAACGTCAACCAACCCCACATTGCTATTCCCCCCGTTGGGGCATCGTCATCAAGTCGCTTCCGCATTGACGGAAGTCGCCTCTAGAATGCCGCAGCCTCTCCATCGCCCAGGCAAAAACGGTTCGATATCCGCGGAGCTTGACAGCTCTCTACCATGCCGATGCGCCCCGCAATGACCGGCGGCGACAACTTGACCTCCCGGCCATCTCGATGCGAACACAACTCGTGGCTCCTACACGCCAGACGTGGGCATCGGAGGTCGCCAGTTATTTCGCAGGGTGCCCAGTGATGATGACAAAGAATGCCGTATGAGAACTCGTACCGAGGGCAGACGATTCGCCCGTGCCATCCTCTCGCTGTCGCTGCTAGCGATGCTGATTTTATCGGGATGCCAGCCCGACGAATCGACGGTGACGGTTCCTCACGTTGCCAAGAAACGGATGGATACAAGCGTGACGCTGGCCATCGATGCAGAGTCGGTCATGGACAGGGCAGCGAATTTGAACGAGCAGTCACGGTACCGCGAAGCAGAGTTGTGCCTGAAACCACTCCTGCTGGTTCATTCCGACCATAGCGGCGGGCTGTTCCTTCTGGCGCAAGCCAAAGCGGGCCAGGGGGAACTCGAAAATGCAGTGGAAACGCTCGAAACAATACCGCCTGACGATCCTCAGCTGGGCCTATCCGCACTCGGCCAGGCCGCCGATTGGCTGATCCAATTAGCCAGGTATCGCGACGCGGAGTCAAAGCTGCGCCAACTATTGCAGCGTGCCCCCGACGTTCCCATCGCCCAGCGGAGGATCGCTCAATTGCTCAATAATCAGGGGCGACGAATTCAGGCGGCACCGCATCTTCGAAAGCTCGCCGAACTCGGCGATGCATCACCCGAAGAACTCTACGGGATGATCAGCTTCAGCGATCCGTTCATGCACACCAATTTCGACGGCACCGATGTGGTGGTGCCCACGCTGGGGCTTGCCGAGGCCAGGTTGCTGCACCACCAAAGCGAGTCTCGATCGGCCCAGAAAATGGTCGAGAGTCTATTGCACGAACAGCCACGCTCGGCCGCCATCGCCGCTTTTTCCCTGCGGTTGGCTGCCGAGATGCAAGACCAAGCGAGTTTCGACCGGACACTCAGGGCTCTTCCCGAAGGCATCGTTGAGCAACCCGAATACTGGTACGCGCTGGGAATTTTCAACCAGCGTCGCGAGCTGCACGACGTCGCGATTCGCTGCTTTCTCGAGGCTGTTCTGCTGGACGATACCGATCGATCTTCGTTCCTAGCGATGGCGAGGTCGCTGAGGGCGAGACATCGCGATGCGGAAGCTGCTGGCCTACTCGAACGCTTTGAAATACTCGATGAAATCGCATCGATCAATATCGCACCTCATCGCACCGACGAGCAGATGCAAAGGATGCCGATGCTGCTCCGAGAACTGCATCGCGATGCCGAAGCGAACGCTTGGGAACGAATCGCCCGTCGCGGCGAATCTCCACATGCAATTCCGCAGTCCCATCCGAATATTGCAAGCTCATGCTCGCATCCGGATCCTTTGTGGGCCACCTGCGGAATCCTGGTCGACGATTGGCCGCTGCCCAATGTTGCCGAACAGTCGCCCCAGAAACCTGCGCTCCGGGAACGTGAACTCGATGGGTCCACCGATCTGACGACTCCTCAAGCGTTTTCACTGATCGATGTCACTGACGATGTGGGCCTAGAATTTCAGTACCAACCGGGCCCCGATCAAGATCGCGAGTCGCTGTTGATGCCGGAGACCGTTGGTGATGGGATCGCCGTCATCGACTTTGACCTAGACGGATGGCCGGATCTGTACTTTACCCAAGGCGGCGGGAAAGCGTTGGAGTCGGAAGGCAGCTTACCCAATCGTCTGTGGCGCAATCGGGGCGGGCAAGCCTTTATCGATGCCACATCGGCATCCGGGACGGGCGATCACGGTTATGGACAAGGTGTCGCGGCAGCGGACATTGATCAAGACGGTTTCCTCGATCTCATCGTCGCCAACATCGGTCCCAATGTTTTGTATCACAATAATGGTGACGGAACGTTCTCGAGATCCGAGCTCGCCAGCTCCGATCCAGGGGGAAACCAATGGACGACGACGATCGCATGCGGTGACGTCACCGGAGATGGGTTGCCTGAAATCGTCGAGATTAACTACATCGACGACCCTGCTGCCCTGGTCGCCGAGTGCATCGGTTCGGCGAAATTCCCGCTGTGCAATCCACAGCAATATCACCCCGCAGAAGACCGGATATTGCTGAACCGGGGAGATGGGAAGTTTGAACGTTGGACCACTGCCGATTCGGATCGACCAGACGGCTACGGATTTGCCGCCATCATCGCGAACTTTGATGGACATGCTGGAAACGATCTTTTCATCGCGAACGATACCAGCGGCAATGAATTTTGGGTCAGCCAAAGCGAAGCTTGGGTCAGCCAAAGTGAAGGCTCGACGGGTAACCGCTTCGGGTTGGTAGAGGAAGCGGAACTATTTGGGATCGCGCATGGACCTCAGGGGATTTCACTGAGCAGTATGGGAATTGCGGCCGGTGACTTCGACCGCAATGGACGGCTCGATCTTCAGATCACGAACTACGCCAACGAGGCCGCGGATCTGTTTTTGCAGCAACCCACCGGCTTCTTCTCGAATGAGAATTTCCACTACGGTCTCGACGAGTCCACGAAAGCGCCACTCGGTTGGGGGACACAGGCTGCCGATCTCGACCACGATGGCTGGCTCGACATCGTCGTATTAAACGGCAGTCTGTATAGCCAAAGCGACGACGGCGTCCCCTATCGGATGGCGCCGCAAGTGATTCGAGGTCGACCGGGGCACTTTCGTGACGTCGATACCGCATCGCTAGGCGATCCCTTCTGGACCACCCCCACACTCGGCCGAACGCTCGCCACCGTCGACTGGAACCGCGATGGGCAAGTTGATTTTGTCGCGACACATCTCGATGCACCCGCAGCCCTATTACAGAACGACACCGCTTCGGAAGCCGTTGAACCCGGTCTCAATCACTGGGTTCAGTTTGATCTGGTCGGTACACAAAGCGAACGAGATGCCGTGGGATCCGTCGTCACGGTGCATTGCGGCGACCAATCATGGTCAGCCTGGGTGACAGGCGGGGACGGTTTTCTCTGCAGCAACGATCCAGTGCTGTCGATTGGCGTGGGGGCTCAGAGGCAGATCGATTCGATCGAGATCCGTTGGAGCAGCGGCAAGATTGAAACGTTCGAGGCAACTGCAGTCGACCACCGCTACTTGGTCGTCGAGGGCGAAGACGCACTGCACGCTTGGTAGCTGCCAAAGCGTCGGTCTCTCACCCACAGAACGGGTTCGCCGGCGTCCCGCGACGGCACAGCAATGTTTCCTCGTGAAACCGCCTGGACAGCGCTCCCGCGAGTTCGCCGCCCCGCGTGAGATCCGATGGGCGGGGGGCCAACGAGAGTGCTGCGATCAGGCTGCCCAAACGCCCCATCCCGACAGGCGGAACCAAGGCACGGACGAAACGCTAATTGGAACGAACGAACGGTTGATCTTCGCTCTCGATCAACAGGTAGCTGTGGTTGGGTTTCATCTTCGAAAATCGTTGTTCGGCTCCCGACGGCCAGCGGACCAAAACTTCGTCGATCTGCGTATGCGAACCGATTCCAATATCAAGCAACGATTCATTGCTACATAGAAACCCGTCCCCGCCGGTCACCCAACTCGTCCAGCGGTCGTCGCCACAGGTGACGGTCACCTCCGCAGCGATTGCGTCGCGTTCGCTGGCGACGCCGACCAATTCAAGCTGCAGGGAGTTACCACCGGCGGTTCGATTTTCGAGGATTGCGAGGGGCACATCCAAATGGTTGCAGACGAGATCTGGTTTATGGTCGCGATTCCAATCCAACACCGCCATCGTGCGCCCGAGAGTGGGGCGGTTCCAATAGTTATTACGAGCGTCATCCTGCGACGCGAGATCGCCAGCGTTTAAAAGCTGGAACCCGCTCGCGTCACCGCGGAACAACTGAGGCCGCATCTGATAGGGCTCCGATGGACGATGGCGATCGACGAGATGGCCGTTGAGCACGGCCAGGTCGAGCCAGCCATTGCGATCAAAGTCAACGGCCTGGGTTCCCCAAGCGACCGTCTGTCGTGTCGCCTCTGCCAAACCTCGGTTAACGGATGAATGGACGAAGAAACCGTGCGCGCCTTGCATGTACAAATCGGCGGGTTGATCCCAGAAATTGGTCACGTGAAAGTCGATTTTGCCATTTCGATCGAAGTCGCCCGCCGCGATCCCCATGCACCCTTGTTGGTGGCCGAGAAGCCCTGAAGCGCAGCCGAGTAGTTGCGCGTTTTCACCCACGCGAAAACGCGTTGGCGAGGCATCGTTCCGGTCACCCTCGGCCGACTCGCTGACCCAAAAATGATTCGCGATGCGATCATTGGCAATCAAGAGATCGCTGCCCGCTTGGCCGTCGGTGTTGGCGATCACTGCTGCAAAGCCATAGCCAGGTTGAGTGCCGTTGGACCAGAGTTCGTCACCACCGATGATTCCCCCGTGGGCCTGCACATGCCACATCCGATCGTGGGCTGGCTTGAAATTACTGGGGTTACAGAGCGTGTTATGGGGCGTGCAGTAACTGGTCAGCGCCGTCGGGTCATCGACGTAATTGACCTCCACAATCTCCGGAAGTCCGTCACCACTCAAATCACCACAGGCCATCGAGGTCGTCCATTGCGGGTCGTCATCCCAGCTCGGCAATGCCTTCTGCACGAACGTCCCATCGCCTTGGTTGATGTAAACACGGTTGGGGCCGATGTTGGCGACCACGAGATCGGCAAACCCATCTTGATTCAGATCCGCAACGGCCACCCCTTGCCCGTACCCTGTGTCGGCGGTCTGCGTGAATGGGGTCACGTCGCTGTAGCTCTCGCCACCGAGATTCCGGAATAGCCGATTCGGCTCGGAACCCTCCGCATCGAATGCGTCCCCACCCGCTTGAGTGAGATACAGGTCCGGCCAACCGTCACGGTCCATGTCGATGACCCCAATCCCACCACCGGTAAGTTGATGCAGCAACACATGCTCGCTCGCCATGTCGGCGCCGTTGAGATACTGGAAATCGATACCGACCTGAGCGGCCACATCCATCAATTGGATTGGCACTTCGTCGACGGCAGGATCACCGATATCACGTCGCGAGCTCGCAGCGGCGACCGTTGCGGCGGAATCTGCGGTGGCGGGCAGCGGCCATTCAACGAGTCGTAAACCGCACAGCACCGACGACTCCATCGCCCGCTCGCTCGCAGCGTGGACAACCTCATCTTGGTCGGCATCGATTGTGATGTCGGCATCGGAGGCGAGCGCACTGCGTTGAGCGATCAGTTCATCGATCTCGCTGGATGATCCGCCGAATCGTTCGAGCGCGAGCATTCGCCAGCCGATTGATTCGACCTCTCGATGCAGAGTGTGTAAACGATCAGCCATTTGGTTCAGCTCCGACTCGCTGCCGGCGCGGCTACCGAATGTGTACGCCAGACGAGTGGTCTCGTCGAGCAATGTAAACTTTTGACGTGCACATTCTGCCGCGTCGGCTTGCCCGAGGCTCGTCAAAGATCGCGAGAGTTCCAGATAGGAAAAACGGTCGGTGGGATCACGCGTCACCGCTTCGGCGAAGCATCGCACGGCTTCCTCGTGATTCGACTGGTGGCGCATCAGGACGCCCAATGCATACCAGTATTCAGGCTCCGCTTCGATGCCCTGGGGCAAGTGCGATTGCCACTGCGTCAGTTTTTCAACGTCATGGAGATCAGCGTAAAGGCGGCCGCGAAAAGCGGCGATCCCGGTCGACTCGGGAAACTCCGTTGAAAGTACCTCGGTCAGCCTCATCGCCGCTGGCAGGTCGCCCTCGTGCCGCTGCACCTTGGCGAGCGACAATGCCACGGGCGTCATACGCTGCGAAAAATCGGGTGCGGGCGAGTTAGTGTCAATCAATGGATCGCCGTATGCAATCATCGCAAACAGCTCCCGCTCGCGAATCACACCTTTTTGGGCGAGCCATCGCAAGTGCGGTGCAGCGGCGTGCCGGCGACCGGCGTTGTTGAGCCATTCGGCAAGCCGCCGATGGATGCGAGTTAATTCCGCCGCATCCAGGTCCGTGGGACGCCGACGGAGGATTTCCTCCAGCGGCGCCGCGGCGAGATTGTACTCGCCCGACTCAGCGAACCATTCAGCGGCCAGGCTCAGTGCCTGCGTCGTGGGCTCGGAATCAGCCGGGGGATTCTCAACGAGCATCTTGGCGGCGGCCACGAGATGGCCGTGAGCGGCCTCCACCCTCGCGGCTAAAACGATGACATCGAAATGTGACCCATCGGAGATCAACAGTGGCCGCAGTGCCACCGCCGCAGCGGCTGGATTGCCGTTATCGAGGTAGTCTTGGACGACCCGCATTCGCTCGTCGAGGGTCCTCGGTTTGGAGGCGGCAGCGGCTTCGCGAAGCTGCTGCCGGTGCACCAAATCGGCGGCCGTCGGCCCCGTGTCTTGTTGGTTGCACCCGGTCGCCATCCCGGTCATCAGAGCGGCGAAGGTCCAGTGCGACACCCGAGAGTATCGATGTCGGCGGGGTGTGTTCATGGATGTTCCCACATGTCCAGCGCGATGCCGAATCCTTCGACGAGCAAGTAGTCATGGCCGCTGGGGAGCGAACCAAACGTTTCGACTCGGCCCGAGGGCCAGGTGACGGTGACATCCTCCACCGATGCGGCCTGCCCGCACCCAATGTGAATTTGTCGCTGGTTCGACGCCATGTAGCCGTCGCCCGTGGAGAGTTGAGCGGCAAACTGCCGTCCCCCCACCGATGCGGTCACCCGTGCCCCGATGGCGTCACGCGGTGACGCGGTCGCCTTGAGCTCGAGATCGATCGATCGTCCCGCATCGGGCGTTTGATTGATGAGCAGCGCAACCGGATCGTCGAGGTGACTGATCGCGACATCCCGGCGACCATCGCGATTCGCGTCCAATGTCACCAGCGCCCGCCCCAAATGATCATTCAGAAAGTATTCACCCAACTCGGCTCGATCCCATTCTTTCCAGCGTCCATTGGACACTCGGGAGAAGAATTGCGGGGGCATGCGGTAGATCGCGTCGGCCCGGTCGACGCGATCGACGTGCCCGTTCGCGACGATGAGCTCCAGTTCACCACCATTATCGAAGTCCGCCCACTGCGTGCCGAAACCGAGCAGCTTCATCGACGGTTCACCGAGCCCGACCTGGTAACTGCGATCACTCCAAAACCCAGGTGCCACCTGCTCGTAGTAGGTGTTGTAATCATCCGAAAAGTGCGTCATGAACAGGTCGAGATCCCCGTCCCCGTCCGCGTCCGCAGCGGCAATCCCCATCGAAGCTTGCGAGCGCGAGTTACCGCCGGTCCCGAGCCCCCGGATGACGCCGAGATCAGCGAGTTCAAAGGGCTGCTCTTGCGGTTGCGAGGACCACAAGTGGTTCGCGGTCATGTCATTGCCCACGAGCACGTCAATACCGGGTTGGTTGTCGAGTTCGCCGGCGACGAGCCCGAGACCCCGACCAGGCGACGTTTGTTTCATCCAATGGGCCGTCTGTTCGACAAACGTGCCGTCGTTGCGACCTTGCCAAACCCGGTCTGGCTCGGCATCGAAAAGCAATGGGGAACAGGTCCCCAGCCCGAACCGATTTCGACACTCGTGTTCGTACGGTGCCGCGCCAGCACAGTAGTTGGCTTCGTAAATATCCAAAATAGTATCGCCGTCCAGATCAACCATTACGACGGACGTCGTCCACGCGTTGCCTCCGAGGCCGACCGAGTCGGATACGTCCGTGAACGTGCCGTCGCCATTGTTGCGATACAGTCGATTGCGACCGATGTTGGCGTCAAACAGATCCGGGAACCCGTCATCGTTGTAATCGGCGACCGCGATACCCTGGCCAAATCCCGTATCGTGATAGTTCGCAGCCGCCGAAACATCCACGAAGGTGCCATTCAGATTGCGGCTGAGTCGATTCGGTGACGAGTCATTCTGCAGTGCCGTGCCATCGAGCGTTGCCGCGGCGAGATCAGGCCAACCATCGCAATCAAAGTCAATCACCGCGACACCGCCCCCGACGCTCTGTTCAATGGTGTGGCCGCCGACCTTAGGTGCTGGAATGGAGGTATGCACCCAGCCTCGCTGGGGGGCTTGATCGACGAACGCGATCTGACCTTTCGACGTCTGAGTGTCACCTCGAGTGGAAGCGGGGGCATCGCCCGTTGAGGCACTGGAAAGCTCGCTGAGATCCACCAGCGACGCGGCTTCCGAGCTAGGCAGTTGCCACGGCGTCTGCACACTCAGTTCGTTGCGAATTGCCATGAAGCGCTCACGCAAGTCAGGCAGTTTTTCCTTCGGGAGTGAAACCGCGATTCGCGCCCAGCCCTCAGCTTCCCAGACACGCCCCAGATCGAACATCGCGTCGGCCACTCGCATGCATGCTGCCTGAGACTCGCCGAGTCGCTCGAGATGGATTTTGACGGCGTCGCGAAGTTCTGTTTGTTTGATGATCAGCTCGCTCACGCGGGCCGCATCTGCCGTTCGTTCCAATTGGTGCAGCGAGACCAGCAACTGCGTCAGCATCTCCGGGTGGCTGGTACCGTCGCGTCGTAGCGACTCCCAGAACGCTTTGGCAGCCTGTTCATGGTGCCCCTGCGTTTGCTCCCAGCGACCGACCACCATCCAATAGTGAGGTGAATCGAGAGCCGAGGCAGGGGCCGCAGCCTGCCAAGCGGCGAGTTCTTCCCACCGACCGAGTTCCAACAATGCTTGCCCATACAGGTTGAAGGCCGGCAGGAACTGTGGTGACATTTCCACGATAGGTGCGAGGCGTTGGGCGACCGAGGCCCAGTTTTGCTGCAGCGCATCCAACTTCGCCAAGCCGAACTCGGGGCGTCGATCTTCACCCGAAATCGCGAGTATTTGTTCGCAGGTCTCGGCATCCGGTTCCACGCGGGCGGGATCTGCCAGCAACAGCAGTGATTCAGGATCACTCTGCCCCCGCTGAACGAGCCACCGCATGGCGGGAATCGCCTTTTCAGGGACCCCGCAGGCGGCCGCCATTCCCGCGAGGTCATAGCGAGATTGCGCATCGCTGGGAAATCGCTCGCCAACCTCCTGCAGCGCGTCAATCGCATCGTAGGGACGCCCGGCTTGGAGAAGACTCCTGTACCAACTGTCCAGTAACTTTCGATCGGCCGCAGCACCCAATTCGTCGATCGCGGATTGGTAGAGGACTGCCGCAGCGGCGGCATCACCACGGCGGCTCGCCAGGTGGCCGGACAACTGTAGGGCTTGGGGATCATTTGGATCCGCCAACAAGCATTGTTTCAGCGCCTCGTCGGCCACTTCAAACTGTCCCTGAGCGATCGCGCGACGGGCGACCTCGATGCCGCCAGGAGGGGGCCCGGGAACGCTCGGACGGACCGGCTTCGCGTCAACGGCCAGTCCATTTGTTGAACCAGGACGCTCGCACCCTACCATGACCAGCAGTGCGCACAGGCCAACCCCACCCCAACCGGCGGTGATCCAGGTTGGCCGTTTGTTCGATAGAAAGTGGTTGAGCACGGAGGGACTTGCTAAGCAAAATGAACGATTGGCGTGAGTGAGGCCCCACACAGTGTACCGAAGCGTTTGGCCGGGCGTCTCTCCAAGCGTCAACACCCAACACACTAATGCTTGACTTTAGAAACATTAATACAACTGCCTGAAAATCCACAGTTCCCAACCCGCGAACGGTTGACAGCGGGGACCATTCCAACATAGACTAGGGACTGAAGCAATTTGATCTTATCTTAAATCTATGTAAAGGTGTTTTTCATGTTACGTCTTGGACTTCTTTCATGTTCGCTGTTCTGTCTAACGTTGATGGGTTGCGGCGCGGACACAGGCACCTCTGTGCCAGAGGGCATTCAGCCGCTTACCGAAGCGGAGCAAAAGGCAAATGACGATTATACAGCCTCGCAACAGATTGACCCTCGTACAGGCCAACCCAAGGGTTAGAGCTCGTCGACTCTTGACAAACGCAAATGCACTTAGCTTGCATTTTTATGAGTAATTCTGCGTGTGTTGACGATAAAGCGTTCTCAATTCTTCTACTACTTCTCTTCTTCTCTGGATTTTTGTAACCGTTCACGGCCTACGGCCATGAACGAGTAGTGTCTGATGATCCGAAGCGATGCATCGTGCTCAGTCAACGGACTGTCCTGTCAAGCTCACTGACATCTCTGCTGCGATGGATCTATATGTCGTGACAATTGTATTGATGTGATGTTCGTGATTTCCATCCACCTTAAACGCTCGTGGTCGTGAGTGGAAGGTTTTCTCAGGCATCTCTGAAGTGTCCAATGATTTTTTCAATCCGGCGGGCTGCCGTCGATGCACGCACTTCGATCGGTTGAGCCCTTTTTGCCCATTGGACGCAGGAGCCAATCCTCCGAAAATCCACCATTCTGGATCTCCACCGCTGAAACTACAGCAGAGTGAGGCTACGAACTATCACAGGAGGCTGGCAGTAGACTCGGCGACGGCTCGCCCCGAAGAAACTGGCTCACCGACTCAACCAGAAATTCAAACACGCTGCGACCTTGCTGCTCGCAGG
Source organism: Rhodopirellula sp. SH410 (assembly GCF_055811895.1). Taxonomy (NCBI): domain Bacteria; kingdom Pseudomonadati; phylum Planctomycetota; class Planctomycetia; order Pirellulales; family Pirellulaceae; genus Rhodopirellula; species Rhodopirellula sp. SH410. Next base: position 4,900,341 of record NZ_CM147949.1, read on the forward strand.
TTACCACCACGGTGCAGATCCGTTCAAACCAAGCTTGACCATTCTCGCCACGCGTTCCTTGCGTCATCCGGCGATGAATCGCCACAAACCGAATCGCCTGCTCGGCCAGATTGTTGGTCGGGCCGATCTGCGGGTCACTGATGAAGCGAAAGTAGTCTTCGAAGTGATCGTAGAAACGCTTTGCCATGTTGGCGGCGTGTTGTGTATCGGGTTGTTCGCCAGTCGCATTCCAAACGATCTCATTGCGGATGCGTTCGAGCGACTGGCGAAACGTTGTTTCGCTGGCGAACTCATCGCGGCGAGCAATCGTCTTGAAAAGCTTGCGAAAGTCTTCACGCAACCGCTGCCCGTAAACCTGGTTGGCGTGCTCAGGGTGGCTGCACAGAAACTTGATGTCGCGAATCAGGTGAGCGATGCAGAACTGCAGCTTGACGTTCTTATCAAGTCGCATGTATTTGTGGTATGCCGAGAAGTAGTCGCAACCGATCGTGCCATCGAATTCGGCTCCCAGCGTTTCCAGCAACACCTTGCTGCCGCGACTCGGAGAAATCCTAAAAACGGTAAACAGGTAGGCACGAAAGCACCAGGTCCAGAGTTTATTGCCGTCGTCTTTGTGACCCGTCTCATCCACATTGAGATGGCTCTGCTGGGAGATCGCGTCCAGCAATTCTTGATAGGGATCGGCGATGCTCTGGCTGACCTTGCCGACGAGCTTTTGAATCAAGCCACGACTGAGCGTCACGCCGACGATATCACGGAAATACTTTCTGATCTTCGTAATTGACATGTGGCAAACGCCTTTGAGCCAACCGATCAGAGCGGTCATCTTCGGCCCTACCAATCCAGCCCGTTGAATGTCATCGGGCAAGGCACAGTGATGCGTTTTTCCGCAGTCTTGGCAGGTTTGGCCGACCCGTCGGTGCTCGGTGATCGTGATTGGTTTATCGATCAGCTCCACGCTCTGGAGCGTCTTGTAATCAAGGTCGCCTTCGCATAGCGAACCACCACAGCAGGGACACTCGTCGTAGCGATACTCAAGGATGAGATCGACTTGCTCATCCAGAAAGGATTTCCGCTCGTGGCGTTGATGGCCGAGTTGTCCGCCCCGTTTTCGTTTGGGAGGGCGGCCTGGCTTTTTTCGTTTGGGTGGTGGGTTGGTGATATCGCTCGAAGGTGGCTTGGACGATGTCGCCGAGTTTTTGCTTGCCTTGGCAAGTTGATCTTGGATCGCGGCAAGCTGCTTCTCTAGCTCAGCTATTCTGGCAGCTAATTGGACGCACTCTTGGCACTGGTTGCTTGCTTTTCCATCCATGATCTCAGCATTCTAGCCGGTGTCGCCAAATCGACCGATAGCAATTTCACTGCAGAAATCCTGAAATCTCGATGCGTTCAGGGCCGAAGGCCGTGAACGGTTACGGATTTTTTTATGAACCGAAAATTCGAATTTCGTTCGCGACAGGCATTTACGCTTGTTGAATTGCTGGTGGTGATTGCCATCATCGGCGTATTAGTCGGGCTACTCTTGCCCGCCGTCCAAGCTGCCCGTGAGGCAGCCCGACGTATGCAGTGCAGTAACAATTTCAAGCAAATTGGACTTGCGATGCACAACTATCATTCGAGTTACGACAATCTTCCCATGTTGTCTGGGGGAACGGATAATAGGGGTACTGTCAATAATAATTTTTGGTTGTCATGGCGTATTGGTCTGCTTCCGTACATGGAACAGCAGGCCCTGTGGCAGCAAATCAGCAATCCGTATGTCTATGACACCTCAGGAAACCCGACCCAGAGTTTCCCTGCGATGGGCCCCGTTCCGTGGCACCAAGGCTATGTTCCTTGGCTAACCCAAGTCGGCTCGTATCGCTGTCCCAGCGACCCCTTCACTCGAGCGAAGGGATCTAATGAAGTTGCCTATGCAAACTATTCGGCTTGTGCCGGTGATGCGACCATGGAGCAGCAGCACGGTGGTATTCAGGACAATGGATCCGCCGCGAATGATGGCACATGGGGTGATCCTGGGTCTGGCAAGTGGTCACGTGGCTTTTTCCGTGCACGCCACTTCCTCGGCTTTCGTGACATCCTCGATGGTTTGTCCAATACCATCGCAGCAGGCGAGAACGTCGTCTATCAAGGCGACCTGTCAATCAAAGGCGGCATCTACACCGCTGGAGGTAACGCCAATGGGGCGGTCAACACGCCGCCAGGAACGTGGCAGTCGACAATTGTCGACCCTGAGAATCCGCAACAGTACCTCCGTTCATTGTCCGTCAGTGGCGGCGGCGGTACCGTGGGAGTCGACCAACAGGTCCACCACCACCAAGGTCAACGCTGGACCGACGGTCGCTTGCCGTACAGCTCGATTCAAACTGTGCGTCCCCCCAACAGTTACAGTGTGCAGCAGGCTGAAGGTAACACCGGTTACTTCTCGGTCGGCAGTTATCACCAAGGTGGGGCCCATGTGCTGATGGGCGACGGAGCCGTCAAGTTCATCACGGACTCGATCGAGGCTGGTAACCAAATGTCTTATGCGATCGGCTCCGATCCGACTACGGGTGGCTATGGCACGAAGGGTGATGCGGGGCGAAAGAGTCCCTTCGGACTCTGGGGTGCCCTCGGCACGCGTAATGGTAAAGAGCCTGAAGCGTCCCTTCCTTAACGAACGCGTCCAAGTTTAAGATTGCTCGTTTTTGAAACGGGGATGGCCTATGGTCATCCCCGTTTTTTTTTGCCGTCAAGCAATGTGGGAAGATCACTCGGCATCGCTCCTCGATGCATCATGACGTTCCAGCAAGCCGTTTCCGGGATGGGTTCGCTCTGACGGGCAGCCAATGTCATCGACTTGATGGCTCACCCGACACCAGCGTGTGTCCACTATATTGGTAGGATACCTATCAGCTTCCCGCCCTCATGCGCTTCCACCGAACTCGGAGAGTATGTTGTTCCGACATTCGTTGCCCGATCGTTTTACCGTTGCTGCAGTGCGGGCATCGGTACTTCCCCTAGCGGTCGCGGTCATGCTCACCGGGTGCCACCGCGAAACGCCTGAGAACCACCAACCGATCGGGGGCAACCGGAAATTGGCGGATCAGTCGAGGGAGGAAGACGCAGCGGCTTTCGAGACGTCTCCGGCCGAATCAGATCCATTGCGAGTGGCAGTGAGCCATCTGCAGCGTGGGCAAACGCAGGAAGCGTTACAGATTGTCAGCGACGTACTCGGCAGCCAACCTGACAATGCGCAGGCACTCGATCTGGCCATCGAAATTCACGCTGGACGAGGAGACTTTGCCGAGGCCGCTGATTTTGGTGCACGGTTGGCAGTCCTCGAACGTGAAGGTGCGTCCGCGCTATTGGTGAATTGTTTTGACTGGAACCTGCGGGCAGGACGATACGATCAAGCGGAAGCCAATTTGCTCACCGCAATTGAGATGGCACCCCATGACATCGAAGCCCGTCGCTTGCTCGTGCAGCTATACAACTCACAAGGACGCCGCTTCGAGACTCGCGTGCATGTGGAGGAACTGATCCGGCGCAAAGCGGTCGCTTGGCCCGAGATCCTGAGCTTGATCGATTTGAGAGGTCCTTTCACGCTCGTGTCCTTTGATGATGTGATCGATCAAACGAAGACCTCTTTGTTCTTGCTCGGTAAAATGCGGACTGCCTATACGGGTTTCGATAGCGCACGCGATGAAGTGATCTCGACCGTCCAACGCATTGTCGCTGCCTGTCCCAACAGCACAGCGGCGGCAGCTTTTTACGGGCGTGTCCTGGTGGAGAACGGGCGAGATGAGGAGCTGGAACGATGGTTTACTAAGTTGCCCCCAGGGATTCAGCAGGAACCTGAATACTGGACCACCCTCGGGGCTTGGTTACAGCAAAAAGGACGTCACCCCGAGGCGATTCGAGCCTATGGCGAAGCGCTGCGGTTGGACTCGGGGAACCGCGAAGCGATGCGTTCGCTCATCGTGTCGCTCGACAAAGTTCAGGCCGAGCAGCAAGCCGTTGCAGTGAGAAAGCAACTGGCCATTTTGGATCAAATTTTCCGTACCGCTCGCGATGCCGATGCCGAACAGGCGATGTCAATCGCGGCAGAACTGCAAAAGCTAACCCGACCGTGGGAGTCACTCGCGTGGATGATGCACTCGGCGGAAATCAAAGGGAATCTGAGACAGATCATTCCTGAATTGAATCAGCGTGCCGCTCAGGTATCGCAGTGGGAAGCATCCGCAACACCGGATCGTATCGCTGACGCTCGGCTGAGAAAACTATTAGGATTCAATCTCGACGACTGGCCACTGCCCGAGCTCGACAAGATCTCAGCGTTCGGGCCTGAATCCATTGCGTCAGCAGAAATGGGCATTGAATCATCGGGCCTGGAATCAGATCCCCCCGCAGTCGCAGCGACACTTCGATTCGATGACATAGCTCGCGACGTTGGTCTGGCCGTTACCACTCAGACCGGTTGGTTTCGAGAACCAGACAGTTTCTACGCGTACCAGGTCGACGGCAGCGGCATCGGCATTCTCGACTATGACCTGGATGGCCTGCCCGATGTCTATGTGATGCAGTCGGACGGACCACCGAATGATCCGCTCGGCTCCAACCCCAACGAATTCTTTCGAATGCTGCCGGACCAATCCTTCCTGGACGTCACCGCGCAAACGGCAACAGGCGACCGGAACTTCGGGGCGGGTGTCGCGGTCGGTGATGTGAACCAAGACGGTTTTCCCGACCTGCTGCTTGGCAACGTGGGCGAATCCGTTCTGTTGATCAATCAAGGCGACGGAACCTTTCGAAACGCCAGTGATTTGATCCAAGAGAATCCAGCGGTCTGGACATCGAGTTTCGCGATTGCGGACCTCGATGGCGATCATTTACCGGAGCTGATTCAGGTCAACTATATCGATGATGAAACCGCGTTTGAGATCAAGTGCACCGGAGGCTATTTGCTTTGCCAGCCACAGCGATTTCAAGCCGCTTCGGATCGATTGCTAAAAGGAAACCCCGATGGAACTTTCTCAACCTGGAAATCAATTACGACCCTTGCCGATAATCCTAAGTTGGGACTCGGGGTCGTCGTCGCTAACTTCGATAGGCAGCACGGAAATGATTTCTTTGTTGCCAACGATGGCGATTTGAACCACTACTGGACCAGCATTCCCGCAGAGGGCGAAGCCGATGAACCGTTTGAATTGGTGGAATCAGCTGGCTTGCGAGGCTGTAGTATTGGACAAGGCGGGATCAGCCAAGCGTGCATGGGTATCGCGGCGGGCGATTTCAACCGTGACGGGATGTTGGACATGCACATCACTAATTTCTACCACGAACCTGTGAATTTGTTTATTCAAAATCGATTGGGTTTTTTCTCCGACCAAGCTTCGCGTTTTGGGTTGGACGCGCTTTCGATTTCTGTTTTGGGGTTTGGCACCCAGGCCCGTGACTTTGACAACGATGGCTGGCTCGATATCGCAACGCTCAATGGTCACGTTTTCGACGCCTCTGACCAACAGATTCCGTTTCGCATGAAGTCGCAATTGATGAAGGGGGCTCGGAGCGGTTTCACACTGGAGCCACCGGAGATGGCGGGCCCCTATTGGGAGCGAGAGCACTTGGGTCGCGCCCTCGCGACTTGGGACTGGAACGGCGATGGGCGCATGGACCTAATCGCCAACCATCTCGATCAACCGATCGCCGTACTGCAAAACAATTCAGCGGCGCAGAACTGGTTGCAACTCGAACTGGTGGGCACACCGAGCGAGCGAGACGCCATCGGTGCCACGGTCGTCGTGACTGCGGATTCCCAATCATGGACCGCATTTCGCACCGCAGGCGACGGATACATGGTCAGCAACGAACCCGTACTCCATTTCGGCATCGGTGAACACGAAACACTTAGTCGCGTCGAAGTGAACTGGCCCAGCGGCCAAACTCAAACCTTCGAAAATGTGGCTGCGAATGCTCGCTACCTGCTGATCGAGGGCGCTGCTGAACTGTACCCGCGGGAGCCCACGCGGTAGCGTTTGCAGCAATGTGGCGGACTGCCTCGCTACTGCAACCGAAAAATGTAAAATTCACCAACAGGAAAACGAGGCTCAACCCAACTCTCATTTCAGGCTCATCCGACCGAACTTGCGATGACGTTCGCTTCTGCGAACGCCGTCGACTTGCGTCGGATGAGCCTCCTTTTGAGGGCTCTCGCGTCACGGCGACTCCACGCTCGCTTAGGTTGCGGACACCATTTCCAGATCGCGATCAGGGATCCAGCCGGTGTGCCCTTCGACGGTGCGAATGCGTGACCATGTTCCTCGATGGCCCAATCGCTCGACACGATGCCCCTGTGCGGTGTCGAGGGTGACGACGGCGTCAAACTCGTCCCCATCACCAGCGTGCAGACTCACGTTGTCCGTCACGATGACCGCATTCCAAGGGAAATGCGGATTCGTTTTGGTCAACGACACCGACCCCAGCGACGTTAGCAATAGGACGAGCGGGAGAGCTACGCACCTCCCAATCGGAAGCGAACGATGAAAGACCCATAGGGTTAATAGCCCCCAGAAGGCAAGCGACGAAACCGCAAGCGTCCAGATCACCGTCTCTTTGCCCACAAAGTCCACCACTCGATCATTGATCGCACGGATCCCCGTCACGGAGGTTGCTTGGGAGTTGATTTGCTCAACCTTTTTGTTCGCAAAAGCGAGGTTCTTTTGCGTCTGTTGATTGGCGGGATCGAACACGAGTGCCCTCTCGTAGTTCGCGATGGCATGACCGAGTTGTCCCGTCTGCAAATCAGCGTTGGCTAAATTGATGTAGAGCTCGGCGTTGCGGATACCACTGTCCACCAACATTTGATACTTCGTCCGGGCGACCGTCAGTAACTCCTTCGCGTCGGCGGAGTCCGATTTTGACTTTGCGATCCCTTGGTCGTATGCCTCAGTTGCTTCGCCTAACAGGGTCGCCTGTTGTTCCGGCGTTAGTTGCAGGGACGCGGTCTGAACGTCCGTTGTCGCGGCGTCAGAAGTGCCACTGGCAGTAGCCACCGGAGCAGGGGCGAGCGTGCTGGGGGTGTCCCCAGCGATCGACGTCGTCGCAGCAATGCCGCCTATCGTGATAGCGAGTAGCAGACTGGCGGTGCGGTGCAGGGTGGGTGTTGTTGTTCCTGCGGCCGCTTGAGGTGGTCGTTGCAACTTCGTTCGTTTGACCCGTTTCATCTTGTTCGCACTGATCGCAGCATCCACTCGGTCGACCAGCGACTTCGCTGTCGCAGCGAGATGGTCTAAAGGTGCGGTGTCCATCGAATGACTAGGGGCCATGAACGACTCCGCTTCTCCAGCGACTTGGTACAGTCCGGCGAGCCGCAACTCGCCTACCGCTTGCGTCGCCAGAGCAACTGAACCGGCGGCGGTGTGACCTGAGCGTACACCGCTGCGCTTTAGGATGAATACGGCCACTGCATCCTTGATGTCACCCTCCTCCTGGGCGTGATCGATCGAGCTCAGGCACTTCGCCTTGGGACTGCGGAAACTCGGCATGCGAGCGATCAGCAAGGCCCAGCTATGGAATACCATGGCGCCGATCCAAATCAACGGTGGGACAATCACAAACGCCCACCACGCATTCGTCGCGGCCCGCGGCGATTGTGTCACAAGGACACTTGTTCCACTGTGATTGGAAAAGTCTGGGAGACTGCGATCCGCCGTCGCTTGCGGCGCGTCGGGTGACGCACCACGGCCACTGCTAACGATTGCGTCGAGTGCCAAGGTCTCCGACGCGTTGACCGTGATGGCGATGGGATCGCTGGTGACGGTTTCAAACTTTTCAGTATCCGGATTGAAGAAACTAAATCGAATCGATGGGATCTCATTCATTCCGGCGTGACGCGGCCGAATCGTGGTCGAAAAAAACTTGGCGTCGTCTTTGACGAATCCAGCCAATGACTCATCAGGCACTTTGAAATCTTTCGTCAATTCAGGCAGTGTCGCCAGTGGCGGTGCCTGCACCAATTCCATGGGGCCTGTCCCCTTGATGTAGATATTGAGTGTGATCGGGTCGCCCGCGTCCACCGTCGTCGGCGTTGCTTGAGTGAGAATACGGTACTGCCCCACCGCGCCGCGATAGTCGTCGGGGCGTCCCTTCGTTGGGACCGGCAATACCTCCGTTGCGTCCACGCGGACATCACCCAAGATCGGGCGTGACTCCGTAATTGCGAGGCGGCGACCAAACGGTGAACCGAAAAAATCATCGTTCATCATCCGGGACATGGGCGAGCGTCCTCCGAAAAAGTCCTCGGCAAAGGAGCCGCCAAAGGGCGAGCGTTGCTCGCCCAATGCGGTGGGATAGTTGACCACAATTTGCACGTCTTCCGCGTCAATACTTCCGGCTCGTTTCGGATAGACCGTGGCGTTGATGCGGTACAGGTAGTAGCTGCGTTCATGTCCCGTCCCGTCGTCTCGCAAGACTTCTTCGCCGCCTGGCCGTTGTCCATTTTCCGCCAGCGTTTTCATCCGATCAGTGAATCCCCCCCACAATGTGGAGTTTGAAATCGTACTCCACATGTCGCCTTCACTCAGCGTTTGACCTGTGGCTGAATCGCGAAACGGTTTGATCCAAATGCTGAGCGTCAGATCGAGCGGTTGTCCGACGAATACTTTCTGCTTGCCGCCTTCAATCTCCACGAACATCAAATCACCGGTTTCGCTCTTGGTCGCGACAAAACGCTGTGGCTTCGTCGAGATCTTCTTCCCATCGACCGTGAGTGTCATCTCAGGAATGACAAAACTCCCCTCCCGACGCGGCGTGACAAGATACTGCATCGTCACGCTACGGCTTTCACTTCGCCGTCCGTTGATAATGGTTACTTGCGACATTTCTCGAGGTGTTCCCGTCGAACGGATCTCACACCCATCGACGCTCGGCAGCTCCGGTTCGTGATAGTCGGTGGCATTGACAACCGAGACCTGCAAAACGATGGGCTGGCCCACGTAGGCCTCTCGCGTGGAGAGCTGAGTCTCGACGTCGGCGGCACGTGCTGTCACCCCCAACAATGCCAGGAGAAGAACGGAATTCAGAATAGGTTTCATGATAATTGCTTTCAAAAACGGCTGTGAATGATGCTGGCTGCCTTGTCGTGTGCGGGCCCGTTGTGGAATGAGTCGCGAATCACCAATCGCGTTCGGTCGGAACGTGTCGGCTGCGTTCGAGTTGTTCTTGACGCAAACGCCGCAGCATGTCTCGGTCTCGGACCGCTTGCAGCATCTTCAACGCCTCCTCTTTCGTCATCGGCGAGTCTTCATCGCTTGGGATCGCGACCGTACCGCCGCCTTCTTCCTGATCCTTCTGATCCTGCATCTCGTTGGCGGGCGTCAGCTCACCCGATGGGGCGGCGTTGTCTTCCTGTGGTGGTGATTCAGGCTGTTCTGCAGGGGAGGGTTCACCGGCCGATTGCGACGGGCGGTCTTCGGCACTCTGACTGGAATCCTGCGGTTGATCGGATGGTTCGCTCTTGTCGGATTGCTCGTCCTTGTCGGACTGCTCTCCCTTGCCGGACTGTTCGCGATCGTTCGCTTGCTCCTCTTCATCGGATTGCTGCTCAGACTGCTCCGACTCAGAACCGCTCTCCTCGGACTGAGAATCGGACTCCTGCTGGTCTTCCGTCTGCTCCGACTCGCCGTCCTGAGATTGAGAGTCCTGGTTCTCTTGCTCTTGCTCTTGCTCTTGCTCCTGACCTTGCTCTTGTTCCGACTCTTGCTGGGATTCTGAATCTCCGCTCTCGGAGCTCTCTTGCTGGTCCTGCTGCTCAGAACTCTTCTGGTCTTGTTCCTGACTCTCTTGTTCTTGCTGCTGTTCCTGCTGTTCCTGCTGTTGCTGTTGCTGTTGCTGTTGCTGTTGCTGTTGCTGTTGCTGTTGCTGTTGCTGTTGGTCTTCCAATTTCTTCCGCAGTTCCACTGCGAGTTCAATGTTGGCGCGGGCGTCAACATGGTTGGGATTGGCACGCAGTGACGAGCGGTAGTGTGCGATGGCTTGGTTCAGCGAATCGATTGCGGCCTGCGGGTCCGATTCGGCGTTCGCGACGGCATCGGTGTAGAAACAGTTACCGAGGTTGTAGCGAGCGGCGGCGGCCAACGAGGAGGTAGTCGCTGTCGACGCTTCGCCGAAGTGCTCCTTGGCAGCGTTCAAATCACCTTGACGGTACTGGGCAACACCGAGGTTGTATTGCACCTGTTCCCGGGTTCGTTCGGTAGGTGGAATTTCGCTGTAGTTTTCGATCGCTTGGGAAAACTCGCCGTTGCGAACCAGTTCATTTGCAGCATTGATCATGGCGGCCGGATCCACCGCTGTGGGGGAATCCGCCGCTACGGGGGAAGCAGCCGCGCAAACCAGCATCGCGATCGAGAGTCGTTTAACAGTGTTCATGTTCATAGCGTGCGTGTCTTCTGAAGTGTGATGAGAACTCAAGAGCGTGAGCGGGCGTCGAGGTCAATCTCTTGGATGAGCGAGCGACGGGGGTTCCTTCGCAAGTACGGCTAAGCAGCTCGCCCGAGTTCATCGACGACGGGCTGCGCGGCATGGTCCCGCTCGGTGCGTATTTTGGCGGACCGAGTGGACCCAAATACTTCGAGCATCAACAGCAACAGTGCGGGTACCGCAAACCATTGATATCTCGCGATGTAGGTATTGATCGTGGCATCTTCAAAATTCTCTTGCTCGACGTTCGCAACATAGCGGTGGTAGACGTCCGACATGTTGACGTGTCGCGTTCCAGCGGGGATGTATGCCCCGTCGGATTCTTCGGCGATCTGTTGCAGAATCAGTCCATTCATTTTGGACCAAACCTGTTCGCCCTTGTATCGAACATAGCCGCCACGGCCGTCCTCGGATTCCGGCACCCGAGCACCTTGGTCCATGTCGCCGAGTCCCACAGTGAAAATCCGAATGCCCTGTTCGGCGTAGAGCGTTTTCGCCACTTCGACCGGCTTGCTCTCCTGATCTTCACCGTCCGTGAAGACGATGATTGCCTTGTGATCATGAGTCTTGCTGAGAAATCCGTTCGCTGCGGCATCGAGTGCGTCGCCAAGACGCGAGCCCCCACTACGAACGGTCTGTGGGCCGACCGAGTCGAGGGTTTGCTTGAAGTCGTTGTAGTGGCTCGTCAACGGCACGGACTGTCGAGCGTCGCCAGCAAACGCAATCAACCCAACTCGGTCACCGGCCATGGCATCGACCATGTCTTTGATCTGTTGTTTGGCACGGGCGAGGCGATTGGGTGACGCATCCTCAGCGAGCATGCTGCGTGAGACATCGAGCACGAACATGACTTCAATTCCTTTTTGGGGGACTTCACGCAAGGACTTCCCCCAGCGAATGTCCGTTAACGCGATCACAAGTAGCAGCAAACTGGTTATTACGAGTGTGGCCGAGACCCAATGCCGGGCCGCATCGCCACGCGGCAGGATGCGTTTGCGAAACTCGCGGGTGGCAAATTGGTTCGCCGCGCGGTGTCGAGCGATAGTCGCCCAAGCCGTCAATGCCATGCTGATCGCAACGACGATGAGCAGGTAGAGAGCGTTTGGGTTTCCGATTTTTATATCCATGGGAGAGTTCTCATTTCAGATGATTGCTAGGAGTCACGCAGTCATCTCGCGTAACCAGGTTTGTTGAAGGAGGAGGCGAGCGGCTAGCAGCACAAACGCGATCATCAAGAGTGGTGGAAAGGAAATGGCACCGGAGTAGGACTGCACGGCCAACTCGCGATAGTCAACGAAGTGCTTGGCTTCTACGTTTGTTTTTTCGAGTTGATCGATCTCTCCGTAGATTTTGGCGAGTGAATCGGTGTCGGTGGCGCGAAAATACTTTCCACCCGTCACCTCGGCGACCTTGGTGAGCGTTGCTTCATCGATGTTCACCCTCATCCACTGCATCCTCTGACGTCCAAAGGCATCGACCACGGGAACAGGAGCCTCGCCCTTGGTACCCACACCGATCGTGTAGACCTTGATCCCCATCGTCGCCGCGAGTTCCGCAGCGGGAACGGGATCGAGCTCACCCGCATTGTTTTCACCATCGGTGAGCAGAATGATTACTTTGCTCTGTACCTTCTGTTTCTGCCTCGCATCGAGCGCGTTGAGCTTTTCAACCGCCAGTGAGATCGCATCGCCAATGGCGGTGCCATCTTCACTGCGGTCGGTGACAATCCGAGTACGGTTCAGTTGCGATGCTAGGAACGCATGATCGAGCGTGGGTGGTGTTTCGCTATCGGCATAGCCAGCGAAGGTGATCAGCCCAACGAGGTCGCTAAATCTCCCCGCGAGGTCACGAGTGTCGTCGCCTTCGACAAACTCACCGGCGACCTTCTTGATAGCCGTTAAACGATCGACGGGCTCACCATCAATTTCAAAATCCAACGCTTGCATGCTGCCGCTGCGATCGACGACCATTTCAATCGCGATCCCTTCGCTCTCGGCAATCGTTTGCTCGCGTCCTTCCCGCGGGCGAGCCACGCCCAAAATCATCAAGACGATCGCACCGAGAGTCAACGCCGAGGGCAACCATGCCATACGCTGGCGCAGCGTGGGAGTCATTTGCTGGGCGATCCGCAGGCTACTAAACCTGACAGCGTTTCGCCGCCGCGGTGCGAACAATCGCCATGCGAAAACAGGCAGAAGTAAGAGCAGTAATAAATACCAGGGTGAATACAACATAAGTGATGATCTCCTTACCTCTGCTGCGAGGATGCGATGGCTTGTACAAGTTCACGAGACTGTTCAATTGCGGTTTTGACTTCATCTTCGGTCAACTGCTGACCGGCAAATTTCGCGTCGTCCGCAAGCGAAAACAGCTCTCCCATGCGGGCGGTGATGTCCCCACTGACGTTGTGTTCGGACTCGATCCTCTGCAACACCTCGGAGGAGGTGTGCCCTGCCTCATCGATGTTGAGCTGCAACGAGAGATAACCGCGAAGGATCTCGGATAACCGCACCGTCGCCGCATCGACGCTCGCCGCACCGGCACTCATCGCGAGTTCCAAGTCGTCGAGTTCGTTCAATGCCCACGTCCTCGGTGTCACGCGACTGCGACGGCGAACGACCACCACGCCTGCGACGGCCAGCAGTACCAGGCCTGCGGCGCCGCCGAGTGCCCAGCCCACGTTACTCCGCGAACGCTCGACAGGAACACTTGCGTCGACCACCGTTTCAATATCGTGAAACCGGGTGGGGTCGGCACGATCCTCGAGCACACTGGCGACGTGGATCGCAAGTGGCTCCGAACGCGTGACATGGGATGCCTTCATGTCGACTTCATTGCCGACCTGAATATGAATTTCGAGTTCGGGGATTTGCAAATCACCGGTGTGGATCGTGTCGAGCGTCATCCGCCGGGTCCAGGTTCGGTCAGTGCTCGAGCCCGGCTGCGGAATGTCAAACTGGTCAGACGTATTGAGAATTTCGAAGTCCCCCAGTTGTTTCCCGCTATCAGGAAACATCACCTTGGAACCTGCCGGGGCCACGACAGTCCACCACACCGTAAACGGCTCGGCCACCCGCACCGCAGTTGTCGATGCTTTGATGGAGATCGTTGGCGCCGCGGCGCCGACAACGGAGGCGATCGTCGACAACGACAACACCAGGCATCCCACCGCAATGAGGGTTACCAATCGCTTGGTTGGTCGTCGGGAGTTCGATAGCCGCCGACTTTCACAGTCACGACGTAAAATCATGCTCGGTTCTCTCGTAGATGAAAATATTTATGTAACGGCTCGACGATATCCGAACCGGTTTCAAGATGAAGTGGCATCAACCGCAAGCGTCGAAAGAGATGGTCGCGCGCGTCACATTCGGCACGATACAGCTCGGTGAAATGCTTTCGATTCTTTTGACTGGCCGTGTCCAACGTGACGACTTCGCCGGTCTCTTCATCTCGCAGTCGCACCAAACCAACGTTAGGCATTTCGTGCTCTCTTGGATCGGCAATCACGACGGGTATAATGTCGTGCTTCCGAGCGGCAATCTTCAGGGCTCGCTCGTAGTCGCGATCCTGAAAATCACTGATCAGAAACACCACCGTGCGTCGCTTGCAGACCCGATTGAGGTGCTCGATGGCTTGGCGAATGTCGGTGCCCGTGCCGATAGGTTGACAGTACAGCAGTTCACGGATGAGCCGGAGCACATGCCGCGAGCCCTTCCGGGCGGGAATGCTTTTTTCAACATCATCGGTGAACAGGGTCAGGCCGACTTTGTCGTTGTTCTTAATCGCGGACATCGATAGCAGGGCACCGAGTTCGGCGACCAATTCTCGTTTGGTCTGCGTGGTGGTTCCGAGCTTTTGCGAGCCACTCAAATCAACCAGCAAGTGCACCGCCAGCTCACGTTCCTCACGAAACAATTTCACATAGGGCTGGTCGCTGCGAGCGGTCACATTCCAGTCGATGGCGCGAACGTCGTCGCCAACTTGGTACGGGCGGACCTCTTCAAATTCCATCCCACGGCCCTTGAACGCCGAATGCCAGTTACCCGCCAGCATCTCGTCGACTTGATGGGACGTGCGAATCTGGATTCGACGTATCTTTTGGAGAATTTCACGTGGGATCATGGTTGCATTGCTGTTTGGATGAGAGGTTGTCTACATACGCGCCAAGTCGAACGCAATCTTGCAGCGACGCTCGCCCGAGCGCCGCCGAGATCGCAGAATGGTTTGCGATTCCGCCCACCGTCGGGGCGACGGTGGCGACGTCAATTTGAGCGTCCTACGGGGTTGCCACATGATTTAGGATTTCCGTGACGATCGAATCGCTCGTTCGTTCTTCCGCTTCGGCTTCGTAGGTCACCATGACCCGATGCCGCAGCACATCGAGCGCGATTTCCTTGACATCGGCGGGAGTGACGTAGCCACGACCGGCCAGGAACGCGTTGGCTTTTGCTGCCAGTGCCAAATTGATCGTCGCACGAGGCGAGCCACCGAACTGAATCAAATCGCTGAGTTTCAATCCGTACGCTTCGGGTGTTCGTGTCGCCATCACCAGGTCGACAATGTAGTTCTCTACTTTTGAATCAACATAGATTTCGTCAACGAGTTCTCGAGCAGCCAGAATCTCACCGGGTGAGGTCACTGCTTCGACCTCAAACTTGGCCGACGTTTTGCTCATTCGCTGCAGAATCAGGACCTCCTCGTCGCGGTTGGGGTAATCCACGATCACCTTCAGCATGAACCGGTCCGTCTGGGCTTCCGGTAGTTGATAGGTGCCTTCCTGTTCGACGGGGTTCTGCGTTGCCATCACGAGGAACGGGTTGTCGAGCGGAAACGTCTCCAAGCCAATCGTGACCTGCCGTTCCTGCATCGCTTCGAGCAGCGCGCTCTGCACCTTTGCGGGAGCGCGGTTGATCTCGTCGGCAAGAATCAGATTGGAAAAGATCGGCCCTTTCTGAACCACAAAGGTCTGGTCCTGAGGCCGGTACACCTGCGTTCCGATCAAGTCAGCAGGCAGCAAATCGGGCGTGAACTGCAATCGCTGAAATCCCGTGTTGATTGCCTTGGCGAGACTCGCCACCGCGGTCGTCTTGGCCAAGCCCGGGACGCCCTCGATCAAAAGGTGACCGTTGGCGAGCAGCCCAATCAACATCCGATGGATCAGCCGTTCCTGCCCGACGAGCACGTGATTGACCTGCCCGACGATCCTTTGAAAAGGCTCGTTCTGCTTTTTGATTTCGTGTGTGAGTTCCGTAATCCGTTCGCGAGTGGAGGATTGTTCGAGCATGGGAAGTGCCTATGGAAAAAGTCGAATGGCTAGAAAGTTAACGTCGCGGGTTGACGGATATGGCATTAAGCACGAGCTGTGCCAATCGCGTAAATATTCCGAAAACACCGTAAAACACGCAGTATTTCGCGCGAATTTCATTTTCGCAACGGGGCAGATTTCCGGGGTGGGGAATTATGACCCACCGAGTCACCCGTAGCGATTCACTGTGCTGCGAGCACGCGAGCGGATGAGACAGGGGACCACTGTCCGGTCCGGGAAGTCGGTTCGTTGAGCGTTCCACGGTCGCTCCCTCGGGACAAGGGTCCCAAGCGACGACTCGAGTGATCCGACGTGACTACAGCCAATCCACACTACGAAAACGGATGTAGAGTACCACGCACATCAACGCCATCATCACCAGCGAGGCGGGATACCCCCACGCCCACGCGGTTTCGGGCATGTACTTGAAATTCATACCGTACAAGCCCGCGACCAAGGTGGGCACCGCGAGGATTGCGGCCCACGCGGCAAGACGCTTGGTATCATCGTTCTGGGAAACGGATATTAATGCCAAGTTACTTTCCAGAGCGGTCTGCGAAAGTTGTTGCAGACTGTCCACCAAGCCTGCGATACAGACGACATGGTCATGGATGTCTTGGAAATAGGGCCGCGCGTCAGGAGAAATGAGTTCGGAGTTCGTCCTGGCGAGCCGCGACGCGACGTCAATCGAAGGGGACACGGCCTGCATGATCGCGAGTAAATCGCGGCGGAGGTGGTAAATCCGGGCCGTCACATTGCGTTCGGACTGGCCATTGAAAATGTGGTCCTCCAATTCATCGAGCTCTGCCTCCAACGCATCGATGATCGGGAAATATTGATCGACAATAAAGTCCATCACGGCATGCGCAACAAATCCCTCACCCTTGGCGAGTAAGTTCGGTGTCGACTCGCAACGCGTCCTGACTCCCTCGTGCGACTGGAGCGAGCCATGCCTGACCGTGATCACGTAGCGTGGGCCAAGGAACATGTGCGTTTCACCGAACTCGATGCGATGTTCGCCGCCGGCCGAAAGCTTCGCGGTGCGCATGACGATGAACATCGAGTCATCGTAAACCTCCAGCTTCGGACGCTGGTGGGCGCAACGGGCATCCTCGATCGCCAAATCGTGCAGGCCAAATGCCCGCTGGATGTGTGCGAGCACCTCTTCACTCGGCTCGTACAATCCCACCCAAAAAAATCGATCCGAGTGACTCCATGCGTCCCCAAGGTCGGCAATCGGCACGTCGGCTACACGGACACCGTTATGGTATGCCGCGGAATTGATCACACTTCGAAAGGCCATGTACTGTGTCTCAGGAGCGTATCGCGGACGGGTCGGTCGCTATTGTACGACCTAACCCATCGCCGCCATACGCCCCACGGGCCACTCGTTAACGAGCAAAACAGGGCTTGCGTTGCTCGCGGGTTCGCCGATCGACAGTCGAACCCGCTCACCACTCACCAACCGAGTCCGTAGCCTGGGTTGCCGTAGCCTCCGAGTCCGCCGTAGCCTAATCCGGTCCCGAACCCAATCGACACTCCGCCACCGCGATACCCCGAATAGCCGTACGGATTGGCACCAAAACTCCTGTACTCGTAGCCGTAGCCGGGAGCCCCGTAGCCATAGCCTCCATAACCGGCGGAGTAAATCGAACCGGCCCCGTAGTAGCCCGCGTATCGCGGTGGAGCATAGTAGACGGCTACCGGTGCGCGATGCGCGTACCCGGTTGCGCAAGCGCGTCGGTGGCCATGAAATGCCTCAGCCTGTCCCGAGACGGCCCAAGTAGCCAGGGCGATAGCGGCAGTAAAAATCAACGTCCGAACCATGATAGACCTTTTTCGTGCGACCATAAATTGAAAACGAAACCCAGCCGATTGATGCATTTGTCGTGCCAAATTCTCCCGAAATCGGCTCTGTTTCTCCCGGCAGCGACAGTCTAACCTTGACAATCGCATTCCACAAATAAATCGTTGGGTCGTTCAGCCACGATTCGAACACATCTGGCCTCCGCTTCCGTCAAACCAGCCGGAGAACAGACTGCCACGCACCTAGTGGCGTGTTGATTTCACATGCCGTGTCGTGTGAGCGACCGGGTGGCTAACGTTCCTCAGGGCTCGATGTGCTATCACGCGGCCGTTCGATGGGCAGTGCCTGAGGATTGGACTCCACCTTGATGTGGACGTCCCGCTGAGGGAATGGAATGTTGATTTTAGCGATTCTCAAAGCGCGGAGAATGGACGCATTGATCTCGTGGGTGACGCCGATTCGACGGTCCAAATTGGCGAGGAAAAATCGGACGGCAAAGTTCAGTGAGTTGTCGCCGAACTGCTCCAGATTGACCAGCGGCGCGGGATCGGCCATGACATCGGGATGCAAGCCAACGACGCGTTCGAGAATGCGGCGTACCTCATCAGGGTCAGCGGCATAGTCCACGCCCACATTGATCGTCACCCGATTAATCACGTTCGACAACGACCAGTTCAACACTTTCTCGGTGATCAAATCCTTGTTCGGCACCACGAGTTCTTTGCGGTCCCAACTCGTCACCGTGGTCGCTCGCATTTGAATTCGCGAGACGACACCCGTGGTATCGCCGATGGTGACGACATCGCCCACGCGCACGGGGCGTTCGAGCAGCAAGATGATTCCCGACACGAAGTTCGCAAAGATCTCCTGCATGCCAAATCCCAGGCCTACCGACGCCGCCGCCAGAAGCCAGCCGAGTTGTTGGTAGGGCACGCTCAACATATTCATGACAATCAAAACGCCGCCAACAATCAGCACGTAGCGGAGTATGGTTGTCCAGGCATACCGCGCACCGCTGTCCAGCGATGATCGCTGCAAAACGACCATTTCCAAAGCACCGGGCAGTGTCCGGATCGCGTAGGCCGTCGCCGCGATGACAGCGGCGATGTAGAAAATATCTTTCAAGGTGAAGACATGAATCTCCTCACCCGTCCCCATGCTTCCTACCCGTAGTCGATCCAGAATATCCAGGGCGGGCAGGACGTCACTCCAGATGAGCGCGAGTCCGGCGAGCGAAATCACCGTTGCGAGTGTGGATACAGTTTGCCGGGTCTGTCGATCGAGAGTAGGGAGATCGGCCCTTTCATCTTCGACCAGTTCAATACCAACCTCCTCGGACAGCGAATCCGTCTCGCTGGTTTGTGCGGCAGCTCGTTGCCTCTCGCGTTTCTCTCTCGCTTGCTTGATCGAGATATCCCGGTACCGCAAGCTCAGCCAACGGAATACCGACGCCACCAACAGCACAACGACCACGAGTAAGATCAACGAAAACTGAATCGATTTACCCAACCGAAACGCGGTATCGAGGTAACCCAGGATCGACATCCCGATGAGCAACGTTGGCACACTGAGCATCAGGACCCACACGTAGTACCGGCTGTGGTAAAGCGTGGAATCGGGACGATCACTGCCGATCTGAGCAAACATCTCGCTGCCCGGCCGAAAGACAAAGTGGTTGAAAACGGCGAACATGGAGAACAAACAGACGGAGGTCAATCGCTCGGTCAGAGTACGTGCCTCTTGGTCTGGATTCCCATGTCCGAGCACGAGCAAAAAGGCGCCGAGGGCACCGAGAACCATGTACCATCGCAGGTGAAAACGCAACATCTTCCGCACCGCTTCGTTCCAGCCGAAGTGTGCGTCCCCGAATCCGTCCTTCCGACATACCTCACGTAGCAACGTCCGCGGTGAGACAAACAACGCCACCGAAATCAGACCGGCGCCAACGCCATCGACAAACGGATCGACGGTTACGCGATCGACGAGCAGCACGCCCATGAATAGGAAAACAGCTGGCAAGGCAATCGCTAGCAAAATCGTCGCGACGAGAGTCTCGATCGTGGGTCGAAAGGCCGCTTTGTATCGTCGTGCTTTCTTCGACGCGAGATCGATGGTTTGTCGAAGTCGTGGACGTGCCCAGAACAACGCCGCAATCGCCATCAACGCCAGGAAACAGTTCATCGGATAGCGCGCGATGTTCCCCAGCGCTTGATCGATCACACGCCTCCAGCTGTTGGGCTGAACAAACCATTGGATCGCCTGCGGCGCCGATCGCAGTTCGCCCGTGGTGAACGCTGGCGAGCTACGGATCCAAAACACCTGCTCGTCGATGAAGTGGATGTAGAGATCAATTTCCTGCAGCAAGAGCCGTCGTTGTGTATCCCCGTTGAGCAGCGTTTGTAAAACGGTATTCTGCGATAGCAGCGTCGCACTGAGCAGCTCTTTGCGAGTTTTTAAAAGCGAAACTTGATCGGGGCCCGCGTCATCGGGGATCCCCGAGGCCGACGACGCGTCTCCCGAACCGCTACGAGGCGTTAAGGAACGAGCGGAAAATGAATGGTCGACCGCGGAGCGTTCGACCACAATTTCAGACTGTAAATTCCCGCTCGTTCCTATCCCCGCAGGGACGCTCGAGAGCGATTGAGCCGCTTCGATCTGATCGTTGATACTGCTCAGTGCGTCTTCCAATTGAAACGACGCGACCTGGAGGTCCTGGATGCGATCCTTCAAGTCCTCATAAGGCAGATACTTTTGGCGGAGCTTCTCGTACTCGCTACGCCGCGTCCGAAGCATCAGTCCCAGGGCGTCGGTCAAGCCCACCGCCTTGACCCGCTCACGCGATGTTTTCAGTTCCGCCTGGGCGGCTTGAGTCGCTTCGCGAATATCGTCGAGTGCTTCGTTGGCATCGGCTGCTTGACTGATCAGCTTCTGGTGCAACTCACTGAGCTGAATGTTGCTCAGCGCGATTGACTTCAGCGGGCCGCTAACTTTGCTCAAGTCACCTCGCAGGTCGTTGGTGGTATCCTGCACCTCGGCCTTCTGTCGTTTCAGCAGCGTGGCTTGAAGCAAATCGATGCGAGCTCGGAGTGTCTCCACTCGCTGGTCGGCGAGACGCCTGCGGAGCGGCAGTAACTCTGCTGTTGACGTGTAGGCAGTCTGTTCTTGTTGCAACTCCTCGATGCGAGCCTCGGCGGCGAGCGAACGCGCTTGCAACGAAGAGACTCGAGCGTGCGTCTCAATCAGCTTCTCGTTGACGGGCGTCGATAGCGTGAGTTGTTCGGTGGTATCCGTGAGGGTTTGTTGCGCCTTGGCGAGTTCACCAGGAATCTCGGCAAGCCGCTGCCGGCGACGCAATGGTTCGCTCGCAAGGGTCACCACAAGATTGGTCGCAGCGGCTAATTCGGCGTTCGCAGTCGCCAGCGTCTGTGAAATGGAATCGGACTTTTCATCGGGCTGAATATCCAGATCCGTGCTAGCGGGACGCTGCAAATCCGCGGTGATCGTTTGGAAATCGGTTTTCGCGTCCTGCGTCATCTTGGCGAAGCGGGCTGCGTTATTCTTGCTCGCTGCTGCCGCCTGCAGATTCTGCTGGGCCGTTTGGTAAACCTGCTGGAGGGAGGATTTCAGCGTCGGGTCGAGCGTGGAGTCGGATGCAACCTCCGCTTGGCCGTTCGAAATCGCGATGGAAACGTCTGTGCCTGACATTCCGTGGTTCGGTGCAGCGACGGAAACAGCGTCTGCCGTCGTTGGAGATTCAGCGGTTGACGATTCAGCCGGAACGCTCCCCTGCCCCTCCTGCGCCCACGCAATACACGGGCTGCCGAGAATGGCAATAAACAGCAGGGTCGTGATTCGTAATTTCATCTAATCCCGATTCGTAGGTTGCAAACGCTGCCGTAGACCGCGAATGCCATGCTACGACCGCAAGCGATCGGCACCTTCGCGGTAGCGGTCCGCGGTCTTTTTGATGATTTCATCTGGTAGCGGAGGCGGCGGGCTATTGCGGTCCCAGTCCGAGGCTTGCAACCATTCTCGCACGAATTGCTTGTCAAATGAACGTTGGGCTCGGCCGGGTTCGTACTCGTCCGCAGCCCAGAACCGGGAACTGTCCGGCGTCAGAACCTCGTCGATCAGCATCAGGCTCCCTGCACAGTGCCCAAACTCGAATTTGGTATCAGCGATCAACACGCCTTTTCGAGCGGCGATTTGAGCCGCATCTTCGTAGATGACCAGGCTCATGGTGCGAAGTTGGTGTGCGGTTTCGGTGCCGAGCTGCTCGGCCATCACCTCGATGGGCACGTTCTCATCATGGCCCTCTTCGGCTTTGGTAGCCGGCGTGAAAATCGCAGTGTCGAGTTTTTCGCATTGCCGCAGGCCTGGTGGGAGTGCCACGCCGCAGATCTCACCGCAGTCTTGATATGCGAGCCAGCCACTGCCCTCGAGGTAACCCCGCACGACACATTCAAAAGGGACCACGTCGGCTTTGCGTACCACCATCACCCGTCCTTCCAACGGAGCCGGGTCGACGCGTTCGGCAACCCGCGTGGGAACCTCGGTGCCGATCAAGTGATGCCGCAGCGGCGTTCCCGCGTCAGCCAATCGCCCGCCGATTTCTCCGGCATCAATCGCGTCGAACCAAAACCGGCTCATTTCGGTCAACAGCTGACCTTTGCCGGGAATACCCGATGGGAGGATATAGTCGAATGCGCTAATACGGTCGGTACTGACAATCAGCAGACAATCGCCTAGATCGTAGACATCGCGGACCTTCCCCTGCCGGCGAGGAAAAGGCAGGCTCGTTTGCAGTAGAGATCCGGCGGGATCGAACCGGTAGACTTCTTGAGATGGCATGTTCATTCCTCAAATTTCGCATAGCCGATCGCATTTGAACAGATAGCTTCTCGATGTGCAAAAATCGGCCTCTCTCGCGACATCTCGCCGAACCGACTACCATAGAAGCCTGCCGACCGAAATGGCGGCAGCATTTTCGATTTTTCCATTCATGCACACGGCACCGAGAAATTTGACAGCCATGGGTCAGATGCACTTCCATGTCCCAGATGCGGCGGCCGTTTTTTTCCATGCGAGCCGCTGGGAGGATGCCTATCTGTGTGGAATGGAAGGTGTTCCGTGGCAAACCCGCAACGTTTTCCGCCCGCACGAGTCCTCCGGCGTCGCCGCAGTTGACTCGGCACGCAACCTGCCAGAAGACTTTCGCTCATCGGCTGAGGCGGGGGGACGCTTGACGTTGACACGCAGCGTTGACACGTCCGCCAAATTACTGATCACGTGTCCGATCGACTCCATCGGATACCGGGTATTGACGACGTGTTCACTCCGCTGCCTCGACGCTCCGCATCAATTGATCGTTGAGTTGGCGCGTGGGAGCTGCCACCGGGTACGATCGCAAGCGGATATTTGGCAGCGAGGTGGTCTGTCGCTGAGTGATCGTTTTGACGAATTGCTCACCCGCGGGACAGTCAGTTTCCTCGATGCGTTGCAACCTCGGCCGCAGCAACGTAGTAAGGACGAGGCGACCGGCCGGGCCTTGGCCGTTTGTGAAGCGGAAATCCATTCGACGCGTGCGGCAATCCAAGCGATCTCGCTACTCGAACAAGCCGCGGCGGAATTGACGAAGTTATTCGCCGCCCAGTCGATGGCGTTCCGCCGTACCCGCGAGCCACGCCTGAGCACGATGATGGCTGCGGGTGTGCTGCCGAGCGACACGACGGTACCGCCCTCGGGCAATGCAAACCAGGGCGCAGCGCGGCAACGGCCGGGGCCGGCCGTAACGAGATCGAGCTCGCCCCAATCCGTCGACAAAACACTCGTTGGCCTCGATGAGGCTCCTCAAACAATCTTCAGCGAGATCACTCAGGCGTTCAACGCGGTCGCCGTCCGAATCAGTTGGGGAGAAATTGAGAATGCGTCCGGAACACCGGACTTCGCCTCTGCGAACCGAATTCTCGATGAGTGCGCCAGCGTCGGCATGCGTGTGATTGGCGGTCCTGTGATCGATCATCGCGCGGGAATGCTGCCGGACTGGTTGGCGCTCATGGACAACCATTTCGACCAGTTGATGTCGGCGATGACAAAATTCGTAGAAGCTACGGTCATGGAGTTTCGCGGCCGTGTGCACTTATGGAACGCCGCCTCGGGACTGAACATCTGCGGGCCCCTCGGGCTCGATGATGAGCAAGTCATGCGATTTTCGATCGGCGTTCTGCAAACGATCCGCCGCTGCGATCCGCAGACGCCGGTCGTGATGTCGATCGATCAACCCTGTGGCGAATACCTGGCGCGGCACGCGGACGGCATTTCGCCGCTTCATTTCGCCGACGCGCTCCTGCGCAGTGGTTTAGGACTGGCCGGCATCGGGTTGAATTTTCGATTTGGATACAAGGAGGGTGACACGCAACCGCGCACACCACTCGAATTCGCACAGCTCATCGATCGCTGGGGAACGCTCAGCACGCCACTGCTCGTGCAGCTATCGGTCCCCGCCGCTCCAGGCATCGATCCAGGAGCGCGAATCAAGACGTCTCCGGTATCGCTGGCCCCTGAGATGAACGGTCAAGCGGCCGCCTGGGCACGCCAGCAATACGATTATGCCCGCCCCTTAATCGAAACCTTGCTCGCCAAGCAAATTGTTCACGCGGTTGTCTGGGATGGCGCCTCAGATCAACTCCCGCATGTCATGCCCCACACCGGCGTGATCGATAGCAAGGGCGCCCCGCGACCGCTGCTCGCCTACCTGGCAGGACTGCGGGACGAGTTGTTGATGTAGTTGCCGCTCGTTTGCGCCGTGCGTCCAGCGGCCCTGCGTCCCACTCTAAATCCGCCGGTCGTGGGCACGATCAAATCACCTTATCTTGATATAGCGTGTGATTATGTGTCTCAAGTTGATGCGGCACTCTCAGAAAGCGATGCGACAACTTTTTTGACGCAATGAGACGTTATATTAACGCCGTTGGTGGGTAGTTCTAAGCGGGGCGATGTGCCTCCGAGAAATCTGCTCACATTGCTCAGAACTCGTACCGCTAGGGATCACGAAAGATGATATTCAAGAACGCAAGCTGGATGGCATTGGCTGGAGTCATGTTGGCGACCTCTGTCACAATCACGGGATGTGGTGAATCTCGCCCCGAAGGGATGCCTGAGACGTACCCAACCTCCATCACAATCACTCAGGGAGGCGCCCCGCTGGCGGATGCGAGCGTCGTGCTTTTCCCCGAGGATTCGGCTTTGACGCGTTGGCCCGTCGGTGGAACCACCGATGAGACGGGAACAGCGGTGATGATGACGTCCACAAAATACGTGGGTGCTCCCGCTGGAAAATTCAAAGTGATCGTCAATAAAACCGTCACCGAAGGCGATCCCTATCCAAAACACCCGGGACAAGGTGCCACCCGTGAGCAGATTAATGAGTACGATCGCATGTTGAAAACGGGAAAGTTTGAGATGTACAAGGTCGTGGCGAAAGAGTACCGAACAGCGGGCACAACAACACTCAGCGTGGAGATCGCGTCCACGGGCGAAAACAGTTTCACCGAAGACCTGGGCGATGCTGTGAAAGACATCGATGCAGAGGCGACTGCGGCGTCCGCCGGCGAGGCGTATGCCCCCATGGGCAGTAGTCCCGAATAAGCAACCCTGCAAAATGACAATCAAAAGAGCGAGTTGGATGGACGTTTTTCGTCCATCCAACTCGCTTTCTTATTGAGTAAGCACATCTGGGTAAGTATTTCGGTATAACTGGCAAGCTTTTTGCACCCATGTTGAGTTGGGAATCCTTTCTGATTTGCTAGCAAATGCTCGATGGTCGAGATTATGCGAAGCATCATGTTTCTCCCTGTTTCACGAACCGGGAGATTCAAATGGCACGCCCCTCTACAAAATTCGCACAAATTGGCTCAGTCGAGCAAAAACAGCAACTGACGGAAATGTGGAAAAGTCATCATTGCCACTATACGCGAGTTCGTGCGCACGCAATCTTACTCAGCGACCAACAGTACGAAATAAGTTCCCTTGTCGATATCTTTGGCGTGGATCGAGATTCGGTATCCAGTTGGATTGACAGATTTTCAGAAGGCGGCCCCGACGCACTTGAAGACTCCGAGCATCCCGGTGCGCCGCCGATACTCAACGCCTCAGAGCAGCAAACTCTCCGGCGACTACTTCGAAAATACCCGAATCGACCAGCCAAGGTGCTGAAAGAGCTGAAAGAAAAAACCGGCAAGGAAATCAAGCGACCCACTCTGCGAGAATACGCGAGGCGGTTTCGGCTGAGTTGGAAACGTTATCGTCGAAGTTTGCGGCAAAAACGGGATGAAAAGAAATTTCAATTGGCCAAGGAAGAGCTAGCCGAGTTTCTCGAAGAACCGGATTTGAACGTTGTTTACTTTGACGAGGCGGGTTTCTCGCTCAAAGGAGTTGTTCCCTACGGATGGCAACCGATCGGTCGACGCTACGAAATACCCGTAACCGGGGCACACGGCAGCAACGTTCAAGCGATTGGGTTTCAGGGTCAAGACGGTGAAACCCACACCTATCTCCACAAAGGCTACGTGAACAGCGAAATGGTGATTGCAATTTTCGATGATTATTGCCAAACAATCGACGGTCCAACTGTTGTGGTCCTTGACAATGCCTCAGTCCACACGAGCGGAGCATTTCAAACTCGCATGGAAGACTGGGCAGAGAAAGGACTCTACATCTACCATCTGCCGCCATACAGTCCAGAGCTGAATGCAATTGAAATGCTTTGGAAAAAACTCAAGTACCAACTGCTCCCCGCTGGCGCCTGGGAGCGCTTCAGTACACTGCTAAACACACTTACGAAAACACTCAATGAGTTTGGAGAAGTGTCGTATATGCCTACGCTTTTTAATTATGCCGAATAAATTCACCCGACGTGCTTACCTGCTGCTAAATCGATGTATCAAGATAATCGATGTATCAACATAACAGGCCAGCGGGATTTTCCACGAGCACAGAAATAGTTGCTACCGAGTGTTGGATCGCCAGAACTGCCGCGCCCAGCGTCCCGTGTTTCTAATGCGATGAACCCTTAAGCATTCGCGTACAAGTAAGGAACGTGGGATCAATAACTGGCGTAGTGGATCTTGTTAAAGATCCATCCAGAACAGGATCTTTAACAAGATCCACTACGGTAAACCCGTCACTTATTGTTCCTGGTGTCCTAAACACTCAAAAATCCATTGAAGCAAACACTCAACAACCCGTGATATCAACGCTGTAACCGCGGACCGATACCCATGCAGTGTAAGGGGAACGACTTCCGCGTGCGTGCTTACGAACGAGCAATAAGTGGCCGAACGCTCCGCGGTCGGAATGGCCGAACGCTCCGCGTTCGACCATAATTTCAGACAGAAATTTTACGCTCGTTCTGATAACAGCATGCATGACGCATACCGGGAGCAATGGCCCAAACTCTGCGGGGACGCTGGCGTGAGCAGGGATCATCCAGCCGACAGCGTGCCAGTATCCGGCCACCCCCCCGGCAAGCAAACGCTTGCCAGGAGGCGTTTTGGATCACTCGGCACAGGAGCTCATGCCGTGAAAACCCCGCAGCCTGGAGGGCTGCCACTTAATTCCGAGTAGAACCTGTTCGGCTAGGTTTAGCCTGGTCCGCGAAATTTTTGGGGCTGCAATGCTTTTGCATTGCGCAGGTTTTCTTCTGCATCCCCGCCTCATGAAGACCAGACCCAATGGTCCAGGTTTACCCTCCGGCGCTAATGAAGCGCCAAAGAGTCAAACGCATGCTTGCGTTTAGTAATCCTGAGGCGTTTCGCCGCCCTGGTGAGTCCCCAGAGCCCCCCAAACGCCGTAGGGGCTTGCCCCTGCAACAGGTTGGGTTTGCGTGAGGTCTCCGCTGTCAATGGAATCGGTAATAAACCGCACTGAACCGTCTAACAGGGAACCGTGGACACCACCGGGATGGAAGCTATTGGGTGTAAAAATCGCCGCCCAGTAGCCCGTGGGGCTGTCCCAGCAACTTGGACCATTAGGCGGAATGACCGTATGGAAACCATTCCATGGCGTCCCCGCCTGGAAGAAGTTTCCACGCCAGCTATCGCAGGGGTTGAGGTACAACTGGCGGTTCACTGGATCAACCGCGCTCGTTACGCAAACGTCCGGATGGATGATCGGCTGAGCACCATCGGGATCGAGCAACGCGGCGTTGTAGCCGGAACTACCTTTGACTTCGAGCGAGTAGTTGCCCGTGGCAGCACTAGCGGATTCGCTGAAGGCAAGCGTGTTGCTGGTGCCATCGAGAATGTCGCGAAATTTAACCCATGACTCCAGGTGGAATGGTCCGCGATACCGGGCTTGAACGTATTTGTTATTGACGTAGTTAGGGTGGTGCCATGCCGCATCGAGTTTCAGCATGCCATCGCCCATGTTGAACATGTAATTAATTCGTGCATTGTTCGCGTAGGGCGACGGCTTGGACGAATTCGGCGACGACGGGCAGATCACCCCAGACAATACCGATTCATATTCTTCGCCATTGAACATCCGCGTGAAGGCGCTGGTGGACAGTGCCAACCGACGCTGGATCGTTTCATATCGTGCCTGCTGTTCAATGTAGGGCAGCAGAGCAACGGTTATCCCTGGGTAGTACCGAGCATAATTTTGCCCTTTGGGCAGCACGCCAGCCGCTGGGAACGTGTTGAACGAGGAATGATAGTTGTGTAATGCCAAGCTCATCTGTTTCAAGCGGTTGCTACACTGCATCCGCCTGGCCGCTTCACGAGCAGACTGTACAGCAGGCAACAGAAGGCCCACGAGCACACCGATAATTGCGATGACAACCAGTAGTTCCACCAGAGTGAACCCACGGGATCGCTTACATTGTTTCGTCATCTAATTTACTGCACTTTTGAGGGTTTAGTGAAAAATGAGATGCCTTGGGGGGGGCGGGGCAGAATGCCAAGGCACATTATAATCGCAACACAATACCGCAACGCAAACCCAGTGTAATCTATCGCCCAACGACGATCCATTGAATTACGTCGTAGGCGAGATTCTGCCCGTAGCAAAATTCGTTTACCGCGGACGCAGCGAAAATTCACTGACAAGGGCGAATTTGGGGGTCTCGGTCGGCGGATCGTTTGGGCGGTCGAAGCCCCGTACAGCGTCGGTTGCAGACGTGGAACTCATCAAGCGAACGTCGAGACGAGGGAGCCGAGAAGAGGGAGCGGTCGGGTCGGAGGCGGGCCGGAAAAAAGGGGCGGCCGAAATGGTGCGCGGGTATTTCCTTAGCCGCGGATCTGCCAACCGTTCATCTTCTCGAGCAACTCGCTGCGGGTGAGGTTGAAGTGCAGGGGTGTCAATGTGGTGTTGCCGCTGCGTAGCTGGATCACGTCAGTCATTTCCGCCGGTGGCTCGTCGGGCTCAGTCCACAATGCCCAGTAGTAGTCGCGGCCGCCGGGGTCTTGCCGTTTTTCATAGCGACGTCCGTACTGGGCCAGCCCCATCGGGACAATCTTCACTTCGCTGGCCGACTTGGTGGCCGCGGTGGGAATGTTCAGGTTGAACAACCCCCCCGCGGATTCTTCGTGCTGGATCAATTGCCCGATCACATTCCGAGCAATCACCGCTGCGGCATCGAAATCGGAGTCGTCGTCGCTTTCGAGCGAGACCGCTACACTGGTGACACCGAAGAACGCACCCTCGATCGCGGCCGCGACCGTGCCCGAGTACAGCACGTTGATTCCGGCATTCAATCCATTATTGATACCGCTGACGACCAAATCGATGGGGGCGTCGGCGAACAGTTCTGCCAGCGCGAGTTTGACACAGTCCGCGGGCGATCCTTCGACGGCCCACGCCCAGTGGCGTCCATCGCGATGAATCGACTTGGGGACAAGTGGCGTCAGGAAGGTAATCGAATGCCCCACACCACTCTGTTCGGTTGCTGGGGCAACGACGATCACCTCCCCCAGATGTCGGAGTTGCTGCCCTAACGCAGCGAGCCCAGGAGCATAGACGCCATCGTCGTTCGTCAACAAAATTCGCATGGTACCGGCGGTGTCCTACTTGTCGTTCTGGTTTGAAAAATCCCAATCTCGCAGAAAATGGCGAGATTGGCTAACCCGGCTCAGAGCGTGAGCAAAACTTCTGCGAGTTTCCCGGCAAATTGATTTTGCTAAATATTGGGAAACTCGTTAAAGTTTCACGGCATGATGCCATTTTGACGCGGTCGACTTGCCGCGACGCGACGTTTTCAGGGAGGAAACGATGTCGGGAGAATCTTTTCGCTTTATCCACGCCAGCGATTTTCATTTAGAGACGCCGCTCGGTGATTTGGATCAACTGCCACCGAATTTGCGAGATGCCCTGGCGACGGCTCCCCGAGACGCGGCGGCCGCTGTCTTCGAAGCAGCGCTGGCGACGAATATCGATTTCCTTGTTCTGAGCGGCGATTTACTGCATCCGGTCGCCGCCGGCCCGCACGGCATGTCCCTGCTGCTGGACAATTTCGAGAAGCTGCACGCGGCCAAAAAACCGGTCTATTGGGCCGCCGGAATCGCCGATGACCCCAAACAATGGCCAGAAGCGGTACCGCTTCCGCCCAACGTGACACTGTTTCCACGAGACAAAGCACTGTCGATCACCTATGAGCGGGCGGGACGGGCGATCTGCTCGCTTGTCGGCCGCTCGAGCGAAGGCCGATCGTCGCTGCACGTGCCCGGTTTCCAAGCCGAGGTCAGCGACGAATTCACCATTGGCGTCGGCTATGGCGCCGCCGATGCGAATGCATTGTCCGCCGGCCGAATGGATTACTGGGCACTCGGCGGAGCCCACAATTACAACGAAATCGAGGGTGGAGCACCAGCCGGAGCCATCCAACCGGGATCACCACAGGGCCGCGGGCTCGACGAGAGCGGGCCGCACGGGTACTGCGTTGTCGACGTCGATGCCGAGCACACGGCGCGAGTGCATCGCGTTGAATCAGACTCCTTTCGATACTGCCAAGAAACAATTGACGCCGAGGAAATTCGCAGCGTCGGTAGCCTGCGCAACCTATTGGGGCAAAAGATCGCCACACTCGCCAATGAAAATGGCGGCCGGCATCTGCTCGTTGCATGGGACGTCAGCCTATCGGACCCCGAAATGATCTCGGCGGTGGGCGACCCGGTCGAACTGCTGCGACAACTGCGCCGCGATCATGGCAACGGCAATCCCGCCGCTTGGACGACACGCCTGACGGTGCGACCGCCCAAAATTTATCCGAAGTCTTGGCGTGAAGAAGACACGATTCTCGGCGACTTTTTGCGAGCGAGTGACAAGTTCCGCAAATCCGGATCAGGGACAGCCAAGGGCGTCTCCGCCAAAGATTCCGCGGCGGGCAGCACGCCGTCTCGCCAGATCAATCTGATGCCGTTCACCGAAGAACACGCCGAACTCTCCAGCACGGCAGCGACGTTGCTCGGAGATCTGCCAGCCCAACATCGCGATGAGACGCTCGACGAAGCGACGCTGCTGGGCGTTGAATTGCTTCGCGGCGGCAAACCATCCTGGGGACGCAAATCATGAAAATCAAAGATATCCAAATTGATGGTTTCGGTGTCTGGACCGGGCTGAGTGTCGACTCGCTCAGCGAAGGCATGACGTTGTTCTACGGCCCCAACGAGGCTGGTAAGACGACGTTGATGCAGTTCCTCCGGGCGATGCTGTACGGCTTCACCCCCGAGCGGCGCTCTCGATATCTGCCACCGATCTATGGCGGCACACCCGGTGGGGCGATTCGTGTCACCGGCCCCGGCGGCGGTTATGAAATCCGTCGGCACAGCCAATTAACCGATGCGGACACGGTCGGGCGTTTGAGCGTGACGGGCACCGATGGTCTCAGCCAGGGTCAACATCGCCTGAGCATGCTGCTCGGCCAAATCGACGAGCCCATCTTTACGAACGTCTTCGCGATTGGAATTCGCGAGCTGCAGGAACTCAGTTCGCTCGATGACACCTCGGCGGCGGATGAGCTATATAAGCTCAGCAGCGGTTTGGACCGGGTCTCGCTTGTCGATGTGCTGCGCAGCCTACGCGCAGGGCGGGGCGAGTTGGTTGGCAAGGGTGCTGCCTCACCCGCCGAAGAAGATGCGGCCGTGAACCGACTCACTGGCATGCTCAACCGGCGAGAAAAGCTGCGTGATGAAATCCATAAACTCAGCGGGCAGACTCGCCGTTGGAGCGAATTGGCGACGCAGCGGCGTACGCAAAGCGAAGAGATCGACTCCCTCCGCGGCCGGATGGTTGCATGGGAGCGGGAGGCACGCTGTGTCGAAATTGCAACCAGCGTATTCGAACCATGGCAAAACCGCGCCAAGATCGATGCGAAGATCACTGCGATCCAGGGCGAAGTCAATCTGCCTGACGAGGCGCCCTCGCAGCTCGTTCAGCTGGAGGCGTCGATCGAGGAACGCAAGGCAAAGGTCGAAGAAATTCGCAGTCGCCGCCGTTCACTGCGAGATAAAGCCGATCAACTACCGGTCAATAAGCGGTTGTTTGATCTGCAGGGCCGCATCGAAGCCGCCACGCAGCAAGCCACCTGGGTCGAAGCACTCGAGGAACAGATTGATCGGATCGATGTCCAAATCGACAAGGCCCGCAAACTCGTTGCCGCCGACGCTGACCGACTTGGCTTGGATGAACACGAACGAACGCAAATCGCCGAAGGTGACCTGACCGCTCTGCCCGATCTCTCGCGGCAAACCCTATCGACCCTGTCGGGGCCAGCCAAGAACGTCAAAGAGCAGTCGTTCCTTCTCAAGCAAGCGCGGACCGAAGGCAAGACACACAAGGAACGAGCCGATAAACACGCTGCGAAATTGCAGGACATCTTAACTCGGGCCCACGCGACTGATTTGCAACAAGCGATCCGCCGCGAGAACGACAATATCTCCTCTCTCCGGCATCGCATCCAACTCGGCACGCACCTGGAAAAGCTGACGAGGCACTTTCGTGATCTCGAACGTGAGTCCATCGAGCTGACGACGGACGAGGCGCTGCCGGTTGACCAGATGTTCCAGTTGGGACTGCCGTTCATGTTCGGCGGCGTTGCCGTCGCCTATGGCTTGTTCAACGTTTGCCAAATCACGATGTTCGTGGCGCGGCCGAATCCCACCCACGGCATGTTGTGGATCCTGTTCGGCGGAATGGCATTGCTGCTGTTTTACCTCAGCCGTGAGAAGGGGCAGCGCAGTACCGAGGCAGATCTCGATGATTGTGAACGACAGATTGAGAGTGTCCGGCGACAGATCCGCGAGATCGAGTCCGAGCGAGAAGACCATAATTCACACCTGCCCGCCAGCAACGAAGCGCTCGAAGCACGACTGCGCGAATCCGAATCGCTGCTCGCTGACCTTGAAGAATCATTGCCGATCTATCACTCCCATGAAGCCGCTCAGCAAGCCTACAAGGCCTCCTATGCTCGCGCCACCCGGGCCGCAGACGATTTGAAGACGGCACGACGAGAGTGGACCCAAACACTCGATCATCTCGGGTTGTCGACGACACTGTCCCCCAAGAGCATCCGCGCGCTCGGTGATGGCTACGAAACGCTGCAGGCTAGCTTGCGACGCATGAATGACCTTCGTGAAGAACGTGAGCAACGCCGACGCGAGAGACAAACGATCGCAAAACGAATTGAAACGCTTTACGTCGAAGCTCTCGACGCGTCGGAAGACGCCGCCGCATCGGCGCGAGATGCCACTGAACCAAACGAAACGGACAAAGCACGCTTTCGAGGAACGGACTCACGCGCGACCAAAGGCGCAGCGCTCGAGAAAGACGATCACGTCTCCGGATCGCTGAAATCGCGATCGAATCCGCTCGATCAACTGAACCATCTCCACGAGGAACTCGCACGCCAGCAGCACTGGATCAAACAGCGTCGTGATTTGAAGGCTCAGGATCTGCAGCACAAGAAACAGCATGCGGTCCACGCCAGTGCAATTGAACGCGCCGAACAACAACGCCGAGCCCTGTGGGCCAAGTGCGGTGTCGCGACCGCCGAGCAGTTCTACCAAATCGTTGACCGCAGATCGACGCTCGCACAATTGCAAAGCGAACGCGACGAACTCGACAAACAGATTCGAGCGATGGTCGGGGCATCGATCCAGTACGATGATGTGGCTCGCGAAATCGAAGGTGTCAAATCGACCGACCTCGAACGCCGCTGGGAATCGCTGACAACGAGGATGAGCGAAACCGAAACCCGAATCTCCGCAATGCAAACGGCACAGGGCGAACTCGCCGCTAGCATGAAACAACTCGGTGACGATGATCGCTTGATGACCGCACGTCTCGAACTCGGATGTGTTGAACGCAAGCTCGACCAGCTCGCCCGCCGCTGGCAGACGCTTGCCATGGCGAGCAGTCTGCTGGAAGACGTGTGTGGAACCTTTGAGCGAGAGCGTCAACCAGAGACACTCCGCGAAGCCTCGTCGTTCTTGCGTCAATTGACCGACGGCAAGTACACACGAATCTGGACACCGCTGGGCACCAACCAGCTCAAGATTGACGATAGCGAAGGGAACTCACTGCCCCTCGATGTGCTCAGCCGAGGCACAGGCGAGGCGGTCTTCATCGCACTGCGTTTATCGCTGGCGGCCGCTTATGCCCGCCGTGGCGTGATGCTGCCCTTGGTGCTCGATGATGTCTTGGTCAACTTTGACGGTGCCCGTGCTGAGCATGCCGCGCGGACACTGCAAACGTTTGCTGAACTCGGACATCAGGTGATGATGTTCACCTGCCACGCACATATCGTTGATATCTTCCATAAAATTGGCGTGGAAGTCCGCGGGTTGCCAGCCCAGGGTGCCGCTGGACGCGCCCATCTCCTGGCACCACCCGAAGCCGCTGTCGAGGAACTCCAAGAGGAGGAGTACGAACCAGAAGCCGCTGAAGAAGAAGTATACGAAGAGGAAGCCGAGGCAGTCGAAGAGCCGCAACCGGTTGCGGAAATCGTTCCGGCCCCGGTCGTCGTTCCGCCTCCGGCACCCGCACCGCTGCCGGTTATCCGCCCCGCCTCACTCGTCCTCGAAAATCTCGCGTCCACTCCGGTGGCGGCCAAACCACCCAAGTCGCGATATCAGTTTGCGTTTGAACGACTGCATCGCCAACATCGCCGCCGCAGGGCGCCGCAAATTAAGTTGGAGCGAATCGAGCCGGCAAAGCCTGAACCGTTACCGCGCGTGCGAGTGATCCAGGAGCCTGTGCCCGAGCCGGTCGTCGAGACCGAAGTCGCCGAGGATGCGATCGGATGGGCCTGGTTCGAACGCGAGCCCGCCGATGGCCACATCGATGCTGATGAAGCAGCTGCCCAGGCAGCCCGCAATCAATGGCTGGCCGAAGAAGATCGCGTGTATGAAACCGAGACGGCCGACGAGCCGCTACGACATGCGCACCGCGACGACACCAACAGCGAAGAACGATCCTGGTGGCGCGCCGAAGCAAAGTAGGCGGATCGCTGAGCCGGTCGCCTATTTCAAAAAATCATCGATGTCGAACACGTCTGTGAAGTCGACTTCGTCGGGCACCTCGCCCGCTGACGAAACACCGTTCTGATCGAGATCATCGTTCTGATCGAGATCATCAGCGGCGGCTCCGGTGCGGTTCCGAATTCGCTTCCCCCACTCATCGAGCTTGCGATCGGACACTCGGGAGTCGCGTTGGATATCGATTTTGGCAGCCTTACCCAGACTGGGGATGGTCGCACAAACCTTGAGCCGGCCATTGTTCGCGTACTGAAAAACGACGTTAACTTGCGTCCCCTCCGGCAGTCCCGGCGGCAAGCCGCGAATCACACACTTGCCGATTGGCGTTGCGTGATTACCACCGGCATCGCCGCCCTCGACCACTTTCACCGCCACGCTCCTTTGCCCATCTTCGGCCGTGGTGAACGCAGCCCCTTGTCTCGCTGGAAGGGCTGTGTTGCGGGGCAGCAGGACTTTCGTGCGTTGCATGCCGGTTGCTTTTTCTAATCCCAGAACGCCGAGGTTATGCGAGTTGACATTGGTGATCTCGACGTCGTCGAGCGTCAATTTCGTACCGTTGTGCTGCGACCCGGTCAGCAGATTGGCGTAAATCGCGGCGCCGTGGGCGATGGCCTCGTCCGCAGCGAGACTGCGGTCGACTCGCATCCCACTTTCGCGCTCGAGCATTTCCGCGACCGCGGGCATTCGTGTTGATCCGCCCACCAATAGGATCCTTGTCAAATCACTCCATTTTAATCCGGCATCGCGGACGACCTTCGACGTGGTGAAGCGAGTTCGCTCGAGCAGCCCCGCGGTCATGTGTTCAAATGCCTTTCGCGTCAGTGGCATGCTGACCGAATTGCCCGCGTGTTCAAAATGGATCTGAACCTCCTGACGAGTCGATAGCGAGCGTTTGGCGTCCTCGGCATCCCGCAATAGCCGCTGCTCACCGAGGGCAGTTTCACTGGGGTCGGCGAGGTGTTCGAGGAAATAGTCCGCCGAGATCTGTTGAGCGATCTTTTGATCCCAATCGATGCCACCGAGTTGAAAATCGCCGTCGGTAGCAAGCACTCGAAAGCGTTTGGATTCAATTTGCACCACCGAGACGTCGAACGTGCCACCGCCAAGATCATAAACGAGAATCGTTTCGTCCGATTTCGCGTCCCCGCCCGCATCGAGAAACCCTTCTTCGACGCCAAACGCGATCGCTGCCGCAGTCGGCTCGTTAATAATATCGAGCACATTCAGGCCCGCGAGTCGGCCGGCATCCTGGGTCGCCCGCCGTTTCGGCTCGCTGAAGTACGCGGGGACGGTGATCACGGCATCGGAGACGGGACCGACTTTGAGCTGAGCGTCTCGTTTGAGCTTCTCCAACACGAGTGACTGGATCACTTCGGGCGGATAGCTGTCGCCGGCGAACGATTTCCAGAACATCGACTTGCCCATCTCACGCTTGACGCAGCGGGCGATCATCTCGGGTTTAACAAATGCCGCCTTGTTGGCTTCCTTGCCGACCACGCAATCATTTGCATCGAAGAACACGACGCTGGGGGTGATCAGATCGCCGTCCGCATTGGGCAGCGTTCGCGGCACACCCCG
Organism: Rhodopirellula sp. SH410; assembly: GCF_055811895.1. NCBI lineage: Bacteria > Pseudomonadati > Planctomycetota > Planctomycetia > Pirellulales > Pirellulaceae > Rhodopirellula > Rhodopirellula sp. SH410. Next base: position 4,937,017 of record NZ_CM147949.1, read on the forward strand.
CGAGTTGACTTGGGCGACACAACTGAAGGTGGTTCCCAGATCAATTCCGAGCGGTGCAGCTTGTTTGCCGGCCGGTCGTTTGCCGGTCGCCTGTTTGCCGGTCGGTCGTGACTTTGCGAGATCAGACATCACTCGCGTCCCCATTCAATTGCAAAATACATAGGTCGAATATTGAAGTCATGCCACAGGGAACGGCCATCATAGATCGCCGCCCATGCTTCGCTTCCGTCGGGCTCGGGTTGCCCGTTGCGAGCATCCCACAAGAAAAAATACTGACGTTCATTCAGGGCGTCGTACCAGACGCCATCGCGGCGTGACATCCCGAGCATCAGCGGACGCTTCGCATTGGCGACCAAGAAGTCATGTTCGGCCTGACTGCGAACGACGACCAGACGCCCGCCCGCCTTTTGGGCGATCGCAATCGCTTTAGGTTGATTGATCATCTGGTTCGAGAACACATACCAATTGCCGTTGAAGTAGATCGCTGCGGGCGGCACACCTCGCGGGCGTTTGGGTTCCCCCTGTTCCGCGTTCGGTGTTCGCGAAATGGCAAGGTCGGAACCTGATGCGAGCTGCACCGATTCGATGCGTTTCTCGGCAGCGGCTTTGTCGAGACCCGCGAGTCCGTGAGCGATTGCCCGCCGATACAAATCAATCGCACGCTGGCGGCTCGCTCGCCCCACCAGAATCTGATCGTCGGCGGCGGCCGAGAATTCCCACCAACGGGACGCGACCTGTTCGATCTCAGTGGCGCTCGCCTGCAATTGCAGATCCGCTGCGGCGAGTTCACTAAGTACATTGTCCTCGCCGCGCTGGAGATAGGGCAAGCCCTCGTTCCACTGTGACTTTCCAAAACACAAAAATCGTCCGAGAAACTCATTCGCTTTGACGTTGTCGGGTTCACTCTCGAGCCGCTGGCGAGCCAAGATGACGGTGGGGTGTTGATCCTGAAGCGTTTCGATTTCATTCAATCGGAGCGAGAACTTAGTTGCCATGTCGCTATTTCGCAGGTCTTTCGACAACCTTTTACAGATCACGCACAACTCGCTGGCGGTTGCGTAATCGTCCTGCATCATGGCCTCATCCATCATCATTTCAGCCCGATCGGCCATCGCAACTTGATCGAGCGGTCGGTACAGCACCCGCTCGAGTTCCTGCATCGCCTGCAGGCGTTTGTCAAACGCCGGGACTTCGTAGAGTCCCTGCACCTGATCAATCGCCAACATCGCACCGTTGAAATCACCGGCCTGAATGAAGGTGTCCAGAGCGGTTTTCAACAATGCGTATCGGGCCGCCGGTGGACTGGTCTCGAGGGCGAGCTCATCGATCACTGTTCCGAGATGCTGTTTTTCATGTGGCGTTTTGGCCGCTTTGATTTGCGACGAGAAGGTGGCCTGAACTTCCGCGGTGGCGGCGGCGAGCTGCGCTTCGTCCGGGACCGGCAAACGCGCCCCCGTGTTCTGCCCGCGACTCAACATATTGCGACCACCAGTATTTGAATCGGCATTTGGACGGTCGGTAGACCCGGGTGATACGGGCGATTTCGCCAAGGCCCGGAACCCATCGAGTTGCTCGCTATCTTCCGCGGACATCGTGGCCATCGACGCGATTGGGGGCGGCGGAGTCGACGAACCATTCTCCAACTGAATCGACGGTGGGACGTCGGCCTGGTTCGCTGACGTGCGGGCATCGAACGCCAAATGATCGGTGGCTGGTCCAGACGAACGCGGCGGACGAGTGCGAGCTGCCTCGCCCGCGACCAGCGGCACGCCCGTGCGATCCATACTTGTCTTGGCCGAAATCGGAGCCCCCGTTTTGTTCGCTGTCCTGCCGCCAATCAAACCCATCATCCACGCTACCAAAATCAGCGAGCACGACATGAATGTCCCACCGATCCAGTGGCCCCAACTCGAACGCTTATGACGCGTCTTGCGATGGGTCCGGACATGCGGTGTGGCAGCGGCAGAGGTGTTGATGCTCGGAGCGGGGTTGATCGAAATCGGAGCGGCTCGTTGCGAGAGCGGCACCGCAGATGCGGTAGGTTGCCGCTGGACCTCGGACGCCTGCAATTGCTCATCGTATTGGGCCTTCGACGTCGGGTTGAGCAAACGCAAACGCGCATCAGCAACCTGGTTGATCAACTGCTCAGCACTCTCGGCGTGGTCTCCGTTGCAGCAACCTTGCAGATACGACATCTGTTTGTTCGCCGCCGCATCGATGACCTCCCGGTCGGCTTCGAAGGACTCCAACCCGAGCAACCGGTACAACGTGGGTGGCTGATCCCGCTTCGAGATCCCAAGCAGTTTGTGATACGGGTCGAAAGACTCGCTCATCAGTAGTGGGCTCCCGTCAAGGGGGTCGGATTGGAAAATGATCGCGTTTCGATGCCGCCAGGGCGCTGATGCAGTGAACGCGAGGGCGCACGTCGGCTCATGTCGAAAACCGCTTCCGTCCACGCCATTCTATCGATGCCGGGCGGTGCACCAAGACAAACCAAGAGTATACATTCCCTAGGGGGGCCTTGTCACGCCTTAAAGATATCGTGTTGCTCCTCGCGAAACGGCCCGGGTTCCCGGCCGCATACTGCCGTCCCTCTCGCGACGGAGGTTACCGACCAAGCTCCCCTCGCGGTTCAGCGACGTTTTACTCGTTAACGTGCACGCCGGTGCTTAGCAAATCAGTGGGGCTGAGCCATTCTCACAACCGGCCCACACACGGCAGGTCGAGCAGATGTGCAATCTCAGGGTCGAACGTGCCCAACAGGTCGCGAGGTTGTTCATGGACGAGCGTGGAGAGTAATCCCGCAAAATGCTCAAGATCCGGATCGAGTCGCCGCGACAGAATCTCTTCCACCTCCGCCATCACCATGCGAAGCGGATCGGAGGTGAAGGACGAAGGAGCGGCAATCTCGTCAAATTCTTCAAGAACTGCATCAAGCCAACCATCGACGGCGACGGCCGAAACACCGAGCGCAATCGTTTTGATGGAATCCGAGACACTCAGCGGTTTCTTCGCAAGCGATTTGGGTGGGGCGAGCCAGATCGGAACCTTTTGGATCGTTTCGACTCGACTGAGAAGTCGCCGGGTGAACTGAGCAAAGGCGATGCCCGCCATGCGAATTTGCCCCAACCGGATCAGAATGGCATCCGGCCCCGCTGAAATCAGATCGGCCAGGTGATCGTCGATCCATTCCGGTGTGACACTCATCACGATGGCGGCATCCGGGGCGAGCACGCGTAACTGCGCGACCTTGGAACTCAGGTAGTCGATATCCGCAACATCGGGCGGCAGGGTCATCGCCGGGATCCAACCACCTCCGGATAACGGCTGGTTTTCGGGGGTCGCTTCCCAGCGTCCCAATTGCATCGCCGAATAAGCAAAGCGTCCCGAATGATCGCGGCGTGGCGAGATTTGGACATCAACGACCATGGCGTGATCAAAATCAACATCGGCGAGACCGTACCGTTCGTTTCGATATGGCAACATCCGTGGGATGCCGAGCTCGCAGTCGGTCGGCGCTCGCTGCGCCGCTTTCGTGGCAACTGTCGATTTCGCGTGCGGCACATCCGCCGGCATCGCTGCTGTGGAAGCGACGTCAGGCTGGGATTTCCCCGTTCCTGCCACCCGCCCCAATTCACTTTCCAGGGCTGAGACGAGCAGCCCCCGCGACTGCATCGCGAGAAAGATCGCCTCCGCAACGACAGGCGGCCAGGTATGCCAGGGCGGTGAATCCCAGAACAAGGGTGAGGGAAACAGGATCGGCGACCCGGCCCGACGCGATAGCAACATGTCCGCCGGAGCAGGCGAAATACCACGGCGTACTTGCCCGATTTTCGGAGGCATCAGGCACAGCGATTCGAGCACCCTATCGCTCTTCCATTTCTTGGATGTACTGTCGCAGTCGCTCGAGTTCGTCCGTTGTGCCTTTCAGCTTCAACATGTTCTCAACCCGTTTGACCAATTCAACTCGATTGACTGGCTTACTCAGGAAATCGTCGGTCCCCGCCGCCACGGCGCGTTCGATATCACCGAGTTCACTCAGGGCCGTCACCATCAAGATCATGATCTGGCTGGTCGCCGGATTCTCTTTGATCTGCTTGCACACCTCAAATCCGCTGAGTCGCGGCATCATCACGTCGAGCAAAATCAAATCGGGATGGAACGATTCCACTTTCGCGAGTGTGTCGGCGCCATCGACGGCGGTCTCGAGTTCGCAATCGACGCGAACCAGGTAGGCCTCGAGCAACTCGCGATTGGCTGCATTATCGTCAGCGATCAGGATACGGCTACTCATCATGCAACACCACAGGTTTGACCAGCCGCAGCGGGCACCGGAAAGTTAGCACACATGTCACGAATTTCGCCGCGGATCGATTGGTGCAGGACCGCGTCATCGGGGCTGCTAAGCGACTGATGAATCCACGTACCGATTCGCTGCATCTCGGTAGCGCCCATGCCACGCGTCGTCAGAGCGGGGGTGCCGATGCGAATGCCCGATGGATCCATCGGCTTGCGTTTATCGAATGGGATCATGTTCATGTTGACCGTGATTCCGCACGCATCCAAAACCGCTTCGGCTTGCTTTCCGCCCAGCCCTACGGTCGTCACGTCAACGAGCATCAGGTGATTGTCGGTGCCACCACTGACTAACCGCAATCCCGTCGCGAGCAAGGTGTCGGCGAGCGTTTTGGCATTGTTCACAACGGCTTGCCCGTAGGCGCGATACCCATCCGTCATCGCTTCGGCAAAACAAATCGCTTTCCCCGCGATCACATGCATCAATGGACCGCCCTGCGTTCCGGGGAACACGTTGCGGTTGACCAGCGGCAGATGCTCGGACTTGCAGAGAATCAAACCACCGCGGGGGCCACGGAGCGTTTTGTGCGTCGTCGTGGTGACATAATCGGCCAGCGGCACGGGGTCGTCGTGAATCTTGGCCGCGACGAGACCGGCATAGTGCGCCATGTCGACGAGCAGCTTGGCACCGACCTCGTCGGCGATCTCCCTGAACTTCGCATGCGGGATTTCGCGTGGGTAAGCACTCGCCCCTGCCACGATCAATTTCGGTTTGTGCTCCCGAGCGAGTTTCGCGATCTGGTCAAAGTCCAACCGGTGGTGTTTTTCATCGACGCCGTAGCTGACGAAATGGTACAACCGGCCGCTCATGTTGAGCTTCATGCCGTGGGTCAGGTGGCCGCCTTGGGCCAGGTCCAGCCCCATGACGGTATCGCCCACTTCCAGGGCTGCCAGATAGACCGCTGCGTTGGCCTGCGAGCCACTGTGGGGCTGCACGTTGGCCGCCTCGGCGCCAAAGAGTTCCTTGGCTCGATCGATGGCGAGCGATTCGACCACGTCAACAAACTCACAACCGCCATAGTAGCGGCGACCGGGGTAACCTTCGGCGTATTTGTTGGTCAGCACGCTACCGGCCGCTTCCATGACCGCGGGACTGGTGTAATTCTCGCTGGCAATCATCTCCAAACCGTCTTGCTGACGGGTCGCTTCGGATTGCATGGCTTCCCACAGGACGGGATCTTGGGACTCAATCGTGCTCATCGCGTGTTTTTGCTGTTTTTTTGGGGCTGGGCGGCTTCAACGAGGGCCAAACGAAAGCCTGATTGTCGGCGCCACACCCGCTAGCGTCAATGACAACAAAAAAGTTCAGCTACCGCACCCGGCGCATGTAATTGACAAATTTCTCATCCAGTTCCGCGATCGTCATGCCGAAGGCGGACTCGATCGTCTCGATCCGCTCACGACCAGTCCGTTCTTCCAGCGCCTTGATCTTGCTGAGTTGCTGCAAGTAATCGGTGTATTGCTGCTTCATCGTGCGGAGTGCAAAGTACGTGAATGCCCACGATTCGCCATAGGCGTCTTCCGCAGTCGCGGCAGAACGGAACCGCGAGTCATCGGCAAACATCGTGACGAGTGAATCGCTGGGACGCGAAAACTGATAGCTGTGCCATCTCCGGAGGTTGACGGGGTTGACGCGGCCCACACCGCGCCAGCCTCGTGGATTCGATAAATCAGGGGACTCGAAAAACATCGCCAATCCCTCGCTCACCCACATCGGGTTGTCCGCGAATCGGGTCTGCAGACCACAGTTGTAGGCGAGCTGATGGGTCGCCTCGTGGATAATCGTTGCGATGTTGCGCTCAATGTTCGGCACCCGATACGTCGTCATCTGGTTGCTGGCGAGATGGTAGTAACCGATCAGGTTGGCAGCAGCATCACCAATCTCATCGCTGGCGTGGTTGAGGAACTCCTCGCGATCCTGGAGCACGACGGCCACGAGCGGGTACTTCGGCGCCTCAATGTCGACGTGCTGGTTCTTCCAGTACGCGAAAAACGACCGGTAAAGAGATTCGAACAATGTCGCAACATCGCGCGCATACTCGATATTCCCCTGGTGCAAGACCACGTAATGAGCGGTGCGAAAGGCCGCAAACCCAGTCGGCAGTTCGGCGAGCATCCGCCGCTCGATTTCATCCTGACTGACCGGTGGTGGTGGTGGCCCGGGTTCACGATGGGTGATTTGATCGGGCTGGATCGTCCACAGACGCCCATCATCACCACAGACCAACACGCCGCCATCGACAGCTTCGACCACCGCCTCACCATTGACGACGTGTTTCTTACCGGTGACTTTTCCATCCACAAGATCGCGGAAGACAAATTGCTCCGCCACAGCAGTTCGCGCCAGGACACTTGGGGACAGCAATAGGAGAAACGCCAACGTGAGCACTTCCGACGTGTGACTTTGCGAAGGCATGCCAACCGATGTGAGCTGAAGATGAGGTCAAAAAAAGACGTGTTCAGCAGAACCGCCAAACGTGCACTCGTATTATACCGGTCGACGTGCCCCGGGGCAGGGAGGGCAGTCAGCTTCACCCCCGCTGGTAACCGCGTCATCGATCTCTTCATCGCTGCCAGCTGAGGGACGACCGCCAACCGAGGGGCATACCAACCGAGGGGAGCACTAACCGAGGACCCACTAACCGAGGGGAGCGGGCAGAACTTTCGTGCCATCGTCCCGGACTGCGGTTTCCTGCACCGAGGTCCCGACTGAGTTTCGCCGGGGGAGATGATTGCTCATCGTTTGTCGAGTTGCCCATTCCACCACCAGCGGTCGGTCGGCCGGCCGTCGCGAATGGGCGCAAACGACTGAAGACCTGGGTAGTCCTCCAATTGAAGCGGTATCAATTCTTGGGAAGCGATTTTGACGCCGCCACTGGCCATCAGGACTTGGTGGTTCTTCCGGCCGTGCCGATAGCGGTGCAGGACTGCGATCGAGTCGACTTGACGTGGCGGCACCAACGTTCGCGCGTGCTCAGCGGCGAAATACATTACCGCTCGCTGCAGCGTTTCGTGATCAGACGTCATCGCCATGCGTCGCCATACTTCGCTGATGGCGGTGGCCATGTATACCGATTCAAGAGCACCGTAGATGGGATACTTGGACCGAATGCTGCCCCAGTTCTGATTAAAATGGTCAACGAAAGCGAGTGAGGTGGGATCGATGACGCGGTTGCCGCGAGCACCATCGAGTTGGGCTCGCTCGTTTTCTCCGCTCAAACGAATCGGCGTGCCCGCGAGCTGTACAATCCGATCACCATCCACTTCGCTGGCACGCACTTCGAGGGGATGCGAAGTGAACCACAGTCTCAACAGCAAATCCGTCGGCGGCGTCCCATCGCCGGTGGACGAAAGCATTTGCAGATAGTTACGAACCCGATTCGGCAGGGGCTCGACCCCCAACGCCAATTGTTTCATGTGCCGATCGGCTTCCACCATCACGTAGGCGACCTCGTTAGACGCCGTCGTTCCGAACACGGTGATATCCTGTCGCCCCAGAGCGCCGGCGAGCTGGTCTGCCGCACGGGTCATTGGAACGTTTCCGGCAACGATCTGTTGACCGATAGCAGCCGCAGATTTGAGACCATCCGTTGTGGGATCGATGGTGCATCCGTAGGGCGTGCGACTGCGGGCGGCTTTCACGCCAATCGCCAGCGACACGAAGCTGATCGGTGGCAATCCCGATTGACGGTCAACCCGCCAGCCATCGATGTCGTCGAATCCGGCGACGGGGCCAGCCAAAATCACGTCGTCCTGGGTCACCATCACCACGGCAACGCGTGAGAGCCCCGCCATCGCGCCGAACGCATCATCGAGTGATTCGTCAGCGACGTCCGCCGACACCGCGGCAGGGGTGGTTCGTGTTAGCGTCTGACGATTGAGAACTCGCCCGGCGAGCGCCTGCATCATGCGGCGAATGGAGACGCAACGAATGCGAGCGGGCGCCCGCCAATCAGTGCTATCGGCCGACAGGTCGTCGCCGGGGGGCTGGGCGAGCAGCGCCGCAATGGCCGCTTCGTGGCCACCTGCGGCGATGTCCTTCGTATCGATTTCGTGCAGCAACCCGCTGGGATCCACCATCACGCCTTGAGGATAGGGCGCCATGGTGCCCACACCGCCGAGAGCCTCCCAGGAATCCGGTTCAATGGTCGTTTGAACGAGACTCATCAGGGGGCCGAAATTGGCCATCGAGCCACCGCCGGCAGCATTCCCTCCACCACCCTCAATCCGGTCGTTCGCAGCGATGGCTCCTCCGCCGCCGGCGAGATTCAGGCCCGCATCCAGGGGTGAACCGTTTGCCGGTGGCTGAGCGGATGCGGGACCGGCGAACACCGCCACCCACAACAGACTCGTCAACATCACCGATTCAATTAAAATCCGACACATCACAGACCCCCACGCAGCCCCAGGCAGAAAAGTCGCGAGGCCTACCACGACGGTACGCTCGCGTCTCGCTAGTATATCAGAGACACGGCCCCGACCCCGATCATTTTTGCCCGCTATGAAGCGGGGCAGGGAAAGTGTTTCGTTCGATCCGCCGTTTTGGCGTTCGCGGTCTGCTGATTGAATAAGCATCAGTCGCGGAGGCGGCCGGATGGCGAGTGTTACCCGACGCCTTCCCCCGCATTCGGCTGACCCGGCATTCGGCTGACCCAGCATCGGTGGTACTTCGACGAAATCAACAGCCCGTTCGCCACGGTCCTTGCAATCAACATGCGGCGAAGGCCGGAACAGCCCATGGGGTGATCCAGATTGAATTTCCCCCACCGGCTTACCAACGCGTTGGACTCGAGCACGCCCCCCGCCCCTACGAGCATTCGCACCTCCCATTCCCCTGATCTGCCCACGATGCCTGACCTGCCCCCGATGCCTGACCTGCCCACGACGAGCGCCCCATACATCGAACTTGCCAAGCTGATCGATCACGCCGTGTTGGCACCCAATCTCACGACAACCGAACTGGACGCGGGCATCGAACTCGCTCGCGCCTACGACGTCGCGAGTGTTTGTGTCATGCCCTACTACGTCACCCGATGCGCCGAACGACTGCGTGGCAGCACGGTCAAAACTTCGACGGTCATCGGGTTTCCGCATGGCGTGAACACGACCGAGGTCAAGCGAGCGGAGGCCATGCAGGCGCTCGCCGACGGATGTAGCGAACTGGATATGGTCGTCAATATCAGCTGCGTCGTCAGCGGCCGTTGGGGCTACGTGCTCGACGACATTGCCGCCGTGATCGGCGTTGCCCATGAAGTCGGCCAGAAGGTGAAGGTGATCTTTGAGAACTGTTACCTCAGCGATGAACAGAAGGTGCGACTCTGCCATATCTGCTCGGAACTCCACGCGGATTGGATCAAGACATCCACGGGCTTTGGCAGCGGTGGTGCGACTCACGACGACCTACGCCTAATGCGCCAGAACGCTGCGTCAGGCGTTCAGGTCAAGGCGGCGGGAGGCGTCCGTGATCTCGCCGGACTGCGGGCCGTGCGAGAACTCGGGGTCACCCGCTGTGGTACCAGTCGCACACGCGAGATCCTCGCCCCCCTGCGTCAAGAGCTTGGCCTACCGCCGATCGAAACCACGCCAGCAACCGCGCCGACGCGCGTGGACTACTGAGGTACCGCCGATCGAGTGAGCCCCGCCCTTCCGCTACCTTCCTTTACTTCGCCTGACCACACGCTCAAGGCAATGACATGCTCGAATGGCTACTCCGCCCCGCAACGCTCATCGCGATCGTCCACACCCTGACTGTGCTGGCGGTACTGGTGAGGGTCATCATGGTCCGGCCAGCTACGGGGGTTGCGCTGGCATGGATTCTCGTTGTCGCACTGTTACCGGCAGTGGGGATCACACTGTACCTGTTGATTGGCGAACGCAGGATCGGCAAACGCAGGGCGTCACGGATCGCGAGCCTGACCAAGAGCTTTCGGGAGATCGGCGATGTGGCAATTCGTCAGCGACTGACAGAGGTGCAGTGGAACCGGCATCCGGCCACCGCTCAGGGTCTCGACAAACTGGGGCGATCCACGATCGGCAGCCCCACCGTCTGCGGCAGTCAATTCGAATTGATCTCGGACACGCAGGAGATACTCGCACACATTGCCCGGGACGTGGCCGCCGCTCAGCAAAGTGTCTTGATGGAGTTCTACATTTGGAGTCAGGGCGGATCCGCCGACGATGTCCTCGAGGCCGTGATTGCCGCCGCGCAGCGAGGTGTGCGCTGCCGGATATTGATCGACGCACTCGGTGCACGAGCGTGGTGGAACAGCAGCCAACCGGCACGCCTCCGCGCCGCCGGCGTTGAACTGCATCAAGCTCTACCCGTCGGGATCTTCCGCACGCTCGTCGGGCGCACCGACCTGCGACTGCATCGTAAAATCGTCGTGATCGACGGCGACGTGGCCTGGACGGGCAGCATGAACCTTGTCGATCCTCGATTCTTCAAGCAAGATTCTGGCGTCGGGCAATGGGTCGATGCCATGGTCCGGATCCGCGGCGCGGCCGTCGCTCCCCTGGCCGCGACAATGCTAGGAGACTGGATGGTGGAAACGGGGAAATCGATCCACCACCTGGTCGAGGACTCCGGTGTACGATTGATCGAACCGGACGGCCAAGTCGACATGCAGATCATTCCGTCGGGCCCCGGTGAAACCGCCGATGGCCTGCTGCAGATGCTGCTCGGACTGATCAACGCAGCCCAGCACGAACTGATCATGACGACTCCGTATTTCGTCCCCGATGATTCCTTGCTTCGCGCCGTCCGCGGTGCTGCTGGTCGCGGAGTTCAGGTTTCATTGATCATGCCCGAAAAAGTCGATTCGCTATTAACTCGCTACGCCAGTCGCTCGTACTATGACGAACTGATGGATGCTGGCGTGCAACTCTACCTGTACCGCGATGGCCTACTGCATACCAAGTCGATCATGGTCGATGGCTCGATGTCGATGTTTGGCACGGTCAATTTAGACATGCGGAGCCTGTGGCTGAACTATGAGGTTGCATTGTTTGTATATAACACTGAGTTCGCGACCGAATTGCGAGAACTGCAGCAATCCTACATCAACGATTCGGATCAGTTGCAGCCTGAGAAATGGGAGGCGCGAGCATTCCTACCGCGACTTTTAGAGAACACCTTGCGGCTCGTCAGCCCACTCTTGTAGGCAGCCCTTGTCTTGTAGGCAGCCCTCTCAATCACGCCATCGCGACGGGCTAAAAACGCCCTTGCCATCTTTCGATCCGGCGGCGCACCACCTCTGCACCGGGCGTGAGGTACCACGCGTTGCACCGCCTCACGCGCAGGCAATCTCCCCTCGGGACAACCCGCAACAGGGGCCGATATCCGACCACATCCCAAAGGACGCAGTCGATACCCCCCGCATATTCCGCCGAAACCTCGCAGTCGCCCTCCACGCATGAAACGCTCCTTGCGGGACTTTGCACCTCTCAAAAGTTTGACAGCGAGTAAATTTTCCGCAATACTGCGGTCAGAGGGGGGTGCTGGCCAGCACGGCCAGCAACCGTCTCCGACGCAGACAGGGTTGCTTCTGTCTGTTCGCTTTTCTTTTCTCGCAGTCGAGGGTTCTTAGATGGAATTACAGAGACAGGGCCGCGTCACACGTGGCTTCACCCTAGTCGAACTACTAGTGGTGATTGCAATCATTGGTGTTTTGGTGGGCTTGTTGCTGCCCGCCGTGCAAGCCGCTCGCGAAGCGGCTCGAAGAATGAGCTGCAGCAACAACATGAAACAGCTTGGTTTGGCAATTCACAACTACCACAGCGCGTTCAACAAGTTGCCCGTTAATGGCGGCGGCACCGACAACAAGGCTGGCAGCCAAATCACCAGTAACAGCAACAATGGGAATGGCCGCCGGATCAGCTGGTTGATTCCAATCTTGCCGTACATCGAGCAGCAAGCTCTGTGGCAGCAAATTTCCAATCCGATGGATTACAACGCCGACGGCACGATCGATTTCCCCGCGATGGGACCGCGTGCGTGGGACCGAAACTACACGCCATGGATGACGGACATCGGCGCCTACCGCTGCCCCAGCGACCCGGGCCGGGGACTGCCTGCGATGGGCCGCTCTAACTACGCATTGTAGCTATGGAGATAGCTTGCACTATGGCGATGCGGGACCGCTGGGTGCATCCGGCGGGTTCTATTACGAGGACCAAGGACGCGCCATTCATACCAATGCGTCGCTGCGTGGTTTCTTTGTGTTTCGCTCTGCTGTCAACGGCGTTCAGGGACTCGGCAACGGTCAAAGTCGGCCTGCCATGGAGTTCCGCGATATTACCGATGGACTGAGCAACACTCTGATGCTGGCCGAAATGGCCACGCATGTTGACCCCCGACGCACGACGACCGACGCCGCAGTGGGTCCAGGTTTCGTACAACTCGGAAATGACCCCGGCTGGGCGCAAACCACCGGCGCCAAAGATCCAGAGAGACCTCAATTCTGGAGCGATAGCACGCAGACGATCGTGGAGAACTTGAACTCTGGCTACGGTCGTGGGTTCCGTTGGGCGGATGCTGCCTACATCTACTCCGTGGTCACGACGATCCTGCCACCCAACGGCGAGCTGGTCATGCCGAACCGATCGGATTCCGCCTGGACGGTTGCTCCCCCGAGCAGCAACCACCAAGGTGGCGTTCAAATCGTGATGGGTGACGGTGCGGTCAAGTTCATTACCGATAGCGTGGAGGCGGGTAATCAACATGCCCAGGTGATCTGGAAGAACAATCGTCCCGGTGCCAAATCACCCTATGGGGTTTGGGGGGCCATGGGAACGCGGAGCGGAAAGGAGGTCATTGACCTTCCGTTTTAACTGACTGCCACCGCTTTTTTTCCTATCTAGATGAGACTTGAATACCATGTTGAAGCAATTCGCTACCGTCCCTCGCCTGGTTCACTCGCTGCTATTCCTAGCGTTCTTGACGATCCCCCTCGCGGGATGCGGTTCCTCCGGGAACACGGTTGTCGATCCCGGCGAGGGAACGATGAACGAGCAGGAAATGCAGGACTATAACCAGGAGATGGCAGAGAAGGACGAAAACTACGAGGACCGTTACAAGTAGCGATCCCGCCCCTGCCTCCGGGAAATCGGCAAGATTTTCGGACGGGACTTTTGTCCCGTCCAGGCCACCCCGGAGTGATCTCGAGAACACCCTTCGCTCAGGCCGCGCATGCCTTATCGCCTGCGGGGTCCTAGCCTCTGCGGAGCACGTAGACGACATCTTCGGTCGAGGCATCCACCTTGATCGGTTCTTCGATGTCGTAGCAGAAGTCGTAGGTGGCGACGCATTCCCATTTGCCGCTCGCAGCGATCAAGCGTCGCATTTGAAGCGGCGTGTAACTGCGTAGTCGCAGCACGTCGTTAATGCGAAAGCTGCCACTCGGCGTATGAACGTCGAAGCGAATACCGAATTGCTCCAGCCGCTTTTTCTTGTCTCGATCAATCGTCCACATGTGCGTGTTGATCGCCAGGTGACCTCGACGAGCTGACCAGCTTTCAGTCTCACTCGGCGGAACCGACGTGGGCGTTAGGTGAACACCGAGCAGGTAGATGCCGCCGGGCCGAACAATGTCGGCCATGCACTCTAAATGCCCGCGTGCTGCAGCTTCGCTACCGACGTGGCGAAAGCTATTGATCGTGTTAAATGCGACGCTAACCGGGCCGTGCTTGCTGCGTGACTTCGGAAGAATGCCGGCAAAATCCTTCCGCGAGAAATCGCACATATCCGCTTCAATGGCGCCAATCGGATACGAATGCCGCTGCAAACGCTCGTTGCAGAACCGAACGGCTTTCCCATTCAGATCGAGCCCGCACACGTCCAGACCACGACGCGCAAGTGCATACATCAGCCTTCCCGTCCCGCACGCAGGCTCGAAATACCAGCCCACTTTGCTGCTGCCGAACGCCTGCTCGCACGCCAGAATGAACTTAATCTCGGCAGCGACATCGGCGCCAAACACAAGATCGTAATACTTGGGATGGTCATAGATGGATTCGTCGACCGTTCGAATGCCCGGTTGAGGCGGCTCGTCGATTTGCGGGTCGCTATCGCTCGTCGATCCCATGCTGGAGTCATCGTTCATCGAATCGGCTCCAAGCCCAGTCCGCGGCGCGTCAACCCAATCTGCCCGGCGTGAAGGGTCTCGTGCATCGGGCAGAATAGGATCGCACCGAGCTTGCACGGATACACGGCGTAGGGCATTTCAACACTCTCCAGCAACGTTTCTGGCTGGACCCCCGCGACCTCCTGGAGCGCCTTGCGGTGCACCTCACTGAGTTTTTCCAACAGTTCCGCTGGGCTGGGGTGCCCTGCTGACGATTGCGGTGGTGTGGAACCGCGGCCGAACGCCTTGCGAAAGCGACCGGGTATCAGATCCAGGTCGTCGGGGTGTCGGCCCCGCATCCGAAACATCATCAAGCCGTACTGACTGACAGCGAGATGGCCAACCTGCCACGCGATATTCGTCACGCTCCCTGGTGGAATCTCATACCACCGCTCGCGCGGTGTCGCGTCAAGCAACTGCAGTGTGTATTGTCGGGCGAACTCCAACTGCCCAATCGCCGCCCGCACCATCACAAGAGCATCTTCCATGCTCGGTAGCGGAATCGGATGAGACTCGTCGGCGTCGACCGCTGTATTTGTATTCATAGGCCCTGTTTTAGTGTCCCGGAGGGGTGGTGTCACGTCCTGGCAAACGACGGCAGACTGACGAGCAAATTTGGGGCTGACATTCTAGCGAGATGGGAACCCTTTCGCGGCCCTCAGCTGTGACATATTGTCGCAGCGGCGTCAAAACCACCAAGAAAAGCGACTTCTTGGCAAATTAGACGTCTTAGCCCCATCGACGATGTCCACCGTTTCTCTCTATGCTTGGCCCCCTCATGAATCTCGGGCGGGGCTTCCACCTTACGCTGATCGAATCATCCTTCGTGTTTTTCGACGGCAGCGGAATGTTTACCGATCGATTACCTGACTACAGACCCCTGTTTTACCCGCTCAAAAATTTACGGAGCTCTTAGAAGATGTTGGAAATGGCAATGATTTTGGCCCAGTCTGTCGGAAATGACTTTGGACGCATGGGTCTTGGTATTGGTATTGGCTTGATCATCGTGGGTGCCGGTATCGGCATCGGTCGCATTGGTGGCAGTGCGGTTGACGCGATGTCCCGCCAGCCCGAAGCGGGCGGCCGAATTCAAACCGCGATGATTATCGCCGCGGCACTGATCGAAGGTGTGACTGTGATTGCACTTGTGTTTATCCTGCTCTGCCGATCCTAGTCCGGGCGATGCCCCACGACTTGGAACTCATGGTGCCGTGGTCGGCTGCGGTCGCCCCGGTTCGTTACTCCCGTCTTGAATGTTTGTCACTGAGCTGATCGATGAAACGCTTTCTCGCCCTTTGTCTGATGACCTGCTTGAGCCTCCCGGCGCTGTCGGGTTCGGCACTATTGACAGTAGGTCTCGCGGGCACCGCGATGGTTGCTGTGCCTTCGCTCGCCCATGCCGACGTGATGGAGAATGGTGAGGCTGAGACCGAACTATTCACCGAAGACGGCGAGGCGCATGCTGAGGCGGACTCTCACGACGAACGTGCGAAGACCCCAATCCTGTCCTTCGACTTCGGGTCGGCGTTCTGGAACTTGGTCGTCTTCGTCTGCGTTCTATCCGTTTTATCGGTCTTTGTGTGGCCCAGTGTCCTTGGTGGATTGCAGTCTCGCGAAGATAAAATTCGCGAGGACCTGGAATTAGCTGAGAAAGCAAACGCGGAAGCGCAAGCGATTCTCGCGGGCTACCAGTCCAAACTCGATGAGGCAGCCACACAAACCCATGCCATGCTCGCCGAGGCCCGACGTGATGCCGAAGCGACTGGCCAGCGGATTGTCGATCAAGCCAAAGCCGAAGCAGTGGCTCAGCGTGAGCGTGCAGTCGCTGACATCGAAAACGCCAAGAAAGTCGCAATGGCTGACATTGCCTCGCGAACTTCCGACATGGCGATGCAAGTGGCGAGAGGAGTCGTTGGTCGGGAATTGACCGCGGCTGATCACGCTGATCTGATCGCTCAGGCGATGCAGAGATTACCCAGCAATAATTAGACGATCCAGTACCAATGTCAGGCCGGTTCTGGGAGCACTCCTAGATTCGGGTCGACGTCCAATACTTTTCGCAGCCTTTCCTCTGAGACTTTTGAAGTGTCCGAATCTGTTTCTCAATCCACTACGCACGATGTCGGTGCCGAACAACTCGGTAAGACTTATGCCCGGGCGTTATTGAGTGCGACACAGGCGGAGGGCTCGACCGAACAGGTCATCAGCGAGCTCAACGCGTTGTGTGATGACGGGCTGGCTCACAGCGAGAAGTTGCAAGCTGCGTTTGCTTCACCGCGAATTGATGCCAACGAGAAATGTCGCGTGCTCGACCGCTTGCTCGCCGACGCCCATCCGACGCTGCTGAAGTTCCTCAAGGTGATGGCCGGCCGGCATCGGCTCGCGTACATCGGTGCGGCTCGCGATGCGTTGACCAAGTTGCACGACGAGGCAACCGGTCGCTTGCTCGCGGAAGTTCGCACAGCCGTTCCGCTGACTGACCAATTGCGTGAAGACGTTAACCGTCAACTGAATCAATATTTCAGTAAAACGGTTCGGCTGCACGAAGTTGTTGATCCCGACATCATCGGCGGACTTGTGATCAGAGTGGGGGATACCGTGTTCGATTCGTCGGTAGCCAGTCGATTGGACAAGATCGGTGATGCCGCCGCCGCTGGATTTGCTCGCCGTCTGATCGACCAGTCCAGTCAGTTCGTCGATAGCTGATCGTCGGCGGGTTCCAAAATATCGCTGCACCTCGGCCCGATGGGTTCGGTTTCAGCAAATTGTGTCCATCTAGAAAAACATCCCTCAACGTCTTTATCATTGAAAAATAACGGTACGGTCCAGTGAAATTCAACAGCGACGAAATCGCATCGGTCTTGCAAGCCGAGATCGAACAGTTTGACAGTAAGGTCGACGTCCGCGAAGTCGGCACGGTCCTGGAAGTCGGTGACGGGATCGCCCGCGTGTACGGACTCTCGGGAGTCATGGCAGGCGAAATGGTCGAATTCCCAAACGGTTCGATCGGACTCGCGTTTAACCTCGAAGAGAATAGCGTCGGGGTGATCATCCTCGGTGACTACTTGACGATCGAGGAAGGCCATGAGGTCAAAGCACTCGGCACACTGCTGTCCGTTCCCGCCGGAGACGCGGTAATCGGCCGCGTTCTCGATCCGCTGGGCAACCCACTCGATGGCAAAGGGCCCGTGCAGTCGGACATCACCCGTCCCGTGGAAATCATCGCGACAGGTGTGGCCGACCGAAAACCGGTCACGCAGCCGCTGCAAACGGGCATTAAGGCGATCGACGCCATGACCCCGATCGGTCGCGGACAACGCGAGCTGATTATCGGTGACCGTAAAACGGGCAAGACCGCGATCGCAATCGACGCCATCCTGAACCAAAAGGGTCAGGGCGTGAAATGCTTCTACGTCGCGATCGGTCAAAAGGATTCAGCCGTTGCCAGTGTCGTTGACGTGCTCGAACGCTACGGAGCGATGGAGTACACCACGGTCATCGCCGCCGGAGCGTCCGCCCCCGCACCACTGCAGTACATCGCACCCTACGCCGGGACCGCGATGGCAGAACACTTCATGTTCAACGGTGGCCACGCCCTCGTCGTCTATGACGATTTGTCAAAACAAGCGACTGCGTATCGCCAAATGAGTTTGCTGATGCGTCGCCCACCGGGCCGCGAAGCATACCCCGGCGACGTGTTCTATTGCCACAGTCGTCTGCTCGAACGCTCTTCAAAACTATGCGACGAACTCGGTGGTGGCTCGATCACGAGTCTGCCGATTATCGAAACCCTGGAAGGTGAAGTTTCCGCGTACATTCCCACCAACGTGATTTCGATCACCGATGGTCAGATTTACGTGCAGCCTGACTTGTTCTTCTCCGGCGTTCGCCCAGCGATGAACCCCGGGATCAGTGTGTCTCGCGTCGGCGGTGCAGCACAGACCAAGGCGATGAAGAAGGTCTCCGGTGGGCTGCGTCTGCAACTCGCAGCGTTCCGGGCTCTCGAAGCATTCGCTCAGTTGGGGACGGATCTCGACCCTGCCACACAGAAAGAACTCGACCGCGGCTACCGAATGGTCGAGTTGCTCAAGCAACCCCAGTATCAACCACTGTCGGTCGCCGAGCAAGTAATCAGCATCTATGCAGGCACGAATGGACTGCTCGACGATGTGCCGGTTAAAGAGGTCCAACGGTTTGAAAAAGAGTTGCTCGAGTTTGTTCACAACAAGCACGAGTCGCTGATTACCGATATGACTCAGAAGCCTGAACTGACGGACGATATCGTCAAACGAATTGTCACGGCAGTGAAGGAATTTAAAACGATCTACCAAGTCGGCGAAAGGTAATCGGCCATGGCCAACGCACGTGCTCTCGACAAGCGACGTAAATCGATTCGCAATATCCGCAAGATCACGCGGACCATGGAATTGATTGCCACAGCTCGCTACAAGAAGGCGATGGATCGGGCAGCGGCTGCGACCGCGTACACCGATCAAATCACCAAGATCGTCAAACGCCTCGCTGATGCGGGTACTGACGTACAGCATCCGCTGCTCGAACAACGCGACCAAATCAACGCGTCACGAGTGTTGGTGCTCGCCAGTAACCGTGGTTTGTGCGGCGGATACAACGCTTCGATCTTGCGAACGGCCATGCCCCACATCCGTTCCCTCGGTGAGGAAATTGGACAGGTTACGGTGGACGCATCAGGCAAGCGTGGTGTGAACGGACTGAAATTTCGTGGCATTGATACCGACAAGCGGTTCCTGCAGTTTGAAGATCAGCCAGCATACGACGAAGTTGAAAAGATCGCTGAGGACTACTTGGCACAGTACATCACTGGAAAAATCGACCGGCTCGATGTGATTTACACGAAGTTCATCAGCACATCGAAACAGGTTGCGATGATCGAAACGCTGCTACCGCTCGGTTCGCTCGCGAGCGACGCGCCGAGCGACGCATCGGATTCGGGAGCATCCGCAGGAACCAACTCGCAGTACGAATTCCTACCTTCGGCTGAGAGTATTCTCGAAGAAGTTGTGCCCACGAGCTTTAAAGTCAAGCTGTTCAAATGCTTCCTGGATTCCGCGGTGTCCGAGCAAGTCGCTCGAATGATTGCGATGAAGGGAGCCACCGAGAGTGCGGGTGACATGATCAAGCAACTCTCAAGGACCTACAACCGTGCACGTCAAAGTCAAATCACGGGCGAAATCATGGAAATCATCGGCGGCGTCGAAGCTCTCGAAGGCTAACGCCGGGTGGCTATGGGCTTCGAGCTTCTAGCTTTTTTGAACTCCGACTTCAGTCCGATTGAACCAAACACTTAGCGCTCCTTCGGGAGCCGAAACATTCCTTATTTTCCGAGCTAGAAGCTAGCGGCTAATAGCTAATAGCTAATTACGAAGAGTTTTTCCCATGTCCAGTGCAACTGAAACCCAAGCTGTCGGTCGTGTCTCTCAGATCATCGGATCGACGTTCGATGCCGAGTTCCCCGAGGGTCAATTACCGAAAATCTACAACGCCTTGACGATTCGTAGCGAACACAAGGGCGTCACGATTGATCTCGTTGGCGAAGTCCAGCAGCACCTCGGTGGCAGCCGCGTGCGAGCGATCGCCCTGGGTAGCACCGAAGGCATGATGCGGGGAATGGACGTGGTCGATACCGGCAAACCGGTAACGGTGCCCGTCGGTCAAAAGACGCTCGGACGCGTGTTCAACGTACTCGGCGAACCGATCGACAAACGCGGCCCCGTCGAAGCCGACGATTTCTGGCCCATTCACCGTCAAGCTCCACCGCTCAACGAGCTGTCGACGAACACCGAACTGTTCGAGACAGGCATCAAGGTCATCGACTTGCTGACGCCGTTCGTTCGCGGTGGGAAAGCAGGGTTGTTCGGCGGTGCGGGACTTGGCAAGACAGTGATTCTGACCGAGTTGATCGCTCGGATCGCTAGCAGCCACGGTGGTTACTCGGTGTTCGCCGGAGTCGGCGAACGAACCCGCGAAGGCACCGACCTGTGGTTGGAAATGCAGGACACCGACATCGGCTCGACCGGCCGCAAGGTGATCGAGCAAACCTGCATGGTGTTCGGACAGATGAATGAGCCACCAGGCTCGCGGCTCCGTGTCGCTCTCTCCGCCCTGACCATGGCTGAGTATTTCCGCGACACGACGGGCAAGGACACACTGTTGTTCGTCGATAATATTTTCCGGTTCTCGCAAGCGGGTTCGGAAGTGTCGGCACTCCTCGGCCGGATGCCTTCGGCAGTGGGTTATCAGCCAACGTTGGCAACGGAAATGGGTGCTCTCCAAGAACGCATCACATCGACCAAGCAGGGTGCCATCACGTCCGTGCAAGCCGTTTACGTTCCTGCGGACGATCCAACGGACCCTGCCCCCGCAACGGCATTCGGCCAGCTCGACGCGTTCATTTACCTCGAACGCTCGATTTCGGAAAAGGGAATTTATCCCGCAATCGATCCGTTGGCATCGAACTCGCGGATCCTTGACCCGCAATACGTCGGCGACCGTCACTACACGATCGCCCGCCGCGTCCAAACGATCTTGCAGCGCTATCGCGAACTGCAAGACATCATCGCAATTCTCGGTGTTGATGAACTCAGCGAAGAAGACAAGACAATCGTTCACCGAGCACGTCGGATCGAACGATTCCTGTCCCAGCCCTTCTTGGTTGCCGAAGTCTTCATCGGCAAGCCAGGGGAGATCACATCGCTGGCCGATACCATTCGCAGCTTCGAAGAAATCTGCGACGGCAAGTGGGATCACCTTCCCGAGCAAGCCTTCATGTATGTTGGTGCGATCGAGCAAGCCGAAGCGCAAGCCAAGAAGATGGAGTCGAAATAAACGATGACTATTCGATGTGTCGTGGTCACGCCCGAACGAACGGAACTGGACCGGGAAGCCGAGTTTGTCGCTTTGCCTATGCATGACGGTGAACTCGGCGTACAGACCGGCCGTGCTCCCATGATCGGGCGACTTGGCTATGGTGTGCTGCGATTGCAGACCAGTGAGGGGATGAAACGATTTTTCGTCGACGGCGGTTTTGCTCAAGTCGAAGGGGACGTCGTCAGTGTGTTGACCGCGCGAGCGATCGCAGTGGATTCGCTCAGTGCGGAAGAGGCTGGCAAGACCCTCAGCGATGCGTTGGAATTGCCCAGTGAAACGCCCGCGTTGGCGAAGATTAAAGACACCGCTGTCCACCGCGCCCGTGGCCAATTGCGGGCGGCCCGGTAAACGGACGTCCGTCGAGACCCAAGACAGCACATAGCCCTGGGACATCCGTCCGGGGCTAGAAACCATAGACTGCGAATTTGAAACGTTGAATGATCGGAATTGCGTTTCGAGCCTGTACCGCGAGGTCAGCCAGGCTGCGCTTTTGGGCTTGGTCATCAACCTGCTGCTGGGCGTGGTGAAGCTTGTCGGTGGCATCGCGGGCAGTTCATTTGCCCTCGTTGCTGACGCAGTCAATTCCATTGGCGATGTTGTGACCACTCTCGCCGTGCTGTTCGCCTTGCGTGTTGCGCAGCGTCCAGCAGATGCCGAGCATCCCTACGGTCACTCGCGAGCCGAGGGCATCGCCGCGTCGAACGTGGCACTCCTGATCATCGTCTCGGCCCTGTTGGTCGGCTGGGAGGCATTGCATCACTTCGGGACCCCACACACCGTCCCTCCTGCGTGGACGCTGTGGATTGCCGGCGCGAATGTGATCATCATGGAGAGCCTGTATCGATACAAAGTGCGTGTGGGCAAGCGAACCGGCTCGGCATCAATCATCGCAAACGCCTGGGATCATCGCAGTGATGCGTTATGCGCTCTGGCTGTGCTAGTCGGCCTGGCCGCGGTTCGCATCGGTGGCCCTCGCTTCATGTGGGCAGACGAAGCCGCCTCGCTGGTCGTCGTGATGGCGATCATCTGGACCGGGGTCCAACTGTTTCGAGCCAGCGCCAGTGAATTGATGGACGTGCAGGCTGACTCCGAATTCGTGGATCGGATCCGTGATGCGGCAGTCTCCGTCGACGGTGTCGAAGATGTCGAGACCCTGTGGGTGCGGAAGTCGGGACTCGAATATTTCGCCGATATTCACATCGAAGTCGACCAGGACATGACCGTCGCGGACGGGCATCGCATCGGCCACCGCGTCAAGGACCACTTGCTCGCGGAGTTCATCAGCCTGCGAGACGTCCTTGTCCACTTAGAACCCTATCCGGGAGAGTCCAATACTCCGGGCTGACACTCGTTCTCTGTTTTTTGCATTTTCATTCCACGCGAAGCAACGCAGCTATTGGAATCAAGATGCGTTGCACCAGTCAAGCAACTTCTGCCAGTCATCGCTCGCCGAGAGGATGTCCTTTGGAATGGCAATCATGCTGACTTCGCCGGTGAACCAGATCACGTTTTGATCGGGGATCGGCTGGATGAGAAAACACGAAAGGGGGCACCGTGACGCGTTGCCCTCAGATTCAATCAATAGCTCACCCTTGCTGACCCATCCGGACTGGGTGATCGTCTGCAACCTCACGCCTTGACGAATCAGTCGCCACGTTGCAAAGACGGCCCACGAATAGAGGATCGTTGCGATGAGCGTCGTCAGCATGAAGCCATTCAGACGACCGGGCTCGGAAGCACATGCACCGATCAAAATGATGATCGCGATAGCCAGTTGAACCGTCAGCGACCATGCTTGTTTACGGTTGGCAGGCGTGTCCGTGGGCACTTGCAAACTCACTTGGCCGGAAAAGCCGACGGCATCGGCCGGCGGCATGCCGAGTTTGGTAGTGCAGAGGATTGGATGCTCCGCAGGGGGCATCGACGCGGCTTGGCGTCGCCACTGTTGTACCCATGACTTCAGTCGCTGTGCATCAAAGTCATCGAAGAGTCGCATAGAAAGTGCGAGGTAGTGATAGGGGTCCTGGGCCAGTTGAACGCGAATGCCGGACGTCAATACGCATGACTGTCGCATCGCGCTGGCGGCAAACCAGTGTCTCCGTAACCCATCGTCGAGCAGCATTCCCTCATCACTGATGCTGCCCTGGACCGTCCCCAACAAATCAGGACGCCGCCGCAGAATTCTCCCCGACCGCTTACCTGCGAGCAATTGGTAGATGCCGATCGGCATCCCCAGCAGCACCGCCCCACTGGCGAGAAACACCGGGAGTGTCCAGGCATTGCCGTTGAACTCGCGCAACGCCGCTGCAATGGCCGCCAGAGCGCAGATCACACACACTGGGGTAACGAACACGAGGAGCACGCGGACAAAATTGCGGTGCGGAATCATCGCTGCGAAGTCCTGCGGGGTGATCACTCCACCAAACGCAATCTCATCGGCTGCGCCCCGATCGCCATTGGCCACCATTTCGGTGCCCGAGCGACTCGGCTGATAGGGATTCACGGGCAACGCCATTGGCGTCGAACCGATCGCCTAGGCATCTGATTCCGTTGTCGAAGTCGTTTTCGTACGATCCCAAAAGGCGACTGCGAAGAGGACAAAGATGACAGACGCCATGATCGCCGGCGACAACCAAAAATTTCGCCACTGAGCCATGGTTTCCGCCAAGATTGCCGGGTCGAGAGATTCCGGCAAATGGCGTGAGAACATCTGCGTGAAGGATTCTAAAAATGACACCGGCTCTGGTTTTCCCCGAGCCGCACTGAGCGTCTCAACATACAGTGGCGCCGCGGTGACTTGATCGCCGTACGTTCCGAAGGTGAGATTGAGCGGGATGAATCCAAATAGATTCCCACCTGCCATGATCCGATACCCAAAAAACATGCCCACTCCCTGGGTCAGGAAGACAAGCAAACCCTGGGCTTGGCCGCGGATCTCTTTGGACGCCTTGGCATCGGTGTACATGAATCCGGTGACGAAGAAAAAGTCGTAACAGAGCCCATGAAGTGCCACGGCGAGCAGTAACATCCAGGTCGTTTGATCGGTAGCGCCGTACGCGAATAACAGATAACGGGCCACCCAGCACGCCATTCCGATCAAGATCATCTTCTTGACGCCCAAGCGGCGGAAGAAAAACGGGATCAGCAACATGAAGAAGATCTCGGACATCTGGCCAAGCGTCATCGTGGCCCCGGGTTCAATGAACCCCGTCTGATTGAGATACGTCGCCGTCATGCCGTAGTAATAGGCCAGCGGAATGCAGATCAGTGTCGAGCACACCGCAAAGACAAAGAAATTCCAGTTGCCGAGCAATTTGAACGCGTCCACCATCAACAGGCTCCGCAGGTTCATCGCTTGGCCCCGTAGCGGTGGCGGAGTATTTGGCAAAAAGAAGCACAGCACCCCGAGCGTCAATGAACTGGCGGCCCCTAACCAGAAAATATTGTAGGAGGCCGACCAGCCGAGGATGCCGAGTGTCAGTCCCGCGGCGATCCAGCCGATTGTGCCCCACACACGGATTTTGGGAAATTGATCCTGGCTGGGAATGTGCGTGAATGCGATTGTATTGCCCAGACCAAGCGTCGGCATGTAACACAGCAGGTGCGCTAGAATCAACCATACCAACGCCTTGCCCGACGTGTTCTCAGCTGACTGCATCTCCAAAAACGCCTGGGCTTCGAAACTGCCGTCGGCACGCATCTTCGCAGCGGACTCGGCCGCGAACGTCGACGCCGATTCAGCGAGTCCCGGGATGAACAACATGATCACCCCCCCTAACAGCATCAACGCTCCCATCACCTTTTCAGAGGCGAAGAACCGGTCGGCGACCAAACCGAGGAACAAGGGCGCGAAAATGGCGGCGATCGGCGCGGCCTCGTAGGCGCCGCCAATGAAAGCACCGAGCAGATGCGTGTCCATCGCGGCACTGAGGGTCGCAAACCACGACCCCCACGCGAAAAACTGCAGGAACATCATTGCGGATAGCAGCATCACAATCGTTGACGGTGAAAGCGAGCTCAGGGGAGCTGTGGTCTCATTGCCATTCGATGAAGTGGCCGAATCATTCGGAGCGTTGGGCATGGATCGATCGCGTGGAGGGAAGGAGGGAGCAGGTCACCAATCCAAAAGCGACCGGGCCGCTATTGTAGCAAGTCGATCCGATGCGCTGGTTGTCGTGCCGATCGTCTAAGCCGCCTTTTTTCCTAATGGAAACTCGATGGCTCCTGTCGCAACGCTGCGGCCGATTGGGGTGCCTCGATCGGTCCCTTGAGTGGTCTCTTGAGCGATTCCGTCATCCACTTGCAGGAATTCGAGGATTCGAATGTCCGACGTGGATTGCCGCTCGGCACGCAATCGATTGTATTGACGCTCTCGGGTGTAGATTTGGCAGACCTTTTCGATCACCCGTTGCTCACTCGCTAGATTTCGCACCACGTGTCCGGTCGCGGCGAACTCGTCGATGATGGAGAGCACTTTTTTTCGTTCGAGACGGTGTTCGATGCGCCGCACCAAACACTGCATCGGCATGCGCAGTCCAGCGGAGAACGTGGCGAGTTTGATCCCCGGACGAGGCAGCTCCTGATCACGGGCTCGTTCGGCATCTTCGGCGGCACGTTCCAAAACACGCGCCCAACCGGTAATGCAAAGGCCGATGAGTTGCGACAAACAGTCTCGCGAGACTTCATCCAAGCCCGCCGCTGGGTTCGACCGAGCGGCCTTCAGGTTGTAGTGTGCCAATAGCGTGCGGTAGTTATCGTGAGCCACACCCGCGGCAGTCAAAATGGCCTCCCCCAGCCATCCGGGGCTGTTCGATAGCTGAAACACGGTGCGATCACAGTCCTCCTGCCACTGCGTCAGCAGTGATGCGTAGGACTTCGTCACGCTCCATTCCATCGGCCGGTGCAACACCCGCTCGACGGGCGACTGCACGGTATGCAGCGGTTGGATGGGGTCCGTGAAATAATGGCTGAGCACGCCGGCTGCGTGTGCGGCGTCACTCCAGCGATCCGTCCGCAGGTAGCGCTGCAGTCGCTCATACCATTGATGGGCAACTCGCGGAGCCCCGCCCCAATAGCCATCATCGACGTGGATCACGTGATTATGAAAGTCGCGAAACCGGAGATCCGGATCCTTCGCGCCCGCCAGATAGCGGCGATGATGGCGCAACAGATGGCCAACCAAGCGCTCACCCGCAGGCGTGCGGACGAGCGGAATTGCGTCGATGGCGAATCGATGATGCGTGCTGCGGCAATGCGCGGCGCGGAGGATCGAAAGCATCCGATTTGTTGGCCCATATAACATCACTTAGCACTCCTTCGCGTCATGCCGCACGACGCTGCTCCAGGTGCGCCGCCTGGTACGTCACTCCGTAGGCGGCCGCTTGGCGAGCCAGGCGTTCGCGAAGTGATCGTCCGATCTGGCCGCTGTCGAGCAAATCGTAGTGACGAACACGCTGCGTGAAAGATTCACGGCACAGGGGTCGGAATTCACAGTGTCCTGCCGGTGGGGCGTCCGCGCCGTAGAGCGATTGCAGCCGAAAGGCATGATCTTTTTCAGCAATCGCATAGTACAGGTCGTAGATCTCGTCGACGGTGAACGACGAAACGTCCATGAGAGGTCCAATGGCCACGGGAGCATCCTTGCTTGTAGCGGGTTGCGGGAGAGGGAAGAGTCTTGGCGTTGGCTCCAAACAGCCGACCCACGACTCGATTGGGCATCCGGTACAGCCGAGTATCTCAAACCGGCCGGAGCGGCGGCAAGAGGGAAAATGCCGGCGCTGCTCGCGGGTTCGCGGGATTTGCGATCCAATCGACTTGCCTTGTGATGGCCCGTTCGATTTGTTAACGATGGCCGCGAGCGGCTCGCTCACAGCTAAGCACCTGTGGCCCAGTAATCGAGCGAAAACGTCGTTGAACCGACTGCCCAGCGGGCTGCGAAATCAACGATGCCAGCGTGGGGCGATCGCCCCCGCGGTGAAACGAAAACTCTTCCGCCGGGGTGCTTACCGGACACCAAACTACCCACCAGCCCTGTAGACAACATGAAGATCGCTCTCGCATTCTCGGGCGGTGGAGTTCGCGCAACGGTGTTCCATCTGGGCGTGCTGGCTCGACTTGCGCGGCAAGACTTGCTGGGGAATGTCAAAATCATCTCCAGTGTTTCGGGCGGCAGTTTGGCCGCGGGGCTGGTATTTGCCTCGGCGGGTTACCGCTGGCCGGGCAGCTCGGAATACCTGCATGATGTGGTGCCGCGGGTGCTCTCGCTGCTGACGACTCGGAATCTGCAGTGGTCGTTTGCCCTGCAGTCTCTGCTCCTGCCGTGGCGGCTCGCCTCGGGGCGAGCGTCCGTTTTAGGAGACGCGATTGAACGTCAGTGGGGCATTCAAGGCTCCTTAGCCGATCTGCCGGAAGCCCCGAACTGGATCATCAATGCCACGTGTTACCAAACCGGCAAGAATTGGCGATTCCAACGCGACCTGATGGGCGATTACCAAACCAAATACATTACCCAACCGGATTTTCGCTTGTCCCACGCCCTGGCCGCTTCCGCGGCCGTTCCAGGTTTGATCGGACCACTGGTCGTTCGCTCGAGACGATATCAATGGAGTGAATATCGCGACAACGAGTGGCAATCGATTGCACCGAAGTACAAACGTCTGCATCTTTGGGACGGAGGGGTGTACGACAACCTGGGTGTCGAATCACTATTCAAACCGGGCGAGGGACTTCGCGAGGGGACCGATTTCTTAATCGTTTGCGATGCCTCACGGCCGCTGTCCAGTGATCTGCGGCAATCGCGTTGGAGCCCCGCCTATCTACGAGCTTCGCTGCGACTGGTGGACGTTGCGACCGATCAAGTTCGAAGTTTGCGGACGCGTATGCTGATTCAGCATTTCAAACAGAATCCGGGAAGTGGAGCCTATCTCCGTTTGGGACTCGCGACCAAAAAAGTCTACGCTCGCAATCAGCTCGACGGCAAACCAGCCCTCACCGACGATGAAGTCAAGCGAGTTGCCCTGATTGAAACGACGTTGCGGCGGTTGACCCACAGCGAATTCAGCATGCTGTTTCGCCACGGCTACGAAGTCGCCGATGCAACCCTATCGACCTACGGCAGCGAAGTCATCAAATCGGTTCCTCACAGACGTGTCCTGTTCAAGGCAGCTTGAACAGACACTTCGAAATCAAATCCCGTTGAAGTCCTCGTTCTAGGCTGCTCCGCAAGCACGGCGTGCCACATCCATGCGCCGTCCCCAGGGGAACGTCGGGGGCGCGAGCCGTCGATTTTGCCGAAAAATGGGATCACGTTAGACCAGCGTGGAGGGATTGTTCCATCCAGTCCATGGTGTCGCACTGCGGCCCATGTGTCGCCTGCGGCCCATGGTGTCGCCTGCGGCCCATGTGTCGCACTTGCGGCCCAGGGTGTCGCACTTGCGGCCCAGGCCAACCCTGCTAACGCGTCGCTGGATGACTTTCGATGTGGCTGCCGCTACGATAGATAGCTCGACGAGTTCTGCAGCGCTGATTTCCGGGCGTTGAACCGTTCCCGCCTCCGTGAGTTTTGTTGATGCCGAAATTTTTGTTTGTGCTGCTGCTGTTCCTGCCCACTCCTTGTGTTCTCGGTGCGGAGACACTTCGCCAAGCGGTGCCCTTGGTCAAACAGCTCGAGGCGGCGCGGCCCGAGTACCTGGCAGAGCAAGCGAAACAGCGAGGCGACGCGAAACGCGGGGCACTTGTGTTTTTTAA
Organism: Rhodopirellula sp. SH410; assembly: GCF_055811895.1. Taxonomy (NCBI): domain Bacteria; kingdom Pseudomonadati; phylum Planctomycetota; class Planctomycetia; order Pirellulales; family Pirellulaceae; genus Rhodopirellula; species Rhodopirellula sp. SH410. The sequence continues at coordinate 4,966,146 of NZ_CM147949.1, forward strand.
GTCGGCGGCAAATTGCGTGGGGTGCCACGCCAGTGGCTCGGACGAGTCACCTTTGGGCCCGAACCTCGCAAGCCTCGGCTCCCAGGTCACGGGCGTGGATGTTGTCGACGCGTTGCTACGCCCTTCCCAGCACCTCCAGCCCGGCTACGAGACTTACTCGGTCATCACGACCAGCGGCCAGGTGCACGTCGGACTGCTCTCACAACAAGCGGAGGAGTCCGTCACGCTGCGATTGGCACAGTCGCTCGACCAAGATTTCGTGCTCAGCAAAGATGACATCGAGGTGATGCAGAAGAACTCGAAATCCATGATGCCCGATGGCTTGATGGGCGCGTTGAAATCTCAGGCCGAGTTCCTGGATCTGGTGGCCTACGTGCTCGAAGTTGCCAACGGCGGCACCGAGGCAGCCAATCGCTTGCGTCCCTCGGCGGAACAATTGGCGGTCCGGGACGACTCAGCCAACCTCGATCATGCCGGTATTTTGGGACGCATGAGAAAGAGTGATTTTGAAGCGGGCGAAAGGTTGTTTCAGGGTGACTGTGCAAGTTGCCATGGCGCCAGCGGCGACACCCCTTCGCTGGCGACCGCCCGCGCCTTTGGAAATCAAAAACTGAAGTTCGGCTCGGATCCCTACCGAATGTTCATGACCTTGACTCACGGTAATGGACTGATGGCACCGATGACGTACCTCACGCCGTTCGAACGCTACCAGGTCGTGCACTACATCCGCGAAGCGTTTATGAAGGATCGCAACCCGGATTATTTTAACGTCGACCAGGAATACCTCGCGTCATTGCCCACGGGCACCGAGGATGGCCAACAGATTGAGGTGGTGGAGCGAGACTTTGGCCCCGCATTGGGATCCCAACTGCGCACGGACTTCCCCAGTGTGCTGAACATTGCTCTGGATGACATGACCGTTGCGTTTGACTTGCACACGATGGGCCTGGCCGACGTTTGGACAGGCGGCTTCTTGGACTTGAGCGAGACCCAACATATTCGGCCGCGGGGCGAAGGGACTGCCAACCCGGTGGGCGAATCGTTGCCGTCATTGGCGGCCTGGAAATGGGGACATCAGGGCGTACTCGATTACTCGCGTGAAGGCCTGCTGCCCAGAGGACCGCTGCCGCCGCGTTGGATGGACTATCACGGATATTATCTGTTTGGCCAGGACGCCGTCCTGAGCTACAGCATCGATGGACGTGAGATCCTGCACCGAGTGGAATCGGGCGGCCCGAACTCGTTGATCCATCACTTGGAAATCGCCCCTGGTCCGCCCTTAGTTCTGCGTGCATGCGAAGCCGCCGATGACACCGAGACAGAAATAACGAAATCGCTCGCAGTCGCCCGCTCCGATCCCTCACAGGATCAAGACCGTAGCCCCTTCACGGTCGCTGAATTTTCGGGTGATGTCGATGGGGTCGCGTGGCAGACCGATGGGCGCGCACCGTTTCAGCTGACGATTCCCGCTGGAGTCAACAAGCGAACGATTCACGTTGCCGTGGGGGTCGGCACGGGCGACTCTGAACTCGAACGCTGGCAACACGAAACCCTCGCGGCGACCCAGGCCAGCGACGCCACACCGCTGAGTGACCTCGTGCACGGTGGCGATCTGCGTTGGAGCCAAGAGCTGCATACCGTCGGTTATCCAGGACTGGAACAGACCGGCTATGCGTTGGACACACTGACACGTCCCTCATCAACACCGTGGAACACATGGTTTCGCACATCCGCCCTCGACTTCTTTCCCGATGGCCGCATGGTGGTGGCAACCTATGGTGGGGACATTTGGGTCGTTTCGGGAGTGGACGAACAACTGCTCGACCTGACCTGGAAACGCTATGCGAGCGGGCTATACGAGCCCTTTGGTGTGAAAGTCGTCGCTGGCGATATTTTCGTTACCTGCAAAGACCGACTCGTGCGATTGCATGATCTCAATGCCGACGGGGAAGCTGATTTCTATGAAAGCTTTAGTGCCGACACTGATGTTTCGGCAAACTTCCACGCATTCAATTTCGATTTACAGACCGATGATGAAGGCAACTTCTACTACGCCAAGAGCGGTCACGGCGCAAACTTTGCCCTGCCGGGGGCGGTGTGGAAGATCTCACCCGACGGAAAAAAACGCGAAGTCGTCTGCACCGGTTTTCGTTCACCCAATGGCATGGGCAGCATGCCAGGCTCCCGGATCACGGTCAGCGACAATCAGGGCCAATGGATCCCGGCTTCGAAGATCTGCTTGATCAAGCCTGGGGCATTCTTCGGCTGGGTGCCCACCTATTCGGCTCCGCCGAGATGGGCGCCCGACGGTGGCCAGATTGATATCACCAAAGTGGTGCCGCCTGAGACCTCAGACCAGCCTCTGGTGTGGATGCCGCAATCTTTCGACAACTCCTCAGGAGGGCAATTATGGGCCGGTGATCCACGCTTCGGTCCGCTTTCGAACCATTTGCTGCACATGAGTTTCGGCAAGGGCTGGATGTCGTACTTGATGATTCAAGATGTGGGTGAAACATCACAAGCGGCGATTGTTAAACTGCCGTTCGATTTCTCGACTGGGATCATGCGTGGGAGCGTCAATCCTGTCGATGGCCAGGTCTACGTTGCGGGCCTACAGGGCTGGAACGGCGGCGGGCGAGCGGGACTGGCCGATGGCGGTGTGCAGCGACTTCGCTATACCGGAATTCCCTCGCACATGATCACCGACGCGCGAGTCACTCCAGGCGGCCTGGAACTCGATGTCAATTTTAAAGTTGACGCGGATTCAGCGAACGAGGTTTCGTCCTTCGTCACCGAGCAGTGGAACTATCACTGGTCACGTGCCTACGGTTCGGACCAATACAAGCCCAGCACAGACGAAAAGGGAACCGAACCACTCGAGGTTACCAATGTGCGACTGGAACCACTGAGTCAAGGCTCAGTGGAGGGCACACGCATCCATTTGAGCACTCCCGCGATCCGCCCCGTCGACCAATTGCGAATTGTGATGCAACTGCGAGATGAGGACGGTGAGTCGTTTGAGGAGGAAGTTTACTGGACAATCCACGCGATTCCAGCAAGCGAATAGCGATCGGCGAGGGAGCGACAGTTCCAACGCACGATTGATTTGCGAGCGATGCTATTTCTCTGATTCGTCGTCGTTTGTCGTCAGCTCGACGGGAGCTGCCACCTGCCAATGGGCGGGCTCTCCCTTGCGTTGCATGGCAAGCCAGTTCAACGCAGCGGGAGCGACCATTTCATGGCCGCCTTGGAAGATCGTCACGCGTGTGTTGCCCGAGGTCTTGCGAAAGACCACCGGCCTCGTTCGGTACAACGGATCCGGCTGGGCAGGTTTGTATCCTGCGGGCAGTTTTTGATGCTCGTAAAATTCCTCGATAAACGCGGGTTCTAAACGGTCGGCCTCAGGCACCACTCGATTGAACGCATGGAGTGAATGCGTGAAGGGAACGCTGCCGCCTTGGTGACCGTCAGCGACACCAGCGTTGATGTCCAGATTCACATGCGCGGCGTTTTGGAGATAGGTGATCGCTGAGCGTTGGACACACTCGTCGGCGGCCTGTTCATCTTGATCGGGTTGTCCGCCCACGGACCGCTCGATATCGACTGCGTACTTTGCTTTTCGACCAACGCTTTTCTGCTGCCACCAGGCACGCAAATCAGAGATGGGTACCCATGCAGAGACTCCTGCCCAACGCTCGGGCGCACGTCCCGCCATCAGCAACGCCGCGTACCCGCCACCGGATTCGCCGACCAAGTAAATCCGATCGGGATCGACTTGGTAATGCGTCGTCATGAAATCCACGGCATCGAGGATGTCCTGGACCGCTTTTTCAGAACCACATGCATCGGGAGTCCAATTGGGGCCTCGGAAGTCCGGATGAATGAAGTGCCAGTCATTCTGGATGCACCAACGCGCATAGACCGGCTCACCGGCGACTTGGTCGTACCCTCCTGACCAGGTATGAAGTCCAACAAGCAGCGGACGTTTTTCCGTGCTCTTGGCGGTGCTCATCAGCATCGGTTGCTGTGTACCATCGATACTCGCGGTATAGCGAACGGTTTGGACGGCGTCGGGCCAGCCTGCGGGCGCCGGGCTCTGCGTCGAAGGTTGATCAACCGTCTGCGTCGAAGGTTGATCAACCGATGGTTTCTCAGCAAACGTCGAGTTGATGCTGAGGACGAGGCATGAAACAGCGGCACCCAAAAACAGCTTCAAACCAGTGAATTTCATCTTCATGACGCTTCTTTTTCAGATGGGTAAGCGGAAGAACGTGGGATCACGGTGAATGGGAATCGCGACCGAAAACGAGTTGATTTCGATTCGAATCGGTGCCGACGAGCAACCATTGCCCGGTCTTCCACACAGGCGGGGTGCATCGCCACGATTGGGACTACGCCAGGTCGTATACCACGGCGTAGCGCTGCCGCAGGCTGGTGATGAGCGGCTTGGCGGATAGCGGTTTCCCCGTCGCGTTCTGGACCAACTCGTCGGCGGTGTACTTGCGACCGTGGGCGTGGACGTTCTCACGCAGCCAATTCAGCAACGGTGCGAAATCACCTTGTTCGATGGATGTATCGAGACCACCGAGGGCCGTGTCGGCGGATTCGTAGAGCTGGGCGGCGATCAGGTTGCCCAGCGTATAGGTGGGGAAATAACCAAACAGGCCTGCGCTCCAGTGAACGTCTTGCAGCACGCCGTCGGCGGCCGAGGGGGGGCTGATGCCGATGACGCTGGTGTACCGCTCATTCCAAGCAAATGGCAGGTCGCTGGTCGACAACTCGCCCGAGATCAATGCCTGCTCGAGTTCGAAGCGGACGATGATATGCAGGTTGTAGGTCGCCTCGTCGGCTTCGACTCGAATCAACGAAGGCTGCACGCGACTGAAACAGGCGTGCCATTGCTCAGGCGTGGCCGTTTCAGAAAAAGTCTGGTTGATCAGTGGCGTGAAGCACTTCCAAAAGGCAAGTGATCGACCGACCAGGTTTTCCCACAGTCGTGACTGCGACTCATGCATCCCGAGAGAAACATAATTGCCCGGCGGCAGCCCGTACCAATCCTGGGGCAAGCCCTGCTCGTACATCCCATGGCCCGCTTCGTGCAACGTTCCGAACACGCTGCCGGGGAGCCAATCCTCATCGTAGCGAGTCAGGATCCGGCAGTCGGAAGGCCCCAAGGTGGTGCAAAATGGATGCGATGTCTCATCGAGTCGTCCGCGTTGGAAATCGAATCCAATTGCGGCTGCCAATCTCTGGGACAGCTTGCGTTGGCCGTCGACGCTGTACTTTTGTTTCAGCAATCGATCGTCGACTTGGCGTGGCGAGGCCGTAATTTCGCCGAGCAGTTTGACGAGTTCCTCGCGGAGCCCGGCAAACACGCGCGTCAAATCGTCCACTCGGGCATCGGGTTCGTACTGGTCCAGCAGGGCGCCGTAGGCGGATTGGCCGGGGTCCGCGAGCAGTTCACCGGCGCGACGCTGGAGCGTGATCATTTCGTCGAGCGTGGGCTGGAACTGGGCGTAGTCGTCGTTGCGACGGGCATCGTCCCAGCGAGCTTGGCCGCGGACGGTCGCGCTGGCGATCGCCTCCACGAGTTGCCCCGGCAAGCGCCGCTGCTTCTCGTAGTCCTTCCGCGTCAAGCGGAGGGTGGCTCCGATATCACTGTGTGGATCCGCCGCGGCGGACCACCCCTCCAGCTCATCGAGCCAACGTTCGATTTGGTCACTCGTCCGCATCGCGTGCGCCCGACCGCTAAGGTAGGCGACTTGCTCGGCGCGAAACGCTGTCGCCTGGGGTGGCATCATCGTCCGCTCATCCCACTGCAGCAACTCGGCGGCCGAGGCAACGAGGGCCGTTTGATGTAGATGATTACGAAGGGCGGCAAACGTTTGTGCGTGATCGGTCATGGGTGTTCGTTCGTTGCTGATTGGAAGGTGGCTGCTTCACTCTCCCCCAAGTGTCTCGTTGTCTGAGGGCAGCCCTTGGTCCTAAAATAAATGATGCCGGTGAGCGGCCCGGCGACTGCTGGGGGCGACTCACGCGGTGACGTTTTGAGCGCGCCGCCGCCACCCCGCGATCATGGCCACCACAAAGGCGACCGCTGCCAAGGCGGCAAAGCCGATCGTCTTGTGTTTCCAGGCTTCCTTTTTGAGTTCCAGAGTGCGGTAGTGCAGCGGGTTGGGGATGTCGACGCCAAATTCGATAATGTCCTCATACTCCCGAATCAATTGAGCTGAACTCGCCGTCTCATAATGTTCGGCGAAGGCATCGAGATGCCCTTGGGTGGTGATGGGAACCTCGGTAGTGGCCCAGTTCACGCCGCAGAAACCGGCCCCGAGGAGGCTAAGGAGGCATACCAGGCTTAGCGTGACGAACACCAGGGAGCGGCCGCCCGAGAGGCCCACGGCCGCGTTGGCCGCGGCGATCGCTTCACTGCTCTGGCCCGTCGTTGGCAGCTGGCGGAGCTCGCCAAGCTTCGGCACGCGGATGGATGCGTGGCAGGCGTGGCAAGCAATCTCGCCACCTGCCTTCGCAGTGGATACCTCGTTGGTTGCCTCGCAGTGCGGGCACGTAAGTTTGTACATCGTCGAACCTGAGCCAATTGGAAAAAAACACGCCGCCGGAAAAGGTCTACTTTTGGAAAATATTCTCGTCTACGTCCAGAAATTAGACGCAGCTTGGGTAGACCCGCCGTGCGGACAGACTACCATTGCTATGTGCTGAGGTTAACACACGACCAGTCGCTCCCGTCAGGTGGACTCACCCGACCGGACATTTGCAAATGATTCGCGACACTTAACACAACGAACTGTTGTTCGTCTTCGCGGCCCAAAGGGATTGGGTTCGCGCCACCCACCGGTACGTGGTTCCTCAGAGCAGCCAGGACGGCCCGCCGGAATAACCTGCGCCGACATCGCAGGTTGCGACGTGAACTGTATTTTTGGGGAATGTATCCTTTGAAAGTGGACTCGCGCCGGAAATTTTCCCGAGACTGCAAGTTCCCCGTAATCGGGAAGTCCAGCTAACCGGAATGTTTTTCCATTTCGCAAGGTACTTGGGATAGGCTAGTAAGCGGGTGGTAGATTGACATTACAAGAAGATGCTGTCGTCGGCAATCCGATCGGAAACTTTCGCTTGCACCCCCCCGCAGGATCAACCGACAGGACTCGCCAGGCACAAAGGTGAGCATAAGGGGCATTTTTTTGACGTTGGCCAGAATCACTCCTCGCTTACGACTAAACTCTCGCAACTTGACTCGTTTTACCGCTGCGGCCAACTAAACTCGCCACAACATCGCGAAATAAAATAGACATTTATACTTTGAAGGAGTTACTACTTTGTTCGATCCGATGATGGATGATTTTGACGATGTATCGGCGCAAAACACCGAAGTCGTCTCGCAAGGCTTTCGCAAACTTCCCGTTGATGACAATGAGGATGATAACGGCGTCAACGTCGCCGACCTCAGCGACGGCCAAGTTCAGCTGGAGAGCCCGGATGAACTGATCACGATTGATGAGTCGGAAACCTGGTCGGATGACCCCGTCCGCATGTATCTGACGCAGATGGGAGAAATCCCGTTGCTGACCCGTCGTGAAGAAATTGAACTGGCCAAGCGGATTGAAGAGACCCGCCGTCGCTTCCGCACCAAACTGCTCGAAAACCATTACGTTCTCGTCGAAGCCTACAAGACACTCAAGAAGGTCTACCGGGGGCAACTGCCGTTCGACCGGACAGTCCAGGTCAGTGTCACAGATCGTCTGGAGAAAGAGCAAATCGTAGGTCGGTTGCCGCACAACCTCCGCACCCTGCAGACGTTGCTTAGCCGCAACCGGCATGATTGGAAGGTGGCGATGAGCAAGAGCACCCCAGGCCGTCGTCGCGCCGAAGCATGGCGGGCACTCGCCCACCGTCGTCGCCGCGCCGTGAGGCTAATCGAAGAACTCGGTCTGCGGACCCAGCGAATCGAAACTCGAATCGGGATGCTGGAAAAATTCTCCTGCCGACTCGATGAGATCGATGCTCAGATCAGAGACCAGAAACGCACCAAGCATGGCCGCGAAGTTCGCGATCAATTGCTCCACGAACGTCGCCAAATCCTGACCGCCTGTCAAGAAACACCGACTTCGCTCCGCAATCGCTGCACCATGCTCGGCCGTGTCTACAGCGAGTACCAGCAAGCCAAGCGTGAACTCAGCGAAGGTAACCTGCGGTTGGTCGTTTCGATTGCCAAGAAATATCGCAACCGGGGATTGTCGTTCCTCGACCTGATCCAAGAAGGCAACGCCGGTCTGATGCGAGCGGTTGACAAGTTCGAGTATCGCCGCGGATTCAAATTCTGCACGTACGCAACCTGGTGGATTCGCCAAGCGATCACGCGTGCGGTTGCCGATCAAAGCCGCACGATCCGGATCCCCGTCCACATGGTCGAGACGATGAGCCGCGTACGCAACGTCGCTCGCACCCTGCTGCAAGAACTCGGGCGTGAACCTTCGATCGAAGAAACCGCACGCCGTGCCGATGTCACAATCGAAGAAGCACGCCGGGTGCTCACAATGAGCCGCTTCCCAATCTCGTTGGACCGGCCCGTCGGAAACAGCGAAGATAGCCAATTCGGTGACTTGCTACCCGACGGAACCGCCGAAAGCCCTCAAATTGGGGCCACCCAGGAGATGCTTCGGCAACGGATCACCGGTGTGCTGAAATCATTGTCCTACCGGGAACGTGAAATCATCAAGCTGCGTTACGGGCTGGGCGATGGCTACAGCTACACGCTCGAAGAAGTCGGACATATTTTCAAGGTGACCCGTGAACGGATTCGTCAAATCGAAGCCAAAGCGGTTCGAAAACTGCAGCAACCCAGCCGCAGCCAAGACCTCGTTGGGTTCCTAGATTGATGCCGTCCGTTGGCGAAGTTCTGCAGCAGGGCTGGCAGGTTCACCAAAGTGGAAACGTTGACGCCGCGATGCAATTGTATCGCGGCGTTTTGCGTCAGGTGCCTCATTCAGCCGAAGCGTGGGTGTATCTGGGCATCGGCCAGTTCGATGTGCGAGATTTCGAGGGCTCGGTTCAATCCTATCGGAAGGCCTTGAAACTCAAAGATCACTTCCCGATCGCATGGAATAATTTAGGCAATTCCCTGCGGATGCTCGGCCGGGTCGACGAAGCTGAACGCTGCTTCAAGAAATCGCTGATGCAGCAGCCCGGCTATCTTTCGGCGCTGAAGAATCGTGGCACCCTGTGGGTGTGGAACGGTGACGTCGAGCGCGGGCTGAAATGGTATGAACGCGGACTAGAGGTCGACCCCAACAACGCGGAATTACACCGTAACCTCGGCGTGATCTCGCTGCTGATGGGCGACTACCGAAAAGGGTTTGACGAGTTTCGGTGGCGCTGGCGGATGCCTGGCCTGAACCGATCCGCTCTGACGGCTGCCTGGCAGGCGGCCGGTATCAACGTTCCCATTTGGTCGGGCCAATCGCTCACCGGCCAAACCATCGTCATCTATCCCGAGCAAGGACTCGGTGATGCAATCCATTTCATTCGCGTGGCGGCGGCGTTGAAGTCCAGCGGCGCACACGTCATTTTCGCATGTCCCCCGAACCTCATCCCGCTATTCCGCACGGCTCCCGGAATTGACGAGATCGTGGCCGAGGTGCTCCCGAGCGAAACCGGCGGCGACGGCGTGGCCGCCGGCATGTCGATGCTCCAGGGCAGCCTCACGCAAGCGAGCTTCCAGGGTTCGCTATTAGAGATCCTCGACGGTCTATATCAACGTGACGGCCAGATGTACTTTGGCGACGACCTGTTTGCTGACGGGCAAACGGCCGAGAACCAAGGCTACCTCAGTGTTCCCGATGAAGTGATCCAACGCTGGAGATTGTGGCTGGCGGAGAATCGCAATCCATCGAGTGCAAATAAAAAACTGATTGGAATCAATTGGCAAGGCAATCGCCAGCACCATGCGGATGTGTACCGCAGCGTGCCTCTCGAGGTCCTTCGTCCCATCGTCGAAGCGGACGATCTTCAGATTGTTAACATGCAGTTCGGCCATGGCATCGAACAACTCGACGCGGCAAACTTCGCCGATTCGGTGCTGCGACTGCCTGCGTCCCTGGATCAGACGACGGGCAAGTTCATCGATACCGCTGCGGTTTTAAGCCACCTCGATGCCTTGGTGACGACGGACACCGCGATCGCGCACCTGGCCGGTGCGTTGGGCGTCCGGACTCACCTTTTACTTGGCCGCGTGCCGGATTGGCGATGGCTGACCGAAGGCGAGAGTACCGCCTGGTATCCAAACACGATCATCAGCCGCCAGACCGAGTTTGGCCATTGGCGGGAACCGGTTGAGCAGATTCTGCAGCAGCTCAAGTAGACCCCGATCCATCTTGTTCCCCAACTGCTTGAGTCGCACTGTCTTGGAGGCTCCGCCTCCCCATAAAAGTGGCAGCAGGCAGAGCCTGCGGCGAAGTGCGTTTCCAGGCTGAGCCTGGGCATGAAGTGATCTGCACGGCCAACGGGCCCAAGTGGTGCTGCCGTGCCTACGTTACGAGGGAAACGGGACAGCCCCTCAAATATTCAGTTCGATATGGTTGGGACCGCTCGCCGACACCTCAGCACTGAGTCCTTCGACTGTTTTCGGGCCACCCGAACTGCGTCGGCCCTTCTTCGGTCCACCGATTGGTTGCAGCGTTCCTTCGGCGGCCTCGGCACCTGCCAGTGCTGGGGGCGTGACAGTCGTTCCACCACGCTCACCCTCGACCCGGCCCCCAATCACCGTCACCTTGTGCTTATCGACGGCCGCACCAGGTTTCCCGGTGGAATATCGGAGTACAAAGTTTCCTTCCTGATCGGTCGTCCCATAGGATGCCGCACCCATCGTCGTCGGATAGAACTCGACCTGAGCATCGGCAACCGGTTTGCCTGCTTTCATCAGAGTTCCCGTTACTTCACTAAGGTTGGGGGTGTCGTCGTGCGAGCAACCTACACTCAGACAACTTACCAGCATCATCACGAAACTCGTGCTGGTCTTGAAAAGCGGGTTTCGATCAGACTTAGTAGGAACATTCATGTTTGGATCTTTCGGTTGGTGAAGGTCAATTTGCGTGCGTGAGTCCCACGCGGGATATGCGAATGGTGTCATGACTAGAAGTCTCCTGAGATCACTTCTTGGTCGGCGCGGTTTGTCAACAAACTCAAGATGTCAAACCGAACGTTTTCCGTCACGAATCGAACGGCTCCGTCGCCCATCACAAACTGGGCACCACCAATGTGAGCGGAGTTAATGATCGAGTGTCGACCGGGGCGACCGTACCAGTACGGACCGATACCGTGTGGGACGTAGCGACTTTCTGGCGGTGCGAAATTGATTCCCACACGAGTCGAGGTAACGTTCATCCAGTACCCTTCGGATGTGTTGCTCAGGTCGCCACCGCCACCGGACCAAGCACCACCCCACCAGTTACTTGCTCGTTGGTCGTAAAAATCAACTGTCCCATCGGCTTGTAACAGACGGATATTCATGCCTTGCTCGCCGACCGCAAAGGTATTGGATGTGCCATCGAGGATCGAAGCAAACTTGACTGCACCACGGTTATGGTTGTCGACAGCGACGATGACACCGTTGTAGTCACTCATGCCGTGGTATCCATTCCACTCCGAATTGGCTTCGTTGAAATCGCCGTTGATACCAACGTAGTTTGCCATTTGCACTTCGATCTGATCGGGTGCGCCCAAAGCTCGGGTAGCAGCACTCGTGTCGTCCACTCGCGTCGTCGGCAGCGGACTTGAAGGGCAATTGAACCCCGGAACGACTAGGCCGTCGTACACCTCCCAGTTCCGATTGATCCCCGGGTCTCGGTTCGAAAAATCGGTGCCCGAAAAGGTCGTTTTGCTGTACGCCGCATTTTGCTCAAGAAACGGCAAAATTCGCACCATCCAGGATGCGGGCCGATCATCGGGGCTCGTTTTGAGCATCGTTGCCGGCGGCATCGCATTGTACGAATCATGATACATGTGGATTGCCAATCCGATCTGTTTCATGTTGTTGGAACATTGCATTCGGCGGGCCGCTTCTCGAGCGGATTGGACTGCCGGCAACAGCAATCCAACCAACACCCCAATAATCGCGATCACCACCAATAACTCGACGAGTGTAAATGCGTTGCGACGCATACTTACCCCATGACGTACCATAACCATTTTCCTGAATTTTCAAAAAGCAATTTTCTTACGACGGCTGTCGAGCTGCTGCTCATCAAGGTGCCGTCCTTCGGAAAGTGAGATCGCAAAGCAGATGCCAGAGAAGCCGATAATGGCGTAGGCGACCGACCGAGACTCCTCAAACATACGTCAAAACGGGACTCAACCAAACAGACACGAGCAGATAGCGTGACTATCCACTCCTTAAGTGAACTTGCATTTTTTATTGAATTTCAGCTTTAAAAAAGCCGAGGCCGACGTGGGAGATGATCAACCGGGGCGGATGCCTCGCTGATGTGCACGTCCTGCTTAAGTTTCAGGCAGTATCTGGCCACCATTCGAGCCATTAGCCGAATCAAGGATGAGGGACAGAGCTTGACCGTGAGGTATTTGATTTATCCCAACAGGAGGTATATCCTGAATTAGGTGAGTTTGCCGGTTCTCTTCCCTCGAGAGGTGTGAGATGGTTCGCTTGGCGCGGAGTGAAGTGTTTGATCCTGATGAGGTGGTCATCGGGCATGTCATTTCAAGGACATGCCGTCGCTGCTACCTCCTCGGAAACGATGAGTTTTCCGGGAAAAACTTCGATCACCGCAAGGTCTGGATCGAAGAGTACTTGCAGCAATTTGCCGCCTGTTTTGGGATCGACCTGCTGGCGTTCTCGATTCTTTCGAACCATTTTCATCTGATTTTAAGATCCCGGCCCGATGTGGTGGCGACTTGGAACGATGAAGAGGTGGCGCGGCGGTGGTTGATGCTCTGTCCCCATCGCCGGAAAGCGGATGGTTCCCCGATGACGCCATCGCAGCCCGAGGTCCAATCGATTGCAGGGTGTCCTATTCGACGTGCCGAAATTCGCAAACGTTTGAGCAGTTTCAGTTGGTGGATGCGGTTGCTGTGCCAGCGTGTGGCAATGCGGGCAAATAGGGAGGAAGAGGAAAACGGGAGGTTTTTCCAAGATCGGTACCGGGCGACCCGGTTGGCCGATGAGGCCTCGCTGCTGGCCTGCGCTGCCTATGTGGACTTGAACCCGATCCGGGCAGCGATCTGCGAGACGATCGAGCAGAGCGATCACACATCGGTACAAAGACGAATCGGTGCGTTGGCGGAAGCGGTACCCGAGGAGAATCCGGGGCGGGTAGAAGACGGTGGCGGTGGGGAGACTCGGGACGGGCGGAGTCGTCGGCCGACAATGCTGGGCGATGAGTTTCTGTCGCCGCTAACGATCGACGAGGCATCGGATCCAATCGGTCCGTGTGCGAGCGAGTCGGGCAAACGGTGTAGCGACAAGGGATTCTTGGCGATGCCGCTGGAGAGATACCTGGAGCTGCTGGACTGGACGGCGAGACAGGTGGCCCCTGGCAAGAGTGGTTGCACGCCGAAGACGCTCTCACCGGTGCTGGTCCGCCTGGGGCTCGATGCGGAGACCTGGTGTGAAGTGGTCCGAGATTTCGGGAAGTTGTTCTGTAGCGTGGCCGGACGGCCTGAGTGCGTCGATTCGATGCGCTGTCATCGGACGCAGCGGCGGTATCATCTGCGCCGCCGAGCCCGCGAGTTGCTGACGGCCGCGGATTAGTCGCGACCCTCGATGCCTCCGAAGTGGTGGTTGCGATGGCCCAGCGATGAAGGTGCGCACCCGGTGGGCTGTTTGGGCACCTATTCGACGTCAATGGCGATTTGAGAACGAAAAAAGCACGTCTACCCAGCTGCTGGGAAGCTAGATCCGGCAGGATGCACCAAGCAAAATCGAATTCGATGCGTTAAAGAAATGCTCTGTCCCCAAATTTGCCAGATTTGGTTTCCAGATTTGTTTTTTAAAAATGCTCTGTCCCCATATTTGTTTCCTCCTGCTGAGTTCGGGTTGACCGGGGGCGGCGCGGAATTTGCTTTATGGAATGCGGGGGCGGTGAATTGGGGGGCCCAAGTTTTGCTGCAAATTGTGTTGCAGGGGGCGTTTGCCAAGATTCACTACCGCTGATTCGAATTTCAGCTGTGCCGATGGGCTCGCCGGCCAATCGACGTTTCACGATCTGTGGCGAAAAAACCACCGCGTGGTGACAAATTTCCGCCGTGGCCGGCGTCAACTTTCCGTTTTTCTACTCCGAACCTTTCAACGAACATGAACATGCGATTTCACCCGATGTCTCCTCTCCTGCTTGCCCTCTGGATGCCAGTGCTAGCCGTCATTCCTGTGGCGCACGCGGATTCCCCGGCCGCGGCTGCCACGGCGAATCCGCAAACCGCCGCGAGCCTGGATGCGAGAATTGACCGGATGGCCGATCGCGGAATTGAATTTTTGCGGACTCGTGGTCAAAGCGATACAGGAGCCTTCAGCGGAGCAACGGGTGCCGCCGTGACGGGCCTGTGTGTTCGTGCGATCCTTGAGCATCGTCCCGCCGCAGTGAAGACCGATCCCGTCGTCAAGGACGCGTTGAAGTTTGTCGAGTCGAAGGTCCAGCCCGATGGCGGTATTTATGAAATCGGTTCCAAGCACCGTAACTATGAGACATCGACATCTGTGCTGGCACTCGTTGCCGCGAAAGAAGCCGGCGATCAGGCCGACCGCGAATCGCAGCAGAGATACGACAGCATCCTGAGCCGGGCTGAGGTATTCCTCAAGGACATTCAGTGGGACGAAGGCGAAGGCCTCACGCCCGCGGACGCTGCCTATGGCGGTGCGGGCTACGGCAGTCATTCGCGGCCTGATCTTTCGAATACCTCGTTCATGCTCGATGCACTGCATGAACTGGGAAACGATGCTGAAGACGAGTCGATCCAGAAGGCGCTGCGTTTTATTGCCCGGACGCAAAATCTCGTTCCACCGCAAGGAATTGAAGACGTCAACGACACCCAGTATGCCGACGACGTGAATGATGGTGGTTTCTACTACACGCCTGCTGCGGGCGGGCAGAGCCAAGCTGGCGACGCTGCGGGCGGTGGGCTGCGGAGCTACGGGTCGATGACCTATGCCGGGCTGAAAAGCATGATCTACGCTGGCCTGACCCCCGAAGATCCCCGTGTCGAGGCGGCACTGAAGTTCATCCGCAAAAATTACGCTCTGGACACCAACCCCGGCATGGGCCCGCAGGGGCTGTACTACTACTACCACACGTTTGCCAAGGCACTCGATGTGGCGGGCATCGAAGTCATCGATGTCGAAGGTGGTACGGTCCATGATTGGCGGGAGGATCTCGTCAACACGCTCGAGGCATCGCAGCAAGACGACGGTTCGTGGGTGAACCGTCAGAGCGATCGCTGGATGGAAGGCGACCGGCAGCTGGTCACTGCGTATTGCTTGCTGGCCCTTGCCCATGCCAAGAAATAGTCAAATCCGACTTGAGGAAAAATTCGGATTTCTCTAAAGTTCGCGTGATATAGCCGCGATTGCGTCACGGTGGGCTGAGATTCGCCCATCGCCACGGACAGCAACCGGCTCGATCCATCGCACCGCACGGATAAAGGAGTGTCCGCATATGTCGACCTTGCTCGAATTCTATACACGATCATCGCAACTGTTCTCTCGACCGAGCTGCAGCTTTCGTCGATCGATCGGAACGGTCGTGTTGGCAGTTACCGTCGCCGGCAGCTTCCTCCCCCGAGTCGACGCGGCGGAGTCTTCTGTCGTCGCCGTCGTCAACGCTGACCCGATCAGCCGCGATGCGTTGGCCACCGCTACGCTTGAGCGATACGGGGCCGACGTGCTCGACAGTCTCGTCAACCGACACTTGATCATGCAGGAATGCAAACGTCGCGAGATCATCGTGACGACTGAGGAGGTGCGTGCCGAAATCATCCGCGTCGCCAAAAAATTTGCCCTTTCGGTTGACAGCTATCTGCAGCTGCTAAGAGAAGAACGCGACATCACGCCGGACCAATACAGCAACGAAATCATCTGGCCGATGCTGGCACTCCGCGCCCTCGTCAATGACCAAGTCGAAGTCAGCCAAGACGAATTCAACCGAGCGTTCGTTTCCCAATATGGTGAAGCGGTCAAGTGCCGGATGATCATGATTGGCGACCAAGGCAAAGCAAACCAAGTGTACTCGCAAGCCAAGGCGAACCCGAACAGCTTCGTGCGACTGGCCAAGGAATACAGTGAAGACGAAACGAGTGCCAGCGTCGGTGGACTGATCCCACCGATCCGCCGGTATATGGGTGACTCGCGATTGGAAGAGGCTGCATTTGCGCTCGGCGACGGTGAGATCTCGCCTATCATTCAAATTGGTGACCAATGGGTCTTCATGCAATCCGTTCGACGAATGCCCGCGAGCCAGCCGAGCCCGCAGGCCCTCCCGATCATCAAAGAGCAGATTAACGATCGGATTCGCGATGAAAAAATGAAGGGTGCCGCTTCGGCGTTGTTTGCCAAACTGCAAAAGGAGTCCCAAGTTGTCAAAGTGCTGGGAGATCCGGCCGCGGAAAAACAATATCCGGGCGTCGCTGCCATCATCAACGGACAGCAAGTCACAATCGCATCGGTTGCTGCGGAGTGTGTTAAGCGCCACGGCGAAGCGGTCCTCGACGGCGAAATTAATCGCAAACTGCTGGCGCAAGCACTCAAGAAATCTGGCAAAACGGTTTCGCGGCAAGATATTGACGAAGAAATCAGCCGTGCCGCGACCAGTTATGGATACGTCCGCGAAAATGGCGCCGCAGATGTGGAGGCATGGTTAGAGGCCGTCCTATCTCAGGGCCAAACCACTCGTGAACTCTACGTGGAAGACTCGGTTTGGCCGAGCGTCGCACTCAAAACGCTGGTTGAAGACAATGTGAAACTGACCCCGCAAGACGTCGAGCACGGGTTTGCATCCGCGTTCGGCCCGCGTGCCGAAGTCCTGGCCGTTGTGCTTTCGGACCAACGCACCGCGCAGAAGGTGTGGGAGTTGGCACGGGACAACCCTACGGATGAGTTTTTCGGCCAGCTTGCTGAGCAATACAGTATTGAACCAACCTCGGCGAGCAATTTTGGCAAGGTACCACCGATCCGCAAGTTCGGCGGTCAAGCGGCCATCGAAAAGGAAGCTTTTGCGATGAAGCAAGGCGAGCTCAGTGGAATCATCGCCACCGGCGACAAGTACATCGTGATGCGGTCCCAAGGATTCACGAGCCCTGTCGTGGATGATATCGATGCCGTCCGGGGAGAACTGGAACGTGACCTACTGGAAAAGAAGATCAATATCGCCATGGGGCTGAAGTTTGATGAACTCAAACAATCCGCGGAAATCGATAACTTTTTCGCCGCCACAAAAGAACAGCCTCGCGTCGCCACGCGACCTGATGCCCGCCAGTAGACGGTCGATGCCGTCGCCCAGGACGATGCTTCCAAGCGACGCGTCCCATCTATTCTGTTAAGTCTCCCCGGTTCTGAGTGGGAGGCTGGGTGGCCACTCGGAGACGAGTGGTTTGTCTGTTCAGAGGTTTCCGTAGGCGGCTTTGAAAACGCGAAGGGGGCAAAACTCTTTTGCCCGGGCCTGCGTATCAGCCCGGTGAGGACCACTTTGGCCTCTCCTGCTGCCCCTCGAACCCTGAATTGCCAGTGTTTACGTCGTCCTTCCGTCAAGCTTCCACTGTCCTTGATTTCCGCAGCTTCTCTCTCGCAAAAATATCACCTGCGGCCTTGATGCAGTGCGTTGTTCTTGCCTGCGTCTTCGTTTTGGCTCCTGTGGGGGCGGCGCAAGAAACCAATGCGACCGCGGAATCCGATCCCTCGGCAGCAGCGACGGTTGAGCAGACGGCAGGCGGCGCGTCGGCGGGCAACCAGCAGGACAGCGACGCCGCATCGTCCGACGATATCCGCGACGACCCCCAGGAACTCAAGAAGGCGATGGAGACATTGCCGGAGGATGTTCGCAAAGAAGCTCAGGCCGCGTTGGATCGCTTCCAGGAAACTGGAAAAACACTCGCATCGGCAATGCTGGCGCTGCGAAGTGATCAGCTTCGATATCGCAATGGGTTAGATCAATCGCACGAGGCAACGGTGCGTTTTCGCGAGCAACGCACGCGAACATGGCAGTTGATGCAGCAACAGTTCACCAACGCGCTCGAGGTGATCCGGTTCTTGCCTAGCCTCGAGGCAGCGCGGTACCTCGTCACGATGGTGCAGCATCGTTTGCAAAATGACATCTATGATGCGGAAACCTACGAGGCGGCCGCTCGCATGCTGGACCTGGGGCAGAACTATGAGTTTCTGTTTATCGCAGCGGCGCGTTCCGCGATCGTTACGGGAGAGTTCGAAGCAGCCAAGAAACTCTACGACGTCTTGAAAGACGAGGGGCTGGAGGATGGCGATCTGCGTCTGAAGTACCAGCTCGAGGTTCTGGAAAAGCAGTACGATCAAGAACAGGCGGCGATCGAACGCACGGATCCTGATTCGTTGCCCCACATCCGAGTCGAAACAACCCAGGGCGATGTTCTCATTGAGCTGTTCCCTGACGCGGCTCCCTCGGCCGTCGCCCACTTTCGGAAACTCGTCAAAGAGGGCTTTTACGATGGCTTGGATTTCTCGGTCGTCTCGCAAAACCTGTTGGCGCTGACTGGAGATAATAGCGGCGATGGACGTGGAAATTCCGGTGAGTTCCTCATTGATGAAC
This sequence comes from Rhodopirellula sp. SH410, assembly GCF_055811895.1. Taxonomy (NCBI): domain Bacteria; kingdom Pseudomonadati; phylum Planctomycetota; class Planctomycetia; order Pirellulales; family Pirellulaceae; genus Rhodopirellula; species Rhodopirellula sp. SH410. The sequence goes on from NZ_CM147949.1 coordinate 4,984,937, forward strand.
ATGGCGGAGAGGAATCCCGACATGGCGTTCGCGGGTCCGTCGTGATGGCGAAGCTGCCGATTGGCGAGGGGAAATTCATCGAAAATTCGGGCAGCTCGCAGATCGCCTTCCTCTATCTTCCCATTCCTGCGATCTCAGAGTCGCAATCGGTGATCGGTCGGGTGATCGACGGCATGGACGTTATCTCAAAGCTCCGGCGAGTCGATCCCACCGAAAAGACAGAACAGAACCAAATTCAATTGCCACCCGACGCGGTGTTGCGAGCGGAGATCGTCCGCTATGGCGACGAGCTACCCGATCCCAAGTACGTCGACATGCAAGCCGAAATTGACAAAGCGATCAAGGCAGGCCTGCTGAAGCCACGGAACCCTGACGCCCAGCAGCAGTGACACGATGACGCCCGTTCGATTAAACCAATCGCACGACCACACGGGTGCCTTGCTTGGCGATCACCCGTACATGCTGGCCTGACTCGATGTAATCGCCTTCGCTGGCGACGTCGACGAGCATGTCATCAACCTGAATTCGTCCGCCGGGATTCAGTGGCGAGACGGTCGTGCCGGTTTGCCCAATTTCGACGCGTTGCCATGCGGGAGCCGATTCGGTGAGGAAGCCATCCTCGGGCGCGATGTCAGCCTGGAGTGTTAAACGGCTCAAGCCAGGGATCTGGCCCATGTAACTGGTGATGAAAAAGATTGCGACCAGAAACGCGAGGAAAGCACCGAGCACCGTCAGCAAATCATCACCCAACGCCACCCAGTTAACTTCGCCACCAGGCATCACAACGTGCCCCGACGCCATCACCAGCGACCCGACAGTCAACGCGAGACCCAAGATTCCAGCAACCCCAAACCCGGGGATCACAAATACTTCGGCGGCAATACATAGCAGTCCGATGACGAACAGCAAGACTTCCAGCCAGCCCGACGTGCCACCTAAAAAGCGGCTCCAGAAGAACAGCCCAAAGCACAGGAGACTGATCAAGCCGCCCGCCCCTAGCCCCGGTGCACTGAGTTCGACTGCCACTGCGATCAGGCCTGCGAGTAGCAGCAGGAACGTGAAGAATTTCATGTTGAGTAACAATACAAACGCGTCGACCCAACTGCGATGCTCCTCCGGGATGGGCGACTGCACGTTGAGCACGCGTGCCAGATCTTCTTTACCGGAGACGAGCTGGTCGGCGATCCCCAGTTCCACGGCGCGACGACCGTTGGCAATGAAAAACATGTCTTTACCAGCTTCGCGTATGGGCTTGCCGACCTCCCAGTCGCCGGCGTTCTTCAACGCTGCGAGTTCTTTATCAGAGAAGAATTTCTTTTCTCCGGTGATCTTATTGGTAACGCGGTAGACGATCATGTCCTTGTCCGTCATCTTTTCTGCGAGCGCCACGGAACGCCCGGTCGCCTCGGCAGTGTCTCGCGCCCTCTGAGCCAAGACGCTGCGACTCTTGGCCTCGGTGTAACGAAAAGCACCGTCTTTGCCCATCACGATCTCGCCGGCGTCTCCGATCCGCGCATCGGGCTTCATCAAGATCGTATCCATTGACAGCGCCAGCAACGCCGCACCGCTGATCGCGTCTTTTCCAATGTAGGCGACCGTCTCAACGTTCTTGGCGCCGCGTACCATATCCATCAACTCAAACGTCACCATCGTGGATCCACCAAGTGAGTGAATGTCAAAGATGATGACATCGACACCGGACTCTACGGCGGCCTTGAATTTGCGTTTGAGCAACTCACCGCTGCGCGGATTGATGCCTTCTTTAAAGGGCAGAATCACGGCGGTGCGCTTTGTCGTGGCGTCTGCGTCGGCCGGCTTAGGAATCTCCGCTTGGACCGTCCCCCGCATGAGACACGCCAGCAAAACGAGCGTCACGGGAATCGACATCCATCGGAAATTCTGAATTAACATCTCACGCCCTTCGCCAAAACGACGGTACGAATAATAATAGCACACTAAAAATCTCAACCCGTCCGAGCACCATCAGCCACACGAACAGCAACTTCGCCCCCTGGCTGAACCCGGCGTAGTTGCGGGTCGCCCCGACCACCCCCAACCCGGGGCCGATGTTATTGAGCGTCGCGGCGACCGCGCTCGCACAATCCACTAGTTTGTCATCGAGTGTGCCTTTGAGCAACTCTTTGCCCTGTTCGGATTGGTTCGCCACGCTACTCTCGACCACGCCCCAAGTCGAATTGGGCTCAAACGTGACCAACGCGAGCCAAGAGACCACGAAGATCGCCAATACTAAACAAAAGTACAGAAGAATATTGTGGGCGAGCGTCGGATCATCGACGGCTTGACCGCTAATCCTTAAAGGCCGGATTACCCTCGGGCGGTGGGCGCGCTCCATCTCCAATCGCAGGATTTTGCAGAACAAAACGATCCGAATTACTTTCAGACCGCCCCCCGTGCTGCCCGCACAACCACCGACAAACATCAGTAGCAGCAGAATTCCCCGTCCAAAGTTATTCCAATGGTCAAAATCCGCGGTCCCGTACCCAGTCGTCGTGATCACCGAGACGACTTGAAACAGCCCATTGCGAATCGCCGAGGCGAGTGTGCTGAAACCCTCGTCGTGAGCTCGCATGCCAAAGAAAACCACGCCGGCGGTGACGATCGCGATGATACCGATATAGGCACGAAATTCGGCGTCACGCAGCATCCGCCGCGGTCGCCCGATCAGGCTTAGGTACAGCAGCGTGAAGTTGGTACCGGCGAGCACCATGAAGGCGATCGTGGTCGATTCAATCAACGGACTGTCGAATCCGCCGAGGGACCGGTTGTACGTACTGAAGCCACCCGTCGCCATCGTGCCGAATGCGTGGCAGAGCGAGTCGAATGCGCTCATCCCTTCGAGAAAATAGATAATCGTCAGCACGATATTCAGTCCGACGTAAATGGCGGCAAACACCAGTGCGGTGTGCTGCATCCGGGGCATGCTGCCGTCTTTGGTCGGTCCCGGCATCTCCGCCCGCATCATCGCCTTGCCAGCGGACCCCTGGCCGAGGATAGCGACGAACAACACAACAATCCCCAGTCCGCCAAGGAAGTGCGTCCACGACCGCCAGAACAAAATGCAGTGAGGGACCACCCCGGGAGTTTCGAGGTCGGTCAACACGGTCGCCCCCGTGGTACTGAATCCAGACTGTGATTCGAACATCGCCTCAATGAATGTGATCGGCATCCCAATGGCTGTCTGAGTGCCGCTGAGGTAATACGGCAGAGCTCCCAGGATCGTCGCACAGACCCATGACAAGCCCACAATGGCCATGGCCTCCTTGCGAAACAGGTGACTGCCCTGGCGGTGGCTGCGACCGAGAAAACGGAACAGGAAACCGACGCCGAAGCACACCGCCATGCTGGCCAAGAGACCGTAGGTCGCCCGTTGCTCGAATGCGGTAGCCGGCGGCACGTGGGTGCGTTCGGCCATCGACGGGAATGCAAAAGGAAAGCTAAAACTCATCGAGGCACCGATGAGCAAACAGATCGTTCCGAGAAATCGCAGCAGCAGTGGGAAGTTCAAGAGGGGCGCCACCCATACGTCTCGGCCAACGAGCCGCAGACGATGTTCCTCAGGTCTTGCAATCGGATCGGTTTGCGTAAAATCCGGTAGGCTCGCATCCGCGCCGCTTCTCGCTCGATTGCCTCATCCATCATCGCGCTCATCAAAATGGCGGGAATTCGCAGGGGGCGGCCCGCGAGTTCTCGGATGACCTCGATGCCGGTCAACCGAGGCATGTGAACGTCCACCAAAACCAGATGAATCGACTTTCGATCAATGACGGCAAGTGCCTCCTCACCATCACCGGCCTGATGCAGATTCAAGCCGCGGTCGGACAATGCATCACACAGGGTTCGGCGAAACCCGGCGTCGTCATCAGTGATCAGAATGTTTGGAACCATGGATCATACGTTGGTCAGCTCACGGACTTCGTCGCTCGTGAACGGGGTTGCCAGCCGGGCACCGAGTTGTCCGACGATCCGAGCGGCGGCATGCGAAGCGAGGTGCCCGGACTGCTTCCATGATAGTCCATTGGTGATGCCATATAAAACACCACCGGCGTACATATCTCCCGCTCCTGTCGTGTCGACGGCCTTGACACTGACCCCCTCGATCGGAATCGCCTCGCCCCCGTGCATCAGCAGCGATCCCTGGGCACCGAGCGTCATGGCGACATTTTCAGCGGATTCATGGATTTTGCTCGCGCACGCAATGGGATCCGTCAGTCCCGTCAGGCTCATCGCCTCCTCTTCGTTGCAGAAGAACAGGTCAACGGGGCCACGAATCAGGTCCCAGATTTCGTCGCGGATCATGTTGACCAAGAAGGGGTCCGATGCCGTGAAGGCGACTTTGACGTTGTTTTTCTTTGCCAGTTCCATCGCCCGGTAGGCGGCCGCCTTCGTCGTTTCACCGGTGAACAGGTAACCTTCGATGTAAACGTACCGCGCCGCTGCGATGGCTGCTTCGTCGATATCGTCAGCCGATAATTGCGATGACGCACCGAGATTCGTCAGCATCGTCCGCTCAGCATCGTCGGTGATCAAGATGGCGCAGGTGCCCGTGGGCGAGCCTGGCAGCGGTGCCACGTCGATTGTCACGCCCAAAGCCCGCAGATCCTGCAGGAAGAACTCACCGGTCTCGTCATCGCCAATTTTGCCAACGAACGAGGCCCGGCCTCCAAAATCCGCCACTGCTGCAATCGTATTGGCTGCCGAGCCGCCGGCACAGCGATTCAACGAGGGGACATCAAAGTTGGCCAAGACACTGGCTTGCCGCTCGTCGTCGACCAGTGTCATGATGCCTTTCTCGAAGGCGAGTCGCACGAGCAGCTCATCATTGACTTGGGCTTGGATGTCGACGAGGGCATTGCCGACGGCGTAAACGTCGTGGGTCATGGTGGGTGACTGAGAACAGAGGAAAATCGCAGGTAACTCGATCGTGAGATCGATGACTGCGGCACAGAATGCGGTCTCAGCCCCGTCAGGGCAAGTGGGGCTAGTTCGAGGCCGGCTTCGACACCAACATTTCGCGAATCCGAACACCGAATTTGTCACCGACCTTGACCGGTTCAACCGCTCCTATCGGCTGGCCACCGATCGACAACCGCAGCGGTTGGTCACAGCGGGTTTCCAAGAGCAGGATTTCCCCGGGAACCAGCGACAGCAGGTTGCCAAGGGATTGCTTGCATTCGGCCAACGTCACGGTCACCGGCGCTGTCACGCTCAGCAATCGCCTCTGATAGTCGGATGGTGACGGTTTTTCGGATTGTGTCATTTTTTCAGGCCATGCCTCCTCGATCAGGTATCGAACCGAGAAGCCTCATCGCTTGAGTCAAACCAAGCAAACCCAAGTCGCCTTTCGAAGGTGAATTCACCAATCATTTCGAATCGCTGGAACGCTCGCCAGTGCGTGAGTTGTCGCTCGACGCGTTCAGAATTGTCGACCGCGGAGCGTTTGACGACAAACTCAGACCGTCATTTCCCGCTCGTTCTTGCCCGGGCATTTACGCATCCGCGAGCCTGGTGGCGAATCGGTCCTCTGATCGGCTCACCGGCGACCTCTCAACATCATCGCCCCCATTGGCAGGCAACGTATCGGTCCGGGGATGCATTGACCGAGGGACTCCGGACTCGATGGTGTGCTAGTTGGTACACTGAACTCGACCACAGGACGTCGAGCAAACACGAGCTGATGGAGGCATCTGGCGAGGTATGTGAACCGCAGGGGAACTTTACCGATCGAGAGGAACTTGAGAAATGTTGAAACACAAATTAATTTTGCCCGAAGGCATCCTGCTGCTTGAACCCGTCGAACCGCTCGAAGTCAGCGACTTCGAAGCGATCGTCGCGGAGATCGATCCGTACATTGCCGAACGCGGGAAATTGCCGGGAGTGTTGATTCATGCACAGTCGTTTCCCGGTTGGGCAAGTTTCGCTGCGACGATGGCACACATGCGTTTTGTGGCAAGTCATCATGACAAAATCAGCAAGTTAGCTGTCGTCACCGATAACTTGCTGTTGGCAGAGTTGCCGACTTTCATCGCTCATCTAATCGATGTTGATGTCCGGCATTTTCCCGAATCGGCTTACGACGAAGCTTCCACCTGGCTGGAGGAACAAGATGCATGAGACGCTCGGCCAACACACACTGTTTAACTGCGTAGTACCAGTACCGGACAATGAGCAAAGCGCACGACGCGTTCAGCGGTCGAACCGATCAGCAATCGTTTCATTCCAGTGCGTCCATGTGACGGCAGGATGATCAGATCAAAAGCGTTTTGCTCTGCGTAATCCGTGATTCCATGGGTTGGGTCGTTAACGACGGTGTCGTAGTTGAGGCCATGGTGACGAGTGTCATTGAACTCAGACTGCATCGTCTTCAAGGCCCGCTGCACATGGTCATCGTCAATCTGGGCGGCCATTCCAATGTCCGGCAATCCCCAGTCGGCACCCCCGCCCATCGCTAGTCCGGTGTCACCAGAGTAGCCGTATAGCGGCACGGGATCGACGACGTGCAGCACCGTGATGTTCTCGTTCTTACCCGCAATTTTTATCGCCGTTTCGACGGCGTCGAGAGAGAACTTCGAGAAATCGTAGGGGGCAAGTATCTTGGAGTTTTCAAAGTGGTTCATGGAAGGGCCTCGTTGGATGAGCTGTCCGACAACGCTACGTCGGCGGACTGTCGATTGAGTAAGCCGAGACGCGTGAGGTGCGACCGGGCCCGCGATGCTGCCCGGTGTGATGCCGGGCAGTTGATTTCGTGAGCCGAGGCGAGTGCGGGTGCCCGCGGCGTCGGCTCACGAATGAGGTATCAAGGTCGACTGAGGAACGAGCCGGGAGGTTGTGGTCGAACGCTCTGAGGTCGACCGTTCCGACCGCGGAGCGTTCGGCCACTCATTCCTAACTCGACTGCCTGATGTCACCTTGGGACAACTTCACACGATTCAAGAGATCTTAGGATGCGAGATCTTAGGACGCGGCGGGCATGTCAGCGTGAATCCATTGCCGGGCCGCTTCCAGGTCCGCGATGTCGAAATACTCGATTTTGGCGGAGGTGAAGGGTTTGCAGAAAGTGGACATCCCCTTCTCCCACTTCGATTCACCGACGATGGCGAGCCGCTCGATGTGGCTATGGTGCTTGATATCAAATTTGATGTCTTCCCAGAGTGCCCCGGCCTCCCAGCCGTGAAAATCGTGCAGGACAACCAGCATGCGCACCTTGCCAAATTCCTTGATCTTGGCCTCGGTCGCGGGCACGAAAGCTTCATACGCTTCTTTTGATAGTTTCCCGCTCAGTTGAACCTCAATGACCTTACCTTCAGCGTGTTCAATGATATTGAATGACATTCGCGGATACCTCTCAGAGAAATGGGGGAAATGCAGTGTCGTGTCGACGTGCGAATGGACAATCCTAACGCACACCGAGTACCAAATGCAATCAGCGGAAAATCGATACGTCTGAGTGAAGCGATGCGGTTAGAGATTGCCCGCTGCGGTTAGAAAATGAGCGTTCTCTGGCACGATGTCATCGACCAACCCCGCTTCGACGTGGCACGGATCCGTTAACCTGCCGGTCGAAAACAACCCCAGTGGCCGGGAGTGCGTGTTCACGTTTCCCTAGAATGATGGGGATCGATGGGAAGGCGCGAATGATGCAATGACGCTTCGTTCATAGACGTCGTGCACACCTGGGGGACAAACCAAGAATCGATGAAGAATCTATCAAACCGAATCGTAGTTCTCGGTGGGGGTTCGCCGGGGCCTATTGCGTCAAGCAGTTAGAAAAGTCGCTGCGCGGAGTCGATACTGAAATCACACTTGTGAACAAGCAGAATTACTTGGTGTTCACACCGATGCTGGTCGAAGCAGCCACCTCCGCGTTCGAACCGCGACATGTTGTCCCACTACGGGGCTTCCTCCGATCGAGCGAGTTTGTGATGGCCGGCATCGACTTGATTGACATTTCCGGCAAAACGGTGAGCACCCAACCAAAGTTTGGCGATCCGCTGGTGCTCTCATTCGATCATTGGGTGTTGGCTCTCGGTAGCGTGACCAAAATGCCAGCGGCTCCCGGTGTTCATGAATTTGCATGCACCGGTCGGTCGAATGGGGCAAACTTTCTAGCGAAGGTGCGTAGCTGATCCGTTTTCGGATAGTTTATAAAGAACGTTCAATTTCTGTTGCATTTTCCAATCCCTCTCCAGGCATCTTTTATGGAAACTCCCACGGTCACTCACGACGTCGCTGTCGGTACGTTTGCATCTCACGTCGAAGCCGAAGCAGCCATCCAACAGATCCACCAAGCTGGCGTGGACCTGAAACGTCTTTCCATCGCTGGGAGGGATGATCATACCGAAGAGCATGCAGTGGGCTATTACAACGCCGGCGATCGGATGAAGTACTGGGGTGCGATTGGTGCCTTCTGGGGCGGAATGTGGGGTGTTCTGGTGGGCTCCGGTTTATTCTGGTTGCCAGGAATAGGACCATTGGTCGTTGCCGGGCCGCTGGTGGGCGCCATCGTCGGTGGGCTCGAAAATGCAGTCGTTTCCGGCGCCATGGGTGCTCTCGGCGGAGCGATCTACAGTATCGGAATCCCGAAGGACAGTATCGTCCAATATGAATCGACGTTGGCCGAGGGCAGGTTCCTGGTGATCTATCACGGGCCGGCGGACGAAGTTGCTAAGGTGCGAGAGATTCTCGGCGAAACCGCGGCGTTGGCGGTCGATCATCATGTGAACCAGAAACCGTCGACCTAGAACGGGAACTTCGCTCCCTTGCCAGATCTCAGCGAGAGCACACGCCAATGAATCTTCTCCCGGTCGTCCTCGCGTTTTTGCCCACATTGGTTTGGGTGTTGGTCTGGGCGTGGATTCGGCCACACCAACGATCACTCACGCTATTGATTGTCGGGCTTGCAGTTGGTGCGAGTGCGGCGGTACCGGTCTGGTTCGCTGAAACCCTTGTCGATGATTTGGCGGATGCTCACGACCGATGGTCGCGTGATTTTCTGGAACAGGTGATCGGCGCGGCGTGCTGTGAGGAATTGCTCAAACTCGCCGGTGTGATTGGCGTGTGGAAGTGGTTTGATAGGTCTCAGTCTCACCCCTGGCATGCGGTTCCAGTCGCACTTGCCGTCGCAATTGGGTTCATGACGGTGGAAAATATGATCGCGATTGCGGCCGCTCCGTCACCGATGTCCATGGCTTTCTCACGCCAAATGACCCTACTCGCCGGACATCCAACCTATCAGCTGGTGATGGGGTATTGCCTGGCACAGTGGGGTACCCGGCGCAGCAAAGGGTGGGCGATTGCTGCAATCGTGTTACCCATTCTCCTGCACGGATGGGGCGATTTTTCAGAGCAGCTATTTCAAGACGAACCGAACCATGGATCAACAGAAGACACCCTTGAGTTCACTGCCTGGATCGGATCCATCGCAGCTTCCTTGATCGCCAGTTTGACAATTCTCACGAATGTTGCCAAGCGTCTACGCGCCTGAGGATGCGGGCCTGCTCGTTATGAGGGTGCCGCAAACTTTGCCTTCAGTTCTTTCAGCGTCTCGCGTTCGTTTGCTGTCAGACCGGTTGGATCGAGCTTCTCCAGATCCAGATCTTTCCAGTTTTTTGCTGCTTGAGGCTCCTTCTCTTGATTGATTTGAGCCAGGATGACGTGGAAGAGATGGCGTGGTTCGAGTGACGCCGCGTAGGCTTCGGCAAAAGTCGCTTCGGCTTCAGCTAAACGCCCCGACGCCATCAGCACCACCCCCTTGGTATCGAGCAACTCAGGATTTTGATCGGTCAACTGCAACGCCGAATTGATCGGCCCAAGCCCCTCCGAGGCACGCTCAGGAATCTCGGCATACGACATCGCCAAATTATTCATCGCGCGAATTGACTTGGGACTGACTTTGAGAACACTGACAAAGCATTTCACGGCTTCGTCGTACTTTCCTTCGCTCATTTTGAGCGTTCCGAGGCCCTCAAGGAATCCAGCGTTCTCTTCAAAGCGTTTGCTTGCATCAACCAGCGCGTCTTCGTTGGCGCGCATCAGATTCGCCTGCTGCTCGCTATCCTTGAAATTCAGCAGTACTTCGACGAGCAGCGTCGCGGACTGAACATCGTGATACTCCGAGTAGTGCTCCGCACATACCTTCACGGCTTCATCGAGTTTGCCGACCTGCCCGAGAGCAACAACGTAGGGGCCCAATGCTTGCGTGGGATGCTCCTGATAAGCACGCTCAAACCACTGAACCGCATCTCCAGCAAATCCGAGTTTCTGCAATGACCCCCCTGCTGCCGCCATCACCCGGAGCGATTGTAACGCCGCGGCATCGTTTGATTCAGATGAGTCTTCGGAAGACAAGTTGCCCAGTGCGCGGTCGGCCCAGTCCGCAACCACCGCTGGCATTTGATCACGTTGGCCCTGACGGTCGGCAAACCGAGCGGCGACCTCGAGGGCCTGCAGTGAGCTGCCCGCGAGCGAATCGAGTTGTTTGCTCAAGTTCTTGATTTTCGCGTTATCTTTGGATTCCTGTTGATTGAGCAGGTAGCTGGCATATTGATAAACATCACTCGCCTCGACCGTACCGCTGTCCATCAAAGTTTGATAGAGCTCGCGAATTTCGGTAGCGAGTCGCGCCTGTTCAGCTGCGACCAGGTCTTCAAAAAGACTCGGTTCTTGCTCGAGGAGCGACGCGAGGTACCGAGTTGGTGTCTTCCAGTCAGCACTTTGCTTCTTGACCAAGCCTCGCAAGATGGTTTTGGACTGATTCAATCGCAAGCGAGCTTCCTTTGAGTCAGCATCCACTCTCAATTCTCGCACCGCTTCGCTGCCGAGCAAAATAGCGTGCATCATCTGGTTGCTCGTCGCACCGCCCCCGGCCAACAGGTCACCGATTGCCTGCCAGTTCACGGGTTGTCCATCCGCACTGCGAGCGACCAGTTTCTGTGCAAGCAGGTTGCGTAAGCGATCGTTGCTTTGGTCTCGCTGAAGTGCTCGTCGCAATGCGGTGATCTCATCGCTAGGACGCTTTAGTAGCCGGTAAATTTCGGCTAGCTTGAGTTGTGAGTTTGAGGTGGGATCGAGTTCGTCCGCTCGGAGGAGGAGCTTCAATGCCTGCTCCAAGTCTTCCTTGGCAAGATACGCTTGGCTGAGCAATTGGTTTTGAGCAGGCTCGGGGAGATCGCTGGACTCGATTTGTTGAATCAGTGCATCGACTTTTTCATCTTCACCGAGCGTGATTGCCAGGCGCAGGTTGGCCGCGATCACACGCCCATCGTCAGCACCGGCCAGCTTGACGGCGCGGGCAATGGCATCCAGGGTCTGCTCGGTGAGCTCTTCACGACGGCTTGCGTCGCGTACGTTCGCCAACGCGGTCGTGCCGGTCGCGGCCACCGCCAGTTGAGCGTTGACGTCATCGGGATGCCGCGCCGCTGATTCTTGGGCGACGTCCATACTCTTGGTGTAGTCACCTTGCCTCATCGCCAGGCCCAGTAAGGTGGCGGAGAAACGGTCGGATTGACCGGCGGAATTCAATTCCGCGAGCTCGATTTCTTGCTCGGCTTCTTCCATCCGCCCGAGAGCAATGAGTTGTTGCCACAGCATTTGCCGGGTTTGCAGATTAGTGCTCCCCGCCTCCATGGCGCGGCGCAAATGGCTGACCGCTTCATTCGCATTGCCTGCGAGCGCTGAAATCCGCCCTTGCAACGCGATCGCATCACCCCATCGAGACCGGCGCAACAAGATCGCGTCGGACAACTCGCGAGCTTCGACCAATCTGGGGTCATCCTGCTCGATGCTACGGGAACTCTGACGTAGCTCCGCCAATAGTTGACTCGCTCGCAGATAACGCCAATGCGTGCCCTGCTCGCCCTCACGCTCTCTCAGTTCATGGAACCAATGCTCGTACAGGCGACTTGACGAGACCGCTTTCCCATCAAGCATCAGCAACGGTGAATCGGCCGGCAGACTCCCCGCCAGTTGCGTGATGACCAACAGCGTTTGCAAGCTCAGTTGATCGTCGGGGATCGCGGTCAACGCTTGGTAAGCGAGTTCGTTGTCCTGTCCGCGAGAGGCGAACATGGAAGCATCCTGCAGAATGCTCCTGACGGATAACTGCGACGAGGCAGGAGCCATCGATTCGTCAAACCCCTCGGCCGTGTCGATCAGCAACTTCGCTGCCTCGACATGATGCCCCAGCGACGACAGCGTCCGGGCGCGAACGAGCGGTTCAAAAACACCAGCGTCGTCGGCAAGCTTCGACAGTCGCTCAAGGGCCGCCATCGCGTCAGGCTCCAGCTTCGCTTGCGCTAAACGCTCGGCAGCCAATGCTTGTAGATTGCCCTCGGAGGGATATTTTTTGGCCAGCTCATCGATTTGGTGGGCCACGTCTGCCGAGCGGAGATGCGTCTCTGCTGACACATTCTCCGGTGGGATGGTTATTTCGAAGGCTTCCACGTAGTGCAAGCTTGCTCCCAGTGCTTCCAGGTCCGACTCGGATAAATCGCCAGGCGACTGCAATCGCTCTTGAAGCTGCTGTTTTAAACGCCTCGCCGCATCGCGAATCGAACGAAAGTTTTGTTGCTGCGGCTGCAACTGGGTCTGGGCAATGAAACGAGATTCCATCTCTGAAATGGTGTGGCGTAGCGAGAAATCCGAATCAATCAAATCCAATTGACGTAGCGAATTGGTTTGATTGCCCGATCGGCTCCAAGCATCCGATGCCAGCTTGCGCAGCGGGGTGTTGCCTGGGTCCAGGGCGACGGCTTTTTCGAGTGTCGCCGCTGACGCATCCCAGATGCCTTGGTTGGCATAGTAACCAGCCAGATGCATCAAAGCATCCACGCGATCTTTGGGGGAAATATCGGCATCGGAATCGACGACGTTTTGGAGCAGATTGATGGCACCGATCTCATCACCTCGCCCGGCCGAAAGGTAACCCTTGAGTACATCGAGCTGCCAGCGCGCGGCAGCGAGTTGGCGACCTTGGACGATACGCTCGGAGCGGTCTAGTTCCGCTTCGGTGACCCGGGACAACTGCGTTTCGGATGCATCAATGGCATCTGAGAGCTGCTGTGTTGCCTCATCAGCAGCCTTCCAATTGCCTTGGCCTGCATAGACAGCCGCAACGGCGCGTGGCAGCAGAATACTGTTGCCGCCGACCATCTCGATCGCGTTGTTCCAGATGGCCAATGCCTCGTCAGGGCGGCCGAGGCTCACCAGCAATCTGCCATACTCAAAGTACAAGCTCTCCAGCAGTTTCCTAGGTATCGATGGCAACTTGAGCTCGCTGAGCAACTGGAACTGCGCAAGAGCCTGCTCGGGATCACTCTCTTGGTCCAACCTCGCAGCCTCATAGACGGCTAGGAAATCCCAATACGCTACAGGCTTCGGATTGGCGGTCATCAATGAAGAGTCTTCATCCGCCGATGGCTCGGTGGCCACGTCAAACTCCGATTTGCTCGTCGCCAGAGATGGGGACAACTCCTTGAGACGTTGCCGAGCTGAATCGGCGGCGCTACGTAACACGGCATCAGCCTCGTCGGTATCGCCTTGGGTCTGCAGATAGCGATGGAGCATCAATTGCGCATGACTGGTTTGCGACTCGCGAAGCGTTCTTGTTGCCAGCTGCTCAGTCGCGGTGAGCTGGTCGGCGGGTAGTGTCGCGCCCCCTCGCGAACCGGTGAACAGTTCTGGGTTCTCGATCCGTGTGAAAAGAAAGTGGGTGATCAGATCCAGATTCCGCGAATTTTGTCTCAATGCGGAGGCGACGACAAACGTCGCCGGCTGATTGGCGAGCCAGCCCCAATAGTCGTCTATCTTTGGAATGGACTGAGGATTGCGCGTCGAATAGCTGCCGTCGGAAATTTGGCCCGCAAGTGCGAGGGCTAACGACGTCATCGCCTGCGGATCGTTTTCGACCGCATCGAGCTCTGCAATCTGCCGTTCGGCTTCGCGATTCCAGGGGCCGCCCAGTTGGACGAGTCGAGCAATCAGACGCAGACGCAGCTCGGTGACTTTGTCTGGGTCCTTGCTGCCGATTTGACCAATCGCCCTGCTCAATGCGCGGCGGGCAGCATCGATTTTCTGGCCTCGTGATTGCTGGTCCGCCTCGTCCGCAGCCATGTCCGCAGCCGTTGCCATTTGATAGATGGCATTCACGTCATCAGGAACGAGCAATGCGTAGCGTCGCAGCCATTTGGCTTGATCCTCAAAGTCCTGTTTTTGCTCCGCCATACGGGCAAGTTCGAGGAACGTCGAGGCCGTCGTTGCCGAGTGATAGTAGTACGACCCCATCGCCGCAGTCAGTCCGGCCAACGCCACCACACCTGAGATCAGCAGGAGCTTTCCATTCCATTTCCAACGGTAGCGACGGGCTACCGAGTCGGGGGAGCGAGGCGGCACCGTCTGAGTACCAGCTCGACTCTTGACCACAGCAGCATCGGAAGCTGCCGAGGATGGCTCACGATTCGAAGGAACGCCATTGCCTTCTTCGACGCTGCGATTCGTCTCAGATTTTGTCATGAAAGATATTGCGATTCAGCGGTGCTGATGTGGAAGGAAGGCCGCCTGAGGCATCGGCGGAGAACGATGAGAATGCAGCGGGCGACCACAAACGCGATCACAACACGTGATCGGCATGGCCCGCGGATTGCCGAAGCAAGCGCAATCGGCATGGAAGCTGAGTGACTCGCAGTTCGCGTGAACACGAGTCCCCTGAAACGTTATGTCGCCATCGTGTCAGGCAACGCGTAGTGGTAGTTGCCGTAGCGATACCCGTACTGACGGGCCGAAACACCGGAGAAGACGGTACCGGCGACTGACGCACCGGACGCTTCGAGTCGGCGTGTGGTGCGAATGACATTTTCTTTCAAACTCACATCGCGCATCACGCAGATCAACGTCGCGTCGACTGCCGATGCGATGGCGAGTGATTCACCAGCAGCCAGCACAGGGGCGGTGTCGATCACCACATACCGATACGTCAGCAGAGCGTCATCGACGAACGATTTGATGCTTGCAGGACTGACCAATCGATGCGGACTGGCCGACAATTGCCCCGCCGGCAGGATATGGATCAGATGCCCTAACGATGAATTGACGGCCTCTGCGAGGGTTGCCTTCCCAGCGAGGACACCGGTCAAACCTGAACCCATTTCGATCCCAAAGATTTCATGTTGATCCGGGCGACGCAAATCGCCATCGACCAACAGTACGGTTTCTCCCGTGGACTTGGCCATCGAGAGAGCAAGTTGAGAGGCGACACTGCTCTTGCCCTCACCCGACATGCTACTGACAACGGCAATCGAGCGTGTGTTGCGAGTATCGAGCGACAGGAACAAATTCGAGCGGAGAGAATCGATGCTCTCCTCGAAGACTCGTCTTGCTTTTTGGGAACCGGAGCCCGCAGGCAAACGCGAGATCTCACCTAAAACGGGTGCCAAAAGGCCGGTTTTATCATGTGCCTCGGCGTCGGTGAGGCGCTGCACTTTGAACTCCCACAGCAACCCGACGAGGAAGGGGATGATAAACGCCCCGGCCGAAGCCAACGCCAACTTCTTGTACGGGACCGCCTCGACGGGCGCCTTCGGAGGCGTCGCTGCTGCGAGCGTGCGAACGGCTCCGTCTTGACGACGTTCAGTACGTATGGCCGCCACACGACCACGCAGTTTGGTCAAGACATCCGAGGCGACCAACAACTCATCGTTGGCGAACTGGAGTTCGGCTGTCATCCCACCGTACTGCTCCAGTCGCGTCCGCTCTTCGTCATATTGCCCTTGCAGGATCCCCAATTTGGCAACCAGTGCTTTACGGGAATTCTCGCGATCTTTCGCCTGCGCTTCTTGATTTTTAGTTTGTGCAAGTTTCCGCTCTTGCTCGGTGAGTGCGAGTTGCTGTTTTCGCTGCTCTTGCTGCCACGCCAGGGTCCGCTCAGCGACTGCCTTACGCTGCTGATAGTCTTCTTCAACGATGCGTTCGAGCTCTTTTTTGACGCGGATGCGAGCGGTGTCTCGCTCCTGCTTCAACGTCTCTTTGGCATCATCCAAGTTTTTTGTCATGTCGTTGTAATAGTCACGACTGATCCGAACCATGTCATTGATTTCGATATCCATAACGACAGCGGCATAGCGATCGACCACCGCCTTGGCCGCATTGACCTTGGCGTCACCATCGATGGCGTTCTCAATGTCCCGCTCACTGATCGTCTTCTTCTGGATTTCCGAAACCGCCAGATGCGGTGGATCAGGCGGAGAATCGGTGTCTGCAACGTATGGTGTGGGAGTTGCCGCGATCGCGTCGAAGAGCGCCAGTTCAATCTTCAACTCGCCGATCTGCGAGCGAAGATCTGACATGCGAGTTAATTGCGACTCCGAGTCATTGCGATCGAGGGATTGTCCGGGAGCGTACCCCAACGTTTTCTGGCTCAATGACTGGACACGTTTGCGATGGACGTCAACATGCTGCTCCCACCGCTGTATCTCAGGATCGAGCACGCGTTCGAGATTGTTCACGCGTGTGTTGTCAAATGAGTCTCGTTGGCGAAGATACGAATCGACAATGGCATTGCAGACCTGAGCAGCCGCTACTTGATTTGTATCGGTATAACTAACCACTAACCGAGAATCAGTACCACCACTTCCGATGGACAGGTTTTTGCGTAAGTTCGCTTC
This sequence comes from Rhodopirellula sp. SH410, assembly GCF_055811895.1. Taxonomy (NCBI): domain Bacteria; kingdom Pseudomonadati; phylum Planctomycetota; class Planctomycetia; order Pirellulales; family Pirellulaceae; genus Rhodopirellula; species Rhodopirellula sp. SH410. The sequence continues at coordinate 5,001,610 of NZ_CM147949.1, forward strand.
GGCCGTGTCAGGGTTGGATAAGCTGGGAGCCGTCCGGAGGGTCGGGTCCGCCAACACCGGATCGAGCACGATTGGATTGGTGAATAGGTTCTTTTCGGTGCGTGCCATGTTCTCCATGACCGGCATCACCCCTTTGAATACCACGAAATCTTCGTTGGCTTCGAGCAGGTAAGATGCCGTATACCGGGGAACAAAACTTTGCATGACCAGGAACGCTGCAACGCCTGCTAACGCCGCTCCCAACGGAATGGCCCATGGCCAGCAACGACGAAACGTCACCCACAAGATCCATGGATCGAACGCTTTTGCTGCGGCCTCCCCGGGAGGTGCTGGCAACGCTTTACCCTGCCTAGGTATCACGCTGCCGGTGAGAACACCCAAATGGTTATGATTTTGTGACATATGCAATGGCTTCCTTCGCACTCCTGCCAGTGGGCGGATATCGACCAAAAGGAAAGGTAAGATAAACAGTTGGTGTTATACCCGATTAGCTCAATCCGTGTACAAAATCTTTCGCGGTGACTTGCTCGACGGGGCGGTAGATCGCCTGCCAGTAACACTTCAGCAACCAGAGCAATCCGAACGCGGCGGGGATCATGAAGTAGCCCGTCCAGTCATGGATCAATGCCCGCTTGGATTCGCTACCGAACCACTGGTACAGCAGTCCCACAGCCACGATTCGCATCGCATTGACGAAAATCGCCAGCGGGATCACCGACGCCAACAGCACAATCCGATCCCACCAAGATCGTTGGATGCTGGCGGCCCAGAAACACGCCAATGCCGCAACGCCAATGAAGATACGCAGCCCCGAGCAAGCCTGTTCCACCATCAACCGCTGATCAGCGATCCAAATCACGTGCGATTCCGACACCGCGGGCTGGCCAAGGACGCGCAGGATGGACGTGCTCAGACCTGTCGCGATCCCCTGCAATTTCCAGCTCAGCAGGGTTTCCGCTTGATAGGGCAATGGAATCATGAAGAACAGAAAACCAACAGCAGGCAGGCTCCAACGCATCGCCGCGGGGCCGAGCATCACCCACACGACGCCCGCAGTCAGCGGCAAAATCGCGTAGCCATCGAGGAAATCCATGTAGAGCAACCGACCGGCGAAACGCATCAAAACAGCCAGCAGCACCAGCGACAAACCCCAGTAACTCGGTCGACTACGGACGCCCGGGAACGTCTCGCTGCGATTTGCCAGCAGCAGCGCGGCTAGCAACGGCACCAAATAGCCGTGCGAATAGTCGGGTTCATTCCGCCACGTCGACTCCGCCCAGACGAGCGTCGGCCAGAACGCATAAATCATCACCAGCAGAATTGGGACGAATCGAACAAGCCACCACCCAATGCCGCCGAGAGATGCCATCGGCACCAACTTCTCCGGCGGGGCCGCGTTTGTCGACGACTCCCGAGCAGCGTTTACTGCCGACGGTGTGACCAATCGAGCAGGGTGTCGTTTGCGGTTTTTTCGTCTCGTTTGCGCCACGTGCAGAAATCCAAGTCCCGGTCTGAAAAACCGGTTCCAAATTGCAAAAAGGAGGGAGTTTAGGTAAGTAAATCATTGCCCAGGAAACTGACGTTCACTAGATTGCAAAATCTCAGCGAAACGCCTCCCTGCCGAACTAAATGATAGCCGCTCGTTTGGCGGGGGCAACCATGATGCTCTACAGCAACTTCAAACGCGACAGGAGTCACTGTGTATCCAAAAATCCACTCAAAAGGTCCGGAATAACTGCAGTTTTTAGAAACCACTCGCGCAATGTCAGAAAAGCCAACCTAGGACCCTAGCGAATGTGTATTCTGTAGCAGATCAATGCCGAATCCGATCAGATGCCCGATGCGATTCACACGCCAACAGATGCGATTCACACACCCATGGGTGATTTTTACAATACTGACTTTGGAAGATTGGGTCGCCTGCGCGGAATGGGGGGGCACTGAGGTATGGCGTTCTGGACAGAGTCAGGCTGGACAGTCTTCGCGAGCTCGGCCAAGGAAAACCTGCAGTTCAAGCAGGAATTGCCATTCGCCCTGATCGGGTCGGGTGCGCACTGCCATCCGCGTTTGCCGGTGCAACACGAACTTGAGACCGCATATTTTGCCTGTCGTTTTGAGGATCGAATTGAGTTGTGGCCGCTCTGTTCGATTGCCTTTCCGGCGTGGGGCATTATTCCGCCCGACGTCGAAGTTTTACTTGGACACTACCGCTTGCGATTCGAGACACACACCGAATCCGATCAGCCAAATACCGAGCGGGGATTGCCAACGGAGGTGAGCTTGTCCGGCTCGCCCGAACCAGTCTCTAGCGGTGTCAAGTTAACGATGGCGTGGGAGCAAAAGTCCGTGACAAAACCGATTGCCCGGTCCGTAACGATTCTTGGTTCTCAACATCCAAGTGTCTGGCGCACACGCGGGCGGCAAATGCTGCCGTGCGATCACGCTTTGGTCTGCGTTGAAAACCGACTCTGGCTGGTAGACCTGCATCCGCCGGAAAAATCGTTGACCAACCCGCCCATTTTCGAGCTCCTGGCGAACCAAGAATTCTATCAGATCGGTGATATGCGACTCTCTCTGGGCCCCGCCAGCGTGGAGTGTGAGGCGTCGATCGCGCGTCGCAAGCAGATACCGTCTCGATCCGGTGGTGCGCATATTTGCACGCCCAGCGGTCCGGAAACTGCCAATTTGGTCGAAAAGAGAGCGGTCGTTGGCGGGCAAACTGCCACTCCAACGCCAGCGAAATCACACGCATGCTCCCTGCTTGGGGGTAACGTAGCAACTCACGTGCTTGAGGGGCTCGATTGCCCCGAAATGCTCACCTCCCGTCTAACGGGCCGTTTGGTATCCATCAATCAAAGCCGCTTCACGCGTCTGAAGATGATGCGAATCGCGGTGAGCGCCGTCACATTCGTTGCTGCGATTGCCTTTCTCATGTGGCTGTTTCAATGAAGTTTGCTGGCCACCGGCACGCCATTCGCGTTCCATCATCGCACTGCCGTGTTGGCGGTAGGTGAATATCTCTCCGTCACCAATTTTGCCAATATGACGGGTTCGAACGACCGATAGGGATTGATAGAGAGAAACGCTGATGAGTACGAATTGATTGGATTGCGAATTGTTTGCGATAAAAGGTTAGGTTGGTGATGACCGTTTTCTGGACCGTAATGCTCTGCGCTGCGTTATTTTTCGCAGTATCCACGGTGGTTGCCATCGTGCTGATTGGCTCGGCTCCCAGAATCGAGGACGACGAATCGGCAAAACGCTACGCATCCCGCCATCGTCAGCGGAGTCAGAAACGCGTTTACTGGACGCAGTCAGACAAGCCCCCATCGCGGCGTGAGGAGCGGAACCAGCCGACGGTGACTCCGCGGAAATTTTAAATCACTATTTCTGGGCACGCTCAAGAACTCGAACCCGCGCTTCGAGCGACTCGATTTTGGCGTGCAAGCGAAGCACGAGCTGCCGCAGATCGTTGTCATTCATCTCCGCGTGCCCTGGATCGGGACGCTTCTCTTGCATGGGACTTGGCGGCGGGGAATCGAGATTTTTGAACGGATTTTCGTTTTCCCGTTCGTCCGGTAACCATGCTCGCAGCTGTTGCTCGGTCTCAGAAATGGCCTGTTCAATGACCGGTAGGGTCGGGTGCTTCGGGCCGAGGTTTGCTCGGGTACGACGCAGGTTTTTCAGGCTCTCGGCGAGTTCTCGTCCGCGGTCAGTCAACATCGCTGCCGGCGGAATGCCTTGGTTGCCCCTTAGCCGCGAGGCATCTCCTGTTTCCTGAGCCAGCACGCTCGGGGTTTCCGTCCGCTGCGTCACTGCCAGACCCACACCGATGCAGAGAAATAGCAGGAGCAGTCGAGGTGAGCGTTTCATCATCGTTTCCCAATGGCTGTTCAAAGCTGAGGCTGCTTCAATGCCGGTAAGTTCAAACGAGCAGCCAGTAGATCGTTAGTTTGACGTATTCGATCCAGATCGGTAAGTGCGTTTCGCTACTCTCCGATGGCAGCGCGGCAGAATAAACGGCGATCTCTGTCTCTGGCGGGTACGTGCGTTCAAAGCAGAGCAGGCTGCGTCGGGTGTGCGGTGGCGATGTGATGATGACGAGTCGTTTGACATCGGGCAATTTGCGGTAGAGTCCCACCGCTTCGCTCCGTGAGCTAAACCAATCGTCGCGATCGGCATCAATCGCAAGGACTTTCTCGCTGGGGACGCCGAGCATGTCGAGGAAATCGATTTCGCGCTGCAAGCGTGTATCGCTACGGTGACGAACAAAGTTGTAGCCCGCCATCCCTTGCTCGTTGAGCAGAACGATCTGTCCGATCCGGTGCATGTGGTAGAGATCAGCAGCGGCACGAAGCCGCTCCCACATGGCTGGCCCGTCAGCCATCACGTACGCCATCTCACCCTCAGCCTGCTCGTCATGAACGCATAAGGGCGTGATCATCCACCCGCGTACGGTGGCAGATGACGAGGCAAAAAACATCGCTGTGCCGAGCACACACAATCCCCAGAATCGACGTCGCCATGTTGTCGCAGGCGATGCCGAATCGGGGAGATTCAATGAGCCGGAATCACGATTGGGCACAGCAGGAAGCACCAGTAGCAAGAAGTCGAGAGAGCGGATGACTGGATGGTAAAGCGGACAACGGAACAGTAACGAGGACAGGAAGTCGAGCCTCCATTTTCGTCAACAACGCCGCATGCCGATCATGCTCACAACGTGACCGGTGGGCTTCCACCCGTAGGAGAAAAAAAATGGCGAAACCACATTTTGGTGTTTCTTCAGTGGCCACAGCCCCCTGCGTTTTTGCTGGCGGCGGTCGCTGCCCTTGCCGCCGGTCTACAGTTGCGATGAATTACATTTTTTTCGTCGGAGACTGTAGAGATGAAGCTGATCTTTTCGTTGGTTCTGTTGTCACTTGTTTTTGGGTTGAATGTTGGATGCAGCGGCCGCGACACGCCTACGGTGGTGGAGTCGGGGTTATCCGAAGCGGAGCAACAGGCAGAGCTGGAAGCGTATGACAAGCAGCTCGAGGAGTCCAACGCAAATTATGAGTCTCAGTAAAAATCACCTGTAAATTGCCAGCAACTCGGAATCATACCCCGAGTTAGAAACCCGCGTGGAAGCCTGTTGCTTCCGCTGATCTGCCATGGCGTTGAACAGCGTGCCCCCTGAACAGCGCGGTGGCCTTGAACAACCGTACGCTCCCCGGGTGCTGCGGTTCAGCTGAGATAGATTTTTTAATGCCACCGTTCTGATAGCTGTCGGCATCGTAGTCACTGTGTTTTCTAGCGAGCGACGCTTTCGTTCGCATCCATTCTTAATTGGAGGTTTAGGTTGTCCAGAGATTCACGCAGAGCTTTCACGCTCGTTGAACTGTTAGTGGTGATCGCCATTATTGGAGTGCTTGTCGGTCTGTTGTTGCCTGCGGTCCAAGCGGCGCGGGAAGCTGCCCGACGGATGAGTTGCAGCAATAACTTCAAGCAAATTGGCCTATCGCTTCACAACTATCACGCAGCGTTCAATCAATTGCCGATGGACGCTGGTGGCACGTACAGTCCCGGTCGTTTCAACGCGGGGGGCAGCGACTCCGGCGGCACGGGTCGTGGCACGGCTGGGAATAACCGATTCCGACTGTCTTGGCTGGTCGGACTGATGCCGTTTATGGAGCAACAAGCGTTGTGGCAGCAGATCAGCAACCGCTTTGCCGACGGTCAGCCGACCAACCCGTGGCCCGCCATGGGACCCGCCGCGTGGCAGGGCCAGTATGATCCCTGGGCCAGTGATATCCCGGCACTACGCTGCCCGAGTGATCCCGGCATCGGCGCCCCCGCTTTAGGGCGTACGAACTATGCATGCTCGCTCGGCGATGGGACCGACTACCTCTATAGCGGTGGAATCTATTTCACTGGTGGCAGCTGGGTAGCCAAGTACATACAGCAGTCCCGCGCTGGCAGTCGCGGGATGTTCTGGCCCCGGCACGCTACGAAGTTCCGGGATGTCCTCGATGGGCTCGCCAACACCATGGCAGCCGGCGAGATTTGCACGGACTTGGGTGATCGTGACATTCGCACCAGCGCGAAAGTCAACGCGGGGTGGTCCATGCACACAGGTGGGATGCCGTGCAAGGCGAGTATCGATCCCACCCGACCGCAGTTCTGGCTCACGACCGCTACCAATATCGCGGGCGGCAACCAGACCCGTGGTGCTCGCTGGGCCGATGGTGGGCCACTATACACCGGTGTGGGCAATATTTTAGGACCCAACACTCAGATTTGTTTAGGTAGTAGCGATAACACCAACGGGCATAACTCTGCGTCGAGTCGACACCAGGGCGGATGTCATATCTTGATGGGCGATGGCGCGGTGAGGTTCATCACGAACTCCATTAATGCGGGCAACCCCAACGCCGCTACGGTGAAATATGGCCAGACGGGAGCGAGTGCCCCCGGATCAAAAAGCCCCTTCGGATTGTGGGGAGCACTCAGCACCCGGGCATCGCATGAAGTGCTCGAGGGCGACTTTTAGACGCGGCGATGAAATCGATGGGTCATGCATGACAAACTCCGGGTCATGCATGACAAACTCCCTGCCTGCCATTGATTCAGCCCCGCGGCTAAGTTCCAGTTTGGCACTTTTGCTAAGGAATCCCGCGGACAATGCTTGGCCCGATACACTTGGTCAGCCACACAGGCAGTCGCTGCCACGCCTGAATAAGGCGTTGGTTGCCACCAGCATCTGGCCGCATGTCGTTGGGATCGCCCTTACGCACGTAATACTGCCAGCAGGCTGGGTAGGGAGCAGCTCCCCACTGCGTTTTGAACTTGTATGTGCCACTACCTTCGCTCGAACGCCCAAAGTCAAACGTGTGGCTGCCTTGATGGATGGCTCGCCGCAACAGATGTCGGTACATCAGCATGTTGGCATTGGTGCGGTTGAACGCCCGCAGGCAACTCGCGCTGGGGATCTCGGTACATCCCTCGCAGTGGATTAGTAATCCGCCGGCAATCGCACGACCCTCCTGGCGGACGATACAAAACTCGGCATCGCCATCAAACTCCTCGATGATCGCCCGAAACAAACGCTTGGAAAATACGGGTGTGCCGAGGTCACGCATGTTGTGCGCAAAGACCGCGTAGAAATCATTGAGCACGGGCAGTCCGGCGAAGGAAACCTCGAGGCCGTGTCCGCCGGATTTTTTGATCTGGCTGCGCACTTTCGATTTCAACGATTTTTCGAATTCCTCGTCCGTACCAGGCAGCGTTAATCTCAGGTGCGCCTTATCTGTCCGCTGAAAGTTAAACCTCGAGTGCTCGATCGGTTTCTCGTGTCGTAGCTCGAGGTATTTGACGTCCAGTTCGTCTGCTAACTCGCAAGCGCGATCGATCAACTCGCTGGCGGCAGAGTGCGTGGCGGCCCAGACGCCGCCGGTGTTGAGGTAGGGAAGGCTGACCAGGAACTTGCCAAAGAGGGGCCCCTTCACTAACACGAGCGGCAGCAGGCCGACGACCTCGCCAGCGTCACGGGCCTCGAGCAGGTAAACGGTGTGGCCGAATCCGCGTGCCAGACTCGCCAGCCAATGCACATCGTGCCCAGCCAGACGCGGAGCGTCGGGCTGTTGAGTCATTGACGCGTGGGTGGGTGGCCATTCGAACGGCCAAGTGCTGCATTGGATGTCCAAGAAACTCTCCGGTGGAGGGGCGGCTCCCGGATGACAATCACACTGAACCGAGGGCCAGCTTACCGAATTTTGTGATGGCTCACTAGCATGACAGGCTGAGCTAGGTTGATTGTTTCCGTCGTTTTCGACATGCTGTGCGCAAACATCTCATGATCAGGATCGCGAATGGTAAGTGTTGAAACAGGCATCCTCATCACGGGTGTTCTACTGCTGCTGGGGATCGCGTCGAACAAGTTTTCGTCGCGAATGGGTGTGCCCGTCCTCGTTCTATTTCTGCTCGTCGGCATGCTGGCGGGATCCGAAGGGATCGGGGGGATCGAATTTGAGAATTACACGATTGCCAATGGCATCGGCACGATTGCGCTGTGTGTGATCCTGTTTGACGGTGGGCTTCGCACCCCCTTTCATACGATTCGCTCGGCGTGGAAGCCTGCGGGCATGCTGGCGACGCTGGGCGTGTTCATCACGGCACTGATCACGGGACTGGCGGCCGCATGGATCCTAAAGCTCTCGATCTTAGAAGGGTTGCTGCTGGGCAGCATCGTCGGTTCGACTGACGCGGCAGTTGTCTTTGCGGTGTTGCGGGGTGGGGGTGTGAACATCCGCCGCAGGTTGGCTGAGACCCTGGAGGTTGAGAGCGGGTCCAACGACCCGATGGCGATCTTCCTGACCGTCGGGCTGATCCAGGTGCTTTCGGGATCCGTCCCGTTTGGGCTCGGATTGCTGAATTTGTTCCTCAGCCAGATTGCGTTTGGTACGCTCGCGGGTGTCGTCGTCGGTGGGGCGGGTGTTTGGATGCTGCAGCGCATCCGCCTGGACGCTGCGGGACTGTACCCGGTCATGGCAACGGCTCTGGGGCTGGTTTCGTTTGGCGCTGCAGCGGCGCTGGGAGGCAGCGGTTTTCTCGCGGTGTACCTTACCGGGATTGTGATCGGCAATCGGCGACCTGTATTCTTTCGCGGGATTTTGCTGTTCCACGACGCTGCCGCGTGGATCTGCCAAATACTGATGTTTATCGCGTTGGGGATTTTGTCGTTCCCAAGTCGGTTGCTGGACGTGGCCCCTCAGGCCCTGATGATCTCAGCAGTATTGATTTTCATCGCGCGACCGATCGCCGTTTTCGTGTGTGCGTTTCCGTTTCGGTTTGCCGCTCGCGAGCTGTTGTTTTTGTCGTGGGTCGGTCTCAAGGGGGCTGTCCCCATTACACTGGCGACGTTCCCGATGCTGGCCGATCTTCCGGGGGCCCCGCTGATATTTGATACGGTGTTCTTCGTGGTTCTCGTTTCGGCCGTTGTGCAAGGCTGGTCGCTGCCCACTGTGGCGAGATATCTCAAACTGGTCGTTCCCACACGCCGTCCGCCGCCGGTCACGTTGGAGATCAGTTCGCTGCGAAACGTCGAAGCGGATATCGTCGAATATTTTGTCGACGAGTCGTGCCATGCCGCCAACTGCATGATCAAAGATCTGGCGTTGCCCGCGGGAGTGGTGGTCGCGTTGATCGTACGCACTGAAAAAATCATCCCGCCGCAGGGCCGCACCCAGATTGAATACGGCGATCACGTCATCGTCGTGTTGAGTCCTGAGGTCCGGGTGATGGTCGATCGCGTTTTCGCTCACGGACAACAACCATTGACGTCGCTGCCGACGGCATTGGAGTTCCCGTTGCGAGGTTCGGTTACCGTCGGCGAAGTGGAACGATTCTACGGATTCAGCTTGCATGACAGTCCCGGCAAAACGCTTGACGAGCTGATGCGTGATCGACTGGGCGCCGACGGTGTCCGCTTGGCGGCATCGGTGCGTTTCGAGCAGATCGAGTTGTTCATTCGAGAACTATCGAAATCGGGAATCATTGAACACGTCGGGATGGTCATCCTGCCGGACGCGACCCCAGAAATCTCGGAAGCGAGTTCGCCAGAAGCACCACCCGTTGAGCCTCGCAGCGAATCCAACTCGGGATAAACACACCCTCATGCAACGAGCGGCGGTTGATCAACGGCTCTCATGTCGCACCGGCTAAGTCACCCCGGCGAGCCGGTACGTCGGTCCCATTTGATGCCTGATTCTGTTACGATACGGGCGCAACTGCCCGTCCTTTCGGAACAGCAACTTACGAATGACGAATAAGCGATTTCACCTGCGTCGCAAGTCGAAGGAAACCCCATGAGTCTGTGGCTAATCCGTCCCCTATTCTGTGCGTGCGTGTCAGCGTTGTTGCTGCCAGGAAGTGCGTGGCCCGCTGAGGCCCGGCGGTATGCCAGCAGTGATTCCGACTCTGGATATGTTCACCGGATCGATCTCTACGATACATCGAACCGGAAGATTACGGCCGAGTCGACGCTGCCATACTCGCCACGAAATACGTGTGGGCGATGCCACGACGACCAATCGATCTCGCATGGTTGGCACTTCAACGCGTTTGCGATTGGAAGCGAACAGGGACGCCCGAGTGAACCATGGATCTGGACCGATGCCCGGACGGGCACGCAGCTGCCGATGTCGTATCGACGCCAAGAGGAGACACAAACCCGTACGTTCGACCCACGCCGGATCGGCCTCACGCCCTGGCAGGTAACGCATCAGTTTGGCGCCCGCTTTCCGGGTGGTGGATTTGGCGCGCCCGAGCAAACGATCCAGACGACCGAGAAGGCGGGAGCGTCTGAAGACTCAGAGGCGGCGGAATCGGCCCGTCCGCTCTCACCCCGTTGGGCCCATGCGGGCTCGCTGGAAGTTGACTGCATGGTCTGTCACGCGACGCCAGGGCAATACGATTTCGAGTCCCGCCGCCATCAGATCGAAGACGAGAACTATGCCTGGGCGCCCACTGCGGCGATGCATCTCGCAACTGTTGACGGCAGGGTCTCTCGGATCAAAGACGACGCAGACCCGCAAGACGAAAAAACACAGGCGGCATTGCCGAAGGTGAGCTACGACGCCGCTCGATTCTCGCCGGACGGGACGGTTTTCTTTGACCTCGTCCGCGAGCCCGACAACAACGCTTGTTACCAGTGCCACAGTACGGTACAGGTCAACGAAGGCGGCATAGAACCTCGCTGGATTCACGATGACGACGTGCACCTGCGAGCTGGTATGCAGTGCGTCGATTGCCATCGAAATGGAATCGACCATCACACCGTCCGCGGATTCGAAGGCGAGACGCGGGCGGACGGTCTCGCCGTCAGCACGCTGTCATGCCGAGGATGTCATCTCGGGGAGGATGGTTCCGCGTCCGGTCAATCCGCTGGCGGGATCGCCTCGAACGCAGGGCGTCTCGGGTCACCCAAACCGCTCCACGCGGGTCTGCCCCCGGTGCATTTCGAACGGCTTTCCTGCACCGCGTGTCACTCGGGACCGGTGCCAGGTGATGAAGCGAGTCGCCTCATGACGTCGCTATCGCATGCACTGGGCGCGAAAGAACGCCGAACCGGACTGGAGCCTCCACAGATTCAAGGCCCCATTTTCAGTAAACTTGCCGACGGCAAAATCTATCCACAACGCGTGATGTGGCCCGCATTCTGGGGCATCCGCGATGGCGATTCGATCACGCCGCTCGATCCCGATGACGTTTTCGATTGGACTCGCAGGCCATTGCGAGTGCGCAAAAGTTTTGTCGAGGAACTCGCCAGTGATCCGGAGAAGTTTGACGAAAAGGTGAGCGCAGCCTTGGCGGCAATTGAAGAGGAAACCGGAGCAACGCAAGCGGTGTATGTCTCCTCGGGAGCAGTCTACGGTCGTGTCGAGGACGAAGACGGCAACCTGTCTCTGGAGGTGTTGCCTGGCGATTTTGACGGAGCCCAAGCGGTGGCGTGGCCGATTGCTCACAACGTTCGCCCGGCGGGCTGGGCGTTGGGCGCGGACGGATGCGTCGAGTGCCACTCCGATGACGGAAAAATTTTCGCATCCGTCGTGACGCCGTTGGGACCGGCGCCGATACAAGCCGAGCCGATCACCATGGCCAGCCTGCAGGGCGTTGACGAGACCACGCGATTGCGCTGGAATCAGCTCTTCGCTGGGCGTTCGAGGTTCAAGGTGTTCGTGGCGATCTCGCTGGCGATCGTCTTTGTCGTGCTGCTCGTCGGTGTCGGATCGGTGGCTGGACTTTTGAAACAGCGCCCCTCCAATGCGGGAGAACCGAAATCATGAAATCCATCCTACGACTCCTGTCGGCGGTGGCCCTACTCGGGATCGTCGCTGGATTGCTGGTGACGTCGCTGGGACCCCACCCACTGCATGGCACCGTCTTGATGGCTCATATGTTTGCCAGTGGCGCCTTGGTATTCGTGTTGCCACTTTTTGCGATCGCCTGGCTGTGGCGAATGTATGATATGACGAGACGCGGCACATGGTTGCGGGTGGGGTATTGGACGTTGCTGCTAACGGGTTTTGCTGCGACTGGAACGATGTTCCTTTCGATGCTACCGATTGCAGGGACAGAGCATCTCCAGCAGTTGATCCAGCTCCACGGTTATGCTGGCTTTGCTATGGTTGTGGCCGCCGTCGTGTTCGTTTTGGGTTGGTATCTCGCCAGCCGGACTCCGGTTCAGTCTTCGAAATAAAGTGAAATAGATGACAATTAGGTTTTGGTTAGCCATCGCGATCGTTCTCGCGGCGCATTCGGTTCCTGTGAGTGTGGCAGAGGACACGGTCCCTTCCACGGGTGTGAATTCGGAAACAGCAGTCCGCGCGATGATGGATGACACGGGGCCCGGTTGGCGCTCCTTGGGGGAGTCGGATTTCACAGCCGTTAACAGCGCTGCGGATACTTGGTCGTGGGTCGAGGGCACACTGCACTGCACAGGGAAACCCGTCAGTGTTCTGAGGACCAGCGAACCGGTGAAGAACTTTGAACTGGTCGTTGAGTGGATGCATGAGCGGGCGGCGGGCAATTCGGGTGTCTTCGTTTGGACCACGCCTGAATCGATCGAGAAACTGACCAAAGACGGAAAGCCTGGGTTGCCCGCTGGTATCGAGGTTCAAATCTTGGATCATGGTTACACGGACATGATCAAGGCACGCGGCGATCGCACCGATTGGTTCGGCACGAACGGGGACGTCTTTGCCGTGCGAGTCCAAATGACACCGTTTCCACCACTCTCTCCCGATGGCAGTCGTAGCTTCCCACGCAAACACCTCGCCAAAGGGCACGGCCACTGGAATCAGTATTATGTCCGGGCCATCAACGGCGAAGTGCGATTGTGGGTCAATGGCGAAGAGGTCTCCGGCGGGACCGACATCAAACCGGCTCAAGGCTACCTGTGCCTGGAAAGCGAAGGTTCGCCCATTCAGTTTCGAAAGATTCGTATTCGCGAGTTGCCGTAGCCAGCCACTGGAAACCACCGCTGGGCTGAGTTTCGTTTCGTTAGTCTGGAGGGCGACAGAGTCGACGTCGGCTTCGCAGCAACGTTCTCCAGGCTAAGGCGTCGCAGACGCCACGGTTGGTCGGGCATCGCTGAACGATCCGCGGCAAACCACCAGAGGATCGATCCCGTCGCCCGCTAACTCAGCAATTTCCAGCAAACCAGTTGCATCCGCGGCAGATGGAATGGCCCTTTCCATAGATTGCCTTTTAATCGAGTGCTAACACTGCCGTCGCGATGCAAGTAGCCGTACCACTCGCCATGCACGCGGTCGGGAAAGTGTTTATATGCCCACCCATGCGCCATCGCGTGCCAGTCCAAGTACTTCTGATCGCCGGTGAGTTCGTAGGCGAGCAGCGTCGCGATGACCGTCTCATTCTGCGGCCACCAGAATTTCATGTCATGCCAATACTCGGAGACGGGCAGTCCTTTGACATCGACAAAATACCGCATCCCACCGAACTCGTTGTCCCAACCTCGCTCCCACATCCAATCGAGCATCTTCAATCCCATCTCGATCAGTTCCCGATCGCAGCGAATCTTGCCTTCGAGCATAATGAACCACGCCCCTTCAATCGCGTGTCCAGGGTTCAGCGTTCGACCGTCGAAGTGGTCTAGGAGTTCGCCATGGGTACCGACCGTTTCCATCACACATTCAATGTCCTCGTGAAGGTGATAGCGGCGGATCAACTCGATACTGTCATCGATCCATTGATTGGCTGACGCCAGCCCAATCGAATCTCGCAGTTCTTGGGCAGTCGCGATTGTGATCATCGGGAAACCGATGCCCCGCGTCGGCCGCGTGTTCGTGAATTTCGGTTCGACGCCCTGTGGGTTCTGGTTGTGGTCGATGAAGCGATTGAACGTACGAATCGCCTTCTCGGCGTAGTGCGCAAGCCCCGTCGCTTTGGCGAGCTCGCCATAGGCAATCGCCGCGAAACTTTCAGAGAATGCGTAACGACGCTTGCGAATCGGTTGGCCATCGCGAGCGAGATGAAACCACATGCGACCATCGGCCGGATCGTAGCAATGCTCGTCGAGAAAGCGGCCGCCGTGGATTGCGAGGTCGAGCCATTGATCACGTTGCTCGACGGTGTTGTAAAGTTCGCCGAGCAGCCACGTGAACCGTGCCTGTTGCCAGACGCCTTTGTCGCTATCGATAACGCTTCCGTCGCGGTCAAGAGACATCATGAAACCGCCATATTCACGATCGACGCAGTGGTCAATCCAAAATGGCAACGTGTCGCCAAGTAGACCGTCACGATAGGTTCGCAGCAATTCGCTTCGGCGTGTGGCGTTCACAGTGTTGATTCCACGTTAGGGGCATCCGGCGTGCCGAGCCGTTTCACCCCGAGGTCATGAATCGTAAGGCCCGCAAGGTTCACGGAATCGGCCTTACCCAATAGGCTCGCCGCATAGCCCACCCCGAAACAAACGGTGATACCGATCGTCGTGTATAGGTAGCCATTGACGGACGTGAATCGCCAGAGAACGAACATCGTTGCGGCACCCACCCAGGCACCTGTCATGGCGCCCGTCCCGGTGGCACGCCGGGTAAGCGCCCCGAGGGCGAATAGCCCGCCGAGGACGCCCATGAACAAACCGATCACGATTAGAAACGCATCAAATAAGGATTTGATGTCAGGGTTCACGAACACAACCCCCAGCAGCGTGCCGATGACGCCCACGGTCAACGTGCACAGTCGAGCCGATCGGAGGTATCCACGCTCAGACGTGCAGGCATTCAATGGACGCAGGAAATCCGTCACCACCGTGCTGGCGATGGAATTCATGCTGGTGGAAACCGTCGACTGCGCCGCCGCGAAAATCCCTGCGACAATCAATCCGGCCAATCCGATCGGCATCTCGCGCGAGATGAACAGTGGAAACACCTGGTCCGTTGTGATGGTGGGATCGAGTTTCTCGGGATGCGATTGATAAAAAGCAAACAATGCCGTGCCAATTGCAAAGAACAAGATAGATGCCGGAATGGACAAGATTGCATTCGTCCATATCGATCGGGCTGCGAGGCTCGGCGTGGCCGTTGTCATGTAACGCTGCACGACCGCTTGATCCGCGGTGTACGAGGAGAGGTTCTGACCGAGCGCGCCGACGACGATCACCCACAGCGCAATTTGCGATTGCGTGGCGTCGAGGTGCCAGTTCGCCATGCGAAATTTGTCCGCGTCATTTGCGGATGCCAGGAAACCGCTGGCACCGCCGTCGACGCCCGAGATCAACAGCACCATGGCCAGCACCGCACCACCGAGCAGCACGAACGTTTGAATCGTATCCGTCCAAACGACCGCTTCAATGCCGCCCATGGTGCAGTAGACGATACTGAGCACACCCATCAATAGGACGGACTGCACCGGAGTCATGGGGGTTGCGATGGCGAGTGCCAGGCCGGTTAGCGACATGACAACTGCCATCCGGAAAATGTGAAACAGCAGAAAACTGGCACTGCCAAATATTCGCACGCGACGATTGAAACGCTTTTCCAGATATTCGTAGGCACTCGTCGCATCGATCCGACGAAAAAAGGGCATCGCAACATACACCGCCACAATGGCAACGACCGGAATCGTCATATTGCCGACCAGGTAAACCCAGTCTTGCGCGAACGCTTTGGAGGGCAAGCCTGTGAACGTCAGTGAGCTCAGCATCGTGGCAAAGATACTGCATCCAGCCGCCCACCACGGTATCTGCATCCCGCCACGAAAAAAATCGTTCGTGTCCTGATTGCGGTTGGTGAAATAGATCCCAACACCGACCATGGACAACAGATAGCCGAACAGGACCGTGTAATTGACAATGCCGAAGTGATGGCCTGCGGGGACGACCGAGACGGCGTAGACGTGTGGTGAGCGAACTCGCGGCCGAACCTCGCCACCGGGAATCACGAAGGAATCGCCCCATTTCACCGCCGTCGTGGTAACCAAATTTTCCGGCACGCTGCCCGCATCGATCCACGTATCGGTGATGGTGTGGTAGGCCAATGCTTGTTTGATGAATCCAGGATGGTCGTCCCGGAGTTCGTCGCCCTTGAAAAAGAGCTCTTCCGTAGCTCCACCAAGTACGAAAATGTGGCTCTGGCCCGCCGCAATGCTCGTCCCTGCCATCACACAGCGAGGGACCTCTTTGCGTTGGCGCCATGACTGCGCCGCCGGTGAATACTCCCAAACATCTCGTAGGAACTCAGTCTGATCGCCCATCTGACGCCGGCCACTGATCACATACACACAGTCGGCATAGCCATTGTGCTGAGCAGCGGTCAAATTAAACGCGCGCCGAGAGCCGGGGCACTCCGGCAGTTCACGCCACTGAAAAGCCTGGGGGTCGTTTCGTTTCGAGAGATCCAGCGACCACAAATTGGACATCGCCGTATCGAGCGACGAATCGCTCTGCCCGCCTGCCAAATAAATCGTCTCGCCGATCAGCGTTGCAGCGCCGAATGCACAGGGTCGAGGCAGTGGCGGGTAGTTCCGCGTCGCAATCGTTCGTGTATTGCCATCCCACGTCAATAAAAAAACGTCGCGGAACGTTTCCGAGGCATCGTTCCCGCCCATGCAAACGATTCCATCCGGCGTCGAGACAGATGCTCCGTAAGCGATTGATCGCGGAAGCCTGCCGGCGTCGATCCATTCGTACGTGTCACCCTGTTTGGTGAGCACACGAACTTGGTCATGCCAGACTTTATCATTCTCCCAAACAGGTGTAGGGAAATTGGCACCACCCGCGACGATCAATGCATCTTCATGGACACCCGCGAACGATCCAGCAAACCCGAGTTCGTCCGGAATGGCAGGCAATTCAGACCATGCAAGAATGTCCGCCCCCCGAGCACCAGAAAGCCCACCGACTGCGAGCGAAAGGGCGGCGATTACGGCGTAGAGGAATTTCATGAATCGCTATTTCGAGACCAATCGAAAAAGCCAATCGACTCCAGGTTCTCTCGGAGCTTCGTGGAATCACTCTTTGTGAGGCGCCCCTGCGGCAATCGACAGCCCCCGACGTCGAACCCCTCCATCGCCAGCACCGCCTTCATGGCAGCGTGAAATGGATAGGCCCCGATCGCCTGGATCATCTGAATCGAATTCGATTGCAATCGGCGTGCTTCGTGGACGTCGCCCTTTTCAAACGCTGCGATTAGTCTCCGGTAGAGTGGCGCGGCAATGTTGTAGGTGCTGCCGATCGCGGCGGTGGCACCGGTCGCCAAGGCGCCCAGCAGCATTTCGTCACAGCCCCACACAACATCAAAATGGCCGCCCTCGATTTCGAGGCACTGTTGAAATTCAAATAGCTTCGTATCGGTATATTTCAATCCGCAAAGATTCGGGATTCGCTCGCGACCAAGCTGCAAAAACTCAGTCATTGCCAGTGTCGAACCGGTCAGGATGGGGATGTGGTAGTAGTAAAACGGCAGTGCGGGGGCACCTGCGGCGATTTCGCCCATGCAATCAACGAGCGTTGGAACGTCGCTGACGCGGAAGTAGGAGGGACAGGTCGCTGAGATCACATCCGCTCCGATTTGCTGGGCATGTTCGGCCAATCCGCTCGCCTCGCGAACGCTGTTATGGCCGACTTGAACAATCACAGGCACTCGGCCTGCTGTTGCTCGCACGTAGGCTTCGGCAACACTGCGTCGTTCATCACTCGATAGCGACATGCCTTCACCTGTGCTGCCGCATACATACAGTCCAGTGACGCCCTGGGCGAGCAGATGATCGACGATCGCGGGGACGATGTCGAGATTCAAGTTGCCGTTAACATTCAGCGGCGTATAAGTGGCGGCGATGAGGCCACTGAGCGGTTTCGTTTGCATCGGGAGCGGGTCGTTTTTTTAGGCGCAAAGTGATGCCGTAATCACGTCACGGTCGGGCTGGAAACTCACTTTGAGGGTCCGCATATTACTCGTTCGTGACACGATCTGCCAGCTGAGCTTGTCGCTGACGTTCGAGGCCTGCGCTGACGCGGCATCCCCTTGCTTGAGCGTGGGGGTCGCTCGTGAAATCTCCATGACGATGAAGCCGGGTGATTTCCGATCACGATTCGATGTCGCGTTTCGTGTTCCGTCGACATCTCGCTATGATATGTCGATTGGTCATTGAGTATTGCCCCCGTCGCATGCGATCCCGAGTGCGAACGCCATTCACATTGATGTTTCTGTTATCCGGATAGGATGCACGTGTTCCACCTTCCCGCCCCGAATGAGCGTTCCAAATTCAATTCCTGCGATATGAAATCACTGCTGCTGCCGTGTGTTTTTTGGCTTTTGGTGACCGTCGTCACACGCGGAGAGGACTTAGCTATCGGTGATTGGGCGAAGCACGGTCTTGCACCGGAGGCAAGGTCATCATTGAAATCTCATTTGCGAGAGAGTGTTCGCAAGGGCCTCGTTCCGGGCGGCTCGATTCTGTTGTTGCACCGGGGCGAAGTCATCTTTCGCGAGAGCTTCGGTTATGCGCATCTGCGCCGGGAGCAACCGTTCTCCGCCGCTGTGCCGTTCCGAATTGCGTCTTTATCAAAACCCATCATTGCCACCCTCGCGGTCCTGCTCGCTGATCAGGGGCACCTTGATTTAGACTCGCCGATTGATCGGTACCTGCCGTCAGCGACGCGTTTGCGGCTGGTCTCCGGCGATCGACCGCAACGGCTGCCAACGATCGCTGAGTGCCTGAAACACACCGCCGGGTTCATCTCCGACTACGACGAAGGCGGGCGTCCTTGGCTGGTGTATACCGGCCATGGAAAATCACTTGCCGAAGTGGTCGAGATCGAGACCGCGATGCCGATGGCGCGTCCGCCTGGCCAATCGTTTGCCTACAGCGGCATTGGATACGACATCGTGGGGAGAATTATTGAGAGCGTTTGCGATCGACCGCTCAACGAGGTGCTGCAGCGAGAGCTCTGCGAGCCTGTGGGCATGACCGAGACGACGTATTATCCGGATGCGGCGGTTCGCCAAACGATGCCGAGTTTCTATTGGCAGTGGCGTAGCGATGGAGGTTTTCGCCGGCAGCTCGATCGCGAGCCGATTCCTGATGGTGACTACAAGAGCGTTGGTGGCGGGGTCGTCTCGACCCTCGATGACTTGGCGCGTTTCCTGTTATTGCATCGCAGCGGCGGACGTGTAGGGGATCGCTCGCTCGTCGACACAGCCGCTCTCGAACGCATGTATCGACGTCAAAAACCAGGTGCGTTCTACGGACTCGGCTTTACGCTCGGCCCCAAGGGTGACGACGCGCTCACAGAATGGATCTTTCACAGTGGCTCGAGCGGCACGATGATGTGGTGGGATCGCCAGCATGACGTCATTGGAATTGTCGCGACGCAGCACACTCGAAGTGCCGGTAGGAAACTTCCACAAACCAAACCGCTGATTCCGCTCGATGCGCCGACTTGGCAGGCGACGACCAAGTCCCAGTGGATCGACCCCATCTTCAGTGAAACCCGCTCTCGGCATGATTCAAAACCTCATGCTCAATAGGGAACGAGCGGGAAATTACTGTCTGATATCGTGGTTGAATGCTCTGCGGTCGACCATTCCGAGCGCGGAGCGTTCGGCCACTTATTTCCCGCTCGTTCCTAGGCGAGAGACAATCAGTCGCTCGCCGTCCACACCCACGTTCGATCCACCGCGTGAAGCGGGAAGACGGGAGCCGCACCGTTTTGCTCGGACGCGCCGACCGCGGTAGGTTTCATTCACAGCCGTCTCCGACTGTTTTTGCTTGTTTCTTTAACCCCTGACCGATGGCATCCATCACTATGAGTTTCAACCGTATCGTGTTGGCGAGCCTATGTGCCGCCACAGTCGTCTTTTCATCCCTCTCGGCGGCAGCCGATTTTGACTGTAACTATCCCGATGGCACCTTGGTTCGGCATCCGGTCGTGTTGTTGCGGGGAGCGCTGGACGAGGAGCCTGTGAGCGAGCAATCGCCACAGGTCCGCGTAGGCGATTCCGTCTCGCCCTCGATTTGGCAGGCGGGCCGGTTCAAGGCACTGGTGCGGTTGAAGGAAGGGGCAAACACCATCTCCATCGGCGATCAAACCTTCACGCTTCGCTATCAACCCGCGACGAATCCACACTACGTGCGGTTGGTTTGGATGACCGACTCAACGGGCGAAACGGAGTTCGCAACCCCTACCGATCAAAGCCCGCAGGATTACGCGGCGAAACTGGCGACGGCGGCTGAATTGATGCAGGCGTTTACCGCCGACCGGATGATGGCACTGGGCCTGCCCCCGCAAACGTTCCGTCTCGAGCGGGATAGTAACGAGCGGCCGATCGTCCACACCTGGGCTCAACCTGAGACCAAAGAAGCCTACTACGCGATGGACTCACAAGATTGGTGGCAGGACGTGCGGAGGTGGATCAACCGTGAACATCCCGATCCCATGGCCAAGAACGTCGTCTTGGCCGCGTACACTCGCAAGGATCCGGAGTCAGGGGAAATGAAAGCTCATACGGCCCTGGGCGGGGCCAACCTCGGTTTATTTGGCAGTGCGTCGGTGTTCAGTTGGCCCAGTTCACTGGAGCAATCGCTGCAGTGCTTTCAAGACCCCACGTCATATGCGACCACCGCGATCCACAATGACAGCAACGGGCGAGATGTGATTTGGGGCTTGGCGTCGACGACGATCGGCGCGACGCTGCACGAACTGTCTCATGCGTTTGGATTGCCCCATTGCCAGGACAATCTGTGCATCATGACGCGAGGATTCGATCACTTTAATCGTGCGTTCACGTTCGTTGACGCCCCGAGTCAACGGAATCGAAGCGAACGTGAATTTGATCTGGATCATGAGGCGCACTTCGGAACCGAATGCACGTCCCAATTGACTCAGTCGCCTTGGTTGAACGCGGATGAATAAACCTCAACGTCCACTCAGTGACTCTGTATTTTCAATACGGGCGAGATCCTTCTCGGTAGGGATCCGGCGGAAGAGAAACGGCCGAACACTCTCGACCTCGAAGCGTTCGATCTCGGAACATTCGACCTCGAAGCGTTCGACCACAAGCTCAGACGGCAGTCTTCCGCCCGTTCGGAAGCTGTCCGCAGTGGATCCGGTGTGCTTGCGACTGGTGATGAGGGCAGGTATTATTGCCCTGCACAACCGGTTGTGCAGAGTGATTGTGCAGTGCGGTCACCGGATAATCCGTCAAACAATGCCATGGCGATTGAAACCTCATCAACCATCACGCTCAGCGACGTCGCTCGCGCTGCGGGCGTGAGTGTTTCGACGGCCTCGCGTGCTCTCAATGGGTTGGAAGCGAAGTATCGGATTTCCAAACCGACCGCCGATGAAGTTCGACGCGTTGCCGGCCAGCTCGGATTTCGGCCCAATCAGGTGGCTCGCACCTTTCGCTCGCAGCGCAGTGGTTTGGTCGGGGTCGTGGTGCCTGACATCGCCAACCCCTTTTTCTCGGCAATCGCACGGGAGGTCACACTCGCCGCTGAGCAGCATCGGTACTCCATTTTGATCGCCGATAGCCAGGAATCGACATCGCGTGAGCAGAAGTTGTTGCAGGAGTTCGTCTCGCGACAAGTCGAAGCGCTTGTGGTCTGTCCGGTGGGTGTCGAATCAAAGCACCTTGTCGCGATCCATCAATCGAAATTGCCACTGGTGTTGGTCGATCGTGTTTTTCCGCAATGCGAGATGATGCAGGTCACCTCGCAGCATCAAACGGGTGCAGAGCTCGCTGCGAAGTTGCTGCTGGCCAATGGGCATCGTCAGATTGGTGTGCTGCAAGGTCTGCCCGGCACTTTGCCGAACGATGAGCGTTTGCAAGGGCTGCGTGAGACGTTGCGTGCGGCGGGCATTCCCTTTAATCCACAGTGGGTGTGTGGCGATCATTTCACCGAATTCTCGGGATACGAATCGGCGAAACGACTGCTAACCGAACATCCTGAAATCACAGCTTTGTTTGCCTTGAGCACGCCCAATGCGCTCGGTGCATTGCGAGCCGCTGCGGCGCTCGGACGTCGTGTTCCGGATGACTTGTCGATCATGACATTCGACGATTCACCCTTTGCCGAGTTCATGCGGATTCCGTTGTCAACGGTTTGCCAGGACGTTCAAAAGCTGGGCGAGAAGGCTGCGTCGCTGGTCGTTTCCGCATTACGAGATGGGCGGATGCCACCGCCGAAACTTCAACAAGTTCAAGTAAGAGTTGTCCAACGTTCCTCGATTGAAAGTGCCAGATTATGAAAACGAAGGTTCATTGCTCGATCGCCACGCTTGTGGCGGGTTTGATTGGCGTGCTGCTTCCTATCCCCGCCCACGCGGCCGAGCCGCAGCGGCCGATCCCATTGATTTTTGATACGGATATTGGGAATGACTGCGACGATGTGCTCGCGATGGGGGTGATTCATGCATTGCAATCTCGCGGTGAGTGCGAGTTGTTGGCTGTAACCACAACGAAAGATCACGAGCTCGCGGCCCCATTTACCGACGTGGTCAACACCTTCTACGGTCGGGGCGACATCCCGATTGGGGTTTGCCGCAGCGACGTGACGAACAGCGCAGGGCGATTCAATGTCCTCGCCGAGAAGCGAGATGGCGGCGACTATCGCTATCCGCATGACTTAATTTCTGGCAAACAGGCACCCGATGCCGTCGCCGTGCTCCGTAAAGCCTTGGCGTCGCAACAGGACGGTTCGGTGGTGATCGCGCAAGTGGGCTTTTCGACGAATTTGGCAAACTTGCTCGCATCGGAGGCTGATGAATACAGCGATCTCGATGGCGTGTCGCTGGTCAAGAAGAAGGTGCGACTCCTGTCGGTGATGGCTGGAGCGTTCACGAACGATCACCCCGAGTACAACATCATCAAAGACATTCCTGCAGCAAAAAAGATCGCCACTGAGTGGCCGACCCCCATTCTCTGGAGCGGGTACGAAGTGGGGTTGGCACTGCCCTATCCGCACGCCAGCATCGAACTGGATTATGCCTATGTCCCGCATCATCCGCTCGCCGAAGCGTACCAGCTGTACAATCCTCCGCCGCATGATCGCCCCACTTGGGATTTGACTTCCGTCCTGCAAGCAGTGCGGCCAGATCATGGCTATTTTGACTTGTCGGCCCCTGGCCGAGTTTCGATCGCCGACACCGGTGTGACGACGTTTTCGGAAGACGAGAATGGGCGCGATCGATACTTGATCATCGGCGACCAGCAGAAATCTCGCGTGATCGAGGCGCTGGTACAACTGTCGAGCCAGCCTCCGGCGAAACCATGAACCCCAACGGTCCCAAGATAGCCGTACTTGGTTCGATCAACATGGACTTGGTCGTGCGCTGCAACACGATTCCCATACCAGGGCAAACCGTGATGGCGACTTCGTCGAGTGAGTTCTGCGGCGGCAAAGGAGCGAACCAAGCAGTGGCGGCATCCATGGCGGGCGGAAACGTCGCCATGATCGGATGTGTCGGCGGCGACGCGTTTGCGGGTCGGTTGATCGAAAACTTGCAGCAGCACGACATTCGAACGGAACATGTCCGACGCTCGGCTGGAGATCCCAGCGGTCTGGCTGTGATTGCCGTCGATGACACGGGCCAGAATTCGATCATGGTCGTGGCGGGTGCGAATGATCGCATCACGCGTGATCAAGTTGAAAATGCCCGATCGTTGATCGCCCGCAGCGATGCGTTGCTGGTGCAGTTGGAGATCCCGGTTGACATGGTCCTGGATGGAATCGCGATCGCCAAGCAAGAGGGCGTGAGAGTGATTCTCGATCCGGCCCCAGCACCGTCAAATTGTCCTGCGGAGCTGTTTCAAGTTGACTTGTTGTGCCCGAACGAGTCGGAAGCGGCGGCGATGGTGGGTCATCCGGTCGAATCATACGAGCAAGCGACCGCAGCAGCTCGGCTCTTGCAAGCCCAAGGGGCAGTGAACGTTGCGGTGACGATGGGAGATAAGGGTACGGTACTGCTCGCAGGCGATCGGCAGCATGTCATTCCCGCATACCGCGTCAAGGCGCTGGATTCTACGGCCGCAGGCGATGCGTTCGCTGGGGCCTTGGCGGTGCATTGGTCGCAGCATGGTTGTCTCGTCGACGCCGTGCGGTTTGCAAATGCAGCCGGCGCTTTGGCGGCCTCCCGCCGCGGTGCTCAATCGAGCATGGCGTCTTACGAAGAAATAGAAGCACTTTGGAGAACAAAATGAGATTATGTCTATTGGTATTATTGCTGCTCAGCGGTTGCAGCGCACGCACGGCGGATCGAGACGCCCCCGATCGTCCAGCAGCGGAGGACGTCAACCAGAAGCCTCGGGTGGCTTTGATTATGAAATCCTTGGCCAACGAGTTCTTTTCGACGATGGCCGATGGGGCGACAGCGCACCAGAGTGAGCACGCTGAGCAATACGACCTCGTGGTCAACGGCATCAAAGACGAACGGGACTTGAGCCGCCAGGTGGCGTTGGTGCAAGAAATGGCAGCCAGCGGCGTCGATGCGATCGTGATCGCGCCGGCCGATTCGAAAGCGATCATCCCAGCACTGCGGCGAGCCATGTCAGCCGGTGTTGTCGTCATTAATATCGATAACAAGTTGGATGCGGAGATGCTCAAAGACGAGGGACTGAGTATTCCGTTTGTGGGGCCGGACAACCGTGCGGGTGCAAAAGCGGTCGGCGACCACTTGGCTGGGAAGCTGACTCAGGGCGATGCTGTTGGCATCCTCGAGGGACTGCAGACGTCCGAAAACGGTCGCCAGCGCAAGGCGGGTTTCGAAGACGCGATGAGCGAAGCGGGTATGAAAATCGTCGACAGCCAGTCCGCAGAATGGGAGATGAGCAAAGCCAATACGATCGCGTCGTCGATGCTGAGCGAGCACCCCGAGATCAAGGCCATCCTTGCGGCGAATGACAGCATGGCGATGGGAGCGATTGCGGCGGCCAAGAGCGTCGGCCGCTCAGGCGATGTGATGATTGTGGGCTTCGATAATATCGCTGCTGTTCAAGAAGCGATCCGCGACGGCAAGATTTTGGCGACCGCGGACCAGCATGGCGATCAATTGGCTGTCTTTGGAATCGAAGCGGCGTTGAATCTGCTATCGAATTCAGAGGGCGAATTGAACGATGTTGAGACCCCCGTTGATCTGGTGACGGCGGAAACGCTTCAGAAATAGCGGGCAAATGGTAGCGGAACCCGCTGCGCTCGGAAAACACACTGACCGGCCGCCGAGCGTTCGGCCACATTCCACCAAGAAACATTGCCCATGAACTCACCACCACCAATCCTCGTTGTCGATCAGCTCACCAAACGGTATGGCTCGGTGACGGTGTTGGATCATGTGAGCGTCGGATTTGCGGCGGGCGAAATCCATGCGCTGCTCGGTGCGAACGGGGCTGGCAAGAGTACGCTTTGTAAAATCATTTCCGGTTTGGCCGTGAGGTCAGGCGGGGCGATGCAATTCGACGGCCAGACTTTTGATCCCCACAACAAACAGTCAGCGGAAGCGAATGGCATTCAAATCGTACAGCAGGAACTGAACCTGATCGGTTCGCTATCGGTTGCCGAGAACCTCCTGCTGACCCGGATGCCCGTGCGTTGCGGCTTCATCAATCGCCGTCGCCTTCACGCCCGAGCCCGTGTCGCGTTGGACCGGCTCGGTTTGTCCGATATCGATACCCATGCGATGGTGCACTCGCTCGGCGTTGGACATCAACAGATGGTTGAAATCGCAGCGGCGTTGGACCAGCAGTGCCGATTGCTGATTCTCGATGAGCCGACTGCGGCGCTGAGTGGTCGGGAGACCGAGCGATTGTTCGAGCACCTCAGTCAACTCCGAGACCAAGGGGTTGCGATTGTGTATATCAGCCATCGGCTGGAGGAGGTTTCGCGGATGGCCGATCGCGTTACTTTTCTGCGAGACGGCCGATTGGTTTGCACACGAGAAACCGCGACGCTCAGCACCCGAGAAATGGTCGAGTTGATGAGCGGCGACGAAGATGCGTCGCATCTCAGTGATTTCTGCTCTCACGCAACGGCCCGGACCGCTTTGCGAGTGAGTGACCTCACCCGATCCAACGTCGTCCGAAAGGTATGCTTCTCGGTCTGCGAAGGTGAACGACTGGGGATCGCTGGACTGGTCGGCTCGGGACGCACAGAGCTATTGCGATTGATCTTTGGCGCGGATGTTCCGACCGATGGCGAAGTCTACCTGCGAGATCAGACCGAGCCGTGCCGGTTTCGACACCCTGCTGATGCGGTTGGGGCAGGGTTGGCGATGGTCACGGAGGATCGCAAGCAGAATGGGCTGCTGTTGCCTCAATCCATCCGCGTCAACGCGACGCTCGTGGCTCATGGTCAAAGTCATCGGCAACGCGCGAGCGAAGTCACGTCTCAACAACCCGATGCCGGTGAGCCCCGGGATGATCATCGGTTCTCGCATACCAAGCTCAGTCGGTGCGGCTGGATTCGCAAGTCGCGTGAGAAAGCGAATACCCAAACGATGGCAGATCAGCTGGAGATTCGCTGTGCGTCAATCGAACAATCCGTCGGAACATTGAGTGGCGGAAACCAGCAGAAGGTCGCTGTGTCAAAGTGGCTGATGCAGGATGCGAACGTGTATTTTTTCGACGAACCGACACGCGGGATCGACGTTGCCGCACGCCAGCGAATCTATCAAGTTTTGGAATCGCTCGCGAAAGCTGGCAAAGCGATCGTGATCGTCAGCAGCGATCTCGACGAACTTTTGGAAACTTGCGATCGGATCGTTGTGATGTCCGCCGGAAAGATGGTTGCTGATTTTTCACGCGAGCATTGGTCGCCCGACGCGATCATGCAGGCCGCGTTTTCGGGATATTTATCGGGTGAGACAGTATGAAGGCTGCATTGCTTCAATACGGTGGTTTGGTTGGTGTGCTGGGCTTGCTGATCTTGTTTTTCAGTCTGCGTAGTGAGAGTTTCTTTCAAACCAGTACGGCAATCCTGATCGCCAATCAGATTCCTGAGCTGACGTTGATCGCCGTTGGCATGACGCTGGTCTTGGTCATGGGGCAGATTGATCTCTCCGTTGGGTCCGTGATGGCGCTGTCGGCCGCAGTGTTGGGGACGTTGATGTCCGAGCACCAGTGGCCTCTTTGGGCCGCGATTCCCGCCTGCCTTTTGACCGGTGGAGTCTGTGGACTGTTGACGGGAACCATTTCGGTTTCGTTTCGAGTTCCGTCCTTCATTGTCTCGTTGGGAATGCTGGAAATCGCCAGAGGTGCGACGCGCAGGATCCTGGACTCGAACACCCTGTCGATCGGCCGAGAGATTGCCGTCGTCAGCGAGCCGATTGAAACGTTGCGTCTGTCGCCTATTTTCTTGGTCTCGCTGATCAGCGTCATTGCTGCGCAGTTGCTACTCACTCAAACAGTGTTCGGCCGATTCTGCGTCGCGATCGGTACCAACGAAGAGGCGGTGCGGATGTCGGGCATTCGCACCAAGCCGTATGCGATTGGGGTGTTTGTGATCAGCGGAGTTTTATGCGCGCTGGCAGGACTGGCGCCCACTTCTCTCATGGAAGCCGCTGACCCGGGTGCTGGAATTGGCATCGAGCTTTCAGCCATCGCGGCCTGTGTGATCGGCGGGACGAGTCTGATGGGAGGGCGGGGGAACGCCATCAGCACGCTGCTCGGAGTGCTGATTATCGCCGTCCTACAAACAGGGCTCAGCCGCATGTCGGTCGAAGACGAGAACAAGCAAATCGTGACGGGAACCGTGATTATTATCGCAGTCCTCCTCGACACCCTGCGTCAGAACTGGGGCAGGCGACGCGAGTAACGCTGTCCCACACGATGCGTGAAACTCATGGGACTCGCGATGCTCCCTGACTCGGCGTGGTGGCCGCAGCGTGATCGCCGAGTCGTGATGCAGCACGCTTCTGGACCATCGCTATTTCTGCTCGAAGGTTCCCTGGAGTACGGTCTGATCGAGCACGTGGCCATCGATCGCGTTGAGAAGTGTCGCCTTGGTCGCCTCCGATGCACTGAGGCTGATCTCTTGATCGAGTGCATACAAATGGAAACGATATCGATGCGGGCCGCTTCCCGGTGGCGGTAAGGGTCCGCGGTAACCCACATTGTCTTGATCAAAGCAGTTTGTGCCTTGGAGGGCGATCACTGGCGCAGACAACTCTGCCAGTTGTGGCACGCCGTCCGGCAACTCGCGTGTATCAGCAGGTAGATTATAGATCACCCAGTGGACCCAAGGCCCTTCTGGACGTGGGTTCGCACGGCTGGGGGCATCGGGATCGTCACAAATGATCGCAAACGATTGTGTGTTTTCAGGAGCATCCGACCACTGGAGCGTTGGTGAGATATCGTCGCCGATACCGGTGTACTTTGCGGGGATCGGATGGCCTTCTTGGAACGCAGTGCTGGTCAATTTCATGTGGGATACTCCTCAGTATTACGGAAAATCGGTTTCGCTGGAAACATTTTGCGATCATGCCTCAGAAACGAACAGGGCCCATGCGAACGACCTGGGGGCTCCTCGCTGAACGCTGCTCGATCAGAAACTGATATCGCCGAACGATCAGAGTATGGCAAGCGGATTGCGTTTGGCTTCCAAGGTTCCGCGGGTGACACCGACCCGGTTGTCAGCTGCTAGACTTCGCCACACGTCGGGGCCGCTGACCTGACCCTTGAGTAACTGACGGTACAACTGGATCGTTTTCTCCGCCTGAGCCGCCGACTCGTCGAGCAACTCGATACGAAAACAACCGACGCCGCGGTCGATCAGGGACGAGACCACGTCGGCGGCACTCTGCGGGGTGGCGTTGTAGAGAGTGTTGCGGCAGGCGATGTCGGCCTGCAAAACGTGCATTTTGCCGACACGATCTCGCAACTGCACGACGTGCCGGTCACAGGGACGCCCACAATTAGTCTTGTTCGTTCCCGGTGACAGCACGCTGCAGAAGACACAGTGCTCCATATGGAACATGGGCATGTGCTGGTGCATGACCATTTCGATCCAGTTGCCTGGGGTCGCCGCAATCAAACTGTCGAGTTGATCCGCATTGAGATCGTACGACGCGGTCACTCGCTCGACTCCGCGCCCGATCAACCATTCGGCCGCGCGATGATTGGCGACGTTCAGAGAGAAGTCAGCTACGGTCGGGACACCTGCGACGATGGCCGCATCGACTGCCGCCAGGTTTCGTGCCAGCATGCCATCAGGCTCATACTTCAAAATCTGCCGGATCAGGCCCATCTCGCCCGGTTTCTGCATACGGATCGAAGCGATCCAGGTGGGCACGCCGGCGGCACGACCGATGCGGACGGCATCGCGATGCGTTCGAACATCGTGAAAGTCCGCGATCACAGTATCGACGCCCAGGCTGACGGCCGCTTCGAGCTGTTCGATCGTCCGGCACAGCACCGACAACTTGGGCGGAGCGGCGTCTGGTACACGGGAATCATCTCGCAATCCGCATGTCAACGCGACACCCGCTTCGACGTCAACGCTACGAACGGAAGGTGCCTCGAGTAAAGCCGTCAGATTTTCGACTAACTCGCGCCGGGCAGCATTGATTACCGCCAGCGGCACGATGGGAGCGCCGGTGATCTCCGCATCCAGCCGCCCAAGATGGAACACGGTGCCACCGAGCCTGCCGAGTTTGTCGACGAGGACGTCGTGAGTGATCGCATGTTTGCGTGCGGCCTCAAGAGGCGAGTCGGAAACCACGTCGCAGCGGATCGGCGCGATATCGGTCCCGAGCAGACTGCCAGGAACGATTCCTGTCAGCCGCAGTGGCTCACCAACTTTCGCTTCCACGCGAAAATCGATTGGTTGAGTGCGGCGTGGCTTCCCACCGAATGTCGCCGCGAGTTTTTTGTTGAGTTTGGGATCATCGTTCTTGAAGACGATCGCGTCGTCTTCGATGCGCAGGAAATCGATGGAACCTCTCGCGAAGCCGATCCAGACATCACTTCCCGACTTTGCCACCTTCAGTTTCGCATTGGCACTCCCCGATGAAGGATCCGTCGGTCGACGATGGAAGGCGATCGAATAGATCCGTCCGCCCTGATGGTTGTCAGCGAATCCGCTACCGGCGTAGGCATCGTCGCGGGCTGTCGGCGGCAGCGAGGCAATTGCTAAACCGTCACCAAGGGCAATGTCGGCGGCCAGTGTCACGCGGATTTCGTCACCGCGAATATCGAGAACTTGGCCCAGCACGATCCCCTGCTTGGCCGCTCGCACGCCCGGCACGAGCCGTTTGTGATCGTTGCCCTCCAGCCAACCGGGGGCGAAACCGCGGGAAAAGGAGAGTTCCATTTCCTGCCGGTCACGTTCGCTCATTCGCACCACGCCCTCAGCAACCGCCTGATCGATGGCGCGGCGGTAATGGCCAGTGATATTGGCAACGTATTCGGGCGTCTTTAATCGCCCCTCAATTTTCAGGCTATCGACGCCCGCGGCGATCATGTCGGGAATCGCTGCGTAACCCGCCAAATCCTGCGGGGAGAGTAGGTAACGCACGTCTCCCAGATCCTGGTCTTCGCCATCGCAGACGAGGTCGTACGGCAATCGGCAGGCCTGGGCACATTGCCCCCGGTTCGCACTCCGCCCGCCCAGCGACTCGCTCGTCAAACACTGGCCCGAGTACGCCACACACAAGGCACCGTGGATGAAAGCTTCCAGCGGCATCGATGTGGCGGACCGAATCTTGGCGATCTCCGCGACCGACAATTCCCGCGCCAGGACAACCCGGGCCAGCCCCAGGTCCGCGGCAACGGCAATTGTTTCGGCGGACGTGAGGCTCATTTGCGTGGAGGCGTGAATCTCAAGTTCGCTGCACATCGCTCGGACGACTCGGGCGACCCCAAAATCCTGCACCAGGACCGCATCGACTCCTGCCTCGGCCACGGCCGTGACCACTTCGATGAGCGACGGCATCTCGTTGGGAAACACCAGCGTATTGAGCGTTACATAGCCACGCACCCCCCGCCGGCGAAGCATTCGCATCAGTTCAGGCAAGTCCCCCAACCCAAAATTGGCGGCTCGCGAGCGAGCATTGAAGCCACGATCGACCCCGAAATAGATCGCATCCGCGCCGTTTTCAACGGCCGCCTCGGCGCAGTCCCAACTGCCCGCTGGAGACAATAATTCGGGAGAGATCAAGGCCGGTCGGTTTTCGAGAGTGGGTTCCATTTCCTCAGGATACCCGTAAATCGCAGCAAGCCCAGAGGCAAGGGCGAGATTCACGAACGCGATTTTGGTGCGGGTCCTCGTTGGCACAACGGACGGAACCGTCTGAGTGGCACGAACCTCTCTTTCCCTCATCCCGCTGCTTTGCTAGTTAGGCACGCATCACCTAAGCACATGCGAGTAAGTTCTGCACAGGTGCTTAGCAACGCGGGATCAATAACTGGCATAGTGGATCTTGTTAAAGATCCATCCAGAACAGGATCTTTAACAAGATCCACTACGGTAAACCCGTCACTTATTGTTCCTGGTGTCCTTAGAACTCGCCTCATCGAATCCACTGTTGTTTTTTCAGGAAGCTATGCCCAGCCAACCCAATCACCGCCGGGCGAGCGGAATCGATGTCCATCGCATCCCGCTGGTCTGCGTGTTACTGGTGCTATGGGCGAATTCGCCGATTGCGGCTCAGCAGTCACTGCCTGCGCCAATGTCGCCATCGCCGCAGACGTCGCCCGTACCAAGCTGGCAATCGGGGCGATCGAGTTGGAACGGCAGCGGCTACGAAGCGCTGCCTGCACCGGCCCCGGCACCCTCACGCTCGCCATCACCGACTCTCGCAGCGCCAGAATTGCCGACGGAGTGGAACGAAAATTTCGGACTGTCGCAGCCGCCCGGGCAAGTCTCCGTGATGGAAGAATTGCCGCCCGGGGACGTCGTCGGCGCCGCCGAAGATGTTGTTTTAACGGACTCGACCGGGGCTCTTGCCGAAGTTGCCGCTGACATCGAGCCGGACAGCCTCAGTGATTTGCCCATCGGCGCGGCCCTCGCCGAGGCAGCTCCTTTGGAGGAACCACCGCTGCAGGAAGAAATTGTCCAGTGGTACGCGATCCCCTGGCGATGGGTGACCAAGGGCTGGACCAGTCACGCCGAACTGGGGCTGAACGGGAGTTACGGAAATGCGGTCACGTCCGCCATTCAAACCGGACTGGAAATGAACCGTAAAACCGATCTCTACACACTCGGGATCGATTTTAACTACCGCCAGGCCAGCACCCAGAAACGCAATACCGAGGACAACGCACGCCTGAATATCGAATACGACCGCCTGCTTGGAAAAACCAAATGGACGTCATTCGGCAAACTCGGCTTGGCCTACGACAAATTCAAAGCCTTCGATCTGCGTCTGAATATGAATGCCGGTTTCGGCTACTATTGGCTTCGCAACGACCAAACGAACTTGATCACTCGCGCGGGTCTCGGTGCATCGAGAGAATTCGGTGCTCCCATCGACCGGTGGACGCCCGAAGCGGTGCTGGGGTTGAACTACGATCGCCAGCTCTCTGAGCGTCAAAAGGTTATTGCAAAAGTGGACTATTTCCCCAGCCTGCGTGACTATCATGACTATCGCGTCGTGGCCGACTTAGCATGGGAAACCTTGATTGATACCTCTGAGAACCTTTCACTGCGTCTCTCCGTGACGGATCGATACGACAGCACGCCGCAAGGTGCGCTGCCCAACGACGTGTATTACGCGGCACTGCTGCTCTACAAATTCTGATCAACCGACAACGATTCTTTTCCATCGCTGGACAGGTCGAGTCGATCGCCTTGGGATGGCTGTTCAGCGGATTGAGTGTACCCGGACGTTGCTCGGCGAACGCCATCACCTTGAACCGAACGCTCGCCGACTGCGCGACGAAGGCTCGCGAGCGATTTCTCGCACGCTGCCTCGCGTGCGATCAGTTGCCGGTGCATCGCGTTGCATTCTTCATTCCTAGCACGATGCCGGTCAGACACATCGGGCGGAGCGGGGCACGATTCGAAGTCTCTTCTGAGTTTTCCCGAAAACTCAACCAACCCGTCGACGAGTCGCTGCTTTTCTGCGAGCAAACGCATCAGTTCGTTCATGCGAGTGTGCGCAATGGCCGTTTCCTGTTGGGTGGTTAACTCGAGCAGTTGCGTGAGTTGAGCGTGTCGTGTCTCGATCGTTTTTTCCAGGTCGTTCATTGCCGATGCCCATGGTTCCCGGGATTTTCACGCCCAATCCATCCCCAAGTCCAACGAGGTCGCTTGGTGGGTTAACGCTCCGCTGCTGATCCGGTCCACGCCTGTCGCGGCGACGTTTGCGATGGTATCGATCGTGATATTGCCCGACGCTTCGAGTTCGACGGCAACACCGGCGGCGTCGCGAGCGGCGACGGCGGTCCGCAGATCCTCGAGGGAGAAATTATCCAACAGAACGATATCGATCCCACTGCCGAGTATCGTTTCCAATTGATCCAACCGATCGACTTCGATCTCGACGATCGACGGGGCGACGAGATGGTTCATCATACCGCCCCGCATCGCTACCGCTCGGTGTGCGGCTTCCGCAGCGCCCAGCGGTTCGTCGCGGCCGCTCGGCTCGTTGCGAGACTGCCCCAGCGCCAAGTGATTGTCTTTGATCAAAAAGCCGTCGAATAGCCCCGTCCGGTGATTGTGACCGCCGCCACAGCGAACGGCATATTTTTCCAGTCGCCGCATCCCAGGGGTTGTCTTGCGAGTGTCGTACAAGCGGGCGTTCGTTCCGTCTAGCTCGTCGACATACCGCCGCGTTAATGTCGCGATCCCGCACAGTCGCGAGAGCAGATTCAGCGTGACCCGTTCGCTCGTGAGCAGGTCGCGAGCGGATCCGGACAGTCGGACCAGAGCCGTCCCGGGCGAAAACGACTCGCCCTCGCCGATCAGGACTTCGACATCCAAGTCAGCATCAAATTCGTTGATGATCCAAGGGGTCAACGCGATTCCTGCCGCGATTCCGTCGGCACGCGAAACGATCTGACATGCGCCGCGACGCTCAGCATCAATCATCGCTACCGTCGTCCAGTCGACCGCGATGTCGAGATCCTCGGCAATCGCCAGCCGCACGAGCTGCCGCAAGTCATTTTCGAGACGTTCGTCAATCTCAACAGGGGTATAATCCACGGGTGCAGGTTGGGAGTTCAACGTCGACCTTTCGGTATGTAGTGGCGATTTGGTACCAAGCGTCCTGAGCGGCATCTCAAAGATGCCTGCGACCTCGGAATGATGAATATGATAGGCGAATACAAGATTAACCGTACCACCCGTCGCTGCAGCGTTGGCAATCGGCCGCTGCTGCCGGGGGAATATTATTACAGCGTCGTTTCCGGGGATGACGAAGAGTTCCGCCGGGTCGATATCGCTGCGGACGCGTGGACCGGCCCGCCGGAGGGTTGCATCGGACATTGGAAGAACCGAGTGCCGCTGCCCGAGGAGAAAAAACGCGAATTGGCTCCCCCTGAGGTCCTGATCGATTTGCTGCGGTCGATGGGAGATCAACCGGCCATGATCAAAATGCGCTACCTGCTCGCTCTGATGCTGCTGCGAAAACGGCACCTCAAACCTTACGAGGACGCCTCACTGATTCGTGCCGAGCCAGCCTCGAGGGAGGAGCCGTCCGCTGTCGCTGCGGAGCCCTCGTCCCGGAATCAATTACAGCTGGAATCGAGTGCGGATGGTTCCGTCCTCACGATCGAGGTAGCTGACATTGCCTCGACCGAAGCGGAAAGTCTACAAGAGCAACTTGTCGATCTACTTTATCGCGAAGTGGAATGATCCAATATTGGCAAGGGAGCCAGTTTTCGCAATGCATGATGCACCCACCAGCACGATCCTTGCCACTCTATCGGCCGTTGTTCTGATTTGCTGCGGTGGCTGCCCACGCGCGGTCACGGTCGCCAATTTGCCGCCCCCGCCAGTCGTGCTGCCTGAAGCACCTGACATCATGGCGCTCGCAGCGGCAGTCAACCGCACCGATACGATTCGCGAACTGTCGACCAACTCAGCCACGCTCGATGTACTGAGCATGACGGCGGTGCCGAAGCTCTCTGCGACGATGCATCTCCAACGCGATCGAAATTTTCGGCTCAAGGCCAGCGTGCCCCTGATTATGGGAAGTGGTATCGACCTCGGCAGTAACGCCAACGAGTTTTGGTTTGAGGTGCCCGAAGGAATGTCGCAAACCCTCTACTATGCCGACCATGAACAGTACGCAAGCAACCTGGACCGGGCGATTTTACCCGTTGACCCGAGCTGGCTGATCGATGCCATTGGACTGGCCCAACTCGACCCGAACACCGTTGTCGCAGGTCCGGTGACTCGCACCGATGGATTGATCGAGGTCCGAAACTCGGTGCAAACCCTCGCGGGTACCTATCAACGCGTGTGCTTCATCGAGCCCTCTGCTGGCTACATCTCTCATCTCTTCTTGTACTCCCCCGACGGTCGCTTGGTGGCCAAGAGTTTTGCCAGCGAGCATGAATACTTCGAGGGTGTCAACTGCGTTCTGCCGCACCGCGTGAAGATCGAACTGTTCCCCGCTGCCGGACCACCTCTGGCGATGCAGTTGCACGTCGCTACCTACAGCATCAATCAATTGCTCTCGGGCGACCCGCAACTCTTCACCATGCCAGCGACCGCAAACCGAGTCGATCTACTGCAGATTACGGGCGTTCCACCGACAGCCAACTATGTGTCAACACCGAGTCCGTCCGCATGGGCGCAACCGACCACGACAGCGGCAGGCAGGCCGACCGAGTACCGCGCCGCCGCCCCCACGGGGCCCCCGCTACGCGGCATCCGCTATGAGTAGCCACGCTCGCCAGAGCGTGGTCCAGACAAGCGTCGCCGTACCGACGGTACCGATGCCCGTCCAAATTGCGTCGCTCGTACCGATCCTGATTTCTGTCACCGCGATCGCTAAACGCGATCGCTAAACAATTGAAGCTCGCAACCATCGCGACGAGCGTGAACACACTGGGCCACAGTCGTGTCCAGCCTTCGGTGCACTTCAAGCCAATTGCCCAGAATATTTCCAGGCAACCGGCGATCACCAAATAAACTCATGCCGTGGAAGGGTTCGTTACAGCGCCGCGAGAACATCGTCCGCGCTCACGCGGCCACGATGACTGTCGCTAATCTTGACGAACGCAATCTTGCCAGACTTATCAACGACAATCGTTGATGGATAGGCAGTCTCTCTCGGCGCATCCCAACGCAGGCCATAGGCATTGGTAAACTCGTAGCCCGGATCGATCAAGAAAGTAAACGGCTTGGGCAACTTCGTGCCGTGCAAAAAGTCATCGGCACGTTGGGCGAGTTGCGATTCCGCACCGGGGTAAATCAAGAGGACGCGGGCACCTTTGGCTGCAAACTGATCAGCGTGCTTGATCAAGTTAGCGACTTGGGCCGAGCAGGCGGGGCATTGATAGCCAGGAAAGCCACGCAACACCACGACGACGACTGGCCCGTCGGCATTGACCTTACTCAACTGCACGTCACCCGATAGCTGCCCCGCGACTGCGGGGAGTTCAAAGTCCTTGGCGGACTCACCCTTCTTCAATCCCTCGCGTGCCGCTGCGACAGGGTCGGTCGCAGATGTTTCCGCCATGGCGGGAAATGCAATCGCTGTGGTGAGCAGGAACGTGCAAAATGCACTTCGGTGGATTCGAGTCTTCAAGGAATACCTCTGTCAATTCAATCGGGGAAAACGTGGCGAAATGGGTCCGCAAACGGATCGCTGCGGCATGCTATTGTGCAAATGGGCATTGGCCGCGGCGATCCGCCGGCATGGGGGTGCGTTCCCTAGAATCTTGCAAAGGCTCACCATTTTCGGAGAGGCGTGATTTCAGACTTCGCTGCGGCGCGACGCCACTTTCGCGGGCCGCGCCATGGAACGACGCCGGAGTGACTGCCACGGCTTGCGGCCATGAAATGTTTGTCCCACCCCCGCGAAAATGTGTAGAATCATGGGCGACGCTCTGCCAGTTCGGTACACCGACAGGAGACTTGAAATGAGACATCCTCACGACATCAACGAACGACGCACTTTTTTAAAAACAGCCGGGATTGCTGGCGCCACGTTGTCCATGGCTGAGTTTGGGTTCCTGGGCCGGCTACCGACTGTATCGGCTGCCGATGCGCGGCTGCCGTCCGAGGCAGTCGCATTCTCTCCGGACATTGAACCCCTGGTTCGCTTGCTCGAAGACACGCCGCGTGAGAAAGTGGTCGACACGTTCGCCGCCAAGATTCAGTCGGGGACGAGTTACCGGGAGGTCTTAGCCGCCTTGCTGTTGGCGGGCGTGCGGAACATTCAACCTCGCCCGAGTGTGGGGTTCAAGTTCCATGCGGTCTTGGTCGTGAATTCCGCGCACCTGGCCAGCCTCAATTCTCCGGATTCCGATCGCTGGCTGCCGATCTTCTGGGCGCTCGACTATTTCAAGTCGTCGCAGGCCCGTGATGTGCAGGAAGGCGACTGGACCATGTCGGCCGTCGACGAAGCCAAGGTTCCGCCGTCGCACCGTGCCAAGGAAGCGTTTACGGAGGCAATGGACACATGGGATGTGGAGGCTGCCGACACCGCAATCGTTGCCCTCTGCCGGACGGCCTCGGCAGCGCAGGTCTTCGATATCCTGGCCCACTATGGCTGCCGCGACTATCGCAGCATCGGACACAAAGCGATCTATGTCGCCAACGCATACAGGACTCTCCAGTGCATCGGATGGCGTTATGCTGAGCCCGTGCTTCGCTCGCTCGCCTATGCACTACTCAATCACGACGGTCAACCCAACCCATCGACGACGGATCTCGAGCCCGATGCGGCCTGGCGAGTCACACAGACGCGACTCCGCACGCTTCCCGGCGATTGGAATCGGGGCCATCTCGATGCGGGGGCAACCCGGTCCTTGCTTGATACGCTGCGCAGTGCCTCGCCCAGCGACGCGGTCGCAGCGACGGCTGAGTTGCTCGCCGGCGGCGTGGCGCCCCAATCGATTACCGACGCGTTGTTCCTCTCTGCCGGTGAAATGCTCGGACAGCAGCCCGGGATCGTCTCGTTGCACTCCGCGACGACGACCAATGCGATGCAATACGCCTACCGCACCGCGTTTGGGGACGAAACTCGCCGTGAACTACTCCTGCAAAACGCCGCATTCATCCCCTACTTCCGTGAATCCATGAAGTCGCGGGGGAACGTGGCATCGAAAACAATTGAAATTGCCACGACAGTGGACAAACCCGGTGAGGCGCCGAGCGTGGACGAAATCTTTGCCACGGTATCGAGTGACCGCGGCCGAGCCGCTTCCGAAATGCAAACCTTTTTGGCGTTGGGGGGGCGGCCCGAGTCGCTCATCGACGCGGCTCGGCGGTTGGTATTCCTGAAGGGCAACGACGCCCACGACTACAAATTCAGTTCAGCCGCGTTAGAGGATTTCTACGCCGTCTCGCCGCAGTTTCGCAACGCGTACCTCGCCAGTGCCGCGTACCTGTTGCCGGGTAGCAAGGATCGCGACAACGGACTCGTCCAGCGAGTCGAAAACGCTTTGGCGTGAGCGGTCCAAGGGACCGTGTGGGAAAACAGGTCGTCCAACGGCCCGCCGTCGACAATTCCGAAACGCTGACGGGGGGAGCGTGACGTTAAGCCTGAAGTTCGCTAAGATCCCCCCGCATGTCACCGCCCACCAAACGTTGTTTCCGCTGTTTCCGCCCACATTCACTTTGTTTCTGTGATTGCCTCACGCCGGTCGATCACCGCACGTCGGTGATCATCCTGCAGCATCGTCGCGAACGCTTTCATCCCTTCAACACCGCCAGGATTGTGAGCGAGTCGCTGCAGCAGTGTGAACTGATGGTGGCATACAACGAGGAGCTCGCCGCGAGATTTGAGTCGTTGCCGCTCCACGACGATGTCGGGCTGCTCTACCCGGGACCGAATGCCGAGTTGCTCAGCGAGTTGCCGCCGGACCGTCGTCCGAGTCAATTGGTTGTGCTCGATGGGACCTGGCATCAAGCCAAGACGTTGTATCGGGATATCCCGCGATTGCAGGAACTTCCGCAGTACCGACTGGCCCCTTCCTCGCCGGGCCGCTATCGGATCCGTCGCGAGCCGAACGCCCACGCTCTTTCAACGCTCGAGGCGACCGTATCTGCGCTGACGGCACTGGAACCGGACAACTCAGAATTGGCGGGACTGATATCCGTCTTTGACCGCATGATCGGCGACCAACTCAGGGAGACGACGACGAATTGGCGTCAGAACTCGCGTCGCCGGCGCGGCTCGGCGAATGTCCCGAGAGTCTTAACGGGTGACTTAGGGAATATTGTGGTGGCGTATGGGGAGCGTGAATCGGGCCAGCCTCATCCGATCTACTGGACTGCGATGCGGCTAGGCAGTGGAGAGCGTTTTGAATGTGCGATCGAGTCCACTGCATTTGAGAATACGCAATTGATGGATCACTTGCGGCTCGACAAACAGGTTGCCGAAACGGCCGTTAGCGTGGACGAGTTTCGCAATCGTTGGCGAGCATTCTTGCACGCGGGCGATCGCGTTGCGATGCAGCATCATGGCACCGCAGACCTGCTGCGGAATATCGATGCCGATTTCGCACCGACGGTGATCTTGAAGTCCGTCAATGTGCCGGTGTCGTTGAAGAAAAACGGCGAGGCGGCCCCGACACCGGAGATTTCGCGAGCTCACGAGCGGCTGCAAACGTCGGTCGAATACGTTTATCGCCTCAATTCGCTGTATCAAAATACCGACGAACCAACGGCAGCACGCGATTGAATTGGGCAATCGGAAAGAAGTGATCCCCGGAGAGCGATTCCAGCTTGAATGAACCGCGGGTTCGCATCTGCCAACCTTGCATTTTCGCCGCGGTCGCGCGCCCATCCTGCGCCCCCGCGAGCGCCAGAATCGGAACGTTCAGAGCCTTCGCTTTATCGTCGACGTAGGACTCCAAAAGGGTCAAATCGTGGCGGACGGTGGGCAAGAACAGTTCCATGGCCTCCTTGTTCTCACGCAGCGATTGCGGGATACCACCATAGCGGCGGTCGAGCTGCTCGGCAAAGTCGGCGTTTTCTAAATGGACGATCGAGTCCTGTCGAGAAATTTGGTCCGGCGGCGACATCGCCATCACCGCCACGCCGCGGGTCGCACAGGACTGGGCCACGCAGTACGCCAGCAGGGCACCGAAGCTGTGACCGGCCAGCACGGGAGGGCGAGGCAGCTGCGGCAGTTCGGCTACCAGAATCGAGATCAACTGCGGCAGCGAAGCGGGCATCGCTTCGGCAAAGCGTGCCTCACGACCAGGCAGAGCGGCGGCGAAAAGGTTGACGTCAGATGGAAATTGCTGGCATTGACGCACCAAGGGCGACGCTCCACCACCCGCATGTGGAAACCAAATCACCGTTTCGGCAGAATCGACGGGTTCGCCTATCCGGCGATACCAGGGCTGCGGAGGGGCAGTTGTCATGACGTCAGGTAAACCCGCAATGGAATCCGGCGAATGTTTTGTGAACTCGTTCATCTTTTCAGGCACTGCAAGGGGTCCTATGCTATCGCATGACCATCCAATGAACGCTTCAGCTTTTTTTGCCAGCGATTATCTCAAGAGCTGTTTTTACGCAATTCACCTCTGACATCCTACCGCCCATGCTTCGGAATCCGGCCTCGGCTGCTCAAAGGACACCTCGTTGGCAGTCGCTGCCGCATCTGCTCCATGAGCAGGCCCAACGACATCCTGATCGACCCGCATTAACTTTCGTCGAAGACGACGGCAGTCAATCGACGTTGACTTATGGCGGTCTGCATGACCGCGTCATGGAGCTGTGCGCTCGCATTTGCGACGTGATG
Source organism: Rhodopirellula sp. SH410 (assembly GCF_055811895.1). Taxonomy (NCBI): domain Bacteria; kingdom Pseudomonadati; phylum Planctomycetota; class Planctomycetia; order Pirellulales; family Pirellulaceae; genus Rhodopirellula; species Rhodopirellula sp. SH410. Next base: position 5,042,468 of record NZ_CM147949.1, read on the forward strand.
GGGCGTCGTGGCACTGATGGTCGGGATGCGGCTGAGCGGGAATCCGCGGATCCTAGGCGCGGAGAGCGAGCACTACTGCTATTTCCCCCCGGCCTCGAATTCACCGTCGGTTTTCTCGCCTGCCAGTACAGTCGGCTCGTTCCCGTGCCGACCTGTTTCCCCAAGCCGGGTCGGGCGATGCCACGATTGGACTCCGCGGCCAAAGACTGTGCTCCCAAACTGCTCTTGGCCGATGCCAAAACGTTGGCAGCGATTGATCCGAAACGAGTCAGTCCAGCGGTCAACTCGTTGCTCACGTTGGCTACCGATGCGCCCCGTACCACTCCGTTCGCGAACGATCCAGGTGCGAGTCTCGCTCAAATCGAGTCCACGGACCTGGGGCTGCTGCAATACACGAGCGGGTCGACGAGCGATCCCAAAGGCGTCATGGTTTCGCATGCGAATTTAATGGCCAATTTAGAGTCGATTCGCCAAGCCTTTGATCTGCACCGGAGCGATGCGGTCGAGGAAGACTACACATCGGCTGTGTTCTGGTTGCCACCGTTTCATGACATGGGTTTGATTGGTGGGATTCTCGAAGCCATCTACCTGGGCGGGCACACGACTCTGATGTCCCCAGGTTCTTTTTTGGCAAAGCCAATGAGTTGGCTCGCGGCCATTTCCAATACAGGTGCGACCATCAGCGGCGCGCCCAATTTTGCGTACGAGCTATGCCTGGATCGTATCACCCCTGACCAAGCCGCTGAACTGGATTTGAGTCGTTGGGAGGTCGCTTTTTGTGGCGCCGAGCCGATTGCGGTGGAAACGCTCGATCGGTTTGCTGCTCATTTTGCCGCCGCAGGATTCCGCGCCGGCGCGTTCATCCCTTGCTACGGATTAGCGGAAGCGACCCTGTTGGCTGCGAGCAGTCGTTCGAACCCAAGCGTTCCGAGGCTCCATGTTGATCGCGACAGCCTGTCACGCGGTCGCGGGACGCCTGTCGGTGAAGACCATCCGCGAAATCAAACTCGGACAATCGTTTGTTGTGGAGAACCCTGCGTCGGCATGCGGATCGAGATCGTTGCCCCCGACCGGTGCACACGGCTGACCGATGGCGAGATCGGTGAGGTTTGGTTACAAGGCGAATCCATCGCTCAGGGCTACTGGCAACGCGACGACATCAATGCTGACCTGTTCAACGCCCGTATCGCTGACGATGAAGCGGCCGGAGAATTCCTTCGCACCGGAGACCTGGGCTTCATTCATGACGGCTGCCTGTACGTGACCGGTCGTTCGAAAGATGTGATCATTCTGCGCGGTCGGAATCATTTCCCGCAGGACATTGAAGCCTCCGTGCAGCGCGCGCTCGGTGACGAGGTGGTCAGGTGCGTTGCCTTGGCGACCGATTCCTATGTCGGAGAAGCCTTGTCCGTGGTCGCTGAGATCTCGCGGCATGTCGACGATGCATTCCTCCCGAACCGAGTGCGTCGCGTGCGCCGGCAGATCATTGAGGAGCACGAGATTGACCCGCGGCAAGTTGTCTTGACCCGTCCCGGCGCGATTCCAGTAACCACCAGCGGGAAAGTTCAGCGTTCGGCGTGTCGTCGTTTGCTCGAATCCGATGAGATCAACGCCCGCTACGAATGGTCCCGCTCAATCCTTATTGACCAAGGCGTGCCGGAGAAATTGCCAGCATTGCCGCAGTCCGTCGATGAGGATTCACGCGACGATGCGACACAGCAAATCGAAGCCTGGATGATGGCATGGCTGATCCATCGGAACGGTATGGACGCACGTGACGTCTGCCCTGAAACTCGCTTTGCTGATCACGGATTGGATTCCATGTCGGCAGTCGAACTGAGTGGCGAACTGGACGATTGGCTGGGCGTCGAGTTGACTCCTGCAGTGGCCTGGAATTATCCCACCCCCGCAAAACTGGCTGCCTATCTCGCTGACGAAATGGCGAAAGCAAAAGTGCACTGATCAATGCAGGCAAGGACGTTGCCGTATGAGCAGCCCGACGTGCCTCAGGCACTCCAATGGGCCGTGCCGCCAACACTCAATCAGACGCAACTTCACACAGGCTGCTTACCTATGCATCTGCAATCAGATCGAGCAGGGTTTGCCGGACCGCTTGCGGGTTGGCGTTAGGGTTTTTACCGCGGGCTTTCCCAATCAATGCACCAACGGCTTGTTGCTTTCCTGCTTTCACGTCCGCAACGACCTGCGGGTTAGCCGCTAACAAATCGCGGCACAGTTCGAGCAAGTCGTTGTCGTCAACCGATTCGATCCCGAGTGCCGCGAGCGCCGCATCGACACTGACATCGTGATCGAGCAAGTATTCAAAGACATCGCGTGCCCGTGCATTATCCAGTTTGCCATCGACAATTTTTTGAATCAAATCGCCCAACCGAGCAGGCGGGACGGGAAATGACTCAACGTGAACATCGCGTTCCTTGATCGTTCGCATGACCTCTTGCATCATCCACGACGATGCCTTCTTTGCGTCACCGCTGTGTTCCGCAGCTGTTTCGAAGTATGCAATCATCGGGGGGCCTTGATTGACGATCACGTCGGCATCGTAGAACTTCAGCCCGTATTGGTCCTGCAGCCGAGTCCGTGTGACGGCGGGCAATTCGCCGAGCGACTCACCGATCTCCTCAATCCATTCCCGTGGCAACCGCACCGGCAACAAATCGGGATCGGGGAAGTACCGGTAATCCGCGGATTCTTCCTTCTCGCGTTGCGGAAAGGTTCGCTCGCCGACGTCGTCCCAACCGAAGGTGCGTTTGGGGGCATCGTCAATCGTTTTTCCTGAATCTTCCCACTCGATCAGTTGCCGCTCAATTTCGTAGTCGATCGCACGCTGCACGTTGCGGAAACTATTGAGGTTTTTGACCTCCACGATTGGCGTGGCGACTTTCTTGCCATCGACGTCGAGGTGCAGGTTCACGTTCGCATCGGCGCGCAAACTGCCTTCCTGCATCTCGCAATCCGAGACATCGAGGTGGGTGAGCAGCAGTTTGAGCTCGCTCAAGTACTCCTTGGCTTCGGCGGCCGAACGCAGGTCCGGCTGGCTGACAATCTCCAGCAGCGGAGTGCCGCAGCGATTCAGGTCGATCTTCGTGTCCGAAACGCCCGCAGACTCATCGTGGATACTCTTGCCTGCGTCCTCTTCCAAGTGAGCGCGGATGATGCCGATGTGACGTGTCGAATCAGGATCGGCGGGGTCAGCGATGTTGAGGTAGCCATCGGCACAAATCGGCAGATCGAATTGGCTGATTTGGTACCCTTTGGGCAAATCGGGATAAAAGTACTGTTTGCGATCCCACTTCGTCAGTGGCGGAATCGAGCAATTCAATGCGAGTCCCGTGCGGACCGACAACCGGATCGCCTCGCGGTTGATCACCGGCAGCGCCCCCGGCATCCCCAGACACACGGGACATACCTGTGTATTGGCGGGCATCCCGAACTGGGTCGTGCAGCCACAGAACAACTTGGTCCGCGTCTTGAGCTGGGCATGCACTTCCAACCCGATGACGACGGTCACGGGATAGCGGTTCGCGGCGAGGCGGTTGGTGGTCGACATGTGGATTCGAGTGAGAGGGGCGAGAAGTATGCGACGTTGCCCAACATACCAGACTGAAAAAACGGAGAACAGGCTTCCACCGTGTCGTCATTTCCCGACTCACCCGGCCTCGCTTCCCCAAACCCCGGACGGGCGTCCGGGGTCACTGCCTGGCGTCGCGGTCTCGTCTCAGATCTCCCAGCCTTGCCGGTACGGCGTGCGGATCAGGGACTGGGCCTGGGGATTGTCACCGGTTGTCATCGTCTCCGCGTCCCAGGTGAATCCTTCGGCGCGATAGGCCACATTCCCGAGCAGGACGGATTCGGCCATCGGACCGGTGTAGTCAAAATTGCAGGTCGCTGCCGGGCCGCCTTTGCATGCGGCAATCCATTCATTGTAGAAACCGGGCGAATCGGGAACGAAGGGCTCAGGGGCTTTGAAGTCCGCAAACTTTTCCTCTGGATACAACTTTCGGCTGCTGAATCCACATACCAGGATCCCGTCGCTGCCCATGAACACGGTATTCATTCCCTTTCCGGAGAGGCCATGCTTCTTCAGCAAATCATTGGGCGTGCCGAGATACCAGTTCAAATCAACGGGTGCGTCTTGATTCGTTTCGTGAAACCGATACGTGACATGCATCGACTTCGGCGTTCGCAACGCATCGACGGGCGGCCCGACTGCGTCGACACGATTGGGGTATTTTAGACCGAGAGCCCAATACGGGATGTCCAGAATATGGCAGCCCCAGTTGCCCGTCTCGCCCGTCCCAAACTCCCACCAAAAACGCCATCCATACGGACAGATCGTCGGTTCGTAGGGGAAGAATTTGGCCGGCCCAACCCATAGATCGTAGTCCAGGGTTTTGGGGACCGGTGGTTTTGAGGTCGGCATGTCCGGCATTCCGCGATCGCCACCGATCCAACTGTGCACCTCGTGTACTTTGCCGATCGCCCCCGACTGGATCAGTTCCACAACACGGTGCATGTTCGGAATCGCATGGCGTTGGTTGCCAAGCTGGGTGGCGAGTTTCTTCTCCCGCGCCAGGTCGCACAGCGTGCGTGTTTCGAACACATTGTGCGCGAGCGGCTTTTCGAGATACACGTTCAGGTCGTGGTGCATCGCGATACTGGCCGGATGAAAGTGCGAATGATCCGGGGTGCTGATCACGACGGCATCAAGTTCCTCGCCGAGTTTGTCGAACATCTTGCGGTAATCCTTATACCGCGTGACGTTTGGAAACTTTTTAAACGTGCCACCGGCGCGAGCTTCATCGACATCAACAAAGGCCACCATGTCCTGGCTCTGAACACCTGAAACGTTCGCGGCCCCTCGCCCGCCAACACCAATGCAAGCGATCCGAAGCTTGTCATTGGGACTCTCCGCTGCCGAGATCCTCCGCCCGGACGCGCCGTGATAGAAGGCCAGTCCAGCGGCAGCAGCGGTGGATGTTTTTAGAATATCGCGACGCGAATGTTTATTCGTCATGGCTCAATAAGTCTCGTAGTGGAAGGTACACGTTAGTGGCAGTCGTTTTCATGATAACATGCCGGTTCTCAATAGTGGATCTTTTAAAAGGTCCTGGCCTGCTTTCAGGCACCCCAGTGCTGGAGGATCTTTCACAAGACCCGTCTTTCACAAGACCCGATACACAACGGGGCGAACTGAGCGACGCTTAGACGTCAATCTCGCTGGCGTCCTCGGCCCGTTCCATAATAAATCGGAACCGTGCGGAGGCATCGCGGCCCATCAGGTCACTGATGGCTTTGTCGGTCTCGAGATGATCGTCAATTTCGACTTTCAACAGTCTCCGTTTGCTGGGATCGAGCGTCGTGTTCCAGAGCACCTTCGGATCCATTTCGCCAAGCCCTTTAAACCGAGTGATTTTGGGTTCGGCGCGACCGCCATGTTCGCCGACGATTTGATCGCGGGCAACTTCATCGGCGGCCCAGTAGGTTTCTTTGCCAATGTCCACTCGATACAGCGGTGGCACGGCGATATGCAAGCGTCCATCGGCGATCAATGCTGGCATGTGACGGTAGAAGAACGTGAGCAACAGCGTCGTGATGTGATGCCCGTCCGAGTCGGCATCGGCGAGCAGAATGATGCGGTCATATCGCAAGTCAGGCAAATTGACATGGGCGCCGATGCCGCAGCCGAGCGTGGCGATCAAGTCTTGGATTTCCTTGTTATCGAGAATCTTCTTCATGGTCGCTGACTCGGTATTGAGCACCTTGCCGCGCAGTGGCAAGATTGCTTGATAGTTTCGATCGCGTCCCTGTTTGGCACTCCCGCCAGCCGAGTCACCTTCGACGATGAACAGTTCGGTTTTGCCTTTCCCACCCGAGACACAATCACCCAGCTTGCTGGGGAGCATCACGCGTTTGGAGCCTCCTTTACGCGACACTGCGTCGCTGGCCGCACGCGAGGCGGCCCGGGCACGGGCCGCCGCGATCACCCGCGCGATCACACCGTCGGCGATACTCGGGTTGTTATTGAGCCACTGCTCCATCGCACCGCGGACGTGCGATTCGACGAATCCCTGCGCCTCGGGATTGTTCAGTCGATCTTTCGTCTGACCTTGGAACTGAGGCTCGGCGATGAACAGCGAGATAATCGCGATCAAGCCTTCGCGGATATCTTCGTGAGTAATTTTCACGCCGCGTGGGGTCAGATCGTGGGTGTCGATATAGTTCCGGGCGGCCTTGACGAGGCCACTGCGAAAACCGTTCTCATGCGACCCTCCGCTGGCCGTCGGTATCCCGTTGACGTACGACCGCACATGCTCGTCGGTCGATTCGGTCCACTGGAGCGCCACTTCGAGACGCTCGTTTTCGTCGATCCGGTAGGTAAACGGCGTATCATGGATCGCTCGGGCGCCGCGTTCTTTGACGACTTTCGAGAGATAGTCAACGATGCCGTTTTCATGCAGGTAGGTGACTTTGGTCCCGGCGACTTCGTCGATGTAGGTGACCTTGACGCCACGATGCAGGAACGACGCGGTTTCGAGTCGGGCGGCGATGGTCTCGCCATTGAAAGTCGTTTTGGGAAAGATGGTCGGATCGGGTTTGAACGTGATCGTCGTTCCTGTCCCGCGAACGGCACCCTTAAGTTTCTGCAACTTAGACGTCGCGACGCCCCGCGCGAACGTCATCCGGTACTGGGCCCCATCGCGTTTGACGACCGCGACGAGTTCTTTGCTGAGCGCGTTGACGACCGACGCGCCGACACCGTGCAAACCGCCGGAGGTTTTGTAGTTAGCGCCTTCGAACTTGCCCCCCGCGTGCAGCACGGTCAGCACCATTTCGAGCGCCGGTTTCTTGGTCTTGGGATGCTTGTCGACGGGAATCCCGCGTCCGTTGTCGCTGACCGTGATCGTTTGTTCGTCTTTATGCAGCGTGACGTTGATCTCGCTGGCGTAGCCGTTCATGGCTTCGTCAACCGAGTTGTCGACGATCTCCCAGATCAAGTGATGCAGCCCCGTCGAATTGACGCCACCAATGTACATCCCCGGACGCTTGCGGACGGGATCGAGTCCCTCGAGCGCGATGATGTCTTTCGCGTTATACGTGCTCGGTGGAGTTGCAGTCGACATAATTGGAAGTAGGGAAGAGGGGAAGAAAAGGGTTCAGGCATGAGCGAATGGCGAGTCGCTCTTGCTATTCGTCAAAATTCTTGGGTGGCTCAATGGGGGCTTGGACGATTTCGGCAATCTTGCCGTTCTTCTGCAGTTCGATACCACGCCCACCCCGTGACGTCGTGCGGTATTTGGCCGTCGAGATTGTCTTTCTCGCCCCCCGGTTCGTGACGACGGTCATGAGGTCTCGGTCGCCGACGGACGTTTTAAAACCGAGCAATCGATCGGTGGTGGCGAGCTTGATCAACAGAACACCTTTCCCCGCACCGGAGAGATAATTGACTTCGTCGACCGGGCAGACCATCGCGCGGGCGTCGGCCGAAACGGCGAGCACGGTTTCCGTGCCATGCACCGTGACGACGTCTACGATCGAAGCACCCGGGGTCACCCGGGCAAAGCGGCGTCCGGCACGGGTCGAGGGTTCTCCGAAGGAAGGCAAACCAAAACGGAGGCTATAGCCATCGCTCGAGACGGCAAAGGCATGCGTTTCGGGATAGTACACGCCTTTGGGATCTTCGCTGATGTTGCCGATGATCCGTGGATCGAAAGACATCGCCGCGACGATACGTTCGCCGTCTTTGAACTTGAACAGCTTTTGAATCGGCTCACCAAAACCGGTCGAGGCGGGAATGTCTTGCATTCGAGCGGTGTAGCAGACGCCCAGCGAACTGAAGAATGCGATCGTTTCCCGCGTGTTGCCGGCCACGCACGCGAGTACTTGGTCGCCCTGGCGAAGCCTGCTTTTGGCAGGATCGGCGATCAGTTTCTGGCGTTTGACCCAGCCATCGACGGTGACCATCACGTGACAGTTCTCAGCGATGATGAAGTCTTCTTCCGTATATTCGACCTCCTCGGTCGGTACGATGATCTTGCTACGTCGGCGACCTTGATCGCCTTTGCCGTACTCCGTGACGAGCGAGTTGAGTTCGTCGCGAATGATATTCCAACGCCCTGACGAACCAAAGTCCTCGTGGTCATCGGCCAACAGTTTCTCGATCTCTCCGACGCGTTTGCGTTTGGCCTTGAGTTCATCGAGGATCACGTTGATTTCCAGACGTGCCAATCGATAGAGTTTCAGCTCGAGGATGGCATCGGTTTGCTCGGCATCGAGACCACCTTTCTCAGCGGGAAACCGTTTCATGATCTTGGCTGCCGCATCGGCTTTGCCGTCGCTAGCGCGAATGATCTTGATGATTGCGTCGAGCGCATCGAAGACAATCGCGAAGCCTTCGAGGATGTGGATCCGCCGCAGCAAAGAGTTCAGCTCGTTCGTCAAACGCGCTGTCAGCACGTCGAAACGGAACTTGAGGAAGTACCACAAGATCTCTTTGAGCGATAATCGCCGCGGCGAACCGACCTCCGGGTTCTCCGTCGGTGTCAGACACGTCAAATTGACATTGAAATTGGTCTGTAGCGGTGTGTGTTTGTAGAGAAACGCCAACACTTTTTCTGGGTCCGCGTCCTTTTTCAGCAGCAGATCGACGCGAATGTCTTCGCTCGACAGATCGCGGACTTCCTCGACCAACGGCAGTTTGTTCGCATAGACGAGCTCGGTGATCCGCTCGACCATCTGCGCTTTGTTAACACCGAAGGGGATTTCGGTGATGCGGAGAATATCACCGGACTTCGTGGACTCAGCGACTTGGCCGACACCGCGAAGTTTGATCGTGCCGGTACCGGTGGCGTAAATTTCCCTCAGTTCGTCCTTGGTATTGACGATCAATCCACCGGTCGGGAAGTCGGGGCCTGCGATCGCGTCGGCAGCGACGAGTTGATAGTCCTTGATCTCAGGATCACGGAGCAGTTTCAGCAGTGCGTTGCAGACTTCCTTCAGGTTGTGCGGCGGGATGTTTGTGGCCATGCCGACGGCGATGCCCGTGGCCCCGTTGACGAGCATGTTCGGAACTCGCGTGGGCAGCACGACGGGCTCTTCCCGGGTACCGTCGTAGCTCGCCTTGAACGCCACCGTTCGCGTCGCAAGGTCGGCGAGCACCTCCGAGGCGATCGGCATCATTCGGCATTCGGTGTACCGCATCGCCGCGGCGTTGTCACCATCGATGCTGCCGAAGTTGCCGCTGCCGTCGATCATTGGCATCCGCAGCGAAAACCACTGACTCATCCGCACGAGGGCTTCGTAGATCGAACTGTCACCGTGGGGGTGGTAGTTACCCATCACGTCACCGACGACCTTGGCACACTTGCGGTGCTTCGCCGTGGAGTCGAGTCGCTGTTGGAACATCGTGTACAGAATCCGCCGCTGGACCGGTTTGAGTCCGTCCCGCACATCGGGCAGTGCGCGGGAGGTGATCACCGAGAGCGAATAGTTCAGGTAGCGATCCTGAGCCGCCATCCGCAGAGGAATGTTCTCGATTTCACGAAACATGGATTCGTCGGGGACGCCGCCCCGATTGGGTTTTCCATTTTTCGTGCTGTCAGAGGAGGAAGAACGCCGTTTTGCCACGCCTGGTGGTTCCTGTCGTATTGGTGTGCGAGCGAATGTGCTGTCCGGGGCCGAGGTTTGGGGGTTATAGCGACCCTGTGCCTAGTAGCGAAACCCTAACGGCTGTCCCGTTAAAGGGATCGGACTGAAACGCCGCGAACTAAAGCGATTTCTGAATGCAATCTGACAACCGTCGACCGAGGGGGATAGACCGACCGGATCACCGCATCGTCGTTCACGCCGTTTTCAACGGCTTGCCGCTGAGGAGCCAGCGTGACGTCACCTGTGTCAACGATTCCGCGGCTCTCAAACGCATTCCACGGTTCTCAAACGCAGGGGGGGGGGAGACGGGGAGACTGGACAATTTGGTCTGGTCTTCAGGAAGCGGAGATGCAGAAGAAAACTTGCGCAATGCAAAAGCATTGCACCCCCAGAGGTTTAGCGGTCCAGCGCTAGCCCATTTCTGACGAATATGCGGATTCCCCCTAAACTCAGGGTCATAGCGGCGACTAGCGAAGATGTGATGATTGGCGGGCGGGGGAGCCGAAAACATCCAAAGTAAACATCTCATCCCAGGTCGTCGTTCAGGAGGAACGCGGATATGAAGCGAAACATCAATCAAGCTGTGGCGACGGCGCAAAGAGCCACACGGCGCTACAAGAATGTCATGGTCGCACTGGCGGCGTCGGCGTCGTTGATCTCCGGCGGTTCGGCGGCCCACGCCTTTGGCGGCCAAGGTCACTTCGGCGGCGAGCGAATCGTCAGCTCGCGAGTCGTCAGTGATACCGTCGTAGGCGATACCGCAGAGGGCGTCACAGGCATTTCCAACAACACGACTTCCGGGGGCGATTGTGCCAATGGAAACTGTGGCGGGGGGGCCGGCGTCGGTGGTGGAGTGGCACAGGGGCGTGAATACGGCCAACCTGACCTGTTCCACAACTTTTACACGCAAGGTGCCGCCAACTCGGCCAATGCACAGATGTACGTCTCGCCGGTGCCAGTACCACCGAATATGGGCCAAACGTACATCACGTATCAGCCATTTCACCCGCATGAGATGCTTTATAAGCATCATGACCGATTCCATAACTATTATGACGGTGGACGCGGGATGAATCGGACGCACGTTTCGTATTACTACCCACCCGTCCGGACGGGTCTCAGCAATTTCTACTGGAACGTGCTGCGAATTCCTCGCTAGAGGACGCACCCGCCTAACTCATTCACCGATCAGGAACTCTGTCATGATGCGAAAAACGCTACTCACTTTGGCGGTCTCCGCTGCCGCCGCGTGCGGCGGGGCCACAGCAACAACGTCCGCCCAGGCTGGCGATTTTTATGGGATGACGAATGTTTGGAACATGAACTACGCCCAAACGCGGCCGTGGCATGGCAACTATTACTACGCTCCCTACGGTCAACCGACGGCCCTCGTTGTGCCGCCGACCGTTAGCATGCGTCAAACGTATTCATGGGGTGTCAGCCAGAACTTGATGTACCCGGTCCATTCACAATTCGGCCGCAACGCATCGACACCGGGCGCAGCGCAGCCCGGCCAATTTCAGCCGACCCCAAATTGGCCCAGCCACACCGATCAGTACGGAATTTATTACGTCCGCGGCCCTTGGTGAGACGTCGGGCTGGACGCGTTGGCGATCGATCAAGTTTCGTAGTGGATTTTGCCGTGCTTTTGAGAACGGCTGATTTTATCGAGGCTATACAGTCCGGCGAGGATGAACTCGACGCACGAAGCCCGCATCGCCTCGTTTTCGCTCGCGTTGACTTCGAAGGCACGGTCCCATGCCGGTGGGACGTTTTGCAATCGCTCGGCGTATTGGCTGCTAGGCAGCATATCGCCGACTTCCACGCGGACACCGCCGCGAAAGATTTCCGCGATCTCGGCCAAACCGTGTTCTTCGATATATTCACTGAAGACAATCTGGATGGCTTCGGCGATCACGTTGTCGAGCACTTGGCGCTCACTCATTTGATGGGTGCCCATCAGATCGAGTTCGAGTTTGCCGAGTGAGCTCGCGTAGAGATGCCCGAGATCGCTGATGCGGGGCACCGCGGGTGACTCGCCGTGGACGATGCCGCGTTGGCGCGCCGCGGCGACGATGGTGCGGAAGTTGGCGAGCGAGAACCTGGCCGAGACCCCCGAAGATTGGTCCACATATTTGCTCTGCCGCGCCCGATGGGTGATCTCTTCGATGATCTGGTACATGAACAGCGGCACGTGAACGGGGTATTCACCACCGAGATCGTCGCCAATCTCCTGCTGGAGGATCTCGATGCCCTGCTCGCGTTCTACCGGATAGTGGGTTTGCACGATCGTGCCGATGCGGTCCTTGAGTTGCGGGATGACCTTGCCACTGCGGTTGTAGGTGGCGGGGTTCGCCGAGAACAGGATCATCACATCGACATCAAATCGAATGGGATAGCCGCGGATCTGCACATCGCGTTCTTCGAGAATATTAAATAATCCGACTTGGACGAGATCATCGAGTTCGGGCAATTCGTTCATCGCAAAGATGCCCCGATGCATGCGTGGGATCAATCCCAGAGCGAGGGCTTCCTCGGAGCTCATGCTGACGCCCCCGGTGAGTTTCGCGGGATCGATCTCGCCGATGATGTCAGCAAACTTTGTCCCCGGGCTGAGCCGTTCGGCGTAGCGTTCACTGCGGGGCCACCAAGCGATGGGAATGTCGGCGGGATCTTGCTGCTCGACGAGTCGCCGTCCGGCCGCGGAGATTGGCGCCAGCGGATCCTCGTGCACCGGCAAATCGGGGTGATCGATGTAGGGGATGTAGGGGTCGAGGAAGCTGACGAGCTGTCGCATCAAACGGCTCTTGGCCTGCCCTTTTTCCCCCAGAAACAGCATGTCATGGCCGGCCAAGAGGGCCAGATTGATCTCGGGGATGACGGTGTCCTCGTAACCCACGATGCCGGGAAAGAGTTCCTCACCAGCGGCGAGCTTGCGCGAAAGGTTATCGCGAATTTCCCGTTTGACGGTTTTCGATTCCCAGCCTTGGCTGAGCAGGTCGCGGAGGTTGGTGGCTGCGGGAGGGGCGGAATTCGTGCTCACGGGGGCGTTCTCGTTAGGAGAAAGTTCGAAGTCGAAAAAAAGTCAGTCAGGTCGGATGTAGTCGTGCAGCGTCCAACGACCAGTTCCTGAGCTGGGCCGCACGCCACTCTACACTGAATTAAATGTGTCGACCTGCCTAGCGGTCGAGCGTTCGAGCGATCGGAGCGGGGCAGCGACAGGATACGGAAAATGGTTTTTCCGCAAACCAAACGGGGCCGGACTACGTAGCCTCCAGACCTATCAATCTTTTTCCTTCGTTTTGAGTTGCCGAGCATGATCGCTGGCCCATTCGCCGCCCACCTGTCGCCGATGTCGTTCCTCGATTCATTGGGCACGTCGCTGGATTCGCTGCTGATTTTCGGGGCCATTGGAGAATGGTTGCCCTCGTTTGCTACCCCGATTTGGGTGCTTTCGATCGGGTTGCTCCTCGGCGCGATCGCCGTGACGGTGGTGTTTGGGGTTCTCGCGCTGCTTTCGTATGTGCCCGCTCTCGGCACACTGGCCGATTCGCCTAACCGGGGCGTGACCGTTTCGCTCATCGCGGGAGCGATCATTTCAGCAATTCTATGCATCATCTATTTGCCGCAGGGGGGCGATTACCAGCAATTGTTGCTGCTGCCGCTGATCACGATTGGGATCGGGTTGGGATTTGGGCTGATCTATGGGATGTGGCATCGCACCCGTAGTGAATGCATCTTGATGTTAGGCGAGGGCGTGATGCCGTACCTGCTCGGTACGGCGGGAATTTTCGCCGCGTTCGGATTACTGCTGACTCCGTTTATCGAAAAACCACAGCAAATTCTGGCGAGCATCCCAGCGGTGAACGTGTTCAGCGACGGCACCCAGGTGGAAATCGCGACCATTGCACCGGCATCGGGCGACGATTCAGAGTATTTGCCCGCGAAGATCAACTACAACTTTCGCAGCGTGGCGGAATTAACCATCGAGAGCGACAAGAAAGTTTTCTTGGCTGACTCACCCGATCCAGCGACGTTCTCGCGGGCCCCGGTGGAACTGAACCCCGGTAGCAGCGAGGCGGTCAAGTACCGATACCAAGACCGGGAGGCGCCACCGATTCCTGGCGACCCCAGCAAACTGCATATTTACAATCAAGAAATCGACCCGGCGCGGGTGGTGTTTACCTTCAAAAACTTGCCACAGATCCCTCAAGCGTCTTCGATCGTGTTCACAGCGATCATCTTCTTCTTAGGGGTCACTGGATTGCTGGCGATGCGACAGGCTGCCCCCCGTGTGTGGGCACTGGCCCTGTCGACGGCGAAGAATGAGATGGCTCAGCCGCTGTATCTGCTGCTGCTCTCATTGGGTGCGTTCGGGATTTTGCTGTTTGGGATTTTCCCGTTCTACACGCTCGGCGACGACATTCGGTTGCTCAAGGACAGTGCCGTGACGCTAATCATGATCATGGGCATGTTGCTGGCGGTATGGAGTGCGGGGACCTCGGTCAGCGATGAAATCGAAGGCCGGACGGCACTCACGGTGCTGAGCAAGCCGGTGAGCCGGCGATCGTTCGTGTTGGGAAAGTACGCGGGGATCATGCTGAGCGTGTTGGTGTTTTTCGTAATCCTCTCGGCCGTCTTGATGATCGTGCTGAGCTACAAGCCCATTTACGACGCGCGTGAATCGAGTGGGGCCACGCCAATGTGGCAGGTTGGCCACGAAGAGATCATGACCACGCTGCCGGTAATCGGTTTGTATTTCATGGAAACAATGGCGATCGGTGGCATCGCCGTGGCATTGGCGACGCGATTGCCGCTATTGGCGAACTTCATTACCTGTTTCTCGATCTACGTGATTGGGAACCTGACCAGCCCACTGGTAGCGGCGGCCAAGGAGAACACGGAGCTGGTAGGGTTCGTTGGGAAACTAATCGCCGTCGTCGTGCCCAACTTGAACTCGTTCAACGTCCAGGCAGCGGTCGATTCGGGCAACGCCGTGCCGTTGATCTACCTTGCCGGCGCGTTCAATTATCTCTTTGTGTTCGTCGTCGCCGTGTGGATGCTGGCGATGTTGATGTTCGAGGATCGCGACTTGGCGTAGTGATTCATGCCCAGAAAACACCTGCCGACCTGCTTGGTGTAGAATTAGTTTTTAGACGATTTGAGCGGGTCAACGACGATTTGAATCATGAGGCTGGTGGAACGTGAATCGATTTGCAACTTTGGATCAACCACGCCGAGAAGCGGCGGCCTCGGGCGCCGTGTTTCACTGGTTCTGGGCGATCGTCGCGGGGCTATTTGTCCCCGTCTTGATCGTCCTCTTTGGGATGGTCGCGGCGCTCGTGGACGATGGCGAACTGGCCCATCGTGAGGGTGGTGTCATCCAGCGTGGACTGATGGATTCGCAAGTCGAATTGGGGACGTATCTTCACATCCCTTTGACGCAGTCATTTCAATCTCAGACCCCGTTCGCGCAACTGCTCCAGTTGGTTGTCTTGTGCGTTTCGGTCGCGGGCATTATCTGCCTTTCCGTTTGGATCAATCGCTGGTCGTCGGATAGCCGCACGCGGAATGTGGTCAAAATGCTGCATCAACGTGTGCTGCAGCAGAGCCTGCGGCGCAGTGAAACCGAGGGTGCTGCGGCGCAACGATCTCGCGCGAATCAGTTGATCAGCAAAGAGCTTCCGGACCTGACGACGGGCCTGTCGCTCTGGTACCGAGTGATCCCGCGAAGCGTCGTGATCTTGGTCGGATGCGTGGCATTGGCGTTGCTCGTGAATGTCTGGCTGGCCATTTTGGCGGTCATCAGTGGCGCAGCGATATGGTGGCTCTACTCGCGACTGCGGAGCACCGGTTGGCTGGAGATGTCCCAGTTCGAGATCTCTCAGTTGCGTGAGCGACTCGTGGGTCTGATTGGCGACGCGCCGATGATGGGGCGTCTCCAAGCGGGCGGATTGGCCGAGCATGCCTACGAAGCGGAACTGGACGCATTGATGAGGCGGGTCGCCGCCAGTGACTCCAGACTGGGCCGTGTGTGGCCGCTGCTAATGTTCGCCAGCAGTATCGCAATTGCCGTCCTCGTGATGGGACTGGGTGCCAATATTTTGCATGGTGAACAGGGACTGAGTTTGCCAGCCGCCTTGGTGCTAGGCATGGCATTGACGACCGCTGCCCTCTCGGCAACCCGGCTGAACGAGCTGGCCCGACAACTCAAACACAGTTCGCATGCCGCTGAGGCGGTCTACCTCTATCTGCAGCGTGGGGAAGATGTTGCGCCGAGCGAACGCCTGGTCGGGATCGCGGGGCTACGGGAATCGGTCGAACTGCGAGACGTGTCGCTGTCCGATACGACCGGCAAACCGATTTTGCGGGACCTGAGCTTGTCCCTGCGGCCGAAGTCACTCGTCGCGTTACTCGGTTCCGATGATGTTTCGACACAGTCCTTGACGGAGCTGCTGATGGGTTTTGGCAGGCCCCAACAGGGAGTCGTTGAAATTGATGGCGTGACGCTCAAAGACGTTCACCCCCAGGCTTTGGCCAAGCAGGTCATGTGGGTAGCACCGGATGGGCCACTCTGGGAAGGCACGATCACTGAAAACTTGATGTCCGGCGTGAGCAAGTCCGTCGATAAGCGAGACATGGTCAATGTGCTCGAACAGCTCGGTATTTACGAACAGATCACGCGACTCAATGACGGACTCGATACCATGGTGGGGCCTGTCACGGATCTTCGTGATGGTCGCTCGAGCGATGGGCTGTCGATGATGTCTCGGTATCTGCTAGGCATCGCGCGGGCGATGCTACATCGGCCAGCGATCGTACTGGTCAAGGAACCACCGGCACCGACGGAACACGTCAACAATGATCCATGCCTGGTCGCGCTGCGGAGTCTTGCTGATTCAGGATCGCTCGTGCTCGTATTACCACGTCGATTGCAAACCCTCCGCCAAGCTGACCGCGTGGTGCTGCTCAATGGACCCAACCTGGTAGGCGAAGGTGGCCATGCCGAATTGCTCAATACCAGTGATCTGTATCGCCACTTGAACTACCTCTTGTTTAATCCCTATCGCCATCGCGCGGGGGCATAAATCAAAGTGTCGGATTCGGAGAGTGACGAAGAGCCACAGACGGCTGATTCCCTGTTTCGCACGGCGGTCGTTGTCGAAGCTGGGCTGGGCTTGCTCGCGGTGGTCTTGGGATACCTGTTTGGCCCCGACCCGAGGCAACTCGTTCCGTCGATCGATCAGTTGCCCGCTTTGGCGGGAGGCGTCGGGCTGGGGGTGCTGGCAACCTTCCCACTGCTGCTTTTAATGGCGGGCATCCGCCGCGTCAATCATCCCGCCGTTCAAGAGCTGGAGCAGCTAGCAGATCACCCGATGATGGGTTTGATGCTGAAAATGGGGCCGCTCGAACTGCTCGCGATCAGCCTGTGTGCTGGCGTCGGTGAGGAGCTCCTATTTCGCGGTTGGTTGATGCCAGCCATCGCCGGAGTCCTGCAGGGCGAGGCGGTCACGCTCTTGCCTGACAATGCGGCATTGGTACGTCCATGGTGGGCCTTCGGCGGATATGCCGCCGAGGTGTTTGGCGTTCAGTCCGCGGGCGCCAGCAACATCAGTGAGGGTGCTGCGATGACCTGGTCGGGATTCACCACATGGTGGGCCAACTCGATCGGCTGGGAGATGACGATCGGTTGGATTGCGTCCTCGATCGCGTTCGGTTTCGTCCATCCGATCAGCAAGCTCTACGTTGCCGTGACCGGGTTGATGGGTTTGTATTTTGGCGCCTTGCTGATCTTCAGCGGCAATTTGATGATCCCGATCATCGCCCATGCCCTCTATGACGCAATTCAGCTATGGGTGGCGTCGGCGGAAGCCCAGTCGGAATCCGAATAGAGCGTCGACCGGGCGCCTACGACATGTCCACCAAGCTCGCGTCGGCGGATGCGAGATCGGCGTAGAGCGAAGCCACAGTCGTCGCAGTGGTAGGCACCGACGCGAACGCCGCCCTGCGGCCATGCCGCAGCGTTCCGTAGCGATCATCTCGCTGCATTGCCGCAGCGCCACCCTGGGTGCCCAGCCACAGGACGCTGGCGGGTGATAGATCTTGGCGGTGATTGAGCAGATATCGCACCTCTCGCCAGAGTTGCAGGTCCGGGTTGCTGGCCCTGGAATCAGTTCCCAGGGCGACATTGACGCCGGCGGCGAGCAGGGCGGCAACGGGGTGTGGAGCGTGGCCAAAGTAGGCATGAGTGCGCGGGCAGTAAACGACGCTGAGCGTTGGGTGCCTGGCCAGACGCTCGATTTCCTCGGCACGAAGATCGTTACCGTGAACGATCGACGCTGCAGGGGCGCGGGCGAGTAAATCAATTAGCCACGTGATCGGACATGGCATTGACCAGGGAAAATGGGCTGCCACATCGAGCCCGAGGGACTGCAAACTTCGAGCGAATGGGCCCGTGCCGTCCTGCAGCAACTCTCGCTCGGCAGGCGACTCAGCCACGTGCATCGCAAGCGGGCAACCGGCCTGGACAGCACGATCAACGCAGCGGCTGATCAGCTTCGGTGGTGCCGAGTACGGAGCGTGCGGGCTGATGCCGCTGGCACCCCGATGGGAATCGAGATGTTGGTGTGCTGCTGCAAAGCGTTCATCGGCGCGACCCGACGATAGGCCCAGAACCTCCGCGTACGACAGGATCTCGGCGTTGGCGGACGGTGCCTGCCATGGTGTCGTTGCGATCTCTCCGATCAAGGTGGTGCCCGACTCGGCAGCTTCCGATGCTCCGCTTTCGATGACGGTTGCCGACGAATTGACGATGAGATTCTCGCCCTCGACACGGCGTGCTCGTGACTGGATGACGTCGATGATCCAGTCGGCGAGTTCCATCGCGGGCTGGCCGATGGGCTGAGCGAGGTCGCTGAACTCGAGATGCGTGTGTGCGTTGACCAGGCCAGGTAAGATTGCGACGTCACTGAGATCGAGGTGAATCGATTTATCAGGCGTGAGCGTGCCGATACGGACAATCCGTCCATCGGCAATGTCGATGAACCCATTCTCGATCGGCGGGCTGGTGATCGGGACAATCCAGCGTGCCCGAAGGGTGATCTCGGTGTTCACTTACGTTGCTGTCGCCCCTCCGAGCCTTGCAATCATCCGACGCACGCCTGGTCCCTGGAGACTCACGCTCCAGGCGAAATGCTGTCATCGCTCGGCGACACTTGCGGATTCAGACCCGGAAATGCGGGACGAAAACTCGCTATTTCCTGAAATATCGCAAACGTAGCGAAGCCGAACCGGGATTAGGCACCGGCCGGGTGACTGGCGCCTACGGCGGGACTGATTCGGCCTGGATCAAAGATCTTGTCCGGGTCCATTTGGTTGGCGTCGTCCATCGCATGAGCATCGTCGTCGAGATGCTCGTCATGTTCGTGGACGGCCATCGAAGCGATGAACAGCACGGTCAAAAATGTGAAAATGAACGCTTGCAAACAGCACACAAACAATTCCAGTAGCGTCAGGGCCGTGCCCACCAAGACCACGGGAATGCTGACAGCCAGGGCCGTTCCATCGCCCGCGGCGCGGGCTGCAAAAATCAATCCGATGAACGCGGCGAGCACAAGGTGTCCGGCCATCATGGTACCGAAAAGCCTCATCGCCAAAACGAAGCATTTGATGAGGAGGCTGAGCACTTCGAGCACGTACAACATCAACGCGATCGGTAGCATCATGATCCCACCGTCCCAACCGATTGGGTTGAAGTGGTTGAGGAAATCCTTCAGGCTGGTTTCGCGGATCCCGATGAAGACGATCGCAAAGAGCGACGTTAGGGCCATCATGCCGGTCATCGAGAGGTTGCCGGTCGCACTGCCACCCCAATGAGAAAAGTGTGTGTCGCCGGTGATCATCTGCAACATGTATCCAAACGGAATCACGCCGAGGATATTGGCGAACAAGATGAAAAAGAACACCGTCCAAATGTAGTAGATGTACTTGTCGGTTAGCCCACGCAAGTTCGGGTAGGCGACCTCATCGCGAATGAACGCGCAAATCGTCTCGAAGAGCTGCGAAATCCGACCGCGGGTTTGATAGCGACCGAGTCCCTCGCCGTGGTAGATGCTGATCCGACGCGAGCACAGCACGCCGACGACGATCAAGCACAACGCCGCAATGGCGGACATCATCAAGTGATTGGTGATGAAGAATTCGTAGTAGCCGTTGTAAATCCCCATCGCGGGGATGCTCGTGTCCGCGTCGCCTACTGGTACTCGCAACAATGGTGAGTGGACGAGCGAATGCGGGATTGCGTGATCGGTCGGGTCTTGGCCGGCAGCAAGCAGGTAGAACATGAGGAGCGTGAAACGACAAGGAGGGCGGAAGAAAACGGGCAGAACCCACTAGCGGGCTGTCGATTTACAAACCCGAAGCGCTAGCGAGCAACATGATAATCTACATGACGATCCAACATCAGGACACACGGATCTGACGCGATAATACGATGACCTCGGTCAGCAACAGGACCAAATGCCATCCCAAAACCCAAATTCCGATTTGTGTCGGTGAAGCATCCATGTAATAACTGCTGGCTAAAAACAACGCAACTGTCCCGGTGATGCGAATTAGCATTCCCGCTAGAAAAGCGTGTCCGAGACGCTCCACCGCGATCGCATGGGGCGAGAGTTCCGCATTTTCCGTTCGTTCGGGCGGCACTTCCGCGGAAATATCGGGTTCTGGCATCCGGTTTTCCGGAATCGAAACCGTCCAGCCCGGTACGGTCGCGGCGATCGCGATCAAGCCGCTGATGCCCGCGATGATCAGCAGGTCATCGGTGCGGATGTTCGGCGATGCCGTCGGCTCGTGCTCGTCGCTGGCTGACCGTCCCGCCGCAGAGGACACGACGACCATCGCCACTGCGACAATCAACCACACTGCCGCGATGCATTGGAGGACGGTTTGATAAGGGCGGACGACTGTCGACGGCATGAGTGGAGCGGTGCGGGAGAACATGGGGACGTGGTGGATTCTGCCGCAAACCCTAACGGGAAAGCACTCCGACGAAAACGCGGGGCGCTGGAAATGAGCCGCCCATGACAAAATCACATGGCAGACCATGGCCATCGCGTTGCCAGCCAGGGACGTAGGAACGCAGACGGGCCTCTTGGAGAGGCCATCGATCCCCACACACCCCGCTAGCCCTCACTGCTCACGACGAGCCTTCGAGCACATCGCTGAGTTTGCCGGCGGGACGCAGTTCGTAGCTCTGGCCATTGATTTCCAAGGTCACCCGACGGGCGCTCACGCCGGTGACTTTGCCGCTGATCGATCCGATCTCGAACTCGTCACCGATCTTTAGCTTCAAGGTTGTGCCTCGCGTTCGTACGTTCATCCAGGCCGTCCAGTCGTCGCCGCCTTGAACGAGCGCGGTCAGGAACGTTTGCGTCGCGTCATCAAATCCAGGCGCGGCTGCCGGCGGTGCCGGTGCAGGGGGAGGAGCCTGGGTTTTGAGCATCAGCAACTGCGTCGTTTGCCGGTGCGGGTAGCCATCGTCCGTCGCGGTCACCTGTACCTCAAACTGTTCGATGGCCTTTGCATTGTCACTACCGTTCTCATCCGTCGTTTGGGCGGGCGGTGTCACGACCAACTTCGCCGACTCGGCATCCCACCGGACCCACTCGGGCAGGTCGCCTTGAATACTCACATTGACGCGGTGGTTCTCCGGATCGCTGAACTTCAACGGCACTTCGTTCTCTTTCCCGTGATACACGACCATTTGAGCGGTGCCTTCAAACTGCGGTGCTTGATTGGGCGGTTGGAAAAAGTTGCGATTCAAAATGGCTTCTCGCGACGCATCGAGCGAACGCGTGATCCGCCACGAAGGGTGCTCGCTCGGAGGTGCCGGCGCCGCGTCGGCGATGTTCAACGCGATCGCATCGATCATCAGCACGAGACTGAGCATCTCGGAATTCGCTTCGGTATTCCCTGCGGCTTGCCGGAGAGTTTGACGCACAGGGGCAAAATTGATCTCGCGAATCCGGTGCAGTTGGTCGCGGCTCTGAATCGCGTAGACTAAATCGACAACGCCCTTCATATCCGTCTTGCCTGAAACGCGGAACGCGAATTGCGTGTAGAGCTCATCAACGGGGCCACTGCCGATCGGATCGACCACCGCATCAGCGACTCCGAGCCGGCCTACCGTGCTCAACAACCACGCCTGGTAGCTGCTCTTGGCGACTTCCGGATCGCTCGATAGCGAACGGACTTTGTACTCACCGAGCTGCCGCTCGGCTTCCGCACCCGCCAGCAGTTTGGCTTGCAGGTCGTCAGCCTCCTTGACCAGAGAGTTCAGACGCCCCTGACGAAATTTGATAGCGTCGCGATATTGATTGAATCCCCAGTTCAATGCAAACACGACAAACAGACCGCCAATGCCAATCGATAAAATACGTTCACGCTGAGTCATTGGATTGCCTCCGAGTCGGATGGGCTGTCGGACGGTGTTTCAGTAGCGGGCGCCAGCTCAGTCGCTGGCGCGGATTCGGTAGCCGGTGCGGGTTCAGCCGCCGCTGGTGGTTCAGTAGCGGGCGCGGGCTCACTCGTCGGTGCCGGTTCAGTAACCGGCGCCGGCTCAGTCGCTGGCGCGGATTCAGTAGCCGGTGCCGGTTCAGCAGTTGCTGGTGATTCCGTTGCTGGTGCTGGCTCACTCGCTGGTGCCGGTTCCGCAGCCGGTGCGGGCTCAGTCATCGGTGCCGGTTCAGGTGCGGACTCAGCCGCTGGTGCGGACTCAGCCACAGGCTGCGGTTCTGCTGCCGGGGGTGCTTCCGGAGCTGGCGACGGTGCGGTCGCTGGTGCGGTCGCTGGTTCCGTGCTGGGTTCGCCTTCGGTGCTCGGTTCGCCCACGGCCATCATTTGGGCATAGCGTTTTTCGCGGACCGCCTCGGGCGCGAGCCGAATGGTTTCGCTCATCTTCCAGCGGTAGGCATCTTCGCTCGGGAGCTGGGTGACTTTGTCGCCGGTGACTTGATGGGCGGCGTCTCGCATCACCGTTTCAAATTGTTTGATCACATCGGGCGAGGTCACCAACCCGGTGACAACCATTCGTCCACCGCCACCGCGGGAATTAGCGGCCGCCAAAACCTCCTTGACGATCAACTCGTCTGAGGGAGGCATGGAAACGGCGAGCTGCTCGAACTCGTCCAGCCAATTGACATCGCTATCGAGAAACTGATCCACCAATTCGGTCCGCTCGATCATTTGATCGGCGGCTTTGGTTTTCGTTCGAAGCTCTTGGTTTGCCGCCGTTTGGCGATCAATTTGTGTCGTCAGGCGGGACAGATTCCCCCATAGCAACCACCCCAAGCCCAATACCAGCGCGGCGGGGAGCCCAACCATGATCGCCAGTTTTCGCTTGTCGGTCGACGCCTCGACGGTTTTACGCGGGTTGAGGAAATCGATCAACTCATTTTCGTGGCCATTGTCGGCGACGAGCAAGCCCACCAGGGGCGCCAGTCGGCCCACCATTTCGCCGGTGGCCTCACGGATTCCCGAGTCGGTACCGACCAGTTCGAGGGGATCGAGCAGACGCGTTTTGCAGGGAGTCTCCTGTTGACCGGAGAGTCGCTCGGCAAGCAGTTTCAGTTCCTCGCCGTGTCGTTCGGCGCGGCCCCACATGACGACATGGCAGTTGCTGCCTGCCGCACCGCCAGCGATCATGCTGCGGCGAATTTCTCCGGCCAGTGACGCCGACCGCGACTTCGTCGTGGCCGCATCGCCGTCCGGCAATCGTACCGATCGCACGAAAGTAATCTCGCCGTGGCGGAGCAGGACGATCTCCGCTTCATTGGCCACCAAGTCGATCAACGCCACCACGGGTTCATCGCCGTCACTGCTCTTGGACAGATCGGCGAGCACGTCGGACGCTTTGAGTCGATAGAGCGCGGCCGCTGCGATCGGGCGCAAGCCCACACGGTCGAGCGTCCATCCGGCTTTCTCGACCGCCTTCCGAATCGGCGTCAATTGCGTCGGCCCGGTCGCCGCGACGATGGCATGAATCCCTGTTTCGTCGGTATGCGTCGTGATGAAATCGATTTCCGCGTGATCGCCCGCTGAGGCGAATTGCCGAATCGCTTGGAATCGCACGATGTCCGGTAGTTCTGCGATCGGCACCGGTGGGAACTGCATCTGCCTCAGCTCAGCACGGTCGCGGCCAATGGCGACGAGCACGTCGCTTTTCTCTAGCGAATACTTGCGTGACAACTCGGCGAGAGTGGCCTGCAGTCCCTCCTCACCGATGGGCACTACGGCGGCGGCACGGATGCGAATTCCGCGTGCTGACCGGTCTGCGGCCACCATGCGGACTTGTTCGTCGTCCCAATCAAGTGCGAGTTTCATAACAGACTATCGAGATATCGAATTGAATATATTTTGTAAGGACTAGTTTAGTCGAATTGTTCACAACGAACGAATTTTAGGGCAGAGTTTGTTCACCGTTCCCACCCAACACCGACATATCGAACCCGCGCCCGAGGTGCGACAAGTTTCGGAACGCGACCACGCGAGGGTTGGCCGTCGTTGCGTCAATAATCACTTCACCACGCACGGCCAAGCCGGTCGCTTCATCAAACCCAATCACCTGGGCTCGAAAGACGTCACCACCGGCGGTCACGAGCGGCAGGAGTGCACGCATTTGGTCGAGCGTCACCAACCCTTCGGTCAGCGGCCAAGCCGCGTGGGAGCGATCCGTTGAGGTGCTCCCTGTGTGGACGCCCCCGCCCGCACCTCGCGTCTCGACCAGTGCCGCCATGGTGTCGACATCCAGCACGGGGATGCCCATCAGAATCTCCGCGGGGGCTTCATTCAAGTTGATCCGCCCCGGCAATGATTCAACGTCCTGAGTCGACAACTGGTCCATGAGCAGCGGCAGGTACTCACTCAACATGGCGGGGTCATCTAGAAACGGCGACGCGTAGGTGGTTTGTTCGACCGTGACTTCGGCGCCGATCAAATCGAGCACCTGGTTCAGTTGCACACCGGCACCAGCGGTCAAGTCGAGCTTCGAAATCGCGTCGGCTTCCCAGGGCACCGGGGTGGATGCCGCGTCTTGTTCGGTTGTCGATGCGGTGACCTCGTCCCCACCGGCTGCCCCGGCCGCCTCTGCTGCGGCCATCATCGCCGCGGATTTTGCTATCGAGGACGTGCCCGACATCCGGTACGCGACGATGAATGATGCATACTCATCATCGCCCAGAGCAACGCTGAGTTCGTCATAGAGCACTTCGAGGTCGTCGCCGTTGACGTTAACGCGAGGTTCCCCGGCAGAGGTCAGGTTGTTCTCGGCACCGTGAACGGTCAGATAGTTCGCCCACCCCAAAGCTCCGGCTGTATCGATGTTCGCCATCGTACGCTGTTGCTCATCGAGATCCAGCACACCATTGCGGTTGGCATCGGCGCCAAACAACAGCTGGGGAGTGACGCCCCGAACGAGCAACAACTCTTCCACGCTCTGCAGAGGTTTGTTGGGGCAACTGTAGGGCGATGGTAGCGACGAATAATACTCGTCCTCGCAACCGGCCGGCCGAGGCTCGGTGTCCGTATCGATCCAGTCCAAAATGGCATTAGCGATTGGTTCGGTCATACCCGGAAGGGTCAACAACAAGTCAACGGCGACGTAGCTCGTCTCGAGAGACTCGGAATCATCACTCGATGCGTCGGAATCGTCTCCCAGAATCCCACTCCCATCGGACTCAAGACTTCCGCCGGCCAGTGTGGTCAGCATGCCGATGGCGGCGGAGTTCTCTTCCAGAACCAGCAGCGAGTTGACGTTGATGCGGGCCGACTCGTTCTGCAGCCCATAGCGAATACCGCCGAGAGACCCCGTGTCAGTCAAGCTGGGGGCCACGACCGTGTATCGCTGCACCGGACCGTCGGCGATGTTGGTAATCGCAACCCCCCGAAATTGCATCGCATTGTTGTACACGCCGCCCGCCGCATCACGATCGATCGGGGGACTGGCGAGCGTCAAACGAATCGCCTCGATCCCCGAATCCATATTCAGTCGCGACTGGACCAGATCGCCTTGCAAGTACGCGGTTTCATCCGCGGCGAGCATCAATTCGGCGAACGAGTAGACCGCCATCGTCGAGATCGCCACCACCACGAGCACGAGCACGAGGAAAAAGCCACGGCGATTTTTTTGCCGTCGCGAACGGCAATTCAAAGTGAGGCGATCGACAGGCCGTGGCCCATTTTGATCCTGATGCACACTCATATCCCTGTCCCCTCGCTCGCCATCGTGTCAGTTTCTTCCGTCGTCTCTTCGGCGTCTTCAGGATGGCTCATCGGGAGGTAGATCACGTGCGTGTAGGTGTTCACCGCTTGGGTTTCTGCCAAGTTCTCCGAGCCAAATGCACTGTCGCCGCCAATCTGTATGGTCACGCGAATCGCGGGCGGCAGAAAACCGACTGTGTCAGTGCTGTAATACGTCATCCAGTTGCCGTTCTCGTAGTACTCGAACTGGATCGCCGTCACCTCGGTGCTGATGACTTCACCTGCCGAGGTGAGTCGCGACAGGCCGCCCGTGGACGAGGCATGGGAGGTGATCGCACGGTCCAACTCACGGCGTACCAGACCGCCGGATGCCAGTGCAGCGGAACTCGCAGCGTTGCCCATACCACTGGCCGTGGCGAGCTCTTCCAACGGATCCATGCTCGCTCCTGCCCCAGGGGGCTGAACGAAATAGCTGACCGTTTTGATATCACTCGGACGATCGAGAAGTTTGCCGTTGGAAATCGCCAGAGCGGGGTCAAGGACGGACTCCTCCAGACTCGGTAAACGACTGATGTCAATTTGCAGTTGATTGGAACTACCGATCAGTCCGGGTGACTGCAGCACGCTGCCCCCGAGACTGGCGTCGAACGACTCGCCGTCGGCGGGCTCCTCACTGCTGGAGTCACCCTCGGTGCCACTCAAACCGGAGTCTTCTGGAAGTGAATCATCCTCACTGTCACCCGCTGTATCGTAGCTGAGGCTGAGCCCCAAGAGTGGCGACGATGCAGACGACAACACATCACCGAGCGGTGCCGTGTCGACCGGACGCGTCGTCAGCGTCATCCGCAAGTCATCTTCGATCATCTGGAGCACGGCCGAAGCGACCTGTGAATTTCGGTAGACTTGTTCGGCAGAGGCCATCTCTCGGACATAGAACGAGATTGCCCCGCTGACGAGCGTCATCAGCACCACGCACATCGCCAGCGTCAGCAGCATTTCGAGCAACGTGAATGCGGCGCGTGACGGCTTATCAACATTCGACTGATTCATCACCTATACCTCCGCCTCTTCGTCGCCAAGACCGAGCAGTGGATCGATCATCCATCGCGTGATCGAGTATGTTGCAATGGGCGTCCCACCATTGGGGTCCAGGGCCTGGACGGTGATGCGGATCGCGAGCATGCCTTGCACGGGTGCCATGACCACATCCACTTGGTATTGGAACGGTGTCGTGCATTCCGAGTCAACGGCGGCGACCGGCGTCGCGGGGACGGACGCAGGCTGGAGATCACTCGCTAAAATCATTGCCAATTGGCTCTGCGCGATCAGTCTCGCCTGAGTCAAATGTTCGGCCTCTCGAGCCGCATCAGCACCCTTCATCGCGATGGTCGATAGGATCCCCAGCGAGCCGCCTAAAATCGCTAAAGCCAACAGCATTTCCAGCAGTGAGAAACCCGATCGTCGGTAGGTGGGCCTCACGGGGTCTCCCTCAGCGTCACATCACCGGTCAAACCGCGAAGCTGCACACGCACGACATAGCTGTCTGCACTCGCATCGGCGGCATCGTCATCCGTTCGGTTGCCGATGGTAATGATCGCATTGCTGGTTTGACCGGTGGGATAGAAATAGATCACCGGGAGCGTGCCCGATACGGTTTCGCCATCTGTGGTCGCGACGGGCACGGGAGCACTCAACAGCGCCGCCTCCATCGAGCTCGTTCCACCCACCGCTGAGGTGACGACGGATCGCACAACCACATTCTCAGGCAATTCGATCGTCCATCCACCCGACGTCGGTGCCGCCGTGTTCGCTGTCACACCCATCGCCTGTTTCGCACCGGAAAGCAAGGCCGAGGGGCCCGCTGACGAGTCGGAGGACTCGTTGGTGTCCGCTGCGGTGAACTTGGGAACAACCATCAGTTCACCTGAATTGGGATTGGACTGCACTGTCATCACGCGACCCTCACGGATTGCATGAACTCGCAACCGGGTCAGTTCCGCGCGAATCTGGTCACCGGCACGCACGAGCTCCCGATCGCCCAGCAAGCTGCCGGCAATCGGGATCACCATTGCCGCAGCGGCCGCGGCGATGACCATCGCGAGTAGAAGTTCCAAAAGAGTGAAGCCGGCTGTTTTCATAGAGATCCTGATCGCCCTATCTGCCTTCGACGATAATGTCGTCCTCAGTATTCATCTGACCGTCGAGTCCGCCACTGCGGATCTCGAATTCATTGCCCTTGGCGCTGAAGTCAAAATCGTTGCCCCAGGCGTCGACGGGCACTGATTCAATGATCGGCCCCACCCACTTCGCCTTCTTGGCCGAATCGCTCGGGCCGTCCTTGAGCTGTTCGAGCGAGTCGGGCAGCGTATTGGTTTTGATTTTGTACAAGGTAATGCTGTCTTTCAGCGAATTCAGCTGAACTTGGGTCGCATTGATATCCGCGTCCGATTTGGCACCGAGAAGGTTCGTGCCCACAATCCCACCGAGCACCACCAAAATCGCCAGCACGAGCAGCAGTTCGAGCAGCGTGAAGCCGCCGCGAGCAGCCCGAGCGCTGCGAGCACGCGAACGGGAGGGACGGGAAGTGATCGAGGACAGCGTATGGGGGCGGCGGTGAGACATGATTGGTGTTCGGGTCAAAAGGAGGGTCGGTAGGTGGTAGGAATCGAATGGAGGGAGTTTTACCGCGAGTGGCCGCGAAGTCGAACCCGTCTGGCGGGGAATGAGTCGGAACTCGAATCTCTGGCACAAATACGTGGGTAGCTCCGGCACTCCCTGGGAAACCCCGGAGAGGTCACGAAGTTCCGCTGAGCAACCCGTAGCGATCGAAGCCGCCAGGGGCAACGAAAACGCTGAGAAACTTCCGAAATCGCGCCGCGAAGGCACGTCCGTTCCAAAGCCCGTCGCAAACCCCCTCTCCAGGGCGATCGCGACACAGCCCAAAAGAAAAATCCGCCCAGTCCCCCTGTTCCCCCTAGTCGCATCCAGTCTAAGCAATCGCCCAGGAAACGAAAGAATTTTGTGGAAATTTCTCAAGTAGTCGGGCACGAACGGGGGGCAACTGAATTACTGTTGTAGCACTTGGTAGTATTATGCTCGCTATCCGCATCATTACGGCTGCGCGTCCTCCCTAGTAACCTGACTCGATGTACTTTTCATCCGCCATCCAATGACGTTATTACGCAGTGATCCCCTTGGCGGTGCGATTGTTATTCCTCCTTATTCCAACGTTGTGAGTTGAATATGTCCCGTCGTCCGATCACCCGTCGTTCGCCTTTTTTTCGCATGGACGCCCGCAAAGAGACACGATCGAGCGGCGGTTCGAAGAGCTTCAGCCGCCGTCTGCATCACGAGACACTGGAAAAACGAGAACTTTTGGCGGCCGACCTCCTGGCGATCCGACCGGACGCGGGGGCTCTGATCTCCGAGGGCACCAAGCTCTCGACGCCGCCACGCGAATTCAGCCTATTGTTCAACGGGGATGCCAACCTCAAAGAAAACTCAATCAACAATGACACCATTCGCTTGGTCCGAGCGGGTGGGGACGCGACCTTCGGCACCGCTGACGACGTCCAGGTTTCCTTGGGCTACGTGGGTTTTGTGGAACCGGGCGTGACCGATCCGGACAACTTGCACAAGATCGTGCTGCGTCCCGCCAGTACGGCGTCGGATAACGCGACGGACCCGTCGTTCGCATTTCCAGACGATTTTTACCGCATTGAAATTATCGGGAGTGGTGCCAACCCGCTGCAGGACCTCAATGGTGTGCCCTTCAACGAGGGTCACGATTCGATCACGCCGTTCCGTTTAGATCGTGGGATCCAAGTGATCGCGGTCATCCCGCAGCCGATTGAGCGGGATGGGAGCGGCAACCTCAGCGTCCATGACAACCGTATCGACGTGTACTTTGACGATCAGGACATTGCCCCAGCGGTCGCGGAGAACCCTGCGTTCTACCGGCTCGTGGATACCGCGGGGGCCGCCGACGCGGCGACGACCCCGGACACGGTGACCTACTTTCCTGGCGAAAGCCGGGTCCAGCTCAATTTTGCCGCCCCGATCCCCACAGCCACCTATCGATTGGACATTGGGTCGAGTTTGGCACCCACAGGCTCCAGCGGCGTGCTACCGCAAACGTTCGCTGGGGAGATTGGTACCTCGTTTGAAGATTTGCTCTCGCCGACGGCTGCGGGAAACTTTGGCGGCCTGACCTCGGGAACGAGCGTCAAGGTGGCATCCGTGATTTCGGCTGCTGGTTCGGTCTCGCTGCCGGCCCGTCCGGGCGGCTTGGATGAACCAGGGCACCGTGAGATCCAGCTGGAAGCTCACTTCGGCAGCACGGGTCTCGGCCCTGTCGCCCCGCGTCCGACCCAAACGCGTTACTACTCGTTCCCTGAGAACTTCCCCGCCAATAGCGCTGGGATCGTCTACAAAAACTTCATTTCACCCGCCGAAAAAGAAATTGTTCGTGGGATTCTCGAGATCTACGCTCAGCAGGTTGGCGTTGAGTTCATTGAGAGCAGTACCAGCGCCGGGCTCGTAATCGGCAAGGGTGACTTGCAGGCTGCGGATCCAAGTGCGACATCGGGGCCAGGCGGTATCGCGGGACTCGGTGGCGGGAATCTCGTGGTGCTCGACAAAGAAGACTATGCCGATAGTAATCGGTTCTTCGGTGACGGATTCACAGGGGTCGCGTTCCACGAAATTGGTCACGCGATGGGGCTCGGTCACGCCTACGACGTGCCCGCGACCATGGGTGCAGGACTTCCGAGTGACGGCACGGGATCGTCTGTCCAGCCCGGCAATAACGATCTCGTTCACTTTCAGCGGATTTCACCGCCCAACAGCAACGACATCGACCTGTACCGGTTCAACATCATCGAACCTGGCAAGGTGCAGATTGAAACCAGCGCCGAGCGGCTGGCCACGCCGAGTCTGCTCAACACGGTCCTGCGTCTCTTCCGCAAGAATGCTGACGGCACTTCTGAATTGGTTGCCCAGAACGATCGCTACTACGGCAGTGATTCGCTGATCGAAGTCGAGCTTCCCGCCGGTGAGTATTTCTTTGGCGTCAGTAGTGCGGGTAACGATAACTACGACCCTGCGATACCGAACTCGGGATTTGGCGGGACCACCGACGGGAACTACGAAGTCCAGCTCTCCTTCACGGCGAAACCGACGGCCGCCCAGCAGCTCACCGACATTGATGGAACCGCAATCGATGGCGATGGGGACGGCACACCGGGAGGCGTGAATTCATTTTGGTTTGAATCGAACCCCGACGCGATCTTTGTCGATAAACTCGCCGCGGCCGGTGGCACGGGCACCGCCGCAGCCCCGTTCAACAGCATCGCCCCCGCGCTCGCTGCGGCACAAGCGATCACGGCAGGGGGCGCCACCCGTGCGCTCGTACGGATCGTTGGCAATGTGGACGAAAACAGTCCCACGGGACTGCGTGATGCAACCCCATACCTGATCGGTTCCACCCGCGCGGGTGCCGCCTTGGCCGACGGCAACAGCCTGACCGTCCCCAAGGGCACGACCGTACGGATCGAATCGGGGGCGTTGATCAAGATGCGCGCCGCCAACATCGACGTGGGGACGTCCTCGATCGGTGCGGATCGCTCGGCCGGGGCGATCCAAGTCCTCGGCACACCGACCCTGCCGATCTATCTGCGCTCCTATCACGATGACCAAGCCGGTGGTGATTCCGACGGCAATGGCCCCTCCCCCAACGGGGGTGACTACGGCGGGATCGTATTGCGCGACGACTCTGACCTCGAAGCGAGCGGCATCTTCCTCAGCACCATCAATCATGCCGATATCCGGCACGGTGGTGGTAAGGGAACTCCCTCGGGCACCCGTGTGTTCTCGCCGATCGATATTAACGATGCGCGGCCGACGATCACGTTCAACACGATCACCGATGCGGCCAAGGCCGCTGTCGCGGCGAGCCCGAATAGTTTCGATGATTCACTCGGTCGGATCGGTCCCGACATCCTCGGCAACTACTTGCGTGGCAACACCGACAACGGACTATTCGTCGGCATTCCGACCGACCTGGGCAGCTCGATTCAGAAAATGACGGTCTCGGGGCGTTTTGACGATACCGATATCACGCACATTTTAACGGAGTCGCTGATCATCGTCGGGAATCCCGGCGGCCCAATCCTCGAGAACGGTGTCTTGAAGGCACGCCCGTCGGGGCGTTTGATGATCGATCCCGGTACCGTGATCAAGCTGCGTGAGGCTCGCATCGAGTCCGAACGCGGGGCGGCCACGCTGATCGCCGAAGGTACCGCCAACAGCCCGATCATTTTCACCTCGCTCGCCGACAGCCGCTACGGCGGCAGCGGTGTCTTCCAAACCAATAGTGGCGCCGGCACGCCCCAAGCAGGTAACTGGGGTGGACTGTTCTTTGGAGAGGCGTCACGTGGCAGTCTCGACCATACTGTGATCGCCTACGGGGGCGGCGTGGTGCCGACAGCCGCCACCGCAGGGGGTGCTTCGGATCGCTTCAATGCTGTCGAGATTCATCAAGCCGACGTCCGCATCGCCAACAGTTTGATCACCGATAACGCCAGTGGGAACGCCAGCGGCAATCGGTTCGGCCGCGGTAATAACCAAGCGGCCGCGATCTATGTTCGTGGTTCGCAGCCCATTTTGGTCGACAATGAAATCGTCCGCAACGATGGTCCTGCCATCAACATCGATGCGGGCTCGTTGCAGTACGAGACCCTCGCCGACCGCGGACGCAGTATCGGCGCAGTCGATCGCTATCGCCAATTCGATGACAATCGCGGGCCACTGATCCGGCTCAACGAGCTCGACGACAACTCAATCAACGGCCTGAAGGTGCGTGGCGAAGAACTGACCACCCAAAGCGTGTGGGATGACTCGGACATCGTCCATGTGCTCAATGGTCAAATCACCGTAGGCAACCATCACACCTACAGCGGCCTGCGGCTGCAGAGCAACGTTTCCGAAAGCCTCGTGGTGAAAGTGGATGGTGCGAACTCGGGATTCACCGCCACGGGCAAGCCCTTGGACATCGTCGACCGTATTGGTGGCACGATCCAAGTAATCGGGTTGCCTGGCTACCCCGTCGTCATCACCCACCTCGCAGACGATTCCGTCGGTGCGGGGTTCACCCCCGATGGTCACCTGATGACCGACACGAACAATGGTGGTGGCAGCGTCGGCAACCAATCCTGGAAAGGATTTAAATTTGATGAGTGGAGCAATGACCGCAACGTCGCAATCATCCGCGAAGCGGAATCACCGCTAACCGGCGGCGAGAGCATCAACTCCAACCCGATCACCAAAGCCCAACCGCTCGGGGTGCTCGCACCGAATTTGAAGAGCGGCGACGAAAATCGTCGACTGGGGTTCCAGGTCCAGGGATACATCAGCCCCGACGATGCCAAGGACCAAGATGTCTACAGCTTCCAAGCGACCGCTGGAACTGCGGTTTGGATTGACATTGACCGCACCAATACGACGCTCGATAGCGCATTCGACGTCGTGCTCGATGATGGTACCCCCAACGGCACGCTGGTCTTCACTTCGGATAATCCCATTCCCGCCGGCAGTGCCGGCTCGATGATGCAGGAACCGCTGCTCGGTGGTGATTTCTACTCGTTGACGAATAATGATCCCGGTGCCGCGCTGATTTTGCTCGCGACGGGAACTTATTACGTCCGCGTCCGCGCTGCGAAGTTTGATCATGACGGCAACGCGGCCACACCTGCGGTTCCGGTCAGCAAGGGCGAGTACCAACTGCAGGTGCGATTACAGCAGGTCGATGAATTCCCCGGTTCGACCGTGCGCTACGCTGACGTGCGTTATGCGTCGACCGCGTTTGATATCCAAGGCTTGCCGCGTCACAGCCCGCTGGTCGGTGACGCTGCCGAAGCCGGCGATGCCGGCGGAAATGTGACGGGCACCAGTTCGCAGGAACTCGTCAACCTATTGGAGACGGATACCGCAGCGATCTCACTGGCCGGCTCGCTCAGCAGTGCCTCCGACGTCGATGTCTACGAATTCAACGTCACACACGCAGCCACCCAAAGCATTCCAAACGTCACAACGGACGTGGGAACCGTGTCGGTCGTCTTCGACATGGATTACGCCGACAAGAAACGCGGTGACACGTCAATCGCAGTGTTTGACGAAAACAGCCGTTTGATTTTCATTGGCCGCGAATCGAATGTTGAGGATGACCAGCCCGCCGGCAGCGGGAATGGTCAAAGTCTCGATGACCTCAGCCGCGGTTCGCTCGGTACCGACGATCCGTATATCGGCCCCGTGCATTTGATTTCGGGGAAGACTTACTACGTGGCCGTGATGAGTAACCAGGTCACGCCGTCCGTGGTGGCGTCACAGTTTGCGCTCGATGGCCCTAACGGCACCGGCGATGCGGGTATTCTGACACGACTCGAACCGATCGACTCGGTCAATCGCGTCGTCGAAGACCACATCGGTTTTACAGGGTATGTGTCAAGCCAAGACGATGAAGGCACTTTTGGCCCCCACGATATCCAGCCCACCGGCGGACCGCTCCTACAGATCGACACGTCAGCGAACCTGGACCAGCACGTTGCCACACTCCGGCTTCAGGATATCGGTTTGTTCTTGGCCACCGACAACAGTGGGCACGACGACGGCGACAATCTGTACACGGTCGATTCGCTCAACGGCGGGCCGGTTTCGAAGGACTTGACTCCCGACGCCGACAATTTGACCGATGGCGGCAATGACATTCAAGACATCGTCATCCGCGGCGACGGTGTGATGTATGGATACCGGCGTAACGTCAATGGTGCGAACATGGCGGGCCAACTCGTCACGCTCGACCCGTTTGATGGGACGGTGTTAGCCACGCAAAACGACAACATCCCGGGTGTGGAAGCTTTCAGCAACGTTCGCGATGTCTTCGATCCGCCCAACCCCAACGCCCGCTCGCGCGCCCAGCGTGCTGCTGAGGTGGTCAACTCGGACGAAGTCGATGCCGTCACGTTCCGCCGCGTCAGCGCCACGACCGGTGACACGCCGACGCCCCGCTACGAGTCGTTCTACTCGGTGCGTGAATCGGACAACGCCTCACGACTCTACCGCGGCAGCGCCGACGGGGACGCTTCACCGGCGGCACCCACCAATACGACGAATCGATACGGGTTCGTCGGAGAGATCCAGCCCGCCGGTGTCACGTTTGGCGAGCTGCTTTTGAACGTTAATAATGGCGACGCGAATAACCTACTTTTCACGAACATCCTGCTGCGCTCGAACGTTGCCGGAGAAGCCGGTCGTTTTTCGGTGAACGTGACCACCGCCACGGGTGGGAATGCCGCCGAGGTCAGTTTCTCGGGCTCCACTCTTAATCTGCGTCTGCGTCGCGCGGGCACTCCATCGGTCGTCAATGCGACGGCCAACGACATCGTCAATGCAATCAACAATGACGACAACGTTAAGAAACATGTCACCGCGCTGATATACAACGGAAATGACAATAACAACGGCGACGGCAGCGGCGCCGTCGTGGCGGTGAATCAAAGTGTCTCCACACGGGTGAACGCGGCTGGCACGGCAGAGGAAGTCCTGCAGGGCCGCGTCACCGGACTGGCGATGGCAAACTTCGATGGCAGCGGCAGTTTGTATGGTGTCACCAGCGGTGGTGAATTTATCTCGATCAGCCAACTCAATGGTGCTGCCACAGTCCTCAACACCGTTCCCGGCGTTGCGTTTAGCGGTCTGAGTATGGGGCCGCAGAACGTCGAAGGTGGCAAATACAAACACACGCTGTTCGCGACCGCGAGCGATGGCCAGTTGTTTGCATTCAATGCCGATGGCACGTTTGCCAACGTGTTTGAATCAGGCGATTCGGCGCAAGTGATCCAGGTCACGCCAGGCAATGTGTCCAGTGGTACCTTTACGCTGACGGTCGAAGCGAACGGCGAGCGGGAAACCACACCACCGATCGCTGTCGATGCGCCCGCCGTCACAAGCCGTAACTCGCAACAGACCATTTCGTCCAATGCGACCGCTGGTACCTTCACGATCAGCAAAGAGAAATCCTACCAGGGTGTCAACAGCTTGCAGGTCCCGGTGGACGCCTTCGCGACGACCATCCAGTCGCAGTTCGAATATCAAAACAACGGTTCCCTCCTTAATTTTCCGTTGGCCCCCTTCGTGATTCAAGTCGACAACGAACAAATGCTTGTCAACTTCACCAACGGCCGGCAAATGCAGGTCGTCCGTGGGTACAACGGCACCACCGCCGCGGCGCATGCGGACACGGCGACGATTACGGAAGTCATCACGACCAACTTAGCGGCATCGATCGATGCTTCGGCCACCCAGTTGCAGGTGCGTGATATCGTTCCACTGCCCACCACCTTCCCTTACGAAATTCGGATTGGCAACGAAGATATCCAAGTCAACAGCGCGGCTGGAAACGTGCTGTCAGTGGTTCGCGGGATCAATGGGACCACGGTGTCCAATTACGGTGGTGGGATCACGATCCGGCAGATCGATACGACCGGTCCGATTCCATTCAATGCTCCGTCTTCCACGATACGAAGTGAACTGAACAACCTCGCCGACATGGGCGCCAACGATGTCGCGGTGTCCGGCAACTTGGCGAGCGGTGTCACCATCGAATTCCAGAATCGGATGGGCAGCCTCGACATTGCTCCCTTGACGGTCGATATCACTGGCCTCGGATATGGCGAGCGCCAGATTATCGACCTGGGTGCTGTGGGCGGAATCGATGACGGTACGTACACGCTGACCTTCGACGGAAACACAACCGATCCGATTGATTTTGATGCCGACGCCGCCGACATTCGCGACGCGCTGACATTGTTGCCGAATATCGCGAACGGTGATATCAACGTCACCGAGGTGAATGCGAATGAATTTGAGGTCGAGTTCATCGGCACGCTCCGAAACTCCGATCAACCTCAGATCACCGCCGATAGTGCTGGTTTGATCAACGATGAGCAACAAGCAATCACCATCAACGGCGCCCCGACCGGAGGCACATTCACTCTTACACTGGCCGGCTCCGTCTCGGCTCCGATCGCCTACAACGCGAATGCCGACACGGTACGCGACGCGATCGTAGCGATCCTCGCCACTGATTATCCCGCCGCCGTGGCGGCGGATGTGACGGTGACGGGTGCGAACATGCCGAGCACCATGTTGGTCACGTTCAGTGGTAATCTCGCAGACACGAATATCGGCACATTGGTCATCGACAAAATCGGGTTAACCGGCGGAACGCCGACCGGCCCGCAGATCATCAATGCCACGACAGTGGAGCATGGTGGTGTGTTAAGTGTCGGCGTCTCGACATCGCAGCCCTACACTGTTGGCGGCACCCCCGTCCAAATCATCGATGACGTCAAGGGCGTTCGCAGCGTCAGTGATTCGTTGAAGGCCCTGTTCCATATTGGCCCGAATGATGTCCGCGTTCGCGGTGAACTGTCGACAGGCATGACCGTTCACTTTACCGGTTCCTTCAACGGTACGGAGGTCAATCTGCTGGACGTCGATAATACGTCCATGCAGAGCGGTGCGAGCGCCACCGCCACGGTCATCGGGACTGTGGGGGATGGTGTGGGTGATGATTCCAGCACGCAGGTGACCGGGATGGTCGGCAGTTCGATCGGACTGGCGTTTTCGCCTTTGGATTTCAACCTCTGGCACCCCACGATGCTACGTGCCAATGACGCCGGCCACGGAGTCAATGCGGCGCCCGATGGTAGCCGGAATTCGCTGGACGTCGAGTTCAACATTCCCGACGGTATCACGGGCAGTCGCACCACCAGCCAAGGATCTGGTGGCGCGAGTTTCTACTTCGGTCTGGAACAATGGAAAAACAATCCCGATGCTAATTTCCAAGGCTACCTGAGCCCAACAGACCGTACCGAGAACGCCCAGTACGGCATGACCACGATCCAGCATCGGGATCTCAGCAGTAATCCCAATATACGGAACACCTACGATCTGTCCGGTGGTGCCAAGGGGGCCTTGATTACAAATGATTTCTCGCTCGCGGGCGCAGACTATTACGATCGGCCGACGTTGTATTTCAACTACCTGTTGGAAACCGAAGCGGAGACCGGCAAAAACGTGAGCGATGTCAATGCGGATCGATTCTTCCGTGATAGCGCCCGCGTGTTTGCCTCGCGTGACAATGGGGTGACGTGGGAGCTCTTGGCCACGAACAACTCCGCCCTGAGCGGTACGGATTCTGGGGATGGCGACGCGCGAGCCGAATTGCCGACCTTCCTATCTCATGTCGCCGACGCGGGCGTGAACAGCACCCAGCCGCAACCGGCGAGCAAGCAGATTGTGCAGGAACTCTTTGACGAAGACCATGACAATCCGCTCTGGCATCAAGCTCGGATTGACTTGTCACCTTTCGTCGGTGAGACGTCGATCAAGCTGCGGTTCGATTTCAGTACCTCCGGATCGTCGGTCGAAGGCGATTTGCCGGGCGACTTCTACGGCGAGCGTGCTGACTTGGAGCACTCCGGTGCTGGTTCGGACAATCGCCACGAAGGTTTTTACATTGATGACATACTGGTTGGTTTCGCCGAGCGTGGCGAAATGGTCACCAACGCGCCCGCAACGACCGACAATGCGTTTGTCGATCTCGCGCAGAATAGCCGCACCAATGTCAAGCGTGATGAAAACGCGCTGACCAATCAGCTCTCCGGTGACTATCAGCTCGAAATGCGCCGCGCCGGTGAATACGCCTACGGTGCCAATGGCACGATCGTCGTGGGACAAACCTACGACACCAACGTGCGACACATTCTGAATTCGATCGTGGGCACGGGACTTGATGCGGACAGCAACAGGCAGCGTGAGCAAGGCTTGTTGGTAATCGAAAACAACATCCTCTCTGACTCCCGAGTTGTCGGAGTGCAAGTTGCACCGCCCGCAGGCCAGGGTGATGGAAGCGGAGTGACCTTCCCCGGCGCAACGCAGAACTTCTCCGACAAGGACGACCAACGCTTGGTGCCCGGTGTCGTGATTCAAAATAACATCATCGTCGGCAGCAGCGGCATCAATTATTCGGGGCAGCCCAATGGCACACCGCAGAACGCCGTGCCGATCGGGCGCATCGTCAACAACACGTTCATCGGTGGCGACAACAACCAATACGGTGTCAATATCCACGACAACGCCAGCCCAACACTGCTCAATAATGTGTTCAGTACGCTCGGCAACGGCATCGTCAACAATGGTGTCGGCGCGATTATTGATAATAACTATTTCCACAATGCCGGTGCAGTGCAAGGCACCGACCCGCGTTCGGGAACCGATCCGCTGTTCATCGATCCGGATGGACGCAACTACTATCCGCTGTCCACCGCGGGGACAATTAACAACTCGCAAGACCTGCTGAATGACCGTGGTGCCTACGCCGCGTTCAAAAACATCCTCGGCATCCCACAATCACCGTACTTCGCCCCCACGCTCGACGCCTTCGGTCAGTTGCGGGTCAGCGGCGGCATCGGTGGTGATGGGGCCGGCCCGAACACCGACATTGACATCGGGGCAGCGGACTACTCCGACTTCGTGCAACCTTATGCGAAACTGTTAAATCCCGTCGATCAAGATGACGCGGGGCTCGACAGCGATCCAGCGGAAACGTTCATCCAGTTGAACAATCCGGATCTCCAAGCATTCTCGATACTGCTGTCCGATGGGGAGAATTCAAACTCACCCTTTGAGGGCACCGGCATTGATCCGAGCACGGTGAACGCGTCTTCCGTATTGATCCGCCAAGACAATCGATTGCTCGAGGTCGGTCGCGATTTCAACTTGGCATTCAACCCTTCGACGGGCGAGTTGCGACTGACACCGCTCTCGGATCTCTGGAATCCCAACAGTGTCTACGAAATCATTCTACTCAATGGTGACCAGAAAGCCGTCTCGCTGGACGTTGCCAATGGCAGTGTGATTCAGGATGGCGATCAACTGACGGT
Organism: Rhodopirellula sp. SH410; assembly: GCF_055811895.1. NCBI lineage: Bacteria > Pseudomonadati > Planctomycetota > Planctomycetia > Pirellulales > Pirellulaceae > Rhodopirellula > Rhodopirellula sp. SH410. The sequence goes on from NZ_CM147949.1 coordinate 5,082,394, forward strand.
CAGCAACGGTGCCAATAGCGAGACGTTCGAGTTCGATTCCGGGTTCGTCGTGCAACTCGGTGCCGCCGACGCGATTCTCGACGGCCAAACCTTCGAGTACAGCACTGCCGGTGGAACCCATGGTTACACCGCTCGTTTCCAAATCGACAAGTTAGCAACGATCCCCGCGGGCGACTTCACCGGCGAAGTGGGCATCGGCACGACTCCCGCCGATGACGACTTGATGATCAAGGTGAGCGATCCGAGTCAGTTCGCGGTCGGTGATTTCATTCGTATCTCTGATGAAATCATGGCTGTCGTGGGTGTCGATTCCGCGGCTGGGGAATTGACCGTCCAGCGAGGCGTACTGGGGACACCGCGCAGCAATCACCAGGCCGGCGCGACGTCCGCCAACAGCGTTGAACTGGTCGACCAAGGCCGCCACGCCGTGGTCGACGCCGCCATCGGCAGCGCGGCGACGGATGACACGTTCTCGGTCTTCCAAGGCAGCGACTTGGGACTCGCCCCGGCGGACTTGGAACGGGCCGGCATGATGACATTCATTCGCGTCAATGACGAATTCATGCGTGTGACGGGCTACGATGACGCCTCGGGCATGTTGACGGTCGTGCGAGGTGCCCTCGGATCGACCGTTGTCACTCATCCGCAGTTCTCCATTGCCGAAGTCATTACGAACTCTCGTGGTGCCACCTTAGCGGCGGAGCAATCGGTCAACCTTGATGACGTGCTCCTGGACGGCACGACGGCGGGACCGTTGACCGTCGCCGGTAACAGTCTGCTGGCGTCCGACCGGATTGTGGAAGTCACACCGGATGCGGATTTTGTTCCCAAAATTGGTGACTTGCTGCAGATCGGTACTGAGATTGTCAAGATTATCGACATCCAACCAGGCGTCGTCGCCGGTGACCTGTCGCTCTCGATCGATCGCGGAATGTTCAATACCGCAGTGGTCGAGCATACGGCCACGATTACCGAACTGGTCGGCGGTGTGGAGACGACGTATCCAACACCGATTCGCTTGATCGATTCGGCGTTCCAAACGGTCACCCTGTTCGAATCCGATCCACTCGATGACGTCGTACTGCCTCCCGTTAGCACTGGCGTCTCGGGGCAAGTGCAGTCGGGGATTGGTTCGAAGATCGCTCGCGCAATGCGTGAGTTCCGAGCTACCGAGCCGAACACAGCGGGTGACCTGGACCTGCGACTGCCCCATGCTCAAGGCTTAGCGGGCGGACGGATTTACCTCGGTGGCCATGTCGGCGATACGATTGCTGCCTCGAGCGGATCGGCGAACTCTCTTGCGGCCGGGCTTGTCGCCGGCGCTTTCCCTGGCGTCTCCGCAGGTGCGATTGCAGTTCCGTTCATCCCGAGCGTGAACTTCCCGCAAACCGCGATCCACGCCGCCGTGCTGGCGGCGATCAACAATAGCGACAGCCTCGATCTCACGGGAGTTTCCGAAGGCGGCGACGGGTTCTACCTCGTCAGCAACTCCGGTGGCGACGTTGCCGATATCGGCCTGACTTCGACCAGCGCTGGATTCACGACGAGTTCCAGCGATGTACGCGGGATTGCCGACAAGGCGGGTAACCTGTTGCGTCCCAACCGCAGCACCCAAACTCGCTTCACGATCGGCGTCGGACGAACGGCGTACGATTTCGGCGATGGTGCCGATACCGCGGATCCGAATAACCGCGCTCGGCATACCGTTCTCGGGCTCGGTGATGAACTCGATGGCGATCCACGACTGGGCTCCCTCAGCGATCCTGGCGGACGGATTGTCGATAGTGAAGACACCGCGGGCGTGATTTTCAATCTCGCGAATGTCCTTCGCGACGATGCCGTCGCCCCGCCGGCGACAGCGATCGTTGCCGGTATCGATGCACTGGCGGGGACGATCGAGGTCACCGCGGGCACCGCTGCGTCGTTTGCGGATCGCGTCGGAGGCTATTTGTTGCTCGGTGACGAGGTCGTACGGCTCGACGCGATTGGCCCCGCCGATAGTCTGACGATCATACGTGGCCAGCTCGATACGGTCGCGACGGGACACGACGCGGCGACTTCGCTCGCCGTTGCCGACGACGAAAACGGCTTGGATCTCTCATCGGTTGGCGCGACCTTCAACGTCGCGCGGACCACAGCGGCCGGTGGCGGTCCTGTCATGGTCAACGTGATGGCGACAGATTATGGAGTCATCGACGGCTGGATCGATTTCAACCACAACGGCAGACTCGATGTCGGGGACAATCCAACCAACTACGACGAACGCGTCTTCCACAGTGTCGCGGTGTGGCCGGGTGAGAATCTCTTGCCGGTGACATTCCCAACAACACTCCCCGGTGGCGCCACAATCACCGGTGACATGGTGATGCGGCTGCGGATTAGCAAGCTCGGGGGACTGTCCGCTGATGGACTGGCGATCGGTGGCGAAGTGGAAGATCACAGGATCTCAATCGTGGGCGGTGTCGCGCCGATGCTCATGGACCTCAACGACAAAACGATCGAGGGCGATCAAACTCAATCGTTCTCGACGACTGAGCATGTGCTCGGCGGTGCTCCCACCGTCGCGACCGGCAAAATCTTCAACGCATCGACGGATGCCGACGGTGACGCGATCTCGGTACTCGAAATTGTGGACCTGACAACCGGTCGAGCTTATCCGGTCGACGGCGGCAAGGCGGTGATCGACGAACTGCACGACTCACTCGGGCGGCTCGCGGGCTCGCTGAGCGTCAATGCCGATAGCACGGTCACATTCGTACCACGAACCAACTATGACACCGGGCCCGTCCCTGGGCCAGACAACATTCCAGGCACGGCCGACGATGTCACACCGATGTTGTCGTTCGGCTATCGCATTGTCGATGCAACTCGGGTCGCTGGCGTGGAGTACGGCACGATCCCGATGATGGTGATGGCTGTGAACCAACCCCCGAACCTCGATGCGATTGCGATGACAACCGATGCGGGCATCGACTTGGATGCGCTGCTCGAGGACCAAGACCTTGATGGCGATGGCGTTGCCGATACCCAGAACGTGACGTTGTCGGGCATCTCTGCGGGGGCTGGCAACGTGCAACCGGTGCGAGTCACCGCGACGACGAAGAACCTCGCCGATGACGGCACGGGCACCTTTGTCGATGCAGGCAGCCAAACGCCACTGCTGATCACAGACATCGATGTTGTCGGAGTCGATGGGTCCGCCTATGACGGCGGCAGCTCGCACGCGAAGTTGAAATTCACCACGACTCCGGATCAATACGGCACCGCCTCGATCACGGTAACGGTGACTGATCCCGGTGCCGACGGTGACTTCAGTACCACGGCTGATAATATCACGACCTCGCGGATTGTGACCGTCACGGTCGCGCCGGTCAACGATAAACCCGCAACGGTCGAGCGGCTCTGGACAAAGACTGAAGCCGCCGAGGGCGCCGGCGATGCACCCATTGCATTTGCCTTCACCGCTGCCGATCTATCCGGCACGTCAGGGGTCACCAACCCATTCGACGACAAGACGGGGGTCGATGCGGGCGGAAGTGGGGACGCTCCGTTTAACGAAGAGAACCAACTCAGCACGTTGACGGTTAGTAAACTGATCTTCGCGGACAATGCGGTCATCACCTACATGGAGTCCGGCAGCACGCTGGTCACGCAGGTCGACCGGACTTTGGAATTCGCCAACCTGTTCGATTCCACGGGCGTGGTTTCTTACAGCGACGTCACGGTCACGTTCTCGGGCAGCGATGGCGAAACGGGAACGCTCGTCATCAAACACTCCGTCGGCAAATTTGATTCGGCGATTTACACCCCCAAAGTGGACGTTAACAATAACTACAGCGGCATCCCGCAAGAACTGAAATACATCATCTCCGACAGCGGCGTGGCGATCGCACCGAAGGTCAATAGCGGAGATCCGGATGTGCAACTCGGAACCACTGATCCGATCGAGTCCAATCCCGAGACGATCCGGTTCTCGATCACTCCCAAAGCCGATTCGCCCGTCTTGGGCGATTTCCAATCCGCCATCAATATCGACGAAACCGAGGCCGACACCGATCCATCCAACGACAGCTATACGTTGCAGATTGCTGACCTATTCACCGATGCGGACCAAGCCTTCCTGCTCGGTGCTGGCGCTGATGAAACCGGGACCGTCCCGGCGAGCTGGATCACGATCACAGCGAACTCTGGCAACCCAGCTGAGTTGCTCGCGGTGCCAACGATCAATCAGACGTCCGACCATGATCCGATCTCGTTGACGTTCACGCCACTGCCCAATGCCTACGGTGTCGCGGAGTTTTCAGTCACGATCACCAACCCCGACAATGGCTTGTCCTCGGCAACTAAAACGTTGACCGTCACAGTCAATCCAACCAACGACGCTCCAGCAACGAGCGACCGCGTCGTGACCGGCCAAGAGGACATCGCCTACACGTTCGATATCAATGACTTGATCCACACGGCAACCAACCCGTCGCAGGCGAGCCTGTTCGTCGGCGACGGCGTGACCCCGCCGCTCTATGACGAGAGCGAGCAAGATCTCGTGGTGTACGGGTTCAAGTATCTCGACACCGAGTACCTGTCGGCGGACTATGACGATGGCCTCGGGGGAGATGTGCAGCAGCTCGTTGAGTTGCCCAACGGCGACGTGATGTTGACGTTCAACTCAGGTGTGTTTCTGTCGGGCACGTTCACGCCTGATCCGGACTACTTCGTCGATGATGCCGCCGCCTCGGCGCTCGCTGGCGATGTCTTGCAATACTCCGTCATGGATGCTGGCAACGACGACCTTTACGGTCCAGGCACCGGCCCGGATGCTGGGACGCCAGTCGTTCTGGGCACCGTCCCGGTCGTCAATCCCATCCCGGGCGAAGACCCGCTGGTCGCCACGGCTTCGATCACATTCGTGACCGAGGCGGTCAACGACGAACCGAGGATTCCTGCGTTCACGCAAACCGTTGAGTTTTATGAAGATCAGCCGACGTCGATCGACGGCACGTTGACGAGTACTATTTTCGCCAACCCGACGACCGATGTGATTTTGCCAGGTCCGATCAACGAGCTACCGACACAATCCGTCTTGCAGCCGATCACACTGAGCTATGTCAGTGGCACGACAGGCATGCTCGCCGGCGATCCGGTGCTGAGTCTCGACGGCACATTGAGTGTCCAACCGCTCGCTGATGCTTTCGGGACAGCAGTGTATGAAATCACGCTTACCGATAGTGAGGGTTTGACGACGACGCCCAAACCGCAAGTCACGATCACCATCGATGCGGTCAACGATCAACCCATTGCAGACGACCGCCTCATCGTGATGGACGAAGCGATCGAACCAGCCACCGTCAGCCAAACGATCACGGCGGCGGATCTGATTTTGGGAAATCAGCTCAACCAAGGCCAGACGATCGAGAGCCCAGCGATCCCCGCGCATGCGGACATCAATCCGTGGTTCGCCGAGATTGACACGATGGAAGTCGCTGAAATCAGAGTCCCAGACCAGAACGGTAGCGATCGGATTTTCCGTGGGGATGCAGGCGAACCGAGCCAGGTCGTGACGGCCACCGGCGGTGTCTTAACGCTGACGTTCGAGCCTTCGCAAAGCCCGAACGCGCCCGCCGGAACGATGCGATTCGTTTCTGCCGTGTACGTTCCGGCCATCGACTACAACGAAACGTCCCAGCCGCTTACCGGCACCGATGATTTTCAGTTTGTCATTCGCGACAGTGGACTCAACACCAACGACCCGGGTGCCGATCTCCAACACCGCAGCTTGAGTGAACCTGCGACGGCGCGGATTCGAGTGGTGGCGAAGAATGACCCGCCAACGATGCCTGCCTACACGCAACATGTTGAGTTCTATGAAGATCAGCCGACGTCGTTCAACGGCATTTTGAACGTAAACCTCTTCGCTGATTCCACGGACATTATTCTTGCCGGACCGCTCAACGAGCAGACCACGCAATCGATCATCCAGCCGATCACGCTCAGCTACGTCACCGGCACGGCGGGGATGTTTGCCGTTGACCCGACACTGAGTCTCCGCGGCACGTTGAGTGTGCAACCGCTCGCCGATGCCTTCGGGACGGCGGTCTACGAGATTACGCTCACCGACAGCGCGGGGGCTACGACCCTGCCGAAACCGCGAGTCACGATCACGATCGATGCGGTCAACGACCAACCCATCGCCTTCAACCGCTCGATCATCATGGACGAAGCCGTTGAACCGGCCACGGCCAGCCAAACGATCACCGCGGAAGATCTCATCCTGGGCAATCGGCTCAATCGTGGCGCAACCGTGGAGAATCCAGCAATCAACGCACATGCGGGCATCAATCCACTGTTCGCTGAACCCGACACGCTGGAAATCGCCGAAATTATCGTGCCGGACGCGAACGGGAACCCTCGCCCATTCCACGGTGCCGCCAACGAACCGTCCGAAGTGATCACGGCAAACGGTGGAACTCTGAAACTGACGTTCGCTCCGTCGCAAAGCCTCAATGTGCCCGTGGGAACGATGCGATTCGTCTCCGCAGAGTACGTCCCTGCGGTCGACTACAACCAAACGACACCGTACTTCAAGGTCACCGATGACTTCCAGTTTGTCGTCCGCGACAGTGGGCAAAATACCACTGACCAGGACGCTGCTCTGCAACACCGCAACCTGAGTGTCGCGGCGTCAGCACGAATCAGCGTCGTGGCAAAGAACGATCCGCCTGTCTTCCCCGCCTTGGAAACCGTCAACAACACAGTCGTGTTTGCGGAGATCGAAGTCGGCAATACCACCCCTCAACGTCACGACGTTTACGCCAGTGCCACGACACAGGTGCTCGCGGGACCTTCGACCGCGACCGACGAACTCGCACTTCAGACGAATGTGGGCGTCCGATTCGTGCCCGTTGCGGTCCCACCCGGATTGATGGCCGGTCTGCCAACGATGACCAATGGCGGCGTGATCGAAATTCACCCGAACGCCGACGCCTTCGGTGACGCGGTGTACGACGTGATTGCGAGCGATGGGATCCTCGATGCACCCGCGCAACGAATCACCATTTCCATCACCGGCACCAACGACGCGCCGACGGCGCCGACCTACGCGTTGACGACGCTCGAGGATACACCGATCACCGTGCACGATGTCTCCGGCGCATCGGACATGTCCGATGGAGCGAGGGCCAGTTCCCTGCCTGTCGATTCCCCGTACAACGAGTCGGGGCAAGATCTCCAAGTCGTTGGGATTGGAAGCGTCGATCCAAACGATCCGGCATCCAATCTGCCGACTCCGATCGTGTTGGCAACCGATGCCTCGATCCCATACGCGCTGGACACAGGTCTTGGTGTGATGACGGCGATGCAGCAAGTCAAAACGCCCCATGGAACTCTTGATGTGACGTTCCAACAACGCGTCGACAACGATTTGTCATCCGGATTTATTTCCAAAATCATCTATACTCCGGATCCGGGATACAACGACACGCTGCCCGATGACACGTTCACGTATTTCGTCAGCGATTACGGCAGCACCCCCGTGCCCGGTAGCAACCCGCCACGCGACCTCGTCATCCCCACAGATGTGCCCAGCAAGCTCAGTCTGCCTGCTCGGGTAAGCGTGAGTGTCGGGCCAGTCAACACGCCGCCGACGGTCCCCGAATTTGAAGACAACGGCGTCTTCACGTTCGACGAGGATGCAACCGCTCCGGAGACCATCCGCACCCAAGTCTTCCTCGACGATAGCTTGGTGATCAACGCCGGTGGCGGTGCGGACGAAGCCGACCAGACGGTGCAGATCACATTGACCGCGGGCGACACAACGCTCGCGAATCAATTGTTCTCCGCGCCGCCAACCCTCTCTGCCGACGGCACACTGCAGGTGTTCCCGAATCCGAATGCATTCGGCACGGTCACCTACACGCTCAGTGTCGTCGACCTCAGTCCCGATGGTGATGTGCTGACCAATCCGCCGGTCACCCAAGACTTCACTATCGCTCTCAATTCCATCAACGATCAGCCCACCGCAGCGGATAAAGCGATCTCGCTCTCCGAACATCGTGAAGAGTTGGACGCCGGTGGCAATCCGGTACCGACCTCTGATGGGAATGGATATCGCGACATCGCCGCTGATACACTGCTACTCAAGAATGCCTCCGGCGGGGCCGCTCAACCAAGCTCGTTCATGGATCTCATGGAGCCTCCGTTCAATGAATCGAGCCAGTTGGCCTCCCTGCGAGTGATCGGACTCGGCTTGCCCGGAGCGACCCTGCCAACAAAATCGGCCAACGATCCAACGCTCGTCTACCGTGACGTGGCCGGTGAACTCATCGCGACCGATACACTCGACACGGCCAACGGCAACCTGACCATCACGTATCAACGCAGTGCCAGCGATGCCACTGATCAATTCGTCAAGTCGATTCGATACACGCCGGCCACTGACTACAATTCGTCAGCTCCATTTGATCCTGCCGACGGATTCACCTACTTCGTTGACGATCGTGGCAGCGTGAACCATCTCAGTGCCCCCGCCACCGTCACAATGACCGTGACTCCGACGAACGACCTACCGTCGATTCCAGCACTCCGCAGTGACACGATCAATGCCGCTGAGTTTGTCGTTGGCGAACAGGGCGGGGCTTTCTCCACCAACGTTTTTTCAGTGACCGGAGCAGTGATCATGCCCGGCCCGGCACCATCAACCGTGTCGCCCGGTGCTCGCGATGAGAACGCGAACTCGATCGTGCATATCGAATTGCAGCAGATCAGCGGTACGACAGGGATGTTCGCTACCGAACCCACCCTCACCGATAACGGTACCCTGACTCTCGATGCCCATCCCGATGCCTTCGGCAGTGCGGTCTTTGACATCGTGGTCAGTGAACGAGATCTCGGCGGGAACACGAGCCCGGCACTCGACCAAATCCGACGCGAGCAGATCACGGTCACGTTGGCCGCCGGAAACGATGTGCCGACCGCACCAAGTCGCACCCTCGAGATGCTCGAATTCAGCGAATTGGAAAATGGCACGGGAGCCCCCGTCACGGGCGTGCCAACCACCATTGAGGAGACAGAGGCACGCCTGCTCGATTTGGCGAATCAGTTCGAAGGACCAGCCTCAGCGGGCGGTAGCGTCGAATTCCCCGAAATCCAGACGCTCCACGTCAGTGGCATCGGTCTGCCCGGTGAGGCCGCTCCGATCGTTTCCGGATCGAGCCTGATCGGTAACTATGCACTCAATGCCAATACCGGCAAAGTGGAAGCCGCCCAAGCCATCACACTCGCTCACGGCGTGTTGACGGTGACGTTCGTGGAAGTCAGCAGCGGTGGGACGACGGAGCAGTATCTTGATCGTTTTTCATACGTCCCGGATACCGACTACAACAACGCAACGCCCGGTACCACACCGGATCAATTTACGTATTTCGTATCCGATTCAGGGATGCCGCCGGAGACCAGCACACCAGCCTTGGTCACGTTGCAGGTCCATCCCAACAACGATGTGCCGACGTTCTCGATTAATAGTGACGCGTTCGGTCCCAACAACACGCTCTATGCCGAAGTCCGCGATGACGGTGGCACGACGACCTTCCCGGGCTTGGTCTCCGATTTGACCCCAGGACCGCCAACGGCAATCGATGAGCAAGCCAATCAGCTGGTCGTCTTCCGTTATCAACCTGCCGATTCGGTAGGCACTGACGGCACCGATCTCTCGACGTTGTTTCGCCGGGAACCCGATTTGATCAACGGTACGCTGTACCTCTATCCCGCCAACAATGCGACTGGCACAGCGACTCTCGTGTTCCGCGCCGATGACGGCCCGGACTCGCGACTGAATCCTGATACGAAATATCAGGAACTGACGCTCAAAATTGACATCGGTTCGCGACCGATCCCCGATGGGACGATTCGTTCGGGGACCTATAACAACCCTGCCGGTAGCGGAGTCGCCATGGTCGACCTGAACAGTGTGTTCATCGCGACGGACGGATTGGATCTTTCAAAAACGGAGATCTTGACCAACGGTACCGGCGGAGTGGCCACCATCAATCCCGTTACCGGTGAACTCGAATATCGCCCCAACGCCGGTCACACCGGCGAAGATATCGTGATCATTCAGGTCCAAGACAACAGCGGTGTTCAGAGCGGCCCGGTCGAGGTTCAGTTCAACACGACCAACAACCGTCAAACCAATCCCGTGATCGCCGAGGACGTTAACCGCAGCGGAATCGTGACTTCGCTCGACGCTCTGTTGATTATCAACCTGCTAAACGCTCAGGAGAACGGCGATGGGATACCGATCTCCTCGATTCAGGATGACGACAACCTCTACGACGTCAGTGACAATGGCGTCATCACGTCTCTCGATGCTCTGCGAGTGATCAACTATCTCAACGAGCAGGGACCGTCGCCCGAACCGATTGCCCCGCAGGCGTTCGTGCCGCAATCCTCGGTGCATACCGCGGACAGTGGATCATCATCGATCCTCGTGGATGCCCCCGTATCCACCATCACCGCGGATGAATCCACTCTCTCCGTCAGTGGTCAGAGCGCCGGTTCGGATCGCACTGTCTTGGACTTGATCGCTTGGGATCAAACCGAGAAGAAAGCGAAAACGGATTCAACCGAGACCGCTCTCGACGCCGCGATCAGCGATCTGTTCTAACCCATGGGGACTCATCGCGGGCAGCGATACTTGATACCGGTTGCCAATCGATCCCTGCCGGTGGCTGATGCCACCGGCAAGGCATCTGCCGCGTGATAGATGCTACCGACCGAATGACGAAGCGCTGTGTCCCTCAGTAGCGTCCCTCGTACCGTCTTGAAGAATTCAACGCAGAGACGCGAGAGCCGCAAGGACGCAGAGAAACCCCATCACGTCCGCTCCCCCTCCTCCCTCTCCTCTGCGTCTCCCCGGCTCTCGCGTCTCTGCGTCAAGTTTCTTCACTCGCGTAAAAAGGTGACGGGGGTATTTTTTGTGCATCCGTTGCGATCGCGGATATTCCCCCCGTCACCTTTTTCAGCGCCGTCACCTTTTTCAGCGCCCACCTTTTTCAGCGCCATGTCCCTCAGTAGCCTCCCTCGCACCGTCTTGAAGAATTCAACGCAGAGACGGTGAGCCGCAAGGACGCAGAGAAAACCCACTACGTCCGCTTTCCCTCCCTCTTCTCTGCGTCTCCCCGGCTCTCGCGTCTCTGCGTCAAGTTTCTTCACCAACGCCTCTCAACGCACTCCCCATCGCGCGCGTAAAAGGTGACAGGACATTAGGGACAGGCTATGAATCGTTGCCTTCGACAGTGGATTGCATCGCATTGTCAATGGGCTCGCTACTTCCAAACGGTGACGCTGATGGAGGGTGAGGACGATGTCCAGGTCGGGCCGTGACAGCCCGTTGGATCGGTTTCGCCGCGAGAAGCCTCGATCGGTGTGCGACATGAGCCCGAGCCCAAGGCCGCAAGAGGCTTCAAAGTTGGTCTCGGCCACCTCGACCGAGTCCTATTTTCACCGTCATTTTTCTGTGCTTCATTGCAGTGCCGCCGACGTCGGTTTCAGGCTCTTTTTCAGATTCGCCAGCGACGGCACTCCTGCGTCCTGAGCACCCCCTAGAAAAGAATGTTTTTCGACGTGATACTGGGGCCGTTGACTCCCGCACCCACCAAATCGCCTGTTAAATGTCTGATTCGAAAAATCGCTCGCGACCCGCAAAACTCGCGCTCGCCGACGGTACCGTTTACTTGGGTCAGTCATTGGGTGCGAGCGGCGAGGTCAGCGGAGAAGTTGTCTTCAACACCTCCATGACTGGGTATCAGGAAATCCTCACGGACCCCAGCTATTGTGGTCAAATTGTGACGATGACCTATCCCGAAATCGGGAACTACGGGGTCAATTCGACCGACGTCGAGCGGCACGGCACGGCCCTGTCAGGATTCGTCATCCGCAACGAGAGCCGAATCCATAGCAATTACCGATCCGAAGGCACGTTGAACGATTACCTCAAGCGGCACAATGTGATGGGGCTGATGGGGATCGATACCCGGGCGCTCGTGCGGCGGATCCGCAGCGTTGGCGCAATGCAGGGAGTATTGTCCACCCACGACTTGGATGACGCGTCACTGGTTGCGAAAGCCAAAGCCGCGCCGAGCCTGGTGGGTCGCGATCTCGTGAAAGAGGTCATGCCCAGCCAGCAGGAGAAGTGGACCTCGGAACTCGACGAGTGGGCTGCGATCGAATGCGCTCGCAGCGTGAAGATCGTCAGTAACGCCGACGGGCTCGACGACGCGGATCGACCGCATGTGGTGTGCATGGATTTTGGCATGAAGTGGAACATTCCCCGCCATCTCCGCTCACGCGGAAACCGTGTCACCATTGTCCCGGGCAACACATCGGCCGAGGAAATCCTGCGACTCGAGCCCGCTGGCGTATTCCTGTCCAACGGTCCCGGCGACCCCGAACCGCTGACTTACGCCCAGAAGACGATCGCGGAACTGGTCGGCAAAGTGCCCATTTTTGGCATTTGCCTGGGACACCAACTCATCGCGTTGGCCTGTGGCGCGAAGACATTCAAATTGAAGTTCGGGCACCGTGGTGCGAACCAGCCCGTCTTGAATTTGAAGACCGAGAAAGTCGAGATTACCACCCAGAACCATGGATTTGCTGTCGACGACAAGGACTTGCCGGAGTGCCTCGAAGTGACCCACCGGCACCTCAATGACGACACGATCGCAGGAATCCGTCACCGCACGGCGGACGTGTTTGGGGTGCAGTACCATCCCGAAGCCGCCGCCGGCCCTCACGACAGCCACTACCTGTTCGAGCAGTTCCAGCAACAGCTCACAGCCCCCACGAGCGTCTAGTCACCTCGCCCGCTTGACGGTGGGTGGTCCCCGATCGCCCGCCCCTTCGCGAATAGTCGCCCCCCCCTGGGCATCAATGCCCAGATCTCGACAGAGACACCCCCCTCTCCCCCGCTCGCTTCTCCCCTTTTCCCACGCTCCGTATGCCCGCACCGAAAACCGCGATCAGCCCCACCCGCGAGGTCGACTATCCCGAATGGTACCAACAGGTGATCAAGGCCGCTGATCTGGCAGAGAACTCCCCGGTGCGTGGCTGCATGGTGATCAAGCCTTGGGGATATCAACTGTGGGAAAACATCCAGCGAGCCCTTGACGACATGTTCAAGGCGACCGGGCACCAGAACGCGTACTTCCCGCTGTTCATCCCGATGAGCTACCTCGAAAAGGAAGCGGAGCACGTTGAAGGCTTTGCGAAGGAATGCGCCGTGGTGACGCATCACCGGCTCGAGCCAGATCCGAACGGCGGCCTGCGGCCGGCTGGAAAACTAGAAGAGCCGCTCATCGTGCGGCCGACCAGCGAGACGATCATCGGTGCCACGTACGCCAAATGGGTCCAAAGCTACCGCGACCTGCCCATCTTGATCAATCAATGGGCCAATGTCGTTCGCTGGGAAATGCGAACTCGCATGTTCCTACGAACCGCAGAATTCCTCTGGCAGGAAGGCCACACGGTGCACGCCACCGCTGCCGAAGCGGTCGCCGAAACGGAGCAGATGGTCGAGGTCTATCGCGATTTCGCAGAGAACTGGATGGCGATGCCCGTCATCGTCGGCAGCAAAACACCGAAAGAGCGGTTCCCCGGCGCCGTCGAGACACTGTCGATCGAAGCGATGATGCAGGACCGCAAGGCGCTGCAAGCTGGCACGAGCCACTTCCTCGGCCAGAACTTCGCCAAGGCCCAGGAAATCAAATTCCAAAGCGAAACCGGCGGCATCGAGTTTGCATGGACGACGTCGTGGGGTGTCAGCACGCGTCTGATCGGTGCGCTCATCATGACCCACAGCGACGACGACGGGCTCGTTCTGCCACCGCGTTTGGCACCCATCCACGTCGTCATCCAGCCCATCTACAAAGGCGAGTCGCGGGCCGAGGTGTTGGCCGAGGCGAATTCGCTACGAGAGGCGATCGCGGCCCAGACCTACGCGGGTGCTCCGATCCGCGTGTCGATCGACGATCGCGATATACGGGGCGGGGAAAAGAAGTGGTACCACGTCAAACGCGGAGTGCCGATCCGACTTGAGATCGGCCCGAAGGATATCGCGGCGGGCACGGTTTTCTGCGGTATCCGCAACCAGCCCAAGAGCTTCGGGATCTCGCGTACTGAGTTGATCGCGACGATCGGGGCAAAGCTGGAGACACTGCAAAGCGACTTGTTTGCCGCCGCACTGCACCTCCGCGAATCCAACACCGTCACGATCACCAGTGAAAGTGAATTCCGAGAGTTTTTCACCACCCAGAACGAAGACAAGATCCACGGTGGTTTCGCCAACGCCTACTTCGCTGACGAAGAGGCCCTCGACCCGTTGCTGAAGGAACTCAAGGTCACGATTCGGTGCGTCCCCCGGGACGACAACTCGACACCCGGCACCTGTTTCTTGACAGGCCGTCCGGCTGAAAAGATGGCGGTTTTCGCGAAAGCGTATTGAGACTGGCGGCTTGATGGGGCCGCCGTCTGGCGACGGCAGCTACGTTCAATGCAAGTTTTTTTCTTGCTTTCCAAGTTTTGCCTCAAGTTTCGGTCATGATTGCTCTTGACTCGTTTTTGAACGCGGCTCAAACTAGTCACTTGCTTGTAACGAAGCGGCCTACCGGCGTGACAGGGAGATGACCCGCCCCGGTTGAGACTCGACGCTACAGGGACGTACCGAAATCGAAATTTGCCTCGGCACTTCATTCGGATCATGGCGCACAGGAAGGTTGCTTCGGCTCACTTTCCCACACCGTCACGGGTTCGGATGAGCCGGTCACCTAGGAAGGGTGGCGAGAGGATCGCAGTCGCGATCCAACGGGTTGACCGATTCACTCAAACCGCCATTGTGTCGGTATCAAACAGAAGGCTGCTCCGCCTAGGCGAGTTTTCAATTCTGTTTGCTAACGACGTTACTAGCAGGAGCGCTGGCTTGTCTTTCCAGACCGACTTCGACGTAAAAGAGCGAGTGCGCAGCGCGTCCGACATCATTGATGTCATCGGTCGAGATCTGGAACTACGTCCGCAAGGCCGGAACTTTGTCACCCGGTGCCCCTTCCACAACGACACCAAACCGTCGATGACGGTGAACCCCGAGCGACAATCGTGGAAGTGCTGGGTTTGCGACATTGGCGGAGACGTCTTCAGTTTTGTGATGCAGCGAGAGGGGCTTGACTTCCCCGGCGCCTTACGAATGCTCGCCGAACGCGCGGGCATCGAGTTGCCGGAGTATCGCAGCGGACCGAAAACGGAACCCGGCAGCCCCAACGACAAAGCCACCTTGGCGTCAGCGATCGAGGAAGTCGCTCAGGCGTACTACGAACAACTCGACACCCGCAAGAGCGATGACGCCAAAGCAGCCTGGGATTACCTTGCTTCACGCGGTGTCGACGATGAGAACCGCCGTCGATTCCGAATCGGGTTTGCTCCCGAGTCATGGGATTTCGCAGTCAACCTGCTCAAACGCAAGAACTATTCCGAGGCCGTCGCGGTAGCCTGCGGGGTCGCCAAATCGCGCAACAAGACAAACGGCAGCTCCTCCGGCGCAAGCGGATGTTACGATTTCTTTCGCGGTCGGTTGATGTTTCCGATCAACAACTCGCACGGCAAAGTGATTTCGCTCGGCGGCCGAATCATCCCTGCCATTGCCGATCGAATTGCCTCGGCGTCCGGTGGCAAAGCCACCGCCGGGGCGAAGTATTTCAACGGTCCCGAAACGCTGCTGTATCGCAAATCGTCGGAATTATATGGCCTCGACTTGGCTCGCGATGCCATTCGCACCGCCGGCGAAGTGTTGGTGATGGAGGGATACACCGACGTCGTCGCTGCGAGAATGGCAGGGATCGAGAATGCAGTCGCTGTGCTGGGCACTGCCCTGACAAAGCAGCACGTCGGCGTGCTCAAGCGATTCGCACCCCGCGTGGTGCTGGTGCTCGATGGGGACGATGCCGGGCGACGGCGTGCCGAAGAAGTACTCGATCTATTCGTGACCGCTGAGGCCGACCTGCGAATCCTCACCCTGCCCGACAACGCCGACCCTGCCGATTTCCTCGCTGCCCACTCAAAGGCTGCGCTGCTCGATCTCGCAAAAAACGCTCCCGATGCCATCGATCACAAGATCGCGTGCTTAGTCGATGGTGTCGACCTGACACGTGACACGCACCGGGTAACAGCAGCCATCGAAACGATGCTGGCGTTATTCGTCAAAGTCCCGCAGAACGACGATCGCGCCTCGTTGCGAGTGGATCAGTTACTGATGCGAATCAGCCGCACGTTCGACTTGCCCGTCGAGCGATTGACTCGGCGACTCGATGCCCTGCGAGCGGCGCGAAAAGAAAACGAAACGAAGAAGGCCCGCTACCAGCAACAGCAGGCCGCCCCCCCGGTCACCAACAACGCCCCCCAACAACGTAATTCCGATTCTGGTTTCGCGACCGATGATCCTTTTGCGTCGGCAGCGATGGAAGACGCCGCCATGTTTGGCATCGACGAACACACGCCACCGCCGACGCACCAGCCATCGTCGACTGCCCGTCGCCGCAACAGCGACACATCGCAGTCATCCCCCTTATCAGGCGTCGATCGCGAACTATTCGAGACGCTGCTGGAAAGCCCCGAGGTCGCGGCCATGGCGGTCGAAGCGATCGACTCGGAATGGCTGCAGTCAACCACTGCCAAAATGTTGCTCTCGGCGTATCAGGAACTGGATCTCAACGGACACGATCTCAATGCGGACTCGTTGCTGACCTTGATCGAGAACGACTTCCTCAAACTTCAGATCGTGTCGCTGCAACAACGCATCGATCTTCGCGGTGATCGCTCAACGGAAAGTCCGCACGAGCGATACACGATGATCCTAACCCGGTTTCACGAGCGTGAATTCGAGGCTGAGAAGTCGCGTCAGATCACCCAATTGGAATCAGCAACACTCGCCGAGGACGAAGAGATGGCGGTCCTACAATCGATCATCGACGCTGAACGCATCCGACACACCCCACGCTAACAGCCCCTCCGAAAACGAGTCTGACATGGATGATTGATTGAATCAGACTCTTTTTCGGATGGGCTCCCGCTCCTTTCCACGAACCCCAGGTTTTCCCGTACCCCGTCTCTCCCTGTTCTTTTTGTACTCCCGCTTACGAGCTTGAGTTGGTTGGTTTTGGCGAGCGTTCCCGCTCTCGTTAATCCGGCACGCCCATTCGAGTTCAGCGTCCCATGATGGGGCGTGACCCTTTTAACACGAAGTTAGAATTATGCAATTGATGGACCAAGACCTCTCGCAGCTCATCTCCCGTGGTGCCAAGGACGGTTACCTCACCTACGATGAAGTCAACGCATATCTGCCCGACGAAGACGTTAATCCTGAGAAGCTCAACACATTACTACTCGCCCTCGAGCGGCGTGGCATCTCACTGATCGAAGCGACCGAAAAGCAAGCTCGGGTAGCGGCTGCGAAACAAACCCGCCGGGTTGCGATGCCGAAGGTCTCTGGTCCTGAGACGGGAGAAGAACTGTACAACGAGAGCCGAATCTCCGACGACGATTTCGAACCGTCGGCGGAAGACACCGCGGACCTGGACGCGGAAGTTGATGCCGAAGATAGCTCCCGCGCCGCCTCGCTCGAACGAGCGGATGTTGAGGACACGAGCGGTCCCGTACTCGGCACGTCGAGTGATCTGCCGAAGGCCAGCGATGATCCGATTCGCATGTACCTGAGCCAAATGGCGGAAATTCCCTTGCTGACCCGCGAGCAAGAAATTTCATTGGCCAAGAAAATTGAAATCACGCGCAAGCAGTATCGCCGCTCACTGCTCGAAAGCGATTACGCACTACGAGCGACCGTCGAGGTGCTGCAGAAAGTTCACAGCGGTGAACTCCCATTTGACCGCACGATCAAGGTCTCGTTGACGGAACGATTGACCAAAGAGCAGATTTCACAGCGGATGCCGCACAACCTGCGCACGCTCGAGCCATTGATTGCTCAGAATCAAGAAGATTTCGAAGTCCTCGTCCGCCGCAGTGTTTCGCCACGACTCAAGGCTGAAATTCGCAAGCGTTTCCTCCGCCGTCGCCGCAAATGCCTTGAAATGGTTGAGGAACTCAGCCTGCGTAGCCGCCGCGTTACCCCACTGCTGCACCAACTCGAAAAGATCTCAGGACGGATGAACTTTATCCGCGAGCGCCTCGATTCACTGGGCATGGACGCGATGAGCCGGGACGAAGCCGCTGACCTGCGGCAAGAACTGCGAGAGCTCATGCTCGTCACGCAGGAAAGCCCGCGGAGCTTGCACAACCGCATGGTCCGAACTCGCAAATATTTCGATCAATACGAATCGACCAAACGTGAACTGAGCGCCGGCAACTTGCGACTGGTCGTTTCAATCGCCAAGAAATACCGTAACCGCGGCCTGTCATTTCTGGACCTGATTCAAGAGGGCAACACCGGTCTGATGCGGGCGGTGGACAAATACGAGTACCGCCGTGGATTCAAGTTCAGCACCTATGCAACGTGGTGGATTCGCCAAGCCATCACACGTGCGATCGCCGACCAGGCCCGTACGATTCGCATTCCCGTTCACATGATCGACGTCCTCAGCAAGCTACGCCAGGCCCAGAAACGTCTCACGCAGACGCTGCGTCGCGAACCCACCTATGAAGAAATCGCGGAATCGACGGAAGTAGCGGTCGAGGAAGTCCGGCGGGTGATGGACATCGGCCGTCACCCGGTGAGCTTGGACCGTCCAGTCGGCGAAGGGGAAGACAGCAGTTTCGGCGAGTTCGTGCAAGACAACGAGAACGACAACCCCGTCCAGATGGCCGCCAGCGGCATGTTGCGAAGCAAGATCGACGAACTGCTCAAGACGCTGACCTTTCGCGAGCGGGAAATCATCCGCCTACGATATGGGCTTGTCGACGGCTACAGCTACACGCTCGAAGAGTGCGGCCGGATTTTCAAGGTCACCCGCGAACGCGTGCGACAAATCGAAGCCAAAGCGGTCGCGAAGCTGCAGAGCCCATCGCGCGCTGAGAGATTGTCGTCGTACCTCAATCCCGCAGCCTGATCGGTGCGGCAAAGTTGAAAAGACGGCGGGGGCGACGTGCCCAGACGTCGCCCCGCCGTTTCTTTATCAACTTCGAGAAGCTTTCGTTCCAACGGAGATTGTCGCAATCCCACACCACGACAAATCGCTGGTTCGACCTCTTCGGACTGGCGTCGGGTCCTCCACTCGGTTGACCGCGCCGGCTAGTTGTATTGTTCGGCATAACATGCGCTGAGGACGGCATCCAAATACACCAGAAAAGTGGTTTCGCCAGCGACGGGTGGTAAATCGTGCCGGTTAAACAGTACCTGAACCTCCCCCGAGCGAAAACGACAGAATCCAACACAGCCAACCTGCCGATCAACGCTCCTCCGCATTCGAGGAAAAACAACATGAGCTTGAACGATGGCATACACCTAAGACCTTTTCAGATACACTCTCCCAATGCACGCACTCGACCTCTATGACTACTCATTGCCACGCGAGCGGATCGCCCAGGAACCACTGCGCAATCGCGTCGACGCGCGATTGATGGTCATCGACCGATCCAGCGGCACGATCGAGCATCAGCATGTCCGTGATTTGCCGGAACTGCTACGCGCCGAAGACTCGCTCGTCCTGAATAATTCACGGGTGGTGCCCGCCCGACTGGTGGGCTACCGCACCAGCACCCAAGGTCGCTGGCAAGGGCTGTACTTGCGAAGTGACGCCAGCACCGGTGTATGGGAACTACTGACGAAAACGCGGGGCAGCCTGAAGGCGGGTGAAAAGATCACGCTGCAGGACCGGGACGCACGCGACGGCGGGCAACTCGAAGTGATCGGCCGCGATCAAGAAGGCCATCTGTTCGTCCGCCCGATCCCTGAATCGGTACAGCTCGACGAGACGCTTTCGGGTGAGGTGGTCTCCCCGACAAAGTGGCTCGAACGTTTTGGCCGCGTTCCCATCCCACCCTACATCCGGGATGGCCGAATGGTCGATGCGGATCTGGTGAACTACCAAACCGTTTTCGCCAGCGATCGAGAAGAGGACAAAGCCAGCGTTGCGGCGCCGACGGCGGGGCTGCACTTCACCGACAGCTTGCTGCGCAACATCGCCAAGGGACAAACCTCGATCCGCGAAGTGACTTTGCACGTCGGCATCGGCACGTTTCGACCGATCGAAGTGGACGACATCGACAACCACACCATGCATCAGGAATGGGGCCGCATCGACGCGGAGACCTGCGCCGCGATTCGCCAACGCCGCGAAGCCGGAGGTCGCTGTGTCGCCGTGGGCACGACCAGCGTGCGAGTGCTCGAAAGCAGCGCGGCTGCCAATGGCGGAGCACTTCAAGAATGGACCGGAGCCACCGACATCTTCATCAAACCGCCGTATCAATTTGCGGCCGTCGATGCGTTGATGACCAATTTTCACTTGCCCAAAAGCTCGCTGCTCGTGCTCGCCAGCGCATTCGCGGGGCATGAGTTAATCATGCGGGCATATCAGGAAGCAATCGATGCAGAGTATCGATTCTTCAGCTACGGCGACGCGATGCTGATCGTGTAAACAGGCCGCCGCCAAAAGAGAAGGGCCATGGTGAAGCCCTCCCTGCCTCACCACGGCCCTGTCAATGTGGAACGATGCACCGATCGTTCCGCCCTCCCAATCCATGGTACCCGTAGTATCGGGCAGAGCAGGGCAGAACCTTCAGCAGAAATAGCCGAACCGGCAATAAAACTTTGGGCTCAACTTTTGATCGGCAGCAGAAACAGCGAGCCAGGATCAGATATCTGGCTCTGTTTCGCGTCGACAGAAGGAGCGGGAGAATACCACGGCACATTCGGCGGGCAGCGGAATCGACCGCGGAGCGTTCGACCACAACTAGCTCGGACCGGCGGAGCCGTCCGGCTAGAATGGGAACCACAAGCTACGCGAGGTGGTAGTCTGTGATGGGCTGGACCATGCCTGTGGTGGTGGGCGTGGCGGTGTTGGTCTTGTAGTAGTCTGGGTACCAGCGTCCCAGTTCAATGTACATGGCAACCACGGCGATCAGCATGAAAACCATGGCCAGCAGTAGCATGACGGTGTACACGCTCGGTGGTCGTCTCGTTGGCCGGCCGCCAGAATTATTCGATGGTAGTGTCGACACGGTCGCCCTCCTGAATTGCACCTTCGCTGTAGTCATTTAGGATTTCTGCCACGGCCCGGTCTGGCTCGGTCTTGCGGACCCGCAAGCGACTGACATAGCGTCCGCCCCGAGTCACTTCGAGCAAGTGGCCTTCGCGGAGACCATCGTCATATCCGATCGAAACCTCGACCAGTTTACGAGGTCGGTTGATGACCAGAACGTTTCCGTTTCGATCGGGAGGCGATCCATCAAGTGGATCATTCATGTTCAACCCGGCCGCGTCAACGACTTCTTTGTAGCGAGTGACCTGTGCCAGCAGTTGATCATTGCGATCTTGCTGCAGTTGCACGATGCCTCGCAAGCTGTTCATGTCGTCGGTCAGTTTCAGGGTTTCGGCGAACAAGTTGTCGCGGTCCTGTTGTTCTTTACGGATCTGTGCTCGCAGCATGGCGGCCTCGGCGGTGAGCTTTTCGAGCTCCTCGGCGCGGCTGCGATCGAGCTGAGCCAGTGAAGTATTCTTGGCTTGTTCCTGCTGGACGATCGCTTCGCTGGCGCTCAATTGGCCGGCCAGTGCGGTTTGCTTGGTCTCCAAAGCTGCCAGAGCGGTACGGCGGGCGACGCGTTCGCGATCCAGATCTGCCTGGGTACGAGCCCGTGCTTCACGAAGCTGGTTGTTGGTGCGTTCGTAGGTTTCGATTTGTGCCTTCAAGCCATTGTCGGACATCACGACGTCACGCCAATTGCGGTGCGATGCATTGACAGCGAGGGCCAAAACCATGAACACCAGGCTGAGCAATAGGATCAAAACCGAGAAGGATTTCCCGAGTAAATTCATGGGAAAGTGATTCCAGGGGAGGGATGAAAGAAAAGAGTGGGGCAGCGGGGCGAACTGCCAAATTATAGTTGGCAAAAAAAACACATGTCAACAAATTTCGCACTTTTCACACCTCTGTGCCATTGAGGTTGCTACGCACCGGTGAGTATATCAGTTGTCAGGATTATCCTAGTAACCACTCAGAGATTTTGTCGATCGCGGGGCCCATGGCATGCCGTGTTCGCACGATTTCCTCGGCCGCGCGCACGTGCAGCCCCCTCTGCCGAGGATTCTCAGCCAGCTCGCGAAGTGCGCTCGCCAGGGAGGCTGGATCACCGGGCTTTGCCCAGAAACACGTGGGAGATTGCTGATCGGACTGCAATTCCGCGGTCCCGCCGCTCGTCGTCGCGACGACCGCAACGCGCAATGCGAAGGCCTCCAGCACAACATTGGGCATGCCTTCGAAACGCGAGGGCAGCACCAGCGCGTCGGCCCGGGCGATTTCCTCGAGAGCAGGCGAAATCACCCCCGCAAATTCAACCGTGTGACCGTCGCAGTCGCCACCACTGCCGGCCACGGCGGCCCATTGTTGCTCGAGCCGAGGTCGATCCTCGCCGTCGCCAATCATCCGCAGAGCTAGTCGCGGCAGCGATTTCGGCCACCAGCCCGGTAACCGGCCCATGGCAGCAATCAAATCGGATTGCCCTTTCTCTGGCGTCATCCGGCCCACACACACCAACCGCAATGGATCTCGCTCCTCCCCTCCATCTGGTGACTGACGCCACTGCGCCAGGGCGCGTACCGAGTCGACGTCGACGGGGTTGCGAACGACCGTGACGTGATCGGGCAACAGTCCGTAATACTTCACGGCCGAGTCCGCGGCCGCTTGGCTGACCGCGATGACATGGTCGCTGCGGCGATAGGCGTTCGCCAGCATCCGGCGTTTGGCGTTGACGAATCGCTTTTCGACCATCGGCAACGCATCATGCGGCGGACTGACGATGGTCGAGACACGACGAACCGGCAGGCCTCGGATGGAAGGGTGGCCGGCGATCAGGGTGTTGTGAAAGGCCCGGTCGTAAATCACGTCAATCCGCTCACGGCGCACAATCTCAGCAAACTCCGCGGCTTGCCGACGCAGAATCGTACCTGGAATACGGCCCAGCATGGTTCGCACCGCACCTGCCCTCCCCTCCACGTGGCTATGCAACGCCACATCGGAGGGCAACTCGGCGAGCAATTCGCCGGTGCGATGGGTCAGGTACACGTGCACGTCGAATTGATCGCGAGGCAGATGCTTTGCCAACAGGGCAATCTGTTTTTCGCTACCGCCACCCCGCATCGACGTGGCCATCAACAGAACTCGACGCCGGCTCAAACGCTCGCTGCCGATCCGGTTTTCTCTGCGATCAAGGCGTCCAACTCAGCCTGAAGTTTGGGCAGGATTTCATCGTATCCATACGCGCCCAAAGCCACTTCTCCTTTCTTCAAGTTCACTTTTGCTGGGCCGCACCACAGGCCGAGATCGGCATCGTCAGTTTCCCCGGGACCATTGACCCGGCATCCCATGACGGCGATGGTGATCGCGTAATCTTGAGCATACCTGGTCATTTCCTTGACGCTGGCGGCGAGATCGACGAAGGCCTCGTTTTCGACGCGGGAACAACTCGGGCAACTGATGATGTTCAGTTTCGTATCGTCAAACCGCACCACGCTGCGGACGCGTCCGGCTTGAATGTCGTCGATAATCTCCCGCCCCGCGTCAATCTCTTCGGGTTTTCGCGGATTCGGCAGGGTGAGTGAGACGCGCACGGTATCGCCAATGCCCTTGCCGATGAGCTGTTCGAAAGCAATCCGCGTTTTGATGATGCCCTCGGGCGGCATCCCCGCTTCCGTCACACCGAGATGCAAGGGCACGTCGGGACGCAGCTCTGCAAACCGCCGATTCACCTCGACGACTTTGGAGGGGTCGCTGTCCTTGAGTGACACGACAAAATGATGAAAACCGAGCGAGTCGACGAGTTCGCAGTGCTCAATCGCCGATTCGAGCATCGGCGTGATCGAATCATCCGCGGCGTACTTCTCCTTTTTGGCTGGATCAACGCTGCCGCAGTTCACGCCGATTCGCACGGCGCAACCATGTTCACCCGCCAAATCAATCAGATACCGCACCTTGTCCTGCCACGTCCGATCGCGACCGTGGTGATAGAGGTGACCGGGGTTGTAGCGAATTTTATCAACGTGCGGCGCAACGAGTTCGGCGAGGCGAAAGTTTTCCTGCAGGTCAACGGCCAGATTTGCGGTCGTTCGCAGACGTATCTCCGCAAGCGCCGCGGCGTCTTGCTTGCTGTCAACGGCGATCCGGACCACGCCCGCACCGCGTGCATGCAACGCCTCGGCTTGCGCCACGGTCGCATCGACGTCCTGCGTTTTGGTCGCGGTCATGCTCTGCACCGCGATCGGATGTCCATTGCCGACAGTGATGGAGCCGATGGTGACCGGACGAGTCGGATTTCGCTGAATTGACATACGATGGGAGAGGGGGAGTAAGGAAGAAAAGGGAGAGAGAGGGGGACAGGAGCGAGGAGCTGATGGCTTCTCGCTCGCAAGCGTCTGCATATTTTGTCGATCGTCCACTGCGACGGTTCGCCGCCGGGGGATCCATGTCCTGAAATGTCTTTCGCACGATCGCCGCAAGACAGGCGTCGCGGTACCATTTTTTATCAGCGGGAATGATATACCAGGGGGCATGTTTCGAATTACATTTTTCGAACACCATCCTCGCAGGCTGCACGATCCGCTCCCCACGTGCTGGGCGTGGCGCGGTCGCCCGTATTGAGTTTCCAGTGTTTGGATGGATCGTCAAGTCGCTTGGGAACCGTTCCAGCGGTTCTGCCGGGCTGGCGTGAAGATAAAAGCTGATGATTCTCGTTCGGTAGCGATCCGAAATCTCCGCGATCGCCTTCGCAGTACCGGCACGCCCCCGGTCTTTGCCCCGACACGCGGCCCTCGTTTCAGCATCGATTTCTCGCGTTGCCCCCCTGTTGTCTGGATCGATCCCGCATTCGTCACAGAAATCGATTTTTGGATGGAGACCTCAGGTTGGTGCTGGAGTCAAAAGTTCAAAGTGCCCAAAAAAAGGGCTCGTCCATAAAAGTATCACAGCAAATTCTTCGTGGGAGCGGGAAAATTCGCTCCCCACGGTGGGGCAGTGCAGCCTGCCGACCTAAAAAGGTGCAAAGCATCCCAAACAAGGGCTGAACATGGGTTGCCAAGGTCGCCACAATCGAGCACAATTCCGAACTGACGAACGAGACCACCTGGAGCGGTGGCTGAGTGGTCGAAAGCGCCGGTTTGCTAAATCGGTGACCGGTTCACGCTGGTCCGCAGGTTCGAATCCTGTCCGCTCCGCTGTAGTTAATGCTACATGATCGCTGATTCCAATTCGGCACCGTCATAGCCACGGTGCTGTTTTTGTTTCTCGGCGATCGAACTGGAAGTGTAGCTCAGTTGGTTAGAGCATTCGACTTTTAATCGAATGGCCCTGGGTTCGAGTCCCAGCACTTCCACTTTTCTTAAGTCCTTGCGGATACAGGCTTTGCCTGACCCGCCGTGTTTGGCGGCGCTGCGTTTTCCTCGATTCCCAAAAGGGTAGCCCCCCCCCTTTTGGAGATGGAGCTCTGCACGTGCCCAAACTCTCTAAGAAGCTGCCGACCTACTGTCTGCACAAAGCATCGGGGCAAGCCGTGATGAAGATCGGCGGGCGATCTTACTACCTGGGCGTTCATGGATCTGACGCATCGCGCCAGGAATATGACCGACTGTGCTCGGAGTACCTAGCGAGCGGTCGATCGGCGGCGGTTATGAACGCCCGGCAATCCGGAGAGTCCGTGATGGTGCTCGCATTGGCGTTTTGGAAAGAACGAAAAACCTACTACGTCAAGGATGGCAAGCCGACCAGCGAAAAGTCAGCTTGGCAGGCAGGTTTGAAAAAGCTGAACAGCCTGTCTGGCAAAACCGATGCGGATGAGTTCGGGCCGACGCGATTGAAAGCCGTCCGCCAAGCGTGGGTGGATCAAGGGCTGAGCCGATCCGTGGGGAACAATAAAAGGACGGGGGTAGTTTTCGTGATTTCGACAATTTATTGCCCCCGTCCCCTTTGATCGGACTCATTGAACGCGAAGCGAAGAACGACGGCTGGATCGTCATCAGCATGAAGGACGACTGGAAGACCCTCTTCGCGTTCGAGAACTGAGCATCAACCAAACATCGCCATCGCGACTCCATCATCGCGGCGGTGGGGACAGATTCTTCACGGCGAAAATTTTGACAGGAGGAACGGGATCAGTTAAACAATCGTGATTGGAGGCATTGCAAACGAGCTATCGAATTTCTGAATAGATCGACTTCGTGCAAAATGCGAGCCCGTTTCGCTAGGCTTCTCCGTACGACTACTTGGACGCATTGAATGAAGACGCTTTCTCTCGCCGCACGCTTGCTGTGCCTCATCATTCCTCAGGCTTTTAATCGCATTGGCGTGCTGATCGCCTGCGCAGCCGTGCTCTGGGTCGGTCACGCTATCGATCTCCATGCCGCAGAACTACTCGTTGGAGCAGCTCGCACCACGATCACGCCCGACGAGCCCGTCGCCCTTTCGGGGCAGTTTCATACACGGGTGGCCAAGACCGTGGAAAGCCCCTGCACGGCAAACGTTCTGGTGTTGGAATCACGCGAGGGCGACGAGTCATTGGAGACGGCCATCATGGTCTCTTGCGACTTGGTGGTCATCCGTGAAGACGTCCAATCGCGGATCCGCAGCGCGGTTGCCGCGAAGCTGCCCGAGGTGGATGTCCAAAAACTGTTCGTCAACGCGACCCACACGCACACCGCCCCGGTGATGGTCGAGGGCAAATATGTCTTGCCGGCCGAAGGGGTGATCCAACCAGCCGAGTACGTTGGATTTCTGGTGGAGCAGGTCAGCGACGCGGTCGTGGAGGCCTGGAACGGACGCGAGCCCGCCGGTGTCAGCTGGGGGCTGGGGCAGGCCGTCGTGGCCCACAATCGCCGGGCAGTCTATGCCAACGGTTCGGCGGCGATGTACGGCAAAACGGACAAGCCCGAGTTTCGCGGCATCGAGGGATGCGAGGACCATAATGTCGACGTCCTCAGCTTTTGGGATGCCGAAAAGGCACCCCTCGCCATGGCGGTTAATGTGGCCTGTCCTGCGCAGGAAGTCGAAGGTCGAAGCGCAGTCAACGCCGACTTCTGGCACCCCACCCGTGACTTGTTGCGGAAGCGTTACGGCCCGCAACTCGACGTGTTGGGTTGGTGTGGGGCGGCCGGCGACCAGTCGCCTCACCTGATGTACAACCGGGCGGCAGAGACGCGAATGCTCAAGCTCCGCGGCCTCACGCGGCTCGAAGAAATTGCCCGACGACTCGACGTGGCGGTGGACGAAGCCAACTCGGCGGCCCAGAACGATATCCGCACCGACGTGAAGATGGTGCATCGGGTGGGAACGCTCAAACTTCCGGTCTGGATGGTCACGGAAGAGCAGAACGCAGCGGCCCAAGCCGAGGTCGATCGTCTCGCCAAGGATCCAGCCAACCAGCGCATGATGAACTGGCAAAAGGCGGTGACCGACCGGTACCAGCAGCAGCAAGAAGGTGACTTGTACGAGCGACAATTCCACGTCATCCGACTCGGTGACATCGCGATCTGCACCAATCCCTTTGAGCTGTACACCGATTACGGCGTGCAGATCAAGGCCCGCAGCAAGGCAGTGCAGACGTTCGTGATCCAGTTGACCGGCGAGCAATCCGGGACTTATCTGCCCACGGTCCGAGCAGTCGAGGGAGGCAGCTATAGCGCTATCCCGCCGAGTTGTCCCGTCGGCCCCAAGGGAGGGCAGGCACTCGTCGACCAGACCGTCGAGGCAATCAACTCGCTGTGGGACGAGTAAAATCGAAAGTAACTATTCAGGTTCATCCGACGGAAGTGTGCGCCGGTCGCTGTAGCTACGACAAGCACTGACTTAGGAACGAGCGGGAAATGACTGTCTGATATTGTGGCTGAACGCTCCGCGGTCGACCATTCCGACCGCGGAGCGTTCGGCCACTTCTTTTCCGCTCGTTCCTTACCGCTTTTTTCAGTGCATCGTTCAGGGTGGTGGATTTTTGTGGTATTGCGGTGGCATCCAAATATTTGGGTTGTACTGAGTGAGGCGCTATTCTGACTGTGCCGGGAGAAACGGAAGTGGGCTCTCATCGGGTTCACAGCCTGCTGCGATGGGCAACGCATTTCCAGAACGACTGGGCGGCCCGAGCAGATTGGTGTGTGCGGAGTGTTGAAGAATCCAATCATCCGCCCAAGGTTATCGTCGCAGGGAACCCGGACCGTGAGGCTCAAGCAGGAGATTCTGTTGCTCTCGATGCCGCGGCCTCCAACGATCCCGACAATGATGAAATCAAATTTCATTGGTGGCCGTTTGTCGAAGCGTCCAGTGACTATCTCGCATGATCGGGACACGTCGGCGGTTGTGAAGATACCCGCCACGGCTAAAACGGGCGACACGATTCATATTGTCTGCGAAGTCACTGACAATGGAAGACCTTCGTTGACACGCTATCAGCGAGTGGCGTTCACCGTTGTTGCTTCCAACGGCTCTCCATCGTTGTAGGTTTCCCTCCGGCAGCGGCTTCAGTGGCTCGTTGTGCAGCGTTCCCGCAGACAAGCAATCAGGCTCAGCACGAACAGCGTCAAAAAGATCGCGTGGACAATGATCTCGCCGCGGAACTTCTGCCACAGGAATGACCATTGTCCGCCCGCGGCGGCAATCGATTCGGGGTTGGGCCACCAGATATCGGACATTCCCAGCCCCATCAGATATCCGATCCCCATGAGCATACAAGCAGCAAAGAGAAACAGATTCGTCAATTGGGGAGCTCGGCTCTGCTGCCATCGCTGTACGAAAATAACGGATGCCGCCGCTGTCGCCACAAGAAAGAGCAGCCGGTATTGCTCAGGCATGTTGATGTCGCCCCGAGGATGCAGATCTTGCAGCCAGTCGATCGCCGCTGCCACGATGGTCACGCTGATTGCTAACTGCCAGGCCACTGTCGGCCAACGTCTAGACAGCAACAGCATGACGCATCCCAGACCAGTGAAGTCCGTGAGCACATCCGTTGCCGTCATCGACACGCTGCCGCGCGTGACCTCGGCCAGGTTGGGAAACACGAGCAACGACAATCTTGACCAAAAATAGAACACAAACAGAACCACGGAGCCGCCCACCAGCATGCCGATCCATTCACTGGCAAGAGACTGCGGAAGAACCTCCGTTTTGCCTGAATTCTCATCAGCGATTAAGTGATCCCGCAAGCGGTAGGCAGCGAATCCCAGTCCGGCACCCAAAAGAAGGCCAAAGGTGAATTCCATGAACTTCCAATACGGCAGCCAACGCCAGGCCTCCGAAACATGCGGTTGCCAGGCCAGGAACAGGCTGCCAATGCCAAATCCCAGGCCACCACTGATTGTTCCGTAGAAGGCAAACGTGGCCGGCAACCGAAACGATTGCGGCTGGACGAATCGCAAATACCCTAGCAGGGCGATGGAGCCGACAAGGAGTCCAGCCCACGACTCATCGCGTGGCTTGTTCAGGGGATCAGAGAAATAGATCAACCTGGGGGCATTGATAAAAGCGATGCCAAGGGTGATCCCCATTAGTAAGCAGCCCATCACTCCGATCAGATGACGCCATCGCATGCGATCTGCGACAAAGCCGAGTCCAAGCATCGCGCCGCCCAGAAGCCCCCAGACTGCTCCCTTGGTCGTTGTCCCGGCCAGTCCCCACAGGAATGTTTCGTCAACGCGAATCAGGCCCAGAGTCTGACCGTATGTCATGTTGCCACCGATCCCGATCCCGATGGTGCCAAATGCAACAACAACGGACGCGGCCCTGACATCAACGCGCCTATACACGCATAACATCAGGCTCACCAACGCCCCCGGAATCATGGCACCGAATGGCCCACCGCCAATGTATCCACGCAATCCCCATCCCAATGACATGATCACAGCCGGCACAAAAATCCAGGCCAGCATCGAATGGGTTCTCACTGCTGGCGCCTTCACGGATTCGATCATTTTTTCCGTTCTCAGACTGATGCGGGTGCAGTCGCTGGCCCAGGTCCAGGGCCATCAGCCACAATGGTGTCGAGGGTGTATGAAGAACGGCTGGAGAGTGTGGTTTTTCCAACGCCTCAGTCGGGTAGCGACTGCCCGCCGAGAGGATTCGAACCACCAACCCCGTTTCTGAACTCGATCCGAGTGTCCGGCAGAAGCAGCGCTAAGACTAAACTGCCCTGGCGTTTCCATCAATATCACTGTGTTGCACGTCGTCGCATCTTCGCACCCGTTTGACAGTTCATCCGACTGAAACGTATTTCGTAGTGCCTGGAAAACCTCCGCCGCACGCTTCCGTCGGATGAGCCTTTGTTCTGCCATATGCACCTGGATGGCGGCTTGCATTTCACTCAATGTCCTGCGGGCTTATTTGAAATCGAGCAAGTTCGCTTCCCTTTTCATCAGCGTAGCGATACACAAGCGTCACCTTCATCTTACGCATATCAGCCATATCCTGAGACAGGGCCAACGCGCACCCTGGGTTAAATAGGCAGCATGCGTCGAGTTGCGCTCAGCCGGTTTTTAGGTGATGATATGGGGGTGATTTGTTTGCTTCCCATCGCTTTCCAATGTTCATCTCTATGGCCGAAATCCAGTTCGATAACGTCGATTCGATACTCACTTGTTTTGACGAACTCAACGACCCGCGTTCCCACGTCAATCGACTCCATGTCTTCGGCGATCTACTCGTCATTTGTATCATGGCGGTCATTGCAGGAGCGGATGGACCGCAAGCAATCGGCATCTGGGCGGACACTAATCAAGCATGGTTGAAAAAGCATCTCAAACTCCCCAACGGTATTCCGTCTCACGATACCTTGGGACGCTTGCTTGCAGGCCTCAAGCCACTCGCATTTCAGAACTGTTTCCAGGCATGGATTCAAAAGGTTGCACCGTTGGAGGAAGATGCCGCTATGAATCAGATCGCGATTGACGGTAATCGTACTGGTAGACATTTTCAAAGTCGTCGACACCACCGGAGATCGTGGTCCCCGTGAGTGTTCCGCCAAAGTTGGCGGCCATTTTGAGCAGAATGGATCAGGGGGTTCTGGCTCCGTCCAGCCTTCAAAGACGCCTGACCCATATGATGGCTCCCTTCTACAACTCAAGAAAACGGTAAAACCAAACGCTTGCTCCAAAGCCAACTGCGTTGAGAAGAACCATGGCAAACAACAACCGTACTGAAATACGCCGACGGCGAAGCAGCGCGAAAGCGACAAACGTAAACGTTCCTACGAACATCAATAACGCAGGTGCAATCGCAAAAATCAAAGGCACGAGCCAAAAAAACGGATGGCCTTCGGCGATCATCGGTTGTACAGCAACTTCAACTCGTCCAAGAAGTCTCCGTACATTTGTCCATTCGGCGTGGTCATCATAAAATCTTGATTGAATTCGTCTTTAGGGATGTACGGTATTTGGCTTGACGAAAACGGATCGCAATATCCTGCATCGTGTCGCGCGAACAAGAACATTGAATACGCTTCACCATTTGTTACTGACCCCCATGCCGTTGAAGGTGCTATATCAGCAGTATGTTCTAGCAGCTTTTTAATCAGCGGATTTTCAAAAGAGAGAATAGAGGGAGAATAGGGACAGGCAATAAATAGTTGCCTTCGATCGCGGATTGCATACCATTGCCGATGGTTTCGCTGCTCAAAACCGTGACGCTGATGGAGGTGATGAAGATGCCCAGGCAAGCTCGTGGGGAAGTGATCGATCCGAATGAGGTTCAGATCCTCCACTGTATCGAGAGGTGCGTCCGCAAGGCGTGGCTCTGTGGGACCGATCCCGTTACAGGAGAGTCCTTCGAGCACCGCAGGGGCTGGATCCGCGACCGAATGGAGTTCCTCGCCTCCGTGTTCGCGATCGATTGCCTGACGTTTTCGATCATGAGCAATCACCTGCACCTCGTCTTACGAAGTCGCCCGGACGTCGTCGCGGCGTGGTCGGACGAGGAGGTCGCCCAGCGTTGGCTGCGGCTGTTCCCCGCGCGTCGTAACCCTGACGGCAGCCCCGCCGTGCCGACGAGACCGGAACTGAACATGATCCTGAATCAGCCGGCGGTTCTTGCCTCGCGGCGTCAGCGATTGTCTGACGTGAGCTGGTACATGCGCTGTCTCGCCGAGCATATTGCCCGCCGCAGTAACGCCGAGGACAAAGCTCGCGGCCACTTTTGGAAACGTGCGGTGCCATGCGTCGAAACTCTCAATTGGAAGAAGTTGAATTTGTCGTGTGCTTACGCAGTAGCTGCGTGAGTTTCTAGCTTGTCTTTCGGACAGTACGTTGCGGGGTCCGAAGTGATTCTGGTGGTGCAGGGCGACCTTGACCGCTTTGGTGCTCAGATAACCGACGCAATCGCTGTACCTCGTTCTCGTCTGCCCAGAACAACCAGACGCGTCCGAACGGTCGTTGGTCGGCAATCGCCCAACCACGCGTCACCCAGTCTTTCAATTTTTTCTCAGCGACTCCAATCGCGGATGCGAGATCGCTACCAAGCCATTGGTCATCAAGTGGCTCGGGGGCAGTCAGTTGCTGACGACTTGTTGGATCGTCCGCTAGCAGCTTACCGATCATCGACGCTGAAATCGGCTTGGTGTGCCGCGGCGAACGATAGCCTTCTTGCTCAAGTATCTTGGCCACCTCAGGAGTTCGACGCCCTTCCAAAACCAACTCAAGCATACGTGTCATGAGTTCACGATAGTTGTCCATCTGCGGATACAGTGTGACCGTTCGTGTCATCTCGTAAACGCTCTCATATCCACCTCGCCACTGCAATCGAACGTCGACACGCTGAGTGTTGTTCTGGACCGCTACGATCACTTGTTGTAGTAGCAGTCGAATGATCTCTTTACGATCGACAATGCTTAACGATTCGTTCCAAAGTGAATGCACATCGCGAGAACACTGAAGGATCACATCGCGTTGAGCCTGTGCGAGTTTTGTTGAAACTTGGCCTCGTAGCTCGTTCAATTCCTGCTCAGTGGCTTGCAGTTCAATGAGCGACTGCTCCCAATTGTTTTCCAACTGTGCCGCTACCAAACGATTGGCCGGATCAACATGACGATAGCCTCGCTCAGCAACCTCAACTGCATAACGTGCTTGCTCGACGCGATCAACAAACAGTTTCTCCATTTGTTGCCTCCGCGTCTCTTCATTCTCGATCACTTGCAGGCTCAGTTCGACGCCTGCTGGCGAGAGAGCTTCAAGGATTTTACTTTCAACGAAGCTATCCAATATCTCACAACGAATCGAGCTGTGACATGGCGTGGCAGCGGCGACCGTTCGGTGGCGAAAGCAGCCATACATTGAATGAGAATTCTTCGGATAGTTGGCCGACAAGCGACGACCACAATGGCCGCACTTGATGATTCCACCTAACAACGCTGTGCCACCGCGAACCGGACCACTGCGGTCGGGACGACTATCGTTTTCGGCCAGACGTTGTTGGTTATCACAGTACTGCTGCCATGTAATGTAAGCAGGATGTCGATCAAGCAGTAGCACCTTCCACTGTTCGGGCGGAAGATGTTTTTTTGACGTTTTTTGTGGTGATTTAAGACCGTACTTTTTTTTACGTCCATAGCCATACGCGCCAGCGTAGAGCGGGTGTTTGAGCATCTCGTAAACGGTCGTCTTGGCCGCCAAACGCCAGTCGATCTCGTTCGTGACCCCTGCTTGTCGGTTGCGAAACGGAAGTCGAATGTGATGCTCAGACAAATAATGAAATAAGGCGTGAGAGCTACCAATCACTTGAAATTGTTCAAAGAATATTTTCATCACGTGACGTGCGGATTCGTCAGGATCGAGTTGTGGCATTCCACGCGCGTCGAGGACATAGCCAACCGGAACATCGTGAAACAACTCCCCGCGCTGAGCTTTGCTCAAACGCCCTCTTTCCAGTCGGACCTTCATGGTGTGCAGTTCCATCTCACTGATGATTCCCTTGAGGCCCAGGACGAGTCGATCGTTCGGATCATGGGGGTCAAAGACACCATCTTCATCTGCAATCAACGTATTGAAAATCGCACATACTTCAAACAGATCGCTCCAGTCCTTTGAGTTGCGAGCCAAGCGGCTCATTTCGAGTCCCGCGACAAGACCGACTTTTTGATCGGTGATTAATTCGAGCAGTCGGCGAAAACCTTCTCGCTGGGCGCTGCCGCTTCCGCTGAGACCAAGATCGTCATCAATGACCATCACTTTGTCGGGCTCCCAGCCCAGTGCAATGACACGATCTTTCATCGCGTACTGACGTGCGGTTGATTCCTGATGATCTCGTAGTTGGGCACAGGTGGACTGTCTGACATACACGGCCGCATCAAGCTCGAGATGCTCCGCCGTCACTTTCGGATGAAGGAAGTTCCTTGGGCTCGCTTCGAGAACTGCCTTCGCGCTAATTGCAAAATTATTCATCACTGTCCTCCTCGCCGCGGGGCGACTTCAGTGATGACTTGGCCGCTGCTTGCGACAGGAGTTGCAGAATTCGATGTTTGGTCTGCGGGTCGATCGCATGCTCCCACACGCGATCGAGAGGAACCGCTTTTACTATCGATGGCGACGATAGGCGCGGGGGGGGACAGCGGCGGGTTTTCCGTCGGGGCGCATGGGAGACCTTCCGTGATTTGTTTGCGGTGGTACCGCTCCAGCCAGCAAACGAGCGATTTGAGTGCGGAAAAGTCAATTATCCCGATTTGGTCAGATCGGCCAATCCCGATTTCCATCGCGTTGCGAGGGATGGTTCTGGGAAGGGCGTTTTCGGGCACAGGTACTCCTCGATGAAGCGAGTTTGTTGGCGTGTGCGGCCTACGTGGATCTCAACCCGATTCGTGCCGCCATGGCGGAAACGCCTGAATCAAGCAAGTACACCGGAGCCAAGGATCGGATTGACGACTTGACTCAATGCTCCGATCGGACCCGCCAAAGCACCCATGACTGGGAGCGAAGCCGCGGTCGCCAGCACAGTGGCTGGATGAGTCCAATCGAGATTGACGAGCAGAGCGATCCCGTCGGGCCGCACCTGGATCATTCGGGCAGACGAGGCAGCCTGAAAGGTTTCCTAAGTGTCTCGTTGGCGAGCTATCTGGAATTGCTCGACTGGACGGGCCGTCAACTCCGCAGTGACAAGGTCGGTGCGATCCCCTCGCACTTGCAGCCGATCCTCACACGCATCGGCTTGGATACCCATGCCTGGTGCGACGTCGTGAGCCGATTTGGGCGGGTGTTCAAGCGAGCAGCGGGCAGCCCAGAACACCTCGCCGAGGAAGCCAGCCGTCGCAGTCAAGGTTGGCTCTGCGCCCGTGACAACCCACTCGGGATATCTTCGGCCTGACCGTCTTCGGAAAACCTCCCACTTTGATTCCATCCGGGGTCGCTGCTGCGCCGATATTGGAGAATCGGATCAGAATCAGCCCGATGCTCGGTGGCGGCACTCTGCGAGGCCCCGATCGTAGTTAAATCGGCCGAAAAACAAGCCGCAGCCCGAGCTGAAAAGTGGGCAGCTGAAAAGTGGGTGGCCCTTTTCCTGTTCCTTTTCCTGTTCTTGTCAATCAGACCTTGCCAGTCCGCACGTGCATTTCATTGTTCGGCCTTGTCGAGGATCGCTTGCAGTGTCGACTCGTCTCCTTCAACGATTCGTCCGTCGGGATCGACGAGAACAACCGTACCGAGACCCGGGATTCCGTAGCGTTCCCAAGTGTTGAAGGTATTGTCGAGTACGATAGGGAACGGAATCTTCTTTCCCTTCCACACATGCGTTTTAACCGACGACAACGCTTTGTCCAATTTCGACATTTCGTCGATTTCGCCCGAGAAGTCTATGCAGACACCAATGACTTCGAATCTCTCCCTCGACTTTGCATTCCTTTCGTAGAAGTCCATCATCTTTGGGATCCCGCGAGCGAGACATGGAGCGCAACTCATGCCCCAGAAGTCGAGTATCACCCATTTTCCCCTTAAGGACTTCAGGTTCTGTTGATGGTCGATGCCACGCCCATCGACCGAATGCCACTCAGGTGCAGGCTCACCATAATGTTGCGTATAGTCTTTCCATCTCGCGGCTTCTTTTGATTCACGCTCCAAGACCTCGCGAGAAAGTGGCGCAAGCGTCAGATCCAGCATCCCAATATCCAGTGCGGTATCCGTACTCCGAACGGTGAATTTTGGGGCTGGATGAACGCGAAGATCAATGATGTCAGCGGCGGAATCGGAAACTCCGTAAGCATCCAGTCGGTAGTTACCCGGGGGCAAACTTACCTCAAAACGACGATCAAAAGATCCACACGAAATAAACCTATTGCTCGCAAGCGGATTTTTCTCATTAGGAGGAAGTTCTACATAGGCATGACACCAGTCGATTGATTTTCCTTCAACCGACGCACGAAATTCTGCCTTCACGGTGACAAGTCGAGCAAGCCGCATGACAATCGTGGGCTCTTTATCGACATTGTCAGATACATCAGTGATGCATCCGTACTTCCGATCTGAAGTCAGGGCAAACAAAACGCGATCTCTTGAGCTTAGCGAGATTGTAAACGTGCCGTTAGCATTCGTTTCAGTGGACTCAGTGGACTCAGTTGAGTCCATTTGACCAAGCCGTCCCCAATACTCTCGCAATTGCGTCTTGTCCCGCAAATCGAACTCAGTACCGTCCGACTTTTTTGCACTTCCATTTGCTCGCCAAAAAGTTGCTACCGATACATCCGCAACAGGCTTCCCTTCTGCATCAACGACTCGGCCTGATATCGATCGCTCCTGCGAGAACCCAAGTTGAGCACCGAAGGTAATCAAAGCCATCATCGCAACAAGATATTTCATTTTCACTCCGATGGCCGAACGACAGCGGTAACGGGGCCGCCGCCAAGAAGCTATGATTTCAAAACACGCGTTATCGGCGGCTCCCGTTCACCGCATGGTTCTGCCTATTCATCATTGCTGTGTGACGTGACACGCTCTCGAGGTGGCGGCCCAATCAGGACGGCCACATAAGCTAGCGGCTTTTCACCCGGAATCGCCTTTCTTTTTCCGCGGGCATAATAAGGCAGCACCGGCTCAACGGCTCGAGTGCCAGGTTCATCCACCAGTGTGACCTTCGTCTCGTGTCCCCCGCCTGGATCCCAGCCACCAACGAGAACCAACACTCGGCCATCTTTGCGTTCAGGAAGGTCGCCGCCGACAGGGCAAAAACTACCAGAATTCTTGCCGACAAGGCTACCACTCCAGATGCGATTGTCGACTTCATCGTCCTCAAGCAGCCCGTCACAAACAGGCACCCAGTCTGTGACAGCGAAATACTCGGACTCGCCCAGCTCTTTGAGTTGCTCTGCAACCCAGGACTCGACGACGGGTCCATCCTGCTTCGGGGTGCGAGCGGTGACCGGCATGATCACCTTGACGAACACCTGGTTGAATCGCTGCCGCGCGATCGACGCAGGCGTTGGATTCTGGGCGGGTAGCTCAGAAGCAAAGGTCGTGAGCGTGTAGAGAACCAGCAACAGCGCGAAGCTACGACATCTCATTCTGGACCTCATAACGTGTTAGTGTGACTAAATTTTTGGCAGAACGGTACGCGTAACCGGGAACGCGCAGGAAAGTTTCTAACGACCAAATCGCTCAACTCGCGTTCTCCGGTTCACGCGATGGTTACCCGCCGTGGTGAATTCAAGCACGAACGAACCCGCTTAGGATGGATAGCCCCATCCCAAGCCACGGCAAAACCGCCCACCCATTAAACCAAATACGGTCAGGCAGCGAAATGTCCGGTAAGCACTTACGATAAACGAAAACAGAAACGAGCAAGACGGGAACCGAAAGGCCACACGCCATCGCAGGCACGATGAACAGTTCGTAGAGTTCCGGGTTTGAGGTGTCGCCAGTGAGAAGGCTGAGCGCCCCAAGCATCGAAAGCAAACCGAGCGGGACGAGCAAAAGCGATAGCACACGAAGCACCCAGACCAGCAAACGCGGGTTATCGAGTGGATCGCCGTCGAACACAACAGGGTCTGCGGCGGCTGATGATTCAGTTGGCGGTTGGTATGGCGAATGTTGCAACGGAGCCGACAGGTTTGTTGGGAGTGCATCAGTCGGGTAACGAATTGCGATCTATCCGCATGTCAGGCGTAGAAAAAGCTCAACTTTGTCGGTTGGGCTGCTCGCCTGACGTGCGGATAGATCGTGCGTTGAACTTTGTCGCCACACTGCTGGGCTCGCGTACCGAGTGATGCGGCGGTGGCGACCACGAACTCTATTCTATCGCGTAGTAACTGCCAAATTCTAGTCCTGGGAGCATTGGCTGGCTGCTTGGGGCACTCACTGGATCCAGCGTCACCGCCGCGACTGCGTATGCACCTTCTACCTGATGTTTCAGGTACCAGTCGTAAAAACCGTCACCATTGGCACCGTCCCAGAACGCTCGATCTGATCCTTGCAACGAACCGGAGTACCAGGCTGGCATCGTTTTGCTGCCACGTGAAAATATCTCTCGCCAAGATGGACGCGGAGTCGTCGATACCACTCGCAGGGTCGCCTGCTCGCAACGCGGGCACGTTGGCTGCGTCGATCTTGGTTCGGTGGCCTCAGGTTCCGCGGGTGGGAACTCCATCGCGCCGGCGGCATACGGTAGCTCGGCGGCGTTGATGTCGTCGATGCAACGCTGCTGGTAACTCGCTTGTTGACGATTGCTCCAACCACCAAAGTATCGTGTCTTCGTCAGCTGATCAGGCTGGATATGGATGCACCAACTACGTACGAATTCGAGTGTGGTGAGCGTCACCGGAACTTGCCTTGACTCACCGCCCTGCTTGGTTCCCTCGCGAGCCATGAACGTCACTTCATATTCATCCGCCGCGACGACGCGTGAATTGCTGATCGGACCGCCCGTTAAGTAGCGAGTCAGGTAACGCACCAAGTCGCTCGGCCCGCTCGATCCCGAGGGCGGCGGTTGGATGTAGCTGCCCCACTCCAGCGACGAAAGATGTTCTAGCAGCGAATTCCAGGCAGCGTCTTCCCGCAAGTCGCCAAACTCACTAGTCGACTACTCGCCGACGAAGCTACCGTCAGGGGCCATGATAAACGAATCCGAGGCGTCGGGCAGGTGTATTGAAAGTATCTGTCGGAAAGGAACCGCGGGAGGCGTCGTGATGTCGCCACAAACCCGGATGTCGCCACCATGTCGATCGTCCCAAAAAACGTCAAATGAAAGATGGAATCCTGTGCCGTCATCGAATACGCCATCATGCGTTGCGAGGCAGTCGTGTTTAGAACGGGGTCGATTGAGCTCTGAAGCAAGTGCCTCGTATGTCCATGCGCGAAAGCGATCGAGGTGCTCCGCGAGGATCAACCGTTTGTCGTCAGTGTCCATGATTTGTCGGCGAACGTCTGCAATCATCCGGTCGCGACGAGAGATTTTCAGTTGTCAAAACGCCCGACTTCGCAACTCAGGTGCAGTGCTTGTTTCATCTACTTCTTTCGCTTCAAAACGAGGCGCACCTCACCGTCGGTTGGATTGTCGTCGAATGACGAAGGCGGCCGGAAATCACGAAAATATTGGCCCTCGAGTCCTTGTCCACAGTATTTCAGGGCGAGATGAAGCTCCTCGTCTGTCCATTTGTAGATTCCGACAAACCAGAAAACCATGATTTGATTGTTGACGTCGACAATGTCATCTAGTTTCTTCCCACCCAATCTTTGAAGCTCACGGTACGGATTTTCTTTGTTGTCTTTGGGGATTCTAAACTCAAGGGGTTGGGGAACGCCTTTCGCGACGCCCGAACCGCTGAGCGTGAACCTATCGCCGTCTACATTGACAAGGATTTCTGGTGGCTTATCTGAGCGATCGGATTCCGTATGCATCGACGTGACCACCCAATCGCCTTGGAACTTCGAGTACCGCTTTGGAGTTTCATCCGGCTTTGGATCCTGCGCATATCCGATGCACGTTGTTGTAAGAAGGAGGACGATCGCTGTAAGTCTCATCGGTGAATTTCTGTAGGCGAACGTAGAGACCACTTTATTCCGGTGCATCGCCATCGTTATCCGCCGATTTCGACCCGCCCTCGATCGCGGATGGCGTATAGCCTACGATCGCCACATCGGGCTTGAGGTGGGCAATCGCATCGATGACAAGATGAACCGGATTGCCGTAGTAAAACGTCAGGTCGTACTCGCGTCCATCAGTTGTGATCAGCGTGCAGCGCTGGCCTCCTTCGTGCAAGGCGTCAATTCGGACGGAGTCCAGTTCGTGCAACGGAAGTGTGAACGATGAGCCACGCAGAGGAGTGGGACAGAAGCATTCGATGAGGCGTGAAGTAACACGGCAGACGAATGATTGGCGTCGAACCAACATCCAGAAAATCCCCCAAAGCCAGATCATCGCGTTCACGGCGAAGAGGATTGCGATTATTGAAATCGCGAACGTCCTAAGCGGTGTCACGTCGATAGAGCTTGCAGAATAGGCCAGGAATCCACAGAGCGCCGAAATAGATGTGAGCGCAAAGACAGATATGGCGAGGTCGCGAAGCCAAGACCGTTGGTGTTCCATTCGGCTGTGCAGGTTCCATGGATTTCAGTCGGGGAACGGCGGAATTCACCGATGCGGGGGCAGCTAGGATATCCATTTCAAATTCGGCTGCAAGACCCGCTCCGTGTGAATGCCATGGTTCGTCGCGAATGCTCTGCGCAGTTTTGAAACGCTATTGGACCATCATGTTTTATGAACTTTACAATTATCTAGCGTCGCTGAAATTTCTTGGATGCCCTCAGGCGTCACTTCAGTGTCATTGATCCAAAGATACCGAAGGTTTGCGAGTCTACAAAGCGAAGGGACAGATTGATCTGAGATGCAATTTGAGCTTAATGACAAACCAATCAACTGCGTGGCCCGAGCAATCATCGATACACCCTGATCTGTAATTCCACAATTTGGTAATTTGACCCAGCGGAGCGACGAAGAAGTCGAAATATGCCTGGCCGCCTCATCGCCGAGAAGCGAATTGTTGCAGTCCGCTATTCCGATGATCCGGGGAAGTGCCGAAACGCTCGCAACACCGGAATGCGTGAATTGTGAATCAACATTTGTGAAGTGGAAAATATTAAACTCGGCAAGCCTTGGAAGGCTCGATAGCCA
Source organism: Rhodopirellula sp. SH410 (assembly GCF_055811895.1). Lineage (NCBI taxonomy): Bacteria > Pseudomonadati > Planctomycetota > Planctomycetia > Pirellulales > Pirellulaceae > Rhodopirellula > Rhodopirellula sp. SH410. The sequence goes on from NZ_CM147949.1 coordinate 5,123,697, forward strand.
TTTTGTGTCGGAGTCGTTGAATCGATGCGTCACGGAAACCGACCACACTCGCCCTCGCGACGTGAGAGCAAAACGTGAGTTGAGTTCAGCGAGCGATTCAACGCCAATTCGATCCTCGGCATGAGGCGTAAAGTCGTTGGTAATAACTCGACGTTTCATGCAATTGGTAAGGTGTGATCAAGTCGACGAACGGAACGGATCAGCGAGGTCCGGCGAACGAGCAACCATTGTAGGAAAACGTTCAACCGGACTTTCGTTGCATCCGATGGTTCGCCGTATTGTGAATCGCCGTCTGGGTCATCGAGACGCAATTCCCATCTCGCGGTCATTGGCAGCTCTACCGATCAACCGACGAGTGAGTAGTGAGGCAGCTAGGACAGGAAGCCCTAAGATGGCCGCACCCGCTGCAGCATTGAAGAAAGCGATGCCGAGAAGCGATCCTGCGAGTGTCGGCACAATAATCCACAGTAGTACGTTTCGCTCCTTGTGGCGTCGCCTCGGGCGGTTGGAGCTCTGTTCATCATCGTGTGGAGATTGCATTTGATGCCTCAGCAACGAGTGATAGTGAGTAAAAACAAATCTTGACTGCAGTCGGCGAACGGCGGGGATCACCGAGGCCGCGCGAACGACTCAGACCAAACCGGTTGACCAGGCTCGCGGCCTTCGCGGAGAGTAGACCGGGGTCTCTTTGGTTTAGGTTACGCTTTGTGTTCACTGTTTGCCACTGGTTTCCCGTTGTGGTGTCACAATATTTGAACCTTGCCGCATTGACCCTCGGCCCCTCGCAGATCCGGACGTGCCGCGTTACAGCATCCGGCTCCCAGATGTCACTTGTCCCTCGCACTCAGCAACTCACGGTTCATCGCGATCAGGTCCTTCAATTTGGTCGGCCCCGCCAAGGGATGAAGTTCCGTGAAGCGATTGAAATCGTCCCAGTTCACATAGCTCTTCTGACTCCGACGGCTCAAGTGACGCTTCGCCATCCGACGAACCTTGCTACGGTAAGCCATCAGCATCGGCCAATTGTCATTGATGCCGTAATACTGATAATGACCGCGAAGTTTCATGTTAAGCGTTTGCCACATTTCGCCGACCGGTGTCGACAGCTGATGATGAAACCACAGACGCATCTCCATCAACTTCACACGAAGTTTCTTGCCTGACGTTCTCCGCTTCAGTTTGAACTTCCCTGCACGCGACTGGCCACAGTAATGAGTTAATCCGAGGAAGTCGAACGTGCTCGGCGCGCCTTCGCCACGTCGCTGGTGATCGCGACGTGCAAAACGTCCGAACCGGATCAACTTGGTTTTCTCCTCGGCGACTGACAACGAGTAACGGCCCAGTCGCTTAGGCAACACCGCTTGGTATCTCATCGCATCGGTTTCGAGCTCAAAACAACACACAAAATCATCAGCGAAGCGAATGATTTCCGCTTCTCCTCTGAGTCGCGGTTTGACTTCACGCTCGAACCACTCATCCAACACATAATGTAAATACACATTGGCGAGCAGCGGTGAGAGACTGGCTCCTTGCGGAACGCCGTCTTCGGTGGCCTGCAACCGGCCTTCGATCATCACCCCTGCTTTCAGAAAACGTACGATCAGCCGCAGCAACTTCGGATCGCTAATGCGTCGCCGCAGTAGCTCTTCGAGGTGCTGGTGTGACACGTTATCAAAGAATCCCTTGATGTCAGCATCACTGATCCAGTTTACTTTCCGCGTGGCGATGAATCCTCCCAGCGTCGACAATGCCTCGTGACAAGATTTGCCTGGACGGCAAGGATGCCATGAACAATAAGTGACGGGTTTACCGTAGTGGATCTTGTTAAAGATCCTGTTCTGGATGGATCTTTAACAAGATCCACTACGCCAGTTATTGATCCCGCGTTCCTAACCATACGAAGTTTCGTAAAAGTCTACTTCGTAGATTTGCTCCAGGATCATCACGACTGCGCGTTGGACAAGTTTGTCCTCCACGCAAGCGATACCGAGCGGTCGCGTTTTCCCATTCCCTTTGGGAATGTTCTTTCGCAAGCTCGGCTGCGGGCGATACGAGCCTCGATGGAGTCGCGTGAGTAGACCGCGAAGGTTCGCTTCGAGATCTGCTTCGTACTCTTCCACCGTGACGTTACCGACACCAGGCACTTTGCCTCGTTTGAGTCGGCGAAACGCGTACCACAACAGCTCATGAGTGAGCAGCGAGAAGAGGTTATTGAAAACCCCTTCGTGGTTCGCTTTCGCTCTCTGAGAGATGCGATCCAGCCGAGTTAGCACCGAGTCTCCGTCACTGAGTACGGTCGGTGCCCGGTCTGGACCGCGTGTCATCCCGATCCGCTTCCCTGCTCCGATATTACTCGGCATGTCGCGTCCCGATTGGCATTCGGGCCGCTGCGGTACTACTGGATCGTCCGATTCCCTGAAAGTCATTTGTCTTCGTTGTTTATTCCACTTCTAGGACATACTCGATCGATCGAGATCGGAAGTCGCGAATCGATCAAGAACCTCAGGGCCTCACTGGTTGCCTGAATGACATGGTGTGTAGCGTGAGCGGGGCGCGGACTCCGGATCTCCACTCACAGCTTGCCGGTAGTGCTGTGAGCAATGTTGTCTTAAGGCATGCACAAACCTTGGGCAGATTCAACAGTTACAAAATTTCGGAGCTAATCCCGTTCACGGCCGCAGGGCTACCTGCGATCCATTCACCCTCACTACCTTTCTGGGTACGCTTCAACCAACGACTTCGGCAACACGCCTTATATGTTGGCTGCAACACTCGATACCGGGCGTGTGGCTAGCACTTACCCAGACGGGATTCACACCCGCTTGTCAATCAGACCTTGCCAGTCCGCACGTGCATTTTTTTTTGGTTCTGCCTTCGTCCTCAACGCTTCACGTATTGCATCAATGACAGGGATTATCGAGCTCCCGATCAAAAGCGACGCGACCGTAAGCATAACTCCGGTGACGGTGGCAACAACGAATCCGCCGAATTCCGTTGTGATTTGTTCACGTTCCCATCCGTTGATCTCAGCGTGACCAATCGCGTCAGCTAGAGTTACGGCAAGAAACCCCGACAACATATGAAGCAGGGGAAACGCTTGAGTCAGCGCGATGAACATCGCGCCAACGAGTACGCGTTTGGCGAATTGAGGTCGCCGAATGCATACACCCCAACCGACAATAGCAAATACTAGGATGGTCAACGCAACGCCGACCTTGCCGTTGTCGCGTATCAAATGCGATCCGAGATACAGCGGCATAACAAGGTTTGCCGCGAGCAAGACTGGCCAAGCGAGCACAGTCAGTGGCGACCAACTCCGCCCGATTGCAGAACCGGTATCTGCTTGTCGTTCAGTCGGAGGTTGATACGGGTTTACCATTGGCGATTTGTCGTAGCAGAACGGCAGCCGTAACCGGGCGGCGACTAAAGATTGTCCAATTCAGAACCGCTCGACTTCGCCGCTCCGGTTCACGGCTTGGTTCTGTGCTCTTCGCCATTGTTTGCACTCGACATATCTTCGGAGAGCCACACCAGTAATCCGTCGGTGAGCGCCGGTTCGTTCGACGGGGGGATTTGCCGTCGATTGTAGAATACCCGCTTACGCAACAAGACAAATGGTTCACCTGATCTCTCCACGGAAACCGTTCTATACACTTGCTCGAAATGTGATCCCGAACCACCTTCAGTAAGCCATCTGTTTGCGTCTTCAGGAAATAGTCGATAGGTAGTCACACCATCGCACGAGAGGCTACTTCGCCATTTTCCGTCTGGCTGTTTGTCTAGCATGACAGTCACGACGAATTCCCCTGGACCAACGATTTCGTATCCGTTCGTTTCCGGAAACTCTTCTTTTGATATCTGGTGGGTTTCGTGCGCAAGGCAGACTTTTCTCCCTTCGGGAATATAGACACGCCATTTCCAGGCTAGCGGATAGTCCGTTGCCATCTGAATCGCGTGAATTTGCTTTACATCGCTGATTGTCAGCTGCCCCGTTTCGTCACGTAATGCTTGCACTTCTTCCCGCATCGGTATGAGTTCAGAATTTGCCTGCCAGAGAGCGATCCCCATCGCAAATATGGTCACCAACAGCAGCAGCGTCAGGAGGGAAATGCGTGGACGGCGAGGTGGCATCAAGGCGTGCATAGAAGTTAGAATTCGAGATGGTACCGTGAGCCGCGATGGCTTGGCACAGAACGTTTAAGTTCACCCGTTCGGCTAGGCTGAGTTGACCCCTCGAAACCGTGTTCCGCCGAATCGTGGTGCAACGACTTTGTTGCACTGGCATCGATGCCATTTTCAGAGCGTCAGATTCACCGAATTGAGGCGGTCTCGAGAGCTTAGAACTTTACCACTTCGACCCAAGTCTGCAAAGCGATTAGTTGCCCCAACCGAGAGATATTGAAACTCCAAGACAACCCCGCAAGGCCAGTTCAACGGCCGCGATCAGCGGGCCGGGAAGGTTGATTATCCATTCGTTAAAACCTGCAAGCCCGGCGCCGTTGCATCGCATGGTTCGCCGCTCTTCCGTGTCACATTGTGGCAGGAGGTGAGTAAGGATTATCCGATGGTGTAGCGTCGTGGTCAACCAAGACGAGATCGTGGGAGTCAGCATCGGTCGAGTTTGCCGTAGAAACCCAGGACACGACAACAAAGAGAATCGAGAGTACGTGTAGCGTTGGATAGCCGATAAGCCAGACAAAGGCAAAATCGTCGGCCAGACCACGCGGGAGATTGCCATACGGCCAATTACCCATCGCGCCGCCAAGCATCGGCATGAGAAAAAGAAAAGGAACATACAACACCGGCAGTACGCACGAGACGTGTTGTGAGAACGAGTTTGCAGTGCGAAATTGGCGAACAATTAACCACCACCAACCAAGAGTTGCGAAGGGCATCGCAAGATACACAGGGAAGACTAGCTGGACCGTTGAGTCAGTCGTCAACGCGGTAAACAGCGATTGATTAACAAGATAGGTGAAAAACCAAGAAGCGACTTCTGGTGCCGCGTATCGGGGAGCAGGCTGGCGTTTGCGAAAGAGAAGGATCAGGAGGTGAACGACGCCGCCTAGCGTGAAGACTGTCGCAAGAAAAAGGTATCCGAAGAAACCGGGCATTCGATAGCTTGGAAGTTAAGGTCTCAGTTAGTCGGCGAACGCCAGCGGTAACGGGGCCGCCGCCAAAAATCTGTGATTTCAAAACCCGCGTCATCGGCGGCTCCCGGAGAGTAGACCGGGGTCTCTTTGGTTTAGGTTATGCTTTGTGTTCACTGTTTGCCACTGGTTTCCCGTTGTGGTGTCACAATATTTCAACCTTGCCTCATTGACCCTCGGCCCCTCGCAGATCCGGACGTGCCGCGTTACAGCATCCGGCTCCCAGATGTCACTTGTCCCTCGCACTCAGCAACTCACGGTTCATCGCGATCAGGTCTTTCAATTTGGTCGGCCCCGCCAAGGGATGAAGTTCCGTGAAGCGATTGAAATCGTCCTAGTTCACATAGCTCTTCTGACTCCGACGGCTCAAGTGACGCTTCGCCATCCGACGAACCTTGCTACGGTAAGCCATCAGCATCGGCCAATTGTCATTGATGCCGTAATACTGATAGTGACCGCGAAGTTTCATGTTAAGCGTTTGCCACATCTCGCCGACCGGTGTCGACAGCTGATGATGAAACCACAGACGCATCTCCATCAACTTCACACGAAGTTTCTTTCCTGACGTTCTCCGCTTCAGCTTGAACTTTCCTGCCCGCGACAGGCCACAGTAATGAGTGAATCCGAGGAAGTCGAACGTGCTCGGCGCGCCTTCGCCACGTCGCTGGTGATCGCGACTCGCAAAACGTCCAAAACGGATCAACTTGGTTTTCTCCTCGGCGACTGACAACGAGTAACGGCCCAGTCGCTTAGGCAACACCGCTTGGTATCTCATCGCATCGGTTTCGAGCTCAAAACAACACACAAAATCATCAGCGAAGCGAATGATTTCCGCTTCTCCTCTGAGTCGCGGTTTGACTTCACGCTCGAACCACTCATCCAACACATAATGTAAATACACATTGGCGAGCAGCGGTGAGAGACTGGCTCCTTGCGGAACGCCGTCTTCGGTGGCCTGCAACCGGCCTTCGATCATCACCCCTGCTTTCAGAAAACATACGATCAGCCGCAGCAACTTCGGATCGCTAATGCGTCGTCGCAGTAGCTCTTCGAGGTGCTGGTGTGACACGTTATCAAAGAATCCCTTGATGTCAGCATCACTGATCCAGTTTACTTTCCGCGTGGCGATGAATCCTCCCAGCGTCGACAATGCCTCGTGACAAGATTTGCCTGGACGGCAAGGATGCCATGAACAATAAGTGACGGGTTTACCGTAGTGGATCTTGTTAAAGATCCTGTTCTGGATGGATCTTTAACAAGATCCACTACGCCAGTTATTGATCCCGCGTTCCTAACCATACGAAGTTTCGTAAAAGTCTACTTCGTAGATTTGCTCCAGGATCATCACGACTGCGCGTTGGACAAGTTTGTCCTCCACGCAAGCGATACCGAGCGGTCGCGTTTTCCCATTCCCCTTGGGGATGTTCTTTCGCAAGCTCGGCTGCGGGCGATACGAGCCTCGATAGAGTCGCGTGAGTAGACCGCGAAGGTTCGCTTCGAGATCTGCTTCGTACTCTTCCACCGTGACGTTATCGACACCAGGCACTTTGCCTCGTTTGAGTCGGCGAAAGGCATACCACAACAGCTCATGAGTGAGCAGCGAAAAGAGGTTGTTAAAAACCCCTTCGTGGTCAGCCTTCGCTCTCTGAGAGATGCGATCCAGCCGGGTTAGCACCGAGTCTCCGTCACTGAGTACGGTCGGTGCCCGGTCTGGACCGCGTGTCATCCCGATCCGCTTCCCTGCTCCGATATTACTCGGCATGTCGCGTCCCGATTGGCATTCGGGCCGCTGCGGTACTACTGGATCGTCCGATTCCCTGAGCGTCATTTGTCTTCGTTGTTTATTCCACTTCTAGGACATACTCGATCGATCGAGATCGGAAGTCGCGAATCGATCAAGAACCTCAGGGCCTCACTGGTTGCCTGATTGACATGGTGTGTAGCGCGAGCGGGGCGCGGACTCCGGATCTCCACTCACAGCTTGCCGGTAGCGCTGTGAGCAATGTTGCCTTAAGGCATGCACAAACCTTGGGCAGATTCAACAGTTACAAAATTTCGGAGCTAATCCCGTTCACGGTCACAGGGCTACCTGTGATCCATTCACCCTCACTACCTTTCTGTGTACGCTTCAACCAACGACTTCGGCAACACGCCTTATACGTTGGCTGCAACACTCGATACCGGGCGTGTGGCTAGCACTTACCCAGACGGGATTCACACCCGCTTGTCAATCAGACCTTGCCAGTCCGCACGTGCATGTCATTGTTCCCCGCTCTGTTCGTGTTGGCTGGGTAACGTCGATGATAAGCACGTCGGGTGAATTTATTCGGCATAATTAAAAAGCGTAGGCATATACGACACTTCTCCAAACTCATTGAGTGTTTTCGTAAGTGTGTTTAGCAGTGTACTGAAGCGCTCCCAGGCGCCAGCGGGGAGCAGTTGGTACTTGAGTTTTTTCCAAAGCATTTCAATTGCATTCAGCTCTGGACTGTATGGCGGCAGATGGTAGATGTAGAGTCCTTTCTCTGCCCAGTCTTCCATGCGAGTTTGAAATGCTCCGCTCGTGTGGACTGAGGCATTGTCAAGGACCACAACAGTTGGACCGTCGATTGTTTGGCAATAATCATCGAAAATTGCAATCACCATTTCGCTGTTCACGTAGCCTTTGTGGAGATAGGTGTGGGTTTCACCGTCTTGACCCTGAAACCCAATCGCTTGAACGTTGCTGCCGTGTGCCCCGGTTACGGGTATTTCGTAGCGTCGACCGATCGGTTGCCATCCGTAGGGAACAACTCCTTTGAGCGAGAAACCCGCCTCGTCAAAGTAAACAACGTTCAAATCCGGTTCTTCGAGAAACTCGGCTAGCTCTTCCTTGGCCAATTGAAATTTCTTTTCATCCCGTTTTTGCCGCAAACTTCGACGATAACGTTTCCAACTCAGCCGAAACCGCCTCGCGTATTCTCGCAGAGTGGGTCGCTTGATTTCCTTGCCGGTTTTTTCTTTCAGCTCTTTCAGCACCTTGGCTGGTCGATTCGGGTATTTTCGAAGTAGTCGCCGGAGAGTTTGCTGCTCTGAGGCGTTGAGTATCGGCGGCGCACCGGGATGCTCGGAGTCTTCAAGTGCGTCGGGGCCGCCTTCTGAAAATCTGTCAATCCAACTGGATACCGAATCTCGATCCACGCCAAAGATATCGACAAGGGAACTTATTTCGTACTGTTGGTCGCTGAGTAAGATTGCGTGCGCACGAACTCGCGTATAGTGGCAATGATGACTTTTCCACATTTCCGTCAGTTGCTGTTTTTGCTCGACTGAGCCAATTTGTGCGAATTTTGTAGAGGGGCGTGCCATTTGAATCTCCCGGTTCGTGAAACAGGGAGAAACATGATGCTTCGCATAATCTCGACCATCGAGCATTTGCTAAGCACGTCGGGTGAATTTATTCGGCATAATTAAAAAGCGTAGGCATATACGACACTTCTCCAAACTCATTGAGTGTTTTCGTAAGTGTGTTTAGCAGTGTACTGAAGCGCTCCCAGGCGCCAGCGGGGAGCAGTTGGTACTTGAGTTTTTTCCAAAGCATTTCAATTGCATTCAGCTCTGGACTGTATGGCGGCAGATGGTAGATGTAGAGTCCTTTCTCTGCCCAGTCTTCCATGCGAGTTTGAAATGCTCCGCTCGTGTGGACTGAGGCATTGTCAAGGACCACAACAGTTGGACCGTCGATTGTTTGGCAATAATCATCGAAAATTGCAATCACCATTTCGCTGTTCACGTAGCCTTTGTGGAGATAGGTGTGGGTTTCACCGTCTTGACCCTGAAACCCAATCGCTTGAACGTTGCTGCCGTGTGCCCCGGTTACGGGTATTTCGTAGCGTCGACCGATCGGTTGCCATCCGTAGGGAACAACTCCTTTGAGCGAGAAACCCGCCTCGTCAAAGTAAACAACGTTCAAATCCGGTTCTTCGAGAAACTCGGCTAGCTCTTCCTTGGCCAATTGAAATTTCTTTTCATCCCGTTTTTGCCGCAAACTTCGACGATAACGTTTCCAACTCAGCCGAAACCGCCTCGCGTATTCTCGCAGAGTGGGTCGCTTGATTTCCTTGCCGGTTTTTTCTTTCAGCTCTTTCAGCACCTTGGCTGGTCGATTCGGGTATTTTCGAAGTAGTCGCCGGAGAGTTTGCTGCTCTGAGGCGTTGAGTATCGGCGGCGCACCGGGATGCTCGGAGTCTTCAAGTGCGTCGGGGCCGCCTTCTGAAAATCTGTCAATCCAACTGGATACCGAATCTCGATCCACGCCAAAGATATCGACAAGGGAACTTATTTCGTACTGTTGGTCGCTGAGTAAGATTGCGTGCGCACGAACTCGCGTATAGTGGCAATGATGACTTTTCCACATTTCCGTCAGTTGCTGTTTTTGCTCGACTGAGCCAATTTGTGCGAATTTTGTAGAGGGGCGTGCCATTTGAATCTCCCGGTTCGTGAAACAGGGAGAAACATGATGCTTCGCATAATCTCGACCATCGAGCATTTGCTAGCAAATCAGAAAGGATTCCCAACTCAACATGGGTGCAAAAAGCTTGCCAGTTATACCGAAATACTTACCCAGATGTGCTTAGCAAATCAGAAAGGATTCCCAACTCAACATGGGTGCAAAAAGCTTGCCAGTTATACCGAAATACTTACCCAGATGTGCTTAGCACAATGCCGTGACCAACAATGCGTCCGCCCTCGCGAACAGTAAAGGTGCTCCCGGTTTGAAGCGTGGAGTAGTCGACGCGGGGATAGTACATGAGTCGAAGCGGATATTGGCCGGAACCAGTTGCGGGATCAGTGACCGACAATGCCGGTTCGAAAAGTACGCCCATGTAGTGTTCGAGAGAATGATTGTTCGCGTCAGTTCTCGCTTTGCGGTTTGCTCGATCGTCGATCGCTAGATGCGGCATGTATCGGGAATCGGGTTCGATCGTGATGCCCCGAGTGCGGCCACCCTCGGCTGATGAGAGCATCACAATTTCGGCGACAATTCGCGGTTGAGCCTCAACATCGATCATCGGTGCGAATGCCAGTCGGGGAACGATGCGGATCACCCGGTCGGCGCGAGAGATCTTCCATTGTCAAAACGCCCGACTCGCCGACTCGGGGAGAGTAGACCGGGGTCTCTTTGGTTTAGGTTATGCTTTGTGTTCACTGTTTGCCACTGGTTTCCCGTTGTGGTGTCACAATATTTCAACCTTGCCTCATTGACCCTCGGCCCCTCGCAGATCCGGACGTGCCGCGTTACAGCATCCGGCTCCCAGATGTCACTTGTCCCTCGCACTCAGCAACTCACGGTTCATCGCGATCAGGTCCTTCAATTTGGTCGGGCCCGCCAAGGGATGAAGTTCCGTGAAGCGATTGAAATCGTCCCAGTTCACATAGCTCTTCTGACTCCGACGGCTCAAGTGACGCTTCGCCATCCGACGAACCTTGCTACGGTAAGCCATCAGCATCGGCCAATTGTCATTGATGCCGTAGTACTGATAGTGACCGCGAAGTTTCATGTTAAGCGTTTGCCACATCTCGCCGACCGGTGTCGAGAGCTGATGATGAAACCACAGACGCATCTCCATCAACTTCACACGAAGTTTCTTTCCTGACGTTCTCCGCTTCAGTTTGAACTTTCCTGCACGCGACAGGCCACAGTAATGAGTGAATCCGAGGAAGTCGAACGTGCTCGGCGCGCCTTCGCCACGTCGCTGGTGATCGCGACTCGCAAAACGTCCGAACCGGATCAACTTGGTTTTCTCCTCGGCGACTGACAACGAGTAACGGCCCAGTCGCTTAGGCAACACCGCTTGGTATCTCATCGCATCGGTTTCGAGCTCAAAACAACACACAAAATCATCAGCGAAGCGAATGATTTCCGCTTCTCCTCTGAGTCGCGGTTTGACTTCACGCTCGAACCACTCATCCAACACATAATGTAAATACACATTGGCGAGCAGCGGTGAGAGACTGGCTCCTTGCGGAACGCCGTCTTCGGTGGCCTGCAACCGGCCTTCGATCATCACCCCTGCTTTCAGAAAACATACGATCAGCCGCAGCAACTTCGGATCGCTAATGCGTCGTCGCAGTAGCTCTTCGAGGTGCTGGTGTGACACGTTATCAAAGAATCCCTTGATGTCAGCATCACTGATCCAGTTTACTTTCCGCGTGGCGATGAATCCTCCCAGCGTCGACAATGCCTCGTGACAAGATTTGCCTGGACGGTAACCATACGAAGTATCGTAAAAATCCACTTCGTAGATTTGTTCCAGGATCATCACGACTGCGCGTTGGACAAGTTTGTCCTCCACGCAAGCGATACCGAGCGGTCGCGTTTTCCCATTCCCCTTGGGGATGTTCTTTCGCAAGCTCGGCTGCGGGCGATACGAGCCTCGATGGAGTCGCGTCAGTAGACCGCGAAGGTTCGCTTCGAGATCTGCTTCGTACTCTTCCACCGTGACGTTATCGACACCAGGTACTTTGCCTCGTTTGAGTCGGCGAAAGGCATACCACAACAGCTCATGAGTGAGCAGCGAAAAGAGGTTGTTAAAAACCCCTTCGTGGTCAGCCTTCGCTCTCTGAGAGATGCGATCCAGCCGAGTTAGCACCGAGTCTCCGTCACTGAGTACGGTCGGTGCCCGGTCTGGACCGCGTGTCATCCCGATCCGCTTCCCTGCTCCGATATTACTCGGCATGCCGCGTCCCGATTGGCATTCGGGCCGCTGCGGTACTACTGGATCGTCCGATTCCCTGAAAGTCATTTGTCTTCGTTGCTTATTCCACTTCTAGGACATACTCGATCGATCGAGATCGGCAGTCGCGAATCGATCAAGAACCTCAGGGCCTCACTGGTTGCCTGATTGACATGGTGTGTAGCGCGAGCGGGGCGCCGACTCCGGATCTCCACTCACAGCTTGCCGGTAGCGCTGTGAGCAATGTTGCCTTAAGGCATGCACAAACCTTGGGCAGATTCAACAGTTACAAAATTTCGGAGCTAATCCCGTTCACGGTCACAGGGCTACCTGCGATCCATTCACCCTCACTACCTTTCTGTGTACGCTTCAACCAACGACTTCGGCGGTGACGCCTTATACGTTGGCTGCAACACTCGATACCGGGCGTGTGGCTAGCACTTACCCGGACGGGATTCACACCCGCTTGTCAATCAGACCTTGCCAGTCCGCACGTGCATCCGATGGTTCGCCGCTTTAGTCTGGCGGAGGATGATTCGTTGCGTCCACTCGGACATTTGGGAGCAGTTCCCGTAGTTTAGCAAGTCGTTCTGCGTCGATGTCAGTGTAGTCGAGATGCAGGTGACGAAGATTTGGGAGTTCAGCCAATGGAGCGAAGTCAAGTTTGTCGTCAATCTCGATAATAATGGCAAGTTGTCGAAGTCCCCGCAAATCTGTGATGGGAGACAGGTCCTCCACTTCCATGTTGTCAAGAATCACGGTGTCCACTGTATCAAAGAAGTCGATGCCGAGGGCGTCGATGAGCCATTCAGGGGCAGGGCGTGACGCGTTGTGGTCCCATTGATCAGTTTGAGCGTCGTATTTGTACGAGAAGCTCACGTGGCCGTTTTGAGAGGCTACCCACTCGCGTCCCCGTTTCTGAACAATTGCACGCCGAATCGGAAGAGCCATGAGCACTGCCATCACAGCCGTCGCGATCAAAAGTGTTCGTAACGAAAAGCGTTTCATAGACGAGGGAGGCTTGGGGCATCTGTCGGCGAACGGTGGACATCACGGGGGACGGAGAGTTGACGATCCATTCGGAAAACGCTGCAAGCCGTCCTCCCGTGCATGTCATTGTTCCCCGCAGATATAGGTTCAGGTGTCCACAGGTGTATTGTCAGGACCATAGTAGTCTAGCCGTAGCCCAAGACCAGCGGTAGCAAGATTTGAGAGCAACGACCGCGGCAATTCAAAGTCACAACCGCGATCGGCAAACAGTCCGATGAATATTTCGGCGTTGCCACCAGTGTCAGCGATATTCGCAAGAAATGCATGTGAGCATTCAAGACGTTCAAGAATGGATCGAAGAAAGTGGGTCACATCAGCATTAGCTGGAGATTCAAGTTGTACGCTCCAATGTGTCCGATCATAAAAACCTGAGCGTGGCGTTCCGTTCGGTGTCCGTCGTTGCTCACCAACACGACAGACGCGATCAGGATTGATGGGCATTCCGCGAGACATTGAGTCCGCATCAATTGTCGGATGATCGATGTGCAGGGATGCGACGTAACGATAGTCGTTCAAGCCTGACGTTACACGAGTCAATGGAGGAGTTTCCTGGAGCTAAGTGTCGTCAGTCGGGGAACGTCAGACATCACGGGGGACGGAGAGTGAATTATCCATTGCGAGAAACGCCGCAAGCCGTCCTCCCATGCATGTCATTGTTCTGTCTCTGTTTTGGAGAATCGCTCGAGTCGCCCCCAACGTTCTTCCGCGTCGTAGGCATCGACCGGAAAGCCCGGGTCAGTCGCAACAGCCTGCCAAAAGTCAAAGTAATTCAATGGAGTGTGTAACACGAAATCGTCAGGTAAGTACTCGTCTCTTGGGTACATCTCATCATGGAAGATAAAGCACATCAACGTCGAATTGAGATCGATCGCGATTGGATCGCCGTTTAAGCCTCCACCAATCGTAATGTATCGTCGATTAAACCACGGAGAATAAAGGTCGTCGGTATTGAGGTCTTGAAGCTCATTTGCCGGCACGATGCAGTGGTTCTCAATTTCTAGCCAATCGCTGTACGAGATCTGAGTAAGCGATTGCACTATCGACGCAGGGAGACCGAGGCTGGTAAGGAAAGCAACGACGGCATCGTCGACGCCAACTATCTTTGCATTCGGATGTCTCGCTCGTAGAAGGTCGGCAATCATGGCGGTCAAGGACTAATGGCAGAACAATAGTTTCAACCCTTGTCAGTAGGGTCGTATTCGGGAATTTTGCCAATACGACCTGAGTGAGTTGGGGTGTTTGACCAATATCCCGCAGGCCGCTGTGGTGGTAGTTGATGATAGTCTTCTCGGGACGCAAAAGCAACCTCGCTAACTCGAAGGATCATTCTGATGACACTTTTGAAATTTGAGATCGCGGTGGCGTCTGCCGATGGCGTGGGGGAGAGCGACCGGGTTTGGTTCCCGAAGTGGCTGCGGCGGTGTGCGATGACGTTCCCCCAGGGCCTGGTAAACGAGTTGGCTGTCAATCGCGAAACGACGCTGCAATTTTCCCGCATGTTGTTGGAGGCGGGGGCTCCGGCTTGGCAGCGTTGGCAGGCGGTGAGGTCTCTGGAGTGTTATCGCGACTTGGTGCTGGGACGCTCCGAGCCAGATTTGTCGAGCATCCTTGCGAAACTCGCGCAATTGGGCAAGCCAGAACGCAACCTCGCCTTGGAGGTACCGCCGACCGAGGAGGAATTGGCAATTATCCGTGGCAAGATGGATCCTGCCGAGCCCGTGCTGGTTCAGACGATGCGGGGCGACATGCGTGTGCTGCACTAGTCGATGGCGACGGAGAAAGCATACGTGCGGTGGGTCAAGCGATTCATGGGACACGTGGGGTCCATGGAACTGGCGCTGTTCAACGAACGGGATATCGAGTCGTTTTTGACCAAGCTGGCGGTCACTGGGCAGGTGGCAGCGAGCACGCAGACGCAGGCGCAATCATCGCTGCTGATTCTTTACGAGTGCATCCTGGGCAAGCGGGTACGAACATCCGTGAGATCCTGCATTTACTTGGACACAACGATGTGAAGACGACGGAAATTTACACGCACCCCCGTAGTCGTGCATGATGTCGTCAAAGGTAACTTCGTCGATCCGGCAATCATTCGCATCGCCGTGTCCATAGATCAGAAAAGCACCGGCGCTGCTCTGAGAGTCTGCGATGAAGCAAGCATTCTCATTGTATTGGTAACAGTCTTCGAATTTCTCGAGGACGCTATACCCGACAATCGCTTCTGATTCCTGGCGTTTCATCTCTTTTCCTGTCTTCGTCGAGGCGACCTGTTAAACCAGCTGGTTTTGGAAGCCTCACTGCCGGATGCACCTTCGGTTCGGTCGGTGACACTGCCGGAGTTATCACCGATTTAAGAGGACAGCAGATCACCGATCGCTCCAGCGGCAATGATTATGAGGGAGGCGAGCCCGCAGGTCAAGCTTTTTGCGGAACGTGTTGACGGTCGCAACTGTCATGTTAAGAAATTTGCCCATATATGCCATCAACACTTACGACGAGATGATGATCCCCTTTTGTGCTTGAAATCGCCCACCTCGGCGACGAGGTAACCGTTGGTCCGGCTCGTCGATCGGTCCACGCCGACGTGGTCGTCCGCGATCGATTCGAAATGGGCCGACAGTCAGCTCGGCGTGGCGGGAACGGTCGTTTTAAGTCCAGTGTTTTTGGGCATCAGGAGACGTCCTTTTTTGACGCAGAGGCGGGGAGGCGCAGGGACGCAGGGACGCAGGGACGCAGGGACGCAGGGAAACCAACGCAGAGACATGGGCATTCGCCATTGACATCAACGACTTTCACTCTCGCATGATCAACCTCGTTGGGGCTTTCTAACCGGGGCCCACGCTTGCCGCATATTCGGGGTCGTCTGGTAGCGAATTTGGTACGGAAGGAAGAACCAAGCGTTGGTGACCGTGATGATTGCGTCATTTTCATCGCGCGTGACTGATTAGTAGAGCACTGCCTCCGGATCAACGATCCGTATAACCGACCTTTTTTCACCAAGGATCGCCCCCGCCCCCGAACGAACGGCTCTCGGCGTTCACGGGAACCACCGCTGGTCGGTCATCACGACGCACTGATCGTCGTGGAAGTGGCGAAACCTTTTCGGCATACACAAAACTCTAGAATTCGCCCATCATGCCGATGGCCTCACGCACCTTGGCGGCGCAGTGTCGAAACGCGTCGGCTTCCTCCTCCGAGAGTGGTGGGTGCAGGATGCGGGTGATCCCGCTGCGGCCGATGACGGCAGGCAGTGACAGACAGACGTCGTTCACACCGAGAAAGCCATCAACTAGAACACTGACCGGCATCGTGTGCCGCAGGTCATAGACGATGGAATCGACGATTGACATGGTCGCCAGTGCGATGCCGTAGTTCGTGTAGCCTTTGCGGCTGTAGACCTCGTAGCCGACATTGACGGTTTCACGAAACAGCCGCCGTGTCGTTTCGCTCGGGAGAAACCTCTCGCCGCCTGTCATCGCTACGGAATGTGCAGCGAACTGATCGTCGCCGTGTTCCCCCAGAATGTACGCACGAATATCGTCGGCATGGATCTGCAGTTCTTTTGAGAGCAACGCTCGATAGCGGATACTGTCCACCAGCGTCCCCGTGCCGATGACCCGCTCGGGTGGGAAACCGGTGATTTGGATCGCCGCGTACGTCATCACGTCGACGGGATTGCTGACCATGATCAGGACCGCGTTGGGGCTGGATTCTGCCAGGGCGGGCAACCACTGCTCGAGCAGTGGCCGGTTCCCCACCGCGAGGTCCGAGCGTTTCCAGTCAGCACGCGTCGGTGAAACGGAGGCGGTAAAGACGATCACATCACTGCCGGCGGCGTCCTCGATCGTGCCGGCCTGGATGGTCATGTTGCTATTGCGCATGGCGCTGGCGTGGGTTAGATCCATCGCATCGCCCTCCGCCTTCTCGATCGAGCGGTTGAGCAACCAGAGCTCGCTAACGATCGGTTCCATCGTCGCGGCAAACGCGATCGCGGACCCCACTCGGCCCGTCCCGACAATCGTTAATTTCATCTTCGTTCTCCTCAAACCAGAATATGATGAATTGGCCAACCAGGCAGTTGCGGGCGCTCGCATCCCCACCCATACACACCCTAGGATGACGGGCTGCTAGGATAACAGCCTAGGCAATGATATCTGCTACCACGAATCCCCGAGATGAAAGAACGATGAAAACAGTGCTCCATTCGTACCCACGCAATCCGATCGCATTCGGACTGGCTGCCTGCCTGTGTATCGCCACCGGGCCCGCGCCGCTGAACGCCCAGCAGACCGTCCAGGTTGAGATCGAGTCAGAGGTCACCACCTCCAGTTCCGCCAGCAGCTCGGCTGGCCCCACCGGAACGACTGGGACGGCCAGTGGCTTTCGAATCGAATCGAGCCATGATGCGGCCGCGGGCGATATCTGGCGTTTCATGGAAGGCGATCGGATCCTGGCGACCTATCACGCGGATCTAGAGGGCACGCCAGGCTTCTACCCCCTGCTCTCACCAGCGGGCCTCCCACTGACTCGTAACTATCCGATGACGCCGTCTGGGGCCGCAAAACGAAATGCGGCAACCGCGGCTGGGTTTGAAAGGCACGATCACCCCCACCACCGCTCGATGTGGTTCGATCACGGAGACGTCAATGGAGTCGATTTCTGGGCGACTCTACCAGAAGGAAAAATCGGTCAAGTTGTGCAACGATCCGCCGGCAGCAACGCTTTCGAGTCCTCCGAAGTCCGCAATGGCGTGGCCAAAACCGTTGCATTTTGCGATCTGATCACGACGAATGACTGGATGACACCGGATGGCAAACGCATGCTCAGCGACGAACGTCAATTTCGTGTTCACGAACATCTTGGCGACACCGTGATGGATGTCACCATCAAACTCATCGCCAGCGACGGGGATGTCACGTTCGGCGACACCAAAGAGGGATCACTCGGCGTGCGGATGGCGGGGACAGTCAAAGTCGATGCGAAACTCGGTGGTGAAATCCACAACGCGGAAGGCCTGACTGACAACGACACTTGGGCCAAGGTTTCGAACTGGGTCGATTACAGCGGCCCCATTGCGCCGCCGGAGCTGGCCGAGAGTGACGCGAAAGTGACCGCCCAGGACGCTGCTTCGTGGCCACGGGCTGGCATCACGATGATGTACCATCCAGGCAATGAATTACCCGAATGTTATTGGCACGTGCGGAGCTATGGCTTGTTCGCCGCGAACCCCTTCGGCCGGCACCACTTCGGCGCCCCGGCCTATGACGGCGTGAAAATTGAAGACGGCGAAACGCTGACACTCTCCTTCCGCCTGGTGCTGCACGACGGCGAGTTTGACGTGGAGAAAACACGGCAGCACTTTGAGGCGTATTCGGCAACGAGCATCGAGTAGGCAATTTGCGCCGTGGATCTTGCGAAAGATCCGCCCCGTGCGGTTCTTTCAGCACATCCGCTCGATTCTTTCCACTTCATCGCGTGGGCATCGGCCCCACGCGAGGTTCGCGAAACGCGGCCCGCGCCCGCGGTGAAACGAGTCACGCCCCAAAATTCCCCCAGACGTGCTGTGCGACAGCGAGACAATAAAACGCGTCGAATCCCATGCAGCGACCATTGCCAGACGGTGGAATCCACGTGCTGGCGAACCTAGCGACTCGGGGTTATTCATACGCGGTCGCTTCACACGCTCAGCGGCCCTTGATCGGACGACTCGCTGCGACTGGCGTTCAGGGAATCAGTTGTTCGAAATTTCTTGCTGGATCTGCTGTGCGGAGGCCGGCAGAGTCTTGATCTTGGGTCGACGCTGCTTCCGAACTTTTGCGGGCACCATGCCACGCATCGACTCGAGTTTTCCGAAGCACAATAGGCGATCGTTCGGTTCGAGCGTTCGCTTGAGTCGCGGATTCGGGATCACGGTCGTGCCTCGATACAGCGTCAATACGTTGATATCTTGTTCCGCCAGCCCCGATTCATCGATCGTTTTGCCGACAAATTCCGAGCCATCACGAATATGGATTTCGGTGACGCCGTATCCGCTGCTGACGGTCAAACGCTGCCGCACGTCCACCTCAGGAAAGTCAACCTGAGCGATCATGTAGTCGATGATGGCACCGGCGATATCAAGGTTAGTACACGTCTCAATGCCCTCGAGTCCCGGGGACGAGTTGACCTCCATAACCTGGGGTCCGTCTTTGCCTTCGAGCATATCAACGCCAGCAACCCGCAGCCCCATGATTTGAGCGGCGCGAACCGCGGTCTCCGCGTAAGAGGGGTCGAGGTCGACCGACTCGGTTTGGCCGCCGCGATGCACGTTACTGCGAAACTCCGTGCCGACCGCCACCCGCCGCATCGCTGCAACGACACGGTCGCCGACAACGAACGCACGGATATCCCGCCCCTTGCTCTCGGACACAAACCGTTGGACGAGCACGTTCTGGCGGGTGCTATGAAGTGTTTCAATGATCGCCTCGGCAACCTTGACCGACTCGGCCAAAATCACACCCACGCCCTGGGTCCCCTCGAGCAACTTAATGATCACCGGTGCCCCACCCACACGTTCGATCGCAGGCAAAATATCCTTGCGATCGCGGACGAACGTCGTTTGTGGAATCCCGATCTGGTGACGGCTGAGGATCTGCAAACTGCGCAGTTTGTCCCGCGAGTTACTGATCCCCGCAGACGAACTAGCGCTAAACGTATCCATCTGCTCGAACTGGCGCACCACCGCGGTGCCGAAATACGTAATTGAGGCGCCGATCCGCGGAAGGATCGCGTCGTAATCACTCAGGTGCTTGCTGCGATAGTAAAGATCGGGTTCACCCTGTTCCAAGTCGATCGCGAACTTCAGGGTATTGAGCACCTTGGCGGTCGCTCCCCGATGCCGTGCAGCTTCTAACAATCGCCGAGTCGAGTAGCACTTGGGGCTGCACGAGAGAATGGCTAACTTCATGTCTTTACTCTGGGGTGTGTGAATGGGCGACTCCTTCATCTTACAGAATGTCGCCGGGGCGATAGGTTGCTAACCCGGGATTCTTTGCGACCAGTTTCTCGATTCGGGCATTCACCTTATTGATCTGCGCGACCGCATTGCCAATGAACTCCACCGGGGCCCCTATTGCTGCGTTGAGCTCCTCACAACTGAAGGGCAGGCGATCGTCCGCTGCGAGGCGCTGAAGCAGATCGTTGTCATCACGTCCGGTTTCCCGCATTGCCAATGCCGCCGCCACGGCATGTTCCTTGATCGCTTCGTGGGCGGTCTCGCGTCCAACCCCCGCCTTCACGGCCGCGACCAAGATTTTCGTCGTTGCTAAGAACGGCAGGTAGCGGCGGAGTTCGCGTTCGATGACTGCGGGGTAAACCCCATAGTCACTCACGACGGTCAGGAATGTTTCCATCTGCCCATCGATCGCCAAGAAGGCATCGGGGACAGCCACTCGCCGGACCACACTGCAACTGACATCCCCTTCGTTCCACTGGTCGCCGATCAAGCCGCCGACCATCGACAGGTACCCTCGCAGCAAAACGCAAAAGCCATCGATCCGCTCAGCCGAGCGAGCATTCATTTTATGTGGCATCGCCGACGAACCGACCTGGCCCGGCCGAAAACCTTCCGTGGCGAGCTCGGCACCGGCCATCAGCCGCAATGTACGGGCAAAGTTCGCGGGTGCCGAGGAAAGCTGCGTCAGTGCGGAGACAACATCGAAATCGAGTGAGCGTGCATAGACTTGCCCGACGCTATCGAGCACGGAGGTAAAACCGAGCCGCTCGGCAATGCGATCGTCGAGTTGATCGAGTTTGCCAGCATCATTCTGGAACAGATCGAGCATGTCCTGTTGCGTACCGACGGGCCCCTTGATGCCACGCAGCGGATAGCGGGCGATCAATTCATCCACCCGTTGGTAGGCGGCCAACATCTCCTCGGCCGTGTTAGCAAACCGCTTGCCCACCGTCGTGACTTGGGCCGGCACATTGTGACTACGACCGGCGATCGCAAGCTCGGCGTACTGTGCCGCGCGATCAGCAAGCATGGCCAGCGAAGTGACGATACGGTCGCGGACGAGCAGTAGTGCGGAGCGGATCTGCAGCTGCTCGACGTTCTCGGTCAGATCCCGGCTCGTCATGCCTTTGTGGATATGCTCGTGACCGGCCAGATCATTGAACTCCTCGATCCTCGCCTTGACGTCGTGGCGGGTGACGCGTTCGCGATCGTCGATCGACTGCAAATTGACCTGCTCGATCACGCTGCGATAGTCCTCGATCACCCCATCTGGAATGGGCACGCCCAGGTCAGCCTGTGCTTCCATGACCGCGATCCAGAGCCGTCGTTCTTGGACGACCTTGGATTCGGGCGACCAAATCGCCACCATCGCCTCGCTGGCGTATCGGGATGCAAGGACATTGGGGAGTGATTGGGGCACGGAAATCTCCGAGAAAAGGTCAATAGGAACACACGCGTGGGGCGTGATCATAGTCGGTCAGGGCGGTTGTCCAAGGGTAGCGGGATGCGAGATTTCAGCGTTGCGGAATGACGTCGAAACGGTGAAACGATTCCAACGTTTCGCAATTGATTTTTTTGCCCTGAATTCGATTGACCTGGAGAAAGAGAGCGATGAGCCTTGCCGAACAAATGATCCCTGAATTCGACGCCGAAATGGCGAGAACCCGCAAAGTGCTCGCAGAAATCCCGACCGACAAAATGGGCTGGCAAGCCGCCGTGGGCTTGCACACGATCGCCTGGAACGCCAATCACCTCGTCGACATCGTCGGGTGGACGCCCAAAATCATCGATGAACCCGATTTTGACATCGCGCCGCCCGATGAGCCTGCCGCACAAGTCTCCAATGAGTCCGACCCGCTCGTGCTCCTGAAGTGGTTTGACGAAAATGTGAAATCCGCACGCGAATCCCTTGCGAGCTGCTCCGACGAGGTCATGGCGGAGATGTGGTCGCTGAAATCAGGTGGGCAGGCGCTGTTCACGATTCCCAAGAGCGAATGTCTGCGTACCTGGGTGTTTAGCCACTCCGTCCACCATCGCGGCATACTGTCGGTGTACCTACGAATGTGCGGCGTCGATCTCACGCCCGCCTACGACGGCTAAGGAACGAGCGGGAAATTACTGTCTGAAATGGTGGTCGAACGCTCCGCAGTCGACCATTCCGACCGCGGAGCGTTCGGCCACATATTTTCCGCTCGTTCCTAAACGGTATCGCAGGGACCCCCTGTTTTGCCGAGATTCACGGGCCCATCCGAAATCGCGGCGACGCGAGCCCGAAGGGGGGGGACTGGCCGGACAATGTGCTGGCCGGACAATGGGCGGGCCCGAGCGTGGATGTTGGCGTCGATTGCGGCGCTCCGCCGCCCGGCATCGGTCACCAGGAATCATCTTGGGGAATCGCCGCCCGACGACGTTCCGCTAGCATTTGGGGGCAAATCGGCTATCATAAAGGCGTCCCACCTCGCGCTCAGGCGGATGCAATCGTCCCCGCTCATCTGCGCTCGCCGCCGCCTCCCACCTCCGAGTCCAACGCATGTTGCCGATTGATTCGCGGTACCTGATGCTCGCCGTGCTGTTGCTCCCCTGCACGGGCGTGGCAAATGAGCCCGCCGCCGAAGCCCACGCCGCGGGCGACAGGGTCGATTTCTCACGCGACATTCGCCCCCTGTTGTCGGACCACTGTTTCGCGTGCCACGGCCCCGACGAAAACAAACGGGAATCGGGGGTTCGGCTCGATACGGCCGAGGGTGCCTTGGCGGTGATTGACCTGGAAGATTGGGAAGCCAGCGTGCTGCTGGAGCGAATCACCGAGGGGGACGCCGACATGCTGATGCCGCCTCCTGAATTCCACAAACCGCTCAGCGAGGACGCGATTTCGTTACTAACGCGTTGGGTTCAGCAGGGTGCCGAGTTCCAGGGCCACTGGTCATTCATCGCCCCCACTCGCAGCGAGCCCCCCCCCCCGGACGGCAGTATAGAAAACGATCCGATCGATCGTTGGATCAACGCCGCACTGGCAGAAAAATCACTCACCCCACGCGGCCCCGCCGATCGCACCACGCTCGCTCGCCGTGTCGCGTTCGATCTGACCGGCCTGCCACCGACCTGGTCTCAGGTGCAACGCTTTGTCCACGACACCGATCCCAACGCGTATGAAAAATATGTCGACGAGCTATTGGCCTCGCCACATTACGGCGAGCACATGTCGCGTTACTGGCTCGATCTGGTGCGGTACGGGGACACCCATGGTTTGCACCTGGATAATTATCGCGAAATGTGGCCCTACCGTGACTGGGTCATTTCCGCATTCAATGAAAACAAGCCGATGGATGTTTTCATTACCGAGCAGCTTGCCGGCGATCTACTCCCGGATGCCGATCTCGACCAACAAATCGCGTCGGGATTCAACCGCCTCAACGTCACCACCAACGAAGGCGGGTCGATCTACGACGAAGTCTTTGCCCGAAATGTGATCGATCGGACGGATGCATTTGGGACGGTTTTCCTCGGGCTGACGACAGGATGTGCGGTCTGCCACGACCATAAGTTCGATCCCATCTCGCAGCGAGAATTCTTTTCCTTGTCGGCGTTCTTCAATTCGCTCGACGGGAAGGCTCTCGATGGCAACGCCAAAAATCATCCGCCCGTCGTCCGGGTCGCGAGCGATGAACAGCAACAGCGGCTCGATGAAATCGCTGCCGAAATCATCGCCATCGACGAGCAACAGGCTGGCCTATTGCCGGAAGTCGACGCCGCTCAGCATGCTTGGGAAGAGGGCTTGGCGGACCACGCCAATGCGAAGTCCGCGGTGCTCACGCCGCGCACCGCGCAGTCCCAATCAAACACCGAAACGAGCATCGTTGACGACACGGTCGTTCACGTCAGTGGCAAAATTGCGGCCAAGGAAATGATTGAGATTGAGTGCGAGCTTCCGCCCGGGCAGTGGCGAATGCTGCAACTCGGGGCACTCACTGATGAACAGCACACCCGCGTGGGCGCATCGTCCAATGGCAACGCCGTGCTCAGCGAAATTGTGCTGCATACGCGGCAGGGCGATCAATCGGAGTGGAAACCGCTGACGATCACGTCCGCCTTGGCCAGTCGCCAACAAACCGACGGTGACGGTTTTGCGGTGGAGATGGCGATCGATGGTTCGATTGATGCTGATCGCGGTTGGGCTGTTGCCGGTCACCAAGGTGAGGGATCGCGAACGGCTTGGTTTGAACTGCAATCGCAGTTGGATTCTTCGGAAGAGACCCCAACCCAGCTTCGTGTCCAGCTCCACTATCAATCGAAGTTCGCCGCCCACATGCTTCGTGATGTGCAGTTGACCGTGTTCGACGCCACCGAAGCCCGGTTGGGGCAAGCCTTTGCGGCTGGAGAAGTTGATTTACCAAAACCTCTCAAAACCGCGTTGGCGGCGATTGCCAAGGGAGACCCACTCGTCAACGATGCCGATTCCAAACCGGCTGCCGATGCGGTACGAGATTTCTACCGGAGCAAGTTTTGTGATACGCCGCAGTGGTTGGCGATCCAGGACATGCGGACGGGTTTGGTGAAAATGCAAAGCGACCTGCAAAACAAGCTTCCGACCACACTCGTTTGGAAAGAGACCGCAGAGCCACGCGTAGCCCACATCCTGTTACGAGGCCAATACGACGACCCCGGCGAGGCCGTCGAGCGTGGCACGCCCGCCTTCTTGCCCCCGCTACCCAACAATCATTCCAGCGATGAGGTGACCAGCCGGCTCACTCTGGCTGAGTGGTTGACCGCTGACGATCACCCGCTGACCGCCCGCGTTGCCGTCAATCGATTTTGGCAGCATCTCTTCGGTACGGGATTGGTCAAGACGAGTGAAGATTTCGGTAGCCAAGGGACCCCGCCGTCGCATCCCGAGCTACTGGACATGCTCGCGATCGACTTTCGCGAGAGTGGATGGGATATCAAGGCGATGATGAAGCGGCTCGTCATGACGGAGGCCTACCAGCGTGATGCCAAGACCAGTGAAGCGATGTTGGCGATCGATCCCAACAATCGCTTGCTCGCTCGCGGCCCTCGGTTCCGCCTCGATGCCGAAATGCTGCGTGACCAAATGCTGGCCGTATCCGGACTGCTCGTCGATCGGCAAGGTGGTCCGAGTGTCAAACCACCCCAGCCAGCGGGTTTGTGGGCAGCGGTCGGCTACACCGATTCCGACACGGCCACGTTTGTGGCCGATGAAGGCGACAAAATCTATCGGCGTAGCATCTACACGTTTTGGAAGCGCACGAGCGCGCCGGCTGTGATGACAACGTTCGATGCCCCCAGCCGCGAGTCATGCACGGCCCGGCGAGAGCGCACCAACACGCCGCTGCAGGCACTGTTGATGCTTAACGAGCCTCAGACCATGGAAGCTTCACGCCGTCTGGCCGATCAGATGATGGAAGCCGACACAAAGAACCCGCGACCGTCGCTCAAAGAATTTTTTGAACGGGTCGTGTTGCGTTCACCGACAGACGTTGAACTCGATTCCATCGCCAACCTGCTGGCCGATTTAACCGTTCTCTATCGCGAGCATCCCGATCAAGCGACGGAACTGGTCGGTTCCGATGATGCGAGCTTGGCCGCTTGGACCGTGCTCGCCAGTACCCTGCTCAATCTCGACGAGGTAGTTTCCAAATGAGTCGCTCAACAAATCAACACGCAACCGATCTGCTCCATGCATCGGAAGCGCAGACGCGTCTGTCGCAGTTGACCCGTCGCTCGCTATTCTCAAAATCCTGTGCGGGACTCGGAATGGCGGCCCTGGCATCACTCGAAGGCGCACCGGGCGCCGGTGCAGCGGAACCTTCGTCGCTCGCCGCGACTGCCAACGCGTCTCACTTGCCGGAGTCAAAACCGGGCGGACTGCCTGGCCTGCCGCACCATCCGCCCGCAGCCAAGCGTGCCATCTACTTGTTCATGTCGGGTGCTCCCAGCCAGATGGATATGTGGGATCACAAGCCCGCCATGGCTGACTGGTTCGACAAAGATCTGCCTGAGTCGATCCGCCAAGGCCAGCGTTTGACGACGATGACCAGCGGCCAGTCACGTTTCCCGATCGCACCGAGCATCTACAAGTTTTCTCCATACGGCCAAAACGGCACGATGGCGAGCGAACTGATCCCGCACATGGCCGGAAAAGTCGACGAGATCTCATTGGTCAAATCGATGTATACCGAGGCGATCAATCATGATCCAGCCATCACCTACATCTGTACCGGCAATCAGTTGCCGGGCAAGGCATCACTGGGCTCGTGGCTCAGCTACGGCCTCGGCACCGAGAACGCCGACCTGCCCGCCTTCGTGGTCATGACCGCGTCGTGGACCGGACGCAAACAAGCCCAAGCGTTGTACAACCGCTTGTGGGGCAGTGGCTATTTGCCGAGTCGCTATCAAGGCGTGGCACTGCGCAGCAGCGGTGATCCGGTGTTATACCTGACCAATCCCGACGGCATTGACTCCCGCGTCCGCCGACGCATGCTCGACACGCTCGCCGAACTCAATGGGGAAACACTCCGCCGGATCGGAGATCCAGAAACGGACGCTCGCATCGCCCAGTACGAGATGGCGTTCCGGATGCAGACCAGCGTCCCGGATCTGACGGACCTGAGTGATGAACCGCAGCACGTGCTCGATCTATACGGCCCCGATGTGCTGACGCCCGGCACGTATGCAAACTGCTGCCTAATGGCCCGGCGACTAGCCGAACGCGGTGTCCGCTTCACCCAGATATTCCATCGGGGTTGGGATCAACATGGATCGCTCCCCAAAGACCTGCCGAATCAATGTCGCGATACCGACCAACCCTCCGCTGGCTTGCTCACCGATTTGAATCAACGCGGACTACTCGACGACACGCTCGTGGTGTGGGGTGGTGAATTCGGACGTACGATTTACTGTCAGGGCGCGCTCACGGCGACAAATTACGGACGCGACCACCACCCGAAATGCTTCTCCGTTTGGATGGCGGGAGCCGGTGTTCGCGGCGGTCTTGTCCACGGCGAAACCGATGAGTTCAGCTACAATATCGTTCGCGACGGCGTCCACATCCGCGATCTCAACGCCACGATTCTCGAGCGCATGGGCATCGACCACGAACGGTTGACGTATCCCTTCCAAGGTCTTGATCAAAAACTAACCGGTGTTGAGCAAGCCCGCGTTGTACGAGAACTGTTGACTTAAGCACCCGTGCACACGCGGTCTCGCAAAACGACGGATTGTGTCACTACGAATGTTTCACGATCAGTCCTTGGCCGGTTGGAAGGGTCACCACCATGTGGCCCTGTTCGCGGGCAAATTGGTCCCACATGTCTCGCTGCAGCTCGTGATCTCGCCAGCCATAGTCATCGATCAGGACCATGCCCCCGACGCTGAGCCGTGGCCATAAGAGTTCGATGCAACTTTTTTCTGCGGGGGCGTTATTCAGATCCACCGCCAAATAAGCGATCTTGCTGGGGCCATTCTCGAGCGTCTCAGGCAACAGCCCGCGCACAAGTTTGCAGTTTGGGAACTCCGAAAATGCCTTCACGGCTTGCTCGTAGACATGCTCGTTTTGATACATCTCGTCGTTGTGGCCTTTCACCAAGGCCCGTTCTGACTCGCGGACGGTTTCCAAGGGAATCGGCCCCCAAATGTCGTACAGCCAGAACTCTTTGTCGACATTCTCAAAGTTCAGATATTTACAGATTGAGAGCGAGAGCAGACCGGTAAAAACGCCGCATTCGACGAATTCACCTTGAATTTTCGAGCAGTGGAAGGCGGCCCAAATCGCGATATGCGCTCGCCAGCGAATATCAGGGATCGCGGTGCTGCCGACAAATCCATGCTCAGCATGTTTCTTGGCAAATTCCCAAGATTCGATAAAATGTGGATCGTCTAAAAACCCTAACGACCGCGATCGAACGCCCAAGCAATCAGCGTAGAAATCAAGTCGCTTCTTTTTATTTTTCTTGAACGGCCACATCCGGTTTGTTCCTCGGTGAGCTGGCTGGAAAAAATGTCAGTATTCTTTGGGGAGGATTCACGAGGCCATCACGCTTCGTTTCGAGCGTCGGCATCGAAAATGGCGGAGTCATTAACGACTCGCTGGCCGCACTTTCAACTGGTTGGAGAGGAGAAGAGGGAATACGACCTCGTCGCACAAGATAGAGACGTGATCGTCATCGACGATGCTATTGACGGGCAGCTTTCATGTCCAGGCCGTTTTGGTGCAGTATCAACGAGGTTGCGTTGCCCACTTTGGGTCGTTCGAAAGTGAGCTGGGCGTCGACTCCGCGGTACGACCACTCCGTCAAGCTGCCCGGATACACTCGAAACTGGATCTGGTTGGTTGCTTGGACGAACAGCTGATCGCCGTTCGCGGTGACGCTCAGTACAAATTCCGGCGTCAATTCGTCGTCACCGACCAATCGCTGGGCATCACCTTCTTGAAGCTCGACACAGGGGATTTCGGCGGGCTTGACTGAGGCGCCCGCGAGATCTTGGATGATCGATGCTGCGGCCCGTCCCGATTGCCATCGAGAGAACGCTCGCTGTGATTCCCAATGCGGTCACCCATCGCGTTGCACGATGGTGTTGAGAGGTATCCATTTCCGCGTCTCCGAAGTCCGATAAAAAGATTGAGTGTACCCCAATTCGCGATAACAATCGGTCTTCTTCAATGAGCATGCGACCCAGGATTTGCCGGTCGGATTCATCGTCCGGCCAAACGCGTCCGGCCAAACGCGTGCCGCCCAAACGCGTCCGGTCAAACGCGTGCCGCCCCTACGACGCGTCTCGATCGCAAAGCACGACCAGTGCACCAGGCACGGATCAGATCGGGTCATTTCCTGCCCCATCCGTTTTCGTGGAGCAAAGCCGCTGCATCCTCGGCTCGACAGGACCACATCCCCATCAACGGACGAGGCGGGTACAATCCTGCCCTGCTTGCTTCCACACCTCTCGCGTTCTCTCCACTGAATCATGAAACCGCTCGCTCTTGTGCTACTTGCTTTGATTGCCTTCGCGACTCCCGCGGCCGTGGCGGCGGATCCACCACCGCTAGAGCTTTGGCAACGTGCGGTCTGCATTCAGTCTCCGGACGAAAACAAAGCCGATAGCATGAAACTCTGCACGGCATTCTTAGTGCATTCGGCTGACGACCTGTTCCTGGTCACGGCGAAACATGCGTGCGACGAGACGAGTGCGAAGAGCAAGTTGCTATACCGTGACCCAACGGGCAAATCTCAATGGTTCTCGCTAAAGAGTCTCTTTTCCGGTGATTCCAGCCCCTGGCATCGCGACGCGGCCTCTGACTTCGCGATCGCGCGAGTTCAGCCGGACAAGAACGGCAGGCTCTATCTCGATCACCTGATGACGCTGTCGGTGCCTCTCGATAGCGTCTGCACCGATGTCCAGTCGCCAACGACTCCGATCGTCACCGCCGGTTTCCCACTTGGGTTGGGAGCCAAGGGCCGCATTTCGCCGCTTGCGATGGTTGGCCATATCGCGTCGGAGGAAATTGAAAGCGATACTCGCTGGGGACACGAACCGATCATCTACACTTCCCCCACGCTCGCACAGGGAACAAGCGGTGGCCCCACTTTCCTGTTGAAGGATTCGCCCGCTAGCGTCACCGTGGTCGGGATTTCGATAGGCATTGTGTTTGATGGGTCCGGTGCCAAACTCTCAAAAATGGTGCCCTCGCGTCTGATTCACGCCGCGATCGCAAATTTCACTCCCGCCATGGATGACGAGTAAACGAAGACCGGGACGCGCAGCTGCCCGTCCTGCTTCCCGAACAAGAATCGCTCCCGGAAGGGAAGCCACCGATGCCGTTTCCACGACGTGTTTTGACGCTCGGCCTGCTGCTCGTCGCCTCGTCGATGGTGATGACATTCACCCACGAAGTGGGGCATCTCATCGGCGGCTGGATCGGTGGTGCGAAGCTAACAGACTTCGACTTGGTCCCCTGGCACCTTCCATACAGCGTGCATCACCCCGACCCTCATCCGCTGCTAACCTTATGGTCCGGACCCGTGTTGGGGGTCGTGATTCCTGGGCTGACGGCACTGCTATGTCGCCATCGTTGGCTAGTCTTTATCGCTGACTTTTGCTTATTGGCCAACGGAGCCTACCTGGCACTGGCATGGATCGCCGGTGATCGGCTACTCGACACGCCCAGGTTATTGAATGCCGGTGCGTCACCGGTAGCGATTGCGATCGTCTGCGTTTTCGCGATAGGGATCGGATACGCTCGCTTCCGGCGAGATTGCGTTGAGGTGCTGTCTACCCCAGGTCGTACTGTTTGATTTTTTTGTAGAGCGTGTTGCGGTTCATGCCCAATCTTGCAGCGGCCTTGGTTTGCACCCCACCGCACTGGGCGAGCACTTGAGCGATTAGCTCTCTTTCGATCTGGTCGACGACCGACGCGTGCACGTTCTCTTCCTCATCGGCTTCGGCGAGTCCGCGAGAGACGACGAAACGAGTCAGCGTCTTCACATCCATTCGATCCACATACGCCGCCGGACTGACGGCGGGCTCGGCGGATCGTTGGAGCGTGCCGGAGTGCTCGCCGGTGGGATCCTGGTCGATGGGGAGGCGTGACTGGGGGTCTGGTTCGGAATGACCGCCAGCGGCGAATGACTCGGCAAATCGGCCCACGAGCGGTTCGCCGCTCGTTACACACACGGGCAACAGGTCGAGCGTCAATTCATCGGTATCGCTCATCACCACGGCCCGCTCGATATAGTTTTGCAGCTCGCGGACGTTTCCGGGCCAGTGATAATCTTGCAGGGCGAGCATCACGGCCGGTTCGATGTGGGTCACATAGCGATCGTTGACTTCGTTGTAGTAATCTAAAAAGAACGAAACCAACGCGGGGACATCGTCGCGGCGGTGGCGAAGGGCAGGGATCTCGATGGGGACGACATTGAGTCGCCAATACAAATCCTCGCGGAAACGATCATTGTGTACCTGCCGCATCAGGTCGCGGTTACTCGCCGCGATCACGCGGGCGTCCGTGCGATGGGTGGCGGTGTCGCCGACCCGTTCAAACTCCTTCTCCTGAAGCACGCGTAGCAGTTTTACCTGCAGCGTCATCGTGGTTGAATTGATTTCGTCGAGAAAGATGGAACCGCCATCGGCGGCTTCGAACCGGCCCGCCCGGTTGGCGATCGCACCGGTGAAGGAACCACGAACGTGCCCGAACAACTCACTCTCGAGCAAGCTTTCGCTCAGGGCGCCGCAGTTGACCTTGACGAATGGCCCGCCGCTGCGGTGGCTGAGTTGATGAATTGCCGAGGCGACGAGTTCCTTGCCCGTACCGGTTTCCCCCAGAATCAACACCGATGCGTTGCTGACGGCGACCTTGCGGGTCACCCGGTCGACTTCGCGCATGGCGGGAGAGAGACCGATGACGCCCGGCAACAATTGATTCCGGACACTCACGGGCAGCTAGCTGGGCTGGTAGGATTGTCTGTCACCCGGTTTTCCAACCTGAAGAGAACGATTTGACACGAGCGACAAATTATCACGAACCGCCGTTTTGGGCTATGCGGTCGACGCGGGATCGCTGCCGAATCGTTGGCGCGGCCCGTCACGAGATCGCTAACTCGGCCGATCGGTTGATTGCGAAATCCCGTAGCGATCAACGTCGCGATGATGTCGAGACCGTGGCGTCGGAGCTGATTCCCTTGTGTGACGCATTGGGGTGGATCGCCCACCGTGGCCCGCGTGTACTCGCCGATCGCAAGGTCGGTTTGGCGGGGCGTCCGCTGTGGATGTGGGGGGTGCGAAGTGTGGTCGAGCGGCGGCCTTGGGGCCGCGTACTGATCCTGGGCGCCTGGAATTACCCCATTTTCCTGAGCGCGGTGCAAACCGCCCAGGCACTCGCCGCAGGCAACACCGTCCTCCTGAAACCGGCACCCGGGAGCGAAGCGGTGGTCACGGAGTGGATCGACGCATTTCGGCGGGCGGGCGTGCCCGCAGATGCGTTGCAGTTGCTCGATAGCTCGACCGAAGCCGCAAAAAGCGAGATCGATACGGGCGTTGACCTGGTCGTGCTGACGGGAGCGGCGAGCACGGGGCGAGCGGTTTTACGACAAACATCGGAACGCTTGACGCCCGCGATCATGGAACTTTCGGGTGTCGATGCCGTCTTGGTCCTGCCGGATGCCAACGGGGGCCGCGTCGTCGATGCACTCCGTTTCGGATTGACGTTCAACAGTGGGGCATCGTGTATCGGCCCACGGCGTGTGATGTACCTGCAGGGCAGCGGCGAGCCCGTTTGGGTGGATCAGCTCATTGATCGCTTGCGTGAAGGTCCCCCCGTGATCGTGCATCGGGCGGCCCGCGATGCGGTTGCCGGGGCGGTTGCCGATGCTCTCGAGGCGGGCAGCGTGGATCGCATCGGGCGATTTGACGCAGCCGAACTCCTCCGCAGCGGAGCCATGCACCCCGTCTTGCTGTCTCACGTCCCCCCGGACCACGCGGTCCTGCGGACCGACCTATTTGCCCCCGTGCTGTCGCTGCTGGAAATGGACTCACTCGACGCGGCGGTTGCCCAGGTAAACGAATGTCCATATCGCTTGGCAGCATCGGTGTTCGGCTCCCGGAGCGAAGCCATGCAGGTGGCGGCCCGGCTCGATGTCGGCTCGGTAACGATCAACGATCTGGTGGCTCCCACGGCAGACCCGCGACTGCCTTTTGGCGGTCGCGGTGAGAGCGGATTTGGGGTGACCCGAGGTCCGGAAGGGCTGCTGGCCATGACCACGCCACGCGTGATTTCGGCACGTTCAGGACGCATCGCTCCGCATTTATCACCGCGACACGATTCCGATGCCGAAGTGTTAACCGGGGTGATGCAATGGAATCATGGCAGCGGTTTTCGCGAGCGAATCGGGGGACTGCGACGGCTTACCTCTGCCGTTCGAAGGCGAGGTCGGGTAGAACAGTGAGTCGTGGCATTGGTTCGTCTTCCCTTCTCGAGTGTTCTCCTATCTCATGATCGCGCCTGACCATCGAGCGACTCCTCCCACCACCACCGCCCCGCAACACGTCGTGGTCATTGGGGGTGGACTGGCCGGTTTGTCGTCCGCCTGTGTGTTGGCGGCGCGAGGTCACCGTGTCACGTTGTGCGACAAAAATGAGTGGGTCGGTGGCAAGGCTGCGGTGCTGCAGACCGAGGGCTACCGATTCGACATGGGCCCCACCATCCTGACGTTGCCGAGCGTCTTGCGACGAGTTTTCGCGGAAGCGGATCGGAATCTAGAGGATTACCTCGAGATGGTGCCCTTGGATCCACAGTGGCGATGTTTTTTTGAAGGCTCACCGGCAGCGAACACCCGTGAGAACACGGTGCTCGATCTCGTGACGAATGTCGACGCGATGAAACAGCATCTGCGTGAGTTCACCGGCGATGACGTCGCTGCCAACGGATATGAAAAATTCATGGCCGTCAGCGAACAGCTCCATGGCGTCTCGGATCGCTTTTTCTTTTGGCGTTCGATCGGTGGGCTCGCCGACACGATGGAGGTTGGAGGGGCATTTTCAGCGGCCGTTCTCAAAGACGTGATGTCGCTCAGAATGGGACGTAGCGTGGCATCGGTGGTCCGTTCACATGTGCCCGAACACCGCGTCTCACAGATGATGGACCACTTCACGCAGTACGTGGGCTCGTCACCCTACGCCTCGCCTGCGGTGCTCTGCAGCATCGCCCACATGCAAACCGAGGAAGGCATTTGGTATCCCATTGGCGGTACCGGCGCGGTCCCCGAGGCGTTGGCAAAACTCGCCTGCGAGCTGGGCGTTGAAATTCGCACGTGCACCGACATCATGCAGATTCAGACCGACGTATCGGGTGTCAACGGCGTCGTCACCGTCGGCGGTGAAACGATTGCCTGTGATGCCGTGGTCAGCAACTGCGACGCGGTCCGGACCTACCGCGAACTGCTGCAGGGAACCCCTGCGGCCAAAACTTTCGAACGCAAACGAAACTATGAAGCGGCGTGTAGCGGCGTGGTCTTGTATCTTGGCTTGAATCGCCGATACGAGCAGTTGTTGCATCACAATTTCGTCTTCTCGAAAGATCCCAAGGATGAATTCGATCACATCTATCGTCGTGGCGAAATCGCTCCCGATCCCACCGCCTACGTTTGCGCCCCCTCGGTTTCCGAACCAGGCGTTGCACCCGATGGCGGCGAAGCGTTGTACATTCTCGTTCATACCCCGTACCTCCGCAGTCGGCATGATTGGAAAGCGATGTTGCCGCACTATCGGGAGGTAATCCTTGACAAGCTCGAACGGACGGCTGGTTTGGACGGAATCCGGGATGCGATCGTGACGGAGGACTCGTTAACCCCCGAGGATATCCACAACCGCTATCGGGTCCTCAACGGCGCGATCTATGGTCTGGCCAGTCACGGTAAATTCACCGGTGCGTTCAAGCCGGGAAATCGCCGCAAAGATGTTCCTGGTCTGTATCTCGCCGGGGGTGCTGCTCACCCCGGCCCAGGAATGCCGATGGTGTTGATGAGCGGCTGGATCGCGGCGGACTCCCTCGACCAGGATGCGCGGTCAGGGCAACTCGGCACCGCAACAGCGGAATCGACCGCGTGAATTCAGAACTCGCGCCTGTTCCCGCCGCCTGGTTCCAGAATGGCTTTCACCGGTTTCTCGAATCCTATTTAAAGCGTCACTTTCACGCGATCGCCGTTGCGCGAAACGAAGCGGGAACCTGTGACGAAGTTCGGGCAGCGATTGCCGACGACATGACCATGCCCGTGATCGTGTACTGCAACCATCCGTCGTGGTGGGACCCCATGATCGCACACTTCATCAACGCCCGCTTGATGGCCCCCCGCCAGCTATACGCGCCGATCGATGCAGCAGCACTGCAGAAATACAAGGTATTGTCAAAGCTCGGTTTTTTCGGAGTCGATTTGAGCTCGAGTCGCGGGGCCACGAATTTCCTGAAGACAACCGCGGAATTGTTGCAGCGGCCTGCGACGGCGCTTTGGTTGACACCGGAAGGGCGTTTCGCGGACGCTCGCGATCACGCTGCCGATCTGATGCCGGGGCTCGCTCACCTGTGCTCGCGGATGGATCGCGGATTGGTTGTCCCACTCGCCCTCGAATACGTCTTTTGGGATGAACGATTGCCGGAATGCTTGTTTCGTGTTGGCGATTTCTTTTCGCTGTCAGAGTCCCCCTCACGATCGAAGTCACAGTGGACCACGGAACTTGCGGGGCGACTGCGTGAGAATCAGGCGAAACTCGCCTCCCTTGCGATC
The DNA here is from genome assembly GCF_055811895.1 of Rhodopirellula sp. SH410. Classification (NCBI taxonomy): domain Bacteria; kingdom Pseudomonadati; phylum Planctomycetota; class Planctomycetia; order Pirellulales; family Pirellulaceae; genus Rhodopirellula; species Rhodopirellula sp. SH410. The sequence continues at coordinate 5,158,894 of NZ_CM147949.1, forward strand.
GCTCGCGCCGCTGAGCCGTTCGAGAATCTGCTGCTTGGAAAACAAGGTGCGTCGGGGGCATACGATTGGGCCCGCCGGCTCAAATCATGGTGCTCGCTGAAAAAGTTCGACGCCGCTCACGGAGACAAATTTGGAGGACGCTCGAATGGATGATTGGTTCATGATCGTGATGTTTTGGGTGCTCCCCACGCTGGCACTGCTCCTGGCGGGCGTCGCGGCATTGATGTTTGCCAGCAATCTGCCACATTTCCTGCGATGGCGAGGTGGTGAACTGAGTCCTACCGAGGAGGAGCCTTCCATTTCGGTGCTGATCCCGGCTCGCAATGAAGCCGGTGGGATCAACCGGACCGTCAACGCGGTGCTGGCCAACACCGGCGTCATTCTGGAGGTGGTCGTGCTCGATGACGATTCGACCGACGGCACCGGCGAGCTCGTCCAGAAAATCGCTGCACACGATGACCGCGTGCGGTTGATCGACAGCGTCAAGCTACCTGCGGGGTGGAACGGGAAACAGCACGCCTGCTGCCGGCTCGCCGAAGCCGCTCAGTTCGATCTGCTGCTATTCCTCGATGCTGACGTGCAGTTGAAACCCACCGCGTTACAACAACTGACCCGTCGCAAGGCCCAGTATGCCGACAGTGGCCCGGCCAAGGGCGAGCCGATCGCGTTGCTCAGTGCATTTCCCAACCAAGAAACCGGCTCGCTCTTGGAGAAGATCTTGATCCCCATGATGCATTACATTTTGCTCTGCTATCTGCCTTTCTCGCGGATGAGATCGAGAACCGATCCAGGGTACGCGGCGGGGTGTGGGCAGGTGTTCGTTACCGATCGCCAGGCATACCAACGCAGCGGCACGCATGCCGCGATCCGGTCAACGCGTCACGATGGAATTCAGCTGCCTCGTATCTATCGCCAAAACGGCATGCTGACCGATTGCGTCGACGGCGCCGGACTGGCGACGTGCCGGATGTACCATGGTGCCGGCCAAGTCGTGCGGGGACTGCTCAAGAATGCTCATGAGGGAATCGCGAACTGGCGGTTGTTGATCCCGTTTTCGATCCTGCTTGCCGGGGCGAGTATCCTGCCCTACGTGACGCTGGGTTACGCGTTGGTTCAGTACTTCGACGACAACCACAGCGTGTCGGTTTGGTTCGCTGGCCTGGTTAGCTTCGCCGCGATCTTTCTCAGTCATCTGCCCCGCTGGGTGGCCGCCTGGAAGCTCCCTCAGAGTCCAACGGGGGCCCTCCTCCATCCGATTGCCATTGTGCTATTTCTGTTTCTGCAGTGGTGGGCGTTCCTGATGCATTTGTGTGGCAAACAAATCGCCTGGCGTGGACGTGATAGCTGAGTATGATGACGCGATCACTATCTCTACTGAAACCGAATGCCTCCCATGAAGACGAAATGCTGCCGTTGCCTGGCACTCATCGGCCTAGTCACCCTATCGAGCCGATGCACTGCTGAGGACAGCAGCACCAAGGCGCCGCCCTTGTCGCCGGAACAATCGATTGCGACGATGCAGGTGCAGCCCGGATACACCATGGTTCCTGTCCTGACGGAACCCGATATCTCCGAACCATCCGCCATTGCCTGGGACGGCAATGGACGGATGTACGTGATCGAAATGCGGACCTACATGCAGGACATCGACGGCACAGACGAGTTGGCGCCCACCAGCCGTGTGTCGCGGCACGAAGACACCGACGGGGACGGCATCTATGACAAACACACCGTATTTGCAGACAACTTGGTTCTGCCCCGAATGGTGTTGCCGCTACTCGACCGTGTCATCATTGGTGAGACCAATACATTGGATCTCAAGAGCTACCAAGACACCGATGACGATGGCATTGCCGACAAAATAGAACTTTGGCACCACGGCGGACCACGCGGAGGCAACCTGGAACACCAACCCAGCGGCCTGATTTGGAATATCGACAACTGGATTTACACGACGTACACCGGTTACCGACTCCGCTACACCGATGGCCAAGTGGTCTCCAATCCGTTGATTTACAACGCCGGTCAGTGGGGACTGACTCAGGACAACGTGGGCCGAATGTATTACTCCTCTGCAGGCGGCGAGAACCCAGCCTACTCGTTTCAACAGCCGATCGTGTATGGGCAAATCGATCTGCCGGGTGAGCAGGCTGAGGGATTTCGAGAGGTCTTCCCCATCGACAATATTCCCGATGTCCAAGGGGGCCTGCCTCGCGTTCGCGACGACAACACACTCAACGTTTTCACTGGTGTGTGCGGCCAATCGATCTATCGCGGTGACCGATTGCCCAACGACTTCGCGGGCGATCTGATTCTCTGTGAGCCCGTGGGCCGCTTGATTCGCCGTGCCAAGGTGACCGACGATAATGGCCGCATCACGCTGCAAAACGCATACGAAAAACAGGAATTCATCGCAGCTCGCGATCCGAACTTCCGGCCCATCAATAGCGCGACGGGTCCCGATGGTTGCCTGTACCTCGTCGACATGTATCGGGGCATTATCCAGGAGGGTGCCTGGGTCCGCGAAGGATCCTACCTGCGCGGCGTCGTACAGGAATACGAACTGGACAAGAACATTGGTCGCGGCCGAATTTATCGCGTCGATCACGAAACGACCGAGCGTGGCGAGCAACCTCGCATGCTCGACGAATCCCCATTGCAGCTTGTAGCCCACCTGGCACACCCCAACGGATGGTGGCGTGATGAAGCTCAGAAACTGATCATTCTGCATGGCGATAAAAGTGTCGTGCCGGCACTGCAGCAACTCGCCCATCACGACGAAAATCCGCTGGCCCGGCTGCACGCGTACTGGACACTCGAAGGTCTCGACGCGATCACCCCGGAATTTCTCGCCGCGGGATTCGTTGATTCCGATGCTCGGGTGCGAGCCGCTGCGATGCGCATTGCCGAGCCTTTTCTGGCGACCGCCCCCGATTTCAACGCGGCGATCAAAGAGCTCGCTCAGGACCGCAGTCCGAGTGTGGTGATGCAGCTGCTGCTGTCGGTTAACCAGGGAAATCACCCCGATGCCGAGACGATTACGCAACAGACGATTGAGGCGACGAAGTCCAATCCCAACATCGCTTCGGTCGCGAAGCAATACGGCAGAGGCATCGAAGCGCTCCTGGCCGAACGAAAGAAGATTGCTGAAATGGCACGCCGCAATCAGGCCCTCGCCGAATCGGTCGTTCGGGGCAAGGTGATCTATTCAACATTATGCATCACATGCCACGGTGAAAACGGCACGGGACATCCGTCTCCGCTGAGCGGCGAGCACCTGGCCCCTCCGCTAGCGGGCTCGGAACGCGTCGTCGGCCACAAAGCGAGGTTGCTGCGAATCCTATTGCAAGGCTTGATCGGTCCAGTCGACCACAAGACCTATGCCGATGGACTGATGATGCCTTTGGCCGCTAACGACGATGCCTGGATTGCCGACGCGGCAAATTACGTGCGGAACAGTTGGGGCAATGAAGCGTCGATGATTGAACCACGAGACGTCGACCACATTCGCGAAGAATCAGCGTCCCGAATCGGACCCTGGACGCTTTCCGATCTGAGCTACTACGATCCTCCCGTGATCAAGGACCGATCCACCTGGAAGCTGACCGCCAGTAACCGTCCGGAGAATGTCCATCATGTGATCGATGACCACCAAAAATCTCGTTGGGATACCGGTGCCGTCCAGGTCCCAGGCCAATGGTTGACGATTGAGCTTCCCGAGCCAGTCAGGGCGATGTCACTGGTGTTAAACACGCAGGGCTCGGACCAAGATTTCCCGCGTGGCTATCGCGTGGACGTCTCCGCAGACGGTTCGTCATGGAGCGGCCCGGTAGCGGCGGGATACGGGGACCAGCCCATCACATCGATCGAGCTGAATAGCCCCGAGTTGGTGCGGTTCATTCGCATCACCCAAACAGGTATCTCACAAAATAAGTATTGGTCGATTCACGACCTACAGATCAAAGCGATTGCCGCGAATGCCAAACCACCGGTTTCGCTGGCCGAGACATTGGCCGAAATTGCGCCGAGCGAGTTGGCAGCACAAGCGATGCGTGAAGGGGATGCCCAACGGGGTGCGGCGTTATTCTTCAATCCATCGATTTCCTGTGCCAAGTGCCATGAACCCGCCTCAGGCCCGCGACTTGGCCCCAACCTGGCCGAGTCTCGCGAAGGCGTCACCGATCAAATGTTGATCGAATCGGTGCTGGAACCGTCTAAAGAGATTCACAAGGATTTCCAGCAGGTCTCCGTCATCACGGCCGACGGATTCGTGCTCCGCGGATTCACAATCCGCGAGAATGATGACGAGCTCGTGATCCGCGAACCCGCAGGCGGCAAGGAAATCGTCATCGCCCAGGACGATATCGACGATGTTTTTCCCGTCAGCGTATCGGCAATGCCTCCCGGACTCGTCAATCAACTGCACGATCGCCAGCAATTCTCCGACCTGATGCGTTTCTTAATCGATGTCCGCAAGGGTGGCGAAGACGCGATGAAGCAGTTCAAAACCAGCCCCTAACCGGCTGTTGGATTAGCCGACGTTCGACCGGCACTCATGGGCCAACAGAACAACAGACATCGCGGGGGCTCATTCGTGTGAGCCCGTTCGCGTGTCTGTGGCCGGACGAGCCTCAGGCCAAAGCACACGCCTGCCGGGCGCCGTCGCCATGCAACCGAGCCAGAGGCGACCGGATTGGTGAGGGCTGACTCCGCCCCAATGCGCCGTTCCGTTCGGCGTTTCGAGGAAGGACGCGGGTGCTCCGAGGGAACCGGTTTGGATTTACTGACTTCCCACCGCCGACTGGATCCCCGTTTGTCGGCCGTCGACTGCTTCACCATCGAGCTCGCTATCTTCGACAGCGCGATCGATTCGTTCATCGGCTTCCTCCTCATCGGCGGGTTGCTGCTCGAGAACTTCATGCTCCGACGCTTTTGCTGGCTCAAATTGCAGGTCAATCAGAATAGGAAAGTGGTCGGAGCCCACAAAATCAAGTCTCTGGATATCTCGTACCGTGAAGTGAGGCGAGTGGAAGACGTGGTCCAACGGAAATCGCATCCAAACATGGTTGGCGTTGAACGTGTTGAAAAAGCCACGCCCGCGGCGCGGATCGAGCAGTCCACTGACGCGCATGAACAATCGCGTCGTTTCCGACCATGCAACGTCGTTCAAATCGCCGCCGATAATGACCGGCCGAGTCTCGTCCGCCAGTTCGCGTCCCCAGAGCGTCAATTCTGCATCGCGGGCCACCGCGTCGTTGTCACGAACCGGCTCGGGCGGACGGGGGTGCACGCCCACAACCCGAACCAAGCGGTCGTCTTCCAACGAAATGACGGCGTCGATCGAAGGCACATCCTCCTCGACGAGGAAGCGAATTTCGTGTGACTGTATGGGAAACTTGGACAGCATCATCATCCCGTACCAGTTTTCCTGAGGATGGATCACGCGGTAGGGGAAATCGTCGATGAGTGAACCGATGCCATCGACCCAGACCTGGTCAATCTCCAACACGATCAGCACGTCTGGCGACGCTCCGCGAACGGTCCTCATCCAGCGACCGTGCTGTGTGTTTTCTTCCTCAACATTGGAGACCACGACACGCAGAGTCGGTAGCCTGAGAACCGATCCTGATTCGGACGACGCCGACTTTGCCTGTTTTTCAGCCAACGGCGTGTAGGGGAAAATGCGAAATCCGTGGAAGAGGAGCAGAAAAAGCATCGCGCTGGCGATGGCAATCGAAATTCCGACCGGTGGTCGAAACCAGAATTGTCTGATCGCAACGTGCGCAAGCGTCATCAGCAAACCAATCGCAACGATCTGCACCCTTGGAAATTCCCAGGCTCGGATGAACCAATGCGGATTCGTGCTCCAGCTAAGCAGCGAACCACAGCATAAAAGTACCATCATCAACAGAATGCCGACGTGCATCGCAGAAATACCTTGCCTTAGGAAAAGTCAGGTGAAAAATCATCGACTGGCGAAGTGGATTTTTGCCAGAAATCTCCAGCATACCGGATTTCGCACAAATCCCACCACGAGGTGCCGCATTTACCAATCGGATCATCGGTAACCAAGCAAACGACGTCCCTAAAATCGCATTTGGGCACTCGCCTTGCCGGAAACTCTCCCACTGCGGGCGAGTTTTCAGCCTGCTCGCGTTTTGACGCGGCACTCTGCCCCTCAACTACAGTAACAAATTCATGCCCAGCACGAGGCTGTTCTGCACGACGTCGCGATCGCTGACGGTGGTGATGTCGATCAGTGGGGCGAAGCCGAGACTGCGCACGTATTCGGCAGAGACCCGGAAGTTCGGGCCCAGTCGCTTGCCGTAGCCGAGGACGAGTTGATCGTTGAACTCGTATTCGCTGCCCGATGGCCCTTGGATACCGCTGCTCCAACTGACGCTGAGCGTTGCCCCACGTGGTCCGCGATCGAACCAATAGGCGGCTTCGGTGCGATAAGCCGAAACTCGGTTGGCCGTCACGGGCCAGTCCCGTGTGGTGGTAATGAATTCACCCGCGAACGTCAGTTGGTCAATATCGAGCCTCGCATTGACGTCCCAGGCGCTGTTGTAGCGTTCGCCATAGATATTGGGACTGGTGTGTTCGGCGACGGTGCTGTCGTAGCTGGTGCCGAGCAGGAATCCACCCCCGATTCGCAAGTGACGATCGGGCACGTCGCCGACCCGATAACTCGCGTTGGCGGCGAAATTGTTCAGTTTTCCCTGTTCGGGTGAGTCCACTGTCCGAATCCCGCGTCCACCATTGATCCCCGCCAGCGAGATGTCCCAATGATCGTCGTGGTAACCGGTCCCCAAGCCTTCGGCGAGGGACGCAAAATAGTGCCAAGTGACCGCCTGCGTGAATGGACTGAGGGTACTGAGGTCACCGAATCCAACGTTTTTCTTGCCAATGTAAAGATAGAATGGCGAGACACGGAGATCGCCAATCACCGCGTAGGCCTGGCGAACTTGCAGGCTGCCTTGTTTGGGAGCTGAAAACGAGAAGACGTCCGAAAAGAGCAATTCCGTGTACACACTCGCATAGGGCGTGATCTGCGCCGCGGCCTGCGCGTTGGCCTGCAGCATTCGCGCGTCGGTGGCCGAGTCAGCTCGAAAGTCCGTCGGAAATCGCCCCAGATACGGGAATTTGTTCGTGCGGTTGGTGGACGCCGCCAGAAAGGAGAGTCGCGATTGGCCACCGACGACGACCTGCGGACCGTTCCACCCCCGTGCCGCTTGATATTCCAAGAGAAACAGCTCTTTGTCAGTCTGCCGATTCTGAAAGTCGAGCATCGCATCGCTCAGCGTGCTGTCGAGCTGCAACCAGTCCCGAGCCGCCACGTCATCGTCGACGTCCGCGAAACAGAAACGCACGAAGTCACCGTCGCTGCCGTAGTTGCCACGGCTGACAACACCATGAACTTGCCCACATTGCTCGCACCAATCGCCCTCGGGTGTCCCGTCGAAGGCATCACAAGGAATCGGGCCATCATCGTCGCAGACCGCGTACAGTGCGTCACCACGGGTCAATCGTTGCGGCTCAGCGAAGGCGTTGGACGCCTGTGACCAAACGCGATCGCCCGTGATCGCAAGGATCGAACACGTCGCGACGAGGCACATGAAAGAGCGAATTGAGATCATCGATGTGAGCGGTCGGACGCTGAGAGGCGAGCGGAGAATGATGATCGCCTGTCGAACGACGAAACTGCGAGTCACGTTGCTCGGGGCCGAACACACGCTCGGGGCCGAACACACGCCCGGGGCCGAACACACGCTCAGCCCCTAGCAGGCTTTTGATTTAGCCGGAGTCCAACCGGCAATCGCGAGCCGAATGCCGCAAGGCATCGGGTAACGCGAGCCACCGGGCCGCTCACGCAACTCGGCTCAAGAAATCAACACGCCGCTAGGGACGTCGACACACAGGTACTATTGGCGAAGCGTTTTGCCGGATTTGGCGGCCGACAACACGGTGTCGTCGTTGATCAGCTCCTCGTCCATCTTCGCTCGGTATTCCATCATGCTGCCGGGACCTTGGAATCCCACGACCGTTTCATCCCATTCGAGTTCCTTGCTGAGCAGGCATCCGTTGTCGACATCAAAGCGAACACTGCCGTTGCTGAGTTGTTGGATGACTTGGGCGCGGAGAACTTCGGAATCAATCGGGGTCAGCGTTTGGGTCTTGATGGTGATCGTGGCCACGCCCGTGGTGACTTTTTTCAGTGTGTAAACTTGGCGGGTTTTAATCGTTTTGACTTGTTGGTCCTCGGTGCGGACTTTGACTTCCGATGGCACGGTCCAGTGGTCGCCGATCGCGATCGGATCGGCTGGCAGGGACAATGTCAGCGATCCCATGCCGAGGGACGCTTGGGACCCGGCGTGGTTTTCGCGTTTCAGTTCCGTGCCTGTGGGGTCAATCGTGACGGTCGACAGCGGCGTGCCGATTTGTTCGGCCACGATACTGAAGACGGCGGGCGGTTTCTCGCCGGACAGGCTGCTCCAACGAATCTCGTCCTTGTCACCGTTTTGCTGCGTCATCTCGACGGAGTCAATTTGGTGGTCGAAGGTGATTTCCTGCTCGCTGACGTCACGCACTTTCCAAGATCGCACACTCGTCGTGTACACATTGGCGATTTCCTCGGTGCCATTCATCCGAGTTTTCGTTTTCGCGACGTGAGTGACTTTGTAGCGGAGCGTTTGATTGGGCGAGAGATGATGGCGAAGCTGGTACTTCTGGTCCGCTGATTTCGACAACACGCTTTCGCCCCCCCCGTCGGCTGCGACCGCCAGCGGAGCGGCAAAGAGCGCCATCCCAAAAAAAGTAGCGGTGCAGGTGGCGAGCGAGCGAATGGGCGAAATGGGGCGACGTGACATGTTATCTGGGCTCCGGAATCGGGGGAGGGCAAATGGAGACGCTCCCGCGTGTAACAAATCCGGAAAGTCGACCGCTAGGGCTGAATTTCAATCTGGCGCGTTGGATTCTCTGCAACTACCTTGGCGGCAACATGTTACCTACCAAGGGGATTTGTGAATTCGGGATGAAGATTGAGTTACCGACAGATTATCCACGGGCAAGCAAAGTCGAATTGTCGACGGAACCGACGTGGACGTGGGTGGGTGTGATCCCATAGAACTCGTTTTTTGCCACCGCTTCGGACTCGCAGCAGGACCTGTCGGCAGCCGACAATAAAAACTTGAGTCAATCGGTTTGACTTGTTTGCTAGCAAACCTAGAATCTGCCTCACTCGCTGTAGGAGAGCCCAGGGGCGGAAACGGCAGAGTCACATTTTGAATCCGAACGAATTTCACAAAAACCTCGGTTTTTCCTGGGTCCATCGCGTTTAATCGCAGATTTGGACCCCGCCTGAAATCCGGTCGAATTCTGTTTGAATTAGGGTGGCAGCGCTGACGCGCCGCCGCTTCCGTCATCATCATCCACGAGGGAGTTGTCGCTACCGGTATGTCGTCGACGCAAGGCAGCATCGAGACGCAGGAGGCCATCGAGCGATTCGCTGATGCCTTGCGACAACGCATCGGAACCGATCGGTTCCGGTTGTGGTTCACCCACGGGATCGAGTTTGAACTCGAATCGTCCCAGGATGGATCCAATGGTGAAACGGCCGATGATGCCGCCAATGTGGTCGTGCTGCAGGTTAGTGGGCCGTTTGCGGCGGACCGGATCGCCAAGAACTTTACCGCCGATCTTCGCGCCGCCGCCACGATGGCACTCGGAGACCATGGCCGTTTTCGGATGGAGATCGATGCCGCAACCACTCAACCAGCGTTGATCGCGGGTGCCAATGAGACGTCCGGCAAGACGCAGCGAACTCGGGCAAACCGCTCGTCGGAGACATCCAACGCAGGCGAACCGAAGGCGAGCCAATCAAGTCCGTCGCCACGCGGCCGGAGTCGTGGACGCAAATCGGCCGGCAAGCTATCGAGTTTATTGGCCGATTCGCATCTGACCCGTTCTGCGGATGAGATCGCGGCCGAAGGTGAAGCGAACGACGCTCAAATGGATCGGCGGAACACTCGGTCAGGATCACGCGATGATCGGTCGGGATCACGCGATGATCGGTCGGGATCACGCGATGATTCGAGCGGCGCGGTGAGTGCACCGTTGCCCGAATCCTTGCCGACCGGTGGCCGCACGCTCGATAGTTTCATTACCGGTCCCTGCAACGAGTTCGCGTTTTCAGCGGCGACGATGGCGATGTCGACGCCCGAGGTGGCGACACCGCTATTCCTGCATGGGCCGACCGGGACGGGCAAATCGCATTTACTCGCGGCGATCGCCGAAGAGTTTCGCCGCCGGCGTCGGATGCGGCGGGTGATCTTGTTGACCGCGGAACAGTTCACCAACGATTTCGTGAGCTCAGTCAATTCGACGGGGCTACCGAGTTTTCGCCGCAAGTATCGCGAGGTCGATGCCTTGCTGATTGATGACGTGCACTTCCTCGCCTCGAAAACGGCAACCCTCCGCGAGGCACTGTACACGCTCGAAACGCTTGCTTCGGCGGGCAAACCACTCGTGTTCACTGCCAATTTGCCGCCCGCGGACATCCGTGGGCTGACCGGCGAGGTGGCTGGCCGGATGTCCTCGGGACTGGTCTGCCCGCTGTTGGCACTCGATGCGGCGACGCGTATGAATTTACTGACGCGATTGGTAAAAACTCGCTGCGTGCTCGACTGCGACCCCCAATTGCTTGCCGAAGTCAGTGAAGCGATCGGTGGTGACGCTCGGGCGGTGACCGGCGTGGCGAACTTGATTGGGATGTTGCAGCGGATGTTCCGCCGTGAACCCACGATTGACGAAATCCGTCAGTTTGGTGGCGATTTGATGCGGAATACGCGTTCGGCACCGACGCTACGGTCGATCGAACGAGCGGTTTGCGACGCATTTGGGCTTGAAAGCGACGGCCTTCGCGGCAAAGCTCAGACACGCCGGGTGAGCGAACCACGAACATTGGCGATGTATCTCGCTCGGACGCACACCGGCAGCGCCTATACTGAAATTGCTCAGCACTTTGGACGCCGCAGCCATACCGGCGCGATCGCGGCCCAACAAAAAGTCGAACAGTGGTTAGCGAGCGGGAAGCAGATCGGGGGTGGCGACGCCGCGATGGCCGCAGCCGATGCGATCGCTCGTGTGGAAGCCCGACTGCGAGCGTAACGCTGGCCTCTCCTCCTCCAACAAATGTCACACGGATGATCAAAGACGACAAGTTCTCGGGTTCTGGATTTCGCGACAAGAAGAAAAAGGAGATCTCCGCTAGCGAGATTCTGCAGCGGCAACCGCCCTTCGAACTCGAAGCCGAGATGGGCGTGATCGGCAGTATCATGCTGATGCCGGACATCTGTGACGAGATCGCTTCGTTGCGAGCGGACGACTTCTACGATGATGCCAATCGCATCATCTATGGTCACCTGCGTGACATGTATGACACCGGCGAAAAGATCGACATCACGCTGTTGGTGTCCCGCATGCGAACGGCCGGCGAATTCGAAAAAGTAGGCGGTGCCGCGTATCTGGCGAAACTCTCGGGCAGCGTCGCCAATGCGGCACATGCCGTGTTCTATGCTGAAATCGTGACCGAGAAAGCCGTCTTCAGGCGGCTCATCCAATCCAGTACCGAGATTCTCCGCGAAGCCTACGAGCAATCCAGTACCGCCAAAGAACTCTGTGCCCAAGCCGAACAGAAAGTGTTCGCGATCATGGATGGGCGCAGCAGCAATTCGGTGTCGGCAATCAGCGATGTGCTGCACCAGGCGATGGATCGCATGGAAGCGCGGATGCGCGATGACTATGTCGAGGGCGGTGCCGAAACCGGATTGACGGATTTCGATCAAATGACAGGCGGACTCCACTCCGGCGAGCTGATTATTCTGGCCGCACGTCCTTCGATGGGGAAAACGGCGTTGGCGATGAACATGGCCGAACATGTCGCCTGTGTGCAGCGAGAACCTGTGCTGTTCGTCAGTTTGGAAATGTCCGCGATTGAGCTGGCCGATCGATTGCTCTGTTCGATGGCACGGGTCAACGGTCACCGCCTCCGCAACGGCACCATCTCGTCAGACGATCGCGATCGTCTGGTCAGCAAAGCCAATGAGGTCAGCCAAGCCCCGTTATTCGTGGACGATTCACCGAGCCGAACGGTCAGTGAAATCGCGGCGGCGGCGCGGCGGATCAAGCGGCGTGAGGACGGCCTCGGGATGATCGTGATCGATTATTTGCAGTTGATCGAGCCCGATAACTCGCGTGACCCGCGTCAGGAACAGGTTGCCAAAATCGCGCGGCGACTCAAAGGCATGGCGCGGGAACTCGAAGTCCCGCTGTTGTGTTTATCCCAACTCAACCGGCAGGCTGAAGAGGGGAAAGATCACCGGCCGAAACTCAGCCACCTGCGTGAATCCGGTGCTATCGAGCAGGATGCCGACGTCGTCATGTTCGTCCACCGTGAAGAATACTACCATCGTGGCGATGAGAAAGCTCAGTTCGCCGGGCAGGCGGAAATCATCATCTCCAAGCAACGTAACGGTCCGGTCGGCGACGTGGATTTGACGTGGGAAGCCGACTTCACACGATTCAGTAACCGGGCGGCCGAGCACCATAGCGAGTTCGATGACTACCGTGAATTCACCTCGCCAGGCGGATTTTGAGCCGGTCGAGGTACAGCCTTTCCGACTCGGCAATTTGGGCAAGCTGAGTCGCGAATGCGTTTGTTTCGCTTTGCTTTGGTCCTAGCGATCGTGCGTCGTCGATACACCCTTCGGTAGCGAAATCGTTCGCCCGAAGAGTTTTCACTGACCACGAGCAAGAGACTAAAAATCGTGATGACCCGCAGACTCAAAGAGTTGTTTCCCTCGCTTCGCTCGTTTGCCTTCGTCAGCATCACGGCAGCGACCATCGGGGGCATCCAAACGAGCCCCCTCTCCGCCCAAGGCGTCTGGGCGGAGTCAGCCTGCGGTGCGGAGGTGGCCTGCGGTGCGGAAGTCGCCTGCGGCGCCGAAGTTGCCTGCGGGGCGGAACACGTTTGCGGTGCCGAGATTTCGTGCGGCTTCGAGGGGCCGTTTCAACACACGCCCACCTGCGGTTGTGAGTCCTCGGGACGGGGCGAGTCGCTCGGTCCTGAAAAAGGCCTCTTGGCGAACGTTCGCTTGCCACACTGCAATCTGATGCACGGTACTTTCAATGCGATGGCGTGCGGACTCAAAAAGATGGTGACACTGCATCCCCAGCCTCGCCATTCATCGCGAACGAGTTGCTCATGCGGCACCTGTCAACCTCATTCCTCGGTGACATTCGTTCCGACGCGATCGTCCACATGTGCCCATTGCCAGCCTGCGATGGGGTCCGGTGTCCCGACGGTTTCCACGGAGATCTCAATGCCCTTTGAGGACGGCACATCGACGGATGTCGAGTGGCCAACACTGCCATCTTCATCGCACGAGCAACCGGCAACCGATATCGATCACAGCCAGCCCGGGGCGACCTTCGATCGTTTGAGTGATCCCTTTGAAGATGACTCAGCGAGCTACAAGACAGCTGGAAAAGCGGCGATTCAACAGGCAACGTACGCCAACGAAGTCCCCACATCGTCAACGCGACGGGCCGAGTCAGCACCGGATCGAAGCAGCGATTATGCTGATTACTTTCGCAAGTAGAGCAGCTCTGAAAGTGCCGCGTTGAATTTTGCCCAAGCCGAATTTCTCATCTTCCTACTTGTCGTCCTGGCGGTAACGTGGGCGGCGGGCAAGCGACGTCGGCTGCGAAATGGGTTCCTGTTGGCGGCGAGTTATTACTTCTATGCCTACTGGGATTATCGGTTCTGTGGGCTGCTGCTGATCTCGACCCTGGTCGACTTCTATGTCGCCGGTCGAATGGATGCATGCCGGTCGCCGCGACGTCGGCGTGGATGGTTGCTCGTTAGCCTGACGGTCAACCTCGGGATGCTGGGCTACTTCAAGTACGCCAACTTTTTCATCGAGTCGGCCCGTCCGCTTGTCGAGGCATTGGGGCTGCATGCGTCGACGCTCAACGTGATTTTGCCAGTTGGCATTTCATTCTACACGTTCCAGACGCTCAGTTATACGATCGACGTCTACCGCGGCAAGCTACGACCGCATCACAGTTTGCTGGACTTCGCGCTCTACGTCGCCTTCTTTCCGCAACTCGTCGCCGGCCCCATTGTCCGAGCGAGCAGTCTATTGCCGCAGTTGGCAAGTGTGCCGGACTACCGCCGGCGACGGATGTACGCGGGTTTCCAGCAGTTGCTCAGGGGCGCAGTCAAAAAAATCGTCATTGCGGACCGCCTCGCCGAATCGGTTGATGTGGTATTTGCGGGCGTGGACTTGTACAGCAGCATCACGGTCTGGATCGCGGTGATCGCCTATGCCGGACAAATTTATTATGACTTTTCCGGTTACAGCGACATGGCGATCGGCGTTGCCAAACTGCTCGGTTATCGCTTTCCCGCCAACTTCCGGCATCCTTACTTGGCGACCTCGATGTCGAATTTCTGGCATCGCTGGCACATCACGCTGTCAACGTGGCTGCGCGACTATCTTTACATACCTCTGGGCGGGTCACGGGGTTCGCGACACGCAACCGAGCGAAATCTGATGATCACGATGGGTTTGGGTGGATTGTGGCACGGCGCGGCGATAACCTATGTCCTGTGGGGGCTTTGGCATGGTGTGGCGCTCGTGATCGAGCGCACCCATCTCACCGTGTGGCGGACCGTCGCTCCCGCACTGCGTTGGTGCGGGGTGATCCTCGTCGTCTTGATGGGTTGGGTGCTGTTTCGCAGTCCTGACTGGGCGACGAGTTTGCAGGTGTATGAGCGGTTGTGGTTGCCGTTCTTACCCGACACAGGTTCACCTCGCATTGTGTGGCTGCCACCACTGACGTTGTTGATGATCGGCATCATGGTACTCGAGCATGTGGTGTGGTCGACGCGGTTGCGTCGCTGCATGAGACTGCCCGCCGATGCCTGGTATAGCCCCGTCGCGACAGCCATCATGATCTGGATGTTGTTATTGTATGCACCACGTGATTTTCGTCCGTTTGTCTATTTCCAATTCTGAGTGATCGCAATGCCAAGTCGTTTATTTCTGTGGGCACTGACTTCGGCATTGGCGGGATTCCTATTTGGATTTGATACCGTCGTCATCTCCGGTGCAGAGAAAACAATCCAGTCGGTATGGTCGTTAGGGCATGCTGAACATGGCTTGGCGATGAGCATGGCGTTATGGGGGACCGTGCTCGGGTCGCTCGTGGGCAGTTGGCCGACGGATCGTTTTGGGCGGCGAGCGACGCTGCTCTGGATTGGGATCCTCTATTTCGTTTCGGCCATTTGGTCCGGTCTGGCGACGGACGTTTACTCGTTCATGGTCGCCCGATTCATCGGTGGCATCGGAGTCGGGATCTCAACCGTGGCGGCGCCCTTGTACATATCCGAAATCTCGCCACCGGATCGACGTGGTCGACTCGCGGGAATGTTCCAGTTCAATATTGTGCTTGGGATCCTTGTCGCATACGCGTCCAACGCGTTGCTCGCTGGCATCGGCGAGAATGCTTGGCGATGGATGCTCGGTGTCGAAGCAATCCCGGCACTGATCTATTCTTTGATGTGCTTTGGATTACCTGAAAGTCCCCGTTGGCTGATTTCCGAGCGGGGCGATACCGTCGAAGCGACCCGCGTGCTCCAGCTCGCCAATCCAGAGATGCCCACCGCAGAAGTCGATCGGCTGGTGACCCAGATTAGCGAATCGTCGGTCGATCAACCTGCGTCGGAACGATTTTGGACGTGGCGGTTGCGCGTGCCGATCATGCTGGCGTTCTTGGTCGCGTTCTTCAATCAGCTATCGGGCATCAATGCGATTTTGTACTTCGCCCCCCGTATTTTTGAAATGACCGGGCTGGGTCCAGAGGCTGCGTTGTTGCAATCGATCGGCATCGGTGTGGTCAATCTGCTATTCACTTTTGTCGGACTGTATTTGATCGATCGTCTCGGCCGCCGCACGCTGTTGTACATCGGCTCGTTCGGATACATCGCCTCGCTGGGATTATGCGCGTGGGTGTTTTTCCTGTACGCGCCGCAGTTCCAAGTCGCCAATTCGGCGATCGCGGTCAAGAGTTCGATTGAGACCTTGCAAAAGGCTGAAGCGTTACCGGTTCGCATCGAATCCGATATCTCACGATTCTCCACCGACGTCGACAATGCCCAGAACGCGTTGATGTTGGCATCGAGCTCACCGGAGTACGCCGGCGACGCGGTGACGTTCATTCCCGACGCGAGTTCCGACGCGGTATTGGCGACCGCGAACGAAGCCATGGTCCAGGCAAGCGAAGAATCCGGGCGTGGCGGCACGATGGTGATGCTGTGCATTTTCGCGTTCATCGCAGCGCACGCGGTCGGTCAAGGCGCGGTGATTTGGGTGTTGATTTCGGAGGTATTTCCCAACCGACATCGCGCCGCCGGTCAATCGCTCGGCAGCTTCACGCACTGGATCTTTGCCGCCCTGATCACGCTGGCGTTCCCCTGGTTCATCGGCAGCTTCGCCCCCTCGATCGTGTTCGGATTCTTCTGCTTCATGATGGTTCTCCAGTTGATTTGGGTCGCCACGATGGTCCCCGAGACAAAGGGAGTGCCGCTGGAGGAGATGGAAGCGCGGCTGACGGGGGCGTAACCATGGCGTCCCGAGACGACTCGTCGCCGAGCGATCATGAGCAGCGTTTGGCCAGTCTGCTGGCGGAGCTGACCGATCGGGTCTGCGGCGGTGAAATCGTGGAATTGGACGCTGAGTGCGAACGGCATCCCAATCTTGCTGCTGATCTGCGTGAGCTCTGGGGCGCCGTCTTGGTGACCGATACAGCCGGTGCAGTCCGTGATGAGATGCCGAAACAGCGGCTGCCGATGATGATGGGCGACTATGAGTTGCTCGAAGAGATCGGCCGGGGCGGGATGGGGGTCGTCTTTCGCGCGCGGCAGCGATCACTCGATCGCGAGGTCGCGGTGAAAATGATCCTGCGTGACCGTTTGGCCAGCGACGCGGATCTGCAACGATTCCTCGCCGAAGCTTCCGCGATGGCATCGCTGCAACACACCGGAATCGTTCCGGTGTACGAAGTCGGTGATCATGAGGGGCGACCGTTCTTCAGCATGAAACTGATCCCCGGACAAACGCTCGCTCAGAAAGTTGCGTTCGGACCCATGAATGTGCGGGCCGCGTGCGAGATGCTCATCGCGGTCGCCGAGGCCGTCGGCGCCGCCCATGCCGCGGGGATCCTGCACCGTGATATCAAACCCAGCAACATTCTATTCGCGGCGGACGGTCACCCGATGTTGACCGATTTTGGACTCGCCAAGCCCATCGGTACCGAGGACGCGTTCACCCGCAGCGGCTTGCTCGTGGGGACGCCGGCCTACATGTCTCCCGAACAGGCGAGTGGCCGGAAGCAGGATGTCGGGGTCACCAGCGATGTGTATTCACTCGGCGGCGTGCTTTATTACGCGCTTACCGGTCGGGCGCCGTTCGTGGCCGAGACGGCCGTCGAGCTTGTGATGCTGGTAATCGAGCAGGACCCGCCGCCCCCACGCGCCCTCCGCCCCGGGCTCGATCGTGACCTGGAAATGATCGTGACCCGGTGTCTGCAAAAACCGATGGACCTGCGGTATGCCAGCACGTCCGAACTGATCGCGGATCTGCGTGCGTTCCTGGCCGATGAACGCATCGCGGCCCGGAGCGGCCACTTTAATCAAGTTGTCGCGAGAGTGTTTCGCGAAACACATCATGCGGCGGTGCTCGAAAATTGGGGCCTGCTGTGGATGTGGCATTCGCTGGTGCTCTTAATCGCCAGTTTGCTGACGTGGCAGATGGCGATGCATGGCATCGAGCGACGTGAAAGCTACATCGCCGTGTGGGTACTCGGCCTGGGGGCATGGGCGGCCGTGTTCTGGAAACTGCGGCAAAGGATGGGGCCGGTGACATTCATTGAGCGGCAGATTGCCCATGTGTGGGGGGCGAGCATGGTCGCCATTGCCATGCTGTTCCCGCTGGAATGGTGGCTCGGTTTGGACGCGCTGCGTTTAGCTCCCCTGCTCGGCGTCATCAGCGCCATGGTATTCATTATCAAAGCGGGCATGCTCAGCGGCGCGTTCTACTTCCAGGCCATCGCGTTATTGATCGGCGCCGTTGCGATGGCAGTGGTTCCACGCCACGCCCATTTAATCTTTGGGGTAATCGCCGCAGCCTGTTTCTTCTTTCCCGGCCTGAAGTACTACCGCCGGAGGGGGATTCGGTTTTAAGAAAAAATCGGGCCGGCACCCAATCCAGGTGTCCGCTCGTTTACAATTGGTCAGCAGCTGATCCCCTGCTGATCTCGCCTGCCACCTTGCCCCTCCGCTTGCTTCGACCACCGAGTTCCAATGCTTCCCCGACTGCCGCTCTCAATCGCGTTGCTTTGTTTACTTTTTACATCGACACCAGCATTGGGCGCGGATTCTGAGCCTGTTCGGCCCAATGTCATCTTCGTCCTCTGTGACGACCTCGGGTACGGCGACTACGGTGTGTTTTTTCAGAATTTGCGTCGCAAGAATGCAGACCCTGCCGAGCCATGGCACCTGACGCCGGAACTCGATGCGATGGCGCAAGATGGTATTCAATTGCGACAGCACTATTGTCCCGCCCCCGTCTGTGCTCCCTCACGGGCATCGCTGCTTTTGGGCGTGCACCAGGGGCATAGCAATGTTCGCGACAATCAGTTTGACAAGGCGCTCGAAGACAATCACACGCTCGGCTCGGTCATGCAAGGTGCTGGCTATGCAACCGCGGCGATTGGAAAATGGGGGCTGCAGGGTGATCCGTCTGGCAATCAAACGGCCGCCCCAAACAAAACGGAGCGAACACCGACGTCAGAAGATTGGCCCGGATATCCAACCAAACGAGGCTTCGATGACTTCTTCGGCTACGTCCGCCACCGTGACGGACACGCCCACTATCCCAAAGAAGATGGCAAAGAACTGTGGGCCAATGACGACGAAGTTTCCGCTGATCTAGCCGGGTGCTATACCGCCGATTTATTCACGGCCCGGGCCAAGAAGTGGATTATCGACCAACATCGCGAGAATCCCAAACAACCGTTCTTTCTCTATCTCGCCTTCGATACGCCGCATGCGAAACTGCAACTTCCCGCCGCACCGTTTCCCGCTGGCGGTGGCGTTGATGGTGGTCTGCAGTGGACGGGCGAACCGGGACGGATGATCAATACCGCCGACGGAGAGCCTGACTCGTATATGCATCCCGACTATGCCGAGCAAACGTGGGATCACGATGACGACGCGGCGACGCCCGAGCAACCCTGGCCAGATGTTTACAAGCGTTATGCCGCGGACGTGCGACGCATCGACGACTGTGTCGGCGACCTGCTGACGCTGCTCAGCGATCTCTCGATCGACGACAACACGTTGGTGGTATTCACGACGGACAACGGACCGAGCCGTGAGTCGTATCTTCCCGAGAACTATGAACCCACCTTTTTTCATTCATTCGGGCCTTTCGACGGCATCAAGCGTGATGCATGGGAAGGTGGAATCCGCGTCGGCGCGGTCGCGCGTTGGCCGGGTGGAGCGAAGGGGGATCGAATCAGTGAACTACCGAGTCAATCACATGACTGGATGCCGACCTTTGCTGAACTTGCCGGGGTTGCTGCTCCGGCGCGCTGCGATGGCACCTCACTGGTTCCAACCCTGACGGGGCGAGGCGAACAGAAAACGCCGCAAGTCTACGTCGAGTACTTCAACGGCACGAAAACACCTGGCTACAAGGATTTCGAAGCCTCACGTCGAGGTGGTGTCCGCAAGCAAATGCAGGCGATCCGCGATGGTGATTTGGTCGGTGTTCGGTACAACGTTCGGTCGCACGCTGACCCATTTGAAATCTACAATGTGGTCGAGGATCCCAAACAGACCAAGAATCTGGCCGGTCAGCTCCCGCAGATACAGCAGAAAATGCACGACACCGTGCTCCGGATTCGACGGCCCAATGCGTCGGCGAAACGGCCATACGACGATGCATTGATTCCGGCAATCGCCGCTTCGGACGCGAAACCGGGTGTGAAGTGGCATACCTATGTGGCAAACTCGCCCTGGTTAGCCCGTTTGGACGATCTCACTCCCGAAACGGGAGGCGAAGCGAGCACCCTGGAAACGTGTCCAGATCTTGAATCTTCGCAGTCGCAACTCATCACGGGGTCGATCGAGATCCCCGCCGATGGAGAGTACACATTCACGCTGCCCGCAGGCGTCAATGCCGTGCTGCGTCTGCACGACGCGACAGTACTCGATGCAGGGTTTGCTGCCGCGGACGACGACACGACCGGCTCGGCGATGCTAGCGGCTGGCAAGCATCCGTTCCGATTCTACTGGCGTGGCGCCGGCGCGGTTCCCCAATTGACCCTGGGCGGCCCCGAACTCGAAAGTCAAACACTGAACGCCAAGATGCTGTTTCAGCAGTGAGAAACGAATCACCATTGCATCTGTACTCTCTCAACCAAGATCAACCCAACATGAAATTCATTGCCAATCTCGCCGTTATCCTGGCGAGTGTTTTCGCCCTATCGCCCACGCAGGCCGATGAGTCTGCACCGCCCAACGTGGTCCTGATTATTTCGGACGATCAGGGCTTTACCGATTATGGGTTCATGGGCAGCGAGATCGCACAGACCCCCAATCTCGATCGCATGGCGGCCGAGAGCCTGCTGTACACTCGTGGGTACGTGATGCCAGTGTGCTCGCCATCATTGGCCAGTTTGCTCACCGGACGAATGCCGCACTCCCACGGGATCACGGGCAACGACCTGAGTACCGAGAGCATTAAAGCCGTCAATGCCAAGGGTAAACTCGACCGAGACCCACTTTCACAGAGATTGCTCGCCAATTCGCCAATCCTGCCAAAATCGCTCGGCGAAGCTGGCTATGTGACCTTCCAAACAGGCAAACTTTGGAACGTCACGGCGGAGGAGATTGGGTTCACTCAGGGCATGACGAACCAAGAAGGACGGCATGGCGGCGAAGGTCTCGCGATCGGCAGAAAGTCGATGAAGCCGATCTACGATTTCATCGAAGATGCTCAAGCCGCGGACAAACCCTTCTTCGTTTGGTACGCACCCCTGCTCCCTCACCAACCTCACAACCCGCCCCAAAAATTGCTCGCGAAGTACCAGAACAAAGGCCTCAACGCCGAGGCGGCCAAGTACTACGCGATGGTCGAATGGTTTGACCAAACCTGCGGCGAACTCGATGATTACCTGACCGAGCACGACCTGGCCGACAATACCATCGTGATCTATTTGGCCGATAACGGCTGGGATGCGAACCGGCAGGGCAGAGCGAAGCTGTCACCGTTTGAAATGGGAATCCGCACCCCCATCTTCGTACGTTGGCCCGGAAAAGTAGAACCGCAGCGTGATGACGAGACGCTCGCGTCGATCCTCGACATCCTGCCAACCATCTTTTCCGCATGCGGATTGGACGTGCCCGCGGATCTTCCCGGCATCAATATCCTCGATCGCCCGGCGATGCAGGAGCGAAAATCAGTTTTCGCGGAAGGCTATACCCACGACATCGCCGATTTGGACAAGCCGGAAAAAAGCCTGGTGACTCAGGTGATCATCAATGGCTGGGACAAACTGCTCATCCCCGGTGCGCGGCGGCCTGACAAGGAATACACCTCGGCACCCGAGACCATCGAACTGTTTGACCTGAAAACCGACCCGTTGGAAACGCGTAATCTGGCGTCCGAGCGGCCCGAAGTCGTGGCCCGATTGAGCGATTTGCAGGCTGCCGAGTGGGATGCTGCCAAGTAGCTGCATTGACTCGAATCGAGGCTCCACCGTCGAGCGACGGTGACTGCGTTCGACGAGACGCACGCCCCCTCACCGAGGGGGCGAATGAATGCCCGCCAGTCTCGCCGACGCCCTTTCCGGCGAGCTCAACTTGTGAGAAGATGAAAGCTTCCTCCAGCCGCCTAAGGAACGAACGGAAAATAAGTGGCCGAACGCTCCGCGGTCGGAATCATTGACCGCGGAGCGTTCGACCACAATTTCAGACAGTAATGTTCCGCTCGTTCCTCACCTACCCGAAATAGGGATTATTCTCATGGCCAGTGAAGCCCTGATTGACTGCCTCAACGAAATCCTCAAGCATGAGTGGACCGGTGTCGCTCAGTACTCCCAAGCCTCGTTCATTATCGAAGGCCTATGGCGAGAAGTTTACGCGTCGAAATTTGAAGGCGATGCGAAAGAGTCGTTCGGCCACGCCAACCTCATCGGCAACAAGATTGTCGCCTTGGGTGGTGTTCCCGTCGCGACCCGCAACGAAATCAAACAGAGCAAGGACCTCCGAGAAGTACTCGAGTTCAGCTTAGCGTTCGAGTCCAAAGCGGTTGAAATGTACACCAAGGCACTCGAACTCGCCGAAACCGATCGTAGCCTCGTGGTATTCCTCGAAGACATTTTGCTCCAAGAGCAAGAAGGCGTCGACGAGTACACCAAGCTGCTCCGGGATACCCCCGCCGCCCAAGCAACAACCGGCGAATCGGCTCGCAAGTCCGGCTAACCGAATGCCGATTGAGCCGAGTCGCGTAAGCGGCCGGGTGGTGCGTGTTACCCGATGCCTTACGGCATTCGGCTCATGGAGCCAGCGAACTGGAAAAAGCAAACACGCGGCCGGGTGCGTGTTACCCAATGCCTTACGGCATTCGGCTCATGGGAGCCCGCGAATTGGAAAAAGCAACCACGCGGCGGGGTGCGTGCTACCCGATGCCTTACGGCATTCGGCTCATGGAAGCCCGCGAACTGGAAAAAGCAAGCACTCGGCGGGGTGCGTGTTACCCGATGCCTTACGGCATTCGGCTCATGGGGCCAGTGAACTGGAGAAAGCAAGCACGCGGCGGGGTGCGTGTTACCCGATGCCTTACGGCATTCGGCTCATGGAGCCCGCGAACTGGAAAAAGCAACCACGCGGCGGGGTGCGTGTTACCCGATGCCTTACGGCATTCGGCTCATGGAAGCCCGCGAACTGGAAAAAGCAACCACGCGGCGGGGTGCGTGTTACCCGATGCCTTACGGCATTCGGCTCATGGGAGCCCGCGAATTGGAAAAAGCAACCACGCGGCCGGGTGCGTGTTACCCGATGCCTTACGGCATTCGGCTCATGGGAGCCCGCGAATTGGAAAAAGCAACCACGCGGCCGGGTGCGTGTTACCCGATGCCTTACGGCATTCGGCTCATGGAGCCCGCGAACTGGAAAAAGCAAGCACTCGGCGGGGCGTGTGTTACCCGATGCCTTACGGCATTCGGCTCATGGAGCCCGCGAATTGGAAAAAGCAAACACGCGGCGGGGTGCGTGTTACCCGATGCCTTACGGCATTCGGCTCATGGAAGCCCGCGAACTGGAAAAAGCAAACACGCGGCCGGGTGGCGCGTGTTACCCGATGCCTTACGGCATTCGGCTCATGGAAGCCCGCGAACTGGAAAGAGCAAGCACGCGGCGGGGCGTGTGTTACCCGATGCCTTACGGCATTCGGCTCATGGGGCCAGTGAACTGGAGAAAGCAAGCACTCGGCGGGGTGCGTGTTACCCGATGCCTTACGGCATTCGGCTCATGGGAGCCCGCGAATTGGAAAAAGCAACCGCGCGGCGGGGTGGCGCGTGTTACCCGATGCCTTACGGCATTCGGCTCATGGAAGCCCGCGAATTGGAAAAAGCAACCACGCGGCGGGGTGCGTGTTACCCGATGCCTTACGGCATTCGGCTCATGGGAGCCAGCGAACTGGAAAAAGCAACCACGCGGCGGGTTATGATGCCGTTGTTCCGAGTCGCTGCAGCACTTGCTGGACGACGGACTCGAGCGCGCGGGGCGAGAACGCTTGCTCGTCTCGCGCCGAGCCGGAACCGGACGCGTCACATTGTGATCCCTGCCCGGTTTTCTGCAGGACCGCTCTGACCATCGCATCAATTTTGGGCTGGGCGTCGGCAAGGGCTCTGCGGCGAGCATCGCTGTAGGGCACTCGACCGTCACCCAGTCTCCAGCCGCGTGACTGGACGCCGACTCGGAAACCATCGGGGAATTCGCCCAACCCAATCATGCAATCGAACAGTGCCAGTAAGTCGTACTGTAGAGCCATGGCATCTTCGACTTGCCCCGCACACACGCTTCGGTGGATCGCCCGCGTCAGTTCGGGGACGACGCCGCTCGACGCGTTGGTACCACCGTCCACACCGGCGATCAACATCGGCGCCAGCGAAGGGTCCCAACCGGTCAAGAACGAGAAATCATCTCGCTGCGGCCGAATCGCAGCCATCATTCGCAGCATGTTTGGCAGGTCACCCGAACTGTCCTTGATACCGACGATGCGGGGCTGCTCCAACGCCAGACGCGTTGCCGTTTCGACATCGATCGGTGACGCGAACATCGGGATGTTGTAGAGCGTCACATCGACATCGACGCTGCGAGCGATCTGGGTGAAGTACGCGTGGACGGTGTCGCTACTGAGCTGGTAATAGAACGGGGGCACGATCGCCACCGCTCTGACGCCCATCTCACCGTAGGCTTGGCAGGCGGCAATCGTTTCGTCCACATTGGCTTCCGCCGCACCGGCTAAGACGGGTACCCGCCCGGCGGTTTGATCCATCACGACCTGCACGATCCGGCGGCGTTCTTGTGGCGAAAAACGGACAAATTCGCCGGTGCTGCCGTTGGGATACAGCCCGTCGACACCATGTGCGATTAGCCAATCGATATAGCCGCGCAGCTGATCTTCATCAACGCGTCCCGCCGAGTCCACCGGCGTGATCGTCGGTGTGAGGATGCCAGTAATACGATTGGGGTGGTCAGTAGTAGATGGGAACATCGCGACGATTGTGTGAGGGAGCTGTCGATTGGCGGATCGGACGTGATCCTTCCACTACCATAGTCAACGATGCCCGCACCTGCAGCTAAGAAAGTACGACTTGGCACACTCCCGACCGCTACTGAATCGGCACGGACCCGCTAATCGGCATATCCCGAACGGGCGGTCACGCCCGCGACGATTCGATGGGGGCGGGCAGCGACAGGAAGGTGAGCAGCGTTGGCATTTTTGGGCGGCAAAGTCGCCGCGTGCCATGACCCGGACGCACGTCCGAGGCTGTCTCATGATACCGCGGATCGGCGCGGTGAAAAAAAGCCTGGACGACCAGATACAGGGTCGCCCCATCGGCTACCCGCCCAGGCTTGAGCGAACTGCTTAGGCAGTGGTGCCGAGGCACTTGCGGAGCTTGGCGGCATTGCCGGCTTGGCCGAACGCGGTCATCCGGGCGACGCAAACGTCCTTCATGGCGGTACGGGCGGGCTTCAGGTATGCGCGGGGATCGAAGGCACCTGGATCTTCAACGAAGACCTTACGAATCGCACCGGTAATGGCCATGCGGCAGTCGGTGTCAACGTTGATCTTACGCACACCGCTCTTGATACCACGTTGGATTTCTTCGACGGGCACGCCATAGGTTTGCTTCATCACACCACCATACTTGTTAATGATGTCCTGCAATTCTTGCGGCACGCTGCTACTGCCGTGCATGACGAGGTGCGTGTTGGGCAACATGGCATGAATTTCTTCGATGCGGCTCATCGCCAGCACTTCGCCGGTCGGTTTTTTCGTGAACTTGTAGGCTCCGTGGCTGGTACCGATCGCGACGGCGAGGGCGTCGACGCCGGTTTCTTCCACAAAACGTTTCGCTTCATCGGGGTCGGTCAGCAATTGATCGTGGGTCAGTTCGCCGACCGCACCGTGGCCGTCCTCTTGCTCGCCTTCGCCGCTCTCGAGCGATCCGAGGCAACCGAGTTCGCCTTCGACACTGACGCCACGAGCGTGGGCAGCGCGAACGACTTCGGCCGTGACGCGGACGTTGTACTCGTAATCGGCAGGTGTTTTGCCGTCTGCTTCGAGCGATCCGTCCATCATCACGCTGGTGAAGCCGTTATCGATCGCCGACAGGCATGTTTCAGGGCTGTTGCCGTGGTCCTGGTGCATCACGATCGGAATGTGTGGGTACAGTTCCGTGGCGGCGATCATGAGGTGACGCAGGTAGTTGTCCTGTGTGTAAGATCGGGCGCCACGTGAGGCTTGGATGATGACCGGGGAATCGGTCTCTTCAGCAGCTTCCATGATCGACTGGATCTGCTCCATGTTGTTGACGTTAAACGCGGCGACGCCGTAATTGTTTTCAGCAGCGTGATCGAGAACGACGCGAAGGGGGACAAGTGCCATGGTGGATAGTTCCTCTAGCAATGGGGGAGACAGTGGGGTGAAACGATCCGCCGCGCGAGTGCCCCAGTGGAACAAATAGCCGCGAATTCTGTGGCAATTATCGCTTTTGACACTGGATTCGCAAGGGGCGCACGCGCCCCACCACCTGGCAACGCAATCACCGCCCCAGTGGCGGCGTGCGGGGCGATATGATCCCCTGGCGGGCATGCAGTGAAGCTTTTTTTGAAGGTAGGATGGGACCATTGTCCCGTCGGCGGCAACATTTCGGTGAACCGTGGCCAGATTTCTCGCTCGGCACCATGCCCCCGAGCGATGCCCCCGAGCGATGAATCCGAGCGATGAATCCGCCCAACGGCGACTAAAGAGTGCTGCTCGGCGTTTTCCTGACCGGCGGAATTCCCCCTTCCCCGCAATCGCATGCTCGGGTTGCTCGGGTTGTGCCGATTGCGATGCCAGTCGATGTTTCTCAAGCTACCAGCGGCCGATGAGTCCGATTGTAGTTGTGGAATGGATTCCACTCAAAAGGATGATTCGATGGATCGAAAAGTGAACTGGACGAGCACGTCTTGGCTGGGAATGTGGCTGGTGCTGACTGCCTTCATGAGCGGATGCAGTGCATTGGGGCTCTCATTCACCTCGGGGCATGCACTCACCAAAGAGGCTGAAGCCGTCCTTGACCAGTCGCGCATTCCCAGCGGGATGGCACGCGAGAATGCCAAGACGATACTGCCGCCGCACCGCTTACAGCCCGGCGACACGGTGCTGATCGAACCGGTCAGTCTTGATCGTGACCTGCGTTTGCCCGCCGACCAAACGGTGCTAGCCGATGGCACGATCGACTTGGGCCCCTACGGACGCATCGTCCTGGCGGGGCAAGATCTCGAGCAAGCCGAAGCGTTGATCGAGCAGCAGATCGACTTCCAAACACGCGAGCAGTTGGAGACGTGTCGACGAGTGGGGTGTGAGCCCAAGGAATCCCGTGGGAGCATCGCCGAGACGTCTAAGGATTGTGACTCGATCGCCATCAACGTGCGACTGCTCGAGCCCGTCCATCGCTACTATGTGCTCGGCGAGGTCAACGCGCCGGGTGCGTATCCATTATCGGGTTTCGAAACGGTGCTCGATGCCATCGTGTCGGCGGGCGGATTGAACACCAGCGCCAACCCCTGCAAGATCCTGCTGTCCCGGCCATCGGAGCCCTGTGAATGCCGCGTGACGCTGCCGGTTTGCTACCGCGAGATCGTACAACTCGGAAACACGGCATCGAACTACCAACTGCGACCGGGTGACCGCATCTTCGTCGCGTCGCGGTCCTGTGTCGACGAAATGATGTTCTGGCGCGCACGGGAGGGCTGCCCGCGATGCCAAGCATGCAATCAGGCATGCCCACATCCCGAATTCTCGCCATCGATTAGCATGTCGCCGGTAGCCGACACCATGATTTCCCCAGGCAGCACGGGATGGCTGAAACTATCCAACGCAGCCGCAAGTCCTGATGCGATGCTCGAACCAACATCGAATTCCGATTCGCCGACTCCTCAAACGCAGGGGCAGGCTACGTTGGGAGATTACCTCAGCCCCACGGAAGATACCCCAACTCGCCGAGCCGATAGCGATGTCGATGGTGAGCTGGACTTTGAGCCTTTGCAGGCACTTGAACAGCGGTGAATGGCGTTCCACGCCCACTGCTCATGCCTGCAGGAATCCCATTTCCGCCAGGTTCTTTAAGTTGGGCGGCACCTTTTCGGCCACGAGCTTTCGCAGCAATTCTGGATCAGTGACCGCCGCACCGTCGTGCTGCAGCGAGACGCCATCGCGAGAGACAAATTGAAGCATGCCGTCAACAATGGCATCGTGATCGTTGGCGCCGTCGCAGAGACGGATCATCTCTCGAGTGGCGTCGTCCAGACGGATTGCTTGGTGAAGCTGCGACGTGACCACATCGCCTCGCGCGACCTGCCACCGCGCCAGTGGGCTGGTTTTCGGCGTGGCGGACAGGCAGTGGGTCAGCGGTAGCGGTCCGGTCGAGAAACGCACCATGCTAACCTGGGCGAGCTGCAGCAATTCCTCCCGGAGCATGGTGCGCGTGGCATGGGAGTCTTCGCAGTTCGGTACCGTTGCGAGCACATGCTGCCAAACCTGCGCGAAGGACTCGGCAGCCGGTCGGATCTGAGATAATCGCAACATCGCCGCCATGGTCGCGACGCCGCGAAGGGTCGCGGTTGCTCCGTCGGGATTCGCAATGCGCATCTCACCCTCAGGCAGCGTGTCGGTGAGCGGGTGATCATCGACGTCGAAACAACTCACTTCGGTGGACAAAAACAGATCGCCAATCGCATCCGAGTCCGGGACTTCACCAATCGTCGCACCGGAGTCATTGCGACAGATGAGCGATTGTCGAAACGTTCGATTGCACAAAAAGTCGACTGTTTGTTCACGTTCGAGCATCGGCATCGTCGCGAGCCGGTGCTGCATGCCCGCACTCTGCGAGGGGACGAACGCGAAACTTGATTCGCAAATGAACTGTAGACTCGCCGGTTCGATCTCGTTGACGAACTCTTTGAAGTACCGCGGTTCGTTGATGGCTTCGAACTGTTCATGAAACAGGTAGGACTCATCGGATTGGCAGAGACCATGAAACTGCTCTCGCAACAGCTTTCCATAGCCCGAGGACTCTGGCACCGATTCGGTGAGGTCGGCAATAAAACGCTTGGCATCCCGAATCATCTGCAGCGGCTCATCGGGATGGGCCGCTGCATGACACTGCATGATCTCCCGAACCATGGCTTTGGCGTGCCAGCCCGGCAGGGTGTTGTAGCTGATGAAAGCCACACCGTGCGGCGACAGTTGGTCGTGACAAATGCGAAGCACATGGTGCCGCACATCTTCGGACACCCAGGAATACACACCGTGAACGAGGATGTAGTCAAAGGCGGCATTGCCGTGAGCAGTGTCCGAGTCCGCCGGGAACTCACTGACGTCGCCCTGCCTCAGCTCAATATTGCTGAGCCCAAGTTGGTCGATGGATGCCTGCCCCGCTGCGATATGGTTGGGGCTGAGGTCAATGCCGAGGAACTGCGAATCCGGATACAGCGACGCCAGTGAAATCAGGTTGCCGCCCTGGCCACAGCCCAACTCCAGTACACGGCACGACTGATCCAGCGGGCTCGGCGGCGCCGCACCGAACAGCCGCGTCATTGCCGCGATGGTATCGGGGTTAGTGCGTGGGTGGACGAAGTCGGGATAGGGCACGGATTCGTAAGATTCGTTCGTGGTCATCGGCGCGGCGTGATGAGGTGGAGATTGAAAAAGTAAAAATGGTAATTGAAAAGGTTCCAAAGAACTCGTCCGGTGACCACTTCTTAAAAAACGCATTGGCGGTCACGTCCCAACGAAAAAAGCGTCTGATTGCTCAGACGCTTTTCGTATATTAAATCCGGATCCGGCCGCTACCTAGGACTGCTCATCGGTGGCGGGGTCGGCTTCCTTCTCGCTCGTTCCAGCAGCGGCACCGACGGTTTCTTCCGCATCGTCGGCCGGCGGCAGACCGCGGCTTTCACCGTCGAAGTTCAGTCGGGTGACCTTACCCGAATCGTCGCGATGAACCGTGATCACGATCGTGTCCTTACCTTCAAAGGTTCCCCGCAGCAATTCTTCGCCCAAGGGATCTTCGATCCGTTGTTCGAGTGCACGACGCAGTGGCCGGGCACCGTAATCCAGGTTACTGCCTTTCTTGATCAAGAACTCTTTGGCATCGTCGGTCAGTTCGAGCGCTAAGCCGCGATCGAGCAGACGCTCGCGAACTTTCTGCAATTCGAAGTCGATGATGCCCTTCAGGTCGGTCGTGGTCAAGTGACGGAAAATGATGGTGTCATCGAGACGATTGAGGAATTCAGGTCGGAACACTCGCTCGATCGAATCCATCACCCGTGCCTTCATCGACTCGTAACTCGCATCGCCGTCCGGTTTCGCAAAACCAAATGCTGCTTCGTTCTTGATCGCTTCGGCACCCGCATTGGTGGTCATGATCAAGATCGTATTGCGGAAATCGACGTTGCGACCGAACGAATCGGTCAACCGGCCTTCTTCCATCACTTGCAAGAGCATGTTGAACACGTCGGGGTGTGCTTTTTCAATTTCATCGAAGAGCACGACGGCGTACGGACGACGTCGAATCTTCTCGGTGAGCTGGCCACCCTCTTCGTAGCCGACGAATCCGGGAGGTGCCCCGATCAAGCGGCTGACGTTGTGTTTTTCCATGTACTCGGACATGTCGATATGCACCAGCGCGTCCGGATCACCGAACATGTATTCGGCGAGCGCCTTGGCGAGCAACGTCTTCCCGACCCCGGTGGGGCCGGCAAAGATGAATGAACCGGTGGGCCGCTTAGGATCCTTCAGACCGCTACGGCTACGTCGAACCGCTTTCGCGATCGCTGTGACGGCTTGCTCTTGGCTGACGACCCGCTCGTGGAGTTCATCCTCCATTTTGAGCAATCGCATCGAGTCCTCAGTCGACAGACGCGTCAGTGGAATGCCCGTCATCTTGCTGACCACTTCGGCAATCACTTCTTCGTCGACAACGCCATCGGTTTGCTGGCTCTTCTCACGCCATTCCTGAGTGATCTTGTCCTTCTTCTTACGAAGTTTTTCGGCTTGATCACGCAGGTTCGCGGCTTTTTCGAAGTCCTGATTGGCGACAGCGTCCTCTTTGTCCTTGTTGAGCGCCTCGACTTGCTCGTCGATTTCCTTCAAATCTGGTGGACGGGTCATCGACCGCAATCGGACCCGCGCGCCTGATTCGTCGATCACGTCGATCGCTTTGTCCGGTAAGCAGCGGGCGGTGATGTAGCGTTCGCTCATCTCGACGGCAGCGACGATCGCGTCGTCAGTGAACTGAACACGGTGATGCTCTTCGTAACGCTCACGCAGTCCCTTCAGGATCTCGATCGTCTCGGCTTTGCCGGTCGGTTCGACCATGATCTCTTGAAAACGACGCGCCAGCGCATTGTCTTTTTCGATGTACTTGCGGTACTCGTCGAGCGTGGTCGCACCAATGCACTGGATCTCACCGCGAGCGAGTGCGGGCTTGAGCACATTGGCAGCATCGATGGCGCCCTCGGCACCACCGGCACCGACAAGGGTGTGCAGTTCGTCGATGAAGAGAATGGTGTTCTTAACGCGGCGAACTTCCGTCATCACGGCTTTGATGCGTTCCTCGAACTGACCGCGGTACTTGGTACCGGCGACCATCATTGCCAAGTCGAGCACGACGATGCGTTTCTCGCTGAGGATTTCGGGAACCTCACCATTGATGACGCGTTGTGCGAAGCCTTCGATGATGGCGGTTTTGCCGACCCCTGCTTCGCCGAGCAGGACAGGGTTGTTTTTGGTACGTCGGCAGAGGATCTGGATCGCTCGTTCGATTTCTCGTTCCCGACCGATGACGGGATCGAGTTCGCCTTTGCGTGCCAATTCCGTCAGGTCGCGACCGAAACTATCCAAGGCCGGCGTTTTGCTTTTGCCGCTCTTGCCACTGTTGCTCGAACCACTGTCGTTCCCTTCGCCAGTGCGTCCGCCCCGTTCGCCGACTTCGGCGCCTTCGAGGCCGTGGCCGAGCAGATTCAGGACTTCCTCGCGGACATCTTCGAGCTTCAAGCCCAAATTCATCAGCACCTGGGCGGCAACGCCTTCCTGCTCCCGCAGCAATCCGAGCAAAATATGCTCGGTGCCGACGTAGCTATGATTCAGATTCCGCGCCTCTTCCATCGAGTATTCGATGACCTTTTTGGCACGTGGAGTTTGCGGCAATTTGCCGACGGTCACCATTTCGGGACCGCTTTGCACAAGCTTTTCGACTTCGAGACGAATTTTTCTCAGATCGACGTCGAGGTTCTTCAGCACGTTGGCGGCAACGCCACTGCCTTCTTTCACCAACCCCAGCAAAATATGCTCGGTGCCGATATATTCGTGATTGAATCGCTGAGCCTCTTGGTTAGCCAACTGCATGACTTTCCGGGCTCGGTCTGTAAACCGTTCGTACATGTTTTTCGTCCTTAAATCAAAAACTTCAAATCTGGTTCCGAACCCCTCACGGCAGCAGGAAAATTCCCCGCTTCGGTAAATACCGTTGACTGTCAAATTGGCGAATCGTTCGCAGTACGCTCAGCAATAACGCAAACCGTACGCCACAACGCACACTCTAGCGTCGAATCCACGTCCATCCTACCGCTTTACGCAACATTCGGGGATGGGAGTTCAGATACGGCGGCAACGCCCAGCAAATCGCCCTGATTGAAGCAGAATTTCTCTAATTCTCCTGCAATCTCCGCGTCGCCGCCCGCGATCGCTCGTTCGGCCATGCCGATCATCTCCGGCAGAACGCGGCCGACCGGGACGTCCTCAGGAAATAATTTCATTGCCGCCCGCAGCCCCTCGCCAGGCCGACCGATCCGGTCGAGCAGGTCGATGTAGGTCTCGATTGCACCGCTGCCATGCACGCCAGGCTCGACGGTGCGCGCTTTTTGCTCGAAAAGTCGCAGTGCCGCATCGACGTTTTTCCCGAGCAGTGCCGAGAAGAATGCCGTGTGGGCGGGATAGAAATCGACAAAGGGTTCTGTCCCCGGGTACTGAAAATCAGCTGGCAGACGTCGGCCATATTGGCATAACTCCAGGGCTTTTTCGATCAGCTCGGGATCGTCCAAAATAATCGCGAACCGCACCACGGACGACAAATGGGTGGTGTCGAGGTGGTAGCCGCCGGCCCCTTGGATCCACTTGTATTTCGTGGTGAGCTCACCGAGTGACAGATTCTCACGATCCGCCTCGATTTTTTCCGCGGGCACCCCATTTTCGCTGGCACGTTGCTGAAAATCTTCCCGCACGCGGCTGTCGAGTTCCCCGTACAGGTGCCGGAGCAAGCACTCGGCAGCGATTTTCCGATCCTGGCGTGATCGGTCGGCGATCACGCTGTCGTAGAGTGTGATCGAGTTGCAGGTTCCTTGACGGGCGATCGCCGCCTCGTAGCCACGCTGCAGATCCACGCCTTCGTGAAGCAGGACGTGTAACATTTCGTCGTAATTATCGTCGGTAATCTCGACTTTCGAGAGCAAGCGGCGCACCAAGGCGAGGTCGCCGATCGGCCGCAGGTACATCCAGCCCTCGCCGACCTTGCCACTCTCGATGAGCATCGCACCGGCCTGGCGGCAGGCGTCGAGCAAGCCCGCTTCGAGCCCCCGTTGGATTTCGATGTCGCGATCGCTTGACATCGAAATCGACTCGTCCGGAGGGGCGACCATGGGCAGCCCAAATTTCAGTCGGCTCTTCATCTTGAGCGCCTCAAAGAGCTCTACTGGCCGGCGAGCACGACGGTAGTAGGCGATCACCTCGTCAATCCGGGCGGCGGGATCCCGGGCCAATCGCGTGAGCATTTGGGGATCGAGATCCGACGGTTGCGACGAGGCGGCGGGCGACGCTGCGGTCATAATAGGCAGGCTTTTGGGGAGGACGGGTGTTTCCGGGAGCATCACATGCTACACGAATTTCGATTTTCACCGAAGCATGATCCCACCAAACAATGGGAAAACGCATTGGACATTTCCGTCGCGAAGGTATACAATTAAGGTTCACGTTGGCCCACAGCGGTCATCCATCCCGCCTTCCTGATCAGGTTTTACTGTTGATTTTCACACCGCTGGCGGGTGAATGAGGCAGATTACCTGCCCCGCCACTGGAAATCCGCCCACGGATGTGGGTAGATACTTGAATCGGTTGTTGCGATTTCGCTCGCCGGTTCTGCTTTGTTCGCGTTTCAAGTTTTGGAATCATGCGATTCGTCGCGTGCTCAGGCCGCTTTCTCGGTGATGCCACGGCTCGCTGGGCCTCAAAGTTTCCACGTCCTCCCCATTCATTAGTAGCAACTGGAGAATCCCCTCGAGATGAAAATTCAATCCCCTATCCGGCGTGCTGCCATGCTCGCCCTGACCAGCACCTTCGCCGCCGTCGGCCTGGTCAGCACCGCAACCGCCCAAGACGCGACGCTGAAAATGCGGTTTGTCTACGACGGAACCCCGCCGCCGGTCAGCAATATCACGCCAACGAAGGACCAGAACTACTGCGGTACGCACGACATCCCGAACGAAAAATTGATCGTCAACGCGAAGGATCGAGGGATCCGGAACGTGATTGTGCACGTATACAGCCGATCCAGCGGCAAAGATTTGCCAAAGACCACTCACACCCCGACGACGCACGTGCTCGCCAATGACGAGTGCCGTTTTCAGCCACACGTCGTGTTGGCGCACACCGGCGACACGCTCCAAATCACCAACCCCGATCCCATCGGGCACAACGCCAACTTGAACTTCATTCGCAACACAGCCCAAAACCTGATGATCCCATCGGGCCAACAAAAGGACATCGTGCTCAAGGACGAAGAGCCCGCGCCGATTCCAGTTGACTGCAACATTCACCCGTGGATGCGAGCCTACGTCGTTGTTTTGGATAACCCGTTCGCGGACGTCAGCAACGAGAGCGGCGAGATTGAAATCACAGGACTGCCCGCAGGCAAAGAGATTGAGTTCGCCGTTCGTTTCGAAGGCGGCAAACTCGACGAAGTCACTGTTGGCGGCAAGAAAACCGATTGGAAGCGTCAGCGTTTTGAAGTCGACTTGAAGGCTGGCGTGAATGACTTGGGCGAGATCCTCGTGCCCGCAGACGCCGTCTCGGCAGACTGATTCGGTGTCGCCGGATCGCTTCGCCGATCCATCCATTTCAAGAAACCGCTCGCATTCGACGGAACGCCCCCTCGTTGCGAGTGTTTAATATGATGGGCGTTGTTTAACATAACGGGCGCCCGGTGCACTGGACGAGTCGCCTGACCTCGACCGACACGACCTGCATCGGTCGCCCCCCTCCCCCCGCCTCCCTCCCTCCCCCACCTATATGATCGTTTTCGAGCCCTCACTTGGTGGCGCTCATCGCTTCGTCCTACCTGCATGGTTAGTGCGTTGTGGTTCGATGCTCGTCATCGCAATTTCGATACTCAGCATCGAATTGATGGCCCTGCCGCAGTCGGTCGCCCGGGCGGCTGACCCTGCCCCGGGGATTGACACCAGTGCCGTCGACAACCCAACGCCGACCGAGATTGCCGCCGATGAGTGGGCGAAAACAGGGTGGCCGCTGATGCAGATGTACTGTGTCGATTGCCACAACGAAGACAATCCCGAAGCGGAAGTCGACCTGACGCTTTTGGAAACGCTCGCAGGTGTCCAGGCCAATAGCGAACTGGCGACTCACGCGGTCAGCATGATTGAGTTTGCGGCGATGCCGCCCGACGACGCCGATTTACCCGACAGGGATGAGCGGCGCAAGCTTGGCGATCAGCTCGATTCGCTGGTGTTTCATGCCGCCTGTGACCTGCGGCCCCGCCCGGGACGCACGACAGCTCGGCGGCTCAATCGGGCCGAATACAACAACGCAATCCGCGACCTGTTTCAGATCGATTTCCAACCTGCCGATTCGTTTCCGTCCGATGAAGTCGGCGGTGGATTCGATAACAATGCCGACGTACTGTCGCTCTCAACCATGTTGATGGACAAGTATCTAACGGCCGCCGAAGACGTGACCCAACGGATCATCATCGATCCCGAA
Organism: Rhodopirellula sp. SH410; assembly: GCF_055811895.1. Classification (NCBI taxonomy): domain Bacteria; kingdom Pseudomonadati; phylum Planctomycetota; class Planctomycetia; order Pirellulales; family Pirellulaceae; genus Rhodopirellula; species Rhodopirellula sp. SH410. Next base: position 5,194,854 of record NZ_CM147949.1, read on the forward strand.
TCGCTGCCACAGGTCAACGAAACTTTTGCCGGGGACACGCTCTATATAATTGGCGAAACCAAAACAGGCTCATTTGGACAACGATCCATCACCGCCGATGGGATGGCATGGTTCGATGTCGAGATCCCCGTTCGCGGCGAGTATACGATTGATGTGGTTGCCTCTTCGCAGCGAAAATCACTGAGCCGAGTCATCTCGACGATGCACTCTGCCGACGGCACCTTGCGAGCAATTTTCGAGCATGACCTTCGCGACAGCGGCGGCGATGACGATCGCGAGTCGATTAAGATGACACTCGACGCCGGCACACATCGATTTTTCTTTCGGACGCCGCTGCTGCCTGCCAGTGAACGTGAAAAGCTCAAGGACGATCCTGATTGGCAAGTCGATCAGTCGGTTTTTGAGCCGATCGCAAATATCGACAATGCGGAGCTCGAAAAAACACGGCTCGCTAAGGGCACAGCACTGCGGCACGATGGCAAAATCGACACCGAGAAATTCCCGATGCGATACAACCGCTTCCAGGTCAAAGGCCCCAGTTCGTCAACGCGAGAGGACCTGCCACCCGGTCAGCGAAGTTTGCTGAGTAAAATTCCCGAGCGCCGTGGTGAGCAATATCGCAATGTCAAACCGGCGGCGAAGGAAAGCCTGCGGCCACTGCTCCGCCACGCATTCCGGTGCGAAATCAGCGATGAGGATCTCACGCCTTACGTCGACTTGGTCGAGCGGATGTGTGAGCGTGGCGACTCGTACTACGACGCGATGCAGGTAGCCATTTCCGCTGTCCTGGTGTCGCCGCGATTCCTGTTTCGAATCGAAGTTCCCGAAGACGAAAAAGCACGTGAGATCGCCAAGGCGGGCAATCCCGTTCCACTGTCATCGACTCAACTCGCATCGCGACTATCGTTCTTTCTATGGAGCAGTCTGCCGGACGAAGCATTGCTGGAAGCGGCGAAACGCAACGAACTCGTCAATCCGGACAAACGAGCCGAGCAGGTGCGGCGGATGTTGGCGGACCCGAAGTCCGATTCGCTCGGTGCTCAGTTCGCACGCCAGTGGTTTGCTCTGGGCAATCTCGACTCTCGTGATCTAAGTGAATTTGCGGCCAACAGCACCGGCAAGGCGGCCGCTGCGGACACGCTCACGCCAGAAATGCTGTCGGCAGAAACAGAACAACTCTTTTTGCATTTACTGCGAGAAAATCGGCCCATCGGGGAATTACTGACCTCCGAAACGACCTATGTCGGTCCGGAACTGGCGAATTGGTACGGGGTTGAGTTTCCCGCCGACAAAGCCACCAACGGGTATGCGGCGGTCGACATGGGCGGCAGCGGCCGCAAAGGGATCTTGGGGCATGCCGGGGTACTGTTGATTACGAGTTACCCCACGCGGAACTCACCGGTATTGCGGGGCAAATGGATCCTAGAAAATATTCTCGGCACGCCGCCACCGGACCCACCACCAGGGGTCCCGACGCTCGAAGAAACCGAAACGGCCTCGGCGAACGCTTCCCTGCGAGAGCAACTCGAACTCCATCGGGCCGATCCGGGGTGTGCGTCTTGCCACCGTGTCATGGACCAACTCGGCTTCGGCCTGGAGGACTTTGATCACTTCGGTCAGATGCGGGCAGCGGACGATCCGGCACGTCTCGACGCCACTGGCGAATTGCCAGGGGGCCGTTCCTTCGCGGGTGCCGCCGAACTGACGACGTTGCTCGCCGAGACCGAGCAACAGCGTCTAGCTGAAACTGCGGTGCGCCGCATGTTATCATTTGCGATCGGTCGTGAGTTGCGACCGAGCGATCGATGTTTTGTTGAAGCGATCTTGGCAGAGACTCAAGATCAAGATTTCCGGGTGCGTGACCTGCTGGAGCAAGTCATTCTCAGCCCACCGTTCCTAAACCATCAAGCGGAGTTACCCTCGCCATGACGACGAACAATACGATGATGTCATCCAACAGCATCCCGGCTTGTCCGCAAGGTGGCCAACGTCTGCCGCGGCGGACACTTCTGCGGGCCGCAGGCATGTCGCTTGGCCTGCCGCTACTCGAGTCGATGACTCCAGCGGCTCGCAGCGCCTTTGCATCCGCCGATCGTGACGCTGGCTCGGCTCCCGTGCGAATGGCGTGCATTTTTGTGCCCAACGGTGTGATCCAGCCCAAGTGGCGGCCAGAGGTGAAGGGCTACACCCGGGGCGGAGACGGGCAACTCGAAGCCGAGGGCCACTCAGGCAACGTTGTCTCACGCGACTGGGAGCTCAGTGAGACCCTGCAGCCTCTCTCGGCCGTGAAGTCCAAGATCAACTTGATCGAAAATTTGGTGCTCGACAACGGTCGGGCTGGGAAGGACGGTGCGGGCGATCACGCACGGGGCGGATCGACATTCTTGACAGCTGCCCGTCCGGTAAAGACCAGCAGTGCGATTCGCTTGGGGATTTCGGTCGACCAGGTCGCCGCCACGGCGCTGGCGGGCAAGACAACCTTGCCCTCCCTCGAACTCGGGCTCCAAGGCAGTCGTAACGCGGGCAGCTGCGATTCCGGTTACAGCTGTGCCTACTCGTCGAACATTTCATGGAAAAATGAAACCCAGCCGATGCCCAAGGAGATGATCCCGCGGCTGGCGTTTGAGCGTATGTTCGGCAGCGGCGATGCCGCCGCGCAGCGAGAACGACGCGAGGTACGTCGCAGCATTCTCGATATCGTGCGTGCCGACACGGACAAACTGATGCGGCAGGTCGGTGAAACGGATAAACGGAAACTCGACGAGTATTTCACGAGCATTCGCGAAATTGAACTTCGAATCGAACGCACCGAAGAGGAAGACCTCGCTTCGCTGCCCGATCTGCAGGTCCCCTATGGTCGCATTTCCGCGTTCCGCGAACACGCTCGCTTGATGTTCGACTTGATGGTCGTTGGCTTTCAAACCGACACCACCCGGGTCGCCACCTTGATGCTTGATACGGCAGGTGGAAGCCGGTCGTACAGCGAGATTGGCGTTAATGATGCACACCATGGGCTGAGCCATCACCGCAACAAAGAAGATATCGTCGCGAAAATCGAGAAGATCGACCATTATCTCGTTGAGCAGTTCGCGTACTTCGTCGAGAAGCTCAATGCGACCAATGATGCGAATGGCTCGCTGCTGGATCAATCGCTCGTGCTCTACGGTAGTGGATTGGGCGATGGAAATCGTCACACCCACCACGACCTGCCATTGATTCTCGCAGGGGGAGCAGGAGGTCAGATTCAGACCGGACGCGTCATGCGATATGAGCATGAACAACCGATGGCGAACCTGTTCCTGTCGATGCTCGATTGCATGGGCACGCCCGCCGAGTCGGTCGGCGACAGCACCGGTTTGCTCGATGGACTCGTAGGCTAGGAATCCGATGCAGCGAGACGGCTTCGTCCGTCTGAGCTGATACGGCCCCGTTCCTCGCGACGGGGCGGAGCCGCCGGTCGGCAATGGCCGCCGACACGGGGGTCTCGCAACGGATGCCAATGATTCGTAGAGTATCGAGTGGTTCACGCCCGCGTCCACTCGTTTCCCTACTTTGGCTACACGGTTTCCATGTCCAACACGATTGTTATCTTTGGAGCTAGCGGCGATTTGACCAGCCGCAAGTTGATCCCTGCACTCTATCAGCTTCACGCCAAGGGCCGGTTACCTGAGCAGACCCGGATCGTGGGGGTCTCTCGCAGCGAGTTTGAGCACGACGCATGGCGTGAGAGCCTCCGCGAGACGACGGCTAAGTATGCAGGCAAAGTATTCGATAGCCAAAAGTGGGATACCTTCGCACCGAACCTCTTCTACCAAGCCGGAGATATTAAGGACGCCGCCTCGTTCGAGTCGCTGGCGTCGTTTCTCAGTGAAATCGAAGAGAGCCAACCGACCGGGCGAGTGTACTACCTGTCGACGATGCCACAGTTGTACAAAACGGCGATCGAACAACTCGGCGCTGCAGGATTGGCTTGCGAAGACAACGGCACCCGCCGAGTCATCATTGAAAAGCCGTTCGGTACGGACCTCAAGACCGCCAAAGTACTTAATCAATCGATCCACAACGTCTTTGACGAAGAGCAGATCTACCGCATCGACCATTATCTGGGCAAGGAAACCGTCCAGAATATTTTTGCGTTGCGATTTGCCAACAGTATTTTTGAACCGCTGTGGAATCGCAATTATGTCGATCACATTCAGATCACCGTGGCGGAGGAAGTCGTCGTCGGCAGGCGTGCGGGGTACTACGACACCAGCGGTATTCTGCGAGACATGTTTCAGAACCATCTCTTGCAACTGATGATGATCACCGCGATGGAACCGCCCGTTCGGTTTGATGCGACCATGGTCCGCGGCGAGAAAGTAAAAGTGCTGCACGCGGTTCGCAATATGTCTGGGGGCGATTTCGCCGCCCACACGTTGCGTGGACAATACGCGGGCTACCTCAAGGAAGAGGGCGTGCCGCCAGATAGCCAAACGGCTACCTTCGCCGCCTTGAAACTGTACTGTGACAATTGGCGGTGGCAGGGTGTGCCATTCTATCTGCGTTCGGGAAAAGGCATGTCCTGTCGCACCACGCAGATTGTGATCCAGTTCAAAGATGTGCCGCACATGCTCTTTGGTGACAAGCATCGCGCCGCGCTCGGCAATCGCTTGGTGATCCAAGTGCAACCGGCCGAGGGGATTCAACTGCACTTTGAAACCAAGGTTCCCGACGCGGGGATGAAAACTCGCACGAGTCACCTGGACTTCAATTTCCAGGACTCGATCGGCGGCAGTGCGATGCCGGATGCCTACCAGCGTCTGTTGCTCGATGCGGTCCAGGGGGATGCGAGTTTGTTTTCGCGTGGTGACGAAGTCGAACTGGCGTGGGGAATTATCGATCCGATTCTCGAAGCCTGGAAGAGCCCCGCGGCGCCACCGCTGCTGGTTTATGAAACCGGCTTATGGGGCCCCCCCGAAGCGAACCAATGGATGCTCGACCAGAAGCGAGAATGGTTCGACGTGTGCCCCGTGCTGAAGTAGGTTTCTGTGATGCGATATGCGATTTTGGGTAGTGGAGCGGTGGGCGGTTTGTATGGTGGCATGCTCGCCCACGCCGGACATGACGTGCATTTCCTCTTGCACTCCGACTACGATCACGTTGCCAAGCATGGCTTGCGGATCGATTCGGTGCGTGGCGATTTTGTCGTGACGGATCCGAATATCTATCGCGATGCCGCGGACATGCCGCCCTGCGACGTCGTGATCGTGGCGTTGAAGTCGACGAACAATCATCTGCTTGCGAGCATGTTGCCGCATCTCGTCGCCGAGCACGGTGTGGTCCTGTCTTTACAAAATGGGCTCGACGTCGAGTCCGCGGCGGCCGCTGCCGTTGCCGCGCATGGCATTCTTGGGGGCTGCTGTTTTCTATGCAGCAACAAGGTCGGTCCCGGTCACATTCGGCACCTGGACTACGGCCGAATCGTCTTCGGCGTCTACAAGCAAGCAGCCAACGAGTCGGCAGAGCCCGATTCGACGCACCAGCGGGGACAACAGATCCTCAGCGACATGATCGGTGCAGGGATCGACGCGCAGTGGACGAACGATCTCGCCGCGGCGCGATGGCGGAAGCTGATGTGGAACATTCCCTTTAATGGATTGTCGGTGGTCCTTGATGCGGCGACGGACGAGATCATGAATTGCCCAGCGGCGCGGGATCTTGCCGATGTAATCATCCGCGAGGTTTATCAGGGCGCGGCGTTTTGCGGCGTTTCCATCGACGAGTCAGCGGTCGAGAAAACGATGCAGCACACCGAGACGATGGTGCCTTACGACAGCAGCATGCGGCTGGATTTCCTCCATGGGCGAGCGATGGAGGTCGATTTCATCTTCGGCAGCCCCCTGCGAGCGGTCGCCCAAGAGCAGGTGCGAAGGAGAGAAACGGGTGAAAATTCGTCGCATCCGATGCCTTCGGTCGCGATGTTGCACCAACAGTTGCAATTTTTAGACTCCCGACCGCGCCAACCATCGAATCGGCCGGCCTGAGTAGTTATCTTAAGAGGGGTCGTTCCATTTGAAAAAACACCCCCGCGTGATTGAAACCTGACATGTCTGACGCCTTCAGCCAACCCGGATCTGCTCGAACGGATATCTATAGCGAGCTGGCGTCGCTGCGACTGACCGACCCCCACACGCACATCAACCCCCACTCCCCCGCGTCGAGGACGCTGGCCGATGTGCTCGGTTACCACTATTACACGGAACTGGCGCACTCCGCCGGCATGCCCAAGTCGCAGATTGAAGGGGGTTCGATTGGGCCCAAGGAGCTCGTCGAGCGGCTCGTCGGCCGGCTGGCGCCGTTGGAGAACACGGTTCAGTACAGCTGGTTGATCGAAATCTGCAAGATGTTCTTCGGCTTTGACGAGGATCGATTGCATGCCAACAACTGGGAATCGCTCTACGATCGCAGTGAATCGATCATGTCGTCGGCGCAGTGGCCCGACATGGTGCTCGATCAATCGAATATCGAAGCCGTCTTCTTAACCAACGACTTTGACGACGATCTGGCGGGTTTTGATTCCGATCGCTACATCCCCTGCCTGCGCACCGACGATCTTGTGTTCCACCTCGCCGACCGGAACGTTCGCGAGCGTTTAGCCGCCTGCACGGGCGTTGAACTCGACGGAACCCTGGAGAGCTTGCGAGCGAGTCTGCGAGCTTTGTTCGTGCATTTTGTCGGACGCGGAGCACGCGCATGTGCCATTTCACTGCCGCCCTCGTTCACGCCAACCTCCGTCCCCGACGGTCGCGCCAAGACGGCACTCGACGCCGTACTGCGTCGTGGAGCGAGTGCTGACGCGAGCCATCACGACGCACTGTCACGCCGCATATTCTGGACGCTCGCTGAGTTGTGCGACGAGTTTCAGCTGCCCTTCGATTTGATGATCGGCGTCAATCGCAAGGTCTACACCGACGGTGTGTTTCAAGGCCAAGATCTATTTGATTCACGCGTATCGCTGATCCAATACCGCGAGCTGTTCAATACCTTTGCCGACGTTAAGTTTCCCGTGTCCGTGCTCGCGAGCGTGACCAACCAAGAACTCGTCAGCTACGCATGGATCTTTCCCAATGTGATTCCCAACGGGCATTGGTGGTACAGCAACACGCCCTCGACGATCACCCATGACCTCGCCGCCCGTCTCGAAGCAGTCCCGCAGAATAAATTGATCGGGTATTACAGCGACGCTTACAAGCTCGAGTTTGTGTGGCCGAAATTCAATATGTACCGCAAAGTCCTGGCCGGCGTATTGGCGGACCAATTTGTCCGTGACCGTGGCTGGAGTATCGAGCGTGCCGTCGAACTCGGTCGCACCGTGCTCAAGGGCAATACGGAAGAGATTTTCCCAAAACGCGTTCATGAGCAATCCGAGTCGGACGATTCCGAATCCCTCGCCGCCGAGACGATGCCCTTGGCGCCAGCCATTTTAACGGCAATCGAGACCCAGCGTGAGGCGGAGGCCGATCAGGGTGAACTCTCGATGGAGGAACGCAGCTGGGATGTGATCGATGATGTCGAAGAAGCCGCCGCCACGGTCGTCGAGGAGACTGTTGTCGCTGGGGCGGATGACGATTTCTCCGCATCCGATGAACGGCTTGCCGATGCGACCGAGAGCGACGAGATAACCGACCTGGAAGACGATTCGCGGGGGCTCTCTGGTGTCGATGTACTCGAGGCACACCTCGACCCGCTGCCGGCAGACGATGAGATTGACGAACTCGATCTCGACGACGTCGAACTCGTCGATCCGTCTGCGGAGACCATTCATGATGCGGCCTCGATCGCATCGTCTCTCGACGACGTCGCACTTGATGTGGGCGATTTGATGTCCGAAGACGATCGTGCTCATGACGACACCGACACTCAGCAAACGCCCCACATCAAACAACTGCGCGGCGAGACTTCATTCTCGCCCGATGACGAATCTCTGCAGCTCAAACCCGATCCCCTGACGGGCGAATACCGGTTCAATTCCGGGCCGGCAGCTGACGAGGAGGGTGACGACAGGGCGCCGGATGCAGCGGTTGAGACCACATCGGACGACTTCGAAGCGGATGATTTCCAACTCGATTGGCTGGATGAAGAAGACAAGGACAAGTAGGAACGGTTCGTGGAGATCGGCCTATCGCAGGGTCCCCTGAGCCAACTCGCGCGCCCTCCCTTTTGGGCTGGGTGAATCCAGTGGGGGGATTTCGATAGCGAACGCCGCCGATCTGCCATATAATGAGGCGTCATCAGCAAATGCGGTCTTGAGTAGCCGTATCTCGGAGAGGTTCGGCTACTCATCGCAACCAATCTGCCGCTCCCCCACCCGCCAATCCCACTGGCCCTGCGATGTCTCGACTCCAACTTTCTCGGCGAACGATGCTGCGCGGTCTTGGCACCGCGATCGCATTACCTTCACTCGACGCCATGGCGGGCCCCTCGGCGAGTGCCGTCGCGGCCGGCCAACCGCCGACGCGGATCGCATTCTTTTACGTTCCCAACGGAGTGCGGATGGACGACTGGCGGCCGGCAGGCTCGGGGCGGCTGTCGACGCTACCCAAGATCCTGAAACCGCTTGAAACAGTCAAGGATCACGTTACCGTGATCAGCAATCTGGCGGCGGAGCACTGCAACGGCAAAGGTGCCGCTCACGAACCAGCCGGCGGCGGATTTTTAGTTGGCAAGAAATGCAAGCACTCCGAAGAACCTGAAGTGGGAGGCATCTCGGTCGACCAATTGGTTGCCCGCGAGGTCGGTGTTCGCACCCGTGTCGATTCCTTGGCGCTCGGGATCGATCCGTCGCACCGGGGTGACCATGGCTACAGCGGCACGTATCTGTCGCATATGTCATGGCGCAGCCAAACGACGCCGGCGCCGCTCGAGGTCAATCCCCGCCTAGTATTCGCTCGATTGTTCGGCGGCGCATCGCCGCAGCGAAGACAATTGAGTGACCCATCATGGTCGGCCCGGTTACCGGCGGACAGTTTGCAGCGCAGCGTGCTCGATCTCGTCCGAGAGGACACACGCGACCTGCAGCGTCAACTCGGCTTCGATGATCGACGCAAACTCGAACAGTATCTCGAAGGGCTTCGCGCCGTCGAACGACGCATCGCCACCGCAAACGACTCGAATCGGACGCACCACGCGGAAGCCTTCGGCGACGAGATTGACGATCATTGCCCCGATGGTTTCAGCAAACTGATCCGTGTGTCGATCCCCGATGGACGCGGCATCCCCGAGAGCTATCCGGAACATGTCGAACTGCTCACCGATTTGATGGTGCTGGCGTTCCAAACCGACGCGACCCGCGTGGCTTCGTTCATGTTTTCGCAAGAGAAATCGGGTCGGCAGTATCGCGAGATCGGGATCAAAGGGGCGCACCACTCTTTGTCGCACCATGAGAGTCGCGAAGAGAAACTCAATCAATTGACTGAAATCAACACCCACCACATCGGACTGTTCGCCCGCATGCTCGAAAAGATGCATGCGGTGCGTGAGGGTGAGCGATCTCTGCTCGAGAACACCATGATCCTGTACGGTAGTGGCATCAGCGACGGGAATCGACACAACCATGATGACCTGCCGGTTTTAGTCGCTGGTGGAGCGAGCGGACAGTTGCGTGGCAATCGGCATATCGCTCTCAAAGAGAAAACGCCGATCTGCAACCTCTACGTCGACATGCTGCAGCGTGCGGGCGTCAACCGAGCCACCTTCGGCGACAGCACCGGCAGGCTGGACCTGTCGTGAATGCATCCTTTCGATTGATCATCGCATGTGTGCTGTTCACCCTACTCGGCATGTCAACGGCGGCGTCGCGTGCCCATGCCCAACCGGAACTCGATAAGACGAAACAGTCTTTCGACCAGAGCATTCTCGGGCTATTCAACCGCTACTGTTTTCGTTGCCACGGCCGGGTTGACCCATCGTCGGAGATCGATTTGCAATCCGACGAGAACCCGCGCATGATCGCTGACAATGCTCAGCTTTGGGACCGTGTGCGAGAGCAGATCGAAACCGGAGCGATGCCCCCTGAAGATAAGCGGCAACCCAACGCAGAAGACCGCGAACTGTTGCTCGAATTCCTCAATCGGACTTTGGATCAAGATCGCTGCGGAGGCGAACTCGATCCGGGCGTGCCGAGCGTGCGGCGGCTCAACCATTTTGAATACAACCGGTGCCTTTCGGAATTGCTGAGCCTGCCGATCGACATCGCGGACGATTTCCCTCCGGATCCGAATAGTTTCGGGTTTCTCAATAATGCCGCTGCACTGGAGATGGATCCGGTCTTGGTGACCCAGTACTACGGTGCCGCCGAACAAGCGATCGATCGCTTGATCGCCTCAGCAGGCAGCGGCAACGCTACCGACAGCAACCTCTTCGGCGCGGATTCGGATGATCCGAATCCGGACCTTGCGTCCACCCGTGAGCGACTGATTGAATTTGGCTCGCGTGCGTTCCGCCGTCCCCTCGCTGCCGATGATCCGACCATCGATCGCTCGATGAGAATCTACGAGGCGGCAATCGCACAGGGTCGGTCACATGTCGAAGCGATGAAGTATCCACTGATCGCCGTTTTGATTTCACCACGGTTTCTGGTGCGTGCCGAAGCCGATCGGCCCGATCAAACCGGCGTCTATCGCGTCGACGATTATGATCTAGCGAGTCGACTGAGTTTCTTTCTGTGGTCGCAGGGACCTGACGATGAACTTTTGCAGCTCGCCGGTAGCGGCAAATTGTCCAGCGACGATCGGTTGCGTGATCAAACTCGGCGAATGCTCCGAGACGCGAAGCACGATGGATTGCTGACGGGTTTCTTTGAGCAATGGTTGTCGATCTCGGAGCTGGAATCACACCCCGTCGACGCCGCAACCTTCCCGAAATTTAGCGTCGAGCTGAAGGATTCGATGAGGGGTGAAGTTCGGCGCGCGATCGGTGAGATCGTCAGTGAGAACCGATCGATTCTCGAACTGATTGATGCTGACTATCTCCATATCGATCACCGGCTCGCTGAACTCTATGGTTTGCCACTGCCTGCGGGTGACGGGTTCGCGAGAGTGGAGCTGGCGTCGCAAAATCGCGGGATTCGTGGTGGGGTATTAACGTCCGCAGCGATGTTGACTTTGTTATCTGACCCGGCGCGAACGAACGTGCCCAAACGCGGCAAGTTCATTGCCTCGGTGCTGCTGGGCACGCCCCCACCGCCACCACCACCGAACGTGCCTCCGCTCGAAGCGGCGGGGCCGTCCGATCAACCACTGACCACACGCGCGCGATTGGAGCGTCATCGCAGCGACCCGCAGTGCGCGGCCTGCCACGCTAAAATGGACCCACTCGGTTTTGCCTTGGAAAACTATGACGCCATCGGACGCTGGCGGGACCGCGAAAATGGGATCGCCATCGATGCATCAGGAACGCTGGTCAGCGGTGAACCATTTGCAGGCGTCGTGGAACTGAAAGAAGTGCTGAAGCAACACGACCGCGAATTCGCTCAATCCCTCACCGAGTCGCTGATGATCTACGCCCTCGGTCGCGGCTTAACTCGCGATGACCAATGCGCGATCGACAAAATCCTGTTGGCGACGAAGACCGATGGATATCGTTTCGGCGATATTGTCGCTGGCGTCGTCACGAGTCTGCCATTCACCCATCGCCGGAACCCCGATTTTTAACGAAAGAACACATCATGAATGAAGTCTCTCGTTTGCTCTCTGTGATTGGAATTTTTGCCACGACGATACTGATCTTGGCGTTTTTTCAATCCGTCGCTGTGGCGCAGGAGATTGAGACGCCCGTCGAGCCGTCCGGCGAACCGGATATTTCATCCATGCGAGATCGCTTTCAACAATCCGCTGGCAATTTTCAGTTTACGATTGCCCGTTCAGGCGACAAGCTCGAATTGCTCGATCGCCCGGTCTCCAATTGGAGCAATCCGGAACGCAAGACGACCGCCGGAGCTTTGTTCGTGTGGACGTTCCACGGCCGTCCTGAGCTGGTGATGTGTACCTACGCGACGGACTCGGTTGGCAATTTCGAGCATGAATTTCAGTCGCTGTCTGTCGACGAGCTGGCTGGGAGGCGGGATGGTCGCCTCATCTGGGAACCGCAAAATGATGCAATCCAATGGCAGCAGGTACCTGCAAACATTCCGGTTGGAAAAACACCGTCCATGCGATTGGTGCAGATGCGACGCGTCGCGGGACTCTATCACGCGTCGCTCAAATTCTCCGACAAACCCAACAAATTGCTGCGTCTTCAGACGACTCCGCTGTATCGATTTGATTTTCAAGAGCTCCCCGAAGGGATTGTCGATGGAGCGATGTTCGCATTCGTTCAAGGCACCGACCCCGAAGTGATCATGCTGGTGGAGGCGAGGAAGAACGCGGCAGGAGAGGAATCGTGGTATGTATGCTTCGCCCGCATGACGGTCGTCAATGCACTGGTGGAGTATCAATCGAACGTCGTCTGGGAGGTTCGGTGGGGGCAGAAAGGATTCAACTCCCACTACAATGTACTTAAGCCAGCAAACTGATCGGACCACACCAGATTTTGCTCTTCAGCAGGAGTTTTTGCTGATGCCCCAATGAGAGCACGTAGGGCGGGTTCTACCGGCCGGCCGCTACGGGGGACATCCCGCGAATAACGACCGCGCACCTCGGCGTCATCGCCCACCCAACGAGCCGAAAAACCTACGCATGTGGCCGGTGGAACCGGCCCTACACGCTTAAAATGCGTCGCGGGACAGGTTTTAGGCTATCTTAGGTAGGCACCAGGATGATCCCTTCCCAAGCCCGCTTCTCTGGTTGCGGAAGAGTTCAATTTTATGATCCAACGAATTGTATTGATCGGTTTGACGGCACTTGCGGTGCCGATTTCGTTCATTTCCGCACCGTATCCACGTGAACTGGTTCTGCAGCACATCCCGACCCTGATCGGTATTGCGATGCTGGTCGTTGCTGTCGTGAAGTATCGCCCTTCGTCGGCGTCGTTTTGCTGTAGTCTCGCATTTCTGTGGCTGCACATCATTGGAGCGAGATGGATTTACTCGTACGTGCCGTATGACGAACTGGCCCGGACGATCACCGGACACACGCTTTCGGACACCTTTGACTGGCAGCGAAATCACTACGACCGACTCGTCCACTTCGCATCGGGCGCGCTGGGGCTACCAATCCTATCTGATTTCCTGCAATCATTTTGCCGTCTCCGTCCGCTCCCGGCGGCCTTGATCGCCATGTCTGGCGTCCTGGCGATCGGTGCCATCTATGAAATCCTGGAATGGCAAATATCCATGTTGTTTTCGCCGGCGATGGCGGAGTCCTATAACGGACAACAGGGCGATCTATGGGATGCTCAGAAGGACCTGGCTCTGGCGTGGTTGGGAGCGATCGTATGCGTGCCCCTTATCGCTCGCTGGGCACCCGTGTCCGGTGCAGACGAGTCGTGATCGCTCCCTTAAAAGCCACGAGCTTTGCCGGGGCGTCCGCCGCTTGCGTCCTGGCGGTTGGTGAAATATCCAGGCCCAAACGAGTGATCGCCAGCGGGCTTGCTTGTCGTTGCTGACCGGTAGACAGAAGCGTTTTGGTTCGCGACGATATTTGTCTTCCTCGATTCTCGAAAGCGATTCATGATTGACCGAATTCTTGTCACCGGCGGCGCTGGTTTTCTCGGCTCGCACCTCTGTGAGCGGCTCGTCGACGACGGCCACGACGTGATTTGCCTGGACAATTTCTTTACCAGTCAAAAGAGTAATGTGGCCCATCTACTCAATCGCCCCAACTTCGAGCTGCTCCGCCACGACATCACGCTGCCGATCCACCTTGAGGTCGACAAAATTTATAACCTGGCCTGTCCCGCCGCGCCGGGGCACTACCAATACAACCCGATCAAGACGATCAAAACCAGCGTGCTCGGCTCGATTCACATGCTCGGCGTCGCGAAACGCTGCGGCGCCCGGATCTTGCAAGCCAGTACCAGCGAAGTCTACGGGGATCCCGAGGAGCATCCGCAGACCGAATCGTACCGCGGCAATGTGAATCCGATCGGCATCCGCGCCTGTTACGACGAAGGCAAACGCGTGGCCGAAACGCTATTCATGGACTATCACCGCAGCAACAATGTCGACACTCGGATCGTACGGATTTTCAACACCTACGGCCCACGGATGCACCCCTATGATGGCCGCGTCGTGTCGAATTTCATTCGCCAAGCGATCGCTGGCAAAGATATCACACTGTTCGGCGACGGATCACAAACACGTTCGTTCTGCTACCGCGACGATCTCGTCGAAGCCATCATCCGAATGATGAATCAAGATGACTTCATCGGCCCAGTCAATATCGGGAATCCCGACGAGTTCACGATTCGGGAATTGGCCGAGAAAGTGATCGCGTTATTGGGATCGCCGAGCAAGTTGATCTTGGCCCCTCTGCCCGAAGACGATCCGACCCGCCGCCGCCCCGACATTTCCCTGGCGAAGGAACACCTGGGCTGGGAACCCACCGTCAAACTCGACGATGGTCTGAAACAAACGATCAAGTGGTTTCAATCGATCAACCTCGGCGACTATCGACCGCCGACGCCCAACTATTCCTAGGGCGACCTGATATCCGTCTACCGACGGATCATGACCGCCGCCATTCCCACGACGCGTTATTGGGACTCCTTCGAGAGTGACTCGAGGTAATCCAGCAATGACGCGAACTCATAGACGGTGAAGTCGTTGAGTACACCGGTGGGCATCACGGAGACTTCGGACGTTTTGCGGAAATCGATGTCCGCTTTGGCGATCGTCGTTTCTTTCCCGTTTTGATCGCGGAGGGTGACTTGCTCACTGCGTTCGTTGGTAACGAAACCGGTCAGCAGTTCGCCGTCGAGGGTCAGAATCGTATTCGTCACGAATCCTTGCGCGATCGTCTTGCTGGGCTGTAAAACGGCAACGGCGAGATCGGGGCGTTTGTAGGTCTTTGCGATGCTGCCGAGGTAAGGGCCTTTTTGCTCCTCGGCCTCCGAGACCGTGTGACAGGCGACACAGTTTGCCTTGGTAAACATCAATCGCCCCATCTCCACGTTGCCCTGCATGCTGACCGCTTGGCGGGCGGCATCGTCGAGCGTCATCGTGCTGATTTTGGCGGCGTCGGCCGGAATCAATTCCTGGAGTAACGCGACCTCTTCGGGTGACCAAGTTGGCGCGACCGGCTTGGCGCTGGCGGGCTCAGTATCCCCCGGATCGAAAACGTTCTTGCCCAAGTAGTAGTGCCGGCGGACCAAATCGGCGGCAACGCTGCGGTCGAGCTCCGGCAGCACGCGATGCAGTACAGCAGCAATTTTTTCCGATTCGCTCCAGGTAACCGGCTCGTAGTATGGGCCACGCGTGTCGGGGCGGGTTCCCCAGGAATCACCCTTCCAGACCGCTTCCTGGCTGTGCAATCGGCATAGAGCTGCAACGATGCTGGATGTCTGATCGGCATCGGCACCAGGCAATCTGGCGATCAACCCATCGACCACTTCGGGCGTGTGCATCATCGCAAGTGCTCGCAGCAATCCCTGGGTCGCAGTCGCGTCGCCCATGGAGTCCAAAGCTGCCAAACAAAGCGGTGCGGCACCACGAGCGGCGAGGCACCGGATCGCGGTGTGGACCACGACGGGATCCGCATGCGTCAGCGCCGCAACGCATTCTTGATCGGTGGCATCGGTTTGCAGGTGCAACAGCAAATTGCGTTCTGGACTGCGTTTCGCAATGGCGCCGGTGAGCAGTTTCTCGGCCGCTGGATTTCCGCGGCGCATCAATTCTCGCTGCGCCGCGATGCGGCGACGGTAGCTCGGCGAATCCATCACCTCGATGAGTTCGTCGTCGCTGGCCGACGTGAATGCAGGCATCGGGGGCGGCGTGAAGTCGTCGGGACGGACGCAAACGATGTATCCGACATCGGGTCCAGCCCAGTTAAACGTCGCACCTTTCCAGCTCGCACAATACACACGGCTATTGCCATCGACATCCGCATCCGTCGGACGCGTCATCTTGATAAACGACTCGGGAGCGGCGGACTCTTGATAGGTCGACCCGCTGGGGGTGACCGTGTGGCGATAAAGTGAGCCGGTGCCCCAATCGGCTGTGAACGGAGCGTGGTTCCATTTTCCGAAACCAGGCTCGTCAATGTAGACGGCGCCGCAGCCCGAACCGCCGCCGTAATCGGCCAGTGGCTGGACGCACTCGTCATTGAAATTCTTATAGAGCCGAGGGTAGCCGTGATTCTCCATCCCCGTGAAGTGATGCAGTCGCACGTCCCAGCCACCACCATCATTGGTGTTGTCGCGCGCGAACATTTCCATCTCCGGACTGATCGCGACTTCGAGAATATTCCGGGTACCATCCGAATAAATTTGCAAGTCCGATCCATCGGGCCGGACGCGGATCACGCCGCCCCCGCGATGGACGAGCTTCTTTCCGTCACTGCCCTCGGCTTCGAGGAATCCAAAATCACCGCCGGCAATGTACAGCCAACCATCGGCCCCCAGGCTCAGCCCGTTGGTCGTGTGATCGGCAGGCCGATCGGCGTAGTCGAATGCGAGTCCCTTCACCAATGTTTTCTGCTCGTCAGCGACACCGTCACCATCGCGATCGAAAAACACGCTAAGGTTCGGCGGGTGCATCAAGTACAACCGGTCCTGATCCCACACCAGACCGCGGGGGGCGTCGACTTCGCAGAAAACTTTCGTCTCATCGGCACGCCCATCCCCGTCGAGATCTCGCAGGCGGATCACACGTCCCCGTTCCGGATTGCGACCGAGCGAGCCGTTGCCGTCGGAACTGACGTACAGGGTTCCATCGACGTCCGCGGCAACGAATACGGGATAGTTGACCGCCGGCGGTGACGCGAACACGGTCGCGGTGAAACCGTCCGGGACACGGACATCGCGGAGAATGTCCGCTTCAGCCTCGGGCGTCAGTTTCTCAATCCGCGGCGGGCTGTTGCCTTGGTTTTGGTAACGGTCAGCGGCGAGCGGCACGAACTTGTCGGACTCCGCGTTGACGTCGGCAGGCCACAGCGTGCCCACGCCGTCACCGATCAGCTGGACATCCCACATGCTAAACCATTTGCCACCGGAACTACCGATTCCATCGACTCGCAAGAATTTGACTGCCGGAGTGTCCTGCATTTTGAGGGTCGATGGGCCGCGGCTTTCGTTTTCGGACTGGTCCAGTAACGTCGTCCACGTTTTCCCATCGACCGAACCGTCGACGCGGTACTGGTAGGCGGTCTCACGATCCTCCCACACGATCTTGATCTCATCGAACGAATGCGGTTGCTCAAACTCGAACTGCAACCACTGCGGAAAGCCGCCGTTGCTGGCACAGAACCGGGTCGCTGGTTTGCCGTCGATCGCGTGATATACCGGATGGCCCGGTTGCGTACTCGAGGCCGTCATCTTCACCAAGGTCGCGTCTGCGGGGATGTTGCCGAGGTCCGTCGCTTCTGGGATTTGGTACTTCTCTTTATCGATGAACGTCGTTTCATTCTCGCCTTGATAGGGAGTGAGGTAGTCATCGTTCAATTTGCCGCACGACCACAGCAGCCCACGGGTGACGAGTTCGAGATAACGTGGATCTTCGACCGTCTCGGTATTGTGCCCAATCGTGGTGCTGAAACTACGGGCACCTTGCGTCTGGTTCGTCCAGGCCACGATCGCCTGTTCGGTGCGTGGATTGGTTCCGCCAATCTTTTGGGTGCCGATCGCCAACGGGTGAGCACCGAGGACTTTGACGTTGTTATAAAGTTCTTCCCCGATCGTGGTCCAATCGTGGCTGGTTTTAGTGATCGGATGATCAGGGTCGACGAAGTCGATGGCGATGGGCTCCTGTGGCCCGTGACTGCTCGACTGAATCCCCAAGTGGGCAAACCAGGCATCCGTGCCCGTGCGAAAGCTGTGCATGGCACAGTGCAAGTGCACGGCGGGGATTTTTTGGTGAATGGCCACGATCCGGTTCACCAACGCTTCGTCTTTGATGTCCGCAGCACATTCGTCGTGGATGATCACGTCGTAGTCCTCGGCCCAGTTCAGTTTGCGATAGAGCGGCAGGACGGGAGTCGTCGTCGAGTTGTCGGTCCAGTAAACGTCAACGCGTACGTTCGCCCGGGCCTGAATGCCCTCAGCGATCACGGACTGCTGAGAGCCGTAGTCATGGCAACAGCCGCCTGCGATCAGGAGCGCACGGATCGGGCGGGAGTCTTTCTCGGCAGCGAACACGCGGTCCTGTGGCGAGAGCGTGGTCAACGAAACAATGGCGAGCAACGCCGTCGAGAGATATCTCGTCATGTTGGCAGCTGGGAGTCGGCGGAGGGTGGGATTTCAAAGACACGTCCAACCGAAGAGACGCGATATTGAGGAGGAGCGAGAGTTCACTCAACTGTAATCAATCGGTCGACATTGTGTATGGGACGTTTTGACACGTCCCAAACAGGACACACCGGGCTCCCCCCGTACACGCAGGGACGTACACGCAGGGACACAGCACTTTTACAGATAGGCGGTCTGACCTCGCCTACGAACCATGGGACGTACACGCAGGGACAGTACACGCAGGGACAGTACACGCAGGGACACAGCACTTTTGCAGACAGGCGGTCTGACCTCGCCTACGAACTGAGACGGGCGGGTTTTGGCATGGGTGCCAATTTCCCGGAAGCCGCGGTGGGTGAGCCTGGGGTGGCGGGCGAATCGGGCGGAGAGCAGCGGGTAGCGTTACCCGCGGCAAGAGGGGTGGTCTGCGCACCCATATCACAACTCCACCGAACCGATCTGCCCGACCAATTGTCCTGTTTAGGCGTTGTTTGGCGAAAGAAAGCGAAAAAAACGATTCCCGACAAGTTTACCACCGGTACGTTGCCACATCGCCATGAATCCCCTAAGTACATTCCGACAAACACTTTACGCTGACTCACGAGACACTCAACACAACCGAGCGATGGCGGGGAGCGAAGCGCAAGTTCCATGTCGTGCGTGAGTTAAGTCACTTCAAAAATTTTGATTGACATCGCTTCAGAAAAGCATAACATTCTCCTCGTCGTCCACATGTAGTGCCTCGAGGGCATGGAAGCCACTACCGGTAGTGCTAGCAAATGCGATTGCATCGATTTTGCCTGTTCTGCTTAGCCACCGGTACCAATGGCCTGCCCCCCCATGCCGGGGAAATAAGAAGCTGTTTCGTGTGCGTCGGCTGAAACGTTTTTTCTCCGTCCGCTGCAACATTCGATTCTGCTGAAAGAAATCGCAAGGATGTTTGCCGCAAGGATGCCTTCTTTCCGGAGCCTGTGACCCAACCATGTCCACTGTTTTGCCGACCCAAACTGACGCAGCCACCCGTACCCGCAAAACCGCCGAGGCGAAAAAGCAAACACAGGATGTGACGAACACGGCCCACAATGACCCCGCCCTCGAGAAAGTCGATTCGCAGCATGGTGTGGAATATGCCCGCACGAAGTTCAATGCTGCGCCACGAGGAGATCGCGCAGGGCTGAAGTTCGAATCTGAGTTCTGCCCCGACGACGGTCGGACTCCCTTCGCGACAACCCAGTGGGACCTGCGCAGCGCGACGATCAAAGATGAGTCGGGCAAGGCGTTGTTTGAACAGAACGATTGCGAAGTCCCCTCGGACTGGAGTCAGTTGGCGACCAACGTCGTCGTCTCGAAGTACTTCTACGGCGATCCGAATACTCAGGGCGAGCGTGAGCGCAGCGTTCGTCAATTGGTTCACCGCGTCACCCGCACCATTTCGGACTGGGGATTGGCCGACGGATACTTCGACACCCCCGAAGACGGCGAACGTTTCTATCGCGACCTCACCTGGTTGTGCTTGCACCAGCACGGTGCGTTCAACAGCCCGGTGTGGTTCAACGTTGGCCTGCACCCTCAGTACGGCGTGACGGGAGCGAAATGCAATTGGCACTGGGACGCCACACGGCAAACGACCGACCAACCGGAAAACCCGTATGAGTATCCGCAAGGCTCGGCATGTTTCATCCAAAGTGTCGATGACAACATGGAAGACATCATGCGATTGGCGTGCAGCGAAGCGATGCTGTTCAAGTTCGGTAGCGGCACGGGGACGGATCTCTCGACGATCCGCAGCCAACGCGAGAAACTCTCCGGTGGCGGCACGCCATCGGGCCCATTGTCGTTCATGCGGGTGTATGACTCGATCGCCGGTGTGGTGAAATCGGGCGGCAAGACCCGACGGGCTGCCAAGATGCAATCGCTCAAAGTCTGGCATCCAGACATTCTCGAGTTCATCGAGTGCAAATGGGCCGAGGAGAAGAAAGCTCACGCGTTGATCCGGGAAGGCTACGAATCGAACTTCAACGGCGAAGCGTACAGCAGCGTGTGTTTCCAGAACGCGAACCTCTCGGTGCGGTTGACGGACGAATTCATGGAGACGGTCCGCAAGGGTGAACAGTGGCAGACCCGCTGGATCACGGACAAACCGACTCAAGCGGCACCTCAATATGATGCCAAGGAACTGCTCAACAAAATGGCCGAGTGCGCCTGGCACTGCGGTGACCCGGGTGTGCAATACGACACCACCATCAATAAATGGCACACCTGCCCCAACAGCGGTGCGATCAACGCATCGAATCCATGTAGTGAATACATGTTCCTCGATGACACGGCCTGCAACCTGTCGAGCATCAACCTGATGAAATTCGTCGGGCAGGACGGCCATTTCAATGTCGAGAGATTCCGTGCTGCAGCACGCACGTTCTTCATCGCCCAAGAGATCCTCGTCGACCACGCCAGCTATCCGACCGAGCCGATCGCGCGGAACAGCCACATGTATCGCCCACTCGGCCTCGGTTACTCGAACCTGGGCAGCGTGGTCATGACATCAGGCCTGGCCTATGACAGCGATGCCGCCCGCGGCCTGTGCGGTTCATTGACCGCTCTGCTGCACGGCGAAGCCAATCGCACCAGCGCCGAGATGGCGGCCGTCGTGGGACCCTTCGATGGCTATGCCGGTAACGAAGAGCCCATGAACCGCGTCATGCGAATGCACCGCGATGCCTGCAACGAAATCAACGACGATGGACCACCGGAGCTGAAGGTTGCTGCCGCGGAACTATGGGATGAGGTTACCGAGATCGGCAAGAAGTACGGTTTCCGCAACGCACAAGCCACCGTGCTGGCACCGACGGGCACGATCAGTTTCATGATGGACTGCGACACGACCGGTATCGAACCGGATATCGCACTGGTGAAATACAAACAACTCGCCGGTGGCGGGATGCTCAAGATCGTTAACCAGACGGTCAAGCTAGGACTGAAGACGCTCGGATACAATCAAATCGAGATCGATGCCATCCTCAAATTCGTCGATGAGAATGACACGATCGAAGGCGCACCGGGTCTGAAGGACGAGCACCTCAGCGTATTCGACTGTGCGTTCAAACCAGCCGGAGGCGTCCGCAGTATTAACTGGCGGGCGCACATCACGATGATGGCGGCGGCACAACCGTTCCTGTCCGGTGCGATATCCAAAACCGTCAACATGCCAAGCGATGTGACGCCGCAAGACATCGCTGATGCCTATTTCTGGGGCTGGGAACTGGGGCTGAAGGCGATCGCGATTTATCGCGACGGCAGCAAACAGTCGCAACCGCTCAACACCAAACAGAATGATTCGAAAACCGGCGGTGAGGTGCGAGTCGAGACCAAAATCGTCGAAAAAATCGTTTACAAGCCAAGCCGCGAACGACTGCCCGACACCCGTCAAAGCCTGACTCACAAGTTTTCCATTGCAGGCCACGAGGGCTATCTGTGCGTGGGCTTGTATCCCGACGGTCGCCCCGGCGAGATCTTCATCACGATGGCGAAAGAAGGCTCGACGATCGGCGGAATCATGGACAGCTTCGGTACCGCACTGTCGATTGCGTTGCAGTACGGCGTGCCGCTTGACGTGATCGTCAACAAGTTCAGTCACACCCGCTTTGAACCGATGGGGCACACGACCAACAAAGACATCCGGATTGCCAAGAGCGTGGTCGATTATATCGCCCGTTGGCTCGGCATCACCTTCATGTCTGGATATGACCATGTCGCCACCGCCTCACCCGGTAACGGTCCCGAAGTGGCAACCGGCAGCGAGCTGTTAAGCGGTGCCAAGGTAGACAATGGCGTCGTCGCCCCAGTCGTCGCGAAATCCGGTGCCATGCAAGAAACCAATTCGGTGATGCGTGATCTCAAGAACGACGCCAGTGCCGCGGTGGCGATCGCTGAGCGAGCGATTTTGATGGCCACGACAGGTGGCAGCAATGGATCGCATATCAGCGTGGCTCCTACCAACGGATCGGTAGAAATCAACTTGGGCGGTCAAGCGGATCAGTTTTCGCGATTCCAAACCGATGCACCAAGCTGCGATAACTGCGGCAGCATCACGGTCCGCAACGGCAACTGCTACCTGTGCCACAATTGTGGCAATTCGATGGGCTGCAGCTAGGCCAGGAACTCGCTGAAATGAACGTCACTCTACTCGTCGGCTCGCAAAGGCAGCTGGCCGACGGGTTGCCCTGGCTGTATCGATTTGCCCATGTTCTGGACTGCACTGCCAATGCGTTGGTGTTGGGAGTGGACCATCGTGCATTGGCACGGCAAGTCGAGTCCGCCATGCAGCAGCAGGGGAGTGACGCGGTCACGGTGGAAACGATCGCCGCTGATGTTGATACCGTGGTGGCGAGATTGGACACAGCGAGGTGCCGATTATTGATCATGGTTGACGATGTCGACGATGATCGTCTGCAAGCAGCGGTCTTCGAGCGGTGCGGCGTGGAAACGGTTTGGCTGAGCGTGAAGGCGCCGCCGCCGGATCGTGAGAACCATCTCTTCTCGCTCGACGATGCACTGCACCCCATCACCAGCACTATTTCTCGTCGGCTATTGGGCATCGCACCAAGCTTGCAGCTCGAGCATGTCTGGTTGCCCGACGTCACCGGTGCACCGGACGCTGGAGTCGAGCATGCTCTGCGTAGAGAGCAACAGCGATGTGACGAGGGCGATCTCATCTGGATTCCATTTGAGAAATCACCCTCGCATGAACCCTATTACAAACTCGCTCTGGCACTGCTCGGTCAATCGTCGAAAGCATCCGTTGCGTTGGTCAGTGCGAAGCAGGGTTGGGATCGCTCGCTGTTGACGCGGGTGCGTTATTGGGCCAGCCACGTGGCCGAGCCGATGGATCGCGACGCCCGCTTGGAGCTGGCGAAATCGCTCTCCGAAGGCTCCCAACCCAACTGGGAATTCTTGGGTTTGATATCAGCTGCTGCCATGTTGGCGGCCTTTGGGTTGTTGCAAAACTCGGCGGCGGTGATCATTGGCGCGATGTTGATTGCACCTCTGATGACACCCATCATGGGCGCCGGCCTATCGTTGGCCCAGGGCAACCGACCGCTATTCCAAACCTCGTGTCTGACCATCGGGATCGGTTTTGCAGGTGGTTTCGTTTCGAGTTTCCTGTTTGGGTTGCTCGTCCGCATGCTACAAGCACCCGTGGTGACCGAGGAAATGTGGAGTCGCTGCAATCCCTCGCCTTTAGATTTTTGTGTGGGGTTAGTCGGCGGCATGGCCGCATCGTACGCGCGAACTCGCAGCCATTTGTCATCCGCATTGGCCGGGGCGGCCATCGCCGCTGCGCTCGTGCCACCGATCGCGACTGCGGGCTTGCAAGCCGCCTTCGGCGTCTGGCATGTGACGGATCAAGGTTGGCCCGTGTTCGGACCGCTGCTCCTGGTCAGTGTGAACGTACTCACGATCATGATCGGCACCTCGTTCGTCCTGTATGCGAGAGGACTACGCGTCGTCTCCTCCGCACCCGGTCGTACCGAAGGTGGAGTGGCTAAAAACAAGGGCAACAAGTGGGCCACCCGGATGACCGTGGTATTGTTGACGATCATACTTTTGGTGCTGGTGTGGATGCTCCACCTGGAGCGTCTGTTTCTTTAGGCTCCTCGGCAACATCGATAAGACGAGGCATCGCGTGAAGAAAACGGACGTAGCTACGCTCGCCAGAGCGTGGGGGCAAACCGTCTGCCGACGGTGGCTACGGGAGAATTCGTCGGATGATCCACTTGCTGTTCACGCGATGCTAACATGGCTTCCATGAAGCCCACGACCATATCATGGCCACACATGGACGCCTCTCAATCGCGGCTCACGATTGCGGTAGTGTCGGCACACGGTTGCGGATGATCTTTGTTGTGGGATCGCCCGGCATGATCGTGTCGCACCACATCTCGCTTTCGAACAGGTAGCGAACCTGGATCGCAAGAGCCTGATTGTCGGCAAATGCCGTTTCCGCGGTCGTCAACGATACCGTCCCGTTGAATTGCGATGTCTTCAGTTGGACGTGTTGGACATCCGCACCCGCGGCGAGATCGGCAAACAGTTGCAGCACTTGATCCTTGGCCCATTCGGCTTGCAGGATCTCGGCGACGGGGGTTTCAGCATTGAAATCTTCGGGCGTCATGATGCGGGCAATCTCGGTCGAGCAAAGGCGGGCATCAATAGGATAGCGTTTTCGGGGGCCGGACAGACGTAGCGGCAGACGCCACATCCCGTGCAGATGCCTTCGTTAATAACCGGCTTACCATCCTGGACAAAGATCGCGTCCTCGACGGGACACCGCTCGCTGCAGACGGTACAGGTCGTGTGATGATAGGTCAAACAAAGCTGCGGGGTGACGCGTGCGGTACCCATCACGGGCGCGATCGATCGGGTCAGCACGCCGGGCTTGCACGACGTGATGCATGGAAAATCCTCGCACATCAAACACGCTTGCACGTCGGGCTCGATGATCGGCGTGCCCGAGACTTGGCCCAACCGATCGTTTGCTTTTCGAATCGCGTGGTAGGGACAGGCGGCGATACAGTCACCGCACTGGGTACATCCGGCGAGGAACTGCAGCTCATCAACGGCACCGGGTGGACGGAACACTGGGATGGTGCGTGGGACAGACGTGATCCCCAGATCCGTTGGCGGGACCGGATCAATGTTGATACCGCCGATGCTTCGCGGCTTGGGGACGGGCGGAAAATGACTTGCTGGATTGCTCGTCGAACGCTCCCCGGTCGAACGCTCCCCGGTCGACCGTCCCGCCGCCGGTGCGTTCGGCCACTGCTTTCCAACGCGTTGCTCACCCGTAAGAGCCGCTTGCTCGCCGGGTTGCGGTTCTTTCGGCGGGGGCAAGCGCGTGACCAAGGGCGCGAATTGCGAGGGTGGCAACAACTTCCACAGCCGACCTTGCAAGAAATCGCGTCGACTCGGAGATTTCCTACCGGCACCGAAAAGATACCCCATCGCTCGAGTGGGAATGCGAAGGACAGCCAGCATCCGCCGCAGCCATGGACGACGCGCGCCTGCGGTCTGGGGAGCCTTAGGCGGCAGCTCGCGATTCCCCTTCGATTTCATTCGGAAGCCGTATCTGACTCGGAAGCAGGTCCTGACTCGGAGGCGGGTTCTGATTCGGAAGTGGTATCGGACGGGGAAGCCGTGTCGGACGGGGAAGCCGTAGCCGATTCTGGGGTCGTCACCAGCGGCGGCAGCATGGGGATCGTTTCGACGCTCACCGCTTGATCGAGAGCAGCTGACGGAGCATGACACTGGGTACAATTCGTGCGCCATGGATGGGTTGTTTCCATGCCTGCCCAAGCATTCGAGCCCCCGTGACACGCATGGCAGTTTTCGCGCATCCAGCGGGAATGCGGGATCGTGGGTGGGGCGCCCGGAAAGGCACGCTTGCCTTGTTTCGGAGTGGGCAAACCAACAAAGCTTGTTTCCACACTCGCATCGAGATCGCGGAATGGGGCCGGTGCCATCGATGCATGGCACTGGATGCAGTTCCCTAGAAACTCGTGCGACATCACACTCGCTCGCAGTCCCGCCATTTTGACGCCACTTCCATGGCAGGCGTAGCAAGCCGCGTCGGTCGTGTTCTCGACGGGGTGCGGGATAATGGGCGGGGCGCCATTGAAAGCGCGACGCGATGCACGCAGTTCCAGTGACGCTGCTTTCTCCGCCGCAGTGGGCTCGACCTTGCTGTAGAGATCAAACTCTGAGGCTGGCAGAGCCTGCGGCGTCGCTTTCCACGCTGCGGTAGGCCCCATCGCCGTCGCTGCGATTTCCGCATAACTGAGTGCGGGAATCAGTTTATGGTTGCTGCTCGCCTGGTGCTCCAAAGCATGGTCGGTGAGCGATGACTCGTGCAACCCATCGGGCTGCGGTACTCCGGCACCGATTCCCACAAAGAAACCGATCACCGCGACCGCGATCACGACAGCAAATACGATCGGGGTCAATCGGCTCATGACGTCGCCTCAGCCGCTTTCTTCTTCACCACTCGCACCGCGCACTTCTTGTAGTCGGGCTGTTTCGAAAACGGATCGTATGCTTCGAGAGTGCAGTTATTAATCAGTTTCGTTTCATCGAAAAACGGGACAAAGATGGTGCCACGTGGTGGTCGTCCGCGCCCGTCGATCCAAACCGGCAAATCGCACACGCCGCGTCGCGACTGGATCGTGACGGTCTCTCCCTGGCGAATGTTGGCATCCTTCGCGTCGTCGGGATGCATCTCCACGTAGGCGGTCGGCATCGCGCGATTGAGCGGCGCCAGTCTGCGTGTCATCGTGCCGGTATGCCAGTGTTCCAGCACGCGTCCGGTACACAACCAGAACGGATATTCTTCATCGGGAACCTCCGGAGGTGGCTGGTACTCATGGAACCAAATCTGAGCTCGGCCGTCATGTGAGGAGGAATGGTAGAAGTCAAAATCCTGCCCCTTGGCAACGAAGGGATCATCGAATCCTGAAAACCGAAACTTCGTCTCCCGCCACGACCCGTCGGGCTGTTCCACGACCGGCCAACGCAGTCCACGAGCTTTGACGTACTCATCATAGGGCGCCAGGTTCTTATGTTTCATCGTCGTGAATTGGCGATACTCTTCGAAAAGATGCTTGTCGACGTTGGTATCGTAGTAGTGCTCGAACTCCCAAATGGGAATGTCCTTGCCGTCATCATCTTTGACCGCAAAGATAAATTCACCGTCCTTGTCCTGCATGCCCTCATGGCCCATCTCAAACAATTTGTGAGCGATGGCGATCGTCATCCAACAATCGTCACGTGCCTCACCAGGCGGCTCAACCATCTTGAACCACTGCTGTGTGCGTCGTTCACTGTTGCCAAAGAGCCCGTTCTTCTCCACCCACAGGGCGGCCGGCAGAATCAAATCCGCCAACTCCGTCGTGGCCGTCGGATACACTTCGCTGACAATTAAGAATTTGTCTTCGAGTCCCTGTTTACTGTTGAACAACGCGTTCAAATTTGGCAATGTTTGGCCCGGGTTGGTGACTTGCACCAAGATCGTTGAAATATCGCCGCCCTCGGATGTCGGCGTCGTAAAGCGTTTGAACATCTCCACGGTGTGGTAGCCCGGCGTCTCGCTGATACTGCCTTCGCGAACGTTCCAAAATTGTTCGGATTGGGCGCGATGTTCGGGATTGGCCACGACCCTGCCGCCGGGCAATGCGTGAGACAGGGTGCCAACCTCACGGACCGTTCCACACGCCGAAGGCTGGCCCGTCAAACTCGTGGGTGCGTCGCCGGGCCGACCGAAGTGCCCCGAGAGCAAGTGCACGCCGTGGACGAGCGAATTGATCGCGGTGCCCATGGTGTGTTGGTTCATGCCCATGCACCACAAGCTTGTGATGCGAATCTCATGATTGCCAAATAGTTCGGCCAGCATCCGAAGCTGCTCAACCGGGATGCCCGAAAGCTCTTCGACATACTCAGGCGTGTACTTGGCGATCTGCTGCCGAAACTCTGCTTCGCTGATCTGCTCGCCTTGAAGGGTCGGCGTGGTTTCTTCCGCACCACGGAAATTGCAATGCTTTTCCACAAAGGACTTGTCGTAGGTATCGTTCTCGATCAACAAGTGCATGATGCCCAAGGCGATCGCAACGTCACCGTGCGGTTTCATCTCAAGAT
Organism: Rhodopirellula sp. SH410; assembly: GCF_055811895.1. Lineage (NCBI taxonomy): Bacteria > Pseudomonadati > Planctomycetota > Planctomycetia > Pirellulales > Pirellulaceae > Rhodopirellula > Rhodopirellula sp. SH410. Next base: position 5,222,901 of record NZ_CM147949.1, read on the forward strand.
AGTCATTCGCGGCATCGGTGGTCCGCGTACGGCGTGTGCCAATGTCAATGATCCGGACCGTCTCGCCACGTGAGCGGCGGTCGGTCACACGTGAAAACAAGACCGGATGCATCTCCGCTGGATTATTGCCCCACGTGATCAGTACGTCGCATTCATCGAGATCCTGGTAACAGCCCGCCGGTTCGTCGACGCCATAGGTTGCCAGAAACCCCGTCACCGCGGACGCCATGCACAACCGCGCGTTGGGGTCAATGTGATTATTACTCAGGCCGCCCTTCATAAACTTCTGTGCGGCAAATCCTTCAGGGATCGTCCACTGACCGCTGCCGTAGAACGCAAACGTTTCGGGCGAGTCGAAGATACGTTGAGCGACGATCTCGATCGCCTCGTCCCAACTGATTTCGGTCAACTCGCCGTCTTTGCGGAGCAGCGGTTTGGTCAGCCGATCTTTGCCATACAGAATCCCACCGACGTGGTACCCCTTCACGCAGAGCAAGCCCTTGTTGACGTCCGCGGCTTTATCGCCAGCGATCGCGATCACGCGACCGTCTTCCACACCAACCTGGACGTGGCATCCCGTCCCACAGAACCGGCAGGGTGCTTTGTGCCAATTCAGGCCATCGCCATCAGGTAGGTCGGCGACCGCGGGGTCGGCACCCACGACGGGCAGAGATGCGTTCCCACTGACCATCGCCCCGGCCGCAGCCATCGCGGTCGTTTTCAGAAAGGATCTACGCTGAGTATCCATCAATTTTCGAGTCCTGAAAAATGTTATTGAGTAGCAGTGGTCGATTGACACGCTCGGTGGTCGAGTGATCGTCAACGATCCTCCCGTCAGTCATCCCCGTCAGTCATCCCCGTCCAATACAATCATGGCAACGGCCACGCCAACGACGCCGGGCAACCGCTCGATCGTGTTCCAAATTTCTTGATCACGAGACTTCGTTGCTGAATCAACGACAATCGCGACACGACTGCCGCCGGATTCGCCCACCTCAATCTCGGGAAGGGCACGAAGCATACCAATCGTTTCGCAATGGTCGTTAACCGATGAGGCAAAGGTGACGACAAGTCCGCTCACGGGCACGGTGATGGCTTTCAAAAAAAAGACTTTGCGATCAACAAATCTGTGGTATCGCTATCATGCACTTCAGTGTATACATTAGCGAGCAACAAAGTAACCTCTCTTTGGACAAAATTTCATGTCGCGAGTTGCCAGCCTGTTATTCGCCGGCGTCGTCTTCGTTATCGCGTCGATGGTGCTGCTTGCTGCACGACAGACGCGGCCAGAAGCCGCCCAGGAGACGGGCCAATTGAGTCACTTTGAGGCTAGCGAGGAGCCTGCCGGACCGGCCCAGGCGAAGACGTTTCCTGTGATCATTCACAAGCCTGCGGGACCGCCGCGAATTGAGTTGGCGGGTGTCGATCCGCAGGGTCGGACCGGTAGCGTCGCATGTTCGACATGCCATAGCGTCCGGACTCCTAATCCGCAGAACGTATCGGCGGCGACGCTCGATGAGTTTCACCAGGGCATGACGTTCCACCACGGCAACATCACTTGCTATGCATGCCACAATCCAGAGGACGCTGACACGCTGCGATTAGCGGACGGGACTTCGGTTCAATACCAAGACGTGATGACGCTATGCTCGCAGTGCCACGGCCCCCAAGCAACGGCATACGCACACGGTGCCCACGGCGGCATGAACGGCAGCTGGGACCTGAGCCGCGGTCCGCAAATGAAGAACAATTGTGTCGATTGCCACGACCCCCATGCTCCGAATTTCCCCAAGATGATCGTCCAGTTCAAGCCGAAAGATCGCTTCAACGCCCCGATCGCTACCACGCACGAGGGAGACGTTTCTCATGCCAACGACTGAACCCAACAGCAAGCCATCCTTGCCCATTGTTGAGAATTTTTCGCGTCGAGCCGCAGTGAAGGGCGGGTTTGCGACTTTGGGAGCTGCCGCATTTGTCGCGGCCGTTTCGCCACTGCGACAAGCAGCCAAGAATTTGTCAGCGGGCGAATTCATGCAACAGCACTACACGGAACTGTCACCCGATCAAAAATCCGATGTGATCGCTCGCTTGGAAGCCGAGACGAAGGAAAAGTACGGCGCCGAGGTCACGATCGCCGATGACCGCCCGATTCCAGGCACCAAGTTCGTGTATGCGATCAACTTGAGTGTTTGCAACGGCAATGGTAAATGCGTCGAAGCGTGTCACAAAGAAAATAATCACGACCGCGCCACCAACCAGTCCTACATCCGTGTCCTCGAGATGCCCAAAGGCACCATGGACATGAGCCAGGCCTCGACAACCTACACGGGTTTAGTTCCCAAAGACGATAAGTTCTACCTACCGGTACAGTGCCAACAGTGTGACGAGCCACCTTGCGTCGATGTATGCCCCGTCAAGGCGACCTGGAAAGAAGAAGACGGCATCGTCGTGGTCGACTACAACTGGTGCATCGGTTGCCGATACTGCGAAGCCGCCTGCCCCTATCACGCTCGGCGATTCAATTGGAAGGAACCCGAAATTCCTGCTGATGAAATCAATCCCGACCAGAGTTACCTCAGTAACCGCGTACGTCCGGTCGGCGTCGTCGAAAAGTGCACATACTGCCTACACCGCACCCGTCGTGGGAAGCTGCCGGCATGTCTCGAGGCGTGCCCGACGGGCGCCCGTGTGTTCGGCAACATTCTCGATCCCGATTCCAACATCCGTTGGATTCTCGAAAACAAACGCGTCTACATCCTCAAAGAGGAAGTTGGCACCAAGCCGGCATTTTTCTACTACTTCGATTAAGAATTAGGCACAGATGAGTAGTATCCCCGCCAAAGAGTCTCATATCTCGAGCTACCCCAAGTTTCTGGGGCGCTCGCTGTGGCTGGCCACAGAGGGCTCGTTCGGTTTTTACGCCTGGATGACGATGCTAACCGCATTGTTCTTGGTCGGTGCGAATGCATGGGCCAATCAAGTCTCCGGCGGCATGATCGGAACCAACATGACCGACCAAGTCAGCTGGGGATTGTATATCGCCAACTTCACATTCATGGTGGGACTGGCCGCAGGGGGCGTGATGATGGTGATCCCAGCGTACCTGTATCATGACCGGAAGATGCACGATGTCGTCATCATTGGCGAACTACTCGCAATCGCAGCCATCGCGATGTGCTTGATGTTCGTCGTGGCCGACCTGGGGCGACCCGATCGTTTCTGGCACCTGATCCCGGGGATTGGCAAGTTCAACTTCCCAATCTCCATGCTGACGTGGGACGTGATCGTGCTCAATGGCTACCTGCTACTGAATCTGCACATCTGCGGCTACCTGCTGTACATGCGATTCCTGGGACGCACACCCAACCCGATTTGGTACATTCCCTTTGTGATGGTTTCCATCGTGTGGGCGATCTCCATCCACACGGTGACCGCATTTCTGTACTGCGGTCTGGGCGGCCGTCCATTCTGGAATACCGCCCTGCTAACACCGCGGTTTCTGGCCTCTGCATTCGTTTCGGGGCCCGTGTTCATCATCGTCGCGATGGTCATCATCAAGCGTTGGGCTGGGATCACGGGACTCGACCAACCGATCGCGACCTTGACCAAAATCGTCCGCGTCACGATCCTGATCAACATGCTGATGGTGATCTCGGAATTGTTTACCGAGTTCTACACCGGCAGTGCACATGTCGGGGCCGCGAAATACGCGTACTTTGGCCTGCATGGTAAAACGGGGCTCGTGCCTTGGACGTGGACCGCGATCGCCCTGAACCTAGTCGCCGCAGTCCTGTTTCTCTGGCCGGGATTGCTGGCTCTCCATCGCCGACCGCTGCTCGTCGCAGCGTGCCTGATGGCGTTCGTGGGTGCTTGGATTGAAAAGGGCATGGGCCTAATCATTCCTGGGTTCATCCCCAGCACACTTCACGAGATCGTCGAGTACGCACCCAGCCAACTCGAATGGAAAGTCACCGTTGGCATCTGGGCGTTTGGCCTGATGGTTTTCACGATCGCGATCAAGGCTGCACTGCCCACACTCAGGCAGCCCATGGCGGATCATTCGTGACCGAGTCGATCTGACGACAGTGGAAATGATCTGTCGTTGACTCGGGTATCACCTCTGTGTTTCTGCGGTTCTCGGTGGTTTCAATAACCGCTCGGGCGCGTCGGCGAAGAGATGGGGCGGCAACTCGGTGTAGTACATCGCCGCCGGGTCGATGCCCTGAGCGTCGAGTCTCTCAAGGTAGCGGCGGGTGTGCGGAAGGTCGGCTAGCCACGGCAACACGATGAGCCAGATGCCGGCGATCACGACCGTGACCACGACCAATTTTCGATACGCGCGTGGAAGGATCATTCGTCGCCCGCCGTCTTTTCATAGATGGGCAGGTGCCGATAGTAGACTTCGAGATTGAGCAGATTCATGGCGGAAACGTAAAGCCGGCCACCGTGGGGTGACCAGCGATCGGGAACCGGAAATTCGGGGTCCCAACTGCCCGCTTGCGGCCCACGCTTGATCTGGCTGTCGATCAAAACGGGGGTTAAATATCCGCTCCACTTTTCCCAATAGTCGCCGCCCATGTGAAACATGACCTGGGTGGCGTAGTACCAATAATACGTGTCTCGGAGCGGTTCTCGGCGAGTACCAATCCGCGGCGGGTATTCCAAAATGTAGTCCGCCGCTGACTGCATGTCAGGATTCTCGCGGCTCCATCCCGAATACATCCGCATCAAAATACCGACCGACGTCATCGTAGGCGTGGGCAGACGTCCATGGGCTTGCTGTGGAGTGTTGGGCGCGAAGGGGTTGTAGACGTAGCGATCGAGATGTGTGGCACTGAGCTTGGCGAGACTCAGCCAACGATCGATCCCCTCGTAGACTTCAGGAGGAACATCCAAACCGGACAGTTCACCGCTCTTGACGGCCATCATCATCCATCCGGTCACGGACGTATCGCTGCTGACCTGGGGCGTGTACCGCCAGCCACCGCGGCGTCGGTGCTGAGTTCCCGCGATGTAGTTGATGCACCGCTGTGCCGGCTCTTTCAATTCGCGATCCTGAGTCATCCCATAGGCTTCGCATAGTGCCAACGACGCGATGCCGTGAGAATAGAAAGCGACGTTTTGGTTGCTGATGGGGTCTTCAAGGCGATACAAATCACCATTGGACTTTTGGTGCTTGAGCAGGAACTTCAGTCCCTTGGCAACGACAGCAGCGTATTGATGTTGTCGATGGGTGTATCCGGCCCCCTGAAAGGCGAGCAAGCACATCCCCGTGGCCGCCGTATCGCTGCGCAAGACCACCTCTTCGCCGTGCCCCTGCAGCGACCAACTGCCATCCTCCCTTTGCGTGGAGGCGAGGTATGCCAGGCCTAGTTCGATCGCTTCTTCCGTCTCGGGACCGACCATGCCCGCCGGGGCGGGCGCCGCGCCCCCATTGGTGCGTTGAACACGGCGATTGAACTCCTCGACCGCGGCAATCGAAGTGCCAGCCGGCGTGATGGGACCACCCACGTCGCGGCGTTCACGCCGCTCTCGGGTCAGATCCATCGAGGTCATATCGCTCGGTTCGTCCGACGGTAACATGCCTGCTTTCTCAGCGAGGTGCCGGGAGAGCCCCACGTTGCCGTCAGGCGCCATGAGATCGAAAACCGGTTGGGAGGTAGCGGACAAATCCGGCATGCCGTCGGCTTCGCCGCGCGCCGAGCGTTGCAATTGCGTGTTGCTGACGGCGCGATCGGCGACATCATCGGACTGCCGTCCCGCGTCACCGGACGAATCTTCCGCCTCGGCGAGCAGCTGAGCGATCGCACCGACGTTGGGGGCGTCGCCCGCGGCTTGACCTTGGCCTGAGCGGCCGCGACGACGCGTCGAGCGGGGCCGGCTGAACTCCTGCATCTCCACCGCTGGCCCGGGCAATCCCGCCATCGACGCCATTTCGCTGCGTTGCGGCAGGTTGCCAGCAGTGTCCTCTCGCCGCGCCATCACCGCCGGTACCGACGAGTCAGACGAGGCGGCCGACAACTGGGCACCGACGGCGTCGGTGCGACGCCGAATGGGCGTATCCATTGGAGCAACCAGGCGTTCAGCCCCGACGTCGAGCCTAGCGATCGAGACGGTCGGAGGGGCGGGAGCCGATCCCGCGGGAGGAGCCTGTTTGGGTTGACGCCGTTGGCTACGTTCACGCGCAAATCCCGACGTACCGACCTGCGGCATCGCCTCGGCGAGCTTGCGGATTGCGGGGGCGGGCGAGGGTATCGTATCCATCTGCGGCAGGTCCGGTGCGGCCGCCGCCATCGCAACGGCAGGGCTGGGTCGCTCCTGCGCCGATCGACTCGCGGTGGTGGACTTCTCCGCTTTGGCAATATTGTCGTGAGGCACTGACGTGATCTCCACGGTCGGCGCCTGCGGTGACGCTTCGGTGGGCCTGGTGGGTGCCTCTCGCTCGACACGTTGGCGGGCAAGCTTCGAGGGCGCCTCGGAAGGCCTGGGTTTCGACGCTGCGGGTTCAGGCCGCTCCATCAAAAATTCCTGCGGAGCCGGTTTCGGCTGCTCGCTCGGACGCGGCATTTCAAGTTGCGGTGCCGAACGAGCCAACGGCGGCAACTGACGTTCCTCACGCGGCACGACGGGCGACGTGGTTTCGGCGTCAACAGGCTGGGACCAATCCGGCGTGACCGCTTCGGTCTCCTCGGGCGTCTTAAAAAGATACTCGGGAACCGTTTTGCGAATCGGTGAACGCTCGGGCTTCACGCCCGCGAACGCCTCGGGGAAGTAATGCGGGAAGATCACTAATTGCACCGCCAAGATCAGCAACAAAAGATGCACGATCGTGCTAAAGAGGAACCCGACCTGGATCGACTTCTTGACGAACTGCGACGCGATAAAATGCAACCCGATCGACAAGACAATCGTGATCAGCGGGACAGCGATGAGATACGTCCAGCGATTGTGGAGAACACGCGGATCCTCGAACGACAGATATCTCCACACCATATACAGCACCAGACCGGCCAGTGCGGCCATACCAACATCCAACGGCCACATCGGCTCGCTGACTTCGTCCTCGTCCTCGTCAATAAGGAAGCCAGGACTATGCGGCGACGATGAGTCGGGATAGTGCGGTACGGGATCGTTGGGGAGCACGGCGTTTCTAATACGTATTCGAGAAGAGGTCTGACCCTCTCGAGTAATCGGTGAGAAAATGTCAGTTCATCGTGGCAACAAAAGGGCGTGTGGCTACAAACGGGGCAACCCCCGATGCCAATACGCTCTTAGCCGCGGGGCAGATCCTTCGTCGTGACGGAATAATCACTCACACCCGTCCGATTACAGATATCCATGACGTTGACCACAGGCTGGAAACTCGTCGCTTGATCGGCGCGGATCACAACGGTTTGGTTCGTTGGATTACTCGCCACCGCCTTTTTCAGCAATGCTTCAAAATCATCCAAGGAAGTCGCTTCGCCGCGTAAATACACTTTTCCAGCCCTGTCGAGATCCACCACAATTTCGCGGGGCTTGCTCGTCATCGGAACGGCGCTGGTCGCCGACGGCAAGACAATATCCAGCCGTCGTTCTTCGTCTTCAAATTCACTCGTGACGAGAAAGAAGATTAACAACAGGAACACAACGTCGATCAGCGGCGTCAAGCTGAGCGTCCCGGCAATGTTCGATTTTTTCAGTTCGATGGCCATCGACGGCTACCTTAAGATGGTGAGGCGACCGGTGGCGGCGTGGGCTTACTGCCCTTGGCACGCGATTTCGGTTGCGGTGGGGGGCTCGCACTCAGCGGCGGCGGCGTGCCTTCGATGGGCCGCAGGTGCCCGTTGTAATCCATTCGCGATCGGCCCACGAATCGCGTGAGTCCCGGTGCCACACCGAACGCCAGCTCCTCGATGCGATGGAACAATTTCGCAATCCGATTTTCCAGATACTGTGCAAAGATGGCGGCTGGTATCGCGACAATCAATCCTGCCAGCGTGGTCACCAGGGCCGTATAAATCCCCTCGGACAACTGCTCGCTACGACTGCGATCGGCCGTCAACGTACTCGACTCGTGGAACGCAACAATCATGCCCCATACGGTACCGAGCAGGCCCATCAAAGGGGTCGCGGCCGCAGCGAGCGTGAGCCAGCGTACGGGCGCGGCACAACGATCGGCCTCACGCTGAATCGTCTCACTCGCTGTGCGTTCAATTTCGCCGAGGGGTTGCCCCGTCCGCATCAACATCGCGGTGATCACACGGCCTGCCGGAGAACGGTACTGATGACAGATCTCCCAAGCCTGCGAGGGCGAAAAGTGATCCGATGTCGCTGATAACTCGGCGAGCTGCCGCGTCAATCTTTTGGGAACGATCTTGCTCGTTCGCAACGACAGGGTTCGCTCCACAGTGAGCGTGACGACGAGCATGCTCATCAAACCAATCGGCGCCATGAACCAACCGCCCCGTGTGATCAGCGAGTAGAGGTCAATCCCCGACGGGCCCTCGCTGCTGTCACTCGCAACCACCTGGGGTGCGTCGCTCATCACCGACTCGATGTCGGCGGCGTCCACGATGCCAACGTCCTGATCGGCATCGGTCGCTTGCGCAGCCACCGACGAAGACACGAGCATCGGAAACGATGCTGCACCGATGAACCATCCAATCATCGCCAGGGTGAGCACGTGCCCCCAGCGTCGGGCCACGCGAAATCGCTGTGCAGAATTTTGATCGAGCGAAAACAAACGCATACCTGAACTTTCAGTTTCGACGCGGGTTCATAGGAAGACTCAATCTTAGCAACCGACCTACCGAATTGTCGAACGGGTTAACCAACTCCCGTCGCTCCAAAACCTGCAAATGTCGATGTAGCGAAGATAGCGAAAACAGGGGGTCACCTGAGGAGCTATTTCTTGAGCGTCTGCAATCGCTCTTGTGACTTGGCTGCTAATTCATGCTCGCCGTGCCGATCGACGACGTATTGGTAAAACCGCACCGCAAAACCACGAGCTTTCGCACGGGCAGCGTCCGTCTTGGCAACATCGACCAAGGACTCGGCGCATCGACCGGCCTCAAAACCACTCTTCGCCTGCCAGTTCTTGATGCCCTCGGACGCCTGCTCCGCTCCGAATCCATACATCACTCGCTGGAACTCCGGAATCGCTTTGGCGTACTGCTTTTGAGCGAAATAAATCTCACCCATCATGAATCGAGCACGGGCCGCCAGCTCGTTGCGATACCGGTCGGCCACTTCGCCATACAACCGCAACGCTTGCTCCTCGTTTCCGGCTTGCTGATAGGCAAACCCGGACTCATAGAAAACCTGGGGAAGATAGGTCGTAGCGGGAAATCGCTGACGCAGTTCATCGTACCAGTCGATCGCAGTCGTCCACTGCTTGAGTTGCGCTGCACTTTGCCCTCCGTGCAGCAGCGTCAACTCACGGACTTGCCGTTCGGCTTCATCGCGTACCGTTTTCGCAGAGTCGTTGTCAGCGATAATTTTTTCGCGTGCCTTCTCGTATGCTTTCAGCGCCGACTCGAACTGGCTTTGTTTGAACCGTGATTCGCCGATCATCATCATGGCATCGAGGCTCAGTGGGCCGCTCGGTACATCGTGAGACTGTCGCACAAACGCAGCCTCGGCACCCGGATAGTCGGCCTCCTTGAACAGCGACCAGCCTAGCCGATAGAGAGATTTCTCCAGGAGGTCGTCGTCCGCTTGGCCCTCTTGCGAGCCTGACGCGGCGGCGGTCTGAAACGATTTCGCAGCATCGGACCATTGCTCATTCTTGTACTGGTTTTGGCCGACGAAGTACGCTGCTTCGCGGACCATGTCGTTGTCTGGGTACTCTGCCATTAAGGTTTGGAACCGCTTGATCGCCTCATCCGTCTGACCGGATTCCTTGAGTGACCAACCGAGTTCATAGAGCACCTTGTCCATGTCAGCATATTCGGGGACTTGATTGACCAGTTCACTCAATCTTTCCGCAGCCTGCGCGGGCTGGTTTTGCTTTTGTCGCACCAGCGCCAGTTCATACAACGCGTGGCCGAGCCGGGTGCCTGTGGGATCGGTGCCGAGAAAACGCACCAGATCGCTGGCCGCCGGATCGTATTGATTTAAATTGCGCAAACTGATGGCGCGTGCCAACAGTGCATCGTCGAGAATCGGGTGCGCTGGGTATTCCTGGATCACCTTGCTGAGAGTCTCAGCCGCCTTCGCGTAATCCTGCAGCGACATCTGCGCCCAACCTTTGCCATAGAGAGCAAAAGGATGCAGGGCGGGATCGCGTCCGGACTCAATCACGGGATCAAATTGCTCGATCGCGGCGGCGTAGTCACCATCGTCGCTGGCGAGTTGTCCGAGTTTGTACCGTGCTTGGTCAGCCGCTCTCGACTGCGGCGACGTGCTGATCAATTCACGCCAGCTCGCCGCGGCAGCGTCCCGGTCACCGGTTTCCAACTTTGCTTGCCCCGCCAACAGCAGAGCTTCGTCACCGCCTGCATGGTCGGGGTCGGCGGCGCGGCTGGCCTGAAATGATTTTGCGGCCGCTGCCGCATCACCGGTCTGCAACTGCGATTGCCCGACCAACAAGAACGCCTGCGCCCGCTCGCTCGGTTTTTGAATCGAGTCCAGCTCCGCCTCGATCAGCTTCACAACCGCCGCGGGTTGGTCAGCGGCTTGCAGCGCAGTCGCGGCCCGAACAATCCACTGGGTCCTTTGACGGTTTTCACGGTAGGCCGCATTCTCTAGGAGATGTTGATATTCCTGCGCCGCCTCAGCAGCGTTACCGGCAAGCAGCTTCGCTTCGGCACCGACGAATGCAGCGTCGGGTGCGAGCGGATTGCCGGCGTGCCGTTTCGCGAAGTCACCGGCGAGCTGCTCGGCCCGCTCGTGACGTCCGAGTTGCAGGGCGGTGTAGGCGGCCAAGTAGATCGCACGGGGAGCCAGCGGCGAGTCGGGATGTTCGATGGCAACTTTCTCAAAGGCTGCAATCGCATCGCCCAGTCGATCTTGTTGGAACGAGAGTGCTTCGGCGGCATCGAGCTGCAATGCGACCGCATACTCACCCTGCGCACCCTGCTCCAATTGCTGCGCTGCCACCCGATACGCCGACTCGGCGGCGGCTTTCATCTCCGGCGAATCCGCTGGTGAACTCGCGGCCTGAGCAATGTCAATCCGAGCGAGCCAATGGGCCGCCTCGGTCGCGGCAACCGGACTCTCGGCCGCGAGAACCATCCGAAACGAATCGGCTGACTTCGACATCTCGCCGACTTGATAGAGCGACTGGGCGAAGGCTAAGCGCGACGCCGCTGCAAAACGCGAATCGGGGTATTTCTCAAGCAGCTGTTGGTACTGCTTCGCCGCCTCGACCGGCTTGTTTCGCTTCGCCTGGCAGAACGCTTGGCGGAAGATCGCGAGTGCTCGATCGTCGTCCGTGGCCAGCCCCGTGGATTCATCGACCACTTTTTGTAACAGTGAGATCGCGTCGCTGTAACGTTCGTCGAGGATCTGCAAATCAGCGAGCCGCAACTGCACATCAACAACGAGGTCGGACTCAACGCAAGCCTGAAGAAGCTGTTCATAGGACTTCGCCGCCGCTTCGTTCTCGTTGGCTTCTTCCTGTGCAATCCCACAGGCGTACAAGGCGTCACAGCGCAGCGGCGATTTGGCAGCGTTCTCCAGCTGCAACAGCTTGCTGTAAAATTCGATCGCCGGTTTCAACTCGCCAAGTGCGTAGGCCGACTCACCACTATAAAAGTAAGCGTTCTCGCGATACTTCGAGTCTGGATTCTCCTTCAGCAACTGCTCGTAGACCTTCAACGACTCCTGCAGCAATGCCGTGTCCGGTTCACCGCCCTTCATCGCGGCGGCGTATAAGCACCAAGCTCGATTGGACAAGCTCTCTTCACGGAGTTCGTAGTCCTGCGTCTTGAGCGCGATCCCGAACGCCGCTGCCGCTTTGGTAAAATTCGGCGGATCGGCGCTCATGTAGCAGACACCGAGGTAATGAGCCGCTTTGGGAGCGAGTTTGTCCTGCGGAAACTTTTTGAGGAACTCGATCCAACTCTCAATCGCCAGGTCGATCGCGCCGTTGGTCTGAAAGTTAGCCGCGTCGGCGTAGATCGCTAGCGCGGCCGCATCGGATTGAGCCCCCGCGCCACCCTTGTCTTGAGCAACCACAGGGGACGGAGCCAACAACAGGGCGACCGTCAGAATGATGAACGATAGCGGTCGATTGAGCGTCATGCGTCGATAGCTCATACAAAGTGAGGATCGCCCGTGTGGGGCCTAGATACTTATCTTGTGTTCCCACCCCAGGGTGATGCCCTGGGCTGTCATCGGATGGTTCGGTGGCGCCGAACACCGCCTACCATCCGCTATCCTCGGACGCCTACGTAAGCCATCCGCAGCGCATGCAGGGCTTCGCGTAGCATCTTTGACTCATCATCGCTCAGGTTACCTTTGGTCTTCACTTCGAGCATTTCGATCATGTCGATGCTGTGTTTGGCCATCTGCTTGTCCACGCTGGTTTGCCCGTCAACCGGATTCGGCATCTGGCCCAACGCACTAATCGCTTGGGTAAACAACATCGAGACCAAAATCTCAAAACTAGGTGCCGGCAGCATTCGCGGCCCAGGAGCGCCACTGTCGGCAGGATCGCCAACTGCTGAGGTCTCTGGCTCTAGCCCCAGATCGCTCGCCCCTGAACCCTCCACTTCTGAACCCTCCACTTCTGAGTTTTGGGCTTCCTCCTCTAGACTCTTCACCACGGCAGCGGCCTTTTCTTTTTCGACCTGCTCCTTCCAATCGGAATCGACAATGATCTTGGGAGCGGCGTCGGTGTCCGTCTCTTTTTCGTTCTGGTTGGGTGCGTCTGACATTTTAGCTTGATACCTCTGCAGCGTGAACTTCGACTTCGTCAGCTACTCGCTTTTGACGCCGGTGAATCGCAGCGGCGATAAAGTCTGCGAACAGCGGATGAGCAGCTAACGGTTTACTCTTGAATTCAGGGTGGAACTGGGCCGCGACGAACCAGGGATGCGACGGGAGCTCAACAATTTCGATCAACCCACCATCGGGGCTCTTGCCGGAAAACTGCATGCCTGCAGCTTCGAAAGACTCGCGGTATTTATTATTGAATTCGTATCGGTGGCGGTGTCGTTCGGCAATCGCCTCGACGCCATACGCCGCATAAGCATGGGAACCTGGAGTGAGTCTCGCGGGTTGGCTGCCCAGCCGCATCGTGCCGCCGAGTTGGGTCACGTTTTGCTGTTCATCGAGCAGACAGATCACGGGAGAATCAGAGTCTTTATCAAACTCCGACGAGTGCGCCCCGGTAAGCCCCATCATGTGGCGTGCATATTCGATCACGGCGAGTTGCATGCCGAGACAGATACCGAAGAACGGGATACCGCGTTCGCGTGCGAACTGAATCGCCTGAATCTTGCCTTCCACACCCCGTTCGCCAAACCCGCCGGGTACCAAGATGCCGTGGTAACCGGACAACAATCGCTCGGCGCCTTCACGCTCAATTTCGCTGCTCTGGATTCGTCCGATCCGAATTTGAGCGTCGTGCTGCATCCCAGCGTGATCGATCGATTCATAGATCGACTTGTACGCGTCCTTGTGTTCGGCGTACTTGCCCACGACCGCAATTGCGAGCTCGTGCTTCGGGTTACGCAGTCGGTGCAGCAGATCGGTCCACGGGGTGATGTCGAGATTCCCGGCCGTCAAGCCGAGCTTTTGAACGACCAGTTCGTCCATTTTGTTCTCGACCAACGAAATCGGGACTTCATAGATCGAGAAGTCCTTGTCCTTTTCCTCGATCACGGCCTCGGTTTTCACATTGCAAAACAATGCGATTTTTTCGCGATCGTCGCGGCTCATACTGCGTTCGCAGCGGCATACTAAAATGTCTGGCTGGATACCGATCTCGCGGAGCTGGCCGACCGAGTGCTGGGTAGGCTTCGTCTTCACCTCATCGGCGGCTTTCAAGTACGGCACGAGCGTCAGGTGCATGTACAAGCAGTTTTCTCGGCCCACGTCGAGCGAGAATTGCCGGATTGCTTCGAGGAACGGCAGGCTCTCGATGTCACCGACGGTACCGCCAATCTCAGTGATCACGACGTCGACATCGTCGCCGCCCATGCGTTTGATAACGCGTTTGATCTCATTGGTGATGTGCGGGATGACCTGGACGGTCTTACCGAGAAATTGGCCTTTGCGTTCTTTCTCGATCACCGACAGATAAATCTGCCCGGTGGTGTAGTTGCAATCGCGATCGAGTTTCCCCGATGTGAATCGCTCGTAGTGGCCGAGATCGAGGTCGGTTTCCGAACCGTCGTCGAGCACGTACACCTCGCCGTGCTGGTACGGGCTCATCGTGCCGGGGTCGACATTGATGTACGGATCGAGCTTTTGCATGCGGACGCGGAGGCCCCGGCTTTCGAGCAACATGCCGATTGAGGCGCTGGTGAGCCCCTTGCCGAGAGAACTAACGACGCCGCCGGTAACGAAGATGTGTTTGGTCATGGGAGCTGATGATACCGGACAACTGGAAACGCGAAAGTCTCATTGTCCTCCATACCACACACCTCGCAACCACTGGTGCCGTCGCAATCGTTGCAAAGCCTGCGGTGTGAAATCGGGCAACCCTGCCGACGCCACATTGGCGGCAACTTGCTGCGGGTCACGCATCCCCACAATCACAGTGCTGACGGCTTCATGGGAGCCCGAAAACTTGATCGCCGCGGCCGGCAAGGAATAATCCTCGGCAAGTTCGAGTTCCTCGAGATCTGCGGCAATTTCTTGAACTCGGGCCGCGGTCCGCTGCATCCGATCGCCGCCGAAGTAGGTGCTGCGGAAGTCATCCGCAGGAAACTGGTGATCGGCAGCGTATTTCCCGGTCAACCCGCCCTCGTCGAGCGACACACGCACGATCACCCCCGTGCCAGTTTCCGCTGCGACGGGCAGTATCTGTGCGGCGGGCTCCTGCTCAAATAAATTAAAAATCACCTGCACGACATCCACCAGCCCGTCCCGCATCAGCTGGACGACGCAGTTCTGGTCCTGTTCGGGGGTACAGATCCCGATTTTGCGAATTTTGCCTTCTTCCCGTAATTTCTGCAGCACGAGTAGCGGCTGCGGGTCATCGTTCCACGCCCGTGTCCACGTGTGCAACTGCAGCAGGTCGAGACAATCCGTCCGGAGATTCCGCAGTCGTTCTTCGACGTTGGCGCGGATATAGGCCGCCGAAAAACGATCTTGCCAACGGCAGTAGGGACTCGGCGGCCACGGCCCCGCACTGGGAGGGGTTTTCGTCGCCACATGAATCGTCTCGCGCACCATCGGCGGTAAATTCGCCAACATCGTCGCGATCACGTTCTCGCTGCGTCCGTCGCCGTACCCAGGGGCCGTATCAATAAAATTCACCCCCGACTCGATCGCTTTTTCCAAAGCCGCGACGGACTGCGAATCATCTTGCACGCCCCACTGGCCACCGAGCGCCCAGCCACCGAAGCCGACTACTGAAACCGGAAATCCATCGCGGCCAAGCTTGTTTTGAGGGAGCGAATTCTTCAGTGGAGCGGCTGTCATGGCAGTTGAGCAGGTGAATTTGGACGAGTGGATACCGAAAACAATAAGCTAACGATTGCCGACCCGCAGGCACAGTCCTCTGTGCCTGAACAGGAAATACGGTGCCCTGCGCAGCGAGATCGTCGACGCGGCCGGTCTGAAATGGTGTCGAGCTGTCGATATTTTGGAATCGAGATGGTTTCATTCTCGCCACCCTGGTAGATACTCGAATGATCCGAAGGGCCCGCCAAGCCTATTGGGGCGATTCAGTTGCCTACCGAGGACCTCACCCGAGCACGGGCTTGCACAGCACATCAAAACACCACGGATCATCCTTTTTCGGTTTTCTAGATTGCCCTGGCAGTCCTGCCCCTGCGTCATATTGGCGATCTGAGTCGCAAGAGAACCGAAAAACCTTGCTTCCACCCTGGCGGGCGGACTGCTACGCTTGGGGGCCGACTGCCTGAGTGCGTTGACTGGCTTTGCATGCCCCACCAATTCCAACTCCCCGTCCGCTGAAGACTCACGTGCCATACGCTCAAATCGGTCCCATCGCTGTACATTTGCCGCCCCGGGTAGAAGACAACGAAAGTCTGAAGAAGCAGTTCCCTAGCTGGGATCTGGATCTGATTGCGGAAAAGACAGGGATCCAACAAAGACATATTGCCGATCCGGGCGTCACCGCGGCAGACCTGGCCGTGACGGCCGCCACGGAATTGTTCGAACGCGAGTCGATCGATCCGGCGAGCATCGACTTTGTCCTGCTCTGCACACAGACACCGGATTACCCACTGCCCACGACCGCGTGCCTGTTGCAGGATCGCCTGGGGTTGTCCACCCGCTGCGGGGCCGTCGATTTCAACCTGGGCTGCAGCGGATTTGTCTACGGACTGGGAATCGCTGATGGTCTGATGCAGAGTGGATTGGCCAAGCGGGTGCTGCTATTGACCGCTGAAACCTATAGTAAATACATCGATCCAGACGACCGCAGCCTCCGCACCATCTTCGGAGACGCCGCCGCAGCGACGTTATTGACAGCGGCCGACACCCCAAGTTTGTGGGGGTTCCAATTTGGTAGTGATGGCAGCGGTGCGGACATGTTGATCGTTGGCGATGGCGGGGCGAGGCCGCCTGAAGACGCTATCCCACCCCGGCATCGAAAACGCTGGAAAAGCCGCTTGTACATGGATGGGCCGAGCCTCATCGGGTTCACCGTCGAAGCCATTCCACGACTGGTCGACGAAATCCTGGAAGCCAACTCCCTCTGTGACGCCGACGTGCATCGCTATCTGATGCATCAAGCGACCTGGAAAATGCTCGAACAGCTCCGCCTGCGGATGAATGTTTCCGAGGAAAGGCTGCCAATCGACTTGGCGGATATTGGCAACACGGTATCGTGTACCTTGCCAATCCTGATCGATCGGCTGCGCCGCCGTGGTGAGCTGAGCGGAATCGATACGAACATGCTCGTCGGGTTCGGCGTTGGACTGTCGTGGGCAGGCTGTTTGTGGCGTGATGATTGGATTGGCGACCACCCAATCGCTTAACTCAGTAGCGGGGACACACATCGATGACAATCAAAACGCAAAACTGCACCGGCAGTTTCCTCGTCGCGTCGCCCTACCTCACCGACGGGCATTTTTTTCGCTCGGTTGTGTTCATCATTCGTCATACCAATGAGGGTGCCTTTGGGGTCGTGATCAACCGCAGCACATCGAAACGCTTCAGCGAAGTGGTGGAAATGTCCAGCCCATCGTGGCAATCCAAGCCGGTGAAGCAGCCCGGCAGTGAAACCGCCGACGCTGCCGAAACGCTGCCCCCGGGCGACCTACCGGCCCCGCCGCGAGACCAAATTTTCCTGGGTGGTCCCGTCGAAGGTCCACTCCTGGCGCTCCACGAGGTCGCCGGCATCGGTGAACCCTGTGGCGATTTGAGCGTCGGCGATATCAATAAGCTGGCCGCCGAAGATCCCGCCGGCACCCAAACGACCGTGCATGACCATCCGGCCGAAGCATGGGGCTCGATGTCGATTCAGTGGAGCGATGTTCCCGCCTGGATGACAGCGGATGAGGATCACCTGCGAATCCTGGCTCGCCGTGACGATACCCGCCTGAAATTCATCGTCGGTTACTCCGGCTGGGGCGCCGGCCAACTCGAGCTTGAACTCGACGCGGGAGGCTGGTTGGTCACGGCCGCTGACTCCGATTCGATCTTCGATCGCTCCGATGAAGTCTGGGAAAAACTCGTTCATCGCTGTGGCCATGCCATTCTCAAGGACTTGCGTCCTGATCTCTCAATGCCAGACGAGGACGTCGGATTTGATCCCGGCGTGAATTAGCAATCGCCCATGGCACGTTATGTGATCGGCGATGTTCATGGGTGCGCCAAAGCACTGCGCTCGTTATCCACCGCGTTAAAGCTCGGATCGAATGACGAAGTTGTTTTCATGGGCGATTACGTGGATCGAGGACCAAACTCGCGGAATGTTGTTGAGCAGTTGATCGAACTCAGCCAACAGTGCCATGTGATCGCCCTGCGGGGCAACCACGAGGTCATGCTACAGTCCGTTGTGACGCACGGACGCGATGATGAAATCTGGATGCGCAGCGGTGGCAAGGCAACGGTGGTGAGTTACGGTGGCTCAATCACGAAAATCCCATCGTCGCATCTCGACTTCCTTCACGATTTACTGCGTTGTCATGAAACCGAGCAAGAAATTTTTGTTCACGCCATGTACGATCCGCAGCAGAGTATCGCCGCACAGAATGACGAACTGACGTACTGGACCCACCTACCCGACCCGCTGCCAGAGCCGCACGCCAGCGGGAAACGCATTTATGTTGGTCACACCCCGCAACCCCGAGGGGACATACTGTGGCGAACCCATCTGGTCGGCGTTGACACCTACTGTTTCGGTGGTGGTTATTTGAGTGCCGTGGATCTTGAAACGGGAGCCGTCACCCAGGCTGACCGACACGGCCACATTCGCCGTGTTCCCATCGAACGGGCATTGCATGCGTTGGCACGCTGGGGATGCTGGCTACGCGGCCGATGAAGATTACCCGCCGACGGATGCTCCCGTCGTGGTACAAACGAAGCGACCGCGAATGAATCACCCGAGTCGCGACGTTCGCCCAACGTGGATCCTCCCGTCTGGCGGCACGGGCGGCATTCGACTCGAAGCGTTTGACTGCATCGCTGTCGCTGAGCCGCGTCCCTCGCCAGCCGATGGGTGGAGCGGGCAAAACGCCGCTCGCTGTCGCAGGGGGTCGCTATTGAGCCTTCAATCGGGCAATCAGTTTCTCCGGTGCATCGTGCGAATACTCGATATCTTCGGATAATTTCTCAGCTAGCGTTTTGACCTGAACCTTCCCACTCGCCCATTCGTCGCCACCGGCAATGAGGGCATAGGCAAAGCCGTGAGAGTCAGCATACTTGAGCTGCGCCTTCAACTTCCGAGGCTCAGGGTAGACCTCCGTGCCGATCCCACCGCGGCGCAGGTTGGTAGCCAGTCGCAGATAATCGTCGCGGCGATCTTTATCGAAATAGGGAATGAAGACCGGACAGGGTTTGCTCGTCGATGACAGTCGCTGCAGCGTTTCGAGCGCCGCGAGCAAACGGTCGAGTCCTAGCGACGCGCCAATCCCCGGTAAATGCTCTTTCGTGTACAGGCCGGCGAGGTTGTCGTATCGACCACCACTGCAAACACTGCCGATCGAGGGCAGTTCATCGAGTGTCGTTTCAAAAATCACGCCGGTGTAGTAGTCCAGTCCACGGGCGATCGAAACATCGATTTTCATGCGGTCGGGAGAGACGCCTGACGCGAGGGCCCCCTCATAGATGTCACGTAACCGCGCCGCGCCCGCGTTAGCGGTCGGGTTGTCACCGATGATTTCGGGCAATTTGGCAAACACTTCGTCCGCGGCACCATCGCACTCAGCAAGTCGCAGCACCTGATCGGCTTGCAGGGCCGTGATGCCGGCAGCATCGACCATTTGAGTGGCCGTCGCTTCACGGCCGATCTTCCCGAGTTTGTCGAGGCTGCGAAGAATCGGCGTCGTTTTATCGGCGAGGCCGAGCGATTCGAGCAAACCACTCAGAATGGCCCGGTTGTTGATGCTGATGGTGAACGCTTCGATCCCGATCGCCCGCAGGAGCGAATCAATGACCGTAACCGCTTCGATGTCCGCGAGCACGGACTCCGTTCCGATGGTATCGAAGTCACACTGATAAAACTCTCGATATCGTCCCGCCTGAGGATTTTCGCCACGCCACACCGGGGCGATTTGGTAGCGTTTGAATGGCGTCCCGAGTTGTCCGATGTGCTGGGCGGCGAATCTCGCCAACGGCACGGTGAGGTCGAACCGCATCCCCACGGGGCGTTTGCCTGCGTCGATAAACTGATAGAGCTGGCGATCGGTCTCCTCACTGCCTTTGCCCGTCAAGATTTCCAAGTGTTCCAGGGTCGGCGTATCAATGGGGGCGAACCCGAAACTACGAAACGTCTGTCGCGCCGTTTCCATGATTCGCTCGCGGGGGATCATTGCGGCGGGCAAGTAATCGCGGAACCCTTTGAGCGTCCGAGGTTGAATGAGAGCCATGAGATAGGGAGGGGTGAAGACAGGGAGAGTGGGAGCCAGGGAGAGGGAGCAGCCTATGTCACTTGAGCAAATTCCGGTAGGGAAGGTTCTCAGAGTTCTTCGTCGACGAAGATAATATGCCGGAAATAATGCTGGGATTCAAAACTCGCACCGAGGGCTCCAATCATCAACCCCAGGGACGCGGCGAACACAGCCATTTGCGGGCGATGCGACCAACTCAAATCGCTGGGGTCCAAGATCGACGATGCTGCCCAGTCCGCGATCAAGGCACTCGGAAACAAAAAGAACGAGAGCACGATACCGACCGAAAACAGTGCCGCCCAAGTCGTTGTCATCCCCACAAAAACAATGCCCATCGCCGACGCCGATGTCACAATCGCTTGCTCGGATCGCCGCGTACCGCGTCGCACCAGAAGTTGTTGCCGCAGTACGACATAGAAGGTCGTCGCCAGCAGTGACAAGAGCAGCAGTGCAGGCAGGCGAACATTGCCCTGAGCCAGCGCCAGGTCCCACGCCTCCGCCGTCATGAACAAAATGGCCAGCGTCGAGAACGAGGCGATCGTCAACCGACTGAGGCGTTTGGGGAACTCCCACGGCCGGGCCGCCCAAATCGCTTGATAGATCTCTTTGCGATTAATCCACGCAGCACGCAGCGCGAAGGCGGGTCGGGTGAGCCCCCGGCCGGCTCCCTCCTCGAGTCGCTGGTCGGCAATTTCTGCCAATGCGCCGCGCTGCCGCTCCACGCTCTCGGCGTCCATCCCCGCCATCAGATCGAGGGCCCCAGCGTGGGGCGGGTGATACATTAAATCGTTGGGGTGGCTGCTTTTTGGGAGGCCGCTCAGGTGACCGATGCTGTGCAGAATCAATCGGCTCAGCCGACGGGCGATGCGCTCAACCCGCTCGTCGCGATTGGCCTCGACACCGAGCGCCATCGGGTCGATGAGCGACATCGACAATACGGCCGCGTCGAGTGGACGGCTGAGGGCCGCGAAACAGAATGACGAATAGTTGCCAACGAGCTCGGAGGCTGTCAGCATGATCGCGAAATCCCAATGGCGGGAATCACGCTCTTCGACCGCCTGCTGCAACAGCACGCTCGGTTCGACACGCCCGTTGCCCGCGATGCTGCCACCGGTCATCTCTGGGCGTCGGATTTCAAAAAAATCAAAGTGAAATTCTTCGAACAGCTCGGACAGTCGTTTGTCGGCCTGCTCGACCGCCATCCGCGCCGCCCGCGCATCCACGAAATCCAACGGGCCGGCGACCATCACGCCAACCTCGATCATGGACTTCTGTATCTCGGGAGCGACCGTGCCTGGTTGTGAAATCAGTAGTCAATCCGCTCGTCTTCGTTGTTAAAACGGGCATCGAAATCAATCTGCTCAAGATACTGCTTCAGAGCCACCACCTCGCGGGGGTCCAGTTTGTCCTTGATCGAGTCGACCGCTTCGGAGATCAACGTGAGCATCTTCGACACTTGCAAATAGTCAAAGCGATCATAGGTTTCGCCAGGACTTTCGCGTTTGGCAAGCGTTTGCTCAATCGGTTTGCGGTAGGGGGCGAGTTCCTTGGCATCGAGCGGGCGAGGCCAATAGAGTTCACCGGTTGTCGGATTGATCTGCGACTTCGACAGGCGTTTGTGTGTCGAACGCTCGATAGTGGCTTTGTAATTGGCAACACCCTCGGCCGTCTTCTTCTTCAATTCGGCTTCTCGATACGCCTTGTTGTTGTAATAGCCTTCGAGACTCTCTTGGCGATATTTGAGTCGTTCCTGCAGAGCTTTTTGCAACTGGACCGCCGACATCGATCGCAGCAGTGAGCCCTGCCCCAGCCCGACTGCTAGCCTGCCAGCACCTCGCATTTCGTCACCAGCGGCGGTGGATCCGCCCCGGTTACCATAAAATCCACCCTGGGCAGACACCTCCTCCGGTATCAGAAAAGCGGGAATTGCCAGGAGTAACGCGATGGCGAGATGGTTTCGGTTCATTTTTCTTGACCTGGGTTGAGATTCTATCGGCGTCACAGTTGACCCCACTTCATCGCTGGAAGTTGGGCGGGATGCCAAAGAAACGAATCGATTTTAGCAAAGTTTGCATTTCAGTCGATATAATACACCGCGCAGGGGCACTTTGCACGTCGTGTCCGCCAATCAACGGACTTTTCGCCCGTCAATCAGAACCGCTGAGCTCGCGATGACGCCTACTGCCATGATCGCAGTCGACCCCGACGGATGGTTTGCCCATCTGACGATGGAAGTACGCATCGTGATCCTAGCCGTGTTCGTGTTGCTCACCCTTTCCAGCATAGTCTCGATGGGCTTGGTGCGGATGCGGCCGGGCCGGGTCTACCGCTCGCTGCGGTGGCGGGTGCGGACCTGGTGGGTGATCGCGGGCCTGATCGGGGGCTCATTGCTGCTCTCACCCATGGCGGCAATTTGGTTTTTTGCGTTCGTGAGTTTCCTGGCCCTCAAAGAGTACCTCTCGCTGATCCCCAGCCGCCGGGCGGACCGTAGGGTGCTGTTTTGGGCCTACGCCGCGATCCCCTTACAATATGCATGGATCACGGGCCAGTGGTACGGAATGTTCATTGTCTTCATTCCAATCTACTTGTTCATGTGGCTGCCGACGCGGATGGTCATGATCGGGGAGATGCCCGGTTTCCTGCGTGCCATCGGTACGCTGCAGTGGGGGGTGATGGGGACGGTGTTCTTCCTCTCGCACGCCGCGTTTCTACTGGTGATGCCCGTCGGTGAGCACCCGCGAGTCACACCGGTTTGGCCGAGCACGCATACAGGAATTTCGGCCGGACCAGGGCTGTTTTTGCTGCTTCTGTTGCTGACCCAATGCAATGAAGCGGGGCAGTTTCTTGCGGGAAAATCGTTTGGTCGTCGTAAAATCGCCCCCGCCGTCAATCCGACGATGACCTGGGCCGGGTTCTTCGGCGGACTGCTCGTGACGGTCGGAATCGCAGCGACCCTGGGCCCCTGGATGACCATGCTCGATCTGCCGCGATCCCTGCTCGCCGGCCTCGTCGTCGCCGTTGCAGGGTTGTGTGGCAATTTGAATGTCGCGGCCCTGGAACGCGATCTCGGTGTCAAAGAGGCCGGGTCGATGCTGCCCGGACATGGCGGTGTGCTCGACCGGATCGACAGCCTGATCTTCACCGCCCCCGTGTTTTTCCATTTTGTGTGGTACTGCTATGGATGAGTCAGACACAGCGGATTCTCGTGAGTCGATCCCCGAAAATGCGAGTCGCGACGCAGCGGCGGCAGGCGACGCAGCGGCGGTTGACCCGGCGGTCATCGCCGCCATCGTCGCGAAGGGGCCCCAGCCGATACTACGATATCTGTTTTTCTTGATCATCGTGCGTCCCGTGATGCTGGTGATCATGGGCATGAATGTGCGCGGCCAGGAGCGTTTGGCCGAACAAGGGCCGCTGCTGGTTACTGCAAACCACAACAGTCACCTCGACACGTTTGCCCTGATGACACTCTTCCCGATGAGCGAACTGCATCGTGTCCGCCCCGTCGCCGCGGCAGACTATTTCCTGCGAACTCGTTGGTTCGCGTGGTTTTCCATCCGAGTTCTGGGGATTATTCCGATTGATCGAGAGGTGCGGCGAGGTCGTGGGCATCCTCTCGATCCGATCAGTGAACAACTCAACGAGGGCGCGATCGTACTGCTATTCCCAGAAGGCACCCGGGGAGAACCCGAGCAGCGTGAGCCGTTCCAGCGTGGGATCGCTCACCTCGCCCGCCGCCATCCCGAGGTGCCGATCGCGCCGGTGTTTTTGTATGGCCTGGGCAAGGCATTGCCGCGTGGCGAAGGATTGCTCGTGCCGTTCTTCATTGACGCCTACGTCGGTGAACGATTGCAGTGGACCGGCAACAAGGACACGATGATGACCCGCCTCGATGATGAATTCAGTTCGCTCGCCAAAGGGGCACGAGTCCCCGAGACTTTCTAGGCGGACAGTCGCCGTTTGCCGGACAACGTGATTTGCCGGACAACGTGATGATCGCCCCCAACGGCTCGCTCGCCGAGCGACCGACAACGCTCATCCGATTGATCGCAGAAAATCGCCCTTGACGCTCCGGCGCCGATGGCATATCGTGAATCGACGATCAACGATAGCACCTGCGGGCATAGCCGTTGGGGTTGGTCCAGGGTGAAGCCGATGGACCGCCGGTTGGTTACGTCCGCAACTCGGATCCGCCTGCCCGATGGAAGTCATGGGTGGCCCGTTTGTGCCGATGGCCCGCTTGTGAACTCGGATCCAACGGTGCTTTCCGCGTCGTCGTGACACTTCGTTTCTATTTTTCCGTGTCCTCGTGCCCATCGAACTGTCTAATGAGTGAGAACAGCAAAACAACGTCCGTGCAAAATCAATACGCCGCTGTCGCACGCAGCGGTCTGAACAACGACTCCGGAGCGGTACGCTCCATTGCGTCGGCCTTTGGATACTCCCCCGAGGACCTTCAGTCGCTGCCAACCCAAGCCAATATGGGCGTCTCCTGTGGCAATCCGCTCGCGATGGCAGGGCTGCGTGAAGGCGAAGTCGTCGTCGACTTGGGTTGCGGTGGCGGCATGGATGTTTTCCTCGCCGCCAAAAGAGTCGGCGCCACCGGGAAAGCAATCGGGATTGATATGACGCCCGACATGCTCGAGCGGGCGCGGGCGGGCGCCGTGAAGTGTGGACTCGACAACGTTGAGTTCCACGAATCCAACATTGAACAATTGCCTCTGCCCGATGATTCGGTCGATTGTGTGATCAGCAATTGCGTGATCAATTTGGTCGATGACAAATCAGCCGTGTTTCGTGAGATCCTGCGCGTCCTGAAGCCAGGCGGGCGGGTAGCAATCAGTGATATCGCACTGAAACAGCCGCTGCCTGAATCGATCAAATCCAGCGTCGAAGCTTATGTGGGCTGCATCTCAGGTGCGATCATGATCGACGATTACCGACAGTCCTTGGTCGACGCCGGATTCGACGCGGTTACCGTCACCGATACGGGGACGGATTTGAACGTCTACGCACAGGCCAGCGCGAGTCAGTGCTGCGGAACGACCGAGTCGTGTTGTGAGGAAGCATCGCTGCACGACGGATTGGCCGATGTGTTCAGCTCTTTCGACGTCAACGCCTTCGCAGCGAGTGTTCGTGTTCATGCGCTCGCCCCCGGGGGCACCGCCGAGATCGCGACTGAGGCTGAGCCCGCGACCGAGCCCGCGAGCGAGTCCGCGAGCCATGCCATCGTCCAGGTCTTTGACAAAGCGATGTGCTGTTCAACGGGCGTGTGCGGCCCGGAGGTGGATCCGGTGCTACCGAAATTTGCCGCCGATTTGGAGTGGCTGAAATCACAGGGCCACAGCGTGACGCGTTTCAACCTCTCGCAAAATCCCGCGGAATACGCCAACCATGATCTCGTCAAACAAATGCTCGCCGACGACGGCGTCGATTGTTTGCCGCTGGTGATTGTCGACGGCCGCGTCGTCAGTCGCAGCGAGTATCCTTCACGCGAAAACTTGGCGATGTGGACGGGGACGACGCTGAAACCAAAACCCGGTTTGCCAGTCGCCAAGGCGGGTGGTTGCTGTGGTGGCGAGCCTGGTTGCTGCTGAGGATCGTCGTGGGTCGCTCGGCGATCCAGCTCTCGAATCTCGGTAGACGTTGAGTTTGTCGCAGACGAATTTCCGAGACCGCACGTCCCCTTCGGATTTTGAGTGACGTGCGTTTGCGCCATTCGTCTGCCCGGGGATCTCGGGTACGTTGGAATCTCCGGTGCCCTCACGCGTGTCCTGCTGATTCGGTTTGCTGCGCCTCGTTTTGACCACGAGCGAACTATGGTTTTATCCACACGACGGGCTGGCGGCGTTTCGGATAGAGTTCTTTGCACAACCCGCAGCGGGTGCCGTCGCAGCCCCGCGCGGTGCAGTGCTCGCGGCCGTAAAAGATGATCTGCAGGTGCAGCCGGTTCCACGTCGATTCAGGAAACAGCTTCTTCAAATCCCGTTCGGTCTGCACCACACTTTTTCCGGAGGTGAGCCCCCATCGCTGGGCCAAGCGGTGGATGTGGGTATCGACGGGGAACGCCGGAACCCCGAACGCTTGCGACATCACCACGCTAGCGGTTTTGTGCCCCACACCGGGTAGCAATTCGAGTTCCTCGAATGACTGGGGTACTTGACTATCGTGTTGTTCGACGAGGATCTTCGACAGACCCGCGAGTGCTTTGGCCTTCTGTTTGGAGAGTCCGAGCGGGCGAATGATATTGAGAATCGCCGCTTCACCGAGTTCCTGCATCCGTGCGGGCGTGCCTGCCACGGCGAACAATGCCGGGGTGATCTCGTTCACCTTTTTGTCGGTACACTGAGCACTCAGCAGCACCGCGACAAGCAATGTGAACTCGTCTTGGTGTGCCAGCGGAATGGGCGGGTCGGGGTACAGTTCGTCCAACCGCTGCATCAACAACGCAGCTCGCTCGGGTTTCCGCACAGCAAAACTCTAGATTTGATAGTTCAGTTCGGGAGCGAGCGAGTCTTTGGCTCCCTCGCTGCCTCGCACCCGCAGTTGCGGCGTTTCGACCAGCACCGTGGTGCCCGGTGAAACGCTTCGGGTCAGCCACACGCTCGACCCGATCACGCTGTCATGGCCGATGACGGTTCGGCCGCCGAGGATCGTTGCATTGGCATAGACCACGACATTATCCTCGATCGTTGGATGTCGCTTTTGGCCACGAATCAATTGCCCGTCGCCGTCGGTCGGAAAACTCACCGCACCGAGCGTCACACCTTGGTATAGCTTGACATGCTCACCGATCTGGCAAGTCTCACCGATGACCACCCCCGTGCCGTGATCGATGAAGAAATAGTCTCCAATCGTTGCACCGGGGTGAATATCGATCCCAGTCTGCTGGTGCGCCCATTCCGTCATCATCCGCGGAATGAACGGAACCTGGAGCTCCGTCAGTTCATGCGCGATGCGGTACACCGTGATGGCTTCGAAGCCAGGGTAGCAGAACACGATTTCGTCAGTCGTTTGGCAAGCCGGGTCGCCTGCAAACGCCGCTTCGACATCCGTCGCGAGCGTCTTGCGCAACTTGGCGATGCGTTTGAGAAGTTCGATCGTCATCGCTTGCCCCTTGGCTTCGAAGTCGATCTCTTCGATGCAGTCGCGATGTTTTTCTTTGACACGCTGTTCATGCCGCAGCGCCCGACCGATTTGCACGGTCAATTGATCGTGCAGCGAATCCACCAAACCACCGACGTGGTAACGAATGTTGCCCGCGTGCAGGTTGGTGTTGCGACGATAGCCGGGATACAAAATATCCTTCAAGTCGAGCAGGATACGCACGACGGCTTCGTAGCTGGGCAAGGGACAATGCCCGAGGTGATTGATCGCATCGTCGGCGGTGTAAGTCGCCACGATCTGCTCGGTCAATTCAGGTAGAGACTCTTTCAGCCGAAAATCGGATGCCATGACAAATTGACCTATCACCGTGCGACAAATGAAGGAGACAGACTTCGTAGGATGGGACCATTGTCCCGTCCGAGACCCACTCGCTCGCCCGAGACCATTGTCCCGTCCGAGACCCACTCGCTCGCCCGGGACCCTTGTCCCGTCCGAGACTGTTTTGCTCGCTCGGGACAGGGTCCCAAGCTACGGAAACTGCCAAGCGACGGTGACGACTGGGTATTCCGCAGACTTGATCCTATGCGAGACGCGAGGGTCTCGAATAGACTGGCGAGTCCGTAGTGGTCACAAACAACGCATCAAGGGCCGATCGATGGCGGGTTGGCCATCAGGAAATCTCGTGGGCCGCGGTGCGAATAGTACGGGTAAGCGACCTGTGCCGAGGGCGGGCCGGGATTGAAGGGCTGGGCGGCAGCAGCACTGCCCGCATTATGCCCCAGGAAACCCGGGTTCAAGTGCGAACTGTAGTCCATCCCGCCTTGTTGCCAACCGAGTGGCCCAGCCGTGCAGCCGACGCGGCCGCCCGGGCAGTTCGCATATCCGCTCTGGCAACCACCGTTGCCACAGCTGTTGCATCCGGTGCTACACCCGTCGTTGCAGGCGGGCTGGCTGCCGGTATAGCAGCCGGCCATCTTGCCGTACGCTTTCCCAAACAATCCACCTTGGGCGCTCCCGCAGGACTGACACCCCGCGTCGCCGCACTGGCCTGAACCGCACTGCGATCCACTATGGGTGCCGCAACTCTGGCAGCCACCACGGGTGTTGTGATGCAGGCATCCCGTGCTGAGGGCCATTAGGCCCGTTAACGATCCGATCAAAAGCCAACGATTCATGCTCGAATCCCTCTCCGGCGCGGTTCAATTTGTAAAGATGACAGTCCTTGTCACTTACGATTTCGGCGAACCACCCCACCTTGATGCACATAATCGGCTTAAGCAGACCAGGAACCAACAAACCCTGCCTGCATAAACTGCCCAGACACCCTATGGCGTCCTTTTTACGGCAGTTTTGATTTCATTTGCCCCCTCGGGAACGGATGCGGAGGGCCTGGGTGCCCTGTGAGCACGACGAAGGACGCCCCCTTCACGCGTTTTGATCGGCCGCTCGACATGAAAACATTCGAATCGCCCGACCGACTCGGCTAAGATATCAGGCTGGTCTTCTCGTCAACGACGCCAGAGAGTGGAATCCTCGTTCCTGCGAACGTCACAACACCCGGTCGATCCATTCGCTGTCGCTAATCCCCTGCAGAGTCCCTCATGAGCGAAGCTGACGTTCACAGCATCGAGTCACTCGTCGAATTGCGGCAGGCAGTCGACCGGCTGAGTGAACGATTGCTCCGGCACGGACATCAAGTGCGGTCGGTCGTCGGGAGAGCCGAGCAACACTTTTCGCAAGACTATCCGGTATATTGGAAATCGCAATTGCGGCGTGCCGAGCAACGGCTCAGCGAAGCCCGGGATCGACTCAGTCGCAAACAATCGACGGCCGCGAGCGGCACGTCGGCCCCCGCCTCGGACGAGAAAAAAGAGGTCGCTCGCTGGAAGGCCCGCAAAACCCTGTGCCGCGATCGCATCGAGCGGACACGCACCGTGGCCGTGGAAATGGAACAGAACTGCGAGAAGATGAAAGGCCCGGTCGCGGACCTGATCGAACTCGCCGAAGTCAGTCTGCCCAACGCATCGGTCCGACTCGCGACCCTCATCGCCCGCCTGCAAGCCTATCAAAACACGCCACCACCAACGTAAACCCCTGCGCGACCTTGCTTGCGACCTTGCTTCCTTCCCTGTCTCCCCTCCCCCCGTGCCTCGCAACTACCAAACCCTCGCCGACTACGCCGCCATCGGGATCGCCCCGCTGTTGATCTGGTGGATGCTCAACAGCCTGGCCAATTTCCTGATGATCGTGATTTACCACGGCCAGTACTCCGGGCGAGTCTCGTGGATACTCATGTGCTACACGATGGGAGCGACGGCACTGGCTCGGCTGACGATCGAGGAGAGTCGCGATCGCGCATCGATCTACGCCGTCATCCTGGGGGCAGCGACGTTTTACGTGATGATGCGGTTTGTCCCGGATCCGGTTTTCTTACTTGCCGTGATTTTGACAATCGGATATCTGGCCGACCGGATTGTCCATGACTGCACGATCATTGACGACGGCGTCGACAGCAGTGGCCAGGGACTCGTCGACAGTGCACGACACTGGTTCCAGAAACGCAGTCCGCATTTGCGTACGAGCGACGAATCACCATCGGGGTGGCAGCCTCGCGACCCGCAGGCGAAGGCTGGCCATCAGCCGGGGCGAACGGTGCTGTATCTCGCCGTCGGTGCGCTACCTCTATTTGGTATTGGCCAGTTTTTCTTGGGTGGCTCTCCCGACTCGTGGGAGCGTGCCAAATGGATGCTGACTCTGTACCTGTTCACGAGCCTCTCGCTACTGGTCGTGACTTCGTTCTTGAACCTGAGACGCTATCTGCGTCAGCGAAGCACCGAGATGTCACTCCAAGTCACGGTCGCCTGGCTGGCGGGCGGCGTCGGCATGATCCTGCTTATTTTGCTGATTGCGTATCTCGCTCCCATGCCCGGACAAACGCTCGTTTCCTGGCGGATACCCGATTTCTTGTCAGACGCCCAAGCGACCAAGGCCAGTAGCTGGGGATGGGGGAAGGACGGCGCCGATCAAGCTGACGAGAAAACGCCGGCGACGGGTGACCCTCGGGCCGGTGCTCAAAAACCCGACGGAGCACCGCAGATCGACAGCCAAAACCAGCCCGATGCGAAGCCGGGGGGCACGTCGGGAAACAACGACGATGGCCCAGCCGGCAAAGAGAAAGGGGGCAAAAAGCCCGCCCAGCAATCACAACCGCCTGCCAAGCCGGGCGAATCCGAGCAATCGCCCCAGTCGAGCGACGCCGGTAAATCACCCAAACCACAACAGTCCGAGACCACCGACAAACCGAGCCCCAGTCCCTCCGACGCCAAGCAGAAATCAGACGACGAGGGCCAGAAGCCCGCCGATGCCAACCAACCACCACCCCAGCAGCAGCAAAAGTCGCCCGAGCCCCCAGACCAGCCGGCTCCAGAAAAATCCAACGACGCGAAATCCAACGACGCGAAATCCAACGACGCGAAATCCGACGATAAGAAATCCGATGGGGCGGAATCGGACGACCAGAAATCCAATGACGCGAAATCCGATCAGCCGAAATCCGACGAATCGAAGTCGTCTCCCTCAAAACCAGCCGAGCCAAAACCAGCCGAGTCCGCACCGCCGCCCAAGCCGTCGGGCAATCTGGGCGGTGCGATCTCGGGCCTGCTCAAGTTCGTGTTGATCGTCACTTTACTGGTCGTCATCGCGGTCTATGTGTATTTGTATCGTGATGCGTGGCTGGCGTGGCTGCATGGTTGGCTGACCGGTCGTGACAATATCGAACCGGTGACGCCGCGGCGTAGGAAACAACAAGCCGAAGGACCGCCTGTCCGGCCATTTTCATCGTTCACCAATCCGGTCGGTACCGCCGAGGCGGGGCAAGTCGTCGTGGTCACCTTCCAAGCACTGGAGGCCTGGGGACGTGAGCAAGGCGTGCAACGCGGCGAGGATGAAACGCCCAGCGAATACGTGCGGCGTTTAGTGGGTCAATTCCCCATGCTCAAACAGCCTGCGTGGCGGGTCGTCGACGCCTACAATCGAGTCGTCTACGGACGCACCCCAGCGAATCGCACCGACATCACCGCAGCCTCGTCGGTGTGGCAAATCATGCGTCCCCAACTTTAGTCGTTGAGATGTGCAACCGAGATCCACTCCGAACCGCCCCTCTGAAGACAGCGAGACAACCAACTCGCGGAAATCGATCCGATGGGACCAATGGATTTTCGCCAGGGGGGTATACTGAATCAGATGGAAAAGTCGCCTCATCAATCTGATCTAGCCCGCACGATTGCGGCCCGCGATTTCCCTCTCGCGTCGGACGCCTCATTCGAATCGGTCTTGGCTCATTTCATTGAGCAGCATGAGGCCGGCATGCCGATTCGCCTGGACGAGATGGTCGATCGTTTCCCGCAGCATGCCGAACCGCTACGAAGTTTCGCTGCCAACCAGATGTGGCTGGACCCCAGTACCGAGTCAGGCAGTGGCGCGTTGACCGGTGAGTGCCTCGACGACTTCTTGCTGACTCACGAAATCGCACGCGGCGGCATGGGGACGGTATACGCCGCGGTGCAGCAGAGCCTACGGCGCGAGGTCGCGGTCAAGTTAATCAGTGACGGGCTGCTCGCCGATGGGGAATTGAAGCTGCGATTTCGCATCGAGGCGGAAGCGGCCGCAGCGCTCTCCCATCCGAACATCCTCCCCATTCATGCCATCGGCTGCTGGCGCGGGATGGACTACTTTGTCATGCCGCTGGTCAGCGGGGAATCGTTGCAAGCCGCCGTGCAGCGTCGTCAGCTTCACCTCGAACGTATCGCAGGCGACTCGCGGGCCGCCAAATCCGATGCCGAACGGGACACGATCTGCACCGCCATCGCGCAGGTTCGCGGCATCGCGCGAGCGGTCGCCTACGCGCACCGCCGGGGGATCATTCACCGCGATATCAAACCGGACAATGTGCTCATTGATGACGATGGCCAACCGAAAATTGTCGACTTTGGACTCGCCAAATGGCACCGCGATGAACCGGGGATGACCCGCGATGGCCAGATCATTGGCACGCCGCATTACATGAGCCCCGAACAAGCCCGTGGGGAATCGGATGTGACTGCGGCAACGGACATTTATTCCCTCGGCGGTATTCTGCACGCACTCCTCACGGGGCAACCTCCGCACGCCGGCAGTTCGACTGCTGAGGTGCTCGGGAACGTGCTTCGCGACGACGCGCCATCGCTGCGTCTGACTTGGCCCGGCGGCATGCCACGACTCCCACAACTCGCCGACACGGAACACGTCATCGCCCGCGCAATGGCACCCGATCGCACCCGTCGATATCGTTCGGCGGATGACCTTGCCGACGATCTCACTCGTATTTTGGCGGGGGAGTCGCCGTTGGCCGTCCCCGATGGAATCCTCAGCAAGATGTCTCGCGAGTTGACGCGAGACCAACACCAGAACGCATTCGCGAATTGGGGCCGTGCCCTGACACGAATCGGCATCGTCGTTTTCGTCGCGCATGTCGCGATGTTTGGGATCGCCGAGTCGATGACGCCCGAGATCCGCCAATCGATGTCGCAGTCCGCCCTCAGCAACGCATCCTTGCTGGGCTATTTCATGCCCCGGCTGTTCATGTTAATTGGAATTGCTTGGACGATCCACGAATCCCGTGACGGGTGCTGGATGCCTCGCGGCGTGGCCGAGCGTCCTGTATGGTCAATATGGTTAGGCTACTTGGCCGCACTCGCCATGGTCAACGTGTTGTGGTCGGCAGGCTATTTTGACCATCGCGATGTGATGGTATTGGCGGCGTTAATGAGCGGCTTCGGCTTTCTCGCGATGGCCGGGCACCTCTGGGGCGGCAACGCCATCTCCGGCATCATCTTCTTTCTCATTGCCGGGCTGAGTGCCTGGTGCCCGCGACTGAGCCCACTGCTCTTGGGAAGCGGCTGGCTGATCGCCATGTGGATCCTAGGACGCCGCTATGCCGCTCCATCGCGAGTGGCCCCAGAGACGATTTGCGATTGAGGATCCACCCGGTTGGATCGGTCGAGGACATGGGCGGCACGCCACTCCATCCCGAGAACAACCCTTCGTTCAATACGATCGGGCTCGTGTCATCGATCCCGTGTCACGGGGAGCGCGTTGACAGGTATTGGTGAAGAAATGGGACGCAGAGACGCGAGAGTCGGGGAGACGCAGAGAAGAGGCACAGTCCGATGCAGTGATGGGCTGTCTCTGCGTTGAATTCCTCCCCACGACACGCGACCACCCTACTATCTGAAACGACACAGCGCCGACGACAGGAACGATCGGAAATATACTGTCTGAAATTGTGGTCGAACGCTCCGCGGTCGAACATTCCGACCGCGGAGCGTTCGGCCACTCATTGCCCCTCGCTCCTTACCTGCAAAGACGCACAGATGAGGGACAGTCAGATGCAGTGATGGGCTGTCTCTGCGTTGACTTCCTCCGCACGACACGCGACCACCCCACTATCTGAAACGACACAGCGCCGACGACAGGAACGATCGGAAAAATACTGTCTGAAATTGTGATCGAACGCTCCGCGGTCGAACATTCCGAGTACCGATTCAGCCATTTGGAAGCACTGAATTGCTAGCAACAATCGAGCGGCAACAGACAGACTGGCGAACTGAAGATGCGTTAATTTGGTAAGATGCGAAATAGCCGAAGGTTGATTTACCACGCAGCTGAATAGTTACCATTCCGACCGCGGAGCGTTCGGCCACTGAATTTCCCTCGTTCCTAATTTGTAACTGTTCTAAGTTCCGAGAAGAATCATCTGGGTTGTTCTCGGAATTGAGTGGCAGTCATCCAGGATGCGGGATTTTCCAGGCATTTACTCCTGCGTCCAATGAGCAAAAAAGGAAGTCCCCGACGGGAGCATTCTCGTCGAGGACTTTTCGCACCATTGGCGCGCTATCGACCGAGATATCCCTTCGCAGGTAGCGTCCCCGCAGTGCCCGCGTCCGTTTTCCCCGGCACAATTCAGCGTATCGCCAAACCTCTCGCGAGGCAAAGAAATCATTGGACGCAGGAGTAAATGCCTTGGAAATCCACCACGCTGTGTAGCCACCCAGCAATCAAATCGTGATTTCAGTGCCACTCAATTCCGAGAAGAACCCGATGAACATTATCGGCCCTTCGCTATCGAACCGATCATCGACGCACTACCTACAACCAAAGCCAACTACCATGACCAACGAAGCTAGACGACCATTGGCTCTCAAATCAACCGCCCTGGCCACCTTACTTCTATGGCTCGCAATGCAGACGGCTATGCTGGCAGAAGATACTGTTTTACCCGCATTCCATCCAACAGAAGGATTGTCGTTGGCGAGCGGTGATTCGATCAGGGCACCTGCCGAAGGCCTGTGGTCCATCGGCACTGGCTGGCAAGATGACGCACCAACACATTGGTCGCATGCCCAGCCGGACAAGGTCGAATCGTTTGGCACTTGGGCAGTGCTGTCAGGCACAGTGAAGACTCCGGACGGCGACTGGTTGGTCCGGGATCAGTACAAGCAAATTCGTAAGGGCTTGATACAGGCGAAACGCAGATGGGAGTTTGCCGGTACCCAGCCAACGGGTCCGACTGTTCTTGCGATTGAATTCCAGGTTGAGCGAGGTGACGAAAGTCAGCCCCTTCGCACCTTCCTTCCCGGCATTAACTATTTTGGCAATCCGTCAGGAACACGGATCGATGCTAGTCGCGTGCCAACTTGGAGCGGCAAGGTTGGCGAAGAGGCGTTGTACGAAGAGCATCGCTACCCGATGCCACTGGCGAGTGTTGAATGCGACGAACAGTTTGTTGCGGCCATTCATTCTCGCCCCTCAACCCTGCCGTACGCCGCACGCCAAGACTTATGGTGGTCGATGGGAGTGATTGAGAATGCGACGGGCACCCGTTTAGCTCTGCGAAGCGGCCCGGTCGCGTCAAATGGTCAACGAGGTATCGTCAAAGCACGACAGCAAGAGTTCCTTCCCTACACGAATGCCTCTCTTGATGACGTACCACCGGGGGCAGTCATTGAAAAGACATTCTATTTGCAGCTTGCCGACAACCATTCCAGCGGCCACGGATTTTCCAAACCACTATGGACGTCGATTGAATTGTTCGATCCGACGACGGATGGCTCTATGCCACGGATCGTTGACGTCGTCGATGCGAAATTTCGAGACACATTCAACCGTTGGTATGAAGACGACCAGTGCCGCGGCTTTCGGACCCGACCTCCACAGGCCCAGCCTTGGTTCATGATGGGCTGGGCCGATCGCGCTGAGGTTCCCGGCTACGCATTGTTGGCATTGGACCTCACGGATTCAACTGATGAACCGCAACTTTGGCGACGACGCGGCATGCAATCACTGGAGTTCTTGATAAAGACTCCTTCGCTCAATAGTCACAAGGACGCGGACTTTTCGATCATTTACGACTACGAACAACACAAGTGGCTCAAACGGCAAAACCTCCTTTCGCAGGCACAAGCACTCAACTCCCTTGCAGATTCCTACCGATTGGCTCGCGAGGGTGATGCCGAGCTAAAAACTCTAGCTTCGGATTTGGAAGAATTTCTGAAATTGCGGCTGTCGCTAATCGCAGATCGCATACTCACGGACGACTGGCGTCCGGTTTCAACGAACGAAGCATTCGCAATCGCGCCACTGGTCAAAGGAAGCGAGCTATTCGGTGAGGATCGCTTGATGTCGGCAGCCCGCAAACTCGCCGATCACACGATCGAGCGACACGGCAACATGAAGGAACCCTACTGGGGCGGTACGCTCGATGCCAAGTGCGAAGATAAGGAAGGGGCTTGGGCGGCCTTCCAGGGTTTCGCTGAAATGTATCGAGTCACTCAACGCGACGAATATCTCGAGGCTGCGGTGCATGCCGCAGATATTTGCTTGAGCTACATGTACGTCTGGGACGTCACACTGCCTCCGGGACGATTGGCTGACCACGGTTTGAAAACTCGTGGCTGGACGAGTGTTTCCGTTCAGAATCAACATCTCGACGTTTTCGGTGTCATTTTCGTTCCGCAACTCTGGCAACTGGGCCAGTGGACCGGCGACACTCGTTACCAAGATCTCGCCAAACTGATACTGGTCAGTGCCGGGCAGATGACAGATTTGCCTACCGGAATGCATGGCGAACAACTCTTTCAAACCAACTACCAACAGCACAATGCCGGTGATACCGTCGAGGGCATGCGTGGTGGCTACTCAGAAGCGTGGAATATCTACTGGATTTCTGCAAATTTCCTCACCGCAGTTGCTCGGCTCGAAGAACTCGGCGTTGACTGGAAGGACTTCTAGTCCTTGACCACAAGCATTAGCTGAGTGCTCTGTTACCATCGCCGTAAAGCAGATGGTTCCCCGATGACGCCGGCACAGCCCGAGATCCAATCGATAGCAAGGTGTCCCATTCGACGTGCCGAAATTCGCAAACGTTTGAGCAGCTTCAGTTGGTGGATGCGGTTGCTGTGCCAGCGTGTGGCAATGCGGGCGAATCGGGAGGAAGAGGAAAACGGCCGCTTTTTCCAAGATCGGTACCGGGCGACTTCTGCAGCGAAGGCTCTGCCACAACACGCGCGAGGAGATCACCGTCTGGAAGCAGCGACTCGAGTCGTTTGGAAGGAGAGGAGGCTGGTGAGGCGTTGCTCTGGGACCGCCAAGCGGTGGCATGCGATAGCCCCGGACGTCAGTCCGGGGGGCACAATCGCTCAACCATTTGAAATCGCGAAGCGATGGCAGGCGTTTTTCGATGATATTCCCGCAAATCGTTTGGTTTGTGAACCACCTGCCGTCCCTCCAGGACTGCGCGACCATCGTTTGCAACCGGTTCCCCGGACTCGCGTCCGGGGCTATTGCCTGCCGTGACTTCGTCACTAAGAGGAACCCAAAACGGGGCTGCAGCCTTCTGCAGCGAAGGCTCTGCCACAACACACGCGAGCAGATCACCGTCTGGAAGCAGCGACTCGAGTCGTTTGGAAGGTGAGGGGTTGGTGAGGCGTTGCTCTGGAACCGCAAAGCGGTGGCATGCGATAGCCCCGGACGTCAGTCCGGGGGGCACAATCGCTCAACCATTTGAAATCGCGAAGCGATGGCAGGCGTTTTTCGATGATATTCCCGCAAATCGTTCGGTTTGTGAACCACCTGCCGTCCCTCCAGGACTGCGCGACCATCGTTTGCAACCGGTTCCCCGGACTCGCGTCCGGGGCTATTGCCTGCCGTGACTTCGTCACTAAGAGGAACCCAAAACGGGGTTGCAGCCTTCTGCAGCGGAAGCTCCACAGCGGGACACAGCACTTCGTCGAGGATTTTAACTTGCCCGTCGACCGGGAAGCTGATTTTGATACTTTCCGCTATGTTCTTGCGAAGATGCTATGTCACTCGCATTTACTGTCCCTCGCATTTACTCTGTTTTAATAATGCACAAGATGAAGTATACCATCATGAGGAATTCAGCCGGGACTCGGGAACGGGTCGAGGCTTGGTAGGCAAGCTTGAGGTAGGCACGATCAACGACTCGGGCGTTCGCTCAAAGTAACTTCGAGCGGTCCCTGTGTATCGTCGGTTTTCCAATAGCTGTGGCGGATAGGAAGCGAGAACTGGATTCCGTTTTCCTCAAACACCTGGAAGATCGCGAGATTCACCCGTTCGCAGGATTCGTAGTAGCTCCAAAGTTCGGGCGGGACGTGCCAGTAGATGATGCGAATGTTAAACGAATCAGGGTTGTAGTCGTTGAAGAACGCCTTGGGTGGAAACTCCGGGTCCATATCGTCTTGCTTGGAGAGAACATCGCGAATGCCAGCCAATGCCTTCTCCACTTTTTCCCGCGAGGTGTCGATGGGGATGTGCAGGTCGCAAAGTCGATAGATGCTATTCCTCACGCCGATATTTACGATATCGGCATCGGCCATCTGATCATTCGGCAGCGAGATCAGGTGGTTGGTCAGGAACTCGCGAATCTTCGTCGAACGCAAACCAATTTCTTCCACGACCCCGTCATGACCTATGGCAATGATACGCTCGCCAACACGGTAGGGACGATCCAGCAGAATGGCAACTGTTCCGAATAGTCCCTTCACCGTCCCCTGGGCTGACAAGGCGATCGCCAGCCCGCCGATACCTGCACTGGCCAGCAACGTAGTCACTGGAAACCCAAGGTAGCGGCCGCCTTCAAGAAACACGATGACAGCCGCAACAATTCCGAGCACACGAAACAACAGACGAATCAACGTCGCGTCGACTTCGCGGGATCGAACTCCTGGCAATGCCAGCACCGAGTTTGCCAACCGGTTGGTCACCGCCAGAATCGCGATGATCGCCGCCAGCAGAAAAACGATGTCTGCTGCGAAATTCACAACGTATAGCGGCGTTCCTCTGACCGACAAATAGGTCCAGATGAAGTGCTTATACAACGGTGGGACGAGAAGTGCCAACAGAGTAAACACCAGGCCAAACCAGTAGCGAAAAAGACTCACATTGAAGTTCGCTTTGCTGCGACGTGCGGCGACACGGTACAAACCCACCATAATTCCGAGGCCAACGGTGGTCACCAGGACCAAGCCCACCAGTTGCCAAATCGCCAGCCCAAACTGGCGATACTTAAAGAAGCCCGGTAGTGATTCAACCAGCACCGCGACCTTGGGCTCGCTGGGAGCTGACAGATACCACTGGTAAAGATCCGGTGAGACCGCAAAGCCGCTCGTTCGATAGGGCTGCTTGCGGATACGGTCGAACATCTCCATAACCTCGGCAACAGATTCTGCCGTGAACAGATACTGGCCCTGCTGGGGCCCCTCCGAAACGCGAGCAATGGAAATCCGTGTGCTGGGGATCTGCCACTGCATCAGAGGATCACTTCCGTCGGACGCCTGGATGTTCTCTGGACCGGGAATCGCTTCGATCGGCGGTAATGTGATCCGATCCAAAACCTCCTTCAAGCAAATAGCGGCCTCACTGGCATAGTTCTCTCGCGCGTACTCAGGCAGAGCACTCAGGTCGAG
This sequence comes from Rhodopirellula sp. SH410, assembly GCF_055811895.1. Lineage (NCBI taxonomy): Bacteria > Pseudomonadati > Planctomycetota > Planctomycetia > Pirellulales > Pirellulaceae > Rhodopirellula > Rhodopirellula sp. SH410. The sequence goes on from NZ_CM147949.1 coordinate 5,262,211, forward strand.
ACAACTATAAACCTGCGAAATCAGAGGAAGATATTTTGGATCATTCCGATTCACGTACTTGATCGATCGTGTGATCTCGTAGATGTCCTGCGTACTGTCCATGAACAACGTCAGTGTGCCGCGGGGACTGGACGTGTCAGCCGAGAGAGTGGGCTGTCGTTTGGTCAGAGCCAGATAACGATCCCGCAGTCCAGGCGACGCCTTCGGCCCTTCACGACGATACGGCAGTTCCTTCACAACTCCATACATTGTCGAGGCCCGTCTGACCGTATCCGCAGAGAACCGAAAGGACTCGTTCTGCGAGCCGGTTTCGATTCGATCGATGGTGATCCGAGTCCCCGGAATCCGCCAACGTTGCACCGCCGCGCCGTCCGCGGTCGACGTTTCAGGTATTGCTTCGTCAGCAGGTAGCGGGATCCGATCGAGCACCTCTTTTAAGCTGACGGCCGACTCAATCCCCATCGAGTCGCGCACATCGCCCGTCAAGGCACTCAGGTCCAGACAATCCCGGATTCGATCGAACGCGGGAAGAAGCTGCACCGTGATATCGGTGCCGGAGGTGGTCGCCTCTGCCAGATCGTAGACTTCATTGCAGGCCTCGATAAAGCTGTGCAGAGTCGCACGAAAACTCGATGTGTCGGCAGGTTCTAGACGCTGCCGCGCAATCGCATCCTGCACCACCACATCCTCCACCACCACGCCATTATCCTTCGTCGGTGCGATTTCATCCTGAGCCAGCGTGGCAAGCGGTGCCATGACCAATATTGCCCAAGCGATACTCAGGACGAACTGTGTTCTTCTCATTTGGCTGATCAATGTTGCGAGAAACTTGGCAAGCTCACTTACATGATAGCTAACGCGGACTTACCCAGCGCGCCCTCGAGAGCGGAACACCAAGATGAGAAGCATTGGCTGCAATGGTCCAGTTTTGAAATTCAGAGAGCGCCTCTCCGGCATTTGCTTCGTGGAATCCCGAGTGACAATTCTGGGGAACTGCTTCGGAGCAGTGAGACGTTCGACGGTGCGACGAGCGAGGTACCGAAACCGACTAGCTTCGTATGAACAGGTATCGATATGCTAATAGGATGCAAGAAACCGACGAAGAAAAGGTGACGGGGGGAATATCTCCTGCCCATGTCACAGAGGCGAGGAACTCCATTCGGTCACGGATCCAGCCCCGGCGGTGCTCGAAACACTCTCCAGTAGCGGGATCGGTCCCACAGAGCGACGCCTTGCGAACGCACCTCTCGATACAGTGGAGAATCTGAATCTCATTGGGATCGATCACTTCCCCACTAGCTTGCCTGGGCATCTTCATCACCTCCATCAGCGTCACGGTTTTGAGCAGCGAAACCATCGGCAATGGTATGCAATCCGCAAGCGAGGGCATCCTTCGCGACAGACAACAGTCCGTCCTTGATTCGCAAGTACAACGCCGGACTCGAAATTCGTGGATTCCAAAAGAACCCGGCCCAGAACGCCTCTCGGTCTTCAGTATCATCGCCATCGAGGATCGTGAGCATTTCCTGCTCGGTCCAATCGGCGGCATTTGCGTGTAACCACCCAAGATGGTGCGAAGCCAATGCAATGGCGTGGCGTCGAGGGGAAAAGCACAGGGATACAGCACTTCAATGAAGGGCCGTTATCTGATGCCTGTGCCTATACTACGCAGGATATCCGGTTCACGCATTTTGCTAAGCTGGCCAATACTCCGAGAAAAGTGCTATGTCCCCGAGTAACGTCCCCGAGTAACGGAGAAGGGGAAATTTGAGGGCCACCCCCAGATCGTTGGACAAAGGCAATGAGGAGATGCGCTAAATGGGTGAGCTGGCCGGTTACGGAAAAATGCGTCATCCCTAAACAAGGGTGAATAGATTGGGTGGCCCCTTCTGCGCCTTCGCCCCTTCTGCCCCTTCTGCCCCTTCGCCGAATGTGCAAGTTAGCGGTTCCTTGTGAGCTGGATTGCGTCCGCTGCAAAACGTGGATATCTTGATTAACGCCGTTTCTAAGTCTAACGATTTCGAAGTGGATCCGCTTCCGTGCCCTACGTTCCGACTGCGTCCATACCTAGCTAGCCCTCAATCAAGCGAGGTTTCTTGATAGAATGCAGAAAAAAACCGTAAATTACGGCGTTTTTCCTGTTTTGCGAGTTTTCGCTAACGGCGATTTCAAGTGAAGAGACCAAATGCCAAAAATGTCAAAATACACCGTGTTTTACGGTGCAAATCGCACTGACGCAAAAAAACTTCGCTGGATTAAGGACTAGCCATTCTTCGGCAATTGTACAGGAATCGCCGTACCTAGCGGTAATTTCGCCGATCGCATGCTATCTGTTGCTTCGACGTGAGACATCCGTTTGAGCTGGCGTTTGCGGGAACGGAAACTCGGCGTCGCTGCCCGTTTAAACATTTGCCGAAAGTTCGGTGTGGTAACATTATCCGATTCGGCAACGGTGATAGTGTCTCCGGTTTACACTTCAGACTGCGAAATTGACGTCGCGATTCTATCACTTTGGAATCCATAACATCCACAGTTCACAAAAACACCGGGAATCGACGATATGAATTGATTGGCCCTCGATGTGCCCCAACCGCTATTCTCATTCTCATTGACCGATGCTTTGCGTAAACGGACTTGCTGATTGAGCTAACGTGTCAATAAAATTTTAGACGAAAAACTCATGATCAATCTGGATATTGCTGACGATTTATCTCCACCCAGGAAACCACTGCGAGTCCTGAGCCTCGACGGCGGTGGAATGCGAGGAATCTATTCCGCCACATACCTAGCACAGCTGACCAAGAATTTTTCAAAAGTTCACAATTCGCCGCGAATTGATCTTGGATCGAAATTTGATTTGATCGTCGGTACGAGCACCGGCGCAATTGTTGGATGCGCTCTCGCGACTGGCGTCCCAATGGATGAAATCGTGTCCCTTTACCGGGAGCATGGCAAGAGGATTTTCCAGTTGCCGATGCCAACCTCCAAGAAACAAATCCTCAGCGACTTGCTTGGACGGAAAGCGGCTTTGGAAGCGGGAGAGAAATCACTACGCGAAGCACTGACGGCAACTCTTGGAACGAAGACGCTTGGTGAAATGTACCGTGATCGGCGGATCGCGATGGCAATACCGACGGTAGAAATGGGACGCCACCGAGCATGGGTATTCAAGACGGCACATCTTAAAGGTTCGATGCGTCGAGATGATGGCTATTCGCTCGTTGACATCTGCTTAGCGACGAGTGCTGCCCCTCTATACAGATCACTCGCCTACATTCCGGTCCCAAACTCGGAAATACCTGGTGCCCAAAACGTTTTTGCTGATGGTGGTCTATGGGCGAACAATCCTGTCTTAGTTGCACTTGTCGATGCACTTGGAATGGCGTCGGAAGGGCAAGAGATTCAAATTTACTGCCTTGGCACGTGTTCCCGACCATCAGGGGAGGAAGTTCCTCGGTCTGATGTACACCGAGGGTTGCTCGAGTGGAAATTTGGCGCGGAGGCCGCCTCTCTCTCTCTTGACGCTCAGGAAATGGCGTACCACTACATGGCGAAAATGCTGATTCCACACCTCAAGAACCCGTGTCATATTGTTCGTTTTCCTTTTGACAATGTACCCGCGAGTATGATGCCGTATCTCGATCTCGACAACACAACTGAGGATTCAATGGACGCACTGGTTCGGCAGGCACATTCCGATGCTGACTTCACCAACAGCAGGTGCGCGTCCAACGACGATCCTGGTGGCAGATTGATTTCATCGCTTTTTACTCCTGAATGAAATACTCTAACACGAAAATTGAAATGTTTGATTGTTCAAAAGACGTTATTGCATACCACAAGGACGATGTCACACTACGCCAACGTGACCGTGACAGCATGCGGCAGCGCAGAAACTCTAACCAAACTCGGCTGGCTAATGGATTGAAGAGGAACGACGAACCGGCTCCATTGGAGCACATCACACAGGGATCATACGAAATGAAAACTATGGTCCAACACCCGGACAACCACTACGACATTGATGACGGCGTCTACTTCGAAAAAGATGACTTAGTCGGGAAGCAGGGCGGGGACAAATCCGCTCTCGATACACGGAAGATGATTCGTGACGCCGTTGATGACGGAAGCTTCAAGACACCACCAGAAGTCAAGACGAATTGCGTGCGAGTTCAATACGACACCGGATATCACGTTGACCTGCCGGCCTATCGGCGTGTAGCTAAAACGGACATCTTCGGTAACGAGACTATCTACAACGAACTAGCAAGCTCATCCTGGATGCGATCGGATGCTCGAGATGTAACGAATTGGTTTAACAAACAGAACCAAGAACTAAGCCCAGATACAACGAACGGCCGCCAAGTTCGCCGAGTTGTTCGACTGATTAAGAAATATTCCAAAAGTCGCTCGAGTTGGGCGTCAAAAATACTCAGCGGTTTTGGAATTACAAAACTGGTCACTGAGTGCTATCAAGCGAACGAAAATCGGGAAGATATGGCACTCCATGACACGATGAAAGCTATTCGCGACCGGCTTAGCCGCAACCTGGTTGTTGCCCATCCTGTCACGCCGGACGCGACGATTACAACCGGTGACAAAGACCCGAAGGCAACGTTTTTGCTTGAGAAGCTCTCTGAAGCGATCAAAACTTTAGAGCCGTTATTTGAGTACGACTGCACGCGTGAAAAGGCGTTGAAATGCTGGGGCAAAGTATTCGCGACGAAATACTTCACTGATCGTGATGCAGACACCAAGAAGAGCGAAAGTTCTGCCAAGTCAATGAATGCAGTGAGTCCGTTCGGCGTGTTTTCGGAGTCACGACGCGAGGAAATTGAGGAAAACCCTGTCCAAAAACAGGGTGGTGGTAGGTTCGGCACGAGCCATGAATGCTAAGAACCCAATAGCGGAGCTTGCCTGTTGGATAGACGCTCTCCCCAATACGAGAAAACTTGCCGACCACGAATTTCGCAACTATCGCGAGCAATTTGTTGACGGTTGGCGAATTGATCTGAATCTCGCGGAAAACGTGTCGATCAATTTGTTGATTACTGCTCAGTTTCCGTTTGTCTCACCGAAAATTGCGCTGATTGATCGAGCGAAGTTCTTGTCTTGGCCGCACGTCGAGAAGGACGGCTGCCTATGCGTCTTTCCTACCAGTACCGATGTTGACCCGTATCGTCCAGTCGAAGTTGCCAAATTTCTTTTGGCAGAAACCGAGGCGCTATTGCAATGTCTTCTCGACGGCAGTTGGGATGATGATTTCAATAGAGAATTTGATTCGTACTGGCTGCTATCGTCCGACAACATTTGCCGTCAGTTTTTTTCGATACTTCCGGACGGTTGCGATTCGCAGAAAGTCGCCGTCTGGAGTTCACGTAAATTTCGCATCATTGGTGCCGACGAAAAGTCTGTACTCTGCTGGCTAAAGAACCGTATTCAGAAAGATTACGACAGAGCTGACACCGGCTTTCTGGTCAAATTGTCGAAACCGCTCTCGCCGGAGGAATACCCAGACAGCACGGAATCACTACTGTCACTGATATCGGAAGATGCACCCAACTTTTTGGAACCGATAACGGATCACATCGCAAAGTCTTTCCAACCATTGACGATCATCCTGGCAATCAGCGCCACAAATGGTACCAACTATGGTGTCGTGGAACTGTGCCGCGTATTGAGAGCAAATGAAAAGGTTAGTAAGCGCGGCAGATCGAACCGCGTTAGCGTTGATGGTTTTCGAGATGGAAAGGCTCCGCTGAGCGTTCAACTTGGTCAGCAAACAAAGTACACCAAAGTTGTTCGGTCACCACTAGAACGAGCGGATGCGGCTTGGGCACTTGGCGGTCGCGGCCACGATCCGCGGTTTGCGGTGCTACAGAAGCAGCGAGTCGCGATCATCGGCCTTGGATCGTTTGGTTCCTTTCTTACCGACAACCTAGTCCAGGCCGGGCTTGGGCAAGTTGCGATGTTTGATGGAGACCTAATGCGATGGGAGAACACGGGCCGACACCTTCTCGGTGGCGACACAGTAGGGCAGAACAAGACGGACGCACTAAAGCGGCGGTTTGAAACCAACTATCCGACAATTGTTAGCTGTGAATCTAATCCGGTTGATTGGCAGCATAGGATTGAGACTCCTGAGTCACTAAATGGGTTCGATTTAGTGATTTCGACCACAGGCTCATGGAAAGCTGAGTGTATGCTCAATGACCTTCATGAATGCTCCGGGAAGCGGACTCCGATTGTCTATGCCTGGCTCGAGCCGTTCGCCGCAGCTGGACATGCTGTCGCAATAATGGAGCAAAGTGGATGTTTGCAATGTGGATTTACTGGCGCAGGTCAGTTTTCTCGGCGCGTATTCGATTGGCCAGCTGCGTCGACCACCATGGTTTCGCAAGCGGGGTGCGGGAACGAGTTTCAACCTTACGGCATAACCGACTCGCTTCACTCAATCGCAATGGCAGTTGATCTATCGGTTGAATGTCTTCTCGGTCAGCTAACCGCATCGACACATCGTGTTTGGATCAACAAAGATCGAAAAATCGATCCGATTCAGCGATTTTGGTCTGCTGCGTGGCAGACAGTCCCCACTTATGATGCCCGTGAGGAGGCAGTCTCCGAATTTTCGTGGTACGCTCGCCCGGATTGTCAGCGATGCAGTTAGAAGAACCACTCAGATATGCAATTGCAAATTGCGACCAATGTATTGTTGTGGAGTCTCAAGTCTTGGAAGTATTTGACGACTATCGACAGGACCGCTGCTGGAAGCGTGAAGCAGGTGGGCAGCTATTTGCCAAGCTTTCCAAAGATGAAATTGTTCTCAAAATTGCGACTTCACCTACGCGGAAGGACATTCGCCGCCGCTTTCAATTCATACCATTTCTGGAAAACCAACAGAAAGAAATCAACTCGCAATTTGAGTCACGCCTGTTTTTCGTTGGTGACTGGCATACACATCCGCAACCGGTGCCGGAAATGTCATCGAATGACCGACAAAGTATGGCAGACTGTTTCGTGAAATCGCGTCACGGTTTGGACGCTTTTCTCATGATAATCGTCGGCACGAGACCATTTCCCGAAGGCCTGTCAGTCTCAATTCATCGTGAAAGAGATTTTGCAAAGGCAACTATAGTGAGCTAGATCTTTCAACTTGATAGGTACTCCTGGCCAATACTCGCTGGTCTTCGTGTATGAGCGACGGCGATCATTCGTTCGTTGTTAACGATGTAGGCCATGAGGTGATTTTTCTCAGAGATTCTGAATTTTCAGCAGCGCAGGCAGAAGGGCCAGGGCAGTCTAACAAGCCTTGCACTAACTTGCTGCAACTCGCCAACCTGCACCGGTGGCCGACGCCGGTGCATACATCCTATTCTCAGCATATTGCGGTTTCAACTGGCGACCCGCATCCTCAAGACGCATCACAGAACGGTCTTGCTCCGACGAGCGTTTGAGAATCTGTTCTGGAGGCGACTATCGGCCGTCTCCACTCTCTGGTCGATCGTGTGAAAGCGCGATGACCTAGCCAATTTGGACGCGGGTGCCCTGACAGTTCGGTGACCGCTTCGCTGGGGCTGAGGCCGCTAGCGACGCTCAGCGTGGCGATGCGTGGATTGCGGCGGTCGTGATCGAAGCGGGGAACAGCTGACGCTTTGCGGTCCCCGTCGACGGTGATGATGACTCGGCCACCAGCGGGACCCACGACGTCGTCGAGCTTTGCAGCTGAGCCTCGGAACTGAAACGTTAGCTGGCTACCTGGCTGGGTGGCTTCCCAGTTCGCTCCCAAACGATTGCCAAAGTTCTTCGCGAACGTGGTTTCCGCAGACAGTGCTTCCCACTCCGGCGACCACATGCTGGCGGTGACCGATGAAATCGGAGCTGGCAACCGCTCCAATGGACAACGAAATCACAGCAGAATTCTTGCTTTTGTGGAAGCAGAAATCCGGAACTGGGGAGATGCGAAGGTTATTGATCGACGGGATGATACGCCGTATCTTCGTGGGTGAAACACAAGCATCGCGATCAAAACTGCCGCCAGAGTGACTTTGTTGGGCGGGGCGAACGACTGACGAGTCCTCGCTTAATCGAATCCCAGACGTTTCACCTTGCATGACGAAGCGTCCACTTATTTCGTTCCAGTCAGCACGGCAATGAAGAGCTCCGGCATGCGCCCCGCAGTATTTCCACGCATTTCACTTTCATTCGAGAAGCCGCGGTCTTTGGAGATGATTCCGGCATGCTTGACGGAAAACACGATGATTATTGAACAGGTTCCGCGCGACGAACCATGCGGTTCGCATCGCGTGAACAACAAGTGACGAAGTCTCCCGCAGCGACCGTCACCAGACGGCGGGCCCCCACACTCTGGCGAGCGTACCGACGCCAGTTTTTCTTCACGCGATGCTTACGAGTCAATACTGTGATCTGCCGCTACCTTGCCATTTGGCACCTTGCCTTTTTCACTTTGAATTTGTCAACACTTCCGCCCTCGCTAGCAGCCGAACCGCCCGCCCCAACGTTCACTCGCCAGGTCCTGACCGACAACTACCATTGCGACGGTATCAATCATGGCGATTTCAACCAGGACGGTGTCGAGGACATTGTCGCTGGGCCGTTTTGGTATCAGGGACCGGAGTTCACACGGAAGCACGTGATCTACCCACCGGTCGTGCATCCGCGAGAAGCGAGTCCGACCGATAGTATGTTTTCCTTTGTTGCCGACTTCGACCACGATCATTGGCCTGATGTCTTGGTGCTGGGTCGCATTCATAAACATGCGGCATATTGGTACCAGAACCCTGGTGCGGATGGCGGCGAATGGGAAAAGCACTTCGTCTTTGAGAAAATCCAAGGCGAATCGCCGGCGCTCGTTGACATCAACAGCGATGGGGCCCTTGAGTTGATCACCCACTGGCAGGGACGCTGGGGCTGGCTCGCGCCCGTAAAAGGTGAACCGAAACAGCCATGGCGTTTTCGGCCGGTCTCCGAACAGGATGAATGGGCGCAGTTTTACCATGGCACGGGCGTTGGCGATGTCAATGGCGACGGGCGCAACGACTTGATCATCAATGATGGCTGGTTCGAGCAACCCGAGGATGATTCGCAGGTATGGCCACTACATCGCTTTCATTTCGGTGAAACGGGCGGAGCGCAAATGTTTGCCTGCGATGTGGATCAAGACGGTGACAACGATATCATCACCAGCTTGAACGCTCACGGTTGGGGACTGGCTTGGTTTGAACAGGTCGACACGGGCGACGGCATTGATTTCGTGAAGCATCTCATCATGGGCAGTCGCGATGAAGAAGCTCAGTTCGGCGTTGCCTTCTCACAGCCCCACGCATTGGACATGGCGGACATGGATGGTGACGGGCACCAGGATATCGTGACCGGAAAACGAATGTGGGCACACGGCCCCACCGGAGACATCGAACCGCAAGCGACGCCCGTCTTGTATTGGTTTCGTTGGTCCCGCGACAATGAATCGGGCGTTCGGTTTCAACCTTGCCTGATCGACAACCACAGCGGTGTTGGGACGCAAGTGGTTGCCGCCGACGTGACAGGAGACCAACGCACTGATATTTTGACCGTGTCGAAATTGGGTGCGTTCGTTCTCTCGCAACAAGCCGAGTGAAGCATACCGACTCGCTTAACCGCTGACACCCAAAAGGTGGATAGGGCCACTCACCTTCCGAGGTCTGGTTCACTGCGTCAAGCGATTCCCCGCGTCGTAATCGTATTCGCAGACATTTTCAAAAGTCGTCGACGTCACCGGAGATGGTGGTCCCCGAGGGTGTTTCGCCAGAGCACGTAGGGTCGGTGCTACCGGCCGTCGGCTGCGGGTGGATCCCGCCGAAGAATGGTCGCGCGCCTTGGCGTCATCGCCCGCCCAGTGAGTTGACAAACCGACGCATGCGGCCGGTGGAACCGGCCCTACGATTCGCAGACATTTTCAACAGTCGTCGACGACACCGGAGATCGTGGTCCCCGAGAGTGTTTCGCCAAGAACACGTGGGGACGGTGTTACCGGCCGTCGGTTGCGGGTGGATCCCGCCGAAGAATGGTCGCGCAGCTTGGCGTCATCGCCCGCCCAGTGAGTTGACAAACCAACGCATGCGGCCGGTGGAACCGGCCCTACTATTCGCAGACATTTTCAAAATGTCGTCGACGACACCGGAGATGGTGGTCCCCGAGAGTGTTTCAACAAGAACACGTGGGGACGGTGCTACCGGCCGTCGGCTGCGGGTGGATCCCGCCGAAGAACGATCGCGCAGCTCGGCGTCGTCGCCCGCCCAATGAGTTGACAAACCGACGCATGCGGCCGGTGGAACCGGCCCTACGATTCGCAGACATTTTCAACAGTCGTCGACGACACCGGAGATCGCGGTTCCCGAGAGTGTTTCGCCAAGAACACGTGGGGACGGTGCTACCGGCCGTCGGCTGCCGGTGGATCCCGCCGAAGAATGGTCGCGCAGCTCGGCGTCATCGCCCGCCCAGTGAGTTCACAAACCAACGCATGCGGCCGGTGGAACCGGCCCTACTATTCGCAGACATTTTCAACAGTCGTCGGCGACACCGGAGATCGCGGTTCCCGAGAGTGTTTCGCCAAGAACACGTGGGGACGGTGCTACCGGCCGTCGGCTGCCGGTGGATCCCGCCGAAGAATGGTCGCGCAGCTCGGCGTCATCGCCCGCCCAGTGAGTTCACAAACCAACGCATGCGGCCGGTGGAACCGGCCCTACTATTCGCAGACATTTTCAACAGTCGTCGGCGACACCGGAGATCGTGGTCCCCGAGAGTGTTTCGCCAAGAACACGTGGGGACGGTGCTACCGGCCGTCGGCTGCGGGTGGATCCCGCCGAAGAATGGTCGCGCAGCTCGGCATCATCGCCCGCCCAATGAGTTGACAAACCAACGCATGTGGTCGGTGGAACCGGCCCTACTGCTACTGCGGCAAGGCTTGGCGTGTCTCGGGCAACGGATGGTCGCTACTGCAGCGGTGGCACCCGTGGGGGGTGAACGCTGTGGGTTTATTTGGCGTCCGTGACTTCGCAACGCGACCATTTTGGGATAAACTGCCGGGGTTCACGACCGACCTTTGAACGGATGGGTCGTGGTCCCCGGGCGGCGCAACGCGTTGATCCGGGTGTGCTTTGTGCGGTTTTCGCTGGACACCGGTTGTCGACAGGTTTCCCGATGCCTCACAAAAATCGCGACGCGCCCGTAGCTCAGCTGGATAGAGCATCGCACTTCTAATGCGACGGTCGCAGGTTCGAATCCTGCCGGGCGTATCTGAAAAGAAACCACGTGAAGGACGACGCTGGACAGCGGACGTGAGGATCACGGAACCGTTCCCGGTGCACGCCCGGCGACTGGGCATCCACCCGAGCGTTGTTGGCGCGGGCATGGATTCTTGCCTCGAAATACACGAACGACACGGAATAGACCCACGCTGACTTTTCGTGTGATTCGTGTCTTTCGTGGTTCCAACCTCGCGATGCTTGCTCGGTCCGCTTACATGTCTCTTAGGATACCAGGAACAATAAGTGACGGGTTTACCGTAGTGGATCTTGTTAAAGATCCTGTTCTGGATGGATCTTTAACAAGATCCGCTACGCCAGTTATTGATCCCGCGTTGCTTAGACAGAACCGTTCTTCGCCACGCTCAGGGACGCACAGCATGGTTTTCGACGCCCTGTTTCTTCACGGCTCCAGGCGTTTTGCGAGAAGATGCCAGCACTTGTTGCTGGACGGGAACCGAAGTGTTGGATGCTCCTGAAACTGGGGCCGTCCTCCTGGACGCTGACCTTGAACTCCTAGTCTCGGGCACCTCGATAGAGTCTTGCAAATGCAGGAACGTTGGCGACGCCCTGCTGACTGAGAAAGGCTTCGAGATCACTCGGGGCCGCTTCGTCGGCGAGGAGCGCGAGTTCATCGCGAGCGGCCAGGACGGTAGGCATGAGCCCCTGAATCTCGGCCGATTCCGCAGCTCGGGTGAGTCGATGCCTGGCTTGCGTCAGCGCCCACTCATGATCGCGAGAGAAAATCGCTGGATATCTCGCCATCGCGATGCCCTCGACCAGGTCCGCTTTCACGCTGGCCGCATCGAGGTGCTGGCGACGCAGGGAGGCAATCAGCCGGCGAAATTTTTTCTGCGGCCGCGAACGGGGCTGAGTCAATAGCGACAGTGTCGCAATTGCGATCAATTCGGTACTGAGTATCTTCATCATCTGAACACCGTACAACACCGATTGCTGGCATAGACGCTCGACTCGGGCGATGGTTGCTTCGGTTTCTTTGGGTTCGTTGAGATAGATTGCCCGCAGCAGGCTCTCGAACTGTGCTCCCATCGCAAAAGCATCTTCGCCGATTTCTTGCAAACGAGGCCATAGCTGTGAGTTGCGACTCTGCAGTGAGTCCAGATCGTCGCGAATAAAAAATGCGACGGAACTATATCCGAGTGATCCCATCGCGAGCACAAAGCAGTCGTTCATCGTCGCAGCTTCGGCTTGCATGTCATCAACCATGGTCTCCAACGCAGTCAAGTTGCCCATTTGGAAATCGCAAATCGATTCGAGGCAACTCGTGTGGGCGAGTTCGAATCCATGGTGCCGTTCGCTGTCAGAGTAGCACTTGCGAGCCTGCGAAATGAGCTCGGCAGCCTCGTTGAACTTGCCGCTCATCCCGGCCACCCAAGCTCTGCCGCTATGGACGTCGCCGTGACAACCGGGGGAGTCGTCATCAGTCAACTGTTTGTGCAAGTTGGACAGGGTGCGTGCGGCGGCGAGACGCTTCCGCCCCGGTCGGTAGGAATCAAACACGGACGTGCCGACGATCAAACCAATCCGCTCGCCGCGTGATCCGTACTGCTTGACCATGCCGCAATTGAAGACGTGCAGATCGGCCGCCAACCGATTGTCGAGCATGCAGAGGGGACGAGCGAGCGCGCCACAGACTGCGATTTGGTGCCCTTGCAATTCCGAACGTTGCGGCGTCGCGAGTGAATCCTGCAGTTCAATGCTCGGCGTGGCAATGGACGGTCGAAGCAGAGTCCAAGCGACCGAGAGCTTTCTTGCCCACGGTGCCTTGCGCCGCGGCAGCTTCAGTCTTGCTAGCAACGGATCGAGTTGCTCAACCGCGTCGACAAACCGCCCCGAGCGAATGAAACACTGGACTTGTTCGAGCTGGGTATCTAGCTTCGCTTGGCCGGTGAGCAGCTCGGCGAGTTCTTGGTAGGTTTGAGCCGCTTCGTAGAGCCGGCCTGATCGCTGCAAACTCTCTGCTGACGAACGCAGTGCATCGATACGATCGACACCAGTGCTGTGCGACGCAACGCTGCGATGCCAACGCGCTGCCTCTAGATGTGCATAGACTTGCTGGGCCTGCACAGCCGCCTGATTCGCCCATTTCACGAACTCGACCGTGTCGCCCGCTTGCTCGTAATGTTCCGCGATCCGTCCCGCCGAGAGCGGGACTTTGACGAGGCATTCGGCCCACTGGCGATGCAGACGTTGGCGTTCCTCAGCCGGGATGGCAGATCGCAGTTGCCGCGAGAGGCGGTCGTGCCAGACACGGATATGCTGCCCGTCGAACCCATCGCGAACAATCAGCCGATTTTCGACCAACTCGTCCAACTGTGTTTCCAGCAGAGCAGAGTTACTCTCGATCGCCCCTAAATGATCAAACGTGACCTGGCGTCCAGCGATCACGATAATATCGAGCAGCGCCGAGACACTCGGGCTGAGCCGGTCGCTACGATGTTGCCAAACATCTTCAATCGAGGGTGCGTCGTGGCGGGGCGGTTTGCGGGATGAACCATCATCGGGCAAGCACGGCGATTCTGCGGTGAGGCATTCGTGCAACAACCCCGATGGCGACAGCTCACTGAGGTAGGCTTCGAGACGGTACGGATACCCCTCAATTTGCTCAGTCAATGCGTTCAGTTGAGCTGCGTTCAGGTCGATGCCGTGCAGCTTCGCTTCACTGCGCACGGTCTGAGAGGTGATCTCGCTCGTCAGGGGCTCGAGCGTGATATTCGAATCGGGCGGAAATTGCTGACGATCCCCTCCCAAACGCGAAACGGTAATCACCCCCAAACCCTGGTACAGCGGCGGTCCCAATCGACTCGTGGCGCTGGATTGCAAGTGATCGAGTGTGCGCAGTGTGTCTTGATCAGCCCACTGAACATCATCAATCACAAAGAAGACAGGCCCGACCTCTCTCAATTGATTGCAGACTTTTATCGCCGCCTCCAGTCCCCCGGTTCGCTTGTCCGTGGTCACGATGGGCGGTTGCGTCCAGTCGACCTCGAGAATTTCGCTGAACCCAGGCAGCACGCGCTGCAGGACGGATTCACTCACCGAGTCGACCTTGATCTTATCAAAGCCCCCACGGCGATATCGGATGACGATTTCGTCAGCGATCTGGCTGAATGCTTGCAAGGGAATTTGCTCGAAACGCTGGCAGCGAGCGACAAAGACGAGCGGCCAAGATTGAGAACGCAGTTCATTGATCGCCAACTGTAAAAATGTCGACTTGCCGATCCCTGATGTTCCGTCAATGTGCAAGCGTTTGACCTGGCCTCCCAAAATCAGATGGCACCAGCGACGTAGTTCAACGAGCTGCTGGGCGCGGGCCACTTCGGTAAATCGCGCGGCGCGTGCCGACGCGTGACTTTCGGTGGACAGCGGGACCGGCGGACTGCTCGGCTGCCCGACACGCGACACCGCCATCGCAGTCGGGCGATCGGGAACGTCCGGTGAAAGCATTTCATGAACGATCTCCAACAGGCATTCGGGGATGTCCTTGTGAAGTCCGGCCATTGCCGACAGCACGTACTCACGATCGCTCTGGCTGCTTTTCTCGTCACGCGGGATCACGTCCTCGTCATGGTCGGCCGTGGCCGCATCGATAGCGCGGGGTGGCTCATTCTCCTGCGTGCGTCGATCCCGCCGTCGCTGAGCGGACGAAAACATTCGCAGTGCCTCAAGGGCAACCATGCCAAGACTGAAGATATCGCTGGCCGGACAATAGGACTGTCGAAACAGAACCTCCGGTGCGACATACATCGGCGTCCAAATCAGATAGTTGCGAATGTTTTGTGGATCACTCTCGGCTTCAAACTCGCCCGCGAGATCGCAGTCGACAATGACGAACCGATTGCCATCGCTGGTCAACATCAGATTGGTCGGCTTGATATCTCGATGAACGAGTTGGTGCGCATGAACCCAAACCAACCCCGCGCCAATTTGACGGAGCATCTCGAGCAACCGTTCGCAGCCGTCTTGCAGCGGGAGCGACTTCCAACGCCGCAGAACCTGAACCAGATTGTCGCCTTCGATCAGCTCCATTGAAAAGACGAGGGCGTCGCCTTCCTGCAGGATCCGGTACAGCCGCACCAAACCTGGGTGACGCAGCTGGCACATCCGCCGGAAACCGGTCTTGGAACGCACAGCGTCCCGCGGATCCACCGTGGGAATGAGCTTCAACGCCACCGTTTTGCTGGTCGCGGTCTCACGCGCTTCATAGACCCATCCGTGCGAGCCACAGTCGATCGCCCGGAGGAGTTCGAATCCGGCGACGACCTGACCGATCTTCCAGGGCGAGTTTTTCAGGCGTGGACGCTGAGCATGACCCTTGGTCACTCGGGCGCGATCGACCCTGTGCCGCTGCGTATCTCGATCGCTGCCCGGAAGCATCCAGTCGTCACCGCTGTAATCGTCCAACTGAGCCATAATCGTTCGGAAAAACTTGGTGGAGTGACGGTATCATGCCATTCAAACATATTTCGTGTACATCCGCTCTCATTTTCGAAGACAATTGGGCGAATACATCGGATATTGACCCATTTTTTCGTGCCTGTCCGGCATTGACCGCTCGGCAGACAAGCGATATTGTTTGTGGCGTCGTGAGCAGGCGGTGCCCAACGCCCGCTTTCACAATAGGCACACGGTGGCTATAGCTCAGTTGGTTAGAGCGTCGGATTGTGATTCCGAAGGTCGGGGGTTCGAGCCCCCTTAGCCACCCTTTTTTAAAAACACGTAATCTCTTGGCTGGAACGCCCGCCAGACCAGGTGACGATGGCCCCCATTGGCAAAATCCTGATCGCCCTGGCAACGGTGACGTGTCTGCACGCCTACTTCAATCTGGGCATGCTCCATTCTAATCCCAATGCGGCGCTGCCAGGTGACGCTGGGGTTCGCAAGTCGCTGCGGATCGGACATCTGCCGGTGACCTGCCATCTGACGTGCCCGGTGACGAGCTGGGTCAGTCGGCACTCGCCGGAACATTCTGACTTTGCCTCATGGCGATACACCAATTTCCCAGCCATGACGGAAGATATCGACGCTGGTAATCTGGACGCCGCGTTCATTCTCGCGCCGCTGGCGATGGTCATGCAGCGTCAGGGCACCCCGGTCAAAATCGTTCATCTGGGGCATCGCGACGGTACCGCGATCGTTGTCGGCAGTGAGTCGAGCTATCAGTCGTTCGCGGATCTGCGGGGCAAACGCATCGCCATCCCGCATCGGTACTCGAACCAGCGGATCCTGATCGAGAAACTCAAAGATCAATTTCATTTTGCCGACGATGAGATCACCCTCATCGACTACCCGCCCCCAGAAATGCCAGCTGGCCTGCAGGCGGGACAGTTCGATGCGTACATCGTCGGGGAACCGTTCGCCGCAAAAGCGGAGATGGATGGATTTGGACGGGTGCTGTATTTCACAAAAGACATCTGGCCCAATTTCATCTCCTGTGCACTGGTGGTTACCGAACGACTGATCGAGCGTGACCCGGATCTGGTGCGCGAGCTCGTCCAAGGGATCTCGGCATCCGGAAAATGGCTCGACGAGGGCGACGATCGATTGATTGCGGGGGTGTTTCAGTCTGGCAGCGTCCCGAATGAGGACACCGAAAACATGGAAATTCCAGCAGGATTTGGTCACAGCCCACGACTGCAAGCGGCCCTGATTGCGGCGCGGCAAGAGTACTACAATCAAGACCCGGAGCTCCTGAAGTTTGTGCTGACGCGGCCGCCCGATCGGGTTCGCTACAGTCAGCTCGATCTCGCCCGCCAAGACTTCGATGAGATCCAGCAATATGCGGAGCGTTTGGGCTTCTTCAGCTTTCGCCCCGTCACGCAGAGCGATCCGTTTGGGTTCGACGATTATGCTGACCCCTCGTTTGAAAACTCTGGCGTCTGGGAACTTCCCTTTGGCCAGCAGCCAGCTGACCGGACGTCTCGTGACGAGGCTGTTTCCGGCGTGCAGGCTCAGCCGTGATGCGGGCGCGTTCGCTCCTGCTCGGTTTGATCGGCATCGGCCTGTTTGTACTGCTCTGGCAGCTCGCGACGTGGGGGAATGGACGCACGGACGTGCCCGGTCCGTGGCTGGCCCTCACAGGTCTCGCCGAGATCGCCCGCGAGGGCTTGCTATGGCGTTACATCATCGCATCGGTTTTTCGGGTGATGTGGGGGTTTGCACTCGCCGTCGCCGCGGGCGTTCCCCTAGGGCTTGCCATCGGTTGGTCCCGGTCGACGCGTGAATTACTCAACCCGCTCGTGCAACTGCTGCGGCCCATTTCGCCGATCGCATGGCTGCCGATTTCCGTGCTGGTCTTTGGTGGGGTGAAGTGGTGGGAGCCGAGCGACCTATCGGCGATCTTCCTGATCTTTCTCGCGTCCATCTTCCCCATCATCACCGCCGCCACTTCGGCCGTCGAAGGGATTGACGAAAAGTACCTTCGAGTTGCCACCAATTTCGAAATTAGTGGGATCGCGATGTTGTTTCACGTCATCCTGCCGGCGGCGCTGCCACAAATCCTGACGGGGCTGCGACTGGCACTTGGTATCGCGTGGGTCGTCCTGGTTGCCGCGGAAATGCTCGGCGTTCAGTCCGGCTTGGGATTTCAGATCAACGACTCCCGAAACAACCTGCGCTACGATCGTGTCGTGGCTGCGATGATTGTAATTTCCATCATCGGTATCGCCTTGGACTCGGCCATGGCCCGCATTGAAAACTCCGCACTTTCTCGACGAGGAACGGCAAAGCGATGAATCGAGCCGTCCCCAAAATCCTCGTGGAGGATCTGTCACTCGATTTCCCAGCAAAAGACGGCACCCCTGTTCCGGTGCTCCGCTCGATCAATCTTGAGGTCCAAGCAGGTGAATTTATCTGCATCGTTGGCCCTTCGGGCTGCGGCAAGTCAACGTTGCTGAACATCGCATGCGGATTCATCAAACCCTCCCAGGGCGAGGTGCTCATTGATGGGGCTGTCGTCGGGAAACCCGACCGGCGAAGGGTGTTTATCTTTCAAGACAACGCGGTCTTCCCGTGGCTGACCGTCCACCAGAACATCGGCTTTGGGGTGCGAGATCGAGCAACCCCCGAAGGTCTCGAGACAATCCAACGCTACATTGAGATGATCGGCTTGGCGGGTTTTGAGAACGCCTATCCGCGCAACCTTTCGGGCGGCATGAACCAACGCGTCGAAATCGCCCGGGCGCTCGCTTCGGATCCGGACATCCTGTTCATGGACGAGCCTCTCGGAGCACTCGATTTTCTCACCCGATTGAAGATGCGGGCAGATCTGGTTGAGATCTGGCGACAGGAGCGAAAAACGATCCTGTTCGTGACTCACGACGTCGAAGAATCTGTCCAATTGGCGGATCGGATCGTGGTGATGAGCAAGCGACCTGCTGAGATTCAATCTGTGATCCCCGTCGACTTGCCGCGGCCTCGTAACCTTGACGATCCCGCCTGCCTCCGCATACGCGACGAAGTCTTTCACCTCATGGGACTCGATCACTTTGGTAGAAGCGAAGCGGCCGACCCTACGGACCCAAACGCGGCGCAGTAAGCCACCGGCCGACCCGATTCAAAGCGGACCGTCCGGCTGCGTTTTCCCTCAGGACTTGGCATTGCCAGCATGGTCAAATTCGAATCGCTGCAAACTCGCTGGCCCGGTTGTCTTGAGCGACAGCTGGGCTTCATCGAGCCGCGGAGGCGTGCTGGTAACGATCAGTAAAATCGCCCCCTCGTTAATTCGCTGTTCGTATTTCGCAGCAGAATGCGAGTTGATTCCATAGTGGTTTGCCATGGCAAAGAGCCCTCGCGAATCAACGCGGTCGAAGTTCGACTGCGAAGAATTTCCTCCCGCTTCCGCCATCGCCGCTCCGAGTGCAGCGCCGCCTGCCAGGGCCGCGAGGGGACCGGCGAGCATGATCGGTCCCATCACCGAACCGATGGCCAAGGGTGTCCCCACCAGCGCACCAATCCCGGCACCGATCTCCATCGACCTCTCCACGCTGACGCCCCCCGCGCCCGCGCCGCTCCGGTCCACCTTGCCCAGTGCACGCGTGTGCCCCTTCCAAGCAACCGAGATCGCGTCGGCATGAAAATCTGCCTTTCGCAATACCTCTAGACCAATTTTCGCCGCTTCGTGCGACTCATATTCCGCTACTAAACAAGCTGCGTGCATGACCACAATTCTCCAATGAGGTAACCGACCTAGAGATAAAACCACAAGCCAAAAGCAAGTGCCACAAGCAACAGGACCACCAGGTAACTCAACCCGACGATCCCGAAGACACTGGCCGGCGAACGTTCATCGAGCGACATGTTCTCACCTTTGCCGCGTTCGCTCAGCGGCACATCGGCATCACTCTCGTCGCGATTCTTTGCTTGTAACATTTCATTAATCCTTTGATCTGGTAGTGCGTTCCCATCGTGTCGCGCTGGAACGCTCGATACGAGAACCCACGATGCAAGGACTGAAGGAGCAAGTTCGGTGCCAGTTTTGGTCAATATCTAAAGTTTTGACTCGTGCCCAGAATCGGTGGGTCGAGATGACCGGCCATTGGTGCGTGGGGCGTCTGTCGCACTCAATTGATGTAGGAGCTATCCACTGTTGAGCGGCAGCGATCTCGGCTCATCGAAACGGCTAATTTCAACAGCTGTGGACCGATAGGTCGCCACTCTGCACGGCGATCCGCCCCAGAATGGCTGCACTCGTGCTGGCGACCGCTTGATCGAGTTCAAAAGGGGTTTCTCCCGCCCGCAGACTCGCGATCAATTCGTTGAACTGACGCTGCCACCCTCGACCCGAGATTTCTTTGGCCTCGCTCTGCCAGATAAGTTTACCACTGGAATCACGAACGGCCGCGCGCGCAATGTCACAGGTGCCCAACGTGCCGTGGAAGTGTTCGCCATGTTGCCGACCACTTCGCGTTTGACGACATTGCGAAATCACGGGAAAGTCGTTGGCGTAGGTAAACTCGATGAGTTGATAGGTGGCATCATCGCTGCCCGTGCCACCGAACCCTTGAGCGGCTAAGGGGCCTTGGCCCAACACCCAGTTCACGATGTCGAGACTGTGAACGTGCCGGTCATCTTGGAAATCGCTGTTATACGTGCGCGCGTAAGTCAGATCGCCAATGATGCCGTCATGCAACTTTGCCACGCACTCGCGGGTGCGCAGTTCGTGCCGTCGTTGATGCCCCACCGCAACGGCGAGCCCGGATTGCCTGGACCTTATCCCCGCGGCGGCGATGCGCTGCACGTCCACCATGTCGATGGCGATTGGACATTCCATGAAAACATGTTTGCCGGCGTCAACGGCGGCTTCAAAATGTGCGGCACGAAACTCCGGCGGGGTCGCCAGAATCACGAGATCCACGTTACTGGCGAGCACCCCACGCCAACCGTCAGGGCCGACAAAGCGGCGGCTGCCAACGTCCACGCCATCGCGATGGCGTCCCTTGATCGTCCGGTAGGCCGTCTGCAGTTGGCTCGATGACGTGTCCGCCATCGCAACGAGCTGGACTCCCGACGAATCGCTCTGATCGTTCCCGTGAGCACTGCCCGCTGCCATGGCTTCAATGGCCGCTGCTTTGCCCCGGGCGCCGCAGCCGATCAGTCCGATCCGAATGCGATCACTGCCGCCCGGCCACACCCCACCACCGGGCGAAACCCCGTTGGCCAAGATTGATTCGCCGGTCGCCACGGCATCCGCACCGCCCAGTGCCACGGTGCTGCCCAACGCCATCGTGCTGCGCGCGAAGAACTCACGCCGGTTCCCCGCGACACGTTCGACGTGAGCGGCCAGCGGCGAGGACGGCGAGCGTGTGTCGCTCGCTCGCGACGAATTAGTTTTCTTGGTCAAGAGACTAGCGGTGGGTGGCGGGAGAATCAGGCGGGCGAAGGGGGGCCAGCATATTATACGCGGCGAGCAGACAGGTGGGCACCAGAAAATGCCGTCAAATCATCTTGTCCAGCCCCTCGCTGAGCGGGGTGAGCGGGCGTGCGAGGATTTTCTTCATTTTAGTAATATCCGGGCAGCGACGGGTCATATCCCCCTCGGCCAAGGGATCGACGTGGACGATTCGCGAGCGGCTGCCGACTTTCTCAATGATCCGCTGGGCGAGATCCAAGACGCTGACTTCCACGTCACTGCCGATGTTGATGATCTCACCAGCGAGCGACTCATCGGCCAAAATATTCTCGGTTGTATCGAGATTGTCATCGATATAGCAGAACGTTCGCGTCTGCGATCCGTCCCCGTAAATCGTAATGTCGCGACCGGCGCGGGCGGCCTCGATGAATTTCGGGATCACGAAATCGGTCGTCTGTTTCGGGCCATAGGTATTGAAAAATCGAAACACGTTGAAGGGCAAGCCAAACTCTTGATGGTACGATCGGAAATACGATTCACCCAGGTTTTTGATGATGGCGTAGGGCAACCGTGAGTTCAGGGGCGTCGTCTGTTCGTGTTGCGGCAACTCAACCGGTTCACCGTAAACCTCGCTGCTGCTGGCATAAAACACCCGCTGCACGCCCGTGTTCTTAGCCAGCAAGAGGACGTTGCGAATACCATCGATGTCGCGCAGTACCGCCACGGGGTTAGCCAGTGTCCGAAGCACACCGACGAGCGCGGCATAGTGAAAGACGACATCGAAACGATGCGCCGTCATGATCGGCGAAAGATCATTCAGGTCGTTCACGTCGGCTTTGATGAAGCGGAAATTCGGCGGCTGCGGGGACGGCAGCTTTCGCACACTGCCGGTCACGAGATTGTCCACCACCACGACTTCGTTGTCCGGTGACGCCGCCAGGCGACAGGCCAGCGAGCCACCGACGTTGCCCGCCCCACCGGTGATCAAGATTCTTCGGCGCACGACAGACTGGTGAGGCATCGATTCGTAACTCTGGAATGGTCTGAGCCTGTTCGAAACCCCGGAGACGATCGTAGCTGCCGTCGCCAGAAGACGGAAAAACCACGCACGGGTGAGTGTCGCTACCGGTTGTCGGACAGGTTCAAAGTGGGACGGGAGCCAAAACGGCATGTTAGAGGGACGCCAAATTTACCAGATCCCAGGGGCAAACCGAATGAGTGGCAGCCCATCTGTTTTCGCTCACCCAAACGCCGAGAAGGCGGGTCAGCGATGTGCTCAAGCATTCTTCACTCCCACGCCCCGGACGGCCTTGCCCGTCGACCACGTCCGTTTTTGAAGAAATCGGCCGTGCAACGAGCACTGCCATGCAACAGTCGCCGCGTCGAACCGGGACTTCATCGCAGGCACCCCCGCCCCACCCGTCTATACATCTTCATTCGAGAGACTATTTTGAGCACTCCGTTTCCAACGCCCTGAACCGTCCGGTTTGTACCTGTCCATGACCTCACCAGTTCCCCTTTCGAGACGTCTCCGGGTGATCTTGAGTCTATTGATTTTAGTTCATTTGGCCGCGGTCTTTGCGCCGCCGCTGGCGTTTCAAAGCCGCGGTCCCCGTGGATTGTCACCCTCTGTATCAAAACTGCTCGCCCCTGTGGCCGCATATGGTCAATTTCTGTACTTGGATCGCGGGTATGCGTTCTTCGCTCCCGATCCAGGCCCGAGCCATTTGATGCGTGTCCAACGGGGGGCACCCAACCCGAGTGAAGCAGGGGAGGTGGAGCCGATCCATTCGGCCCAAAACCCGAGCGATACCCTCTGGTACCCGAACCTGAACGAGCAGTGGCCGCGGCTGCTGTATCACCGGCATTTCATGTTGGCGGAGTTCCTCAACGATTCCTATCAACCGAAGTTGCCGGCCGACGCGGCACGTTTGGTCGGTCCCGAATTGCCGCTTGGCGAGCTGCAGGCATGGCGTTTGGGGCGTCAACGCTTCGACCTGATCCTCGGCTCGATGACCCGCCATTTGGAAACGAAGTTCGACGAACGCCCGATCCAAATTGACCGTGTCGAACATTTGCTGCCCGACTTCGTGGCGTACGCCACCAACCCGGTTCCGCTGGACGATCCGGCGGCCTATATCGTGCTCCAAGACATCCCCATCAGCATGGAAGCACTGCTCGACGTGCGCCCCGAACCGCTACCACCGGCATCGCCCATTGGGATTGATCCGGGCGAGCCCAGGCCTGACGCCTCCAAACCCGACGCCTCCAGACCTGATGCCTCCAGACCTGACGCCTCCAGACCTGACGCCCCAGCCCCGAATGGCGCCCTAAATGACGCCCCCAATGTGCCCGGGCCCGGCTCCTTCGGCGCCTCCCCGGACGGATTGTTCCGAGGCGAACGTGACTCCCGCATTCCGTCAGGAGGAGCATCGCGATGAATCGCATCTCACAACTGCTCACCGAGCAACGCCGCAGCGTCAAACAATCCTCGCTCGACTTTGTGTCCGCCTGGGACGCGTTTTGGTTTACCCCACGACATATTGAAACGCTGGCCGTGCTGCGGATCGTCGCCGGCGCGATGCTGCTGTACACAAATTTGGTGCTGGCGACTGACCTGGCGTCATTCATCGGCATCGATGCCTGGATCAACAACGACACCGCGCGAGCTCTCCATGACGGTAGGCTCGGCGAATCGACGGCCGCCTGGTCGTATCTGTGGAATATCGACAGCCCCACGTTGATTGCGATCCACCATCTGGTCGTTGTATTGGTATCGGCATCGTTCATGGTTGGTTTTTTAACCCGGATCACCGGACCGCTCGCGTGGTGGTTCCAACTGATGATCGTGCATCGATTGCTAGGCAGCCTGTTTGGACTGGACCAGATCCTGACGTACTGCGTGATGTACCTCGCCTTCACCCCCTGCGGGGCCGCGTTTTCGATCGACGCTTGGTTGCGGCGCCGTTTCGTCGGTAAGTTTCAGAAGCCACTCTCCCGCTATTGGTCGTGGTTGTGGCCTGATGACCAGCCCTCGGTGACCGCCAACATCGCGACGCGGTTGCTGCAACTGCATCTTTGCATCATCTACCTGTTTGGTGGATTGGCCAAAGCCCGTGGACAGATGTGGTGGGACGGGACGGCGCTCTGGTACGCCGTTGGCAATTACGAGTACCAGTCTTGGGACGCAACCTTTGTCGCGGCCTACCCCAGCCTATTCACCGCACTGACGCACGTGACCTTGCTGTGGGAGATTTTCTACTGTGCATTGGTATGGCCGCGTTGGACCCGTCCCCTGACACTGGCGATCGCCGTCGGCGTGCACGCTGGGATTGGGCTGGGGCTGGGGATGGCAACGTTTGGAATCATGATGATCGCCGCCAACGGCATCTTCATCAGCCCCGAGTGGATCCGGCGGTGGCGGGGAGTGGACGAAGAGGGTTCCCATCGAAGCGACGCCGCCGCGGCCGATTAGGAACGAGCGGAAATAAGTGGCCGAACGCTCCGCGGTCGGAATAGCCGAACGCTTCGCGGTCGGAATGATCGAACGCGGAGCGTTCGGCCACAATATCAGACAATAAATTTCCGCTCGTTCCTTTGTCGGCCCCAGTGAGGAGGGTCGCGGCACGTTTCCGGGCCGGGAGACCACGGTAAGAACATGATGCCCCCAGCGTTGTCCGCAATTTCCTGGGACGACTCAGCCCGACGGGGCACTCAGCCCGACGGGACGACTCAGCCCGACGGAGCACGCGGCCCGACGGGGCACTCAGCCCGAGGGCCCGACTCAGCCCGAGGGAGGGCACGCGGCCCGACGACGTTTGACTCGATTACCTGTACGGCCCGCGGTGTTTGCAACAGCGTTCGGGCCGTTGAGGCCCACCGCATGCCAACCCGCGTGAGCAGGCACTGCTGTTACCGAGTGCCGGTGGTCGTCAGTGAGTTCACACGTGTCTGGATGTTGTTTTGGATCTCTGACAGTTCACCCTCGAGGGACTGATTACTGCGATACAGCCGAACCAATTTCTCACGTTCTTCTTTGAGGCGGACGCGAAGTTTTTCGTTGTAGCTCTCGATCGCTTTCCGCTCCTTTTCGGTCTGGTCAAAATCTTGCTCCAGGAGCAATTTATCCGTCTGATAGGAGGCCAGCATACTGACCGTGGCGTCGATGGCCCGCTGCAGCACCTCTTTTTCATACCCGAGGATTTTGCTGCGGTTTTGCAGGTCTGCGATTCTCAATCGCATCTGCCGCAAAACGAAGCGGTAATCATTGAGCGGTCGGAGGTAGTATTCATCGACCAGTCGCGCCACACCTTCGGCACGCATGGCATCGGCGGCCTCTTTCTTGACGAGTAACAACTCACCCTTGGCTAATTTGACCTCGCCTTTACTATCCCCGCCCACTTTCAATCGGCTGTCGGCCGCTCGTCCGCTGCCATCGAAGAAGCCTTCGACCAAGGCACCACGCTCATCGAGACTATCGACGGTGATACTGTACGGTTTGATGAATTCGACTTTCACCCAGCGCGACAACGGCGGGTCATCGGCACGGGATCGGGAGCCGTCACGGAGGTAACTCTCACGGGTCTCCTCCGAAGTGGTTGCCAAGATGGCATTAATGAGTTTCTCGTCGACGCGTCCAAAGACGTTGTCGTCGTCGGGAACGCTACCTGCGGCGATAAAAGGCATGTGGCCGTCGAGCGGCAAGAGCTCGTAGACGGACCAACTGCTGGCCTTTCCGTCCTGAATTAACTGTTGTTGATCGGCCATCAGCGGCCCGGTGGGCGACAGCGTGACCTGGTTCGGCGTGCTGCTGACCACTCGGAATTCGCCCAGGTATCCCACAGGAACGGGGACTTCGATATCGGGGCCACGGCCTTCCCCGAATCCATACACCACCATCCCTTCGGCGATCAGCGGATCCTTGGCGGCATCGGCGTTGGGTTCCTCCGCCTCGGGCTCTTCGCCGGGGACGACTTCGCGTGGTGGACGAGCCAGCACAATGGTGGCTTGACCATTGAAATTGGAGCTATTGAGCCGCAGGCCGCGCCATCGTCGCCCGGCTTCCAGCCCGATTGCGGCCAGCTTTTGCGACATCGGCAGCACGCCTTCGTCGGACAGCGGGTTGTTCCGATCGCCGTCACGCAGTTCCTTTTGCTCCGTTTGAGCTTTTTCGAACCGGACATCGAGCTCCTCTTTTTTCTTGTACCACGCTGAGCGGCTCTTCAACGCTCCGGCGACGGGGAACAAGAAAACAACGGCGAGAATCGTGGTCAAGATGATCGCCACCATCTCATACCATCGCCAAGTAGTGGCTGCCTTCCAAAGCAAGAACGCTTGGGCCAACACCAATACGATCAGTAGTCCGAGCAGGGCGTACGACATCGAATAGTAGACAAGAGGAGTGAGGGCGGGCAGAGATCGAGGTACTAGTTTCGTTAACAAGTCTAATCGACGAAGCGGCGGGACTGCGATTTTTTCGCCAAGTTTTCTAAACCGAATGGCTTACGCGGCAGATTGAATCCCGCTAATCGCTACATATTGCCCATCAGGCATGAGGTGCACGGCCTAGGTCGGGATGTGCCGCCTTTTCCCTCCGCAGCGGTCAAGCCGAATGCCCGGATCGTCCGAACCAAGGTTACAGGCGAATCCCCGCGCCATGGATGGCGCATTCGCCCATTCCGATCTGACTATCTGCCATGGATGGTAAATACGTGACCAATCAAACTTTGTTTAACAATTTATGCGAACGCAGCCGACGTGGCCATTGGCGGTCTGCGTTGATGACCATGATTGTGATGGGTTTGCTGGTCACGATGGGCTGTTCCCGAGCTCACTACCGCGTGCAAGCCAACCGGGAGGCGAATGCGCTGATCGCTGAAAAAGCGTCGCACGTCTCACGCCCCCCCGACACGCGGCTACATATCGAAATCGACCCGCGCAGCCGGATGTTCAATCCGTTCGACCCCGATTTCCAACCGATGCCGCTGGACGACCCCGCATCGCATCTCTACATGCAGTGCGTCGACGGGCGGCGGGGGTACCCCCTGTGGGATGCCGCTGGTCTGACCAACACGTCAGAAAATCCGGGCTGGTGGCAATACCTGCCACTCAACGAAAATGGTGTCCTCGAACTCAACTCCGAGAACTCGGTCCGGATCGCGATGCTGCAGTCTCCGGACTATCAGAAACAACTTGAGAGCCTGTTCCTCTCAGCCCTCGACGTCAGCAGTGAACGGTTCCAGTTCGACACGCAGTTTTTCGGCGGTCAGCGAGCCTTTTTCAGCACAAACGGGAACGGCCGAACGGGCAGCAGCAGTACCGAGGTCGGCTTAGGTGGGTACAGCGTGGGGCTACGTGATCTCTCGATGCAGCGCGCCTTCGCGACCGGCGGTAACCTCGTCGTCGGTGTGGCCAACAACATCGTGTGGGAACTCAGCGGCCCGAACTCCCAGTCGGCCGTTACCGTTCTCGACTTTGCCATGCTGCAGCCACTGCTGCGCAACGCCGGTCGAGACCGCGTGATGGAACGTCTGACCATCTCCGAGCGGCGACTGCTCGCCAACGTCCGCTCCTTCGAACGATATCGCCGGGCGTTCTACCTCAATATCACCACCGGTCGGAACATCGACACCACCGTGCAGCGCAGCGGCGGTGTGTTCGGCGTCGGACTGAGTGGCTTCACCGGCCTGGGCAGCGGTTTCGGCGGCATCGGTGGCAGCAGCGGCACGTTCAACTTCAGTGGCGGCGGCGTGCCGGACGCGGGCGGTTTCATCGGCCTGCTGCAGGACCAACTCCAGATTCGCAACCTCGAAGAGAACGTGGCCCGACTCGGCGAGAACCTCCTCGTGCTCGAAAACACACTCGTGGAACTGCTCACGACCATCCCTGACGATCCGGAGGCCATCATTCGGCAGCGATTGCAAGTTTCGCAGTCGCGATCGTCACTCCTGAGCGCCCAGAGCGCCTTGGTCACGCGCCGCGTCACCTACCAAAACTCAATCGATAGCTTCTTGACCAATCTCGGATTGCCACCGTACATCTGCGTCGAGATCAATGACCCCGCTCTGACTCGGTTCGAACTGATCGACCGCGATCTGCGAATGCGACGCGAGGAACTCATCGAAGTCCGCACGCTCGTCGGCCGGCTCAATGTTGCCCTATTGGACCGCTCGGAACGACAAATAGACCCCGTCACAGGCATCCCCACGTCGCGTTTAAAGTGGGATGCTGAAACCAAATCACTTGTCGAGCAGCTGCAGCAATCACTCCAGCCGGTCTCGCAATTTTCACGCAGCCTGGTCGTTGATGACCTGCCGCGGATCCGCCAAGACCTCGAGACCCTCCAAGAACAACTCCCCGAACGACGCCGGCAAACCGAATCGCTGCTCGCCCTCTATCGGGAAGAACAAAACAATATCTGCTCGCTGCTCGGCATCGAAGCGGTTGATGAGTCGATTTTCGACATGCAACCGGTGCTCCAAATTGGGGAAGAGCTCGAAGAAAGCTTCGAGAAGCTCTCGACACGCTTGAAGACGTATCAACCCC
Organism: Rhodopirellula sp. SH410; assembly: GCF_055811895.1. Classification (NCBI taxonomy): domain Bacteria; kingdom Pseudomonadati; phylum Planctomycetota; class Planctomycetia; order Pirellulales; family Pirellulaceae; genus Rhodopirellula; species Rhodopirellula sp. SH410. The sequence goes on from NZ_CM147949.1 coordinate 5,290,927, forward strand.
AAGTGGATGCCCTGACCGAGTCGATCGCAGAATTCCTCGCGGCCGGACCGGAAACCAACGACAACGCCGAAGTGGCCCAACAGGTTCGCCAGCGGGTCATCCTGGCAAGCCAAAATGTGCTCGCCCAACTTGGCGACGACGTGCTCAGCCTGCAACTAGTTCAAGCCCGCGCCCGGGTGGAGAGCCTCGTTCTGCCCGAAGTCGAAATCGATCCCGGGGAAGCGCTGCAGATTGCTCGCGTGAACCGCCGCGACTGGGCCAACGCCCGGGCCAGCTTGGTCGACAAATATCGCTCCATCGAGTTTATCGCCGACAATCTTGAGAGCACCCTCGATGTGACCTTTGCCGGCGGCGTGCAAAACGATGGCAACAATCCGTTCGCCCTCAAACACAACACCACGGCACTGCGTGTGGGACTGCAGTGGGATGCACCGATCACGCGTTTGCAGGAGCGGAATACCTATCGCCAGTCGCTCATCGAGTATGAACAATCCAAGCGGGCATACTACGGCTACGAAGATAACATTTGGCGGCTCTTGCGAGCCACCATCCGACAACTGCGAGCCAACCGCATCAACTTTGAACTGGGCCGTCAATCGGTGCGAATCGCAGCCTCTCAGTTGGAGCTCAACGAAGACATTCGCGAATTCCGAGATGCCCGCGGCCTCAGTAGCGGTCCCACCGCGGCTCGGGATACGATTACGGCATTGAGCGCCCTGCTCGATTCACAGAACGGGCTGCTGAACCTGTATGTGAACTTCGAAGTCGTTCGGCGTGGGCTGGACATGGACCTCGGCACGATGGAACTGACGCCCGACGGGATGTGGATCGATCCCGGGCCAATCGACCCCGCCGCGCTCCTCGGGCTGGTCGGCACGATGGAGAGTGGGATGATTGAGTGTGGGCAAGCCCCGTTCATCGACGGCGAAAACCCATGCACACCGCCCGCCTGTGGCAACATGCCCCTGCGGCCTCAGTCCACCGAGGCGATCTACGGTCGCGGGATTTGAGGGCAGCGGTTGTCGCGACGCTCGCCCGAGCGTCGCCAGTGACTCGTTGATCCCCGCACCATTGACCGGCCTGAGGGCGGACGCAACGTGACTGGCAATCACGTAGTGAACGTCCATCCCGTGAACGTTTACTCAGTGAACGCTTTAGAACGGAACCGAACCTGGGGGATCTTCGCCATCCTCCCAGTCATCCAAAAAGTCGTCGATTGATCCGCCACGGACCTCATGGTCTTCGAGAAACCCCTCGCCGTCGTCATCGTCATCGAGCAACTCGTCGAGGTCTTCGTCGATATCGTCATCACCGGGATCGAGCAAATACTCAGGCGGGGCTGACGAATCGTCCGGAACCCACCGAATGGTGGGGCGGGGCGGATCCGACAACGACGTGCCGCATTCGATTGCTGTCCAGCTGATATCGCCTGGCCCGTCGGCGGTGTCGCCGGTGCAAACATCTTCGTCGCCGGCGAGCAAATAGAGCGTCGCGTGCCGTAGGAAGTTCTCAATATCACCGGGTTTGTAGGTTTCGCCTCGGCAAACCGCTTCCATATCCGGCAAGTCAAACTGGCCATTGCCGACGGTGTCCATCACCACCCAGCCATCATCCTCGGTGAAGATCCGCACGTTGGTCCACATGTCCAGCGGCGGCAGCTCGTGACTCCATGCATGATTGAGCCCTTGGCGGAGCAGGGTGGCATCCCGCAAGATCTCCCCACCGGGATTGAAATAGCACAACGCGGCGGGCGATTCGAGCAAAGCTGTCGCCGCCCGGGTCAATGCCTGCAGCTCGGCCATCGAATCGTAGTCATCGGGCACCAGCGGCAGGTCTTCATCGTCATCCTCGTCCGAGCCGAGCACATAACTGATTAACAGACGTACATGTGCGGTGTGCTCCCGCACTGCATCGACAGCCCCCTCCCAACCCCAGGACTGGGCCGCCGCCCGCTCGAGACCGCCGGGAAACGCCAGCGGGCCATACTGTCCAAGTGACCAGGCAACGAACCGTTCGGGTGATTCATCGGGGTCGCCCATGTCGTCCGGCCAGGGTGCGATGGTGGGGGTCACCAGTAAATGTCCACCACAATCCGGACGAAATTCATAAACAAGTGTCTCGGGCGCCTCAGCGTCATCGGACTCTTGCCGGGCGACGAGCTCGAAGGCGCGCAATCGTTGCTGTATTTCCTCCACAGGCATCGGCTGCTTCAAGAGGACACACATGCCCTGGGTGAACAATCCCTTCGCCATCACGTCACTCCTGTTCGGTTGAATTGCCAGCGATCCTTGCTTTTTCCGCGGATGCCGAACCGATCGGGCTTCTGACACGCCAATTTCTCGCTCTTACACCACACAATTTACGGCAATAGCGGCTAAGTTGCGACCGATTCTCTGCAATTTTCAGCCGCAATGGCGAATATTTCGAGATCCCACCCGACTGCGGTTCACCGACCCACACCAACTCTGGGGCAGAGTCGGAAACGATGCCTCGAGCGAGGCCCGCAACGCGACCGTTCTGACTCGGTAGCGGATTAGGAATTGGCGAGATTTCCGATGAACCGAATATCCCCCGGCAGATGTATAGTGTATACTGATTACGTTGCCTTGGGTGGCCCACACCCGCGCACAAAAAAATCCATTGTTTTCCCAATAAATTTTTCGCATCCGAAATGCAAGTGATTTGTCGGGGAAAAACGGTCTTTTCGAATTCCGGCTACAGCGTGGAAGATATCTTTCATGAAATGCTGGCCTGCTACCACTGGCTGCCGTAGTGCTACCATGTAGAGGTAGACCGAATGTTTACCCTTTTCGGCGAATTTGGTGGATAGTGGAACTGACTCGCCATCAGTTACGTCTACTGGGGTAGACGACCCACCCAACCACACCCTACTAGAAACTGGAATAAATCCTTTGTCAAAACGACTCTTAATTGTCGATGACCACGCTGTCTCGCGTTTGGGGACACGCGCCGCGCTGAGTGAAACGGACATCGAAATTGTTGGCGAAGCCACCAAAGCCGCTGAAGCGCTCGAATTTGTCGCAAACGATGTCCCCGACACCGTGTTGCTGGACATCCGCATGGAGGGCGGTGACGGCCTGAACACGCTCGGCCGGATCAAGCTCGACCATCCCGATTTGCCGATTTTGCTGTTCTCGGGATACGACAACCCCACCTACGTCGCCCGCGCCGTGGCACTCGGCGCCGCTGGCTACGTACTGAAGTCAGCACCGATCGAACGGCTGATCGAAGCCCTGAACCTGTGCTTCGCTGGCGAGCAATCGTGGACCCGTGAAGAACTGCGTCGCGTCACCGGTGCCTTGGCGACTCCTCGGATGAGCCAAGACATTGATGTGCCACTGACTCAGCGTGAGAGCGAAGTGCTGCGGCAGATGGCGCTTGGTTTGACGAACAAAGAAATCGCCAAAATGCTCGGCATTAGCTACGAAACCGTTAAAGAGCATGTCCAGCACATCCTGCGCAAACTCGGTGTTTCCGATCGCACGCAAGCTGCCGTATGGGCCGTTCGCAAAGACTTGGTCTAAGTAGTGAATCAGGATCGAGCAACGCCTGCAACCTCGCTAACCGACGCTTCACTTGAACTGGAGACTGAATCCTATCGCTACCGCACGCCGATCAAATTCGGCGGCCGGGTAGTCAGTGACGTGACGGTGCTCAACGTTGCCTGCCATGCTACGCTCGCCAATGGGCAGCGTGGGCAGGGGCTGGGCAGCATGACCATGGGCGTGGCGTGGGCTTGGCCCGATCCTGCCGTGGACGATGCGACCAAACTAACCGTCGTCCTGGAGATCGCCGAGCGTTTGGCAGAAACCTGCCACGCAATGGATATCGCGGGCCACCCCATTGAAATCTGCTTGCAACTCGCCGAACGACGCGATCCCATCGCAGCCGAGGTTGCCCAACGCCATGGCCTGGTGACGCCGATCCCCGAACTCGCCGTACTCTTGGCAGGGTCGCCAATCGAGGCAGCCCTGTTCGATGCCCAGGGGAAGGCGGCCGGGACGAGCAGCTATGAACTACTCACCGCTGAGCACCTGCCGAGCGATCTCGGTGAACTACTCGGCGATGCCGCCTACGATGGCTTGAGGCTCGATCAATTCGTGTCCCAGCAACCCGTTGCGGCCCTACCCCTTTATCACCTCGTCGGCGCCCTCGACCCACTCACCGCGGACGACATCAAAACACCCGTCGGCGACGGGCTGCCCGAAACGCTCGGCCAATGGATCGAGCGAAACGAGCTGACGCATCTGAAAATCAAACTCGCCGGCGACGACGCCGCGTGGGACCTGCAACGCATCATTGGCACTCACCAGGTCGCCTGCCAGACCCACCAACGGGGCCGATCGACAGGCAAACCCTATTTTTATTCACTGGATTTTAATGAGCGGTGCTCCGACGAAGAGTACGTCCTGAACCTGCTCGCTGAACTGCGACAACAGAGCCCCGACGCCTTTGAGCGCGTCCAGTACATTGAACAGCCCACGGCGCGTGATCTCACCCGCCCTGACGCAGTCACCATGCACCGCGTCGGCAAGCTCAAACCGGTCGTGATCGACGAATCGCTTACCGACCTGAATAGCCTGCGACGGGCGGTCGCCCAGGGCTACTCAGGAATTGCCCTGAAAGCCTGCAAGGGGCACGCCGAAGCGATGCTGCTCGGCGCAGTGGCGCAGCACGAGGGCCTGTTCCTATGCGTGCAAGACCTGACGTGCATCGGCGCCTCGTTCCTACACTCCGCGTCACTGGCAGCACACATCCCCGCCGTCGCGGCCGTCGAGAGCAATGGCCGCCAATACTGCCCGGCCGGCAATGCAGCCTGGATGGAGCGGTACCCGGCGATGTTCGAAATTCGTGGCGGCGAAATCCCCACCGAATTGCTCAACGGCCCAGGACTCGGTTACGCGTGCTGAAACCTCGCAGCCGTGACACGAGAAGCGTCCCGGTCACCGCCTCACGCCTCCGCTGCCCCCACAAGAGGCACATAAGGGCATCGGGAGCACGGTGCGCAGCCAGCGAGAGAACTCGCCTGCACGCCATCTGACACCGCGACACCCCGGCTCACCCGTGCCATTCACGTGCGGCAATGAATCCGCCATTATGGGGGTGCTTGCCGGCATTAAAGTCCATTTTTTCGGCACTATTTGCTTTTCTGCGGTACTTCCCAAGCCGGACGGTGTTTATAATTCGTAGTATTCCTATCTGTACTTCTTCAAATTAAGAGTGAATTTAATGAAAAAGCGTTTTCCCAAGGGCTTTACGCTCGTCGAGCTGTTAGTTGTCATTGCGATTATCGGGGTCCTTGTTGGGCTCCTACTGCCGGCCGTTCAAGCGGCCCGAGAAGCAGCTCGCCGAATGAGCTGCAGCAACAACTTCAAACAAATTGGACTTGGTCTCCACAACTACCATTCGGCATTTGACCAGCTGCCCATCCATGGTGCCGGCACCTACTCCCCCGGCGGTAGTGATCTTTGGGATCAGCCTTCGCCCGTGACAGGCTCGGCAACGGGCACATCCAACCAACGTCTTTCGATGCTGGTTGGCATGCTCCCTTTCATCGAGCAACAGGCTGTCTGGCAACAGATCAGCAACCCGCTGGCGATTAACTCCGATGGCTCCGTTCGAAACCCACCATGGCAGGCAATGGGACCACGTCCCGACGAACGCAACTAAGCACGTCGGGTGAATTTATTCGGCATAATTAAAAAGCGTAGGCATATACGACACTTCTCCAAACTCATTGAGTGTTTTCGTAAGTGTGTTTAGCAGTGTACTGAAGCGCTCCCAGGCGCCAGCGGGGAGCAGTTGGTACTTGAGTTTTTTCCAAAGCATTTCAATTGCATTCAGCTCTGGACTGTATGGCGGCAGATGGTAGATGTAGAGTCCTTTCTCTGCCCAGTCTTCCATGCGAGTTTGAAATGCTCCGCTCGTGTGGACTGAGGCATTGTCAAGGACCACAACAGTTGGACCGTCGATTGTTTGGCAATAATCATCGAAAATTGCAATCACCATTTCGCTGTTCACGTAGCCTTTGTGGAGATAGGTGTGGGTTTCACCGTCTTGACCCTGAAACCCAATCGCTTGAACGTTGCTGCCGTGTGCCCCGGTTACGGGTATTTCGTAGCGTCGACCGATCGGTTGCCATCCGTAGGGAACAACTCCTTTGAGCGAGAAACCCGCCTCGTCAAAGTAAACAACGTTCAAATCCGGTTCTTCGAGAAACTCGGCTAGCTCTTCCTTGGCCAATTGAAATTTCTTTTCATCCCGTTTTTGCCGCAAACTTCGACGATAACGTTTCCAACTCAGCCGAAACCGCCTCGCGTATTCTCGCAGAGTGGGTCGCTTGATTTCCTTGCCGGTTTTTTCTTTCAGCTCTTTCAGCACCTTGGCTGGTCGATTCGGGTATTTTCGAAGTAGTCGCCGGAGAGTTTGCTGCTCTGAGGCGTTGAGTATCGGCGGCGCACCGGGATGCTCGGAGTCTTCAAGTGCGTCGGGGCCGCCTTCTGAAAATCTGTCAATCCAACTGGATACCGAATCTCGATCCACGCCAAAGATATCGACAAGGGAACTTATTTCGTACTGTTGGTCGCTGAGTAAGATTGCGTGCGCACGAACTCGCGTATAGTGGCAATGATGACTTTTCCACATTTCCGTCAGTTGCTGTTTTTGCTCGACTGAGCCAATTTGTGCGAATTTTGTAGAGGGGCGTGCCATTTGAATCTCCCGGTTCGTGAAACAGGGAGAAACATGATGCTTCGCATAATCTCGACCATCGAGCATTTGCTAGCAAATCAGAAAGGATTCCCAACTCAACATGGGTGCAAAAAGCTTGCCAGTTATACCGAAATACTTACCCAGATGTGCTTACCCGCCGTATGTGACTGAAATGGCGACACTACGTTGCCCCAGCGACCCCGGCACGGGACTTCCCGCACTTGGACGCACAAACTATGCAGCCTGCACGGGAGATTCGTCGTACCGGTCACGTGACCCCTACCTCAACGTCAACGAGAAGGCCAGCGATTCATCGGTTACGTTCCCATACTCAGCCAACAGCGGCACGGCAGCACACTCTGACGCAGCCCACCGTGGCATGTTCGTGCTGACTCGCGGCACCAAGTTCCGTGACACCTTGGATGGTCTCGCCAACACGATCATGTGCGGCGAAATCGCGACTGACTTGGGCGACAAAGACTCGCGAACTTCGCTTCCCACCTCCGGTGCCGTTGGCGTCACGGGCGAGCGACAAAACTGTCACCTGAACCCTTCATTCCTGCAACAAACGATCGACCCACAGCGTCCTCAGTTTTGGATTGGCGCGGTTGGGACCAACTCTAACTGGGGTCGTGGATTCCACTGGCACGATGCGATGCCTGTCTATTCCCAAGCACACACAATCCTGCCACCGAACAAGTTGCTTTGCACGGACGCAGGCCCTGGTGCTGGACACGGCGACTTGGTTTCGACCATGTCGAGCCGACACCAAGGTGGTGCTCACGTCCTAATGGGCGACGGTGCCGTCAAGTTCATCACAGACTCGATTGAAGCAGGCAACTCGTCCAACCCTGTTGTCTACCTCAATGGTTCCTCTGCCACCAACAACCAGACAGGGGCACAAAGCCCATTCGGGCTCTGGGGTGCACTGGGAACACGTGCTTCGCACGAAGTGCTTCAAGGCGACTTCTAGGCCGGACTGCGAAAAAACTTGGCAGGCACATGACACTCATGTGCCTGCCGGCAAGCCGTTCATGACGTGCTAGCGAGAGTGATGTATTTTAGCGACAGCACATCCCGCTCAAGCCATTCCGTTCAACCGCGTCGCACGCGGGTTCGCGAAACGCGGGCCGGCGAGCACGCGATGAAACCATCTCTGCCGCATGGTTTCCCCGCATGGGTTTAAGAACGAGAGGAGACTAAGTGGCCGAACGCTCCGCGGTCGAAATAGTCGATCGCGGAGCGTTCGGCCATAAACCCCGACGGCCATTTGCCGCGGGCTCCTTAGGAGCGTTCGGCCACGATATGAGACAGTAATTCCCCGCTCGTTCCTTAGCGGAGGCCCTCGCGTGCCGCCCGGCGAAGGCCATCGACCACACGTTTCAGCAAAACGGGTGCACGGCCACACTGAGACTCCCGTACAGGGCAGGCGGCCCACACCCGCTCAGGATCGACCGCAGAACAAGGGTCCATCCGGGTTTATCGTGGGGGAACACATCTTAATTAGAAGCGATGTTACCGCTGGCGAGATCACTTGATCTCTTTGTAGCTTCCCAATGCAGCAGCGTCTTTTTCAGCTTGTGCGTCATAGCTATCAATCGCTTCTTGGTCGGCTGAATCCAAGATATTAGACGAACCAGACCGTCCACACCCAGAAAGTGTCGCGATTCCAAAAAGTAAAACTAGCATAAACAAACGATTCATTGGGTTTGGCCCTGATACAAAGAACGGAATAGTAGATCCATCAACCGATGGCACTCCGGGCATTCTAGCAATCATTTCGACGATGCGGGATTGTCGTTTTGATTTTTTCTGATGACTTACCAGCGATTCTATCAATAGGCACGCTTGAGGAATGGGCGGTCTTCCTTCATTCAACCACGACCTGGTTTGGCGATTGAAGATAACCTATCAAGTCGACAATTTCCTCTTCACTGAGCGGCTGCAGCAACCCGCTCGGCATGGGCGATTGATTCGTTGGCACCTCTTCTTCAACATCGTCGAGACTGATCGTTTCGGTTCGGGCCGCTGAGGCAATGGTCAAGGTTCGCCGCGTCCGCTGCGTGATCAAGCCGACCAACAATCGTCCATCGACGGTCAGGACTTTCGTGGCACGGTAGTCCGCGCCAACAACGCCATCGGGATCAACAATATTACTGAGCAGGTAATCGAGGTTACTCCGCTGCGCGCCCGTTAAATCGGGCCCAACCTGCTCGCCATTGCCAAACATTTTGTGACACCCTGCGCAGCTGCGGTCAAAGAGCACGCGCCCCGCCTGCAAATTGGCAGACCGCAATCGCTCGGGCGTCAATCGCTGCTGCAGACGGGAGATTTCGCTCAACCGGTCCTCGGGTGTTTCTCGAACCTGCCCCCACACGGCTTCCAAACGCCCCATCAGACCCTCATTGCCCAATGCAGCAATACTTCGCACGTGCGAAGCGGACAACGCCTCCTTGGGCAACTTGCCTTGCTCGATTCGCTCAATCAGGGCTGAGGCAAACATTTCGCGGGCACATAGCAGCGAGATCACGTTGCCTCGCAGCGGGGCGCGGAAACGCCCGTAACTCTTCAGTAGTACCTCGCCGACTTTGGGATGCTCGATACGGGCGAGTGATTCGGCTGCCGCCATGTTGACGTGGGGATCCGCGATCAGGGGTTGCGCCGCAGTCGCGATCGCCGCCGCTGTGGTCGCGTCATGGCTTGGATCCTCCTGCCATGCTGCCACCAAACCCTTCAAAGCCGCAAGTCGCTCGAGAACGTCTGCACTCGAACGATTGAGTACCGCCTGCAGCTCGTCCACACTCATCCCCTCGCCATAAAGCGTATCGATCTGATCCACGAGAGGTTTCCGATCGGGCGTCGCCGCGAGAATAGCATCTCGTAACCTTGGCCAGGCATCTGTGATGGGTGCGCGACGAATGCCAACCAGCCCTTGCTCCACCCCCGTTAACATCGCGGTGCACCAGGACTTGTTTGTGTCGACGTCCTGCGCTCGATATTTCTCCAGTGCCAAAAGCTGCAATTGGGCAAACGCCTCGGGGGATGACTCGGCTTGCTCCGCAATGCTCCGAGCGATGTACGTCGTCAGCTCAGGAAGTTCACACACTTTTAGTACGTCGATCATCTCTTCCGGCGTTGTCGAAGAACGATCCATCAAGCCGTACCAGATCAGTTTCGGAAGATCATGGTCATCGATATCCTGAACACCACTGAATTGCAGGAGTTTGGTCGCCGCGTCTGCTCGCGTCGTTTCCGGTAGGCGCTGCAGTGTCGAGGCGAGATTCAATCGAACGAGCGCCGATGAGCCGGCCCCCAACTGCCCCATGTTATCGATGAACACTCTCGCCTGATTGATAATTTCCGGCCATGCGGTGTGGCTGTCCGCGGTGGGGCCATACACATCGTCGATCGGCCAATGCTGCACATAGGCGCGAATCGCGGCCGCCCGAACATATTCGGATGGGTCAGCAAACCAAGGCTGGTAGTCATGCAGTGCCCCGAGGACGTCAAGCGCCCATAAGATACGGCAACGACAGGCGGGATCGTCCTGCTCGCGAGCCTCGGATCGCAATCGTTCCATCGCGCCAGACATGTCGGTCCCGTTCGCTTGAAGCTCACGCAGTCGCATTGCCGCTTGACGCGAGAACCACCGTTGGTCACCTAACACCCACTCCACCAGAGCGGGGACATCAGCTGAGAGGACGTCGTGTTTGGGTTGTGAACTCGAATCTGCCGAGAGTTTATAAATCCGACCGCTGCTGCGATGCACCCCAGTATGTTCATGGCATTCACCGAGATCACTCCAGTCCAAAACGAACACATTTCCGTCTGGTCCCGCCGATAGATCCATTCCCCGAAACCACTCATCACTCGACAGAAAGAAGTCATCGCCATGGGTGGCCACATAGCCGCCACCGCGACGCAGCAAGTTTTCGCGGTTGGCACGTCGTCCATGAAAGTTGAGTGTCATCAGCGATCCTCGGAACGCGGCCGGCCATGTCGACTCTTGATAAATCATCAGTCCACAGTGAGCGTGTCCGCCGCCAAAATCATCCGCCGCTCCATCGCGAGACTTCGTCCAATGCTGCCCGGTATCGAAATGATAATGATCCGCGTGTTGGTCGATTGTCGCAAATACGTTGGGGTTGGGATCGAGCGTGAAGGGACGATTGAAATGAGCCCCATGAATCCCGTGCCACAGGTGTCCATTGACCGTATTGATGAAGAACAGATCGCCGTACTCGTTGAAATCATGGCCCCAGGGGTTTGTTGTGCCATGGCACAGGACTTCGAACCGATTGTCGGTAACGTCAAATCGCCAAATGCCACCCTCCAGCGAGATCCGTTTTCCATCAGGTGCACCGGGGACACCGATGCGTCCGGGACACGAACCGCCACAGCGTCCGTATAGCCAGCCATCCTCACCAAATCGCAATCCGTTGGCGAAATTGTGATAGTTTTGCTGAGCGACCTCGAAGCCATCGAGGACGACTTGCGGAGCCCCATCGGGAACCATGTCGTGATCGGCGTCGGGGACAAACAGCAATTGCGGGGGACACATCAGCCACACCCCATGGACGCCCGCTGGGCCCGGCCCGACCTCGACACTCGTCAACCGCGTCAGTGTGTCCATGAACACGGTTCGCTGCTCGGGCGTGCCATCACGATCGGCATCGGCAAGCACGATGACGCGATCTCGTAGGTCATCACGAAAACGCACACCACTTTTGGCGTAGGTGTAGTTCTCAGCGATCCACATCCGCCCCTGGGAATCCCAGGCCAGGTCAATGGGATTCTGAACATCGGGCTCAGCAGCAAACACAGACGCGGAAAAACCGGGTGGCAGATCGATCGCCGCAGCACTCGCGGCGGGAGCGAGTTGCCGATGCGAGACCGCCAACGGTTCGGTGTCCTCGGGAACCGGAAAAACATCCTCGGCTGGAGGATCGATCGGTTCCACAGCGGACGCTTTGGCGGCAACACAAGCCGCCGCCCAAAAAAGCAGGCATCCGACACAAAATCCCCAGGAGAGGAGACCGATTCTTTTTCGCCCGTAGGATGGGACCATTGTCCCGCCCGCAGGCTCATATGCCCCGCCCGCAGGCTCCTTTCGGTGACCCGTCGCCAATTTGCTCGCTCGGGACAATGGTCCCAAGCTACGGGCGTTCCTAGGGGGCATGTGCTGCGGTTGCCCCGCGACTTTCGACTCTCGCGAGCACTGCACCGATCGCCCAAGGTCAAGGCGTCGTGCATTCGAGCCCAAAAGTGCGTAGAACATAGTGGAAATCAAATTCATCGGACGGTCATTCTGGAAATATTGAAGATGCGGCGAATTGGCAACCTAGCGGGCGAGAACCAGGCGAATCGCTTCTGCGATTTTTTGCAAACCCAGTCGATTGACGCGAAAGCGAGTTCGACCGACGAATCAGCAGCACCAGCTTCCACTGAACATGATATCTGGATTCGGCAAGAGCAGGACGTGCCGCGTGCCCGCGAATTATTCGCGGAGTACAAGGCCAATCCCTCTGCGAAGGAGTACGACGTCTCGGCAGAGGCGGCGCGGCAACGCAAGCAGCAGTCCCAACAGATTGCGCAGAAAATTGCCGCTCAGAAAAAAGCTCAACTGCAGATTCGCCGTAGCAACGGCGCCGGACTCGGTGGCCCCGGCCAATCGCCCGCTTCGATTCCCGTCACGATTGGATTCGTCGTGCTCGCGACCGTGATTGGCTTCATCACCAATTTCGGCCGCCCCAGTCCCAACGATGTGACAGCCAACCGCGTCTTCAATGCGCTGTCCTGTGTGGATGAGATCACCTACCAGACGACGGGTGACCTGATGGGATCGATCAAACGGGGAGAGGTGTGGCGAATTTTCACGCCCATGCTGCTGCACGGTAGCATGATGCACCTGGCCTTCAATATGCTCAACCTCGTCTTCCTCGGGGGGGTGGTCGAGCGAATCCATGGCCGTTGGTTCTTCCTCTTCCTGCTGTTGGTCTGCGGCGGCGTCGGGACGCTAACGCAGATTCTGATGCCCTATTCGTGGGGGGGAGGCCCCGTCATCGGCGCCTCCGGAGGTGTGTTGGGTATTTTTGGTTTCATCTGGATTCGTCCCAAATTCCAACCGGGTTACCCCGTCGAGATCCCGCAAATCGGCGTCATCTACATGCTGGGATTTCTGGTACTCTGCTTCACCCCCATGATGCCGAATATCGCCAATGGGGCCCACATAGGCGGTTTGCTCACCGGCATGCTCATCGCCGTGATCGCCCCGAAAACATTGTAGCTTGGGGCCATTGCCCCGAGCGAACCATGCGTCCCGAGCGAACCATGCGACGCGGGTGGGACCTTGAGTCCAGATACAGGCCCCGCCCAATCCGCTCCGAGAATATCCCAGGCACATTCGACTTCCGGATCTGTCGAGTTCTGACGCGCCATGTTATAGTCTCGCGACGTCAATGCTGCACCGATTGAGATTAATTCATTTGGCCAAGAAGAATTCCGCCGCGATGCCTGAGCCGCCCTCTGCTTCCTCCCCATTCGATAAGAACGGTGAAAAGCTGGACTTTGAGGCCACCCTCGGTGAGATCGAGGCCGTCGTGCGAAAGCTCGAAAGCGGTGAGCTCTCGCTGGATGATTCGCTCCGCCAATACGAGTCCGCTGTCGGCAAAATGCGTCGCTGCTACGAGTTGCTCGAAGTCGCCGAACGCCGTGTCAGCGTACTGGCGGGTTTTGATGCCGACGGCAATCCCGTCACACAGCCGCTCGAAGATGCCGGAGACGGCCACGGCAACGACGCAGAAACGTTGCTGGAAAAACAAAAAACGCGCAGTCGACGACGGGGCGCCGCGGGCGATGCCGCTCGCCAAGGTTCCGAATTGAGCGACGAATCATGAGCGATATCACGGAGTTGCTCCAGCCCTATCGCGACGCGATTGCCCCGGCGTTGGAAGCTGCCACTGATTTCGGTTCGGGGTGCCCGGAAAAGCTGCGGGAAGCAATTCGGTACGCGCTCCTAGCGCCCGGCAAGCGTCTGCGTCCGGCGTTGGTGATGATGTCGGCCGAGGCCTGTGGTGGATCGATCACCGACGCTCTCGCCCCTGCGGTAGCCGTCGAGATGATCCATGCGTATTCGCTGATCCATGATGATTTGCCGGCCATGGACGATGATGACCTGCGCCGCGGCCGCCCAACGACGCACATTCAGTTCGGCGAAGCGACCGCGATCCTGGCGGGGGACGCGTTACAATCTGCGGCGTTCTCACACCTCTACACGCATGCCGCCGAGCCATCCCAGGCGGCCCGTCTGATGGGCGAACTCGCCTTGGCCGCAGGCCCCACTGGTCTGGTCGGTGGCCAAGAAGACGATCTCGCGGCGGAACACATTGGAATTAGCGATTTTGCGTCGCCGCACGCGGCTCGTTTGCACCTCGAGTCGATCCACCGGAGAAAAACCGGGGATCTGTTCATCGCCTGTGCCAAATTGGGCGGCATCGCTGCCGGCGGCAGCGACGCACAGATCAACGCCCTCGCCCAATTCGCCGCCGCCTTCGGGCTGGCCTTTCAAATCACCGACGACATTCTCGATTTCACCGCCAGCGACGAACAACTCGGAAAACGTACCGGCAAAGACACGGGGCGAGGCAAGTTTACTTTTCCCGATCTGATGGCCGCTGAACAGGCGGCCCCGCCTGAACTAGAATCAAGACAGGTCGCGGGACAGAGTGGCCCCGCGGCCACGACTGAAATTCACGCTGGAATTGAGTTGGCCCGCCACCATGCGGCGGCCATGATCAAGGAGGCACACCGGTCACTCGAGTTATTTGGAGCCCGGGCAGTACGGTTAGACCAAATGGCGGACTATCTTTTGGAGCGAACCTCATGAAAACGACCGAAACTCAATCGACGACCGACGGCGGCGCCCGCCATCCGCTGCTGGCTGGACTACAGGACGCCCGCGAACTATCCGGCATGTCTTCGGACCAGCTGTCGAGCATGAGCGTGGAGATTCGCGATGTTCTGTGCAACTTGTTGGCTACCCGAACGGCACACTTTGCCTCCAATCTCGGCGTCGTCGAATTGTGTTTGGCCCTGCACGCGGAATTCAACTTTCTCAACGATCGATTGATCTGGGACACCGGTCACCAAGTCTATCCGCACAAACTGATCACCGGGCGATACGAGCAGTTCGAAACAATCCGTACCCGCGGCGGGTTGATGGGTTACCCCAATCCCGCCGAGAGCGACTACGACCTGTTCATGACCGGTCACGCCGGCAGTAGCGTCAGCACAGCGGTGGGCTTGCGCAGCGGCGATATCCTGACGGGCCATGCCGACCGCCGCACCGTTGCGGTCATTGGTGACGGCGCGTTCCCCAGCGGAATTGTCTTTGAAGCACTCAACAATGCAGGCGCTTCGCGAGAAGATCTCACGATCGTGCTCAACGACAATAAAATGTCGATCTGCCATCGGACCGGCGCCGTCGCTAGCTACCTCGATCGATTGCGAAACAATCCCTTTTACACCGGGCTGAAGCAAGAGGTCGGGCGGTTGCTCGATCATGTGCCGATGTTCGGTGACCCCGCTGAGCGGTTGTTGGCGCAGATGAAGGAAGGCGTCAAAGCCGGGTTGCTCGGCGGGATGCTGTTCGAGGAACTGAACATCCGCTACATCGGCCCCATTGATGGGCACAATATCCCGCTGCTGCGAAAATACCTGAAGCTCTGCAAGGAAACACCGGGCCCTGTCCTGTTGCACGTCGTCACCGAGAAAGGGCACGGCTACAAACCCGCTGCGGAGGACCCCGTCTTCTTCCACACGCCGCCCGCATTCGAAGACCGTGGTGGGACACCGATCACTCATGGTAGCGAAGGCCGCCCGCCCTACACCACGCACGCTCGTGATGCGATTGGCGAGGTGATGAAACGCGACGAGCGTGTCACCGTGATCACGGCGGCAATGTGCCAAGGCAATAAACTCGAACCCGTTCGCGAACATTTCCCGAATCGGTTCTTTGACGTGGGGATTTGCGAATCGCACGCGGTCGCCTTTGCCGCGGGCCAATGCAAAGCGGGGATGCGACCGATCGTCGACATCTACAGCACGTTCCTCCAACGCAGCTACGATCAGATTTTCCAAGAAGTCGTTCTGCAGGATCTGCCGGTCGTGTTCATGCTGGACCGCGCCGGTCTGACGGGGCCCGATGGACCGACGCACCACGGTGTCTACGACATCGCATACATGCGATTATTCCCCCATCTCGCCCTGATGGCTCCCGGCTACGCAGCCGAACTGCCCCTGATGCTCGATGCGGCATTGGCACACGATCATCCCTCCGGTATTCGCTATCCCAAAGCCTCAGCTCTGGAACTGAAGCATACCCCGGCACCGATTGAAATCGGCAAAGCCGAGTGGCTTCGCGAGGGCGACGACGGCACCATTGTGGCTTACGGGGCAATGCTCGAACAAGCCATCGCGGCCGCCGACGCGCTCGCAGGTGAACTCAGTGTCGGTGTGGTGAACGCGAGATTCGTCAAACCAATCGATCATGAAATGGTCGCCCGTTCGATGGCAGATGGGCGGTTCGTCGTCACGCTCGAAGAGGGCACCATCGTCGGTGGGTTCGCATCCGCGTTCCTGGAGTCGGCGGCCGATCAAGGACTCGATACCCGCAGCATCCATCGCTTGGCACTGCCCGACGCATTCGTCGAGCACGGTGACCGCAGCGACCTGTTGGCCGATTCTTTGCTATCCGCCGAGGGCATTGCCGAGACCTGCCGCTCCGCCGCCTCCGTCAGTAGTGTATAAACGTGGCATAGGCACCCAACCTGTGTGTGTGCAGAACAAGGGTTGCTGAGCTCCGATGATTACAGGATCCACCACGTGAGCAAAATCGACTGGTGCCACTGTGATCGCCCACCGCGAATCGTGGTCATCGGAACGCCTGAGCGACAACGCGTCCAAGCGGCTTGGCAACGGCTGCGCCCTGTCGTCGCGGCCAGCGCCGAAATTGTGGCGGAAGACTTTTCGTTTGCCTATGAATTCTCCGATCAGGATGACGTTGATCTGGTGATCGTGCTCGGCGGCGATGGTTCGATTCTGCAGTCCGCTCGCCAAATGGGAGCGCACCAAGTTCCCGTGCTCGGGATCAATTGTGGTCATCTCGGATTCCTGGCGGCCCTGTCCCCCGATGACTTCCTCGACGCTTGGCCACGCGTCCGTGAAGGGGACTTCCGCGTCATCGACCACTTGATGCTGCAGGTGCAAATCATTCGCGCCGACGCGGTGGTTGCCGAACAACTGGCGCTCAACGAAGCCGCCGTATTGTCGGGCCCCCCCTTCAGCATCCTCGATATTGACTACTATGCCGACGGAGAATTGGCGACCCAGTATCGGTGTGATGGCTTGATCATCGCCACGCCCGTCGGCTCGACGGCGCACAGCTTGTCTGCCGGCGGTCCGATCGTGCGGCGACAATTGCAAGCCATGATCCTGTCGCCGATCAGCCCCCACACACTCACCTACCGACCTGTCGTCGAGTCCGCCGATACGCTCATTGAGCTGGCCGTGACCAAGCCCTTGCCGACCACCTGTATCCTGGTCGACGGACGGGTGCTCGGTGCCTTGCTCTCGGGGGATCGTGTCCGCATCCAGCGATCACCGATATCGTTTCGCATGCTGCACGTACCCGGCCAAAACGACTATCGCACGCTACGAGAAAAACTGGGTTGGAGTGGTTCGTTGAACCTGCGACGTTGATTCCTATACTCTGGCAATGCAGTAGCGCCGTCGCCGTGCATAAGCCGGCCGGCTTGAGCACGACATCACCGCCGGGCACCGACAGTGTCGAGTGGCGACTGCGCGAGCAGCTCGATCGCGAGACCGGCTTTCTATCGGCTGTCCATCGCCTCGACCGCGACGTCAGCGGCGTGCTGCTGATCGCCCTGTCGAAGAAGTCGGCGAGACTCCTCTCGGAGCAATTCGCAGCCCGCCGGGTGTCGAAAACCTATCATGCCTGGGTCCAGGGACGCCTGCCCGTGGCGGCACCCGACTCGCCACCGGAACGTTGGACGGATCACCTCCGAAAGATTGTCGATGTCGCACAAGGTGAGATCTGTGATCCGGATGCCCCCGGCGCCAAACTCGCAACCACCGACGTCCGCCCCATCCGCTACGACGCAGCCCTCGACCGGACGCTCCTCGAACTCTGCCCCATCACCGGCCGCATGCACCAGCTCCGGATTCAATCCGCCGCCCGCGGCCACGCGATCGTCGGCGACCCGATCTATGGCCCGCCCCGAGAGCCGTCTGGAGCCACCGAAGCCTCCTCGCCGGACGGCAGCATATCGCTCACCGCCGTCAAAATAACCTTCCACCACCCCCGCACCGGGAAACTGACTGAGGTGGGCTTGGATTCGGTGGGCGAGTAGGATCCGGTCCACCGCGGCGACGCCAAAACGGTACCCCATCCTTGCTGAGAAGGCTTCGCCGGCGCGTTGTTCAAAAAACCGTGCCGCTCACTTCTTCTGCCACCATTGTTTCCACTCAGAGGCCATCTCGCGCACTTTCTCGGGGTTGCTCTCAGCAAGGTCATGGCACTCGGTCGGATCCTCATCGAGGTCGTATAACTCCCAATCTGATTTACCAAATTGAACGAGTTTCCACTGATGATCACGCATCGCTTTGGCGCGGTTGAACTGCCAAAACAGCGGCCAGGAGCGATCGGTTGATTCCGCCGAAAGAGCAGGTTGCAATGCGTTGCCCGGGAGATCAGCGACTGGCGGCGCGTCCGCGAACTCGAGCATCGTGGGCATGAAGTCGACCAGATGCCCGACACGATCGGTGATGGAGTTGGGCTCGGTCACGCCCGGCCAGACAGCAATCAACGGCGTTCGCGTTCCACCTTCGTAATCGGTCGTCTTGTATTTGCGGTAGGGCGTGTTGGACGCGTTCGCCCAGTTACGGCCCTGTGTTTGAAAACTGGTGACTTCCCAGGGTTCAGCCCCGGCAACGGTCGACCGATCGGCGGAATCTTCACACGCACCGTTGTCGGAAAGAAAGAAGATCGCGGTATTCTCCAGCTCCCCGTTCGCTCTCAATTTGTCGACAATTCGACCAATGTTCTGGTCCATCCGATCGATCATCGCCGCGTAGGTCGCCATCCGCAAATCCCAATCGTCCCGTTCTGATTCCGCGATATCGTCCCAGGCAGGCAGGTCGGGATCGCGCGGCGACAATTCCGCTTCCGGTGGCAGTACACCGAGTTGCTGCTGTCTCGCGAAACGCTGGCGGCGAAGTTCATCCCAGCCAATCGCACCATACTTGCCACGGTAGCGGGCGATATCCTCCTCGCTGGCGTGCATCGGATAATGCGGTGCGGTGTAAGCGACGTACAGCAAAAACGGTTGTTTCTCGTCTTGGTATTCGTCGAGGTATTTCAACGCGTAGTCGGTGAATGCATCGGTCGTGTAAAAATCATCCGTGGGTGGTTGGTAGGGTAAGAACTCTTGGTCATCGATGGCCCAGCGCCGAACCTTCTTCTTGGCTGGTTCAGCTTCTCCCTCGCGGGCATGTCCGGGGTTCCAATAATTGCAGCAACCGTCGGTCAGCCCATAGTGCCGATCAAATCCGCGCTGAAAGGGGGTCTGTCCCGCATGCCATTTCCCGACCATCAGTGTCCGGTATCCGGCATCGCGAAGCCGTTCCCCGTAGGTCGGCTCGCTGTAGTGCGCCGTCGCAGAGGCACCAACATGGTGCCACCAATGCCCGGTCAATAGGGAAGCTCGCGTCAGCTCACATTTGGCATTGTTATAAAAGTTTCGAAACCGCATCCCGCGGGCCGCCAGTGCGTCGATGTTCGGCGTGGCAATTTCACCGCCATAGCATCCGATATCGGAGAACCCCATATCGTCTGCCATGATCAAAACAATATTGGGGCGTTCAGCCGCGACGATCAAGTTGCAATGGATCAACGGCAGCGAGATCAAGCCCAGCAGAATGCGTGAGAAGCAAGTTCGAATCATAGTGGTTCCTATCGTGGGGAACGCACTATTGTAAACGAATCTTCACCGCTGCGAGGCATTCACCCCAGCCGATGGACATGGAACTCATCCGGGGCGAGCGTTTGCTTGGCGAGCTCGATCAGATGCTCGTGGTGCGTGAACAGGATGACCTGGGTTCGCTGAGACAAGTCCGAAAACGCTCGCATCGCCGCCGCAGCGCGTTGGTCGTCGAGCTGAACCAAACAATCGTCGACGACGAGCGGCAGCGGTGTGCTACGGGAGAGTTGATGATCGATCGAGGCGAGCCGCAGCGATAGGTACAGAGCGTCGGCAGTTCCTGTGCTCATCGCGTTGGCAGGAACATCCGCGTCGTCGACGGCCGATCGCACACCGAACAAGGTCGCTTTCCCTTTGCTGTCGAAGTCCACTTTCAAGGCGGCATACTCGCCGCGAGTGAGTTGTTCGAAAGTCGTCGAGGCGAGCTGCAGAACCGGCCCCTGGTTTTCCTGCCGGTAGTCTTCGATCGCCTGCCGCAGGATCATCGAAGCAATCTTTACCCGCGAGTATTCCTCGAGTTCATTTTCCAGTTTCCCTGTCAAAAACTGGAGTTCTTGAGAGAGCTCGGCGGCTTGCCCGCGTCCGTCGACCTGGGCCACTCGATCTCGCAAAACGCCAAGCGTCTGTTGAGCCTGAGATAGCTGCCCCTGGGCTTCGGTGAGCGCTGCGTCGAGTTGCTCAATCTCAATATTGAGCAGTTCGGCCTGCTGCTGCGAAACCTCTTCAACGAAATCCTCGAGCGAGGTGGTGCCAGCGAGCATCCGGAGCTGTTGCTCGACGCTCTGTCTTAAATGCTCGAGTTGTTGCCGTTCCTTCGATCTCCGTTCGACTTCGATCAGTTCGCTGGGTGCTTCACACTTCGCTTCATCGCACAGTCGCTCCAGTGCCACGTCGGCCTCGGCAACCTGTTGTTGCGCCGTTGCGAGTTGTTTCTGCGCGGCCTCGAGCTGTTGTGTGTGGGCGACCCGCTGTTGCGATGCCGTTCGTTCATTCTGCAAGCGTTCGAAGAAGCTCTTGACGAGGACAAACGCATCACTGATCTCGCCATCATCCTCGTTGAAGTCGTTCCCCAGGGTGGATGCCAAGCGAGCGACGTCACTACGATATGACTTGTCATCGGCAAACATCGCGTTGATGCGATGCAGCACGATGTCCCGCTCGCGTTTCTGGGCATTCAAATCATCGATCTGCTTGATCTTCTCCAAGATCACTGCGGGAGTGCGGTCCACACTCGCAGCGAGAGCGGAGGTCGCCGCAGCCCAATCCTTGTCCCAACGATCCAGCTGTTGCTGACGTGACTCCAAGCGGGCATCGACTTTAGGCAGCTCGTCTCGCAAGCCGTCGTGCTGCTTGAGCTGCTCTTCGTATCGTTTGCGTGAGTGCTGCAAGGTTGATCGCAGGCTGATCGCTTCGTCGTAAAGCGTGGAGAATTCGTCCATCGGACTGATCGCATCGGCCCCATCCAACACTGCTCGCGAGTCGCTGCCAACGTCCTCCGCAGGTGCGTCCACGGTCCTGTCGACCCCGGTCGATGCAATGGCATGGCGTAGTCGTTTGCACGACGCGGCGATGCGAGATTCGAGCTGTTGAACGCGTCCCTCTTCCTCTTCATCGTTGGCCACCGATTCGGTCAACTGCGCATGCGTGGCGACCCAGCGTTCCATCGCTGGTGGATCCGCGGCAATCATGTCGAGCGGTTGCCACAACGCCTGCCAAACGGATTGCGCCTCACCCAACTCAGCTTTGGCAGATTCTCCGCTCTCCCGGCAGGTCGCTTTCTGCTTCGCGATCTCGTCGAGATCCGCTTGGAGCGTCGCCTGCAAGTGAATCTGCTCGTGATGCTGGCGCATCCGGTCGACCGTTTCGTCGGCCTTGCGAATGAGGGACTGCAGCCTCGTGAAATCCGCCGTTGATAGGGCGGCATTCGCGTGGCCAGCGATTATCGCACCCAACGCATCATCGCGACAATCTCGCGCCGCAGCGAGTTGTTCGATGTTCGGCAATTCCGTGAGCGAACTCGCAGCATCGAGCTTTTGCTGCTGGGTGCGTTCACGCACATCGAGTTGCTTCCACTGCTCGGTGGCGGCTGCCAGGGCTTGCTCTTTCTGCTCCAAGGTACGCGCGGCCGCGGCAATTGCCGATTCGGTCGGCAAACGCAACTTTACAAGTTCAAAAAGCGAGTCCGCAAACGATCCAACCGTTTTGGGGCAAATCGCATCGAGCTTGCGTGCCAGTTGCTCGCAGCGAAGTCGTGACTGTTTGGCGTCAGATTTCTGCTGGGCAAGGTTCGCCAGAACGCTATCGGGTGATCCGACCGATTCGATGACTTGGTTGATTGCAAAAGGGTCATCAGGAACAACCTCATCGCCGCCTCGCCGGTCCCATTCCGCCAACTTCCGCTGCAGCGATCTCAGCTCTTCGTCGGCGTCGTCACGTTGCCGCACGAGCATCGCATACTGCTGGGCGAGTTCATTGACGTGCGTTCGGACGGAATCCACCACTCGCAACCGTTTCAGTGAGGCGTCGATTTCCTCGGTCACCGCCTCGCCACTTTTCGCTTCGATTTCGATCGACAACTCGCTGAGCGTTTCGATCATCCGCCGATCAAGATTCTTCTTTGTCCGTTGCAGTCCCGCACGCTGCGTTCGCGCCTCTTCGCGAGCACCCAGGCGTTGAAACAGCGACGAGATCTCCGCTTCGTGGACCATGATCCCGGAGTCATCGCCGAGGCGATCAAGCTCTTGCTCTAATTCA
Source organism: Rhodopirellula sp. SH410 (assembly GCF_055811895.1). NCBI lineage: Bacteria > Pseudomonadati > Planctomycetota > Planctomycetia > Pirellulales > Pirellulaceae > Rhodopirellula > Rhodopirellula sp. SH410. Next base: position 5,313,471 of record NZ_CM147949.1, read on the forward strand.
GCGATCCGTTGTCGGTGCGAAATCGTCTGACGAATCGAGATTTCACGATTCGTATCGAGCGTCCGACGCCGTTCACTGAACGCGTCGTCCAGGAGTGGTGTGCCAGCGAGTTCAGCGAGCGATTCGCAACACGATCTCCACTGCGGCACGAGTGGCAAGGCGTTCTGAAACGCGCGGCGTTGAGATAACCCTGTCGCGGCATCTCGCTGGGACGCTTCCCACTGCTTGACTCGATCTCGCTGCTCCGCCAATTCTCTCTGCAGACTCTCCCATTCACGGGGCAGAATCTTGGCATCTTCGAGCTGGCGTTTCTTTTCGGCGATCTCTCGAGAAAGAATATTGATCGCGCCTTTACTGCCACCGGCAACAAATAGTTGCGATACATTTTCATCGAGTTTGGACTGGACTGCTTTGAGTTGGCTGACGCCTGCACCGGCGGCAAACAGAATTTCGCCGAGATCCCCCTCACCCTCTAAGATCGCCTTGCCGCCTTGGACGAGTTCTTCGTGAGAGAGTCCGAATCGATGTTCGAATGCCTCGCGGTCAACGCCGCCGAGCATCGCGTCGAGTTCAGCGTCGGGGATGACCGTGCTGTCATCGGCTTGACGCAGCGTCCCCTTCTTGCCGCGGCGGCGGATACATATCAAGGAGTTTTCGTCCGAACCGACGAGCACACCACCCACGCGAATCTTCGCGTTGGCATGCACGTAATTGTCTTCCGCACGAGTGGTCATCCCATAGAGCAATGACGTGATCGCACGCAGGCTGGTCGATTTCCCGGACTCATTGGGCCCATAGATAAGATGGAAACGCCGTGGTCCCGCCGACAAATCAATCGGCGTGTCCGTAAAGCGTCCGTACGCGATCAGATCGAGTCGTTGGATAATCATCCGTCAAAGCGTCCCAGCAAATCGGCAGCGGCGGACTCGATCAAGTCGTCGACCCACTGCAAATCGGTGGCGTCGAATGTCTCGTGCTGATCCGGTAGTTTTTTCACCAGCTGTGCGAACTCACTCGCAATCAGTTCACCACGCTCCGCCGAGGTGCGCAGTTTCTCAACGATCTTAGACACACTCGCCAACGGTCCGTCCAGATCACCGACATCGAGTTTCATGGTCGGCGTGGTCGTGCGCAGCCGAAACTTTTCCATCCATGCTTGCCCGCCACCATGGGTGACAGCGATGGCGCGGAGCGATGATTCCAATCGATGGCGTTGCTGGTGCAGCTGATTGTGAATTTCGCTGGCGCCGACAATCGACACGCGCGAGACCAACAAACGATTGTCGATCTCAACGATCGTTTTCGTCAGCCACGATTCATAGGCATCGAGAATCTCGTCAATCGACTGCATCTCACCCGCATCGAGCTCAAACGATTCCCATCGCACGACATCGAGCGGATGGAAATTGAGATCAATTTTGCCACGCTCATCGACATCCAATATATAACAGCCCTTCGCGCCTGATTCGCGAATGTGACGCCCTTGAATGTTGCCGCTGAAAACGATCGGCGCGGCGTCGGGCAGCCCATGTTCGCGACGGGTATGGACGTGTCCGAGTGCCCAGTAATCATACTCTTTGGCCGACAACTCATTCGGCTTGCATGGCGAATAGGTATCGTGCCCCTCCGCACCGGTAAGACTCGTGTGCAGCAGGCCCAAATTAAACATGCCGCTGAGAGGAGGCGGATAGGACTGCGACAGGTCCTCGAGCTCGGCTTTGGCTCGAAACGAGCGCCCATGAACCGCCACACCCATCGATTCAAAGATGCGGCAATCGACTTTTTTGGAAGCCATCATGATCTCGCTGCCATCAGGATTCTTGGGCAGCGGCAGCGAAGACGTCATGATGTTTTCGGCGTCGTGATTCCCACGGATCACAACCAGCGGAATCCCCGCCTGGGTGAGCTTGGCAGCCTGTCCGACAAAGAACAGCCCCGTGTTTTGATCCTTCCAATCACCATCGTAGAGATCGCCAGCGATGACAACCAAATCAACTTTCTCGTCGATCGCCAACCGGACGAGGTTCTCCAGCGCACGCCGAGATGCACCGCGAATTTGTTCCAACGGTGCCTGGTCATACGACTCCAGGTTACGCAGCGGGCTATCCAGGTGAATATCGGCCGCGTGCAGGATCCGTCGCATACTCACTATGCGAGCTTGGCACCCGAGATCAGTTTCAAGAAACCCTCGTTGTCATCGAATCGACCGAGCTGTTTCGTCAACTGTTCCATCGCATCGACAGGGTGCATTTCACTGAGCGTCCGTCGCAACATCGAAACCGTTTCATAGGTTTCCTCGTCGAGCAATAATTCTTCGCGTCGAGTCCCCGATTGAGAGATGTCGATGGCCGGGTAAACGCGTCGATCGGCAAGTCGGCGATCCAAGACGACTTCCATGTTCCCGGTTCCTTTGAACTCTTGGAAAATGGCTTCGTCCATGCGGCTGTTCGTATCGACCAGGCAGGTACCGACGATCGTGAGTGAACCACCTTCTTGGAAAGCTCGAGCGGTCGCGAACAGTTTCTTCGGGATGTCCATCGCACGGATGTCCAATCCACCCGTCCCCGTGGCACCGCCGCGGCCCGATTTGCCGACCCATTTATTAAAGGCACGAGCCAACCGGGTGATCGAATCAAGCATCAAGAACACATCTTGCCCCGACTCGGCGAGGCGTTTGGCACGGTCAATCGCCAACTGGCTCAAACGAACGTGACTCTCCACGTCCATATCCAGACTACTGGCAATGACCTCGCCATTCTTAATGCTCCGCCGCATATCAGTGACCTCTTCGGGGCGCTCGTCAATCAACAGCACCATCAACTTCAGGTCCGGATGGTTCTCCGAAATACCTTCAGCGATGTGCTGGAGCATGATCGTTTTACCGCTCCGCGGCGGTGCGACAATCAGAGCGCGCTGACCGCGACCGAGAGGCGTGAGCAAATCGATGACGCGATTGGTCAACGGCATCTTTCCGTTTTCGAGCTTCAGAAACTCTTCCGGGTTGATCGCCGTCAGGTCATCAAAGAGTGGCATCTCCGGATACTTTTCCGGTGGCTGACCTTCGACGTCGAGTATCTCCCGAACACGTGGCCCCTGCTGCCGCTTGGCTTGCTGGACCATTGTGTGCAGCATCACGCCTTGGCGAAGCCCGAACTTTTCGACCATCGTGCCGGGCACGAATGGATCCGTGCGTTCGCGGGTGTAGTTGGCCGCTGGGTTGCGGAGGAAACCATAGCCATTGGGATGCATTTCAAGTATGCCGGACCACTCTTCGAGCGGGGCATCGCTGACGAAATCTTCCGGTTCGCCATTCGAGCTTCCGCCGCCCGCATTGCCGCCCCCGCCGCCGCCACCGCCACGGCGTCGCCGCCGCGTACGCGGTTTGCTATTGCCTCCACTGGTGCTTCCGCTACTCGGGGAGCCATTTTGTGAACCACTTTGTGAGCCGAAACCACCTCGGCCGCGTGGTGAACGCTTCTTTTTTGCCATCTTTTAATCCGGGAAAACCTTCATCGATGTCTCCAGGCAAGGAAACAGTTTGCCGTGCGCCCCGACCTACCTACTCGAAAGAGAACCCATCTTCATCCGAAAACAGATCCTGCATTCGCAGGCTTGTCAAAACCACAGAGCCGATCAAGGCAACCAACAAGAGGAACCGCGTTTTTAAAAACGAAAGTAAAGGTCGCATGCACCAAAGGTGGCGGTAACACCATCGGCGCGACCAAGGTGCTCGTCTGATTAGAATACTCAAACGAGCGGCAAATCCATGCCTCAAAAGATTCCCATCGAACGAGTCAGGTCTAGTACGATTGATTCGTAACTTACGCGAGTATGCCGCATCCAAGCACTCGGCACGATCATGTCAAAATGGACATGCCATGCACGAGGTTGTTGGGCAAGGCCTCACGCTGAAAACATCTGTCTCAATGTCTTCGGGGGCCGTCGAAAGATTGGCTTGGAGGCGATCTATGAGAGATCGAAACACCAAACCAATGCCAGTTAATGCCAAATATAGGCTTTATCTCGCCGCTGTCAAGCCGTTTTCACTCCGGTTTCCGCCGCGGGATCCATTTCCGGTCGTGAATTCTCCGTCATCAATGACACAATCACCAAGGTCAACAGCGCCAAAGGAATGGTAACGATCCCAGGCTGGCTGAATGGAATCGGACTGCTGGCCGGGTCAATCTTATACACTTTGCTGAATGTGTCGGCCGAAAGTAGAATCCAGCCGAGCGAGCTGAACATCCCCACCACGACGCTGGCGATGATCCCTGCAGCAGTCGTCCGCCGCCAAAACAACAGCATCACCAAGGCGGGCAAATTGGCGCTTGCGGCAATACTGAACGCCCAGCCCACCAGATAACTGACGTTCATGTTTTGAAATAGAATCCCCAGCACGATGGCAATGGCACCGACGACAACGGCAGCGATCTTCGCCACCCGGACTTGGCTGCTCTCGGAAAACTGAATCCCCATCACGCCACCGAGCAAATCATGCGCTACGGCGCCACTGCTCGCTAAGATCAATCCGCTCACGGTTCCCAACACAGTTGTGAAGGCAATCGCGGAGATGATGGCGAACAGCAGATCGCTCATGCCACGTGCCAACAGCGGAGCGGCCATGTTGCTATTGGTCACATCGAGCGTCCCGCTGACCATGGCCCCCAATCCCAAATACAGGGTCAATACGTAGAAAAATCCGATGCTGGCGATGCCCACGATCGTGCTCTTCCTAGCCGCTGCGGCATCCTTGACGGTGTAGTACCGAATCAAAATATGAGGCAGGGACGCGGTCCCGCAAAACAAAGCGAGCATCAACGAGAGAAAGTTAATCCGATCGGTCCACCGACCACTGCGAATGCCCGCAAATGTGGGATGCTCGCCGGGCCGCAATACCTGAGAACCAGGTGTCGGCTTCTGGTAGTACACCTTGGTCACGGCGTCGTCTTCGTGGGTGATCACTTGGCTGCCCCACAGCGTCACCTCACTGCGACGCAGCACGTCGAAGAACTGAACCGGGCCGAGTGGGCCGGTGTGTTGCCCGTCGCTCGAGTCTTTGCCGGACGCCTCTTCATCGCCAAATTCGGCTGGCAAGCGTGTCAACTGGCCGACAGGGCGGAGCGTTCGTTCGCCCGCACCCGCTCCAAACGGAAGCCCACCTACGAATTTGCTCCCGTCCGCCGTGACGGTCTCTGCCTGCGCCTCACGCAAAATCACTCCGTCAGCACCGTGCTCTATCCGAAAAACGTCATAGCCTTCGTCGTCTTGCGATGTAAAACGAATCAAATCGCTCGCGGTGTCCCAGGCCGCGGCATTACCGGTGCCACGGTCCGCCGTATACAGTCGCCGCCCAGATGCCTCGGCGAGCTGCTGCGGGTTGGTCGTCGCGTTGTCGCCCTCAGCATCGACGAGCTTGAGCGGTCCGATCGTCGCAAACGCGTCGCGGTCCGTGTGAAAACCTTTCTGCAATACCATCACGACGAGCACGGTGCTGAACAGCACCAGCAGCGACCCCTTGAGGAACTGCACCCAGGTCGTCGATACCATGCCGGCGGTGACCACGATCGTGATCACCACGCAGCCCACGAGCACGACGCCGACCCAGTGCGGAAAACCCAATAGCGGCTGGATCAAAACCCCCGCCCCTACCATCTGCGGAATCAGATAGAACAAACTCACGACGAGGGTGCTGATCCCCGCAGCAGCCTTGATGCCCGGTGAGTTGAACTTCGCATCGAGAGCGTCAGCAAACGTGAACTTACCGAGCCGCTTCATCGGCTCGGCAATGACAAACAACGCAACAATCCAACCTGCCAAATAGCCGATCGAATAGAGGAAACCGTCGTACCCGTAGGCCGCGATCATCCCACAGATGCCGAGGAAGGAAGCGGCTGACAAATAATCCCCCGCAAACGCCACCCCATTGATAAACCAAGGGATTTGCCCGTGGGCAGCAAAATAACCCGCAGACGACGTGGCCTTGCGGCCAAGATAAAAACTCAATCCGACGGTGAAACCGACGAACAAAAAGAATACGACCACAGCCGTCATTGATGGTGTGTAAATCATACCGCGTCTCCGTCATGAGCGTCCACTGCGTTGCCGCTACCGCGGAGCGCGACCCCGTAAATAAAGGCCATCGCGATCGCCGCGAGAATCAACCCAAAGCCATACACAATCGCAAGATTCAATCCAGCCACCACGATGACTTCCATCGTGTCAGTGGCAAACGCATTGAGCAGCACAAACCCTAGATACAACAGCGTGTAGATGACAAAGAGCGAGAGTCCTAACCGCGAAGCGGAAGAGGGCGTCGTGGGCGCGTTGGCGGGATCGGTCACGATTCAAGAAGTCCAAGTTAAACAGGCGGGGCACGGAAAAGTATTTCAATCCGCCGCAGCATAACCCATCGCAGGAACGGCGTGTTTAACCAGAGGATGGTCCCTCCACACGATTCTGAAACTCGCGGTAATCGTCGAGCGTATCGATCCCGCGAGGAGAGGGACCGACCGGGGCGACCACGATCGTCTTGCCAGCTTCCACCGCCCGGAGCTGCTCGAGTTTCTCGATCGTCTCGAGTCGACCGGGAGGCTGGGTGGCAAACCACAACAAGAACTCACGGCGGTACGCATACAGCCCGATGTGCTGCCAATAGATCGGTGGTTGTGCACTCAACAGCGCTTCGCTGACACCATCGCGGGAGTACGGCACCGCTGCGCGACTGAAATAGATCGCCCGATTCTCGCTTCCCATCACGACCTTCACGCACGCTGGATCGCTCAATTTCTTGTGCGTATCGATCCGACAGGCCGCGGTAGCGATGTCCGCATCAGGTCGCGTGGCGAGCAGCGATGCGACCGCATCGATCACGCGAGGATCCATTTCCGGTTCATCGCCTTGCACATTGACGAAAATCTCAACGTCGTCATGCAGCAGAGCGATTTCTGCGATGCGGTCCGTTCCACTTTGACACTCCACGCTCGTCAATCGCGCCTCACCACCGAACGAACTCACCTCGGCGACGATCCGCGGGTCGTCAGCGGCAACGATGACCTGATCGGCAATCGCTGCCCGCTTCGCGGCCTCATAGGTATGCTGCAATACCGATTTACCGCCCGCTCGCAGCATTAACTTTTCGCTCAGTCGGCTCGACGCCAACCGCGCCGGGATCACGATCATCGTTTTCATGGTGAGACTGCCTGTGGGTGTCGAATGTTTTGAATTTGCCCGTTTCTGACATCAGCGCACTGACGGCCGGATCGGTACTGCGAACGAGCATATTTTCTACCGAAGCAGGCCAGCGAATCCCAGCCGACTAGTTGCCGCGGCACGAACCGGCGGCGTCGCAACTCACCCGATGCGCCCGCGAGCGGGCCGTCTCGCGGGCGTTTTCCCAAGGACACATCCTGGCTGACGCGGGTCTCGAAAGTTGCGAAACGACGACGGTATCGAGCCCGCGCCGTCACTCCCCAAGAAAGAGTCGAGCCTCGATCGAACGGCCCCCGGAAGGCTGACAACATCTCCGCTTGCGGAAGCCAAACCGGCGAGACACCCAACCATCCGGGGGGCGGTACAGCGTAGAAGTCGCCGGCGATTAGACGCTGCACACAAATGCCTTTTAATTTAGCAACAAATGCCTTCAACACAGGCACAAAAAAAGGCCCTGGCTTGCAACGACATCCACCTTCTTTTTTCTCAAATCCGCAAGTCACTTAACTGCAATGACTTACGAACCCAAATTACGGACAACCCGGAAACTTGGCCCAGCCTGTGCTTAACTGGTCCGGCGAAAGCAGCTTGCTTACGCATTGATCAACCCGATACTCACGAGCATTTTTTGATAAGGCCCGGGCAGGAGTTAGACGGTCGACTCATCCGCGTGGTGAACCAGTTGCCTCAGTAGGCGGAGGGTGTTTTCGAGGTGCTTGCGCCAAATGCAGTGCCGCACTATCCCCCTAAATAATAAGACTGTCCCTGAGAAGGAAAGACTCCATGCTACGAAGTTTAAAAAGCCCAATTGGGCACACGCCAGGATTCCGATGGACGCATTTCCGCTCCTCCTGGCTAATGATGATCCTGCTGGTGGGGATCATGGGAATCGGCACATCGCTTGCGTCGGTGGTTTCCGCCCAAGACGAAGTCACGGTCGTCGCGGAAGTCGCAGAAGCCTCCGACGCGGGCGGGGCCGAGGACCTCGGGGTGGGCTACGCCCTGGACAACGCGGTACTCTTCCTATGTGCCGTGCTGGTGCTGTTCATGCAGGCTGGCTTCGCCATGGTGGAAGTCGGGATGAACTCGGCGAAAAACACCGTCAATATTCTCGCCAAGAACGTGATGGACCTGTCCGTCGGAACGCTGCTGTTTTTTGCGATCGGTTTTGGCTTGATGTATCCCACCCTCTACATGGGCGAAGCGGAAGCCGAGGGCGTGAGTAAAATCTTTGCCTTTGGTGGCACGGGCATCTATACCACGGACGATCCAGGCCGGACGTTCTCACCCCAAGTGGACTGGTTCTTCCAGGCCGTTTTCGCTGCGACCGCCGCGACAATTGTCTCCGGAGCAGTCGCCGGACGCATGAAGTTCACTGCTTATCTCGCCTACAGTGCGATCCTGACGGGCTTGATCTATCCGATTAGCGGCTATTGGAAATGGGGCGGTGGCTGGATCGACGCCATGGGCTTCCAAGATTTTGCTGGATCCGCAGTCGTCCATGCCGTTGGCGGATTTGCTGGACTCGCCGGTGCTCTATTCCTCGGCCCCCGGCTGGGACGCTACACACCGGACGGCCGGTCGGTGCCATTGCCTGGTCACAACGTCGCCTTCTCCGCTCTCGGTGTGTTCATCCTGTGGGTGGGGTGGTACGGATTCAACCCCGGCAGCCAACTCGCTTTCCAAGGCACCGGAGACATCGACGCGGTCACATTGATCGCCGTCAACACAACACTGGCCGCTTCGGCGGGTGCATTCATCGCAACGTTTGTTGGCTGGGGCCTGTTCGGCAAGCCTGACCTGACCATGAGCCTGAACGGTGCACTGGGTGGTTTGGTCGGCATCACGGCATGCTGTGATGCATTCAGCAACTCGATGTCCATCGTAGTCGGCGGCATCGCCGGAGTGCTCGTCGTGCTCGCCATCGTCGCACTGGACAGACTCAAAATTGATGATCCCGTCGGTGCCTTTCCCGTGCACGGAGTATGCGGCGTTTGGGGCTGCATGGCGATGGGAATCTTCCCGAACACACACTTCGAAGGCATGTTCGAAGGATTCGCGACACAATCCATCGGCACGCTTGCTATCTGTGGCTGGTCGTTTGTCACCATGTCCATTGTCTTCGGCACGCTCAAGGCAATTGGAATGCTGCGTGTCACGCCTGCCGAAGAGCACGCTGGCCTGGACATCAGCGAGCACGGAATGCACGCCTATCCTTCGGATGCAATTCACAGCGGCTCGGTCGCTTGATCTACCCACCGCGGCTTCGTCGCTGGATAGCCTCGGCTATCCAGCGGCGTAGCAGCCCGCGGTTGGAATAACAGTGTCTCCCCGAGACGCTGAAAGAGACCCTAGAAAAGATTTGTGCCCGCGTCTCAACGAGACCCGGGCACTCCCATAAAGAAGTTCTTCTCGGCTCTTGCCTGGGCCGGAAGAAAGCCCCCAATGACCCGTGGTGAGTGTCCGCCTCACTCGCTGCGGGTCGGGGGTTTTTTCATGCGCTCGCCAAGACTACGACAGGCTATAGGCGGCCTTGGTACCGCGTCTTGCGACCCCAGTGGCGATCGCTGCAGCAGAGACGGCGGAGGCAACCACCTTCGCCACGCGGCGGTCGAACACACTTGGAATGATATAGTCGTCGAGCAAGTCCGATGGCGGGATCACCGCGGCGATCGCTTCGGCGGCGGCGATCTTCATCTCCGTATTGATCGTCGACGCTCGCACGTCCAAGACGCCGCGGAACAACCCTGGAAAACACAGCACGTTGTTGATCTGGTTGGGGAAGTCACTGCGTCCGGTCGCGATAATTCTCGCATAGGGCTCGGCCAGGTTCGGATCAATCTCTGGGTCCGGGTTGGCTAACGCAAAGACGATCGGGTCGGTGCTCATGCTCTGGATATCTTCAACGGTGAGCGTGTTGGCTCCCGACACACCAATGAAGACATCAGCACCCTGGATCGCTTTGCTGAGCGGCCCGGAAACACCTTCCGGGTTCGTGTTGTCAGCAAGCCATTGTTTTGATCGATCGGGCTCTCGCTCGCCCCGGTGCAACGCACCGTTGCGATCACATGTAATGATGTTTTGCACGCCTGCGGTCATCAGCAGTTTGCAGATCGCCGTGCCGGCCGCTCCCGCGCCATTGATCACGACCCGGATGTCGGACATCTTTTTCTCAACACGCCGCAGCGCGTTGGTCAGCCCGGCAAGCACAACAATGGCGGTGCCGTGCTGATCGTCATGGAAAACAGGGATTTCAAGCTCTGCGTCGAGCCGCTCTTCGATTTCGATGCAACGTGGCGCTGAGATGTCTTCGAGATTAATGCCGCCGAACGTGGGCGCGAGACAGCGAACGATCTCGATGATTTTCTCGGTGTCCTGTGTATCCAAGCAAATGGGAAAGGCGTCGACGCCCGCAAACTCTTTAAACAGCATGGCTTTGCCCTCCATGACCGGCATCGCGGCACGGGGACCAATATTGCCGAGCCCTAAAACGGCTGAACCATCGCTCACCACCGCGACGGTATTCTGGCGAATCGTCAATGCGAACGACGCTTCGGGATCCGCTTCGATTGATTTACATACCCGCGCGACGCCAGGCGTGTAGGCCATCGACAAGTCATCGCGAGTCTTGATTGGCGTTTTCGAGATGACCTCGATCTTGCCACCCAAGTGCATCAGAAAGACACGGTCGGAAATGTTCACGACCTCGACACCCTCGAGCAGCCGAAGCCGCTCTACGATCTGCTTTCCATGCTCAACGCCCTTGGCGTTGATCGTGAAGTCACGCGATATCCTGTGGCCGGCGATATTGACGATGTCGACCGCCCCAATCGCTCCATCGGCCTCCCCGATCGCCGTCGTGATTCGTCCCATCGCGCCCGGCGAGTCGGCATAGCGTAAACGAATTGTGACGGCGTAAGTGGGGCTGTGCTGGACCATGATCGTTGCCAATGGAGCGGAAATTCGAAAGAGGCCCGTCTTTTACCATGAATAGAAGCATGGTTACATCGGGCGTCGACACCACCGGCCGTGACGAGCAAACTTTCACGCCGGCTCGCTACGGTCTCGCTCGCAATCGACACCCACGTCCCCGATGAGCGTTTGAATTTGTTCAAACAATCGATCAAAATCGATCGGCTTGGCATGAAATGCGTCGCACCCCGCAGCATCTGCGCGGGCCTGATCATCAGCCAAAGCGTACGCCGTTAACGCGATCACAGGCGTATGCTTGTTCGCGTCCGCGGCGCGAATTTGCATGGTGGCCTCCAGACCATCAAGCTCCGGTAGATTGATATCCATCAGAATGAGCGCTAGATCGGTTCGCGCAGCCAATTCCACCGCCTCCACCCCATTGCAGGCGGTAGCGACCGTGTACCCATGCGTCTTCATCTTGCGGGTCAATAAGTCCCGGATATCGTCGTTGTCGTCGACAACAAGAATAGTTGGCATACTCACCTCCCGAGCCGAGCCCTCAAGTAAGATTGCGACCGGTCAGCAGGCGATACACCAACAGGACGACGGCAACAATCAACAATAGGTGGATCAAGCCCCCGATAGTCGCCTTGGCAAGGAACGCGATCATCCAAATTACGACCAATATTCCGATCAAGCTCCACAACATACTCTACCTTCCTTTGAGAATGACTTATCTGAGAGAGCACTCGGGCATGAACCCCACGCTCATGGCAGTGCGACTGCCAACCAAGAGCCCCCGAACCACCCCATAGCCGAGCAGGTTTCATGCCAACACTTCAGCTCGACAGCAATTCAGGAAAAGCCGGAACCATCCCACCGCCCGCTTCCTGCCAGAGCGAACCACCCGCGGCGATTCGCGTTTGCCTGGCGAGAACAGAGAGTAGCTGGCAGAATCGTGGTCGAACACTCCGCTACCTTGCCGATTCCTTTACCAATCCTTGCTGAGGACCACGATGCGATATCCCCTGCCCGCACTCCTGCTGCTGTGCTTCGCCACATGCGCCTCTGCTGAGGCGCCCACCAATTCAATGACCGCGGAGGTCGAGCGGATGATCTTCGAGAAGACGAACCAGTTTCGGGGCGACCATCACCTGCCTGCCCTGAGCAAGAACGCCGAGCTAACCCAAGCAGCGTCGAAGTTCGCCAAGTTCATGGCGGACAGCGGGAAGTATGGTCACCATGCCGACGGCAAGACACCTGCGAAGCGAGCCCAGGCTGCTGGCTATAAATACTGTGTCGTCCGAGAGAACATCGCGTACCGAACGAACACGGGTGACGTGACGGCAGACACTCTAACCCAAGTTTTTGTGCCTGGCTGGATCGACTCGCCGCCGCACCGGGAGAACATGCGGGCAGAGCACATCACCGAGACGGGCATCGCGGTCGCGACGACCGACAAAGCAACCTATTACGCGGTGGTGCTGTTCGGCCGCCCTGAGTCCGCGTCGATCAAGCTCACGATCACGAACGAATCGAAGCAGACTCAAACGCTCGGTATCGCCGCCAATGGCCGCTCGCAAGAAATCGAGATGCCGCCCCGGGGTGTCGCCACCGTGACCCAGTGCTTTCCGACGACCCTGACACTGAAGGGCAAGGATGCCAAAATCACGCTGCATGAATCCACCACTTTGGTGGTCACTGACGAGGCGATCAAGACACCGAAGAAATAGGCCGCAGGCCTGTCACCGTCGCATCCGCCTATGTCTTGCGGCCGCGAGACTTTGCCCTGGATTTAACCTTCACCTTCGTCAGCGTCAGCTGCGGCCCCGCTCGACGGCCGCGACGCTTGCCCAACTCCAAGGGAGTGAAGCGTGGGTTCGCGGGCTGGAGCAGCTTCGTCACGCAGTAGGCATTGATGCTCAACTCAAGCTCCTCCGATTCGCGGATCGTGGCCGCATGCAGGCTGCGGGGCACGCGAACGGTGAGCATGCGGGTGGGCTCGTGCGTTCCCGAACTGGAATCATCTTGGCTGCGAATCGCGGTGACCATCTCGAGCAGTTCAGCAAACTCGCGAGTGGTTTCGAAGTAGCGTCGCGCCTCCGAGCTTTCATAGAGTTTGTCGACGACGCCACCGGGGGCGAGCATCGTGCGGTAGAAAACGACCCAGCTGCCGGTCTTCGCAAAGGCTTCTTCGGCCAGTCGCAGCACCTGCGCCGGCCGGTGCTCCATCGGTAGATCCGACTCGATTGGCGAGAGCTCGATCGCCTCCGGAGCGGTGGTGTTCGCGGAGTCGGGCAGCGTCAATGCGCCGCTCTTACCGCCGGTCGCTTTGGCGGCACCCCCCACCACATCGCTGGCGTAGACCGCCGGCCCCACAGGCTTCGCGGCGGCCTTCTTTCGCTTGCCGCCCGAACTCTTCGCTGACGACGCACCCGCCGTCGCCGCGCTCCGCTTGTTAATGGCAGCGCGCTTAGGCGCGTTCGCTTTCTTGCGACGCGACCCTGCCGCAGGTGCGGCAGATCGTGTCGATGATTTGCTGGTGGGCTTGCCCGTGTCGGCTTCGGACGTCATGTCGTTTCCAGGGATGCAGGATTAAAAACACGCCGCTGGTTCGGGCCGCAGCCGTTCGCGTGTATTGATTGCATCTTCAAATGCCGGTCAAACGCGATGACGTAACCGTTTGCTAGCAAAAGAACTTACGCACCTGCCTCGGGGCTGCTCGTTTTTTACGCACACCCCCAATTCGCCGGACCTCCGAGGCCTGCTCGTTTTTTACGCACCTCCAGACTGACCGTTCACCAGGTGTCCAGTTCGCGGGTACAGTCCAGAATCCCAAGCTTTCTCACTCTGCGACTGCGTGACTCTGCAGACCCTCCCACTCTCCCACTCTCCCACTCTCGTCTATGCTAGCCCTCACCTAATGAGAATCTTTCAGTTCGGTTTCGCGAGTGAGTTGATGCGTTTTGAGAATGTGGTTTTGGCGGGGATCGGGGTGACGATTCCAACGGAGGTCTGGTCAAGCGACGAGATCGAGCGACGGCTATCGCCGCTGTACTCGCGACTGCGATTACCCGAGGGGCGACTGGCATTGATGAGCGGTATTGAGCAGCGGCGGGTGTGGCCGGTCGGCGAGATGCCCAGCGGCCCGAGCGTTCGCAGCGGGCGAGCCGCGATCGAAGCTGCCGATATCGATCGCGGCCGGATCGGGGCACTGATCCACGCGAGCGTCTGCCGTGACTTTCTCGAGCCAGCCACCGCTTCGCGAGTCCACCATGAAATGGGCCTGGGGCGCGACTGCTGGGTCTACGATGTCTCCAATGCCTGCCTCGGTGTTTTGAACGGGGCCGTTCAGATTGCCGGGATGATTGCCGCTGGCATGATCGAGGCCGGCGTCGTCGTGGGCACGGAAAACAGCCGCCCTCTGCTCGAGGCAACCGTCGACTCACTCAACACTGACGAGTCACTGACGCGGAAAAGCGTGAAGCCTGCGTTCGCTTCACTCACAATCGGATCGGGAAGCTGCGCGTGGCTGGTCTGCCGCCGCGACTTGCGACCGGACGCGACCCCGATTCAGTTCGCCATCGCCGAAGCCAACACAGCATTCAACGATCTGTGCCGCAGCAACCAAGACACCGCGGGCGCGGACATGCGCCCGCTGATGGACACGGACTCCGAAGCCCTGATGGCCGAAGGGATCGCGACGGGCGTCGCGGCACTCGATCGCCTGGCTGCCGAATCAGGCTGGGCCCGCGAAAGTTTCAACCGGACGGTCTGCCATCAAGTCGGCACCCGGCATCGGGCGGCGATGCTGGCCGCGATGGGACTCGACCCCGCTCACGATTCCGTTACCTATCCCGTACTCGGAAACACCGGATCGGTGGCACTGCCGCTGAGCGTTGCCGCCGCAATCCAACGCGGCGAACTGACGGCGGGCGATCGCACGGCGCTACTGGGCATTGGCTCGGGGATCAATAGCGTGATGATCGCATCCCAGTGGGGGCACACGCCGGTATGCGGCGACTGGGCCGGACTACTGCAATCCGATGAGTGAGAAACTGCCGCAGCCGATTTGAAACCAGGGAACACATTTTCGTTCGCGACGCTGGTGCCAGAGGATGTGTCCGTTTTGAAGTTGCCTATTGGCTGTGCGAATCCTGCTTGACTCAGCGATCCAGCGAGTGCAGAACGTCCGACACACTTCATCTCCCATCAGGGCAGCGTCGTGTCCTCAGACGCGTAAGAGCGAGATCCTCGGTCGCGTCGTCGACGCTGCGGTGCGGACGCTCTGTTATATGAGCACAATTGGCAACAAAAACCAGAGCACCCCTGAAGAGATCCCGGTCAGCCGATCCCCCCCTGCGCCTCATCGGGATGCGGTCAATCGGGAAGAGAATAATGTTCACCGTGCATGTACAATGGTGACATGAAAACCACAATATTCAAACCATCGCTGTGTTGTGCCCTGGCGCTGGTGATGTGCTCAGCTATCCGTGCGGCAGAGCCACCGGAACCATCGCAACCACTTTCTCGGATCGTGTTCGGGTCATGCATCAAACAGGACCAACCCACTCCGATTTTCAAAGCCATGGCGGCATGCAAGCCACAGTTGCTGCTGTTCACAGGAGACAACATCTACGGCGACACCGATGACATGCCGACGCTGCGGGCCAAGTACGACAAACTCGCTGGTAATCCATCCTTCGCATCGCTGCGGAACTCCTGCCCGGTTCTGGCGACATGGGACGACCATGACTACGGCGTCAATGATGGTGGGGCAGAGTACGTTCAACGGGACGAGTCACAGAAAGAGTTCTTGGACTTTTGGCAGATTCCTCAGCAATCACCGCTCCGTCAACGCGGCGGTGTATACGACGCCAAAATATTCGGCCCGGTTGGTCAACGGACGCAAGTTATTTCGCTGGACACACGCTATTTCCGCTCGGCCCTAAAGAAGGGCGACCAACGTGTCGGTGGCCCCTATGTCCCAGATGACACGCCGACCAAAACCATGCTCGGCGACCAGCAGTGGCAGTGGCTGAAAGAACAATTGCAGCAGCCGGCCGAACTAAGATTGATCGTCTCCAGTATCCAATTCGTCGCGTCGTCGGCAGGTCAAGAATGCTGGGCAAACCTTCCGCAACAGCGGCAACAAATGCTGGACCTGATTCAGTCCACAGGCGCCAGCGGTGTTCTATTCATCAGCGGCGATCGACATTGGTCCGAAATCTCCGAAGTGACCCCCGAAGACGGCTACGCGATGGTCGACGTCACCTGCAGCAGCTTGAATCAACTGCACGCTCGCGGTACTCCCACAGAGAACGACTTTCGCATCAGCGAGACGTATCACCGTGAGAATTTCGGAGTCCTATCTGTCAACTGGCAAGCCTCGGATCCGCCGATCCACATCAGCGTTCGAGACATCGAGGGCACGCCGCGCATCGAGCGAACAATCCGGCTCAGCGAACTCGCTGTCAAATAACTCGTCATCCGAAGCGGCGAAGCAACAGAACAGACCAGAGACCAGAGGGACATCAGCGACCAGAGGGACGACCAGAGGGACACAGCACCTTATCAAGGGAATTGCCGCCAGCGTCAAAATCAGCCCATTCAGAGCCCATTCGCTACACCGGGGAAACCAGATCCCTCCAAGGATTGCTGTGCCCCTCAGTAGGAAGACTCAATCGCGGTCGCCACTTTGGCGACGATACTTGGACTGACGAGATCGAAGAACGACAAGGATGGTGGTACACGATGCGATCGATCGGACGCCCAGAAAGAAGCCGCCGCAACAGCAAGGGACCAGAGATCAAATCGATTTCCCTCGTCAACCTTCCCTCGCGTCACCTCTTCTTCGCCGTCAATTCACTCTTCCCTTGCGACCTCATTGCGCACATGCGGTCGGGTGGATTTTTCGATTCGAAATGCGGGCCGCCCCTGAAACCGCTCGAACTGCGCGGCGGCTTTTTCTGCGTCGTAGCTGCCGGCGTGGGTGAACAACAGATAACGCAACCGCAGCGGTTGCTCGGCTGCGAAAGAAAAGAAACGAAAAGAAAGAAAAGAAAGAAAAGAGGAAAAGAGCGAAAAGAGGGCCACCCACTTTTTAGCCAGAGCTACGGCTTTGGTTTTGGCCGATTTGGCTCCCATCCACTCTCCGCAGAATGCGGCCACCGGTCATTTTGCGGATTTTTATCCGATTCACCGATATCAGCGCAGCAGCGAACCCGGATGGAATCAAAAACAAGGTTTTTGCGAAGACCGTCAGGCCGAAGATATGCCGAGTGGGTTGCCCCGGGCGCAAAGCCAACCTTGACCGCGACGGCTGGCTTCCTCGGCGAGGTGTTCTGGGCTACCCGCTGCTCGCTTGAACACCCGCCCAAATCGGCTCACGACGTCGCACCAGGCATGGGTATCCAAGCCGATGCGTGTGAGGATCGGTTGCAAGTGCGCGGGGATCGCACCGACCTTGTCACTGCGGAGTTGACGTCCTGTCCAGTCGAGCAATTCTAGATAGCTGGCCAACGAGACACTTAGGAAACCCTTCAGGCTGCCTCGTCTGCCCGAATGGTCCAGGTGCGGCCCGACGGGATCGTGCTGCTCGTCAATTTCCATCGGACTCATCCAGCCACTGTGCTGGCGACGGCGGCTTCGCTCCCAGTCATGGGTGCTTTGGCGGGTCCGATCGGAGCTATGAGTCAAGTCGTCAATCCGATCCTTGGCTCCGGTGTACTTACTCGATTCAGGCGTTTCCGCCATGGCGGCACGAATCGGGTTGAGATCAACGTAGGCTGCACACGCCAATAAACTCGCTTCATCGAGGAGTACCTGTGCCCGAAAACGACCTTCCCAAAAGTGGCCGCGAGCTTTGTCCTCGGCGTTGCTGCGGCGAGCAATATGCTCGGCGAGACAGCGCATATACCAACTCACGTCCGACAGTCGCTGACGCCGTGAGGCTAGGATCTCCGGCTGATTCAGGACCGTATTCAGTTCCGCCGTCGTCGGCACGGCGGGACTGCCGTCGGGGTTGCGACGTGCGGGGAACAGTCGCAGCCAACGTTGGGCGACCTCCTCGTCCGACCACGCCGCGACGACGTCCGGGCGACTTCTTAGAACCAGGTGCAGGTGATTGCTCATGATCGAAAAGGTCAGGCAATCGATACCGAACGCCGATGCAAGGAACTCCATTCGGTCGCGGATCCAGCCCCTGCGGTGTTCAAAACACTCTCCCGTAGCGGGATCGGTCCCACAGAGCCACGCCTTGCGGACGCACCTCTCGATACAGTGGAGGATCTGAACCTCATTCGGATCGATCACTTCCCCACGAGCTTGCCTGGGCATCTTCATCACCTCCATCTGCGTCACGGTTTTGAGCAGTGAACCCATCGGCAATGGTATACAAGCCACGCTCGAAGGCAACTATTCATTGCCTGTCCCTTACCTTCGTCCCTTACCTTCGTCCCTAACCTTCTCGTTGCCTGTCCCTAACCTTTTGTTGCCTGTCCCTAACCTTCTAACCTTCTCGGCGCAGACCAGAACCGGCCTCCGCCTTCGCGCTGGACGAGCCCATACCTTCGACTACTGCGCAGACTTCGAATCCGCGTCTGCCGAAGATGCGCCGACAACGGGCTGGATCCAAGCCTGCTGCTTCTGGCCCTTAAACGATGGATCATGATGATCCTCCGACGAAGTGATGACACAGCGGACGTACAACTCAGAACCGTCGAGTGTGTAGGTCGCCTCGGTTCCCTCACTGGATTGGAGTGTCTCACCGATGGTCGAAGAGTACTTTCGGGTTACCCGCTCGGGATCCTCGACCTCGCGAGGTTCTGATGCAGAGTCATAGTCCCGACGTGTGCCAATGAACTCGAACGTGTAGGTCACGTCCTTGCCGGCAGATGGATCCGGTTCGACAGCAACGTGATACTGGCCATCCTCATGACGAATCTCAGCAACACGAACGCCACTGGAGGCATAGAAATCACCAGCATTGATCGCCGCGATCAGATGCTCAGGGGTCAAGTACTTCGACCGCACCATGATCCAACCGCGCCCGGGGCGAACACTGCCCTTGCCGTGGTAGTGATGGCTGTCGTCGGTCGCGACACCGAAGATCGGCGGAGCGTTCAGTTGGTCAGTGCGGATGGTATTGACGATATCCCACATCCGCTCCACGCCGGGATGGTCGGCATCGCCTTGATGCCCGACGCCTGGATGAGCGTTGTAGCACTCAAAAAATCGCTCCTGAAGGACCGCGGCAATGTCTTCAGCGGTAACGCCCCACAGAAAGTTGGGATGATTCACGTGCACCAGGATGTCTTGGCCGGCCTCTTTCGCCTGCTCCTGGGCGGCGCGGAGATTGTTTTGAATCGCCTCACGGACTGTCTGCCCGCTCTGAGGCTCGATCTTCTCGACCACGTTCGTAGCGTTCATATGCAGCGTCGCGCCATCGACACGATCACTAATCTCTTGCGCCTGAATCAGAATGAAACGACCGCGATCTTCGACCAGCGCACGAAACTCATTGAGCGGTTTTAGCCGAACGGCGAAATCCTTATCACCGGGCTGGCCTTGCGTTTCGACCCAGTCCGTGCCGAACCGATTGCGATACTTTTCCAATGCCTCCTCGCCCACACGCCCTCGAATCTTGGCAACCGGGATGTAACGGCGCCCCTGACTGATGACGTTGTGATCCGACAGCGCCAAGAAGTTGTAGTCGTGTGTGCGATACCACTCGGCGATCATCTCGGGGAAATCATTGCCATCACTCCACAACGAATGCGTGTGGATGTTGCCCCTCCACCAACGCGGTTGCGGGTCCGCGGGAATGACCTCGTCACCATGGGCCGGGAAGTTCAAAAACAGCATCGAAACGAAGACAAACAGACATTTTTTCACGATCATGGCGTAGGCATATTCAACGGTGCGTGGAAACAAAAAAAAGTCGAGAAAGACGCCGCTTCGATTGCAAATGGAAACGGAGGTTGCCGTGGGGTTAAGGAACGAGCGAAAAACAAGCGGCCGAACGCTCCGCGATCGGAATGGTCGACCGCGGAGCGTTCGGCCACATAATCAGACAGTCATTTTCCGCTCGTTCCTAAGCGAATCCTGGGAAGGCTTCTGGATAGCGTTTGCAAACAGCCAAATCTTCAGGGTAATCGACATCCGAAAGCGGGCGCAGGCAATGGACCCGTAATTGAGATTGCTCCGCTTTGTCGAGCGTTTGTTGTAGCACGCGGCCGCTCCCCCAGTCGATGTCGCGGAAGAGTTGTGGTTGGTTTTCACGCAAACCGATCAAGTAGTATCCGCCATCGATTGCCGGCCCGAGCACAACATCACAGTCCGACATCGCCTGCATGGCTTCACCGAGAAGGGCTGCATCGATTTCGGGACAATCCGACCCGATCACCACAACACGGCGCGACTGCTCGGCAAGGGCGATCGAGATCGCGTTGATCATCCGCTCGCCAAGACCATCGCCGGTCTGGGGGGAGTACTTTTTATCGGGGCCGAAGAAATCACGCATTTTGGCGGCATCACCGCCGGCGAACTGCACATCCAATTCACACCGAATTTGACTGCAATACATCCCTGCAATATTCAGCGTATGCCGAGTGAGCGCAGCTTGCAGATCAGCAGCGCCCTGCGGCCCCAGCGACGGGATCATCCGTGTCTTCGTTTTCCCAGGCTCGGGACATCGCGTGAACACGATCAATCGCTGCATGCTTTCCACCGCATTCTTGCTGTTGGACGAACTCATCACTTCACCGATGCCCCTTAACATCTCGCCCCACCCCCTGTTCCACCACCCCCCGGCGGAAGCTGGAATCCATCTCCGGTGTACCGTTCGCGTTATCCCGAGCAGCACCAACAATCCCTGCCAGCACACCGACGCTCGACTCTGCGACCGGACCAGCGTGCTCTGTCGGTGAAATCATGTGCTGGGTACTCAGCGGAGGGAGGGGCATGCGAGGAATGAGTGCTGGGCATTGTAAGCGAAATCGGCCGTAGCATGAGGCCTCAAGCTCAGATAATGAATCGATCACCATTGGGTGCATGACCGGGTTTGCAGCTTGGATTGGGGTCGGCTTGAAACCTTGGATGATTTACACTTTGAGCATGCAACCGGGAGGTCTGGGAGCTTTGGGTGACACATTAAAGGGAAATTGCCATGGAATCGGCACCGAATCGACCGACCGCTGAAGAAATCGCCGACATGGTCGTACAGCGTCTTGTTGAGGGTGGCGGGATCCCCGATCTCGCCAATGCCAACATGATGACGATCGAAGAGCAGACGATCAAGGAAGTTGACCGGGTCACTCAAATCGTCATGAGCGAACTGCTGGCCCAGCAATCTCAAGAGGCTGAGCCGGTGACCGCCTGCCCCAAATGCGGCAAGGCAATGACGCCCAAAAAGGCCCAGCATCGCTCGCTGCAAAGCAGACGAGGCCAAGTGAAATTCAAAACCGATGTATCTCACTGCGAGGCTTGCCGCCTCGATTTTTTTCCCTCAGATGAAAACGTTGCAGTGTGACATCGACATCGAGCAAACGCCTGCGGTTCTGCAAAAGGTCACCATCGCCGCAGCGAGAGACCGATCCTATGCCGTGGCCAGTCGCAACCTACAGGACCTCGCCGCACTGACGATCTCTGCCAAGCAATGTCAGCGGATCGCCATTCGCATCGGCAACGAACGACTCGACGAACAACAACAAGCCATCGACCGCTACACCGCCGCGAGCATCCCCGAGCAACAACACGGCCAAAGCGACGATGCACCGGCGAACGGTTGGAGCGGACGTGCCGCGGTGATTCAGGGCGACGGCGGTCGCGCTCAGATTCGCGATTCGTTTTGGGGAGAGGAAAAGCCGAGTGACAAAAAGCACCGTTGGTGGCGAGAGACTCAGGCCGGTGTGTTGCAAACCTATCAGTCCAAACCATCAGAAGTTGATCCTCACCCCGAAGTGCCCGAGTGTTTGAAAGACCCGCTGTGGATCATCCCAAAAGTCAATGAAATCCACCGAAGTAGCGGTTCATCGAGTGACACCGATCGTGAAGCGTCACCGAGCAACCAGACATCGCAGAGGCAATCAACTTCGACAGATTCACACCTCCCCAACAGCAAGTCGTCCCGCAAAGATCACCGGCGTTGGAGCGGCGGTGATCCGCTGGTGCAAACGATCGTTGCGACCCGGCAGGGCTACGACCGTCTTGGCTTGGCGCTTGCCGCCGAAGCCCATCGGCGTGGCTTCAACAAAGCGAAAGTCAAAGCGTTCATGGGCGACGGTTTGAAAGTGAACTGGTCGTTGTGGGCGACTCACTTCTCGCACTACACGCCGATCGTCGACATCATGCACGCGTTGGCTTACGTCTACGGCGGGGCGATTGCATCGTGCGGCCGGATCGAAGACGGCTGGCAGTTGTATGTCCAGTGGCTGCAGTGGACATGGAGCGGTGACGTCGCTCGGGTGATCACCGCGATGAAGGAGCATGCAGCGGATCACGAAGAGGTTCCCGAAGACTTGCGTCGGGCGATCACGTACCTGAGCAACAATGCCTCGCGGATGAAGTATGCGGAGTATCGGCGTGCCGGACTTCCAGTAACCACGTCGCCGGTGGAATCGGCTCAGAAACAAATCAACGAGCGGATCAAGGGCACCGAAAAGTTCTGGCGAGATGAGTCACTCGAGCCGCTGCTGCAGCTCAAGGCGGATGACCTGAGCGAAACGCACGACCGAGACGCCTTCTGGCATCGTCGAGGCCAGCGAAACGATGGCTTCCGCCATCGCCGCAGCAAGACCAAAACCAAACTTACCTAACAAACCCTGTCATGCACCCTCACCATTTCCAGCCCCTGCATCGCGTCGAGGCCCCCATCATCAGCTTGCCAGCGGAGCACCTCTGACTCGATTCACGCTCCGTAGGTGGCCGCGAATGAATCGACCGAGCAGCTACGCTCGCCTGAACGTGGAATTCACGTTCCGAGCAGCTACGCTCGCCTGAATTCGACGCGTTCGACTGCCTCGCTGTCGCCAGGCGGTCGGTGGCGCGATCAGCGGCAGCCAAACCGGCGCGTGAATGGAACACGATTTGCGGCCGCACTCCCTTGCGAACTTCTATCGCCATCACTTCCTTCTGAGGAGATTTCCCATGAGACGCATTCGAACAGACTGCCGCTACGTTGCGGCGGCGATCGTCATAGCGACAGCTCTTCCAACTGCGAACTACGTCCAGGCACAGGACGGGGCGGCATCGGAAAACGGAGCAAATCCGACTGCTCAATCTGAAGACGCGATGCATGTCGACCACCACTCACCTCAACTCGGAGTGCTCGTCGGTTCATGCCCCGGCGAAGGAGTCTGCGTGATCGACACGCTGCGGGGAGGGCCCGCTGATCGCGTGGGAGTCGAACCGGGTGACTATATTTTGGCCATCAATGACCAAACCGTGAGTAATCCCCAGGAGCTGAAGAAAAAAATAGAGAGCCTCGATAGCGACGATACCATCGACCTGAGCCTGTGGCGGCGAGGCAAATATGTCAATAAAGAAGTTCCCTTGGCGAGGGAGTCAGCGGAACTTCCCGAAAGCCAACGCGGCTGGCTTGGCATCGCCTTAGCACCCGCTGCGGAGGGCGAAACCGGGGCGACGATCCGAGAGGTTGCCACCGATAGCCCCGCCGAAAAAGCTGGCCTCCACCGTGGCGACAAAATCGTCAAATTAAATGGCGAGGAGGTTCAGTCCCTGGAACAATTCGTTAACCAGGTTGGTGACTTCGAGCCCGGTCGTGAAATCAAGGTGACCGTCCTTCGCGACGGGAACCAGCAGGAGATCACCGCCGAACTCGGGCAAGTCGTCGAAGCACCCGTGCAATGGTTTCGCCAGCAAATGTCGCTGCCGGCAAGCTTCCCAAACGCCCCAATGCTGGGCCTGCGACCACAATCCGGGCTGCCGGTAATGGACGAAATGATCGATGACATGCGCCGGCAGATCCGAACCCTCCGCAAGGAAGTTGATCAGCTAAAGAAAAACTCGCCGCGGCCAGAGCAGACGGAGAAGGCCACGCCGCAAGATGACGACGTTTCACTGACTCCCACCACGCGAGACACCTTGTCGCATTCTGCGACCGTGCCCCATATCCCCAGCCTCGCGAGCCTGGGAGACCGACTCATTCTGGCTCAAATCAACGGAAACTTCCCGCCGAACATCAGCAACGACTGGAGCGGCGCTCGCTACACCAGTCCGAACTATGCCGGATGGAGAAATAGCCAACAGCGGTCCGTCAACCGAAATAACGCTGGAAATTACATCCCCTATTACAACTACGGGAATGGCAACTACGGCTACGGCGGGTACAACAACTATCGCTACTACCAATACCGCGGACGACCTTATTACTACGGCGGCGGATACCCGTACGGCTATCGGGGTGGGGTCCGATACGGAACTGGCCTGGGCGTTTACTGGTAGCCGACATCGGCAACCGGGCAATCACCAACGAACAGCACTGCGTTCATCGCTGGGGACCATGTTCCCAAGCGATGCCATGGTGCAGCGATCCTATGGTGCCAGGCAGGCAGTCCGGAGCTACCCTGCGAATCGACAGAGAAACGGGCGTTTCGTTAAAAGCCAGTGAAGAACGGCGAACGCTAGCGGGCGTTGGGCTATGATGTTGGACCATTGATTCCCACCAACACCCCTCGCCCCCGAAGAGGCCCGCCCATGACGGCAGCCAGCCTGAAACTGATTCAACGATCCACCGCGATTGCACTCGGTGCGATCGTGAGTTTGAGTATCCCCTCGATGTCGATCGCACATGAGGGTCACGAGCACGGTGATCACGTGCACGATGACGCCCACCCCGAGCATCACCCCGCCACTTCGGTGATGACGACTCGCCAGGACGCCCTTGTCCTGCCGCCAATGTCCGCCGACGACGATGACGTTTTTCACTTTGTCATCTACGGCGATCGTACCGGTGGCGTTCCGGAGGGGTTGCGGGTTCTCGAGCAAGCCGTCGTCGATACAAACCTTCTCGATCCCGACCTTGTGATGACCGTTGGCGACCTCGTTCAAGGGTACAACACTGCCGAAGAGTGGATGCCCCAAATGAAAGAGTTCAAGGGCATCATGAACCACCTGAATTCAAAATGGTTTCCCGTTGCGGGCAACCACGACGTGTACTGGCGCGGCCAGGGCCCCGCACCCCAGGGCCAGAACGAATCGCTGTTTGAGAAAAACTTTGGACCACTGTGGTATAGCTTTCGTCACAAAAACGCGGGATTCGTCGCACTGTACTCCGACGAAGGGAACGCCGAAACGAATGAAAAAGCATTCAATTCCGCAGCTTTACAAAACATGAGCGACGAACAGCTCGCGTTCTTGGACAAGGCCTTGGAAGAACTTAAGGACGCCGAGCATGTGTTTGTGTTCCTGCACCACCCACGCTGGATTGGCGGCGGGTACAAGGGCAGTAACTGGCCGACGGTCCACAAAAAACTCGCCGCAGCAGGCAACGTGTCGGCTGTTTTTGCCGGGCACATTCACCATATGCGGTATGACGGCAATCAAGACGGCATCGAGTACTTCGCTTTGGCGACGACCGGCGGCCACCTATCCGCCGACATCCCCGACGCCGGCTACTTGCACCACCTCAACATGGTCACCGTTCGAAACGATCGCATCACGGTCGCTGCGATTCCCGTCGGAGCCGTCTTCGATCCGAAGAAGTTCACCCCCGAATTCTTGGCTGAGGTCAGCGAAGCTCGAAAGATTCGGCCACAGCAAACCTCACCGGAACTGATCGTCAACGCCGACGGCACCTGTGCCGGTGAAGTCGTGATGAAGATCAAGAACCCTGGACAGCATGATGTGGACATCACCCTAGTGGAGGACTCCGCGTCGTCGCGACAGGGATGGCAGTCAACGCTCGATCACCAGCACTTCCAGATCGCCAAGGGCGAGGAAAAGGAAATCACGTTCACCGTTCACCGGGCTCCTGGCTCCGTGGATGCCGTGACCATTCCTGCGATAAAAATGGAGATCGACCTGTTGTCATCCAACGCTCGCGTGCGACTGCCCGACGTATCCGCACCCCTGCAGATCACGCCTGGCCAGGTTCCCGCAGACTACTTCTCAGGCGCCGCTGACCGCTGCCTGCTGGTTGCCGGTGAGAGCTCAGCGATTCGCGTCAATTCGGATGACCTGCATCTACCCAATGGCCCGATGACCCTCGAGGCGTGGGTCCGACCAACCGATGTGGCGGGCTATAGCGGTGTCCTCGCAAAGACCCAGGGTTCCGAATTTGCAATCTTCAGCGATGAAGGTGTGCCGCAGTTCACGATCCACCTCAATGGCAAATACGTGTCCGCGAAAGCAACACACCCTATGGTGGTTGATCAATGGACGCACATTGCAGGCAGCTTCGATGGCGAGTCCGTGAAAATCTTTGTGAATGGCAAGCTTGTCGATACAGTGGCTGCTGGCAAGAAGAATGGCCAAGCATCCGCCAAGAAGCAAAAACGAACCCGCAACGAACTGCCCCTTTATATCGGTGCTGACACCGATGCAAGCGGACGGCCGACGCGCGCGGTTCACGCCATGATCGACGAAGTGCGGCTATCAAAAGCTGCGGTCTACGCAGAGGACTTCACGCCCAGCACACGGCATACGCCTGAGCCAGAAACGGTATTGCTGATGCACCTCGATCGCGCGACCGGACCGTTCGTGCTCGACCATAGCAATTCAGCGTCTTACGGATTGATGGGCAGCGCCAGCAAGCTGGTGGAAAGCCCAGCCAAACCGTAAGACTTGGATAAATGGCGGGCGAACGCTCTGCGGTCGCCCCCGCCAGCACCAAGCGACGCCAGGTTTAGCCGTGGGTATCAGCCCACGGCTCGGGCGAGCCGAACGATGCCGAAGCCACAAACCGGCGTTGCAAACGCCTACCGCAAAATCACTCGGCCCAGTAGTCCACGACGACTACTTTCTCTAGATGCGGCCTGAGGACCTTCCCGAACGCTTTGTGCGCGGGATGGGGCAGGTATTCGGCACGGCCCGCTTCGTCGGCGAACGTGACCAGGAAACAGTGCGTCAATCCTTCATTGAGGCCCTCGGGACTGTTATTCAGCCCATGTTCAAAGGCCACGATCGACGGGATTTCGCTCGGTAGCTTGGCGAATGCATCGACAACGCCCTGGATGTCGGCCTCGCTACTGGATTCCTTAAAGCTGAACATCACCATGTGACGCAGCTGCTTGGTCGAGGGCTTGGCTTCTGAACCCGTAGCGGTGATTTGCATGGCGGCGACGGCGAGTAGTCCGAGGGCGAGCAGGGTAAAGACGGTTGACTTCATGGCCACTTGGTTTCGTTGGAGTGAATGGAAGCGTGGGTGGAAACGGACTACATCATAGCCAACGCGCCGTCGTCGATCTCCCCGGGGTCCCGCCGCTTTCTCATCCCGCCCCCAGAGAAGGTCCTCGCCCTTCACCTCAAAGAGGGCGGGCGCTGCGGTCCGGCCCGACTCCCTCGCAATCGCCGGGGAAAATCAAAAATCGGTGACCCGCCTTTTTTCGCTTGACACACGCCTTCGCCAGCCGTACTATCACATCAGTACACCAGAACGCTAGAAAGGTGACGGTAAAAAATGTTTTTCACGGTCGAGCCCTCCAACGGTGTGGCGATTTATTCGCAGATCGTTCGTCAGATTAAATTTGCGATTGCTGAGCAGACGCTGCGTCCGGGCCAGCTCCTACCCAGCGTGCGGCAGTTGGCGACGCAGCTCGCGGTCAATCCAAACACAGTCGCCCGCGCTTATCAGGAGTTGCAATCCGATGGGACAACGGAAACGCTCCGGGGTCGCGGCGTGGTGGTCTGCAAGGGTGCGCTGGACCGCTGCCGGAAACAGCGCAAGACCATCATCGCCGCTCGTATCGAGAGTGCCTTGACCGAGGCGTTACACGGTGGTCTGACGGCGGATGAGATTCGCAGCATTGTCGAACAGCAGCTCGGATCGCTCGAGAGCAGCGTGGCAACGATATCGTCACCGCCTGATTAACCGGTGGCACGGCTCCGAATCCTTCACTCCTCTTCTTTGCTCATCACCGCCCCGAGGCCCCAGCCATGACATCAGTGATCACCGCCCAACAGTTGACCATGCGTTTTCGCGGATGCGATGCGCTTCGCGGAGTCGACTTTGCGATCGAACCCGGGAGTGTCTTCGCTTTACTCGGTGAAAATGGGGCTGGCAAAACCACCATGATTCGCATCATGACGGGGTTTCAGAAACCGACCTCGGGCGAGTGCACGGTGTGTGGCATGGATCCGACCCGTCATCCCCTCGAAGTTCGCCGCCGCGTCGGGTACGTCTCCGATGCCCCTGCCCTTTACGACTGGATGAGTGTGGGAGAGATCGGTTGGTTCACCGCTTCGTTCTTTCCCGACGGGTTCTTACCATCCTATCGCGACTCGATTCGTCGCTATCAGATCCCCGAGGACCGCAAGATCCGTCATCTGAGTAAAGGCCAGCGTGCGAAGGTCGCCTTATCACTCGCCCTCGCCCATGATCCGGAGCTGCTGATCCTCGACGAACCCACCTCGGGTCTTGATCCGATGGTCCGTCGTGATTTTCTCGAGAGCATGATCGATCGCGCGGCATCAGGACGCACCGTGTTTTTGTCGAGTCATCAGATCAGCGAAGTCGAGCGGGTCGCCGACACGATCGCGATTTTGCATGACGGCAAACTCCGCATCGTCGCGCCGCTGAATGAACTGAAGGAGTCCATGACGGAATTGACGGTCAGCCTCGACGATCCGCTCGTGGCGGTACCGTCGATCGACGAGCCAGCCGAGGTGATGTGCGATGAGTTGCTCGGACGCCAACGCCGAATGGTGGTACGAAATTTCACACCCGAGATGCATGCGGTGCTCGCGTCGGCGACCGGTGTGGCCAGTGTTAAAGAGCGGCCGTTATCGCTCGAAGAGATTTTTATCGCGTGCACCAAGGGCTCACTTTCACGTCCGCCTCTTGAATCGCAACCTGCTGATGAGTTGGCTCGAGAAACCGCTATGGAGGCTACGATATGATTGCGATCTCTTCCCCTCTACGTGGCTTGGCCTGGAAAGAAACTCGCCAGATCGTTCCGCTCGTGCTGATGTTACTGGCCGTCGCGTTGCTGTTGGCGGTGCTCTGGTCGACGATGACCTCCGTAAAAAACATTGCGCAGTTTGGGCACTACATCCCACTGTTGCTGCCGGCACTCTTTGCCGCCGGCGCGGGTGCCATTCTCGTCGGTCAAGAGAAAGAGACGCGCACGCTGCTCTGGTGCTCATCGCTACCGATCTCCCCCGCATTGATGGTTGGTGTGAAGTTTGTCGTCGGGTTGGTGGGTCTCCTCGTGATGTGGGTGGGCTGCCTGATCATCGGCTGGCTGAGTGGCGGCAATCGACTGCCCGGCAGCGGAACAGCGAATACGGCGTACTGGTTCACCCATAGTCTTTTCATCCTGTGTTGTGGTTTCTACACGGCCTGGCGAATGAAGAATACTTTCCCCAGTTTGATTGCTTTGATTCCATTGGCGGCGCTGCCGTACTTGGCGACATCGATTTACGCCAGCCTGTTTGTGACCGGGCGTGCCGTTTCACAGCAAGACTCAGCCTGGGCATTGACAGCAATATCGACCGTTGGGTTACTGGCGATGGGATGGCTGGGCTACCGGGCGGGAATCAACGCACTTTCCCCAGCAGCTCCCGAACTCGAAGCAAGTGGACCAGGCCACTGGTTGGCGGCTTGGCGTCCTACGAATTCCTTGCCCGTTCCTGAAACTCCATTTCGCTATCCACTCAGCTCGCTGGTCTGGCAGTCGGTTCACCACAACCGCCTGACGTTGTCATTGCTCACCTTTGCGATCTTGTTGGGTGGTATTGCGTTCGGGTGTTTTTCGGGCGGACACCACAGCCGTGGTGCCAACAATCTATTCATCATCGCGACAGTGGCGGGAGCCGTCGCGACCTCATGGCTGGGTGTGTTTGTGTTCCACGGTGACGGCAGTGCGCGCCGGTTGCGGTTTCTCGCCGACCGGGGAGTGTCGCCCACGCGAGTCTGGATCGGCCGCCATTTGATCGGGCTGAGTGTGATTGCAATCGCGATGATTGCGTTTCTGCTGTCATCCTCTCTTTCACTACGAGGCGAGTACGAACATCCCGTCAACTCCGTACCATCCATGGCGTTCGTCGGTTGCGTTCTGTGGATCATCTATGGCGTGTCCCAAGCGACGAGTCAGTGGATTCGAATCTTAGCAGCGTCCGCGTTCGTCGCACCGGTCGTGTCGGGCGTTGCGGTGACCTGGTTGCTCGGATCCGCGATGATGTATCAAGCTCCCTTTGGATTGCTGGTGATATGCAGCGTGCTGCCGATGATAGCGACCTGGTTGATGATGCGTCGTTTCATGGACGATACGGCAACGTGGCCGATCTGGCTGAGCGGCGTCGTGACCACGGCATTGTACTCTGCCATTCCGATCCTGCCGTTCACGATCGGAGTGGCTACGTTCCCTGGCATTTCTTCTGCTGCTCGGACGGCACTCATTGCCGAGGCCCGTCAATTCCCCAACGCGGGGAACTTGTCGCAAATGATGAGCATCAGTTCGCCGCTGCAAAACTTGCGGGCGGAGCGATTTCATAACGACATTACGGAAATCGTGGAATCTCAAAGATTCCTTCCCCAAGACTATCTCTCGATCGGTGACTTGGATGCTGACGTCAACGTGCCACTGCGTGCCGATCTTGGCATCTTGTCACAGTCAATCGAGTTTGCTGAGTATTTCAGATACTCTGTCATGCAAAATCCTGATGACGCCGAGGCAGTCGATGCCTTGGGGAAATGGATTGATGCGATGACGGTGATCGCGTTGCGACTGCGAATGAGTGATCGCTGGGTGGATCAAGAAGTGGCTGATCAGGTTGAGATTTGGTTAACCCAAACCCTGTCGCGGGAAAAGCTCAAGCCACTTCGATCACGCGAGTTCGCGCAGCGCGCGATCGCGGTGATTTCGGATCAAAAATCTCGCAACGCGGCCCGCCGCCGCGCGGTTTTACTGAGTTGGCGAAACGAGTTTGATACAGATCTCACGGACGATACTCGTTTTGATTCGCTCGGAGGGTTCCGGGGCGACCAATGGTTCGAGTGGTATCCACCACAAAAGCGGTACTGGGTCTACGATCGCTTGGTCGATCGATTGACCGTCGACGCGATTGAACTACTCAACGCAATGGAAGGTGGGCAAGACACACTTGCGATCCGTCGCAAACTGCACCACTTGATGGTTGATCCTTCCACTCCCTTTGACGAGGGGCCCTACGATGTCCAACCGGATCGGGTCCGAGCGTACTTTGGTTATGGAGCAACACGCTATCCTGCATCAAGCTGGTACGGGGCGTGGGAAGAACAAGCCAAGCAGTTGGCAAACGAGGAAGATACCCAGGCGGCTCGCCAAGCCGAGCGACACACTTTCACCTCCACGAGAAATCGAAATGGCTGATCCACACATCTCGCCGAGTCGACGTAGCGAAACGAGCTACCTGGCGATGGCGGTCCTCCCACTGGTCGTCATCACTGGGCTGCTGATCTTTGGACTCATCCAAGAATGGTCCGCCCGCCGTTATGTCAAGGCTGAACTGGCGACGCTGCGAGCCAATGGAGTGCCCCTGAACGTTGAGGCACTCGTTGCCCAACGCAAGCAGAACGCAGCACGTGGTGATGCTACGAACTGGGAGGACTTAGACGAAGCGATCGCATTCTTACGCTACAAATATGGAGAGGCATTTCGACTCCTGAATCCGTCGGGCCACCTGGTGCCCGCAGCGCAGGCCTGGCCTGCGGAGAAACTCGCTGAGAACTATCATCGCGAAGCCGAACCGTTGATCGAGCGGATGCGGGAGTTACTCTCAAGTCCAGAGTCTCAACGAATTCCAACCGATGTGAATCGGAATACGGTTCTGTATGGACTTCCTACTTGGAGTGGCGACAATTTGCTGCTTCGCGAATTCGCATACGCCTACCATCGTGACGACAGTGCATTCGCCGCGGATTTACTCGAACTGTATGTCAACGTGTATCGGCGGGTCATGGGCGTCGAGAAGATGGGCCCGCCTGCGGATCTGATCCATCGCTCGCTCGAGAATAATTTCTGGCAGGCAGAAGACCTTCGTCGTGTCAGAAAATTGTTGAGTTTTCACATTGATAGTGAGAAATCATGGCGCCACGCTATTGACCTCGACCTTATTCTTTATTTGGATAACGTACAAAACGTCAATCACGGTCGTGACTCCGTGCAGGGGTCGGACGCACTACCCTTTGGTGTCGCGTCCACTTTCGTCGCAACAAACCTGCGGTCGTATTTAGAGCTCGAGAAACGACGGCACGCGGGAACTCGTCAACACGTGCGTGCTGTCCGAACACTTGAACGTCGAGCAGAACGTGAACGAGGAGCGGAAGCGGTTGCGAGTGTTAACGCCATTCCGTGGGCCTCGATTGACCTCCACGGCCGTTACCGGGATCCGGACTATTATGCAGTCCTTATTGCGGAACAACAAATGAACCACCGGCGGGTGCTGACGGCGGTGGCGATCAAACAATTCCAATTGCAAGAAGGACGCTGGCCTACCTCGCTCTCCGAATTAACGAAAGTCGGCCTGGCGCCCAGCGATTGGAAGATGGTGGACGGCATCGACTTTGGCTACCGTGTCGACGCCGACGGCAAGACGGCTCGGTTGTGGCGTTTTACGCAGCGATATGACGGCAACGCCCCGAGCATGTTCGACAAAGGCTTTCAGTTTCCGCCCACTCCGCCCAGCGAATTGTTGCTAAACGATTCGGCAATCCAGGGAGCGGAAACGGCGATTCGCTGAGCGGTTGGGTGCGTGGGGCTGGCAGGGGACCGAGTCGCCGAGAGACTCGGCGACTCAGCAGCAAACCGGAAGCCGTTGGCGTATACTGAGTCTCCCTCCCTCTCTGCCCCTCTGCCTCTCTCTGTTCCCTCGCCATGGTCACACCGCCCCCGCGTGAAAACGCTCAAACCCAACTGCCCCACAGTGATCTGGAATCCGCCGAGGCGTTGATTGCGAGTGTCAATGAAGTCAAAGATCAGGTCAGCCGGATCGTGGTCGGGCAGAGCGAAGTCGTCGAGCAACTATTGATTGCCATTCTAGCTCGCGGGCATTGCCTGCTCGAAGGCGTCCCCGGACTCGCGAAGACGTTGATGGTACGAACGCTGGCCTCGTCGATGAGTCTGGACTTTCGCCGCATTCAATTCACGCCCGATTTGATGCCGGGCGATATCACGGGCACCGATATTATCCAGGAAGATCATGAGACGGGCCGGCGTGAGATGGTATTTCGCAAAGGCCCGATCTTCACGCAGATGCTGCTCGCCGACGAAATCAACCGCACACCACCCAAGACACAAGCGGCATTGCTCGAAGCGATGCAGGAACACGAAGTGACCGCCGGCGGCCACACCTACCGCTTGGCTGAGCCATTCTTTGTCCTGGCGACCCAGAATCCGATCGAGCAAGAAGGCACCTACCCATTGCCGGAAGCCCAACGCGACCGTTTTTTGTTTCATGTTGTTGTCGCCTATCCGAGCCGTGACGAAGAAGCCGAGATCGTCGATCGCACGACGTCGGGCGAGCTTCCCGAAGTCAAACACGTCATCAGCGGCGAAGACATCGTCCGGTTTCAAGCGTTGGTTCGTCGCGTTCCGTTGCCCGACCATGTCAAGAATTGGGTCATCGACTTGGTCCGCGACGCACGTCCAGGCGAAGCCAATGCCAAGCCTTGGGTGCAGGAATGGATTCAGTGGGGACCGGGACCGCGGGCGAGCCAACAATTGGTGCTCGCGTCCAAGGCTCGAGCACTCCTGCATGGTCGTACCCACGTGTCGCTGGACGATGTCCAGTCACTCGCTCTGCCGGTGCTGCGGCACCGGATCGTGCCGACCTTTGCCGCTGAAGCGGACGGAATCTCCGTCGCGGATTTGGTCGCCCGCCTGGTCAAAGAACATCGGGTGGCCGAGGCGAGCTTGTTGTAGGCCAACGGCTGACAACGAGTTGCCCGCTGTGCGTCACCAAGCCTCTCGGGACGTCGATTTTGTGACTGCGGTAGTGGATCTTGTTAAAGATCCTCCTCACGCACAGGATCTTTAACAGCGTGTCGATTCAGTCGATTTTGCTGTCGCCACTTGAGCCTATCTCGCTAGACTGCTGGTCACAACGATGGAAACCTGCATTCGCTGAGAATCATATGACGCGGGCCAAGCCCAAAGAGAGTCGCGTCTGCTGTGCATCGCACACAATCTTCGCCGTCTGTTTAGCTTGATTGACCAGCAGCGTGCTCGCGAGAGCATTCCGTAGCAAAACATTCTGGCATCGTGCCAGCGTTTCTCTGTCCGCATTTCCCCCAACCGCCTACGATGATTTTGCAGCTACCGCTGCGCAATCATCGTAGGCGGGGGAAAGGGAGAACGGGGGAACCCAGTCAGAATTGGCATTTTTAACAATAAATCGACTCGCCGTTCAAGATGCGTCGCGTGACGCATGAGCAGGATCTTTGACAAGATCCACGACCTCATCGCCATCGAAATCGATCTCACTTCCGCGGCATCACGCGGTGGAAGTGCAGATAGACCTCTCGGTCGACGACCCGGCGCACACCTTCGACCAAGCACTTCGGTTCGTTGTCTCGCTCCCCCTCGGCAATGATCTTTTCAATCGGCGTCCCCGGCGCGACCGAAAAGGTGCGTTGGTTAATCGTTTGATTGCCGGCATCGAGCTCGGGGATGATGAAATGGCATGTCGCCCCGAACGTCAGCATGCGGGCATTATTGGCGTCATGGTACGGGCGAAATCCCGGGAAACCTGGCAACAGACCATGGTGTAGATTGATGATCCGGCCGCCTGCGAATTGCCAGCACACCTCGGCTGGGAGGACTCGCATGTAGCGGGCCAGGATTAAATAGTCGATCTCGAATTCGTCGAGCGCTCGTATCAGCGCATCGTTGTCCGCTCCGCCCTGGCCATCACCGATCATGCGGAATTCTGAATCAAATTCTTCCGCTAGCGACGCGAGTTTTTTTCGATTGGAGATCACCACGGGTACATCCGCTGCGATCGTTCCGTCGGCAACAGCCTGCAAAATGGCGCGAGGCGTGTCCTCCACGTACGTCCCGGCGACAGCGAGTCGAGGGCGTGCTGATGGGCGGACGTCAGGACTCCACACCCGGATCGAAAGGCCTGTGTGTTCGCCGATTTGACGCATTTCTGTTTGGATCTGCGAAACCGAGATTTGCCCTTCGCTCATGGGCATCTGGTCAAACTGGATCCGGCAAAACATCGCGAATAGCGATTGCTCGTCGTGATCGTACATTTGAATCTCAGCGATCCGCGCCCCTCGGCCGGTGAGGTGGTGAATGATCGGGTCGGCTAAACCGGTGTGATCGGGGCCGAGAGCGGTAATGACGACTTCCATGGGCGAGGGAGTTGGGGAGATTGGGGTATGCGGAGAGTGGGAGAGCGTTGGGCGGCGCGGTGTTTTTGTATTTTAGCTCAAATCAGGCCGCTCATCGGGCTGCGGTCTCGTATTGGCCGGCGATTGCGCTATCATGATAGGAGTCGATTCGACGTTTCTTGTCCACACTCTTCCCCGGCATTATTCGGTGCTGACCCACATGCCAAAACCAATCGCCCCCAAAGACGCCACGCCCGGGGCAACGCAGCAGCGGATTCGCCGTCGCTCGGACCTGCCCAAGGGTGAAAATCTCTGCGATCATTGCACGGCCAAATGCTGCCATTACTTTGCTCTGCCGGTCGATGAACCAGTCTCGCGAAAAGATTTTGATTTCATTCGCTGGTACTTGCTCCATGACCGAGCCAGCATGTTTGTCGATGACGAGACTTGGTATTTACTGGTCCACACGACATGCAAGCATCTGCAGGACGACAATCGCTGCGGGATCTACGAAACACGTCCCCAAATATGCCGTGAATACACGACGGATGATTGTGAATTCGACGATGACTGGTGTTACGAACGCTACTTTGAGACCCCTGAACAGATCGACGAGTACGCCGATGCCCTGTTCGGCCCCCAGTTCGAGCAGGTAGGCCGCCGCAAACAGGATGCGATCCGCAGCCGCCGCCCCACCGGCTTGCCCGTCGTGTGAGTGCTCATTGTCGCCAGACGGCTCCGCCCGCCTGAGCTGACTCCCCACCCTTTCCCGCTCCGCGGAACGACCAGACGACCAAGAAAGTAAAATGCCTCACTCAGCTCGCTCAGGATCGCAAGCCGCTCGCGAAATACTGGCTCAGGTGTGGGGATTTGACGACTTCCGCCCCTTGCAGGAGGAGGCCGTTAGCGACGTGATTGCCGGCCGCGATAGCGTGGTCGTCTTACCGACCGGCGGTGGGAAATCGCTGTGTTACCAAGTCCCCGCGATCGTGCGCGACGGCATGGCCGTCGTCGTCTCGCCACTGATCTCGCTGATGAAGGATCAAGTCGACGCCCTGCAGAGCAACGGCGTCGCCGCGGCACTGGTCAACAGCACGCAGAGCGACGATCAAAAGCGCGAAACCGCCGCACGGATCCGAAGCGGTGAAATTCGCTTGCTCTATCTCGCCCCCGAACGATTGCTCTCCAGCCGCACGCTCGATTTTCTCACGAAGATCCCAATTTCATTTTTTGCCATTGATGAAGCCCACTGCGTCAGTAATTGGGGCCATGATTTTCGTCCCGAGTATCGCGGCCTACGAATTTTGAAACAACGGTTCCCGCATGCCTCGGTGCACGCCTTCACCGCAACCGCTTCGGAGCGCGTGCGTGAGGATATCGCCGAGCAACTGGAACTTCGCGACCCGCATATTTTGGTCGGCAGTTTCGATCGTCCGAATTTGACGTACCGGATGCTCCGCCGCGATAACGCACTGCGGCAAATCATGGGCGTCATCGACCAGCATCCCGGCGAGTCCGGAATCGTATACTGCATCACGCGAAAAGAGGTCGAGCAGACCGCGGCAGCACTCGCCGCCGAGGGCATCTCGGTTCGCCCGTATCACGCTAGGCTCGATGACGTCACGCGACATGCAAACCAAGAGGCATTCATCCGCGAAAAAGTGAACGTGATTGTCGCCACGGTGGCGTTCGGGATGGGGATCGACAAATCAAACGTGCGGTTCGTCGTTCATGCAGGGATGCCCAAATCGATCGAGCACTATCAGCAAGAGAGTGGTCGGGCGGGACGGGACGGTTTGCCGTCCCAGTGCATCCTCCTCTACAACGGGGGCGACCTCATGACATGGAAACGTATTCTCGAAATGGGCGATCGCACTCACTTCGATGAGGCCATGGCGAACGTCAATTCGATGGCCTCACTATGCTCGGGGGTGCAGTGCCGGCATGCCGCGATCGTCAACTATTTCGGGCAAGAATTTGATGTCGACAACTGCAACGCCTGCGACGTCTGCCTGGGTGAACTCGACACCGTGGAAGACCCGATCACGCTCGCTCAAAAAATCCTCTCTAATGTGATCCGACTGCAGGAGCGATTTGGCGTTGCCTACAACGTCAAAGTTCTGACGGGATCTCGGGATCAGAAGATCACCAACGCGGGACATGATCAACTCAGCACCCATAACCTGCTCGGCAACGAATCGATGGTCAACGTGAGGACGTGGATCGAGCAACTGATCTCCCAGGGGTTTCTCGAGCGAACGGGCGAATACAACGTATTGCGATTGACACCATCCGGTCGCAATTTGCTCAAACGCGAAGGCACGGTGACATTGACCCGCGCGGCCCCTTCGTCGACAGGCCGAGCGTCGGCACCTTCGGCTGCGGACTCATGGGAAGGTGTCGATCGTGGGCTGTTTGATTTGCTCCGTGCCAAACGAAGCGAACTGGCGACCGAGCGAAGTGTGCCCGCGTACATTGTCTTCGGCGACGCCGTGCTCCGCGACCTCGCCCGCATGCGTCCCTCAACTCTCGCTGGGCTCGCGAACATTCGCGGTATCGGCGAACGCAAACTGGAGGAGTATGGCGAGATGTTCCTCGACCAGATCAACGCATATTGCCAACAGCACGACGTGGCACAAGATGTTGTCGTGACGAAGGACTACTCGATCCCGGTTGCCGCGACGACCAAACCGAAGAGCACAAAGGGTGCCGTTGCGCAGCGAGAGGCCGATGCGTTATTCGCACAAGGCGAATCGATCGAAACGGTAGCCGAGAAAATGGGCCGGGCACTGTCGACCGTGCGGGGATATTTGAGCAACTACATCGGCGACGCGAATATCGCCGACGCAACACCATGGGTAGCACCCGAAAAGATCTCCGCGATCGAAACCGCCATCCCCGCGAGTGATGATGGCCGGCTCAAGCCCATATTCGAAGCCGTCGAAGCCGACGAGTCGATCAGCGAGCGAGTCGGTTACGACGAAATCCGCATCGTCGTGAGTTGTTGGCAAAACCGCACGGGTCACTGAAATCAACCACCAGGCGATGTCTGGGGCGATCCCAGAGCTTGCCCCATTGGAGCAACGTTGGTCCTCAGCCCCGAAGGGGTGCCCCTATGCCCGCCCAGGACGACGCCCTGGGTCACCGATGGCAATTGCACACGCAAGCAGACCGATGTCGACGGTTCGTTGCATTCAGTGTACGTTTTCAGCCTGTTGATTGTCGCTCTCCTCGGAGCGGCAAGCAACCTTTTTGTGACCGGTTTCCAGTTCGTTGTCTCGTATTCATTCTATCGCACCACTCATGTTCGCACTCTGTAACGAAACCTTCCGTGATACTCCACTCTCCGACGCAGTCCGCCTGACGGCCGAACTGGGCTACACCGGCTGGGAGGTCGCCCCGTTCATGCTGGCCGATCACGTCGATGCGATTAGTGCGAAACAGCGGGCAGAGTATCGGCGCACCGTCGAAGACGCGGGGCTGAAAATCATTGGATTGCACTGGTTGCTTGCCGGCACTGAGGGCTTGCATTTGACAACACAGGATGCGTCGATGCGGCAAAACACGGCGGACTATCTGAAACGCCTGACGCAGTTGTGCAGCGATCTGGGCGGCAATTTGATGGTGCTCGGTTCGCCGCAGCAGCGGAACCGCACCGAAGGCCAATCACGTGATCAAGCGGCCGAAAATGCTGCCGAGGTTCTGCGTCAGGTCGTCCCGACGCTGCAGCAGCACAACGTCCGTATCGCTGTTGAGCCGCTTGGCCCCGGTGAAGGCGATTTCCTGAATACTGCCGACGAGGCTTGCCAGCTGATCGATGCGGTCGGTGACCCCAGCGTCGCTCTGCATCTCGATGTCAAAGCGATGAGCACCGAGGCCGAACCGATCGATCAGGTCATCCGCAAACATGCCGCACGCATGATCCACTTTCACGCCAACGACCCCAATCTGCTGGGCCCCGGCATGGGAGAGGTGGACTTCGAACCGATCATGCGAGCGCTGCGAGACGTCAAGTACGACGGTTGGATCAGCGTCGAAGTGTTTGACTATTCTCCTGGTGCCGAAACGATTGCGAAAGAGAGCATCCGCAATCTGCGGGCGGCGAGCTGACGCCTCGATGTGTTATTGAGGAACACGACCGATCGCGCCGCGGTCGGGACCAATCGAAGCGACCGCAGAGCGTTCGCCCACATCGACCAAGCGTTGCCCTCGGGGCATTGAGGCGACACATGCCCGGCTAGTTCGTGGTCAAATCCCAGGCATCCAACCAACTCGTTTGCGTAGGCTGCATGTCGAACTTGTTCTCGAGTCGCTCGGCCATGTCGGAGAGATGACCCGCGCCGTAGAAGACGGCAACCGAATTAGCGCCCGCGTCGAGTTCCTCTTTCAGAATCTGAAATGCTTTCCGATTGCGACCCTTGATCAGAGTGTTCTCGCCATTGGCATCGTTGACACCGGCCGTCACCAGCTCGATATCAATGAGTTGGGAAGCCATGGCTCGTTTCATCATCTTCGCGCGGTCCTTGCTAAAAAAGGCCATGATCAGGCCGACGTCGCCGCCTTTGGCCTGCGTTGCCATACCGGCGCCCATCATCCGAGCGACCATTTTCCATACGCTATCACCGCGTCGCTCAAGGT
This sequence comes from Rhodopirellula sp. SH410, assembly GCF_055811895.1. Lineage (NCBI taxonomy): Bacteria > Pseudomonadati > Planctomycetota > Planctomycetia > Pirellulales > Pirellulaceae > Rhodopirellula > Rhodopirellula sp. SH410. Next base: position 5,353,726 of record NZ_CM147949.1, read on the forward strand.
CCTCAGCGAACTCATCAGGACTCATGTCCGCATGGCGAAAATTCTCAGCCATGTAGTCGATCTTTTCGAGTTGGTATTCGAGGTGGAGCATGTCCTTCATACCGGTTTGCATGGACGAGAGCAGTGACCGTCGCTGCTGGAGGTCCTCGGGACGGATACGCGTCCCGTCGGGGGCCACCAACTCATAGAGAACTTTGTCGTAGCCGCTCAGCTGTGTCTTGATCGTTTTGTAGTACTCAGCTTGGCCGACGTGGACGACCCCGACGAGCTCGACGCTCTGGCCTTCATACTGCGTATCGGGCTTCCCGTCGAAACGAACGATAGCGGTTTGCAGAGCGATCGGATCCCCATCTCCGTCCCGCTTGATCCGTACGTACTTGCTGGCCTCCCCTTCGTCGTCGTCCGCCTTTTCTGCATCGCCGTCCGCTACGGATTGCTTGTCGGAATCCTCGGCCGTGGACAACGAGGGCGCTGGGGTTGCTTGCTCTCGGGGAATCGGTGGGGCAACGCTGTCCTGCGCCGTCGCGATCGGAGCGGTAGCAAGTTGCCAGGCGATCAGCAGGATCGTTCCTACTGACCAAACAATTATTTTTAGGGAACTCGGCACGCAGACACTCCTATAGCGGGATTTCGTGATAAACTCGAATAGATACCATCCTAGCACACACCAATCTTATTACGGATAGCTGTGGGCGGGTTATCGCCACTGTTTTTGTTGAGGCACCGACCGACTGCTGCGGACGCCCAGAGCCGCAGGAGGACGACTCAGTGCTGCGGAACTCGTACGATGAGCGCCGGACAGCGGATCGAATCCCGGCCAGGGCACGAATGGCGCGCCGATTGCTAGCGATGGTCTTCGCAACGTGATTCCCAGGCCCTTGCGACGAAAGTACACCCATGTCCACCGCCCCCCTCCATCGCCCTTTGACCGATTCATTCCCACGCCGCGAACGCTCTCAAAACACCGCTTGGTCGGTGGGCGTTGACGGCGTCGGCCAGATTTCCAGGGGGATGTGGTGGTGCATGTTTTGCGCCAGCTCGACGGCCTTGCTCAGTAGTGCCTACTTGGCGTGGTCGGCGTTGACCTCGTCGCCGGTTGCTGGCTGTAGCGGCGAAAGTGTGTTTGATTGCAGTCACGTGCTGCACAGTCGTTGGTCGTCTGTGTTGTCAGTGCCAGTAAGTCTGCCGGCGATGGCAACCCATGGACTGATTTTAGGGATGCTGTGCTGGCGTGCGACGACGGCGCGAATGTCACAGATCCGTTGGCGACTGGTTGGTTTCGCAGCACTTCTGGCGGGCGGCGCAGCGGTTTGGTTCACGGGACTCCAGGTCTTCGCTCTGGGGCACCTCTGCCAATACTGCTTGATCGCTCACGCCGGCGGGATCGCGGTTGCCGCGGCATTTCTTTACACCCGACCGGTTTCCGCTCACGCTCTGAGATGGATCACCTTAGCAGCAACAGGTTCGTTGGCAGGGTTGATCGGACTCCAGTTTGCCTCCGAGCCGCCGCAAACGTTCGAAGTCATCGAGTATTCGGCTCCTCAGCCGGCCATCATCGATCCGGCCGCTCCAGTAGAAGATGACGAGTTTGGCGACGATGACCTGTTTGCCCCGCCGGCATCGGCAGACCTGCAATCATCATTCGAACTTCGTCTGGAACGCTGGCAGTCCGAGTCGCTGCCACGCCTGCTCAACGCGATTGCGAATCCTGCGACGCTTTTAATGGCCCAGGTCGAGGCGGCCCCCGATAAACCCAAAGCGACCGCAACGATTCTCAATGGCGTGAAACTTCATACCGATGCGTGGCCACTGGTGGGCCGCCCGGACGCCAAGCTGGTGTTCGTGGAAATGTTTGATTACACGTGCCCCCACTGCCGGGAAACTCATAAATCTCTCGACGCCGCCTGCAAACACTTCGGCGACGACTTGGCGATTATCACCCTGCCAGTCCCCATGGACCAACGCTGCAATTCAACCGTGCACTCGACCGCCGCCGAACATCGAGATGCCTGCAATATTGCCAAACTCGCCATCGCGGTATGGCTGGTCGATCACGCGAAATTCGCTGAGTTCCACAATTACTTGTTCGATTCCAAACCGAGCTACGCAGACGCCATGAGGCATGCATCAACGGTTGTCGATAAAGACGAACTCTATGGGGTGTTACAGGGTTCGGTACCGGGCGATTACATCAGCAAACACGTTTCACTCTATAAACGAGCCGGGGCAGGTACGATCCCCAAACTGCTGTTCCCGAGGACGACCACTGTCGGCGCAGTGACATCGCCCCAAACGATGATTGACATGATCAACAAGTACTTGTGATCAGTCGATGTACCGCCGGGTTAAGTCGCCGTAGGCGTCGACTCGGCGATCTCGCAAGAATGGCCAATGAGTGCGGACGACGTCCATCTCCACGAGTGAACAGTCCGCGGTGATGACTTGATCACTGTGGTCGTCACCGCGAGATAGGATTTCGCCACGCGGCGACACGATGAATGAGTTACCCCAAAATTCGACTTGGCCTTCGATCCCAACCCGATTCGGCGCCCCCAGGAAAATCCCGTTTGCAATCGCGTGGGCACGCATGCTGGTCATCCACGCATCGAGCTGCCCGGCGCCGTATTCATCTTTCTCTTCATCAATCCATCCGATCGCGGTGGGATAGAGAAGGATGTCCGCACCGGCCAGTGCGAACAAACGAGCGGCTTCGGGATACCACTGGTCCCAACAAATCCCCACACCGAGTTTGGCGAATCGGGTGGTGATGACATTGAAACCGTTGGAGCGTTCTTGCGAGACCTCGCCATCGCGACGGGCCGCATCGCCGGGGGTGAAATAGAATTTCTCGTAGTACAACGGATCATCGGGAATGTGCATCTTCCGATACATGCCCGCGATCGAGCCATCGGCGTCGAGCACGACCACGCTATTGTGATAGACTCCAGCGGCGCGTTTTTCGAACAACGGGCAGACGATGACGACCTCCAGTCGGCGGGCCAGTTCCGCCAGTGCATCGGTCGTCTTACCGGGTATCGATTCCGCGAGATCAAACATCCGGTGATCTTCAGCCTGACAGGGGTAACACGTTGCAAACAGCTCCTGTAGACAGATCACATGCCCGCCCTCGCGTGCAGACCGTTCCACGGACGCGGCCGCCTGTTCGATCAATTCGGTGGCAGCAGCCATGGTGGCAGAATAGTTTCCTCGCCAGCGCATTTGCACCAGCGACAATTTCACAGCGGACGAATTCATAGCGATGGAAGTTTATTTTGTAACGGGAACCGGTACCGACGTCGGTAAAACATACTGCGCGTCGCGCTTTGTTGAAACGTCCCGCGACGCTGGCAAGCGAGTCGGTGTTTACAAGCCCGTCGCCAGCGGATGTGAACACCGCAGTGACGGGCCATCGATCGCCGATGACGCTGTCGCATTGTGGCATGCCGCCGGGTGCCCCCTGACATTGGAGGCGGTTTGTCCCCAGCGTTTTGCCGCGCCACTGGCACCACCCCAAGCCGCATCCGCCGAGGGCGTCGAGGTCAGTGAGACGCTGCTGATTACCGGCGTCGAGGTCTGGACAGAGACTGCCGAGAATTCCTCACCACACGGCACCCCTGCATTCGATGTGCTCGTCATTGAAGGGGCCGGGGGCCTATTCAGCCCGCTCTCTGCGTCGCTGTTGAACGCGGACTACGCATTGCGTTTGAAAGAACGGTTCCCGCAGTTAAGCGTGGTGCTGATCGCAAGAAACCGGTTGGGCGTGATCCATGAATGCATCGCCACCGTTCGCGCCGCGAATGCAGCGGGGCTAAATATCGACCAAATCGTGTTGAACGAATTTGCAAACGACGCCATCAAAGGCGATGAATCGATCGATACAAATGGTCCATCGATTGAACATTGGACGGGATGCCGGGTCGTGGCGAAGTGGTAGATGCCGCTGGCACCGCCGTGCACAGGACGGCGTTGGGTCCATTCGATGTCGCCGAACCACGCCATCATCAACACCGTGATCGATGACCGTAATCGATCACCCATACATCACATCGGATGGTTCCGCTTGCGTTTCCTGCGCGCGGTGAAACTGGTGGCGATCGAGTTGTTCCCATGCCGCATCGCGTCCACAATCGATGAGCCGTTCGGGATTGCGAAAATCGAACCAAGCGACTTCAGCGAGGTCGGGGCGGATATGAATGCTGGCCCACTGTGATTTCTCGCGGCGGAGAATTTGTTCGCCGATGTCTTGCATCCGCATCATCACCTCGAGCGCCGATTCAAAATCTTCGATTCGCGCGTTGTGTTGGCCAATATCAATCGCAATCGTCATATCGGTTGCGTAGGCGCTCGCCACGGTGCTGGGTATCGAATCGACAACACCAATGTCACACAACAGCATCCCATTGTGCTCAACGGGCGGAAAAATCCCAGGCAATGACATCGAAGCACGGATCGCTGTCCGCAGTGACCCCGACTCCAGCACGACGCAGTGGCCGCTGCGCAGATCCGCAGCGACGATACTCAGTGGCACCGCTAGGTCGGAAAACTGGATATCGGGAACGAGCTCGGCGATCGATGTGCGCAAGATCACGCCCGGCATGAGCGACTGCTGCGTGACCGCTCGGGCCAACCGGCGGTGCGCGGAATAGAGATACTTTGCACGTTCATACCACGCCACAATCCCGGTTGCCGGAGTCTCACCGGAAACACCCGTCGATCCAAACAACTGTTCTTGATGACGGCGAAATTCTGCTGAGGTGAGGAACCCCATCACGCGTGATTGAACTCGGCGAACGTTCGTATCCAATGCACACATCGCACCGATCAGTGCTCCGATGCTAACACCGACGAACCGCTCCGGGTGAATCTCCGTCTGCGTGATCGCCTCCAGCGCACCGAGGTGTGCCAGTCCCCTCGCACCACCGCCGCCCAATGCGATTACCGCACTTCGTTGGCGTGGTGGGCCTGGCTTTGAAAGGGGCAAAAACGGTAGTAGATCACGAAAGTTCATGAGGTTGCCTCTTCCTGATACGGCATCAAAATGTTTCCCGATTGCACGCCATCAAGAGCGGACCATCCCTGTTCACTGATCGTCGCCCCGAGTTGAGTGGTCCGGCGGAAATCGTCGTCACTTTCTTTGCCGCCGACCATCTTGCGGCGCAGTTCACAACAAATCGCATCACCAGCAGCACGTGTGACGGCATCGCCACTGCGGCTGGCATACAAACTCGTGACCAAGACCACCACAGCGGACTGGATGTCGAGGGACAAGGCAGACATCCGACATTGCCGGTCCGCCAATTTCAATTGATATTTGCGCATTGCCGCACTGACGGTCATACCGCTCGCGGACAGATAGCGTTCTGCAAAACGCACGTGATCCTGCAAATCGGCATCCGCAACCCGCCCGCCCGTCCAATGGGCGGACTTCAGTGATTGCCCCGCGAACCAACCCGCATACTTCATCATGGGCTTCCGTAAGGCCCAGGCGTGGGCGGGGTTGAATGGATTGGGTGCCTTCACCCCCAGTTCATTCAGTGCATGACCGATCGGCTCAAAGAACTCCTTGCCGTGTTGTTTCACCATCGATTTGAAGAATGCCATGCCGAGCATCTCGCCTTCTCCTTCGTAGATGCATGGCGCTAGAAAATCGTGCACGTTGTCACCGAACAAGTGACCTTTGAGGAATGACCTTCCCCCGTGCGTTTTCATGAACAACTCGATCGCGGCTTCCTTTTGCATTTCACTGCCAAAGATCTTGGCGATGATGCACTCCATTTCACCCCGATATCCCTGATCGAGCAGCCCCGAACACCAGGCCGTGAGGGCGTCGCAGGCGACGATCATACCGGCGAGCCTGCCGACGCGGCGACGAACCAACTCGCGACGCTCAATCGCCAGCCCATAGGTTTGTCGGTATGCCGCCCACGGCAGTATCTCAGCGAGCATCCAACGCATCGCCCCCGCCGCATTGGCACAGAGTGAAACCCTGCCCAGGTTCAGCCCATGATAGGCAATCGTCAATCCATCTCCCTGGTGTGGGATAAGCAGATTTTCCTTGGGCACGCGAAAATTTCGGAATACCAATCCGTTGTTATGCGCCCGACGCAGGGCGTAGATATCGTACTGATTCAATGAGAAACACTCATTGGTCTGCGTCGGCAAGTCTACAATCAGAACACTCGGTTCACCGTCAATCTTGCAAACCAAGCCAATCGTGCGGCCCGGGATTGCGTTGGTGATGAAGAGTTTTTCCCCGTTGACAACATAGTCGTCGCCGTCGAGTACTGCCGTGGTCCGAAGCGCCGTCAAGTCGCTACCCGCACCGGGCTCGGTAAGCGCGAACGCGGAGAGCGCGCGACCATCGGCGAGTTTTGGCAGAAATCGAGATTTCTGCTCTTCACTACCGAACGAGCGGACGGGATCAACTGCGCCAATGCAGCCGTGAACCGATGCCAGTCCCGCGACGGTGGGATCGATCGTGGCCATCCGTGTGATCATATCGGCAAACTCTCGCATCGTCGCGCCGCTGCCGCCGTACGCGCGATCAACTAACAATCCCCAATAGCCTACCGATCCCAACTCCGCCAATACTTTATTGGTGATTTTGCCATCGGTGCCGAATAGGGTTTCCTCGTCGCGGTGTTTGCGAACGATCGTAAGCGCTTGCTCGACGACCAGCGCGACCGACGGCGTCGATCGCAGCGGTGCCGACTCGAAGAGGGCGGTGTCGTTCTGTTTCTCCCATACCGCTCGATGCACCGGGCTGTTGACGGTTTGATAGCGGGGCGCGAAGAGCGCCTCGACCTCATCATCGGCGTTGTCCAACACCCCCGTTCGCTTGGCTTCATCCGCCGAGGCGCCACCGAGGCGCAAGGCGACTTCTGCGAAGGAATCGCCCCGGGGCGTCTTCCCAGTCGTGTCAGTCGGTGCCGCGGATCCGCTCGCCCCCGAGATAGACGATCCCGGTGTGGCGGGTTCAGCCGCTGGCTCTTTTCGGAAATCAGTACTCATCGCAAACCCCTTGAAGAAGAAGACCCGTTACCACGTGTCGCACGCTTCGATTCCGTCGCATCGATCGAACAATCTCGAACATAAAACCGTTGGTCCGCTGCCACCATCGCCGCGATCGACTCGGGTGGTGAGAAGCGTTTGCCGTGCATCACCTGAAGACGTTTTAAGTTCTCGTGCACGGATTTCACCCCGATGCTATCGATCACTCGCAGCGGTCCACCGCGATGCGGTGCGAACCCGGTCGCCAGAACCATCGCAAGATCGATCATCCAATCTTCCCGGACGATTCCCTGTTCTTTGCAGAGTACGGATTCGCGGAGCATCGGATAGACCAATCGGCGTTGGATCACGCTCAGCCCATCGTCGGTGAAGCCATCACCGGCTTCGGAAGAATGTGGCGCCGACAACGCGGCGACTTTGTGCGGGATCGCTTTCCCATCCTGATATCGATAGAACCCACTGCCTGATTTCTTACCGAGTTGACCGCGTTGAACCATTTCGGTGAGGACGTCAATGACCGGGTCGAGCCCTTCAATCACGTCTCCGAGCGAAGTGGCGACATGTTTGGCAATATCCACACCGACCTGATCGATCAGTTCGAGCGGCCCCATGGGCATCCCAAAACGCCGTAGCTCGCTGTCGAGTTCCGAAGGCGAGTAGCCTTCCCCGAACATCATCACGGCCTCGCCCAAATACGGAAATAAAACCCGATTAACGAGGAATCCGGGGGCGTTCTTGGTGACAATCGGTGTCTTGCCCAGCGAACGTACAAACGCGACCAAACGAGTGATGGTGTCATCGTTGGTATGCTCGCCACGCACCACCTCAACTAATTCCATGCGATGCACCGGATTGAAAAAGTGTAACCCTGCGACTCGCTCAGGATGCTCCGTGGCCGTCGCGATCGCGTCCACCGAGAGCGACGAGGTATTCGTCGCGAGTATGCAATCGGTGGCAACGAGCCCATCCAAACGGGAGAAGATCTGCTGTTTGACGTCCAGTCGTTCGACCGCCGCTTCGACGACGAGGTCACACAGTACGATCGCATCATCGTCGGTCGACATCACAATCCGATCACTCAGCTCCCGCCGCTGGTCGGCGTCCAACCGATTGCGATTCGAGTACGTCTTCATCAGCGTTTCGACACGAGAACGGCCCTGCAGCACGGCGGACTCGTCCACCTCCCGAAATGCCACGTCGTACCCGCGGGTGGCCGCAAACTGCCCGATTCCTGCCCCCATGGCACCAGCGCCGATGACGCCGACTCGGCGAATTTCATGGAAATGAATGTCCGCTCGGTCCGGACGGGTCGCCCACGTCTTGATGTCTCGCGCCGACTCCCGAGCGAAAAAGAGATTCAACAGATTGCGACAGGTGGGCGTGGCGAGCAGTTTGACAAACTCGCTGCGCTCGGTCACATAGCCGGCGCCCTGTTTCTGTAGCCCGGTCTCGATCGCACGGATCGCCGCCGGCAGGGCGGGGTACTGTTCGACTTGGGACCGGATTTTTGCACGCGCTTTGTGGAGTATCCAGGTACGGCCCGGTTTCGTGAATTCTAAAAACCGCCTCGCACGCATCCGCAGCGTTCGATGGGAGCGCAGGTTGCCTCGCAACACATCCGCTATAAACCGCTCGACGCCGTGTTCCCAGTCGTCGGGCGAGATCGCCCGATCGATCAGTCCGATCTTGGCGGCCGTGTGGGCCGACACCATTCTGCCTTGCAAGATCATGCCGAGACTTTGGACGAGCCCCACCTGACGCGGCAATCGTTGTGTCCCGCCCCAACCAGGAATCACCCCAAGTTTGATCTCGGGCAGACCGATCTTGGTGCTACTGTTGTCCCGCGCAATGCGGTAGTCACACGCCAGAGACCACTCCAGCCCTCCGCCGAGGCAGGGGCCATGGATCACGACCAAGGTCGGCGTTTTCAGATGATCGATGCGGTGAAAGAGTTGTTGCCCCGCATCGATCAACCGGCCCGCTTGTACCGGTCCATTGATCGCCGCGATGTCACGCACATCCGCGCCAGCCATGAATCCACTTTCCTTTTCGCTACGGAAAACGACCAAACGAAGGTCGGAGCGAGATTCGATATCGCTGACGATCGCTTCCAGCTCTTCCATCACGTTTAGAGTGAAGACGTTCATGGGCCGCTGGGGAACGTCGATTGCCACAGTCATCACCCCCTCGGCGTGGGTCGTGACGTGAAAGGCCTCGTATTGTTTCTCATTGGGATTCATGATTCTCTCCTGCTGGTAGGATACGCCTGCAAATTAGCTGCCAAACTTTCGATTTCGATGCGGCGGAGACGCTTGCCGGCGTCTGACCGCACTCGTCGCATCGGACTCGGATCGATGGGGTGTGCATTCGATTCACCGCGCCTCGACAACGATGGCGACTCCCTGGCCACCGCCGACGCAGAGCGTGGCGAGTCCTCGGTGTTTTCCTTGCTTGCGAAGTGAACGGAGCAACGTCAGTACCATCCGTGTGCCCGTTGTGCCCACGGGATGGCCCAGAGCAATTGCCCCGCCGTGAATATTGACGCGGTCCATCGGCAGTTCCCCCACCGCTTTGTCTTGGCCGAGTTCCTTTTGAGCAAACGATTTCGACGCCATGGCACGCTCGCAGGCAATGACCTGGGCAGCGAAGGCTTCGTTAATCTCGATCAAGTCAAAATCGGCTAGCGACAGACCGGTTTGACGAAACAGTTTCGCCACCGCATAGACAGGCCCCAGCCCCATACGTCGCGGGTCGCAACCCGCAATCGCGTAAGCCGTCATGTAGCCGAGTGGTGGCCGCGAAAAACGTTCGAGGCCGGACTCCGATGACAAGACGAGCGCCGCCGCCCCGTCAGTAATCTGGCAGCTATTCCCTGCCGTGACGGTACCGTTTTTAGCGAAAATGGGCCGTAGTTTCGCAAGTTTCTCGACCGTCTGCCCCAATCGAATCCCATCGTCCTTCTCGAACGAGCCACCATCCGCCAACGCGACGGGCGTGATCTCGCCCGAAAAGAAGCACTGTTCCTGCGTCTGCGCCGCTTTGACGTGGCTGGCCGCGGCAAATTCATCTTGCTCGGTGCGGGTCACGTTGAACTCGGTGGCCACCAACTCAGCGGTTTGGCCCATACTCATCCCGCTGACCGGATCAGTCAGCCCCAACTCAATGCCAACGATCGGTTTGAAATGATGGGGCCGGAAGTCTTTGAGCACCTTCAGTCGAGCCATCATCGTCTTCGCACGCGAGAGTCGTGTCCACAATCGGGCCGCTTCCGGGCTGACCAGCAGCGGGATCTGCGACATCGACTCCGTGCCTCCCGCAACGACAGCAGTGGCTCCCTCATAATGAATCGCGTTGCCCCCCGCGATCAGCGATTGCATCCCCGAGGCGCAGTTCCGATTCACCGTATGTGCGATACGCGACTGCGGCACACCGGCCTTCAATGCAATCACCCGCGCGATGTTCGCCGCGTCCGCGGGCGATGACACATTCCCAAAGATGACCTGGTCGATCGCCTCAGGTGCCAGCCCACAGCGGCTGAGTGATTGCTCGACGGTGATGCGTCCCAATTCCACCGCCGAGACGTTGGCGAGTGTGCCGAACGCTTTGGCGAAGGGTGTGCGAATGCCGTCGACAATCGCAACGGGGTGAAAGGCTTTCATTGTTCCCGGGGTGGTCATGAGCTTGCTCCTGGACGGTTCACGGGTTCCGTTTCTCGCAGTTTTCTACGAATGACTTTGCCTAGAAAGTTCTTGGGAAGTTCATCCGTGCAGTGTTGGTAGACGCGAGGTTGTTTGTGCTTGGAAAGATGCAACTGGCAATGTTCACGCAGCGCTTCCTCGTCCCACTTCACGCCGGGTTTCAGAACCACGATGGCTTTGACAATCTCCCCACGCTGCTCGTCGGGTTGGCCAACCACTGCGACTTCCGCGACGCCCTCCGCCATTTGCAACACCGCTTCGACCTCAACCGGATAGACGTTGAATCCCGACGTGATAATCAAATCTTTCTTGCGTCCGACAATCGTGTACCGGCCACTCGGATCGCGTGTCGCGAGGTCTCCGGTGCGCAACCATCCATCGTCAATGACAGCGTCCGTATGCTCGGGATCTCGCCAGTACCCGAGCATCACCTGGGGTCCGCGGATGATCATCTCGCCGACCACGCCGCAGCCCAGATCGTCGAGGGACCCATGTTCATCAACAATTCGGCATTGTGTTTCGGGCAGCGGCAGACCGATCGTGCCGTAACTCGGTTCCGCGTACAGATCGCCGACATGCGTGACCGGTGAGGCCTCGGACAATCCGAACCCCTCGACGACCAACGCACCGCAGTGAGACGCGAATTTCTCGCCAATCTCGGCGTCCAGCGGCGCACCTCCGGAGATCACCCAATGGAGCGACTTCAGATCGGCAGGGTAATCATCGAGCCGTTCATTCATCGCCGCCAGCATCGCTGGCACCGCATGCAGAACAGTCGGCCGATGCTCGACCATTAACGAGATCACTTGCCGAACGTTGAAGCGGTGATGCAGCACCAGCGTCGCCCCCATCGCAGCGCCGCCCATCACCATCGCCGACATCCCATAGCTGTGAAAGAACGGCAACACCGCCAGCATGGTGTCTTCGGCGAATCGCCTATGCGTCCAAACCAACTGCTGCCACGCATTGGCGACCATGTTCTCATGGCTCAGCGTGACCGCTTTCGGGGCGCCCGTTGTCCCGCCGGTCGGCAAAATGTACGCGGGATCCTTGTGGGGATCGATTGGCACCGCTTTCCACTCCCGACACGTGGTGGCCATTTCTTCACGCAGCCAATGATGAGTATTGTCCGATGGCAGTGACCATGCCCCCAGTCGCTGCTGGCGCATCCAGAGATAGCCGATCTGCTTGAAGGCTGGCAAATGCTCGCGGATGGAAACATAAAACGTATGCTCCAGTTTCGCTTGGCACGGGGTGAGCAAGTGTGCGAGCATGTCCAGCGTCACGATGACCTTGCAGCCGGTTTGCTCAACGAGCTTGTCAATCTCCCCGGCTGCCATCAACGGACTCAGCGCCACCGTCACGCCGCCCGCTCGCCAGATCGCATTGGCCGCCACGATGAATTCGGGAACGTTCGGCAACAGCAATCCGACGCGATCACCGGGCTCGATACCGTAGGCTTGAAACATCGCCGCACAGCGAACGATGTCAAAGTTGAGCTCCTCGTACGTCCAACTCCGTTCCCCATAAATCACCGCAACGCGGTGCGGAATCACTTCGGCAGCGTGGCGGACCAATCCATATGCCGGCAGACCTTCGTAATGCTCGATCGCCGCGGGAGGCTCAGCCTGCCTGCCCACGGGCGCGGCCCGGTCCAGACCCTTCGCCCAAACCACCTCATGCAGACCAACGGCTTCCTCGGCCCCGCGGCCCTGAGAATTTGCAATCGCGCTGGATGCGGGAACGACACCGTTTGCTACGGGAAGGAGATCACCCATCATTCGACTCCTACTCAGAGAGTTGGATCTATTCGAAAGAGTGGCTAGACCGTTCACCATCGATGCGATTTCACGCCCCTGCGGCGGTCGCTATCAAAGCCGGGCCCATTTCGAATACGGGTCTTCCGTGACGTTCTGCGGCAAACGAGCCCGCTTGATGGACGGGTCCGCTCCGCTCCTGTGGCGGTGTCCAGCGAGGCGAACCCAGTATTCATCGAACCGTGAAGGCTCAACTTGCTGAACATCTCACTATACGCAGGCAACACCACAAAGGGAAGTAAAATTCCTTAAAAAACCGACTAGGAGACAATCAGCAACCGCAACCACACATCCCAACTACCTGTGCAGCAGCGTTTTCAGAAAAACACGCGGCCGAACATGCCAGCGGTCGGAATCACCGACCGCGCCGGATGGGACACAAAAAATCAGGCCGTGATTTCCCGCTCACCCGCCGGGTAGCCTACCATGGCCCATTTCCAGGCTCGATCGATGCGAGCCGCAGCATCACTGAGGAACAAAACAGAATGACCATTCGCTGGGGACTGATCGGGGTCGGCGACATTGCCAATAAACGCGTCGCGGCAGCCATCCAAGCGGACCCCCGCTCCGAACTGGTGGCCGTTTGCCGCCGCAGCGAGACGCCGTTGCATCAGTTCGCCGACCAATTTTCAGTACCCGGTCGCTTCACCAACGCTGACGACTTGCTGGCGATGGAGGGCATCGACGCGGTTTACATCGCCACGCCGGTAGACTGCCATCTGCCGCAGACCATCGCCGCCGCTCGCGCTGGCAAACATGTTCTCGTCGAAAAGCCGATGGCACTCGATCCTGACCAGTGCGAGCAAATGATCGCTGCCTGCGACGACGCCAACGTGCAGCTCGGTGTGGCATATTACCGCCGCTTTTATCCCGTGGTGCAGCGGATCGAAGGGTTGATCAACTCGGGGAAATTGGGACGCATCCTGTCGATCGCCTGCGTCACCGGAAACCCCAACCGATTTCCCGCTGATGATTGGCGTGTGAACCGAGAACGCGGCGGTGGCGGGCCACTGATGGATATCGGCAGCCATCGCATCGATGTGTTTCTGCAGCTGATGGGAGACGTCAAAACCGTCCAATCGAGCATGATGGGCTCACCCGACTTCGACGTCGAGCAGGTCGCGACGGTGATGGTCGACTTCCAAAGTGGTGCCCACGGACTGCTGCAGTGCTACTTCGGTACCGTCGACACGCCCGATCGACTCGAAGTCATCGGCACCGACGGCCGCATCACGGTGGAGGATCTCAATCAGGGTGAGATGACGCTGTACACGGCCGCCGGGCAAACGCGAGAATCACACCCGCCCGCGAGCAATCTGCATGGCCCGTTAATCGAAGATTTTACATCCGCCGTTTCGCAAAACCAAAGTCCAGCGATCACGGGGCAAATCGGAAAAAAAACGAATCTTATCCTGCAGTCGGCATATGAGAACGCACAGGGCTAGGCCCCTTCGCAGGGCCCCCTGCGCGGCCCTTGTAGGCCCAGGGTGTGTGCGATTTATTTCCTGAAAATACTCACGCAGGCCACCCAAACCGTCCGACCATTACAACCAGACTCACCTCGGTAACGACGGGAAATCTTGCCGGATCGTTGTGTTTGTCTTGAGGGAAAATCTGGAAAAGTGTCGGATTGCTTGTACCGAGCAATCCGCATTCTTACTCGGCACGTCGCAATCCTGTGCAACGTGCGAACCTAGAAAACCGAGAGGTTCGTAACGATGGCAGATGGGAGCATGCGACGATCGACGCTACCGCTGATGTGTCTTAGTCTCATTGCGATGACAACGGCGCTCGTGGCTGCGGACACCGCCCCATCGAGCAGCGATGAAAACCTCGCCGCCAGCGACGAGCTACCGTTATTGTTGAGCAAGAATGCGTCTCCGCCAGAGATCGTCTTGGTGGCGCCGCTCCCCGATCCCGTCACCCCGCTGGTGGACGAGCACTTCGGGGCGCATCTCGACACGAGCGTTGATGGCGCCATGCCACAGCGTATCGACGTCAGCGAACAGGTTTTTGAGCCGGCGGTCGCGGCGTCTCACCGGGCGGACGAAAACTGGGAGTGGATTCTCTTGCCCGATGGCTTGCTCTGGCACTCATACCTCGCCGGGCCGCAGGAGCCGCGCATCTCAGCGTTGTTGTTCGGGGACGACAAAGGCGGGTACTTCTGGGATGCCACATTGGGCGGTCGTGTCGGATTTCTGCGATACGGGACCCCGGGTGCCAAAGATCCACACGGTTGGCAGTGGGATCTCGAGGGGGCCGCGATCACTCGCTTGGACCTCGATCAGCAAACGGATATTGAATCAGTCGATTATCGCTTTGGCACGGAATTGACTTGGGCGGAGGGCCCGTGGGCGATGAAGGCCGGCTATTTTCATATCAGCTCACACGTCGGCGATGAATATCTCGTTCGGAATCCAACCTTCGATCGCATCAACTACGTTACCGAATCGTTGATCTGGGGCGTCAGCTACAAACCGACCGAACCGACGCGGGTGTACGGCGAGGTCGCCTACGCCGTGCACCGATCCGGTGGTGCCAGGCCGTTTCAATTTCAAACCGGGGCGGAGTGGACGCCCGCGCCGACGCGACCACGCTGGCTGGCGCCCTTCGCGGCGGCTAATTTGGGATTCTTCGAAGCGACCGACTTTCATATGCAGACGACGCTCCAGGCCGGATGGGGATTCCAAGGGCCTCAATCCGACAATCGGCTGCGGTTCGGATTGCAGTACGGCGACGGCCCGAGCAACCAGTTCGAGTTTTACAACCGCAGCCAGGAGTATCTTGGCTGGGGCATTTGGTACGACTACTAACGGCGTGCTGATTTCATGAGCCGAGTCGCCCACGGGGCTCGCATGGCCCCGATGCCGTGCAGCACTCAGCTTCCCCATTGCCGGTCGAGCGTCGACTCAGCCAACAGCCTGCTGCGCGACCGCGAATGAATAACCCGAGTCGCTACGTTCGCCAGAACGTGGATTCCACCGTCTCGCGACGGTAGCTAGTTTTGATTCGACGCGTATTTTTGTCTCGTTGTCGCTACGCAGACCGGACGGCGATCTGCTCGCGAAACCGAGTCGGCAGCGGCCCAAAAGATGCCGAAGGGCGAGTCCCGCTGGGCTCGCTTTCTGTTTCCATGCCCCGCTTTAATCGGATGAGCCCTTTAATCGCGGGGATTCGCGTTTGGGGTATGCGGGGGCATCCCTGCATCTAGCGCAACGACGCATCCTCACGAAGGGTGCCGCTGATCTGGAACGCAGACTTTTTCTCAAACCGAAAACGAGGGTCTGAGATCAGCCCGGCCGCGCCTTCGGCCACCAGTGGCGAGCGGTTTGGCGCGTCCCAGGCCAAGCGATCCTCAGAGTCGACCTCTTCGAGATGCTCCAAGAGAATCCGCCGAACCTCAAAGATCGATTTCCCCGTCATGTGGATGCTCGTATGGGTCGCGTCGACGACCAACTCACTTTGCACGTCTTCCATTTTGGCGCTGGCGTATTCAACCACACCGTCACCCTTGTAGTTCCGCCCCGCCAACATCGGTGGGTCATGAAGCACGCCGATGATGTTGTGGTAGCGAATGTCGGGCGACGTCTTCGCACGCAACATGACTGGGAAGATGGGTGAATCCGGTGCGAGTGAGTCGACCGCATTGGCTTCCGTGAGCAGCCTCGTGTCGCGAAAGAAATTTGGGTTGGCGCGAATCAGGCGCGTGCTGGTCGAGAGCGCCATTTTCGGCAACTTAATGATCTTGCCCGCCAACCACCGTGTCGCACTATTCGCCAGATCGCTGCCCCGATGGGGGGTGCCTATCGTGATCACACGACTGATCGATTGATTGGGACGAAACTCCAACGCGCTGACGAGTTTGTTCACGTCCTGCGGCGGTCCACGCAGCTTCTCTTTGGGTTGGTTGCTAACGATGTGCCAGAAATCATCACCACTGTCGATGGTTTGCATCCGCGAAACCAACCCGCCCATGCTGTGGCCGACCAAGACCATATTGTCGACCGCTCGGTCCTGTCCGGTCGCATCAAACGTTTGACGCATCGCAAATAGATCACTCCGCAACTGCGTGGCACTCAACCAAAACGGCTGCCCGGAAGGATACAAATAGAACCAAAACTGGTAACGCTCGCGAATCTCGGGGAAACTCCGCAGGTCATTGAACATATCCATCCAGGTCAGGGGACTCGACCAGAGTCCATGCACCATCAGCACGGGAATGCGATTGGGATCATACGGTTCGAGCATGTACAACCCACGCTTCTGCTGGGCATCGTCGGGATCGAGCAACCCTTCGGTGGCCCGGTCTCGCTTGCGATATTCCGGGCTATCAAGAAAATACGCTAGTGGCGTCGTTAAATCGGTTTCCAGGGGCACCCAGTCACCGCCGAGCTTGATCTGATTGGCTCGCAACGGATCAAAGAACTCCAACACACAAACAGGCGTTTCATTGGGATCGTCAATCGCCGGAGTGACCCTCGGTACTCGGTGGTTGGCCAAGCGAATATTTGATTTTGATTCCGGCAGCAACTCTCCCGTCGCCGCATATTCCGACCCGATCTCCGCTTCGGTCGAACAACGCAGCAGCGCTGTCACGGCATAACTCAGCCCGTCCGGATAATAGTTCTCACGAGCGTTGTCGCCCCCGCGAGGTTTTCGCACCGCGATCAGCGGCACCCCCAGCCCAAACGTCGTGTGACGGTTGCGCAGCGTTTTAATATCGAAATCACTGACGAATTCATAACGATCGAATTCATCCGGTTTCCACCCACCACGCATCTCGGTGCGAATCACAAACTTGCGATCTGCGGTCTGGATCGTGTAGGTCTGCCCCGGACGCAGTTGATTCTCGGCGCACAAGATTCGCAGCAGGTCCTCGAGTGATTCGTTGTATAGATCACAAACAGAACGGAACTGTGGATCATATTGATTGCGAACATCGGCGAGCTGTTGACCAAACAGATACCGATAGCTCGTCGTCAGCGCGATACCGTAGTGGTTCATCGCGGTACTGGTTTCGCCATTGCGTTCGGCAATTTTCCCCTCGACGTAGGCTAGCTCGGAGACCGCATAGGTCAGCTCGGGATCAAGGTTCTGCCGATTGAGTGTCCGCAACTTAGCAATGCAGACATCACTATTGCTCTGATAGGTGTCGCTGAGCCCGTAGCGGCGGAGGGTGTGTTGGGTGCGCTCGCTGACCTCAGGCCCCTGCCGGCCCAATAGCTGTAGCGAACTTTCAAGCGCATTGGCACGGATCGGCCGGTCTTGCAAATATCGCGCAGTGACGCAGCCTGTCGACATCCCCATCAACACCATCGCCGCGGCGCATACCAACCACAGCACGCTCGCACGTGGGGGAGGTGAGGTTCGCTGGGAGGGTGTGGGACAGTCCATGCGCGAGACCTTAGAGAAAAGTGCCACGCCACGTCAACGAAAGATAGGCAATCTACATCAGCAATTCTCGTATCTCTGTTTTCGGATCGATTGCCTTTCGCTTCGGTCCCGCGTCTCGCGTCCCGTGCCTCGCGCCCCGCGACGGGCGCCTCGCGACGGGAGAGGGCGTGGACGGTTTCACGATCCGATTCAGCCCTCCGACTCTCCATTCGGCAGGGCCTCTGCGACCCGTGCGGCTGGCTCGGGCACCTGGCGGTCCACGACGGGGCTCCCCCAGCTGACCATGAAGTCCTCTTTGCACGCCGAGCACGGCACCTCACTCCCGAGAGTTTTGTCGTCGACGACCTGCGGGGCTTCGCAGTGATCGCAGAGCACACGGATCAGCCCATCCGATTCGACGAGCGCCGCGAGTTGTTCGTCAGTAACGTCCGGCACCTCAATATCAACGGCCTGCATGGTCATCAACAATTCCCGCGTGATTTCGGGAGCCGACGCGATCCGGTTGGCCAGCCGGCGGACGCTTCGCTCAAACGAATTTCGCGACATCCGCCCATTGCCAAAGTGGCGATCGCGATTGATATACAGATGAGTGAATCCACGCAGCAGGCGCCGCCGTGTCTCGCCAGGCAGTTCATACTTGGCTTTCGAAGCAATCAATTCAAAAATTCGGCACAGGGCTTCGGGGTCGTAGTCATCGAAATGCATCGTCGTGCCGACACGCGAACTCAGCCCCGGATTGCTGCGGATCATCCCCGTCATTTCACGTGGGTAACCGGCCAGAATCACGACGAGACGCTCACGCTGGTCCTCCATTCGCTTCAACAGCGTCTGCACCGCTTCACGCCCATACTGGTCCTGACCGTCCTCGTCGACCAACGTGTAGGCTTCATCGATGAACAACACCCCATCGAGGGCCTCGTCGATTTTCGCGTTCGTTTTGGGCCCCGTCTGACCGGCGTATTCCGCCACCAGACCGCTGCGATCGGTCTCGACCAGGTGCCCCTTTTCGAGCACGCCCAGGGCACCATAGATCTCGGCGATAATCCTTGCGACAGTCGTTTTGCCCGTGCCAGGGTTACCCACGAATGCCATGTGCAAACTCGGACGCATCGTTGGCAGCCCCAGCTCGGCACGCTTGCGTTCCATCTTGAGAAAGTTCGCCAACGTCTGGATTTGATTCTTGATCGCATCGAGGCCAATCAGCCGATCGAGTTTTGCCCGTGCACCGGCGAGCCGCTCTTCAGCGGTACGCTCGTCGACCTCCCGCTCAGCAGGCTCCTCCCGCTCGGCTGGCACGGCCTGCTCGGAGTGGACCGCCGGGCCCGGCGTGGGACGTCTGCCATCGATTGACCGGGGCGTCGACGGGCCAGCCTCATCTGGGCTGGCCCCAGATCGATCGGGGTTGCCCTCGCGCAGTCGTTTCGCTTCACCGCGCAGCCAATGGATGGCGTCGCGGGCTTGGTCGATGTCGGCCTGGTGATCGCCCTTGACGGGCGCGACCGTCGGCGTCACGGCGTGCTCCCTCGGCGCCCCGCGTGAAGACGTGTGTCCCGAATTTGCCTGTTGCTCGGCGGACTGCAAATCGCTCTGAATCTTTCGCAATCGATCACGGTCGGCTGCATCCTCATCGCCATCGATCACCGCGATCATCGTTGCCAAGCGGGCTGCCATCGTTTCCACCTCGCCCCATGAATCACGCAGCGATGGCACTTCGAGAAACGGTCGAACAACGTCATACCAGCTCAAATCACGCGCCGTCTGCAGCAACCAATCCATCGATTCACGAAGGTGGCTGCCCATCACCGGTTGATTCCAAAGATGCTCCAACAACACGCGTCCGAGTTGCCGCTGCTGCATCGTCTGCACACTCGGGCCGGGCAGCGTCTCGGCGAAGACCTTCATCACAAATCCCTGATGCAGATCGTCCATCTGCGCCGCCATGCTCGATGTGTTGTCAGCCTCAGCACCGGCTAACCACCCGTAGCTGCCATCGGCGAGTCGGCCGGCCTCGACATAAAGCTGCCGCGTTTGCTCAAGCGCTTCACGAAACAAACGGATCGAACGCAGGATGGTTTCGTCATCAGAGCCAGACATGAACATGGACTTCCGGAATTGAGCGGCGGTGGTACGCAAATCGCGAGGCCCTAAGTATTTGAAAACCAAGACCTTGCGTCAATCACACAGAGTGTCCGTCCCGTTGTGAACGCGACGCCGATCAGCTATACTCTCATGCTCAACCGCGGGTGACATTCGCGGCGATTTTGACCTTCTTTTCTCACGCATTTCTACCGAGCAGACACTTGGCTGACGACCGCGATAACTCAGACGACATCGACAATCTCGACGACGACTCGGGCGTCAACGGCGATGCCAACGCCAACACATCGGGCGACGACCAGCCGGGCGACACAGCGTCCGATGACACCGCATCGGCTGGCTTTGGCTCGCTCGGTGGCGGCGGAGGTGCGGGCGGTGCTCCACCGCGAGCCGGGTTCCCCGGCGATGGCACCCCCGAGGGTGGGCGGGATGAATCCGGTGGATTCGGCGCCTTGAGAATGGTCGACTTGCCGATCGAGGACGAACTTCGCGACAGCTACCTGACCTACGCGATGAGCGTTATCGTCAGCCGGGCACTGCCGGACGTTCGCGACGGGCTCAAACCGTCCCAACGCCGCATCCTCGTGGCCATGAACGACCTCAACCTCGGCCCGGGCAGTAAACGCGTCAAATGCGCCAAAATCTCCGGCGACACTTCGGGTAATTATCACCCGCACGGCGAAAGTGTGATCTATCCGACCCTCGTCCGGATGGCTCAAGAATGGAATATGCGGGCGCTGCTGATCGACAAACAGGGTAATTTCGGCAGCGTCGCCGGTTTGCCCCCCGCCGCCATGCGGTATACCGAAGCGCGGATGTCGGCCGTCGCCGCCCAGATGCTCGACGACCTCAAACTCGACACCGTCGATTTTGTGCCGACCTACGATGAGGCCCGCACCGAACCCACGGTCCTGCCGAGCCGGTTCCCCAACCTGCTGATCAATGGCTCGGGCGGGATCGCCGTCGGGATGGCCACCAGCATCCCGCCTCACAACCCAACGGAAGTCTGCGACGCGCTGATCAAACTCGTCGATGATCCCGATACCACGATCGACGAACTGTGCGAAATTATCCCCGGACCTGACTTCCCAACCGGCGGCATCATCTGCGGCCGGGCCGGTATCCGCCGCGCTTACAAAACCGGGCGCAGCACGATGGTCGTGCGCGCTAAATGCCAAGTCGAAGAAATGCGGGGCAACCGCAGCCGTATCGTCGTCACCGAGATCCCGTACCAACAATACCGTGACCGAATCATCGAAAAGATCGCGGCGCTCGTTAACGGCGATCGCATCAAGGGTATCTCGGGGATCCGTGACGAGAGCGATCTGAAGGAACCCGTGCGCCTGGTCATCGAACTCAAACGCGGTGAAGATCCGGACGTCATCCTGAACCAGCTCTACCAGTTCTCGCCGCTGCAGGACACGTTCTCGCTGATCTTCCTCGCACTCGTCGATGGCAAGCCACGTGAACTGACCATCAAAGAGATGCTCACCGAGTTCCTGCGGCACCGCGGGACCGTCATCCGCCGCCGCACCCAGTTCCTGCTCGCCCGCGCTCGCCGCCGCAAACATAGCGTCGAAGGCCTGCTGCTCGCACTGGCCAATATCGACGAGATCATCCGCACGATCCGCACCTCACGCACCCAGCCTGAGGCCAAAGAACGGCTGATGGAAATCCAGTGCCCCGCCGCCATGCTCGAACGGGCACTCGGCGAGGATGGCTTCAAACAATTCACCAGCGAGCGCGGCAAGGCCGACAGCTACACCCTGACCAGCGTTCAAACGGATGAAATCCTGCGGATGCGACTCGGCCAATTGGTCAACCTCGAGCAAGAAAAACTCTCCGCCGAGCATGCGGAACTGCTCAGAGAGATCATCGATTACCTCGATATCCTCGCGACCCCGCAGCGCGTCAGTAACATCATCAAGGAAGACCTTGAGGAGATGAAACGCCGCTTCGGTGATAAGCGGCGTACCGAAATCAGCCACGAAGAACTCGGCAATATCGATCTCGAAGACCTGATCACCGAAGAACCGATGGTCGTTTCGATCAGCCACCGCGGCTACATCAAACGGACCCCCACGAGCGTCTACAACACCCAGCGACGTGGCGGCAAAGGCCTCAAAGGCGCCAAAAGCGATGACGAGGATCCGATCGAGCACCTGTTCGTCGCCAGCACACACGCCTACCTGCTGTTCCTCACGACAACCGGCAAAGTCCGCTGGCAAAAGGTATACGACATCCCGCAACTCGCCCGTGACGCCAAGGGCCGCGCGATCGTCAACCTACTGCAAATGGAACCGAACGAACAAATCGCCCAGTGCCTTGCCGTTCGTGACTTCAACCAACCCGGGCACTATGTCGCAATGGTGACGCGGGGTGGCCTGGTCAAGAAAACTCCGCTCGAACAATACAGCCGACCCAAACGCGGCGGGATCATTGCCATCAAACTACGCGAGGATGACGAACTTATCGATGCCGTCGTCGTCGGCCCCGGCGACGAGATGATGCTCGTGACCGCTGCCGGAATGGCGATCCGATTCCGGGAATCCGATTCCCGCCCCATGGGCCGTAACACCTCCGGCGTCAAAGGCATCTCACTGATTGGCGATGACCGTATCGTCGGCATGGTCGTGACCAACCCCGATGCCACGCTCCTGACCGTTTGTAAAAACGGCTACGGCAAACGAACCCCGTTTGGCCCCAATGCATTCGACGTGCCCGATACCGGCGAGGGCGATGAAGACGCCGCCGAAGCAAACGTCGACGACGAAAACTCCGCCACCAGCGGGTCGGCTCGCTACCGGACCCAGAAACGCGGCGGCAAAGGCTTGCGGGACATCAAGACCAGCGAACGCAACGGCAACGTCATCGGCATCGCCCGCGTGACAGACGACGACGAACTCTTCATGATGACCGCTAAAGGCAAACTGCAGCGCATCGCCGCGTCGGACATCAACGTCATCGGACGCAACACTCAAGGCGTGCGAATCATGAGCGTCGACAAAGACGATGAACTGATCGCAGTCGTCCGCGTCCCCGCTGAGGAAAAATCCGAAGACGCCGCCCCAATCGCACCGGCACCAGAAACGTCGCAAGAATAGCCACCCGTAGCTCGGGACCATTGTCCCGAGCGAGCCACCCCGCGACTCCCCTCATCACGCCAACAACCAGGCACCCACGCGCCCCCCCCCGAGCAACCGGCTAAGGGAACGAGCGGGAAACTACCGCCTGATACTGTGGCCGAACGCTCCGTGGTCGACCCTTCCGACCGCGGAGCGTTCGGCCACTTATCTTCCGACCGTTCCTAAACCACCGGCTCAAAACCCCAGCCCGTGAGCTTCCCGCTCGCGAACGCACCAAACTGCCCGGCTTCAATCGCCGCGCGAGCCTCACGCATTAGCCGACCGTAGTACATCAAATTGTGATGCGATAGCAGGATCGGCCCCAGCATCTCCTTGGCATTGAAAAGATGTCGCAGATAGCCTCGGCTATGGCGACATGCCAGACAGGGACAATCGTCCATAATCGGGCGAAGGTCTTCACGATGCACCGCATTCCGCAATTTCAGTGGCCCCTCGTCCGTAAACGCCAGAGCGTTGCGTCCATTGCGAGTCGGCATCACACAGTCGAACATGTCGATGCCCCGAGCAATGTTCTCGATCAGATCACGAGGCGTCCCCACCCCCATCAGGTACCGCGGCTTGTCGGTCGGTAAATAACGCGTCGTCACCGCTGCGGTGGCGTACATTTCCTCAGGGGATTCACCCACGCTCAGACCGCCAACGGCATAGCCCTCAAACGGCATCGAGGCCAGTTCCGTTGCACATTGCTGGCGCAGAACGGGATCGAGTCCACCTTGGACGATTGCAAACAATGCCTGCTCCGGCCGATCCGCCGCCTCTCGGCAGCGGCGCGCCCAACGGATCGATCTCGCCAGTGCGTCCTCGACCTCCGCGGCCGATGCCGGCAACGCGATCACGTGGTCGAGCACCATCGCCACATCGCTTCCGAGGGCCTGCTGAATCTCGATCGAATGCTCCGGCGTCAAGACAATTTTTGCGCCGTCGAGGTGCGACTGAAACGTCGCCGCCTCCTCGGTCACCCGATTGAGCGCCCCCAGCGAGAAGACCTGAAAACCGCCTGAATCGGTCAGAATGGGGCCTTCCCAGCCACACATCGCATGCAGGCCACCGAGCTTGGCGACCGTTTCATGCCCGGGGCGCAACCGCAGGTGATACGTATTACCGAGGATCATGTCCGCGCCTGTTGCGGCGACCTGATCGATAGTCAGCCCCTTGACGGTCCCAACCGTACCGACGGGCATGAACGCCGGCGTTTGCACGTCACCACGGGGCGTGTGAAGCACACCCCGGCGAGCTCCTTCGCTTTCTTGCAGCAGATCGAAGTGAAACACTCCGATCAATCGCCACGCATTTTCAGGCCGAGATCAGCAAGCTTTTCACGCACTTCGTTCAAGCTCGTCACCCCGAAGTTCTTACACTCGAGCATGTCGTCACCCGTCTTACGGATCAGCTCGCCGATCGAATTGATCTGCAACCGGGTCATGCACTTGCGAGCACGCACAGACAGATTCAGATCCGCGATCGGACGCTCCAGCAACGCTTGCTCGTCCGCCGACATGTGCGACGTATCGATCGGTGGGTCGCTGGCCTTCTTTTCGCCGGCGAATTGACCGAGAGACAAGCCCTTCTGCTGCAGCATCTCGCGAATCTCAACGAGACTGGTTTCGCCGAAGTTCTTACTGCCGAGTAGCTCTTGCTCGCTGTGACGAGTCAGTTCACCGATCGTTTCAATGCCCATCTTCTGCAAGCAGTTGCGGCTCCGAACGCTCAGTTCGAAGTTCGTGACCGGCATGCTGAGAATTTGAGTCAGACGATCGTTGCGACGCTGTGCCTCTTCGTCGTAGAGCATATTGCCCGTGGCCGACGCATCTTTCATGTAAAGTGCCGTCCGCGGGTGACCCGGGAAGCAATCCAGAATACGCTTGTAGCACAACTGTGCCTTGTCATATTCGTTGCGATCCTCGTACATCACACCGAGGTTTGTCAGTGCTCCGAGACCGGTTGGGAACGCCTTGGCAGCACGCTCGTAAAGCTGCAGAGCCTCCTCGTCGTTGCCCAGGCGATCGTTCTCCAACGCGAGACCGAACAGAGCCCCCGCATGGTTTTCGTCCGTTGAGACAGCTCGCTGGTAGAGGTTAATCGCCTCATCCATCCGGCCACCGATCAACGCTGCGGTCGCCGCACGCTGATACATGTAGTCCGCCGATTGCTCAGCGGGGCCAAAAATATCGTCGAGGATATTCATCGCCTGTTCGATTTCGCCCGAATAGCGTTTCGCTTCGGCGACACCGATTTTGCACTGGTCCTCGTTGTAACCCGAAACCTTGGCACTCTCGTAAGCCTTGATGGCCTCCTCGTATTGCCCCAGTTCAAAGCGGCAGCGAGCGGCATAGAACAACGCCATCGCACTGCCGTCTGCAGCGCTCAGCGTGTCCAAGGCGCTTTGGAAACGCCCCAGCAAAAACTGGCAAACACCCATTTTGGTGCATGCCGCTGGGGTCAACGCTTCGTCCTGTTCCAATTCTTGCACGGCATCGCGAAGTTCCGAGAAATGACCGTAATTCTCGGTAATCGCCTTGCGAATCTCACTGACTTCATTCGGCCCGAAGGCATTGCTCGTGAGTACCAACTGCTTCAAGTCGAGCACATCGAGATCGACTTCGCTCATATGTGAGATTCCCAAAAGGAAAGGAGTTATTCGCAATTCCGACATGATTTTGCCGTCGAATCCCGTTCCGCGATCAGAACGGGACTCGAATGCATAGAAGCCAGCGGCCGGATTTGAACCGGCAACCCTCGCATTACGAATGCGATGCTCTGCCAATTGAAGCTACGCTGGCGATTGCGAAGCGCGTAGATTATCGAAACTCACGCAAAGTCGTCAAGCGGTCCCCTGCCCGCGAAAATATTTTGCACCCTCCCCCAAAAAAATATCTGCAGCAAAAGCCAACTCCCCCTTGCCAAGCAACGGTGGAATCTCTACTCTTCCCGTCCGACGGCAGGCCACCAGCGACCGCGAATATTCGCACCGCTCATCCCGCCCATGCACCCCTAGCTCAATTGGATAGAGCATCGGTCTACGGAACCGAAGGTTAGAGGTTCGAATCCTCTGGGGTGTATTTTCGTGCGCTCACTGCCCCCATCGCGACCCCGCAAAACCCCGGTTTTGGCGGTTTTGTTCGTGCCTTCGCAGCCTCGGGACTGGTCTAGGCACTCCCCAGATGTGCCTACGGAATCGCCCGCAGGCACAACTGGAACGCCAACCGCAGCAACATAGTCGTCCTCGGTGACTTGCAGGTAGTGAGTCTCGGCAACCGCCCCAGAGTGACCGAACCATCTATTGAGCACGTGGTTGGCAAATTGCCCGGTCGCTCCAGCTCAGTCCGGCGATTCGCTCGCTGTGCCATGAACGCCTTCTGGAACACCGCCAAGCCAGCACACCGCACGATCTTGTGGAACGTGGTGCGCAGGTTCGCCTCGCTGCATCGGTATCGCTGAATCACGTATAGGCCGTGACCATCGAAAGTTGCAGCAGCCTGGTCTGTACGTGACATTCAGTCCGCCTGGACTTCGGTTCTTTCTTCGAGCACTTGGTCAACCTGGCCAGAATCCGGAGGCACTTCCGTTCATGGAAATCAATGAGAGCTTGTCACCCGAACTTCGACCGAGTCTGGTCGAAAATGCTCACGCACGTTTGTTCAAAAACCCATTTGCCGAAGCCACTTCGAGGCTCGCTTCTGAAATTGAGGACGTTCGGTCGGAGAGCGAAGGCAAAGTCGACGACCTGAAGTCGGAAATCGAATCGCTGCAAACAACCATCGAAGAACTTCGAGAGCAAATCGTTGAGTTGCAAAATTCGCCGCCGGACGAGAGTGGAGACGAAAGCGACACGGCGACTTGACAGCCTTGGCTAAAGATCAGTCGTTGTTTCAATTGCGGTTTTGGCTTGGATTCTGTTTTCAATTTCATTTGCAATCATACTGACCAAGTCGGCTTTGGAGTCATCAGTTGAGATGGTCGCGATCAGAGAGTAGCGAGCTTGTTTCTCTACGACCGACTGGTCGCGACGATAACGCCACCATCCGGTGACGGGGTACACCGCAATCAAATTAGATGAGGCCAACTGAGCTGCCGTTCCACTCCAGTAGTCAGAGTGAACTGAACCTCGCGTTGCGACCGTTTCCTTCAGTTCCCAATTGCGGTCGTCGCTCACGGTTCCCGGAGAGTGCTTTTTCCCGTCTTCACCGATCGGCCATAGTGCCCGCGACAATCGCTGAGTCATTCGCTTTGGAGTCTCCTGAGGGCGGCGAACCGAAAACCGTAGCCCATGAGAAGCGTATTGGTACTGAGCAACATACCCACGACGCGGCGGGTTCGGCTCGATGAAGTAAGAGAGCGTTACTCGCATCTTGATTTGAGTGCTGCCTAATTCTTCAAGCACTTCTCGCGGTAACGGCAAGTCATGCACGTGCATCTCGTGACTTTTGTTCTCAGACGATCCATATTTGAATGGCTGCAAGCGATCCTCGATCACCATCGTTGCGATTCCACGAGCGGAGCGTTTCGCCCGCTGCAAGTCGGGAACGCCCATCCCATAAACACGAACGCGATTTCGACGATCGCTGGTTGGGAATTCTCCGATCATTTGTGGCGTCCATTCTGCTGAATGTACGATCAATCCTCGAATTGTTTCTGGCCAAAAAGCTGGGTACTCGGCCTGCAACGTTGCCGCCATGTGGGCAGCCTGTGCCGTCGCGGCACTCGTGTCTCTTGTCGTCCCAAGCAATGCGTTCGAATTGGGGTCAGAGCGAGTCGTGAGTAACTCAAGGTCATCCGCATTCGTGATAAACCCACTTGCATCCGCTGCGTAGTTACCCCCCTCGAACACGACGTCTGGTTTGTACGGCCACGACGATTCACCCCAACACATCGACGTACGACTTCCCGGCGAAAGCGTTCCCGGTTTGGCGATCGGCGAATAGCCTTCCAGGCCCGGTTCCTGCATCCAAGCAAGCTCGGTGTAGGCTCCAACAGTCAGAGCGTTCCAAGATTGTGACGGGTCCTCAATACTGGAAACGTAGTTCTCGTGCGGATAGTTCTTGCCGGTATCCTCGCGAATATTGCCGGTGGAGATCGCAATCAGGCGACGAACACCGTCGTTCGCACCGCTGGCTGCTTGGTCGATCGACGCCGACCACAGCGTCGGTCGCCACTGATCATCGCCGGGAGCAGTAATTGCCATGCAGTAAACGCGATTGTTGTTCGGCGAAACGATTTCCGCGAGTGCCATGGCCCCAACGCTAATCGGCCCATAGTCGGGTGCATCGTTTGATCCTTGCGGAGGAAGAATCTTCACTGATTCGAGCCGATGCTTTAGTTCAACCCCCTCATCGCCGTAGAGCAAATCACGGAGCGATCCATACAGGCAAACCCCCGCCATCTCCGTTCCGTGCCCGTCATGGTCACTGGCTCCCCATTCAGCTTCCCACGTTTGCGTGTCTTCGGTGGTCAAAGACTGTTCCAACAACGGATGACCACGGTTCACACCCGTGTCGAGAATACAAATGCGTCCCTCGTTCGCCGAGGCGACGGTTGTCCTGCCGATCAGATTGTTGATGAACTCCACTTGTCCCGATGGCGGCAGGCTTGTGAATTCGCCCGCGACAATATTTGCCTTGCGTAGTTCGGCTAAGAAGTTGAGCAAGCCGGGGAAACTCCGCCATTGGTCAAAACTCGCGTAGCCGAGAATGACAATCCTGTCCGGAAAACCAACTTGCTGCGAACTCACAGTGATTTTTTGCTTGCCCGCCGTTTCCCGAAACCACGCTGCAACATCTTTGTCAGCGTTTTCTGTGTTGAGCCAAACCTCCCACCATAAAGCCTTGTCGCTTGTTGGCAGCGTTTCAGAGGCATCCGTCCAATAGTCCTCTAGCTCAGCGGCGTCGATCTCGGTGATGCTTGACGCCAGCTTTTCGTTCAGCGGAGTCTGCTTCTTCGTAGTCTCTTTGTCTCGATAGTCCCTGAACTTGTCAGCAAACTTGCTGACTTCGCTATTGGGCACGGCGACGAGGAATTCTTTCTTTCCGTCCCGTTCCTTCGCACTGACGATCCGTGTGCCCGATGAGGTGTTTTCGAGCTGTTCAATCTCAAGGGCAAAGACGGAACTCTGGTCGAAAACCATGGGAATGAACTGAAGCCCTTCTCTTGCTGGCTCAGTTGATTGACGAGCGGTCGCTGTCTTCTCCGCTTGCTCCAGCGACTTCAGAAGTTGATTGGCGTGAGTTTTGCGTTCAGGGCGTGGCGGACTGGTCTTTGGAGTGCCGCCACGATTGACCGCTGTATAGTCCACCGATTGCCGCGTGTCCTTCAGAACAAAGTGAGGAGAGTCAGCCATTCGTTTTTTCGTTGCCTATCTGACCGCTTGTTTTCGTTTACTGAGGGTCGCGATAGCACAAGCCAAATCATCGGGACCGATGTTTCGTCGATCTGCCAATACCGCAATCTTCGCTGCTTGGTCGCATGCTCGACAAACTTCAGCATGGCTCAATCCCTCTGCCATGCTCGAAGCTTTCTGAATGCTTCGCTGATCAAATGAAAACGCAGCCAACCGATTCTCGATGAGAAGTTCAAGCTCCGGTGCCTTCGGAAGCTCGTAGCGTATGTAGTCGTCGAACCTCCGGAACAACGCATCGTCCAAGATCGCTTCCAAGTTCGTTGCGGCAACGATGAGGCTATCCGATTCATCCTGCTCAAGGAACTGAAGAAACGAATTGAGCACCCGACGAATTTCACCAACATCGTTGCTGCCTTCACGCATCGAACCAATCGCATCGAACTCGTCGAATAGGTAAACGCCCCGAGTGTGCCGCATCGACTCAAAGATCGCGAACAATTTCGCTGCCGTTTCACCCATGAACTTCGTGATCAACGAATGCAGTTGAACCGTGAAATGGGGAAGCTTCAATTCACCGGCCAGTGCCCAAGAAGTCATTGTCTTCCCGACACCTGGCGGGCCAACCAGCAGCAGTTTGCGGCGTGCCGACAAACCGTGTTCTCGTAGTTTGGACTGTTGGCGGTATTCGTGTAGAACCAGTTCCAACGACTGACGTTGCTCTGGTGCCAGCACCATCTCTGAGAGCTTCGTTCCCGGATACGTTGCCGACAGCAGGGTCGCCAGTTCGCCAGCCGGTCGCGAAATAGGAACCGACCCGCCGACCTTTGCTTCTTTGTGTTTGATCTTGATGTCGTCAACTAGACGCTTGATCTCAGTTGCAAGTCTTCCCTTACCTGCCTTCGCTTCGTGCGCAGCAATCTGCAATGCAATCGAGACGAACATTTCGCCATCGGCTTCGCTGTAGCTTTGAAGCAGTGCTTTGAGTTGTTGTGCGGTAGCCATCTTGGCTTCACCCTCTCTGATTTACGTCGCTTCGCAATCGTTGCGTTCCGTCTTCAATTAACATAGCGGCAACCTGCATCGGACTGACGCGTCGGGAATCCGTGCTGACAGAGTCAGCAATCAATTCCAACGTTCGCAGTGTCTCGTCGTTCATCGAGAGCTTTCGCTGAACCGTCCACGACGGGTCGCTTGGTCGCCCCGGACGCTCACCCTTGCCCGGTTCCAATCGTCCGCGAATCCGCCTCCCCAGTTCGTCCAGGTGGTCAGTACCGAACTTCAGAGCGATTGCCATTGGAATTCCTTCGAAAGCGTTGCCTATCCATAGTATCGGACTTTCGGCACCGAAAGTGAATCCCCGGAGCGAAAAGCGAAAAGAGGGCCACCCAGAGGGGAAAAGAGCGGAAAAGACGAAAAGAGCGAAAAGAGGGCCACCCATTTTTCAGTCCGGGCTGCGGCTTGTTTTTCGGCCGATTTAACTACGATCGGGTCCTCGCAGAATGCCGCCACCGAGCATCTGGCTGATTCTGATCCGATTTTCGAATAGCGGCGCAGCAGCGACCCCGGATGGAATCAAAGTGGAAGGTTTTCCGAAGACGGTCAGGCCGAAGATATTCCGAGTGGGTTGTCACGGGCGCAGAGCCAACCTTGACCGCGACGGCTGGCTTCCTCGGCGAGGTGTTTTGGGCTACCCGCTGCTCGCTTGAACACCCGCCCAAATCGGCTCACGACGTCACACCAGGCATGGGTATCCAAGCCGATGCGTGTGAGGATCGGCTGCAAGTGCGAGGGGATCGCACCGACCTTGTCACTGCGGAGTTGACGGCCCGTCCAGTCGAGCAATTCCAGATAGCTCGCCAACGAGACACTTAGGAAACCTTTCAGGCTGCCTCGTCTGCCCGAATGGTCCAGGTGCGGCCCGACGGGGTCGCTCTGCTCGTCAATTTCGATCGGACTCATCCAGCCGCTGCGATGGCGACCGCGGCTTCGCTCCCAGTCATGGGTGCTTTGGCGGGTTCGATCGGAGCATCGAGTCAAGTCATCAATCCGGTCCTTGGCGCCGGTGTACTCGCTCGATCCAGGCGTTTCCGCCATGGCGGCACGAATCGGGTTGAGATCAACGTAGGCTGCACACGCCAATAAACTCGCTTCATCGAGGAGTACCTGTGCCCGAAAACGACCTTCCCAAAAGTGGCCGCGAGCTTTGTCCTCGGCGTTGCTGCGGCGAGCAATATGCTCGGCGAGACAGCGCATATACCAACTCACGTCCGACAATCGCTGACGCCGCGAGGCTAGAATCTCCGGCTGATTCAGGACCGTATTCAGTTCCGCTGTCGTCGGCACAGAGGGGCTGCCGTCGGGGTTGCGACGTGCGGGGAACAGTCGCAGCCAACGCTGGGCGACCTCCTCGTCCGACCACGCCACGACGACGTCCGGGCGACTTCGTAAAACGAGGTGCAGGTGATTGCTCATGATCGAAAAGGTCAGGCAATCGATACCGAACGCCGATGCAAGGAACTCCATTCGGTCGCGGATCCAGCCCCTGCGGTGTTCAAAACACTCTCCTGTAACGGGATCGGTTCCGCAGAGCCACGCCTTGCGGACGCACCTCTCGATACAGTGGAGGATCTGAACCTCATTTGGATCGATCACTTCCCCACGAGCTTGCCTGGGCATCTTCATCACCTCCGTCAGCGTCACGGTTTTGAGCAGCGAAGCCATCGGCAATGGTACGCAAGCCACGACCGAAGGCAACTATTTAATTGCCTGTCCCTATTCTCGTTGTGGCTTCAACGCGAAGCGCCAATTCAGCGAGCCGAGGGAAAAAAAGACCGGCGACATCGCCGGCAATAGAAGCCTTCGTTGATCCACTCGACTTCACCGCGAGCGGATTGAATGATCATCGGCTCGTCGTCGTCAGGGTCGTGCGGCTTGGGCACGGCTTTGCACTTTGGACAGCGAATGGGCTTTTCTTCGTCGGGCAGATCCTTGGCCGAATCGTTCAGTGCCATCGAACTGAGCAGATCGGTTAGGGCATTGGTTTCGATTTCCAGCTCATCGAAGGTCTTGGGCGTCCCGTCGTCGTGGTAACGACCACCATTGATTTCATTTAATTCCTTGGCGAGCTCGAGCGCTCGAGCGCGATTCTTGGGTGAAATGGCCATCCTAGCCCTCCTGGTTTATCCGAAGTGAACCGTGAAACCGGGATTCTGACCGATCTACAGATCAAAGGCCATGCCAATTGCAAACCGTCAGGTGCACTCGGGGGCGGTTTTCATTGCGCACTGATCTTGCGGCAGACCGTTAGAACCAGCACAATCGGTAGAACCGGCATCATGCGAACAGGAGGTTGCAAATGAAGGTTTCGATCGAAACTCGGGCCGTTAAGGCTCTCGCCCAATGGAAAACCACTTTTGCGGACGAAGTGAGCGAGCAGGCGAAGCAAATCGCCGCCCAAGGTGGCTCCTCAGATCGTGTAACGCTACAGCACTATCAACAGGCGGCCCCGGCTGTGTTGCAGTCGCTGATGGCCGCAATCGCTACGGAACAGACCGCCGATGTCAACCGAAAAGCTGCCTAGCGAAACAACCGATCCGGACAGTGAATCCATTTCCGAGGATCAAGATTTTTGGTCGCGGCAGTTTCTCAAGCACTTTGAGTTCAACTTGCTGGACTCGGTCGCTCCGCTATCGGATAACGCTACCCTGGAGGAATATCATTCGGCGACGCTTCACGCGGTCATTGAAACGCTTCGGGAATCGGGAATGGGAATCACGGAATTCCCTGAATTGGCCGCTAAGGCGATCGCGGCGGTCCAAAATACGCACGCACCCGATGTGAAGGCGCAGTGGACTCCTTCGATGAATGATCGTCGAATGGATCTGATTGATGGGCAAATCCAAGGAACAATCACGGTTGTGGAGCAAATTGAACTGGCTCAATTGACGGAGGCAATGCGAGCGGTCGTTGATTCGGAAGCGAATTTGCCGATGGCGGGAGCGAGAGCTCTGCACCGAAAGCTGCTTTCAATGCGTCGTGGGGAATCAGGCGGTTGATTTTTGATTATCCCGCCCCAAACCCGACCCGCCGACATGGCCCGGTCGGTTACCGAAGCTACGAATCATTCCGCCCTTGGCTTCGCGATGATTTCTGCTTTCGATGCGTCTATTGCTTGAACCGGGAAGAGTGGGGGCAGGTGACTTCGGATTTCGAATTAGATCACTTCGATCCTCAGGCATTGGCACCTCAGCGGAAACTGGATTACGCCAACCTTGTCTATGCGTGTCGTCGCTGCAACTCGGTCAAAGGGAGCCGTCGAATCAACGATCCAATTGTTTGTTTGACGAGTGGAACCGTTACTTCAGTTTCGGACGGTACGCTTTTAACCAATGATCCTGAAACCAAGCGGATGATTCTGCAGCTTGACTTGAATTCACCGACGCTTTGTCGTTGGCGACAACGCTGGTTGCGAATCGTTCAATTGGCTGAACAAGATGATCCAGAACTGCTGCTTCAATTGACCGGTTTCCCGTCGATCCTTCCCAATTTGCGTCTTCTGCGGCCGCCTCGAAACACGCTACCCACAGGCGTTGACCAGAGCTGGCACGCCAAACGCGAACGCGGCGAGCTTCCTGACCAATACTGACGAGCTACAGAAGAGGAAAAGGGCCACCCACTTTTCAGCCAGGCCTTCGGCTTGTTTTTCGGCCGATTTAACTACGATCCGGTCCTCGCAGAATGCCGCCACCGAGCATCTGGCTGATTCTGATCCGATTCTCCGATATCGGCGCAGCAGCGAGCCCGGAGGGAATCAAAGCGGAAGGTTTTCCGAGCGGGTCAGGCCGAAGATATCCCGAGTGGGTTATTACGGGCGCAGAGCCAACCTTGACCGCGACGACTGGCTTCCTCGGCGAGGTGTTCTGGGCTGCCCGCTGCTCGCTTGAACACCCGCCCAAATCGGCTCACGACGTCGCACCAGGCATGGGTATCCAAGCCCATGCGTGTGAGGATCGGTTGCAAGTGCGCGGGGATCGCACCGACCTTGTCACTGCGGAGTTGACGGCCTGTCCAGTCGAGCAATTCCAGATAGCTCGCCAACGAGACACTTAGGAAAGAACCCGCAGCTAGCGCCGTCGTCTCACTAAGTTTACGCCATTCGAGTTCCGGACACCTTTGACCTCTCCGGTCTTCCAGCCTTAAATAAGCGATCCGAATGGAACAAGAGCTTAGCGACAAACGTCTCGCGAACGCTGCTATTTAGGATCTGTCAACTGCATCCATGATCAAAATTTCCCTACCGCTCTCTACGAGTAAATGAACTCACCTTAAAAGAAGTCAACGGAATAATCCACCCAGCTACTTGACGTCGGCGGGGGGGGGTATACCCTGACGTTTACTCGTGTTTCAGCGGACATCGTGGAGGCAGGCGGGTTGAGTCGTTTAGCCGGTAGCCGTCAGTTTCTTTCTTAGATCACAGGGGATATGAAAATTTATTTGCAACGACCTATTCGTCCACTTCTAGTGCTCGGTTTTGGTTTGGTGGCATCTGTTACTGAAGAATGAGCAACAGTGTTTGAGCCGTTTCAGCAATCGGTTGTCTACAACGATTCGGAAGCAGTAAAACGGCAAGATACGGTTCGCGACACTTTGATACATCGCGAACAGCAGCGATGGCGAGAAGCGTGCGTTGCGGTCGGCTCATATTCGCCAACCTTTTTGTCGTATAAGACCTGTGAATGCGAGTTGCGGTGAAAATTGGTTATGGACAAATCCACCTTGGCACGTTGCTCCCGTCGACCCATGCTGGAAGGTTAACTATGAATCGATTTTTTGTTCCGATGATTGTTATGCTAGTCGCCGGTTCTACGACACTCGCGACGGCAGAAGACGGCGATCCATCGCTCAGGAGACTCTTGACAGGATGGAAAGACTACGAGGGCGTTGCGATTACCGCCAAGGCAACGCATTCTGTCCCGGGCAAGCCGACGGAACAGATGCGATTGAGAATAGTCTATGGAGTATCGAGCGACGTCCAAAACCTACGTCCGGTCAGCGTTGAGTCACTCGTTCCGAACCCCGGGGAGCCTCACATCGACGACGACGAAATAGCGGACTCTTTCGCCGTCGTCACCGATGGCGTCGTGGGAAATTTCAAGAGAAAGTACATCTCTCAAGAACCGCCGCGACTCCGTACGAGTCAAGTGATCATGACTGCGGGTATCGGCTTCGGTCATCTACCGTTTAATCACTACCATACTAGCCTGCAAACGGGAATCTTTAGTGGCCCGATGGATCGGTCTTTTGGCACATTAGACAAAGCCGAAAGGAACCTCAGTTTTCAAGTGCTCGGTAACGATGAATTTCTCGGATTTCCCGCGAAGCGAATTCGATACAAATACAGTGAATCACTTCGGCCTAAGGCGGGCGGAATGACCGTTGAAATGTTGGTTGCGACGGAACCGACCGTACAAGTTCTCAAAGTTTTGAGTGTCAAGTCGAAGATTCCAGCGGTGGAGAAATCGACACGAGAGGCTCTCGAAGCACGTTCGGTTCTCGCGCTCGACGTGATCGAAGGCTTGCTGATCCCAACCGAGGTTGAGATCAAGTTTGGCGAACAAAGATTTCATGTCACCGTGGAGCACGTGGAACGATTGCCCAAAGACTACCACGGTTTGTGGGAACTCGACGTCCCAACGGGAACCTCATTTGGTGGCCCCGCACAGTCTTATGTGCAAAATTTCAGTAGTCACGAGAGTGTTCGCCGGGGTTTCAGCGAAGTCCCTTTTACAACAGCGGAAAGCG
The DNA here is from genome assembly GCF_055811895.1 of Rhodopirellula sp. SH410. Lineage (NCBI taxonomy): Bacteria > Pseudomonadati > Planctomycetota > Planctomycetia > Pirellulales > Pirellulaceae > Rhodopirellula > Rhodopirellula sp. SH410. Next base: position 5,390,024 of record NZ_CM147949.1, read on the forward strand.
ACAAGATTCGACAATATCTCATCACTCACCAAGTCCCTGTCTCTTCTGAAATTTCATGGGCAAAGGTCCTTCTGTATTTGGCGAACATTGCTGCGATCACGCTGCTCGCATGGGTAGGTTACCGCCGCTTTCGAAGCCTGCCAACTAAATGAGATTAAGATGATCAATCTCACTTCTAACCGGTTACCCACGACCCAAACGGCATGGATGCTCCTTGCTGTTTTGTCGTTTTGGGCCCTCCTCAGCGGAATTCCGTCTGGCGCAGAAACGGGTCAAGGCGTAGAAGTGGAATCGAAAGATATCATCAATAGCTCAGATGGTCGGGTAAGCTGCCACGAACAATAAGTGACGGGTTTACCGTAGTGGATCTTGTTAAAGATCCTGTTCTGGATGGATCTTTAACAAGATCCACTACGCCAGTTATTGATCCCGCGTTCCTAAGCTGCGGTGCCGAGGCAATGGAAATGGTGCTGGAAGCGTTTGGTTCCGACGAGAGACTGCCGCCGAAAACACATCAAGCCAAGGCGATGAACCTCGCAACAACGCGTAAAACGATTCGTCGCTTGAAGAGTCACGGCTGCCAAGCAATGATTCTCTTGCCTGCGGAAGACATTTCGCGAACAGATGCAGAAGTACCCGGACATTTCTATGTCGTCAAAAGTTGGGGTGATGAAAACGTGATCCTGATCGATCCTGTCTGGGGTTCAGATGTCGAGTTGACGCTTGAAAAACTGACGTCACTCAATCACCCGGCGAAAATCCAATTCGTTTACCGCCCCTATGACTCATTTATCCGAGGAAAACTGAGCGTTCTCCGTGCAACTGGACTAATTTTGTGCATAGTGGGAGCATTGTTTCTTTGCTGGTGGATCTCGGCATCGAGAACACTGGCACCAACTCCTACCGGTGAGAGTGAATCACTGTGAATTCTGCAAATCGTTTGAAACCGACCCTGCTGCTTGCTGCCACCCTGTTCGGCATTGCGCAGGTGATCGGATGTGGCGCAAAAGTCGATGTCCAGCCTGGTTCGGTTCGAATGGAGCAAACTCAAGTTGACTTTGGTACGGTTGATGAAACTTCGCGACCCACCAAGCGAATGGTGGTGATCAATGACAGTCAGACTTCTGTTCGAGTCAATCAGATTGAACTCAGTTGCGGGTGCTTGTCATCGAATTTCGAACCTTCGATCCTCGATTCAGGTGAACGCCTCGAGTTCGAACTGGAGCTTTCCAAGCCGCAGGTAGGTGCGAGCGTTCAATACGGAGAGTTGAAAACGGCACCGGTTCTCGCTGATTCACTCAAGTTTGAGGTGACCTATGTGGTCACACCAAGTTCTTATGTTGAACCAGAGTCGCTGCTTCTGGGGACAATTTGGCCGTCGAGTGACGAGATGCCATCGGTGTCAACGCTCCATTTTGGTGGATTCGCCCGGCCGATCCAGCTGGTGAGTTCGCTACGTCTCGAAGTAAGCCAAAATGAGAATAGGCCGAGCGCAGGTGACTACTTCATCCCGGAAGTTTTTTCCCTCGACAATGATCTATCCATCGACCTTTATGTAGTACCGAAGGACGGTGCCGCTGGGCCGTTCACCGACCATCTACGGTTGGTTGGCGAGACCGAGGACGGGCAGTTGAGTTACCACTTTCAAGTGTCGGGTCGGATTGCAACGGATGCACTGGTCGCCGCCGATTCGACGACTGTTCCATGACCCTCGCGCCGAATTGCCGTAGAATGAGACTGATCGCACTCGCGGCGATTGTCTCTTGTCAGCTACTGACCATGCTGCCACAGGTGTTTCGCTGGTCGGCAACGTGGGACGAACCGGGACATCTTATATCCGGCGTCAATCATTGGCGAACGCAAGATTTTCGCCTGTATGCGGTCAATCCGCCGCTGTGCCGCATGTGGGCCACGTTGCCGGTGTCGTTTTTTCCGGGCTACGACTGGCCCGGACTGGCTCAATCGGACGTGCCATCGATGCGAAAAGAGTTTCTTTTGGGGGCTCATTTTTTCTCGACACAACCCGTCGAAGCGATTGCCGCGTTGCGCGTGGCGAGGCTTGCGAACTTGCTCTGGCCGTTGGCAGGCACTGTTTTACTGTGGTGGGTGGGCGTTCAGATTTTCGGTGATGCGGCGGGATGGATTGCGGCGCTAACCTGGGCATTTTGCCCGCTCGTGTTGGCACATGGGGTGTTGATTCCTCCGGATATTGCTGCAGCGGTGATGCTAGTGGCGGTTGCCGTGTTGACGTCGCGCTGGTGGCAAACGCCGACACTTGGTTCCAGCGTTGCTCTGGGGACAGTGGTCGGCATCGGCCTATTGGTCAAAACAACGCTCGTGATTGCTCTGCCGATAATACTGATCGGTGGCGTGGGGTTGAAGCTTTTCGAACGATCGGAGGTTCGTTTTCATTGCCAGTTCGGCGGATTTGGGGTGCTTTTATTCTTGGTCATTCTTGTCATCAATTTTGGCTACGGCTGGCAAGGTTCCTTCACGCTCTTCGGCGAATACGAATTCGTCTCGCATCGGCTCAATGGTGCGTCTGGTAACCAGGCTCGACTTGGAAATATTTTCAACGATCGATGGTTGGGCAACGTACCCATTCCGCTGCCACGCGAGTTCGTGCGAGGCATTGATGCCCAGTACTACGACTTCGAACGCAACGCCTTTTACCCGTACCTTCTCGGCCAGTGGAAAGCCGACGGGTTTCCGCTGTTCTATCTTTGGTACTTTTTCCTAAAACTTCCGACTGGGATTTTACTTCTCGCTACTCTTGGCGGCGCGGCACTTATTTTTAGAGTTATCTCACCCCGTGACAATCACTTATTGCTGTCAATTGCGTTGCTCGCGATCGGCGCGTTTATTTTTCTGAGCTGGCGAACGGACCTAAATTACTGCCAGCGTTATGCATTGATTTCGCTGCCTTTGGTTTGCATTGCCGCTGGCGGATCTTGGTATGCGTTCACGAGTATGTTCCCGCGATCTTTGATTGCACTGGTCGTCGCCTTGAACGTCATGACGGGAATTTACTTCTCGTCTAGCTCCATATCGTACTACAATGCGATCGCAGGTGGTCCCAAGAACGGGCGGTACCTGCTGCACGGAAACGCTACGGACTGGGGCCAAGACGCGTTCAAAATGGGTCGCTGGTGCCGCGAAAATCCCGCTTGCCGACCGTTGTCGATCGCAACGGTGGGCTATCCGAGCGACCTTTCTGGCTACGGCGTTGTCGCGGACCACGTGCGATTCGAAGGGGCTGTGGATACCGACCTGGATGAACCTGTGATGGGGACGACTGCGTCGGTGAAAGGTTGGCACATGGTGAGCATGGTACACTTACTGGATCCGCGTAGCCCCTACCACAATCTCAGATACAGACGACCCGACGACTCAATCGGGAACACGCATCTCGTCTTTCATCTCGATGACGCCTTGGCCGACCAGTTTCGCGATGGCACTTTGCCGCGTCTGCCGGTCGAGTGAGCGGCATTTTTATCGGCCACTTAACCAGGGTTAAAAATGAGGATGCCACAATGAACGACAAAGAAAACCGATCAGCGTTCACGATCATTGAGTTGTTGGTTTCTATTTCCATCACGACCATCCTAATTTCGTTGCTGCTGCCCGCAATGCAACATGCTCGGGAGAGCGTTCGAACAATGAGTTGTTCGAACAAGTTGCGGCAAATGGGAATCGGATTGCATAGTTTCGAAGCAATGCATCGTCAGTATCCATCGGATGGTTGGGGATGGGGTTGGGTGGGCGACGCCCAACAATCAGGAACCGGTGGCCAAGACGGTCCAGGTGGCTGGATTCACGGTTTGCTACCTTTTGTTGAGGAACAGACACTTTGGGAAGAAACGAAGAGTCGCGAGAGGAGAGATCGCGCGATCCAGGTTCCGCTCGCCTTGTTCCACTGCCCGTCTCGCCGTGACGCCAAAGCCTACCCATATACTCAGCAAACCATTCCGATCCGGAATGCCACGACGCCCTTGGTCGGCAGCCGATCGGATTACGCGATCTGTGCTGGCGACCGGATCGTGAGTGTCGGCCCCGGCCCCCGAACCGTCGCCGAACTGCGTTTGCTGCCACAACCACGACGAACCGCTTTTTCTGGAATCTCGTTTGTGCGATCTTCAATCTCGCAACGCGACATTTTTGATGGTACGTCGCAGACCCTTGCGGTCGCGGAAAAATTGGTGCCAGCCGGTTTGTACGAAACCGGTCAGTCACTTGGGGACGATCAAACGATACTGATTGGCGATGACGCGGACATTCGTCGGTGGACGCACTTCACCCCACTTCCCGATGCCGTCAACATTGATGACATCGAGCGTTTCGGCGCGGCACATCCCTCCGGCATCAATGCCCTGTATTGCGACGGTTCGGTTCGATTTGTCGGCTACGAGATCGATGGCAATCTTTGGCAGGCCATGGGCAATCGCAAGGATCGTGAGTCGTCCGGCCATTCACCCTGAGAGAATCGCTCCAGCGGTCCTTCGAACAAGAAGATCGTATCGATGCCCGGCGGGGTGAGCGCATTTAATTTCCAGCCGGAAGTAAGAGAAGTAAAAAGCAGCAAACAGGGCCACCCAAGAAAGTAAAAAGGGCCACCCAGCATTTAGTTTGCGCGTGCGCGGAGGCCAAAGCATTCTGACTGAAAAACGTGACCATTGATGGCAAGTTTGAATCATTGGCTCCTGTGGCATGTGCAAGGATCGCTGAATAGCGCCCCACCGCGCAGCAGCCATCCCAATACAATCCCGAAATCGGATGATTTGCTATGCCGTCAGACCGATGAGAGGCCCAACGGGTTCTCTCGAGCACAGAGCCAGCCCTGACCGCGTCGACACGCTTCACTTGCAAGACTCTCAGGCGTACCCGCCGCGCGTTGGAAGATGCGACCATACTTACGCACCGCATCGCACCAACCATGCGTGTCCAAACCAATCCGCTGCAGGATCGGTTGCAGATGCGTTTCCAGCAATGTTCACGGATCGAACGGAAATAGAAACGGCACGGTGGCGAGTGTCGCAAGGAGAATCAGCAGTTGGAGCGGCACGCCGACCTTTAAAAAATCAGTGAACCGATAATTCCCCGCTCCAGCGACTAAAGCGTTAATCGGTGACGCAACAGGCGTGGAAAATGCTGTCGAGGCAGCCAAAGCGACCCCCATCAGCAAGGGATAGGGAGAAACGCCAAGCTGCTCGGCAAGATCGAGTGCAAGTGGAGCAATCAACACGCTGGTCGCGGTGTTTGAGATCGCTTGGCTCAGTAGTGAAGTGACCACGAATAGAAGCAGCAGGAGCATTCGCGGACTGGTTAGTCCAGGGCTTTCCACAATCGCATCAACGACCAAATCAAATACCCCTGTCTTTTCCAATGCGGTTGCGAGCGGCATCACAGAGGCGATCATCACAATGCTCTCCCAATTGATACTGTGGTAAGCGTTGGTGCCGCGAAACGCTCCGGCAATCACCATCAGTGTGGCGGCGACGAGGACGGCCGTTACGTTTGCGACGACGCCGGTACTCATCGCAATCAGCATTCCAATCAGGATGACGACGACCCAGCGGCCAGCGGGAGCAAGCGGCGTCTCTCTTCGTTCGGCCTGTTCGCTGACCAGCAAGATGTTGTTTCGGGATCTCCTCAGCCTCTTCAAAGCGCTTGGATTGGCGGCGACCAGCAGCGTGTCGCCTGGCCCGAGCGGAGTGTCCGATGTCCGAGTCCTGACGGGCTGGTTTCGAACCTGCAGTGCCAGCACCGTCGCTCCGTAAACGCGAAAGAAATCCACGTCGCGGATCGTCCGGCCGACAAACTCCGATCGCGGCGGAATGATGATTTCGGCCAGATGAACCTCCTTCGGCAGTGCCGCCGGTGACGCCACCAGTTCCATCTGCCCTTCCCGAATTAGGTTTGCAATGGCTGCCTCACTGGATGCTTTGATAAACAAAGTATCACCGGGTTGCAGAAGCGTGTCAGGATCACATTTGCGCACCACTGGTCCCCGCGCACCTGCCCCTGTCGCACTGGGCGTAGAAACCGCCAGCACGCTGACGTGATAGGTGGTGCGAAGCCCTAGCTCGCGCAGCGTGCGTCCGGCGGAAGTCGATCCGTGAGGGACTCTGATTTCGCAAACGTGACCGTCAACACCGTAGCTGTGAATGAGTTCGGGACGTGAAACGAATCCTTGATTTTGCGGCGCATCATCTCCGGCACCAGCCCGGCTTGCTGGAAGCAGACGCGTGCCAAGCGTACACATGAAAACAATGCCGAGACTCAGCATCAAAATTCCGGCGGGGGCAAATGAAAAGAAGTTAAACGCTTCCTGCCCCGCATCGCGTAGTTCCTGATTGACGACCATGTTCGGTGGCGTTCCAATCAGCGTCAACATGCCTCCCAATGAAGCCCCGAAGGCGAGGGGGATCAGCAGTTTTGACGGCGAGACATTGGCGCGGCGACAGAGGCTCAGCACAACCGGCAACATCACAGCTACGGTCCCGGTCGAACTGAGAAATGCGGACAACAACGCGCTGGCGAGCATCACGGTCACGGTTAGTCGGATCGTGGATGTGCCACCAACTCGGCCTAACCAATTGCCCGCCAAATCGGCGACGCCGGACTTCAGGATCGCACCACCAACGACGAACAGTCCCGCGATCATCAGGACCAGCGAGTTCGAGAACCCTGCGGTTGCTTCCGTTGGCGTCAGAATGCCAGTGAGTAGCAGCGTTAGCAGGGAGACAAAAGCAACGATGTCCAACCGAAAACGGTCAAACAAAAATGCAATGATCGTCGCCAAAAGTATGCAAGTCACTATCCAAATATCATTAGTCATGCGCACAGTTTAACAACAAGGTGATTTCGGAGATAAGGATACCATGAACAATAAGTGACGGGTTTACCGTAGTGGATCTTGTTAAAGATCCTGTTCTGGATGGATCTTTAACAAGATCCACTACGCCAGTTATTGATCCCGCGTTCCTAAGGCGTCGCGTGAACGACAAGTGTCGCGAAGAAAAGGTGCGAGAAGGAAGGGTGACGGGGGGGAATATCTCCGGGGCAGCAAACTGAGATGGTACGGCGATGACACAAATGGTCAGGCCGCTGGCCCTCGGGAGAATTTCATGGACGCGCAAACCAGCCCGTTGGGCTGGGCTAGGCAAACCGATGGACCTTCGGTCCGAAGAGTTAAGCCAATGGGAAAGAACCAAATGCGACGGGGGGCGTTCGCAGGGAAAACGCCCTGCCTGCTTACTTTGACTCGGCAATCAGTTTGCCATCGGCGAGATTCCAAATCCGCACGACACCGCTTTGACCGCCAGCGATCAATTGTTTTCCGTCCGGGGTGACCGCGATCGCAAACAGAAAATCTTTCGCGGCGTCGAAGCTGCGGACTTTGGCACCGTTGGTTGAGTTCACAAGCCGTACTTCGCCACTGCCACATGCCGCCACCAATTGGTCGCTGGCGTCCACAAATCGAATTCCCGTCACCTCTTTCTGAAAACCGCTGACCGTTCGCGATGTTTCTCCCGTCTCGGTATTCCAGATTTTGACCGTTTGATCCGCTCCGGCCGACGCGATGATCGAACCGCTGTCCTGCCATGCAATCGACAGCACATGATGTGTGTGGCCCTCCAATCGGCGGGTCGTTATGCCGCTGGCGACATCCGTCAATCCGATCGTTCGATCCGCTGACGACGACGCAAGTGTTCGCCCATCGGGAGAGAAGGCCAAGCCGAGTATCGTGTCGGAGTGAAGGTCGCCTAAATCGCGAAGATGCTCGCCGGTTTGAACGTCAAAAATCTTGACGGTCCCTGATCGGCTGGGTTCGCCCGATCCGATCGCCACCGTCATGGCATCGGGTCGAAAAGCGATGGCGGTGACGCGATCCACAATTTCTGCGGGATTGTTGAATGCCCCGATCGTTCGTTCGAGCACCCATTGTTGTTGCAGCGGCCAGCACTGCAGGGTGCGAGAGCCGACGAGCCGGTAGAGCTTGTCGCCCACGACCGCGACGCTCGATCGCTCGCTGCCGTCTGCGCCCGACACCTTGTCTGAGAGCGCCGGCGGAATTTGACTTAGAGGCTGGCCGTCGCTAGTGCGTAAAACGCGTGTCGAGCCATCTCGATGAACCGTCGCGATGCGACTCGCATCGGGGCTGAAGGCAACACCGCGCACCGCGAGTCCAGGTCGCGTCAGATTTGCGTTGACCAAGGCCAACTCAGCATCGAGCCGAGTGAGCCGGCGAGTTTCGGCATCGACAACACGCTGATGCTCCGGAATTGCATTAGCGGCTCGCGTTTGGGCGGCCGCGGCCGCGTCGGTCAGACGCTGTTGCTTGACCAACTCCGCCTCACTTTTTGCCTTTTCGGCTTCGGATTTCTTGAGCGCTGCACGCTGCGTCTCAAGTTCCTTCGCCGCATTTTCTAGCAACGCCTTACCGCTGGCGATGTCCTTCTCGACCGCTGCCCTGTCGGCTTTGGCCTGCTCAACGGTCATTTGCAGCTCGGCAACTTGTTTCGCTGTGTCAGGCTGTTCCGCGGCGGTGACTTCGTCGCTCTCTGCCTCCTCCTCCGATTTCTCCGTTGCGGGTTGGTTGATGGCTGCCTGGCGTATCTTCAGTTCGTTGCTGGCTTTCTCGAGTTTCGTCTTTGCTTGATCGAGGAGCTGTTCGGCCGCCGTCACGTCGGCTGTGTTTTTTTCGATCGTGGCCTGCGTCGCAGCGACCAATTCTGCTGCGGCAGCACGCTTGGCTTCATGGGCGTCATTCGCCACGGTCGCGGCATCACGTAGTTTCGTGATTGCCGCGAGTGCGTCGTTTTCTTTTTTCAGTAGCTCCTGAAGCTCTTTCACTGTACTGGTCAATTTCGCCACGAAGGTCTTTTGGCGATTCGCGTCGCGAGTCGCCTTGGCTAACGCCAACGCATCCTCGACGCCCGCCGTATTCGCCGCTAATTGTTTCCCGTCGGCTAAATCCCAAACGGCAACGACCGCATCACGATTGCCTGTGACCAGATGCGTTTGATCCGTGGAAACGGCCATGGCGTCAACGATTGCCCCCGCTTCGAGAGTGCGAGTGACTTGGTTGGTCGCGGCGTCGATCAGCAAGACGCCGCTGGACTCAGTCGCGACCGCAACCGCCAGCGTTGGCTTGGCGATTAGCGCAATCGCGGTGGCATCGGAAATATCGCTCAGAGACTGATGCACGGTCTCGATCCCAGCCGGGGCATTGTCAGCGGCCGCGACAAAACGCAGTAGTTGCACGGTACCGTTTGTGGTTCGCACAGCGGCATGCACACCGTCGCCGCAGGTGGTCAATTCATTCAGAGAGACATCCAGTTGCCGTGAGGCGAGTTCGCTTCCATCATTGGTGTCATGAATGGTCACGCGACCAGCGTTGTCAGCGGTGACTAAATTGCCGGTCGATCCGGCCCAGGCCAATCCAATCAAGGGATCTGAGTGTCCAGGAATGATTGCGTGCCGCTCGGTTGTCGTGACGTCCCAGACCTCGACATCACCGATCGCATTGACGAGTGCCACGGCGGTACCATCCGGGTGCGCCGACATCAACTGGGCAGGCTTTCGCCACAACGCGTCCGTCAGCGAAAGGGGTGCATGCGTTCGCTTCCACAATCGCAGCGTTCGGAATCCTCCGCTGGCCAGTCGACGTCCATCGGGTGAAAAGGCAATCGCTTGAATCAAATCGACGTCCGCAATCCCCGCCTCACCCAATTCGGAATCCGCGAGCAATACGTTTTCGGTTGGCGTGTTCGTGTCAGCGACGAACAAGCGATTGCCACGGGCAAAGGCGAATTGCTGTCCGTCCGGTGACACGTCCATCGCATAGACGACGCGCAGGGACTCGGGAATAGGCTGCCACGTGAGCGACTCGGTTTCACCGGCACCGGATCCTATTGCCCCCTGCTGAATCCACAATTGCCAGAGCCCCAACTCCTCGGGGGTCAGCGGAGTCGCCCCGACGTCATTATCTTCGGGCGGCATTAGCGGATCTTCTTCGCCAGTCGCTCGCATCAGCAACAAGCTCGCCATGGCGTCTTTGGCAACCACCGCTGGCCCCGTGTCACCTCCCTTCATCAGCGACGCGTACGACTCGAGAACCAAGCCCCCTTCCGCATCACCCTGATGATGACACGCAACACAACTGCGTTTCAGGATCGGGGCGATCTCGGTAGCAAAATCAACGGGGGTTGTCCGCTCTAAGGGGGCAATCGGTAGAACGGGTTCGGCCGTTGCAGCCAACGTGGTGCAGCACACCAATGCAATCCAAACCGCCATGGCTTTGCCGAGCCCAACCCAAAAGCGAGCCCCGCAGGCAGAATGTTCGCGTGCACAGATACGGGAGCAAGAAAGTGGATCCAACATGGTGGTTTGATCGATTGATCTGAAGGTGGGAGATGCGAGGCGGGAGTGCCAGTTTACTCAAACCAAGTGTCTCACGAGTGTCCCGACGCAAAAACAGTCTGGAATCAGAACGCTGAACGGGCGGCGACCTGGACGACTCATAATTTGACATCTTGACCAGGAAGCATTATCTTGGCGGTCAAGTCTGGTGGTTGGTTCATTCATTTGTGCACTCCCTGGACTTCCCGCCCCCGATTCCGACTTCGGAATTCCCACCCACAATTGTGACACTCGCATATGCGATTCGACGCAACCTTTCGCGAGCCTTCGAAAGTGCCACCTATCGCTGCGGTAGCTCGATGATTGAGCCTCGGCGAGTTCACGCGTCTCAAAACGCGGTCACCGTCACCTCCAAACAGGTCATCGCTTGCGACGACTATATCGCTGTTTTTTTTAATCCGGTCAATCTTTCTGCCCACGTCTGCTTGCTCGACATCCGGCTTCTCCTACCTGATCTCTCTTAACGCGTACCGCTATGCACAAGATCACCCGACAAAGCTGCCTTTGGATCTGGGTATGCAGCATCGCAATCGCTTGTGCACCGACTCTCGCGGCCGATGCTCCGGTCAGTTTCGAGATGGACGTCCAACCGATCCTAACGGCCCATTCCTGCAACTCTGGCGGCTGCCATGGAAAACAGCGCGGCCAAAACGGGTTTCAGCTCTCGCTGTTAGGCTTTGATCCTGAATTCGACCACGCTGCGGTAAGCCGCGATGCGCGAGGCCGGCGGATTTTCCCCGCGTCCCCCGAAAACAGCTTGCTACTCCTTAAGGCAACAGCCGAATTGCCACACGGCGGTGGACGCAAAATCGAACGAGACTCGGAAGACTACGAAACCTTGGCGCGGTGGATCGCCCAAGCTGCCCCGCGCCGTATCCCCGACGAGCCGACGCTGGAGCACGTGACGCTCGAGCAAGATTCGTTTTCGCTCACTCCCTCGCAGTCCGAATCGCTGCGGGTTACGGCCCACTACAGCGACCATTCAACGCGTGACGTCACTCGCTTGACGACATATTTGTCGAACGACGACGCAGTGGTTTCGGTTGACGCAAACGGGACCATCCAAGCCGGTTCGCTGCCGGGTGAAACCGCGGTGATGGCCCGCTATATGTACCACATCGAAGTCGCCAACGTGGTGATCCCGCAAACCGAACCGCTACCAGCTGCCATCTTTGAATCGCTGCCCCGCCATAGCTTTATTGACGAACAGGTTTACGAGAAATTGCAAGCTCTGGGGATCGAGCCCTCGCCGACGGTGGACGATCATGTCTTCTTGCGACGCGTCAGCCTGGACTTGATCGGGCGGTTGCCGACGGTCGAAGAGGCACGCGAATTCCTGGATGGCACCGAGGGCGAAACAAAAGACCAACGACGAGCGAAGCTGGTCGATCAATTGCTCGATCGACCTGAGTTTGCGGATCATTGGGCCGGGTACTGGGCCGATATGCTACGCCCGAATCCTTATCGCGTCGGCATCAAGGCGGTGATGAATTATGACAACTGGATTCGTCAACAATTCCGCGATGACGTGCCCTACGATTCCTTCGTTCGGCAGCTGGTCACGGCGAAGGGAAGCACCTGGCAAAACGGCGCTGCGACGCTGTATCGCGATCGACGCAGCCCCGACGAAGTCGCACCGATGGTCAGCCAGTTGTTCTTAGGCATCCGGTTGGACTGTGCCAAATGCCACCACCATGTGTTTGAAAAATGGAGCCAACAAGACTTCTACCAGTTCTCGGCCTACTTTGCCAAAGTCGGCTACAAAGGCACGGGGCTGAGCCCACCGATTTCCGGTGGCGAAGAAGTGATCTTTACCTCCACCAAAGGCTCGGTGTCGCATCCGCTGACCGGCGAGACGATGACACCCACGCCGCTGTTTGAGCTACCCGGCAGCGAGCCGGTCGATGCAGTCAAAGAGACCGATGGCGAACCAGTTGATCCACGCGTCGCCCTTGCCCGATGGATGACATCCAAAGAAAACGACTCCTTTGCCGAAGTCCAAGTCAATCGCACCTGGGGGATCCTGATGGGTCGCGGTCTGGTCGAACCTGTCGACGACCTTCGCGCGACCAACCCGGCCACCAATCCAGCCCTGCTGAGCGCACTGGCCGACGAATTTCAAGCGTCCGACTACAGCTTCAAACATCTTTTGAAAACGATCACATTATCGCAAGTCTACCTGCACAGCTCCGAGCCAACGCCCTCGAATGTTTCCGACCGCTTAAATTATTCACGTCACTACCGACGGCGATTGCGGGCCGAAGTTTTGGCTGATGCGGTCGCCGATGTGACGCAGACGACCGATTCCTTTCAGGCGATGCCGCCCGATTCGCGAGCCAACCAGGTTTGGACGACGCGGGTTGATTCCGTTTTCCTGGATACCTTTGGCCGTCCCAATGAGAACCAAGATCCGCCGTGTGAACGGATGCCCGAGTCGACGGTCACCCAAGCACTGCACTTGATGAACTCACAACAACTCGACCAACGCGTGCGGTCCGACAACGGGCGGGCCGCGAGTTTGGCGGCGAGTGAAAAATCGCCGCAGGAAGTCGTCGATGAGCTGTATTTGTCCACCTTCACGCGTTATCCGACCGCCGACGAACGTGACTATGCGGTCAATCTGATCAACGCCGCCGCCGATCGCCGCGGCGTCATCGAGGACCTGATGTGGGCGATGCTCAATAGCCCTGAATTCTCAATCCTGAACTAGGTACCGACGTATGAACCTGCAACATCATCGCAATTGCGAAGGCATCACCCGCCGCGACGGACTGCAACTCGGACTGCACGGCTTGCTCGCCGGCGGACTTGCCGGTGCCCTACGTGCGACGTCGGCCGAGGCATCGGAAACGCCGCCCGCACTCCTTAAAAAACAAGCGGACGCGTGCATTCTGATTTGGATGGATGGGGGACCGAGTCACTACGAGACGTTTGATCCGAAACCTGATGCCCCGATCGAAATCCGAGGCAAGTACCAGCCGATCGCCACGCAAACCCCCGGCACTTATTTTTCCGAACCGATGAAACGACTCGCCGCGATTTCTGACGATTTGGCGATCGTTCGTTCCATTCGGCACGATCAAGGCAATCATGGTGCGGGCAATCACTACATGATGACCGGTGCACCGCCACGGATCCCCGTGGGCTGTGGTGCGTTCGTCAGTTTTCACCCCAGCCTCGGCAGCGTGGTATCGCAACAAATCGGTGCTCCCGATGGCATTCCCGCTTACTTCTCGATCCCCAGCATGTCACGCTCGGGAGGGCCTAACTTTCTGGGTGCGAAACACGCTCCCTTTGTCGTCCCCGATAATCCGAACAGCTCGTCGTTTCAGGTCCGAGATGTCACCATCCCCAGCGGACTGACGGATCAGCGATTCTCGACCCGGCAACAGATCCGCACTCAAATCGACCAGTTGCGGCGAATCAAAGACGCCGCGGCAGGTGATCCGGTGATGGCAGCCGACGAGTTTTTCGCTCAAGGCATGGAACTGGTCAGCAGCCCGGAATCGCAAGCCGCGTTCGATATCCACGCCGAACCCGACAAGGTGCGCGACGCCTACGGCCGCAACACGTTCGGTCAACAAGCGTTGCTGGCACGCCGATTGGTCAGCGCCGGAGTCCCCTTTATCACCTTAGTGCAAGGCGGCTGGGATCATCATACCGACCTGTTCAACGCTTACGACAAAAAGATGCCGCCGTTTGAGGCGACGATTGCAGCTCTGGTGACGGATCTCAAAGAACGCGGCATGCTGGAGCGGACGCTCGTGATCGCGTTGGGTGAATTCGGACGCACCCCCAAAATCAACGGCGATGGCGGCCGTGATCATTGGGCGAATGCCATGAGCGTCATGTTCGCGGGCGGTGGGACCTCGGGCGGCCAAGTCATTGGAGCCACCGATCGCCATGGATACGCAGCGGTCGAACGCGTGCTCTCACCCGAAAACTTTGTCTCGACCGTCTATCGGAAACTCGGTATCGATGCCGGGCAAATGCTGTATTCCCCCGAAGGCCGACCGGTCCACTTGGTCAGCGACGCGACACCGATCTCGGAATTGATGAGCTGATGCAAAACATGATGGAACCACGCCCCACCTTTCGCCTGCACGTGCTCGCTCGTTCCCAACCAGACGGCTTGCGCCGGACCGCGACGTTGAGTGGAAGCGTTTGTCCCGCCGCGTGCCTTTCCCTCGTGCTTAGCATGGTGTGCTGCTCCCTGGCATGTGCACAAGTTCAACTCGATCGTTTCTACCCACCGGTGGTTAGCGTCGGCAGTGAAACAAACATCAAAGCCGAAGGCAAATTCCCCCAGTGGCCTGTGAAGGCGACTGTCGATCGCGAAGACGTCGAACTGGTTGTGGGGAAAGAATCCGGTCAACTCAGTCTCAATCTGCCCCCCGACGCCGCCCCCGGAATCGCCTGGGTTCGCCTGTTCGATGAAACCTCCGCATCGAAACTCGTGCCACTGCTGATCGAACCAACGGCAACGATAGAGGAAGTGGAACCGAATCAGAAAATCAACGAAGCGACCGCGGTTGATCTGCCCGCGGCCGTGTACGGTCGATTGGCCAAATCCAATGACATTGATACCTATCGCGTTCGTCTCAAGAAAGGGCGAACCTTTGTCGCATCGACGCTTGCCCATCGGCCGCTGCGTTCGCCGATGGACGCCGTGATGCAGTTGGTGGATGAGGGCGGCAACGTGATCACTCAAGCCGATGATGATCACGGCATCGATCCGCAACTCGTTTACCTGCCCCAAGAAGATCGCGAGTTATTTGTACGGATCTTTGCATTTCCCGAAGTCCCCACAGGAACGATTGGTTACGCGGGCGCCGCATCGTTTGTTTATACGATTCGCATGACCGACGACGCCTACGTCGACCACGTGTTGCCACTTGTCCACCCCCTCAATTCTGCGTTGACCGCCAGCACAGCGTTCGGTTGGAATCTGCCACCCAAATACGAGATGCAGCTACAAGACGCGACTGACGCGTCGCCGCGGATCGCTCATACTCCATTGTCTCTCGGATGGCAGTGGCAAACGTCGCTAGCGCATGATGCAGTCGAGATTGCGGAAGCGGGAGGCAATGATTTCGCCACCGCTGCCTCGCTGCCCTGCGTTTTCTCTGGCCACATTAGCGAGCCGAACGAAACGGATCGTTTGCGTTTTACGGTAAAAGCGGCAACGCGTTATGAAGCTGTCATGCATTCGCGAGCTCACGGATTCCCACTCGACTCGGTCTTGCGGGTTACGAACGTTTCCGACGGCAGCGAACTGGCCCGAAACGATGATGCGGTTCGCAATCAGTATGACTCCACCGTCACGTTCACTCCCAAAACGGCGGGCGAGGTCGAAATGCAGGTTTCGGATCTTGTCGACGGTCACGGTCCCCGTCACGCGTACACTGTTGTGATCGGTGAAGCGGGTCCGATCGTGGAACTGACGGTTGGTGAAGCAGAATTTGCGATCAACAAAGACGGCAATGTGGAGATTCCCATCGCGATTGCCCGGAAGCACGGTTTTGACCAAGAGTTGACGATCACCGCCGAGGGTTTGCCCGAAGGTGTCCGTGCCGAATCGGTCGTCTCGCAAGTGAAGGGCGATACATCGAAGTCGGTGAAATTGAAAATCAGCGCCGACAAAGCCATCAGCTATCAGGGCCCCTTCCGCATCACGGCCACCCCCACAGCAACCGACGACAAACCGTCGCCCGCGGCACTCTTCACGGCAACCCATGCATTGCGAGAGGCGGTGCAGATCGAAACCTTCTGGCTAACCGCACCAGCAGCCAAGGACTGACGCTCATGTTTCGGTGACCCCCGTGCCGGCGTGATTCACCTCGTACTTCGCAACCGCTCCAACGGGATGACCACGCCTGCATCACGTGGGTTCCGTACAGGTGTGTCGCAGATGCTTACATTGATTTTTTCGTTAAACCAAGATCTGTCATGAATCTTACCGTCGATGTGATCTCTGACGTGATTTGCCCATGGTGCTTCATCGGAAAGCGGCGACTGGAAAAGGCCATCACTTCCTTCGGCGACCAGCACGACGTGCTGGTTCACTGGCACCCGTTCCAACTCAACCCGACGATGCCAAAAGAGGGAATCAGTCGTCAAGAATACCGCACAACGAAATTCGGAAGCGCTGAACGATCAGCGGAACTCGATGCCAACGTAATCGCTGTCGGTGAAACCGAAGACATTCACTTTGCATTCGACAAGATGGAACGAACTCCGAATACGGTAGATGCTCACCGGATCATTTGGTTCGCCGGTCAGAATGGCTGTCAGGATGCCGTCGTCGAGGCACTGTTCCTAGCCTACTTCACCGAGGGGCAAGACATTGGCAATCCTAAAACGCTGATCGACATTGCGACTGAAGCCGGATTGGATCGGCAATCAACCGAAGGCCTGTTGAACAGCGATCTTGGAATGGATGCCATTTCAAACGGCAGAGAGATGTCACAGCGGCATGGCGTCACAGGCGTTCCCTACTTTATCGTCAACCACGCAGTGTCTTTGTCGGGTGCTCAGGCATCAGAGACATTCGTTGATGCGTTCAAGCAAGCGATTACTTGACTGAAATGTGACTCATCAAACGACGAACCGAACTCACCGATCGAGACGGCGGGGAAAGGGTGACGGGCAGGGAAAAAGGTGGGCAGGGAAAAAGGTGACGGGGGGAATATCTCGGTCCATCCGGGTTCATTGTGGGTTCATCCAGCGTGTTCGATTTTGAAGTCATCACGATGCCCAGCACCGCCCAAGTGGAGAGTCCGAACTGCATGACGAAGCGGCACCACCTCATACCGCTACGCGGGGCGAGTCGAGTTGATTGACCGCATTGCAACCATGCCGGTTGCCAGAGTGAGCGACGGCAGGGGACACGACCCCAGAACGAAACTAATTATCGATCGATTCGTGGGCGGAATCGATCGTGTCGGCGGGCAGGCCGGTGACGTTGTTGAGCACAAGACGCGTGCCGGCGATGACGGGAGTGATCGATTTCCAGCGCGCGATCGACTGCTGTTTTGGGTCAGAATCAAAGTACGATTTCCCATCCACTGCGCGTTGGTAGTGGGCGGAAATCTCGTCGGTGGTGAGCGCAAAATCATACAGCGCGACTTCATCTAGCGTGCCATCGAACGCCTCCGTCTTGGTCCAATCACTGTTACCAAGACTTGCTTTGGCCGGACCGCCACTGATGGCCAAGATTCCGACTGGAACCTGATGTTCGAACCGCAGTCGGCCATCAATGTATATCCTCTTTTTACCACTGAAGCTGTCGTATGTTGCGACCACGTGGTGCGGTTTGCCATCGGTCAATTCCGCAACGCTGGGCCGCCCATCGACGGCGTCCAGCGGCATGTCGAGTTCGCTGTAGCCAAGCTGGTCCAAATGCAATCCAAACGACAGACAGGGACCATGGGCAACGCTTGGTAAAGCATGGCCGCCGACATTGTCGTCGTTCTGAAAACTGAGCAGAATCCGATAGTCGCCATCTTCTTTGCGAAAGAACTCGGCGTAGTCTTTGGGGTTTGCGCTCCACTGCGAGATGAACATCGCTTCGATCGAAATCCCGCTGCTGCAGGCCATCGTTCCGGTCCCAACGCTTGCCCCCAAACCTTCGTCGATCTGCACATAAGCGTCTGCTGAATTGTCAAAGTGAATGGCACCGTTGCCAACAATTCCGGCGGTACGTGTCGCCTTGCTGCCCAACGTCAACCGAGTTTCCAGGGCAGGTGCCCCCTTCGCTTGGGATGGTTCGTCGCTTTCGAAGTCCCAGTAGAACAGCGGCAATCGAATCCGCGATTGCACGTCGACGCGTCCATCGAGCACGCGAACGGCGATTTGTTGGTCGTCGATCGCATCGACTTCAAATTCCGTTCCCACGTCGAGAATCCGCAAATTCGCCGTCGAGATCGAGAAGTTCGAATGGCCATCGTTCGACTTGACGAGCACCGAGCCTTTGTAGAGCACACCACTGGCGGCGGAGTTGATACCCAACAACGCGGGGCCTTGCACGCGTAGGCTTGCACCACTGGTCGCTCGAAACTGCGTTGTACCTTGGTGAACCGCTAGCGTTACCGGACCGGTGGCGTCTCGGCTTTTGCCGATCGTCCCTACGGTCTCCAGCGATCGCTCGCGATGGTCGTAGCTGTAGGACACCGGATGGGCCTCCAGGTCTGGCGTGACGGCAGCCGTCGGTCGCGGCGATGCAAGCGGATCACGACCCCATCGCAACCCGACGATGACCAGCACCGAGGCCGCAACGGCGAGGGCGATCGCCGAGGGCCAACGGACAGATCGATGCGGGTTGAGGCGCGCGTCCGCCACCGCCGCTGCGTTCGCCACTGCCGCTGCGTTCGCCACTGCCGCTGCGTTCGCCACTGCCGCTGGGTTTGCTGCGGGCGGACGCTTGTTTTGGACACTGGGCATCGCAGGAATTGTCATGCCAATCTGTCCATGCACCAGCGTGTAGCGCAGGTACGCCCGTTGGCTCTCGGGATCGTTGGTCAGTATCGCCTCCAATTTCGCCGCCTCGGCGGCTGACGCGGTGCCGTCGATTTGCAGGTCGGCTAGATCCAGCAAACGCTGCCGAGCGGTCGAGTTTTCGAGCGGTTGCATGTTCTCAGTTCCCATTGTTCGCAGGCGCGTTCATGTTTGAGACGACCTCAAGCGAGATCGCTTCCTAATTTCGACTCGACACACTCGGACAAAGATCGTCGCATCACTTTCAGTGACTTGTAAACCGCGTGCACCGATCGATGCCATCGGGCGGCTATTTCCGAAGCCGATTGACTCTCACCATAAAACAGTTGGATCAGTTCTCGCTGACGTTCGCTCAGCAACTTGACGCACTCATCCATCGCATCCTGTCGGTGACTGATTTCGGGCCCCAACGCTCGAGCCGTTGCCGACATTTCCTCCATCAATGCCTCGCTAAAGACATGTCGGTCGCGGTCGCGTGTTCGCCAATGTTTGAGCAATTGATGACGCGTGACCCCCAACGCCCAGGCCGCAAAATCATCCTCCCGACGGAAACTGCCAAAGCTTTGCCATAGTGCGAGGCACGTTTCCTGATACACGTCATCGACCGCACAGGGTTGGTAGATCAGCGAGCGGATATAGGCGAGTACGCGGAACTGGTCTCGCAAAAACAGCCGTAAAAACAATTCGTAGTCGTCGTGATCGGTCGGCGTTTCGTTATCCATCCCGCAAGATTTCGATTGCACCATAAGAGGAAATGTAAACTCAGACGCCAGTAGGTTGAAAGTTCCCCGCGTGACGCGGCTTTCGCGCCGTCGGCTATCAAGGATGGCGCGTCGGACGCTGATTTGATACCTCCCCCCCAGAAAAATTCTTCTGTTGGGTACCAATCCCGCTCTCGCCGGGTCATTTATAGTTATTGCGGAAGACTCCCTCCATTTATCCTCCGAACTCGGGTCGAGAGATTGTTATTGCCAGAAGCAAACCGATACGCGACGTGGTGGATGCTGCTGCTGATTTGGACTGTGGGCTCCCTCTCGCTTGGTAGGGTGGAGGCCGGAGGTGGCGACGAATTGTTTGAACAGCAGGTTGCACCGCTACTGGCGAGGCGGTGCCTGTCGTGTCACGCTGGCGAGACGCCCAAGGGGGGCTTTTCGGTGCAAGATTCAGCAGTCTTTTTTGCTGACGGATGGATCGAACCGGGCGATTCGGCAGCTAGCCATCTGTTGGATTTGATCTCTCCGGAAGACGGCAAAGCGGAGATGCCCAAGGATGCGGACCCCTTGGCCGCCTCGGAGATCGCGGCGATTACGAAATGGATCGACGACGGGGCGGTATGGCCCGACGGTTTTGTGTTGCAGGAAGCCTTGGTCGATGATTTCGATTGGTGGTCTTTTCAGCCGATCTCGCGGCCCCGAGTTCCCCAGTCGGACGATCCCTGGGCGCGGTCTCCTATCGACCAATTTGTACTGCGGACATTGAACCAAAAAGGGCTCACGCATTCACCGCCTGCAGACCGGCGGACGCTGATCCGTCGTGTCACCTACGATTTGATCGGGCTGCCACCCACGCCAGCGGAGGTCGACCGTTTTGTCGCCGATCCCGATTCCGATGATAGAGCTTACGGAAAACTGGTCGATCGATTACTGGAATCTAAGCACTACGGCGAGCGATGGGCGCGGCATTGGTTGGACGTCGCCAAGTACGCCGATTCCAATGGCTACGACAAAGACAAACTGCGGCCGAACGCTTGGCCCTACCGCGACTATGTGATTCGATCGTTCAACGAAGACAAACCATACGCACAGTTTGTCCAGGAGCAGATCGCGGGAGACGTCTTATTTCCCGGCACCGCCGACGGCACGCTGGGGTTAGGTTTTATCGCTGCCGGGCCGTGGGACTTCATCGGACATGTGGAAGTTCCCGAAGCGAAGCTGGATGGCAAAGTCGCCCGTAATCTCGATCGCGACGACATGGTCGCCGGCGCGTTGAACACTTTCTGCAGCGTGACGGTGCAGTGTGCGCGCTGCCACAATCATAAATTTGACCCCATCACCCAGCAACAGTACTACGGGTTGCAAGCGGTGTTCGCCGCCGTCGATCGTGCCGATCGAACTTTTGATACTGATCCGGAAGTCGCACATCGACGTGAGCTGTGGAACGATCATTTGGCCGCCGCCCAAACGCTGCAAAAAATGGTCGACGATGAGATCACCGCGTCGGGTGGTACCGAACTGGCCGAACTCACCACAAAGATCGCCGAGCTGAACAAGAGTTTGGAGCCGATCAAAGTCGCCGAGCATGGTTATCACAGCGAGATCGCTGCGACGGAGGATTCCGAGAAGTGGATTGAGGTTGAATTGAAGGCGGAAGTGCTGGCATCGCGAATTGTGTTGCAAGCCTGCGAAGACGACTTCAACAAAATTGGCAAGGGTTTCGGATTCCCCAAACGCTTCAAGATCGAATCGATTGATGACGCTGGCAACCGGACGACGATCTCCGACACAACGGCTGCTGATTTCCCCAACCCCGGGTTGATGCCGGTCGAGTTTTTGATTGCCGATCAACCTGTTCGTCGCGTTCGTGTCACGGCGACGCGTCTCGCCGAGCGTCAATCTGACTTCATCTTTGCCCTCGCTGAATTGCAGATCTTTTCCGCAGATAAGAATGTCGCGATTGGTGCAGCGGTGCACTCGCTCGATTCGATCGAAGCACCGATTCGTTGGCGGCGGCAGAATTTGACCGACAATCAATGGCCGCGGATCGGAGATCCTGACGCGACTCGGCGAATCGCCGAAGCCACACGAAAGCGAGACGCCATCCTCACCGCAGCGACCACGGCCGAGCGTCTCATCCGGCGCAGCGAAGCGGAACGCAATATTGTCGATGCTGAGACCCAGTTGGCTGCGCTGCCACCGCAGCAGACGGTTTATGCGGCGGCGACAAACTTTGTGGCTCAGGGGAATTTCAAGCCAACCGGCGGCAAGCCACGCGATGTGTTTGTTTTGCACCGTGGAGAGGTCTCGCTTCCGGGTGAACCTGCGGTACCCGGCGTGATTCCGCTGGCAGGTGATTCTCAGTGGCAGTTTGATGCCGACCTGAGCGAAGCCGAACGCAGAGCGGAATTGGCCGCGTGGTTGACCGATCCGGAACATCCATTGGTTTGGCGTTCAATTGTCAATCGCATTTGGCAGTATCACTTCGGCCAGGGAATCGTCGCCACCCCAAACGACTTTGGACGGATGGGAGCTGAACCGACACATCCCGAACTGCTCGATTGGTTGGCGACAGAGTTTCGCGACGGCGGTCAGTCGATGAAAACATTGCACCGCATGATCGTCACCAGCAATACGTATCAACAGACCTCGGCGGACAATCCCGCCAATTCCGCTATCGACGGTAGCAATCAGTATTGTTGGCGTTCCAACCGACGCCGACTTTCCGCAGAAGAGCTTCGCGATTCCATTCTGTCGGTCAGCGGATCATTGGACACAACGATGGGCGGCCCGGGGTTTTATCTGTTTGCCTTGGAGAAGACGGATCATTCTCCTCACTTTGAATATCACAAGTTCGATCCCACGGACAAACGATCGCATCGCCGCAGCATCTACCGGTTCATCGCTCGCTCGCAACCCAACCCTTTCTTGACGACACTCGATTGTGCCGACTCGTCGCAGAGCACCCCGCGTCGAAATGAAACGCTGACCTCGCTACAGGCGCTCTCGCTGTTGAACAATAAGTTCAATTTGGTGATGGCCCAAGCGTTTGCAAAGCGACTGGAGTCCGAGAGCGACGATCTTGCCGAACAAGTTGAAGTTGCGATGCAATTACTCGCCCAACGACCATCGACAGCAGGCGAACGTGACGACTTGGTCGCCTATGCACAGGTCCATGGACTCGACAATTTGTGTCGCATTTTGTTCAACCTAAGTGAATTCGTGTTTGTAGATTGAAAATTAGAATGCAAAATCGACGAGAATTTGTCCGTCAAGCCGGCACCCAGTTTGGTGCGTTGGCGATGGCGGCGATGCTACAAAACGATGTGCAATCGGCCAGTGGTGGTGCGGTCGAAGTGCTGCATCATCCGCCCCGAGCGAAACGTGTGGTGCAGTTGTTCATGGCCGGCGGTGCCAGCCACATCGACCTGTGGGATCACAAACCGCTGCTGGAAAAATTTCACGGGCAGCAATCGGACTTCGGCGAACCCGTCGAAGCGTTTCAAAACGGTTTGGGACCGTGGATGAAGTCGCCTTTCAAGTTTGCCCCCTATGGGAAGACAGGCAAACAGCTGAGCGATGTTGTAGCGCCGTTGGGCGAGTGTGTTGACGACATCGCTTTTGTTCACAACATGGTCGGCAAAACCGGTGTCCATTCGCAGGGCACCTACCTGCAAGCGACCGGCTTCCAACGCCCTGGATTTCCCGGTATGGGAGCGTGGGTTAGCTATGGGCTCGGTTCAATCAATGAGAACCTGCCGACGTTTGTCGTGTTGCCCGATCATCGCGGCTTTGCCAGTAACGGCCCTAAGAACTGGGGCTCGGCATTCCTGCCCGCCAGTGCGCAGGGGACCACCATCTTTCCACAACGCGAGAACCCGATCGATGACCTGACCGCGCGTGCCGATTTCATTACTGCCGCCGGCGACCGCGACGGCTTGGCGGTTCTGGATCGGATGAACCGCCGCCATCTACAGCATCACGCTGGCGACTCGCGATTGGAAGCTCGGATTCGATCTTACGAATTGGCGGCGGCAATGCAGTTGAGCGCGCCCGAAGCGTTGGACATCTCGGGCGAAACTGCAGAGACGATGAAGTTGTACGGATTGGATCGGATTGGGGCCACGTATCCCGACAAGATTAATCCAGCCGAAGAGGCGGAGTATTTTGGCCGCAAGTGTTTGATCGCCCGCCGATTGCTCCAACGCGGTGTTCGCTTCGTACAGATCTGGTCGGGAAATGACAACGGTTTTCCTCGCCGCAACTGGGATTCGCACGAAGATATCGAGCGTGATCATCGACCCTTGGCCAGTGGAATGGCCGTGGGAACGGCCGCGCTGCTGAAAGACCTCAAGCGAACGGGCATGTTGGAAGACACGATCGTGCTATGGACCACAGAGTTTGGTCGGATGCCTAGCACGCAGGGGAGCAAGGGGCGCGATCACAATCCGTATGTGTTCACCAATTGGATGTGCGGGGGAGGGATCCGCGGTGGAGTCACGTATGGCGAATCGGATCAATGGGGATACAAGCCGTTGGACCGTCTGAACCCCACTCAAGTCTACGACATTCATGCGACGATCCTGCATCAATTGGGGATCGATCACAAACGCCTAACGGTCCGCCACGATGGCGTTGACCGCCGCCTGACGGACGTCCATGGGCACGTCCTCCACGATCTGATTTAGCTTCCTCATTGCTCGAGACGGCGCACCATGTGGTCTCCTTTGGCTTCCCGATACACCTTCGGTGCGGCTCGTTGATAGAGACCCGGCAGGGCGACAGGGGGCACGCCGTCCGGCGATGGGTTGTCCGGTGCAGACAGGTGTGATCCCAGGCCCCCGATTCCGCTAAATGGATCTGCCCCGGTCGTTCAGTGGAGCGATGACGAAGGGTTGTGTGACAGTGATGGGGCTTTTTGAATTGGGCGATCACCGCGGAGGCGAGTCTGCCGCGTCATGATCACTATTGTTGTCCGCCCGGCTGCGGTACCCGCGAATCCGCTTGGCAGGCGGCAATCACAAAATCGAATGCTCGCGTCGTGTCCTCGTAGTTCGTGCTGTGGCCTATCTCGGGACGATGGATACCGAGCACTTTCGGAGATTGTTTGCGGAGTTTCGAGAGTAGACGCTGAACACTTTCCGGCGGCACTACCTCGTCTCGACCGCCCGTGGTGGCAGCGACCGGCATCGTGAATCGGTCAGGAAAAAACTCTGCACTGCGGCGGTGATATTCCTCAGGAACCTCCCGCTTCGATCCGCCAAACGATTGGCTGATCGCGTCTTGGAATCGTTCGTACTCGACATGGTTTGCGGTACCGTTGAGGGCGACCACCCCATCCACCTGATCGGGATGCAGTGCCGCAAAGGTCAACGCGGAGGTGCCCCCCATCGATCCGCCACTGATCATGACGCGTTGCACTTGGAACTGTTGCTTCACGATACGGATGATCTGTAACACGTCGGCTTCGGCGGCGGGCCCCATCCACGATGTCTTGGCACGGTAGTCTGGCGAAATCATGAGCATGCCGTTTGCAGCGGCAACATCGCGTGTCGCTCGACACTCGTCTCGTCCTTGAGTGGCAAATTGCCAGCGATCCGCACCGTGCCCGTGCAACGCGATCAACACCGAAACCGGCTCGTCCGCAGCGAATCCATGGGGCGTCAGTTCGACGTACTTTTGCTCGCTGCCATCGAAGTTCGCAGTGAAGGTTTGATCGACCATCGACGCGAAAGAGGACGATTGATCTTGAGCCAACGCCATCGAGGGTGTCAACAGCACCAACGCGCATCTGGCGAATGACAAGCGGAATGATAGGCGATGAGGATGTCGTTCACGCATGGTAATTAGCAAGGGATACTTGAGAATTCGAAATAGGAAATCATATTGGTCGGCTCCCGCAGGATGCCGTTAGAGCAACTTCGCTCCGCCGGTGTATTTTCCCACGATGTCGCGATCAAGGTCGAGCCCGAGACCGGGGCGACTCGAAATGGCGAGCATGCCATCGGAATCGAGTTGGAAGGCGTTCGAACTCAGTTCGTCGATGAAGGGCGAGCCGGTCAAGTACTCAACCATGTCCGTGCCTGGGAAGGCCGAGGCAAGGTGCAAATCGGCAGCCAGTCCGACAGCAGTATTCCATCCGTGCGGAATGAAGCGGATACCGTGTTCTTGGGCCATCCAAGCGATCCGGCGTTCTTCGCTAATGCCACCAACCTTGGTGACGTCCGGCTGGACGATGTCCAGCGCTCGAGCGGCCATCCAAGGCATGAACGCTTGGCGGCGTGTGAGCACCTCTCCGCCTGCGATCGAAACCGGTGAATGCTCGCGGAGCTTGGCATAATCTTCGATGGCGTCGGGAGACAGTGGTTCTTCGAACCAGTGCACGTCGTACTCGGCCAACATGGCGGCGGTATTTCGTGCCCACTTGTAGCCGTTTGGCCAAAACGCGTCGCTGCCGCCGGCATCGACCATCAAACGGCAATCGTCGCCGATCGCTTCTCGCGCGGCTTCGACGATCGCGCGATCGGTCGCCGCACTGACACGCCCGAACGGTCCCCAACCAATTTTGAAGGCGCGAAATCCCTCGGCCTTCACCGCCAATAAGTGATCGCTTAGTTTGCTCGGCTCGTCCATCAGCAACGAAGCGTAGGGTTGCACGCGTTCGCGATACCGTCCGCCTAACAAGCGGCCAACCGGTTGTCCGCTCGCTTGACCGAGCAAATCCCACAACGCGATGTCGATGCCGCTGATCGCGTGGGTGACCGAACCGCCACGGCCGAGCCAGAACATGTGTTGATGTAGTTTCTCGCTGACACGCTCTGGTTCGAGCGCACTTTCGCCCCGGTACAATGGCTCGAGTAGGTTCAATGCAGCCTGCACCAACGCATCGTTGGTGAACACGCTCCCCAGCCCCACGGTACCTTCATCGGTATGGACCGCGATGAGCGTATGCACACAATCGTCGGGACGCAGTTCATTGCTCCAGCCGCCCTCGGGCGTTGCCCCACGCAGACCCGCGCAGCGTATTTCTCGAATTTTCATAAGATCATTTGCGTTGTCGTTAAAACTAGCGGTTTCGCTGCGGGTTGAGGGCAGGCGTTAATCGCGTTGGATGCGTTCGTAGTCTTTGGGAAACAGATAGATAATGCCGAGAATCAATAGCACGGCGGCCATCGCAAACGCTATCGACGTGTAGGAGAGCATCCGTTCGAGTCCGACCGATTCTTTCCAGATGCCACCGACCAATGGTGCAAAACCAGAGAGTGCGGCGCCACAGAAATTCAGTAAACCCACTGCGGAGGCACGCGTATTGGCGGGCACCACTTCAAAGGCGGCGGGGAAGACATTGCCAATGAAAAAACCGCTGAACAAGCCGAATCCGCCTGCCGCAATCCGTGTCCCATCGAGCGATTCAACGCTACCGATCCAGTGCAGGCAGGGGGCACACAGAATCAAACTGATCGCCATCAACCACAACCGTGCCGCCTTGGTACGCAAAAACAGTTTGTCCGCCAAAACGCCGCCACCGAGCAGCCCAATCAACGTGGTGCTCTGCAGATAGGCGGTCGCGGTGAACGCGGCATCGCCAAGATCCAGAGCATACTTTTCATAGAGGAAGTTAGGCAGCCAACTGTACAGCATCCAAAGCCCAAAGACGAATGTCGGAAAGACAACGCAGAGCATTAAGAACGTCGGTATCTTTACTAACTCGTGAATCGACCAGGACCGATCAGTACGCTTGGTTTCAAGCTCCGCGTCCTCGTCGACCGTGCGCAGAAAGAGGGTATACGGCAGACAATACAGCAACCCGACCGCACCGAGAATAAAGAAGGCTTCACGCCAATAACCTTGATGCGCCATCCAACCGCCGAACCAAGCGCCGACGACCGTACCCACGATCTGAGCGGTCGTCAGCGTCGCTACCGCGCGGGAGCGTTTCTCGGGGGGGTGAGCGTTGGAGGTCAAAGCGATTGCCGCGGGCATATACATCGATTCGGAAACGCCCATCGCGGCGCGAAACGCCAGTAGGATAAAAGCGGATGTGGCCAATCCGGTCCCTACGGTCACTAAACTCCAGATCGCGAGACTCAATACAACCAACACGCGTTTGGAATACTTATCGGCGATCTGACCCGCCAACGGGCACCCGATGCCGTATACCCACAGAAAGATGGAACCGGTTAAGCCGAGTTCGCGGTCGGTGAGCCCCAAATCGGACTGCAGAACGGGGAACATCGCGAACACCGCTTGCCGGTCGCAATAGTTCAAGAAGTAGGCAAACCACATGAACGCGACGAGATAGGTCGTTTGGTGTCCGCGCTGCTTGGTCTCGGGAAGTGTCACGCTGAGTGTCATCCCTTGCCGGAACCCGAAAACGTCGCAATCACATCTGCGGGGACATCATGGGCAAGACAGACAGCAATATCGCCTTGCTGCGTCACGGCGGGACCTCGATGGGCAATCACGACTCCCGACGAGGGGGCTTCGATGATCGTGGGCTCACGGTCGGGACGCTCGATAAAGTGAATGGCCCCGAGCGGTTGACCGGCACTGACATCGTCACCCACCTCCACCAGGCTTTCATACAAGCCCGATTCCGCCGCAAAAATGTAATCCCCTGAATCAAGTGCCTGTACCCAACGCGTCGGCGGTAGGTTCAAGCTGCTACGCGTCTGCTCGTGTCCCTCCAGTACACCGACGTGAATCAACACGTTGCGAAGTCCAGCTTGGGAAAGTTGATGGATCGCTCGCGTGGTGACCTCCCCGCCTCCCATTTCGGTCGTCACCACCGTCTTACCCTGGCTCTCCGCTTCGACCGGTAGCAGCCCGGTGCCGGCAATATCGCTATACAGAAAAGCCAAATCGGTGTTGTAGGCCAACGTTGCCCCCGCCATCCGTTGACGTTGGGGCAGGTCTTCAACCAAATGCATATGGGCACAGGGAAAGAAGTAGATACCGCGCCCACCTGTGTGCAGGTCAATCACCACATCGCTCAAGGGAAACAGAACCGTGGTCAAATAGTGGGCGATGATTTGTGAGACCGTGCCTCCCGGGTCACCCGGAAAGCAGCGATTGAGATTCATCCCGTCAACGGGCGACAATCGCGTGGACGCCTTGGCTGCAGGGATGTTCAGCGACGGGATCAGGATCACACGACCGGTGATCTCTTCGACGTTCAGCTCACGTAGCAGTCGCATGATCGCGATCTGGCCCGGATACTCATCGCCATGGTTGCCTGCCATCAGCAAAACGGTTGGGCCTTCACCTCGCGCGATCGTTGCGATCGGAATCTGCAGTTGGGCCCAACCGCTCAGGTTGTAAGAATATGGAACCGTTAGGATTCCCACTTGTCGACCCGGCGCCGAGAAATCGAGTTCCGTTCGAATGGGTGAATTCGTCATCGAGTTACTTGTCTTTCGGCGGGAGTGAGGTGGGTTCGGAGACGGGAGGTGGGGACGCGTTATTCTGACTGGGCGACCACATGTGCGGCCACGAAGTCTTCATTCAGAGTGACGCCCAGCCCCGGTCGATCGGGCACTTCGATCCAGCCATCTTCGGCCTGGATTTTTTCAATCGCTAACTCGTGCCGCATCGGTTCATCCTCGACGCAATCCTCAAATAGAAACGCATCGCGACAGGTACTTAACCAATGCAAACTGGCGGCTTCGGTCAGTGGACTGGTGTAACAGTGGTTGCAGGGGCGTGCCCCAATCTCCTCAATGCGTTGACGCAGATAGGCAGCGTCGGTGAAACCGTTTCGAGCGATATCGATCTGGTAAACATCCAATGCCCGAGCATCAATCAAGGGGCGAAACGCTGTCCGCCCGCACTCTTCTTCGCCCGCTGCGATGGGGATCGGCGAGCGATCGCGAAGCCACCGATAGCCTTCGACGTCATCGGGACGTAGGGGTTCTTCGAGCCATTCCACCTGGAAGGGCTCGAATGCGTGAGCACGCCGCAATGCCGTCCTCGCATCCCACACACATCCGGCATCAACCAATAACGTTGCATCCTTGATCCCTTCGCGGGCCCCGGCGACCAGATCCAAATCGACGCGTTCGGATTCCCCCATGGGCTCCCAGCCAAACTTGACCGCCGAATAGCCATTTTCGATCCAGCGTCGTCCGATCTCAGCGGTCTCGGCACCATCTTTGCCAAACAAGATCGATGCATACGCCCGGAATCGATCGTGCTGTTTGCCACCGAGTAGGCGGTGGATCGGTTCACCGAAATATTTGCCTTTCAAATCCCACAGCGCCATGTCGATGGCGCTCAT
Organism: Rhodopirellula sp. SH410; assembly: GCF_055811895.1. NCBI lineage: Bacteria > Pseudomonadati > Planctomycetota > Planctomycetia > Pirellulales > Pirellulaceae > Rhodopirellula > Rhodopirellula sp. SH410. Next base: position 5,419,934 of record NZ_CM147949.1, read on the forward strand.
TGCCGAAAGCGTCACGCTCGAACGACCGAAATACATCGTTTGGCGATACATCTTTTGCCACAGTCGATCCGTTTCGAGCGGATTCTCGCCAATTAAAATCTCACGCAGCCCGCAAGCGATGTTGTGTGAAAACGGGGCATCGATGATCGCTTTGACCACCTCGGGGGATGAGTCTGCCTCGCCGATTCCTTCGAGCCCATCGTCCGTCCGCACTCGCACGAGCACTAAATCCTGGCAACTGGCGGTCTTGCTGACAACGGATTTGGAACGCAACACTTGACAAATAATTTGATCAATTTTCATTCGGCTTTGCTTTGTTGTTGATCCAGATGGTGGAAATGAAGTTGAACTGGGTTGCGCCGTCGCAAGGTTTGGGAGCGATGCACCCGCGTCCTCATCATCGAGCAATCAATCGTTGCGACTGCGTGCCTACCGGCCCGCCATCGTAACCGAGCAATCGCGGGAGGATGGCCTACGCGATGAAAGGAAAACGTCCGCGTGCGTGCCTAGCTGAGCATGGCATGGGCAACATTTCCGTGCACGTCGGTCAAACGGAAATCACGCCCGGCGTATCGATAGGTTAATTTCTCATGATCCAATCCCATCAAATGCAACATGGTCGCGTGCAGATCGTGAACATGAACCCGGTCCTCGATCGCCGCGAATCCGAGTTCATCGGTCGCGCCGTGGACGTGCCCGCCTTTGACACCTCCACCGGCCATCCACATGCTGTATCCCCAATGGTTGTGGTCGCGACCGTCGAGCGATGGCAGTTCGGCAACGGGAGTTCGCCCGAATTCGCCGCCCCACAAGACAAGCGTCGAATCGAGTAGCCCGCGTTGTTTCAAGTCCGCTAGGAATGCAGCCAATGGCTTGTCCCACTGGCCACACAGGGTTCGTAATCCCTTCTCGATTCCCGAGTGGTGATCCCACTCCTGTCCACCGGCGTGCCATACCTGAGTGAAGCGAACGCCGCGTTCGACCAATCGCCGCGTCAACATCAACTGGCGTCCCTGCAACGAGTCACCATACATCTCATGAATGTAGGCTGGCTCCTGGCTCAGATCGAACGCATCGGACGCTTCGAATTGCATTCGATAGGCCAATTCATAGGACTCAATCCGGGCCTCCAACTGTGGATCGACACCCCGGTTGAGGAGATGGCGTTGGTTCATCGACTGCAACAAATCGAGCTGGCGGCGTTGAACGCCGGGGTCCTGTGGATTGTTGATGTTTTCGATCAACTGCGAATAGTCCGCTTTGCCGGTATCCACATGCGTGCCCTGCATGGCGCCGGGCAGGAACCCGGAGTGCCAATTCTGAGAACCGACGACAGGGACCCCGTTGGGACACAAGACCACGAATCCCGGCAGATTGTCGTTTAACGATCCAAGCCCGTAGTTGACCCAAGACCCCATGCTCGGACGCGGCTGATTGTTATCACCACAATTCATCAGCAGCAGTGACGGTTCGTGGTTCGGGATGTCCGAATACATTGATCGAATCACGCACATGTCGTCGATGTGCTGGGCCGTTTGCTGGAATAATTCACTGACTTCGATCCCCGATTCCCCATAACGAGAAAATTTGAATGGGGACGCCAACGCGCCGCCTGTTTTACGTTCAGTCGGCAAGGCGGGGTTCGGCAGCGGTTTGCCATGGTACTTTTCGAGTGCCGGCTTGGGGTCAAATGTATCGACGTGGGACGGGCCACCATTCATGAACAAATGAACGACTTGTTTCGCCTTGGCAGGGTGGTGGAGTCCCGATGATCCTGCGGCTGCCTCATGCGCGGCCACCCCCGCCAGACCGAGCATGCCGATGCCCATCCCAGACTGCAACAACATCTCGCGGCGATTGCAAACCGGGTTGCCAATCGAGACGTTGGACGCGCCGAAGTCGGCCCCATGGGCTTGGTCGAGTTTGGATTTGTTCATGGGGTTCTCAATCGATAAAGTGAAATTCATTCGACATCAACAGCACTTGAGCCACACTCTGCAACGGCGTGATCCGTACCGGTTCGGCGGGACGGAACTGGTCGCTGTAGTTCCAACTCGGCTGCGCTGCGGGGGCGGCGTTGGATGTCGACGACTGGGACACAAGCTCGACGATGGTGGGTGACCAGGCAAACGAATCGTGACCGAGCGCCCCATGAACATCGACGACAAAGTCGAGTGTTTCGCCCCTCGCCAGCGAGACCGACTCAACGGGGGTCGCAGTCGAGTCTTGATGCAGGATGAAGGGGCCAGCGATCCGCTGCCCGGCTGCAAAGATTTGACCGCGTATGCCATCACCGGGTTCCCTTTCATGAGACAACGTACCGGCGACCGAGACTGTCATCGCCGTGGGAGCGGTCCAACGAATCACCGCAGCGCGTTGCGGCGTGTTGCCGGGATGTCCTCCCGTGGCATTCAGGAACACCCAGCCGAGTTTGGCATCGGGCAATTTGGGGCCACCTTGAAATTGCGTGCCGTCGAAAAATGGCAGTGCCGCAAACTTGCCCAAGGTGTTAGGATCCGTCGCAACGTCGCCGTAGCCGTATGACCAGTACGAAGGGGGCAGCACGGGTTCCGCTTCGCCAACGCTGGCGTGCTGCAGGAACGCAAGGGTCTCTGCCCGTTCCTGAGCCGTGGGGAGGCGATGAAGGATTTCTCGAAACAATCGCTCGACACGCTCCACGGGGGTGGACGCCTCGGCGGCGCGCTTGGAGACCTCCTCCGCGGTCGACAACATCAAGGGATGATTCATGAGGAACAAGGCTTGTCCCGGCACAGAGGTCTTGTCGCGACGACCGTTGCTAATATCGGGCGACGGAAAATCGAACAATCGCATCGTCCCCGAAACGTCCAAACGGTCGTTGTGAGCATACAGCGAACGACGGTGGTTGGAGAGTTCCAGCGGATCTCCCACCGAAGGGCCCCCGACCGTCAGATCCAAATCGCCTCGAATGGACAATAGCGTGTCACGCATCGTTTCAAAGTCGAGACGCCGACGGTTCATCCGACTGCACCACTGGTTGTCAGGATCGACCGTGTGGGCCTGGGCATCAAGATGACTTTGCTGCTGATAGGTCGCCGACTGCATGATCAGACGCCGGAGCGACTTGATGGACCAGCCATGTTCGATGAACCAATTCGCTAGATAATCGAGTAATTCGGGATGCGACGGTGGCGGACTCTGCATGCCGAAGTTACTCGGTGTGACCACCAAACCACGACCGAAATGCTGAGACCAAATTCGATTGACGATCACTCGCGCCGTCAACGGGTTCTGGGGAGAGGCGATCGCGTTGGCCAACTCCAATCGACCGCTGCCATGCTCAAATGGTTGATCGCTGACCGATGCGAAGAAGCTCGGGAACCGGCGTGGTACCACATGCATGGGACTCGACGAATTGCCTCGCCGGAATACACGTGCATCCATCAACGGATCTGCGTCCTCGAGTACCAACATTTGTGCCAAGTCGACCGAGGCTTTGGCACGTGCTGAATCCAACGCGTTATTAAGTGTCTTGATCGGGCCTTGGGAGGGGCGGTCGGGAAACAATCGCAAGATTCGGAAGGCATGGAAAGGCGTTTGCAGCGGTGAGTTACCGCCCAGAAGAGTGTCTCGCAGTGCCTGCCAAGCTTGGTCGGACCCTGCCGTTTTGAGGGTCTCGGACTCGGCTTCGTCTAACAACTGGGTGTAGATTTTGGCGACATCTGATAGCGATTGGGGAGCGTCGGTCAACAACCGCTTGACGATGATCGGGTTCGCCATGGGGTCCTGATTCGCCATGGGGTCCTGATTCGCCACGGGGTCCTGGTTCGCCACGGGTTCGGAGCCCGCTGTGGTCAACGACCTCAGTACGTTGGAGGCTTCCGCCGTAAAGGACTCCGGCGTTAAGCCGGCCAACCGGTGCCAGGGTAGAAAGACCGGGTCGTTGCTCAGTTCGGTATCATCGAGAAACTGTTTCCAGATCAGCATGAGTTCCGGGTTCAGGTCGTCGCCATCGGTGACGGTATCGAAGGCTGCGGTGTTGACGCCACCACGCTGCGATTGGGCGGCCAACAAATACTCGGCCAAACGCTGACGGCTACCCGCCATCACCTTCTCGTATTGCGCGTGATAGTGTTCCTCAAGTTCTGTGGCTGCCTGGCGGATCGCGCGAGCTTGAGGATCCTGCAAAGCCTTCGCGTCACCGCTGCGAAATGGCAACGAGAGCGGCTCGAGCGAATTTCGAAACACGCCGTAGAGCGAGTAGTAGTCATCGATCGTGATCGGATCAAACTTGTGGTCATGGCAGCGAGCGCACGCGATAGTGATCCCCATCAGTCCCCGTGAGACAACGTCGATGCGATCAGCAATGATTTCATGTTCGTCGTTCTTAAACCGCGGCCCCACCACGATAAAGCCGAGTGCGGCCAGCGATTCATGGGCCACATCGGTCATGAGATCCGCAGCCAATTGCTCACGAATGAATTGATCAAAGGGCTTGTCCGCGTTGAAGCTGTCGATGACGTAGTCACGATAGGTGTAGGCGGCACGAAATTCATTTTTCTCAAAAAACACATACCCCTTGGTATCCGAGTACCGCGCCACATCCAACCAATGACGAGCCGTGCGTTCGCCGTAGTGAGGCGAAGCGAGCCATCGATCGGTCCACCCCGCAATGGCAGTGGCAGCATCGGTTTGTTCGAGCTCGGCGAGCTCCTGGAACGTTGTCGGTAATCCGACGAGATCCCATTTGATTCGTCGCGCCAAGTCTGACTGCGTCGCGGGTTGGGATGGGGCCAGCCCCTGCTGTTCGAGTCGATTGAGAATGAAAACATCGATTTCGTTGTGGGCCCACGCTGGGTTGCCGACCGGGGGCAACTCGGGACGTTGAATGGGTTGGAAGGCCCAGTGATTGGCAAAGTCGGGGGTGCTGCGATCGGGCGTCAACTCGCCCGGCCAAGGGGCCCCCATTTCTACCCAACGCGTGAGAATTTCGACCTGGTCGTCGTCGAGAGACTCCTCCGGTGGCATTTCAAACGATTCACGTTTGACAGCCTCGATCAACAGGCTTTCGTCGGGTTTCTCCGGTACGAAGCTGGGCCCACTGTCGCCGCCCGTCAGCATCGCGTGGCGTGAATCGAGTCGCAATCCCGCATGCTGTTTCTTCGCCCCATGGCACGAGATGCACTTCTCAACCAACAGGGGACGAACCTTCTGCTCGAAAAAGGCTTCGGTCTCGAACTGCTGCTCGGCAGAGACCGCCTCGTCGGCACGCAGCGCAGGGCAGTGAAGAGAGGCGACGATCGCGGTAATGATCAACGCATGGAGCGAAGCAAAACGACTCGATCGCATTGGCAGAGCGGGTTGTGGGATCATTGAATGTGCTCCTCCAGGGCTAAAACGGTGCCCTCCAAGTCGCCATCTTTTAACCGCTGGAGGATCGGTAAGTGCTCGCGGTAGATATCCATCGGGTCGGTGTACGATTGATGGCTTTCCAGAAAGTGACGCCGCACACGGGCTACCATCACCGACCAAATGGCAAGTAAATCGGGCGAGTTGGATCGCTGGACCCAATAGCGATGAAAGGCGACGTCCTGTTCCGAGACGACGGTGAGATCACCGCTCGCACAGGCGTGCTTCATCCGCTCCAAGATGGCTTCCCATTGGGTGAAATCGGCATCCTGCAACGTGCCAAAGAACAGCCGCAGTGCGTGCGTTTCAACCGTTCGCCGCAATGGGATGATCAACGTCTGGATCTCGTCAGGGGCCGAGCGTGCCACCTGCGAACCGCGATTGCGGTCGGTCTCCACGACCCCTTCCCATGTCAGTTGCTTCAGTGCGTCACGGACTGGGCTGCGACTGACCTCGAAGCGCGTCGCCAACTCGGTCTCACGCAATCGCTCCCCTTCGCCGACTCGCCCCGAGAAGATGTCGTTGCGCAGTCGATCGACAATCTGCTCTCCCAGACCTCTGACCAGTGGTGGATTCATGCGGATTTCCAATGGATTGGGTGAATTGCGGACGCGGCGGCACTTTGTGTATTGTATACAATCACCACGGGTTGCCAAGCGGATACGAATGACAGGGCGGTTGTCACCGTATTCTTACGTGACAACCGCCCGCGTCCGCTGGACTTGTCGCGTCCGCTGGACTTATCGGGGAGTGGGGTGCTCGGGGCTGGCCGTGAGGGTGGACAGGTATTCGATCAAATCACGGATCTCTCGCTTCGTTAGCACCTCAGACATTTCAGGCATGGTGGATCGCGTCGCCGACTGAGCTTCGATCAGGTCACGATCGATGCGAATGGTTTCATGATTCGCGGTCACCAGGGTGAGTGTATTTTCAGCTGTGTCTTGGCCCTCGCTCTGAATCGTTCCGGCAACGACCTGGCCGTCGTCGAGGAGCACCGTGACGGTGCCAAATCCGCTGGCGACCTGTGCGTTGGGATTGATGATGGATTCGAGCAGGTAGCGGCGGCTGAGCTTGCGAGCTGGATGGGCGATCGACGACAAATCTGGCCCCGCCGTTCCGCCTTGACCGCTGACGCGATGGCAGCGGATGCACTGCGCGGCGGTGTTACTGACAAAAATTTCGCGTCCGCTCTCCGCGTCACCTCCGAACATCGCAACACGGTAAACATCCAGGGGGTCGGCTGCATTGCCAGCGTTCTCGAAGTCGCGGATCGCCTGCTGGTGCGATTCGCTCGATGTGCTGCCCAACGCCTCGACCAAGTCGAGTTGCAATGCGGCGGGAACGGCTTGTTCGCGAAGCCGATTGGCCCACACGTCGAGCGTTTGCATGGCGCGGGCCGACTTCATTCTCGCCAGCGCGGCGAGGGCTCGCTGGCGCTCCGACACAGCGGCGTGTTCCTCATCAAGTAGTTGCGAAAAGAGCTCTAACGCACGGACTTCGTCGATGGTCGCCCACTGGTCACGAGCTTCGCTGCGCAGTTTGACATCATCCGCCCCGAGCAATGTTTCCAACAGTTCCGGCAGGCCACTGAATTTCCGGCTATGCAACAGACGAAGCGCGGCGACACGAACTTCCGTTGCCCGGTTTGCGTCGACGACCCAACGGGCAAACTCGTCATCATCGGTGTCAACCTTTAGGGTCGTCAGCAGTGAGGTTACGTCCGCTTGAAGTTCAGCGGGTGCCGAGGCAAGCAACTTCGCGGCGACAGCTTGGACAGCCTCACGGGCGGTGGTTCCCTCACGAACGTCGATCGGCCGCCAGACCCCTGTCACGCGGTCGAGTTGGGTTCCGCCTTGCCAAGCAGCCAACGCGGCGATGGCTTCACGGCGGACAACCAGCGGTTGCGCCGGGCTGGTCGCAATCCCAATGACGGCGTCGACATTTGCACGCTGTCCGATTTGCAGGTTGGCACTGATGATCCGTCGCATCAGCGGCACCACGGCGTCGCCGGAGGCATGCCGGTAACGCAGGGCCAAATGGGCGAGTGCATCATGCTGAGCGGGCATTGGTATATCATGGATCGCCCGCGCCGCTTCGCTGACAATTTTCAGTTCCGCATCGTCGAGGAACTGTGCGATTTCAGGGCTGGCCCAGCGACGCTGCACCAGCAGCATGGCCATCCTGACGGCGGCCGACGAGTCCTGAGCATGCTGTTGAACGATTTCGCGATCACCGATTCGTTCGAGTGCGACGACGCCGGCATGCCTGAGTTGCCGATCCTGGCCATCGTTTTCACGGAGCATCGTGATGATCGCAGGAGCTGCCTGCGGAAACGGTAGTTCGCCGAGCGCTAACGCGGCGAAGAACCGCACGCGTGGCGAGGCGGAGGCGAGCAAAGACACGATCGCGGGTCCGGCGGGCGCGTAGTGCGCCTCGCCAAAGACGCGGGTGGCCTGGGCGCGGACTTCGCTGTCACCATCACTGAGTAGGCCGACGAGTGACGCGAGACACTGCGGATCGCGACGTGCGATTTGCCCGAGTCCCCAGATTGCGTGCAAGCGTGCCAAGGGGTTGTCGAGGTTGTGGGCCCGTTCCACCAATGCATCGACGGACTCACTACCGCGGGCCGCTAATGCAAATTGGGCTCTGAGTCGAACTCGCATGTCATCATGAACTAGCAACGACAATAGTTCTTGGGAGGAGCGCTGTTGAAATCCTTCACGAAATAATTTCGCTGTGTTTTGCACCAACGGTTGTTCGATCAATGACTTGTCAAAGACGGTAAATACGCGACCACCGGACGTATTTCGGTCAAAGGGATTGGTGGGGTAATCGGACAGGTACATTTTTCCGTCGTACCCAAAGTCGACATCGCTGGCCATCACGGGTTTGCAGAAATCGCGTTGGTCGACGATCTCAAAACCAGCGCCTTGAGGCTGAACCGCGAAGGACTCGACACCACCGTTGCCGCTGAAGTTGCAATAGAAGAAATGGTTTCGGTAGCGTGGTGGTAAGCTGCTGCCCGAAGAAAACACAAAACCGGATGGCCCCGCCCCGAGCTTGCCGACAGGCGGGACAATGTGCGCGGGTTGCAAATCGTGGTCGAGATGCCAGATTCCTTCAGCATGCCAGGGGCCGGTCAGGTAGGGCGAGGCAATATGTTGGTAGGCCATGTTCCAGCCACTATCGCCGCCGGGAACGATGTAGACCAGACGCGAGTGATCGCCCTTGTCACAATTATTGTCATCGGCGAACACATTGCCATGCTGGTCGATGGCCAGTTCCTGAGGGTTTCGCAAACCGTGGTGCACCCGTTCCAATTCGGTGCCATCGGGGTAGCAACGGAACACCGCACCGTTGCGTGGATTGGAAATGGTGGTGCCTTCTTTGGTTTCCACATGGGCGCCGCGGTCGCCGACGGAGAAGTACAATTTGCCATCGACGCCCCACACCAATCCATGAAGGTCGTGCCCGTAAAATGCCGCGTTGACTCCGAATCCGGTCAGTAGCGGCGTTTTCTGCTCGGCGGTGCCGTCGTCGTCGGCATCTTCGAGCAACCAAAGATTCGGGATGCAGGTGAACCAAACCTTTCCCTCGCGAGCGATCAAACCGGCGCCCAAGCCGTCGAGCGGCCCATCAAATCCGTTGGCGAAAACAGTCGACAGGTCGGCTTGGCCGTCACCGTTACTGTCCTCAAGACGACGTACGATATCAGAGGTCTGAGTGAACCAGTCGCTACCGTTCTCAAAGTGCTGTGCCCATTTCGCCTGCATGGCCCGGCGTTCGTCGAGCGTGTTGATCTGCAGATCGTCTTCCAGCAAGAAACTGTGCGAACGATTTTCGGGCGTGCCTTCCAGAAATCGGTGGTCCTCGGCGATGTAAACACGCCCGACATCGTCCAGGCACAATGCGATCGGGTTTCGTAGCATCGGCTCGGCCGCGTACAGTTCCACCGTCAGGCCGTCTGGAACACCGAAGGTTGCCATTGCCGCCCTGGCAGCGTGAGCTCCCTCGGGCGTGGGTTCCTCGGGCGTGGGTTCCTCGCAATGCGCCAGCGTGGTTAAGGTGAAAATCAAAACAAGCAAGCTAAAAAATCGCATCGATGGAATCAATCGTTTGGGAGTGGAAGCGTACTGGGTGGGCCAGGGGGACAAATCGCAGGCATCCAATGAGGTTAAAAATAACTGGCCGCTCAGGGATAGAGTGGCCGTTTTGATCGCGTTGAATAATGTTACTATCGCGAGTCGACTCGAACCTTGCTCCGGGAGGCCGGTCGTTCCGGTTGAACGATCGAAACAGCAAAATCAACCGTAGCGAAATCGTAGCAAGTCGTTCGCTGACATTGGGCGACCGTCGCGTTCAAACCACTTTTCTAAGCACCCTCGCCGCAGAGGTTGCTTCCGTTTCTCCCGGCGTTGTGAGCCTACCACAATCACATCAGTGTGACATAATCCCCCAACGCCACCGCAATGTTGGGCCCATCCCCGCACAGTGAGCTCACCACCTTGAAACCCACGACACAACCGGATGGATCATTCGTCTCAGGTGGGTCCCCTCTTTCCACGTCCAGAGGAACTTGCCCCCAGCCCCATTCCATGGCCCATTCTCGGCGCTAGCAAAACGGACTGACGCCTTCTCCCACTGCTTCCCCGCGAACCCCAGTAGAAGAGGCAACCTCCGATCAATCATTTTCGATTCGTCAAACGGCCCCTGGAAGCCGTTTTTCTGACGGTCGCTAGCCTGCCACCCCTGCGGCGGAGACGGCGGATGTCGTAGTTTACGGCGACTTCCCCCAGATGATCACCGCAGCGATCGAACTGGCGGAAACCGGGGCGGATGTGTTGCTGGCTTCCCCGGTGGAGCACTTCGGCGGGATCATCGTCGATGAAGAGGATGCGCAGAGGCGACGAACTGGTCTCGATTTATCCCCCTATCAGGATGCCCGCACCGATGTCAGAAACATCGAGCAATGTACTTGCTCCAGACAATCAACCGTTTCGTTTTTTGAGACAATTCAACGCCGCCGAATTCTCGAAAAAGGCATCCTGCCGAGATCGACTTCGCCAATCCGATACGCGTTGGTTTCCCGGCGACTATCTGTCGTCCGTATTCGCTCGGGAATTATGCGAACGTCGCGCGTTGCCGTTCAAAGAGGTCTTGGAGAGTTTCGAGTTTTTCGCTTGCGTTCGAGACCAGGTGCGGTGCCGATCCGTCGCCGACCTGTGTTGTGGCCATGGGTTGGTCGGGATTCTGTTTGCCATGTTCGAGCGTAACATTGAACACGTTTGCCTGCTCGACAAAGTTCGTCCCAAGAGCTTCGATCTCGTTCTCAAAGCGGCCCAGACAGTGGCTCCCTGGACTGCCGCAAAGATCACCTACGTCGAAGCTCCATTGCACCAGACCCTCCAACATGTCGAACCCGGAGTGGCAATCCTAGGAGTTCATGCCTGCGGCGACCGGACGGACAAGTGCATCGAGCATGCAATCTCACTTCGCAGCACGGTCGCACTCTTACCATGCTGCCGACGACATCGGCTGCACCCGTCTCCCGAGTGCTTGAAGAAATTTCTGGGCGCGGACATCGCCATCGACGTCGACCGCACGTACCGCTTACACGCGGCAGGGTATCGCGTTCGCTGGGATCAGATATCGCCATCGATTACCGAGATGAATCGAGTCCTGGTCGGTCGGCCTCTCTCCCCGGTCGATGACACGCCCAACGCGTCCGTCGCCGCCGGGGGCAAAAGCGGACATCCCCTGCTATCGAAGAGTGAGTCCGGTTTCCACGGACCCAAACACGCTGGTTAGGGCCCATTGGAATCGTCACGACGGGAATTCAGCTAGTGATTTTGACAACAGCGTCTTTCAACAGCTCCTTAAGCCGCTCCGGGTCCGTCACGGTGACTTTTGCGACAAAGCCACGTTTGTGTGCAAACCGAACATCGTCGTGGGATTCAATTTGCGAGAAATCCAGTCGCTGGCTGTCGTTGTAACGCGTCAATCCGTACCCGTCGCCCCGCCGGTCAGGGCATACCAATGCCTGAATCTCATCGGCTTTTCCTTCGCTGTCGATGAACGCGTAGACCCCAAAGGAAGGGTCTTCCGAAATCGTGTCACATTTCTCCAAGAACAGAGCTTGGATCGGCTCCCCGTCTGTTTCAATCGACCAGTACTGGACATGGTCCTTCAGGTAGTCCAGTCGTTCGCGCAACGACGTCAAGTAGTTCACAATATCTTCACCTACCATGCTCATGACGTGGTAGATCGGATGTTCAGGATTCAGCTCTGTCCGGTTCGCGAATCGGTTGAGCAAAGTAATGTCGAGCGGAGAATTGAGTTCCCCCAAGGCCGTGCGCGGAATTCCCATCAACTTTGCGGCTTCATTCGGACCTAACGTATCGAGCCATTCCGCGGGCCGAAGCCAGGCACAGAACGACAGCGCGTCTTCGTAGAGCCCCATGCTTTGAAGCACAAGCGATAAGGCGCAAAGTGGCGGGGCATCGCGAGGGAACTGGTGATGGTCGAAGTTGTTTCGTCCGGGATCGTGCACCCCACCAACGTCGACGACGCAGATCGATGGATTGGCCAAGTCGTCGTCCGTTGGCTCGCGTCGCTGGATCGGAACACCATGCAAATGCGCGAGCAGACTGCAGGCCAGGAAATCGTCTTTGTGGGCGCCGCCCGGATGGGTCACTATCAGCTGCATGGTCATGAAGTGGCGATATTCAGAGTGAGGAGCAAGTTGGAAATCAACGAGCACAGAACATACCGACCGAGCCGATCGACGGAAGCCTGAAGGGAGAGCACACGACTGAGGAACACAGAGCACGACTGAGGGACAGCACGACTGAGGGACACCAGCACGACTGAGGGACGACTGAGGGACACAGCATTTCTTCGAGGGTTTCGGGTCCCCCCGCCGAAGCGAATAAGCTGACGGCAATGCTCGCTGGAATGTGCTTGTGAAGGTGCTCTGTCCCTCTGATCTCTGTCCCCCTGATCTCGATGCCAACGAAAAACGGACGACCGTGGTGGTCGCCCGTATTGATTGACTGCTGGTTACGTCGGAACTAGGCCGTGGCCTTCGGGGCCTTTACACGACGATGGCGACGAGCAGCTCCCACGCCAGCGACACAGGCTCCGATGCAGAGTAGGGCAAGCGAGGAAGGTTCCGGTACGGATGAGGTGGTGATTGTCAGCGAAGCCTCGTAGAAGCTCAAACCATCGGCCCCTACGTCATCTTCGATGAACAGTGTCCAAGTTCCGAGGGCAAGCTCCCCATTGAAAATATCCAGACTGTTCAGCGTGGCATCATCTGGCCGGAACGTGCCTGCAGATATGACATTGGGATTGGCGTTTACGGCAGTTGGCGCCGACTGATCAAACAAGATCGTTCCCTTGAAACCGTTGGAACCGGAATTGAACGACGAAAAATTGTCGGCGGGAACAAGCTCAATGCCGTTGGGATTGGAGATCAGGGTGTAGACCGTTCCCGAGGGACTCGTTAAGGCAAATTCGATCTCACCGAAGTACCCTGTTCCCGGGGTAATGGGCGACCCTTCGGGCACTTCGCTATTGTCGTTGCTTTTGGCAAAGTAAATCGACAGATTGACATCGGTAACGACTGTTGACTCACCTCCGAAATCACCAATGACGAAGTCGAAATCACGAGTGCCACTCGTGTTATCAAAGAAACCAACGCTCGAGTTTATCTCTGTGACGATCGCTGCCTGCAGTTGACCGGCCATCGCAACCGCCACCGCCACGCACGCTATCGCTATTTGAATTCTTCGCACCACTCTTTGACTTTCGTTTAGGCAATCAACCCGCTCGCTAATGGGCGACCGGGACCTACGCAACACGTCTAGCTTAACCCTAGTGAAGAGGCATGCAAGCGATTAGCGGAAAACTCGACAGAAAACACCCAATATTCCCAAACCCCCATTCTGCTCAATAAGGCAAGGAAAGCGGGACAGGACACACCCAATGAGCTAGCGACCTACCCCAGGCAGAGGTAGCTCCAGGGCTAGGTGAGTTTGCCGGTTCTGTTCACTTCAGAAGTGGCGACATGGAGCGATGAACGCGTCTTTGTTCTGGTGAGCTTTCAAGCAGGCCTAGTCCTGGACCGCTAAATCTTTGGGGTTGACGGTATTATCCTGCCTTGCATTTTTATTGCAAGCGAAGCAAGAACGTCCCAGTCTCCCCTCTGCGCTTCGGGGGAGACGGGAGGCTGGACAATTGGGTCTGGTCTTCAGGAGGCGGAGATGCAGAAGAAAACTTGCGCAATGCAAAAGCACTGCAACCCCAAAGGTTTAGCGGTCCAGCCTAGTCCACAGTCTCGAGTTCCACGATGAAGTGAAGGTTCGAGTGAGCAGGGATCGAGCCTGGGGACCCGCGTTCGCCGTAACCGAGTTTAGAAGGCACCCATAGTTCGATCATTCCGCCTTCACCCACGAGCTGCATTCCTTCGGTCCAACCGGCGATGACATTTTTCAAGGGAAACGTTGTCGGCTCACCACGTTCATAGGAGCTGTCGAACACTTTTCCACTGTTGAGCCAGCCCCGATAGTTGACGGTCACCGTGCTGGCGGCCGTCGGCTTCTCGCCTTCGGAGTTCCGCAGAACCCGATACTTCAGTCCTGAATCGGTCGTCAAGAACTCGGGGACTTCACCCGCGTCCATCGCCCCCGTTCCGACTTGAAGTTCAGGCTTGTCAACAAATGTGAGCGGTTTCCATGTCGCTGCGGTAGCATCTGAGGCTGCCAGCTCTGACAAAATGTCTGGACGGGATTTCGTGGCGCTGCGACACGCCGGAACCGTGAATACGACGCTCAGCAGGCACCATGGCAACCAATGATTCATTTCCGTTCCAACGCTCCAGTCTCGCATCCGGGGTCAATCCAATACCGCCATCGGAAGCCAACCGTGCCTCCATTGCTTGGGGAGGGTAGCGAGTACACGCATTTTTTGAAAGTCCATCATTGCGTTTCGCATTTCTGCGGTTTGTTGACATCAGCGATGTCGCGTCTGCGGATTCTGCTCTGCCACTCGGACGTGGGCGATTCTGACCAACCCGTGGTTCCTCGCGTCGTGACGGGTAAGTTGGTGGTGGGGCTCGCTGCGTCGGGTTCTAGCGGACACCTGCTAGGCTATGATGCAATGGCGAGGTGCCGCCCACACCGTTCTATTGGATCGGAGACACAGGCAGATCGATGCACTGCCTGTCTGAATTTCGGCCAGCGTGAGAGTTTTGCAATCATCATCATTCCTTTGGAAAAGCAACATGGATTATGTGCTACTTTTCACCTATCTCTTCATTGCGATTGGATTCTCCTTTCTCTGTTCGATCGCCGAAGCGGTCCTGCTTTCGATCACGCCGAGTTACATTGTCGAACGTCGGAAAGACCCGACGAAATCCGCAGCGCGAATCATTGCGCTGAAGGAGAACATTGATCGGCCGCTCGCTGCGATCCTGAGTCTGAACACGATCGCACACACCGTCGGGGCGGCGGGGGTGGGGGCGCAAGCGGCATACATGTTCGGCGATAAGTATGTCGGGGTGATCAGTGCCATTTTGACACTACTGATTTTGGTACTCAGCGAAATCATTCCCAAAACGATGGGTGCTTTGCATTGGCGGCAGCTCGCCGGCGTCGTGTCGGTATTCGTTCGCGGCCTGATTGTTTTGATGTTCCCATTGGTTTGGCTCTCTGAGATTCTGACACGGTGGCTGGCCGGTAGTAAAAAACAAAAATTAGTGACGCGTGCCGAAATCGAGGCCGTCGCTGAACTGGGGACGAACGAGGGTCTGCTGAAGACGAGTGAGTCTCGAATCTTGCGAAACTTGCTCAGGCTGGAGTCGATCACAGTCGAGGACGTCATGACCCCGGCAACGGTCGTGATTTCAATGGAGCGATCGCGACGGGTCTCCGAAGTGGTTGAAGAGGTTACTGCACTGCCGGTCTCGCGCATCCCGATTTATGAGGAACGTCGCGATGCCGTGACGGGATTTGTGCTCCGTAGCGATCTGTTAACAGCGATCGCGGCCGGTGATCTCGATCGGACTCTGGAATCATTCTCCCGCAATATTTTGTCCGTGCACGAAGACGATAGTCTGACGAGCGTTTTCGACACACTTTTGGACGACCGCGCCCACATCGCGATCGTGATGGATCGATATGGTGGCGTCGAGGGGATTGTCACATTGGAAGACGTGCTCGAGACGTTGTTGGGTTTGGAGATCGTCGACGAGCATGATGAAACCATCGACATGCAGAAACTCGCCCGCGATCGTTGGAAAGATCGTATGGAGAAGCAGGGAATCAAGAAGGCGGCTGCCGTCGATTCTTGAGGAACCAAGGTCCCAGGGCTCGGATTCCGATTGGAGCCCGAGCGTCGAGCCGTTTTAAACGCACAAGAGCCCAAAGAAGGGGCATCGTTTGTTTTGCCGGATACAAGAACGAGAGCGATGGGAGCGGCAGAAGAATGGAAGGCCTGCGTCACCCAGGAGGACTCGTCCACTACGTCCCGAGCACACGGACCGTCAACGACCCGTCATCGTTTTGGGTCGGGTGAATCTGGATGTCCAAGAAACGCTGCAGCACGTCGATGTGTGTCAGGCTGTGCTGTGACAACGGCCCCGTACGAAATTCGCTCGCGTGTCCGTTCGCCGCAGCCAGTCCCATCGGCAACAGCAATTGGTCGGCCAGATATTCCCCGACGGGAACGTCGAGGGCTAAGTAGGCGCGAGCTTCCCGCAAGACGCAGCGGGCAACGTGCTCGGCTTTGACACCGACCTTGCCGAACCCAGTGAAGAGTTCGGTCACGTTATCGAAGCCGCACTGGATCATCACCACATTGCCCGGCCCTCCCGATCGCTCAATCACGCGAGTCTCAAACGAGCCGTGACTCCAGTTGGTCTTTCGCTCAATGACGTCGCACTCGCGATTCCCAATCGATACGGGAACGTTGGCAACCAATGACTGCACCCGCGGCTTTAGCTCTCCCTCGCGATGGATCAACGAAATACCTCGCAGTCCCGATGTAGGCTCGACGTGCATCACGATGCGGCCTCCGCCTGCCGGGTAAAACCCGTGTGACTCGATCGACACGCTCACACTGACATTCATTCGCGAGAGCAGAGGCAGATAACAGCGTTCGAAATAGTCAAACGGCGGTGCCCAGGACGCATGCGTGCCACCATCGATCGTTACCGTCGACGCTTCGGGAGCATACAAAAGAGCTGGCAAAATTGTTTGAGCCACCAAGATCGCACTGCCCGCCGATCCGACTTCGAGTTTGAATGGACCACCGCGCAGGGCGTTTGGCGTGAGCGTGAGTGTGTGTGAGCCCAGTTCGGCTCCGTCGACGACGGCGCCGCTGACCTGGGCGATCGCTTTGACGCCCGCGAGATGCTGGCGCAACAAGCCCGGCTTCTTCCGCCGGCCGCGTATGTTCGTGATTCGCACCGGGATGCCCGTGACGGCCGCGAGCGCGAGCGAGCTCCGGACCACTTGTCCGCCTCCCTCGCCCTCGCTGCCATCGATTTGAATCGCCGTCACGTCAGTCATCCGCTTTACTCGCGTCCTTGATTACAAACCGGGCCTTCAGTCGTGCCACTTCGCTGGCCAATCCTGCTGTCTTCACGCTTCGCAACACTTCGTTAAAATCCTTGTATGCGGCCGGAGCCTCGTCGATCGGATAGCGACGACAATTACTCAGGATATCTCCCGCATCGAACTCGCTGTCCACGGTCGCTTGGTCGAGCACCCGTGCCGCGTGCCGACGTCCGAGCGCTCGGCCCGCACCGTGGTTGACGCTGTAGCACGACGCAGCAGCCCCCTCGTCGGCTACCATCACCGCCGAACCATCGCGTGGATTCCCTGGTAACAAGATCGGATGCCCCGTTTTCGCAAACGGGGTTCCAGCGAGTGCAAAATGTCCGCCCGGTACCGCGCGCGTGGCACCTTTGCGATGTACCCACGTGGGACGGTTATCGACAATCTCTTTACGAGCAATGTTGTGGCTGATGAAGTACACAAGGTTCCCCTTCGTTCCAGGAATGATCTCTTGGAACGCTTCCAATATGAGTGCGTTGATCAACAGATGGTTCACGGTCGCAAAATTCGCTCCGAGCGCCATGTCGTCCAAGTAGTCATTCGCTTCGTCGGTTCCGAGCGGTGCGTAAACGAGCTGCCGATCGCCCGCAGGCAGAGGGATCCCCCATTGATTGAACTTCGATTGCAGGTGTTTGAATTGCCCCGATGCCAGGTTATGGCCAAAACCACGTGAACCACAGTGTGATAGGAACGCGACCTTGCCGTCATGCAAACCGAAGCTCTCCGCGACTGCCCGTGCGCGATCATCGCCGCCCACCTCCACGACTTCGCATTCACCGAAATGGTTTCCGCCGCCATAGGACCCAAGCTGCTTCATCTTTTCGCTGAAATTGTTCATGTCGTGACGCTCCAGCTGAATCGCCAGCCTCGCGTCGAGCGAATCACGGGTGTCGTCGTGCCCGTGATGGAACGAATCCTCACAGCGGTACGTCCACGACGTCGGAATCCCCAGCGATTGACAAACGTCTTCGCTGGCGCCTTCGACGACCAACTGGCGGCCGAGTGACCGGTTGACGTGCCGTGACTTCGCGGCATGACGCTGCCCCTTGCCGGCACCGGTCGGCGTGCGTTGACAGATGGCGGAAATCAATTGGCGACGCACGCGACGATCCTCGATCGCTTCGGCGGGTAGGTCCAACTGCAGCAAGCTCATCGAACACTTGATATCCACGCCGACCGGACCAGGGTAAATGTGCGTTGGCGAAACCATCACGCATCCCACCGGGGCTCCATAGCCACAGTGGGCGTCCGGGTTGAGGATCAAATCGGTCACGCCAGGAGCCAAGCGAGAATTCACGGCTTGCTGCATGCATAAATCGTCAAACGTGTCACGGATCGCCTCGGTTCCAAACACCTTGATCGGCGATGTCGTTCCCGTCGGCAGAATCGCGGTTGCCTCGCCCGTCGCAATCATCCCGGGGCCAGTGTAAGCGCGGCGGTCGGCTTGGTTGCGTCGGGTGGCCAAGGTTTTCGTCGTCATGGGAGCCTCGAGTTAGCAAAGGTTTCGGTGAAATCGTAACGGTTTCTCTAAGCAGAGATCGTGCCAAACCTGAGGAACTAACGTTAAGTCATTCCTGACAAAGGATTTGCAGAGAAATTGCGATCCAGGACTTTCCTGGATGATTCGCGAAAGGCTATCCTGTCGGATGCTCGTTTATATCACAGGATAGCAAATGAAAACGATTGTCATCGGCCTGTTAGGTGTTCAGCTCGACCAGCCACGGAAATCGCGTGATCGATGGGCGGCTTGGCGGCCGACGGTCGCGATCTGCCAGCAAGATGATTTGATCGTGGATCGGTTCGAGCTCTTAGTAGAGCGTCGTTACCAAAAGCTCGCCTCTCAGGTTGTCTCGGACATTGAAACGGTCTCACCGGAAACGACGGTCCGCACGCATTCAATCAGCCTGCAGGATCCGTGGGATTTCGAAGAGGTTTATGCGGCCCTGCATCAATTCTGCCGTGACTATTCCTTCGATCTGGATCGCGAAAAATATCTGGTTCATATCACCACGGGAACGCACGTCGAGCAGATTTGCTTGTTTCTCCTGACCGAATCCCGGCACCTGCCGGGGCGGTTGCTGCAGACCACACCGCCAGCGGGACGAGGACGGTCACACGTTCTGGAAGCGGAAGCGGTTCAGGGTAGCTACCAAATTGTTGACCTCGATCTGTCTCGCTACGATCAACTCGCCACCCGGTTCAGCCAGGAGCACGATGAAGCGACGTCGATTCTCAAATTCGGGATTGAAACCAAGGACGCCGCGTTCAATAAACTGATCGATCGGATAGAGCGGGTTTCGCTCGCCACGACTGCCCCGATCCTCATGACCGGGCCGACTGGAGCGGGCAAGACACAGCTCGCCAAAAGGATCTATGAACTCAAGCGGAGTCGGCGACAGATCGACGGACCGCTTGTGGAAGTCAACTGCGCAACAATCCGGGGCGAGCAAGCGATGTCTGCTCTGTTTGGGCATACGAAAGGAGCCTTCACCGGAGCCAGTGGGGTGCGTTCTGGGCTGCTCAAGTCCGCTGATGGTGGCGTGCTGTTTCTCGATGAGATTGGCGAGCTCGGCTTGGACGAGCAAGCGATGTTGCTCCGTGCGATTGAAGAAAAACACTTCATGGCAGTCGGGTCGGATGAGGCAACGCAGAGTGACTTTCAATTGATCGCAGGTACCAATCGCGACTTGGTCACCGAAGTCGAGTCAGGGCAATTTCGAGACGACTTGCTGGCCCGGATCAATCTCTGGACCTTCGCTCTGCCGGGCTTGTCCCAGCGGCGCGCCGACATTGACCCCAACATCGATTTTGAACTTCAGCAGTACACACGAGCCACGGGCGACAAGATCACCATCAACCAAGAGGCACGCAAGAGATTTTTGCAATTCGCAATCGACCCCAGCACACCGTGGAAAGCCAACTTCCGCGACCTCAACGCGGCCATCGTACGAATGGCAACGCTCGCCGAAGGTGGACGGATTACCGCCGCGCTCGTCGATGAAGAGATTCAACGGTTGAGGGCAAACTGGAGCAATCCCTCGGTCCGTTGCAGTGATGAAGCCCTGTTAGTCGAGTACCTCGGAGCCGAGGCCGTCGCGGCGATCGATCTCTTTGACCGCACCCAAGTTGCCGAGGTGATCCGCGTGTGTCGCCAGAGTCAATCGTTGTCTGCGGCGGGGCGAAGTCTCTTCCAGGCATCCCGGCTAGCGAAAGCCCGCCCCAACGACGCCGATCGTCTCCGTAAATATCTGCAACGATTCGGACTGTCCTGGGACGACCTTGTTTGACCGTCCATTGTCAACGTCGACACGTTGCGTCAGAAATGACGATTGCTCGGAGATCGCGACAGGGACGAACACATGCCACGGCTGTGATTCCTCGTTTAGCGGCGGGGCGATTTTTAAGCTGGGGCGCGTGAGCGGTCGGGTGGCTCGCGTTACCCGATGCCTGCCAGCATTCGGTTCACGATTGCCGCTCGAGTTCCGCCTAAATCAGCAACCTGTTTGCGGACGGTTGATCCGTGGTGGGGTCACGTTACGATCGGGTGATCGCGGACGTTTGCTAGGTTATGATGGCGTAGCCTCGTCCGCCAGGGCGATTTCATCAATCTACTCCATTCACAGACATTGACATGACGGACATTTACACTGCGATCGCCGTCATGTCAGTCGTCTGTTTGATCGCGGGAGTGATTGCGGGCGCTTACCTTTATTCGCCCAAGGGCCAACGGGTGATGCTGTGCTTGGCGTGCAGTACTGTCGCCGCCGTCTATTTTCTCTTTTATGCGTCTGGCCAGTTGTACTGGGCAAAGTGGGTGCCGCTATCGGCTTGCATTGTCTATACAAACTTCGCCGCGATTTTGGCAGCACTGGCCGCAGGCTGGTCCTGGAGGTTACCCAACACACCGCGATGGCGTCGGGCCGTCATGGTTTGTCTTCTCGGAACAATGTCATTTGTCGCAATCGTGTGGAGTCTTCTGTCGATTGCTGTGCGGCCTGCACCAACGGGCGGGGATACGTGGGAGAATGGCGTCGCGATGCAGACCTCATGGGCAACGTGCAGCCCCGCGGCCGCCGCAACACTGCTGAAGGCCGCAGGCATCGACGTCAGCGAGGCGGAACTGATACCCCTGTGTTTGACGGATTCGAGCGGCACACCGACTCTCGGTTTGTACCGGGGCATCAAGTTAGTCGCCGAAAGAAACGATCGCGATGTGGAAGTGCTCGATGAAACGCTGACTCAGTTGCTGGAGCGAAATGATTGGCCGGTTTTGCTCGCAGTGGAATTGCCATACGGCGTGGAAGATCGACGCTACGCCGACCAGTGGGGCTGGATTCCTGGAATGGGCCATTCGGTCGTCGCGTTGGGGCGAGCCGACGACGGTCGAATCATCGTCGGGGACCCTTCCACCGGGCTGGAGCGATGGTCCGAAGCGGACTTGAAAACTCTCTGGCATGGGAACGCGATTCGTTTGCGATGATCCACCTTCACGGCAGTCATTTCTGAAGTGAAGCGTTGGATGATTCGCGGCCAAAGCTGTTTTGAAGTGCAGGCGTCCGATGCATAACATCCAATCCAAACAGACATTCTAAACCGGCCGTTCCTTCCAGCAGATACCCGTCCTCGATGGCGGTGTTGCCTGTGATGCGGCACTTGTTCGCCGTGACCTGTCCTTCATGGGAACCGTCGCCGGGAATGCCTGCGTCATCTGAGGGCGTGTTGATTTCATGAGCCGAGTCGTGTGAGCGGCTAGGGTGCCCGCGTTACCCGATGCCTTACGGCATTCGGCTCACGAATACCGGTCGAGCCTCGACTCAATCAACAGCCTGCTGACCGCTGGGACCCAAAAGAAGAGTGCATCCTGCCCTCGGCAGGGGATCCTTTCCTGCAGGGAATCTCAATGGCGTCGTCATCACGACAGAGATTCACGGAATCGACATAGGCGTGCCACACGTTCCTCACATTGGGTTTGTACCATTCCGCTGTCGTTCGAACCTTCATGGCTACAACCATTCACGGGCCCCATTAATGAAACCCCTCGCTGCGTTGCTGATCCTAACATCATCCCTGCTCGTCGCCGGCTGCGATTCGGAACCTTCCCTCCATCAGATTGGCGGCCAGATAACACTTGGCGGCAAGCCCTATGAGCGTCTGATCGTCTACTTTCGCCCACTCGACGGGAAGGTAACGAAGTACAACCTCGGCGTTGGCGAAACCGATGCCAGCGGAAAACTGTTCCTTCGCTCGACCGCCGGCGAAGGTCTGGCAACGGGGAAGTATCGAGTCAGTTTCACCTGCATTGTCAGTGGTAAAGGTCAAACGGTCGGATCCAGCGACAAAAAAATGGATGACGACCGGCGTCTCGTTACCAAAGAACTTGTCCCTCCTGCCTACGGCGACGGAGGTGAATCGACCCTCGAATTCGAGGTCGTCTCCGGGCCCGACAATCGCTTGGAATTCGATATCCCCGCGAAACAATCCTAAATCGCTTTTCCTCCTCTCCTACACGTTCTTCCACCTACGAGACCGAACTGATGAAACATGGATTCCGAAGCGACCGACATGGCTTCACTCTTGTAGAACTGCTGGTGGTTATTGCAATCATCGGCGTTCTTGTCGGCTTACTACTCCCTGCAGTCCAAGCGGCCCGAGAGGCCGCGCGACGGATGCAGTGCAGCAACAATCTCAAACAACTCGGCTTGGCGACGCACGGCTTTGCCGCCGCGTACACCGGAGACCTGCCAATGCTGGGCGAAGCTCAGGAAGGTGGGCACTGGAGTGCGTTCGTGATGCCCTACTGTGAACAGACCAGCCTCTACGAATCGCTTTCGTTTGGGTCGATGGACTGGGCGGCAGGCACCGCGCTTAGCGACGCCGACATCTCGTCTGCCAATCCGCGAGATCGACAAGTGGCTGCATGTGAAATGCCGGTCAGCGTCATGCGATGCCCCTCCTCAATTGCTCACCAACCCATTTTTGATGCCTCGGTCTACTCGCCGCCATGGTTTGTCGCGGCCCGTGCTCCAGCCAACTACTTAGCCGTCGTCACCGGTATCCAGCCAAACGACTGGAAACCTTCTTGGGGGTGGGGACGTCCCAATCAACCGACCTGGGGCGACGGGCAAACGACAAAACACCACTCTGAATTGGACGGCATGATCCAAACACGTGATCCCGAGCATGCCCGAATTAGCCAAGGTGGCATGGGAGGGGCCACGGCGTTCCGAGACGTACTCGATGGACTCTCCAATACCCTCATGTTTGGCGAAGCCGTACCGGATCCCGAATTGCCCTCGATCGCGTCGACTGCCGAAGAAGCCAATTCCGGCCGGAAAGACCACTGGGCGATTGGTGGCGACGACTTCGACAACTGGGAAGGGACTGACTGGTCTGAAATGGGTGGATCGACCGCGGTCCAAATCAACTACCCCAAACCCATCGCAATCCCCCCTGCGGACGACTCGCCTGAATGGGGCGCGTATGAAGTCAGCTTCGGCAGCGAACATCCCGGTGGCGCTCAGTTCTGCTACGGGGATGGATCGGTTCGGTTCATTACGGAATCGATCGACATGAACATCTTTTCCGCTCTGGGTACCCGAAATGGCGGGGAAGTGGTGCAGCAACCGTAATCGAATGACTACCCTATGACTTCTGTGATTCCGACTTCCTTCTTTGAGATTCCCAGTGCATTTCATCCAACGATCGTTCCTCCGACCTGTCCTCTGTTTCCTTCTCGTCGCCACGACATGGTCGACAACCCTCGGACACGATGGTCCGGACCCTCGGGCGCATTGGGTTTTCGGAGCTCCGTTCTTTCAAGAAGGGAATTTGGAAAGCCAACTGGGTCCCAGCCTCACGGGGCATGGATCTCCTGCGTTGGAAGACTCCGACGGGTTGAATGCCATCCGCTTCGAGGGGACTCGTTCGTTTTTTGTTGCGGACCAACCTTGGCCTGAACTGCAAGGCAAGCTTCCTCAAGAAGCGATCACGATTGCAGCTTGGGTCTCTCTTGACGAACTGACTCGCTATGGCGGCATTGTCTCTGCCCTTCAAGACAATGGCGACGCCGAACAAGGATGGGTTCTCGGCTACAACAACAAGACGTTTTCGTTTGGACTTTCCAGCGAGGAAGCTGATGACGGGGACGGAATGATGACGTATCTGGAAGGGACCACCGAAGTGATACCGGGAAAGTGGTATCACGTTGCCGGTGTGTACGATGGTGAAACCATGCAGCTATGGGTTAACGGGAGACTGGATGCGGAAAGTGATGCCCAAGGAGGACCGATCCTATATCCGGAGAAAGCCGCCCTGGCAGTGGGTGCCTATCTGGACCAAAACGAGACGATTCCCATGAGTGGACGACTCGCTAAGATTGCCGTCTACGATTTAGCAGCCAAACCGGCATGGATTGAACATGACTTTGAGCATCAAAAAGCATGGGCAGAACTTCCTCCGACCCCGAAGGCGAAAGAACCCTTGGCCTTTCTGGTCGCCCCGTTCCTTCAATATGCGACTACCGACAGCATCCGAGTCGTTTGCGAGACCAACGCCGACTGCGAAGTCTCAGTACGGTTTGGGGAAACTGCTGACTTTGATCGCGAAGCCATCGCCGCGACCGATGACCAAAAGATCCACTCGACATTGCTCGATGGACTCAAGCCTGAAACCGGACACTACTATCAAGTCACGGCCACTGACCTGGAAACAAAAGCCTCGGTGCGAAGTGAGGTCCTCTCCTTCCAGACCGCTTCACAACCTGAAACACCGTATGCGTTTGCGGTCATCTCCGATACGCAGGGAAATCCCGCCGTCAGTGGCAAAGTGGGCGAATTGGCTTGGGGGCTGCGGCCAAACTTTTTGGTTGTTCCCGGCGACCTGGTCAGCACCGGAACCGAAAAAAATCAATGGGTCTATCAATTCTTCTCGAGTATGAATCCACTGATCTCACGGGTTCCGTTCTACCCTGTCCTGGGGAATCACGAGCGAAATGCGGATCACTATTACCGATACATGGACCTTCCTGATCCAGAATATTACTACTCGTTTCGATATGGGAACGCAGCGTTCTTCATGCTCGATTCCAACAAGGAAATGGGCCCTGATAGCGAACAATATCAATGGTTAGAAAAGCAGCTCGCTGCACTGGAAACCGAGAAAGAAGAAGGCCAAGTCGTATGGACGTTTGTCAGTTTTCATCACCCAGCGTATTCATCCGATGAAAACGATTATGGGAACCTATGGAAAGGCAAAAGCAGTTGGGGGGACCTAAGAATCCGCCCAATGACCCAATTGTTCGATCGATTCGGTGTGGACATCGTCTGGAATGGTCATATCCACTCCTACGAACGAACGTGGAAAATGCACAATGAAAAGCCTCAGAATGATCGAGGAACGATCTACATGATCACTGGCGGTGGTGGTGGAGGGCTGGAGCAAGCGGGCCCCATTCGGCCTCCGTTCCAGCAAACCGTTCGTCGCGGCCACCACTTTGTTTACGTCGCGGTAAATGGCAGGGAACTGCAACTCAAATCGTACGACTTGGATGGCCAACTGTTTGATACGGTGTCGATTACCAAATCGTCCAACGCATCGAAAAAGTAGCGACCGGGAATGAATAGACCGAGTAACGACGTTCGCCAGAACATGGATCCCACGCCCTGGCGAGCGTGGCGACCTTAAATTCGACGCGTTCTACTGCCTCGCCTGTCGCTTCGCAGGCTGTTGATTTAGGAACGAGCGGGAAATGACTGTCTGAAATTGTGGTCGAACGCGCCGCGGTCGATTATTCCGACCGCGGAGCGTTCGGCCACTTATTTTCCGCTCGTTGCTTAGCCGAGGCTCGACCGGCAATCGTCAGCCGAATGCCGTAAGGCATCCGGTAGCGTGAGTCACCCGGTCGCTCACGCGACTCCGCTTATCCATTCGCGATGTTTAGCACGTCCGGGATTACCTGTCCGTGGACATTGGTTAGCCGCCGTTCGATACCATTGTGGTAGTAGGTGAGTTGCTCGTGATTGAGCCCCATCAGGTGGAGGAGCGTTGCGTTGAAATCGTAGACGCTCGTTTCGTTCACTGTCGCTTTGAATCCGAATTCATCACTTTCGCCGTAGCTGAACCCCTTCTTCACGCCAGCACCTGCCAGGAAACAAGTGAACGCGCTGGGGTTGTGGTCGCGGCCTGTCCCATTGGCTTGCAAAAACGGCATGCGTCCAAATTCGGTACACCATACGACCAGTGTGTGCTCAAGCATCCCACGTTGTTTCAGGTCGGCGATCAGTGCCGCGGTCGGCTGGTCCATGATTTCCGCCTGCATCGCATGTGTTTTCAGAATGTCGCTATGCGAATCCCAGTTCGTGATGCCGTTTCCGCCCGATGGGTCGCTGCCGTTGAAGAGTTGTACGACGCGAACTCCTTTTTCAAGCAGTCTCCGTGCGAGAATACAGTTGTTCGCGTAGGCTTGCTTCAATTCCGTCCCGGTATCCGTGCCGTAGGCTTTGTGGACGTGGCCCGGTTCACCAGCAATGTTCATTACATCGGGAACCGACGATTGCATTCGCCCTGCCAGTTCGTAGCTGGCAATTCGAGCTGCCAAGTCCGCGTCACCGGGGAAACGTTCCATGTGTCCGGCGTTGAGTCGCTGTAAGAATGACACGCTGGCTCGATCGGCCTGTCGACTGAAGGCACCCGGCCGAACCAGGTTTGCCGGTGGATTCGCGGCGGTGAAATCGGTTCCCTGAAAAGCGGCGGGCAGGAATCCGCTACCAAAATTGTTCTTGCCGCTGCGAGCAAGACCACGTGGGTCATTGATGGCAACGAAGGCGGGCAGTTCTTCCGTTTCACAACCCAACGCATACGTCACCCACGCGCCGAAAGAAGGGAATCCTTCCATCGTGAATCCAGTGTTCATGAAGTTCTCGCCTTGCGGATGAGCACTGGTTTGAGTTGTCAAGGAATGAATGAAACAAAAGTCATCGACCAACTCAGCGAGATTCGGCAGCAGATCGGAAACCATTTTGCCCGATTGGCCGCGCGGTTTGAAATCCCAAAACGGTTTGGCGATATTGCCCGTCGGCCCCTCAAAGGTGACCGCAGGCATTCCTGGTGGCTTTCGACCGTCCATCTTATACAGATCAGGTTTATAGTCGAATGTGTCAATATGACTGACGGCACCAGGACAATAGATAACCAACACCTGCTTGGCTGGCGTTTCGAAATGCGGCGGACGGGGAGCGTAAGGTTTCTCGTCGTTGATGTTTGGCCGGATGGGGCCGCCCGAATCCGACGCCAGCAGATGATCACGGGCGAGCATTTGGGAGAGCGCAATCGCGCCCATGGACATTCCCGACTGACCCAGGAAGCCGCGACGATCTAGCAGTGATCGACCGATCGGTGAGATATTTTCGGAGCTCATACGATGAAACCTTAGGGCAAGAAGACGAATTCGTTGGTATTGATCAGGGTTCGGCAAAGTAGCGTGAGGCTTTGACTTTCGACAAACTCGACTGCCGCGACAAGTTCGCCATCGCTCGGCGCGCGTTGGAGCAGTAGCTCAAAACACCGCGTCACGCGGTCGGACAATCGATCGTCCGTTTCCTCACGTGCGCGCTCGGCGATCAATTGTGATTGTTCGACGACGAACTCACTGTTCAACAGATTCAACGCTTGCAGTGGCGTGGTTGAAATGGGGCGTTTAGCACGGATTTGCCCACAATCAGGAAAATCAAACGCCGTAAAGATTCGATCATCGACACGCCGCATCCGTTCTTGATAGAGCATTCTTCGCCAGGTCTGTTTGCCGTGGTTGTCGACGACTTCCCACTGCGCATAACGCTGTTTGACGTTGTGAATCCGATAGCTCGGACCACCGATGGAATGGTCCAGTCGCCCGGATGCTTGCAAGACGTCGTCGCGAATGACCTCGGCTTCGACACGCCGCGGTGGGAATCGCCACAGCAATTGCGCCGCTGCGTCGATTTCCAGACCGTCTTCACGCGGTTGACTCGCTTGCCGAAACGCTTGCGACAATACAATCATGCGCACGATGCTTTTGAGCGACCACTGGGAGTCAACCACTTCGGAGGCCAACCAGTCGAGTAATTCGGGATGAGACGGCGGCGCCCCTGCGCGACCAAAGTCGCTCGGGGTTGTCACGATGCCGACGCCGAAAATTTGATGCCACATGCGATTGGCCGCGACGCGGGCGGTCAACGGATTGCTGGGATCGGTCAACCAATCCGCGAACGCGGCTCGCCGTTTCGGCCCTGGGCTTCCCGGTGGGAGCTGTAATTGACCATCGAGCATTTTCGGCGCGGCGGCGGCGACTTCGTCACGCGGACTCTCGGGGCTCCCCCGAGCGAGCACGAAGGTGGGGGCGGGCTCAACGAATTCCGCAAGGAACGCGGGCTGTGGGCCTTGGATCAGAAGTTCTTCGATCACCGTTTGGATCTGATCCTGCAATGCCTGTTGATCTTCAACGTTCTTGGATCGCTGCCGCATCGAGGCTGTCGATGCAAACGCTTTCCATTGACCATCCTGATCACGCAGTTGAATCCGGAAGTCGCCATAGGTCCGCTTGTTCATGCCCTCCAGGTAATCAGTCTGCAAAAAGTCTTCGCGATTGGAACTGATTCGGATCGTGCCAATGGCAGCACTCTCGGGAAACTTGAATTGCAGCCAGGGATTCTCATGGTTCCCTTTCGGACTGACACCTCTCCATCCCTTGGTGCCAAAGACGCCATCGTTCAAACGATCCGTTGGCTGAGCTTTGTCATGGGTGACGGGGTTGTCGGTCACGACGGTGCCAACGCTCGCCGCCAACAGGTTTCTCTGCGGTGGTGTGGTTTCCAAAAGCTCCAGTTCATCGATCTGTACCCAACGCTTATCAAATTCGATGCGAAGTTCATCGGTTTGCTTCGGCGGGAAATGAATTTCTTCGTATCCGGTCCAGTCCTCGACCCAAGCCCATCCCTTGGAACGCATCTCACTTCGCAGTCGTTGCAAAGTCTCGCGAAGTTCACGGTCGCGCACGACACGCGGATGATCACCGTTCAACTCCGGATAGCGGCTGCCGAATTCGACATCTTGGAATACCGCCGACATCGAATAGTAGTCTTGAATGGAAATTGGGTCGAATTTGTGGTTGTGACAGCGGGCGCAACCAATGGTCATGCCCATCACGGAAGCCCCGACCGTTTGCAGGATCTCGTCCATCCGGTCGGCTCGCGCCTGGCGGATCGCACTCGGTTCCTGACCCACGGTCGCCGCCGGCACATGGGGCCCAGCCACCAGGAATCCAGTGGCATCACCCTGGCCGAGTAGGTCACCGGCGATTTGCTCGCGAACGAATTCGTCATAGGGTTTGTCTTCGTTGAACGCTCGGACGACATAGTCGCGATACATCCATGCGTTCTTGCGATACATATTGCTTTCGCTGCCGTTGGTTTCCGCCCAGCGGATGACGTCCAACCAATGCTGCGCCCAGCGTTCTCCGTAATGGGGTGAGGCGAGTAGCTCGTCGACGAGCGTCTCGTAGGCAAGTTCTGAATCCTGTTGGAAGGCCTGTACGAATTGCTCCGTGCGTTCGGGGGAGGGTGCCAGCCCCGTCAATACAATGGAGACGCGTCGAGCTAGCGACCGAGGATCCGCTGGATCCGAATAATCGAGGCCGCTGTCGGCCAAGCGTGATTTTAGAAATCCATCGATCGAATCATGATCGAACTGTGAACGAACGGGTTGGAATGCCCAGTGGTCGCTCTCTTCCTCAACGATGTCATCCATCTGCCCTGGCCAGAGAGCGCCCTGCTCAATCCATCGTGTGAGCATCTCGATATCGTCTGCTGACAGCTTGTCTTCATCGGGAGGCATCGCCATCTCGGGATCAACATGGTTGATGGCATCCAAGAGATAGCTCTTGTCACTCTTTCCGGGCACGATTGCTGGCAGTCCAGAATCCCCCCCTTTGAGCATGCCGACACGACGGTCAAGTCTCAAGCCCGACTCCTGCTCGTCTTCACCGTGGCAGAAGATGCAATTGTCTTCGAGTATCGGCAGAATCTCATTCTCAAAGTCGATCTCCGCCGCCCAAAGTGGATTGCTAACCGCGATCCACATTGCCGCCATCAAGAGACACAATCGGGCGAGTACTTTCGATAGTTTCATAGCGCTGCCTCCCATCCGGCATTCCACTGGTCGATCAATTTCTCTGTCAATTCAGGGTCCTTCGATGCAATGTTCTCTGTTTCGTTCGGATCCAACTGATGGTCATACAACTCGACGAACAACGGATCTGCATCTGGAACACGATGGTCCTTCCACAGGACGAGGCGATAGCGATCGGTTCTCATCGTGTAGCCCATCAAATACTGTTCGAACAGTTCGCGGTCCCAAAGCGGTCCTTGCTGCTTTTCAATCCGTTCTTCGACCTGTTGAATCAGCGGTCCGAACCAGGTCTCACGCATTGCTGGGGATAGCGGGTTGGCGGCCCATTCTCGGAGTGCCGGATTGGGATACTGACTGAAGGCTGCCCGCTTCCATGATGCATGTGGCGTGTCGAGCAACGGGGCAAAACTGTGCCCCTCCAAATGGTCGGGTAGGGAGATTCCCGCCAGGTCGCATAGCGTTGGATAGATATCGACCAATTCAACCAAGGCCTCGGACTTTTCCCCGCGAGTCTTCATGTCTGGAGTCCAGATCAACAGGGGGACACGGGTCGCGATCTCATAGTTGGTCGCTTTGCCCCAAACGCCCATGTCACCAAGGTGCCAACCATGGTCGCCCCAGACCACAATGATTGTGTTTTCGCGAACCCCGGCCTCGTCCAAGGCAGCGATCATCTTACCGACTTGTGCGTCGACGTAGCTAACACAGGCTAGATAGGCGTGTTTGAGTGTGCGAGAGAGTTCCGGTCCCAACGGTCCGGCCTTGGGAATCCCCGCACGCGTTCGCAGTTCAAATGAGGCGTGTAACCCCATCGCCGCCCCATTGTGCGGCGCATGGGTGTTGCCTGCCATCGGAATCTGTTCCGGATCGTAGAGATCCCAATACTTCTTCGGTGCGATCCAGTTCAGGTGCGGTTTGGTAAATCCTAACGCCAGAAAGAACGGCTTGTCATCCTGTGCAACCATCTCACGCATGGTCTCGATCGCAAGGAGTGTGTTGTAACCATCGAGGTAGGCATGGTCGGGCACGTCAGCACTCTCGTATGCAGGGCCGCTGGCCAACCCACGTCGCGCCGCTTCGCCGTACTTGGCTATCATTCGCTGAGAGTCCGCCTTCTGATCCTTGATGTTCTGTGGCAACGCGAATTGGCCTTTCGGTTTGTCGACACCCTTGATCCTTCTGACCGGCGTGCGACTCCAAGAGTTGGCTTCGTCCTCATCTCCATGGTGAAAGATTTTGCCGCAGTACGCTGTCTCGTAGCCGTTGGCGATGAAATGCTGTGGCAGCGTAATGATTTCGGGTTGAAGTTCACGAAGCGAGACGTAGTTGTGGAACAGTCCGGTGGTTTCGGGGCGCCCCCCCGTCATCAAGCTGGCGCGGGATGGTCGGCAAATTGCTTGCTGGCAGTAGGCGCGGTTGAATAGCAGGCCGGTCTTGGCAAGCTCGTCCAGGTGTGGCGACACGGCGATTTCAGAACCATAGCACCCCAGTTCCGGACGCAAGTCGTCAATCGCAATGAACACAATATTCATAGGCTCAGCGGCCTGGACGGAACCGATGCATAGCAAAAGGAGCAGCGGGTACAGCGAAAGTCGTTTCATGTTGTCTTGTTTGATTTAGGATGCCATGAACAATAAGTGACGGGTTTACCGTAGTGGATCTTGTTAAAGATCCTGTTCTGGATGGATCTTTAACAAGATCCACTACGCCAGTTATTGATCCCGCGTTCCTTAGCGGGGCGAATAATACGGGACGTCGATCGAAAACGTGTGAAGGTTGTTCTCGAGACCTACGCGCTCGAGGGGGTTGTCAAAAGGCTAAGGTGCAAGATGAAACCACGCGGCCATCAATGCTCTAACTCGCCACGTCCTTTGTTCTTCAATATCCAAGCGGTTTGCCTCGTTCAAAAAGGTTCCGGATTTCGTCCGCGTCAAGGGCGGCGTTGAAGATGCCTATCTCGTCAAGGGTTCCATTCAGGTTGCGGACCGCGAACCAAGGAGAATCGCGAAAGGGTTGCCCCCAATTTCCAATCTCTGCGGGTCCGATTCGCAACTCGGAAACGTAGTACTCGTCTACAATTTCTTCGCTACTAACCTGCTCACCGTTGACATACTGCTCGACGCGTCGGTGCACTGGGTCGTAGACCGCCGCCAGTTGCAGCCACTGCCCACTTTGGGAGACATCCCAGATCGGCTGGGTCTGGTAAACCCGATGGTGTCCCGCATCGCGGACGATCTTCTGGTCGAAACGATTAGCGACTCGAACATCCTGCTTGTCGTCGACCATTACCGAGAACATCAGTCGTCCGTCATTGCGGATCTGCCAATGGGGTTCACCATTCTCATAGCCATCGGCCATGAACAGCGAGTTATAGATATGATCGAGACTATTGATCTTGACCCATGTGAAAAACGTGAATGCCTGGAAGGTCCCGTCGATGCGAGTCCGAACGCGAGAGCCAGGTCGATCGAAATCCAGCCCGGTCGATTGGGGGCCGAACCGACCGGCAACGTGTTCAACGGGCCCTACCAGGTGGCCATTGCGACTAGCGCTCGTGGGTGCCGTATTGCGAATGATTCGCTGGGGCGCTGACCCTGCGACCGGATAATACGCGATCAGTCGCTCGTCACTGCTGATTTGCTCAGAAAAACTTTTCCACTCGGTGAAACGTTTGGTTTCGGCCTGCTGCAATCGCCTTTGCAAGTCGCCCCCGGTGCTCATGCCCGTCAACGCGATCGTTTCAGCCCCCGATCCCTTCAGCCATTCGCCCTGTCCGGTCACCAGATGATCGCCATCATGTGCACCTCCACGCAGTTCGATTTCTCCATCGAGAACTTCAACCCGGGCACGATCATCCCCCACTTCGAGGGCAAACTCAGTCCCCAGATCAATGATTTCGGAATCGGCGGCGTGCACCACGAAGCCACGTGCGACGGGCGGGACATTGGCTCGCAGACGCCCGTTGACCAGGCTGACTTCCCAATCGGACTCGAACCGCAGGGCTGCCGGGCCCTCGACAATCAGGGATGCGCCGCAGAACACGTCGATTTCCATGATGCCACTTTCGAACTGCAGCATTCCACTCGGCAGGACGTCGCCTTCATGGAATGAGAGGGCATCGTCGGACCATTGGACATCGACCGATCGCCGGAGCGTCGCATGCCCGGCAATCAGCGATTCTGTTGTCCGCCTTTTTGTGAAATCATATGCTGCAACTTGCTCTGATTTCCCTGTCACGCTTGTTCGTCCAACCCAGATCGCCAGACCGCTGATGATCGCGATGACTGATGCGGCGATCGCAACGTGTGCCCATGAGATCCCTGACACGCTATCAGCCCGGCGAATCGACTGGGCCGTTTCGGCATCGCCCCTGTCCAAGGGACTGGCAATTTTCGCCGGCGAGGAAACGACCGCGTCCATTTCGCTGGTAGCCATTTCCTCGAGTGATTCACGCAGATGTACCGCTCGCAGATAGGCTTGGCGGACTTCGGGACTGCGTTCGATCGCATCTTGCAGTCGGTCCAGTTCGTCTGCGGTGATCGTCTGATCGGTCGCCTGAAAAATCAGCCTCTGAGTCTCGTTATCCATGTTCTGAACCTCCAGCCAGACGCCCTTGAATGCAGTCAAGGATCTGTCGGCGTAGTAAATTGACTTTGCGATACAATCGTCGCTGTTGCTCACCGGTTTCTGCGGCAATGCGTGCGACGGATTGCCCCGGAGTGTGGACGCTCAACAGAAGTCGCCGTTCCGCATCTCGCAGTTTTTGCAAACAGAGTAGAAAGGCATGGTGTTCGGATTCCTGCTGGTCGAGCTGTTCCATCGCTGTGTCGGCCAGACATTCGATGACGCTTTCGCGAAAGACCAAACGGTCGCGAGCTCGATCTCGTTGCCAGCTGAGGGTTTTGTAGCGTGCGACCACGCAGGCCCAGCGAATGAATTCATGGGAGGCGTCCGACGCCTCCTTGGGCCTGAACTCAGAGTACTTTTTCCAACACTCTAGCGCCGTCTCTTGCACGACATCATCCACGCCCTCGGGTGATGGCAGGAGCGACCGGACGAATCGCCGGATCGCTTGGTCATGCCGCGAAAGCAAGATGACAAATTCGTTGTATTGGGTGTCTCGGTCCGACATAGGAAGCGATGCTGATTCGTTCGCGCTGAAGCAATTGCCAAAATGCACCTTCATCCCTGTGCACAATATGCCCTGTGTACCAAGATATTCCACGGCGCGGCGGATTTACCGCCGGCGAAGAAAAATAGATGCAAAGTGCCTGGGTTTGGTCTTCATTTGCCGCGAATTCGCAGGCTTGACCGCGGAAAATGTTTCAGGAATTCGGTGATGTGAGCCATTCCAATCGATTCCGATTTGAGATTTTCGCCAAGGCCGATGAGGGGGCCGGCGGCAGACGCCCCCCCCTTTCGAGCGTTTGCCGCCACGAACGCTAGCGTTTATGATGGGGATGATTGCCCGATCCTCGAAATCGACTTTTCGAGCCCCCCTCCACGTCATGATGTGTCGTCGTATCGACGGTCCATCAGCTCCCGCCTGCCAAGCAGTATTCATGTCGAGTCTGATTCTCCGAATTGTTGCTGTTGCATGTCTCTCGGCATTCCCAGCGGTCATACGAGCAGCGGAGAGCTCCGGAACGATCGACTTTGCCCACGAAGTCGTGCCGATCCTGCAGCGCAATTGCGTTCACTGTCATGGAGGCCGCGAAGCCGAGGGTGACTTTTCGCTCAACACACGCGCCGACGTGCTGGACTCGGGATTCGTTGAATCCGGTGATCCCGATACCTCCCATCTCCTCGCATTGGTCGCGTCGACGGATCCCGACGCCCAGATGCCGCCTGCCGACCGGCCGCGAATGAGTGCGGATGAAATCGCGGTGCTGCGACGTTGGATTGAGAGTGATTTGCCCTGGGATGCTGATTTCACGTTTGAGATCCAGACCTACGAACCACCCCTGCGCCCGCGATCGCCGCAGCTCCCGGCGGCGGAGGATGGACGGGACCATCCCATCGACTGCATTTTGGATGCTTACTTGGCCGAGCAGAATCTGACGCGACCGCAACGGGTTGATGATCGCACCTTTCTACGCCGCCTTTCGTTGGACTTGATCGGGTTGTTGCCCACCGGCGAACAGCTCGACGCTTTTGTCAATGACAACGATCCGAACAAACGCCAGCGGATGATCGATGAACTGTTGAGCGACCGCATCGGTTACGCCGATCATTGGCTCACATTTTTCAATGATCTGTTGCGAAACGACTACAGCGGTACGGGATTCATCACCGGCGGCCGCAAACAGATTAGCAGTTGGTTGTACCAATCGCTGTTGGAGAACAAACCCTTCGACCAGTTGGCCAGGGAGCTGATCGCGCCACCGACGTCGGAAAGCCAGGGCTACATTGATGGGATCAAGTGGCGTGGGGAGGTGAGTGCGGGGCAAACGCTGCCGATTCAATTTTCGCAAAGCATTTCCCAGTCGTTCCTCGGCATCAACATGAAGTGCGCGTCATGTCACGACAGCTTTGTTGATCACTGGACATTGAAAGATGCATACGGTTTAGCAGCGATCTACGCTGACGAGACGCTGGAACTGCACCGCTGTGACAAACCCACCGGCGAGACCGCGGAGGCGGCATGGCTGTTTCCCGAGCTCGGGCAAGTGGACATCAACGCACCGCGAACGGAGCGACTGCAACAGCTCGCCGCACTGATGACGCATCCGGAAAACGGGCGTTTCGCGAGGACGATTGTCAATCGCTTGTGGTACTGCTTGATGGGACGCGGCATTGTCCATCCGCTCGATTCGATGAAGAACGAACCTTGGAGCGAGGACCTGCTGGATTACCTGGCGACGGATCTCATCGAGAATGGCTATGACCTCAAGGCAACCCTCCGCCGGATCGCGACGAGCGAGGCCTATCAGTCGCGGTCCGAAATCGTCCACGGACAACCATCGAGTGAGGACTACATCTATCGCGGGCCGCGGGCGCGGAGGATGACCGCCGAGCAGTTTCTCGACAGTATTTGGCAGCTGACTGGAGATGCTCCAAATCAGTTCGATGCCCCGATTGTTCGCCGCCACGACGATCCCGACGCGGTGCAACGGTTGGAGCTTCAGGGCGAGTGGATCTGGGGGCCGCTTACCAATGGAACGGTGCCAGGGAATCAAACCTTGATCCTGCGGAAGCAGATCGACCTGCCTGAGTCTGTCATCGCGGGCGGTGCCTTGATTACCTGTGATAACCGATACCAATTTTTCATCAATCAAGAGCTGGTGAGCAGGAGCGATGACTGGACGAAACCACAATCGATTCGCTTGGCAAAGTATCTCGTGAAAGGGAACAATGACTTCGAGGTCATCGTAACGAATGATACCGCTGCGCCGAATCCGGCGGGATTTTTCTTGGATGCTCGACTGGAGTTGGCGGACGAGAGGCGGGTAACGATCGTGTCCGATGCGAGTTGGGAATATAGTCGTGAGGTTCCCGTGCCTCAGGATGACACGCTCGACACAGCGAGCATTGATCGCGAGCAATGGCAAAGCGTCACGGTGGTTCCCGCTGTGGCACCATGGACAAAAGTGATCGAAGATCAAGGTCCCTCACTGCTCGCTGCTGCGATCGGTAGCAGCGAGATGCCGATGGTCCGCACCTCATTGTTGAAGAACACCGCGCTGATGAAGTCACTGGGTCGTCCGATGCGTGAGCAAATTGTCTCGATGCGTCCGGATACGGTCACGACGCTCGAGGCCATCGACCTGGCGAACGAACCGACGCTGGCTGCGTCATTTGCGATCGGTGCCAAGCGTTTGCTCGCCGACAGCGATGGCGATGCCAATCGAATGATTGAGAACCTGTTTAACGCGGCACTGTCGCGTGCGCCGACCGCTCAAGAAAGAGATTTGTTGCTGGCCGCCCTCGGTGAGCATCCCGACGCGGCCACCGTTCAGGATGCGATGTGGGCGATCTGCATGTTGCCCGAATTTTTGACCGTTCATTAGGGACCGCCACGTAGGACAGGCTCCCAGCCTTTGGCCCCCACCACTTTCATCGAACAACCTGCCTCGCGACATTCCATGAATATTGAAAACGACCCCGCGGCTCCCGACTCGATCGTGCGTCGGGATTTCCTGCGCCGACTGTCGGCCGCAGGTGCTGCCGCACTCGCGTCGGGCACACCGCAGTTGCTCGCCAACAGCACGATCGGCGACATCGAGCACCCACGTCCTACTGCCGACGCTTGCATCCTGTTGTGGATGGGCGGCGGTATGGCGGCGCCCGATACATTCGACCCCAAGCGATACAGGCCGTTTGAAACGGGGTTGGCATATAAGGACATGCTCAGCACATTCCCAGCAATCGACACCGCCGTCGACCAGATCAAGATTTGCGAAGGACTCGAAAATATCGCGGCAGTGATGGATCGTGGCACGCTGATTCGATCGCACGTGCAACCGGACCTGGGCAGTATCCTGCACTCACGCCATCAGTATCACTGGCACACTGGCTATGTCCCGCCCCAGACGGTTGCGACGCCGCACCTGGGGGCGTGGATGGCGCGTGTGTTGGGAGCACCGAACCCGGTCATGCCGGCATTCATTAACATCGGCCAACGCCTCGAAGGTGTCGGCGAGAGCGAAGAGCTCAAGGCGTTCACAACGGGCGGTTTCTTCGGTAGTGAATTTGGGCCCATGAATTTGCCCTATCCCGATCAGGCCGCCGTGTCCGTGCGGCCGCCCAAGGGCATGCAATCACAGCGTTTTGCCAACCGAAACCGTTTATTCCAACGATTGGTCGACGCCAGTCCGGATCGGGATCGAATGAGCGACTATCACCAAGAGTCGATGTTGCAGTCGATGGATGCGGCGTATCGTCTGCTCAGCAGTAAAGATCGAAAAGCATTCGATATCACGCTGGAACCACGCGAGAGTTATGAGAAATACGATACAGGTCGATTCGGTCAAGGCTGCCTGCTTGCACGCCGGTTGGTCGAGTCGGGAGCACGCTTTGTCGAGGTGACGACCGAGTACGTGCCGTTCCTGAACTGGGACACGCACAACGACGGACACACGACGATGGAGCGTATGCACCGCGAGATCGATCAACCGATCGCTCAACTGATTTTGGATTTGGAATCTCGCAAACTGCTGGATCGAACACTGGTCATCGTCGCTTCGGAATTCAGTCGGGATGCGCTAACCGAAGGACAGCCGGGGTCCAATGCCAACGATCAAGCAAGTTTCAAAGGAGATCAGATGACCGAGTTGAAACATTATGGATTGCATCGGCACTTCACCGCCGGGTCCAGCGTGCTGATGTTTGGCGGCGGCATCCAACGCGGGCATCTGCACGGGGCAACCTCGCCCGAGCGACCGCTCGTGGCGATTGAAGACCCCGTCAGCATCGAGGATCTGCATGCTACGATCATGACGGCCATGGGCGTTAGCCCACGGACCGGTTTCGAGATTGAGGGACGTCCGTTCTACGTCACTCGCGACGGCAAGGGCCAGAGCGTCGAAAGGCTGTTCGCTTAGGCGGAAGACATCCATGGCAAAATATTTCCAACCGCACCAGAAACATGTGCCGACGCCCCCCCGAGCGTGGTTTTCCCGCCGTCTGGCGACGGCAGCTAAGATTCTCTCAGGGGTTCCCGAGGGACTCTTACCGTCTCTTCTTCTGGCCTTCGCCGCTGTTCCTGCAGCGACCGCGGCGCCGCCGACGCTGAATTTCAACCGTGATATCCGGCCTATCTTGTCGGACAAGTGTTTTGCCTGCCATGGGCCCGATTCACAGAACCGCGACGCGGGTTATCGGCTCGATACCGCCGAAGGTGCGTTCGCGGATCTCGGTGGGTACGCGGGGATTGTCCCGGGTGATCCCGATGCGAGCGAATTGGTGCTGCGCATTACTGAGGATGATGTGGACGAGCGGATGCCACCCCAAAAGCAAAAAAATCCGCTCACCGAGGACGAAATCGAGCTTCTCAGGCGGTGGATCGACGAAGGTGCGGAGTTTACGGGGCACTGGGCATTCGAACCCGTAAACCAGCCCGAGCCACCAACAACTCGGACCAACACCGAGGGCGAGATTGACCGGTTCATCGGTGCGCAACTGGAAGCGAGAGGCTTGGAGTTCTCGCCTGAGGCATCGCCCGAGACGCTCGTCCGTCGCTTGCATTTGGACCTGACCGGGTTGCCGCCGACACTCGCGGAGGTGGATGCGTTTGTCGAGAATCCTGAAGTGGCATTCGAGGCGACGATCGATCGGCTGATGAACAGCCCGCAGTTTGCCGAGCGGTTGGCCATCGACTGGCTCGACGTTGCCCGGTTCGCCGACACGAATGGTTATTCGATCGATGACCACCGCGATATGTGGGCGTGGCGAGATTGGGTGATCCAGGCCTTCCAAACCAACATGCCGTATGACGAATTCATCCGTCAACAACTCGCCGGCGACCTGTTGGACAACCCGACTGAGCAACAACGGATTGCCACTGGGTTCCTGCGCAACGGCATGAACACGCATGAGGGCGGAACCATTCCCGAGGAATACCGGGTGGCCGCGATTATCGACAAAGTCGACACTGTCTCGACGGCGTTCATGGGCCTGACGATGCGCTGTGCACAGTGTCACGATCATAAGTACGACCCGATCTCGCAGCGTGATTACTATCGGTTCTTTGCGTTCTTCAATACCTCCAACGAACCGGGCAAAGGCGGAGTCAACGGTAACACGAACCCCATGATTTCGGTTGCCCCGATCCTCCCGGATGAGACCGCGTTTCGGGAGTCGCTGGAGTCCCGCATCGCGGCCCTGCAAATGGCGAAAGCATATCCCGAGAATTTGCTCGGTGACGCGCGACTGGAATGGGAACGCGAGACACTTGCCAAGGCAGATGCGACCCTCGTCGCCCGCGCAAATACAGAGCCAGAAGCTTCCCCGTTTCCGATACCCGCCGCCGGCGAAGCGGAAGGGCTGTCATGGATTTGGTCCACCCCAACCGGAGCAGGTGAGTTTGCATGGTTCCGTAAGTCGTTTGAGCTAACCAGCATCCCAGAGCATGCTCAGTTGCTGGTCAGTTGCGATAACGAAGCCGAGGTCTGGGTCAACGGCAAGATCCTCGGGACGAATCCGGATTGGCGAACGCCGACGGTCTTTGATCTTCGCCCACTGCTCGTCGCAGGCGACAATTTGATTGCAGTCGCGGCCAAGGATTGGGAGAAGGGCGGGTCGAAAGCCGCACTCATCGCTCTCGCCGCATTTTCCGATGGCCATTATCTCCCCACCGATGGCAGCTGGACGGTGGCTTCGATCGCTCCTGCAGGTTGGAACCTGCCGGGCCATGACAACGGTTTTTCGCCGGCGGCGGTGGTGCTTCCGCATGGTGCGGCGCCGTATGGTGACGTGTTCGCCAAGCTAGGCGATGCCGGCGAAACCCGTCAACAACTCGCCCTCATCGCGGCGTTGCGAAAGCCCGATGAGGATCGCAGCCTGGAAGAACAGAATTTGGTAGCGGCCGAGTTCGGAAAGGCCAATCCCGACATGGGCAAACTGGTCGCGAATATTGATGGTGAGATCGGCGTGCTGCGGAAATCACTCGCCTCCGGCAAAACATCGGTGATGGTGATGAATGAAGCTGCGGCGGATCGCAAGACGCCGATACTGCTGCGAGGTCAGTACGACCAGCACGGCGAGTTTGTCGAGCCAGGGATTCCGGAGGTCCTCGGGGGCCTTCCCCCATCAACGCGCCCGAACCGTCTGGCACTGGCAAATTGGCTGATTGATCCCGCGCACCCGCTCACCGCCCGGGTCACCGTCAATCGCTACTGGCAAATGCTGTTCGGAACAGGGATCGTCAAGACGAGCGAGGATTTTGGGTCGCAGGGCGAATGGCCTTCGCATCCGGAGTTGATCGATTGGTTGGCTGCCGAGTTTGTCGAGTCAGGCTGGGATGTTCGCGGCCTGTTAAAGCAGATGCTGATGTCGCGAACCTATCGCCAGGCCTCTGATGTCAACGAGCACCTGATTGAGCTCGATCCCTACAACCGACTGTACGCTCGAGCACCCCGATTTCGCTTATCCGCTGAGGCGGTTCGCGACAGTGAACTGGCGATCGCGGGACTACTCAACGGCAGCGTCGGTGGCCCAAGTGTGTACCCACCCCAGCCACTCGGGCTGTGGAAAGAGGTCAGCCACTTTGGGTATGGAGGATTTTTCTCGGCGCAACATTATTTCGCCGACCGTGACGAGGATGTGTATCGCCGCAGTCTATACCTGTTTTGGAAGCGGACTTCACCGCCTCCGGTGATGACGACCTTTGATGCGCCCAGTCGCGAGACGTGTACCGTTCGTCGGTCGCTGACCAATACGCCGCTGCAGGCTCTCGTGCTGATGAATGCGCCGCAGTTTATCGAAGCCTCACGGGGGCTGGCGATGCGGATGTTGAAGGCGGACGAGTCCACCGGTGAACAAATTCGCCACGGCTTTCGACTCGCCACCGCGCGAAATCCGTCCCCCGAAGAGATGCAAATTTTGAATCACGCCTACGAGCGTCAATTGGCTTACTTCCATGCGTCGCCCGACCGGGCCGCGAGTTACCTGGGGCGTCAAAACGCAGGAACCATGCAGGTCGCGGATCGCTCCGCGACCCATCGTCCTGCTCGCTTTGATCGCGGAGCGATCAGCGACAATGCAAAGATCGCAGCGATGGCGTCGGTCGCATCGTTGATCCTGAATCTTGATGAAACGATTACCCGCGAATGATTACGAAGATGAACCAAGCTGCTTTAGCGTCTCGCCGTACATTCGTCAGCCGAGCTTTCGGAGGCGTCGGTGCACTCGCCCTCGGATCGATGCTCGACCCCAATGCCATGGCGAGTGCCAATGCCGCTCGTGCGGATCTGCCACATTTTCCGCCGACGGCGAAACGCGTCATCTATCTATTCATGTCTGGTGGCCCGTCCCATATCGACTTGTTCGACTACAAACCGGTGCTCGAACAGCAACACGGCGTAGAACTCCCGCCGAGCGTGCGTGGTGACCAGCGGCTGACGGGGATGACGTCGGGACAAAAGGGGTTCCCCGTATGTGGGCCGATCGGAAAGTTTGCGAAGCATGGCCAGTGCGGTACGTGGATCAGCGATCTGTTGCCGCACACGTCGAAGATTGCAGATGATATCGCGATCGTCCGCTCGATGAATACCGAGGCGATCAATCACGACCCGGGCATCACGTTCATCAACACCGGCTCCCAAATTCCTGGCCAGCCCAGTGCGGGGGCCTGGGCCAGCTATGGTCTCGGCAGTGAAAATCAGAACATGCCGGCCTACGTTGTGCTGCTGTCGCAGGGCAACGGCAAGAACCCGGGCCAACCGATCTTTTCGCGACTGTGGGGCAGCGGCTATTTACCCTCGAGCCATCAAGGCGTGATGCTCCGCAGCAGTGGCGATCCAGTCCTGTACTTGAACGACCCCAACGGCATCACCCGTGAGAACCGTCGTGAACAGCTCGATGACCTGGCCGCACTCAATCGATTGAAATTCCAAACCAGTGGTGATCCGGAAATCGAGACTCGCATTTCCCAGTACGAGATGGCCTTTCGGATGCAGGCTGCTGCTCCTGAAATTGCTGACCTGTCAAATGAACCCGAGAGCACGTTTGAAATGTATGGCGAGGACGCACGTCAGCCGGGGACGTATGCGTTCAACTGCCTAATGGCCCGCCGCATGGCGGAGCGAGACGTGCGGTTTATCCAGCTGTTTCATCGCGGTTGGGATCAGCACAATAGCCTCCAGCCCCATCTACGTGCCCAGTGCCTCGATACGGACCAAGCCTCGGCGGCGCTTGTCACCGATTTGAAAAATCGCGGGCTATTGGATGACACACTTGTGATCTGGGGCGGCGAATTTGGTCGCACCGCTTACAGTCAAGGCGCATTGGGCAGCGGGCGCGATCACCACGGACGCTGCTTCACCGCGTGGATGGCCGGCGGCGGCGTTCAGGGCGGAGTGTCTCATGGACAGACCGATGAGTTTGCCTACAACATCGCCGAAAACGGAGTCCACATCCGCGATCTTAACGCCACGATGCTGCATTGCCTGGGCATCGATCACGAACGTTTCACCTACCGATTCCAGGGCCTCGACCAAAAACTGACTGGCGTGGAACATGCCCACGTCGTGAAAGAGATCTTGATCTAAACGCGGTACGATCGTTGCGTCCAAATCTTTCGAGGTCAATGCCGCGGCAACATCCCAATCCCTCCCGCCGTGGCCGCATCGATGCAAAATGAGCAGGTGAATCCAAGTCCAACGCAGCAAATCCCTAGGGTCTGGTCCTGGCGAGAACGCCAGTCGAGGAACCAGAAGCATCCATAGAAAGGTATGAACGCGCCCCCGGCGTCGGCCACCGGAACAGTGTGCGTTGGTTAGCCCACACCTCCGTGAACTGGAAATATTACCCCCGTCCCATTTTCGCTCCCGTCCCGCTCCCTTTTCGCTCCGGCGCGTCCCATTTTCGCTCCGGAATCGAGGTCGATGAACGATACGCTTGGGATTGATATTGCAGATGGTCGGGCCGTTGGCCCTGCGACGATGCTTGGTGTCCACGAATCCAGGCTGTTGGCCTGGGCTAGGTAAACTGCTTGGGCTTTGCCCCCAAAGCGGTTTTGTTCTAAAAATGCCCCCTGTCACATTTGTTTTCGCCGTCACATTTGTTTTCGCTATTCCAGTGAATTTATGTCGATCGCAATGCGTGTGGCCAGACGATCCGCGTCGTGAATCAATTGTGTGAGCAGTGGCTCGATGGTCACGGGGTCGACGTCTGGTGTCTGATTCTCGAGTGCCTGTGCGGAGGCGACCACAGC
This sequence comes from Rhodopirellula sp. SH410, assembly GCF_055811895.1. Taxonomy (NCBI): domain Bacteria; kingdom Pseudomonadati; phylum Planctomycetota; class Planctomycetia; order Pirellulales; family Pirellulaceae; genus Rhodopirellula; species Rhodopirellula sp. SH410. The sequence goes on from NZ_CM147949.1 coordinate 5,463,974, forward strand.
CGTGGCATTCAAGCACAAGGCCGCTCCTTTCAAGGTGTGGGCGGCGCGAGAGAGTGCGACAGCATCGCCGGCATCCACTGCCGCGAGCATTCGATTGATCAGCGTCTTCGACTCTTCCAAGTAGGCATTCGCCAGCACGCGGGCCATCTCCTCGCTTCCGCCTGCCTGCTTGACCGTCACCGACCAATCGTAGAGTGAGTCCGCGTCTGCTGACACACCCGCCGGGGTGATTGGGTCTGATTTAGACCGCTCAGGTGCGGCAGGTTCGTGCGGTTGCGAGGTATTCTGGTCGGTGATGTTCTCGTCTTTGATGGTTTGTGAGTGGACAATGGCGGACGCTTGATTGACGACTCGTTGCAAGTCGATTGGATCGAAGGGTTTGGCGATGTAGTCGTCCATCCCTGCGGCGAGAAATCGCTCCCGGTCTCCTTTCATCGCATTGGCAGTCATGGCAACAATCCGTTGACGACGCCCATTTTCAGACTCCAGCTCACGGATGGCTGCGGTGGCTTCGAGTCCATTCATATCGGGCATTTGAATGTCCATGAGAATGAGATCAAAGACGTCGCGTTGGGCAGCTTCCACCGCTTCCCGGCCGGTGCACGCCAAGACGACGTCATGGCCCCATTTTTTGAGGAATCCCATTGCAACTCGCTGATTGATCACCCCATCCTCGGCTAGCAATACTTTGCGAGTTGGCCCGGTCGCTGCTGGCTCGTTAACAAGCCCTGTCCCGTCGTCCGCCTCGGTGATGCCCATCACTTCGAGTACGATGTCCAGTAATTCGGACGCAATGACAGGCTTTGTCATGAATCTCGCGATGCCCAGTCGCTGAAGTTTCGCTGACGCGAGACCGCTGGACGTCGACGAAAGCATGACTATTTTGGCATTCGATTGCTCGGAGAGTTTCGCTAGCTGGCCGGCAAACTGAAGCCCATCTACATTGGGCATGTGGTAATCCAGCAACACCAGCCTAAATGGATCATTCTGTTGCTCGGCACTGCAAAGTGCGTGCAGTGCCTGCTGACCATCACAGGCCAAGTCGGCTCTCAATTTCCACTGCATCAGCATCTCTTTGAGGATTCGCCGGTTCGTGGAGTTGTCATCGACGACAAGCACTCGCATGTCCTTAAGCCGCGACAACTCCGCTGGTCGCCGTGGCGTTTGATCGGTCGCGATGGAGAGATGTACGACGAAATGGAATGTGGTGCCCACGCCGGCTTCGCTTTCGAGCCAGACGCGGCCACCCATCATTTCGATTAAACGCGTCGAGATGGTCAGTCCTAGCCCGGTGCCGCCAAAACGTCGGGTCGTCGACGTATCGGCCTGCGAGAAGGCCTCGAAAACTTTCTGCTGCTCTTCTTTCGCAATACCGATCCCAGTATCGCGGATGGAGAAGTGTAGACCACCGGAGGGCGTCGTACCCTGTTCGGGATTGACGTCGACAAAAATCTCACCCTGCTCGGTGAACTTAATCGCATTGCCGACAAAGTTGACGATGATTTGGCGTAGCCGACCGGGGTCGCCGACGTGCCGCAGTGGGATCGATGGATCGATGCGTGCCGCCAGTTCTAATCCCTTGTCATCCGCTTTAATCATGAACAACTTCATCGCCTTGCCTACGCACTCACGCAAGTCAAAGTCGATATGCTCTAACTCCAAGTGGCCCGCTTCTATCTTGGAAAAGTCGAGGATGTCATTGAGTAGTCGCAGTAACGAGTCAGAGGATTGCTGCACGAGTCCCAAGAATTCTCGTTGTTCATCCTGGAGCGGTGTGTCGGCAAGCAGTCCCGTCATGCCGATGATGCCGTTCATGGGGGTGCGAATTTCATGACTCATGTTTGCTAGAAATTCACTCTTGGAACGATTCGACGCTTCGGCCTCAATTAAAGCGTTTTGTAGGGCAACATCGGTGCGATTCAGTGAAGCAGCACTCCAACAGATTAGCGCGCCGAATACAACGACGTTGGTAAGTACGAACAGAGACAGGCCCATCACGGGGTTGAACCAGCCTTGCAGCTGTGCCCACCATCGCAGCCAACCAATGATCACGGGAAGCAAGATCGCTGCAGGCAACAGCCTTCGTGCCATCACGCCACCCGCTCCACGATAGCTGATGATGGCCATCAATCCGGATGCGGGTCGCACACAGAGTATACCGATACACAGGATCGCAAACGTTACCGCCGTGTTCAACGCCATCGGGATGTAGCTCTTGACGCCAATCAGGCTCAACGAACTGTATGCATAGCCAATGATTGCGAGTAATGAAACGAGTGCAGCGGCAAGCGTCAGAATTTCCGCAGTGCGTACCCGTCTCGGCCATCGTCGATCCAAGAGAGCGATCGCCGATCCGCACAGCAAAAAATTCAGCGCCGTGTTGGGAGCCATACGGTTGGGGATTGGATAAGCCGCAAGTTTCGCTGGAAACAACCATCGATCAGGTCCAACGTCGAATCCCCACTTGTAATCCAGAAACCGGAAGACCGAAAACAAGATTACCGGGATGACCAATGCGACGGCCCACTTTCGCCGACTCGAGGTTGCGGTCGAGGTTGCGGTCGAGGTGCGTCCAGAGAGCCACAAGGCGGCCCCACAGAGCAAGAAGCCGATGGCGGTACCACCGGGGTTCATCGCGACACGGCCGGGTAGAACGGTTTTGAGCGGTTCAATATCGAATGTCCAGCCGATTAGGACGACGATACTCATCGCGACCACGCCCGCACTCGCGGCACGCGACACCGCGAGAAACCTCGCGTCTAAATGTGGTGTATCGAATTCAACCATCGACGAACCCCCTGACTGAGCTGTACCCTATTCAGAATAACAGATGTCCTCACTAAATAGTTGCAATATCGCGACTCGAGCTGCCTTCGAATTTGGCAGAGGTCTCCCGCACGCTACTCAGCCCTTTGCTCTGAAAAAACCGCGGTTTGTTTGATGAAACTCGGTGCAAACGAAGTCATCGCGCCGAGAGGGTTGTGCATGAAACCAAGTTGTTCCTGCACGCGATCGCACCGGGCAGGAGACCACCAAGACACTGAAAACGCTCGTTTTCGGCCACCGAAGCATGTCGCGTCTGTTAGCTGACCACCACCGTGACGTCGAAATATTACCTCCGTCACATTTTTCGTTCACCACATTTTTCGTTCACCACATTTTTCGTTCAACACATTTTTCGTTCAACACATTTTTCGTTCAACACATTTTTCGTTCAACACATTTTTCGTTCAACACATTTTTCGTTCAGGAGGTCGACGAACGATCTGTTTGGGATTGATGTTGCCAATGGTCGGGCCGTTGGCCCTGCGACGATGATTGCTGTCCCCGAATCCAGGCCGTTGGCCTGGGCTAGGTAAACTGCGGGGGCTTCGCCCCGAAGCGGTTATGTTCTGCGAATGCCCCCCGTCGCATTTGTTTTCCCGTCGCATTTATTTTCTTGCGTCCCCGATTGATTGGGCATCTCGGGGGACGGCATCAACGAGACGCGAAAAGCGTTTCTCCAGAAACACGTCGTTGCGCCCTCGTTAAACGCTGTGCGATGGATCGCGTTCGTTGGCAGAGGTCATGTTGTCGCCTCGTAATCACCGTTCACATACCATTGTCGGTTCGACGCGGTCGCGGCAGTTCACTGCTTCGGGGTGATGCTGCCGAGCCACTCGGGTACTTTCCAAGCATCTGACTGAAAGGCAGCCCGCTCAGTGCGCGGTGAATTTCAATCCGATGATGGACACCATCAATAGGATGAGAAAGAAGATGCGTCCGGCGCTCACGGGCTCGCCCAGAAACGTCATGCCTAAGACAATTGTGCCGAAGGTGCCGATACCAACCCAGACGGCATAGGCTGTCCCGATTGGAAGAGTTCGAGCAGCAAGGGCGAGCAGATACATGCTCGCGATGATCCCAACGATGGTTAGCACGCTAGGAACGAGCTTCGTGAAGCCCTGGGTGTACTTTAGGCCAATCGCCCAGCCAGCTTCCAAGAGACCTGCAACAACGAGAAAAACCCATGACATGATAACGCTCCTTGGAGGGACGCGTCGTCTTATCTTAACCGGGTACGTCGCACATCGTCCGGGCCTGAGTGGCAATCACGATGATAAGTTGTGGGCCGAATCGATCGCTTTGTCAAGGTCGACGCTTGGGATTTAGACGCGCCTCGCGTTACAGTGTTTCACCCCATGCGTTCGGCTCATCGAGCATCTGATCCCCAACGACGTGCATCGCTGCCCAACGACGCTGCCGAGACTCTCAGGTGTCCGCCCCTCGTCCTCTACTTCTCGATTCGCCAGCAGCGGTGGATGCGGCGATTGCGAAACTCGTCGGGGACGGTCTGTTTTGAGATCTCGTGAATCGCGGTCGCCGTGATCGCCTCGGTATCGAACTTGAAGCGGCGGAAGTTTGTGGAGAAGAAGATCGCGCCGCCTGGCCGAACGAGTTTCAGGACGTTATTGAGCAGCGGGACGGCATCGGTTTGCACGTTCCAGTCCTCGTCAGTCCGTTTGCTGTTGGAGAAAGTGGGCGGGTCGCAGATGACGAGGTCATACTTTTCGCCGGCCCGGTGGCGGCGGATGAACTCGCCGACATCCATGGCGGTGAACCGATGCTGGGGACCACTCAGGCCGTTCGCAGCGAGATTTGCTTGGGCCCAATCGAGATAGGTTTGCGATAGGTCGACGCTCGTCGTCGACGCGGCGCCGCCGGCCGCCGCATAGGTCGTGAACGAGCCCGTGTAGGCAAACAGATTGAGGACGTTTTTTCCAGCAGCTTGCTCGCGAACCATACCGCGTGTCACGCGGTGGTCTAAGAACAAACCGGTATCGATATAGTCCGCGAGATTGACAAGGAACGTCAGGCCCCCTTCCTGGACGGGGATTTTCTGATCGGTTTGGGAGACTTTCTCGTGCTGAGTGCTTCCCCGTTGCCGCGAGCGTCGTTTCAGAAACACATTTTGTTTCGGCACATCGAGTGCTTCGCCTGCGGTGGCGGCCATCAGGTCCAACCACGCGGCGTGCTGGGCGATGTCGCGATCATGTGGTCGTTCGAATTCGCTCAGGTGCAGGTAGTTTTCATAGCGATCCACGACGAGCGGGATCTCAGGAACGTCGCGTTCATAGAGACGAAAACAGGTAATGTTTCGCCGCGCCATGACTTTCCGAAAATGCTTCGCACGTTTCCGCAACCGCGTGGCAAACAAATCGGCTTGGTGCTTCGCGTTGTCGGGCAAGGCACCAAAGGCCGCGTCGCCCACGGCATGGACGTAGGGCCGCGCGGGCTTTTCCGATTTCGGATCAGGAACCACCCGCTCAGGGGCAGTCTGTTCAGTCGTCGTGGTCTCGAGGGTATCTTGCGAAACCGGTTGCTCGCTCGATGACTCCGGTGCAGTGTCTGGTGTTCCCGCGTCCGCGACGGGCTTGGGGCCTTGGAACTGGAAGTACGTGCACTCGATGCGCCCGTTGTAGAGTTTACGCCGCCGATCGGCACTGCGGCCGAGCACCTTTTCGAACGCCGAAAAGGAGGTGAGGAAGTAGAAGGACCATGTCGGTAGATGTCGCAGCACGTTGGGCAGGGATGCGTATAGTTCTTCGATTTCCCAGTCACGACCGAGTCGCATCCCGTAAGGCGGGTTCGTGATCAGACATCCAAACCGCCGGCTGCTGCGGAGATCGCGAACGTCCGCGGTCTCGAAATGAACGTCCGCGGTCACTCCGGCCGCCTCGGCATTCTCGCGAGCGAATCGGAGCACTCGGAAGTCGCTGTCGCTGCCGAGCAAACGTTGCGGCAGTGGGTCGAGCACACCTTGCAATGCTTCGGTGCGGAGTTGCAGGATCGCTTCACAGGGGGCGTCCTGCCACTGTTCGAAGCGAAATTCGCGAGATTGGCCCGGTGCCATGTTGCGCCCGATCATCGCGGCCTCAATCAGGATCGTACCGCTGCCGCAGAACGGGTCGATGAGCGGGCGGTCACGTTTCCAGTAGCTCAGCATCACCATGGCCGCGGCGAGCGTCTCCTTCAGCGGTGCTGCGGTGACGGCGGAGCGGTACCCACGACGGTGCAGACTGCGACCAGTCGTGTCGATCGTGATCGTCGCGGTATCCTTCAACAGTGCGATATCGACCGGGTAGGAGGCCCCCGTTTCCGGTAGCGTCTCGGTACCATGATCCCTCCGCATCGCGTCGACGATGGCTCGCTTGACGGCGCGCTGGCAAGCCGGAACACTCGTCAGTGTTGATTTAACGCTACGCCCGGTAACCGTGAATTCGCCATCGACGGGGATCCAATCGCCCCAGCATATCGCTTTGGTCGTATCAAAGAGCGCATCGAAGTCGGCCGCGGGAAACTCGGCGACACGGATCAATACCCGATCGGCACATCGCAACCATAGGTTGGCCCGGGCGACCGTTTCGAGGTTACCACGAAAATGCACCCGCCCCGACTCGCCGATCGTGGCGTCGATGCCCAGTGCGGTGAGTTCACGCCGTACGATCGCTTCGAGCCCAAAGGCACAGGCGGCGATCAGATCAAATTCTTGTTGTTGAGAGTGCATGAGGATCTCTTTGTCCAAAGCAGGGAGTGGGTGCGAATTGCGGTTGTGGACGTGGTGACACGTGCCGGTTGCGAGATTGTTGGCAAGGATGTGGCAGCAGGGATCCATCGCCGAAGCAAGGCAATCCTAAGCGTTGAATCCAACGTGCCAAGTGTCGCCAGAGGGTGGGGGCCACGTTCGGGCGAACGTTGTTACGCGGGTTGTTCACTTGCAGGTGTTGCCTGGCCATAAAAAAACGGCTCCAGTGAAACCTGGAGCCGTTGCATAAATTTTCACGGTGCGAGTAACAGTGTACTCAGTTCACTGAAACGCGTTTGAATTCGATGATCTCGGCCTCAGGGCTGAGCGTCTTGACGGCCACTTCAACAGTCTTGCTGTCGTCGAGGGCGAAGAACTGGCTCAGCAGGCAGCGTTCTTGATCCAAAGCAGTGTTGTCGGCGATGAACCGTTCGATCTTCCCAGGAACGATCTTGTCCCAGATTTTTTCAGGCTTGCCTTCGGCTTTGAGTTCGGCCTTGATCGCTTCTTCGGTCGCTGCCAGGACGGCGGGCGTCAGTTGGCGACGACTGGCGTACTGGGGCACATTCTTGACCGGCTTGCCCAGGTTTTCCTTCTCGTTGAGTTCGTTCTCAGCGATGATTTGCGCCTTGAGCGATTCGGTTTCCTTCTCAACGAATTCCGGATCGAATTCGTCGGGGTGCAGGATGGAAGGCTTCATCGCTGCGATGTGCATCGCAACGCCCCGGAAGAATTGGGGAGCTTCGTCTTTGCCGCCGTCTTTGTAGGAGACCAACACGCCGATTTTGCTGCCGGCGTGAATGTAGGAAGCGATGTTTTCGCCTTCGACAACTTGAACGTCCGAGACTTCGATCTTTTCGCCGGTTCGACCGGTTTCAGTCACGAGGTGTTCCTTGACGGTCGTGCCTTCGATTTCCAAAGCGTTGACGTCGTCGACGCTCTGAGCACCGTTATCCATCGCCAGGCGAGCGATACGCTCGGTCAGGGCGATGAAGTTTTCGTTCTTGGCGACAAAGTCCGTTTCGCAGCTCAGGGCGAGCAGCATTCCCTTGTTGCCTTCGGCGATCACCACGACGACGCCTTCGTTGGCATCGCGATCGGCACGTTTTTCAGCGACCTTTTTCCCTTTTTTACGCAGGTAGTCCAGGGCACCTTCGATGTCTCCACCCGATTCTTCGAGTGCTTTCTTGCAATCCATCATGCCAGCGCCCGTTGACTTTCTCAACTCGCTTACGTCTTTGGCAGAAACGCTCATCTTTACTTCCTAAATATCAAGAGTCAAATATCTATTTTGTTTGGTTGTGTTTAGCTCGGGCACCGATGGGGTGCCGTTGATCTGGAGAGCCCGAAATGGGGTAGCGGCGGGGCACGTAGCGATGCCACGTGCAGATGCCGGTTGGGCTCGGTGGGGCATTCCACGGCCAGCGAAGGTGATCCCGGAAAAATTCGGGACCACTGAAAATACTGGCCGCAGGCACCACTGCAGTTAAGCTTGCCGAACCGTGCCACCCATTGCAAGTGGCACGATTGAACAGACGTCTAACCACATAGAGAGGTATTACTCGCTGGCGGGTTCGCTGGCAGCGGCTTCGGCAACAACAGGCTCGGGAGCCGCTGCGGGCGCTTCGCTGGCCCCGGGAGCTTCGCTCTGAGCGGGCGGTGCACCGGCGTCGCTCGCTTGAGTTTGCGTTTCACCCTTACCTGCGATGACCGCGTCGGCGAGTTCACGCATGATCATCTCAACGCTGCGGATACCGTCATCGTTGCCGGGGATCGGCAAATCGATATCGCTCGGATCGCTGTCGGTATCGATCAGGGCAACGGTGGTGATGCCCAACCGTTTGGCTTCGCGGACCGCGTTGCGTTCTTTGCCGGGGTCGACGATGAACATGACTTCGGGCAAGCGGTTCATCGAACGCAAGCCGTTGAGGTTGCGGTACATCTTGCGATATTCGCGGTTGAGCGACGACTGCATCTTCTTGCTGTAGGCGTTGATCTTGTCGCCGCTGCGAAGGTCTTCGAGCTCTTCCAGACGTCCCAGACGACTACGAATGGTGCGGAAGTTCGTTAGTGTTCCACCGAGCCAACGTTCGCTGACGAATGGCATGCCGCAACGCAGCGACTGTTCTTCGACGGCTTCGCCGGCTTGCCGCTTGGTACCGACGAACAGGATCAAACTGCCGCCTGCAGCGACTTGCGAAAGATACTTCTTGGCTCGCAGCAGTCCGCGGAGTGTTTCGCGAATGTCGAGAATGTGAATTTGGTTTTTCTTGCCGAAGATGTACGGTGCCATCTTCGGGTTCCAGAGACTAGTACGGTGCCCAAAGTGGACGCCGGATTCGATCATCTCTTTAACAATTGGGTTTGCCATCAGCTTGATTTGGCCGCAGCGACGCGGCGCATTCTCCAGGTTGGTTTCTTTCACATCGGGTTCGAGAATGGACGCAAACGGAGGCAACCGTCAGCGAGATTCCAGAGCCTTGCGGCCCTTCGCCCCACCAAATGGACATGAAAGACGAGTGTGAGTTGGCCGGAATCCACGCGGTCCCGGCTCAGACGAACGCGAAATGCTAGGAAATGATTCGTGTTTCCACAACCCCAGCGTTTGAGAAACCGACGCGGTCTCAGAGACCTAATTGATCGGAGAGTTGCCGCTCGAATTCGGTGCGGTGATACATCGCGTGAATCAGATCGATATCCTCCTGCCGCTGCTTGGTCTTGCGACGGGCAAACATGCGTGCCTGAGTGCTCACCATCACTTCGGGGGGGAGCAGTGAAGTCTGCCCAAACAGCCTCGCGTAATTGACGTAACTTGGCACGTTCCCGGTGACGAAACCGTACATCATGCTGCACACGCCGATCACTTTGCCGGTAAAGATTCCGGTGTTGATAGCGCTTTTGGAATAATCGCCCATGATGCAACCGAGGAACTGCATCCCAGTGGCGATCTTTTCTTCGCCGTACTGGATGTTAATCTTCCCATAAGTATTTTTGAGGTCGCTGTTACATGTCCCCGCCCCGAGGTTGATCCAGCTGCCGAGATAGCTGTGTCCAAGGAACCCATGGTGCTGTTTATTGGTAAAGGGTTCGATCACCGAGGCTTCGACCTCGCCACCGATCTTCGTGGTGTGCCCGAGCGAGACACCGTCTTTGATCGAGGAGTGCTCAATCACTCGGGTATTGGCCCCTGCGTACAGGGGACCTTCGAGAAAGCAGAAGGGGCCAACCTGGACGTTGTCGTCGAGCACGATCGCCCCGCCCCCCGTATGGATCGAATTATATTCTCCGATAGATACGCCCGCACCGACGAACACACCGTCCTGGAGTTGGTTGTAGCTGCCTGCGGCAATTCGATATTCGATCGATCCGTTGATGCACTTCATCTGTGCGGAAACGACGTCGTGGGGCCATCGGAATTCGTGCAACTTCCGTGGCGAGCGAGCGGCGGTGGTGGCCGCGTGTCGGCAGAGGGCCGCGTAGGGGGGCGTGGGGGCGGCGTCGACAGATGTTTTTCGCCGCGCAGCGGTAGACTTGCCGGCCTCGTCGGCATGCTCCGCAGCGGCCTGGGCGGCGGCGTGGCGGAGTGCTTTGGCGACCTCCGCAGCCGGCAACCACGCGGCGAGCACGGCTCCGGCGGCTGCCGGTTCGGCATCCCCGTCTGGCTCCATGTCCGTTTCGCCCCGCTGACCGGAGGACATGACGACGGCAAATCGTTGCTCGCCCATGAGCTCTCGCAGGCTCTGCAAATTGCCCACCGAGGGCACTAAACGAGCGTTGACCAACAAAATGTCCGAAACCTCAGCGGCCGCCGGGTCGGGGGCGGCAATCGATTGCGGCACGAGATCGAGTCCGTAATCGGCGACCTGAATCGCCTGCAGGTAACTGCGGACATCACCGACGAGCGTGGCGTCGCTGGTCTGGCGCCGCAAGTCGTCGAGCCAGTCAACGAGGCGATAGCCGGCACACGTGATCGCGTACGCGGGGCGGGCGTGAATGATCGGGGCAAGCTTCTCGACGCGTTCGTCTTCAAAACAATAAATCAGCATCGGGCCATTCCTGATAGAGCGGACGGGAAACGGGGCGATCGAGTGAGCTCCGATGCGTAAGGGGGCGGGGCGTGAGGGCCAGCCGGTACCCTGCCGCGGCGCGGCTCACCGCGGCGCCATGAAAAGTCACGGAAATCAACTGACTGCGGGCGTGCACGATGCGACCGCCGGGCAGCCTAACGCCGCGGGCGAAATTCGTCTTGACCGCTCTCAAACTTATCACGAACTCCTTTCGCAACCTGCACGCTGCGATAGCCATAGTTCGATCGCTTTGCGGTTAGACGGGAATGCCATGTTGCCGAGTATTTCTTCGTCGGGGATGCACCAGCGATACTCACATAGTTCACTGAGGGCTAGTTTGACGGGGTGCGTCGATTCGGCTCGGCACAGGAAGAACATGTCCAGCACATCGGCGGTGGTGCCCGTGTGCGTGTAACAATTCGGGCCGGTCGTCAGCAGCTCGGATTGCGACAGCGTGAGCTCGGTTTCTTCGAGCACCTCGCGATAGAGTGCTTGTTCAGCGGTCTCGCCCTGGTCGACGAAACCACCTGGCAATCCCCACTGATGCAGCCCCGGCTCACAGGCGCGGCGAACGAGCAACAAGCGACCTTCGTCGTCTAAAATCAATGCCCCCACGGCCGCCACGGGGCCGAAGTAGATCGCCAAGCCGCAGTCGCCACAGCGAAACGGGATCGATCCCGGGTTTGCGTTGGGTGTCGCACAACGTGGGCAGTAGGCAAACGCGTCTTCAATTCGCTGGGCCGACAGACAGGCAGCAGGTGGCAGGGTCATCAGGGTTCCTCGGGCGTGGCTTCCGATCGAGCGACCGAACTGGCTTGGAATTGGGCGGCGCGGAGCATGCCGGCGGCTTGGCAGGTTTGGCCGAGCCGATGCAGCTCCTCGACTGAGCTGATGATACCGATGCCGAGCGATTCGACGTCACCCTCGTCGAGTTCGCTATGCAAAAACACTCGATTGCTTTCAATCAGCTCGGCCAGTTTCCTCGCCCAGGCACGTTCGGTGCTCCAGTCCGCGAAATCGTTCGCGGTAGCGGGGTCATGCACGGCGATCTCATCACCGGGCTCGTCGGGGGAATCCTTGTCGGAATCGGTGCCGAAACCGTTGCCCTCGCGTTCGCCTGAATCATGGCGTCCATCCCGATCGCTGAGTTCTTGCTGCCACATGGGACTGGGGCGTTCTCGCAGTTGGGACCACACCACGATTGCCGCGTCGCCTTCGGTGTGCCGACTCGCCGCGACCGCGGCGCGGGCGACGTTGGACCAGGTCTGGGCGTTGGCATCTCCATCGAGAGCGGCCACGACCATTTCGGCATGCGGACGGGTTTCATTCTCACCGCTGTCGTCCCGGTCGTCGGCGTGCAGCGTCTCGAGTTCGCTACGAATCGCGTCGGGCGTGCCCGTCAAAATGCGTGCAACACTGCCGGCGGCATCCGATGACACCATCATCAGCAACTGCACCCCGAGCAACCAACTGACCTCCTCGGCCATCTTTTCCGAATCGGCAACCGAGACGGTAGTTTGATATCGCTGCATCGTCGATGCATCGGCGAACATCGGGAACACGGCGGCCTTGTCCGTACGGTCGGCCGCATCCGTGGCGCGTGCGGCGACAATCGGGATCGTGAACTCGGCATCGACCAGATCTCTCGCCAAATAGATGGCTTCCGCGTCCGCGTCGGCGGCAACGTATCTCATTTCGCGTCGGTCGCGGGGGCGATGCCGCATCACGGTAATCGGCGTGGGCACGTCGGTCGCATCGTCGGATTCGGTCTCGTCCGGTGCAGCCGTTTGGAATCTCTGGGTCAACGATTCGTAGCAGTCATCCGAGGCCTCTGCCCACAGCACAATGCTAACCCGCCCCGCTTCGCAGGATTTCAACACGTCTAGCACGCCTGCGATGACTTCGGCGACCCGTGGGACGTTGGGGTCAACCGCTAGGGCGACGTGATCGCCCTCCAGGATCGCGTCACTGACAGCGGGATAATCCAGTGGCGTCTGCAGCGATATTTCGGCCAGACGCCGGGTCGCTGCAAACGAGTCATCTCGGGGTGAGCTGCGATATTGGATCGGGCCGGTAATCGCGACCGGGCACAGTTCCCAGGGCTCGCCAGCGACGGCGTGACGATAATCCTCAGCCGCGACGACGGGCAGGGAGATCTTTGGCGATGATGAACTCATTTCTTGCCCTTGGGTTGTTCCTTGCTGGCAATCTTGGCCCACGTATCACGCAAGCCCACGATGCGGTTGAAAACCAGCGCACCGGCGCGAGAATCGGTGTCGACAACGTAGTACCCAAGCCGTTCAAACTGCACTCGCTCACCGACGGCAGCCGCAGCGAGTGCGGGCTCGACCATCGCGGTGGTCGTCGACAGGGAATCGGGATTGAGATAATCCAAGAACGTCTTGCCGTCGGCGGTACTGTCTGGGTTTTCAGCTGTAAATAATCGATCGTAGTTCCGCACGGTCACTTCGGACGCGTGGTCGCAGCTGACCCAGTGGATCGTGCCTTTAACTTTGCGTCCCGAGCTGTCTTGGCCACTCTTGGTTTGCGGGTCGTACGTGCACAGGATTTCAGTGATCGTGCCATCGGCGTCTTTGACAACGTCGTGACAGTCGACGATATAGCCCGCCCGCAACCGGACGGCACCGCCCTTCTTCAGTCGGAAGAATTTGCGGGGCGCTTCCTCTTGGAAATCCTCTCGCTCAATCCATAGACTGCCTGAGAACGGGACCTCACGACTGCCCGCGGATTCATCGCCGGGATTGTTGACGGCGGACATCATCTCCACCGCAGCGTCATGCTCATCCCAATTCGTGATCGTGAGCTTGACGGGATCGAGCACCGCCATCCGCCGCGGGGCGACTTCGTTGAGGTGTTCCCGCACCGCGTTTTCGAGCCTGACCACGTCGATCGTGCTGTTGAATTTTGCCACGCCGATGTCGGCACAAAATGCCCGGATGGACTCGGGGGTATAGCCTCGCCGGCGCAGTCCGACCAACGTCGGCATCCGCGGATCGTCCCATCCCGAGACATGCTTCTCTTGCACGAGTTGCAGCAACTTGCGTTTGCTCATCACGGTGTAGGTGATATTCAATCGGGCGAATTCAATCTGCCGCGGATGATGAATCTCGAGTTTGTCGCAGTACCAATCGTACAGCGGTCGGTGATGTTCGAACTCGAGCGTGCAGATGGAGAAAGTAATCTTTTCGATCGAATCGCTCTGGCCGTGTGCCCAGTCGTAGATGGGGTAGATGCACCATGCGTCGCCGGTGCGGTGGTGGCGGACGTTTGCGATCCGGTACATGACGGGGTCACGCAAATTAATATTGGGCGCCGACATATCGATTTTGGCGCGCAGCGTTTTCTCGCCGTCCTTGAATTCACCGGCCTTCATCCGCCGCAGTAAATCGAGGTTTTCCTCGGGCGTGTTGCTGCGTCCGGGGCTGTCTCGCCCCGGTTCGGTCAGCGTGCCGCGGTACTCACGCGTTTGCTCCGCGGTTAGATCGCAGACGTAGGCGTTGCCCTCGCGGACGAGTTTTTCCGCCCAAGCGTAGAGTTGGTCAAAATAATCGCTGGCGAAGTGCAGGTTGTCCCACTGAAACCCCAACCACCGGACGTCGTCTTGGATCGAGTCGACGTATTCGGTGTCCTCTTTGATGGGGTTGGTGTCGTCAAAGCGAAGGTTGCAGGTGCCGCCAAATTCTTTGGCTAAACCAAAGTTCAGGCAGATGCTTTTGGCGTGCCCAATGTGCAGGTATCCGTTCGGTTCGGGCGGGAATCGCGTGCAAACGGACTCAAACCGCCCGGCCGCGAGGTCCGCGTCGATCGCCTGGCGGATGAAATGCCGCCGCGCGGTGCTGGGGTTGTTATTGGATTCATCACCACCGTTGTCATCGGCAGGGTTTACGTCGTCGGTGTGGGAAGTTGCGGTCACAGCGTGGATCAGCAGGTGAATCGGGAACAAGGCGAATGAAGTGCCCGAGATTGTGACCGTTTTGAGCCGATTCGGATAGGTTCCTAGAAGTCAGAACCGATGACTTCTCGCGAGGCACGTGTCCCCAGGGCTCCCCACACTCCGTAGGGACTCGCCGAGCCGGCAATCGTCGGGCTGTTGGCGCCGCCACTGAGCAGATCGCAGTACACGCAGGGCACGCTCGGATCGCCCGCGTCGATTGACTCGGTGATGAACCTGACCGCACCATCAGCCATCAACACATGCACGCCGCCGGGATGACGACTGCTCGGCGGTGCGACACCGTAGGTATCCGAACTACCGACCAAGCAGAGGTGGGAATTCGGTCCTCGGATCGTATTGAACTGGGACTGCAGGGTATGAAACGCAGCCCAGCGAAAACCTCGCTGCGAAACAGGGGCGTAGGTGGTCACGACGGACAGGTCCCAGAAACCGGGGCGGTGGGGCGCAACGAAACCGAGGTCGCGGCATTGGTTGGGGTTATCGGCCACCGACTGGGCCGCACTTTTGCCACCACTGGCTTTCGACGGGGCGCTCGTCCCAATCGTCCGATTACTCCCATCGCTCAGCCCCGTCATGATTTCCCCGAGGGCGATCGTGTTGGAGAGCCCGTCCATGCAATCGCGAAACCGGCTCGAGTACCGGGGCACGAACACGCCCCGCATCCCGCAGCGGACACGATTCATCGCGTGCCGATCGGAGACGTACAGCCAGCGGCCTCCCGATGAGGGCCCCGTCCACACCGTGGCACCATTCTCGGCGTCGTAAAAGCTGTCCCCCGTGCAGGCGGCGTAGTTCGTCCGGCCCAACGCCGGCAGTCCCACGCCGGGATCACTGGGGCAGCGAAGTGTTGGGATTTCGGTCAGCCACGGCGGATATCTCACAACCAAAGGGCGTGGGCCGAACGCGGGCCAGCGATCGCCATCGGTTTCGATCATCGGATTGCTGATCTGTTCCCATAAGGATTGCTGTTCGAAGAACGGCAACAGGCCGACGAGATACGACAGTTCCAATCGCGTGAAGCCGGTCCCATCATGATTGTCGGCCGCCGCCGTCAATCGCGATCGCTCATTGGTCGGTCCGGTGCCATGCATCGGCAACTGGCGGTAGGCGGCGTGATAATTGTGCAGCGCCAAGCCGAGCTGTTTGACTTGGTTGCTGCAGCTCATCCGCCGGGCGGCTTCGCGAGCCGATTGGACGGCCGGCAGGAGCAATCCAACCAAGATCCCGATGATCGCGATCACCACTAATAGTTCGACAAGTGTGAAGGCGGCTGGCCGATGGCGTGCGGTGCTCATCGCTCGCGTTCCTGACGCTCGGCCTCGGACGCCTCGTCTTCGGCGCGGATCTGCGCGGCGACATCCTCGTAACTGTATTCGTCCGTCTCACCGACAACACCGCCACGGTGCCCACAGCCCGAACTGGCGGAAAAGAACGACGCGACGACGACCAGCGACGCGATCACCAACAAAATGCGATCGGTTGACAACTTGTTCACTTTTCAAGCCCAAAAGTGAGGATGCGATCCTCTCTTTGTAGGGGACGCAAATCCCCCAATCAAGAAAATTCTGGGAGAATCATTGAAAAAACGGGGTTTTCTCGGAATTGAGTGGCTGTCCTCGAGACGGCGGGATTTTTTAGGCAGCCCGCCCACGCCCAAGCGGTTGACCGACCCAAACACTCTCCCAGGCCTGCCTCGCAATACTCGCCTTTGATCGTCGTGTCCTGTTTGAAATCGGTGCTGTTGCGCTCAATCGGACACAATCCAGCCCGATATTTATTGAACGCTGGATTCGATTTGCTCAAGACTGCGACGAAAAGTTTTTGCTAGGGAGCCCGTTTCCGGTTCGCTATCGATCAGGAGAGTGGCGATGGGTTGTCCTCGCTGCACCGGAGTTCCATCGGCAGGGATGTCGGCGATCTGACGTCGGGGTGATGCGACGCCAGCGCGGGATTGTTCCATCTCGCGTTGCCAGGTTTGAGCTAGCGTCGATAGATCGATTCGCCCGTGCCGACGACTGTAAACAATTCGTTTGATATGGGTGGAGGACAATTGAGGTGGGGGGGACCTGCTCGCGTGCCCATTCGGCGGTGTGGTGCTGCTCTGGGGCAGCACGGCGGTGAGGTGCCAATGCATCAGCGAAGCGGGCCCGGCGAAATGTGTATTCTGCCGCATCGCCCGCTCGAGCACTTCGCAGGAGGCGCTCGGTCGCTCGTTGATCTCCAGCAACCACCATTGGTTTTGCCGGTCTTGGATCCAATCGAGATTGAACAGCCCGCGAAGCCCGCGATTGGCCACGATTCGCTCGCACAGTGATTGCATTGCCGGCCACGGTACGTCGCGGGCGTGCGGGGACGTTCGCGAGCCCGCATAGGCGAAGGGCAGGTGTCCGCAGCGTTGGAACATCGAACGCGTCATGCCGAGCAGCGACACGCCGCGATCGTCGGCAAGTGCCACCAACCCCATCGGCCGACCGGGGATCCAACGCTGCACGAGGGAATCTTCGGGAATCGTCCGATTTGACACTGGGTGTTGGAACTGGATCCCTAATCCACCGGTCGACGCGGACTCTTTGACGAGCCAGCGGGCATGGGTCGGTCGACGGAAATCTTTCGCAGGGACGGTTTCAGGAAAATGAAAGCCCGCGTGTCTGGCCAGGTCGGCGAGTTCGCCGTGGGTGAGACCAACCCGCTCGTTGGAAACCGTCGCCAAGAGACCGCCTGAAATGGTGGCCGAATGCTCCGCAGTCGCCAGTCCGGGCCCCAGTTCGGGCCCCGGGGTGTTCGGCCAGTGATTTTCCGCGTGCATGTGAGCGGGAGCCGCCTGCAGACCGCCGACCCAGACGGTGGTGGCCCGTTCCTGAATCGCGAACTGGGCGATGGATGCGGCGAGTTTTCGAGGGGCGTCGTGCTCGGCGGGAGTGATCTGTTGGAATCGGGTACAGGCCGCGCGAGTGTCGAGATCGCCAAACAGGTCCATGCCCAGGACGCGATAGCCGGCCGCGGCGGCGGACTGGGCGGCCCAACGGACCGAGGCTCCGACTAGCAAAACGCCGGGGAAATCGTGGTTTTCGAGGGGCCGCGGCGTGACCTGGTTGGCGAGGCCTGTCGGGTTTGTTACCGTTTCGCTCTGCAAGACCCACCCACCGTTCGATTGGGATTCCACGTGTGGGGCAAGGACCTCGGGTTCCCCACCGGTCGTTTCCCAAAAAACTCTTTTAATTTGAGGCATCCTGTCATGCATTTTCACATCGGTGAAGCCCTGGTCGGCGACGGCAACGAAGTCGCTCACATCGACCTAATGATCGGTAGCAAGAACGGTCCTGTCGGAAACGCCTTTGCGAACGCATTGGCCAACCAGAGTGAAGGTCACTCGAATCTGTTGGCCGTGCTCGAGCCCAACATGGCTGTCAAGCCAGCGACCGTCATGATCACCAAGGTGACGATCAAGGGCATGAAGCAAGCCGTGCAGATGTTCGGCCCTGCCCAAGCCGCCGTCGCTCAAGCAGTCGCTGACGCCGTCAGCCAAGGCGTGATTCCTAAGGACGCTGCCGAAGAACTCGTATGCGTTTGCGGCGTGTTCATTCACCCCGCCGCTGAAGACGACGAAAAGATCTACAAGTACAACTACGAAGCCACGCTGGAATCGCTCAAGAACGCGATGGGCGGCAAGCCAAGTGTCGACGACATGTTGGCCAAGAAAGACACTGCCAAGCACCCCTTCCGCGGTTTCTAGTACGTAGCTGCGGTCGCTAGACGGCGGATTTCACGCTCTGCGAGCGTGGCTACATCTTCTGAGATTTCAACCTCCCTCGATAATCTCGAGGGAGGTTTTTTCATACAGGCAGACTCGTTATGTCGCGAAAAATCCTTCTGCAGTTCGATGTCGATACCCATCCGAGCTCGTTTGACTCGGTCGTCGCAGTCGATGCGGGCGTGGACCATTTGTTCCGCTACGCCAACGTCGAGGCGTCGGGCGTCGAGTCATTGGTTCACGGTGCGATGTTCACCCGGGGCGGCGACGATTTAGCCAATACGGCCATCTTCATCGGTGGCAATGATGTTCGTGCGGCGGAGGGTTTATTCACTGCCGTGCAGAGTGCGTTTTTCGGTCCCGTTCGTGTTTCGGTGATGCTCGATGCGTCGGGTTGCAATACCACTGCGGCGGCTGCGGTCGCGTCGCTGACCAAACACGTGTCTCTAGCGGGTTCCACCAGCGTTGTGCTGGGAGGTACCGGGCCGGTAGGACGCCGGGTGGCCCACATGCTCGCGCGCCAAGGTGCCCAGGTCATCCTAACCAGTCGCTCGCTCGGTCGGGCGGAAACGGCGTGCCAGGAGATCGCATTGGGGCTCGCTCGCTCGGCGACTGGGAAGCCGATCCTAGAGGCGGCCGCCCCGGAAACGGCAGACGCCCGAATGCAGATACTCAGCCGCGCCGATACGATCGTCGCCTGCGGTGCAGCCGGCATCGAGTTGTTGGCCAACGATGAGCTCCACGCTCTCGAAAAACTCCGGGTCGCGATCGATCTCAATGCCGTTCCACCAGCCGGCATTGGCGGTGTCGAAGCATTCGACAAAGCCAAGCGGTTGCGCAGCGACGACGAAGACTCACCCCTGGTGTACGGTCCGATCGGCGTGGGCGGTTTGAAGATGCGGACGCACAAAGCGGCGATCGCACAACTTTTCCAAACCAACGATGCGATTCTCGACGCCGACGAGATTTACGATCTAACGATCCAACAACTGGGTTAGGCTGGGCCCCTGGCTAGCGATCACATCGTTGCCCCGGCTCGCCAGCACTGCTCGGCGTCACGGTGAATTTCCCGAGTTGACTTGCCCGTGAGATCGGCCAGACGTCGAGCGTCGGCGTCCTCGAGCGAGAACCGCCGGGTACCGTCGGGGAGCGTGGCAATCTTCCCCCACGCCAGCCCATGGCTTGTTTGGAGCTCAACCGCTTGCCGGGCGAGCTTCGTGCGATCGAGAACTTGTCGGCGGATGCCGATCGTGGATGTGTGCTGGAACAGCAGGTTTTGCATCACAGCGACATCCGCTTCCCGGCACAGGGTGGAGATAATACTGGCCAAGCGGCCTTTCTTCATCACGCAGGGTGTTTGCCACGCGTCGAGAGCGCCGGCGTTGAGCAGGCGTTCGGTCACGTCGGCCAGCTGTTCTGCGGTCCCGTCGTCGATATTCGTTTCCAACAGGACAACGCGATCCATTTCGACGTGCTCGAGCACAGCGTCGCGGGGCTGCAGCTGGCCACTTGTCACGCGCAGCACGTTGGCTTGGCCGGGCAGATCGCGAGTCCCGGCGCCATACCCCACACGCAGCGGTATCATCGCCGGGGGCGGGCCGTAGGAACTGGCGAGAGTCTTGATGATGGCTGCCCCGGTGGGGGTGGTCAGTTCGGACTCAATGTCGCAGAACGCCAACGGCACGCCCGTCAGTATCTCCGCCGTCGCCGGTGCTGGGATTGCGACACGGCCGTGGTCGATGACGATCGAGCCGGTGCCGGTGGGGATCGGGGATGATGTGATCTGATGGACATTGAGCGAGTCGATCGCGATTGAAGCACCAACGATATCAGCAATGGAGTCGACTGCACCAACCTCGTGGAAGTGCACTTTTTCGAGATCGCAACCATGCACCTTGGCTTCGGCCTCACCGATGCAGCGAAAAATTCGCAGCGCGAGCGTTTTGGCCGAATCCGTAATCGCACCGGCCGCGGCGATCATATCCTCGATATGATGCAAATGACGGTGAGCGTGTTGTTCGGGATGTTCGATGCGGATGTAGGTAGCCCGAAATCCGCATTTGCGGACGTTATCGACGTGCAGTCTCAAATCCGCCACATTAAGCGATGTCAGACCGTCGCGGATAAGTTCCGGCGAAACCCCGAGGTCGATCAACGCCGCCAGCGTCATATCACCACTGATGCCACTGAGGCAATCAAAATGTAAATTGGTTTTCATGAGAGAGAGTACACCAAATCGGCGGCCGCATAGGAATGCCGAGGCCCCATGAAACTCGCCCCAAAGGAAACGAGACGCATTCAGTCAATTCACATTCGAATCGCTGTCAGAACGGCTCCGCTGATGTTCGGCATGGCCGTCGCATTCTTAGTCTGCCAAGCGATTTTGATCGTGATGTGGGTGGATGTGCCCGCGCTGCGCGAACGATCGATGGCAGCAGCATCGCAAACCAA
The DNA here is from genome assembly GCF_055811895.1 of Rhodopirellula sp. SH410. Taxonomy (NCBI): domain Bacteria; kingdom Pseudomonadati; phylum Planctomycetota; class Planctomycetia; order Pirellulales; family Pirellulaceae; genus Rhodopirellula; species Rhodopirellula sp. SH410. The sequence goes on from NZ_CM147949.1 coordinate 5,484,784, forward strand.
CGACGCATTGTCGACCGACGACGCCGCCGACCGCGAGGACCCGCTGTCTGGCAGCGCAGGCGGGCCGAGCCGCCCGGCCGCAACGCCGACCGAGGAGTCTGATTCAGCCGCGATCGAGTCGCTGCAACAAGCCATGCTCGGTCCGGTCTCGCCTTCACAAATCATGCTGGAGCGAGCGGCAGTCGGGTTGATGTGTTTGATTTGGCCGCTGGTCATTGCCGAATCCGTCTACCACATGATCATCCGGCCGAAAACCTGGGCGTTTGCGAAGGTGCATGCATCGTCGCTGCTATTTTGCCTCGGGCCGTCGCTACGGATGTGTGCGCGGAGTGCGGAAATGGGCGGTCGATTGTGGCTGCCCGGGTGGTCATGGCAGCGGCCTGACCGGCGCTTGCGGCGACGGCTCGAACAGTCGTTCAGCGTCCCCATGATCGGGATCGCACTCTTGATCGTGCCGGTTTTGATTGTTGAGTTTTTACTGAAGGATCAAGTCGCTCGGTACGCCTGGCTGCGGGTTTCCCTGCACATTGGGACGGGGGTGATCTGGTTTGCGTTTGCGGCGGAATTCATTCTCATGATTTCAATTGCTGAGAAGAAATTCGACTATCTCCGCCGTCACTGGGTGGATCTGGCGATCATTGTGCTGCCGTTTTTCTCGTTTCTGCGATCTTTGCAAGCCATGCGTGGCACGCGTCTAGCGAAGTTGGCGAGATTGCCGCAACTGACCAAACTCGCTCGCGCCTATCGGCTGCGTGGAACCGTCCTGCGCGCGTTTCGCGCGCTCGTGCTCCTCGATGTGTCGGCCCGTTTGTTTCAGGCGACTCCTGAAAAGCGGCTGCATCATCTCCGCAAACAATTGGTCGCCACTCAACGTGAGTCACGCATGATTCGCTTGATGATCGTGCGGATTGAACGCCAGCTCACCATTTCACCTGTGCCTGAAGAGCAACCAACTGACGACGAACGCCCCGGCGAGGAGCGGCTTGGGGATACACCCCCAAGCGAGGAGGCATGACGATTGTCAAGAAAATGGACGATCGAGCAAAATTCATGAAACCATGTAACGGTTATCCGGGTAATGGTTACTGGAGCGGTGTGGTTCGGTCGGAAGCACGCGTCCCATGATTCGATTTTCAGGTCGGCGATCCGATTTGAAGGCGACTCGTCTCGTGGCGTGACAATTGCACGACCCCCTACGCTCAACCTCTCTTTTGGTCAGTACAACACAGATAAGGATGTATTCGTGAGTCGACTTTTCACTCCCTCCCGTTTTGCTCGCTCCGCTGCGGTCGTGGCATTATCCGCCATCGCGGTGACGCTTTCGCCACTGCGGAATCTATCGGCCCAAGACGGCCAGCCCGCTGCTCAGGTGGCCCCGGCAGTCCCCGCCGCGACCGAGCCCGTCGTGGTGGTGACGATTGGTAGCCTGAACCAATTGACCCAGGACCTGAATTACCTTAGCGGTGCGATGGGTCAGCCCCAGTTTGGCGGCATGTTTGCGATGTTGGCGGGCAGTTTCTCTCAGGGCATCGATACGACCCAGCCAGTGGGCTTGCTCGTGCCACTGATCGACGGATCGCCTGAACCGATCGCGATGATTCCGACCTCGGACGTGAAGGCGTTGCTCAAGCGACACCAAGACAAGACCGGTCCTGCCGACGAACTCGATGATGGCACCCTGGTGTTAGCGATCGGAGCCAACACGGTCTTCATTCGTCAAGTTGGGAACTGGGCCATCCTGGCTCGCAACCGCAACGTGCTCGACCGAGCCCCCGCCGACCCCTCCGCTGCCCTGGGGCAGATGGGATCGGACTACGATCTCGGCGTGCGATTGGACATGCAGCAGCTTCCTGAGTCGGTTCGCGACAGCTTGATTGCTCAACTGCGTCAAGGCTTTGACCAAGCGATGAGCCGCCAAGGCGGTGAAGACGCTCAATCGTCACGCGAATACGCACAGCAGTCGATGGATCAGCTCGAGCAGATGATCAAGCAGACTGACGAACTCATGTTCGGCATTGATATTGATTCCAAAGGCAAACGTTTGGTGGTGGATGTTTCGTTCACAGCCCTTGCCGGCACCAAGCTCGCTAACATGTACGCTGGCCAAGAACCGATCCCATCGGCGTACTCGATGGTCGTTCGTGACGACGCTGCAGGATACTACCACGCCGCTACGTCGATCAGCCCCGAAACGGTTGAGAATGCACGTGCGGGCGTCGACAGCATGCTGAAAATGTTCAGTCAGGCCGTTCAGAAGTCGGACAAGTTGGATAAAACTGCCGCAGCGGATGCGACCGAAGTGGTCAACCGCATCGCTGATTTGATTCTCGCTTCCTACACCGAAGGTAAAATCGACGCGGGAGCTCTGTTGCTCACCGATGCCGGTTCGATGAAATTTGTGATGGGCGGTTTCGTTGCAGACGGCAATGAAGCGGCAGCAATTCTCAAAGACATCGCCAGCAAGGTCAAAGGTCACGGCGACGCACCCCAGTTCGAGTTCGACCGGGACACCTATCACGGTGTGAAGATGCACTTGGTTTCCGCGAAAGTTCCTGCCAAGGACGATGAGGTACGCAAGATTTTTGGTGACGCCGTTCGCGTCCATATTGGCACCGCAGACAAAGCTGTCTACGTCGCGTTGGGTGACCAGAGCATGCCGCTGCTCAAAGAGATGATCGACGCAGCAGCAACTCCCGCGGCATCGGCCGACGCTGACTTGGCTCGCTTCGAAGTGAACCTGATGCCGATCCTCCAGTACGCTCAGTCGGTGGAAGCCAACGATGACATCGCTGCCATGATCGACGCACTCAGCCGCGCCGATGATCTGGGCACGCTGCGAGCTGTCAGCAAACCCATCGCCCACGGCCAAACCACTCGCGTCGTCGTCGGTGATGGACTGCTGCGAGCGATTGGCGGAGCCGTTCGCCAAGCACAAGCGAAGGCGATGCAGCAGGGCAACGGCCAGTTCTAAACGGCCCGAGTTCAGCTTGAAATTTCTCTGATGCTGATACCCTGCGGAGGTTTCCGCGGGGGATCAGCATCCAGAGGTAGTGGACGGACCCCCGCTGCGAGATCGGTTACAGATTGATACACGACCTCATTGAGGTCGATTGGCGTCCTTTTGCAGGTGAACTAGAGCGGCTAATCAGGTATAATAACGATCCCTCCCTGATGCACCGCCTCAGCCCGCCCCGCCTGCTTTCCCTCCCAACCCGACATGTGCGTCCCTCCTAGGTGTCCGCGACTCCGTTTTGCGATCTTCGCTGTTGCGATTAGCCTCGCTTCGTGCGTCCCTTTGAACGCTGAATCCAGCACAGAGGGCAAATCCATGACCCCTGCTGTCGCGGTCGATTTCTTCCAGTCCTACTGCGTTGATTGCCACGATGGTGAGGCTGGCGAAGCAGGTCTCGATCTCAGTTCGTTCGAGTCCGCGGAACAGATTCCAGCGTCGATCGAAACGTGGAACCGGATCGCCGATCGAATTGCCGATCAGCAAATGCCGCCGATCGATAGCGACATGCCTCCGATGGACCTACGCAATGACGTCGTGCACTGGATTCGCGGGACGATCCATGCCGCGGTGTGTGACGATGGCATCGCTCCCGGGGGGCCGATGCTGCGGCGGCTTAATCGTACCGAGTACGCCAATACGATTCGCGATCTGCTGGGCATCCAGTTTGACGCCGGGCACGGGCTACCCGCTGACGGTGCCGGCGGTGAAGGGTTTGACAACGCGGCCGAAACCCTGTTCGTCTCACCGATTCATGCCGAGAAATATCTGGACGCAGCCCGAGCGGCGCTGACGCATGCGATGAGCGACCCCAGTGACCGAAAGGCCATCCTGGTGTCGCATCCCTCCCAAGACACGTCGCCTCGCGAGGCTGCCGAGAGAGTGTTGTCGAAGTTCTTGCCGCGAGCCTTTCGACGACCGGCAACGCCCGCAGAAGTGCAACAATATGTCCATCTCTTTGAGCAGGTTTACGAGGAAGACCAGTCTTACGAATTAGCCATCCAATTTGCGATTGAAGCCGCGCTCGTATCGCCCAAGTTTTTGTTCCTTTGGGAGCAGCCACATGCTGGCGACGAACCGATTCTCATTTCCCAATATGAGATGGCGTCGCGACTCTCCTATTTCCTGTGGGCATCGATGCCTGACGAGGAGCTGATCCGTGCGGCCCGCGAAGGCAAGCTACATGATGATGCGGTGTTGGAAGAGCAGGTCAAGCGGATGGTCAAGAGCAGCATTGACGATCGTGGTCATCGCCGAAATGCCAAAGTACGCGAGTTTGCGCAGAGTTTTGTTGAGCAGTGGTTGGGGACGCGAGCACTCGGTCGTGAGTTTCAGCCCAACGAAGCGGTGGTGGGGAAACTGGATTCAGAACTGATCGGAGGCATGAAATACGAGCCCGTGTTTTTCATGGAAGACCTCTTGGCTGACAACCGCTCGCTCCTGAATTGGATCGACTCGGACTTCACCTACGCCAGTAGCCGGCTGGCGCAGCACTATGGAATCAAAGGCACATTTCGCGAGCAGCCCAAGCGTTTCGATTTGCCGGAGGATAGTCACCGCGGCGGCGTATTGGGAATGAGCGCGGTGTTGGCGGTGTCATCCTATTCGCATCGGACCAGCCCGGTGTTGCGAGGCAAATGGATCATGGAAACCTTATTGGGCACGGCCCCCCCTCCTCCACCGCCCAACGTTCCTGACCTGGACGAAGTGGTCGTCGAGGACGGTGAAAAACTGTCGTTGCGGCAACGCCTCGAGCGTCATCGCGAAGATCCGACGTGCGCGTCATGCCATGCCGTCATGGACCCACTGGGCTTCGGACTGGAAAATTATGATGTTTTGGGACGCTGGCGAACCGAAGCCGAGGGGATTGAAATCGACAGCACCGGCACGCTGCCCGATGGGACTTCCTTTGCGGGCGCGGCGGGCTTGAAAGATCAGTTGATGCAACGAAAAGACCAATTCATTCGGCATCTGACCCGCAAAATGCTAGGCTATGCGTTAGGTCGGCAGTTGACCAATGAGGACCAATGTGTGGTCGAATCGATCAGTCAGAAAGTCGCTGAAGACGATTATCGAGCGCAAACGATGGTGTTAGAAATCGTCAAGAGCATTCCGTTTCAGTACAAAAGCGGACAGTCACCTCCTTCCAATCTGGAACAAAACGATGGCAAATAAAGTACGCATGACGTTCCTCGACCGGCAAAATCTTCGCAACGCGTCACTGTCGCGACGAACATTGTTGCGGGGCACCGGTGCGGCCCTGGCACTGCCATGGCTGGAAGCGATGACGCCACGGCAATCACTGGCATCGGAATCCGCTGCGCAGAGCAACGACCAAGCCCCCGTTCGTATGGCCGCACTTTTCGTCCCCAACGGTGTCCGCCAAGACAAATGGACGCCCGAGGGAACCGGCAGTGACTTTGAGCTCTCTTCGACACTCGAGCCTCTCGCCGATGTGCGGGACCAACTATTGGTTCTGACAAATCTCTGGAATCAGGCCAGCAATGTAGGCGATGGGCACTACGTCAAAACCTCCGGTTTTTTGACCTGCACAACGATCAACAAATCGCTTGGTATCGATTTGAATTGCAACGGGAAATCGATGGACCAAGTCGCTGCGTCGCATACCGAACAGATGACGCCGCTGCCGTCCCTCGAACTCGGCATCGATCCCGTGACGACCGGTGTGGATACCAATGTGGGATACACCCGAGTGTACGGATCGCATATTGCCTGGAAGGGGCCAACGACACCGCTGGCCCGGGAGTTGAATCCACACCTCGTTTACGAACGTTTACTTCGATCAGCAAAACCACATGGTAAATCGAGCCAGCGTGATGCGTTGCTGCTGGACCAAGTGGTCGATGATGCCAAGCAACTCTCCCGAAGTCTCGGGGCAGACGACCGGCGGCGGATGGACGAATACTTGCAATCCGTCCGCAGTATCGAAAAGCGGCTGTCCCGTCAGGAAAAACCGGGGGCGTTGGCGTGGGAACCTCGCGTGCCGCTGGATTCACTACAGGCGCCGCCCACGGATGTCCCTGACCAATTCCCAGAGCACGTGCGACTGATGCTGGACATGATGGCGCTCGCATTCCAAACCGACACGACGCGGGTGTGTACCTTCATGTTCGGTAACGCCGTGAGCGGCCGCAATTTTGCGTTCCTCGACGGTGTCTCAGGCGGACACCATGATACGTCGCACCACCAAAACTCCGCTGAGAAGCTTGCACAATACGAAATCATCACTCGCTGGCACGTCGCACAGTACGCCTATCTACTCAACAAGCTGCAGAGCATGAAAGAGGGCGAGAAAACGGTCCTAGACAACTCGATGATCCTGTTCGGTTCGGGGCTGCGGGACGGTAACAGCCACAGCCCACACAACCTGCCGATTCTCTTAGGCGGCAGCGGTGGAGGGCGCATTGCCACCGGCCAGCACCTCTCGTTCGGCACCGATACGCCGCTAGCGAATTTGTACCTCTCGATGCTCAACGCCTTCGGACACTCAACGAAGCAATTCGCCGACAGCACAGGCGTCCTCCCCGGCGTGCTGGCGTCGTGAATGAGCGACTGATCGCTTACTTCATTCGGGAACTCGTGTGAAAAAGTAGCCCCACGCTACGCGGTCGGAATGATCGACCGCGAAGCGAATGATCCACCGCGAAGCGAGGGATCGACCGCGGAGCGTTCGACCACAAATTTAGACAGCATGTTTTCGCTCGTTGCTGACGCAGGTCGACAATCGATCGGCTATTCGTTTTCGTTATCGAGAGTTTGAGGGCGTACCGTTTCGAGAAAGCGGTATTTTGGCGCCTCGAACCAGTTCCGCGTCTTCGGCAGTAACGCCCAAACCAGCACGAAGGCTAGCATGAGCAGGGTGACCGATGCGACGATGAGATTGATAATCATGGATGGCTTTTTGGGGTGAGATGAACGGGGGCGGTCTACGGCTGGGAAACGTGGAACAGTGTTCGAACGTAGCGGGCGAGTAGGTGCTGTTCCTCGCTGCTTAACTTGCCTTCCCACCGTGGCATTGCGGTTCCCGGGACCCCGTTGGCGATGGCGTTCTGCGAGTATGCGAGCGTTGCCATTTCTGCTTCAAAATTGGCGGGTCGGGGTGCCAATGCCGCCGCGGATACGCCATCGCCGCGGCCCTCCGCCCCGTGACACAAGACACAGTTCTGCTTGTATAACTCTTGGGCTTGCACGAGCTCGTCACCCTCGAGCTGTGGCTCGGGTTCGTAGAGCGTCTCGGACAGCCGGGTCGTGAACGCGGCGATCGCCCGCAAATCCGATAGCGGCAGATCGTTCCAAGCGGGCATGGCGGATCCTTCGACACCATTCCAAAGAACATCGCTCAATCGAGCTGGTGATAAGCGAACCGTCGTTAACTCGCGTGGTTTCGGTAACAACCCTTCTGCCGCTGGCCCGTCGCCGCATCCGCAATCCAGATGGCATCCGGAGCAATTGTCTTTGAACAGAAGATGCCCTTGATTGGCGATCGAATTGGGAACGTCTTTGCCTTGGGGATCAAACAGTAGCGGCGGCGGACCTTTGCCAAGGGAGATCAAGGATTCATCGAAGCCACCAAAATGTGCCTCGCCGGCATCCGAGGTTTCGCCCGATGAACGGGCTTCGCCGGACGTCTCTGTCGGTGTTGGATTTCCCAGGCCTGCCAATTCACCGTTGCGGCCGAGTGATTTCAGATAGGCCACCAAGTCGATGCCCTCTTGGGTCGGTCGGCTGGCGGCTCCATCAAACAACCATGGATATGCGGGCATGATCGACATCGGGACGACATGTCGGGGGTTAAACAGATGGACTTGCTGCCAATCGTTTGGCCGCCTGCTGCCCTCGCGGGCTAAGTCGGGGCCAATTCGCCGCGTCCCCCACAACTGCGGATACTCATCGTCGGTTTCCCACGCCCGGCTGACGGGGCCGAAACGTCGCACGTCATATTCGGTTGAACGAACCAGCTGGGTATGGCAGTACGCACATCCCTCACGCGCATAGATGGCGCGGCCCCGCAGTTCGCTATCGGTCAGGGCGACGACCGTGGCAGGCTTGGTCGCCGAGATCGTTGCGGCGAGCTCCTGATTCGGCCAAATCGCCAATACCAAGAACGACACGGCGAAGAATCCAATGCCTGCAATGCCCGTTAGCGAATAGGCACTCCGCAACCAGCCAAACCGACTCTCCTCGTGCGCCGCGGTCAATGCGAGACCCGACTCCGGATTGGAGGTTGCAGCTTTCGGGTTCACGGTGACTTCCGAGCCGACTCGTGTCCCCGTCAACATGCTCAAACAGAGACATCCAAACGCCATCAGCACGGGGATCCCCGTGATCGATCGCGTCCCCCAATACAACCTTGACGCTTGCACGGATTCCATCCACGGCGCCGACGACTCCCACAACTGACCTTGCACCAACCCCGCAATGGTCAAATCAAAGAACATCAGCAGCAAGCCAATCGTCAACAACCAGAACGACCAGTTTGCCGCACGCGTGCTAAGCACGTCGGGTGAATTTATTCGGCATAATTAAAAAGCGTAGGCATATACGACACTTCTCCAAACTCATTGAGTGTTTTCGTAAGTGTGTTTAGCAGTGTACTGAAGCGCTCCCAGGCGCCAGCGGGGAGCAGTTGGTACTTGAGTTTTTTCCAAAGCATTTCAATTGCATTCAGCTCTGGACTGTATGGCGGCAGATGGTAGATGTAGAGTCCTTTCTCTGCCCAGTCTTCCATGCGAGTTTGAAATGCTCCGCTCGTGTGGACTGAGGCATTGTCAAGGACCACAACAGTTGGACCGTCGATTGTTTGGCAATAATCATCGAAAATTGCAATCACCATTTCGCTGTTCACGTAGCCTTTGTGGAGATAGGTGTGGGTTTCACCGTCTTGACCCTGAAACCCAATCGCTTGAACGTTGCTGCCGTGTGCCCCGGTTACGGGTATTTCGTAGCGTCGACCGATCGGTTGCCATCCGTAGGGAACAACTCCTTTGAGCGAGAAACCCGCCTCGTCAAAGTAAACAACGTTCAAATCCGGTTCTTCGAGAAACTCGGCTAGCTCTTCCTTGGCCAATTGAAATTTCTTTTCATCCCGTTTTTGCCGCAAACTTCGACGATAACGTTTCCAACTCAGCCGAAACCGCCTCGCGTATTCTCGCAGAGTGGGTCGCTTGATTTCCTTGCCGGTTTTTTCTTTCAGCTCTTTCAGCACCTTGGCTGGTCGATTCGGGTATTTTCGAAGTAGTCGCCGGAGAGTTTGCTGCTCTGAGGCGTTGAGTATCGGCGGCGCACCGGGATGCTCGGAGTCTTCAAGTGCGTCGGGGCCGCCTTCTGAAAATCTGTCAATCCAACTGGATACCGAATCTCGATCCACGCCAAAGATATCGACAAGGGAACTTATTTCGTACTGTTGGTCGCTGAGTAAGATTGCGTGCGCACGAACTCGCGTATAGTGGCAATGATGACTTTTCCACATTTCCGTCAGTTGCTGTTTTTGCTCGACTGAGCCAATTTGTGCGAATTTTGTAGAGGGGCGTGCCATTTGAATCTCCCGGTTCGTGAAACAGGGAGAAACATGATGCTTCGCATAATCTCGACCATCGAGCATTTGCTAGCAAATCAGAAAGGATTCCCAACTCAACATGGGTGCAAAAAGCTTGCCAGTTATACCGAAATACTTACCCAGATGTGCTTATATCGAGCCCCGGGCGTATGCTGCCACACGTGAAGCAGTCCACCGATTGCCGCGAAACTGGCAAACCCTAGCAACGCCAGGTGCGAGTGGGCGATCACCCAATCGGAAAAGTGAACCAGGCGATTGACCGGCATCAGAGATTGCATCGCGCCCTGTAAACTCACGATCAGATACAGCACGACACCTGCCCACGTGAACCGCAGCGGCACGTCGGCAGCAACCTTTGCGGTGCTGCCTCGTAACGAGAGCAATTGATTTGTGACGACTAAGATCACGTCAGCTCCCAAGTACACCGACGCCACGATCGCGCCCACCTGAGCCTCCATCGGGATCGACGAAAAGATATAGTGATGCGTTCCATTGAGCGGATAGACAAAGAACAGCAACCAAAATCCAATCATCGAGAGGAAGTGACTGTAGATCGGTTTTCCCGTCGCTGCCGGGATGACAAAGTACGCGATTCCAACCGCGATCGGGGTCACCCATAACCCAATCGCATCATGAATCCACAGACCGCTGAACGTCGCCCCGCGAGCACCGGGTACAAATTCTGGAACGAAATTGCCGACGGGATAGGCTAATGCTGTAAACGTGATTCCCCCCAAGATATACCAACCCGTGACATACAGGTCGCTTAACCTCGCTCGCAAAAACGGTAGAACGAATTGAAGGATCAGCATGCCGAAACACAGCATGACAACGAGATCAATTCCGGGCGGGAACTCGGCCCATTCGAGCGATTGGCTGTACCCTGCCATCATCAAGGCGAAGCCCGGGATCACCATCGCAAAGTTCCAGGCCACAAATAGCAACCAGCCGACGGCGCGATTGGGAAGGACACCGAACACCTTGTTCTCGCCGGCGCCGTCATGTCGGCCACCACAAACCAGACGCGGTACCGCGTAGTACAGGAAAGCAATGAACGCGTTACCGATCCAGCCGAAGAAAATGCCCTGGGTGTGAACGTACCGCAGTCGCCCCCACGTCAGGGGCGCGGACTCACCGAGGAAACCGGGCCAATTGAATTTTGTCGCGACAATGATGCCAGCCGATGCGGAAATTAGCACCATGAGCAGAGCCATCAGTCCGTGAGCACGGATCAAGGCATTTTCGGTTTTGATGGTTTGCATGATGTGTCTTTCCTTGAGTTTGCCCAACGATCTATCCGAACGGTCCAACGGCTATTGATCCCGTCTCGCGTCCCCACGGATCGAGACGAGATAGTCAACAGCCCGGGCCTTGTCTTCATCGGCGATCACGGCACCGAACACATCGATCATCTTTTGCACGGTCGCTTCCCACTTCTCGCGTGGAAAGTAGGTTTGGTTGGTGACCAATCGTGGCGAGTGGCAAATCACGCAGTTGGCCATGAAGACATCGCGGTTTTTGCCCGGCGGCATGATCGGTTCGAAATGCGGCAGCGTGATCGGCGCGACCGAGATCGTGGCGAGTTCCGCCGCATCGGCATCCACGACTCGCGGCGACGAGGCGGGCAAATCCCCGGAGAACGGCGCCTCGTCCAACGTAGCGCCGCGCCGCACGCCGTACCAGGACACGACACCGGCGAGGACAACCAATCCAACGGTCAACAGCACGGGCATTCGAGAGTGTTGGTTCATACGACACGCACCTTGACTGCTTCGACCACGTTACGCATGTATCCACCGCCATTCCACTTTGGCACCATCGGTTGGGTCTCTCCTTCTCGGTTGGTCGCCCGCACCATCAATACGATGTCGCCCGTCTGTGTCGGCCTCCAGTTCAATCGCCAGCGGCGAAATGAGAAATTGCCCAGGTCATTGCCGAGTTCCGCATTCATCCATGTGTTCCCTTGATCACTGGAAACCTCCACTGACTTGATTCCCGCACCGCCGTCCATCGCAATGCCCTCGAGCGGCACGATGGTGCCAGTTCGCAGTACTGGGGCCGCACCATCGGGGCTGGGGTGCACCCAAAACGATCGTACATTCATACGATTGATCGCAACTTTCTCAGTCGCCGGTTTGTTCGGCAACTCCGAGGCATCGTCATTGGCGGGGATCTGATAGGCCTTGGCCATCCAAAAACCATCAAACGGTTCGTTGAGCACGCGGATGTGATCGACGGCTTTCACCCAATAGGTTGCATACCAGCCCGGCACGATGACTCGCAGCGGAAACCCATTGAGCATCGGTAGCGGACGACCGTTCATTTCGTAGGCCAGGAACACGTCGGGGTCGATAGCATGATCGATTTTGAGTGTTTTGATAAAGTCGGGTGAAGCCGGCATGGGGCCGACGTCCATCCCATTGAAAGCCACCTCGGACGCGTTGGATTTAATACCCGCGCGATCCAATAATGCTTTGATGCTGACACCTTTCCAACGCGCGTTGCTCATCGCACCGTTGGCCCACTGCCCGCCCATCAGCCGGGGCTCAAAAAATCGACGAGAGTTGCCTGAGCACTGGCACACGGCGACCAACTCGGTCGCCGGCATCGCCCGCAATTCCTGCATTGAGAGTTCGAGCGACTGGTTCACGTGACCGTCGACTTTCAGCCGCCACGTTCGCAGATCGACTTCTGTCGGAATCGCTTGGTAGTGCCAACGCACAAAAAAAGCTTCGTTGGGGGTGATGTCATCGGCAAAATAACGCCACGGGGTTTCCAGTTGCGGCGAGCGATCATTGACCAGCCCCATCGCCACCTTCTCGGGGAACTTCGCGACATCTTGATCGAACGGCGGATTCAACGATGCCGCCGGGTCAGGCAGCGGCCGATCATGGCAGCCGGCGAGTAGCCCGCTCAGTCCCATCACGCTGACGTGACGCAGCCACTCACGACGTGACGATCCGTATGGCAGAACGATTCGAGGCCGCGGTTGATCAGGCACCCACTCTCGAAAGTCATCATTCTTCATAGCGGCTCAATACGTACGACCAGGGCGATGCAGATCACGTCGAATATCCAATTCTAGCAGTCCGCAGCGGTAGGCTGGGTATTCGTTTGATCGCCGTTTCCAATTTCTCGGCTCGGCTCATTTCAAATCCGGCTAGGGGCTGGCCAGATCCTACGTCTTGGCGGCATGGATTGCAGGGCACCTCAGGCAACCACCCTCGGCCCCACGGAGAGGACGCTCCCGATCCAAAGCGATCGACGTCCTCTCTCTCACCGCCCTGGTGGGCACCACTGTTGATTACCGCGGTGCCAGCGACGATGATACGGATTCCTGTTTGGGGAAACGTCGACTCTCCCCATGATCCTACTCGTGTTTTCGGTTCGTCTGCTATGAAGTTCTTGGTTGCAATCGCTCTCGTTTTGCATTTCGGTCTGGCTGGTCACGGTGTCACCGCGGCGGAGTCTGACGCTGACGATCGCCAAGTCCACACGGATGTGCCGCAGGGTACGATTTCGTCGGGGGTGTTTGACCAGAGCGACATTTTTCCGGGCACGACACGTGATTACCGGGTGTACGTGCCTGCTCAATACGATCCCGAGAAGCCCGCGAGTTTGATGGTGTTCATGGATGGGCTGAACTACGCCAAACCCGATGGCGCGTTTCGCGTTCCCATCGTGTTTGACAATTTGATTGCCCAGGGAGCGATGCCCGTTACGGTCGCGGTGTTCGTCAATCCAGGCACGATCAAAGCCACCAAGCCGGGTGCCCGTAATCGCAGCAATCGCTCTTTTGAATACGACTCGCTAACGGATCGCTACGCGAACTTTTTGGTCGACGAGTTCCTGCCGGTGGCACTGCAGGGCATCGAGGTCTCGGACGATCCGCAGCAGCGAGCCGTGTGCGGAATTTCGTCGAGCGGAATCTGTGCTTGGACGGTCGCGTGGGAGAAGCCCGATCAGTTTGGCAAGGTGCTCAGCAACATCGGCAGCTTCACCAATATTCGTGGCGGTTGGGCCTACCCCGGTTTGATTCGCAAAACGAAGGACAACCCCAAACCGATCAAGGTCTATTTGCAAGACGGCAAGGACGATCTGAATAATCTGTTCGGGAACTGGCCGTTGGCGAATCATGACATGGCGGCGGCGTTGCGTTTCGCGGGTTATCAGAGCAAGCTCGTCTTTACCGAGGGTGGCCACTCCGCCAAGTATGGGGGCGTCGAGCTGCCGGCAGCCTTGCGTTGGCTGTGGGACGAGAATGCGCAAGGGGACGCACCGGAGAATCTGCAAACGAAACCAGCCTGGCAACCTGCCTCCGATGCGGTTCGCCATGACGATGTACCGCGTGGCGAACTGATCAAGATGCCGGTTTGGGAATCGAAGATTTTCGAAAACACGATTCGAGACTGGTGGGTTTATGTGCCCGCGCAGTATCGTGCCGAGGAGCCCGCGGCGCTGATGGTGTTCCAAGACGGCGAGCGACTGGGCGACGAAAAGGGACGCTGGCGCGTGCCAATCGTGTTCGACAACTTGATCGCACGGGGCGAGATGCCGCCGACGATCGCTGTGCTGATCAACCCGGGACACGACAAAAATCGCCAGCGTCTCAAGAACAAATCGTCCAACCGCAGCTTCGAGTACGACAGTCTGGGCGATCGTTACTCGCGTTTCTTGCTTGAAGAAATCTTGCCGGAGGTGGAACGGAAGTACAACATTTCCAACGACCCAGCGATGCGGGCGATCGGCGGATCGAGCTCGGGAGCGATCTGTGCCTTCACGGCCGCATGGGAACGCCCGGACAGTTTCTCGAAGGTCTACTCGAGTGTCGGCAGCTTCACGAATCTGCGGGGCGGAAATGTCTACCCGGCATTGGTACGCAAGACCGAACCGAAACCGATCCGCGTCTACATGGCTGATACGAGTGGAGATGTCGACAATGCGTTTGGCAGTTGGCCTTGGGCGAACCAACGGATGGCCTCGAGTTTGCAGTACATGGGATATGACTCTCGTTTCGATTGGGCCGAAGGTTACGCCCACAATGCGGACTACGGCAGTGCTCGGTTCCCCGACGCGATGCGGTGGTTGTGGCGAGATCAAGTTCACGTCCCTTCGATCGACACGCAGGATGACCTTCGTGGTGACCTGACACTGCTAAACCTGTTGATCCCGGGCGAGTCATGGGAGATCGTCGCCGACAAGGTTGGGTTTGCCGATGCGACCTGCACGGACGCCGATGGGAATTTCTACTATTCGGACATGCGGGCTCCAGCGATCTACCGCGTGCCGGCAGACAATGTCGGGGAACATCAAACGATCGCCCCTGTCGCCGTCAGCGGACTCGAGTTCGGACCCGACGGGACGTTGTACGGATGTCAGGGATCCGAAAAACGTGTGATCGCCATCAACACAGAGTCCGGCGAAATTCGTAGTGTGGCAGACGGGGTAGCTCCCAACGACCTCGCCGTGACGGGCGACGGGACCATCTTGATTACCGAAACGAAAGCGCAACAGGTAACTCGTATCGATCCGGCCACCGGCGAAAAGACCGCCGTCGACACTGGCATCACGCGTCCCAACGGGATTGTCCTGTCGCGGGATGGCGGAACACTGGTCGTTTCTGATTACGGCGGCGAGTTCACGTGGACATTCCGAGTGGCGGCGGATGCGTCTCTCGATGCCAAGGCGCCGACCATGACGATGCGTTTGCCGATCGATCCCGATGGGAAATTCGATTTTAACGAGCCGCCGCCCTACAAGAAGGCGTCGCTCGGGGACGGCTCTGCAGTCGACAAATCCAACCGTTACTACGTCACCAGCGCCGTGGGGATCACCATCTTCGATCCGACCGGACGGTTGTGTGGGGTGCTGCCCAGCCCGAACCCATCGAAGCCAGTGACCAGTTGCGTGTTGGCGGGACCGGGCCATGAGTATCTTTACGTCACCAATGGCGATGCCGTGTATCGTCGCCATCTCCAGGTTGCTCCTGAGACGCGTGATTGACCTTAACGATTGTATGGAATCGTGCGATCGCAATCACGATGGTTAGCGGTAATGCGCCGCGTTATTGACTGAATCCCTTCAATCCCGTCGGGATTCCGTCGATAGCACCTCATGTCGACCCTCTCCGGCGCGACAGCGCCTGCGGACTAGCACGACATCGACTTCCGGCTCAAGTGAAAACGAGCGGATCATATCGCGGGCAGCGAAATGATGAACGAGCTTGCTAATGGACGGCGAGATTCGTACATCCAAGACACGCCTCCCTGGAAGGATGCAGATCCATGACCGTTGCTTTGTACCGCTGCCGCAGCCTGGTTTTTGCGGCGTTTCCCGCGATCGCAATCGCTGGATTCCCCCTGACCCCAGTGAGTGCGCAGGGGATCAGCGAAACGGGTTTGCAAACTGTGCTTGTGCAGCCCCCCACACGGGAAACGGAGAGCGTTGCCGCTGCGTCCAATCCCAACTCTTCCGCTGACCCGCCCGAACTGCGCGAGCCCTCGGTAGACGATGGGATTGATCCAACGGGCCCGCAAGGAACGCAGTTCGACCAAACGAGGCCGACGCAGGAAGCCGAAATATCGGATCCCGCATGCCCGTCTGCTGAAACGGTCAAGAAAAAGCAAGCCGCGGCGATGGCGGCAATGAAGAATGCCTATGCCGGCGTGTTCTATGCGAATAACTTCTCTTACCTAGAAGATCCGTATTACAACGGTCCGAGGTATTTCTCGGACAACTTTAAGAACATGCACACCCGGTATGGCACCCTGAGTCTTGGGGGCGAGTCTCGATACCGTTACCACAACGAACACAATATGCGCGGCGTCGGCATTACGGGACGGGACGACACGTTCTGGCTCACTCGCAACCGCTTGTACGCGGACTGGCACATCAACGACACGTTTCGCCTCTACGCTGAAACACTCGATGCGAATTCCGGGGGCGAAACGTTTGGCCCACGGCCCATCGAAGAGAATGACTTCGACATCCAAAACCTGTTTGTCGATGTCAAACTTCTCGACGGACCCGACGGCACGTTGACGGCTCGGATCGGTCGCCAGGAATTGCTCTACGGGGCCCAACGCACCGTCTCGCCACTGGACTGGGCGAACACGCGGCGAACATTCCAAGGCGTCCGCGGCCTGTATCAGAAAGGCGACACGTCGATTGACGCATTCTGGACGGAGCTAGTGCGTGTCGATCCCAAGGGATCTGACGACGTCAGCTCGCAGGTTCAGTTCTACGGCACCTATTTGACGAAGCAGGATACGGCGGTCGGAACGTTGGAGTCTTACTACCTCGGGTCTGACAACCATATCATCGGGTTTAGCGAGCAAACGATCGGCAGCCGTGCCAGTGGAGCAACCGACAATGGCACGTTGTATGACTTTGAAGGTGCCTATCAGTTTGGTTCGGACGCAACCCCGGATCGACACTCTGCTGGATTCTTTACCGCCGGATTAGGGCGTACCGTTGAGACGAATTTCTTCAGTCCCACGATTTGGTGTCGCTGGGATCACGCCTCCGGTGAAAAGGACTTCAACGAAGTCGGAACGGGCGATGGAGGTTATGACCACCTCTATCCACTGGCTCACAAGTACCTGGGCTTCATGGACTTGTTCGGTCGCCGCAACCTGGACGATTTCAATGTGTTCGCACAGACTCCCGTGACCGAGAAGATCTCATTGATCCTGTGGTATCACTACTTCCAATTGGTGGAAGAGACCACTCCATACAGCGTCGTGATGACACCTTACAACACGACGACGCAGGCTCAATCGAAGGACCTGGGGCAAGAGATTGACGTGTTGGTTAACTATAATATCAACCCCCGCAACAACGTTCTCTTGGGGTATTCGTACTTCAATGCAGGCGACTATTATGACACGCCAGGGATCGGCCCCGCCGATGGCGAGAACAATGCGGACTTCTTCTACTTCCAGTACACGACCCGCTATTGATCGCGGAGCCCATCACGCCAAACCAAGTAGCCACGCTCGCCAGATCGTGGACTCCGCCGTCGCCGGACGGTAACTGCGATGGATGCGACGGAGTTGGATGCGACGGACTTGATCGTCTTACCGCCCCAGCACATTCGTTGAACGCGCATCGTGCCGCACCAGTTTGCGTACCGCGGTCCGCTGAGACCCCGGTTCAACGAGTGGTTTCGACCTGATGTGCTCAGTACTCTCCATTCGTCCCAAACATCTCCTGCTTCGAAGGTCGGGGTCGCTTGCGGACGGTATGGTCAGGTTCGCCGGTGACACGGTCGAATTCATCGGGGGTTCTCTTGCTAGGAAGATAGTCGCCGGTTTGTTTCGTCCACGCCGCCAGCGCGGATTGAAGTCGGGATTTGACCGAAGCGTAAGCGGGGTCGTCGATGACATTATTTTGTTCGCCAGGATCTCGCGGCAAGTCATAGAGTTCCCACTTGGGGCGGGGGGCGAGAAAGCAGGCTTGCTGTTGGGGAGTGAGTTTCCCTGCGGTTTGTAATTTCAACATGCCCTGCCATGACAAACCGCGGCCAGCGTCCGCCGACGGCGTCGCGGGCAGGTCGTCGTAGTCGTTTCGAATTAGCTTGAAACGCTCATCGACAACGCAGCGCGCATGATCTTCATAATCGTGCCAGTGGTCTTCTGCGAATGCGTATTGACGATAGGAGGTGGTGGGGTCATCGAGTACGGCGGCAAAACTCTTGCCATCGGTCTGTTTCGCAGCGGACTCCAGACCCGCGAGTTCCATCATCGTGGAGGCGATGTCCACCGAACTGACCAAGGCGTTGGTCACCTTGCCTGCCTCGACCTTGTCGGGCCAGCGAACGATCCATGGGGTGCGGATGCCGCCATCGTAAAGCGTCGTTTTGTCGCGTGGGAACGGGCGGCCATTGTCACTGATGAACAGCACCAGGGTGTTATCCGAAACGCCCTGCGACTCCAGTTCGCTCATCACCCGACCAACATAGCCGTCGAGTCTACCAATTTCATCATAATACAACCGCAGGTCCTCGCGGACGTCAGGCGTATCAGGCAAATGGTCCGGCACGATGACATCAGAGGCTTCGTGAGGCGGATCGAGAGCTCCAGCGTGATATTCACGGTGGGGGTCCAGCGACGCCAACCACAGGAAGAATGGTTTGGATCGGTCGCGTTGCTGCAGTGCGCGTTCCCAGTCCTCGCAACCGCTGGGTTGGTCGGCGATCATCTTCGCGGGCTCACCGTTCTTGCCCGATGGCAAGACGAAACCTGCGGTGGACGCTTCGTAGACTTTGTCAAACTGGTCACGGATGGCATCTCCCATGTGCCACTTGCCCGCCGCCGCGGTGTAGTAGCCGGACGCCTGCAGTTTGCCCACAAATGTTTCGGTGCCCGCCGGAATGGGCCAGTGCAGCTGTTCAGCACCGGTGTTGTGGGGATATTTGCCTGTAATCATGCTCGCTCGCGATGGGCTGCATGAGTTGGTTGTTAAATAGGCGTGCTCAAACCGCAAACCCTGGCTGGCGAGTTTGTCGATCTCGGGGGTGCGAATGGCGGGATGCCCATAGGCTCCGCAATCATTCCAGTTCATGTCATCGGCAATCATCAGAACCAGGTTAGGACGCGTCTGTTCAGCAGTCTCCTCGGCGACTGCACGGCCGTTTGGTACCCAAACCGCGAACAACGCCAGCAAGGCCATTTTCCAGCCCACGCGGCCTGCGGACGGGCTCGCACTGGATGACCCCGGGCAACGTTTTGACGGTCGTCGCACTGACGGTGCGCGAAGGATTTCGGGCAGGATGCCAACGGCATCCACGCTGCCGACGGGGGGGCGAGGTGACATCGAGTTCATCGGGGTGTTCATGGGATCAATGCGAATACGCAGGTCAGGCTAGGTTCATGGTCTCCCCACGCGGGGAACGCCCCCAGCTTACTCGGGAAACCGCGTGCCGATCGGGCCGCGATCTCAGCGGTGGACGCGCGGGGCGATGCCCACGCGATCAAACGAAAATATCCGCGTGGGTGTTTACCCGGCAACAGCCCCGAGGATAGCGACTTTTTGCTCCTCAAACGGGTTTGGAGCGTTGGAATCTGTGGGGGTTCGTCTCGAGGGTGCATGACAGGGTTTGTTAGGTAACTTTGGTTTTGGTCTTGCGATGGCGGAAGCCGTCGTTTCGCTGGCCTCGACGATGCCAGAAGGCGTCTCGGTCGTGCGTTTCGCTCAGGTCGTCCGCTTTGAGCTGCAGTAGTGGCTCAAGCGAATCGTCTCGCCAAAACTTTTCCGTCCCTTTGATCCGCTCGTTGATTTGCTTCTGAGCCGATTCCACGGGCGAGGTGGTCACTGGAAGTCCCGCACGCCGATAACGAGCATACTGCATCCGCGACGCGTTGTTGCTCAGGTAGGTGATGGCCCGACGCAGGTCTTCGGGAACATCTTCGTGACCGGCAGCTTGCTGTTGCATCGCCGTGATGACTCGATCGACATCACCGCTCCACGTCCACTCGAGCCACTGGATATACAACTGCCAGCCATCTTCGATCCGCCCGCAGGATGCGATCGCACCGCCGTAGACGTAAGCCAAGGCGTGCATGATGTCGACGATCGGCGTGTAGTGCGAGAAGTGACTCGACCACAGCGACCAGTTCACTTTCAAGCCGTCGCCCATGAAGGCTTTGATTTTGGCTTTGTTAAAACCACGCCGATACGCCTCGGCCGCCAACGCCAACCCGAGATGATCATATCCCAGTCGGGTCGCAACGATCGTTTGTACCAACGGATCACCGCCGCTCCAACGCTTGTGATCCTTGCGTGACGACTTGCTGTTTTGGCTGGCTGGTTCTGCCGAAGCTGATTGCTTTGATGACGGCTGGCTGTCACGCGATGGCTCACTCTCAGGTTCGCCTGAATCACTTGATGAACCGCTGCTGCGATGGATTTCATTCACTTTGGGAATAATCCACAGCGGATCTTTCAAACATTCTGGGACCTCGGGGTGAGGGTCCACGTCCGATGGCCTGGACTGATACGTTTGCAGCACGCCGGCCTGAGTCTCTCGCCACCAACGGTGCTTTTTGTCGCTCGGTTTGTCCTGCCCCCAAAGCGAATCGCGAATCTGAGCACGACCGCCGTCACCCTGTATCACTGCGGCACGTCCGCTCCAATCATTTGCTGGTGCATCGTGGCTTTGGCCGTGCTGTTGCTCGGGGATGCTCGCGGCGGTGTAGCGATCAATGCTTTGTTGCTGTTCGCCGAGTCGTTCGTTGCCGATGCGAATGGCGATCCGCTGACATTGCTTGGAAGAGATGGTCAGTTCAGCGAGGTCTCGCAGGTTGCGACTGGCCACCGCATAGGAACGGTCTCTCGCTGCGGCGATGGTAACTTTCTGTAGGACTGCGGGCGTTTGCTCGATGTCGATGTCACACTGCAATGTTCTCATCTGAGGGAAAAAAATCGAGGCGGCAAGCCTCGCAATGAGATACGTCGGTTTTGAATTTCACTTGGCCTCGTCTACTTTGCAGCGAGCGATGCTGAGCCTTTTTCGGTGTCATTTCCATACCGCATTTGGGACAGGCGGTCACCGGATCGGCCTCTCGAGACTGCTTGGCGAGCAGTTCGCTCATGACGATTTGCGTGACCCGGTCGACTTCCTCGATGGTCCGTTGCTCGATCGTCATCAAGTTGGCGTTGGCGAGATCGGGAATCCCGCCACCATCGATGAGCCGCTGCATGACGAGGTCAGCGATTTGTTGGGCGGTGGGTGTGGCTGATGCCGATTCCATGGCGATTCCCTCGAAAAGTGTTCTCTAAAGCTCCCAGCCTTCCCGGCTGCACGCCGCAAAGTGTAATTCATATCCAAATTCAAGCCGACCCCAATCCCAGCCGCAAACCCTGTCATGCACCCCGTCTCGATCAATTGCAATACTGGGGTGGCGGACCAAGCACGAAAATGCGTAACAGGGGGGCAATCGTTCTCCACTGCTCTTTGCCGCATCGCCGCATTGCCGCTTTTGACTGTTTGCCGTATGAAATCGACGTCTTTCCACCTGCTAGCACTGTTGTTCCTGACCAGCAGTGTTCTGCTGACTCAGACTGGCTGCCTTGGCTTGCTCAGCAATCTGATGCACGCCGTCGGGGCCGACCGCATCCCACCTGAATATGATGGGTTCAAAGAGTCCAAAGTCGCGATCGTCACGATGACCGACCAGAGTCAATACAGTGACGATGTGGCCGCTCGTTTGCTGACTCGCAAAGTCAGCGACATCCTGTCGATGGAGGTCAAGGAAATCAAGTTGGTGCATGACGAAGCCATCCAACAGTGGCGAGATACGCACGGTTGGGAGACGATCGACTATCTGGAAATGGGCAAAGACATCAAAGCGGACAGATTGCTGGCCATTGAGATGACGGATATGCGTTTGCGTGACGGGGCGACACTGTATCGCGGACGCGCCGCAATCATGTTGACGGTTTACGACATCGAAGCGGAAAAGGTCGTCTTTCGCAAGGAAATCGACGAGTTTACGTACCCCGTTCAGGCTGGGCAGTACACGAGCGAAACCACCGAGACCAAATTTCGCAAGCTCTTTCTCACGATGCTGGCCAGGCAGATCGGCCGCACGTTCCACTCCTACGACTTTGCCGATACCGTGGCCCTCGACGCGTCCCTGGCGAGTCAGTAAACACCTCGCTTAGAAACGAGCGGAAAATTACTGTCTGAAACTGTGGTCGAACGCTCCGCGGTCGATCATTCCGACCGCGGAGCGGCCGACTATTCCGACCGCGGAGCGTTCGGCCACTCATTTTCCGCTCGTTCCTTTGCGGGAGCACTTCCGCGATCCGCGTCAGAAAACCAGTCGTGTAGTCGACAACGCACGAGCGATTGGGAACAATAAGCGGATCCATTTCCTAGCTTCCTTTCCCAGAATTTTCTCGCATGACAAATACGGCTCGCCACGAACTCGTCGTCTTGGGCGGCGGTCCCGCCGGTTATGTCGCCGCCATCCGCGCTGCTCAGCTCGGCATCGACGTCGCCTGTATTGATGAAAACTCACGATTTGGTGGCACCTGCGTGCGTGTGGGCTGTATTCCCAGCAAAGCGCTGCTCGAGTCGAGCCACCTCTACGAGGAGGCCCAACACCGATTGAGCGATCACGGCGTCAAAGTCAAAGGCGTTGAGCTCGAACTCGACGTGATGATGGCCCGCAAAGAAAAAATCGTCGACACGCTGACCGGTGGCATCGACATGCTGTTCAAAAAGCGTGGGGTCACTGCCTACCTTGGACGTGGAAAGCTGCAATCCGCCGAAACGATCGAGTTGATCCCTTCGGCAGGGGCTGATCCAAACCAGCCCAAGGTGATCGAAGCCGACCAGATTTTGCTCTGCCCAGGCAGCATTCCAGCGCGTTTACCCTCGATCGAAGAAGACGGCGAGCGGATCGGCAACAGCACGACGGCGCTGTCGTTCCCCGAGGTCCCTGAAGTCCTCGTCGTGATTGGCGGCGGATACATCGGCCTGGAATTGGGCAGCGTTTGGAATCGATTGGGCAGCCGCGTGATCGTCCTCGAGGCGCTCGACCACGTGCTCCCCGGACTCGACAGCGAGATGGCGAACCTCGCCCATCGCGCTTTCAAGAAACAGGGAATCGAGTTCCGCACCAGCACCTTGGTGGCGTCGGCCCGCGTCGATACCTCCCAGTCCAAACCCTGCACGGTCGAAATTCAGGGTGGCGAGCCGATTTACTGCGATCGCGTGCTATTGGCCACCGGACGCTGGCCAGCCACCGATGACCTGGGCTTAGCGGCCACGGGCGTTAAAACGGATCGCCGCGGATTTATCGAAGTCAATGAGGACTTTCAAACGAACGTCCCGGGCGTCTATGCCATCGGCGACTGCATCGGTGGTGCGATGCTCGCTCACAAGGCCATGGAGGAAGGCATCGTATGCGTCGAACGCATGGCGGGCATCGCGGCTGAGATGAATTACGACGTGATTCCTGCGGTGGTATACACGCATCCCGAAATCGCCATGGTGGGACAAACCGAACAACAGCTCAAAGAGGCTGGCATCGCCTACAAGAAAGGCGTCTGCCCACTTGGGGCCAACGGTCGCGCCCGCACTCTCGGCGATACCGATGGACGCGTGAAAATCCTGGCGGACGAGGAAACCGATCGCGTGCTCGGCGTGCATATTATCGGCCCCCGAGCAGGCGACTTGATCGCCGAAGCCGCCGCGGCGATGGAGTTTGGCGCCAGTAGCGAGGACATCGCTCGGACCTGTCACGCCCACCCCACACTTTCGGAGGCCGTGCACGAAGCTGCCCTCGACGTCGACGACCGAGCGATCCATACCGCCTAGAGAGAGCGATTCGTTTCTGGCTCTCCCCCCCCGTCTCCCCACGCTCCCCCTCCACTCCCCATGCCTTCCTGCAGCGACGATCCCGGCGTGCCCAGCGACGAACCGATGTTCATCATCGGATGGCGGGAATGGGTGGGGTTGCCGGAACTCGGAGTGGGACGTGTGAAAGCGAAGATCGATACGGGCGCTCGTTCCAGCTCCATCCATGCCTTTGACGTCGAAACCTACGTCGACAACGAAATCGAACGCGTGCGATTCTCGATTCATCCGGTGCAAAATCGAGATGATGTCTTTATCAATGCAGACGTGCCCATCCTCGAGCGGCGGCACGTTCGCAGCAGCAATGGCGACGCGGCCGAGCGAATCGTTATTCGCACGCCCCTGGCTATCTTGCAGCGGCGCGTGATGGTCGATTTGACGCTCGCGAATCGAGATGCGATGGGGTTTCGCATGTTGGTGGGACGTGAGGCGATTCGCAAACGTTTTCTCGTCGATGCCGCTGCATCCTTCTTGGCCGGACGCCGGCCACGCCGAAAGAAATCATAGTTGATCGCAAAGCATGAATGGAACAATCGTTCCATTCATATTTGTTTTGCTCGTTGCAGGGGCCCCGATGGAGCCTCACGCCAGGACGCTGGCAGTCGCCCACGGCTAAACGCTCTGATCGCTTTCGTGATTCCCGCCGTTGGTCCCCGGCGATCCCTATTTCCGTTTCGGTTGTGACGAGGATGCCCGTGACGGCGGCGTGTGCACCTTGAGCACCGGAACGTCTTCGGAGGCCACCAGTGAGCCTGTTCCTTCCGTGGTGACGTCCGAGACACCGCTCTCGGCAACATCGGTTTGCCAGGCGGTGACGGGGTCTCCGTTAACGCTCACGCGAAGACCGTCTTGGGATGGTTCCGCCGTGAAGCCAACACGGGGCTTGAAGAATTTGCCCAATGGACTGACCAGTAGTGCCGGCAGCAGGATCAGGTCGCCGATCAACGCCGCCGCCAGCATGACCAACATCAGCGTTCCGAAACGCTGGGTGGGTGTGAACGTGGACAAGGCGAACACAAACAGTCCGAGTCCACCGACGATCGTGGTCTGGGTCATCGCCGGGCCGACTTTGCGGTAGGTCTCGATCACGGCGTCGTAACGGGACTTGCCTTCCTCGAGGAACTGCCGATACCAACTTAGAAAGTGAATCGTATCGTCGACGGCCACACCCATGGCTACTGATGCGGTCATCATCGTGCCGATGTCGACCGCGATCCCGCAGAGTCCCATCAGCCCGAAGATCAGGACAACCGGAAACAGGTTGGGGACCATCGAAATCATGCCCGCCACAATCCCGTCGAATAGGTTTCGTGCCTCGAGCCACTGCGATGGGAAACTGCCTGGATTGAGCAGCACGACCATGACCAGTCCGATCAAGACGAACGCCATCATGATGGATTCAACCAGGCTGCCGAGCAATGTCCGCTGAGCCTTGTAGACCACCGGCACCACCCCGGTGAAGACGACTTGAGGCGAGACCGCCTCTTGAACGTCAAAAACCGGGACCTGGCGATCGCCTTGCGTGAAGCGGACAGCGTTCGGGTTGACGTGGTCCAGGGGCGTTGCGGGGACCGCGACAATGCTTTTGCCAATCGGTTGGGCCGCGATTTCGTCCGCGTGAATGACGGTCTTGGCAGACGCCAGCCACTCCGACGACTCAGACGCGGGGCCTAGATGCAGAGGTTTGTTTCCATCACGTAGGCTTGCTAGGGATGACTCAATCCCACCGACCCAGACCACGGCATCGAAGCCGCTGACGTAGCGTTCCCATTTCGGATCGCCCGGCTTCATGTTTCTTTCCGGGTCCCGGGGATCACCCCATACCGGATTCTTGATGCTTTCGTTGCCGAGCAGTTCGTGGAGCGTGCTGAGGAAGATGGCAGATTCGTTCACCGTGCCATCCTCATTAAGGAGGTTGGCGTCGGCCAGGTTTTTCACCGGGTTACTGCCCACGACGAGCACACGCTGTTTTCCGGTCAGCCCCCCCTCGGATTCGCTCAACGCGGTCAGCAAGACCGCGCGTGTCCGATAGGCTTCGAGCACCGGTGCGACAACGTCGCGAAGATCGTTGATAAACAATCCGTAGTCATTGTCCGACAGAGCGCTGACACGCAGGCTCAGACGCCACATCTCGCTGCCCTTGAGCGGCCCATAGTCTTCAATCTTGACGTAGTCGCTGGCCAACAGTTCGTCCTTGGCCGCGGTCAGTCGCCGATTCATTTGGCTGCGGACGACGCTGTACCCATTGTCTACGCCCGGCAGCGGTGGCAGGAACGTGTCCATGCTCGATGCTTGACCGACCTCCCCACTTCCCTCCTCTCCCAACGTGCGAGTGACGGCGACGCGAATGCGACTGACCGCCTCGATGCGTTCCAGCAGAGTGAGCGCAATCGGGTCCGCGGGGGTGGAGCGATCGTCGTCACCCGTTTCGTCGGCAGCGGTGCGTTCGAGGTTCCCGTCCGGTCCGCTGGTTGACGGCTTTCCTTCGAGCTGCAACTCAGCCGGCATCCGGACGACGATTTCCATGGGCACGAGTTTGCCAAAATTATCTTCCAACCAGGCGTAGTCGCGTAGAATTCTCGCGTCCGCATCGAATAATTTCAGCAATTGCACGGAGGTGCGGATGTTCAGTAGACCGAACGATGCGACGACCATCACACCGATACAGGTCAGCGCCACCAGGCGGTAATGGCCGACGATGAAGCGGCCAAAGGCGGCCCACCATGCTGCCAATTCGAGCTGGGTGGTGACAGGAAAAGCAGCGTCCGCTTCGGACGCCGTGGCTGCGGGCGCCAGTGCCTCTGATTTGCCTTTCTTGCGTTTCTTTTCGTCGGAGAATTGGGGCGCGAAAACCTCGAGCGCCGCCGGCAAGTAGGTGAATAGAATCCCGAGCGTCGCAACCACACCGACTGCAGAATACAAGCCAAAGTTGCTGATCGGTTTCAGGTTGCTGGTATACAACGATCCGAGACCGATGGCGGTCGTGACGGCCGCGAGCGTGCACGGCAGCAACGCGTGTCGCAGAGCGCGATCGGCCGCGCCCCGTTGCCCACCCACGCGAACCTCGTCGCGGTAGTAGTTGATCACGTGAATCGCGCCAGAGAGACCGAGCACATATACGAGCGCCGGCATGCTCAGCAGAATGGCATCAACGTGTCCGCCCGTCCAACCCACCATCGCTAAGGCCAACATCGCTGCGGAACCACCGACAACGAACAGCATCACGGTGACTTTGATACTGCGGAAACAAAAATACGAGAGTGCCACGCCGATCAGGATGCAGTACCCGATCAACCGTACCAACGTCACGGTGCCCTCTTCATCGATCGCAATATTATCGATGGGCGGCCCCCCCATTCGTAGCGGCGGCATCCCGTCGACGCTCACGGGAGGCTCACGGTTGAATGGCGGCGGCGCCGTCGAGGGCGGCGATGGCGGATGGACTCCGCTCTGCTCGGCCAACGTCAACAGCCGCCCCTGCGGGCTGCCCAGCGTGCCACGTCCGATCGCGTACGCCAAATTGTCCTTGGCGAGACTCGTCAGCGTGACGAGCAAGCACGTCAGTCGTGGTGGCGGCTCGAGCTCCATGGCATCGAATACGGCATACCACGCCTCGGTCTGGATGGGCGTGATCGATGTCGCAATGCGGTCGACGTCGCCCTCGAATCGCTCGTCGGCGAATTCTTGCAAGGCACGCGGCACGATCTCCTCGTAACCGACGGGTAACTGATCTCGCCGTTCGACGGGCAGCGCTGCAGCGAAACTCTCGGCCGTCCAGTCAAATTGAGGCGGCACGGCGGGGGCAAATAGGCTGCCGGTGAGACGCTCCATGGCGCGGCGCCGGGCCACGCGTGCCCTCAACTCCGGCGCCGTGGTATCGACCGGCCACAACGCACCACCTTCGGCGGACAACTCACCCACAATCGTGGCACCGGTTTGCACGGTTTCAAATAGTGGTGCACACAGCAGCGCAGGATCGTTGTAGAACGCGTTGATCTTGTTGGGCGTCGACGGCTCTCCAAACGCCGTGACCAATTGCCCCTTCAGCTCGTACAACCCCAGAGATTTCTTGATCGAGCGGAACAATCCCGCAGGGCCATTGCTGGCTTCCTCCCAGCGATAAAGTCGTCCATCGGGGGTGATGAAGAACCACGTCCCGTCCGCGGAGGCGACCCATTTCTCATCCTGACCGCCCCAATTATCGAGACTCTTGCCGGGCGGCAGTAACTTCAGTTCTTCACCGAGTTCGCGGGCACGCACCCGAGCACGACGCTCGGCGAGCGACAATCCGGTGGCTTCGCCAGCGTTTGCGTCTAGCATCTTGGAGCGAAAATCGGCCGATTCGTACAGCAATTTGCTCTCGAGCAAATGCAGACGTTGGTCGCCGACGGTACAGCCCGGCCAAGTCGCTAAAACGAAGCTTTCGCCAGCAAAGTGCTCCGCGAACCAATCCAGTTCGGCGGTTTCAGGGAAATCGCTCGGCAACCAGTCTTTGATGTCGTTTTCTTTGTTTTGCAGCCCCATGCGGGCAGCCCGAAACGCGGACGGCAAAATGAAGAAAAATGCCATCAGCACCAACAACGCGACGCTGGTGCCCCAAGGGCCGGGGCGTTCTAAAATGGAACGCGAGGAAGAATTCGAGTTCATACGCGGCAGTGCAGCGGTAAGATGGAATTGCGGAGCAACCGACTCATGGATCGACAAACAGCACAAGCTACCGCGAATCCGCTCGCAAAACCATTGCCATATCTCCCAACGTTGCTGAAATCAGCGAAGCGATCAGTCGGTCAGGCCGATCGGGAAAAACAGCCAGGTCAGGCAAAATACGCAGATCAGGAAAACTGGTTGGTTGCCGCTGTCGTCGTCCGACGGTGCCACCCGCTCAACCTACGGGTTTTCTCCAGGGAATACCGGGCCAGCGGCGTGCCCCGGCGGGGTGATGTGTCAGTCAAATCTCGGCCAGCATTGGCGAGCCGGATGCAGGTCCGGCATCAAAAAACGTACACCCGCCGGGTCACTGACGCGTCTTGCCTTACCGGTTGGTCTCTCCCACGCCCTGCCCCTGGCCCTGGCCTGGCCCACGCCCACGCCCCGCTACGAAAACATGCGAAGCATATTTCAGCGTGATTTTTTTCTGGGGAGGGGCGGTCATTATGTTCGCCAGAGCGAGGGCGGTGGCGTTCCTTGCGAGGTTCCACGCTCGAGCGAGGGCAGCTCCCCAGGCGTGTCACGGTGTTCGGCGCTGCGGCATCCGACGCACGTACCGCGACAACAATCTCGCCACGGATCCGAATGTACGCACCGACGCTCGCGTCCGCGGCTGCGTGATGACGTCGCGCATGATGGCCCAGGCAGCGGCCATCGGAGAACGATCAAAATCATCGAGCACTTCGATCAGGTGCTCGTTCCAGGGCTCACGCCGTCGCCCTAACTGCGAAGCCGCAGCGAGACGTGGCGACAGAGTGCCTTCGAGCTTCTCCCGGATACGTTCGTTCTCCTGCTGGAACCGATTCTCAGCGGCGTTCGCTTTCGAGGTTTCCACCATCGTTTTGGATTGGTCGTGCAAGCGAAACATCGCGCCGATACGGGGCGAGTACTGCACCCGGGGATGTTCGCTGAGGTATCGCACGATCAAATCCCAATCGAATCCATAGTTCAACGTGCGGTCGATACCGCCGCAACGACGTAGGGTTTCCATGCGAAACCATAATCCCGGTTGGCTGAACGAATATCGATCACATCGCAGCATCGCGATCGCAGATAGATTTCGGTTCACCATCGTGGTATCGCTATCCGTCGGCGGGCGCCCTTGGGCGTCTTCCACGGCGACGTTGAAGGCGTACAAATCATCCGCTCGATCGAACTGGCGGGCCAACTCCCGAAGTGTTCCCGGAGCGAGTCGATCGTCGGAATTGATCCAGTTGAACAACTCACCCGTCGCCCGATCGAGCCCCTTGCAAATTGCATCGGACTGCCCGTCATCGGGTTCACGGATGAGGTGCGTGATGTGGTCGGCATAGTGATCGAGGACCTCGCCGCTGCAATCGGTACTGCCGCCATCGACAACGATGTATTCCAAATTCGGATAGTCCTGCAGCAACACCGAGCGAATCGTTTCCTCCAGAAACACGCCTTGATTGTAGCTGGGGGTCACCACTGTAATGCGCGGCCACGTCGGGGTGAGAGTCTCGACGGCGCGAGTTTCGATGGAGGGGGGGCCCTCAGTATCCCATGGCCACCCGTGGGCATCATGCAGCGGCGTGGGGAGTTCAGACTTCACGGTGCACCTCCCAGAAAGGACAGCAAAGACTCGAAATGCTTTTCGAATTCAAATTGATCATGGTAGGTTTTCATGGCTCGCGAGCGGTACTTCGCATGATCGGCCAAGATCGTTTGCACGGCGTCGGCGACGTCTTCGACTCGATCGACGCCGATGCCGCATTGATGTTCCTTGAGCACGCGGGCGATGCTCGGATTGTCGACACTGATGACTGGCACGCCACACCGCAGGTAATGTGAAAGTTTACCCGAGGCACCGGCCAGCAACTGAAAGTTGGGTCCGAGCGTGCTGTCGTAAATCACGACGCCCACGTCGGCGGACGCCATCAAGTCATCGAGTTCGTCGTAGGGCACCGGCGTTGTCGAGATCAAGACTCGCCCCTCGCCGCTGGCCACAATGTCTCGGTAAAAATGCGTTTGCAGATCGATCGGCGTATGACTGTGAAAGATCAACGTGCTATCGGCGGGCCAGCCTGCTGCCGCTGCGGCAAGATCGCTCGAACGCATCCCTTCGCAGATGGAACCGGCATGCAAGATCACTCGCACCGATTGGTCCAAATCAAATTGCCGATGAAAACGATCTCGGGATAAATCCTGTGAGACCTGCCCACGCGGCGAGTTCGGAATCAGGAGGGTCGGTACGTCCCAGGCTCGGTTTTCGTCGCACAACGCCTGTTGCCGTTCGGAGTCTTGGATGACGAGCACGCTCGCCGCTCGGTGATCGGCTCGCTCGCCCCGTTTGGTCCGACGCCAGGCCGGTGACCAGAAATCCCGCAGGAACATGATCTCCAGTGACCAGTACACCAGCGGCACTCGCTGTTGGGCTGCGAGTGGTCGAGCAGCGGCCAAGCCCAGCATGTCGACGCCGATCACCGCGTCGTAACGTCGACCTTGGGTTGCGCGTGCCACCCCCTCTACGAAACGCCGGCGGGCCATCCATGCGGAGGGATGCAACTCGGCGCTGATTGCTTGGGTTCGATCTCGCACCGCCTCCAGAAACAACGCGAGCGGCTCGGGCAGGGCATGTCGAACTCGAGACTTCCACGTCACGGTGTCGCAGGCGGGCGGCGCCTCCGACGGCATGGACTCACTGCGGTCTTGACGTGAACCGATGCCGCTAGCCGCGGGGGCTGCAGGGGAAAAAACGCGCGCGGAACTTCCCGCTGGCGCCGTCGGCTCATGCGATCCTTCCCCCAAACCAATCCGCAGCAATGACACATGCTTGCCAAGTTGCGGTGGCTGGGCGAAATCGGCGTCCGTATCCCGCATCACGATATCCACATCCCAACCCTGCTCATCGAGCAGCCGCGCAGCGTTGATCAAGCTCGGCGCGCAGCCGAGGTATGTTTCATAAAAGACAATCGCAATCCGTCGGCGAGTTTCGGGCGGTGGCACTGTATTGAAATCCATTCGAGCCAGTATAAGCAGGTGGGCGGCTATCGATCCGATTCATATCAGATTCAATCGAAGTGAAAAACGTCTGTGATTATTGAAATCGTCACTCACTGCTCGATCGACCTGGCTATCCTGAGGCTGCGGTCGAGTGGGTCTGGAAGCCCATTCGATAATTATCACTTTGTTCAACGGATCTGATGCGATGGTTGAGAAGAAGATGGGGATGCTTCAAAAACACGCTCTGCGACTGGGCCTGCACATGGTTGTGATTGCCGTGTTGATCGATGCCGGTTCAGCATCGGCGGCGGTTTTCGCCGATTTTTCAGCGGCGCGGAATGATCGGTTTGTGGTGGGCGATCCGGCCGACCCCGACCCTCTCAATCCAACTTTCTTTCTCGACGAGACTCTGATCACGGGCGTCGGATTGACGCAGGCGGTGTTGATCACGCCACAGCATTTCCTCACCGCCACGCATGTCGGGATGCCCAACCCGACGTTCGTGGCCGCCGATGGAACCCGTCACTCCTACGTGGCCGAATCGCGAACGATTTTGCAGACGACGCTGACCTCGGACTTTTTATTGGATAACGGCACCGTCTTGCTCGCCGGGACCGTGCATGCGAGCGACTTGGCGCTGGTCCGGCTGGCCAGCCCGATATCGCCTGCCGACGGAATCGATCCATTGCCGCTTTTTGGAGGTGACCCTGCCTCGTTGGTGGGGCGCAATGTCAATTTGTTCGTACAAAACAATCAAGCAGGCGCTGATACCGCGGATGTCGTACTGCCGATTGAACTCAATACGGGAGCCATCACCGAGGCGGTCGCGTATCGCTACGACAATCCCGGGGGACTGCCCGCTTCGAATGAGTTGTATTTTACGGGCGGTGATTCAGGCCGCGCGTCAGTGACGGAAATCAATGGCCAGATGGTCGTCGTCGGCACGCACATGGGTGTTGGGACGGACGGCCTCACCGGTGACTACTACAGCATCGACAGTTTTGCGTTGCCGTATCTGGACCAAATCCAAGCCGTCGTCGCCCTTGACGGTTTCCGGGTGGGCGTCGTTGCGGTTCCCGAACCAGGAGTGACGTGGCTGATGGGGTTGGTCGCTTTGTTTTTTGCGTACCGGGTGAAGAAGCAAGCCGCTGCCGACTCGCGAAAACCTGTCCGCACAGCAGGCTGAGCCGGGACGAAGAATCTCTTCGATCGAACTCCGGCGAAGTCATCAGCCAACGCGTTCAATTGGCTGAAAAAGAGATCGTCAACGATGACTGGCGGTACCGTGGATTGTGCGGGCTGCCCTGGGGTCGCTAAACTCTCCCCCATGACCCTCACCAGCCATGCGATCGTGCTGTTGGCAAAGCTATTTAGCGGATTCACCGTCCGCTGGATCGATTGCCAACCAGACACCTGCCAGCGAATTTACTTCGCCAATCACACCAGCCATCTCGATGCCGTGGTGCTGTGGTCGGCGTTGCCGCGCGAGATCCGGGCGCTGACGCGCCCCGTCGCGGCGAAGGATTACTGGAGTGGTGGTTGGTTGAAACCCCACATCGCACAGAGCTTC
Source organism: Rhodopirellula sp. SH410 (assembly GCF_055811895.1). Taxonomy (NCBI): domain Bacteria; kingdom Pseudomonadati; phylum Planctomycetota; class Planctomycetia; order Pirellulales; family Pirellulaceae; genus Rhodopirellula; species Rhodopirellula sp. SH410. Next base: position 5,517,980 of record NZ_CM147949.1, read on the forward strand.
AACGCCCTCCTGATCGATCGCCAGGAGATCAAGGTCCACAAAAGCCCGATCGACAGCATGATCCGCCAAATGGGCGATATCTACTCATTGATCCTGTTCCCCGAAGGCGGTCGCAGCGGGGGTGAGGAGATGAGCAGCTTCAAAAGTGGGCTGTACTATCTCAGTAAAAAACGCCCCGATCTCGAGCTCGTGCCGGTCTACATGGAGAACCTCAACCGCATCTTGCCGCGGGGAGAAGTCTTGCCGGTTCCGCTGCTGTCCTGCATCACAATCGGGCCGCCGATCTTCCTGGAGGCTGGCGAGCCGAAAATGGACTTCCTGCGCCGCGCCCGTCAATCGGTTTTACAGCTCAAAGATCGCTAGGCTGAGGCAAATAATCGACCCGACTGCCTGGCCGTGGGTGGCTGAGCGGGCTGCGGATCGCGAAACTCGCCAGCCGGCTCACGCTCGATCTCGCGAAGCGTTCGCTGGAACGCCTCACGGGCTTCGGCGGAACAGTTCGCGATCAGCTCCTGGACTTCGTCGGGGTGAGTGACCTCTGTGAGCGGTGTGATCCCGCTCGCCGTTTGACTGAGCACGAGGATCCGGCGGCCGCATTTGACGAGCAGTATTTTGGTCCGCGGGTCCAGCATCACGTGTCCAAGCGGAGTCAGCGCTGCGGCGGGCAGCGGTTTCGATCCACTCGCCCGACCACCGAATTTCCGACCCGCCCAGACAAGGGCGCTGAACAGGGCCAGCACGATGGCGAGACTCGAGGTGACCGTCACCAGCGGCGCCATCATTTTGGAACGCGACGATTCGGGCGTCGCCTGCAACGCCAAGTCGTCGGCGGCACCAGCCTCGACGGACGCTTCGGGAGGGAACCCGACATTATCTACCCGTCCCTCGGATGGGTCGAGAACGCGGTAAGTCGGTTGCTCAGTGGTGCCTGCCTGAGGACGCCCGTGTGCGGCCTGCGAACGCGGCGCGAGCGAAGGAAAGCCACCGCTGCGAGCGACGACAGACGCTCCGCTACCGCGGACTGCAGAATCGTTCGCGGAAACCGATTGCCCCATCGCCGATGACGCCCCCAGCAAAGTGGATAATGCGAATGCTGGGACGGCAACAAGCGACCATTTCAGTGACGCTTCGATCGATGATGTGCTCACTCGGCGGACCCTAGCAATTCAGTAATGCGGACGCAAAATTGATCATTCATGACGAGCACCTCGCCCCGCGCGATCAGCCGCTCGTTGGCAAAAATATCCACGGGATCGCCCGCGAGTTTATCGAGCATCACCACGCTGCCGCGGCGCAGCCGCAAAACATCTTCCAGTCGCATCTGGGTGCGTCCCAGTTCGACGCGTAGATCCAACTCGACCTCATCGAGCATCTCCATCGAATTCTCGACCGGATCGACATCCGATGGCGAGAGATCGCCGAGAGCAAACGGTCTCGCCACATCGGCTGGCTCGCCCATGTCGTCACCTGTCGCGGCCGAGAGCGATTGCGAAGCCTCATCGAGCAAGGCCTCGAGATCGTCCATGTTGAGCTGGTCTTGCGTGTCGTTAACGCTATCCGTCGTGCTCACGGCGCGGCCCCTGGGGTTTAATAACTCAATCAATGCGGTGTTTTGACGTACTTGCATATCGCCAAAATCGGCCAAGAATGCAAGCCCAATCTGCCAATCGATTGGTTCCGGGGTGCATGACAGGGTTTGCGGCTGGGATTGGGGTCGGCTTGAATTTGGATATGAATTACACTTTGCGGCGTGCAGCCGGGAAGGCTGGGAGCTTTAGAGAACACTTTTCGAGGGAATCGCCATGGAATCGGCATCAGCCACACCCACCGCCCAACAAATCGCTGACCTCGTCATGCAGCGGCTCATCGATGGTGGCGGGATTCCCGATCTCGCCAACGCCAACTTGATGACGATCGAGCAACGGACCATCGAGGAAGTCGACCGGGTCACGCAAATCGTCATGAGCGAACTGCTCGCCAAGCAGTCTCGAGAGGCCGATCCGGTGACCGCCTGTCCCAAATGCGGTATGGAAATGACACCGAAAAAGGCTCAGCATCGCTCGCTGCAAAGTAGACGAGGCCAAGTGAAATTCAAAACCGACGTATCTCATTGCGAGGCTTGCCGCCTCGATTTTTTTCCCTCAGATGAGAACATTGCAGTGTGACATCGACATCGAGCAAACGCCCGCAGTCCTACAGAAAGTTACCATCGCCGCAGCGAGAGACCGTTCCTATGCGGTGGCCAGTCGCAACCTGCGAGACCTCGCTGAACTGACCATCTCTTCCAAGCAATGTCAGCGGATCGCCATTCGCATCGGCAACGAACGACTCGGCGAACAGCAACAAAGCATTGATCGCTACACCGCCGCGAGCATCCCCGAGCAACAGCACGGCCAAAGCCACGATGCACCAGCAAATGATTGGAGCGGACGTGCCGCAGTGATACAGGGTGACGGCGGTCGTGCTCAGATTCGCGATTCGCTTTGGGGGCAGGACAAACCGAGCGACAAAAAGCACCGTTGGTGGCGAGAGACTCAGGCCGGCGTGCTGCAAACGTATCAGTCCAGGCCATCGGACGTGGACCCTCACCCCGAGGTCCCAGAATGTTTGAAAGATCCGCTGTGGATTATTCCCAAAGTGAATGAAATCCATCGCAGCAGCGGTTCATCAAGTGATTCAGGCGAACCTGAGAGTGAGCCATCGCGTGACAGCCAGCCGTCATCAAAGCAATCAGCTTCGGCAGAACCAGCCAGCCAAAACAGCAAGTCGTCACGCAAGGATCACAAGCGTTGGAGCGGCGGTGATCCGTTGGTACAAACGATCGTTGCGACCCGACTGGGATATGATCATCTCGGGTTGGCGTTGGCGGCCGAGGCGTATCGGCGTGGTTTTAACAAAGCCAAAATCAAAGCCTTCATGGGCGACGGCTTGAAAGTGAACTGGTCGCTGTGGTCGAGTCACTTCTCGCACTACACGCCGATCGTCGACATCATGCACGCCTTGGCTTACGTCTACGGCGGTGCGATCGCATCCTGCGGGCGGATCGAAGATGGCTGGCAGTTGTATATCCAGTGGCTCGAGTGGACGTGGAGCGGTGATGTCGATCGAGTCATCACGGCGATGCAACAGCAAGCTGCCGGTCACGAAGATGTTCCCGAAGACCTGCGTCGGGCCATCACCTACCTGAGCAACAACGCGTCGCGGATGCAGTATGCTCGTTATCGGCGTGCGGGACTTCCAGTGACCACCTCGCCCGTGGAATCGGCTCAGAAGCAAATCAACGAGCGGATCAAAGGGACGGAAAAGTTTTGGCGAGACGATTCGCTTGAGCCACTACTGCAGCTCAAAGCGGACGACCTGAGCGAAACGCACGACCGAGACGCCTTCTGGCATCGTCGAGGCCAGCGAAACGACGGCTTCCGCCATCGCAAGACCAAAACCAAAGTTACCTAACAAACCCTGTCATGCACCCTTGGTTCCGGGTGCATGACAGGGTTTGCGGCTGGGATTGGGGTCGGCTTGAATTTGGATATGAATTACACTTTGCGGCGTGCAGCCGGGAAGGCTGGGAGCTTTAGAGAACACTTTTCGAGGGAATCGCCATGGAATCGGCATCAGCCACACCCACCGCCCAACAAATCGCTGACCTCGTCATGCAGCGGCTCATCGATGGTGGCGGGATTCCCGATCTCGCCAACGCCAACTTGATGACGATCGAGCAACGGACCATCGAGGAAGTCGACCGGGTCACGCAAATCGTCATGAGCGAACTGCTCGCCAAGCAGTCTCGAGAGGCCGATCCGGTGACCGCCTGTCCCAAATGCGGTATGGAAATGACACCGAAAAAGGCTCAGCATCGCTCGCTGCAAAGTAGACGAGGCCAAGTGAAATTCAAAACCGACGTATCTCATTGCGAGGCTTGCCGCCTCGATTTTTTTCCCTCAGATGAGAACATTGCAGTGTGACATCGACATCGAGCAAACGCCCGCAGTCCTACAGAAAGTTACCATCGCCGCAGCGAGAGACCGTTCCTATGCGGTGGCCAGTCGCAACCTGCGAGACCTCGCTGAACTGACCATCTCTTCCAAGCAATGTCAGCGGATCGCCATTCGCATCGGCAACGAACGACTCGGCGAACAGCAACAAAGCATTGATCGCTACACCGCCGCGAGCATCCCCGAGCAACAGCACGGCCAAAGCCACGATGCACCAGCAAATGATTGGAGCGGACGTGCCGCAGTGATACAGGGTGACGGCGGTCGTGCTCAGATTCGCGATTCGCTTTGGGGGCAGGACAAACCGAGCGACAAAAAGCACCGTTGGTGGCGAGAGACTCAGGCCGGCGTGCTGCAAACGTATCAGTCCAGGCCATCGGACGTGGACCCTCACCCCGAGGTCCCAGAATGTTTGAAAGATCCGCTGTGGATTATTCCCAAAGTGAATGAAATCCATCGCAGCAGCGGTTCATCAAGTGATTCAGGCGAACCTGAGAGTGAGCCATCGCGTGACAGCCAGCCGTCATCAAAGCAATCAGCTTCGGCAGAACCAGCCAGCCAAAACAGCAAGTCGTCACGCAAGGATCACAAGCGTTGGAGCGGCGGTGATCCGTTGGTACAAACGATCGTTGCGACCCGACTGGGATATGATCATCTCGGGTTGGCGTTGGCGGCCGAGGCGTATCGGCGTGGTTTTAACAAAGCCAAAATCAAAGCCTTCATGGGCGACGGCTTGAAAGTGAACTGGTCGCTGTGGTCGAGTCACTTCTCGCACTACACGCCGATCGTCGACATCATGCACGCCTTGGCTTACGTCTACGGCGGTGCGATCGCATCCTGCGGGCGGATCGAAGATGGCTGGCAGTTGTATATCCAGTGGCTCGAGTGGACGTGGAGCGGTGATGTCGATCGAGTCATCACGGCGATGCAACAGCAAGCTGCCGGTCACGAAGATGTTCCCGAAGACCTGCGTCGGGCCATCACCTACCTGAGCAACAACGCGTCGCGGATGCAGTATGCTCGTTATCGGCGTGCGGGACTTCCAGTGACCACCTCGCCCGTGGAATCGGCTCAGAAGCAAATCAACGAGCGGATCAAAGGGACGGAAAAGTTTTGGCGAGACGATTCGCTTGAGCCACTACTGCAGCTCAAAGCGGACGACCTGAGCGAAACGCACGACCGAGACGCCTTCTGGCATCGTCGAGGCCAGCGAAACGACGGCTTCCGCCATCGCAAGACCAAAACCAAAGTTACCTAACAAACCCTGTCATGCACCCTTGGTTCCTGCGGCGCATGTCTGCTTTTGAGGTGGGGATGGCACCGAAAGGCGATGTCGCTACGCGACCGTGACGACTCTCGAGGGCATGAGCGGGATTCGAGGCCACCAAATGGTCCGGCCTACTAGAAAATCCGAAAAGATCGTGGTGGACGTCGAAGAGTTCATCACGAAACGGTGGCGGATGTCGCCAACACCTTCGGACCGCAGCCCGGGGAGGCTATCAACGAGGCTCGAAAACCCTTGGCGAGTTCCGCGATGGCGAGCTCGTCAAAGCCCAACGCGATGCTCATCCGCCAGCCCACATCGCTGGCAGCGGCATCTAAATCCCAAGGACTATTTTACTGTGACTGCGACTATTTTGCTGCGATGGATCGCAGTTCGTCCAGTTCGACGGTTAGTCGGTGACGCAGCGGGCTCTCGTCACGCAGTTCAGCTTCCAGAAGATCTTCGGCTTTGTCGAATGTTTCTTCGGTCGGATTGGGTGCCGAAACGAGTTCCCGAAACATGCTTTCAACGGTGGATTCAGTTAACACGATAGAACTTTCTGACACAAGGACACAGGAAAGGGATATGAGGATTTGGCAGCCCTGCGGAATTAATCCGCAGGGCAACGCCGACCTTTCCATCATAGGGCGAGATTCGGTGGCGACAAGTCCTTGGTGAGTGCGAACGGGTAAGGTTGCTCAGTCCCACCACCATTGGCCGGGCTGTAGGTTTTTCGGCCCAGCAACGTTCTTCACCTCATCATTCTCGCCGTCTGTATCGACTTCAACATGCTCGCTGTTGAGCGCCACTCCCGGCTGCACACTGACGCCACCGCCCAAAGGGGTCATCAACGTATTGCCACGCCAAATTGCGTTGACGGCCGTTTCGACTTGTTCCGGTGCCGTGTAGGTCTCGACGGGCAGCTTGGATTCATCACCCAGGACAGGCATTGTCCAATCGGCCTGGGCATAAAAGTCCTGTTCTTGGATGTAGGCCGCCGCAATGGCTAAGTCGATGAGCTGTTGCAGCTCTGCGTAGACTCGCACGCGACTGGCGATGAGCGGGTATTTCTCGGTGAACTCCTTGGTGAACGCTTGGCTGGCCCGATTGGTGCGGCCTGCACTCACTCGTTTTCCATTTCCCATCACGCGTTCGGCTTCGCCGACCAACTGCACACCACGTTCATTGATTCGCATTGCCAAGCCATCTTCGCTGACCGAGACGCCATCGTAATTCGGTTGGAAATACCAACGTTCCATGGAGTTGGCGGCAACCGTTTGGGGGCTGGTCCGGGAGACATAACTGCGGACGGGAACTGGCAGCTGTTCGAGCCCAATACCAATCAATTTCATGCGATAATCAGCTTCGACGAGCACGCGGGCGAAGTGTGTCGCAGCAGGGATGCCTTCGATCGTAACCGTCTGCAAGCCAAGGTTTTGTTTGAGTCCCTGCACCAATCGCATCGTATCACCTCGGTTGGCTTGGCCGCCCATCGCACGCAGGAATTTCTGCATCCGGGCGAGCCCCTCGGGGGTCGGGTCGATGGACACTGAGATCACGCGGGTTGGGGGCGACGCGGGCGCATAAGCGCGAAGTACGGTCGCGAGGTCTTCGAGCAACACGGTTGGTCGTCCCGAGTGAATCCCGACGAATCGGTCCGTTGGATCGGCCACGAAACCCTCGGCGGGCCCAGCGACGACGATGTCTTTGGTCTCGGGATAATAGAAGACGTATTCAATGGTGTTCAAACCGGCGACCGCGAGAATGTCATCACTCAGTGGGCGGTCGGCCTGAATCTGCTCGTCGATCGCCTGTTCAAGGCGATTCAGTGACACTTTACGCAATTCGCTGCGTTTCATCACGTCGTCGACTTGAGCGGCGCGAAGGACCTGCATCAGTCTTTGGCGGGCCAATCGGGGATCGACCATACGCATCTTCAACACCCCATTGGCATCCACATCGACGCCAGCAATCGGCTGACCAATGGTAATGTCGGTATTGTCGTCGTTGTTGTTATTGGCTGTCGCAGAGGCCGTGTAGACCAGGGTCAACGCCAGAGAGAGAACCAAGGGCATCGAAATGCGAAGTCGAGATTGGTCACGAAGGAATCGCATCAGGGGACTCTTTACAGAAAAGTGAAAGGCATTGTATGGGAGGAGAAGGCGCGGGTTTGTCCAGCAACCCCGTGCTATGTTAGTTAGTATTGGCGGCAAACTCAACGGAATTTCTGAGGCCGCAATCATTTCCCCGTACGTTGCAATGGCCGTGACTCGAAGCCGAAACAATCGAAAACGACGCTCACCTGCGATCGGGAGGAAATCCCCGGTTGGGAGTTCCCCACGTGCGGTCCGAGATCGTCATTTTGCCAGTCCCCAGCGGAACCGTCAAAATTCATCGGGTGCTGAGAAACAAGAAAACTCAGGAAAAAAATCAGGGCCGCGCAACGCATCGATGGATACGCTGCGTGGCTTGGCAATTGTCATGATGGTCGTCGACCATATGGTCGATTTGCTGCTAGGTCAATACGTCAGTGATTCGTCAGTGCGGATTGCGATGCGGTTGGCAATGCCACTGTTCTGCGTCTTGATGGGGTATTTCCTGCCGACGACGCGAACCTGGCGAGCCCGCCGTTTTGTGGAGATTGCGGCCACCGCAGTGCTGGTGAACTTGATTTTCTACCCCACCTATGGGTGCCTCGATATTCTCTGCAGTCTGTTGATCGCCGCCGCCATCGGCGTTGCCTGTGGTCGGTTTTTCCCTTTTTTGGTGATCGCCGCGTTGCTCTATCCGGTCGATCCCACGGACGGTTGGCCCAGCGGTGGACCGATGGATTTCCCGCTGTCGATCGTGCTCGGCTTCGTTGCCCTGGGCAGCTTGCATGCCCGCTATGGTGGCAAAATGGCCTGTTGGGTCGCCGCTGCGATGGCGGTTTTCTATTTTCCGGCGGCAGCATTAACGCCTGGCAGCGTCTCCCCACTGCTGTTTTTGTTCATCCTCCCCGCCACGCTCTTGCTGTGGTTGGCCGAGCGATATCCGGATATTTCCGTCCCAGGGCTACAGTGGCTCGGACAGAATCCCTTGAAATCGTATGCCGCTCAGTACTACCTGATTTTCGGCGCGTCGGTGGCAATCTCGAGGCTAACTGGCTGAACGAGGCCTGACTCAGACAGTTTTCCCACACCGCACGGCTTTCCCGGCCCGTGCGATTGGCACCTGTAGTGGTTAAGAATCGATGAAATGGGCGTAGGAATCTTCACGGATCCTACCCTGAGACGGTAGCGTATGTGACTCTGAGATGGAGCCAATTTCCCCCCGCAAGTAGAAGCCGATGACACCTGAAGATATTGACGCCTCCGCCCCTGAACTATCCCATCCTCGATTCGACGCCTCGGATGTCTACGAGGATGTCCCGGATGAGATGAATATCACATCGGAGCAGTGCGAGGAGGACCTGGAGTCGCCGAGCATGGCAGAGGACTGCGCCGCAGACGACTCCGACACCGAGGAGTCGCCCGCATCAATGGAGGTCGAGTCCGCGCCCGCCGACCTGTCGGCAGCATCTCGGTTCCAACCCGTGGGCAGCGATGAGGAACTCGTCGACTTGCAACAACCCTTCGTGGGACGTTGGAATTCGTTGATCAGCACCACGAACTGGGAAAAAGGACGGATCATCAGCCAGTGGCGAGCCGCGTTAATTGAGGCTGGCGCACCGGTTACCGATTACTCCGATGAAGCCTGGGCCTCGCGTGTTGGCGGCGTGACGTCCCCCCACGTTGGTCGGCTGCGTCGAGTCCATGATCGCTTCAGCGAGCAAGCTGAGACGTATCCGAAGCTGTACTGGAGTCATTTCCTGGCGGCGCTCGACTGGGAAGATGCAGCGCTGTGGTTGCAAGGTGCCGTCGAAGAGAAATGGTCGGTATCGGCGATGCGTGAGCAACGCTGGAAAGCGAACGGCGCGATCGAATCGGATCGCCCCGGCAGCAGCCAAATCGTCGAGGTCGATATCGATGAGGACACGCCCGATCTGGGCACCGCACCGGCGCAAGGTGGCAGTTCAACCCGAGACTACGATGGGGACACCGATGGGGTGGCCTCAGGCCCTGCCTACGAAGCACCCGATTTTGGTGACGAAGCGGAACTCGCTGCCCTGCCCGAAGGCAACCACATGAACGATGCCAACGGTGCCGATGGCGGTGGTGGGATGGCGGTCGCCGACAAAGACGCCCCCTCGCCGCTGCAACCGTTTGCCGGCTTGCCAGCACTCCCCGATGATTTAGCCGATGTGATCGAATCGCTGAAACTATCGATCCTACGTCACAAAACGACAGGATTCGAGGACGTCAGCGCCGACGTGATCCGACGCTACCTCGACGCTGTCGCGTTGCTGCTCGAATCATAAACCCATGATCCGTCGGTAGACGGATCCATGGCCGGCTAAGCGACCGTGAATGAGTCGTCGCGTACCTACGTTCGCGAGAACGTCGATTCCAAAGTTAACATCAATCGTTTAGCCGCCTTTTAGCGACCTTGAATTCGACATGTTCGATGATCTCGCTGTCGCTAACGGCTCCGCCCGTCAGGAGAATTCCACGCTGAATCGGACCGACGGACTGGTCCGTTCAGAGAAACGCGTGCACCGTCGATCTCGCGGTCCGATGGCTCTGTCTCAGTCCTCGGCGCTGTGGAAGAAGTAGGACGTGGTGATCGTTGAACCGGGGGAATAGTTTGTGAAGGGAGGCGCACGCCAAATCTCTTCATCCTTCATGGACATCCAAATCTCGCGAGTGGTCAATCGAGCGGCTTGCCAGGTGAATGTGAGTTGTTCATCAACCCTGCATGCTTCGATCAGTAGCAGAGCCTCCGGGTCGGTTCCCGCTGACGAGACAAACGCAAACAGGGCGCCGTCGATCACCGTGGTCGCATCGTTCGTTTCGCGCGCCAAGGGTTGAGGGAGGAGCCGCAGAGACGATTCCTTGCTTTCGTCGGTAACCTGCATGCCCACCGAGAACCATTTGGCCAGCATGCGGAGCTGGAGCAGTCGCCGGCCGGCGGAAGATGATGGTACGGGAGCTCCGGGGATGGGAAGAGCTGAATTCGCGTCGACAGGGACTTTCCATGCCACCGATCGATCCAGCCGGACATCGTCCATAGGGGAGCTCGCGAACGAATGGAACTCCAGAAACACATTCCGGTAGGCGTCGGTTTCCTGAGATCCAACACAACCGACCATTTGAATTCGCCCATTGCCGGCCCAGACAAACACATCTCCCGACCACCCGCCCAGCGATGCCCAGGTCAACGCGGGAGCATCGCCCAGCCGCAGCGGCTTGAGCGACCCGCCAGACGGAACAAATTTCAAACCGCTGGCAATCGAGCGATACAAATCGTGTCGGCTTTGTTGACGCTCCTCACTGAACTCCGACCCCGCCGCCCTCCCGCCCGCGCCGCTCTGGGCAGCTTGACCGAAACACAGCGGATGACACCACAACGAAAGGGCGAGGAACGAAATCGCACTCACCGCATGGACGATGTTGAGAGGATGCATTGTAGACATACTGTCTATGGTAGTGCGTCCCGAGTGCCTGTGTTGGTCAACGCAGTGGATTTTTTCCCCAGCAGAACCCCCGAATCAAAAATTACGGTGCCCTCAACCAGACTGCAGACCGGATTAACGAGGCACATCGAGTCAACGTCGCAAACTCGGGTGGGCAGGTAATGGCGCACCCTGATTCACTTCGCCCCCGCAGACGGCAAGATTCCGACCATCGTTAAAACAGGCTCGCCGTTGACAGAGTCGTCTTCGCTTTTGGCGAAGGAAATGATCCTGAGGTCTTGGTGCCCATCGAAGCCTTGGGTGAGCACACCGGGATGCATTGGGAGTATGCTCTCGTCCGAACGTCCTCTGGTTCGTTGACAGGATCTTACCAGGGCGCCACGTGGCGCCACGAGAAACTCCCGCCTGACAACAATCCGCGCGGCTTCCACTTCACGGTCCGCCAAGCCATTGGAAAATGAACATCATCGCAACACCGATTTTCTTTGTATTCGCGTTTCCGGACGAACGGGGAATCCGCGGTAGCGCACTGGTGCTGAGACGGGTTGGCGGTGTTCCCTGGTGCCTTTCTGCACTCGACTCATTTTGGTTTCGCCGAGGGCGAAGAAGTCAGTGGGACGGCGTGATACTCGAACGGATAAGCTGCCCCGCATGACGCATCTTCTACTACCGCTGCTAGCAAGCCTGCTGTTTGTCGGTGGCATGATCTTCACCAAACGCGCCAGTCTGGCGGGGATTGGGCCGCTGACATTTGTATTCTTGTCCAACATCAGTGCGTCCGCCGTATTCTCGTTCCTGTGGTTGCTGGGCGGCGACACGCCGCCCGTCAGCACATGGTGGCAGCCTGTGCTGATCGCGGGTCTTTATATGATGGGGCTGTCGTTCACCTTTTTGGCAATTCAAAAGGGAGATGTCTCCGTCGCGACACCGGTGTTTGGGCTCAAGGTTATCGTCGTGGCGCTGCTGTTGACCATTGTGGAGGCGACACCTCTGCGATTTTCGATTTGGATTGCAGCATGTTTAGCGACGCTGGGTATCGGATTGATTCAGTGGACCGGTGAGGGCAAACGGCATCACCTATGGCTGACACTCGCATTTGCATTTTCGGCAGCCTGTTGTTTTGCGACCTTTGACGTTTTGGTGCAGCGTTGGTCGCCCGAGTGGGGGGCCGGTCGATTGCTGCCAGCGATCTACTGGGCCGTCGGCGGCGTCTCGTTGCTGCTAGTGCCTTGGGTCCAATGGTCGGATTTAAACAGTGTCAAAATCCAGAAACTCGCGTTGCCAGGTGCCGTCCTAGTGTCGTTACAAGCGCTCTGCATCGTGTTGGCGGTGGGCATGTTCGGTGACGCCGCGCGTGTGAACGTCGTGTATGCGCTACGCGGTTTGTGGGGCGTGGGGCTCGCCTGGATGGCCGCTCGGATCTGGGGGGGAAGCGAGGCGAACTTGAGTCGCTCAACCCTGCTCACCCGGTTTCTCGGAGCGGCCGTCCTGACTGCCGCGGTCGTCGTCGTGATTGCTGCGGGCGACTAATGGAGCAGGCTCCCCAGCAGAACAGATCGATTTACCCACGATAAGCAGGTTCGGATTAATTATTCCGCATAACCCTATTAGCCGTTGGAGCGTTAGCCTGGAACGCTAAACCTTTTGGGGCTGCAATGCTTTTGCATTGCGCAAGTTTCCTTCTGCATCTCCGCCTCCTGAAGACCAGATCAAATTGCAAAACGTTGTTTCTGCCAGACAAGCTGGCAGGGGAGCGAAAGGGGGCGACATGCCGGTGGCTGATAGGGGCGTTCGCCTAGGGCGTTAAAACGCTGAGGGTGTGAGGCTTTGGTACTTCTGCTCATGTTCCGTGGGAATTCCGATTGAGCAGCGACTTCGTTTATTTCGGCGAGTACGTCCTAACCGACGCATCGAGGACGGATGGCCGACGCAAGTAAAACCAACAGGAAAGCGTGCACCGCGTGTGCAGTGTTGATAGGATGTCCTGTAGACGCGGTGTCTATAATGGTAGGCCTCGTGCGTCAGAACTCGTCAACGCAGACAAGTTTTCAGTTCATCGAATAGTCAAATATGGAGGTTGCTGGTTCAAGCTGGCAGAGATAATGAGAATAAAATGTGGACTTTTGGTCGCGATTTTCCTGGGGCATTTCGTTGATGCTGGGCCAGTACCTGGCCAGACACGCGAAAGTGCGATCAGTGCTCAGATCGTTGCGTCGCGAAGCTCTTTCGATGCTCGTAGGGTGGACGCGGTGAAGGGCGCGAGCCCGATTCGAGTTGACACCGTACTCTCGTTTCTCAACGCCGAACGTGTCGGTAAAAATGCTCCAGTGGTCGATGGTTTATTGGCGTTGTGCATTGACGAAGGGCGGCCCGTTGCTGCCGTGAGTATCTATCCGTGGGACGGGAATATTTGTCATGAACTCGATGTGCTGTCACATCAACCGAATTTCAAACTGAACTACGACTTTGGGGTTCAGTGGCAGCCAGCGGACTCCGCTGCCGTCTTTCAGGAAATCAAAGGTGTTGATCCCCCGTCTTCCAACCCCGCGCGTCGCCTGCGTCAGATCAAGCATCTCGCGAGCTTATTTTCGGCCACACTGGTGGGTTTCAACAGCGACGATTCAGATCGACAGGAACTGCGGCGCATGCCCACACCTCTCTATCGATACCAAGTGCCATCAACCGAGCGGGCTGGAGGCGCCATTGATGGAGCCGTATTCGCATTTGTCCAAGGAAATGATCCGGAGGTTCTGCTGTTAATTGAGGCCACGCGTGATAACGAAGAAGTGCACTGGGAATATGCTTTTGTTCGCGCTTCGTCTGGTTCTTTGACTGGGTCATACCAAGGAACTATCGCGTGGCGGGCCGAGAAGTTCCCACCCGACAGCAATCCGAGCGGTTCCCACTTCACTGTCCGCCAACCCATTGGTAAATGAGAATCATGTGGAATCGATTCTTCCCGGTGATTCTCACGCACTCTCGCTTCCAACCGACACCTGATCGTCCAAATTGGAATCCGACGACCAGCAGTACAGCAATTAAGAGAGATGTCTATTTAGGATACCATGAACAATAAGTGACGGGTTTACCGTAGTGGATCTTGTTAAAGATCCTGTTCTGGATGGTGCATTCCCATTCTACGGACATGTTTGCTAGCAAATCGAATTGGTCTTTGCCCCGTTTTCGCCTGACTTCCCGAGGTTAGAATTGATTGCTTTGATGGATCAATTCTAACTCGTGGCAAGGATGCTGGTGACCTAATGGAGGGAATGACCGTGGATGGATCGCATGGCAAATTGATCGAATCAAATCAAGAAATGATTCTTCGCTTTACTTCTCAGATCAGTGTCGACGCAGTTCAATGGACACAGCAACTGATCAACTGCCCAGGCGACCTGGAATCCATCGAACGCAGGGTGCATCGGGCGTACGCTCACGGAGCCGACTTGCTGGTTGCTGGTTTGATGGCGGCGACTATCAAAGAAGGCAAGGTTTTGGAGGCGGCTGAACAAACCAGGAGAGAGTTTTCTCGTCCGCTTCAGAAGGGTCGCGAGCGCTCCGTCGCCGTTCAACTGCTCGGGGGCATGATCGTTTGGGCGGTCACCTTGTACTGCGCTCCCAAGAAGAAACGCTTTCGTAAAGACGACGCGCCGCGGGTCGGGCTAGACATTACTTTATCGCAGTTCGGATTTGGCAAAGGCGTCTCGCCCGGGTTGCAAAGCAAGGTGGCCCGTCAAATGGCATTGTGTCCTTCGATCGCGTTTGCTCACAAGGAGCTAACTCGCGAGGGAATTGATATCGACATCAAAACAGTCAAGCGAATCACCTATCAGTGCGGTGCAGGATTGTTGGCATTGCGACGACACCGCATTGCACTGTTGCGGAGCAAGCAACTCAAAGCGTCCAGCGAGCTATCGGGCAAACGCGTGTCAGTGCAAATCGACGGCGGGAGAATGAAAATTCGTGGCGAAATGAAGCCAAAATCCGCTGTCATTGAACCAACCGATGAAGACGGCTTGCTGACTGGTAACGCACCGGGACGGTCCAAGAGCACGCCACGTCGAACGTTTTCGGCGGATTGGCGTGAGCCGAAGCTGATGACGATCTTCATCCATGACGAGCATGGCAAGATGGTCAAGAAAACCAAAGCAACCATCGACGGGACGCTGCTTGGTCCTGATGCGATCGCCGAGGTGGTGGCAATGCATCTTCATCGGCTTGGTGCGGCGGAAGCCCTCAGTGTGACGTTCGTCGCCGATGGTGCTCCCTGGATCTGGGATCGTATCGACCGCATCATCCAGCTTGCCGGACTGAAGGATGTCCCGACCTATGAAGTCTTGGATTGCTGCCATGCAGTGCATCACATTTCGCAGGCACTGGCTTCATTGGGCCTAAGCGTCGAGGAACGAAACCCGTTGTATCGTCACCTCCGCAGCCAGCTTCGAAACGGCCAATGGCAACAGGTCGTTGACGACTTGAATGAACTACAAGGCACCGGCAAACCGAACGTAGCACTTGCGACTGAGATTTCTTATCTTCATCGTCACGGCGAAGCGGGGCGTTTGAAGTATGTACGCTTCAAACAACTTGGTCTTCCTTGCGGAAGCGGTGCGATCGAGAGCGGTATCCGTCGAGTGATCAATCTACGGCTCAAGAGCAATGCGATGTTCTGGAAGAGTGAACATGCCGAGTCGATGCTTCAAGTACGCAGCCAAGTGGTTCCTGATCAATGGGATCAAGCAATGTCGGACCTATCGGAGTTCCGCCGCACCGAAGCCCATGACAGCTGGGACTGGGAACCGAAAAACATGAGCATCAAAATTGAAGACTCTCCTGCCTTGGCGACCTAATCCCGTAAATCGCTTGTCCTCAGCGTCCTTTTTAGGGGAATGCACCTGTTCTGGATGGATCTTTAACAAGATCCACTACGCCAGTTATTGATCCCGCGTTCCTTACTGACTTGCGGACACGCCAATCAGTGGGAGCGAAGACGAAGCGATCTCGCAGCACGAAGACAAACCAGTAGGAATCGGCAGTCGCGAATCCCATTGTCGACCGACGACTCCGCCCGTCAAAAGGACGGAGGCGTCGGTCTAGCTCAGGCGGACGGGGCCTTACTTACTGAAATCCCCGGCGATCGCGGTGACCAGTTTGTCGGGGTCGATGTACTTCTTGATCGCTGCATTGACTTGGTCAATCGTGGCGTCGCGAACTTGCTGCTCCTGCTCAGCCACCGCTGCCATCGTGCGGTCGGTGAACATGGACATCAACAACATCGAGGCCAGTGACGCGTCGCCGGTGCGGGAAATGCGTGCGGCTTGCAGATACGATTGCTTCGCCGCGTCGAGTTCCTCCTGCGTCACGCCATCGGCGATCAACCGGTCAACTTCCTCGCGAATGACCCTCATCAACTTGTCTTTGTTGTCCGGGTTCGTAATCGCGTAGAGTGTTAGATCGACGCGATTGTCCTTGGGGCGTGGTGACAAGCCACTGCGAACGCCGTAGGACAAACCTTCTTGTTGCCGCACACGGTCGGCCAATCGGCTGCTGAGTGAACCGCCGCCGAGCACGAAGTTGCCGAGTGTTAACGCGGCGTACTCTGGATCGAGATCCGACATGTCGTACTGCTCACTGCTATAGAGCAGCGCATTAGATTTGTCGGGCGTCTCGATCGTGACGGTTTGACCGGGAACATCGGGATGAGCCGGTCGATCGATGCGCACGTAGGGTTGGTCCGTGGTCCAGCCTGCGAGCTGTGCCTTGACGGCCTTGATCACTTCGGCGGGGTCGAAGTTGCCGACCACAGCGAGTTCGCCCGCTTGGTTCCCGAGATACTTCGCGTGCAGATCGCGGACTTGATCGATCGTGGCCGCTTCGTACATCGCAATTTCTTCATCGATCGTCATCACATAGCGAATGTCGTCTTTGGGATAGGGCGATAGGAGCTGTTGGACTTTGCGTGGCGCCAGGGCGTTCGGTTCGGTCTTGCTCTGCTGCAGACTGGTGATGGCTTGCTGACGGATGAGCTCGAGTTCTTGCGCATCGAGCAATGGTGTCTTGATCACGTCGCCGATCAGCTCGATGACTTTGGGAAGATCTTCCTTTTTCGTCTTCACGTCCACATTGAGCAGTCCCATCAGCGTGTAGACGCTGACGTTCGCTTTCAGCCGTGTGTACTCGTCCTGCAGTTCTTGATAGGTCAGCTTGGTCGTGCCGCGAGCCATCAACAGGCCGAGCAGTTCGACAGCGCCCATTTTGTCCTTCAGCGTCGTCGGCGTGCCGAAACGAATCGTCATTTTGAATGAGACCGAATCGCCACGCGTTTTCTTGGGTAGCAATGCGTACTGGATGCCACCGACCAAATCACCGCGCAGAACCCGTTTCTCGATCACGATGGGATCGGGGTCAAAGCTCTCGCCAGCAGCCACGGCTTCGCGGCCTTGGTAGTCCTTCAGGACAACGTTCAAGTCGGGCGATTCAGGCACCCGGACGCGATCGGACTCCTCGCTGGGGATGAACAATCCGACGGTGCGGTTATTGCGGACGAGATATTTCTTGGCGACTTCACGCACTTGCTCGACCGTCAATGCTTCGACTTGGTCGCGATAGAGAAAATACAATCGCCAATCACCTTGGGCGGCCCAGTCGCTGAGCGTGACGGCGATGCGGTCGGTGTCGGCGCTGGCCATGTCACGCTGCTTCAAAATCTGCGATTTGGCTCGCTCGACTTCGGCCTCGGTGATCGGGTTCTCATCCCAGGAATCCTCGAGGACTTCGATTAGTTTGACGCGTGCTTGTTCGAGCGAATTGTCTTTGGGCACTTCGGCCATCGCCATCAACAGTCCAGGTTCGCGAAAACCGTAGGCCATCGCATACACGCTGCTGGCGAGTTTCGTTTCAACCATTGCTTTGTAGAGTCGACCGCTTGGCTCGTCGCCCAGCACAATGGTGAGTGCTTTGACGGCCGCGTAGTCGGGGTGACTGCCGGCGGGGATATGGTAGTTGGCACCGACCGCTTGAACGTCACCAACTCGGCGGAGCACAACGGTTCGCTCGCCATCCTTGGATGGTTCGACAGTATAGGTTTCGTTGATCGGTTTGTTCGGTACGGCGAGCGGCCCGAATGCGTTTTGGATGGTGGCCAACGCGTGCTCAGGATCAAACTTCCCAGCCACGATCACCATCACATTGTCGGGCCGATAAAACTTGCGATAGAACTCACGCAACTTGACGACAGGCACCCGCTCGATGTCACTCTGGTTGCCGATGGTCGACTTGCCGTAGTTGTGCCAGTCGTAAGCGGCCGATTCCATCCGCTGCATCAGCACGCGTGTGGGCGAATTTTCTCCGCGTTCAAATTCGTTGCGAACGACCGTCATTTCGCTGGCCAGATCTTCGCCGCGGATGAAGCTATTGACCAACCGGTCGGCTTCGAGGTTGACGGCGAATTCGAGGTTCTCTTCGCTCGCTGGCAGCGTCTCGTAGTAGTTTGTGCGATCCATCCAAGTCGTGCCATTGAAACGGGCTCCACGTTCCGTCAGCGACTTCGGCACGGTCGGATGCGAGGGCGTGCCTTTGAACAACATGTGTTCGAGCAGGTGAGCCATCCCGGCTTCGCCATAGCCTTCGTGACGCGAGCCCACGAACACGGTCATGTTCACCGTCACGACCTCTTTGCTCTCATCGGGGAACAGCAGAATCTGGACACCGTTGTCGAGTTCGTATTGAGAGATCCCCTCGACGCTGCGAAGCGGCTTGGGCAGGCTGGCGGTTTCGGCCACGTTGTCGTCCTGAGAGGTTTCTTGGTTTGATTTCGAGTCGGACTTGGCGTCAGACGGTGGTGGGTCAGCCGCGTGCAGCACCGCGGTTGCAGCGAGGCAGACGCAGGCGACGACTGGAATCAGCCGCAGCGCCGACTCGCGACCGATGTGAAAAAGCGATTGCCCAAATCGAATGGGCGAAGATAGCCGGTTCATCTGATTGAAGTCCTTTTGTGTGGCAGACTGATCGTTTGGCCCGAATTGTAACGCCCCGGCTACCGCCTCGACCATCACCCTGAGTAAGATGCCGGCATGTCTGATTCTCAAGCCAACGCCAACGAGCCCAGTGACACGCCGGTGCCAGCGAACGAGTGTGACTGGCGGCTCGCCGCGCGGATCACCGACGATCCCGCCGCGGGCGATGTGAATATCAAAGCGGTCTCGCGTCGCCAGTTCGATTCTGGCGAGGATTTTGCCGTCGAGGTGTTACTCGACGATCGCGTGATCGCAGTGTTTCGCCACGCGGGAACCTGGTACGCGATCGATGGGATGTGCTCACACCAGGGTGGTCCCTTGGCGGATGGAGTCGTCCGCGATGGCTGCGTGACGTGTCCCTGGCACGGCTGGCAATATGATCTGGCCACCGGGATTCAACTGATCAATCATCAACCGCTACAGGAATCCTTCCCGATCCGCCAGGTCGACGACCGAATTGAAATTCAGTTGTCGACCGACGGGCCGAGCCGATAGGAAACGCCCACACACTTTTCGATTCCGAGAGCCGAGCGACCACCGATCACACGCCGTTTTTTGGAAAACAACTCGAATCTGGAAACTCCCCATGACCGATCACACACCAACTCACACCTGTGATTCGCCTGATTGCGGCTGCGGCAATGTCAATATGGAAGCCGCGTTGCGGGTGGCTGTGATCACACTCAGTGACACTCGCACGATCGCAGATGACCGCAGCGGTGATCGTGTCGCCAAGCTACTCGAAGAGGCCGGGCACCTCGTCGCTCAGCGATTGATCATGAGTGACGATGCCGAACCGCTCCGAGAGAAAATCCGCGAGCTCACCGCTGACACGTCGCTCGACGCAATCATCTCAACAGGCGGCACGGGCATCGCGCCACGCGACATGGCTGTGGACGTGATCGATTCATTGCTCGAGGTTCGCCTGCCCGGATTCGGTGAGTATTTCCGAGCCCTCTCGATCGCGGAAATTGGCCCCAAGGGCATGCTCAGCCGAGCCACCGCGGGCCGCATCGGTCAAGTCGTCGTGTTCGCGCTACCGGGATCGACCGGCGCCGTGACGACCGCGATGGAGCAGTGTGTGCTCCCGATCATCCGCCATGCCTCGGCGCTGGTTTCGCAGTAGCAAGCTGTCCAGAAACAGCACGTGGACCGGCTCGCGAAGCAAGCTTGGTTTCGATGGCGATGGCGACTCTCTACCGGGGACGATCGTCGCCGGTTCGGCGGACGAGACAATAGTGCCATGAGGCAAATGGCGCCATGAGGCGGCCTTAAACCACTGCCAGCTCGGCGTCGACGCTTTCGCCGGAATGCCACTTTGTAAAATCGTCGGCGTCCCGGATCACGCGGTTGTAGGTGGTGTCTCGCTCGATCGGTTCGCGGCCCGCTTCACGGATCAACTGTTGGATCTGGTCCACCGACAGGAATTCGGGGGTTTTTGCACCGGCATCGTGATAGATCAGTTCGTGACGAACGGTGCCGTCGAGATCGTCCGCACCGTACGCGAGGGCCGTTTGTGCGGTCTCGATGCCGAGCATGATCCAATAGGCTTTGATGTGCCGGATGTTATCAAGCATCAGTCGGCTGATGGCAACGGTTCGCAAGTCCATCAGGCCCGAGGGTTTCTTCAACTCGGATAACTGTGTGTTTTCGGGGTGAAACGCCAGCGGAATACAGACCTGGAAGCCGCCCGTTTTGTCTTGCAATTCACGTAGTCGCATCAGGTGGTCGATCCGGTGATAGGCCTTTTCCAAGTGCCCATACAGCATCGTGCAATTGGTCTTCATGCCGATCTCGTGAGCGGTCTTGTGAATTTCAATCCATGAGGGCGTGTTGGCTTTGTGCTCGCACAATTGATCGCGGACTTCAGGGTGGAAAATCTCCGCGCCACCACCTGGCATGCTGCCCTGGCCGGCCGCCCGCATGTCTTCGAGTACCCAGCGGAACGATTTCTTGGTCTGGAATCGGAACCAATCAATTTCCACTGCCGTCCAGGCTTTCAGATGGATTTGCGGGAAGTTCGTTTTCAGCAGCGAGATGAGATCGCGATACCACTCGTATTTCCGCTGATGGTGCAGACCGCCGACAATGTGCATCTCGGTGCATCCGTTAGCGGTCGCTTCGCGGCCCCGTTCGAGCACCTGCTCGTCCGTCATCGCGTAACCGCTCTCATCTCGCAAGTCTTTGCGGAACGCGCAGAACCGGCACCGATACACGCAGATGTTGGTCGGATTGAGGTGCGTGTTGATGTTGTAATAAGCGACATTTCCATTGAGTCGCTCACGCACGAAATTGGCCAGCTCCCCGACGGCTTGGAGCGATACCTCGGGCTCGTATAAAAACAATCCGTCGTCGAGCGACAGTCGTTCGCTGGCTTCGACCTTGTCGCGAATTTCACGAAACCGAGCGTTCAGTTCAGAGGAATGCATTGGAAGGGTTCAGAAAAAAGAGGGTTCAGGAACAGGAGAGTTGAATAAAAAGGGGAGTTCAGGGTTGAGGAATCCTCCTGCTGAACCCTAAACCCTTTGTTTTTCGGAACTCTCTTTATAAGATTGTGTCGATGGCTCCGGCCATCAAGAGAATGATACTGATGATGGCATTGGTTTGAAAAAACGCGGCGTTGACGCGACTGAGATCGTCCGGGCGGACCAGCCAATGCTGGACCATCACCAAGACCGCTGTCAACCCAACTGCGGCAGCAAACAACCACCCCAGCCCGGCGGCTTGCCCGGTCAGGACGAGCGCGGCAAGGAATCCGAGCATGATCACGTGCATCACCATCGCGATCCGCAGCGCACCGGCAACTCCAAATCGGCTCGGCACGCTATGCAACCCCGCCGCGCGATCGAAATCGGCGTCTTGGCAAGCATACAAGATGTCAAACCCGGCCACCCAAAACGCGATCGCACCCGCCAAAAGAAGCGGGATATGAAAAAAGTCCCAGCTGAAGTCTGATCCGCGAATCGCAATCCACACACAGATCGGCGATAGGCTCAGCGCCACGCCCAACCACAGGTGGGCGGACGCGGTGAAGCGTTTGGCGAGCGAGTAGCCAAGCAAAAACGCGAGCACCGGAATCGATCCGTACAAGGGCAAGCGATTGGGCAAGAAGAACAGCGTCGAGGCGACGAAACCGAGTGAGCAGACCACCGTGAAAATCAGCACACTGCGACGCGATAGCCGCCCCGCAGGCAGGTGTCGCGACGCCGTCCGTGGATTGCCAGCGTCAATGTTATGATCGACGAGCCGATTGAATGCCATCGCGGCGCTGCGCGCAAAAACCATGCACAGCAACACTCCGACCATGTCCGAAATCCGAATGGTGGGGGTTGCCGTCGACCCCGTCGCCAGGGGCGTCGACCAAGCCAAGAAAGCCGCGAGAATCGCGAAGGGTAACGCAAAAATCGTATGCGAAAAACGAATGAGGCCGAGCCAGTCCGGCAGTTTGGATTTGACAGTCATGAAACGCCCTCGTCGGACGTGTCTTTCCAGCGTGAAATCAGGGCATTCTCCACGCCAACCTGGTCGAGGATCCGAGCGACGACGAAATCGACCAGGTCCTCCAGACACGTGACACCGTGATACCAACCCGGCATCGCGGGCAAGATCACGACACCGGCAGCGGCGAGGCGATGCATATTCTCCAACTGCAACACGCTCAGCGGCGTCTCCCGCGGCACCACGACGAGTTTGCGGTGTTCCTTGAGGTGCACTTCCGCGGCCCGTTGAATCAAATTTGCCCCCGCTGCACGCGCCACGCCCGAGAGCGTGCTGCCGCTGCACGGGCAGATCACCATCGCATCGGTCACAAACGAACCGCTGGCGATCGGCGTGAAAAAGTCATCGTGCTGGTGATAATGAAATCGCTCGTCCCCCGTTTCCCCCAGTCGCGAATCAAACTCCATCGGTGATGCGTTCGACCACGCGGCCACGCAGGTCAGCAAAGCATCGAGATCAGGGTGCCGAAGATCAAGTTGAAGGCCGAGTTCTTGCGCGATCACCGCGGCACCGCTGGGGCTGATCGTCAAATGAACTTCCACGCCGGCGACGCGGAGCGCCTGCAGAAGGCGAACCGCATAGGGTGCGCCACTGGCACCTGTGATCGCGACGACAATCCGGCGGGGACGCCTCACAGGGTCGATCATGCTTGCGCCGCCTCGGGCATCTCGCGAGCGACAGCATCGCCGGCAGCGGACTCGTCGGCGGGCGGCTTGGTACCGGTATAGATCGTCGCCACGCCGAGCGTGAGCGTTTGGAAGGCGACGTCGTCCAAACCCACCGCTCGCATCCGCTCCGCGAGCCGCTCGCCACAGGGAAACTGGCCGACCGAGGCGGGCAAGTACGCATACGCCGACTTGTCGTTTTGTGCCAGCAACTGACCGACGCGAGGCAGGACGGAGCGGAAATAGAAACCGTAAAGTTGCTTTAGGATGGGCAGTGACGGCTGGGAAAACTCCAGCACCATGACTTGGCCGCCCGGTCGACAGACACGCACCATTTCACGCAGTCCCTGGTCGGTGTCGGCGATGTTTCGCAACCCGAACGCGACGCTCACGCACTGGAAATGATCGTCGGCAAAGGGCAGTGCCATCGAATCGGCTTCGAAGAACGGGATCGTGGCCCGACCTATTCCATCGGCGGCATCTCGCACCCGAGCGGCTTCCTTGTCGCGCGCGATCTCTAACATCGCGTGGCAGAAATCGCTGCCGACCACCTGCACACCGCTGCCAGCCCGGTCCGCAATGGCGATCGCCAAGTCTCCCGTGCCGCAGCAGATATCCAGAATCGGCGACTGCGAATCGATGCGCAGGCGATCGACCGCCTGCCTTCGCCAGCGACGATCAATGTTCAATGACAACAGATGGTTCATCGTGTCGTAGCGAGGCGCGATTTGCCGAAACATTTCGCGGACCCGCTGGCCGCTCTTATCGAGCTGGGGCTGGTCGCTCGAACGAGGCTCTGGGACACTGGGCGGATGGACACTCATGGGCGTGTTTTAGTTTTCTCTCTCAGGTGATGCAGGCCAAAACCGACGTGCGCGTTTTTTTATTCGATATCGATGGCACATTGCTGACGACCAAGGGGGTCGGCAGGGGGGCACTCTCCCAAGCGATGCTGGAAGAATTTGGTGTTGCCCACCCGGACAGCGATGTGATGTTTTCGGGACGAACCGATCGTAGTTTGTTGATGGAATTATTGCAGCGAAATGGTCTGGAAGTGACCGAGGAGCACTGCCGCCGGTTACGGGATCGGTACATTAGTTTAATGGGCGGCCACCTCGCTCGTCAGGGCGGGGTCGTGTTACCAGGGATCCGCGCGTTATTGACTGACTTGTATCGTCGCGAGGGGTTGGAACTAGCTGTGATGACCGGGAATTTACCCGAGACCGCAACTCAAAAACTTGCCCATTTTGATCTGCGACAGTGGTTCGCCTGGATTTCCGGAGGCAGCTTTCACGTCGAACGCGACGATTTGGCCCGGCGAACGGCGGAAATTATCGCTCGTCGCTACGGCGATTCCGTCACCGAGGTCGTCGTGGTGGGCGACACCCCCGCCGATATTCGCTGTGGGCATGCGATCGGAGCAAAAACCATCGCAGTGGCGACGGGAGAGTTTCCCATCGATGCCCTCGCGACCGAGAATCCTTCGCAAATTTTTGCTGATTTCTCGCAAACGGACGAAGTTCTGGACGCCTTGCTGTAGGCGGACGCCGCCAGCTGGCGACTTGCTGCGCCTCGCGGGCCAGACACGAGCCCAGACACGAGGCTTGCCAGCCAAACCGTCATGCTGTTCGGTTTGCGATCACAAAGACTTCTTTTTACGATCGCCGTCGCATCCGGATGCGTGTCGCCGCGATTCGTCGCGGGCATGTTGGGTTCTCACATGCGTCATTCATTCGAGCCTGCGATCTGAAAAACTCTACCGCTCTGGCTACCAAGCCCTCCGCGTGAGATGCGTTCGCGGTGCAGCGTCGTAACGCAATGTCGGTTCTTCCAAAGGATATTGGCACACGTCTTGCGTAAACCCATCTCTCGACCGACCCGCGACTTTCCGCGGCGTCGCCCAATTTCAAAATATAGGAATATCAAGATGAAGATGTTAGCAACCCTGGTTTTGGCCGTTAGCACCCTTGGCTTTGTCGGCTGTGAAGAGTCCGCCATGGATAAGAGGGCTGATGAGGTCCGGGACACGACCCAGACCCAAGCCGATCAAATTCGTGATGCTTCCCAAAACACCGCTGAGAACGTTCGCGAACGCGCTGACGGCGTAACCGACGCTGCCGAAAACAAGGCGGATGCCATTGAAGACGTAGGCGAAAAGAAAGCCGATCGGTTGGAAGAGCTAGGCGAGAACAAAGCCGACGCCCTCGAGGAGGTCGATAACTGATTTGGTCCGGGCACCTTCAGTGCGTGATCCCCTGACGCCCCACAAATGCTTGACCGCGGAAACGCGGTCAAGCATTTTTTTTGTGACCATGCTGCTTCCATCGCGAAAATTGACTTGACGCGGTGATGGGCCGCAGACGCGAGGAATACTTTTCAGACAACTCGCCGCGCGGTCACCGCGACGAAGCCGATGATCATCAATGCCAGGACGGCGATCATACACAGTGATCGCCAAAAGGGCAGACTGTATTTCCAGGCGAACTCCAAGTCGAGTTCCATCGGCGAATCCTCGGCGACCTGCACACTGCGTGTGAACGTCGTGATCGCCCCCTCTGTGGGCAGACTGATCAGAATCGCTTGGGGAGCCGGTTCGGTGGTGCGTTGATGATCAACCAACTTGGTTGCAATTCGTTGCAAAAACGCATTGTCTTGAGTGGTGTTGCCTCGCAGCAATTCACTGAATTGCCCCGGTCGAAGATTCAGTTGATTTTGCTTCAGAATCGGGTTCTCGGTGGCGGCATCATGAAGTTGCTGATCGCCAGCGATCGCCTCATCACTTCGGTTGTTGTCGAGGTAGAGACGTTGCCGACGCGTGTTCAAACCAATGATGGCCTGGCGCGTTTGTAAGTTTTCTAACTGCACCCGTGCATCCTCATTCGATGCGGCATCGAGCGCGTGTTGGTTCGCGACGCTATTGAGCGCCCAGCTCGCCTTGGATTGTTCGCCTGCCTGAATCAATTGGTTCGCTTTGGCGAACAGGTTGGCAGCCTGCTCGGCCCGTGCTTTTCGGGCATGGCTCGCGATCGATAGGTAGGAACTGCGATCGTATTGGCTCTGATTAATCTGACGGACGAGTTCGAGATTGCCATCGTGATCCGCCAGCGCATACCCTTCGGGGGCCACCACGCTCCACTCGATGTTCTCCAACGGCACATTCAGCTCGGGGCTGGTCAGCTCAAGACGGTTGATCTCATTTCCACGCACCGAGTAGACGAAGCGAACATTGGCGGTACGGTCGTCGATGCCTGGCAGAATCGTGAACTGCCACATGCTGGCATCACCACTTTGATGGATCGAGTGAACACTTTCACCATTGACGAAGATGCTAAACAGCTCGCCATGGGGCGGTAGCCCGACTCTTAGGCTGCTGCGCTGGATCACATCGACGGTCAGTTCGACGGCGGTCAACTGATCTCCCGTCGGCGAGAGCACCGTGGTCAGGCTACCTTTGGAGACACGCAGCTTCAGCGCTTCGGCGAGCGAATGACGTTTGGCATGCACGATCAGATGCCCATTGGCCGCGACGCTTCGCAGGACAAAGACGGGAGTTGCACGAGTCCCCGCCTCACGCAGTGCCGCCGGGACGCTACTCCAATCGATGCGCTGCCATCCATCGGGTAAGTCGTCGTGGTGGAGCTCAAGCCGGCCACCGGCACGAACAGCAACAAAATAGGACAGCTGACGGGCCTGCGGAATTCCAACCGGTGTGATCTCCTCACGTTCGTCCAGGCGATCACCCCGTCGTTCGTATTCGATGCGAAACTCAACCTTTCCGATCACGCGGCGTTTGAAGCGTAGTTCCCAGGTATTGGAATCGGGGGCCGTGCGAACCAAGTCGCTAACGGTACTGCCACTCGCACGCAGCGTCTTGATCTCGTCTTCATCGGTGATCGGCAAGACAACGTTCAGAGAGCGTATGGATGCGTTCTGGATCTCGAAATTTGTCATCAGCGAGGTGCGTGTTTGCCCCTCTCGCAATGTCACTTCATGTAGTATCTGGCCGGTTACCCAGGGATCGAGTTGTTCGACGCCCAGCACGAGCGACCAGTCTCGTTGCAGAAGGCGATACGCCAATCCGCCAGCCGACGACGCGTGCGCCGCCTGACCGCTCATCTGTTTGAGATCCGATTCGGAGACGTTCTGCCGTGAGATCGTACGCAGCCGGATGCCGGTGGCGGGCCGGACGACCAACTCACCACTTTGGCGAGCGGCTTCGTTGAGTTCAAACCGCGGCACCTTCCACTCCTGCACGTCAGTGGGCGAAGTGCCCGCAAGGGTGAGATGAAAACTCTGTGTCCCAATCGTTTTGCCGTTGAGATGCAGCACAATCTGCCGCTGTTCAACGTCGCCACGCTCGGCCCAATGGTGTAGCGACGCACCCGAGAGCGACTCCACCTCCAATCCATTCGGCAACGGAAAGCTGAGTTGAAACAAGCCCGCTCGGGTGATCTCAGCCGCGAAATTCACGCCCATGACAATCCGCTCTTCACCGAGCGAGAGAACCTGTTGGCTGGTCACACGAACCTCGGGAGCCACCGGTGCAACGCGTGCAACCACATCGCCACCGGCGGCACCATAACGCAATACACGATGCAGCACGACATCTCCGTTCGGCAACAAACCAGCATCGAAATCACTGATATTGACGACGGACATCCCTTGCGGAGTTAGTTTCTCTGGTTGAGCGTCGGGGCCAAAAGCGACCGCTAGAAACCCCATTTCCCCATGCGCTTCGGGAACCCGCAGCGGAGCCAACGTCACGTTGGTCGGCAGTGGCGCGAGACCACGCTGTGTCTCGATGGTGATATCAAACACATCCGATTGTGGTGGCTCTAATTCCAGCTTCAAGTCACCGTGCTCGGCATCGAATTGCCACGAACCGATCGGGCCGCTAACGCTGCTGACGGTCAAACCCTCAGGGATCACCACTCTCAGGCCACTGACCTGGCCCTGAGACATGCGGATGTGCAATCGATGGCGGCCATCGACCACGCCCGGAGCTGGCAGGTAGAGATTGGATGTTTCGACGTAGAACTGTGTTTGCTCGGTGGTTACATCTCGGGCGGGAGGACTCAGCGAGAGATTCGCCGCTCCCGGTCCAAGCAATACGATCGATTGAGTCGAGTCCTCCTTGGTCACCGTTTCGATGCGAACCGCATTGGAACTGTGCACGTCCCAACCCGGTTCGTCATAGTGAAAGCCGATTTCAGCAAACGCGGCGTCACCCGTCAGCACTGGAACGCTCTGACGTGGCTTGATCGATTCGAGTTGATATTCGAACGAGGCCTCATAACGACTCGACTCCGGTTTCTCCTCCGTCAGAGGAATGCTGACGATATACGCGAGGCCCTGCCCAGGAATCTCACTCTTGGTCAGACGCAGCCCTTGCCCCTCGAATCGGGTCAATATCGCCGGTGCGCGAAGCAATACGAACCGATCCCCAGGTTCACCAGAGACCACGACCGTTCCGCTGGCGCTCAGTCGGGCATCTCCATGTGTTACCTGCCATTGCTGTTTCATGGAATCCGCAGCGATAAAACCATCGGGAACCTCGGCGTGGGATATGCCGCATGAGACCACCGACAAGGCAAATACCAACATCGCTGTTGCCACCGATTCGGCGGGGCCGCCGTCCTTAGCGGGTTGTTGTTTGCGACCAGACGCATGCCACTGGTCCGCCGCACGACGCAGTGAACGAAGTGCCGGTGCGAGAAACAGGAATAAAAAGATGGCGAGGGCGACCAGTGCAAAGAACCACCCCGCGGCATCTCCCTGGCACAGTACGCCCATCGTGACCAAGAAGATTCCAAGGCAGCGAATCCGCTTTCGCATCGTGTGGGTCAATGACGACCAAACCAAGCACGCCGCCCCGAACACGATCGCCGTGAAACCAAGCCAAGAGAAATTAGCACGCCAGCGAGGAGTATTCGACACATGCAGCTCAATCGGCGCTCCCGCGGACAGAATCGGCAGGCTCAGTTGCAGCGGCAACGCGGCGCGAATGTCGGCCACCGCCGCCACCGCCGTCAGCAGCGAAACGCCAATCGCAGCGGCCAAACAAAACAAACCGGCCGCTTGCCAGAGCGTCGTCTGCTCGCGTCCCCAGATACCCAAGGCGGTTAACAAGCCGATCAGGATCAGCGATACCAACCCATGGCGGGCGGTCCACTCAAAGCCGGAGGGAGGAAGGATCGGTCGTGGCGGCGAAACGGTACCAGGGCCGGGGGAGAGCACATGATTCTCATCACCCGCGATACTCCACTCGACCTTCAGGAGCGGTGCGTCCACGCTCGGGAGGGCCAGTTCGGGATGCGATTCGCTCACCCGGGGCTTGCCCAATCGCAGGCGGACTTCCACGGGAATATTGGGGTCTGCCGCACCGGGCAGCGGGACCAGCGTGAATTCGTCTGCCTGCCGCGCCGTGACGGGTTTGCCATCGACCGAGACCTCCCATAGACGCACCGGGGCCTCCGGTAGTTTCACTTTCAATGTTCGTTGGCCGCGCGACTTCACAAAGTACGTCACATTGGTTACCAACTCGCCGTCTGCGGACACATGGCTGTCTGCATCGGCAAACTCCACCACTTGCGAAACCATAGTGCCGGGCTGGAACCATTCGACTTTGAGGTTCAACACAAACGGACGTTCGGTGTACTGCCATGTCCCCAGTGCCGGTGCCGTGCTCAACAGCCGAAGTTCGGCGGGCAGTTCGAGCGGATCGAGTTTCAACAAATCGTCGGACACCGACAAACTCTCGATTTTAACCTGCATCGGACTGACGACCTGGATGTAGCCACGCTCGCTCTGTACATCGAGCGGCGTGATCACGCCGGCCTGAAAGGAACCGTGATCGGCATTGGTCTTTTCTTCAAATGTCACCAACACCGTGCTCGCCCCCATCACGCCTTGATGCAGCGTGATGATCAGCGTGTCACCGTCACGCCGCCACGTCCGTACGTCCTGACCATCGACCGTCACATTGCCAAGTGTCTCCGGGACGGAAATTTTCCACTGCGAGACTGGCGAGCCTGTTACGAAGTAGTTGACCAGGGCACTGCCATAGAGAGTTTCATCACTGAGCGAATACAGATGGAACACGTCTGACTGGACACTCCGCTGGAGTAACTCGACGTGCATGGTCGCCGACCAATCCGGCTGGCGGATCCGAAACGCTTGCTGCAAACCTGGGGAGGGTGTTGGGAAATACGAAAGCGGTTTTTCGGTCAGCTGGTCGCTGTCCGCTATCGTGATGCGGAACCCCGCCGCCGCACTGACCCCCACGTCCCCCCGAACCGTTTTCGCATCGGGGTATTCGATTCGCGGTAGCACCCAGTCTGCTTCCGATGCGGGTTCACTCTTTTCCAAATGCAGTATCACGAGTTGCCGGCCACTGACATCTTGCGAAAAGATCACCTTCAAATTGCGACGTTCCTTTTCGACCACCGACGCAGCGACGTAGTCAGCGACACTCGCGCCGGTAACCGCGACGACGGAATAGTCCGGCGGGATGGCAAAGTCCCATTCCCGAATCGGGGCTTCGCGAATGTCCAATTCAATGTTTGCATGGATCACACGATCGGATTCCGATAATTCATAGACAACCAGGTCGGATAGATGAACCTCTGGCTGAATCCGATCAGCCATAACAGCAAACGCGTACTCCGCCGAAGGAAAGCGATAGACGAAGACTTGCCGCGCCGCAGCCGCTTCGCCAGGGAATTGATCGGGCGATAGCTGCGTTAAACCCACGAGGTCGATCGGTTCGAGTCGCACCGATCCCGAGTTACTCAGCCGCAGCAATCCGGAATGGCGAATCGTATCGACTGGTTCGAGTCGCAATCCTTCCGCACGGACGGGAAACGCCCCGAGTGGTGTCTGGCTCCGCACGTTGATCTGGCTCTCGCCTGCCATCGCCTGACTCAGCGTGATGTTCAGCCCCCGTTCCTCGCCCTCGCCGGTGACGTTCCAACCGACCAGATTGTCACCGCTGACGTCGAGAATTTCGCCAGGGCCGTGCAGGCGAAGGCTCAGTGATTTCAATTCACCTTGCAGAACGCGGTATCGAATTTGGTGATCTTGACGCAGCAATCCCGCGCTGACGGTGGCTTCGATGCGACCTGTCGTTGTGAAAAATAATTTCCCCTCCCCGGTCTGACGAGCAGGTTTCCACTGTAACTTGGCATGTCCGGTGGCTGGCAAAAATCCAATCCACGTATCATCGCGATGCTCCGGCGAAACAAACGGCTGGTCATGGGCGAAATCCAGATCGGCGTCAAAGCCCTCCAGCGTCAACGGGACGACCGCGCCAGCGGCGACGGTGAAATCCAGACTTCGACCGACGTCTTCGGAGCGTGGTACTGCGGCGACGAAGTTCAGTTCAATGGGAAATGTCCCCGATTGAGGAAACACCAGCTTATAAACCGGCTGCCCGCCTTCGGTCGCCAAACGCAAACGATAGTTCGGGTCCTGTGGAACATCGCTGATCGCCGCACGTCCTGACAGCACGACCAACTCCGCCCCTGGTTTGGCAACCTGTGCCGTACCGCGGAGTTCAAACCGGATCGAATCACCACTGGCACCGAGTTCACCGCGTAGCGTCGTGTCCGTAAACTCGACTGGTTCGGGAGCGGTGCCACTGCGGCTGATCGATAGTTTGAGATCGCCGCCGGTGCTCGTCTGAAATCGGGTCGTTCTCCCGTCAGACTTTAGTGGTGAAAAATTGCTGGTGCTAGTAACCACTTGCTGCACTCCCTCGGCGGCGTGAACCTCCACGACGGAATCGAAACCAACCGCATCACCACGCGTCAGATGCAGCAGATAGATTTCCGCCGGCAGCTGCAGTTTCGCTGAGCGAGCTTGAACGGTGAACTTCAGGTCGATGGCGTTGTCTTGCACGTTCAAGTCGAGAAATCGGGCCGAGTCTGTCTGGCGGACTGCCCAGGATCGCAGTTCGTCATGGGAACTGGCAACATCAACGATCTCACCGTCGCCATTGATGCCGAGACTGATTGTCTTGGCCTGCCCCTGGATCACGTGGACCGAGACCTCGATCGTCTGCTCAATTCGCTCGGACGTCACGTTGGCATTGGCGTGAGCTTTGCTGGAGTAAAATACTGGTGGCTCAGGTAGTTTGCCATGCGCTTCGAGCACGATCGTGCCCGTACCATCTTCGCCAATCGAGCTATTGATGGTCGCCCCCTTCGCATTGTCTTGGGCATAACAAGTGGTGACGAAAACGAGTGACATCACAATTGAGATGAAGAGCCGAAGCATGGCGTGTGACCGCATGGTTTTCATGAGACTAACTAATTGGGAATGGTCGCTCGGCGAAGGGGATGCCGGTTCGATGGATGAGAGGTGTCGAGTTTTTCATGCGGCGTGTTTGAGCACCAACGGGCGACGCGGTAACGCATGTTTGGAATATCGGAGGAGACGACGGTTCCCTCCGAGAGGTCTTCCGATTCTCTCGGAGGGATCGTTGTGGATAGCTGACAGGGCATCGCCCAGGGATCTGGAAAACGAGTTGCCTTGCTCGCCTCGAAAGACGAATGGCAATCGATAAAACATTCATTGCCCACTGATCTGTCGGGCTTGTCTGATCATCTGTTCGAGTTGCTCAACTCGATGGGAAACCCGCGTCTGCGGCGGCAATCCCGCAATCAATTCGGACAGTGTTTTGAAATCAACGATCTCTCCCCATGGCCCACCGCCAACTTTGGCAGCGAACATTGCCGACACCGTGGCCAATTTCAATGACGCGGAGGCTTGGTCAGCGCGGAGCGGATGGAGTTGATAGGGGATCGGCCAACGACGCTCGACCATTTGTCCCGTTGACATGTCACGAAAACGCACCGAAACCGAGCCAACATCACCCTCGCCGTCCGGTTTGGCCTCGAATTGATAGACCGCCACACCCGCCTCCGCTGCTGCCATCTCGGCCGCGTCGACTTGATCGTTGCGGAAGTCCTCTTTATTGAGTCGGTGCTTCTCAAAGCCGAGCAACCGGTAATGGCCCACTCGCTGAGGATTGAATTCGATCTGCACCTTCACATTCATCGCCGCCGGACGCAGTGCACCAGCGATCTGGCGAGCGAAACCATCATCGGCGGACTCGGCGGAATCAAGCAGGTAGTAACGCCCGTCGCCCTGCCGCGTCAGCGCCTCGAGGACTTCATCGTTGAGCCCGTTGGCGCTGATGCCGGCGGCATCAAATGCAATTCCTGTATCGCGAATCCTCGTGACCATGTTGGATAGCCGATCCGGGTTGGCGTCGCCGAGATTGACAGCTCCATCGGTCAGCAAAATGATCCGGTTCTGCGCACCCTCCGTCCACTGTTCCCGCGCCTTCTCCCACGCCAATTGCAAGGCCGCCTCGATATTGGTGCCACCGTCGCTGGGCAGGTTCTCGATGAGTTGAGCCAGTTCTTTCGCACTCGCGCCACTGACCCGATCGGCGAGCAGTCGTGGCGTTCGTGCGAAACTGATTAGAGTAATTTGATCGCTCGGTTGCAGTTGTTCCGCCAGCGTCGCAAAGGCACGACGAACGGTTTCCTGGCGATCGATCCGCTCCATCGAGCCGGAGTTATCCAGCAGCAGCGTCAATCGCAGCGGTGTTGTCGACGCGCGTCCGGCCGCCGCGGTTCGCAAGGAAACCCGTAGTAGGTTGCGTTGTTGCGCAAAAGGATCGATGCATTGTTCGATTTGGCAGGCCACCTTTTCATGTTGGCTCGGTAGCGGATCGCCATAGTCCAATGCGTTGACAAATTCCTCGATCCGAACCTTGCCCGGATCGGGCCACTGGCCTTGCGCCAGTGCCGCGGCAGCAAGTTTGAACGAGACATCGCTGACATGCAGCGAGAAGGTCGAGAACGGCTCGGCCGCCGCATTCGATTCGCGAACGAAGTCGACGGGCCGCGGAACCTGTTTACCTTTGTCTGTGGCTTCGGAAGATTGCCCCAACCTCTGCTCGACCTCTCGTCGAGCCAGTGGACGACCGTGACCAAGTCCATAGCGATCGTCGAACCGTTCAGAGAGCCGCTGACGATCCGATTGAGGCAGCTCCGTGTCCAGAAAAACGCGGAGGTCGTCGGCGAGTGTTTCGCCGAGTGGCATGTTTTTGGATTCCACCAGGTCGATCGCAATGTCCGGAGCGGTATCGCTGTTCACAAGATCGCCCAAACGAGTGGACCTGCGTCGCGATAAACTCTCCGACAACGCCGGGACTTGAAAGTTCAATGCACGCTCGTTCTGTTCCTTCGCCCCTCCCTCCAGTTTCCCCGCAACAGCAGCCGGCGGTGCGGATGCTGCTTGCTGTCCGACGCCTGCCTGCGATTGGTTTGACAACGACGCACCAGCAAAGGGATCGATGCTGTCGAAATCACCCGCTTCGTTGAGCGACTCCGACTCCAACGCAGACGCATCCCGACGTCCCGCGGCCCGGCCAGAGTCGTCGGCGGATACATTCAAACCAAGCGACTCCACCTTGGACTGACGCTCGTCCGCGACGGAGGGGCCCCGTACATGCTGTGAGCTATCTCGGTACCCAAAGGATCGTGTTTCCGTTGACCGTTCCAGTGGGTCGCCAAAATGCGAGTTGTCGGGCGCCGACTTCTCAAGCACTGGTCGGTCCTTCATCAATAATTGTTTTTGCTCGCCCGCGACTCGCTGCGGCGCGACTCCCGTCACCTTTAAGGAGCGTGAAAAGCGGGGTCCCGGTGCATCGGCAGATTGGTCCATGCCGCGACTCAGATGGGGCCCATTTGTCATGGCTCCGCCCATGCCCATGTCCATGCCCATCCCCTTGTCCATACCTCCGCCCATACCTCCGTCCATTCCCATGTCCATTCCCTCGCCCGCTGGGCCATTGGGGCGTTCCAGTGCAGCGGCGGGCTCATCGACAGCCAATTCGTACACGGTGCTCGCTTCCTCCGACCACAGTTGGGAGACACCGGCACGCGGCGACAGAAAGGCCGTCCGGCGAGGAGCAGCGAGGCTCCACCAACCAATCCCAACAAGGAGACAGGCAGCACATACCAAAGCACCGATTTTCGTAAACCTCGCAATTCGGGAGGCAGGGCGCACGCTCTCTGGTGACTCACCGAACGGCGTGCCATCTTGAGGGCCCGACAAGACACTCAACAACGCGTCACGCTTCTTCACGGGCAGTTTCCATTGACCGTCCTGCTCGGCAGGCCATTCCTCCCGCCCCACATCATGCAGCAGCCGGTGCACGCTCTCAAACCGCGCCTTCATCGCCACCAGTTCGGGGCGCTGCTCGATCAATCGATCGATTTGATCGCGTTCAAAGTCGGACGCCTCGCCCAAGACCGCCGCAGTAATGCGTGACTCAAGTTCTGTGTCTGACGAGGGATTGAGTGATGGATCGTTCATGACGTTGCGTCGACCCCCATGCGTTGGAGTCGTGCGGATAACTCTTTCAAAATGTGATGCAGCCGGTAACCCACGTTGCCAATGCCCATGCCCGTTTGAGCACTGATCTCGCTGTACTTGAGATTTTCGAAATATTTCAGCCGAATCAGCTGCCGGTCGGTGTCGCTGAGTTCCTGCAACACCTGCCGCAGCAACCCCATCGATTCCATGCGGACGAGTAGCGTTTCGGGCGATTCATTGCCGCCGGCCGAATCCGGCTGCTCCTCGACAAAAACTTCGCGACGATGGTTTCGCAAATGATCGAACGCTTTGTTGCGAACGCTGCGAAACAGCCACGCCCGCGGCGATTCAACCTCGGCGAAACGACCGTGCAGCAGCAAAAACACCTCCTGCACAATCTCCTCAGCCACCGCCCGACGCCCGGTCAGCGAAAACGCGTACCGCAGCAGCGGCGTCTCCTCGGTGTCAAACAAGTCGCGTAAGGAGAGCGTGCACTCACCCTCGCAGCTCGGTTGATCCACCTCAGGAGTCGGTTCCAACATGTATTTTGTCGCTATTGCGGTCATGACCATCCTCTCACCAGAGAAGACTCCCAGCGACTGATTATATTAGGAGAAAAATCAGGAATTGTTGAATTCTCTGTTCGTCGAGAGGTCCGATCACCGGTGAGGGCGGACTCTTGCTCGGCGGCACAGACCTGCACGCCGGTGAATCGAGTCCCAACAGGGACGGCAACTCGCTGCCAGGGGCGAACGCTCCCGGTCCCTCGCGACGCCCACCGGCGCAGCCCCGCGAGGAGCGGTAAAGTCTCGCGAGGAGCGGTAAAAACTCGCATTGGCACACTGGCTCATCTGAGGCGGGCATGCTCTGGGCATCCACGCTGCCGATGGCGTCTTACGCACGTGCCGCCACCGGTGCCTAGCCACCGACTTCAGCCTCCGGCGGAGGTCCGACTGCGGTCACAGCATCGTGCTGAGCACCGGTGCGGGAGCAATCGCAGCCCAGGTATCACGCTCCCCAATCCTCGCTTCGGTGTGCTGGTCGCAGGCGGCTGTGGTGACTGCCCGGGACTCAGCCCAATGAACGCGAACGCTGTCGATGGTAATCACCCAGGGCCCACTTCTGCGCTCCACCCTGATTCCCGGAACCTATTTGAAAAAACTGAAAACGAGCGCGCCGACCGTGATGACTCCAAAGACGACTACCAGCAGGTTCGGCATGACCTTGAACTTCTTCCGCAACGAACCGCCAAACTGGCCGATCAACAGTAGCGAAACAACTATCCCTAATATGGCCCCTGCGGTGATGCCTTTCGCAATCAGAAACGCTGAGAGCAGAAGGAGTCCGCCCGTGATGCTGCCTGCGATCAAAGAAGCCTTGCTTGCAGCTTTGACATAGCCCATGACTCCTCCAAAGACGACAAAAGCTCCAAAGAATGCTGTCACGATTACCGAAAAGTCCACACAAGTCTCTTTTAATTTGAATTGCCAAGTTGTGGCAGAAATGATTCAGCGGATTCGACCACAGGCCCATCCACCCAAAATTGCCTTTTGGCGGAATTGTAGTGAGTCGCCCCCAAGTTGCCAGCCACGAGGTTGGCCAAACGGGCCAGAAAGCAGGCATTCGGGTCTTATTGGTTCGCCAGAGGCCAGTGATTTCCGCTGGCTCGGCAATCTGCGATACGAATGGGAGCAGGGACAAAGTTAGCGCAAAGCTTATCCGAAAACCTTGCTGCCCTTTCTTTGCTCATCAGCAGCTGCGGGCTGGGCGAAAGCCTCGACCAAAAACACTACCAGACATCACAACTCATCCATTCAGAATCACACGACCGACCAGAACAGCGATTCCGACCGAGGCCAGACCGACCATGATCACCACTCCGCTGCACCCTCCTTCCTTGACCACGATACCATGGCGTGCGGCCACCGATTCGACCGCCAGTTTGGACTCCAGGAGAGTTGCACCGATTTGATCGCGGTAGAGCTTGACAGCTTTGAGCTTCTTCCCACTCGCCAATAAGCTCAGAACTTCCGCCTCAAGTTTGGCATCAAGTGCGGCATCGGCCCGTCCAGATTCGGGCAGGCCAGATTCGGGCAGGCCGGCACCGCCTTGAAGAGCTTCGACTGCATCCTTGGCGTCTTTCAGCCCACTGCCCGTGTGCTCTTTGTAAAGTTTGACAGCTTCGATCTTGCGTCCTTGACCTAGAAGTGATCGTAATTCTCCTTCGAGGTCCGTGGTCATTGTCGTGGCTGCGGGAAAAGGCACACCACACGACCGGCAAAATTTTTCGCCGGGAGAATTCGGACTGTTGCAGGACGGGCAGTTGGGCATAAAGTGAATTCCGAGAGTGTTGGTGTACCCACCCTAGCAGATGGGCAGCG
Organism: Rhodopirellula sp. SH410; assembly: GCF_055811895.1. NCBI lineage: Bacteria > Pseudomonadati > Planctomycetota > Planctomycetia > Pirellulales > Pirellulaceae > Rhodopirellula > Rhodopirellula sp. SH410. The sequence continues at coordinate 5,555,745 of NZ_CM147949.1, forward strand.
TCGCTTTGGGTTTGACGGTTTTCGGTCGACGGATTTAAGTCGACGTCATCCAACAGCCACTCTCTCGCCCGTTCCGCCAGCAGCAAGTCATGAGTGCATTGCCGGAGATCGTCCATCCGTCAATCGATGTTCCTATCGCAGTACTCCAGAGCGGCGGCTGCCACGGCTTCATCAAGCAGATCAAGGACGTAATGTGCCGCAATGTAGCACATGGCAAACGCCATCAGCGGTCTCTGATCCAGCCCGTGGTTGATCCCATCAAGATCGGAGTTGGCGACGTAGTTTGCCAGTGCCCCTTTGGTAACACGGGTCCGAAGTGCTTCGTCCCGATAGTCCAGCCCACGGAACTTCATGCACACGTGCGGGGCCAGATGAAACAGGTTGGACTCAGTGATCCGCTTGTCGGTCAACAATCCAAACGGCTTGGAATCTCTGGCATCGGTGATGGCAAGCTCGATCTCGGCGAGCCATTCCTCAGGCGTTGCGGGTTGCGATCGGTTCATAATGCAGTTCCTCAAAGAACGCCTTCGGTGATCATATTTCTCTAAGAGATGAATTCGGCACCCATAGAGTCTATTCTGCAATCGGTCCGCTCAAAAAACTCCCGAGTCACGGAATCATCTCTACAGAGCCGCGTCTTGCTTACGCACCTCTCGATACAGTGGCGAAGTGGTGAACCACAACCCGATGCTTTCGCGAGCAAACTCAGATGTATCCTTGCTACATTTCAAATGCAAAGAAGCTTTGTTCTTGGCAACGTCGTAGATGCCATGCGGGATCACGGTACGGCATTCATGATCGCGAATACTTCGAACTACTGCTCTATTCGCTCCATCAAAAAAACGCTTTAGGCGTATGATCCCAAGAAGTACCGTTCGCTCGCTGCCGCGATTCATGGCTAACGTCGGCGGCAACTTCAATTCGACGCAGGAGAATCTCAGGCATTGGGTCAGGGTTTCAAACCGCAAATGTGGGCGCCCTGGATGGGTTTGCAACGATGAGACTTGGTGATTGCAGAAACAATAGTCAAACCACGTCTCCGCTGAATCGCAAAGAAAACTCCAGTTTCTCCAGAAATTTCCTTGGCAAGGGGCAGGTGCTCCCCTATGGTGAAATAGTTGGGGTGTTTCACCACCATTGACAGCGGCTTTTAAACAGCGTGGGTCAATCATGAAGTCGAAATCAATAGCTCGGAAACGCGTCTCGATTTCCCTGAGGAATCTCGGTGCCTCTAGGGTGGTTCCAGCGAAATTCTCGCCGCAACGATATTCACGGCGGACATTGAGTGTCGAAACGTTTTATCCGCTCCGGATGCTTGCCGCTGACTTGGACGATCCGCCGGATCCAGTCCCGCCGAACGTTGCCGTCGTTTTCGCCGAAGTCACAACGCTGGAAGGAGATGTCAATGCTGATGGGAGTCTGACCGGCCCCTGGAGCAAGAACTCCGCACTTGATCTCACCGTGTTTGCCGACATCAACTTTGATGGAGATTTCGACGACGATGGCGAAATAGTACGCTTCAAATTAGGTGAATTTTGGGCACGGTCAAAAAATCACGGTCTCTATGATCAGTACTCTGGCTTTGACGCATACCTTTCGATGGTCGACGATGCCCTATCCGAAGTTCAGGATGGTGTCCCCGGAAACAATCCCCCTTCGGATGATGTCGACATTCGCATCGAGTTCACTGGCGAACCGACCGACGCAACAGCGGAGGTGATCAACGTCCAACCGCCGTTCACATCGCGTCCGAGTGTGACTACCGAAACTGTGCCCAACGGATCACAACTTCTGGTTGTTTCTTCCACGCTGTGGGATCCTGGCATCCTAGATCGGCACTATGTCACCGTGACATGGGCAGATGGGACCACGACCAATGCGACAGACGAGTCGACGACGGTCGATCCAGCGACGCTGGAATACCAGCCATCCGAGTATAAAACCATTCGTGTCTCTCGGCCGATGCCTGCGGCCGGTTTAGAGCTTTCCCCGATCACGGTTACTCTCCACGATGATGACAAGGGCTACAGCCGAGCAGTTCCAAAGGAATAAATGCCCCTGACATATTCACCTACTTGCAACGCAATATAAACGGCATTGCTACCATACTATTGGCGTGAATGACCTTTCCGGTAATGCCTTGCGTGATTGGACGAAGGATACCATGAACAATAAGTGACGGGTTTACCGTAGTGGATCTTGTTAAAGATCCTGTTCTGGATGGATCTTTATCAAGATCCACTACGCCAGTTATTGATCCCGCGTTCCTAAGTGTGCCAATCGAAGGCCTGTACAATGTGGACCATACCACTGAATACCTTGCCTCTATCGCAGGTTCGTATAGATGGGTTGCGTATGACCTTGGAACAGGAGAGGGATTCAAAATGGGCCTGCCTCACCTCTTTCCTTCTATTGACTACGGTTTGATGCACGGTGCAAATGAGGACGGATCGGAATGGAATGTTTTTGACCATCAGGCACCTCGCTAAACACAAATACCCCTTTCGAAAACAATGCAACTTCTTCACAAACGAGTGTATTTTGTTAAAACTCTGATCGTGTTGTCGATTTGCGTTTCAGTATCAGCCTGCTATCCAGGAGATGACGGTGAACCCCAACCAACTGCTCGGAAGGCTGTCGCTGTGGATGCAGACGACACTGGCAACTGCAGTTCGAATCGCGTTGAAATGGATCTCGATATCGACAGCGACAACAATGACGCTCTGTCATTCCCCAAACGGACTGTGTGGGAAGATCGCATCGAATCGAGTGATTTCTCTTTAGGAAAACTAGTTAAAGTCAACGCAGAAAGCTTTACGCCAATCATTCTTGAACTACATCAAAATGACATCTCAGGGCTACGTTTCGACGCGCAGCCCTTCGATGAGGTTTACATTCAGTTCAGCATCCACAATCTTCATGGAAAGGTAAGACTTTGGTGCAGCTCCCGGTCAGAGAACGAGGCAAAGTCAATTGTCCAGATTGATGAACGGATTCGATTAAACGATATTGGGTTCGATGAGAAAACGGGTACTGCGACCCTCTGGCTAGAAGCAATTGACGCTGCGCCCCAACTTGAATCGAAAGCAGATATCGATCGCAACGGACGACCAGATGTGGTGCTGAAAGCAGAATTATTCGGCTTGGGCTCCGAATCCTTGGCGACCGATTGCGTGAAATTCCTGCCTGTAAAACCGAATAGCTTTCTTGACGAATTTGCGAGACCGGAGAATCGCTATTTGCGAAACGCCATCGCAGCGACCCTCGTGAACGGTAAGGGAACGGTCCATGGAACCACCGCTGCCGTGGATACGAAGCAGAGCGTCGCCTACGGACTCAGGCTTGTCTCCGAAGCAGAACTCGCCAAAATACTCGAGCATTCTGCGCTTAACGAGGGACCGAAAGGATACGTACACGACGTGCTCTTCTATCACCTCCCGTCTTTTCTTAATGAAACCCCCAAAGGCGTTCGCGACCTTCGCGCAGGTCTTTATCACGACATGAACACAGGTGAGTACACACTCGCTTTCCAGAGACGCCTCGGCGACGACTGCATCAAGTCGTTTTTGACACTCGATGTCAACGGCTTCACCCGCAAAGCGGCTGAATGTATCGTTTTCCATGCGAATGCGGCAAAGTTAGGAGCGTACTTTGGCCTGCCCCAGTTCTCCGTTGACTTGCCTGAGCTTGAGATTGTTGGCATCGGCGAGGGCGGCGAGCTAGCTGTGTCTGGAAGCATCGCGTCCGGACGGCCCGGCAACACCTTTGAAACCGTGGCAATCCCCGGAGCGATGCTGGCAGTTGTTCACACGAAGACACAGCCCGGCACGGAAGAACGCACCGAATTTATACCGGGGATACTCACCCGTCTGAAAGATGCGAATTCGCTGGTGCAGTCTTACCAGCTAACGGACACACCTTTTCGGGTAACACTCACTGGAGCGATAGCCGTCGTAGAATAGAAATCATTGCGTTCGTTGCCCGTTGACCGCACGAAGTGGTCGTGCATTTTAATTCACCACCAGGTCTCCGTAGTGGCCAGCGATACTGGGATGGTCTCGGAAAGCCGAAAGTTTTCCAAAGTAAATACTGATGCAAGGCTTCGAAAATCAAAACGGCCTGAGAACAAATGTGACGAGTGGACCGCTAAAGAGGAACCACAGAGGTGCTTGCGGGGACGCTAAAATTCCAATGTCGATTCTTCACCATCTAGCTCGCACCGGCGGCACCCTGATCTCTCGCTGTCTGGCATCGATGGATGGTGCTTGCTTGTTGAGCGAGATCAATCCTGGCGGCACAGATCGATTCAACTCACTCCGGCAAGCCGCAAACTGGTACGGGCTCCTCGAAGACAGCGAAGTTCGTGAGATCTCGACCGACGATTCGTTGTCGTTCGTCTCGACGATCGAGCTGATTGCGGCGCGGGCGAAGGAGCGGGGTCTCACACTCGTGATCCGGGATTGGTCGCGTTTGGATTGGATTGGATTCCCGTTTACTCAGCCGCAATTGAATTCCGCGTGGGATGAGTTGCCGATGCGAGCGTTGCTCGGTTGCGATCACCCGCCCGACGCAAAGTCGGCGTCTCCGGTGGAGAACGATTCCGTAGAGGGACGTTTTGAGTTGATGGGCCGTTGTGCGACAGCGAGGCATCCCGTCGACCAATACCTAAGCACCGCGTGAAGAAAAACTGTCGTGGCTACACTCGCCACAACGTGGGGGCCCATCGTCTGGCGACGGTGGCTACGGGAGAACTCGTCACCTGTCGTTCACGCGATGCCAAGCACGAGGCAAATGGGGCCTTGGTGGCCCAGTGGGATGACGCGGCGGTGTGGCGCGGGATACGGGAGCTCGCTGAGTCTGTGCAGACGATGACCTGGATTCGCTTTGAGCGATTTTGTGCACCGCCCTGACGCCGGATTGCGAGTGACCTGCGATGCAATTGGATTGACTTCGGAACGAGCGGGAAATCACTGTCTGAAATTGTGTCCGAACGCTCCGCGGTCGACCATTCCGACCGCGGAGCATTCGGCCACTTTTTATCCGCTCGTTCCTTGCGACGATGAGTGGCGACTTCGTTGGCAAGACTACCACAAGATCACAGGAGACGTTTTCATAGGAAGGCGTCGCTCGATTGTGGTCACGCCGCGCGTGAAGGTCGATCGATCGTTTTGGACTTCACTGCCTAACAACGAAGATATATTCGCTCCGAGGGGGAAGCCAGAACCGTCGAAGAAGTGCGGTGTCCTTCAGTCGTGCTAATGGGAGCTGGTGCTGACGATTTTGCGTATGAACTTGATCGCCAATGGGTGCGTTGGATTTACCATCTGCCCATGGTCGTAACCGTCGAGTTCAAATAGTTCGACGTCCTCGTCTCCAGTTACCTTCAGCATTCGCCAAAAGTATGCGTTCTCTTCGTATCGCCCCAGCATCTCGAGTTCGCGGTCGCCGGTGATCAGCAGGATCGGCGGAGCGTCTGGCCGAACGTGAAACAGCGGCGCCATGTTGTCGATGGTCGGTTGTGTTCCGCGAATACCTTGTTCCTTGCGAACCGTAAAGTGTGTGATTGTGTGACCGCTGTACGGAATCAGCCCAGCGATGTCATCAGCATTCAAATCATGAGCCGCCAAATAGCTTCGATCCAAACCGACCATGCTGGTCAAATAGCCCCCAGCGGAATGTCCCGCAACGAATACTCGATGGCGTGATCCACCGCGCGATTCAATGTTCTTGATCGTCCAAGCGACGGCGGCTGCGGCGTCCTCAACATAGACGGGCGATTGCACGGCGGGGTTGAGTCGATAGTTCGCAGCCACGACGGCAATGCCTTGGCGTTTTAAACCGTCCGGGATCGACTTGCTGCCGCCGGTCAAGCCGCCGCCGTGGAACCAGACCACGGTGGCATAGTTCTCTCGATTGACGGGGTAGTAGAGATCGAGGCGGCACCGCTGCTCGATCGCCTCAGTGAGGTCGTCACCGGATCGGTACAGCACATCCGCTTCGGTCTTGTACTCAGTCGGCTCTCCGGCCCCCTCTTGGGCAACGAGAGACGAGACGGACAGTGATACAGCGAGAACTGCCGGAAGAATTTGAATCCAAAAGCGATGCATCAGTACACTCGGTATGGGGCAGGAGGTGGGTTCGAAATGGAAGTGCCGGTGAAACAGGCGATTCTAGCCTGAACGCGGGCAACGCGGGTGCCTGTGACGCCATGACCGACGCCCGCCACCAGGATTCTGAATCAAATCGAGCAGGGGGATCCTGCGATATCGACGCAGTTGCTACCATTGGTTCACGAGCAGCGTCAGATTTTGGCTCGCCGACGTTTCGGATAGGTCCGTCTGTCCGAGACGGAGAACTTCCACTCGCCGCTCCGATCCAGCATTCTCGCAAAGTATTGAATTCCTAAAAGTCATGATTGAAATCGGCAACACGTATATCTTAGAAGTGGTCAAGGCGACTGAATTCGGAGTTTATTTAGACGCTGAGAATCTAGGCGAGATCTTGCTCCCCTCAAAACACACCCCGGACGACTTGAGTATCGGCGACACGGTCGAGGTCTTTCTGTACCTGGACTCAGAGGATCGTCCCATCGCGACCACTCAAACCCCCAAAGCGGAGGTTGGTGAATTCGCGTATCTGGAAGTAAAGGACAATACGCCGGTCGGTGCATTCTTGGACTGGGGATTAGACAAAGATGTTTTGGTCCCTTTTGCGGAACAGCATCGACCGATGACTGTGGGCGATTCCTACATCGTGTTTCTATACCTCGATAACCAAGGTCGGATCACTGCGACATCAAAGATCGATAAAGTCGTGTTGGAAGATGACCAGCATAATTTTCACCCGCAGCAGACTGTCGAGTTGATTATCGGAAACAGTACAGAAATGGGCTTCAAAGCGATCGTCGATCAGAGCCATTGGGGCTTGCTATACAAAGACGAAGTTGATCAGCGACTCAGTTTCGGACAGAGCATCCAAGGCTATATCAAACATGTTCGCGCGGACGGGAAAATTGACCTGAGTCTGAAGAGTAGTCAAGAAATCCGCGACAACTACAGTCAAGTGATCCAGGATTACTTGCGAGATCACAATGGGTTTGCTCCCGTGCATGACAAGTCTTCTCCAGCCCAGATATTTGAGCTATTTGGGATGAGCAAAAAACAATTCAAGAATGCGATCGGTGGTTTATATAAACAGCAGATCATCGCGATTGAGAAAGATGGAATACGATTGGTTTGACCAATCATATTATCATTTGCCTCTGCCACCGAATCGGCCGGGCGACATGGCGAGCCAGCGGTTGCTCCCATGATTTCAGGAGAGCATTCGTTCAGGGTGTCGGGTTTCCCGATGCACAACCGCATTCGCCATCAGAGCGTTGGCCCCCGTTGAATGCAAGAACCGTGGGCAGCAAACCAAAGCCATTCTCCGAACATGGCTGAGCACGCCGCAGGTCCACAAATCCCTGACGCGATTGACCGTTATCGATTGGTGATCCACAGCGATTGGTACGGGGTTACCTCCAGAACACTGGCTTGCTCGTCGAATCGATGGCCGGATATCGCATCGTACCAAGTGTCCGAAGAGATTAGATTGAGGTCAGACAATCGCAGTTCTTGGGGCGAGTCGGTCATGTTGTGTACACAGAAAATACTCTGGCTGCGGTCGGTACTTTGACGCCAGAATGCAAATAAGGCATCACTAAGGTGCAGCGTGAACTGCGTCGCGTTGGGGTGAAATGGGGCATGCCGACGTCGCAACTGCATACGCCGGCTGAGTTCCTTGAAGACCTGGCTGTGCACAGATTGATCGTCGCCGAGTCGCTGTTGCAGTTCGGACCAATTCCACTTGTGTCGATTGATACTGCGGTTTTGCTGCGTTGCCGCGACGCCCGCCTGATCGTTTGGGGTCGCCAGCAGGCTGTGGATGTAGAACGCGGGTATGCCCTCGAGTCCCATCATCACGGTTTGCGAACAGAGAAAACGTTCCACCTGCCATTGGTCTTCACCCGCAACGGTGCCCTTCAAAGCATCGAACAACGCGACATTCAATTCGTATACTCGCTGGCCACCATCCTCGGTGCACCGCGTCGAAATCTTACCCCCGAAACGACTGACGGTATCGACGAGCTGCAACTGTTCTTCGTCTGACAATAAACCTTCGGCGGGCCGCATGCCGATGCCGTCGTGCGACGCGGTGAAATTCAGATAGGTGCACCCCACCGGCGCCGGCGGCATGCTCATCATCCATCGCTTCAAGTACTCGGTTTTGCCAGTCAGCAGCGCATGGACCAACAGCGGCGCGAGACTGAAATTATAGATCACATGGGCTTCGTTGCGGTTTCCGAAATACGTCAGGTTCTCGTGGTTCGGCACGTTGGTCTCGGTGATCAACAACGTTCCTGGGGCAAACGAGTCAGTGACCGTACGAATGAGCTTGACAACCTCATGCGTCTGCGGCAGATGCATGCAGTTGGCTCCTGGTTCCTTCCACAAGAAGCCCACGGCATCTAGCCGAAAGATGCTGACGCCTTGCTGCAGATACAGACGAATGATCTTCAAGAACTCCATCAGGACCTGAGGGTTGCGGAAATCAAGATCGATCTGATCGTGACTGAAAGTACACCAAACATGCGTCGGACCGCTGACTGTTTCCGTCGGCCGCAAAAGCGGTGAAGCGCGAGGCCGGACGACGGCTGACAGGTCATCGCCGACATTGGCTTCGATGAAGTACGATGCACCGGGCTCTACGCCGGCGCAGTAGTTTTGAAACCATTGGCTCTGCGACGAAACATGGTTGATGACGATATCGGCCATCAAACGATACTGCTTTGAAATTTGCGAGATCTGAGTCCAATCGCCGAGTTTTGGATTGACCTCGTTGTAGTCGATCACCGCAAAGCCATCGTCGGAACTGAACGGGCAGAACGGCAGTACATGAACGGCTGAGACCGAATCCTGTAGTTGCTGAGTCAGAAATTGTTGCAGGGTTTCTAGCGGAGTCGCATCATCATCGATGATGGAATCGCCGTAAGTGATCAGCAGGCAATCTTGCTGAGACCATAGCTGATTCAGCGGTAGCGGTGACTGCGGCTCAAATTTATCGAAGACCGCGATGACCTGATCGGCCAGTCGCTCTGCGTTGCCTTCGGGATACAGGAAACTGAGGTGCTGACAGAGCTGTGCGTGGACGGCTGACTCGTCTGTTTCAGAAGGATCCATGGCAACCATCGGTTGATGTTGAGAGTTCGGCGTCGGGGTAAAACGGATAGCGGAACTCGCCGCGATTTGAATGTCTCGTGGGAGGGACCCGCTACGATTCGCTTGGCGACTTACACTACGCAAAGACATTGGACAGATCGGCCGCGGTGCGTCCTGCGATCGCGTACAACCTTTCCACAATCGTACGCATTTGCGAGGCCCAACCTAGCTTCACAATACCCCAAATTTCGATAAGGTCGCGAAATCAGGCGTTATCTGCCTCTACCGCCCCTAGCAACATTTCATAGATATCCGGCAGGGCACTCGTCACGCGGGACCAATTATGAATAAACGGGCTTTCGTCCGGACGGTTTAGAAACTCATCACCTGCTGCGACGATCACGCGGCTGAACAACTCCACGGTGGCTTCTTCCTGGTGACGGTCCAGGGTCAGACCGCTCATTACCGCGTCGTTGTGATAATGATCCACCACATCCAATGCCATCCGGTAATAGCACGCCTTGAGAGATCTCAACATACTGCCGCTGATCACAATTCCTTCGACAGCGAGTTTGCGAAAGAATGCTTTGCAGATATCATTCGCCATCCGATGCAAACCGCCCATGCGATCATCTTCGGACACCACTTGGTGCTTGTGGTCGTATGCATCCGCTATATCTACCTGGCAAATTCGGTTGAGGTTGCAGTTGCGATACATTTCCGACAGGGTGCCAATTTCAAGTCCCCAATCGCTTGGGAATCGCAGCGAGGTCACGACTTCGGATCGCATCGAAAATTCACCCGACAAGGCATAGCGGAAGCTGCCCATGTAGTCGAGATACTCAACCCGCCCTAGCATCGTTTTGAGGGCACGGATGAACGGAATGACCAGCAGTCGAAATACGCGGCCATTCAATTTTCCGTCGGCGGCTCGGTAGTAATAGCCTTTGCAGAATTGATAGTGAAACGAGGGATGTGCCAGCGGATATAACAGTCGAGCGGGAATCGAACGATCATACGTCAGAATGTCACAGTCATGCAGTGCGACCGCTTTTGATTTTCCGGATGCCAGGAAATAACCCAGGCAATACCAAACGTTACGTCCTTTGCCGGGTTCGGTGGGCGCAATTCCTTCGGCTTGCAACGCAGCATCAACATGCCTGAGTCGCGTTCCGTCGTTCCAAAGCACGACATAGTTTTGTGGCAGCTTGTCAAAGAACCGCCTCGCAGTCTCGAACTGTTTTTCGTTGGCGCGATCCAGCCCAATGATGATTTCACTCAGGTAGGGGATTTTGGCCAGTTCGTCGACAATCGGTCCCATCGCGGGACCTTCCAGTTCCGAGAACAGGCACGGCAGCAGCAGAGACATCGGTGTCTCTGCAGAAAATCCGACTAATTCCGATTCAATGTCTTCGGTGGAACGATTTCGCAAGTTGTGCAGCGTTCCAATGATTCCGTTCTGGGCGAAGTCAGCCATGGTGTTCCGATTGATCAGGCAAGAAGAAGGGGTTTAGTTTTTATGATGACGAGACTTTTCCGATTCAGCATTGTCGATTCGGGACAGTAGCTCTGTCACGGCTGCGGCCCAACCGGCAGCCCCCTGCTGTTGGGGCAAGATGCCGCGTTCTGGATCGACGTTGACCCCCAGTCCAGCCGCCGTCGGAATGCCGATCGGCACATCCGCTTCATCTAACATGCTCTGGTCAATCGGACTGTCGCCAATGGCTGCCGTCATCGTTGAGCCATCAAGGGACGACAAACGCTGTGCAACTCGCTGCATCGCATCACCCTTGGTCGTTCGTCCGGCGACGTGCCAGAAGCGACCGCCTTGGGTCAGCGTCAACTGGTGAGCTTGCAACACTTGTTCAAACTCGGATCGATTCTCGTCACTGTCGTCCCACAACAATGGCTCGGTCCCCTGACGGGCCATCGCCAACTTTGCTTTGGCTGGCGAGAGTTGTGTTTCGCCCATCACGCCATCCAGGCCCAGGTCGGCGAAGGAACGGAAGCGAAACCGCAGCTTCAGCGTTTTCAGCACCTCAAGAATCGCGTCGCGTGATGCACCGATGACTTCAATTTCGCCCGATGGACTGTCGTCTTCGCCTCGCCCAATCTCGTCCCCCCAGCAAATGACAGAGCCATTTTCGGAGATAAAAGTATTGCCGGTGAGCCCCAGTTCGCTGGCCAGCTGGCTCATTTCCGCAACCGTTTTGCTGGAATTCATGACGACCGGGATGTGGCGTGCACGCAGAGCCTGAAGCGTCGAGGCAGCCGGGGACCAGTCATAATCATGCTTATTGAGCAAGCATCCATCGAGGTCGGTGAAAAGGATCAGTCGTATCGGGTTTGGCAACATGCCGTTAAGTTTATGCGAATGCCAGGCGATCCGCCACAGAACATAAAAGCTGCGACCGAGCAGCGCGTCGATCTCGCCGGGATTCAGGTTGCCGTGGCGCAAATACGGGGACGGCAACTACGGACCAACTACGGGGACAGAGCATCTTCTTATCGACTCGATTTGACGTGACCTTTCCCATCTAGCCTCGCGTCAGCTGGACATACGCGTTTTTGCGTTCTCAAGTCGCCATCGCGAACGCAGCGGGGCACAGCCCTTCGACGAGGATCCCCCCGGAGCACACAAGCCACCTGTCTCCCGCATTTCGCCTCGTCCCTGCATTCCCCGATGCTGGGCAGTTCGCTGAGGAAGGTGCTGTGTCCCCCAAGGAACTGAAGAGAAGAACTCAACGCAGAGACGGGGAGACGCAAGGACGCAGAGAAAGCCGGTCACGGTCTCGCAGCATTCCTCCTCTCTCGCGTCTCTGCGTCCATTTTCTTCACCGACACCTACGTCCACAATGCCAGAGGGACACAGCACTTTTGCAACGAAAGCAGGGGGATACAGCTCTTCGACGAGGAGTCCCCCGGAGCATACAAGCCACCCATATCCCGCATTTCGCCTCGTCTCTGCATTTCCCGATGCTGGGCAGTTCGCTGGGAAAGGTGCTGTGTCCCCCAAGGAACTATGCTGGGCAGTTCGCTGAGGAAGGTGCTGTGTCCCCCAAGGAACTGAAGAGAAGAACTCAACGCAGAGGCGGGGAGACGCAAGGACGCAGAGAAAGCCGGTCACGGTCTCGCAGCATTCCTCCTCTCTCGCGTCTCCCCGACTCTCGCGTCTCTGCGTCCATTTTCTTCACGGGCAAATACGGGGACAGAGCATTTTCTTATTGACTCATGCCAGAGGTGCCAGAGGGACACAGCACTTTTGCAACGAAAGCAGGGGGGATACAGCTCTTCGACGAGGAGTCCCCCCGGAGCATGCAAGCCACTCATATCCTGCATTTCGCCTCGTCTCTGCATTTCCCGATGCTGGGCAGTTCGCTGGGAAAGGTGCTGTGTCCCCCAAGGAGCTGGTTATTTCTCACCCCGGGCAGGTCAGAACTTTCTCAATCGAGTGACCATCACTTCCGCACAGGTGAAATTGGCGGAATTTACTCCGGACCACTGTGATGGTTGGGCCGCATCGTTAATGGGTATGAAACCGCTCGCTGCGAATCACTTCTCGTAGCAATGTCTGCAGACGGTAGTTGTCGGCGGCAGCCTGCGTGAGGATGTCGTCGACGACCAGGGTGTCGGAGGGCGAAAGTTCTTGTTCGAGTGCAAATCGCAACAGGTGCTTGGTGAAGGCTTTGGTGAAACGATGCTGTTCCTTCACGATCGCAGCTTTAAAACTAATCGCTTCGGAAAAATCATGCTTTCGCATCAGCGTGCCGCTGGCATCCACGGCGCGACCGTTGTCGTACACGTCTCGCCATCGTCCGGTGATGTCGAAGTTTTCCAAGGCGAAGCCGAGTGGATCTAGTTTCGTATGACAGCCCGCACAGGACGCGTGGTCGCGATGAGCGGCAAACCGCTCGCGAATGGTCAGGTCTTTGCTACCCGCCTCCTCGTTCAAGGGTGGAATGTCGTTGGGTGGCGGATCAGGCGGATCATTGAAGATAACCTCAATAACCCACACGCCACGGGCAACCGGATGCGTGCGATGGGGACCTGAAGTCATGCTGAGCATGGCCGCATTGGTGATAATTCCGCCGTATCTTGGGTCAGTCACAGGGACTCGCTGAAACTCGCGAGACTGCAGCATCGTGCGAACATGTTCGTCGTACTGTTGCTGAGTCGCCTGAACGACAGACGCGGGATCGATATTCACGGGCACCTGCTTCAGTTCCTCCTGAAGTGTGTCCAGGGCAGCGATCAGCTGCTCGCGCCGCCGTCTCTGATCGGGAGTCATCGCCGCGACCACGTCTCTGGTCGTCACAAAGGTGCCGCGTCCTGCTGCAGTCGCTTCGACTTCGTCGACCGTCAACGCTCGATCATACAGGCGTGCCTGATCGATGCTGACGTCCAGAAATCGGTCGCCGCCGGCGGGCAAATGGCGGAGTCCGAACATCACGTTCGTCACCTCGCGAGGAAACGTCACTTGTCCCTTCTGATACGGCTGCCCGTAAGGATGACCGTTGCGGTACAGCGTTTTGGTCCCGTCTTCCGCGTATACCATGACCAAGTGCAGCAGGTCGTCGGCGACCGTCTCTTCGTATGCGTCGACAATGTCTTCGGTGCGGTCGAAGCCGTTGCTACCTGACATCCAACGCAGGTTCTGTCGTTCGCCCAATACGATGGTCTCAAACAGCCCGCCGGTCACCTGGACCCCCATCAGTCCACCGCCGCGTTGGTCCAAGGTCGCTAACTGAAACCAAACTTCCATCGTCTTGGCGTTGAGGTCGATTGGCAGTGGCTCGCTGAGCAAATAAGCCCCCTCCAAAACCACCCGCCCGTCGCGATACTGAATCTCGCCGTGAGCCGTTAGATCCAGGCCGCGCACGGACTCCGACAAATCACCATCAAAGTCCCAGACCGCGTATGGCTGTAAATCAACTGCCGGTGGAACGGAATTCGATTTCTGACGCTCTTTCAATACCGCCGCGCGGACCGGATCCACAAGCTGGCGGCGTTCCAATTCCAGACTTGCGATGGTTTCCTGTAATTCACGTCGTCGTGCATCCTTTTGCTGGTTATCAATGTTGATCGCCTGCATATCGACGGGCGGTGGCGACAATTCGCTGTGATACCAAGTCTTTAGAAATTCGCTTTGATAGGCGAAGTCGGGAGCCAACAAATCCGCAATCGGTCGATTTTCCACGAACACCGTATCAAACAACAACAGCGGCTCGAGTACCATCTGCACGCTCGCGGGCAGGTCGGGCATGAGCGAGAAGTAGCGATTGATCTGAGGATCAGGAGTGACCGCGAGCACGTTTTCCAACTGCATCCATTGGGACGGAAACGAATCGAGGAAACGTTCGATTTTTCGATCTGCCAACATCCGTGCGATGGTCTGGTCAAGGATCGCCGGATCAGACAGCTGACCCGCTGCAGCTCGCTGAAGAAGCTCGTCGTCTGGGCAACTGCCCCAGAGAAAATACGACAGTCGCGAAGCGAGCACAAATGGCTGTTCGGACGGATCGTTCGCGGGCGAGCGATACAAAAACAGAGGCGACGACAACGCCGCGGCGGCGACCTTTTTCATACCGTCCGGAAACGACAAACCGCTGTCAATCTTTGCGATCGCGTAGGCGGTGTATCGACTGATGGTTTCGTCGTCGACCGGGCCACGGAACGCGATCCGCAGGAACCCCTCTAGCCGCTGTCGGATCACACGGTCGCGATCCTTCAGGTCAATCGGCTCGGCAAAGAAGTCGTTCCAGATGCCAACGGACTGCTCATTAAATTGTGGGCTTTCCATGATCGAAACGCTGAGTTGCAGGAATGTATCGAGCAACAGCGGGGATAGCGTCAATTGACTCGCTTGATTGTCGAAACCGTGTTCGGCTCGCAGATCCTTGGGAAACGGTTTCACTCCTTCCAAGCCCTGCTGGGGCTGCAAGGAATGCGACGCCACCTGCACCGTATCCGGCATTTGGATTTCGCTTGCACCCGAATTCCGGTCGTGCAAATAGTTATGGTGGCGAGTCATCAGTTTTTCGGACAACGGAAATACATCGCGGTCAAGCTGGAACAGATCGCGTACAGTATTGTTATACTGATAACGATTCAGCCGGCTGATCGGAACGCCTGTTCGAGTCGCATGCTCGGTCGCCTTCCGCAGCATCGCTCGTAACGAATTCACAGCCTGCGTCTGCACTTGCTGATCCAATCCCGGCTCGCCATCCGGTGGCATCGCACCGCTTTCGATGGCACCCAGCACTTTGTCGATCCATACAGGTCGGGCGAGAAGATCCTCTACCGTGGCAAGTCGGTCAAAGTCGATTTCGGCGTTTGCTTCATCAGGACCATGGCAGTCCAGGCAATGTTGCTGAAACAACGGGACCAATACCTTTTGGAAATCTTGATCTTCGGCGCGAGTCACATTGCAGGCGACCAAAACCAAGCAAACCATAGCGTAGAATCGTTTCATCATCGACATCCGGTGGCTTTCCCAATCCATGATGGTGACTATGTCCACAAGTCGGAGACTACGCCGGTGCTGTCGGCGAAAGAGTCCATCTCCAACCCCATCAATTGAGCAAACGTCAGCCACAGGTTTGAGTTGAGCGTTCCGCTTGGCAATCTGATGAATCGCCCTTGCTTGATCTGCCCCTGAGCCGTGCCAGCAACCATCATCGGCAGGTCGTAATATTGATGCGTCGCGCCATCACCCAGACCGGCTCCGAAGGCAACCAGCGAATTATCCAGCATCGAACTGCCGTCGGTTTCTTTCATCTCTTTCATCCGCTCGATCAAATAGGCGTACTGCTGCATGTGGAAGACGTCAATTTTTTGTAGATCTTTGTAGCCATCTCCTTTCTGATTGTGAGTCATGTTGTGATGTTGGACTGGCTGGTCGAAGACGCCTTCGTACATCAACGTTGCATCCCAGCGTTCCGGCCCCAGCATGAATGTACAGACGTTGGTAATCCCCATCTGAAAGGCCAACAGCATCAAGTCCATTTGCAAACGAATGTACTCACCCCGAGGCAGCACTTCATTTTTGGGCACTTGTACATCCACATCGGACAACATCCGATCCATCTTTTGGATCCGCAATTCGATGCCGCGAATCATCTCCATGAACTCATGGAGCGTATGGCGATCGTCGTCGGCCAGCTTCCGAGACAGCGTCTTGGCATCTGCCAACACTAAATCCGTGACATCCCCGACATGCTCGCGGTAACTCTCACGCAGGAACAGACGGTCATACAGTTTTTGCGGTTCACGAATCGAAGGCGCAATTTGACCGGGACCATACCACGAGATATTGTCGAATTCGATCGGTTCCCTCGGTGCGGTGAACCCGTTGCAGCTGATCTCCAGAGTATTGAATACCGTTGAGTTTCCTACCGCGTCCCCGATCACCTGATCCAGTGTTCGACCATTGGGATAGACAATGCCTTGCCGGGTAGCCTGTTCGGGAGACAAACTGGTCAGATAACATGACGCTCCCTGGGCATGTACATCCTGCCCGTTTTTGTAGGTTCGATCGAGTCCGGTGATCAGCGACAGATCCTTCACGTGGGCCGCCAGCGGCTGCATCGTTTCCGTCAGTTCGATCGGATAGAAACCCGGTTCGTGCTTGAAACGTCGCTCGTTCTTGGTCTTATCCGCTTCGAAGTTACCAATGAATTCCGGTACCTCAGCGTTTTCTTCGCCGGGAAAAAAACAGCGACGCACAATTCCGTTGGGCAGGTAAACGATCACCATTTTCTTGCTTGGCTTACCGGCACTGGCCGCCGTTCCATCTGCCCAGGCCAGCGACGGGAGGAATGGCAGTGCCAGCATGCCACCGTTCATTCCCAAAAAGCTGCGACGGGAAAGATTCATGGGCCGAGTCTCTGGAAGGCGGGAAGACTGAGGGGCGAGCAAACGGGGAGCTACTATCGTTCGAGTTCCGCTGAATTTCGGGGAAAGCTTCAATCGCCCTCTGCCTGACACGTTACCACAGTGGGTATGCAGATTCCACTTACCAGGAAAATGCGGGTGTTGAAACAGACTCATCGGATAGCAACGAGGGATGCCCGTTGGATCGAATGGTTATTGATGCTGCATCGTAAGGGGGATGCCGGAGGGACGGATGCCGGAGGGACACAGCACTTTTGCAAGGGATCTGACGCTACGCAGAGCGACAGCAGGGGGCACACAACTCTTCGACGAGGAGTCCCCTCGGAGCACGCGAGCCACCCATCTCTCGCACTTTGCCTCGCCTCCACATTCCCCGATGCTAGGCAGTTCGTTGGGAAAGGTGCTGTGTCCCCCAAGGATCCCCCAAGGAGCTGAAGAGAAGAACTCAACGCAGAGACGGGGAGACGCAAGGACGCAGAGAAAGCCGGTCACGGTCTCGCAGCATTCCTCCTCTCTCGCGTCTCCCCGACTCTCGCGTCTCTGCGTCCATTTTCTTCACCGACACCTACGCCCATCATGCCGGAGGGACATAGCACTTTTGAAACGACAGCAGGGGGACACAGCCCTTCGACGAGGCGTCCCCCCGGAGCACGCGAGCCACCCATCTCTCGCACTTTGCCTCGCCTCTGCATTTCCCGATGCTAGGCAGTTCGCTGGGAAAGGTGCTGTGTCCCCCAAGGATCCCCCTGGGAAAGGTGCTGTGTCCCCCAAGGATCTCCCCCAAGGATCCCCAAGGAGCTGAAGAGAAGAACTCAACGCAGAGACGGGGAGACGCAAGGACGCAGAGAAAGCCGGTCACGGTCTCGCAGCATTCCCCCTCTCTCGCGTCTCCCCGACTCTCGCGTCTCTGCGTCCATTTTCTTCACCGACACCTACGTCCACAATGCCAGAGGGACACAATGCCAGAGGGACACAATGCCAGAGGGACACAATGCCAGAGGGACACAGTGCCAGAGGGACACAGTGCCAGAGGGACATAGCACTTTTGAAACGACAGCAGGGGGACACAGCCCTTCGACGAGGCGTCCCCCCAGAGCACGCGAGCCACCCATCTCTCGCACCTTGCCTCGCCTCTGCATTTTCCGTTGTTAGGCCGTTCGCTGAGGAAGGTGCTGTGTCCCCCAAGGAGCTGTTGTTAGGCCGCTCGCTGAGGAAGGTGCTGTGTCCCCCAAGGAGCGTGCTTCGACGAGGCGTCCCCCCGGAGCACGCGATCCACCCATCTCTCGCACTTTGCCTCGCCTCTGCATTTTCCGTTGTTAGGCCGTTCGCTGAGGAAGGTGCTGTGTCCCCCAAGGAGCGTGTCCCCCAAGGAGCTGACGAGAAGAACTCAACGCAGAGACGGGGAGACGCAAGGACGCAGAGAAAGCCGGTCACGGTCTCGCAGCATTCCTCCTCTCTCGCGTCTCCCCGACTCTCGCGTCTCTGCGTCCATTTTCTTCACCGACACCTACGCCCATCATGCCAGAGGGACACAGCAATGGCGGAGGGACACAGAGCAATGGCGGAGGGACACAGCAGTTTCGCACGGGGACCTGATGCGACCCAGCGGAGGGATTGCGAGGGAAGAGGCTAATTCTGACGCTCGCGGCAAAGTTTTTGCGCAGCGAAACACTCTGCTCATTTGGATTCAGAGAGCTGCGGCGACGTTTCCGATTCGAACGACCAGAGTGCTCGGTCGGTGCGAATGAGTAGGTCGTTTCCGGCGATGACCACGGAGGCGTTGGTGGGTTCGTCGAGTTCGTTGACGGCGATTTCGTTGAATTGTTCACGGTCGGGCGCGAACACGGTCGTCCTGCCGGATTTGTCCAGCAAGAACATACGGCCGTCGGCCGTTTGGGTGATGCTCGACCATGTCCCACCGCCGCCGATGCGTTTTTTCCAGAGTTCATCCCCGGAATGGACATCGATACAACTCAGTATTCCGGCCGGATCGCAGATGTAGATGGCACCGTCGTGAGCGACGCCCGTGCCCAACCATCCCTTGTCTTTGGTGCGATGCCACACCCGGCGCGACGTCGTGACATCGCCTTGGCCGCCGACACGAACTGCGAACGATGCTCCGCCGTAGCCGCCCAGAACCACGATCGTGTCGCCAGACTGCATCGGTGATGCGTAGGCCAAGGGTGCGGCGTCGCCACTCGTCCAAAGCGTCTCGCCGGTGAGCGGATTGAGCCCCTCCACGCGGCGCGGTAACACGGCAATCAGTTCATCGTGTCCACGGTCGGCCCCCCCGTCTCTCGAGGCTTCGCCAACATGGACGATGATCGGCGTGTTCCAAGAACCCCGCAGTCGCTCGCTACGTGGTTTGTCGCTACTGGAATCATTCGCGCTGCCGTCGTTTTCCGGGCCGCTCAGTTTTCGCTCGGCCGCGTCATCGATCGACTCGATTTCCCAGCGAGTTTCGCCGGTGACTTTGTCGACCGCGATCATGAACTCTCGCTCTCCCGGGCCGAAGTTCAACAGACACAAATTCTTGTACAGGATCGGGGAAGAACCGTAGCCCCACATGTGGTTTTGTTTCCCCAGGTCACGGCGCCACAATTCGTTGCCATCGAAATCGAAACAAACCAGCCCTGCTGAGCCGAACCAAGCGATCACACGCTGGCCATCCGTCACGGGAGATGACGAGCAAAAGGGGTTGGTTCGATGACTCGACTCCGGCTCGGAGTAGGCGATCCCACGCCGCCATAACTCTTGACCGGTTTGCCGATCGCAACAGATCAGGGCACGGAGATTGGATTCCGAAATCGGTTGCGTCAAGAAAATACGATCCCCCCACACGATCGGAGTCGAGTTGCCCGCCTCGGGGAGCTCCACTCGCCATTTAACGTTGAGATCGGGTCCCCAGGTCGACGGGACATCGGTCGCGGATGTCTTGCCGGTACCTTCCGGGCCACGCCACTGGGGCCAACTGCTCTCTTCGCTGATCCCGTGCGTCGCCATGACGAAATGGCTGATCACGAGCAATAATCCGAGTACTCTCTTCATCGGTAAAACTTCCTAAATCGAAATGACGCATGTTTTTTCGGTGTCCGACACGTTTTTCATCCAATTCGGACCGCATGCACCATTAGACCCGACCACGCTGAGGTCGGGTATCACTTTCGCAGGACTTGGCCGCGATACTTCTTGTGCGGGTTCTCGCCCATATCGCGAGGTTTTGGGGGCGAGTTTCACGGAATCGCTCTTTCGGCAAAATCGACATTTCGATTAAAGTTCACGCTGAAAGTTTTTTGGCGAAGGATCCCGCCAGAGGCAGGAGTGCCTCTAGCCTTCGTCGATGTCGGCCGGTGCCCACGTGGGGCTGGCCATCGCACCCATGGATTGGAGCGTTCGCGATGTTGTTGGATCGAATCGAAATTGACAGTCACGGCCCGTTAAACCGGGTCGAGTTAGGGCCTTTGTCGCACCATCTCAACGTGGTGCTCGGGGCGCCTGGTTCGGGAAAAACCGCGATTGCTCGCTTCATTCGTGATTCACTGATCGACCGCGACTATCCTCGCGGCATGCTCAGCGGTTCGGCAGGCCGTGTCGTCTGGGTACACCAGAATGGCTGGATCCATTGCCGCCGCGAACAGGACGGTTCGCCAGGTGGACGGCGAAGCGTGGAGTTTGAATCGCGCGGTGAAACGGCCGGCTCATGGGATGGCTACACCGATGGCTGGTTCGATGCCGCCCCTCCCACTCACGACCGCAATGGCAGCGCGGCCGCCACAGCAACAGCGCGGCACCTGCACTCCTCCTTAGCCACCCGAACGCTCGGTAATATTCGCATTCCTGAATCGATCGTCGATGGCGTGATGGTCGACACGACGGTCAGCAGTGCGTCGCGTGTTGTCGCCGCGTGTATCTCCGCGGGGTTGGACCAACCGAATCTTGCTCCACTTTCGTTTGCGAACGAAACGGCGCACTACAGCGAACACGGGATCGATCACGACGCAGGAATCGCTCAGCCAGCGGCTCGCGATGACCGGCGGCGGCGAGCATTGCGCGAAGAACTCGCCGATGTGGAAGCGGAGCTGGGCAAGCTGTTCAGCACGACCAATGGCTACCCGCACGAGATGGATCGCCAAGCCGAACCCCGTGCGGAGACGGTCGGCACTGCGAGCGAGATCGAATCGATCCACCGCCAGCGCACTGAGTGCATCCGTCGTCGCGACTCACTGCTGGCGCGACGCAACGAACTGCGTGCCCTCCGCGATCAGGCCGTACAAGAACGTCACCGCTACAGCCCGTCCGGTTCGCACCATCGCGACCAATTGGGTGCGATCGAATCGGGCGTCCAGCCGGCCCCTGCCGATTCCCACTGGATCGCCCGGGATGCTCGGTTGCGAGCTCTCCACCAGCGTGCCGATTCGCTTCGCAGTCGGGCCTCGGCCCTGCAGCGTTGGATCAGCGACCTTGATACACAGGACGGCCAGGGCTCGAGCTATCGATACGACACTGCGGTCTCGATGGAAATGGGGTTGGGGTCGCTTCCTCGACAGTCCTCATGGCATTCGAATTCCGCTGAGCAGTTGCAGAATCGCATCCGTCAGGCTGACCAAGAGATCGTGTCACTGCGCCGCGTACTCGCCGATGTGCAGTCGTTGCAAGATTTGCTCCGCTCATCCGATCGATCCACCGCCAGCGTGAGCGAGTCTTACGACTGGCTCGACGACGGTTCGTTGCGAGGCCGGCGTTATGATCATTTTGTACGCGCCATGGATCATTATCGCAGTGACCGGCCGTGGTCCGATTTTTACGCATCGGCCTATCGACCACTGCGACCGGTGGACGATTTGGCGATGCGGATCGAATCGACGACCCGTCACCTCGATTGGTTGTTGTCACAATTTGAGCAACCGGTCGTGCCCCCCGCTGCTCGCTCGCTCGATTCCACCCCCTGGCGTTTCGAAAGTGACCGCGATGGTACAATTGAACAATCGCTGCGGCGCGTTCGCGAGCAGCTCCATCGACGCGACTATGTGCGGACGACGCAGATGGAGCCGATCATCGTCGAGTTGCATCGAACGCTCGATCAGATGCTTGCCCATCGCCACCAGGTCGTCGCAGCTTTGGCGAGCCATCCCGTGGAAGACGGATATGGTTTTGCGAGCCATTCGAGCCAGCATCCTGACTGGTTTGCCGAACGCCGTGCTGCCACCCAAGAACTTGCCAGCGTCGAGCGTGAACTCCAAGTCGTACTCGATCAAACCGCTGCGCTTCGTCATTCACAGCGTTTCTTGCCCATTTTAGATCCCATTTATCCCATCGGCATGGGATACCCGAGTGCCATGGGGGTCGATACCGAACCGTTCGTTACGCGCCGAGCAGACGTTTCATGGCAGCGTGAACTACGATCGATCGATCTTGAAATCGCAGACTGTCACCGACACGTCGATCAGCTCGATCAACAGGTTCGTGGACTGCAAACGCACCGCCCCACCACGCCAAGCTACCGGACGCATCGATCGACGACCGAGCTGACGAGTCTGCAACGCCGCCGTGATGAGCTGATTGCAGAATTGAACCGGTGTCGACCACGAGCGCGAGCGGAGTCGTCGCTCGCTGAGCTGGCGAGTCGCTGGTTGGTTCGGCTCTCCAATGGACGCTGCCGCCACCTGAGTTGGTCGAGCGCACCGATCGCGACGGACCGCTACACCACTTTGGCAGCAGATGTGAAATCATCAGCCGCTCCCGACCACACGGTGGGCCGCAGCGTCCAGGTGGCAATTGATAACGTTGATGAACGCAACGTAACGGCGACCACTCGCGCGGTCGCTGCGCTGGCCGTTCGGTTGGCTGCCGGAGAGTTACTCGGACGGATGGGACACTCGATCCCGCTCGTGCTCGAAACGCATCGCGAACTTTTTGCAGAAAACGCGTCAAGCAATCCATCTGAGTTTGCAGCGAGCAACGGTGCTTATCAACAATGGACTTCGGAAGGGGTCCGTGGCGACGCGATTGCTTCAGCCCTCGCGGACTACGCCGCCGCGGGTCGGCAACTGCTGATCTTGACGGAGCACACCCAGCTGGCGAACGACCTGCAGCGTTGCGGCTCTCGCCACTTTGTCTTGCACACCGAGCGAGTCGTGCATCCACACCGACCGATGTGGCGAGGCGGACAACGTCACGATCGCTACACAGGCCCCCACACATTCAACGGGGATGGTTTGCCGAGTCGTCACGAAAACCACGAACACGCAGTGGACTGGACCGACGCGGGAGTTGCGAATCGCGAATTCGATCAAGCATGGCGTCAGAGCTCCGGTCTACGTGACGAGACATACGATGGCGCGAGTGCGACGGATACACCAGCAGCAGGTGCGATACTCCGGGACGGGTATTATTATGCCGACCAAAGTTCAACGTCCCCAGTCGCATCGACGAGGACTCCGTCCCTACCCACACACGCTGCCGATGTGGCACAGAGTCTGACGGCCCGTCACCATCGTTCGGCCGCAACGGACGTGGATGACGTTCCGTTCTTTCTGACCGTCGACAGTCCGATTGATGCGGGGCCGTCGATTGATGCGGTGGCAGCGCAGCGGTTACGACGGATCGGCATCTCGCACATCACGCACTTGATGAACCAGGACAGCAATCGCTTGGCCGATACGCTTGGGTTGGCTGGCGTCGATGCCCGGACCATCCGACGTTGGCAAGCCGAATGCCGATTAATGTGCCGCGTCCCGCAACTGCGTGGCTTCGACGCTCGCGTGCTGGTCGGATGTGGGATCACCGACCCTGCCCAACTCGCCGCCATCCATCCAACCGACTTGCTCGAGCGCGTCAAAACGTTTTTGGCGACCGAGCGTGGCCAACGCATCCTGTTGTCCGGAACGAGCTACGAACTGTCTCGGATCACAAGCTGGATCGCGTCGGCCAACGACAGCGTCCACACGACATTCCGTAACCGCACCGTTGATGGACGCCGTGTGCGGACGCGAGTGGCCCGTGAAGAATCTGACACACCACGTCACGACGCAGACACGCCGTCACGAACTCACCGCGTCGAAAGCGAGGATGTTTACCTCACCGACGATGACTTCGACCAAGAGCGATACGAGGTTCAAGTGGAACGCCGCGCTGATCAAATTGTCGATGATCTCGACGAACTGACACGTGAACTCGATTCGGGAAGCGAATCACATCAAAGTGGCCGGCCCGTGGTCAACCGGGACGATCGTCCCAGCGGGTCAAAAACCACGTCCCAACGTCCAGCCTCCTATCGCATGACCAGCGAAGCGAAAACGCAAACTCGCCGCGCCGAGCGAAACTCAAAACGGCAAACCGAGCGAAATCAAACAACGCGCCGACCACGTAGCGGTTCTGCGCAGCTCGACGGCGAAAAACGTGGGCAAGCACGCACCAACAGCCGCATGGAATCGATGAAGTCGACGTTGCGGTTCTACCTAGAACGCGCCGATGACGTCGTCGATGCTCCCTCGATCGGCCCCCGCATGGCGGAACGGCTGAACAAGATTGGAATCATGACCGTTGAGGACCTGTTGAATGCCGATGCTGCCGAAGTGGCTGAGAATTTGAACCACCGCCGCATTGAAACGGCCACCGTCATCGAGTGGCAACAGCAGACCACATTGGTATGCCGAGTCCCCATGATGCGTGGCCACGACGCGCAGTTCCTCGTGGCCGCTGGCGTTACAACTGCCGAGGAGTTGGCGAAGTGCGATGCCAGCGAGCTGTTCGAACAGGTCGATGCGATCGCCCAATCCACCGATGGCAAGCGGATCGCCCGCGGCGGTGCCTTGCCAGATCTGGCCGAGGTCAGCCAATGGATCGAGTGCGCTGCCCAGCACCGCTCTTTGCGAGCAGCGTAAGTTTGAATTCTTAACGGGCCCTGCGGCCTTCACCCCGCAACCCGGACAGTTCGAAATTCCTGAGCGGTGGTGTCTCGCCTACGCTTAGTGTTTGGACTTGGCAATTTTTCGTTTTCACTCTTCAACGATTCTCGCATTCATCAGGGTTTCCTATCGCGGGTTCCCTATCGAGCAATGCCATGAGTCGTCATCTTTTTGATCGTCTCCCCCGAACGACGAGCCGTGGTGGCCACGAGGAGTGAATCGATCGAATGGGCAGTGGCTGCCTGACGGGGACGGAACCCTCTCTCTCAATGGGACCACGCGGGGCGATGGTCCCCTGCGACGCCCGACGTCTGCACCGCCAAATGGGAGACGCCAAATGGGAGTGATCCGAGCGTGGCGTTGGTCAGAAGAGCCGTTGATAGCAGGCGAAGAAGATCCATGCGTGGAGGGCGAGCAGCGCCGCGGCGAAGATCGCACGCGACGAGAACAGGCCGATCGTTGCCAGTGCGCAGCCCAGTGCGGCGACGATCACGCCGCCTCCGGGAAACATTTGCAGGCAGGCCAGACCACAGATCGCGACCCATGCGGAGGCCCAATTGGACGCTCGCAAGACGCCCCATTCGGGATCAAATTCATGGCCCGGCGTCGCGAGGGCGAATCCATTGATTTCCGAAATTGAATCGATATCGCCATGAATTGTTGACTTTGCGAATGGACTTCCCCGGCGGACGGGGGCCTCATTCCCAGCCTCAGCGTCCCCTGCGACAGCATCCCCTGAGGCATTTCGCTCAGCGGCGTCGTGCACGGCACTTTCACCGGAAATGGAACCGCCCGGGGCATTACCGCCCGGGGCATTACCGGCCGGGGCATTACCGGCCGGGAGAGGGCCAAGAGGAGAAGATGGTTGGGACATTGGCGGGCTGGCGTTCGTTTATCAAATTTTGCGTCTGCGATCATGTTCCCTGACGCTCGGTACAGCTATCCTAGAGCATCTTGCTGGGATTGTCTGGTTTAAGCAGACCACAATTGTGGCAGAATTGTCGCTCACCCTCCGCCGCCGCCAAACGCCGCTCGCCCGATGTCGCAAAAAACGCCGCCTCGTCCTGATCAATCCGCCCGCCCATTTCGCCCCCAGACGGGATTGATTCACTGTCTATTCGCGATCGCCTTGCTCTGGCAGGCCGCAGGTGAAGGGACGGCCGCTGACGTGGCGGGGACAGCCTCGCCGCGGGCCGCCGTTGCCGAGGTGGCGCCGGCGTCCGATGAGCCAGCCGAGGCGATGTCGGCCATCCGCATCGAGCCGCAATGGCGGATTGAACTGTTCGCCGCTGAACCTGAAATCGCGAACGTGGTCGCGTTTGACATCGACGATCGCGGGCGGGTGTTCGTCTGCGAAACATTTCGCCAAGAGCGAGGCGTGACTGACAACCGTGCTCACGACGAGGCATGGGTGCTCGCCGATCTCGCCGCCGAAACGGTGCAAGACCGAATTGATTATCACAAACGTTTGCTCGGCGAAGGGGCAACCGCGTACGCGCAGCAAGAGGATCGTATCCGTCGTTTGGTCGATGAAGATGGTGATGGCAGGGCGGACCAGAGCACGATCTTTGCCGACGGCTTTCATGCCTTGGAGGAGGGGACCGGCGCCGGTGTGCTGGCCCATGGCAAAAACATTTACTACACCTGCATTCCGAAACTGTGGCAGATGACCGATGGCGATGACGATGGAGTCGCCGACGAGCAGGTTGTGTTGTCGGATGGGTATGGTGTACGCGTGGCGTTTCGTGGTCACGACCTGCATGGCCTGACGATGGGATACGATGGCCGCTTGTACTTTTCGATTGGCGATCGCGGGTTCCACATCTCCACGCCCGACGGTCGAGTACTCTCTCATCCTGACCAAGGCGCCGTGTTTCGGTGCGAACTCGATGGCAGCGATTTGACCGTTTTCACGCGCGGACTCCGCAATCCTCAAGAACTCGCCTTCAACGACTATGGTGACTGGTTTACGGTCGACAATAATAGTGACAGCGGTGACAAGGCACGCATCGTGCAGCTGCTCAAGGGCGGTGATAGCGGGTGGCGGATGTACTATCAGTACCTACCCGACCGTGGCCCATTCGGTCGACAAAAGATTTGGGAACCGCATCGCAACGACCAGCCTGCCCACCTCGTGCCACCGATCGCGAACTTCACCGACGGTCCATCGGGGCTGGCGTTTTACCCCGGCACTGGGTTTGGCGACACGCTGAAAAACCGTTTCTTAATCTGCGATTTCCGCGGCGGCCCAAGTAACAGCGGCATCCGTTCGTTTGAACTGAACCAAGCCGGGGCTTTCTACGCTCTCGGCGAGAGTGACCAACCGCTATGGAACGTTCTGGCGACGGACGTCGCGTTCGGCCCCGGCGGTGAACTCCTCGTCAGCGATTGGGTCAACGGCTGGGAAGGCTTGGGAAAAGGACGCATCTATCGAATTACCGACCCGAGCGCGCAAGACACTCCGATTGTCTCCGAAGTACGTCAACTATTGGCAGCTGGCGTGGACGAGATCGACACGAGCGACTTGGGCTCACGGCTAACACACACCGATCGCCGCGTGCGGTTGGCGGCCCAGTGGGAACTGGCGCGGCGGGGCGAGATCGACCCGTTGATCAAGGTTGCACTTGATACGAGTCTCGATCCTCGCTTTCGTCTGCATGGGTATTGGGGCGCCGAGCACGCCGTCCGACTGCATGCTGAACTGCGTGAGCGAGTGGTGACCGCCTTGCGGGTTGGCCAGCAGGATGCCAGCCCTTGGATCCGCGCCGCCGCGTGCCGCTTGGCGGCCGACCAGAATGATACCGATTCGATTGCCCAGCTGGTCGCGGCCATCGACGATCAGGACGCCCGCGTGTCCTACCATGCAATGATGAGTTTAGCCGAGTTACTCGCCAGCGACAAACCATCCGCCGCCAAGGTCGGCGGGCCCGTGATGATCGCGGTGCAGGGGCGTCTGGAGGCGAATGCCAATAAAGATCCAGCGCTGCGTCATGCCGCCATCCGCTGTTTGGCAGCTGTGGCCGACGACACCTGGCTGGTCAATCTGCAGTCACACCAGTCCGTCGACGTCCGCCGCGCGGCGGTGGCCGCACTGCGGGAACGCCGCAGTGAAAAGGTGGCCGAGTTCCTGTCCGATGCCGACACGCTGGTGATCGCCGAAGCCGCGATGGCGATTCATGACGCGCCCATTCCAGTGGCCCAAGAACGATTGGCGGAAATGATCAGCAAACCGGACCTGCCGATCGACTCCGACCCGCTGCTGCGTCGAGTGCTGTCGGCTGGATTTCGAACGGGCACACCGGCCGCTGCAGCCGCGATCGCCGAGTTCGCTGCATCGGATCGATCGCCGGAGTGGGCACGGATCGAAGCGATCGATTCGCTTGCCGATTGGGCCGCTCCCGGCCCGCTCTGCCGTGTTACCAATAAGTACAGCCCGCTGCCCCCGCGACCGGTTGCAGAGACCCCGCTGCTACCTGGCAAGACGCGTGACACGACGGCGGCGAACGCTTCGATTGCAAAAGCTGCGCTCACGAGCCGAATCGATGAACTGATGCTTGCGAGTGACGCCGTTCGCGAGAAAGCCATTGACGTTGGTTCGACGCTCGGCATCGTTAAAATTGCTCCGAACCTGGTGAAACGGTTCACGAACAAGACACTCAATCCGGCGACACGAGCAGCGGCATTGACTGCGTTGGCGCGGTTGCAACCCACGCTCGCCATCGAACTCGCCCGTGAAATCGATCTGCAACAACCGATCAAGATTGTCTTGGCAAGTCTCAATGTTCTCGGCCGCTATGACTCGGCAGCTTCCATCGAACGGTTAATCGTGGCAACGAATAGTTCGAGTCAGCCAGTACGTGGGCTGGCGTGGGACCTGATCGCGTCAAATGATTCGCCGCGGGCGAAACAGCATCTGGCAGTCGGACTGCAAAAGTACCTGAGTGGTGAGCTCCCCAGCGACGTGCGACTCAATGTGGCGGAAGCGGTGCGTCGGTATGTGCCGGACTCGGCGGCTGAAATTGCTAAGTACGAAGAGAAGTTGCAGGCCACCGAACCGCTTGCTCCCTGGTTCGATGCACTCGACGGTGGTGACGCGGACGCCGGCAAAGAACTCTTTTTTGGCAAAACGGAGCTGTCGTGTGTCCGCTGTCATCAAGTCGACCGGGCCGGTGGCGAAGTCGGCCCCAATCTGACGATCGTGGGCAAGACGCTCAATCGACGCCAGCTCCTCGAAGCGATTTGCCTGCCCAATGCTCGAATTGCTGAAGGCTTTGATACCGCGGTCATCGCGGACGAGGATGGGAACGTTTATACCGGTATCGTCGCCGCCGAGACCGATGACTCGGTCGAGCTGATCGCCGCCGACGGCGTACACCATCTGATCGAGAAGGAGTTGATCGTCGCTCGCAAGAAGGGGCTCTCTTCGATGCCCCTGGGACTCGTCAATCTGATCTCGGCAAGAGAACTCCGTGACCTCGTCGCCTACCTGGCGAGTCTGCAAGTCGATCCACGCGCCGAATCCGCTACTGAGTGAACGCTGGCCCATCCCAACGGATGTCGCCAGAACTGCAGGGTCTCTAGGGTTGCGTGATCTCGCCTTTGACGATTTCCATCGTTTCCCTCTGTCGCTTAAGCACGAACTGTCGTGCCGCTTCCGTCTTGGCTTGGGCGGCCGCGAAGTCGCTGGCCATCGCGAGGACAGCGTCGGGGACGGCGGCGGATTCCGATTCAATGTCGAGATCAAAGAGCCAATCGCCCAGGCCGATGTCTCGCCACATGATTCCCTTGCTGGTCTGCTCGGCAAAACGACATACGATCGCGGGAATTCCGCTGCCGACCGCCATGATGGGTGAGTGCATTTCACTTCCGAACAGACCGGCGCTGCGAGCGTAAACGCTCAGCGCCTCATCGGTGAGCCAGAAATTTTCGCGCCAGACGACGCGTCGCTGCACGTCGGCTGGCAACTTGTCGTAAAGGTACTCCTTCCCGACCGCCATCTGTGTCATGTCTTCAGGACATAGCAGCACCTTCAAATCGGTTTCGCGGACAACGCGAATGATCGCTTCCCGAATGGGAGCATGGTCTTGTTCAGCCATCTCTTCATTGCGAGCGACTCGCTTCGGGTCTACTTTGCGATTGCTACCGGGGATCGTCCAGTACGGTGTATAGCGAAGCCGCGATAGGCAACATAGGAACTTGCCTGGTTCCAGCCCATTGTCCGCGAGGAATTTGTCCGCTTTCGCATCATCACGCAGGTCGCACGCGAACGCGCCGTCAGGCCCAAACTCCATCACGGGACACTGCACACCTTGATCCTTAGCGAGTTGCAGTGACGCCGAATCGCGAAAGAAGACGAATTTTGCTTGGCTCAGTAAGTCGCGGCCGTTTCCCGACAGGAACGAGCCGTGCGTGATCCCATACACGCCAAACGGCTTGCCGGTGTGCTTCACGAATGCGGCCACGTCTTTGGCCGCCACAAGCGATGGGCCGGAACCGTGCAACAGAAAGTCCGTTTCCGAAATGGCGGATTGCAAGTCCGCGTTGGACGCTTTGCCACGCGAGTCAATGGAGCCTTTGACAATCTTGAGTTTGGGAAACCGACGGTGCTCCATTGCGGCAACCTCGTCCGTCAAGTTTCCTGAGGCCCACAGCGTCACCTCGGCATCCGGAATGTGCTCCTCTAACAGCGACAAGACGCCGGGCGTGTGCGCGATGTCGCCGATGTTGACGCACTGCCAGGACGAACGCAGCAAGATCCGCGGTGGGCGTACCGGGCTGCCTGCCGCCAGAGAGCTTGGGATCGCAGCGACCAACGAGGCGGCTGCACATTGAGATAGAAATTGTCGACGCTGCATGTTGTTGCTTTCAGAACGTGCCGTTTGGATGGGGTGATATCATATCGAATATCGCCCGCCCCCGTGGGACGCCTCACCCGCGTGCACGAGGAGACCCCCAGTGCAATGCTGGGCCGTCGCCACCACCGCTCTGCCAACGCCCCCCCCCCTACCGGCGGAGCTCGTGTCGATAATAGGTTTCCAGGCATAGCGTGGCCATCGCGGTGGTGTAGACCGTGCCGCCGTAGCCACCCCATAAACTGGTGTCCGGCCAACTGCCATCCTGACGCTGCGTGGCCAATAGACGCTGTTTCATCGCGGCATTCCAAGTTTGCCAGGCGTCGTCTTGCCGTTGGTGGAGGGCGAGTGAAGCGTAGTACCAAAAGTAGTAGTTATCAGGTCCAACCTGCTGGCCAGGGAGCGAGGCGAGCAGAACGGCTTCGGCTTCGCGGATAGCATCCTCGTGCACTTTCTCGCCCAGTAACAACCGTATCGCGAGCGCTTCGGCGGTCATCGTCGGACTGGTTCGTTCGCCGGGCCGGTAGCTCGCCAGACCGCCGGCTCGCCCGCTGCGCACGGTCGCGAGGAATCGTTCGACGCCACGCTGCATCGACTCCTGGCCATCGAGCGCTCCGGCCCGCCGTGCTCCGTCAATCAACAAGGCTTGCCAACCCAGCTGGCTAAGGTCTCCGGTATCGCCGCGGGTGTAGCGCCATCCGCCCGTGACCGGATGCTGAGTAGATTTTGAGTACGCGATCGCGCGGCGTGTCGCCTCGATCGCGGCGGGGTCTTCCGTCATCGCGGCCGCTTCGGCCAGCGACAGAGATGCCATGGCGTGACAGTAGTGCGCCGCATAGACCGAGGCATCACCCGCCAACGATCCATCGTCACGTTGTCGACCGAGCAGATAGACTAAGCCGCGGTAGACCGAATCAGTGTAGTCGCCCGATTGATGGGTATTGCCCGCCCCGAGCAGCGAGAGCAGAGCCAAACCAGTCAGCCCCGTCTCAGCGCGCTTGCCAGCTCCACCACGTTCCAAACCCAGCGGTGCTCGCTCACGACCGGCACCGCTGGAGAGTGGATCCCATGCGCCGTCGGCGCGTTGCTGTTCGGTCAGAAAACGAAGCGCCGCTGCGACAGCGGCTTCGGTACTCGCGTCCCCACCCGTCGCCTCGATCGCTTCGGTTTTCGCGGCCCCCTGCCGGGCAGCAAAATCGGAGTCGATTTCGCCCGGGATCAATGCCTTGGCAGCCGCAGTCGCTTTCGCCTCGTCGACCGGTCGATCCACCGTCGCCACTTTCTCAGCCGGAGGTGAGGGGGGGGGTTCGGCAGGCGGTTCCTCGACGGGGGGAGCCAGCGTTTGCGCTAACCAATCACCGAGTGCGTCGTCGAGGTCACTCCCCGCATCCGCAGGCGTTTGAATCGTTGCCGATGCCAGCGTGGTGGGCATCAGGTCACGGTAGGTTTCCGCGACTGTAGCGGCAGGCGGCCCATCAACAGGATCGCTCTCATCATCGCCCGCGGGCTCAGCGGGCTCGGCAAGCTCCGCGATGGGCAGCGCTAACGCCAGCGGCGAAATCGCCGAAGCACTCTCGTCACTGTCGCTATCCCCGTTGTCATTTTCGTCAGCCGCAATGTCTGCCGCCGTGAGACTCGGGTCAAAGACCGCAACGGATACCTGGCCACTGCCCGCTTCGACGTCTTGATCGTCCATTCGGCCGCTGCCCGAGAAGAACATGGACATCCGTGGGACATAGACGAGCATCGCCGCGTGCAGACCGATCGAGACCAGCAAACAGATTACCGCCGCGGCGCGCCCACTGCTTTTGCGGCGACGCAAAAGCATCACCGTCGCCACCAGCAAGCCGACCGCGAGCAGCGCGATCAAACGAACGGCAGTCGGGTTATGCCAGAACAAGTCCTCATGGAGAAACGGAGTATTCACGTTGATCGCTCGCTACCTCCGTTTAGTGGCCACCCCAATTTGCTCAACACCCGACGCACGGACCATTTGCAGGACTCCGGCAACTTCGCCATATGGAATACTGTCATCAGCGCGAACGGCGACCTTGAGTGCGGGGTAACTACTGTGCTGGGAACGCAAGACATGGGTGAGTTGATCTGGTGAAACGGCCGCTCCGTCGAGCGTGAGTGTGCCCTCGGCAGTGAACTCGACGATGCGTTCATCGGGAAGCCGCGCCATCGAGTTCATTTGCCCGACGCTCGGCACGTTGACTTGCAAATGGCTCTCGCCATTGTCGAGTTTGCTACCGACCATGAAAAAGATCACGAGCAGGAACACGACATCAATCATTGGCGTCAGGTTAATCGTTACCGCTTCGGGATTGGAACGTCGTATCATCTAAGCGGCTTTGCGTTTGCGTGGAGCGCGACCTGCACCGGAGTTCTCCAGCCCCTCGGCGGAGATACAATCGATCACTCGCTGACAGAGTTTGTCGATCTCGCCGAGATAACGATCGGACTTGGCACTGAAGTACATGTAGGCAAGGTACGCGGGAATCGCCACACTCAAGCCACCGGCTGTCGTCATCAGTGCTGTGCTGATGCCAGCGGCGAGCAGATCGCTCTGCCCACCACTTTGGGAACCCAGATTTTCAAATGCTTCAATCATCCCCAGCACGGTGCCGAGTAATCCGATCAGCGGCGTGACGTTGCTGATCGCGTGGAAGACACGCAGGAATCGACGCAGGGATTCACCAACGCGGTCACCTGCGTCAATGACGGCTTGTTCAATTTCCATCATCGGACGCCCCCAACGCCGCACGGCAGCATGAAAGACTTCCGCAACGGGACAATCGAATTCATCGCAAATCGACGTGGCTTCTTCGTAACTCAATTGGCCGTCTTCAACGCATTCGGTAAAGCGTCGTACGAATGGCTTGGGAATCACGCGTGATCGCCGCAGGGCGATTGTGCGTTCAAGCGACAGACCGATCACGATCAAAGAGGCGATCGCCAGTGGGATCATCAGCCAGCCGCCCTCGCTGATTTTACGAATCATGGCGGGCGTTTCCCAGGACGATGCCTCCTCCGTATCGGGCTCGGCTGCCGCCTCTGCAGGCGCCGCAGGAATCGAAAACTGGTTCGCCGTTGCCGTGTTCGCCTGAGGTGCTGCTGCGATCCGTGCGACGGGCCCCGAGGACGGGCCGAAGCCTGTCCCACCCGAATATCCGTTGGACGGGGATGTGTTTTGGAATCCGCCTTGGTTGTATCCGTAGGGTGTTCCAGAGCCCTGCACCTGTGCCGTCGCCGTCGTCGTCACTGCGGTCATCCCGACCAGGAGCAACACGACAGCGCCGCAACGTGCGGAAAGGGGCGTGCGTCGTACCGTCAGGGAAGAGAGTCGAGGGTATATCATCGTCGTATCGTGCCTGTGGACGAAGTGCCGTCGGTCGTCAGGGCGGCCAAGCGGCGACGAGCGCCGCTGGCGTGTGGCGAATCACCGAACCGGCTAACGAGTGCTGAATAACAAATGGTTGCCTCGCGTGTCCTCCCCAAATTCTCAAACGATTTGCCCGCCTGCACGAGAGCGGC
The DNA here is from genome assembly GCF_055811895.1 of Rhodopirellula sp. SH410. Classification (NCBI taxonomy): domain Bacteria; kingdom Pseudomonadati; phylum Planctomycetota; class Planctomycetia; order Pirellulales; family Pirellulaceae; genus Rhodopirellula; species Rhodopirellula sp. SH410. The sequence goes on from NZ_CM147949.1 coordinate 5,590,134, forward strand.
GGCGGTCCATTGATCACAGTCGCCGATCGCTTCAACTTGGCGATACGCGGCAATGGCTTCCGAAAATTTCTCCTGCATGAAAAACGTCTCGCCAATCATCCATTGAGCGCGCCCTCGCAAATTCGTATCGGCGCCGCTCGAACGGACAATTTGCTCGAGTAACGCCCGGCCGCGATCAAAACGCAATTGCCGAATCTCGAGATTGGCTGTCAATAAATTCGTCATCGCAACGCCACCCGACGACTCGCCCGCTCGTTCCGCCTGCATCGCGACGGCACGAGCAGCGGCAATGCGGATATCCGCCTGGGCAATGGATCCCACCTCGGCCGCTGTTTCAGCCAACCTCAACAGTGTCGCGAAATCATCGGCACCACCGTCATCGACGATGCGTTCCCAAAGTCTCAACGAGCGTTTTGTTTTGCCGCTCTGCAAGAGTGCCTCGGCGAACAACCGTTCGACATGCAAAGACCGACCGCGAGCGGCAGCAGCCTGTTTAGCCGCCTCTGTGTTTTGAGGTTCATCTAAACCGGGTTCATCTTCGGCAGCCATTGCCAGCATGGACCATTGACCGGTACGTCCTGCCCAGCGGCAGGCGGCTTCACGAACGGGACCTGTGATCAAGATGCCCGATTTCTCTTGCATCGTTGCACTGAGACTGTCGGGATCGCTGAGGCTCTCATCTCGCGCCGACAACCACCTCATCGCGATCCGCTGAGCGGCCGCTGAATGACCGCTTTGCTGCAGATGCTCGAGGACGTGGGTCGCGACTTTCCCCTGTTCATCGATCAACGCCAAGGCGGTCGCGTATGCGGTTTCCGCTTCGGGATCGCCCGCGGTCGCCGAGGCGAGCACCCCAGTTTGTAGCACATCGAGATTCCCCGCTGTGATGGGTGACATCAGCACATATTGAGATCGCTCAATTAAATACGTCTGCAGTGATTCGGATTGCTTGAGATCCGATGCGCACGCTGTCTTGACGGCTTCACAGGCCGCCGAGGTGCGCGGATGTCGGCGCAGTAATTCTGTCCGAGTTGATTCAGCACCCTCCAGATCGTTGAGGCGAGTCTGGCAATTCAACTTCAGTAAAAACGCTGACGCAGCGTCGGAATGCTTGGGATGATGCTGTAAGAAATCCTCGACGGCCGCAAGCGATTTCTCAAGATGATCGGGTTTGCCGCTCTCTTCGGCAGCCATCACGAGTGTCCATGCGTAGCCCAGTCGTGCTGTGGCGATATCCACCCCAACCTGTCGCGAGGGATGCTTCTCGAACATTTCGATGGCGAGCCGGTATGCCTTCCCGGCGGTGAGCTTGTCGTTGCTATCGAGTGCTCCTGCGGCAATGGCGAGCAGCGTGTCTCCGGTACGGCTAATGATGGCCGCCTCGTTCGCCGACTCTGCCGCGAGCGCCGACCAACGCAGAGCGTCGGCATGACGTCCGCAGGCTGTGAGCGAGGACGCCGAGGCATTCCAAATGACCGCGGCTTTCTCGCCGGGCAGTCCCTCCGTGTCATTATCAACGAGGCGTTCACTGATCGCCGAGGCGGTGTGATAGATTTCCGCGGCCTCCTCGCGTCGCTGCTCTTGCTCGCACCGTCTGGCAATACGAACGACCGCGGCAAGCGAGCGCAGGGTCGGCTGATCACGCAGGTCGAGCGAGGAGACTGCGGCGATGGCAACGTCGAGGTCGTCACTGCCGACAGCTTCCTCCGGACTTAGAATCGCCTCAGTCGGCTCGTCGGCAGCAACTGCCCACGAGCACGTCGGTAGCAATACCACCAGGGCGAGCATCGCAGATAGCAACCCACCACTCCGCCTTGGATTGCCACCACAAAACTGCCTACGCACGCGCAGCCTCGATGCTGCCGAGATGCAGTCGGGATGCCTATGCCAGAGGAAGTTGGGGTGACCGAGCGTCGAGTCGTCCGTCCGCGCCATCGTGATTACTCGCCGGGAGAAAAGAAGTCTATCGTCTGTGGGTTCAGGCAGCGGCTTTGGCAGCGACTGCGTAGAACGATCCGATCGCTTCGACCACACGGCACTGTTCGGCTTCTGTCAAAGAGGGGAACACCGGAAGGTTGAGCACCTCGCGGCTGGCCCGTTCCGTTTCCGACAATCCGTTGTGCCGGAATTCCAGATTTTGAAAGCATTCTTGTTCATGCATCGGGACCGGATAGTAAATCTCGGATCCAATGTTGCGTTCGGCTAAGAAGCTACGCAATTGATCACGGCGTCCGCCACCGATGCGAAGTGCGTACTGGTTCCACACATGGAACGCATTTTCGTCGCGAACCGGCAGGGTAATCGCATCGTTGTCAATCACGCCCGCGTCCTGCAGGAGACGGTCGTAGCGTGCGGCGACTTCCGTGCGTGCGTCAATGGCGTCGCCGAGATGGCGAAGTTTGACTCGCAAGATAGCCGCTTGGAACGTGTCGAGCCGGCTGTTGATTCCCACGACTTGATGGTAGTAACGAGGCCGCATGCCGTGACCGGCAAACAATCGCAATCGATCGGCCAGTCCTGCGTCAACGGTTGTGATCATGCCTCCATCGCCCATGCCGCCAAGATTTTTGGTGGGGTAGAAACTGAAACAGCCGATCGCACCCCAGCTGCCGGCGGGGCGGGAATGGTATGCCGCACCGATAGCTTGAGCGGCGTCTTCAACCACTGGAATGTCATGCTCACCGGCAATCTGACAGATGCGATCAATTTGGGCGCATTGCCCGAACAGGTGAACGGGGATGATGGCTTTGGTGTGCGCGCCAATCAAGGACTCGATGGAATCAGGGTCGATGTTAAACGTTCCCGGCAAGATGTCAGCAAACACCGGCGTCGCACCGAGCCGGGTGATGCAACTCACCGAAGCAAAGAACGTGAACGACGGCACAATGACTTCGTCGCCAGGTCCAATGTTCAGCGCCATCAGAGCAAGCAGCAGCGCATCGCTTCCCGAAGCACAGCCAATCGCATTGGGGACTTGGCAATAGCCTGCCAGTTCGCACTCGAGTTCGGTCACGTCGGGACCGAATAAAAATCGACCGCTATCAACCACATCGGTCAACGCTTCGATGAATTCCTCGCGGTGTGGCCCATTGTCACGATTGACATCAAGGAGTGGCACGCCGGCGGGATTTGGTTTGGTTTGGGGCTGTTGGGCCATGAGAGTCATCATCCGTGAAATTGAGCGAGGAAAACCCGAAATTCCATTTTCGGCTTGCTCATGCGACTGCGGTAGCCGTGAGCACTCAAGATCATGTGTACGACTCTCCGGCATCATGGGTCAAGAGAAAAATAGGGTAATCTGGGCTGCTCAAATTTGTTGGTCTCTGCCGTATCTGCATTTCGCAATTTCATTCCGAACGCTAGCAGAATCACCAAGCTCCCCCCCCCTCTCCGGAACCAATGCGTCGATCAATCACTGACGAGATACCTCACCACCCCAGCGACTCAATATGAGAGAATATGAGGGACAGAGCTTGACACCGAGGTATTTGACTTATCCCAACACGAGGTATAGCCTTCATTAGATGAGTTTGCCGGTTCTCTTCCCTCGAGAGGTGAGAGAATATGAGGGACAGAGCTTGACACCGAGGTATTTGACTTATCCCAACACGAGGTATAGCCTTCATTAGATGAGTTTGCCGGTTCTCTTCCCTCGAGAGGTGTGAGATGGTTCGCTTGGCGCGGAGTGAAGTGTTTGATCCTGATGAGGTGGTCATCGGGCATGTCATTTCAAGGACATGCCGTCGCTGCTACCTCCTCGGAAACGATGAGTTTTCCGGGAAAAACTTCGATCACCGCAAGGTCTGGATCGAAGAGTACTTGCAGCAATTTGCCGCCTGTTTTGGGATCGACCTGCTGGCGTTCTCGATTCTTTCGAACCATTTTCATCTGATTTTAAGATCCCGGCCCGATGTGGTGGCGACTTGGAACGATGAAGAGGTGGCGCGGCGGTGGTTGATGCTCTGTCCCCATCGCCGTAAAGCGGATGGTTCCCCGATGACGCCATCGCAGCCCGAGATCAAATCGATTGCAGGGTGTCCTATTCGACGTGCCGAAATTCGCAAACGTTTGAGTAGTTTCAGTTGGTGGATGCGGTTGCTGTGCCAGCGTGTGGCAATGCGGGCAAATAGGGAGGAAGAGGAAAACGGGAGGTTTTTCCAAGATCGGTACCGGGCGACCCGGTTGGCCGATGAGGCCTCGCTGCTGGCCTGCGCCGCCTATGTGGACTTGAACCCGATCCGAGCAGCGATCTGCGAGACGATCGAGCAGAGCGATCACACATCGGTACAAAGACGAATCGGTGCGTTGGTGGAAGCGGTACCCGGGGAAAATCCGGGGCGGGTAGAAGACGGTGGCGGTGGGGAGACTCGGGACGGGCGGAGTCGTCGGCCGACAATGCTGGGCGATGAGTTTCTGTCGCCGCTAACGATCGACGAGGCATCGGATCCAGTGGGTCCGTGTGCGAGCGAGTCGGGCAGACGGTGTAGCGACAAGGGATTTTTGGCGATGCCGCTGGAGAGATACCTGGAGCTGCTGGACTGGACGGCGAGACAGGTGGCCCCTGGCAAGAGTGGTTGCACGCCGAAGACGCTCTCACCGGTGCTGGTCCGCCTGGGGCTCGATGCGGAGACCTGGTGTGAAGTGGTCCGAGATTTCGGGAAGTTGTTCTGTAGCGTGGCCGGACGGCCTGAGTGCGTCGATTCGATGCGCTGTCATCGGACGCAGCGGCGGTATCATCTGCGCCGCCGAGCCCGCGCGTTGCTGACGGCCGCGGATTAGTTGCGACTTTCGATACCTCCGAAGTGGTGGTTGCGATGGCCCAGCGATGAAGGTGCGCGCCCGGCTGGCTGCTTGAGCACCTATTCGGCGTCAATGGCGATTTGAGAACGAAAAACGCACGTCTACCCAGCTGCTGGGAAGCTAGATCCGGCGGGCCGCACCAAACTAAATAAAATTCGATGCGTTGAAAAAATGCTCTGTCCCCATAGTTGTCCCTTGAAAAAATGCTCTGTCCCCATAGTTGTCCCGTAATGAAATGCTCTGTCCCCGTAATTGTTCCTCCGACGCGGCAGAACAACTCGTTCTTTTTTTTGTTATACTGCGTAGCATGAATCCGGGGCCTTCCACCTCGCTTCCCCTTCCACGCTTGATCTTGCGTAAACACCTCCACGAAAGCAGAAATCAATGATCGATCAGCCCAAGCAAATTCAACCCCCTAATCGTCGCCAGGTACTTCGAGGTGCGGCAGGGTTCGCATTGTCGGCAGGTGTCTGGAGTAGCGTAGCGGCGGAACCGTCGAAGTCTGCAAACGACAAACTGAAAATATTATGCGTGGGAACGGCCAATCGGGCTTCTGCCAATGTCAACGGCGTTCAGTCGCAGGACATCATCGGGCTCTGCGATGTGGACCAGAACTACTTGGACCGAGCGTCATCCCAGTTCAAAGACGCGGCGACGTTCAATGATTATCGCGAAATGATTGATGCGAAAGCGGACGAGGCGGATGCGATCGTGATCGCCACGGCCGACCACAATCACGCACCTGCGGCGATTCGCGGCATCAAGGCGGGGCTGCATTGCTATTGCGAGAAACCCCTGACACACACCGTCGAAGAGGCCCGCATCATCGCGACGACGGCCAAGAAGATGGGCGTCGTCACGCAGATGGGGACACAGATTCATGCTGAAAACAACTACCGACGTGTTGTCGAAATCGTTCGAGCTGGGGTGCTCGGCGACATCAAGGAAGTCCACGTTTGGGTTGGCAAGGGCTGGGGCGGTGGTGAACTGCCGAAAGAAACGAGCGCTCCACCGGCCCACTTGAGCTGGGACCTGTGGCTCGGGCCAGCACCGGAACGCCCCTACGCCGCAGGTCGTTATCACCCCGCACAGTGGCGTCGGTGGTGGACCTTCGGGCAGGGAACCCTCGGCGACATGGGGTGCCATTATATGGATTTGCCGTTCTGGGCATTGGATCTGAAACACCCGGTTTCGTGCGAAGCCGAAGGAGCTGAGGTTCATCCCGAGACGTGCCCGTTAGGCCTGATCGTTCGATATAAGTTCCCCTCGCGTGGAACCCTGCCACCGGTCAACCTGACTTGGTACGACGGAAATCTCACGCCGAAGGAAGTCGCGGGCGAACGGGTGCCGGGCAGCGGCGTGATGTTCGTTGGCACCGAGGGCAACTTGTATGCGAACTACAGCAACTACAAGCTGTTCCCGAAAGAGAAATTCGCTGATTTCCAGCCCCCCGAAGAAACGATCCCGAACTCGATCGGTCATCACGCCGAGTGGATCCAAGCGTGCAAAGACGGCTCCCCAACGACGTGTAACTTCGACTATTCCGGAGCACTGACGGAATCGGTGTTGCTCGGCAATGTTGCTTATCGAACCGGAAAACAACTCGACTGGGACGGCGAGAATCTCAAAGCGACCAACTGCCCCGAAGCGGATCAGTATCTACGCAAAGAGTATCGCGACGGCTGGGAAGTAAAAGCGTAGCCGCTGCCCAATGTGGAGTAACGGGCGGTGCTCAAACCGTGAAAAAGACGAGACGAAGCGCTGCTTGTTAACTCCCTGCCTCCCATCTTCCTGTCCAATTCCTGTATGTGATTTTGGACAGGAAGATGTTTCGATTCCGATTCCGATTCCGCTGCCCCCCATCCCACCCACAGACCTCAGAGAGATTCACTTGCGCTACACCCTTCGATCGAAATCAAGCTACCTCCTCGGCTTGATCATTTTTGTTTCCGGTTGCGGCTCGCGTGATGATCGATCCACGACTGACAAGTCGCTGGAGTCCCCTTCCATCTCAGAAGAAGCTGCGGTTGTAGAAACGACACCGCAGTCGGTAAAACCCTCGGATCCTCCCGCCGCAGTCTCCAAGGTGGAAGCACTCAACGGTAAGTTGCGGCGTGATGGCAATGGGCAAATCATCGAGGTCGACCTGAGGGGAACCGATGTCAGCGACGATGGGTTGCAAGCATTGGCTGATTTACCACGATTGCGTTCGCTGCTGCTCGCCGAGACGGCGATCACCAACCAAGGACTGTCCCACGTCGGTAAGATCCAGTCGCTCGAGAACATCGACCTGCGTGATTGCGCGATCGGCGATGATGGATTGGCTCACTTGACCAACCTAACGAAACTCAAAGCACTGCGACTTTCGGGAAAAAGCGGTGACTGCGACGTCAGCGACGACGGGATGGTAAGCGTCGCCAAGCTGAAAAACTTGAAAGTGCTTGCTGTGGATTTCTTATGGGTGAGTGAAGCAGGACTGCAAGAAATTAGCAGTCTTCAAAACCTCCAAGAACTTTACATGGCGGGGACGACCATTGGTGATGAAGCGATTGAGGTGATGGCCGCGTTCCCCAATCTCAAGAAACTGCGCATTGCAGGTACGGGTATTGGCGCCGAGGGCATGAAATCACTTCCCAAATTGACTCAGCTGGAAGAACTGGATCTAAGTGAGTGTTCGCAAATTTCCGATGACGCGATGCCACCTTTGGCTGAGATGAATTCGCTTAAGAAACTGAATGTGTGGCGTCTGAACATTTCCGATGCGGGAATCGAACCCATCAAAAATCTCACGAATTTGCAGTCGGTCAATCTGGACAACACACGATTGTCTGATGCGGGGCTGCCCTTTCTGAGCGGCTTGAATCAATTGACGTTTTTGCACCTCGGCTCGACGCTGATCACTGACGCCGGCCTCCCGAACCTCGAAGGCTTGAAGGCACTCAAGGATTTGAAACTGACTCGTACCGCAGTCACCGAGGAAGGGGTTGCTGAACTAGCGAAGAAACTGCCCGAGACGGACATCCAGCTGAAGTACATCGCTGGACAGTAGCGACGAAAGTCAAACGACTCAGTATCAAACATTGGCAGCAAAACCCTTGGGCTCATCCGACAGACGGATGAGCCCTCTGATTCGCCGCCTTGATGCCGTGGCGGGGCAGGCTGTTGATTCAGCGGAAGTTTGACCGGCAACCGCGAGCCGAATGCACTAAGGCAGCGGGCAACGCGAGCTACCCGGCCGCTCATGCGACTTGGCCCATGAAATCAACACGCCGCTAGGCGTTCAATTCGCTGTCGAACGCTTCGCGACCGACCGCTCTGCGCGCGGCAACCTTGACGGTGTTTTGGCCCGTCAGATCGCCCCACCGAATCTGCCGAAGAGGCAAATGATTTTTCGGTGGATGCACCTGCCGCGATGATGTCATGTGGCTCGATTCGCGTTCAAGCGACTGCTGAGCGGGCTAAAGAAGCGACACGTATTGCTTTTCGAATTCCAACCTTTGCCACTGTTCTTTGCTGGGCATTCGGGTAGAGTCGGATGGCGAGTGTGGACGACGTTGTCGCCATCGTGCGGCGACCGGGTACTCTCGCTGGGGCGATTCGGATCTTTTACGATCGGTCTGGCGGTGCCCCTTCGTCGTTCCAACAAACTGGGGATCAGTCGATATGGTGCGCGGAGATCAAAGGCGGGTTCGCTGGTGGGAAAGCGGGGTGATTTATCAGGTTTACCCCCGATCGTTTCAGGATAGCGATGCCGACGGCGTGGGTGATCTTGCCGGCATCGAGTCGCGGTTGGATTACCTTGCTGGCTTGGGAGTCGATGCGCTCTGGCTATCACCGATTTTCCCCTCGCCGATGGCGGATTTTGGATACGACATCGCTGACTATTGCGGCATTGATCCCATATTCGGCGATCTTGCGGGGTTCGACCGATTACTTTCCGCCGTCCACGCGCGGGGGCTCAGGTTGCTGCTCGATTTTGTCCCCAATCATACGTCTGACCAACACCCTTGGTTTGTTGAAAGTCGGGCATCCCGCGAGAGCCCGAAGCGTGATTGGTACATTTGGCGTGACCCGGCACCCAATGGCGGGCCGCCGAACAACTGGATCAGCGACTTTGGCGGCTCGGCTTGGGAATGGGACGAGGCGACTGAGCAGTATTACCTTCACGCGTTCCTGAAGTCACAGCCCGACCTCAATTGGCGTTCGTCCGATGTTCGCGAAGCGATGATGGCGGTGCTGCGATTCTGGTTTGACCGCGGCGTCGATGGGTTTCGGATCGACGTGCTGTGGCACATCGTCAAAGCCGAGTCACTGCCCGACAATCCGATCAATCCGGACTGGCAGCCCGGCCGCACCCAGCGTGACCAGCTGATCCAGTTCCACTCGACGGACCAGCCCGAAGCGCACGCAATCTCTGCTGAGTTCCGCGCCCTGGCCGACAGCTACGGCGACCGCGTTCTGGTCGGCGAGATCGCTTTGCCGAATGATCGCCTCGCCCGATGGTACGGCACGCCAGATCGCCCTGAAGTGCACCTGCCGTTCAATTTCCAGTTGATCGAAAACGCCTGGGATGCCGCTGAGCTCAGGCGAACGATTGCCGACTATGAGTCTTCGCTTCCGGAATTCGGCTGGCCCAACTGGGTGATGGGAAGCCATGACGCTGCGCGGATCGCATCGCGAGTCGGCGAGGCGCAAGCACGCGTTGCCGCGATGCTGCTCCTGACCCTTCGGGGCACGCCAACGCTATACCAGGGCGACGAAATTGGCATTGGCGAAGTAGCCATTCCACCCGATCGCGTTCGCGACCCCCAGGATTTGCGTCAGCCCGGCCTCGGGATCGGGCGGGATCGTTCGCGCACACCGATACCGTGGGATGCATCGGCCTATGCGGGGTTCAGCACCGTCGATCCGTGGTTACCGCTCAACGAAGACTGGCCGGTGCGCAACATTGCGGTACAGGACACGGACACCAGCTCACTCCTGTCGCTTTACAGGACCCTGCTCGCACTACGGCGTTCCCACGACGCTCTTTCCATCGGAGACATCACTCTCATCGACGCGGCCGAGGACGTGCTGGCCTACCAGCGACGACATGCCGGCGAGTGCTTGCTGATCGTGCTGAACCTCGGCAGCAAGGCGCGACCGTTGATGCTGCCGACCGATACATGCATCGCGGAAGTACTGGCATCGACGCGACTGCCATCAACCGTCGAGTCAACACATCTCGCGATTCGTCCGGTGAACGACATGCTCGCCCCTGACGAGGGCCTCATCCTACGACTGAAAGAGGAACACTGATATGCGAGTCGCGATGTTGGCCCCGATTGCATGGCGCACGCCGCCGAGAACCTACGGCCCTTGGGAGCTCGTCACCAGCATGCTGACCGAGGCGTTGGTTAAGCGTGGCGTTGATGTGACACTGTTTGCGACGCTCGATAGCGTCACGCAGGGGACGCTCGATGGCGTCGTGCCAGCACCGTACAGCGAGGATCCGTCGATCGACGCAAAGGTCTGGGAATTCCGCCATCTGGCCCATCTCTTCGAGCAAGCTGGTCGGTTTGATTTGATTCACAATCAGGCGGACTTTCCCGCGCACGCATTTTCGCGTCTGACCGACACGCCGATCGTGACGACCATCCACGGGTTTTCATCCGACCGCATCCTGCCCATGTATACCGAGTATCAGGACGTGGTCCACTACGTCGCCATCAGCGATGCGGATCGCTATCCAGGCCTTCGCTACGCCTCAACAATTCATCACGGCATTCCTCTCGAGGATTTCCCGTTCAATCCGATAGGTAGCGACGATTTACTCTTCTTCGGGCGTATCCATCCCGACAAGGGCGCGGCGGAAGCGATCGCCGCGGCGCTCGCGAGCGGACGTCATCTACACATGTACGGGATCGTGCAGGACGCTGACTATTTTGAACGGGAAGTCTTGCCCGATGCTGACGGTGTGTCGGTAACGTATCACGGCGTGGTCGGTGGAACGCAGCGTTTAAACGCTCTTGGTAGCGCACGGGCGCTTTTGCATCTCATCAATTTCGACGAGCCCTTTGGGCTTTCGGTCATCGAGGCGATGGCGTGTGGCACGCCCGTCATCGCCTCGCGGCGTGGATCGATGCCCGAGCTGATCGACGATGGCGTCACGGGCTTCCTCGTCGACAGTCTCGCCGAAGCGCATCAGGCAATCGAGCGAATCAACGAAATCGATCGCTCCACCGTTCGTCGCGCCGTGGCGGATCGATTCAGCATCGATCGGATGGCCGACGCCTATCTAACACTGTATCGCCGCATCCTGGGTGTCTAAGCACATCCGATCAAGTCTTTCCGTTTAACCGCCCAGGCATCGCTCCGCACGAGCTGGCGAAAAGCGGCCCGCTGGCCACGCGGTAAAACGAGTGACGCCGAATGATCTCGTGTGATGTCTTTCGCGTCACGACCAGCAACCTGCTACCGCTAATAACTTACTGTCTGAAATTGTGGTCGAACGCTCCGCGGTCGACTCTTCCGACCGCGGAGCGTTCGGCCACTTATTTTCCGCTCGCTCCTAAAATACCGATCGTGCCAGCCGAGACCACTTGACCAACCGGCCGCGACGGGGAACAATCCGCTAAAGTTAGCCTGGGCTAAGTCACTACCCAGGCCATTTTTGACACTCGCAAGTTAGCCAAGGCTAATTCTTGGCGAGCAAATCACTAAGCAGGAGCTTCGCGGTGCAGAGAGAGAAACGACGTCCACCCAACGCGTTCACGTTGGTCGAATTGTTAGTTGTGATTGCGATCATCGGCGTACTGGTCGGATTGCTGCTGCCGGCGGTGCAGGCGGCTCGAGAGGCGGCGCGGCGGATGTCATGCAGTAACCGCCTGCGGCAAGTAGGGTTGGCCAACCAGAATTATCATTCAGCGTTCAATCAGTTTCCGTCGGGATATCGTTCTTTTGCGACGAGCAACGGATCCGCCCCGGCAGCGGTTCAGATGGATCCCGTCACGTGGGACGCCGGCCCCGGGTGGGGCTGGGCGGCGGCGTTATTGCCGTTCGCTGAGGGTTCGGCAGTCGTGAATGGCCTACGGTTCGACCGACCGATCTGGGACCCTGCCAATCAGGCGACGATTGCGACGACGCTACCGATGTTCCTATGCCCCAGTTCAACCGGTGGTGACGCTCCTTTCGAGGTGCAAGATCAATCCGGGCAGCCCTTATTGATCAATGGCCGCGCCCTCCGATTGGGACGTAGCCACTACGTCGCCAGTCATGGTCAAGAGAGCTGCTGGGGTGAATGCGGATCGGCGGCAACCGGAGAGGTTTTTACAAATATCTACACCTCGGAAACAAAAATCGTAAGGATTGATGGTGATGCGGGGCGGGTTGCCGACGGGCCATTCTACCGAAATTCAAGTACCCGGTTTCGAGATGTGCTCGACGGCACGAGCAATACAATCTTTTTCGGCGAGCACAGTTCGACGCTCAGCGAGAAGACTTGGGTGGGCGTCGTCCCAGGTGCCTTCACGCACCCCCAGTTTCATTCGCCTGAAAACGGTCCCGACGCGGCCGCGACGTTGACGCTCGTCCATGCCGGTCCCTCCGGCGGCGAGCTCGACATCACTGGCAGCCCGATTATCCACCCGGTGAATTTTCCGACCTACCACGTCGGGCAGATGTACTCAGAACATCCAGGCGGCGGTTTTGTCGCCATGGGTGATGGATCGGTGCGGTTCGTCACCCATTTCGTAGATCTGATTTTGTGGGCAGAGATTTCCAGCATGGCTGAAGGCGAAGTAATTGATATGGAGCAACTGTGATGAAGACAAAAATTGCTTTCGTCGCGGCCTTAGCGATGATTTCGCTATGGTGGCTGTGGCCGCAAAAAGTAGCGTTGCGTGAGACAGAGTACGATATCGCGATGGCACTCTATCGCGTGTGCAACCAATCGAGCAACGAAGGGCTGGTGAAGATTGAAGCGTTACTGGACGAGCACCAGGACACGGATTCTGATGGCATTGATTCGCCCTTGAAACCCATCGTCGCGACCGCCAAATCGGGTAATTGGCAGGCGGCGGCCCAGGCGTGTCGCCGCATCCTAGACGATCAGGTCGTGCGGTAAAGGGAGCCGAAAGTCAAGGAAATTAATACGGATCATCTGACCGAAGCGTGCGCCGGAGGTTTGGGAGGCATGTCTCAAGTATCCCATGATTTATTTGTGGGATTGGATTGACAGCGTTAGCCTGCCTGCCGGGAAATGAGACTGGGCCTGCCAAGAAAAACGGAGCGAAGCTCTGCAGAGGTGCGGGCTTGGCAAGGGATCTCCCGGTCGATGGTACGCCAATGGTGTTGCCAGTCCCTGCCGAACATTCCTTCGGCAGGGACGCTTCTTTGAAAACAGATTGGATACTGGAGCGATGCCTTCAAAAAAGCTTCCACTGTACTCCCGCGCCCCCTTTCGTCGGATGAGCCATCAAAACGGCAATTGGAAACGGCCCAGTCGCTCCGGTGCTCGGCGAGATCGGTCGTTTGCGGTGGCCCACGCCGTGGTTGAGATTCGGCACCGAATCACCTGTTTTCACACCGTTGCATCATTCAATTTTCGATTCTTATCTTCTACTTTTCCAGAAATCCTGCTGCTCGCATGGGTCCGAGCCATTCGGGCGAGCCGCGTGGTCGGATAGATTTGATTTTTGAACCAAATTAAGTTCCTTGATCCACGATGCGCAGTGTCTACCAGCTCTCTCCTGAATCAATCCTATCGCGTCACCATCATTTTGCTCGATGGTGAAACGCACACGGTTGAGTTTCGCCGGCACGCTTACAACAACCTGATGGAACTAATTGTCAACGAATTGTACGAGAACATCGGTGATTGCAAGGGGCACGCATGGTGCGGCACGTGTCACGTCGAGATCGTTTCGGGCGTGCTCGCCCAAGATATGAATCGTGATGAAATCATGACCCTGGAAAAACTGACAAACACGGTTTCGTCGAGTCGATTGGCGTGTCAGATCATGACGGATGAGTTGATCGACGGGATGGTGTTTCGCGTATTGGGCGATGTTTAAAGATGCCTGATCGACGGCGAACCTAACCTGGCAGCGTGTCCTCGTCGGCGAATTGTTTGACGGCATGTTCATCGCCAGGAGCGATCGATGCTGTTTTTGAGCTGCATGACTCACCTGGGGCCAGCTCTTCGTCGCGAAATTTTCGGTGGCGAGGCTGGGAGACAACCACAGTAATATTATCTTCGCCGCCTGAGGCATTGGCCAGTCCCACGAGACGATGGCAGATGCTTTGGATGTCGTCGCCACCCTCGGCGACGACTTCCGCGAGTGTTTCGGTCGATAGATAGCGGCTCAATCCGTCACTGCACAGCAGCACCGTATCTCCCACCAGCAAATCGGCGCGGCGGACTTCGGCGACCAATTCGTGTCCGCCGCGACCGCCGAGCACATTCCAGAGCACATTGCTCCAACGGCTGTTCGCCTCCTCTTCGGGCTTCATCCCGCCCGAATCAACGAGTTTCTTCGCCAGCGTGTGATCCGTCGTCAATTGTTCGCACTGTCCGTTTCGAATCAGATAGCAGCGGCTGTCGCCGACGTGCACCACGTACATTCGCGGCCCAATGATGTAGGCCATCGTCAGAGTCGTGCCCATTCCTCGTTCCGAGTCGTTGCTCGCTGATTCGGCGAGAATCTTCGCATGTGTTTGCTGGACGAGATCTTTGAGCGCATCGACAAACGCGTCGTCTCGACCGTCGGCGAGATGAAAAAAACAGTGCATACGGTTGAGCAGCTGGGCGATCAGGTGATCCAGTGCGACGCTGCTGGCACGCCGACCGGCGGCTTGCCCTCCCATGCCATCGGCGACAATCAGCAGTTCACCCCGAACGCGTCCGAACAGGGTCGTGCTCGGCTCGATCGGCAGACTCGTCGTCTTCACGACCATCGATTTGCGAAGTTCGGCGACCAAGAATTGGTCTTGATTTTCGGTGCGACGACGCCCCACGTCTGTTAGCCCGCAGGCATGGTTGCGACATGGCTCAGGAGAGGCGGCGTTCATCAAACGAACTCACTACAGATGGGGGGGTGCAGGCTCGACGCTTGCGAGTGTACCAAATTGTGTGCCACCAAGGTGCTGGCGAATCCGATTCTCCTTTCGCACCAATTGGCCGCAGGCGGCATCGATATCCCTACCGAGCGAGTAGCGAACGGTTGTTTTCACGCCCGCGGCCTTGAGTCGAGCGGCAAAATCGACAATCTGCTCAGGCGTGGAGGCCTGTAGATGAGGTGCGTCATCAATTGGATTATAGGGGATCAGATTGACATGGGCCCGCAAATCCCCCAACCAAGCGAGAAGAGCCTCGGCGTCGTCGGTTGAATCGTTGAGCGCCCTCAGCATCAGGTACTCAATCATCACCTCGCGGCCCTGGACCCGCTGGCATTCACCGAGGACGCGGCGCAATTCGGCGAGCGGGTAGCGTCGCGCCAGCGGGATGATTTTCTCTCGAATTGCTTGATCGACACTATGCAGGCTCAGCGCCAGATTAACTTTCGGGAACCGTTCGGCGAGTCGCAACATCGCGTCAGCCACACCCACGGTAGAAACGAGAATGCTGGCGGGAGACCGGTTGAACTGGTCGCCAGCGGTCAGGCAATCCAGGGCCGCCACCAGATTCGCCTCGTTATGAAACGGCTCGCCCATGCCCATGAACACAATATTATCGAGTCGCCCGTCTTCGGCCGCGAGCAATTGCCCGGCCTGCAAGACCTGGTCGAGGATTTCAGCGCTGCTGAGGTTGCGAGCGATGCCCATTTTCCCCGTTGCACAAAAGTCGCAGGCCGCCGCGCAGCCAACTTGGCTGGACACGCAGAGGGTCGTCCGCCCCGTCGCAATGCGCAGAACCACGGACTCGATCAGCATCCCGGTGGCGGTGCGAAAAAGTAGTTTCGTGGCCCCATCGACAGCGGAATCGAACCGGCGGTGCAGTTTGAGAGTATGACAATCGACGCGGTCGGGTGCCGGAAAATCCGCGAGTGCCACAGCGTCGGGACGAAACTGCTTGAACAGCCGATTGCGGAGCGCGCGTAGGTGCTGGGGGTCAAAACGGTGCTCACGTCGGAGCCCGTCAAGGGCGGTCGCATCAAAAATGGAGATCGGTTCGGACACGTTCGGAAGGATCTTTCAGAGGGAATGAGGAGGCTTTCTTGGCAATACCGGTCTTGCCACCTGAATGCGAATCGCGAACACTGACGGCTGAGAACTCACCATAGTACCCCTGAAGGTAATTTTCGCATGTCCGATCCGTTTGGTTCCTTTTCGCCACAGCTCGCCGGTGGCGTCGACTCGATCTCCGATCATCGCTTGGCGGCCAGCCATGCCAGTCAGGGCTATCAGCGTCAGCGTCAGATGACGCTCGGCGATTTGCTCTTGGAAAATCGCATTGTTTTCATGCAGGGCGAGATTCACTATGCCAATGCGAATGAAATTGTGATGAAACTGTTGTACTTGCAGAGCGAGAATCGCCGCAAGGACATCCACTTTTACATCAATTCCCCCGGCGGCAGTGTCACCGCAACTCTCGCGATTTACGATACGATGCAGATGGTATCGTGCCCCGTCGCGACGTACTGCGTGGGTGAGGCGTGCAGTGGG
This sequence comes from Rhodopirellula sp. SH410, assembly GCF_055811895.1. NCBI lineage: Bacteria > Pseudomonadati > Planctomycetota > Planctomycetia > Pirellulales > Pirellulaceae > Rhodopirellula > Rhodopirellula sp. SH410. Next base: position 5,606,577 of record NZ_CM147949.1, read on the forward strand.
GCAGCGGTTTTATTGGTCGGCGGTGCCAAGGGAAAACGCTTCTGTTTGCCGAACAGCCGGGTGATGATGCACCAACCGATGGGCGGTGTTTCGGGTCAAGTCAGCGATATTGAGATTCAAGCGTCGGAAATGTTCCGATATCGCGATAAACTCAATCAAATTATCAGCAACCACAGTGGCAAATCGGTCGAGCAGATCGCCAAGGACACCGATCGCGACTTTTTCCTCTCAGCGGAACAAGCCAAAGAGTACGGTTTGGTCGATGACCTGCTGAAAAAGGAAGAAATCCCTGCTGACGACGAAGATTGACCACTGAGGCTGCCCTCTCCATTTTCCTGAAGTGCGTGCGAAATCGAGTCCCAAACATTCGCTCGCCGGGGGGCATCGCCGCTCGTCCCAATCGAAACAATTCAACTACTAACGCCAAAGAATCTGATATGTCAATCATCCCCTACGTGGTCGAAAGCAACGGCCGCGAAGAACGCACGTACGATATTTACAGCCGTTTGCTCAAAGACCGGATCATTTTCCTGGGCCAACAGGTCGACGACCAGATCAGCAACGCGCTCGTCGCGCAGTTACTGTTTTTGCAATCGGACGACCCCAAGGCTGACATTCACATGTACATTAACTCCCCCGGTGGCAGCATCACGGCGGGAATGGCGATCTACGACACGATGCAATTCGTCAGCTGCGACGTGGCGACATACTGCATGGGCCAAGCCGCATCCATGGGCGCGGTGCTGTTGACGGCAGGGGCCAAGGGAAAGCGATATTCGCTGCCCAACGCCCGAATCATGATCCACCAACCGCTCGCCGGCATGCAGGGAACCGCTCGGGAAGTCGAAATTCACGTGGGCGAACTGCGTCGGATCAAGAATAAAATGAACGAGATCATGATCGAGCACACGGGCCACTCGCTCGAAAAGATCGAAGAAGACACCGACCGCGACCGTTTCATGTCGGCTGACGAAGCCTGCGAGTACGGTTTGATCGACAAAGTGGTCAGCAAAGTCAGCGAAGCGGAGTCCGCGTAAGTCACCTTTGTTGCGAGTTGATCGCTACGCTCGCCAGAGCGTGGCCGAGTTGACAGAGTTGATTGCGAACCCTTCCGCCGTCCGGCGGCGGTAGTGATTCGCGATTGACATCCATTCCCCCTTCGTCTAGTGGCCCAGGACGTCGGCTGATCCAGCCGGAAACGCTCGTTCGAATCGGGCAGGGGGTGTTTGGCGAAGACTCGCCATTAAGGCTATGATGGTAGTGCGTTTTCGCCTCCGATCGTTCCCGCCAACGTGATTTATGACGCCATCCACACCACCATCGACCGGCACGCCCCCCGAAACGGCAGCGGTGTCGATGATGTCGGCCGCGCACGCGATCCCAACGCCACTGCGAACTGTGGCGGTGATCGACATCGGCGCGATCAGTATCCGCATGGCCGTCGCGGAGATTCATGCCGACGGCCACATTCGCACACTCGAATCACTTCTGCAGCCGGTCGACTTGGGGCGGGAAGCGTTTGATACGCGCCGGCTCAGCCGCAAGGGGATCGAGCGGGCGGCAACCGTGCTGCGGAGATTCCGCCGCGTGCTCAGCGAATACGGTGTGACGGACACGAAAGATATTCGAGTCGTCGCCACCAGCGCCATACGCGAAGCGATCAACCGCATCGCATTTATCGACCGGGTGTATGTCGCGACCGGCCTCGATGTGGAACCCATCGACGAAGCGGAGGTCAATCGGATCACGTACATGGGCATCACGCCGATGTTGATGGCCCGTCAGGAAACCGCCGAGGCGAAGTCTGTCGTGATCGAAGTCGGCAGCGGCAGCACCGAGCTATTAATGATTCGCAGCGGCAACGTGCTGCATTCGGACTCGTTTCGGTTGGGTTCGCTGCGACTGATACAAGAACTCGACGCCTCCGGACTGCGAGGTGCCAAACTCCGGCACTTGCTCGAAACACACGTCCGCCGATTTGTCCACCGGATCGCCCATGAGCTCGAGGCGGATGCCCCCATGCAACTGGTCGTGATGGGCGGGGACATCCGCTTTGCTGCCCACCGCTTGATCGAAGACTGGGACGAGGCTTCGCTGGCCAGACTCGCCACCTCTAAACTCGAGAAGTTATCGACACAGATTCTCTCGATGAGCGAAGACGAGGTCGTGAAACGTTTTGGAGCGACGTTCGTCGAAGCAGAAACGCTTAGCGTTTCGCTATTGGCCTACACTCTTTTCGCCAAGCACTTTGAGCTGTCGCACTTGTTTGTCAGTGGTGCCAACCTGCGAGACGGGTTGCTTGCCGACATGCAGCAAGGAGGCAATTGGACGAGCGAGTTCCGTCAACAAATCATCCGCTCAGCCGCTTCGCTCGGTGGGCGATATGCGGTCGATGCCGCACACGCCCATGCTGTCGCGGAACTCGCGCGACGTTTGTTTGAGCAACTCGCTGCGGAACACCGACTCGATGCACGGCATGAAGTCCTGCTGTATGTCGCAGCGTTGTTGCATGAAGTCGGGCTGTACGTGAATTTGCATAGCAATCACAAACACGCGTATTATTTGATTCGAAGCAGCGAGCTGTTTGGGCTGAGCCAGCACGAACTGCACCTCGTCGCGTTGGTGGCCCGTTATCATCGGCGTGCATCCCCCCAGGCGGCTCACGAGGGTTACGATGCGTTGGACCGGAAAGACCGCGTGGCGGTGACGAAGATGGCCGCTCTACTACGGCTCGCGATCGCGTTGGACGACACCCGTAGCGGACGTATTCGCCAAATTCGATGCAGCATCGAAGAGATGCAGATGGTCATTGTGGCTCCTGGAGTCGATGATGTTTCGCTCGAACAGTTGGCCATGCGCACCAACAGCGTTTTGTTCCGGGACATTTTTGGCGTCCCCGTGTTATTGAGAGCAGGAGAATAGATTTGACGAAGCTTGCGGGACTCCTTCTGGTTCTTTTCTTAGCGTCCGATTGCACTTTCGCAGGAGCGCAACACGCCCCCCTCCTTACTCCGCCTCATCGGCTAGCGACAACCGTGCCCGAACCTTCGCGAATTATCCTAGCCCAAACCAGCCCGCGTGGCCCTCGTTTGGGAGCCCCGGTTGATCCCTATGCCGAGGCTCGCCGACGGTTGGTTGATACCCGCATTCGTACCGCGGGAGTCACCAACGAACGTGTGCTGGACGCGATGGAACAGACGCCCCGTCACGAATTTGTGCCCGCGGCGGTTCGCAACCAGGCCTATTTTGACATGGCACTGCCGATCGGGTCGGCCCAAACGATCAGCAGCCCCTTCATCGTCGCGTCGATGACCGAGACCCTGGACCCTCAACCGACTGACCGGGTGCTCGAGATTGGTACCGGCAGTGGCTACCAGGCGGCCGTACTCAGCCCGTTGGTGGATGAAGTGTACTCGATCGAAATTGTTGAGCCGCTGGGGGTGACCGCTCGCCAGGTGCTTGATCGACTCGGCTACGACAACGTTTTCACGAAGATCGGCGACGGCTTCAAAGGATGGCCGGAGAAGGCTCCGTTCGACAAGATCATTGTCACCTGCAGCCCCGAGTCCGTCCCCGTGCCCTTGGTCGAGCAGCTCCGCGAGGGTGGTTCCATGATTATCCCGGTCGGCGAGCGGTACCAACAAACGCTCTACCAGATGATTAAGAAAGACGGCGAGTTGGTCCGCCAACCACTGCGCCCAACCCTTTTCGTCCCAATGACCGGAACGGCTGAGGAAAGCCGCCACACGCTTCCAGATCCCAAGCACCCCGCACTCGTCAACGGTGACTTCGAATCAGCAACCGCGTCCAGCACCGGCGCCGGGGACAGCGTGGATGATGGGGGCAGTGATTGGGAGGGGGGGCAGGCCGAGTCGGAAACAGACTCGGAATTTGTCGCCGGTTGGTACTACGGCCGCCAGGTGCGGAGAGTCGTCGAGCATGGCAACGCGATGGCGCGATTCGAAAACGAGACTCCAGGGCTAGGCTCGCATTTGCTCCAAGGGATTGCGATCGATGGGGGCCATGTCTCAAGTATTCGCCTGTCAGCGAGAATCCGTACGCATCGTGTCGTCAAAGGCCCCGATGCAGACGCTTGGCCGATGCTTGCGATCAGCTTCTACGACGCCAGTCGCCGTGATCTCGGCATGTCCACGTTGGGGCCTTACCGGGGAACGCGAGACTGGCATACCGACGGCCGCGTGTTGCGCGTACCGCCCACTGCGAAAGAGGCTATCGTTCGCATCGGGCTGTTCGGAGCCACCGGGCAGATTGATTTTGACGATGTCATCGTTGAGAAAATCGGCCGTTAAATTTTACCCAACCTGCTTGAACCTCCACCTATGTTGACTATCCTATCTAATTAGCAAACTCGGCAATATCAAGTTTGCCCTGCCGAAAATTCACAATTAGAATATCGAGGATGAAGGACATGAGGTGTTTTCACCTATTGAGTTGCCTCGCCCTAGCACTGACACTCAGTGCCACGGCAGAGGCAGGTGGCTCGTACGGAAGCTACGGCAGTTATGGCGGTAGCTCCGGTGGCGCTTCCTACGGCAGCAGCGGGGGCAGCCACGGTGGTGGTTTACTCTCTCGGATGCATGCTCGTTTCGCCGCAAACCACAGCGGTTCGTCAGGCGGCAGCTTCGGCGCGTCCTCGGGCGGCAGCAGTGGTGGATCGTCCGGCGGGACGTATGTAGCCAGCTACGCGTCCTCAGGAGGATCATCCGGCGGATACACCGGCGGTGGTCTGTTCAGCCGATTGCGCGCCCATATCGAAGCGAAACGGGAACGCCATGCCGCCCGCCGTGCTGCACGTAGTGGATACTACGCCAGCAATTACTCCTCCGGTGGCTATTCCTCCGGTGGATATGTCGTGGGCTACTCCAGCGGCGGCGCAAGCAGTGGTGGCAGCAGCGGCGGCAGCAGTGGTGGGTACTACTCGTCGGCCATCTCCTACGGCAGCAGCGGCGGCTATGCCGCTCCTGCAGTTTATGGCGATCCCATGATCCAATCAAACTACCCGATGGACGGATATCCCGTGGAATACTATCCCGCGGATAACTTCGTGCCAGCGGAGGGATACGACTATCCTGCCGAAAGCGATACGCCCAGCACCAGTGGATCGGCTCCCGCGAGCGACTCGAAGTCCAAGGACAGCTCGGACGCTAAGAGTGACGCAAAATCGATCGGTGACTCGGTCATCGACAACAGTGCTCGCTACGAAGCTCAGAAACCAAGCCTGGACGAAGACACCGCGTTGTTGACGGTTTCGGTTCCAGTTAGCTCCGCACACGTCACCGTCAACGGTCGCGAAACCACCAGCAACGGCACCCTGCGTCAATTCATGTCGCGGGGACTCAAGCCAGGCTACGTCTACGCTTACGAAGTCGTCGTGACCTATGACATCAATGGCCAAGAGCAAACTGACACGAAGACGATCAAACTGCATCCAGGAGATGCAGAGCGATTGGTATTCCAGCAGGATGCTGCGGCGACTGCCGAAGAAGTCACACCCGCTGGTGAGATGCTTGACACCGAATTGAATGAAGCCGAACTCAATTCCGTCGAGCAAGATCAGGCGACGCAAACCGTCGTGCAACTGCACGTTCCTGCCAACGCAGTGGTGACTCTGGCCGGAAACGAAACGAAGGGCTTCGGTCGCGTGCGGACGTTCCGCACCACCCAACTCGCCGCTGGCCAAAGTTGGACAGACTACACCGTCTCGGTCAGTGCGACCGTGAACGGACGTAACATCCGCCAAGAGCGAACGATCAACGTTGCCGCTGGCAGCACCGTCGAACTCGAGTTCGATGTGACCGCCGGTCAGCTCGCGATGCGTTGAGATCAGTTCCGATTGATTTCCCAAAACACCGTGCTGAAGTCTAACTTGAGCACGGTATTTTTATGGAGTGACCGCTCCGCGGTCGACCCTGCCGACCGTCGAACGCTCGGCCACTTATTTTGCGTTGGATGCCACATCCGAGCGTTCGTGTCAAGCGAGTCGCTCAACGCGTTCACCCGCGAAACGAGTGCGCGGTGTCGAACAGAAATACGGAGATCGGACTGGCTCATTGAACCGCTCGGGGGCGATCCTTTTGGATTGGCCCAGATTGTTCCCATGACGGGATCCGTCTAACCTGACGGCTCTAGGGAGGACGTTGGTTTGCTTGAATTTTCACATCGTGCGATGGCGTGCGACTTTGTCGTCTTGGTTCGCGATGCCGACCAAAACATTGGCCAGCGCGCTGTCGCTGACATGGTGCTCGATGCGCTCGAGTCGGTCGATGCCATCGAGCAGCGACTGACGATGTACGATGCCAATAGCGAAATCTCGGCCATCAATCGCGACGCAGGGAATGGTCCCGTGCGAGTATCGGCGGAGACGTTTGCGGTTCTGCAGCAGGCCGTTCGTTTGAGTCAGCTGACCGGCGGCGCTTTTGATATCACCGCCGGACCACTGATCGACGCCTGGGGATTCACTTCGCGGCAAGGTCGCAAGCCGACGTCGGAGGAAATCGCCAGGGCCCGAAGCCTCGTCGGCATGAACCAATTGCGACTCGACGCCGAGCAGCGCACGGTGGAGTTACTCGAGCCAGCGATGCGGATCAACTTGGGGGCGATCGGCAAGGGCGATGCGATCGATCATATGGCCGCAAGATTGAAATCCGCCGGCATCGAGAACTTTCTCATCCATGCGGGCCAGAGCAGCGTGTTGGCTTCCGGGGATCAATTCGATCCGGCGGATCCTGAGCACCCCGATGAGCCCGAGCAACTCGATGAGCCCAAGCAACCCGATGGGTCTCGGCAACCGGATGACGATCCCGAGCACGCCGATCCGCCACGGGGGTGGAAAGTCGGGGTTGCTCACCCCACCAAACCGAACCGGCGCATCGCCGGGATTTGGCTTCGCGACGCAGCGTTGGCGACGAGCGGCAGCGGGAAGCAGTTTTTTCATCATCGTGGCAAACGATACGGGCACGTGATCGATCCCCGCTCCGGAGAGCCCGCCGGCGACATGTTATCGCTCAGTGTCATGACACCGCTCGCCGTTGAGGCCGATGCCCTCGCGACAGGCTTGTTTGTCAACGGCCGCGACCTGGCGAAGGAGTTTGCCGAAGCGAACGATTCGATGCCATTGATCATGGTCGTCGCGGGAACGCGACAAGATTCCGTCGACGTGCAAACGGTCGGACACTGGGACTGGGTTGATCCGCCCCAGGGTACTCAACCGACATGAAGCCTGAGTATCATGCCGATATGAGCGAACCTTCCCAACGAACGAACATTGACACCCCCGCGTCCACGGATGACGCCGCGTTTGATCCGCCTCGGTCGATCGCGCCGGTACGGCAGCTCTCGACACGCGGATTCTTCATTTCCTTGGCACTGGTGTGTCTGTTCCCACTGACCATTTTGAGCGGCTATGCCATTCTCAATGGCAAAGCGACCGAAAAGAAGCTGCCGGTCGGCGTGAGCATTGACCGTCGGCCGATGTCGGAACAGGTTGGTCCGCAACCGGTCCTTGAAGACGTCGTCGTTATCGAGAATGAAGCTGACTTTGCGATCACACATCTCTATGTCGATCTCAACGGACAGTTTTTCATGTATATCGATCAGCCACTAGCAGCCGGCGACACCCTCGTGCTTCCACAGGCCGGCTTCGTGAACCGGACGAGCCAGCGTTGGGTGCCCGGGAACTATGCGATCGACGAGATCACGGTGATGGGAAAGCTGCCCTCGGGTGCTCGCGGCGTGACTGAATTCCAGTACTAGCTCGACGAAATTACTGTTTGAAGAACGCTGGCGAAACGGCTATGCCAAATCAAAAAACATAATTTCCGCAGCCTGGTTCGCGGTCAGTGTCAACTTCGTTTCATCCGAGATCGCCACCGCGTCGCTGGTCTGTAGTCGCTGCCCGCTTAACGTCACGCTGCCACGGAGCACCTGCAGCCAACCAAATCGCCCTTGGGCAAGTTCGAGTTCGACCGTTTGCTCCTCAGCGAGTTTGCTCAGGTACACTCGCGCATCGGTGTGAATTTGGATCGAATCCTGTTCGCCGTCTGGGGACGCGACCAATCGCAGCTTGCCATCGAGCTGCGTATCGGCAAAACGTCGCTGCTCATAAGTCGGCTCAATCCCATTCTGGTTCGGAATCAGCCAGATTTGATAGAAGTGAACCGGTTCCGTTGCGGAAGGATTGAACTCGCTGTGTTGGATCCCCGTCCCGGCCGAGATCCGCTGGAACTCACCAGGCGTCAGGGTTTCACCGTTGCCCATCGAATCCTGATGTTCGAGCTGGCCCTCGAGTACATATGACACAATTTCCATATTGTCATGTGCGTGCGTACCGAACCCTTGGCCGGGTGCAACCCGGTCTTCGTTGATCACGCGGAGGCTGCGGAACCCCATCTGATCGGGGTCGCGGTATCCGGCAAACGAGAACGTATGATAGCTGTTCAGCCAGCCGTGATCGGCATGACCGCGTTCATCGGATCGTCGAATCGCAAGCATATTTCTTCCTTGTTTAGAGTCCGCATCCACATCCCGTTCGTGGGACAGAGAAATCGGCAGGGGCGCGTCCGTATCCGCTGTTTGCAAAAGCGTTGGCGGCGTACCGACAGGCATTTTATGAGCAAACCGCTTCACCCCTGGAGGGCGAAGCTTGGCGCTGCGAAAGATTGCGTCGCGAAGCGATCGAGTTGCTTACGCGTTGAGTGCGACATTGGCGTTGTCGGCGACGTTGACCCACACATGGACATGCGGTGCGCCGCGGTAGTGCCATACGAAACTAGGTCCTTCCAATCGCCAGTTGTCCCAGACTCCATCGTTTCCAATGTCATGATCGGTGTAGTACATCAATCGGCAGGCATCGAGGCCACCTTGGGCTTTCAAGCATGCGATGACCTCATCCTGGTCACTGTGCCGGTAGGGCTCGATTAGTTTTTGCAGGACAACTTGCAGGTGTTCGCGTTGATCCGAGGCCATGTCGCTAACCGGTAGTCCGCCAAGTTCGGCTTGGCTGCGGAAACCAACGGCTTGCTCGCGTGGGGTCTTTGGAACCTGAGCGGCGGCCTGTTGGCGTCCGTCGAGCATTTTGTACAGACCGTTGGCTGCAACCGCTTGCGACCAAAACACGTTACCAGTGTGCGCCGCGTCTTCTTCGTTGTCGGGGGCATGGCCATAAAAGATGGGACCGCCGAAGGCGACGTGATCGGTCGAGTTGCCGTCGCACCGCAGAGTCAGGTGGCGCCCGGTGAGAACCAATTCAAATTTACCATCGCCCGGCGTGCCGAAAATCGCAATCGCCTGCTCGAAGCCAAATCCGCCCATGTCATCTTCGAGTTGTTGGTCGTAGCGTTCGAGCCACTCGGGGTTGATGATCGATTCGAAGATACCGCGAATCAAGTGCTGCTGATCGGCGGTGTAGAAATCATCATTGATGCTCGGGCGGGTGATGTTCCAATTATTGGCAACGTGCGTTCGCAGCAGTCCACGCTTGGGGTCGTGATGATTCCAATCGAAACAGACTTCCTGTTTTTGCTTGGGGCCGAGCGATTCGTAGAGTTGCTGTGTCAACGATTCCGCGGTAGGCGCCGCGGAATCACTCGGCCCGGCGAGTAGGGAGGGAGCGAGCGAGGCAGCACCGAGGAGCGACCCCGTTTGCAGAAGTTCACGACGGCTGAGTGGGGACATGATTGACATTCCTGGGGGAGTGGGGTGGGAATACACATTCTAACACCTGACAGGAGTCCGCTGTCAAATTAGCCACCACTGCGAGGGGAAGCGGCAGAAATGTCTCAGGGCTGTCCTCCGACCTCCCCTTGGCAATCAGGCCTGCCTCTGCAAAGTCATCTGTAACGAAATCGGCATTCCGCGAGCCCCGCACTCCCGGTCTTGGGGAGACGGCTACTCATGCCGGCGAAATATCAGTGGCTCGCTTCAGGGAGTCTGCGGCGATGTTTTTCCACGTAGTGCGACCGGTTTGATCTTGGGTGGCAGTTCTTTGCCTTCGGGAATGAATTTCATCGAGATCGAGTTAACACAGTGACGCGTGTTTTTTTCGGTCATTTGTTCACCCAAGAAAACATGGCCGAGATGGCCGCCGCAGTTTTTGCAGAGGATTTCGATTCGGACACCATCGGCATCGCGTTGGCGATGGATGGCACCCTCCAGTGCATCATCAAAACTCGGCCATCCGCAGTGGCTCTCAAACTTATCGTCGCTCTTGTAGAGCTGCGCGTTGCAGCGGCGGCAGATGTAGGTGCCTTCTTTTTTGGTATTGGTGAAGCCCCCCGGGCCGGCCGGTTCGGTGCCTTTTTGGAGGATCACCCAGCTCTCGAACTGATTCAGCGGATTGTACCGTCCGTACCTGACAGCTTGTTTCGCTTTTTCGCCTTCACTTTCAACCGTGTCGGCGTCGCTCTTGTCTGAATCGGCGTCCACCTTCGTTGCGTTTTCGCTAACGGTGTCCACTGCGGAATCACTCGTCGAGGCCGGACCATCGTCTGCCCGGAGCGGCAACATCACCAGGCCACCGATCAGGGCGGCAGCAACCAAACCAACCACACCGGGTGCGGTGATCGACAAATTTTTCATCAAAGTGGACTCACGCGATCGCATCGAAAACTCTCCAAAGAGGGGCAATCTTTTTGGGTTCTACATCCCAAGCGGGGATTTCGTTCGGTTCATTATACCCGACCTAGGACGTGGAGACGTTCGTGGGCTGATTTTGCTGGCCCGCTGCGGCCACGGCGACCTGCTGCAAATGAATCATCAGCTTCTTATGATCACGGACGACGCGTAGGAATTCATCTTCGCTGACCGGTTTCTGGATGTAATCGTAGACGCCGAGTTCGTCACATCGCTGCCGGTACGTGTCATCCTCGAGAGCGGTCAACACCACCGTGGCGATCCTCGCCGAATCGGGATGAATTTCCAGCATTTCCTCGAGGACATCCAGCCCCGTGCCATCCGGCAGGATCATGTCCAACAGCAACAGATCCAGACGCGGGGCGCGAGCGAAAATGCCAGTGCGTTTCATGAACAGGATCGCTTCGTGGACCGTTCGCACCAGCGTCAAGCGATGGTGCACGCCGCTGCGCCGCAATGCATGAATGGTGATGCGAGCGTCAACCAACCCATCTTCGACCAACAGGATTTCCATTGGTTTGGTACGTGAATCACCCAACATGATAAAAAACCTCCTTCAGGTTTTTAAGCGTCTTCAATCAGTCATGTGTGCAACCCGTGCGGGCGCGTGAGTCGTGCAGTCGAATCAACTCGGCTTCCAATCGTTCATGCGCCGTCAGGTCGGCGGAGAAACGCTCAATCGATTCCACGAGTAACCGTAAACCGTTGGTTTCACAGCCTCGATATTGTAGTTCTTCGGCGAGTTCGACCAAGTCAATGAGTTGTAAATACAGCTTCCGATGCTGATCCGTCACATTGCGTACCATTTGCTGCCGTTCCTGCTCGGCCTCATTCTGCTCTGCAATCGACTGCAACGCCGCGACTTTGTGCGCGGTGGCTGAATCAGCGGAAATCAAACCATACGATTCCTCCAACGCAAACTGCAATGCGAGCAGATCTCGCAATCCGTCTAGGCAGCCAATGAAGTCGCGAAGCAAGGATTGGGAATTGTCAAGATCAAGGGACTCGGGTTCACAGAGGGTACGTAAACGGTGAACTTCGTGCCACAGATGTGGATTACTGTCCTTGATTTCCTGCAAGAATGCAGCATTGACGAGCCAATGGATCGTGTGGTCGTGGTCGGAGTCAGTTTGCGAATTGTGGCCCATTGCCGATTGAGTCGACGAGGAACCAGTGAAGACGGTAGCCATGGCGGCAGACCTCCTTTGCTATTCATCCGAGAGAGAGAAGAATCATTGAAACTAAAGCGGAGCGTGACGCTCGTCAAGCAAATTCCTATGGTGACCACGGAAAACGCGGGAATGATGCTGTTCGGGGGGTGCGGTCCCGGATAATGAATGTAGAGCCCGCAGAGCGCGTCCCGTGCAAAATCGCGACCAGTTCCCACACGTGATTTTAACGGAATTCTCACCCGGTCGCCCTTCCCTCTGCGTGACGGGGCGAACAAAATGGCTGGCGGACCGTCTCCCCGAGTCGCTGATGAGTGTCGCTCGGCTACCCCGCCCCACTTCCCTCTTAGCTGCCATGCCCTCCGCTCTGCCATTGCCCACCACATCGTTTCGTGCTCGGTTCCTGCTGGGGGCGGCACTCTTAGTCGCGACTCCGAGCATCCCCCTGCGAGTCCATCTCGCATCCGCGGATCAACCGAGTGTGGTGGACCGTGTGCTCGACCTGGTCAAAGACACGGTTGAATCGGGCGGCGGCGAATCCGCAGCGACCGACGATCGTATGCGGTTGCTGCAGTCTGACGCGATTAAGCAACAACATGCCCGTTGGGGACACTGGGGCAACCAACCCAAAAAATTCAGTTCCTGGACCAGTCACAGTAACCGCTTGGTGCCGCTCTACACGTTCGGGATGACACTCTCGCCGCTGCGTCAGCGGGGCAGTTTCTACTCGAATTCGGAGCGGATGGAAAAACACTTCGGAGGCGTTCCCGCAGGAACACTCAACCCGAATGCCACCTACCATGATCAGATCGATGTCTACGAATTGCAGCGGATGGCTGCGGACCAAGGCAAGAAGCACATTATCTTGATGGTCTTTGACGGCACGGATTGGCCAACGACCCGTGCGGCAGCGACGTACCAAAACCACGCTGACCTTTACGACAGTGGTCGTGGCCGGGGATTGTCCTTTCAGGATTATCGCGGTGTGCAAACGGACTTTGCCTTGATCGGCACCACCCCCCGACTCCAAGGTGGGAAAGTGGATGTGAATTCGCAGACGGTCCGCGGTGGTGAGAATCCGGTCTCGGGCGGTTTCGACCCCACCCTCGCCGGCCCGATGCCCTGGCAGGAGCGTTCCCTGAGCGCCTACCCCATCGGCGGCGACCGCCAGCAACCTCACACCGTGACCGATTCGGCAGCATCGGCGACCAGCCTGATGTCGGGCATCAAGACCTACAATGCCTCGATCAATGTCACCGTTGATGGCACACAAAGTGTACCGATCGGCCGGGAGTTGCAGAGCGAAGGATTCCGCGTTGGCGTCGTGACCAGTGTTCCCGTCAGCCACGCGACCCCAGCGTCTGCCTACGCGAACAATGTTCACCGTGGCGACTATCAAGACATCGGGCGCGACCTCATTGGTCGACCGTCCATCGCACATCGCCAAAAACCACTGCCGGGCGTCGACGTGCTGATCGGTGGTGGCTGGGGCGAAGGGGCGGGCGAAGACGGAACTCAGGGCGAGGATTTTCTCGAAGGCAATCAATACCTACACGAATCGGACATCAGTGCCGTTGAGCTCAAGCCTGGCGAAACCGATCCCAACCACCGTAAGTATATCGTGGCCCGACGAACACCGGGAAAAGAAGGCCCTCAAGTGCTCGCCGAGGCGGCCCAACGGGCGATCGCAAGCGGCGACCGTCTGTTGGGATATTTCGGGACGAAAGGTGGCCACCTGCCTTTCCAAACTGCCGATGGCAAGTTCAACCCCACCTTTGATGTCAAGGGCACTGAGCGTTACACCGGAGAGGACATTGCCGAGAACCCAACGCTCGCCGACATGACCGAAGTGGCACTTGACGTCCTTTCAGCCCCCGCGCCGAACAGTGATGCCGAGGCGAAGAAAACGATTCCACCATTCTGGTTGCTCGTCGAAGCGGGAGATGTTGACTGGGCGAACCATGCCAATAATCTGGACAACAGTATCGGTGCCGTGCTCAGTGGCGCGGCGGCCTTCAGCAAAATCACGAATTGGGTGGAGAAACACGATGCCTGGGATGATACGGTCGTCTTGGTCACCAGCGATCACGGTCACTTTCTCGTGCTCGAAGATCTGCAGGCGATTGCCGATGCTAGTCGTGGTGAGTAATCCCTTTCGTTAGCGACAGCGAGACCATAAAACACGCCGAATCAAAGCTAGCCATCGTCGCCAGACGGTGGCATGGAAACGCTGGCGAAGGGTACGATTCGGTTGACTGATTCTTTGTCGCGCAGCACCAACAAACTGGTAAGTCATGCAACATATTGATTTAAAAACAGACGGATCGGTCGCATGGCTGATCATGGGACGCGCCGAAAAACGAGCTGCGCTGAACCCCCGGCTGATGCAGGACATTCGCGATGGGTTGGACGAAATCAACCAGGATCTGCGAGTGCGAACCGTTGTACTCAGTTCCCAGGGGCCGAGTTTTTGCAGCGGCGTTGATCTTTGTGTGCTGCGAGAAATCCGGAACCTGCCCGAGCAAGAACAATTGCAGCAGTGGTTGGAATATTGGCGGCAGCTCGCGGAGGTTTGCGAAATGCTGTTGCGGTTCCCCAAGCCGATCATCGCCGCCGTCGATGGTCCCGCGATCGGGGCGGGCTTTGCGCTGACGCTCGCCTGTGATTTGATCGTGGCTTCGGAGCGGGCGAGTTTTTCAGCCGGTGCCGTACAGCGTGGTCTGGTGGGTGGTATCACCGCTGCATTGCTCTCCTTTCGACTTGGCACCGCTCTGGCAGCACGCATGAGTTTGACCGGGCGACCGCTCTCGGCATTCGACGCGGAGCGGGCTGGGCTGCTGTGCCAATCCCCCACACCGGCCGATCAGATCGACGAAACCGCGACGTATTGGGCCAATCAAACCGCCCGCGGTTTTCCGCACGCGATTCGGGCGACCAAGCGGTTGATTAATGAGAGCATTGGTGAGACGATGCTAACCCAACTCGCTGCCGCGGCCGCTGATTGTGCCACGGCATGTACGACCGAAGCAGCGGGTGAGGGCATTGAAGCATTCATCAATAAGTCAAAAAGCTAATGCTAGGTATCGAACTATCTTGGCGGCAATCTGCCGTGGTCGCGGGACTCTTGAGCGCGGTCGTTCTCAGCGGATGTACGCCGACGAGCGAGGGTGAAGTGGCCGTGTACTCACGCTTGGATGAAGAGTATGCCTATCCGATCCTGGATGCCTATGAGCGTTCGGTCGACTATGAGACCAGCGTGGTCGCAGATTTCGATTTCACTTCGAACAGCGGCTCGGTGGAAAATGAAAGGGGTGCGGTCACCAACAGCGCTCCGACCGATGGATTGTTCCAACTGATCCTAGCCGAGAAAAAATCGCCACAGTGTGACGTCTTTTGGGATAATGAAATCCTGCAGACGGTGAGGTTGCAAAAGCTTGGATTGCTGCAACCCCATGACTGGCAGGTCCCCGCGGATTGGCCTTCCGGTTCGATTGCATCGGACGGGACATGGTGCGGATTTGCCGCCATCGCTCGGGTGTTGTTGATCAACACGGACTTGCTCGACGACCCCGCAAAATATCCACAGACGGTGTTGGAGCTGAGCGACCCGAAATGGAAAGACCAGTGTGCGATGTCGCAGCCGGCGTCCGGTTCCACCGCGACGCACTGGGCCGTGCTGCGTGAACGCCTTGGACGCGACGCCACCCTCGATCAACTCGGCGCCATTGCTGAAAACGCTTTGATTCTGCCCAGCAACCAGCAGGTCGCGCGAGCCGTTTCAGCGGGCCGCGTCGCGTGGGGACTGACCGACTCCAGCAACGTGATGATTGAGGAGGAACTTGGCTATCCCGTTGCTGTCGTGTTCCCCGACCAAAAACCCTCGCAACCAGGCACACTTCGCATCCCCAACACGCTCGCAATCCTGAAAGACGCTCCCGACCCGGTCGCCGCCAGCCAGTTCGTCAACTACTTGATGACGCCTGCCATGGAGGATCGGTTGGCGATGGGCCCGACGAGTCAAATCCCGCTAAGCAAGCAGAGCAAATTCCCACCGGCGGTGCTGCCCGGTCATGCCGTACGCTGGATGCAAGTCGATTTTGAACAGGCCGCCGAAGGCTGGGATGAATGGGCCGCCGACGTGAACAAGATTTTCTCGGCCGGGGAATGAGTTAAGAGCAACGTCTCTGGGCGAACCGCGTCCGCATTCGAGACCGATCCTGCCGAGGCGGACAGCTGCCGACGGCCCCCCGAACGAGTAAACGTAAAAGTGCCCTGGCCAAAATCCAATGGCCAATATCGCCCGGCCCCAGTGACGGCGCCCGGCCCCAGTGACGGCGTTGGGTTGGACCTCGCCCACCCGCATGGGCGTTGAAGGGGCGCGAGTCGATGCCGAAGCCTGTCCGGTGGGACTGAGCGTCAACGCGGAGCTTCCCCGCGAAGCGATGGCAGGTAATCCCAGCGTTTTTCACGCGAATCACGGGGTGCCCGGAGGGAAACGTGGCCGATCGGGTGTCGCAGCTTCGCTCCCGCCCCAAGGAATTTTCGGGCGTGATTCCCGGCTGCGGGGTGGTCTTGATTCCAACTAGCTGACTTTCTCCCTTGTGGTGGTGGCCCTGGCATTGGTAGGTACGAACGGCTTAGGCAATCCAGACCAGCATTTTGCTTGGGAGAGTTGCCTCAGCGATGTTACTTTCCGCTCAAAAGGAACCGCTCGGCGATGTCCGATCTTGTTGCCACCGCTTCAGCACTGCACCGCACATGGGTTTTGACAGCCCTGTTGTGTCTCGTTAGCTCAACTGCAGTTGGGCAGATGGGGAGCGGTATGGGAGGCGGCATGGGAGGCGGAGGCGGTGCGCCCGCGCCAGCCGGTCCCACCAAACAAAAATGGGCGGATCATATCCACGCCCAAGCCGGCATGACCTTCCGACGCGAAACAGGTGACTCCATCGTGGGCGCCGTTCGCATTGTCGGCAACCGCAACGTCGCGACAGAGACGATCTACAAGGAACTGCAGACTCGCAAAGGGCGTTTCTACGATAGCGAAACAGTGCTTACCGACGTCCGCCACCTCAATGACATGGGTTCGTTTGATCAGGTTTCATTCGACGTCAAACCCGTCGATTCGGACTCGCCACTGCATGAATCCGAAGTCTTGCCACAAACTCCGGGCGAGGCGCAGACACCGAGTGTGATCGTGACGTTTCGCGTCCGTGAGCGACCGATGGTGACGAAGGTCGACTTCCACGGGAACCGCGGCTTGGATGATCGTGCACTCAATGGTCGCGTGGGGATTACCGTCGGCGACCCATTGAGCGAATTCTCCGTCGAATCAGGACGGCGTCGGTTGCTCGACTACTATCGGGAAGAGGGCTTCAATCAAGCGTCCATCTCCGCTGGAATTGCCAGAGCACAGAGCACCAGTGTTGGGGCGGTTAACATGGACGGCCTGCCACCCGGGAATGTGGTTTTTCGCATCAATGAAGGTCCACTCGAACGCATTACCGATATCCAAATTGAAGGCAGCACCATCGTCAGCGAAGCACGACTGAAAAAGATCATTCAGAGCCGTGGTCCGATGCTGGGTTTTTTGAGTTATATCGGCAACCAAGCTGATTTGAAAAAGATTGACTCGGACGTCGACCAGCTGTCGTCGTACTACCACACACTCGGCTACCTCACCGCCACGGTCGGACGTCGATTCGACTACGACGAAAGTGGCAAGTGGATGACATTGGTGTTCGTTGTCCATGAAGGCCCGCGATTCACGATCGGTGACATCCAAATCATCGGCAACCAATACATTACCGAAGAGTCGCTACGGGCGAGACTCTCGCTACACGCTGGGGATATGTTCGACGGCACGGTCCTACGCCGTGATGTTGGCGAACTCGTCTATGGATACGGCGAACTCGGTTTCATCTACGCCGAAGTCAAACCGAAAACGATCATGCGTGACGAGAATGGAGTAGCGGATCTTGTGTATGAAATCACCGAGGGTGATCGTTGGAAGATCGGCCGGATTCTTGTCAACATTGACGGGGAGCCCCACCTGATGCGTGAGACCACCATGCTGAATCTTCTCGATATGCGTGAGGGTGACTTTATCGACCGGCGGATGCTGGAGATGAGCCGTCGTCGGCTCGAACACAGTCAATTGCTCGAAACGAACCCCGCGATCGCAGAAGCACCGGATATTAAAGTTGTGCCAAGAGAGGATTTGCTGCGATGATCCACGCCATGACCTCCTTCACTAAGACAAGCATCGTGAAATGCACCGCCATCAGCTTTGCCGTGGGCCTCGGTATCGCGACAGATCTGTTCGCGCCTGCCAACGTGCTTGCTCAACAGCCCTACACGCCGCCCTCGGCGTATTCTGTGCCGCCATCGACAACGCCCTACAACGGCCAACCCTACAGTGGGCAGCCGTACAGCGCGCAGCAGTACAACGGGCAAGTCAATACCGCTCCATCGAACAGCGTTCCTTCCAACGGCGTTCAACCCTACGGCAATACCGGCTATAGCAACCCCGGTGCAGCGACACCTCCGAGTCTCTCTGGACCTGGCTATGGTGGGTCTCCCTACGGCAGCGCGACGGCCGCTCAGCCGCCGGTTAACCCCAATACATATGGCGGCAACACGTACACGCCTCCGCCAGAATTGCCGCCCACGTTCTCCTCGCCGCCTTCATCGTTCGGTACCGTTGCCCCCTATCCTCCCTTGGTGACGGGACCGGAGGTTCGGGAGGCGGATCTGATTATCCAAGGATACCCTGCACGTACGGGCCGAGTCATGTTCGGGGGTGCCGTCAATAGTAGTGCGGGTGTCACCGGTCAGGTCACAATCGACGAGCGAAACTTTGATATCTCGCGATGGCCCACTTCGTTTCAAGATTTATTCAGTGGCACGGCTTTCCGCGGAGCGGGCCAAACGTTCCGGCTCGAAGCTGTCCCGGGCAGCCAATACCAACGATACACGGTTCAGTTCGCTGATCCGAACTTACTCGGCTATATGCCGATCAGCATGTCGGTGAGCGGGTTCTACTATGACCGGCGATTCAATAATTGGGACGAAGGGCGTTTGGGCGGCAAGTTGTCATTTGGATATCGAGTCACGCCTGACCTTTCGCTCTCAGCGGGCGTAACGGCCCAGAACGTAAATATCTCCAATGCGAGCGATCCCACCCTGCCGCAGTTGGCCGAAGTACTCGGTGACAATGCGATGTACAGCGGTTTGATGTCACTCATTCACGACACCCGCAACAGCCCGCTGCTCCCCAGCGAGGGGCACTACATCAGTGCGAGCTATGAGCAGGCGTTTGGTGCTTTCGACTTTGGCAAATTTGAAGGTGAATACCGCAAGTATTGGAAGCTGCGAGAGCGAGCCGATGGCTCGGGACAGCAAATCTTAAAATTCATCACGCAGGTTGGCTTCAGCGGCAGCGATACGCCCATCTTCGATAACTTTTTCGCGGGTGGTTACGCAACCCTACGCGGATTCCGCTTTCGGGGGGCATCGCCAGCGGTCCCCAGTGCGAACGGACTCGTTCAAGTTGGGGGGCGATTCCAATGGCTCAATTCCGTTGAGTACATGTTCCCGCTGACCGCGGACGATGCGTTTCGCGCAGTCACGTTTGTTGACTTCGGAACCGTTGAGCAAGACATTGCGATCCATGAGGACAACTTTCGCGTCGCCCCCGGTTTTGGGCTACGTGTGGCGATCCCCATGTTGGGACCAGCCCCCCTCGCATTCGACTTTGCGTTCCCCGTCATGAAGTCGCAGTACGACGACGAACAAGTGTTTAGCTTCTATATGAGTGCCGCCCGTTAAGAACCGCAACAAAAAGGGGCTGAATCTTTCGGACAGCGTAGCTACAATGCAAATTCCCTGGTGAATTTCGTCCTTCCCGTCTAGTTCGGTTGCGCTCATGTTGGTTTCTCAGTGCCCGCGTTGTCATGAATCTGTCTGCGTGCCCGATGCACTCTTGGTTGGCGACGGTCAATCTCACGACTCAGCCGCGAAGGCTCAGTGCCCTTGGTGCCTAGAAACACTCGACGGTAGCGAGTTGCGAGCTATTCTCCCCCCCGCGTTGGTTCTCGTGGGAGAACAAGCGGTACTCAGCTCAGGGGCAAGCCCGGACGATGATTGGGCAGCCGATACGCAAAGTCTCTCGTCTTTGCCGATGGAGCATGCCGTTCCCGCTTCTCAAACGAAGAGCCACTTTCAAGACGCTGAGATCTCGCGGGAGGATCACGGGGCGTACGAACAGCCCGATGAAAGTGATGTATCCGGTTTCGATTCGGTGGAACTGGATCACTCCCACGAAGGCGACGACGGCGCGTTGGCCTTCCAACAGCCCAGTACTCTTCAACCCGGACCTGCCAGCACTCCCAATGCGGCTCCCCCCCAACGGGTCATCAAAATCAGTGTGCCGGGAAAATCCAGCGGGGGAGGCGACAAAGCGGCAGCCATGATGGATATCGACCCATCTCATAGTCGACGCCGCAGCAGAAAGAGATCGCCCCTCAAGACGATGCTCGGTGTTGTTCTGGGAGGTCTGCTCGCCCTGCCAATCGTCGGCCTCATTCTGCATTTTGCGACTGGGCAATATGTGCCCTACATCAGTGACTTTCTCCCCAGCGTAGGCAACGCGAGCACGCGGAACCGTGCCAGTGCTCCCATGCCTATCGACTATTCCCAACCGCAGTTTGCTGAGCAGCCCACGCTCACCGCCCCGGAAGGACAGCCCATCGGAGAAGACATCACCGGTGAAGACAACGTAAACGTGCAACCCAATCCAGCTGACACGGCGCTCCAAGCGATCACGGGCGAACTATCCACCAACACCGGCGCAGACACTGGAAACAGTGGCCTGCTCGATCCGGAGATGGCAGAGAACAACAACACGCTGCCCGACAACTTGATCGCTGAAGCCACACCGCCTGACGATGATTCTCTCAATGTCCTTGCACCTGAAACAGGTCTTCCTGGCAAGACGGAATCGGACCTTCGCATGCCCAATGCTGACGTGCCGGCCAGCGAGTTCGGTGGTAACCTCCCAGTGGACAATGCCTTGATCGACGTCGCCATGCCCGACACTGCGATTCCCAATCGCGAGATTCCCGAAAGCGCTCTACCCGAGAGCGACACGCCCGAACGCAACCTGTTTGACAACACGCTCCCAAGCGACGATGCGACCGATGGCCTTGGATCGGATAGCTTGGATCCCGACAACATGTTGCCCGGCAACACGACAACCGACCGCAAACCAGACTCGACGGAATTCGCAGGCAACGAATCCGAGGACGCCGCTGGCGGTGAGAGCACTGTCCCCCTCGAAAACACCCCCTTGGACGGTGACCCTCTCGTCGCGGATCCAGTCACCCCAGAGTCGACCACTCCCGAGGCGTCCGACATGAACACCATCGTGGAAACAGAGGACACCGTGGAGACAGAGGACTTGTTTGGTGACATGCCAGAGGCCCCCCTTTCAGAAGCAAGCGCCCCCGACACAGCGGAAGTCCCGGCTCCAGCATGGGATGTTGATACTGAAGTCGCCCAGATAACTGTTTCGCTCGATCAAATTAATAGTTTGGCCGCGGACGCTCCCCAACGCAGTGAAATGATTCAGCAGCTTTACGAGTCTCTGTCAGGGCTTGCGGGCAAGGTGCCAGCCGATTCGGCGGCGAAGCTGAGTCCATTACTCAATGAGATTGCATCCAACACAAGTCTGGTGATCGCGTTTGCCAAAGCCACTCCAGTTTGGGTCGGTCGCACGTCGGCAGATCGTGGCGGAGACGGTGTGGTCGTCGTGGGCAAGATGTCCGGTGACGCCACCAATGCAACGTTCACTCTCCTGAGCCGGCAAGAACTGCCCGTCACGCTGCCGCCGTCAACGACGTCGGTCCCAGCGGGTTTCCAAGTCGGACTGGGGCACATCATCGGTAGCGGCCCAGATGCGTCGCTCACCCTCGATTTGCTTGAGAGCGTAAAACAGTAGCAGAGATCCCGCTTAAATTCCAATCTTCCTGGTTCGTGGCCGGCCATGCGGTCGCCGACGGGCCAGCGACTTGGCCTGTCTCGCTCCGGTGCAGAGTAGTTCCTCAGTCGCGACCAGGCGGTTGGTGCCGGGCATGAATTCCTCAACCACGATGATCCCCCTCAACTCTGCAGAACTTGATACCGTTTCTGCCGGCAAATTCAGGGTACGCTTTGGTACCCACCCACGCACCATCATTGGACATGGGAGCGATACCTCGAAAATCTCCGGCGCACCCCTCCGTCAGATGTGCCCAATGCTCTCGCGCGATGCCCGTTTGAACGCACCGCTGGCTCGGTATGTCCCGCGAATCGCAAATGTGTAGCAGGAACGTCCAGCACGATTGTGCGCGACCTCTTTGATTGCGCCTCGAATAGTGGCATTTTGCCGAATGAGATAGGTCAACAGAGCGATAAATCATCTAAAATTGATTTGTGGGCTTGGAAATACTGCTACTTCTGCGCTTAATTCGTGTTAGATTGTTGGGTTACGCTTGGGTTGAACGCCGTTGTTTGACCTGACTGATCGCATGTCACGTTCTCGCACTGTTTCAGCGAGTGAGGTGCGGTCGGACGCTTCTGAAGTTCTGGGTGCAAGCTGTTTATTTCAATGAACTTGCTCGCGACTCGAGGACCCGCGGTGGATATCCGCTCCACAGACGATATCCACCCCAGAGACACTGAGTCACACGTGGTTGGTCTACACCCTCAGCGCCCTGCTGAGATGACCAACCGGGCTCGATTTTTTACTAGTGCATCTTCCTGTGTTTTCATTGAGGAATTTAGATGAAACGAAACTCACCGAAACCTGCTTTTGGTTTCACGCTCGTTGAATTGTTAGTGGTGATTGCGATCATTGGCGTCTTGGTTGGACTGTTACTTCCAGCAGTCCAGGCGGCGAGAGAAGCTGCCCGACGTATGCAGTGCTCCAACAACATGAAGCAACTTGGGCTGGCGATTCACAACTACCACAGTGCCTATGATCAGCTTCCCGCTGCGGCCACCCATTACCATGGCTACGCCAGCGATGCGAATTACCCGAACGTCAGTGCGGCGATTTTCTTGATGCCGTACATGGAAATGAACGCCCTGTACGACGCATTTTCAACGGACGCCAAAACCTCCGCTGGTGGTACCTCGCCGTGGGGTTCCCCCTCGTTGCGAGCGGCTGGACCTCAAGCGGCGTTCATCTGCCCCTCGGCGGCGGGAGGAGAATCGCCCCAGTACAACAACATTTCCAAATGTCTGTACGTCTTCAGTGTGGGTGACGCCATGTGGCACAACATGCGAACCGATGCACAGGAAGCGAGCAGCAACGCAAAAATCGATTCACGCAGCATGTGGGTCAATGGCCTCGGCACAAGCATGCGAGCGTCACGACGAGCCTTTCGCGATGCACTTGATGGGCTGAGCGGCACCATCGCGATGAGCGAAGTCACCGGAGCACCTCGAGATCAAGAACTCGTACGCGGCGACGTGGCTTCCTTCAATGGAATGTACAACGGCTCGACGGCCCTGCCGGGGCCCTGTTTGACCGTACCGATGACTGCAGATCGACTGTCGTATGTCACCGGTGCCGATTGCTGGCGTGGTTTGATCCTCGGTGACGGTCGGACCGTCAACAATCGCTTCACAACGACTCTGTCACCTAATTCGCCATCGTGCGCCTATGGTGGAGGAAACAACAGCTGGGGCACGTATGCACCGACCAGCCACCACCAAGGTGGCGTGCAAACACTCATGTTTGATGGCTCCGTTCGCTTTGTAACCGATTCGATCGATTCCGGAGACTTGAACGCCGTTCAGGTCAAAGTGGGCAAGAGCCCTTACGGCGTTTGGGGAGCGATGGGATCACCGCAAGGCAGCGAAGTCGTCTCGCTCGATTGATGTCGATTTAACGATATCGATTCGCGGTGGCGACCGAGAGGACCTCTGTCCATCTCGGACCTTCGCCGGACTGATATCGCCATGAAAATCTCTTGTGAGGGCTGGTTTCGACTGGCCCTCACTACTTTAAAATCTCAATACACGAACTCTCAATTGTTATCAGCGAAAATGAAGTTTTCTCAAATTGGCGGTGCTTTACTGGCCGGCCTATGCCTGACGCTCGTCGGTTGTTCAGGTGAAGAACGCCCCGCTGGGTTACCGGATTTGCAGCCCGTTAAAATTAAAATTGTTCAAGGCGGCACACCACTGGATGGAGCGAGCGTTCAGCTCATTCCGCAAGACGTGTCGAATAAGTGGGTCAGTGGCGGATCGACTGACGCGATGGGGGAAGTCATCATCATGACCCACGGTAAATACGAGGGAGCTCCCGTCGGGAAGTACAAAGTAACCGTTGACAAGATCACTACCGATGGCCCCGCCGTCGCCGTGGATGATCCCGATGGTGCCCCCCCGGCAACTTCCTACCGGCTCGTCGACGCGAAATTCAATTCGGCGGATTCAACGACCGCAGAAATTACTGTTGCGGAAGGCGCGCCAAGCGAGGAAACCATTGATGTGGGGCAGGCTGTTAAGAAAGAGCTACCGAAACTTTAGGGTTCCCCCCCCAGAGATAACCTTTCTCGAGCGTCAGCCAAGTGCCAGACGCTCTATCGTGAGTGCCGAACTCCGCTTGCACATCCAGCCTTTGATTTCGTAAGACGACTTCAAAGGCTAGCTGACGCATGACCGAGTATTTCACCACATCCGCTCCAACGAAGGTAACCGCTTCTATTTTATGCGGTTGGCTGGTTGTTGCTGCAATGATCTTCTCGGCGCCCACGGCCCACGCTCAGCTGCCGACGGGTTTAACGAAGTCTCGGTGGGCGATGGACGATCCTGAGTACGCGGAGAAATACGCACACGGGGCGGCGAAAACCGACATTGCGGGCAAGCTGAAACAAGCCAATGATGCCCGCTTTATCGACCACCATTCGGGGTATTACCTGTCCGCTGGGCTAACGGCGATTGGAAAATCAGCCAATCCGCTGGCAAGCCTGGAAGGCGGCTATACGGGCTACGGTACCTCGTTCATGACCAGTCGCGTGGGACTGATCGCGGCCGCGAACCAGGACGACTATTTCCTCGGCGGTGAGCTCGGAATGCGATTTCAATCGCCCACTCGTCTGGCCCCCTTCATCGGGGCGGGACTGTTCACGGGCGCATCGAGCGGCAGCGAACCGGCCGAGCATGACAACATCGACAATGATGACGATGGTCGAACCGACGAGCGGAATGAGACAAAACAAACGTTCGATGGTGCGTTGTCGGCAATCTATCCTGAAACGGGTGTCCACTTCTGGTGGACGCCGCGCATTCGACTGACAGGATTTGGACGCTATCTGATCACGACCGACGGCCGGGCCAATGATGCCTGGTACTATGGATTTTCCATCGCATTCTTGTCGAAGTAGCGCTCGCTCCTGCGAACCATCTCGCATTGGGCATGGAGTGAAAATTACTGTCGCAGCATGGCACGGTATCTGCGGTGATAGAAATCCAGTAAGTCGACTCGCCTTCGAATCGACTTATCCTTCGTCCTCTCACCTCCAGACCAAAGCGCGGACTCACTCATGAAATCGATGCGATCCAATGCAAATCGTCAACGCGCCGACACCGAGAACGACACGCCGGGTTTTATCAAACTCGCGTTGGCCGTCTTCATGATCAACATTTTCGTAGTGTTGCTGCTTCTGTTCGGACTCTTAGCCGGTTGGTTTGGGATCAGTGGCGACCGGATGTCCGACGGGACCTACCGACTCGGATTGGTATTCGACGCCCAGGAAGTGGGCGACGACATCGGCAAGACGATGAATGCCGCCAGCAACCTGACCGAGACGGCAAAGTCCGCCACGGCCTTGGAAACCTACGATGGAAAAATAGACGCAATCGATTTGGCGGCTAATCAGATCGTCCTGACGAGTGAAGGCACCGACTACGAGGTGCGATTTACCGATGCGACGGAGTTCGATGGCGACATCGTCCATGACATTAGCGACCTCCAGGTCGGTGACCCCGTGCGGCTGACGGTCCAAGAAAAGGAGGAGCAGTTGTTCGCCGTGAAGGTGAAGGAAGATCCCTCAGCGATGCCCAAGAAATAACGAGTGCTTTCATCAATCATTTTCACCCCATCGAGGTCTAGAACGTGCAGGTATTAGCGTCCAAATGTCCGTACTGCGGCCATACCGTCGAGACCACCGTTGACCATCTCGAAGAACGGATCGTCTGTCCATCGTGCCACAAGCCCTTCGAAATGGAGGTCCCTAGGGTTCCTGTCACATCGGTTCGTGAGATTGATGTTGACCGCGACAGGATTTCCTCCGAGCTGGCGTCCGAACAGGGCGAGCAAACTCTGCTGAAAGTCCACCCCGTCATCTTTCGGCGGCGCCCCGTGGGCACTTTGATCATCGTGTTGGTATGGGCCGCGGCGGGATTCCTTTTTGTGCAATCTCGAGGCGATGAGCAATCCGCCGCAATGGGATGGGTGGCCCTTGGGATGATTGCCTGTTCGCTGCTGGTGATCATGTATTGGTATGTACTGAGCGTCGCGACAACCTTGACGATCACCGATAGCCGGACCATTTTCAGGCAGGGAATCATCCGGCGAGACACCTCGGAAGTTCAGCATGATGACGTGCGAAATATCCAGATCGAGCAGAAATTCGCGCAGCGTTTGGTCGGCGTCGGTGATGTCGGGATTTCGAGTTCCGGACAAGATGATCTGGAGATTGTCGCGGTGGCATTACCGGATCCGTCGGGAATAGTGGACTTGATCCGCCAAAATCAGGACTAAATCTGCGGTGCCATGGGCAGCAAGATTCGCTATAGTCCACAGAATCTCTTGCACTGACCTGTTTGCCCAATCTACCAAGGACCCGGTATTGCCATGTCTCGCCCAATCTCATTTGCTGTCATTTTCATTACCTCGGCCTGTGTTTTTTCCACGGCCTCACTCTCAGCGCAGCAACCGCCGCCGATAATGGCTCCACAGCAAGCGTTGATGAGCGGCCCGACGTCCACGGAAGCCGGAGTCGTTAACGAAGCAGCGGTCGTGCTCCAAGAGTTGACGGCCGACACCACCACGACGGGCATCCCCAAGAATCTGCTCGCTTCTGCCGAAGCGATCGCGATTGTGCCCCATTTCATTCGGGGCGCGTTTGTCGTCGGTTTTAGCGGCGGGCACGGCGTGCTGGTTCAGCGGGATGCGAATCGGCAGTGGCGTGCGCCTGAATTCATCAACATGTTTGGTGGCAGTTTTGGTTGGCAAGCCGGTGTGCAAGCGACCGATCTGGTGCTGGTATTCCGTTCAGCCCGGAGCTTGCAAAACATCCAGCGGGGCAAGATCACGCTCGGTGTCGACGCCTCTGCGGCCGCTGGCCCAATCGGTCGCACCGCGGGTGCCGCGACCGATGGCAAGCTGCAAGCTGAGATTCTCACCTATTCCCGCGCCCGTGGCCTTTATGCGGGTGTGTCCCTGGGCGGCAGCAGCCTGCAGCTGGACATTCCTTCGACGCAGGCATACTACCAAATCACCCCGACCAATCCCGGTATCGTCCCCCCCTCAGCGATCGCTTTGGTCAACGAGCTGACATCGCTTTCCAGTCAAGTGGTCCCCGCACCCGTCGAATCGCTGCGGCCTGCTGAGGCAACCAATCCAATGTCACTGATTAATCCGGAGGAGCAAGCGGCATTGGACCAGCGATCACATACGATCAGTCAGATTGCGACGTCCATCGCCGCTTTACAGCAGAAAGTGGATGCGCAGTGGCAAGAATACCTTGTGCTTCCCGCCTCGTGGAAGGTTCCTGCGTCGGTCACCCCCAGCGAGATTCAGGCCGTCGTGGTTCGCTATGAACGTGTCGCATCGAATCCCCAATTCGCCGCACTGAGTAGCCAGCCTGAATTTGGCGAAGCCCTGCGGTTGCTCCGGCAACTGGCAACTGAGACCGCCGCACAGCGGCAACTCGCCCTGCCTCCCCCGCCCACTCAGTTCTAGCAGGTCGATCCACCCCATCGCTTAGAACATCGATGCCAGGGCATCGTTGAACTGGCCGCGGGTCAGTACGGTGGGGATGTTGTGCTCGCGAGCGGCCCGTATCCGCTCGATTTGGACGTGCGGTGCGTAGGCGATCACGCGCGCCTCGGGATAGTGCGTTTGGCAGAGCGGCATCAGTCCGTCGACGACCTTCGAACGCGTCGACAGGTCAACAATGACATGGCTGACCGGTTGCGGCAGATCGAGCGGCAGGTTTCCGGACAAACGGAACGTGAGCCCTGCCGCCGTTGCAGCAGCCTGCACGCGCGAGGCAAAAATAAGGTCACCGGTTAGAAAGACGACCAGGCCGGTGGGTGAAGGTGCGGAATCGGGAGTCGATGATGTCACGTTCGGTGAAGTCATGGGGTGGTTGATAGCGTATAGGAAGGGAAACGGGACAAAATCGGCGGTTAAGAAACGAGCGGAAAAGTAGTGACGGAATGCCTCTCGGTCGGAATACTCGACGGCGGAGCGTTCGACCAGAAATTCAGCCCATCATTTTTCGTTCGTTGCTCATCGGTTTGGGGGCATCAGGACTGCGGGCCTTGATTGCGAGCTCGTTCTTGACGAATCGCTTCACTGACGCGGCCCAAGATGGCTCGTTCCTCGTCGCTCAATGCCTCCCGCCCGTGCGTGTGCAATCGCTGCAGAATATCGTCGACACGAGCGGCATCACTGGCTTCCTCGCGTTCACGCTTCGCTGTTTCTAGCAGTTTGCGGGTTCGCGCCCGCTGTCGTCGCCCGGCCTGCCACCGGTGGAGCGTGGGGCGAATGCCGACGCGAGAATGCAGCACGCCGGTCTCGCCATTGGCGGCGAGGATTAATTGCGATGCGAGGAGGTCATCACCTCGCGCGGATACAAACAACCACAAGGCCAGCAGGGTCACGCCGCCCAACGCGGGCCATGCTCGGCCGCCTGACTGCGTACTGATTCCGCTGAGCTGGATCGCCAGAACACCGCTGACGAGAGTCGCCAGCGCCATGCCGACGAGCCACCACTGGACCCGTCGCACCGCGTGAATCGCTTTCCTGCGATCGCCCGCGGCAAGGTCGGGCGGACGTGTGAACAATCCGATGACGGCCGACCATCCCACCCGCCCGAGCGATTGTGGCAGTGGCAGCAACTGCCAAAAACCTTGCAAGCAAAAGATCCAACTCGCCGCGATCCAGGGCCGATCGACGGCGGCGATCAAGGCCTGATCCGATTCCATGTCCATTTCCGGACTTCGGACCAGATCCCCGAGTAGACATCCCAAGCACGCGATGCCGACGGACAGCAGCATGAGTGACCATAACGCCAGCACGCGGCTGGCACCGCCGAACGCCTCGAGCAAACGAGGGCGACTGCGAAGATGCTGCAAATCCGGGATCGCTATCCAGACGCCACCGATCGTGAGAATGACGCTGTGCATGACAGAACCGTCGTCACCGAATATTTCCGGGATTCGGGCGTGCTTTCTCGCCGGTACTGGAATCGCAAACAACGCCTGCGTCACCACGACTTGAATGGCCAGACCTGCCAACCAGACCCCTGCCAAATATCCCCAGGCGGGAGGATCCGCACTGCCGGTGCCGCCGATCATCGACGGCATGACCGAGAGCAGCAGAACCGACAGTAATCCCAGCGGCAAGGACAACGCGACCGACCAGTGCAACGAACCGATCGAGCAGAACCACCATCGCACGCTGCGACCAAAGCTGGCCGCAGCGAGAGAGCTAGACAACGGATCGCGACGCATGACTCGTCCGCCCGGAGTCGGCGATGGGGGATTCACAGGATGCTACAGAATTTCGAGCAATTCAACTTCGAAAACCAGCACTTCGTTGGGGCCAATTTTAGGCTGCGAACCACGTTCCCCATATGCCATTTCTGGCGGGATGTAGAGCATCCACTTGGAGCCGACCTTCATTTTCTGAAGCGCCAATTGCCATCCTTGGATGACACCATTGACGGGGAACTCGGCGGGTTCGCCCCGCTGGACGCTGCTGTCAAAGACTTCGCCGTTGGTCAGTTTGCCGGTGTAGTGAACGCGAACGACATCGGTTGGTGTCGGCGAACCGCCCTCACCTTCTGTGAGCACTTTGTATTGGACGCCTTTGTCCAGTTCCTTAACGCCTTCGGCTTTAGCATTCTGTGCCATCCACGCTTTGCTGGCTACCAGGTTTTTGGCAGCGGCTTCGCGGACTTCCGCATTCTTAGCCGCTTGTCGCTTCTGCAACATGGCCTGGATCTTGCCTTGAGCCTCGGCGAGCTGCTCGTCCGTCAGGGCAGGATCTTTGCCCGAGAGTGCATCGCCCAAACCCTGCTCTAATCCAGGGTTCGTGAAGTCAGTACTTTGGAAACCCTGTTGGGACAACGATTGCCCCACCGAGTAGCCGAGGAAGTATCCGACGGGGTCGTTGACGGGCGCAGGTGTGTCTTGTCCGTGTAGCGGCGTCGTCATGGCCAACGTTGTTAAAAGAGAGAGGGATAGTAGCGTCTGTCGCATAATTGAAGCGTCTTCGTGGTAGGAAGGAGGTGGGGCGATGGAAATTCAAGCGTATTTCCGGTGGGTCGCCAATCACCGCGTAACGAGCCACCCTGGAGCGGGCAAGTCGTGTCACAGCGTCTGGTCGCGGGGAGCATAGAATACCACGACCAGAGCACCGTAGCTACCATCGCCAGACGGTGGCCCAGAGCACCGTAGCTACCGTCGCCAGACGGTGGCCCAGAGCACCGTAGCTACCGTCGCCAGACGGTGGACAGTACCGCGAAAACGCAATCAACTCGCCCAAGCTCTGGCATGCCTCACGACAACCATCGTTCTCGCTTGACGCCGAGCAAACGGCGCTGATTCAGCCGATCGTTTCCAGCTGGCAGTCCTCCAGTTTCACGCTGACCCCCTGTTCCATGAAGCGGACTGCGACCAGCAATCGGGTCTCGTTCTCGCGGCGAAGCACAGTGCCTTCGTAGCCCTGGAACACACCGTTGCGAACACGAACCTGCGTGCCGGGTTGCAAGCGGCTTTCCACCGTCAACGGGATGCCGAGCTCGATCAACGCCCGAATCTGTTTCAAGTCATCGAGCAACTGTTCGACTTCGTGAATCTCAGCAGCTTTCAGAACACATCCCGTGCAGATCGCCGCGTGCCGCTCCTCCTCGCCACCGCGTAGAAACACGTAGGTCGAAAACAGTGGCACATAAGAGGTTCGTATCCGGCCTGCTGGCGAGCGAGTCCGATTGAGAATCATGGGGCCGTAATGCCCAACCTCAGCGTCACGAAGCCGGCGCATCACCATCTTTTCCTGACGTGTCCGCGTGTAGAGCAACCACCACGGTGACTGAAGCGATTCGGGTTGGCCCAACAAATCGTCGGGAAAGCAATCAGGCTCGGGAGGTAGAATAGGCATTTTCGAAAGCTGCTAGCGGTTTGCTGCTAGCTTCTAGCTCGGGGGGGGAAAAGTCGGCGGTGATCGCACTGATCCTACCGCCCGACAGGCCTCCAGCCAACCAGGTGAAAGCCAGGAGGGAGTGGTTCGTCCAACCTTGGGCGTTGGTGAGCCGCATCTTCGATGTTGAGGGAACACGGGTAGCAAAACGCCCGCGGCGAGCAGTTATCGGTCCGGGTAGTCCAGCAGACTGATGGGACTGTCGGCTGCGGCGATCTCCCAGAGTCGTCGGTAGGCGCGGCTGACTCGGTCGGTTTGCGTGGCGACGAAGCTCGCGTCGAGACCGCGTTTATCGAACGCGTCGCTCACTTCGACGGGTGGAAACCGTTCATCGACGATGTACTGCGTGAGCACTGGGTTGCATCGCAAATGACGTTCGGGCGTCAGGTGCAATTTCTCCGCATCGAGTTGGCCGAGGACGTATCGCAAGTAGAGATCGCTGTCGACAATCGACGAGACTTCCGCACCGCATACTTCGCAGAGATATCCCTGGTCACACTTTGCCATCACCATTCCTTCACGATCGTTTTCAGCCTGCTCGGATTCTCCAACCACTATAACCGCTCAGACGGCGGTGACTTCAACGGTCAACCGTTCTTAACGGACATCTCTTGCTTTGACTCGCTAGATCCATGAGGTATTTTTCGGCAAGCGAGGTTGTCGCCCATGGAACCTTATGGAGATCGATATGAAAAAATGGATGGAGAGTGTCGTGGTCTTCCTGAAAGAGGAAGACGGTCCCACGGCGGTAGAATACGCTGTCATGCTAGCGTTGATCGGTGCGACGTGCCTGGCCGTCCTGCAAGGCGTCGATACGGACACCGTGAGCGAAGTTAACGACACCACAACGAGCATGGGTGGTTAAGGATGACCACTCTAATGGAGGGGATCGCCGAAAACTGGGCAATCTGGTTGGTCACCGTCGTTTTGATTTTGGCCGCCGTGATTGACGGGCTGATTCTGAAGGTCCCCAACTGGCTGACGTTTCCGTTTGTGATCAGTGGCTGGCTGCACTGCACATACCAAGACGGTATGGCCGGACTGGGCTGCAGTCTACTGGCCACGTTTGTCAGCATGATGTTGCTGCTGCCGCTGCGCAACGTCGGTGGCATGGGCGCCGGAGACGTCAAACTCCTCGCCGGGATCGGTGCATGGTGTGGGCTGATCGTTACGCTCAAAGCGTTTATCGCGACCGCCATCGTCGGCGGGGTCATGGCGATGGGCATGATTTGGATGAGCGGCGATTGGATCCGGCACTATGCCCAAGCGCTGACGATCTTGAATGAATGGAAAACCGTGCGTCGGCCCGAGAAACTTGCCGCAATGGCGCGTCAACGAAAACCCACGATGCTGCTATTGCCCTACGGTATCCCAATGGCCATCGGGACCATTGTGTACTTTGGATACGCCGACATGCTGCTGTAAACATAAACGGATTAAGACGATTCTTTCGAGAATTGCTTGTCGGTTCGAGCGGACTGGGGCCGCGTTCCGATGATGACTCAGAGACGACCGCAGAGATGCGTCCGCGTGTGGACGACAGCGGCACCGGTTCACTTCGGTTACCCCGAGTAAATTCTGTCATGAGCAATAAGACCGTTCCGCTTCTCATCGCTAGCGTGGGCGGCGTCCTTGCCGCAATCGGCTTAACCCTTGGGGTGCAGTCATCATCAGGGGACGCCGCGAGCGTCGCCAGCGTCGAAATTTTCGTATCCGTCAGAACGATCGACGTTGCCGAGGCAATCACACCGGACAAAGTTCGTCTGGAGAAATGGCCCATCGACCGGGTACCCAAGGGTGCCGGCGGCAATCTCGCATCATTTGAAGGTAAGTTCGCGAGGCAGCGCATCTACGACGGCGAACCCATCATGAGTGTTAAGTTAATGGATGA
Source organism: Rhodopirellula sp. SH410 (assembly GCF_055811895.1). Classification (NCBI taxonomy): domain Bacteria; kingdom Pseudomonadati; phylum Planctomycetota; class Planctomycetia; order Pirellulales; family Pirellulaceae; genus Rhodopirellula; species Rhodopirellula sp. SH410. Next base: position 5,639,770 of record NZ_CM147949.1, read on the forward strand.
GGTCGCTGATTCAGCTGAGCTGATCCCGCATCATTATCGGGTCGTTTCGATCACATCGAATACCAACCGTGATGCCACCAGTCAGATCCGTCGCGGCGATTTCGTGGACGTGGTCGCCTATTTCACCAAGGGCGATCGATTTCCCGAGCCAACCGCCAAGACCGTTTTGACTGGCGTCCGTGTGTTCGCGGTCGACGATGACATCCACCGTGAAAACGGTTTGATTGATATTGATGCGCGGGCAACACGCTCGATCTCGCTATTGATCCACCGCAATGACACGGCTGCATGGACCTGTGCGACTGAACTGGGCACGATCCGTTTGCCGCTGGCCAGCCCAACGGAAGTCAACGAACGCGCCGACGATCGGGTGCCCAGCCCAACGGCTAGCGAATTCTTAGCATGGTTGTCGGACCAGCAACCGGCGTACCGCGCAGGCGAAACGGAATTGCTGCAGACCGCGGCAACCTCCTCGCTGCCCACACTCGTTTCGGCTCCGCCGCCCGTCGCACTGCCGACTCCCGAGGAAGTCTCCACGCCAATCGCCATCCCGACGCCAATCGCTGCGGCCACCCAGGAAGCGAAAAAGGGTTTCAAGATGCTCAAGTTGTCAGGCGGCGTGCAGACGGAATACTGGATCGATGCAGGCACCGACGTTCCCGTGATGACGCACCAATCCAATCCAGACGACGCTTGGGAAACAGCCGTCCCCTTTTCGCAAAGGTTCTAGACTGGCCAAGCGATGAACCCACGTAGCTGCGTTCGCCAGAACGTGGCCCCACCGTCCGGCGACGGTGGCTACTCGATCCGACCGGCAAGGATGCCAACGATGCGAGCTCTTACTAAGACACGAAACCTTTCAACGTTCGTCGCGCTCGGCGTGATGATCGCTGTTGGATCACTCGCGCAGCCTGTGATTTCAGCGGCATCCGCTCAATCCGCGTCGCGGCTGACATCCATTGCCGCGAATCATCCGATTACCGAGGCGAGCGAGCGGATGGAGTTGACCGTCAGGTCCAGCCGCATTCTCAACTTGGGGAAGCGGATCCCGCGTTTTCAAGTCCACGACGAAGACGTGCTCGGTGCCACTCCGGTGAGCGACCAGCGGATCCAGATCTCGGCCAAGAAACCAGGCACGACCCAGGTCAACGTGTGGGATACTCAGGACAAACTCTACACGGTGGATGTGACCGTCGTCGCCGATGCCAGCCCCATTGACGACCTGCTGAACTCGCAGTTGCCGCTAGCGTCACTCAAGGTGACTCCGGTCAACGAAAGCGCAATCGTGTCGGGGTTCGTAACCCGTCCCAGCGATGCCGAATGCGCGATCGCCATTGTGGAGAAGTTTTACCCGACAGTCATCAATAACATTCACGTCTCTGGGCCCCCCCAAGTGCTCCTCCATACCAGAATCATGGAGGTCAGCCGTACAAAGCTACGGCAACTCGGACTGAACACACCTTGGTGCGACTCGGCTTCATCAACGGCACAGACGGGCCACTGCTTCCGCGTCAATGGTCCATTCCAAACGTTGATCCAAGCACTCGAGCAGCAAGACCTCGTGAAGGTATTGGCTTCGCCCACCGTCGTCGCCACCGACGGTCGGCACGCCCGTTTCGTCGTGGGAGGCCGCGTCCCCAATGTTTTAGCGGGCGATACTGGCCGATTGCATGTCGAGTATCAGGAGTACGGAACGCGCATCGATTTCCTGCCGACCGTGATCAGTTCGAATCGCATCCGTCTGGAGATTCGCCCAGAAATCAGTGAGCCCGACCCGAGTCGCGCGGTCCAAATCGGCTTCACCAATGTGTCGGCCTTCACGACTCGGTACGTCGAAACGGCGGTCGAGATGTACGCCGGTGAAACCATCTTGGTCGCGGGGCTGATGCAGTCACGAGATGTTTCCGTCCTCAAACGCACGCCCGTTCTGGGCGATGTTCCAGGCCTCGGCGCACTATTCCGCCACGTCCGATGTGAACACAACGAAATCGAATTGCTGATCACGATCACTCCCGAGCTCGTTGAGGCAACGGACGTTGAAATCACTCGCAGCATCGACGCTGACCGGGGCTGGGAAGACGCTCACGGGTACGCCCCCGCCAGTGCCCCGGACGAGGATGAAGGCATGATCTACCAAGACAACCTGAGGTAGTGGATCGTTCACGGGCTGTTGATGGAGTCAAACGATCGGACGGCAATACGGCCCCGCACGCCATTAGGTATCGAGGAACGTGAACCACCCGACCACCTACGCGGCTCGGTTCGTGAAATCAACACGCCGCGTGAGTCTCGGTCGAGTCGTCGTCATCCGAGGTTAGGGCTCAGTCGCCGACAGCAATGTCTGCACGCTACCGTCGGGCCAACGCACCTCGAGATTAAAATCAATCCGGCCGTCGGCGTCGAGAAGTGCAACCAGTTGATCAAGTTCTGCCAAGCGTTTGGCGATCAATGTGCCGCTGCGAACGGCTTCCTCGATACGGTCACGCTGGATCTCCAGTGCAACCTCTTGTCGCTTTGCCCGCAGCTTTCGGGCACGCGAAATCGCTGTCTCGAGTTGCAGCAACTGATCGTCGGCGACCTGCAATTGTTGGGTTGTGGCGTCGAGCGTTTCTCGAATCGACTGGGCGTCGGTCCACTGCCATGGCAACCCGGGTCCGAGGCGTCCTCCATACCGCAATCGCATCGACAAGGTCCCCGAAGCTCGCACATCAATCCTCGCCGCCAACTCACCCGAACCGGCCGCTTCCTCGAGAGTGAACACGGCAATACCCCGGGTCCGCTGTGGTGAGTTTTCGTTGATAGGTTCCATCCATTGCACCGAAACGTCGTCCGGCACCTGCAGATTCAGATGCAGGCGCGCGACCGGATTCAAGACTGGGCCACCCAACATCCATTTCAACTTTTCATCTCGCTCGCCCAGGTCAGCGTGAATCGGTCGAGTGTCGAGTCGGGGCCGGAGATAGACCACGTCCCCCTCGGCGGTCGTGATGCGGCCATGGACGATCGAGTCCGCGAGCGGTGCCTTCGCCGCGGAGGAGAGCCAGCGGAACTGCAACGCCGGATCGCGGTCGGTGTCGCGATTCATCTCAAAAACCGCGATCGGGGTGGGGTGATCGCCCACGATCACATTCCAGACATGCTGCGCGGGCTGCAAGTGGAGGTCCGTCTCGGCGGGGAACTCGAGCTGCAGTCGGGTTGGCGCTGACCTGACCGCGAGCACCACGACCGGCGGCGACAAATCAGCGTCCGGTGTCGTTGGTGGACGCGGCAGTGTCACCGCAGTCGTCTGCTGCTGCGGCGGCACCGTCTCCGCAGTCACTTGGGGCACTGCCTCTGCAGACGATTCGTCGTCGTCCCTTAAGTCGGTAATGTCAATCGAGGGCACTTCGACATCGGCCCGGTTCGACTGAGATTCGTCATCGACCTCCTTCCTCCCGGCGGGCAAAAGGGAATCGAGCGATAGGCGTGCTGCAAGCTCGCCAAGGCCGACGTCCTCTTCACGATCGAAGACCGTTGGAACAACCTGGGACTCCACCGACCCTGGCGAGTCGGACGCCACCGACATCGTTTCGAGAGTTGGTGGGGGCGATGAATTGGGATCCGTGGGCGCTGTTGCGATCAACGCCTCGGGGTCCTCGATCGGCTCAGGCGAAAAAGGATCATTGCGTCGAGCCGGAGTCGGCGGGGCGACCGCCGCAACGGTATCGTCTGCGGGCGGCGTGCTCCTCGAGGCGAGTAGGATCGCGACAAGAACTGCAGCGGCGATGCCGCCTGCGACGACAACCAACCTCAGTGAACGTCGACGCCGTGCGTTGGCGACTCGCGGCCGGCGATTGCTGGGACGAAGTTCCCCGGGGTCTAGATCGATCGCCGCTGCCGGAGATTCGACGGGCAGATCCGGTTGGCCGACTTCCGGGAGTGGCTGCTGCGGCGGCGGTGGTTCATCGGACTGGGACAGTGCCTTCTCGGGGGTCTCCTGATCCGGCTGGCGATTCGCCGGACGCATCTCAGGCGGCATGACGGCTCTGCCGAACTCGTTGACCACCATGCGTTGCCACACGGTTGACTCCGCATCGGACTCCGCATCGAAGCCAGCAATTTCACTGGCGTCGAAGTGTGCGCGGGCGTCCTCCATCCACCGCTGGGCAATGTCGGGGGGCGGTACGCCGAGCCGAGCGACCACACTCGCCACAGTTTCAAATGTCTGATTTGCCATCAGTCCATCCCCTACAGTCGGTTCGTCGTGCTCACCGCTTCGACATGAAGGCCCAAAACGATGTGGTCAGTGACAGCGCCATGGCGATGAGCAACGGCGAGGTGACCGTAAACAAGATGAATAGAATCTGCGGCCCACGGCGACTCCGATCGGCAGTCACTTCCGTACCAAACAGGACCGACCACTCCTCTTGGACCTCAGGAATACGGGCGGCGTAGACGAGTCCGGCCGAAATGACTGCGGCGACAACCACCAATACCAACATCGAGGCGATGCCGATTTGCAACACCGGCCGCGACGGCGGCGATGAATTCGTGCTGTTCGCCGGAGCGGTGCGTTTCGGGACAACATTCGTGGCCGCAGTCCGCGCCGGCGTCAACATGGCGGTATCGATGGGCTCAGCCATCGAAGATGCCGGCACCGAATCCAGAGTCTTCAGGGGTATCCTGGCGAGCGGCGCGGCCGCTGTGCTCCTCATCATGGTTCCCCCGACTCTCACGCGATGGCGGGGTGCTCGGCACGAGACCACGAGAGACGCCGCCGGGACGGTCGCGGAAATGGGGACGTGGCAAACTGTTCTGCACACCGCTTTCACCCCGGACGACGATTGCATCCTCGTCGTGCGTGTTGCTTTCGGACGCCTCTGGCGATTGATCGCTGGCTGGCGGGGTGCTGTCGAACAGCCCTGCCCCAAAAGAATCCAACTCCGCATCGTCCGATTTCTCACCGCCCGGCCCGCCGTCCGGCCCGGCGCCCGGCCCGGCGTCCGTCGCGGACGAGGTGACGATGGGTGCTTGCTCGCTGCTCACACTAGGTTCATCCACCGGGCCAACTGCGGACTGCTGCGTCGTTGGAGCAGTCGCCGTGGATGCGGAATAATCGGCTTCTTCGTAGTCACCGGCATCGAATTCGTCGTCGTAGCGACTGCGATAATTTGGTTGGGCCGCCCGCTGCAATTCGGCATTGAACTCATCGATCACCGCATTTTGGATCATCTCGCGGCACTCACTGTTAATCGGGTGCGCGACGTCAGCATAGAGTTTTTGCGGTGCGTCCACCGTGCCACCATTCTGCAGTTTCACTCCGCATTGATTACAGAATGTCGCTCGCAGGTGGTTCTTGCCACCACATCGGTTGCAGTGTCCGGTTAACTTCCGTGACGGCATCGCGACGAATGGGCCATGACTGCCGTCGATAATCTTCAGATCGCGAACCACAAAACTTTGGTCGAGCGTCACCGAACAAAATGCTCGCAAACGATCTTCCGAGCCTTCCATCAACTTGATGCGAACCTCCGTAATCTCCATCACCGTCCCCTATTCGATAAGAATCTCCGGCGCTGCCGGACACGTCGCAACATTTTGCACCAACGCGCCACGCGGCAACCGCTCACGAATCGTCGCGAGCCATGCCAAGTCGACACCAGCCAATCGACACTCATCATCGGCGAGCCAGCCATCGGGAGTCAACCAAATGAAGCAAGCCGAACCACTGCCCGTCATCTGGCAATGGGATGGGTGTCGCCCTAGCGGCTGCTTAGGTTGCCCTAACCTCCGCAGACATTGTATCGCCTCCCCAATAGGAGGTGATAGCCCGCAAGCGGGTGGCGTCAGTGCATTATAGAGAATCTCAGCGTCGGTGTTGTGGTTGCCGCTGGGGTGAACAAATGCATGGATGACATCGAGCCCGCAACGGGGGTGCTCGGTAACACTGGCACGAGCGTAAACGGCAGCCGTCGATAGCGCGATCGCGGGATAGACGACGAGAAAGCGATGCGATGCAGGCAAGTCATAGAACGTCAGCTTTTCGCCTCGCCCGAGGGCGCGAGCCAACGAACCGGGGCCACCGGCCGCAAATTCGGGCGTCGGAGACGCCGCCTGTCCCGCTCGCAGATCCCCCAAGAAAAAGGGCACATCGCTCCCCAGGCAGGCGGCCAGATCGATTAATTGGTCGCTCGTTAGGGCCGCGGCCCGCCCTCCATCGAGATCCGACAAAGCGACAGCGGCCAACCGCAATGTGGCCGCCGCATCACTGCTCGCCCCGCCCATGCCCGCCCCGCTCGGGATGCGTTTGCCCAGTCGAACCGACCATCCGCCCGTATATCCGGTCGCCTCGCTGATCAAAACGAGGGCGCGGTGAACGAGGTTCGACTCGTCCGTCGGCACGTCCAACAACGCATCATCGGGGGCGACGCCGAGTTCCTCCGCGACCGCCTCACGGCTGGGCAACCACTCCACGGCGAGCGAGATTCCCGGTTCGGGTGTCCGCTGCAGCTGCAGCTCGTCCCGCCAATCCATTGCCACCATGACCGTATCGAGTTCGTGAAACCCATCCTCCCGGCGCCCCAGGATTTCCAGAAAGAGATTGAGTTTGGCGGGAGGGGAGGTGCGGTAGAGAGGTCGATGCGAGTCGCTCATTGGTTGCCAATGCGTGTGCAAAAAAAACAGACAGGGCCTTCCGGATCGCCCGGCGAGATCGATCGGGGCCAGTAATTCGAGCAGGGGGTCCGACACGGGCGATCGCAAGCGTAGCGGATGGTCGCGCCCTCGTTGGTTCGCTAGGATAGGAACCTATTCCATTTTGTCACCTCCCATTCTCGCCGTGTGATCTCCGCATGACCGCGTCCGAATCGGCTACTGCCGCCGCTCACCGTTTTGATTCCATCCCCATGGCCGCCCCCGATGCGATTCTAGGGATCACGGAAGCCTTTGTGGCAGACCCACGGGACGAGAAGATGAACCTCTCTGTTGGGGTCTACAAAGATGCCAGCGGGGTGACACCGGTCATGAAATGCGTCAAAGCGGCCGAACAAATTTTGTTAGAGACCGAGAAATCGAAGGGCTATCTTTCGATCGACGGATTGCCGGATTACCGCACCGCGGTGCGTGAGATGCTGCTCGGTGATCAAATCCCCGCGGATCGAGTGGCCGTCGTCCAAACGCCCGGTGGCACCGGAGCCCTGCGTGTGGCGGGTGAATTTTTGGCGACGCAGTGCTCACCGGCGCGAGTTTTCATCCCCAATCCGACCTGGGCGAATCACTCCGCGATCATGCGGGCCGCGGGACTGGGCGTGGAAACCTACACCTATCTCGGCAGCGATCGACGCAGTCTCGATTTCCAAGCGATGATCGACGACCTGACCACCAATACGCGCCCCGGCGACGCGGTCTTGCTCCATGCGTGCTGTCACAATCCGACGGGCGTCGACCCCACCCTCGACCAGTGGAAAGACATTGCGAAGCTACTCGCGAGTCGCGGCCTGATCCCCCTCTTGGACTTTGCCTATCAGGGTTTCGGCGATGGGCTCGAAGCTGACGCTGGGGGGGTACGAACGGTCCTCGAGCACTGCAACGAAGCGCTCGTGTGTTCGTCCTACAGTAAAAACTTTGGACTCTACAGTGAACGCGTTGGCGCCGTGACGCTGATCGCTGCCTCACCCGAAGCGACAAAGACCGCACTGAGTCAACTTAAAATTGTGGTGCGTGCCAATTACAGCAACCCACCACGGCACGGCGGTGCGATTGTCGCCACCGTGATGGCCGACCCCCAACTCACCGAAATCTGGAAAGCGGAACTTGAAGAATATCGTCTTCGAATCACGCATCTGCGGGAGCAGTTTGTCGCGGGCATGAAGTTACAGACTGGTGCACCGGATTTCTCGTTCCTGCTCAAACAAAAAGGCATGTTCTCCTACAGCGGCTTGACCGCCATGCAGGTCGACGAACTACGCAACAAACATGGCGTGTATATCGTCGGCAGCGGCCGGATCAACGTTGCGGGCATGAACGAGAACAAAATGGATTGGCTCTGCCAAGCCGTTGCTGACGTGATGTGAGGACCGCTGAGGCATCCGCATCCGCCGGAGTGATTTCAAAACGCAGAACGCAGAGGTCATTGAGGCCGTAGAGAGTGACGCTCCACGCATTGATTGCCTCGGCCCTTTCATCCATCAACGGATCAATCTCCCTTCGGAAATTGATCGCCAGCCGCCAGAGTTTCCGAAGGAACGAGCAAGAAATAAGTAAGTAAGTAAGTAAGTAAGTAGCTGAACACTCCGCGTTGGGAATGCTTGACCCGCGGAGCGTTTGACCACAAACCCAGACAACCATTTCCTGCTCGTTGCGAAGCGAGTCGCCCTCCGCTCAATAAAGGACTTTCTCCATGCCTCCTGAACTGCGACGAGCGTTTGTGATCTTGGCCCTGGTCGTCACCGGCATTGCCGTCGTGTGGGCGACACAGTTCGACTCGATGCCGCCGGCTGAGTTCAGCATTCAAAACGGCACCGACCCCAAAACGCTTGATCCCCACCGGGCGACCGGGCAGCCGGAGAGCCGGATTCTATTCGGGATTTTTTCGGGTCTGCTGCAAATGTTGCCCGACGGGGAGCCGGATCCGGTCACGGGACTGCAGCCGATGTCGCCCCAACCGGCCGTGGCCGAGAGTTATGAAGTCGCTGAGGATAAACGAACCTACACGTTTCACCTGCGTCCCGACGCGGTGTGGTCCGATGGGGTGCCGATCACATCGGCAGATTTCGTATGGTCATGGACCCGGATGCTGCACCCGGCAACCGCCTGCGAATACAACTTCCAACTGTTCAGTGTCCCCTATGCGGAACAGTTCAACTCGGGCGTCGTTAACGTTGGCGACCGCTGTGAGGTCGAGCTGTTCGATCGGCCGAACCCAGACGGCACAACGGAAGCCGACACCGGTGAGCTGAGTTTTCAAAACTTCCCACGTGGCACGATGCTGTATGGAACATTGAAGGAAATTCGCAAACCGTCCGAACCTGAGTTCGATGACGATGTCGACGAAAAGGAACGCGAGCAGGCCATCTTGGATTGGCAAGAAAGTTGGGTGTACGTGCTCGACATCGCCCAGGAATCCGAGTCGGGCTCAGTGGACTGGGACGGACCGACGACCACGCAGTCGTTCGCCGTCAATATGCAATCGCCGCTCGCTGAGCCTGAAACGAAGCGAATCCACAGCGTGCTCGTCGCTTTCGACAAACTCGGTGGCATGGAAACGCCCGATCCGCATACCTTCATTGTTCACCTCAACGATCCCCTGCCCTATTTCCCTAGCCTGACCGCATACTACCCACTCTTTCCAGTGCCTCGGCACTGCATCGAGAAATACGGCATGCCGATGTGGACCAAAGCGGAAAACATCGTCTCCAATGGCGCCTACGTCGTCAGCATGCGGCGACTCCGAGATCGTGTCCGCTTGGCCAAAAACCCGAAATGGTTCGCAGCTGACCAAACGTCGATCGAGACCATCGACTGCCTCTCGACCGAGGGCCAAAACACAGCCCTGAACATGTACGTGACCGGTCAGATTGACTGGGTGACGGATCCGCCCGTGGCCCTGATGGAGACACTCAGGGAACGCGACGATTTCTATTCGGCACCCATGTTGTCAGTGTATTTCTATCGCCTCAACACGACGCGGAAACCGCTCGACGATCCACGAGTTCGGAAAGCGATCGCACTGGCAATCGATCGACGTCAGATTGTCGAGCAGGTCACCAAGGCGGGTCAGGTACCCGCATTCACGCTCGTGCCGCCAGGCATCGCTGGCTATGAATCGCCGGCGGGCTTTGAGCCCGACCTTGCCGAAGCGAAACGGTTGCTCGACGAAGCCGGCTATCCCGGTGGCCGAGGTCTCCCCAAGATCAGCGTGCTGTACAACACCAGCGAAGCGCACCGGGCGATTGCAGAGGTCATCCAACAACAGCTGCAAAACAACTTGAATATCAAGGTCGAACTCCAAAACATGGAGTGGGGCACGTTCCTGGATAAGATCAACCAACTCGACTATGACATTGCCCGTTCGGCTTGGATCGGCGATTATGCTGACCCGAATACATTCTTGGACCTGTGGGTAACCGACGGTGCGCAGAACAGCACCGGATGGTCCAATGCTGACTTTGATCGTTTGCTAAAAGAAGCCGCTTCGGAAAACGATGCGGATAAACGGATGAAACTACTCGCTGACGCTGAAGCGATTTGGATCGATGAGATGCCCGTGATCCCACTCTACTTCTACGTCAGTGTTAACATGGTCAAACCCCGTGTGAAAGGATTCTTCCCCAGTCCGCAGGACTTGCACCCGTTGCACCTGCTCAGTATTGACCCCAACGCGAGCCAATCTCCATGACGGACTTCCTCCGTTACGTACTCCGCCGATTCGCTTGGATGCTGCTCACCGTGTTGGCGGTATACACGCTATCGTTTCTGTTAATGCGGGCCGTGCCAGGCAACCCGTTTAGTAGCGAACGCAACGTTCCGCCAGCGATCGAGCGCCAACTTCGCGCCCGCTACAATCTCGACGCTCCACCGCTGACGCAGTACACCGAATACCTCGTAGGGATCGTCACTCGCGGTGACCTGGGCGTGTCGATCAAACTGGAGGATTACACGGTCAATGAGGTGCTCGCCGAAGGGTTTCCGGTATCCGCATCGCTGGCAATTTTGGCACTTGTCTTTGCGATCACTCTCGGCGTGACCGCTGGTGTGGTGTCGGCCGTCTACCGCGGCACACCGGGCGATCTCGCCCTGATGGGATCGGCGGTGCTGGGGATCGCGATACCGAATTTCGTGCTCGCATCACTGGCGATTTTGCTATTCGTGTTTTGGCTTCCGCTGTTCCCCGCGGCCGGATGGGGAACGCTGCGTCAGGTGATCCTGCCGGCACTCTGCCTGGGCGCTCCGGTAGCAGCCTACATCGCGCGTTTGACACGGGCGGGGATGCTCGAAGTCCTCGGCCGCGAACATGTGCGAACGGCGTTTGCGAAGGGACTGCCTAAACGCACGGTGATTTTGAAACATGTGTTGCCCGGGGCACTGTTGCCAGTGGTTTCCTACCTCGGTCCCGCCACGGCGAGCGTGCTAACGGGATCGCTGGTCCTGGAGAAAATCTTTGCCCTGCCCGGTATCGGCAGCCATTTCATCTATGCGGCAACGCAGCGTGACTACACGCTCGCGATGGGCATGGTATTAACGTATACGGTGCTGCTGTTCGTCATGAACTCGCTCGTTGATCTTTCCTACGCCGTCATCGATCCGCGAGTGAAACTGCAATGAGCAAAGCACCTTCCCACCCCCCTCGGCCGCCCGGCCCCGATCAAGAAACGCTGACCAAAATCCTGCAGGAATCGCGTGAAATTCGCGGTGTTTCGCTGTGGCAGGATGCTTGGCGGCGACTCCGCCGCAATCGACCGGCGATGTGCTCGTTAATCTTCCTGATCGTTTTGATGCTCGCCGCGATCTTCACGCCGCTGCTGCCGCTGCAGAGCCCGTTGGACAAAGATCTTAACAATCGTCGTTTTCTGCCGCCCAACATGCAGAAGGTTGTTTTGGGCGGACGACCGGGGCTGAAGTTCAAGGACGGGCGATTGACCTCCCAACTCGCGCAGTACAAATCCGACGTGGCCGAGCAGCGAGCCGAAATCATGGCGAACAGCAACGCTGAGCAACGAACAAAGGAACTCGCCCAGTTCAATGATCGCGCTCAGCTCGACCATCCCTTCAACCAATTGTGGAATGACCTCGGCCCGGTGGCCTTTACGATGTGTCGCATCCGTGTCGCCATCTTCGGTGATTGGACGATCCCATCACTGTTTGGCACCGATAAACTTGGGCGTGATTTACTCGCTCGAGTCTTTTGGGGGTCGCGAGTTTCACTCGTCGTCGGGATCGTCGCCACGATCGTGAGTTTGGTCATTGGCGTCAGCTACGGAGCGATCGCTGGTTACTTCGGTGGCCTCACCGACGCGATCATGATGCGGATTGTTGACATGCTGTATTCGATTCCGTTTATCTTTGTCGTGATTTTCCTGGTCACGTTTTTAAGCGAAGACAGTGTGAAGACTGTGCTGGAATATTACGGAATTCATCAGATCACGATTTTCTACATCATCATTGGTGCCATCTACTGGCTAACGATGGCGCGTGTTGTGCGTGGGCAGGTCCTCTCCCTTCGCACCGAACAGTTTGTCGAAGCGGCCCGCACGATTGGTGCGTCACCCATGCGGATTGTATTCAGGCATCTCGTTCCCAATACACTCGGTGTCGTGATCGTGTATCTCACGCTGACGATCCCGTCAGTGATGTTATTCGAAGCATTCCTATCGTTTCTCGGGCTCGGCGTCGCACCGCCAGACGTTTCCTTGGGGCTGTTGCTCAACGATGGCGTCGAGGCGCTTTCGATTGTTAAATTGTTCTGGTGGGTGGTGGCGTTCCCGGGTGCGGCGCTGGCACTGACGCTCTTTGCACTGAACTTTTTGGGCGACGGACTTCGCGACGCCTTGGACCCCAAAATGAAGAATCGCTCATGACCGAGACCCCACCACTCACGCCCACACAAGTCTCGGGCGGCAGTGCAGAACCACTGCTGAGCGTGCGTGATCTGCGTGTCAGTTTCAAGACCGACGAAGGCATGGTCCGCGCGGTGCGTGGTGTCTCGTTCGACGTGCGTCCCGGAGAAACCGTAGCGATTGTCGGCGAGAGCGGCAGTGGCAAGAGCGTGACCAATTTGGCCATGATGGGTCTGGTCCCCAAGCCGCCCGGGAACATTGATGGCGGCCGTGCGATGTTTGCCAGCCAAGATCTACTCTCGCTCTCCGACCGCCAACTGCAAGACATCCGCGGCCGGCACATCGCAATGATCTTCCAAGATCCGATGACCGCACTCAATCCGTTGATGACGATCGAGCAACAGCTGACGGAAATGACGCGGTTGCACCTCAACATGACGCGTCACGAAGCACGCGTGCATGCCGTCGAGATGCTCGGGCTCGTCGGTATCACCGCACCCGAAAAACGTTTGCGAGATTATCCGCACCAATTCAGCGGCGGGATGCGGCAGCGTGTGATGATCGCGATGGCGCTGTCGTGTGAACCGGAGTTGCTGATCGCCGACGAACCGACGACTGCGTTGGACGTGACGATCCAGGCGCAGATCATGGAACTGCTGGCTGATTTGCAGGCCCGCAAAGGTACCGCGATTGTATTGATCACACACGATCTCGGCGTGGTTGCGGGCGTCGCCGATCGGGTGCTTGTGATGTATGCCGGACGCATCGTCGAGAAAGCCGATGTGCGATCGTTATTCGCCATGCCGCGGCATCCCTACACACTCGGCCTACTGGGGTCTCTACCGAACGTGCAATCCAATCGTGACGAGCCACTGGCGGCCATCCCCGGCCAACCGCCGGATATGTCCGTGCCGATCGTCGGTTGTGCGTTTCGTGACCGCTGCCAATATCGCGTGGAACGCTGCCAGATTGACGATCCGGTGTTGACGCGTCGCGCCGATGCGTCTGTCAACGAAAGTGAATCAGACTCTCACATGGCCGCTTGTCATGCCGTTGATGTTGGTGTCAAAGAGGCCGCCCGATGAATGTCCCCGCTGAAACAACCGCCACGCCACCGCTCCTAAGCGTCAAAGACCTGAAGGTCCATTTCCCGTTTCGTCGCGGGTCACTGCTGCGATCGCAGAAATGCGTGATCCGCGCTGTCGATGGAATTTCGTTTGATATCGCCCGAGGCGAAACGCTCGGCTTGGTCGGTGAATCCGGCTGCGGAAAATCGACCACCGCTCGTGCGATCATCAATCTGGTACACCCCACCAGCGGTGACGTTCGCATTGATGGCGTTAATATTGCAGGCATGTCCGACGCCGCGATGCTGCCGTATCGGCGGCGCATTCAAATGGTTTTCCAAGATCCCTTCGCCTCCTTAAATCCACGGATGACCGTCGGCGGCATCATCGGCGAACCGCTCGTCGTCCATTCGCTCGCACGGGGCCGCGATCGGAAACTGGAAGTTCTTCGGTTGATGGAACTGGTGGGTTTGAACCCGCGATTTCTGAACCGGTATCCACATGAATTCAGTGGCGGTCAGAGGCAGCGGATTGGTATCGCCCGGGCGCTGGCGGTACAGCCGGACTTGATCTTATGTGATGAGCCCGTCTCCGCACTCGATGTTTCCATCCAGGCCCAGATCATCAATCTATTGATGGACCTGCAACAGAAACTGGGATTGTCGTATCTGTTCATTGCCCACGATCTCGCCGTCGTGCGACACATCGCTACACGCGTCGGCGTGATGTATCTCGGACGGATGGCGGAACTTGCGTCGGCGGAGGATTTGTATGCAGGTCCCAAGCATCCCTATACAGAAGCGTTGCTATCCGCCGTGCCGGTTCCGGATCCTGCAGTCGCCGCGTCGCGGCAGCGGATTGTACTCTCCGGTGAAGTCCCGTCGCCGGATGTTTTCTACCCTGGCTGCGCGTTTGCTGAACGTTGCCCAGTGAAAATTGATCGGTGCGTTGGCGAGCGGCCACCGCTGCCGGACAAATCGCACGCAGCAGCATGTTGGGTCCGCGAAGAAGCACTTTCGTAGTGAAACAAACAGAGCGTTCGTCTCACGCCCAAAATCCTTGGTGTTGACTCGACAAGCCCCCCCACGGGGGCAGAAATCAGTGTGATCTGACCGGCCGTACTCCCACCGGCACTCCCAACTCCGTTTGAGGGATGCATTGCCGTTGCGCCGGATGCACCAGATGGGAGGCTACGGCAGAAGAGCATCCCTCCGATTTTGCAGGTTGCTTCGGTTTTCTGGAGTGCCCTACATTTACTGCGGCGGCCCCCCCGACGGCGACGAAAAGGAGAGTGTGGTTCTGTTGATGGATCAAACACTCAACTCTTAGTTTCAGGATGAAACGATGCCTTTTTGCCTTCGTCGCTGGCTCGCTGCTGGCGCACTTTTGACGTGCTGCACTCCAGCGTTCGCAGACGATGCAACGGATGCGTCGTTTGGCTTAATGCGCTCCCAGCCGACGGTTCCATCGATCACGTCCATCCCCATCGTGGGACTGACCACCGATAGCCAAGCCGATGCCGTTGCTGTCTCGAGCAACGTCAAACCTCCCCAGTTCTCCTTTTTCCCCGTAGAAGAAGTGGTCGTCCCCGTGACGCTGGCGAGCAGTCAGACGCCCACTGCGGATAGCGTGGTCATGGGAGCGACCGCTCCCTGCCCCATGCCAAGGACCACGTGCTGTGTTCCCCCATGGGAGCATCGATCCGGCGCGTTCGGCGAAGTTCTTCTTTGGCGTGCTCGCAATACCGACACAGCCTATGCGGCCCCCGTCAATGGAATGGTTCCGGCCGGCAGCACCGGGGTGCTCAATAGCGAATTCGATTTTGGATATCGGGTCGGTTTGGTCAAAGGTCTCGATCGCTGTCATAGTATTGTCGCGACGTATACGGGGTTCATCAGTGAGAACGATGACCAGATCTCTGGCACTGCCCTGAGTAAACTATTGATTCACCCCGCCGCACTCAACGCCGCGTCCAACGCGCTGACGGCATCCGGACGCACGGCGTTGGATTTCCATGTGTTCGATCTCGATTACCGTTTCCTACTGCGGGGCAGTGATTGCAGTGCCATCAACATGCTCATCGGAGCACGTTATGCGCACATGGAACAAGACATTGACGCGATCTATCAACCGATCGGAATTGTCGATGCCGTGTCATCGGACATTGATTTCGACGGGGCGGGCCTGCGTTTGGGGCTCGATGCGGAGCACCACGTCAGACACGGCCTGTACGCCTACGGCAAGGCAAACGCCAGTTTCCTCGCCGGTGAGTTCGACGCCAGCTATCTCAACACTCGAGATGGTGCCTACGTATCGTCAACGAATTTCAATGCCGCACGCTTGGTAACGATCCTCGACCTGGAAGTCGGAGCGGGATGGCAGGCGAGCCAAAACTGCCGCATCTCGGCCGGGTATTCAGTCAGTGGCTGGTTCAACAGTATCACGACTGCGGACTGGATCGACGGCGTTCGTGACAACAACAATCACTTCGCCGATATGAGCCAAGCGATCACGTTCGATGGCTTCAACGCCCGTGCGGAACTTCGGTTCTAAGCACGGTGGGGTTATTCATCCGGCAGCACCTCCTTAGCCGTCTGAGCATTCGCTCCGGTTAAATGGAGTGTCGTGGCAAACAGGCTGGTGATTTTGCCCAAGTTCAGCCGGCAATCATGAGCCGAATTTTGGAAGGCATCGGGTAACGCGTGCCCCCCGGATACTGCCGCGACTCGGCTTATTCAATCAGCCGCCCGCGAACGCCACGACGGCTGAGAAACCGAAATAATTCTCCGGACGTGCTCATGTTCCCGTCGCGTTGATGTGATCGTGGAACGCGGGGAGAAGCGGAACCAAGCTCTGCTCTCGCAGCAACCTTCCGAGGGAAACCTCACCGGGGAATATCTCGCCCCGGGATTTCTCGCCTAGGCATTTCTCGCCCCGGGCTGCCGTCAATGGATTCTCGCGTCTGGCGGTGGGTGCATAGCTTCTTGGGTGCCACTGCCACGCCGCGAAAATCCTGCACACCTGGCTCACCGATGCGAAACCCCATCGTCAAACTCGGTGGAGCAGCATTCTCGACCTTTTCTCGGCGTCCTAACGCAGGTAGAGAATGCGCACAGCGTTCGACCGCGAGTCCCTCACTCCTTCCTGAGGAACGAACGGAAAATTACTGTCTAAAATTGTGGTCGAACGCTCCGCAGTCGACCATTCCGACCGCGGAGCGTTCGGCCACATGTTTTCCGCTCGTTCCTAAACGTGTTCCCGATTCCGACGGGAGTGGATGGGATGCCCACGACGACTGCCGCGGCAAGTTCTTCCAAATCCCATCCCTCAGCGACTAAACTGCTACATTTTACCCTGCCCGCCTCCGTGCTCCGCAGTTTGGTCGTTGCCCCATCTCGATGATGATGACGTCCAGATGCCGCCTTCCTCCCTCCGCTTGCCCCACCATGCCGTTTCAAACTTTCTCGCTTGTCGCTGTTGCGTTGATTTTCCTTTCGCCGTCCCCTCTGTTGGCTGCCGAACCGACGGACGAAACCACGACTGAAGAGAACGCGATTGACGCGGGGCACAGCTTCCACGGTGAAGCGTTTAACGAAGGTCCACGGCAAGCGGCAGTGATCGTCCCTGGACTCGCCAAGATCCAATTTCCCACGTCGACCGAGAACGACCAGGCTCAGCAGTTTTTCGAGCAGGGCGTCGCTTTCCTGCATGGGTTCGCGTATCTAGAAGCCGAACGCTCGTTCCGTCAGGCGCTCAAAGAAGACCCCAATCTCGCGATCGCTTACTGGGGCATGGCAATGGCAAACGCAAACAGTCCCAAACGAGCTCGAGGAATGATCGATGAAGCGAAACGACTTGTCGGCGAGCATGCCGACAAGCGTGAAAAACTTTATATCGAGGCACTCGATCATTACTTGCCCACGTTCGGCGAGAAGGCACCCAAGAATGATGCTGAGGCGAAAAAGAAGCGTGCGGAACGTTGTCTATCGGATATGGAGAAGATCCTTTACGACTTTCCAGAAGACATCGAAGCGAAGGCGTTTCTTGTGTTGCGAATTTGGCTCAGCGATCGTGAAGGTGTCAAACTTGCGAGTCGCTTCGCGGTGGACGCTTTGATGAGCGAAATCTTCGCAATCGATCCGACGCACCCCGTGCATCACTATCGCATCCATCTGTGGGACTCGGCACGCCCACAACTCGGTCTCGATTCGGCGGCCAAGTGTGGGCCCTCCATGCCGGGAGTGGCTCATATGTGGCACATGCCAGGACATATCTACTCCAAACTCAACCGCTACGCCGATGCGGCATGGCAACAAGAAGCCTCGGCCCGAGTCGATCACGCTCACATCACGCGAGCACGATTGATGCCCGACCAAATCCACAACTTTGCTCACAATAACGAGTGGCTGATTCGCAACTTGCTATTCGTTGGACGCGTCAAAGACGCGATCGAACAATGCCAGAATCTTATCTCGCTTCCTCAGCATCCCAAATACAACTCACTCGATAAAAAGGGTAGCTATCAGTATGGGCGAGAGCGAATGCTCCAGACGTATAGCGAGTTTGGATTGTGGGACGACCTAGTCAGTGAGTCGGACGGCTACTTTCTGCCTCCGACATCCAATGCGGAAGCTCAAGAGGAGTGGCTCGGATGGCTCGCAGTCGCTCAGTTCCAAACCGGCAATGCAATCGACGGGGCGAGTACACGACGAACACTCCAGCGGCGGCGGCTTGCACTGGAGCTGACCCTGCTCGACCTCGCCGACGAAGCCTCCCAATCAAAGGACGCCGGTGCGAATCAAGAGGGCGATACAACACTGGAAGACGATGCTACAGCGGAAGACGGTGCTGCGGCGGAAGACGATGCCCCACCCGAAGACGATGCAAAAGCGACGCACAAAACGACGGCCGACGAAGTCCGCAAGCATCGAGATAAACTGCGCCGCGTGATCGCGCGAACGTCCGCTGCCGCCGCGGCGCACCGCAAAGAGCCATCGAAAGTCAAGGAGTTCGCGAAAGAGGCGAAGCTCGACGTTCTGATCCAAGCCCAATTCCTGGCGGACGCAGGCGACCTGAAATCGGCGCTTGAAATCGTCAATCAAGAAGTCAAGAAACGCCCGGGACAGGTGCGACCGCAAGCGATCTTGGTCGATCTGCTTTGGAGAAATGGTGATCGCGACGAGGCGAAGAAGCAGTTTGAATCGCTTCGTTCACTTGCCTGTGACGCCGACTTGGATTCGCCGCTTCTGCAGCAGGTTTCCGTCGTCGCCACGGCCCTCGAGATCGAAGGAGATTGGCGAACGAAGAGTGAACCTGCAAAAGACTTAGGCGAACGCCCGGTTCTAGATACCCTCGGTCCGTTGCGTTGGGAACCCTATCAAGCTCCGACGTGGGACGCGAAATCCGCCGAGGGCACGCCCACGAGCGCAGAGCAATTCAGTGGTCGCCCGAGACTCGTGGTGTTCTATCTGGGGTTCGGATGTTTGCACTGCATGGAACAACTGCATGCGTTCGCACCCAAGCTCGAGGCATTTCGTGAGGCAGGCATCGAGATCGTCGCGATCAGTACAGAGGATACTGAAACGCTCGCGAGCGGAATCAACGCGTTTGACAAGCAAATTTCAATTCCGCTGTTTTCAGACGGTGACCAAACCGCTTTCAAGTCCTATCGATGCTGGGATGATTTCGAAGGCCAACCACTGCACGGGACGTTCTTGATTGACTCGCAAGACCGCGTTCGATGGCAAGACATCGGCTATGAACCGTTCATGGACCCTGACTTCTTACTCGAAGAATCGAAGCGTCTGCTCAATCTCAAAAACGAATAGGTGCCCGTCCACGCTTTTACCCTAGTGCCATTGAAAAGCTGCTCTACTGGGACCGTTAGGATATGCTGGCCCCCTACCGTCGCATTCAGAATTTCATTTCCGAATCCATTTTGAATCGCATCGCCAGACGGCACTACGGGTTGCCAAGGCGGGACAGGTTCCAGCGGTTGATTTGCATCGTTTACTAGCGGATCAACCCGCTTGGTTGAGTGCCGATGGTGTGCATCCGTCGCCAGAGGCGAAACCAGATCATTGCCCGATTGGTCGCAAAAACAGTTCGAGACTTGACCGAACACGAACGTTGAGAAGCGTTTCAAGAATAATGCGTTGACTTACGTGAGTCGTGCCCCCACCCAATCCAATCGAATCCAGTCCAGAGCCATGCACCGAATTGTTATCCTATTTGCGTTGAGTCTCCTGTCGTCGCCTGCGTTCGGCCAACCGGCCGCGTATCCACCGACCTTCGATGATGCCCGAGCGGAAACGTACAAAACGATCGATGATGTCGAGATGAAAGTATGGATCTTTGATCCGCCCGGTCACCAGGCCGATGACTCGAGCCCCGCGATCGTGTTTTTCTTTGGTGGCGGTTGGACGACGGGTAATCCAGCTCAGTTCGAGCAGCATTGCCGCTATCTGGCATCGCAGGGAATGGTCGCAATGACCGCCGACTACCGCGTGAGCTCGCGTAACGGGACCTTGGCGGACAAGTCACTCGAAGACGCCGAATCAGCAATTCGCTGGGTTCGACAAAATGCCAAACGGTTGGGCGTCGATCCCCAACGCGTCGCCGCTGGCGGAGGCTCCGCTGGAGGTCACTTGGCAGCCTGCCTCGGAGTGGTTGAGCCACTGAGCACGTCGACAACAAACGAATCCGCGTCCGAAGAAACCAGCAGCGTGCCCGACGCATTGGTACTGTTCAACCCTGCCTTGGTACTGGCGCCCTTCGAGGACATCAGCATGGGACGAAATGATGATGGAACTGACAAGTTCGATAGCATTGCCACACGCACCGGCGTGCCTGCACAGCGGATCTCGCCGATCCACCACATTCATCCTGGACTCCCGCCAACGATCATCTTTCACGGCGAAGCCGACACGACCGTTCCGTTCCTGACGGCAAAACGCTACACGGAACTTGCGACCGCAGCGGGCAACCGATGCGAGCTCGAAAGCTACCCGCACGCCACCCATAGTTTCTTCAATTACGGTCGCGGCGGCGAACCCGGTGAGTACTATCCGTTGACGCTTTCGCAAACCCATGCGTTCCTTCAGTCATTGGGCTACTTGAAAACTCCTCCCGCGATCGCAGTGCCCCAGTCCCAGAACGTGCACTACCGAAGCCATTTCGATCACTCTCGCAATGCCTTCGAGAACGACAAGCGGGGCACGGTAGCATTCCTCGGCGGATCGATCACCGAAATGAACGGTTACCGCGTGATGGTCCAGGCCGACCTGCAAGCCCGCTTCCCGGAGACGCAGTTCACGTTCATCAACGCCGGAATCAGTTCCACCTGTTCTACCACGGGTGCGTTCCGCTTGGATGAGGAGGTCTTGTCAGCGAAGCCAGATCTGTTGTTTGTCGAGTTCGCGGTGAACGACGATCAAGATGCCTCGCACGCGGCGCGTGAATGCGTTCGCGGTATGGAGGGCATCTTGAGACATGCACGTACGGCTCTTCCCCAACTCGACATGGTGGTCACTCACTTCGTGAACCCGCCCATGTTAGAGCAGCTGCAGAATGGCGAAACGCCAACCAGCATGGGGTCTCACGAACATGTGGCAGCCCAGTACGGTGTCTCTTCGATCGATCTGGCCCGCGAAGTGGCCGAGCGGATCACGGCGGGCACACTGTCATGGGAACAGTACGGCGGCACGCACCCCAAAGAACCAGGCAACCGCCTCGCAGCGGACATGATCGCAGACCTACTCGATACAGCCTGGTCGGATCCGATTGCCGATCACCCCCGCAAGCCGTCGCATCGCTTGACAAAGCAGATCGACAAGAACAGCTACACCCGCGGAAAGATGCTGCCTCCCACCGCGGCGAAACGAGGCACAGGCTGGGTTGTCCACCGACCCGATTGGGCGAGCCTGCCCGGATCCAAACGAGATCGTTTTAGCGACAGGCCGCTCCTGTGCAGTACCGAAGTCGGCTCGGAGTGCTCGATCGATTTCACCGGGACTGGAATCGGCCTATTCATCCTCGCCGGTCCCGATGCCGGAGTCATCGAATATTCGATCGACGGCGGCGAGTCGCGAGAGTTGGATCTCTACCACAACTATAGTAAAGGCTTGCACTACCCCCGCACCGTGATGCTCGACGCCGATCTACATCAAGGCAAACACCGCGTCGAAATCCGAGTTGCGAAAACCAAGCACGAAGCCAGCGTAGGCCACGCGGTTCGTATTCTGAAGATCGCAGTGAATCAGTAGAAATTAGGCACGCAAAGAGCACGCCGCCGTTAGCCTGGACCGCTCAACCCATCCGACCTCCCCACCAATGCCCGGTTCTCTCACGCGAAAGCTGTTCTGAAGTATCGTGATTGTAAAAAGCCCCTCGGCGGGCGATAATCCTTTTCTGGTTTGCGGATTGTCCCGCGACAGCGACATGACCACTGAGCCGATAAATGCTTTCCACAAGAGAGTCACAATGGCTCGACTGTTTCGTTTATCATTTCAGGCGTGTTCGTCGCTGTGGGGCTTTCTCATGGCAGATCGGCTGCCCCACCCGAAGGCGGGCGTCCTCCCATCCGACGATCGAGAACACCAACATCGCGTCTACGATCGCCGAGAGTTTCGAGCGTGACGCTGAACATCAATCGCTTTGCCGGCTTCCTCGGCCCCAGAGTGCCCCACCAACACCCTCCCACCGTACGCTATTTGGACCCACCATGCGTTGCTACTCGCACCTAACACCCCTGTTCGCCCTCCTGATTGGCACGACGTTCGTTACGTCGTTAAGTTCGTCACTCGCGCAGTCCCCGGATCCTATCGCGAAGATGCAAGCGGATGCTGTTGCAACACGAAAAGCGGACTGGGGGTATTGGGGCCCCAACCCAGACACCTATTCAAGTTGGAAAACGCATAGCAATCGGTTGATTCCGGTCTACACGTTTGGCATCGATCTCACGGCGGTCGGTGGCGAGAATAGCCTCTATCGTGATGCGGCGGCCATCGAGAATCTCTACGGCTATCTGCCTGAAAAAACACTCAACCCGAATGCGGAGTACTTTGACCAAACAGACGTCTACCGACTACAGAAACAATCCGTCGAATCAGGCAAGAAGCGAGTTATTCTGTTCGTTTTCGACGGCATGGATTGGGACACCACGCGACTGGCGGCGATTGCAAAGTCCAACCGCGTTGGCTACCACCAAGGACGCGGCGAAGGTTTGCATTTCCAAGATTATCGTGGCGTGACGACCGACTTCGGCTACTGCGTGACCAGCCCGCACAATGATGGCACCAATGTGAGTGTCGACAAGCAATCCGTCGTCAATCCCGACGGTAAGGTTCGTGGTGGCTATGACCCCAGCTTGGGCGGCGACGCCCCCTGGAGCCGGATCATGGACGCGGACTACCCCATTGGTAAAAGCAAACAGAACCGACAGGCCTACACCGATTCGTCTGCCTCGGCGACCTCGTTGACCAGCGGCATCAAAACCTACAACTCGGCAATGAATGTCGATTCGATGGGGCGTGAGGCATTGCCGATCGCACGAACACTACAAGATGAAGGCTTCGCCGTGGGCGTGGTAACGAGCGTTCCGATCAGCCACGCGACGCCTGGATGTGCCTATGCCAACAATGTTCATCGCAATGATTATCAAGATTTGACGCGGGACCTGATTGGTCGTCCGTCAATTTTTCATCCCGGCGGTCTGCCAGGCGTCGATGTGCTAATCGGTGGTGGATGGGGAATGGAACTGGACAAAGATGGCTCGCAGGGTCAAAACTTTGCCCCGGGTAACCGCTATCTCGCGCCGGAGGATTTGGAAGCGATCGATGTTAAAAACGGCGGCAAGTACATCGTGGCTCAGCGCACCAGTGGTGTTGATGGTCACGAAGTGCTGAACGCGGCCGTCGAGAATGCCAAAACCGGTGGCGACCGATTGTTCGGTTTCTTTGGTGCCCAAGGCGGTCACCTGCCGTTCCGTACCGCCGACGGCAACTACGATCCCGTCGTCAGCTTTGGCAATCCCAAGCCGGAAAAGGCGGAGGTCTACAGCGAGGCGGATCTGGTCGAAAACGTCAAGCTAAGCGACATGGCGGTTGCTGCGATGGAGGTGCTCGAGTCGCGAAGCGATCGCTGGTGGTTGATGGTTGAATCGGGAGACGTCGATTGGGCGAACCACTCCAACAACATCGACAATTCGATTGGCGCCGTGATCAGCGGCGACGATGCGTTCGCAGCCGTCGTCGAGTGGATTGAACAAAACGGTGGCTGGGACGATACCGCCTTGATTCTAACCGCCGACCACGGACACTATTTCAACCTCGTGCGTCCCGAAGCATTGACTCAACCACTCGACCAGTAGGTTGCCATTGAGAGGGCACATCCGACGAGAGCGTCATTCGCGGTGACGGGGGTTTCTCCCGCAATTCCCCGCGAGCACAAAAAACCCGTTCTCAACGGGGTCAAACGTGCTAGTACTTCGCGACATCTTCACTGCCCCGGATCCCCTAAGTGGTTTTTCCTCAATCACTTACAAAACGCAGTTGTTCTCGCTCGCCGAGAACAACTGCAGTTTCTTGGATCCATCCGGGCACCTCGTGAGTAAATCCAGCATGTTGGATTTTGGCGCCATCACGATATCCAACACCGCCCGAGTGGATTGCCCGAAATGCATGAGCGGGACGCCGCACCGCTTCTCCGGCCCTTTCGTAGACTCGCTCCGGTGCGAGCAACGACGCTCTGGTACGATGCCGCCATGACCCAACCTGCAAACAGATCACCGGTGTGCCGCTTGGCTCCCTCCCCGACCGGCGCCCAACACCTCGGTAACGCACGCACGTTCTTGCTCGCGTACTGGAGCGCCCGAGCTCAGAGCGCGGAGTTGATTCTCCGCATCGAGGACATTGATTCACCCCGCGTCAAACCGTGGGCCACCGATCAAGCCATCGAAGATCTAACTTGGCTGGGGATCGATTTTGATGGCCAACCGATCATCCAAACGCAGCGAACAGACCGGTACCAAGCCGTGCTCAACCGCATGATCGCCGATGACCGAGTGTATCCCTGCACCTGCACCCGGACGGATATCGAGTCGGCGTCGTCGGCGCCCCACGAGCAATCGACACGACCACCCCAGGGACCGACACCCGCACACCATCACGAGTCGACGATCACGGCCGAGTCGACAATTTACCCTGGCACCTGCAGCGACTGGCACGTTGGCGATCCACTGCCCGAGCCCGGCACTTATTGCTGGCGTTTCCGCATCGCCCCGGCCCCCCAATGCTTCGATGACCTCGTCGTCAACCGCGTCCACTGCCACCCGGCCACCGCGATCGGCGACTTCCCCGTCACCCGTAAAGAGGGCGTGGCCGCGTACCAGCTAGCCGTTGTTGTCGACGACATTGACGCGGGTGTGAGCGAAGTGGTCCGCGGCGACGACCTGCTGTTGAGCACTTTCCGGCAACTGCAAATCTACGAATATCTCGATGCCGAGCCCCCCCACTACGCCCACGTGCCGATGGTTGTCGGCGAAGACGGGCGTCGTTTGGCAAAACGTCATGGCGACACGCGATTGTCGCAGTACCGCGATCAAGACGTTGCACCGGAGTCAATCATCGCCTGGGCTGCCCGTTCAGCCATGAGCAACCCGGGATATTTGCCGGGTTCGGAAGAGACCGCCACCTGG
Source organism: Rhodopirellula sp. SH410 (assembly GCF_055811895.1). Classification (NCBI taxonomy): domain Bacteria; kingdom Pseudomonadati; phylum Planctomycetota; class Planctomycetia; order Pirellulales; family Pirellulaceae; genus Rhodopirellula; species Rhodopirellula sp. SH410. Next base: position 5,665,065 of record NZ_CM147949.1, read on the forward strand.
GGCGTCCGGCGCTGGCACGATGAAATGATCGAGCGATTGGACTGGTCACGGTTGGCACGAGAGCAGGTGCGGTATCCTTGAATTCGCTGTCGGTGCGATGTATCGCAGCAACGTGACGTATGGATACGAAAGTGTGTTGTTGCACTACGGGGCCCGCACACCCTGGGCGAACGGCGCGCCCAATGAACTCTTCCTTACTTGGGGGTCGCTTCGCTCGGCAACGTTTTCGACTCGGGATCGGCTGCTGGCTCGGGAGTGGCCCGTGTGGCCGCTGCAAGGGTTTCATCTTCGTCATGCTGCCATGGATTCTTCCATTCCGACCAATGGTCCATGTAGTCGGCGCAGGCTTGACAGCCAGTGGCTTGCTGCTCGATCCATTCTTTGGCTTGGCCGACCAGTTCGGTCTCCTGCGGGAGGCTCGCCCGCCCCGTCAACACCATGCTCCGCAGGAAAACGAAGTAGGTATCCAGCACATCGCAGCGACAGTAGTCGCTAATCGCCTTGAGGTCGCCACGGTCATAATAGGACTGGACCTGGTCACCGCTGAGTCCCATTTTCCCTGGCTTGCCGAGCGTTTGCGCGGCGAGGTTCAAGCCGCCGTTGAAACGGGCGGCGGAAAAATTGGTCAGTAGTTCTTGCAGGTCTAAGTGGGCCCCCGTGCTGAAACGATTCCGACGGGACTTGTAGCCGCTGTCATCAAACCACTTTGGAATCGACAACCCGAATCGAAACGCCGCCAATTCCATCAGTGGGATATCGAAAGACCGTCCATTGAAGGTCACCCACTGGGGCATGTGATAAGCTTCCCAGCCCTGCCAGAAATGCTTGGTCATCACATGCGGTCGAAACTGGGGTTCGTCGAGCGATTTGATGTCGAGCAGCCGAAAATCCGCGGTCACTTTTGCGATCACGACCGAGATCGGAACCATAAAAGTGTGCGGGATGAACGTCGATCCGGTTTGTTCGAACCGTTCGGCTTGGTACTTAGCAACGGCCTCTTCGGCAGACAGTTTCTCGCCACTGTAGCGGACAGCGGCGATCAACTCTCCATCGGCGATGCTCTCGACATCAAAAATCAAATGCGCGACGGCGTCACGATTCGCATCGGTCATACGAGTTTCGTTTTTCCTGGAATGGCACAGCCTTCGGAGGGTGGGACTCCCTCGGTAGCCATGTTCTTCGGAAAGAGGTCGAGCGTTGACTTGTCGGTGACAAAATCCCACGTGACTTTCTGACCGGTGTAGGCGGCCAAACGGCCCAGGACGGCGGTCAATGAGCTGTTGGCAGTCTCTTTCAGTTCCACAATTGGTTTACCAGCGCGGATGGAATCAATCAGGTCCTTGTGTTCCTGCTTGTAAGCGTCCGAGATGCTACCGGTTGCCGACCAAACTTCTTTGCCCTGGCGATCGATGATTCGTGATCCACCACTCATGGCCGCGATATGCATGTCCCCCTCGGTCCCATAAATCACACTCCCGTTGTCACCCTGCGTGTTCGGGATTTGCCGGCACATGAACGATACGACGCGGTCGCCGGGGTAGACGTAGTCCAACGACATGCTGTCCCACATTTCGCTGCCTTCGGGACGAGTGAATTGGCCGCCGGCACCGTAGGCCGATTCCGGTGGCGATCCCATCACCCAGTTGATGGCGTCGATGTTATGGACGGCTTGCTCGGTGATTTGATCGCCCGAGAGCCAAATGAAGTGCATCCAGTTGTAGAGTTGGTATTCCAGGTCGCTCATGCCTGGTTTGCGGTTTTTGAACCAGATGGAATTCGAACAGTAGCGTGTCGTGGCGCTGACGATATCCCCGATCGCCCCCTCGCGGATTTTCTGCACGGCCTCGATGTAGTTGGCTTGTCGGCGGTACTGCGTTCCTGTCACGATCGCAGTGCCATTGGCGACCGCACGATCATGGGCTTCCAAACAAACGTGGTAGCCAGCGGGATCGACGCAGGACGGTTTCTCGGCAAAGACATGCTTGCCCGCGTCAACGGCATCGGAGATGTGATAAGGTCGGAAACCGGGAGGCGTGGCCAACAGGACGACGTCGACATCCGGGTCCGCAAGAATTCGCTTGTACGCATCCAATCCCGCATACATCTTGTCGTCGGCAACGTTCACCTTGTCGCCGTGTCGACTGCTCATCCCGCGACGCGTTTGGTCGCACTTTTGCATGTCGAGATCAGCCAAAGCGACCAATGTGATGTTGTCGTTGATGGTCAGCGAATCATTGACCGCTCCGGTACCCCGGCCACCGCAGCCAACCAATGCGATCCGGATGGGTTCGCTGGAGTCGGAACCTTGTGCTTTTTCGCTAGTTGCTTCGGCAGCAGATGCGCCGGATGAAATTGCCAGTGTCGAAGCTGCAATCGCCGAGGTCGCGACTCGGTTTCGTAAAAAATCACGTCGATTTTCATTGGTGTTCGTTGGCAGCGACTCAGGATTACTCTGTTGATTTGTCATAAATTTACACGCTTAGGCGAAGGAAGGACGTGAGGCGGGATGAGCGACCGCGGCAAGTGTTGTCAGGAACAGACACCCGCTCGATGTTGGCCACTCAGACGAAGCTGTCTGTTATTCTACACCAAACTAATTTCTCGCGGGTATCCTGAGTTGATCTCGCAATTTTCAGATCCAAGCAACCATCCACCGAGCGTTTCCACCATGACGACGCAATCTCACTTCGGCTTCGATAGCCCCAACCCCCTACCGCGGGTCTCATCGGCACGTTCTCTGCCGCTACGCTCTCTCGCCGTGCTGACGACGCTGTGGACAACGATGTTTGTCCTGTCGGTGGGCGCATCGTCGCAGGCTATGGGCCAAGAAAAAAAATCGCCGTCCTCCTCGCTCAACGCCACCGATGCGGAGCTGGAAGGGATTCTCTCACCGACCGATCGAGCCAAAGCGGCGCGCCGGTGGGAGCAAGAGATTGCTGGTCTGGACCGGCTCGACCGCACGCAGAGCGATCCAGAGAATGCCGTCATGCTCCTGGGCAGTAGCAGCATTCGGTTGTGGGAGGATGCCGCCGACATGCTGGCGCCCTACCCGATCATCCGCCGGGGCTATGGTGGTGCCCGCTACAGCGACTTGGTCGTGTTCGCTAAGCGGTTGGTCACCCCCCACCAATACAGCGCCCTCGTGGTGTTCGTTGCCAACGATATTACCGGGTCGCGTGAGGACCGATCGGTCGACGCGGTGCGAAAAATGGTACTGCACGTAATCGAGGTCTCCCACAAGCATCAACCCGACGCGCCAGTGCTGCTGGTCGAGGTCACCCCCACGCCATCGCGGTGGGGTGTCTGGCCACAAATCCGTGATCTCAACGCGATGATGCGAGAGGTTGCCCTGACTCACCCTGGGGTGTCCTTCATCAGCACGGCAGAGTACTACCTCGACAGCCAAGACGAGGCGCGGCCGGAACTGTTCCGCCAAGACCAACTCCATCAAAATGAACCTGGATATCAGCTCTGGGCGGACATCATCCGTCGCCGTCTCGATGAAGTGTTGGGCAACCCCGGTTCCGCGAACACGTCGCAAGCTAGCGAAGTCAGCGGTACCCGAGTCGACGCAAACTAGGTTTGCATTGCGTTCGGAACGAGCGGAAAATTACTGTTTGAAATGGTGGTCGAACGCTCCGCGGCCGGCCATTCCGACCGCAGAGCGTTCGGCCACTTATTTTCCGCTCGTTGCGTTAGACAGCGACGGGCACGGGTGCGGGGGCTTCATCGTGATCCGGTTCAGCGGACGTCAGATGGGCGAGTACCTGATACATCACAGGGGCGAGCACCAGAACGACCATCGTGCTGAAGGCGAGCCCGAACGTCAAACTGGTCGCCATCGGTGAGACAATCTGTGCCTCCTTGGAGCGTTCCAAAAGGATGGGCATCATCCCGGCGCATGTCGTCACCGAGGTCAGCAACACGGCGCGGAAGCGGCGGCGGCACCCGTCAATGATCGCGTCGTACTGGGGTAGCCCTTCGGCGACGCGTTGATTGATGAAATCGATTAGAACGATTGAATCGTTCACCACCACACCTGCCAACGCCACGATGCCAAAGATACTGAACAGCGTCAGGTCGATATCCATCACCACATGCCCCACGATCGCACCAATGAACCCGAACGGAATGATCATGAGAATGAGCACGGCCTGCCAGCACGAATTGAACTGAATCGTCAGCAGCAAAAACATGGCGCCCAGGACCACGAAAAAGCCAAGCGTCAGACTGTTGACGGTTTCGTCGGTCTGTTCCTGCTGCCCCCCCCATTCAAACTCGACCCCCGGGAATTCACTGGCGAGCAGGGGCACGAAGTTTTTCTTCAAATCGGAAACCACGTTGAACGCGTTGCCACGGGTCTCGTCCACATCCGCCACAACGCCAATACTGCGCATTTGATTGACGCGGCGAATTTCGGAATATCCTCGTTGCACGTCGACCTCAGCGACCTCACTGAGTGGGCGTTCGGTTCTGTCGGCACCGCGGATACGGATATCGTTAAAACTGACCAGAGTGTTTCGTTCCTCGCGTGGATAACGAACACGGAGCGGGACCTCGTGGCGACCGCGCTGCAGTCGCATCACCTCTTCGCCGTAGTACGAGGCGCGGACCGTCCCGGCCACGTCGGCTAACGAAACCCCCATCGCTTGGGCATCGTCGCGAACCTTGATGCGATATTCCCACTTCCCTTGGCGGGTGTCCGTGGCGATGTCAGAAACATAGGGATACTCTGCCAGTTTCAACTTGCAGCGTTGGATCGCGGCATCGAGTTGATCGTAGTGCTCGGCTGTTGCCATCAAACGCATTTCAATGGGCAACGAAGCGGGACCGCGTGGCGTCGCGGCAAACGCAACGGCTTCGGCACCCGGGAACCCGCCCGACTCCTTCCGCCACATTCGCACAATTTCGTCACTGCTGACGGTCCGCTCCCCGATGTCGTTGAGCTGAATGAACAAGCCACCAATGTGACTGGTCGGCGCGATGCCGACCTCGTCTCCGGATGATCCGACGGTGCGCTGCACCGCCTGGACGAACCCTTTCGGATCGCTCGTCAATTCCTCATCAATCGAGCGTTGATTGACTCGCCAAATGGCGTCTTCGAGTCGCTGTGTCGCCGCATCGGTGATTTCGACTGGCGTGCCATCTGGATAGGTGACCGCCACCGTGATGAATCCGAAATCAATTTTGGGCAGCAATAGAAAGGGCACATTCCCGACCTAACAACGCCCATCGAAAGGATCAGCATACCTGCCAAGGTTGCGATCACGATCGCAGGATTCCCGAGTGACCAGCGGAGGATCGGCGTGTACAGGTTGTCGATGACCCTCGTGAGCAGACGTGACATTGCGGCATTGGCCCTCTGCATCAACCAACCGAGTGGACGCAGTGGGAGTAACAGATACCCGAGCGCGTCAAGAAAACGACTGCGACGATGCGATAGGTGAGCGGGCAAAATCGTCAGACTCTCGAACATCGAGATCAGTAACATGGCCCCAACGCACATCGGCAACACGACCGTCAGTCGTTTGATGCGGCCTTCCATGTACATAATCGGCGCGAATGCGATCACCGTCGTCGTGACGGCCGTGATCACTGAAGGCATCACCTCATAGGCACCGTCAATGGCCGCTTGGCGATAGCTCTTACCCATTTCCCGGTGCGCATAAATATTCTCACCGACCACGATCGCATCATCGACGACGATGCCCAACGCGATCAGAAACGCGAACATGGACGTCATGTTGAGTGTTTGGTTGCCATAGTACATGTAGATGCACGCACCGAGCAGCGAAATCGGGATGCCTAACATCACCCACCACGCCAATCGCATTTCCAAAAATAACGCCAACACCACGAACACCAGCACCAACCCCATCCAGGCATTCTTGCTGAGCAGATGCAAGCGGCTCTTGACGCTAGTGGAACGGTCGCGGAGCGTTGTCATCGTGTACCCCGGAGGCAGGTTTGCCTGTTCTCGTTCGACGAACTTTTTGACCTCCTGCGAGACTTCGATAATATCGTCGGCGCTGGTGGTTTCGACGGATACGAGCACGGCGGGGCGCCCATTGATTTCGTTGATCGTGCCGTCGACGGCAAACTCGTCGCGGACGACGCCTAGGTCACCCACCGTCAAGACCGCGCCACCCGGTTCACTGACCAATGGAATTTCCGCGATGCCCTCACCAACGTCACTCTTGTCGCTGCCGCGCAGCAGGATCTCTTGCGAACGTCCTCGCAAGGTTCCTGCGGGCAGTTCCACATTATTGCCCCGCACAATGTCCGCGACGCTCTTGAGTGATAGGTTGTACTTGCGCAGCGTTTGTTCGGGGATTTCGATATCGATTTGATAGTCGGGTGTGCCCACTAAATCGGCGACCGAGACCGAGGGGAGCGCGAGCACGTCGGTCCGAACTCGCTCGGCGACACGGCGCAGCGAGAGGGCAGCTTCCGCCCTCGCGACAGCTGACTCGGTCGCACTTTCATCGGCGGATTGATAATCGTCCGCGCCACTCTGCTGGTCGCCCGGCCTGTCCATCTTCGGGCCCATCACGGCGATACGGATCGCGGTGGTAAAGTTGGTGTTGAGCCGTATGTCTGGCTTTTCAGCCAGTTCCGGGAAGCTGGGGATTTGGCCGATCAGGGTGGTGACTTCGGTCAGGATGCGTTGGGCATCGGCTTGGTTGGCGTCGGGATCGAGTTCCAGCATCACCGTGCCGATCCCCTCCCGCGCCGACGAAGTCATCTCGTCGATCCCATCGACCGTGTGGATGGACTCCTCGATTTTCTCAAGGATCCCCTCTTCGATCTCGTCGGGACTCGCTCCGGGGTACGCCACCGAGACATTCAGGACGTACAGTTCAAAGTCGGGCCAGAAATCACGGCGGAGTTGCGAGAGGCTGTAGGCCCCCAACAACAACACCCCGAGCATCACGACATTCATCGCTTGCCAATTTTTGACAGACCAGGCAATGATCGACTTCATTGCGCTGCCCCCATCGCATCTCCTGTCTGCACGGCCGACGTCAAGACGTTTGCAGCGGTCTCGCCCGATTCGAATTTCTCCTTCAACCCGGCGTCAGACGTGCCGATATCTGCGGCGACGGGGCCGTGAGCGGGCGTTGCCGCGATCGCCATCCCATCGAGCGGATCACTCACCGGGGACACGATGATGGTCGCCAGGGCCAGCGAAACGTTCTGGCTCTCGTCGGGATGCATGTCAATCACGATCGATTCAGCCAACCGGCTGACGATGGTGACGGGGACGACGCGAAGCCGTCCGTCAACGCTCAGCCAAACGCGATTGCCGGGGCGGATCGCAGTCTCGGCGACCTCATAGAGAGTTTGCTCAGGTCGTGTTTGCATCACGACTGAAACGAACATGCCCCGCGTCAAGTGGTGCCGACGGCCCGCTGAGCCGGAGGACTGCGGTGTGTTGACACGAAATAGGCACGGATAGGTCCGTGTTTGCGGATCGATCCCGGCGCCATCAATGCGTTGCAGGACAGCGGGCCAGTGATGCGTTTCGGATCCGAACTGATACGATATCGTTGCGGGGATAGGCGGCACGCGATTATCTTCGCCCTCTTCGATTTGCTCGAGCGATGCACTTAAGTCGACTGGCTCTGCGATGGTGAGTTCCGGGGTCGCCGATCCGTCGTGCCGATTGAGGCTTCCGCTACTCCAAACCCAAATCATTTGATCGGCGGTGAGATTACAGCGAACCTCGACCGCCGACGTATCTTCGATCGTCACGAACGAGGTGCCCGCGGGGACATATGACTGCTCCTCAACCGACGATGCGACGACGCGTCCGCGGATCGGTGATCGGACCACACAACGAGCGAGATCCAACTGGGCGCGTTGCGACATCACGTCGGTCATCGCTCGTTTCTCGAGTAGCAACTGGCGCTGGGCCTCCAACTCGCGAAAGCGATTTCCAAGTTCGACCAACGATGACTTCGCCGTCAGCTCGGCTCGCTTGACCACATCGAGTTCCGTTGCCGATGCCGCTTGCCGTTTCGCCAATATATCCACACGATCGCGTTCGCTCCTGGCAAGTTCAAACTGCTGCTGAGCCAACTGCGAAAGCTCATGGGTGTTTTCAATACTCACGATGACGGACGCAACTTCCGCAGCTTCCTGAGAGGATTGAGCTCGCAATCGTTTGACTTCCAGTTCGTACTCGATGGGATCGAGCCGGATCAGGACTTCGCCGGCCTCGACCATGCGGCCGGTGCGCAGGTTGGGCGACTGCTCGACGATGGGGCCGGAGACTTCGGTTGCCAAGCGAATTTCACGCAGCGGCACGGCCACTCCGTTGACTTCGATGGGAACGGGGCCTTCGTGAATTCGCAACTCTTGCGTCGTCACGATCGTCTTGCCGGATTTTGCGACTTTGGCCCGCTCGGGGCGCTCTCGCTCACCTAAAAACGTGTATCCGAAGACACAAATTGCCAAAATACCGCCAGAGATCACGACATTCAGGAACCGGCCCAATGTGCTGCGGGCGGGTTCGGCCGAGGCAGCCATGGCCGTCCTGGCGGTGTCCGGCGTGGTTTCGCCGTGATTCAGCGTGGGGGGATCCGGTGTTGCGTTCATAGGGAATGGTTCGTGTGCGGGGTGGCTGTGATTCGTCATGCGCAAGCGGCGCGGGGGCGGGGTCACATAAAAATGACGTAATGTTGAATTGGCACCTATTCGATCGCGGACTTGGCCTTGGCTCGCTGCTGTTCGTAGCGAGGATCGATTGGCAATTTTTCTCCGCCGATCAACTCCGCCGCCTGGCGATGATTGGCAATGAACTCAATCCAATCAAACCACGGGATCGGCGGCACCCCCTGCATTTTGTCCAACGATTCATCGAGCCAACCATCTAGAAATGCCTGCGATTTCTTCAGTGTGTTGTTTGCGTCTTCGTCTCGGCCCACCTTGGAATACGCGATGGCCAGCAGCGGATAACTGATTCCGAGCCCAGCCCAGGTGACATCTTCGCTGAGGGATTGTTGGAGCCGCTCGATTGCCTGCTCGTATTGCTGGGCCTGCAAATGTGCCCAGCCGGCCAAGTACAGTTTGACACCCCGGGGAAACCGCCGACTGCGGTTACTCAGCCCTGGTGGAATGGACGTTTGGCGATCTTCGATCAAGTCCTCCGCGGTCGCGGCGAGTTCGAGGGCGGATTCCACCGACGGTTTCCCCATTAATTCTCCCCGCAATTTTGTGCCTGTCGCGCCACTATTGGAATTCGCCAGATCACTGGTGAGCTCCTGATAGGCTGCGGTATCACCCGTATTGAGAAATAGCTGAGGGACCCCCAGATACTCTGCTCCATCGACGGCCGAACCACGCTGCAATGCCCGGCCGTAATCAGCCGCCGCCATCTCCCACAATCCGAGTTTGGCGTAGAAAGAGCCGCGTTCCATCCACACGTGAAAGTACTCCGGCTGGATCTCAGTGGCGGCGGTATACGCTGCGTTGGCGTCCGCCCAACTGCCCGCTTCGGCATAGGCACGCCCCGAGGCGAGCAACACATTGGCGTGTTTGAGCCGGTTGGTAAATTCCTGCAGGTCTTCGCGAGACTTGTTGGCCTCGTCGGCCGAGATGCGAGCTCGATTCATCGCATCGATGGCCACCCGCGCCTGCCAGATACTGATTGCCGACCCCAACAGCAAGGCGGCCGCGACCAGTGAAACGGTTGTCAGGATGACTCGGTTGCGGCGAGCAAACTTCGAAAAACGATAGAGCGCTGTCGGCGGGCGCGCTTCGACGGGCTGCTCGTTCAGATGTCGCCCCACATCTTCCGCCATCGCCGCGGCGCTGACATATCGGCGATTGCGATCCTTATCGAGCGCCTTCATCACGATCCAATCCAGGTCACCGCGAATGATGGACTCGAGTTGAGCGGGTTCGAGACGTCGGTTTGCCGATAGCGTGCTCGCCCGTTCCCCATTGAGTGTGCTGACCAGTTTGCTCGGGCGGAGCGGTTCCTCTTCGCGGATGATGCGTCGCAGTTCGTCAAATCCCACCTGATTGAGCCGGTCCATCGCCAGCGGAGTTGATCCGGTCAATAGCTCGTACAGCAGCACCCCGAGTGAATAGATGTCGCTCCGTGTATCGACATCGCCCATCGTCATCTCGGCTTGCTCTGGACTCATGTACGCGGGCGTCCCCACCATCGATGCCAATCGCGTATAGATGGTTGTATTCGTCAAACGCTGACCGATTGCTTTGACGACGCCGAAATCGATCACCTTGGCGATCGGTCGGCTGTCTTGTTGCGTCACGAGCACGTTGCTCGGCTTCAAATCGCGATGAATGATGCCTTTTTGATGGGCATGCTGGACGGCATTGCAAATCGAGATAAACAGGTGCAGCCGATCCGCCGTGTTGAGACGATGGTTGTCGCAGAATTGATTCAGCGGGATGCCACGAACCAACTCCATCACAAAGTAGGACTGTCCGCTATCGGTTACCCCAGCATCGAACACACGAGCGATGTTCTCATGATCCATCATTGCCAGCGCCTGGCGCTCGACCTCAAACCGGGCCATGATCTCCTTCGATTCCATGCCGGGTTTGATGATTTTCAACGCCACGCGTCGGCGAACCGGATGCAGTTGATCGGCGACAAACACCAAACCGAATCCACCTTCGCCGATCTGCTCACGCAATTTGTAGGCCCCGAGCATCGTCCCCGGAGCAAACCTCGCGTCGGCCGGCTTCATTTCGTTTTCAAGTGACGTGGGCATGAGTGCCACGGCGGCGGGACTGTCAATCGGATTGCATTCTCGATCGTGTTCACGCAACAACTCTGAGATGGCCATCAATCGGTCCGCGTCACCCTCGCAGGCATCCCTCAGGTACGCTAATCTCGCGTCGGGATCATCAAGTTCCACCGCGCGGAAAAAAATGGACTTTTCGCTTTTCATGATTGAATCCGTCGAGATAGAGCTCGGTCGCATGTTGATGCGACAACCAGGTCATCGCCGGGCCAAGAAAAATCAAGATTTTGAATCCAGGTTGATTTCACGCCCCAACCAAGCTCGCGCGAATGCCCAATTGCGTTTCACGGTACGGGCCGAGACGCCCAACGCCGCCGCAGACTCGTCGACGCTCAAACCGGCGAAGTACCGTAGCTCCACTAACTTGGCAAGCTCGGGTTCGTCAACGGCGAGCTTCACGAGCGCGGCATCCAGATCAAGCAATTCGTCAACATTGGTGGCATCGACCATGGCATCGGCATCCACGATCGAACCGCATTTTCGATCTCCACCCCGCTTGAGACTTTTTCGTCGCCGCGCACTCTCAATCAAAATCCGCCGCATCGCCTCGGCTGCAGCACCAAAAAAATGTCCTCGACTATCCCAGTTGGGGGCGTCGTCACCACAGCCAACGACCCGCATGTAGGCCTCGTGCACGAGAGCGGTCGGTTGGAGGGTATGCCCAGCCGGTTCCTGCTGCATGCGGTGTCCGGCCAGTCGGCGCAGCTCCGCGTAGACCAGCGGCAATAAATCGCTCGCCGCCGCAGCGTCTCCTTCATCGATTCGGTTCAAAATTTGGGTAATTTCTGACATGGGTGTCCGTCCGAAGCATTCCACAACGCTCACTTGCTGATCCGCAGACGCGAAACCCTCAATAAGCTTGCTGGTGCCCGTGAAGCTCGCACATTGTAACTGGAGTCACTCAACTCCGGTAATCTCTTGCCCCGGCGAGGAAAACAACAAAGGGGGCCACGCCACCCCCGTTCGCGGGAGTCCTCGGCGGGCTGGTCTCCTCGGTGGGCTGGTCTGCTCGGCGGGCCAGCGGCGGGGAGACGAATGCGACTCGGATTCGGTTGGCAGGAGGCACTGAACGAGGCCTGAAAAACGCCTAGAAAAGGGCCCGGGAGTGGCACGGAACGACACAAAGGCGAACAACGGCTCGGGTAACGGTCTCACCATCCCGGAACGTCTAGTACAATGTCGTTTTTGAGCCTCCCACCTTTACTGTCTTTCTAGCAAGCAACCGTCATGACTCGATTGATCTTCTTAACGACATTCGCGTTCGCTTTTCTTGCAGCGTTCCACTTTTCAGCGGAAACAGGCTCGGCACAGTGGCCCGATCGACACGGGCCGACCCATGACGGCGTCGTTGCCGACGCTGATGCCGACGTCCTGCCCATCCATTGGACGGACACTGAAAACGTCGCGTGGAAGACACCCCTACACGGTGAAGGACACTCCTCGCCGGTGATCGGCGAAGGCCGAGTCTGGTTGACCACGGCAACGCCTGACGGCAGCCAGCAGTCGATCATGGCGATCGATGAACAGACCGGCGAGATCCTTCACGATCGAGTGCTGTTTGAGAACGAGGGTGTTGAGCCCCTCGGTGGGGCGGTTGGATTCAACAACTACGCCGCACCGAGCTGTGTGCTGGGCCCCGGCGCCGTTTACGTTCACTTCGGTAGCTACGGAACAGCGAAGCTTGACTCGAAGACCGCCGAGGTGATTTGGCAGCGACGTGATCTGCCCTGCCAACACTTTCGCGGACCGGGTTCTTCGCCGCTCCTGTACGAGGACAAACTCGTGCTCACGTTCGATGGTGTCGACCAACAGTACACGACGGCGCTCGATGCCCGAACCGGCAAAACCTTGTGGCGAACCGATCGTAGCACGGACTACCAAGACCTCGGTGACGATGGAAAACCACTGCGTGACGGTGACATGCGGAAAGCCTACTGCACGCCAGCCATCGTCAAGGTCGGCGATCAAGTGCAGCTCCTTTCCGTCGGCGCACGGGCGATGCAAAGCTACGATCTCGAAACCGGCAAGGAGCTTTGGACACTGCGACACGACAGCTACAACGCGGGCATTCGACCGCTCTGGTTGCCCGAGAAGAAGCTTGCGATCATCAACACCGGTTCCCGTGGCGCGCAGCTCGTCGCGGTCCGACTCGATGATTCCACCCAAGGTGATATCACCGACTCGCACGTCGCTTGGGTACGAGAACGTGGCAACCCGCGTTTCGCCAAACCGATCGAACATGACGGCTTGATCTTTCAAGTCACTGACAACGGCGTCTTGGCATGTATCGATGTGGACACGGGCGAGGAAGTTTGGAAAACACGGATTTCCGGCGACTACCTGTCATCCCCCATTCTTGCCGGAGACCGCCTGTACTTCTTCAACCAGAGCGGGCTCGGCACCGTCGTGAAAGCTCAACGTGAACCGGAGACCATCGCGGCTAACGATGTCCCCGCCATGGCCACGACAGCATGTCCGGCGGTATCGAACGGAGCGATCTTCATCCGCGGCAAAAAACACCTGTATAAGATCCAATCGAAGTAGCAAGATGCGTCGGGGGGCGCGGTACCGCGGGTGTCAAAGGTCGCCTGCGATGCTCGCCTTCGATTCTCGCCTGCGATGCTCTCAGGCCGGTCCATCGCCCTTCACTTTTACGCCAAGGCACCTTCCCGATGATCGTTGAGATAAACTGGGTCGCTCGAATCACGCCGGACCGCTGCGATCAACGCCGCTCGCGAGAGTTGCTGCGTACCACACGTCACGACAAAGGGCCGTGGGCATTGCCGTGGGCATCGGGCATTCGCATGGGTCGCTGCGGTCCGTTGAGTCTTGGGCGTCACATGCTCGTCAGCCTAGTGGTGTGGTCAGCGTGTTTTTTTGCGGCGTCCGATTCGCGGTGTCTTGGCGACGAGTCGGCTGCCGATGCACGCATCGATGAAGCGTTGCAAGTCACGACCGACGCTGCCCAGCATTACGACTTTCAGCTTCAGGGAGATCAGTCCGAGCAATTGGACTTTGGTCCCGATTCGGTGTTGCGTTGGTCCAATCCGGAGGCCGGTGAAATTTTTGGAAACGTTTTCCTGTGGACTCGGAGCGGACGGCCGGAGGTTGTCGGCTCGTTTTTGCAGTGGTACTCGCCGTTCACGCACGGTTCGCACGAATTCCAATCGCTCTCGACGAAGCCGCTCCGCGGCATGCGGGGCAACAACACGGTATGGACGACCGATCAGCCTGGAATCGTGTTCGCACCGGTCCCCAACCGTCCCGAACTTGCCGACTCGCCCGCCGTCCGTAGCCGCCAAGCTCGGACGATCGCACGAGGCTTTCGAGTCCGCAAAACGGATCGTGACGGCAACGCCAGCGAACTGCGACTGCTCGTCCATCCGCTCGCTCGATACGGCGACGATACGTCGGAGGTCTTCGATGGTGCCCTGTTTGTTTTTGTGCAAGGCACGGACCCCGAGGCATTCTTGATGATCGAGGCGAGAAAAGAGGGCGACCAATGGCAATGGCAGTATGCACTGGCCCAAATGAACAGCGTTCAATTCGTCGCTACGTATCGCAACCAAGAAGTTTGGCGGACCGACATTTGGCCTTGGGCAAAAGTCCAGAGCGGTCGCGAAACATACACGAGTTTCGGCCCGTTCGAGCGTGGCCAACCGATCCGCTAGGCGTTGAAGACGAAACAGGTCCCAAGGGCGACAAATCCGAACGGGCCGTTCCTGTAACGCGTCCGATCAATGCTCATCGAGAATACTCAAGTGTTCGTCTGACCGTTTTGATTTTCGGCTCAAGCCCCCTGTGAGGGTCGGCTTTTGCTACCCGCACCCAGCATACCTATCCAGAGAGTTCAATATGCGTCCCAGTCTGATGGCATGCTCGCTCGCTTTCCTGCTCATCAACGGCGTGGAGGCCCTACCGACAACAGCACGCGGCGACGATCCGACCTCTCTAAAAACCGATCCCGCGAGGCTCGCCCGTATCCACGCTGCTCAAATGCCGAAGTTTGCCGAGCCGGTGATGTTCGATACTCCGGAAGCCGATGCGATACTCTCGGCGCTGGAGATTTTCCCGGCAGACAACGCCTTCAATCAACTCGTCGACGATTGGCCGCTGCACCCCAACTCCACAAACATCGTCGCCTCGATCGGTGCTGAAAAACCGTTCCGCTACAACCCGGACATGAGCTTCATCATCGTCCCGCCGCATCAGCTGCGCGTCGACGTCAAACTGGCCGAGTACGCGGACGAGTCGGATTCCGGCCCGTTTCCTGTGCCCGACAACATTCCGATCGAAGGCTGGCCAGTGGCCTATCAGCGAGCCGGGAATTCTCGGCTGCTGGCCGAAGTCCAACGACGCCCGGCGAAATACGAAGGAGACCGCCACGCGATCGTGGTCGATCCCTCGAACCGCATGCTGTACGAATTTTTCACCTTCGGAAAGACGACTGACGGCTGGATGGCCGGGCAGTCGTCCATTTTCGATTTGAAGACCAATGAATCGCGGCCAGACGGTTGGACGTCGGCCGACGCCGCCGGCCTGCCGATCTTTCCCGCCGTTGTGCGTTACGATGAACTCAAACGCGGGTCGGTCGAGCACGCCATGCGAATGACCGTCCGTCGCTCGCGGCGTGCCTACGTTCATCCAGCAACGCACTACGCCAGCCAACTGAAGGACGAGAATTTGCCTCGCATGGGCGAGCGGCTGCGGCTGCGTGCAGACTTCGACACCAGCGAATTCTCTCCGCCGGTTCAAGCCATCCTGACCGGATTGAAGCGATACGGCATGCTCGTCGCTGATAACGGCATCGACTGGGCCATTTCCGTCGCTCCCGATCCGCGGATTCCCGTCTTGCACGAAGAGCTGCGCAAGATCAAGGGTGCCGACTTCGAAGTCGTCATCGCTCCGAAATAAACGATCCGCCAAATGATTCCGATGACACGCCGGCGCAATGAGCCTCCGCCAACGCGCCAACGCTCAGGCTAGAGGATTCTACTGAATGACTTCGGCGGTCTGTTCAGGTGTCGTGATTCCGGGGGGCAGTTCGAGAATTCGGATGTTGCGAAAGTGCACTTCCGAGCCTTCCGATTCCAAGCACAGATAGCCCTTCCGCACGGACGAATCGCGAATGGAATTGACGAATTTACCATTGATCGCCAGCTTCACCGTGCCGTCGACACAAACGACATCGTAGACATTCCATTGGCCCACACCCTTGCAACGCAGTTCCACCGACATACTGCGACTGCCACGGGGATGGTCGGGCGTGGCCACCAGTCCGCCAGCGCCGAACAACTCGCCGGAAATGTAACCGATATGGTTCGGCTCGCCGTTTTTCAACGGATGCTGATTGACCCAGTCCAGTTCGAGCATCTGCACTTCCATTCCTTTGGGAAGACGCCTGCCATCAGGGACGGATCCCTCACTCCATGCAAATACCCCCGAATTGCCTCCGGGCTGCATGTGCCGCCACTCGATGTGCAGAAGGAAGTTCTCGTATTGCTTCTCCGATCGCATCACACCGATCGGTGTGCCGCGGCATACCAGCAATCCGTCCTTGACCGTCCAAGTATCCGGATCCGTGTTGACGTTCACCCACCCCGACAAATCATGGCCGTTGAACAGATCAACCCACTGAGGGATTTCCGTTGACATCTCCGCAGCGGGTGGCTCGGCATACAAGTTGGACTCAGCTCTCAGCGAGACGAGCAGACCTCCAAGCATCAATGGGACCATTCCCAATACGTTCATTCGTGAAGTGAGTCTCACCATCGGCTCCTGAGTTGCGTGAATTCGATTCAGCACGGTCGGCCGGGAGTGACACCTTCAATGTCGAGACCGCCGACTCGCGCTCTGCACCGGAGTGTTATACCACGGCTAGACACACGAAAGTTCCTTGCCAGCCTGTTCCGAGGGCGCTTCCTCGATTCCGGTCGGCTTTGCGCTTCATCCGGCGGAAACGCATGTTGTTGCGACGCCGTTGACCCGCCCAAACCCCGGTTGCGAAACGCCGAACGGCTCATGACCCGGTAGCGTGGCAACCTTCCCGCCGGCATTCGCCGGGTCCAAAATCCCCACCACCACTAGACGACCGGTCTACTACATGATAGAATACCCATTATGAACGCCAAGCACTCGGATACTCGCAACCACATTCTCGCCGTCGGACGAACCGCTATCGCCCGGAAGGGATTCCATGCCGTTGGACTGGCTGAATTACTCAGGGCGGCGGAGGTGCCCAAGGGCTCGTTCTATCATTACTTCCAATCCAAAGAAGGTTTTGGCCACGCATTGATCGTCGATTACATGGCCACCTACATAGAGGATCTGAACACGCTGCTCGAAGACGCCCCCGGGAACGCGGCGGATCGACTGATGGCGTATTTTTCGTATTGGAACGAATCGCAAACGGATGAGTCCACGGCAAACAAATGCCTTGTCGTCAAACTAAGCGCTGAGATTTGCGATCTTTCTGCTGAGATGCGGCAGGCCTTGCGGCAAGGTACCGATCAGGTCGTTGCCAGACTGGCCGCCGTCATTGAGGCCGGCCTTACCGACGGTTCGATCCATTCCGATGCACCGCCTGCAAAACTGGCCGAGTGGCTTTACCAACTTTGGCTCGGCGCGAGCCTTTTGGATAAGTTGCGACGCGACAAAACAGCATTCACCGAGTCGATGGAACTAACCAATCGCCTGCTCGGCAGAGGAAACCGTTGACTTTTTACTTGTCATCAATAGACGACCGGTCTACTAAGAAAGGGCGCGTCGTCGCTCGGAACCGTTCTCACTCTTCGAGCAATGGAATCTGAAATGAACACTTCCATGCGATCCTCAGTTTACCCTCCCCAACCAACACTTCAGTGAGTCTCCACAATGACCAACCCATCTGCTACCAACCCACAGCGCCGTCATCTATTCGAACCGCTGCCGCTCGGCGGAATGACATTGCCCAACCGCATTGTGATGGCACCCTTGACGCGAGCCAGAGCGGGAAAGAGCCGCATCCCGAACTCGCTGATGGCCGAATACTACTCGCAGCGAGCGGCGGCCGGACTGATCATCACCGAGGCAACGGTGATCTCGAAACAGGGAACCGGATGGACGGAGTCACCGGGCATTTATACCGATGAGATGACCGCAGGTTGGGCGAAGGTGGTCGAGGCAATCCATGACAGGGGCGGTCGAGTGTTCTTGCAACTTTGGCACATGGGCCGAGCCTCACATAGCGACTTCCATGAGGGCGCGTTGCCGGTGGCGCCTTCGGCAATCGCGATCGCGGGCGACACCATCCATACACCGTTGGGCAAGAAACCATATGAGGTGCCTCGAGCACTCGATACGGTCGAAATCCCGTTGATTGTCGAAGACTATCGGGCAGCTGCCGAACGCGCCAAATCCGCTGGATTTGATGGCGTTGAGATTCATTCGGCCAATGGATATCTACTCGACCAGTTCCTGCAATCCAAAACCAATCAGCGCACGGACATCTACGGCGGCAGCGTCGAGCATCGCTATCGGTTGCTTGGCGAAGTCGTCGACGCCGTGACCAGCGTTTGGCCGGCGGATCGCGTCGGCGTGCGTCTGTCACCCAACGGAGTCTTCAACGACATGGGATCGCCCGACTTCCGCGAGCAGTTTTCGTACGTCGCTGGGCAACTCGACGCATGCAAGTTGGCTTACCTGCATGTTCTCGATGGTGTGGAGTTCGGATTTCACAAGCTTGGAGAGCCTATGTCGCTACGCGATCTTCGCAGTGTGTATCACGGAACCTTGATGGGTAACGCTGGCTACACGCAGGAGACGGCAGAAGCGGCGATCGCGAGAGGCGATGCTGATCTTGTCGCGTTTGGCCGGCCATTTATCAGCAATCCCGATCTCGTTGAACGCTTTGCCAACGGCTCGCCCCTTGCCGATACCGCTCCCATGTCCGTCTGGTACTCGTCGGGCGCCGAAGGCTACACCGACTTCCCGGCGTACTCGGAAACGACGGTCGCGCCGGCAAACTCGTGATCGGTGTCGGCAACGACTTCACTTCAATGGAAACTGGTATCGGCTCAAACGACAACGTCGGGAACATGCTCGACATCGACGTTTCGGGTTCCTCCCCTTCGGGAACCGAAGCCTGTGAACTCGCCGAGGCAACGGTAGCCACGGAAGATATTTTACGAACGACTGAACAAATTCATCTCACCATTTAGGACACCTCACGATGCCTCAATCAAAAACGGTCAACCGACAATTCGTGCTCGCCGAGCGGCCCATCGGAGAACCAGACGAAAACACACTTCGACTGGAAACGGTTGATGTCCCGGAACCCGGCGAAGATCAGATGCTGCTGCGAAACGAATACCTGTCGCTCGATCCTTACATGCGCGGCCGGATGAGTGACGAGCCATCCTATGCCGCCCCAGTCGAGCTGGGCGACGTGATGGTCGGTGGAACCGTTTCGCAGGTGGTGACTTCGAATGTACGCCGGTTTTCCGAAGGAGACTGGGTCGTCGCATTCGGCGGCTGGCAAGATTATGCGCTGTCCGATGGCAAGGGCGTCATCAACCTGGGTAAGAACCCAGAGAACCCATCATGGGCACTGGGCGTTCAGGGGATGCCGGGCCTGACGGCCTGGGCAGGATTGACGCAAATCGGTCAACCGAAGGCTGGTGAAACGCTAGTCGTTGCCGCGGCCAGCGGGCCGGTGGGCGCGACGGTGGGGCAGATCGGAAAAATCCTGGGCTGCCGCGTTGTCGGCATCGCTGGCGGCCCGGCGAAGTGCCAGCATGTGGTTGAAACACTGGGGTTCGATGCTTGCATCGACTACAAGACAACGGATTTTGCGGATGCTCTGACCGCTGCAGTGCCCGACGGCATCGATATCTATTTTGAGAACGTCGGCGGAGCCGTTTTTGACGCAGTTCTGCCGCTGTTGAACCCCTCATCGCGGATTCCAGTGTGCGGGTTGGTCTCACAGTACAATGCAACCTCCTTGCCCGCGGGGCCGGACAGGATGGGATACCTGATGGGCCAGGTGCTGACACGTCGGATCACCCTACGTGGCTTCATCGTCTTTGATGACTTCAGCCACCTCTATCCCGAATTTGCCCGTCAAATGACGGCGTGGGTGAAAGATGGCAAGATCAAATACCGCGAGGAGATGATTGAGGGTATGGAACAGGCACCATCGGCATTTATCGGCCTCCTACGGGGTGCGGGATTCGGTAAACGCGTGATCCACTTGAACGACTGAAAAATCCCGCATTCGGAATGCTCGACGGCTGTCCCCAAGACTGCACCGGGATTTTTTCCCGAGCAATCTGCCGCAGTCGGTAAGGACATCAGAAACAATAAATGACGGACTGACCGTAGTGGATCTTGTTAAAGATCCTGTTATGGAGGGATCTTTAACAGACGCGCCCGACAAAAGTCTCATGCTACCAGCATCTTTCGTGGGCGAGATGCGTTGCCTTTTGCTGTATGGATTTAGCTTTTTTCTTCGAGCGGTCGGTTAGTCAGTGAAAACCATCGAACTACCTACGCAGCAAAGACTTTTCGACCCGTTCGAGGGCGTCATCGGCCCCATGGGGCGAAAGATGATTGACAACGGATGGCAGGGCCTCCCGAGATCCCCGGCTAAAAACTTTTGCACCACCAAAAAAAGTCGCCCGCAGCAAAGCCGCCTAATGTCGGTCGCGTCTGTTAAAGATCCTGTTATGGAGGGATCTTTAACAAGATCCACTACGCCAGTTATTGATCCCGCGTTGCTAAACGACGCATCGGCACCTCGTTTGGGAACGTTATTGCCAGCATGCGCCGGCATGCGGACTGGCGTCCCGCACAGCAGGCTCACGGGCCGCAGGAGTCGATGCCTCTGAATATTCAACACCTGGCACGACCAGCGATCGGCGAGACACAAACACCGAGGGTGCCGGTTGGTGGCAGGGTGTCGCTCATGCCAGTATTGCCTTCACCACATTCCCTTCGACATCGGTGAGTCGGTAATCACGACCGGCGTGGCGATAGGTAAGTTTTTCGTGATCGAAACCCATCAGGTGCAGGATCGTGGCATGGAGATCGTGAACATGGACCGGTTTGTCGACAGCGCGGAGGCCGATCTCGTCGCTGGCTCCGTGAACGATGCCAGGTTTGACTCCCGCTCCAGCGAGCCACGAACTGAAGGCCCACGGGTGATGCTCACGGCCTTTGGCTTCCGCGGTATTGTTGAAGGGCGTGCGGCCAAACTCCGTCGTCCACACGACCAGCGTATCGTCCAACAGACCACGGCGTTTCAAATCCTTGAGCAGCGCGGCGATCGGGCGATCGACATTTTGGGCCAGGGGCACGTGTGTCATCATGTCACCGTGTGCATCCCAGTTTCCTGAGGACCCCGTATCGATCAATTCCACGAAGCGTACGCCTCGCTCGACCAAACGCCGCGCGGCGAGGCATTGCCAACCAAACCCTGACGTTTGGCCTCGCTGCAAACCATAACTTGCCAGCGTCGCATCGCTTTCTTGTTTCATCTCAAACGCATCCGGGACGGCCATTTGCATCCCGAACGCCGTCTCGAAGGTCCGCAGTCGCGCGGCCAGCAACGGATCCCCATCGCGGGTTGCGAGATGCTCTTCGTTGGCCATCCGCAGGGCGGCAAGCTCAAGCTGCTGGCGATCCGCTGGAATCCGAGGGGCAACATTCGCCACCGGTTCTGCACCCGGGACGACAAGTGTGCCCTGATGCGCACCGGGCAGAAAGTCACTGGCGTAGACCTGGGTACCGGCATACGTCTGTTGGGGCGCAATAACGACGAAGCCAGGCAGATTGCGATTCATGGTCCCCAGGCCATACGTCGTCCATGATCCAAGGCTGGGACGAGACTGCGTAAAAGACCCCGTGTGCATGCCCAATGTGGCGTTGTAGTGATTCGAGTGCGAGGTATGCATCGAGCGAATCAACGCGATGTCATCCACACACGTTGCAATGTGAGGAAACAACTCGCTCACCTCCGTGCCGCACTGCCCACGTGGCGAGAACTCCCACTGCGGGCGTTTCAAATAGATCCGTTCGTAGCCCGCTCGCCCTTTGATCTCGGGATGGTCAGCCTCGATCTCTTTACCGTGACCCCGAATCAGTTCCGGCTTCGGATCGAAGGTATCGACATGCGAGACACCTCCGGTCATGAAGAGAAAGATCACCCGCTTCGCCTTGGCGGGAAAGTGAGGCTCGCGAGGGGCGAGCGGCCCAGCATCCTCGGCCATCAACTGCTGCATGATGCCAGGAAATAACAACGATCCGGTGACCGCAGACTGCACAAATTGTCGGCGAGTGGGGAAGGGTGGTTTCATGAGTATGGGAACCTTCGAACAATGGTTGTCTGATTGGATACCGAGCGATTCAGCGACGAATCGCTGACGCTCATTTGCTCAGTCCAGGTAAAGGAATTCATTGCTTGCCAGCAGCACCCGCACACAAGCAGCCCACTGTTCGTCTGGCGAACCCGGATAGCTGGCAACGAAAGCGTTCACGCGATCCTGTTCGGCGGCCGAGGGTGATCGTTGAAACAAGTCACGATACACTTTGAAAGTCCGCGCGTTGTCATCCGTTAGCTTCATCAGGGATGTGGCCAAGGCGGCAGCCTGAGCATGAAAAAACGGATCATTGAGAAAATACAGAGCCTGCGTGGGGACGGTGGTCATCTGCCGTTCGGGGGTGCTGGCGTTGGGGTCGGCGCCATCGAATAAAGCGAGAAACGGATGCCTCCGCTGACGCTGCACCATCAGATACGCACTGCGTTGGGTGGTGTCATAGACGGCGCTGAAGGGGGTGTGCTGGGTAAAAGTCCACGTCGATTCCGGCGGGAACGGATGCGCTTCAGCGGGCGTGGGATCGAGTCGCCCGGAGACCACCAGCAGGCTGTCGCGGATCTCCTCCGCGTTCAGGCGGCGACGGTTGAAGTGAGCCAGCAGGCGGTTGTCAGGGTCCGTCGTCGTTGGTGAGACGCTGCTGCGTTGATACGCCGCCGTGCTCATGATCAGGCGGTGCATCGCCTTCACGCTGAAACCACTGGCAACGAACTGCGACGCCAGCCAATCGAGCAATTCGGGATGTGTCGGCGTCTCACCGCGGGAACCGAAGTCGTTCGGTGAACGGACGAGACCATGCCGGAAATGCCACAGCCAAATGCGATTCACCATCACTCGGGCAGCGAGCGGATGGTTTGCGATCCAATCCCCCAGCTGTCGCCGACCGCTTCCCGCATCGTCGGAAACCGGATCGCCACCGAAGACGGAGAGCCAGCGGCGCGGCACTTCTTCGCCTAGCTTTTCCGGATCGCCACCCTGTTGAACTCGCAAATTTCCCGGAGTCGATTCGACCACGGCATAAGCCACGGGGATCACCGGTGGAGGCTCCGTTTCGCTGGCTCGAATCATCGATGCCGCTCCGATGCGAATGAGCGTCGGACCGACGTCGGCCGCAGCGATGTGGTCGAGCTGAAAGGCAACGCCATCCTCACCAGCGGGATGCACATCGGCCACTCGGCCTGAGATGCTGACCTGGCCGTCCAGCGGACTGATCCACGCGACCGCGACGGGGCGGTTCGCTCCCGGATGGACAAAGAACGACTCCGCCGGCAGTTCCGTCCACACCATCACCGGATGATCCGCCGTGTTAACGAACACCGACGGCTCGCTGCCGATACTCCACTTTTTCAAAGCGAGGCTCCCGTTGATCGAATCACTCTTTTCGTTGAGGAACTTCGGACCATCGGTGACGTCGAGGAAACACCATGTGCCGCCGTCTCGTCCGTCCTGCGGATTCCCCTGTGTGAGGCTCTGAATGAAATCGGCCACACTCCACTCGCGTTGCCCCCCGGCGGTTTCGGTGATCGTCCATTCGACCAGCGTGGAATCTCCGCCATGGCCTGCGTTGGGCGAGACGCTCAGCTGGATGAGCTCGCCCTTCCGCACGTTGATGTGCTGCAGCGATTCTCGCTTGCCAGCGGCGAACGAGACCGACGCTCCTTCGTCTACGTGCGACGACGAGAGCGTGTGGGTGGCGTCCTTGGCAAGGACGCCGATGGTTTTCGATTCGGCGGCGATCGATCCCAGCCGCCGTTCCTGCTCGGCTTCGGCGATTGCGATGCGTCCCCGCCAGGGATTCATCAAGGCATCAATGCCGGCTTGAGGCAGTAGTGGGACGAGGTCGCGTGGCTGTCCTATCGGTTCACAACCTGGGAAAGCGAAGCGAGTGCTGTTGAAAATGCCGGAGAGCGCGTAGTAATCTTTCGCGGTGACAGGATCGTATTTATGATCGTGGCAGCGAGCACATCCCGTGGTGAGCCCCAGAAAGTTTTTGCCCAGGTTATCGATCACATCCTCGTGCATCAGGTGGATGTCCTTGTCGATGTCGTGACCAAAACGCCTCGCAATGGCGAGATAGCCCGTAGCGATGATGCCCTCGCCACGCTGCGTCTGGTCGCGGTCCGCACACACGATGTCACCGGCGAGTTGCCAACGCACGAAGTCGTCATAACGCATGTCGGCGTTGAAGGCGGCGAAGACCCAGTTCCGATAGCGCCACGCGTGCGGCAGCGGCCGGTCGGTGTTCTCGCCCGCCGTGTCGGCATACCGAACCACATCGAGCCAATGACGGCCCCACTGCACACCGTACTGCGGCGACTCGAGGAGACGTTCGACGACATTGGTGAACGCGTCCGGCGATCGATCGGCGATAAACGCATCCACTTCCGCGGGCGTCGGCGGCAGTCCCGTGAGGTCGTAGGTGGCGCGGCGAATGAGTGTTCGCTTGTCAGCGATCGATTCGGGTTGGACATCGTGTCGATCCAGTTCACGTTGAATGAACGCATCGATTTTCGCCGGCGTCGGCGAGCCCTCGGCTGCCGGCAATGGCTGGAAGGCCCACCAGCTTTTTGCGTCTTCCACCTTCATGCCGCCAAGTTTCGGAGCAGCGACGCGAGGGTCGTGGGCGCCCATGGCCACCCATTTCGTGAGGACAGCGATTTCGTCCGCCGAGAGCTTCCCAGCCTTATCGGGCGGGGGCATTTCCAGCGAATCGTAGTTCACGGCCTCGATCAGCAGGCTTTCGTCGGGCTTCCCCGGCACGATCGCTGGCCCCGAATCGCCCCCCATTTCCCAGCCCAACCGGGTGTCCAAAGAGAGGCCGCCCATGGATTTCGTGCCGCTGTGGCACTCATAACAATGCTGGACAAGGAGCGGCCGCACATTCGATTCGAAGAATGCGTCGTCGGCCGCTGCCGCTGCATCCGTTGACGCAGTGACCGCTAGGAAGGCTATCCAAAGTAAAAAGAGTCGTTCGATCATGAGCCTGACTTAGACCTCCTGGAGCATGGTTGTCGCGTCGCCGAACGTTTTGGGATGGACGTCCATCTTGTCCATCATCGAAAGGAATAGGCGGCACAACTGGCGTTCGGGTTTGTCCTGGTAGTCCAGGACACGGCCGCCCTGAATGCGGCCACCGGCACCGCCCAGTAGGATCACGGGAAGCTGGTCGTTATCGTGTTTCGATCCGGCCATCATGCTCGAACAGTGCATCAGCATCGTGTTGTCCAGCAGCGTGCGCTCGCCCTCCTGAATCGAGTCGAGCCTGCGAGCGATGTACGCTACCTGCTCCATGAAAAACTGATTGACCTTCAACCAGTCCTCGCCATCGGAGTGCGATAACAGGTGATGGATCATGTAGTCGATCCCATGCTGTGGTTGCTCGACGCTTGCTAGATTCGGGAACCTTAAGGCGCTGTGATCGTTGTTCAGTTTCAACGTCGTGATCCGCGTGGTGTCGGTCTGAAAACCGAGCACGAGGATGTCACTCATCAATCGCATATGCTCGGCGATGTCCTGCGGAATTCCGTTGGCGGGACGATTCATGTTCGGCGTGTCGAGAGTAGGCCGCCACCCCTGCACGTCGCCGCGTATTCCAGCGTTCTCAATGCGGGTCTCGACGTCGCGGACCGAATCGAGATATTCATCCAGTTTCCGTTGGTCGCCGGTGCTGATGCGGCGTCGCAGGTCCTGAGCATCGGCCAGTACCGCGTCGAGCACACTCTTGTCCCCGGGGGCGACCTCGTCTTTGAAGAGGCGGTCGAACGCGAGCGCGGGGTAGAGTTCCAGCGGCGTCGGCGTCGTGGCTGAATTCCACGAGATGTGCGAACTGTAGAGCATCGAGTAATTTTTGTGGACCGACGGGTTGGAATGCTCGCAGCCCAGCACCAGACTGGGCACCTTCGTCGATCGCCCGTAACTCTGTGCCAGTAATTGGTCGAAGCTGGTTCCCGATCGAATCTCGCCGCCCGATGCGATCGGCGCCCCGGAGAGGATGTTCCCGGTCTGCGAACTGTGGATGTTTCCCTTCCGCGCTTCTTCATGATAGAGGCCACGGACGAACAACAGTTTCTCTCGAAAATCGCGTAGCGGCGCCAGCGTCTTGCCGAGTTCCATCTCGCTCCCTTCGCCCTTCGCCCACCATTGCTTCGAATGAAAACCGTTCCCCGAAAACAGCACCGCCAGACGGACGGGGGCTTCGCTGGCCGGCTCTTGGGCGCGCGGCTGATCCCCCCACACGTTGAACGATTCCAGCCACGGCAACGCCATGCTGACGCCCGCACCACGCAGGAAGAAACGACGTGAGAAATGATGTTGGTTCATGTTGATTCCGATGACGTTGCGAGCTTTCAAGCGGGTCGGGAGATTGGTAGGTGGAACAACGAATGGTTACCCAACGCGTCGCGGCGGCATCGGCGATGCATCGCCGACGCATTGTCGAGGGATCGCCGACGCATCGATCGGCCAGACATCCCGCACACACCGGACGGTTGTTGGAATGAGCCGAGTCGCGTCAGCGGCCGGGTGCGGTGCATGACTCGATGCCTCACAGCATTCGGTTCACCCTCGCCAGCGAAAACTCAATTCAATCAACAGCCCGATAGGTATCAGGTTGCGAAGTCATCAGGCACCTTATTGGGTCCTCTCGGTACTGGAAGAAAACTCGCGCCCGCGGATCTCGCGGAACTGCGGACTCAGGACGATCCGTTCAATGGCGGTGCTCACCCGATAATCGTGCGATTTCAGATCAGCGAGGATTTCGTCCAACAGAGGCTTGTCTGACAGCTGCACGCTGCGTCCCAGCGAATAGCCGAGTAGTTTGCGGCAGAATTGACGTAGAAAGTCGTCTCGACGTTGCTCTAGGAGATACGATCGCAGACCATCCAAGCCGTTTAGCTCTCCTCCACCCGGGACTTTCGCCAGCGTATCGATCGGCAGTCCCGCGGCATCTGTGCTGCGTGATCTGCCAATCGCGTCGAAGCCTTCCAGGGCGAAGCCAAAGTGGTCGATGCGATCGTGACAGCGAGCGCAACTGGGGTCACTGCTGTGACGTTCGATCAATTGGCGTTCGGTCAGCCCGTCGGGGGCTTCGTCGGGCAGGATCGGCACGTCTTTGGGGGGGCGGGGAAGTCTCTCGCCCAGCACGACTTCGCTGATCCAGTTACCTCGTAGAATCGGGCTGGTGCGAGAGGCGCCACTCTGCTTAGCGAGTGTGGCGGCGAAGCCCAACATGCCTCCACGACCACGGGCACGCAAGCCATCGACGCGCTGCCAGCGGTCGCCCGGTGAGTGTTCGTCTGGTAATTCGATGCTCGACAACTCGATGCCGTAGTGGCTGGCAAGTGCGGCGTTCATGAAACTGTGGTCGGCATCCAGCAACGACAACACGGACCGATCCGCCTGGAACAGATCCATCAGAAAACGGACGGCCTCTTCCTGCATCTCGTCGCGCACGCCGATGAAGGTTGGGAAATGCCGCTCGCTCTTTTCGTCCAAATTCTCCAGATCGCGAATGTGCAGCCATTGGCAACCGAACTCAGTCGCGAGCCGCCGAACGCGGCCATCCTGCAACATGCGGCGGGTTTGAGCGACCAGCACCTGACCGGAATGCAGCTTGCCCGAGGCGGCGACGGCGCGGAGTTCTTCGTCGGGCCCCGAAGACCACAGGAAATAGCTCAGTCGCGTTGCCAACTCCCAGTCGCTGACCGGCGTGGAGGTCGCTCCCGGTCCGGCCACCTCGCCGCGATACAGAAATGCGGGCGACGTGAGGACCCGAGCGAGAAGCAGGCGAACGGCTTCCTCATGGGCGACGCCTTTGGTTCGTAGCGTTTGATAGAGATCTCGCAAGTCCTCCTGTTCAGGCCCCGTCAGAGGGCGACGCCACGCCTGCGGAGCAAAGTCGATCACAGCCTGAACCTGGACGGGCTCGAGGGCGACGAGCCGTTTCTGGAACCGCTCGGCGCCGCGCATGATCGGCTCCCGCAACGGCTCCAATCGCTTGTCGCCGTGCGGGGCATCGGGACCGTCTTGCGTTGAGAATTCCCAAATCTGTTCGAATGCGTCGACCAATGTCAGTGCATCTCGACTGACGAAATGCAGGTCCGCCCACAAGCGATCGAGGATGGCGTGTTGGTGATCATCGAGCATTAATTGCGACAGCAGTTTGTCTTCGCGATGAAACAGCGTCAGGGTCACCACTTCGTCCGCCGGCACGATGGTCGTGTAACAGACGGCGGCGGGAAACAACTGGCGAAAGTCATCGAATGCCGCTTCCAATCGTTCGCGAGCCGAGCTCCCCTCCTGGACCAGCACAGGAGCCTCGAACGCCATGGACGGCAAACTAGATGTCCAGGCCCCGTTGAGCTCCTCGGAATTGCTGGAACTGGGACGCAACTGCGTGACGGTTGGTTTCGTGCCGGTGACCTGCATCTGAACGCTACCCTCGCCGCCGCTGGTAGGATGCAATCGCCCCTCCACCACGAACTCCGCGCCGTCGACCAGGGATGCGGGAAGGTGTACTTCGATCAGTGACGGGGCCTGCACGCACAGACTGTTCGCGGCGACATCACCGTCGCCGGGATGTTTGCCGAACAGCGTCGAATCGATGCCGTAGGGGAACTCCGATTCCACAGCATGCGTGCTGCTCGGCGAACGCAATGCGGATGCCGGCGTCGATGCCAGCAGCGGTCCCGTCAGTGACAGCAGCTCTGAATGCGTCGTTCGATCAGGCGAGTCGGCGGGAATCGAATCGAATTCCTGCTGAAGGAGCTGCTGTAGCTCAACCGCGAGACGCGAGCGTTCATCGGCCTCTGCTGCGCGACGCCACTGAGCCAATAGCGACTGACTCGGAACGATCCCCTCAACGCCCGCCGTTTCCGGTTCTCCAAAGAAATGCCAGACTTCGTCGTTGCCAAATCGGTCGGCGTGTGGATTGCCCGCCAAAATGTCGGGGACAATGTCCTTGGCCAAGTCCCACTCTTTCTCGGCACCTTGAATCGTCAGTTCGATTGCCGTGAGATCACAGACGTGGTTTCGCTGGCCCGGACCAATCACCAGCGAGACCATGTCGCCAGGCTGCACCGACACGTTTTCAAAACGTCCCACACTGCTGACGGCATTGCCTGAGGTGACACCACTGGCAAAAGAATCCCGTGTGTTGCCGCGACGTACCTCGAGCGCCCACGTGACCCCGTTGCCGCAGGCGGTGTGTGTGTCCTGTACGTTTCCAGTGATCGTGACGAGCCCCGCTTCCGGACAACGCCAGCCGATGACGGATGAGAGCGCGGGCGAGGGATGCGTGGCAATGCTGTGTGGTTTCATTGTGCCAGGGATCTGGACCGTGACATCGGAAGCATTCGCGAGCACGCTATAGGCCTGTTCGCCGCTCCAACCTTGGATGAAGTCGTAACTGGCTACGCTTTCAGTCTTGCCCGTCAAGAGTGTCCCGATCTTCGCGTCCTGCGATGCCTGGATGCCCAGATAGCTGAGCCAATCGGTGAGTAAGTCACGATCGACAGCATGCTGCTGTGCAAGGATTGCGACGTCGACGGGTCCTTGCGACATCTGCGCCTCGTGTGCGGCGGCGAGGCATTGAGGCACCGTCGAAGCGATCGCGTCGCGCCGCATCGTTAGCTGCCGCACCACGCCACGCAAATCTTTGAGAGGCAGGTCGGGCCTACCCTCAAAAACAATGCGGCCATTTTCCCACAAGGCGAAATCATGCGTGTTGCTGTCGCCCGCGTCGCCAGCCGACAAGTAGACCACGACGTCCCCACCATCGGCGGGAGCAGCCAGCTTCACGCGGAATTCCTGTTGCGATGCCAGTGGCGTCACGGGTTCCATCCACGCCGTCGGACCGCCCGCCTTGCCCAGGTGACCAATGTTCGTGAATCGCCACAGTGAGTGCTGCCACGGTTCGATATCCGCGACCGAGAGTTCTCCGTTTCGCCACTTCGCACGCAATGAGTCCAGCAGCAACGACGGGTGCTCGTCATGGAGCATTGTCCAGAGGAGACCGAGATACTTCCCATTGAGGTTGCCCTCACGGGCGACCGAGGCGATGGTCGCCCTTCCGCTGGCGAGAGCATCGCGATGTTCCGCGAGTGCCGCAAAAAACTTCTCCAGCGGAATTCGCCCGCCACCGTTATGGACCACTCCCGTGCCCCCGACCGTGGTTTCTTCATCCAGCGTCACGGTAAACTGGCGATAGAAGTCGCGGATTCGGACCAGCGACTCGTTCGTCCAATCGCGCCGGGAGGTAGACGGAGAAAATCTCATCCCAGTGGGCAGAAACACCGCGTGGTCGGCAACACTTTTCGCGGCGTCTAGATATTTTGTTAAGAAGGACGGAGACATGACCAGGGCCGCCCCCGTGTTCGTGAACCCCTCACCGGCAGCCCCATCGGCTGGAAACTCCTTCGCCGGATCAAGCGCGACAACGCCCGTTAAATCACGCAGCGTGTAGGTGTACTCCATGTTCGAAAGCCGCCGCAGTACGACATCTCCGGGATCGCCAGCACTGGCGAGTGCCAGCTGATTCAACCGTTCCTGTAGCGATGTTATCAGCCTCGTCTTGAGCTGATCAGGCAGTTGCGGTTCCTCTTTCGGAGGCATTTCGCCATCGGCAACCTGAGCCAGGACCTGTTCCCAAATTTTGGGTTGCGCGACAGGCGTTTGCGAATTTGCAAACGGTTCCAGGTCCAACTCGCCCTCGTTCCGCTCTGTCGAGTGGCATCCAACACAATACTGACGCAGGATAGGCTGAACCGTTTCCTCGAACCCGCTGTCTGCCCCGGTTGCGGAACCGGCGACGAGCAAGGTCCACAGGGCAACGGTGCATCTTCGTGCACGAACCTTCGCGGCCGCTGGTGGAGTCCTCGGTAACGAAATCGCAGAACGGCTTTTCCAGACCTTCGATAAAAATCCGGCGACGGCTCGGCTAGGATGCTTCTGAGTCTCTGGCGAGGCCATCTGCAGCGGTGGCTCGCGAAGGTTCGAGATAGCCAGACTCATACTGCAGAACTCCTGAGCGGTCCTGAGGAACACTCATTGGTCGCGGACGGGAATGACTCCAGGTCCACCATGGGAATCCATTCACGCCAACTGAGGATATGTTCGCGTGCCAGCTTCTCGCAGGCGGCGGCGGAACGGGTTTGAAAACAATGCAGGATCACTTCGTGCGAATCGGCCGTCTCGACTCGCGTGTTCAAATCTCGGTCCCGATGCTGTTGGTGGAAATAGCCCAGCCAGAGTTCCAGTTCGGTACGCAGGGAACGCCACAACTTCAGAAGCCGCGTGTTCCCGGACGCCGCCACAATCATCTGGTGAAAGTCCAGATCAAGCCGGGTTACCTCGTCCAACGCTTTTGCTTTTCGGGTCGCCGAAACATTCTCTTCGAGCAAGCGCTGTTGCTTTCGACTCAGCGGAAAGGCCGCTCGCGCTGCGGCCGGTTCGAGCAGCAGTCGCAGCGAGAACAGTTCCTCGAAATCCTGAGGGGTCAGTTGTTTCACCACCGTGCGTCCGGTCTCGGTGAACTCGAGCAGCCCGTCTCGCTCCAACGCAGCGAACGCCTCCCGCACCGGCACGCGGCTAACGCCCAGTCGCTTGGCTTCAGCGGCCTCGGCCAGCCGAGTTCCCGGAGGAAGCTGCCCGTCAAAAATTTCACGCCGCAGACGATCAACAGCGGAAGCGGCAAGGGTGGAAGGGTTCGCATGCATCATACGGTATACCATACAAGAAAACGGTATACCGTCAAGCAGCTCTCGCCCGTCATCCAGGCGGGGACCTTTCCCGAGGCTGAGAACAGGGGGCCGCAGGCTCGGCCCGACAACCAGCGTAGACGACCGCGAGATGCGCCGGCGTGCGCCTCGGTCACGGCCCGGTTTCGAGCCCCCTTGGCAACTCCTCGGCAGGAGGCCAAGAGAGAGGACGTGTGATTGCTCGATCCGGTGCAATCGGCGTGCAATCGGCGTGCGAAGGTTTGCGTCTTGGTTTAGAATGGGTTACTGCCGGCGAACGGAGTCGACAGATGTCCTCCACACGTCACACTGGGTATTTCGCTGGTTTCCCGCCTCGTTTTTAATTGAATTTGCCATGAATATCACTTTCTCTCCCCATCGACGTCAGTCGCTCAACGGTCGCAATCTCGCGGCAAATATCGCTATTCTTGCTGGCCTGAGCGGCCTGTGCCTGTGCACAGGCGACGTGCGGGCCGACGACACGCAGCCCGCTGCCACCCCCGTCGAAGCAGTCAGCCTGGGAGACCCCTCGTTGACCGAAGGCGTCCCTGGCGAAGGGCCGCTGACGATGGAGCAGGTCGAGCAGTGGCTGGCCAGCCCCAAAAACCACGCGGCGCTCCAGGTGACACTGCCACGGGGGCTCGATGCTGCGGCCGGGAACATCTACATCCCCGAAGACAACCCGATGACGCGGGCCAAGATCGAACTGGGCCGCCAGCTCTACTTCGACCCACGGCTATCCTCCGATGGCACGATCTCATGTGCGTCCTGCCATGCACCGGAACTCGGCTGGGCATTCGATACTCAGTTTGGGGTGGGCGTCAGAGATCAGACGGGCAATCGAAATTCACCTGTTTCCTTCAATCGGATCTTGAGCCAGCTTCAATTCCACGACGGGCGTGCGGGATCGCTCGAAGAGCAAGCCGTTGGCCCCATCGAAAACCCGATTGAAATGGCCAATACCCACGAGGCTTGTATCGAGACGCTCGCCGCAATCCCAGTCTATAAAACCCAGTTCGAGCGAATCTTTCCTGACGGCGTGACGATCGACAACGTGGGGAAAGCTATCGCGACTTTCGAGCGAACGATCGTGACCGGACCGGCTCCCTATGACTACTACGTGCCCTTGGCGACCTTTAAAAAGGCCTTTGCTGACGATCTCGAGTACCTCGACGAGGAACCCGAACTCGCTGAGCAGTACGCGAAACTGAAGGCTGAAGCGGCGAAGAACCCGATGACCGAATCGTCCATTCGCGGCATGGAGCTCACCTTCGGGAAAGCGAACTGCACCAATTGCCACGCCGGTGCGAACTTCACCGATGAACAGTTCCACAACATCGGCGTGGGGATGACGGCCGATGACCCCGACCTGGGACGCTACGTCGTCACGAAAGAGGACAAAGATCGCGGTGCCTTCAAGACGCCCACGATGCGAAACGTCGCCGTGTCCGGCCCCTACATGCACGATGGCAGCCAGAAGATGCTCGCCGAAGTCGTTGAGTGGTACGACAAGGGTGGCCACCCGAACAAGTGGCTCAGCGACAAGATGAAACCGCTGAAACTGACCGACGCGGAGAAAGCCGACTTGGTCGAATTCATGGTCCAGGGATTGACCAGTGACTTCCCTGTGATCGAGATTGGTCGGCTGCCCGCCGCTCCGTAACGTTTCTGTCGATTCGTCGGTCGTTTGCGATCGAACCTGCGAGGGGGAACCGAAGCCCGTCCGGCAGCTACCGTTGCCGGACGGTCGATGAAGCGGCAGCAGATCGCTGCCAACCGCGGCCCACGCTCTGGCGAGCCTCGCCACGAGATCACTCCCTAATCTTTTTGTCTGCCATGCCCGTCACTGCTATCGCTCCGCTGAAAATCGGCAATCTGACCATCGATCCGCCGATCTTGCAGGCGCCGATGGCGGGGTTCACCAATGCCGCATTCCGGCAAATTGTCCGGCAATTCGGGGGTGCGGGCTTGCTCGCGACCGAAATGGTGAACGCGCGCGGGTTCGTGTGGATGGACGAAAACGAAGCCGAACATCCCGATCGGCTGTGGGGAGTGGCCGATGAGCCGCGGCCTTTGGCGGTGCAAATTTGGGATAATGATGCGGCCACGATGGCCAAGGTCGGAGCCCGCTTGGTGGAGGAATATCACGTCAGCGTGGTGGACATTAACTTTGGTTGCCCCGTCCGCCAGGTCACGCAGAAGGCGCACAGCGGTAGCTACCTGCTGCGAGAACCGCAGCGGATGCATGCCATCATCTCCCAACTGGTGCAGGTCTGTGCACCGACCCCCGTCACTGCCAAAATTCGCCTTGGCTGCCACCCCAATAACATCAATTGCGATGAGATTGCTCGCGTGGTCGAGGAGGCCGGTGCGGCGGCCCTGACCGTACACGGGCGCACGGCCGCAGACATGTTTCGCGGCCACGCTGACTGGGACCGGATCAGCGAAATCAAGGCCCACCTGAAGAACATTCCATTGATCGGCAATGGCGATCTCGATAGCCCTGAGAAGGTCGTCACGGCATTCGAAAAATACAACGTAGACGCCGTCATGATCGCCCGCGCCTGTTTGGGGCGACCATGGCTATTCTCCCAAGCCGCTGCAGCGCTCCGCGGAGAGCCGATTCCACCGGAACCCACGATGATCGAGCAGCGCGACGTGATGCTGAAGCATTACCGGCTCGTTGTGGACCGCTTTGGCGAGGAGAAAGCCACCATTTTGATGCGGAAATACGCCTGCTGCTATGCCCAAGGCAAACGCGGGGCTCGGCACTTCCGCACCCACGTCGCCAAAGTCTCCACGGCGGTGGAGTTCCATGCCGTCGTCGAGGAGCATTTTCCGCTCAGCCTCGCGGATTGAGCGTGCCCCCGACGCCCCGACATGCATGGGGGGGCACAAACACCTTGCGGTGATTGGCCTCGGTTTGCTAGCGTCCCACCCGTTACTGATCAACGGCGTGTCTGATCGGTAGGATTGCGGCCATAACCGAAAGCCCAAGATGACTCAGGCCCTTGATCGAACAGCAGTGCACACGACACTCGTTGTGCCTTGTTTCAACGAAGCGAAAAGGCTAGACCACCGTAGTTTCGCGAACTTCCTCCTTGCCAACGACCGTTTTCGAGTGCTGTTCGTTAACGATGGCAGCACGGATGATACCGTGGAAGTACTCAGCCGTATCCAACAATCATCGCCAGCAGATTGTGTGGAGATATTGAGCCTGTCGAAGAATTGCGGCAAGGCAGAATCGGTTCGACAGGGCATCCTACATGCGCTCGAGCGATTTCCCGTGGGGACCGGCTCACCCCCTCACTACCTTGGCTATTTCGATGCCGACTTAGCCACACCTATTGAGGAGATCCCAAGGCTGGTGGACGTGGCGATACGCCGCCAAGACATCTCCGTCGTGACGGGTGCACGACTAAACCTACGCGGACGCCACATCGAGCGTGCGAGAATGCGGCGGTGGTGCGGTGCTGGCTTTGCCCTGATGGCGGACTGCTTGCTGGGCTTGAATATACGCGACACCCAATGTGGTGCGAAAGTATTTCGCGTGCAGGACGGCACCCATGAACTATTTCGCAGCCCATTCATGAGTCGATGGCTGTTTGACGTCGAGCTCTTCGCTCGCCTCCGAACTCTCGCACAGGAAAACGCTGCCGACGATCGACCGGATGCCATCGCCAGGTCTTTCGAAATTTTCGAATACCCTCTCGAGCAATGGCGGGATGTCGCCGGTTCGAAGTTGCGACTTCAAGTATTTCTCTCGGCCCCCTTCGAACTCCTGCGCATCGCGTTGGTATATCGTTTCGGCATCAAACTGCCTGGCCATTTTGAGCATGATCACGAATGCCATCTGGAACCCGTGCATTCGACGATCGAAGCTCCAAACAGGGTGTCGCTTCCGTTTCATGATCCAGAACGCAAGGCCGCATAGGGGCATGTTCGCAACCAGGCCGGTCTACTCTATCGAATGCTATTGAAATTCACTTATGAAACTGAACTTGCAAAGTGGCGTTGATCGATATTCGATCTCGATCTTCGTCGTCGCCTGCGTCATTGGACTGTCTGTTTTCCTCGCCACTCCTGATCGCTCGGTCTCATTTCACTATGAGCACGCCGCCGAGCGTTGGATGCACGGCGAGTCGCTCTATGAAACATCCATGGTCACCGGCGGCGGATTTATCTATTTGCCGCAGGCTGCTCTGATACACATTCCTTTCGCCGTCGCATCGTCGGTGACTCATTGGGAATATAGTGGCGATGTTTTGTGGCGTTTGTTTTCATGGGCCAGCTTCGCGTTCGCCGCCATGCTATTGGTCGCACGCGTATGCCCGGGGACGGGGCCGGACGGACCGGATAAGGAACGAGCGGAAAACAAGTGGCCGAACGCTCCGCGCTCGGAATGGTCGACCGCGGAGCGATCGACCACCATATCAGACAGTCATTTCCCGCCCGTTCCTAACCGGCTCGCGATTCAGTGGCGCGTCGCCTTGCTCACATCCTTGCTGGGGTTGAGTTGCCTACGAATTGGCCAATCGACGTTGCTGATGACTGCTCTGATTCTGTTCAGCGTCGACTCGTGGTATCGCCAAAAGTGGATTGTCTGCAGCTTGATGACGGTCTTGGCAGTGTGCGTCAAACCGCTCGCTGTGGTCCCGCTCCTGCTGTACTTTGCCATCGCCCCCAGGACGCGTGTGCCACTTTTACTCTTTTCGCTTGTTGCGTTTGCCCTGCCGCTCGTTTTGCAGTCCCCCGCGTACGCTTGGCAACAGTACCTCGACTGCGCCACCATGCTGCAGGCAGCATCGGATGCCGGCACATCGGCGAAATGGGCACAGCTATTTGGGATGTGTGCTCAGCTCGGCTTTGCGATTCCCGTTGCGTTTCAAAATCCTGTTCGGATGCTCGCAGCAATTTTGGTTCTCGCCGCGGTGATCCAGGCAACGCGAAATCTGCCCCGGTCTCGACAGTACCTGTGGTTCTTTGGATGGACGGTCATCTACCTGATGCTGTTCAATCCCCGTACTGAAAACAGTACCTATGCGATGGTCGGGCCGCTCTATGGAATTTGGATTGGAATCTGTCATGTCCGAAAGAAATATGTGGCGGGTTGGGCACTCTTTGTGTTGGCTCTTGTGACGATGGGGAGCTATGAAATCGGCAAGTTCATCACACCGGAGGGAGGGGACCCGACATGGCTGGCGCCCCTTTGCTGCTGTTTCTTCAGTCTCTTTCTTGCGATCGAATTCGGTGGCGAGCTGGCGTGCGCACGAGCAAAATCGCTGGATGATTCACCGGCTTGCGAACAGGGAGCCTGAGCATGCCCTGCCCCGTTCTCCTCATTCGTGCTGACGCGTCCGTCCAAACGGGTACGGGGCATGTGATGCGCATGTTGGCCCTGGCCCAAGCATGGCGACGACGCGGTGGCCAAGCCCACCTGCTTTCACGGTCGCTGCCACCAGCCCTAGCGGCGCGTGTCGCGAGCGAATCCATTTTGCTACACGACATGGATAATCCGCCGCCGAGCGATGAGGATGGCGATCAGCAGGTGACGATCGACGTCGCCCACCAGATCGATGCACGCTGGGTCGTCGCCGACGGCTACCATTTTCCGCTGGAATTTCAAAAGGCCATTCGCGACGCGTCACTGCGTTTAGCGGTCGTGACCGATTTCGATTACTGCCCGCTGTGGTCGGCCGACGTAATCGTCAACCAGAACCCGCACGCCTCGCGGGAACCGTACGCGTGTGATGTGGCTGATTGTCAACGACTATTTGGAACCCGGTATGCGTTACTGCGTGAAGAGTTTCTGCGCAAACAGCGCGACACCGAAGAGTCGTCTCCCGCCCGTTCACGACGGCTCTTGGTCACTCTCGGCGGCAGTGACCCCGACAACGTCACCGGCAGGCTTTTGGCCCTGCTCGACTGCTGCGAGACGCCGCCGCTCGAAGTACGCGTCCTCGTCGGAATGGCGAACCCGCATCATGACAGCCTCGCACGGCAAGCCGCCGAGTCGCCGCACCAAATTGAATTGCTAACCGGCGTTGACGACATGCCCGCGCAGTACGTCTGGGCGGATGCCGCGATCACGGCGGGGGGCAGTTCGTGCTGGGAGTGGATGTACTTTGGGCTACGGGCGGCCATTATCGTCATCGCGGAGAACCAGCAACCGATCTACGAGGAGCTCGTGCAACAACAGATTGCCGTCGGGCTGAGGTCGGCCCAGCAGATCGATTGCCATGCCCTTGAGAAATTTCTGCAATCCCTCTCGGCAGGCGATCGGAATCGCGGACGCTACCGGGACTGGGTCGATGGCTGCGGCGCCGATCGGTTCGCAGCGGCCATGGGCACCGGCGTGTGGCTACGACCGGCGATGGCATCTGATCGTCAGATGTACTTTGACTGGGCCAACGATCCGGTCGTCCGTCAGAACTCGCTCCAAAGCAGCGTGATCACGTGGGCTGAGCACTGTGATTGGTTCGACAACCAATTCGATCGCGACGATCGCAGGATGTTCGTCGCCATGCGTGACGAGCAACCTGTCGGACAGATTCGCATGTCGCTGACCTCCGAGGGTGATTGGCTGATCGGATTCTCGGTCGCTGCCGCAGCACGAGGCGGGGGGCTGGGCCGTGAGATTTTACGACTGGGAATCGCCGCGATGCAGCATGCAGGCGTCCGGCGTTTTGTCGCCACGGTAAAGCAGGCCAACACCGCCTCGGCAAAATGCTTCGAGCGGTTAGGATGGGAACGAACCCAAGCCGATCAAACCTATCAATTTCGAAACGCATGACGATGCCCACTGCCAACCGAACGATCCCCGTCGCCCGGCGGCTCGATCGGGCCAGCGGCATGGACCTGACGCCTTGGTTTCAGCGTCTGAGCCGTCTTCCCTACTGCGCGTGGTTCGATTCGGCCTCGGATCACCTGCTTGATCGGGGCCGCTATTCCTTTCTCACAGCGGATCCAGTCGCCTGGTGTCTGGCCGACACAGCCTCCCCCGATCCATGGCCGGTACTGCAACAGTGGTGTCGCAGCCTGCAGCATTGCCCCTTGGCGACTGAGTCACTGCCGCCCTTCTGTGGCGGCATCGTCGCGCTGATCGCCTACGAAGCGGCGTGGTGGCTGGAACCGTCACTGCGGCCAGAGGCCCATGCAGCGACCCCGGCAATACCGGGGATGGCCATCGGGCTCTATGACTGGACAATTGCCGTTGACCATCAACTGAATCAGGTCTGGTTGCTCAGTACCGGATTGAGCGAAACCTTCACGCTCGATGCGGGGCGAGCCGAGAAACGCGCCGATCAGGTGATGCAGTGGCTCGAGCAGACGCCGCCAAGTCAACCACGCCCTGGCGAGCGTGGCGACATCGAAAGTAATCCACGCTCCGGCGAGCATGGTGGCGAGGCGAAGGTAACGAGTAATTTCACCGATCAGCAGTTTGCTGCCGGAGTGCAAGAAATCATCGACCGAATCCGCCAAGGCGACACCTTCCAAGTCAACCTGGCACAAACCCTGACGCATCCGGCCACCTGTTCCCCGGAGTCACTGTACCAGCGGTTACGACTCAAAAACCCGGCTCCCTACGCATCGTATTTTGATTGCGGTGAGTATCAGGTCATCAGCTCATCGCCGGAAGGTTTTCTGCAGGTTCGCGGTGGCGCCGAGGGTGAGCGGATTGTCGTCACACGTCCAATCAAGGGAACCGTGCGCCGCACTGGAGATTTCGCGACCGACACGCGACTCGGGGAAGAACTTCTCGCCAGTGAGAAGGACCGGGCGGAAAACATCATGATTGTGGATCTGATGCGAAACGACTTGTCGCGCGTGTGCAATGACAGCAGCGTGGAAGTCACCGGCCTATGCGAACTCGAGAAGTACCAACGAGTTCAACACCTGGTGTCGACCGTCCGCGGCGTGCTCGGCCCGGATGCGTGCATTTCCGATCTGCTCGCCGCTTGCTTTCCCGGCGGCAGCATCACGGGGGCACCCAAAATGGAATCCATGCGGACCATCGCGAGGTTGGAGGGACGGCCCCGGGGCGCCTATTGCGGTTCGCTCGGTTACGTCAGTCTCGGTGGCGCGGCGGACTTCAATATTTTGATTCGCACCGTGACTCAAAAATTCAACGAACAGAATGCGGCGATCTGGGAGTTCCCCGTCGGCGGCGGCATCACCGCACGCAGCGACCCGCAGCAGGAAACCGAAGAAACATGGGTCAAAGCGGCCAGCCTCCTCGAAGCAATCGAGCTGGCAGACTAGATTGAAGAAGACACTCGGAGACCAACCTCCCGCCTCCCTTTTCGGCCGCGTTCTATGAATCCTGACCAGCCTGAGCCTGATCCCGACCAACCATCACCCGATGAAAATCCCGCGTTGCGGGCGCGGGTTCCTGATCACGTCGCCGGCGGCTGTTTCAGTACTGGCGCGATCGTCATGACGGGGCCAACGGAATTCATTATCGACTTTTTGCAAACGGTGGGACGACCCCATCGCGTTGCTGCTCGGGTTGTGATCCCACATCCTGTGATGCCCCAGTTCGTCGATGCTTTGCAGAAAAATCTGGATATCTATCGCAGTCGTTTTGGTGAGCCCTCGGCGCCGCCGGTCCCGACAAACCCCGACCAGCGACGGCCCACGCCGC
Organism: Rhodopirellula sp. SH410; assembly: GCF_055811895.1. Taxonomy (NCBI): domain Bacteria; kingdom Pseudomonadati; phylum Planctomycetota; class Planctomycetia; order Pirellulales; family Pirellulaceae; genus Rhodopirellula; species Rhodopirellula sp. SH410. The sequence goes on from NZ_CM147949.1 coordinate 5,705,575, forward strand.
AGGAACTCTATGACGACCTGAAACTTCCCGACGAAGTGCTGTCGGGCGCCTATGCAACCGGGGTGATGATCGGACACGGAGCCACCGAATTTGGTTTAGATTTCTTGACGAGTTTTTTCCCGCAATCCGCCGTTAGCGCCCGCGTGTACTTGGCCGCCGGTCAGGTCCCACGCCTACTCGATTCACTCAAGGGCGCGGTGCGTCAACTGCAGGAGCGGCGCAACCCGCCTCCGGAACATCTCGCCGACGAAGGACCACAGAAGCCGACCGAACCGCCTGAGGACATCGCCTGAGGACATCGCCTAGGAATGAGCGGAAGTTTACCGTCTGAGTTGTGGTCGAACGCTCCGCGGTCGACGATTTCCGCCGCGGAGCGCTCGACCATTCCGACCGCGGAGCGTTCGGCCACTTATTTTCCGCTCGTTGCTTCGCGATCGAAATCGCGACGGAAGTCGCTCGAGACCGCGATCCCGCGTGCCCGCAAACCGCTCCAACGGCCCAGGGGTCCATCCGGGGCTGCCGAAAACCGTCGGGGTTCCAATCTCGTACCCGCTGCGACGAACGGGGGGGACTGACGTCAAATTGAATGCCCCTAATTGCGTGTTAACGGCGAATTCGCCACACGTTCAAACGCTGGAACCGCCCTGCCCGCTGTCTCTTTTCCGGCATTTTGATAAGCTAGCGATGCGACAGGGCCTGCTGCCGGCGGGTTCTGCCGCTCTTGCTAAACATCGTTTCCACCCCTGAGAGGCCGCTCCATGTCCTTGCTTCGTGATTCCGCTGAACTGCAAAGAACCGTGGGTTGGGACGCTGAATTGGCTTCATCGCCGGCCGAGCGTCAACGCCGACAAAGTTACCTTACTTTTCAACTCGCGATGGCTGGCCTGACGCCGCCTGATGAGTCCGGACAGGCGCAACCGGAGTCGGCTCTGCCGCGTGAACTGCTAGAAAGTTTTCGCGAACGCAACGCGATTCTGCGCCAAATCCAACCCCCGATCGATGGTCGCATCGAAGCGTTTCTGAAACGATATTTTTCAGATTGCTCGGGTGTCGGATCGCTCAAGTTGCCCACCCGCTCACTCTCGCTCGACCGTCATGGTCAAGCCCGCGAACTCAGCCTCCCGCTGGGGAAAAACAGCTTTGAGAGCGACCTGGTTAAGTCATATCGCTGTTTCAATGGCGTCTTGAACAACCCGCGGTCCGATCGCCGGACGACGGCGGGGACGTTTCACATCGTGGAGGGCAGTTTGCCGATCCCGAGTGACAAGCGTGCTGTGCCGAAGGCCGTGTTCGTGAAGATGTTTGCAGCGGCCATGAACCCGCCCGCTGCTGACCTCGAACTCCCTTACACCAGCGGTTCGCCCGATCCGGCACGGACGTGGGTGTCGCTGATGCTGCGGCCCCTCGTTGCTCCCGCAGTGCAGGGCGTCAGCGAAGCAAAATCGATGGAAACTCGGTTTTTTGCCCCCGGAGTTCACTGCAGTAATCTCGATTTCGTCGAGTCTATTTTTGGAAACGCCGGCGATCCGCTGGTCGCAGGTGCCGACGCGGGTCTGGATGCACGGCACTGGAGCGGTCATACGGGCTGCGTGATCCTAGCGACGCACCTGGTCAAGCTCACCAAGAAAGAAGTCGGACTGCCGCATCATGACGACGCGACCAAGCGGCAACGTCGCGACGGTATGTGCTGGAAGAATGAATCGGAACTGTACAATGACGGTTCCGCATTCAAGCTGACATGCCGAGACGATTCCGGTGTGATCGTGACCTTGATCGCCGACAACTACTACGGCTACTGCAAAAAAGAAGTCAAAACGCAACTCAGTTTCGCCGCCAACTTAATGGGTGGCGCCGAGGAAGAACACGCCGGTGGCGCCCTCGCGTTTGCCTCCTATTCACTTGGCGATCATTTCCAAGTCAACAGCCGTTTGTACAACGGCCAAACCTTCGCGGATGTCGCTGAGCGATACAGTGATTTCGTTGACGTGCAGAGGGAGGGGTATGGAATTGATAAAAACTTCCCGGAAGTCTTGTACATCCCCGAGAGTGCTTTTGCGTCGTTGCATCACCGCCATATTCGCTGGAAAGATGCCAACGGGATGACGCAATCGATCCCGCTATCGCCGGATCAGGTATACATCGCGCCGAGCGGATACAAGCTGCAACTCGAAAAACACACGCACGCACCGAGTTGGCGATTGATCGGCACATCCGCCGAGGGCGTCTTCTGTCACAAACCATGCACGGTCAGCGGTGGTGGCAAGAGCGAGATCAGCAAGAGTCTGCGTGACTACATGTTGTACGGCCCGATCTTTGTCAAAGACCAAGAGAAGGACTTTGCACTCGTCGACGAGATTTTCGCCAAGGATTACAGCACGCGGTGGGCCGACGGCGCCGAGGGGCCTAAAGTCTACACCGACCGTGCCAGTCGCAGTGTGCTCGACCCCACCCGTTCGCTCGGCAGCGTGATTCAGCTGCTGACACCGTCGCCGGAATACAACGACGCCTACAACGAGTGGCTGCGTTCGATTCCTGAGCATGTCTACGCAATCGCCCTGATTGTTAAACGCTTTAGCGGAGCGTCTGCGGACGTGAGCTGGCGCGAGCATTTCCGCGTTGATATTGTCAACGGCTCGCCAGGCCATGAACTCAAACTCGGCGACCGCACACTTGTGGGTAGCTATCTTCGCGTTGGTCTCGAGGACACCCGTTGGCGGACTTTCAAACTTCGCCAGGACTTCATCGCGGCCGCCAAGGTGCAACGCGAGGACGATATTTCCTGTAGCGTGGTCGTCCCAGCGGGCAGCGTGCATTCGCTCGGATCGATGATCAGTGAGGCGGGCAGCTACAAATTCGTCGAGAACTGCGAGTACCGCTTGTTCCAACGGCCCGACGACGCCGTCCATCGTGGTCTCGACAAGCAAACCGAACTTGACCTGTCCGGTCCCGGTAACTTCATCAGCAATTTTGAACCGCTGACGAGCAAGCAGGCCCGCGAGATCATGCGTGACGCGATCGAGTTTGATAAGTTCACCGGTCCGATGGAGGAGTTGATCGAGCAGGCTGCTAACGCCAACGATGGCTTCGTCGTCAGCACCGCGGACCCCCGCATCGTCAACGGCGCCCGAACCAAGAATCCTCGTTATCTCCAAGATCGCCCCGACATGGTGCGTGAATTGGATACTTACGTGGCCATGCGGGGCATCCAGTTGCATCGCAAACTCGAGGCCAGCGAGAGCGTTCTGACGCCCGTGGGCGCCGTGCTTGCCGGTCGCCGCAACAATCCACCTGACCGCGAAGCTGGCATTCGGTCGCTGGCGGTCTATTCGCCGCTGCATTACCAAGAGATGCCCGAGTTGATCATGGATTGGGTCTGCTCCCTCACAGGAAAGAGCCCCAGCACGACGGGAGCCGGCAGTGAAGGGGCACTCACGAAAGGGCCTTTCAACGCATTGCATCCCGCGATTGATATGAACTCCGCCATCGTCTCGATGATCTTGACGCAGCTGGGTGGGTTCAGCACACCAGCGGGACATATCGGCCCGAACTTTGAAGTGGGGCACGATATTTCTCTCTTGATCCCAGAGGTATGGTGTCGGATGTCTGCGGACGAGCGTGACCCGGCACAACTCATTGCGGATCGGATGCTCGAGAAGGTGCAAGATTTTGAGCACAACGGCACCTTGATCCCGGCCAGTCGACTCGGTTACCGGGTGACGCAGAAATTTGTACGAACCTACCTCGCTCGCGTCTTTGATAACCCTGTGAAGATCTTCCCAGAATCGATTTTACGACCGGAGAAGCAGGACTTGGATGCGTTTGCCGATGGGGTCCTGCAAATTGCCGAAGCCCAAACCCGTGTGTCGCAGAGCTACTTCAATGACTTCGGTTACGAACTGGCGTGTCCACCGCTGCGAGCGGTGCTCGACATCATGGCCAAGGGCGAACACAACGGTCACACCATCGATTCGCCCGAGGTTCGCAAGCTATTCGATCGCGACGAACTGATCGCCAGCGATTGGTATCAGCGGCGATTGCGAACAAAACAGACCCACGATATCGCTCACTGGAAAGCCTTTGAGGAGCGATTGCAAGCCTTCATTGACCGGCCCGAGAACGAGGAAGCGGTCGAGCGTCTCGGGCTTCGCCAACGGCTTGAGTATGCTGCCTCGCAGCGGGTATTGGCCGAGTCGGATACCTACATCGATTCGCTCGTCGGCACGATTGGGCTCGACCCCATGAGCCCCGCGTCCAACGATCCCGTGCTGCTTAATCGCCTCGCCGAAACGACTTAGGAACGAACGTAAATTGACGGTCTGAAATTGTGGTCGAACGCTCCGCGGTCCACGATTCCGACCGCGGAGCGTTCGGCCACTTATTTCCCGCTCGTTCCTTAAGAAGCCAGCCACAGGACGCCCCCCCGCGGGGCGTCCTCATGTTGTGACTTCAGCGTTCGCTGAACGCTTCCTGGGCGGAAATCGAAGGTGCCAGGTACCGAATGGCGTTGTCCACGCAATAGAATAGGGACAGGCAAGGAATAGTTGCCTTCGATCGCGGCTTGTATACCATTGCCGACCGGGGGGAAAAGTGGGTGGCCCTCTTTTCCTCTCCAAGGGCCTCGGCCTAAACGATAACCAGGTGCTATTTCGGTTCGCGTGAGCGGTCTTGGACCCCATCCGGGGTCCACTGCCGTCTTCGATTTTGGTTACCGGAGGTGTGCTGCGTTGCAGCGACCTCCGGCTATTGTCTGAAAACCGCTTCGCGGTGGGAGCGAAGCGGGTGAGCGGCGTAGCTCGTGACAGAGCGATGAGGGTGCGAGATTTGTTCGATACGATCGGGATCGTGTCGTGTATCCCGGAGGGATATCTGAGACAATAGCCGGTAAGCGCAGCGCCACCACCGGATAATGAACAGAGAAACTCGTCCGGATCCCGGAGGGATCGAAGATCATCCCACCCGGGGAGGGTAGAACAGGGACAGGCAAGGAATAGTTACCTTCGAGCGTGGCTTGTATACCATTGCCGACTGGTAGCAGTGGCGGCGGGCGCTGGCCGCGAAAGAAGTGCTCCAGTGATGTTCGCAGGACATCCAAAAGCGATTTGTTTTGATCCGAGCAGGTTGCCAATACCGTCCAAATCCGTTGGTGATCACCGAAGAGTTCATTCAGCGTTCGCAGAAACGTCTGCAGAACGCTGAATGAACAGCATCGACGCCCCGAGGCGTGGCGACATTGGGATGGCCCATTGGCTGGCGACGCTTGCACACACACTGTCGGGCCCTTGGCCTGAAAACAGTCCATCAAGTGTTCACCCGGCTGCGGCGGCCAGCATCCACGCACCCACCAAAGTAACCAGCGTGGCGGCCGCGGCCCCGAACTGCACACGCGAGCTGGCGAGTAGGCGTGTGGGCAATAAACTGCACAGACCGCCGATGACGAGCCCCGCCACGAAGCCTGTCACGTGGGCGAGCACATCGGTTCGCTCGCCTTCGAGGCCAAGTGTCGCCAATAACAGGATCCCCGCGACGAGTGGACTCCAACGCTGCATGGCAGTCGCTGATCGCCAATCGGCTTGAGGACGCATCGCCAGTGCCACGAGTATCCCGAGGGCGGCGAAGACAGCCGTCGAGGCACCGATAGAGAGGTGTGCGGGCTCACGGAGGGCCGCGTTGAGCAGGTTCCCGAGGGCGCCACCCCAAACGATCGCTAGCCACGCCACACCGCCACCGAGAATGCGTCCGGCCAGCAATCCGAACACGCTGCCGAACGCGAGATTCGACAGCAGGTGCAGCGTGTCAGCGTGGAGCGTCAATGCGGTCACGGTTCGCCACACTTGGCCCGACATCACCGGCCCCGCACGCATCTCGCCAGCCACCATCCAGTGCACACCGTAGGCTGAAACCTGGTTGAGGACGGCCACCGACACCAAGATCGCGATGTAGAAAACGACTCCCACGAACGCGCCGCCGAGCAACGGGTCACGGGCGGCGACCGGTATCGGCTCAGAGGCTTTGTCTTGCCCATAGGCATCGACTTCGGCGTTGGCCGCAGCAAGGTCATCATCGCTGACCACCACACCCCAGCCCAACTCGGTTCGAGCGAGCTCGGACGCGATGCCGATGGACTCCAACACCATGCAAATCTCTTGGCTTGCGGCGCGGTGCTGGGATTGGAAAACGAGGGCATGCATGTTACGTGACTTAAACTCCATCGTGGACCTTGCTCAAGATCCGTCAGCTTTATCGACAGTCTGCAAAAGAACGCTGCACCTTGGGTCTGGAGCAAGATCCACAACATGGCGGTGTGGCGGCCTACTTTTCCCAATCAGCAAGTTTCTGTTCGAGAGATTCCAGACGTGCGGCGACCTCATCGAGTCGTTGTTGAATCTTGTCGATGCGACTCTCGTTGGCAGCAGCTCCGGGGGCTGCCGCGGGGGGCGAAGTCGGCGCGGCGGCACTGGACTGTTTTTCAACTTTAGCCGCCAAGTGCTGTCGCTCGGTGGGTGTGTAGAGTGTGTGAGCAAACGTTTGACCGCGGCCCGGTGGCGTGATGGCAAACACAAGCCCTTTCTCGGCCAACGCATCGAGTTCGGCCTGCGTGGCGGCCAGATCAGCGAAGGGGTGCATGCGTGATGCCCGAGTGCGAATTTCGCCAACGGTTTGCGGGCCACGCAACATCAGCTCGGTCATGATCGACGCCCCGGGGCTATCGCAGTCAAACCATTCATAGGCGGCATGCCGATATTTCGTCACCCGGCCACTGCCTTGGATCTCACGGACCGCGCCGGCTTCGCGTAGTTCATCGAGAGCGAGTAACGCGTTATCCTCGCTGATGTTCATCTGGGGATCACGATTCGATTTCTGGTTGCTGCCCGTGACGATTGCCGCGAGGCTGAGCGGGTAGGAATCCGGAGTCGTTTTCGCCTTTTCAATTAACACACCGAGGCAACGACGCGCCGTCGCAGAGATCGGTTTGGCAAGTGGCTTGGCGTCGTGGTTGATTTCGTCGCTCATGACAGGCAGTGGGGAGGGCAGGTGGAGGAGGATCGAAAACGGGGGGCGAGCCGCCGCCGAATCTTATCATTTCAGCGGCGGATGCGTAGCCCAGCGGTGGGGCGGCCGAGGATCCCTCAGTCAATCACCACCGCGATCGGGGCACATCCCGCTTTCGCGTCTTGGGCAACGACGACACTCGGTGTGTCTTTACCAGCTTTCACGATGAAGCTCCGGCCCTTGGGAACACCTGGGGTAAACGTCTTGCCTTGGGCGCGAACGGTGTACAGCACTTCATTGTTGGCGGCATCGATCAACTGCACCACGGGGTTCTCAATATCGAAGGACAGTTCACCGAGCTTGCCCCAGGACGGCGGGTTGTAGTTATCAAACTGCGAGATCGTTCGTGGCCAACCGAGATACTGCTTCGCAGTCGGGTCGGTCACGTCGACGTTTCGGGGCCAGCATTCCATCACGATTTCGCGGGTTTTCGTATTGAATCGAACGATGCCAAACCCGGCCGCTCGTGTATTCAGGAGATTGCCAGCGGGTCGTTTTTCAGGATTGGCAGCGGCGTAGTTGGTGATCTTGTTTGCAAATCCGTCGAGCTGATCGCCGGTATATTCCGGCGCGCCGGGCTCGCGGTTTTCGCCGGGCTCGAGTGGTTCCCACCAACGCAGGTAGAGGTTGGCGATCGAGGGTACGCAAAACGACCAAACCGAGTCGCGGTACTCGTCGATGCCGTGATGAAAGAGTGTGGCTAAGTGCTGGTCACCTGCCAAGTGAAACGCGAACGCTTTACGAAGCCCGGCGAGGGCTCGATTACGCCCTGTTTGAGGCCAGCCATTGGAGTCCATGTCTGCGTGCAGACGCCCATTGGCGTCTCCATGAATGTGGGCCCCCCCACAGAAAATCGTTTGCGAAAGGGCGACTTTCATATCGGCATCACGCCAGTCCTGAGCCCACTCGTCAAGGAACTTCAATTGACGGTCACCGAGCAGGATAGCGCCTTCGACATCGACACTTGCGGGGTCATAGTCTGGATTGCGAATATGGTCGGGACGGGGGCCTTGCTTGGGCACTCGGCCGGCGGGACCGGTTTTGAATTTGCGATCTTCGAGAATCGCGAAATCGATATTGCCCCAATTCAAATTGGTGAAATAAACCCCAATGCCCTGATGGACCTTACGGGGATCAACGGGATCGGGAAGATGGCTGGTTTGGGCCCGTTCGACCTCTTTGACATAGACTGCGGGCTTGGAATATCCACCATCTGCGGCCCCGCTGAGAGTCGAGATCTTGCCGGATTCGCCCCACAGATTGGGCTGGCCGGCATCATGATCGTCGGGCAAACAAATCGTCGGACGATCTTTGATGATGTCACCAAAGTCGCGTCCAAATTTCAGCCAAGCGGCCAAGTGCCGGTTGTGGTCGTAGACTTGATCGCCGGAAAAGAACAGCACATCGGCGTCGACTTTGTTGACGTTGTCGATGAGGTCTTGGCGAGAGATGTCACCGCCATGGGCGGGCTGGATAGAGTTGCCCGTAAACCCCGCGACGACAATTTCGTCCTGATCGACTGGGTTCTTGCGAATGGTGCCCTCGTAGAACGCTTCGGTGCCATGTGCGACGCGATACCGTACTGATTTCGAATCATCCCAATTCTCCACACGAAAGGGGGCCGTCCAGCCGGGTTCGATCACGGTCGTTTGTGCCACTTCGGTCCATTGACCCTCTTTCTCAATCTCCAAACGGACGGTCGTTGAATCGCTCGGCGATAGTGGATAGAGCTGGGCGGTGAGCTTCAGGGTGTGGTCATGGACGGTGTACAGGGCAAAACAAATGAGATCCTTTTTAGCGACATCGGGGATACTCAGATCTGCACGCTGTCTTTGCCGGGAACGATTCTGCTGCGCAATAGCCGGGGGACAGGCGAGTAAAAGAGCCAAACAGCAAAGAGCGGTACGATTGAGTAAGTTCATGGTGTTTCCTACTGGAAAAATGATGCTGGATTCTGCGATCGATGAGTTCAAGCGGTGACTTCGTGGGACGGTGGCGTGGAATCGCTGACTGATCGCTGGCGACCCCACAGGATAACAAGATAGAGCGGAATGAGAAAATGCGGTGCCCGCAGAACGGCTTCCTGCAGGAATTGGTCAGCGCCCCAATAGTTCAAACTCAACGACATGCCCGCGAAAGGCCGCGCCACCGCGGTGAGAAATCCCCACACGACCGCGTACATCGCCGCCGGCCGCCGCAGGGGTGGAATGAACATCGCGATACAGACAACGAAGTCGAGGACACCGAAACAACGCAGCAGGATATTTGCCGTTTCGTACTCAACGCCGAGTGAAATGCAGATCATCCCATAAAACGTGCCAGGGGTCGGCCACCATCCGAGCGCATAGCTGCCGTGGCCCGCGAACGTCATGACCACTGCGAGAATCGCGGTGCCGACGGTGACCCGGTGACGAGCGCCCAGCGTGAGCGCCATCACCAGCAGGACCGGAGCGAGCATTTGCCCCCCATGCTCAATGAACATGGGCAGCTGAAACTGAGACTGGACATACTTCGCATAGCTCAAAATGACGAGCAACCCTCCGCCCCCGACCAGAGCCGCCATCTGGAAGTACGATCGAGCGCGTACGGTCAGTGTCAACACCATGCATGCGAGATAGAGCCAACCGATGCGCGCGATCCATTTTTGGAACCAGCCATCCTCGCTACCCGTTCCGACAAATTCGTCCCAACTGATGCCCCATCGATTCGCGAACTCGTACGTGCTGTCGTGCCAGAGCAAGATTCCGTAGGGCCCCTCCCAATAGAAGTGCACCCAGGTCCAGCCCGCGAAGCACAGGAAGGCCGACCAACGCAGCACAAAGACGAGGACTCGGTCGGGATCGCCGTGGTCCGGTGCACTCGGCCCAGCTGATTCCATTTCATTTACTTTCATCGATTGAGGCAGCGAAACAATAAAAACGCAGCGAATTCTAGGTAGCGGCCCTCGCCAGACGTTGCCACCGGCGTGCTTCCTGGTGCTACGGAGCGCGGCATCATCGTCGCTGCATCATAGTCGGTTTTTTAGCGCATCGGCCTCCGCGCCGTGGGCACTGAATTGCTATCATCACGGGTTTGGCCTATTGTCGCGATATTTCCGTGGTCGCCAGGGCTGGCGACGATAACGGCGTGTTTGCCAGGGAGATTTTTTGTTGAATACATTTTATACCGTCCTGATTATTTTCGCGGTCCTGATTGCGATCCTCGGATTCATCGCATGGAAATACCCACGGAGGTTCGTGCGAGCTGTCTTTCGCCCGTTCCTGGAGATGTTCTATCGCGGCCGAACCGTCGGATTGGAGAATCTGCCCACCGAAGGCGGCGTGATGGTCGTGAGCAACCATGTTTCGTGGATCGATGGGCTGTTGATCTTGTGGCTGCTGCCCCGCAATGTTCGCTTTGTCGTCGACGGCGGTAATTTCCACTCAGCACTGGCGAAGTACCTGTCGGGCGCGTTCGATACCATTCTGATGATGGGTGGTCCCAAAGCGATCGGGCGAGCTCTGCGGAGCGCCCGTGAGGGACTCAATAATGGTGACGTCGTCGGGATCTTTGCCGAAGGCACGATTACTCGGACCGGGCAACTGCAGGCGTTCAAACCGGGGATGACCAAGATCCTGCAGAAGACCACTGCGCAAGTCGTCCCGGTGTACATCGAGGGCATCTGGGGCAGCATCTTCAGTTTTTCGGGCGGATGTTTTTTCAAGAAATGGCCCACCCAATTTCGCCGCACGATCACGCTGTATGTGGGCGAACCACTCCCGCCCGAAACACCGATCTCGACGATCCGCACGCGTGTGCAAACCCTCGGTTCCAAGGCTCAGATTGACAATCGCCAGCAATTCCCTGTCTTAGCTCAACGCGTTCTGCGATGTTGGCGCCGCCGTGGAAAACGCATGCAAGCGGCGGACTCATTGGGTGTCGAAGCCAGCGGACGTGACCTGCTGATCCGCACACTGGCACTGCGTCGGTGTCTGGCCCGCGAAGTGTTCACCGCGGACGAGAAATTTGTCGGCGTCTTGCTACCACCCAGCGTCGGTGCGGTTGCCGTGAACGTTGCCTTGGCGGCCGACCGGCGGGTCAGTGCCAACCTGAACTACACCGTCAGCAGTGACGTGATGAATCACTGCATCCGGTCCACGGGCGTCAAACATGTGCTGACGAGCGATCGGTTCATGGAAAAACTCGACCTCGATTTGGATGCCGAAATCGTCTCGCTCGATGAACTTAAAAACAAAGTTTCGACCGCCGACAAAGTGATCGCGTTCCTCCAAGCAACGATTGTGCCTGGGTGGTTGCTCGATCGTATTCTCGGACTGCACAAAATCGCCAGTGATGATCTGCTCACCGTGATCTTCACGAGCGGTTCGACCGGGATGCCCAAAGGCGTGTTGCTATCCAATGCCAACGTCAGCCACAACGTTGACGCCGTGGGCCGCGCCGTGCGACTCAATCAAGACGATACCATCATCGGTGTTCTGCCGTTTTTCCATTCGTTCGGCTATGCCGTCACCCTGTGGGCCGCACAGACGCTTGGCCCCGCTGGCGTGTACCACTTCAATCCGCTCGATGCGAAACAGATCGGTAAACTCGTCGAGAAGTACAAAGCAACTGTGCTGTTGGCGACTCCCACATTCTTGCGAGGTTATTTGAAACGGGTGCCGCCGGAGCAGTTCCAGTCGCTCGACGTGGTCGTCGTGGGCGCCGAGAAGATGCCCTTGGATTTGTTCGATGCTTTCGAGCAGAAATTCGGCGTTCGCCCAGTCGAAGGGTACGGCATGACGGAGATGAGCCCATTGGTCAGCGTGAATATCCCCGTGTCGCGTTCGGTGGCCAAGTATCAACCCGACCGCATCGAAGGCAGCGTGGGTCGCCCCCTGCCGGGCATTTCCGCCAAAGTGATCTCACCCGATGACGCCCGCGAACTGGCCACGGGTGAAGATGGCTTGCTGATGGTCACCGGACCCAACGTGATGCGCGGCTACGCCGGCCAGGACGAGCTGACGAACAAGGCGATCGTTGACGGCTGGTACAGCACCGGCGATATCGCCCACATTGACGCCGATGGATTCCTGCACATTACCGGTCGGCTAAGTCGATTCTCGAAAATCGGCGGTGAGATGGTGCCCCACCTCAAAGTCGAAGAAGAGGCTGGCAAAATACTCAAAGAGAGTGAGGACGACGATCAGTTGCGTGCCTGTGTGACAGCGGTACCGGATGCCAAGAAGGGCGAGCGGTTGATTGTGCTGTACACCGAAACAGTGAAAACGGTCGATGAAATCCGTGTCGGCCTGCGGGCCGCTGGACTCGCCAACCTATTCATCCCCGGCAATGAGGGGTTCATCCAAGTCGACGAGATTCCTCTTTTGGGCACCGGCAAACTCGATCTCAAAGCCGCCAAAGACCTGGCGTTGGAACGAACCTCTGGAACTAAATGAATTTTGTGAGGACGGTCGCAATGGTGATCTGCAAAGTCGGTGCGGAGCAAATCAACGTAAACAGAGTCGACGTTTTTCGAGCTGCCATCGGCGAGTGGCGTCGGCTACTGGCCGGTATCGCCGAGCGGCTAGACAGTTGGAATGTTGTCCCATCACCGACCGTTGAGCTCAATTCAATCGTACGCTGGTACGAGAACGGGTTCCCGCCAGAGCCCATCGCTATCCCCACGAAAAGCTCTGAAGGAGCGCTCGATGCGAGCCATTGACCTGCTAGGGTTTGCCGCTGTGGCCCTGATCGTCGGCCTGGTGATCGGATACCGGATTGGCAAGGCCAAAGGAGCGGCCGCAGGCGACGCTCGTTGCCGTGACAGCGAGCATCGGTTGAAAGAAATGCAGAGCCAGATGAAGCAACTGCTAGGCGTTCCTGACGAGCACTGAGCGGGTAAACGCCCGCAAATGAATAGACCGAGTAGCTACATTCGCCAGAACGCGGGTCCTACTCAACGCCCGGGCAACGCCCGGGCAACGCCCGGGGCGATGCGGTCAAACGCAGCCCGAAGGGCACGCGTTTGACCGTGGATTCCTCAAATTTCTTATTTTCGGGTGCCTCGAAATGCGCTACCGGAAAACCGAATGCGTGCGAGGGACTAGATGCCGGCGTCGGTCGCTGGCAGCTTGTGAGCCTTGATCTTGGCGCCGAACGTTTCGCCGTCGGTGCTCTTGAGTTCGTTGGCCTTTTTGAAACCTTCGAGAATCTTGGCCTTGGCTTCTTCGGGATTGCTCTTGATGTATTCCTTGGGGAAATCTTCGGCCGTGAGATACTTCTTGACGGCTTTGCCGTACTCGTTCCGAACGTCTTCCTTCTTTTCGCCCTTGACGTGACAAATGTAGCAATTGGCCTTCTTGACGGCTTTCTTGAAGTCGTCAGGGGCCTCGGATTCCATCACCTGCCCCTTGAACTGCTTACCAAATTCACTGATCGCGAATGAGGGAGTGGTGAACAAGGCGACGAGTCCGAACATGAGAGCCAAACGTTTCATCGAGGTTTCCTGGGTTACTTAGGTGGGTTGAAAAAGGTAGGAGGGTGAGCAGCGGAGCCGATCACGCCACTATTAAAGTCACTTGGAGGGTGAAAAGTCAAACGCCGATCACCCGAACTGGAAGAAAGTCGCAATTTTTTCCGACCACTCGCTATGGTGAGTCGAGAACGCGTGAGTCCAAGACGGGTACCTGGAATGTTCGCTGCATCGGCAGTTTCGGCAAGCTCTTTTCACGAAATCCGGCAAATAAAGAGCCATCTTGGCGAAAATCTGCTGGAATCAGGTGGCTGATAGGGACCCCATCAGGCAGCGGTTCGGACCAGCGGACTACCCACCGTGGCGTTTCATCGTCTGCCCAGCTCGGCGAGTTCGCAATATCCGCTAGCGCGTTCATGGTCGTCGTCGCCGTTTGCCCGGTCTCGTCGCGGATCAGCAACAGGGGGTCGCTGAGGGTCGTGTCGGTTTCGTAGGCGTTGGACGCGCCTCGGATGCGCAGCCACGACTGGTCGCGGTCCTCGCGAGAAATACCGGTAATCTCTATCTGGGGGACGCCCCGATCGATCACAAACACGCTCTCTTCGGCTTGCCGTTCGATCGACACCGGGTAGGGCGTGCTGACACCTAACCGCATCAAGAGCAGCCCCCGAGGGATGTAGGCGGTGAGCCGCTGCAATGACAATCGAATGGAACCTGACTTGGGTTGGGGGCGGTAAACCGAGCCACCGGTTTCGATCATGCGGCGGGAAACGGCCAGCAGCCCGTTCTCCCATAGCAGCTGCAGTTCGGCGGCAACGTCCATTCGCAGCATCGAAATCTGGCCGCGGATGATCACATTGTAGAGCTCTAGAGAAACCAGCGGCATGGATTCCGCTAGTTCGCTCGCCGCACGCCCCCCGGCCTTGTCACCCGGCGACGTTGATTCGGGATCCGTCACGACGTTAAACGCATGAATGTCGTCACGGCGTGATGGGTTGTCGATCGTAATCGAGCTGTCCGTCAACCGAACTCGCCGATTATCGTTGAGAGCCAACATCGCGCCCCCGTCCGTCTCGCTGGCAGGAACGGTCCAATACATGTGAATATCGACTAATTCGAGCCGGTTGGATCCGACCGTCAACATATCGCTACGCTGCATGTCGACTTCACGGTTGGAGGTGAACACGATGGCCGTCCCCCCTGGCACCGACGAAGAGATCACTAAATCGTCCTCTGCGACCACCACCGGCTCGGTGGCCAGCATGGGTGTATCGATCTCGATCCGCTCCACGTGATACTGCTGAGCCAACTCCAACGCCGCCTGCAGCGTCGTCGTCAACGCGATCCCCTCGGCTTGGGCCTGGCGCGAGAGCATCAGAATCGACTCGGGGGCGACGATCCTGATTTGGTGCGGTGGATCCACCAGCGTGGCCCGTCCTGACTCAAGAGCATCGCGAGCGACCGAGACCGCGTCCTCCATCATTCCTGCCGCGTCAGGTTCACGACTCTGATTTTCGAGACCCACGAACGAGGGAATTCGCGGAGGCAGGGAAATCGTGTCCGCGGCTTCACCGATCGCTCCCGAGCCGATCGGCAGTGGAAAGTTACGCAGGCTCGGCGGGTCACTGGGAAAACGATTCAGACTTCGCGGGGTGACTTCCACACGCGGGGGCAACGGATTCGTGGTCGCCGCGACACTGGATTGCGACGAGGCTGAATCGACCGCGGGGGTCACGGGACCGGGATTGAGCATCGGCGAATATCGTTGCACAGCGATCGCTTGCCCGGTCGCCGCTCCGGCAGCGACGACGGGGAATGCCGAACCGGGCGACGCACTTCGCAAGACCTCTAATCCTGTTCGCGAATTGATCTCGGCAAGATTCGCGTCTCGCGCGACACCCGTGTCGGGCCGTGACATGTCGGTCTCTGACGAGGCCGGGGCCGGCACATTGCGACTCGACGCAGCCGAACTCTCTGATCCGGTCCCAGCACTGGCGGCAGGCGGCGAGGAAGCGGGCGAATTCGCCGCCGCATCAACCGACGCGGGTTCCAAGGTGAAGGGCTGCGCAATCGATGGCCGCGGCGGCGAAAACAGTGGTGGGCCGCCCGGTGGGTGGGTGACGCTCGAGTTCACCACAGAAACATTGACGGGAACGGATTCAAATGCCGAATCGGGAACCGTCGCGGCGACTTGCGAACTGAACTCACGCCGCTGCTGGGACGACAGAACTTCTAGGGCGAGTGCACTGCTCACCAACACGACGGCAGCGACCACCCATGGCAGATGCCGGAGCAATCGCCACACGAATGGGTTCTGCTCCGCCACGGTGACGACGTCCACGCCGCGGCTACGACGGAGGTTTTCACGTAACGCCAACTCCCGTAAATCGGCGATCAGTAATTGTGAATTCTGGTATCGCTGCTCGGGCTTCTTAGCCAACATTTTTCGCAGGATCGCTGCTAAATCATCGCTTGCGTCCTCACGATGCTCGCGAATATCCGGAATCGCTGCGTTGCCGTGATTGAGCAGCTTTTGCAACATCGTCCCACCGGGAAATGGGGGCGATCCGGTGAGCATGTAGTAGAACGTGCAGCCAAGTGAGTACAAATCGCTGCGGATATCGGCCAGCCTGGGGTCGTGTGCCTGCTCCGGCGAAATGTAATCGAACGTGCCCAGCGTCACGCCGCTCGCCGTCATGTCCTCACTGGTGTCAAAATTCTCCGAGCGAGCCAATCCCATGTCGACGAGCTTGATCGAACTCTCTTCGGTCACCACCACGTTGGAGGGCTTGATATCGCGATGCACGATCCCGCGGCGGGATGCGTGGCCAATCGCCTCGGCCACCTGGGCTGTGTAGAAAACGGCATCGTCGAGCGACAACGGACCGTTCTGGGTCACGATGTCGCGGATGTTGCGACCGTCGATGTATTCGAAAACGATGTAGTACCACGGCCCGTCATTGCCGACCTCGAACACCCGTGCGATCAACGGGTGATCCAGCTTCGCGGCGCTCTGGGCCTCATTGCGGAACCGCCGCTGCAGATCGGGATCCCCTTCTGCAAACGGTACGACTTTGACCGCCACGGTGCGTCCCAGGCGATCATCGACGGCGCGGAACACCGCCCCCATGCCGCCGCCGCCAATCTGTTCGAGCAGCTCGAAATGATTCAGTCGCTGGCCTTGCAGCTCCCGCGTCAACGAAGCCGGTGTGTGATGCGTCGGTCCCCGCAACGATCCGCTACCAGAACCTTCGGCGACCGATCGGCTCGACCCCATTCCACCGCCACTGGACGTCGTCTCCAACCGCGATGAGCCCCCGGACAATGCCCTGAGCGGATCTTGCCGAATGACCGTTTCGGCTGCCTCGAGCTGCTCCGCTGTCACCAAATCGTGATTCTCTGCGGACAGAACGTCTCCATTCGATGCCGAGCGATGCACCGTCGAGCCTTCAGGTCGGATTGCAGACGAGGGTTCCATGCAGCCGTGCATCGAGCGAGAGAAGAGAAAAGACGCGGTCCATCACCACCATGCAGCTTAGTTGGTCCATCAGATGATGGCAACAATTTTAGCTCTCGTTGACTATAGAACGCACAACATCGGCTGACGTTCTCGGCTATTTCTCATACCACTCGCTAATTGCGCCATTTCCTGCAATGAATGCCTTCCAGTGGCTCCTAAATCCACCGTCCAGTCATTGACGTACAAATCCACGTGCTGCATCAACACACGGTCATCCATGGATTGAGCGTACCTCCGCATCGCTGGCAACGCCGTCTCAGGTGATTCCCGAGCGATCGCTAAAGAGCGAGAAATCACTTGGCTCACCCGCCGCATCACCTCGGAACTATGCCGCTGGCGCATGACTAACCCACCCAGCGGCAGCGGGCATCCCGTCCGGCGCTCCCAAAGTTCCCCTAAATCGGCCACACGATGCAGCCCCGCCTCCTCGTAGGTGAACCGACCCTCATGAATACAGACACCAAAATCTGCCGTGCCGGCAACCAATCGGGGCATGATCTCCGAAAAAACCACGTGTTCGACCGGCGTCGTGTCGGGATAAAATAAATCGAACAACCATTTCGCCGTCGTGTGCTCGCCAGGGCACAGCGTCAGCGCGGGAGTCTCACCGGATCCGGGTTGACTCGGCGAGCAGTTCGGTTGGCTCGCCAGCAATAACGGCCCGACACCAAAACCGAGGGCGGAACCGACCGGCAGCACCACGACTTGGTCGCCCAACGACAGGGCCGCGTGGAAGCTCGTTTTCGCCAGATCGAATTGCCCAGCGATCAGGGCCCGATTGAGTTGATCGATATCGAGCAAGTCAATCTCGAAGGCGAACCCATCGGTATCGACCCGGCCCTCCAATAACGCAGCAAAGGCGAACGTATCGTTGGGGCAGGTCGAAATGCCAAGCCGCAGCCTCTGTCCGCTGTCGGCGAGAGTATCGGGCCCGACGCAAACCCGCTGCGCTGCCGGATCGCTCATTGGGGCGAGTCGGCCATGCCGAGGACGTCAAACATGTTGTACAAACCCGCTGGCATGGGTGCCCCGTCGTGCCCCCGGACCAGCCATTTGGCAGCCGCGAGTGCCCCGGCAGCGTAGCAATCGCGGTTGCTCGCGGCCACGTTCAGCTCAATCCGCTCCCCCAACATCCCGAACACGATCGTGTGCTCGCCTGGATTGTCACCAACCCGGATCGCGTGATAGCCGATTTCGTTTCGCGTCCGCTGACCGGTATGGCCCTCTCGCCCGTGCACATGCATGACGGGCTGCTCTTCCGCGATGGCCTCGCCGATCAACTCGCCAAACTTGAGCGCCGTGCCGCTCGGCGCGTCGGCTTTGAAGCGGTGATGGCGTTCGAGAATCTCAATGTCCACGCCACCGGCGACGTCACGCAGCGCCGTCGCGATCTGCTGCGCCACACGCATCGACAAATTCACCGCCAGCGACATGCTCGGTGCCCACACGATCGGAATCGAGCGAGCGGCGTCGGCCAGCGAGTTTTTCTGGGCTTCGCTGAGTCCCGTGGTGGCGACGACGAGCGGGCAGGTACTCGCCAAGCAGTGTTCCACGCAAGCATCGAGCGCTTCGGGAAGCGAGAAATCAATCACAACATCCGCGTCGCTGGGCCAGTCCGCCGAAATCGGCACGCCGACGCTACCGACACCCGCAACACTGCCGGCGTCCAAGCCTATTTTAGGATGCCCCGCATGATCGATTGCCGCCGTCACGACAAAATCCGCGTTGGACCTGTCGTTCGTATCCGACGCCAAAGCGACAACACGTTGTCCCATCCGTCCGGCAGCCCCGTGGACCGCAAGTTTGATTGTTTTGCTCATGCCACCAAATTTAACGCCAACCGCTGTACTCGCCCAGGACCGTCAACGGCAACGATCACGAACCGACATAGCGGTCATATAGCGAGCGTGCGTGGGGGATGTCGCGAACACCGCTGATCACGGCTCGGCCGTCTCGAAAGAGCGTCACCATTTGATTCTCGCAAAGCGCCAGTCGCACAAAAAAACGCGAGGAGGTCACCGTGCCGATGGACTGCCATGCTCGCGACATTCGCAGCAGATCGACACTTTGTCCCGATCCCGCGATCTGAACCGCATCCCGGCCACAGAGTAATTCCGCTGCCACGGTGTTCATCCCGGCGTCGAGGAAGTCATAGCGATGGTGAGCGCAGGCCGGGCAGTGGGGATCGGCCTGCAACGCGATCGCGCGAAAGTGATTATTCCACAGGTCAACTGACAAAATCTCGCTGCGAACGCTCGACCGGTTTCCCGAAATCCATTTGATCGCTTCACAGCTTTGCAGGCTAGCGATCAAGTGCGTTGCGGGCGCAATGACGCCTGCGGTGTCACACGTCGCCGTTTCGCCTGGTGCCGGTGGATGGGGCAATAAGCATCGCAGACATGGTGCGGTGGCGGTGAACAGACGGACTTGCCCGGTCGCGCCAATGCAGCCGCCATGCACCCACGGGGTCTTTGATTTCAGCGACCAGTCATTGAGCAACAAACGGGCCGCAAAATTGTCGGTCGCGTCGATGACAATGTCGATATTCTCAAGTTGCCGCGAGATGTTGGCGGGGGTGATGTCGACAACTCGCTCCTCGATATTGATCGACGAATTGATTTCTCGCAGGTGTGTCGCGGCCGCTTCGACTTTCGCCGCTCCCGCCTCAGCGTCCGCTTCGGTGTACAAACTCTGACGCTGTAAATTACTCCACTCCACAAGATCGCGATCGATCAGACGCAGGCAGCCGACGCCGGCGCGGGCGAGTTGGTCGGCGGCGACGGTGCCGAGTGCTCCGCAACCGAGCACCGCGACGCGGGCGGCCTCGATCCTACCCTGGCCAGACTCGCCGATCGGACCGAACTGGGCTTGGCGGAGGTAGCGTTCGTGGGACCGGGGACGGGGCATGGATCGGTTGGCAGAGGGTGCATGATTGACAGAAAAGGACCGAGACAGTGGGCTTGTAAGCCGGGTTTTGTAACAGCGAATTGCTGCCAGTGACCATTTATCTGTGCGCGACGATTGCTCGCCGCCTCAATTGCGACCTACCCGGGTGTCGATAGCGAGGCGGGCCGCCTCATGCACCCTGTTTGGTCTAGCTCCGGATGGGGTTTACCGAGCCGGCCGAGTCACCTCGGCCGCTGGTGCGCTCTTACCGCACCGTTTCACCCTTACCACGCATTCGCGGTCACAGCTCAATCGAGCAAGTGACCGTGAACCGTTCGGCGGTTTACTCTCTGCTGCACTTTCCCTAACCTCGCGGCCGGTCGACGTTATCGACCATCCTGCCCTACGGAGCCCGGACTTTCCTCCAGCAACGAAAGATCGGCGATGGACCAGCCACCGCGACCGCCGCCACCAGCGGTCACCCCGCCCACTGTCTCAGTCAGCCTTTACAATCCCCCGAAATGATCGCGGTGACAAGCCGTTGACTTCGTAGGGAATCGGATCACGGTCCCCTCCGAGGCCGATTGGCGAGCTCGGGACAATGCTCCCAAGCTACCAAGACTCGTTTCACCCCACCTTTTCCTCGGCGGAACTCGGGCGCAGATAGTCAGGCACCAGTTCGAGTGGGTCGGTCGTCTCACCGCGTGCGAACATTTCAGCAGCGACGCGGCCGACGCCGACAGCCCGCACTTCGCCGTCGCCCGACCACTCGCTGAGGTCAATCGAGCCGTCCGCGGACTTGAAAACGGCTCGATCGCCTGCGAAAAGAAATTTATTTTTGTCCTGATCTGAGCCCGGCGTTTCCGGGGCACCCGCCGCCCACGCGAGCTCCGATTTCCACTCCTCGGCGGAGACGATATCGATTTCCGCTGGCTGCCCCGGCAGAAATCTGCCCCGATACAACTGCCCTCGATAGGCTGCCAAACCCACCAGAATCGGGCGTGGCAGTCGCGGCAATGACGCGTGATCGCGATCGGCAAGCATCGATTGTTGAGCCGCGATATTGGCAATCCCGACAAGCGAGTTGACAGCCACCAGCGGAATATCAAGCGCGTAGGCCAGCGTTTTTGCAGTCGTGACTGCAATCCGTAGCCCTGTGAACGACCCCGGGCCCGCCGCCACGGCGATGCTGCCAAGCGAATCGAGCGTGCCGCCAGGGAGATATTTGGCCGCGAAATCCGCGATCAGCGGCGCCAGACTGGCCGCGGCCCGCGTATCCTGTGTGAGCGGCCGAGCCGCAACTACACTGGTGCCTCTCAGCAATGCGATCGATCCTTCCCGCCCGATGACTTCGATGGCAAGTGAATTCGCGTTACTGGATTGGGCGGGTGGCCCAGATATTTCCTGCTGCATAGGTTGTTGCACAATTTTCATAAACGCTACAATCCCCAACTCGCTACCGACGATCGGGAAGCTGGGTCGCAGACAATCGTTTGCATGGACCTGGTAGGCGAGCGAGGTGTTTTTTGAGTGTCCGAGTTTAACTAGGTTTCGAGAGTTTTCGTGAAGCGAGCATTGATCAGCGATATCCACGGTAACCTGGAAGCCTTGCAGGCCGTGATGGCCGACATTGATGCCATCGGTGTCGACGATATCTTTTGTCTGGGTGACATTATCGGCTATGGACCCAATCCCTGCGAGTGCCTTGACATCGTGATGCGCCGCTGCAAGCGGACGATCCTAGGCAATCATGACCAGGCCGCCTTATTCGACCCCGATGGGTTCAACCCGATGGCCTTGAAGGCGATCTATTGGACCCGCGACCAGCTCGATGCGGGCAATGGCAGCCAATCCCAAATCAACGCGCGCTGGGATTTCCTCGGCGAGTTGCCGCGCTTCGTCAATGACGAACCGTATCGATTCGTCCACGGCTCCCCTCGCGACCCCACCAACGAATACGTGTTTCCCGAATACGTCTACGACACGCGGAAAATGGAGATTCTGTTCGGCAAAATCGACCAGTACTGCTTCATGGGGCACACCCATCTGCCGGGAGTTTTTACAACCTCCTGCGAATTCATTCCGCCCGAAGACTGCGATCACACCTATCCACTGGGTTCCACCAAGTTGCTGGTCAACGTCGGTAGCGTCGGCCAACCACGCGACGAGAACCCACGGTCGTGCTACGTCATCCTCGACACCGACGCAAAGACGATTACCTATCGACGTGTGGCTTACGATATCAATGCCACCGCCGAAAAAATTTACGCACAGCCCGATCTCGACAACGCGCTCGGTGACCGGCTCAAACGAGGACACTGATCGGGTGACACGTACCGCAATCTTAAGTGATATTCACGGCAATCTCGCTGCGCTGAACGCCGTGATGGCGGATATTGAATCACAAAAAGTCGATCGCATCGTTTGCTTGGGCGACGTCGTGGGCTACGGTCCCCAGCCATGTGAATGCTTAGACCAAGTCATGGAGTTTGACTTCTGTGTGCTCGGCAATCACGACAGCAGCTCGCTGTTCGACCCGGAAGGGTTCAACGTGGCAGCCGAGCAAGCAATCTTCTGGACGCGCGCCCAGCTTGAAAAAGAGGGCCCCAATCCTGAACTCAGCCGCCGACGAATCGAGTATCTATGTGACCTACCGAGGACGGTGCGCGAACGGGATTGGCTGTTCGTCCACGGTTCCTCCCGTGGACCCACGAACGAGTACGTCTTCCCCGAAGACACTCAGAACGTGAAGAAGATGGAAAAACTGTTCTCGCTGGTGCCCCGGTTGTGCTTCCAAGGTCACACCCACGTGCCCGGAGTGTTCACGGTTGACCACCGCTTCATCCGGCCTACCGAGACAGGCACCGGCTATTCACTCGCCGACCCGCACGCGAAGCTGATGATCAACGTTGGCAGCGTCGGCCAGCCCCGGGACAGCGATCCCCGCAGTTGCTACGTGATCGCGGACCCCGAGGTGCTTGAATTCCGCCGCGTGGAGTATGACATCGAACGCACCGTCAAATTAATCGAAGCGGAAAGCGACCTCGACAACTTCCTGGGCTACCGACTCCGCGAAGGCCGCTGAGCACGGCGTTGGTGTGTGGGCTAGCCACGGCATCATACCGGGCTGGCGATCGATTGGTGGTGGCTCAGTTTCAACTCTGCAGTTGTGTCCACTAACCTAACGCTGCGAAGCGTTTTTGTGCGGTGAACTGCTGGATTCGTAGCGTGGGACCATTGTCCCGAGCGCGCAGGCTGGCGACCGTTTACCGAGAAAACACCCCGGACGGGACAGTGGCCCCGTCCTGCGTTCGGAAAAATTGCTTCACAGCGTTGCCCGCAACCGCGCAGCGGTGGCATGGGACAGCCCCGGACGCCAATCCGGGGTCGTCGTTGCGCAAACATTGGGAATCGCGAAGCGATGGCAGGCGTTTCCAATGTCCTTCCTGCGAACGATCTGATGCTTGAAACACATGTCGTCCCTTCGGGATTGTGCGGTCATCTTTCGCGGCCCCACCCCCTGGACTGGCGTCCAGGGCTATCACCTGCGGTGACTTCGTCACTAAGCGGGGGCGAATAATACGGCGCACCTCCATGCCGTGCGGCCCCAGATATCGTTCCGTTCGACCAGGCAATAAAAAAATCGCCACTCAGATAAGCCTGAGTGGCGATTTTGAGGGTTTCAGAGAGCGGTTACGCTGGCTTAGAGACTATTCAGCAATTCGTCGATCGCGTCCTCGTATTCTGGATAGAGGTCCGTGATGTCGGTCACGTCATCGACATCGCTGAAGACGAAGTCGTTGGTGCCACCGAACAGATCGACGCGAACGTCGCTACCGGTATCGAGCACGGCCAGGTGGTCGGCATCGATGCTGGCCGATTGAGTCTTCAGATCGTTGTTGACGATAACCAGCAACGCATGGTCGCGATCCTGATTCATCAGCAGTTCGACGTACTTGGCATTGCCGAAGTCTCTGCCCACCAAGACTGCCCTTTGAACCAAGGTGTGATCAGTCGATTGGGAGTAGAAGAAGCTCGACGTCTCACCGAAGGTGACGGTGGGTGGGAGCCCCTCGCGATTCGGATCGGTCGTCAGGATGTTTCGGCCTGCGTAGTACTGCGAACCCAGATCTTCGATCACGAAGTTCGCCGTGACAGGGGCTGGATTTTCCGAACCGCCTGCGTCAGGAACGCTGATCGGGATCACACCGTCGGAGCCCTCACCGGCGATCTCCATGCCAGGAGCCAATTCAAAGCGGATCTCATAGTCTCCGGGCGGCACATCTTCGAACGAGTACCGACCACTACGATCGGTGACCACGGTCAGGCTTGTGCCCGCAGCACTGCCGACACCGACCAGATGCACGCGGGCACCGACGAGTGTCGTTTCACCTGTTTCGTAGGTACCGTTGCGAACAGGGTCCGCACCGTTGTTAGCCACCTCACCAATGTTCGAGATCGAATCGAGGAACAGTTGGCCAGTGACCGTCGATCCGATGACGACATTGTCATTGACGGTAATCGAAACGGTCGCGGTATCGCTGCCGCCCTGGCCATCGCTGAGCGTGTAGACGAACGAATCCGAACCCACAAAACCACTATCGGGCGTGTAGGTCACAATGTTGTTTGCAACGGAAACCGTACCGTGGGCAGGCATATCACCGGCTGCGACCGTGACCGTTACGGTATCGGCTTCACCGCCTGGGTTCGGCGTATCGTTGGCCAGCACGTTGATTTGCTTAGCCGTGTCCATCACGACAACAGCCGTGTCGTTGTTGGCGATCGGAGCATCGTTGACGGCGGTAACCGAGATCGCAATCACACCCGTGTCGCTGCCAGCAGAGTTGGTGGCTTGGTAGGTGATCGAATCGGAACCGAAGTAGTCCGCTGCCGGTTTGTAGCTCAGCACGCCGTTAGTGATGGTCGCGGTGCCGTGACTGGCACCGGTAATGAGCGTGATCGTGGCCGTCACTTCGGAGGTCACGAGCAGCGTCAGATCCTTGGTGGTGGTGGCCGCATCTTCGGCGAGCGTCAGTGTTCCGTCAGCGGCAACGGGGGCAGCAATCACATTCGTGACGTTGATCGTGACAGTGGCTTCCACTGGGGGTGCGATGCCGTCGCTGACACTGACGCGGAAAGAGTCAGACCCGCTGTAGCCTGCATTGGGTTTGTACTGAATCAAACCGTTGGACAGCAGTTCGGCGGTACCGTTGCTTGGATTCGTAACCACGCCTGCCGTCAAATTCGTTGAATCGATATCCGTGGCAGCACCGGCGACGTCAATGTCAACCGAACCATCCTCGACAACCGTTCGCGAAAGATCGCCCAACACAGGAGCATCGTTAACCGCATTGACCATGAACGTCAGCGTACCCTCGTCTGAGCCAACCGCATCGGTTGCACGATAGACGACGGTCCCGGATCCGTTGGCGTTTTCAGTGAGATCGAGAACCAGGTTGCTGCCGCTAATTGATGCAACCCCCAGGCCGCTGGCTTGGCTGACGATCGTGTAGACAACCGAACCGGCTTCCGAGGTCGTCAGGGCACCCAGATCGACAGTCACATCGCCGGAATCTTCGTCAACTGCGGGGACGTTTTCGTCGCCAGCGACAGGGGCGTCGAGCACATCAATCACGCTGATCGAGATCGTACCGCTGTCCGAGATGCTGCCATCGGCATCCGTGACGCGGTATTCAAAGCTAAAGCCACCCTGGGCCGCGGTTCCAAGCGAATTAACGACGAGCTGGTTGTTAATGACCGATACAGCCCCCAGCGGCGAGTAGGTCTGATCGGGAAGCGAAACGATCAAGTCGTTCGTGGGTGTTTCCACGTCCGAAGGACCGGTTTGCCCGCTGCCAGGCTGGAGCACGTTGATGGTCCGCGTCGCCATTTCGTTGACGTCGAAGCTCAGTGGCGGTGCGATGGGGGTATCGTTGACGGCGGTGATCTCGACAAAGATCGTCCCACTGGCACTGCCAGCATCGTTGCTGGCCGTGTAGGAAATCGAAACCGGCCCATTATCATTCTGGGCGGGCGTGTAGAAGATCTGCTCGCCGTCGATGCGAACGGTGCCGCGACCGGCAGGTGCAGTCGCACTGTCCAACGAGATGCTGGTGCTGCCGCTATTCACGGTGATCAGATTGTCCGCGGTGAGATCGGCCACCAAGACTTCGCTCGTGACACCGCCACCATTGTCTTCGTCGATGGTAATGTTCTTGTCCGCGGCTGAAATTCCGCTGACGTTACTAACGACGCTGACGGTGACCGTCGCACTGTCGCTGAGTCCACCGGTATCGGTGATGGTGTAAGTGAACGTGTCCGTCCCCGACGCCGCACCGGCGTTGGGGGTGTAGCGAATTTGATCGCCGACGACGGCGATCGTGCCGAGCGTGGGAGCGAGCGAACCCGGTGTGATCGTCAATTCGCTGAGTGGCTCGGAGTTGTCGCCGCCCGCATCATCATTGGCGAGTACCGGGATCAGAATTTCGCTGCCGACATCGACCGACAGAGTCCCCGAGGAGGGGTCATCATTGGCAATCGGCGAATCGTTGACGGCGGAAATGTTGACAGTCACCGTGGCTGTGGCGGTCCCACCGCTTGGTGTCGTGGCGGTGTACACGACCAGATCCGTGCCAAATTTGTTGGCATCGGGCACATACGTCATCACACCGCCGGCGTCGATCGTCCCGACTCCCAGTGCACCCTGTCGGGCCGGCACATCGTAGGTGATCGTTTCTCCGGTCAATGCGCCGGTTACCTGGAGCTGAACCGTCTCGCCATCCGTGTCATCTTCCTGGACAGGCAGGGTCGCATTGTTCGCGGTCAGTTCGCCGGTGTCTTCGCCCACAACGTTGAGCTGGAACTCAGACCGCTCGTCCAAGTGAATGCGGTCCGGCGACACGGTTTCTTTCCCGTTATCGGTACCGTAAACCAGCACACCTTCGAAACCGACTCGAGGTTCGACTTTATCCAGCTTGACGCCGACATTGGTGGCAACCTTCACGGCCCGAACGGGGATACTGAAGGCGTCGTAGGCGGTCGTGAAGCTATAATCTGTGATGATATCGGTCAGCTTACCGACCGGACCGAGCGTTCCGACTTCATCGAAGATGTCGGTGCCATTGCCCTCAACGTCCACGTCAAAGGTTCCGATGTTACGGTCTTGGCCATAGATCAAAGGGCCGAGGCCGTCGTTAAGCGATGGATTCGGCGGAACATTTCTGCCGTCGTTCCGCATGAATGTTTCATAGCGTGACGTCAGAGTGATGGGGTTGAAAGAACCGTCGGGCAGAATCACGTTCTGCTCAATCGTCGACACGGTCTGATCAACACTGTTGATCACCAGACGTGTTTCCAGACGCGGCACGTCAACGTCAGCCAAATCGAGCCCGTTGTATTCCACGCGAACCTGGAATGGACTCGTTGCCGAAGTGGTGCCTGCGCTAACGTCGATTTCGTCGGCGGTGATGTTCAATTCACCCGCGCCGCTGCTCAGCTGCACGATAGCATCGTTAACGAACTGCTCGGTGTCCGAATCGCTGTTGCCCAAGAAGTCGGCCAGTGATGCCGAGACAACATCCGAGGGGTTATCAGCGAAGTAAAACTCGATCGTGCTATTGGGCGTCGAGGCGTTGTCGAGAATCGTGCGGTTAAAGTCGAAACCTTGAATTTCGCCGACCGCTGGGATCAGCACACCGGTTTCGTTGACGAGAATATTGGTCACCGCCTGGAAAACACCAAACGAACTGCTGCGTCCGCGGTCGTCCTGGACAGCAACTTCGAGTTTAAAAATGTCGCCGTTGTCGACGGTGTAACGGACACCCGTTGCCCCGGTGCTGGTCGTGTACGTGCCGTCTTGCGCGATCAGGCTGTCATCGAGATTCCGTGGCGTCAACTCAAACCGCACATCATAATCGGCGGCCCCCTCCGGCCCGTTGAGCTGGTTGATGACCTGCAGAGAATCCAACGCCGAAACCTGGTGATCCGCATTGACGTCCACAAACCCCACGCCCATCAGCATGGCACTCGAGGGCTCACCCTCGGCACTCTCGTTCATGTAGTTGATCACACGCAGAGCGTCGAGGGCCGTCACCTGGCCGTCATTATTAACGTCGAACTTGTTCCAGTAATTGTGTGCCACCGCGTAATCGTCAACATCGTCGACGGGAGGTGCTGCATCCAAACCCAAGCCGAGGTCGCCCGCGAAAAGCTGTCGTTTCTCCAGCATCTCCGTCAATAATCGACGGTTATTCGAAAGTGGGCCACGCGACCGATCTTCGCTGGCTCGGCGTGACTTCGTCGGCTGCACGCGGCGAAGGAGGTGACGCAGATTGTTCATCTGTTTTCTCGGCAATACGGTGTGATGGACAGGGTCGTGAGGAACTTTTGACGCTCATGCGCAGGCAGACAGCGTAATTACAAAAACTGTAAGCTGGTAGGGAATTTCAGTGAGCATCGCCATATTACCTAGGACGCCTACGTTATCAACGTTATCGGCGCTTTCGGTGACGGCCATTAGGCAGAAAGTTGGCAGTGGTGATGAATAGACGAATTGTTCCAGGCAATAGTTCCAAAAAAACTCATGGAATCCGTCTAGACTGCCGCTACTTGACGAACGCAGAGTCGATTTTTTCGCTCTGTTTCAGAAATTCGTCAATCGATTTTAACCGCTTATCCACGTTCGGTTCGATCATTTTCATGATCAAACGGGCCAATCGGGGGTCGACGTCAGGACGCCGCTCGAGCAGATCGGTGGGCTCGGTCGAATCGTGCTGCAGAGCCGCCCGGCCGGTCACAATTTCCCCCTGCCAGGGGTGAGAAAACGTCAACAGACAGTAAAATGTCACTCCGAGCGAGAAGATATCGACCCGTCCGTCCGTATGACGGCGACGAACAATCTCAGGTGACATGTACAGCGGTGTGCCGGTGCGGTTGCCCGGTGTCATGAAGGGCGGGGTCGCGGGAACGGTCAGGCCGAAGTCGATGAGCTTGATGCCCGACACGACTTTTTGGTCCTCGGCTGGCAATGTGCAAATAAAGTTTCGGGGGCAGATATCCCGGTGAATGAACCCGCTGCGGTGCACGTACGACAACGCTTGGGCCATCTCACGCATCAACATCAACTGTACCCCGTCGATCAATTCGAGCCGCTTCCGGACGATGACGTCCTGCATACTCGGGCCGCGAATGTATTCCATCACGAGGATCCGCTGGCCCTTGGTCGTGATGCCGTGCTCGTACGTTTTCGCGATCAATTCGTGCTGCATTTGCATCGCGATCTCGCCTTCAGAGGGCTTTTTCAAGCCCTTGAAACGAGATTCGAAGAGCTCAAATTTCTCGATGTCGAGAATTTTGACACCGACATCCTCTTTGCGTTGGAGATCGTAGGCGACAAAGAAATTGCTCATCGTGCCCGTTGCGGCGGTGCGCGAACGGGCAAAACGCGCGTCGACATCAATTTTCTTCAGTGACGCACTGCCACCGGAAAACATGCCCTTGAGGGAATCGAGCAGGCTCACGGCTATTTCCCGCAGTAGTCGATGGCGCTGGCGATCTCGGTCTTGAGATTTCGTCGCGGCACGATGCGGTCGATATAACCGTGTTCGAGCAGGAACTCGCTGGACTGGAACCCTTCGGGCAGCTCAATACCAATGGTTGCCTTGATTGTCCGCGGCCCGGCAAACCCGATCATGGCCTTGGGTTCGGCGAAGATCAGATCGCCCAGCGACGCGAAACTGGCCGCGACGCCGCCCATGGTTGGGTTGGTCAATACGCTGATGAACAAACCACCGGCTTCGTGATACCGGGCCAATGCCGCGGAGACCTTGGCCATTTGCATCAGCGACAGGATCCCCTCGTGCATGCGGGCACCACCGCCACTGGCACTGATAATAATCAGAGCGATGTTTTGTTCGGTGGCGTGCTCGATCAATCGCGTCAAACGCTCGCCCACGACACTCCCCATGCTCCCCATGATGAACGCACTGTCGGTGACAGCGAACGCGACACGGCGGGCCCGGATCATGCCGGTGCCCGTCACCGCGGCGTCACTCAAACCGGTCCGCTTCTGTTCGCCGACAAGACGCTCGGCGTAGGGGCGGCGGTCTTTGAATTCGAGCGGATCGCACGGACGCAGGTGCTCGTTCATGGGCTCAAACGTGCCCTCGTCGAGCACCTGAGCGATCCGTTCGAATGCGCTGACATAGAAATGGTGATTGCATTTCGGGCAGACATTGAGCTGTTGCTGGACCTCTTTGCGGTACAGCGATGCACCACAACCGTCGCACTTCAGCCACAATCCTTCCGGCACGCCACGACGCCGAGGCGCCGACTTACCCGCGCCAGCCACATCGGTCGCCGCCGACGCTTCAGGAGCCACGGGCGAGTTTGACAGCGTTTTGGCGGCCGTGTTCGGCGACGCGCCAGCCGAATCAGTAGGAACGGTTGTATCCACGGGATAGTCAGCTCGAAAGTTCGAGAAAAAGTGTCGGAAGGGCTCGTCTCAAGCCAAGATCATATCGTCGACGGTCGCGCCGCCGGGGATCATTGGCAAGACGTGTTCTTGATACGGAACCTCGACGTCGAGCAGGAACGGACCCTTGGAGTCGATCATTTCTCGCATGGCATCCTCCAAATCCGCTTTACGCTTGACCGTCGCGGCACCGCAACCGTAGCCCTTGGCGATCTGCACGAAATTCGGGTACCGGTCGCTCGCATATTCGTAACGATCGGCCGAACTCTTGCCCTTGGCTTCATCGTGATGAATCGGCCCCAGGTAGGTGTGGGCACGATTACGCTCCATGAAGCGATCTTCCCACTGCACCACCATGCCGAGGTGCTGGTTATTGAGCAAGAGCACCTTGACCGGCAGTTCTTCGCAGAAACACGTGGCGAGTTCCTGAATGTTCATCTGGAAACTGCCGTCGCCGTCGATGTCGACGACCAAGGCCCCAGGATGAGCCGCTTGCACACCCATCGCCGCAGGCAAACCAAAGCCCATCGTGCCCAGTCCGCTGCTGCTCATCCAAGTCCGCGGTTGGCGGAATTTATAGAACTGAGCCGCCCACATCTGGTGCTGGCCAACGCCAACGGTGATGTAGGTTTCCCGTTGGGCGGTGAGATCGCTCAACGTGGAGATCGCGTGCTGCTGGAGAATGCCGTCAAACTCAGTGTCGTACTTGAGTGGGTATTTCGCCTTCAATTCGCCGCAGTGCCGCTGCCAATCAGCAATATCGGGCTTCTGCACGATCCGGTTCAGTTCCGTCAAAACCTGTTTGACATCACCCCGCACGGGAATATGAGCAGTCTTGTTCTTATTCAGTTCCGATGCGTCGATATCGACGTGGATGATCTTAGCCCCCTTGGCGAACGCCTCTACCTTGCCGGTGACGCGGTCGTCGAAACGCACCCCCAAGGCGATCAACAGATCGCAATCCTTGACGGCGTAATTTGCGTAGGCCGCCCCGTGCATGCCCAACCAATCGAGGGAATGTGGATTATCGGGTTCCACCGAACCGAGCCCCATCAGCGTGGTGACCGTTGGGATACCGGTTTTACTGATCAGGGTCCGCAATTCTTCAGTCGCTTCGCCAAGAATGATACCGCCGCCGGAATAGATCACCGGTCGCCGGGCCATTTTGATGGCGGCCGCGATCTGACGAATCGTTTCGGGGGGCACTGTGGGCGTGGAAGCGTCGTAACCCGGCAAATTCATGGGCGGATCGAGATCCTCGGGCATCTCGCTCAACTGCACGTCTTTGGGCATGTCGACGAGCACGGGCCCAGGCCGGCCGCTCGCAGCGATATGGAACGCCTCCTTCATAATCCGCGGCAAATCCTTGATATCCGTCACGAGATAGTGATGTTTCGTGATGCCACGACAAATCTCGACCATCGGCGTTTCCTGAAACGCATCGCTGCCAATCGAGGCGACGGGCACTTGGCCGGTGATGCACACCAGCGGGATGCTGTCGAGTTTCGCGTCAGCGATTGCCGTGACCAGGTTCGTCGCCCCGGGACCGCTCGTCGCCATCACAACGCCGACCTTCCCGGTGCTGCGGGCATAGCCTTGGGCGGCGAAGGCGCCGCCCTGCTCGTGTCGCGGCAGAATCGTACGAATCGATTCGCCAAACCGAGTCAGTGCCTGGTGCATCGGCATGCTGCACCCACCTGGGTAGGCAAACAGTACTTCGACACCATGGTCGACTAACGATTTGACCAGGACATCGGCTCCGTTCATCACATGCTGCGTGGGCGCGGGTGACGTGCTCGAAGCAGTACTCATCAGCGGTATCTTTCTGTTCAAAAAGGGTGTGTGTGGGGACCGGCGGTAACAATTCTAGCCACTTTGCTGCAGTTTGATGCAGATGGACCTTGCCCCCGAGCGGAAAAACTTCCGATTCTTAACCCCTCAAGTTAAATTCCCCGCAGCAAACTGACAATGGTGAAAACAGGGAAGTGTCCATGATGGGTTGGTCAATGAACGTGCTCGCTGTCGCGATTGGTGGTAGTCTGGGCGCTTTATGCCGCTACGGACTCACCGTTCTGTTTACGCAGGGGCCGCTACACCGTTTTATTGCGGGAATTAGCCACTTCGTCGGCGGAGAGGCGGGTTTCGCCACCACCCTGGCGAATTTATTGGGTTGTTTGCTGCTGGGACTGATTTATCAATGGTCTGAAAGCTTCGCCAGCCTAGGTGAAACACCGCTGAGCCCGCGCATGTTGCTCGCGATACGGGTGGGTGTCCTGGGCAGCCTGACCACTTTCAGTACTCTGATCGGGGATATCACCGTGCTCGGCGGCGAGGGACGCGCGACTGCGAGCCTGACCATGCTCGGCGTGAATCTGATCGGCGGATGCACCCTATTTCTGCTGGGGGCCGCCTCGGTCAGAGGGGTGCTATCATGACCCGGCTCACAGCGTATCCATTGACATGGCTGCTGGTGGCGGTATTGGCCACCAGCCGGGCTCCAAGCTCAGGAGCGGGCGAAATTGACCGTTTCGACCTGGACAGCATTTCGCTCCAGCCGGCCTACATATCCCCCTCGCTGCTGCGCCAGAGTAGCAGCTTGCGGGCGGTCGCGATCTCGCCCCCTCAGCGCACTCCGTCGGGGCCCCGCGTCGCCATTGCCGTGGGAGACGCCGGTGCGATTCTCCGCAGCGATAATCGCGGTGAAACCTGGCACGCGGTGGAACACATTCATCTTGATGGGCCGGCTGATAACACGCCCTTTGGTCGCTCCCCACGCCGCTCCGTGGAGCCACCGCAGATCCCGTTTTGCGATTTCACCGATGTGTTGTGGGCTTCGCCGCTCGATGTGATTGTCGTGGGCGGTGGCTACGAGCCGGTCACGGGGATCAGCCGGGGCGTCTGTGTGGTCAGTCGCGATGGCGGCCAGACATGGGTCCTGGGAGATGCTCACGAACTTCCTCGACTACAGAAATTGCGGATGGGAGGTCCGGTGACAGCGTCTCGGGACCGGCCCCAACGTGAATTGGCCCCCGGCGTGCTCGAGGCGACTGGCGACGTGTCCGAAGCCAGCGGCGTGGATCAGTTCTACAGTTACGACGGCGGGCAAACCTGGGTCGAAGATATCCGAACGACGGATTCGTCGCGGGATGCAAATCGACTCCCCCTCGGCGGCCAATCATCCGTTCCAACTCAGACGATCGAGACACCGGTGGGCCCCGTCACGGTCAACGACCTCACGGTGCCGGGCGATACCGACCAATTCGCGGTGTCCTCGCACGGTCGTATTTGGCGTCGCAGTCAACCGAACTCATCGTGGGAGGCCGTTCGTGGCCAAGGCCGCGGTACCGCGGTCCTGTTCGTCGCGGCGTCACCGGCAGCGGTTCCGTGGTCGCTTGCCGGACGTGAATCACTGCACGAAAACCGTCGCACGGCGATTTTGATCGATACCGAACAATCAGGGATTGGAAAAACAGATCCCATCGCCGAGAAAGACGTCAACCGCTGCCGTGCCGCCGCGACGATGCTGGGCGTCTCCGACGTTGCCTGTGTCGCCAGCAATACTCAGCGAACGAATTGGCTGGCCGAGCATCGGCCTACCGTTGTGGTCCTCGACGAGAGTCTGAGCCCGGCAACCCAGCGGGCCTGGTGGGCGTTGGTCCAGCAGACTCGCACCCGCCCGGCTTCACAATCCGAGCAGGTCCCAGGAACCGATTGGAGTGGCCCCCAACGGGTGATCCTCACCCGCCGGGTAACCGCGGGGTCGGATCGAACGCATGGTTTCAATGAATCGAGCACTGCATCGAACAAGGCGTGGTACCGAAACGATGCCGACCCGCGTTGGCAACGCGCCTGGAATCATGCCTCGGTGCTTCGCGGCAACGCCCTACTGAGCGGTCCCGGCGTGCTCGCCAATGACCTCGCGACCGACGCCCTGATGCTGGCGGCGCCACAGCAGTCAGCGCCGCCAGCGATTGAGATGGCGACGCTCGACGATGCATCGGGGAGTGTTCGCCGCGACGTGGCCCTCGCCGCTGGTCTGGCATTGACCGATGGACAAAATCGCGGGGTTGCCGAAACCCTGACCGCTTCAAACCGCCGTTTGCAGATTTCCACCGCCCGGATGAACCAAACCCGACGGCTGCAGGACGAGCTGCTCAACTTCGGTCTCGCCCATCGCTCGCCTACTGAGCAGTCACGCCTGAGCGACAAAATTGAACAACTACTCGCGGTCACCGCGCCCGAGGATCGCGCACGATTGTTGTGGGATGCCATGGCCGTCGCGATGACCACCGAACATGACGTCCCGCAGGTGCGTGAATCGCTACTGTCACTGATCTCCAAGCATGGCCAACCCGCTGCGATGCGGCGATGGGCGGAAGTCTACGTGGAAACGCTGGCCTCTAGCGTGGAACGTCGCAGCGTGACTTCGCCCGTTCAGATTGCCGACTGGCAACGAAAAACGTCCAAGTCGGTCGGCAACGTCGCGGCAAATTTGGGCGGCGATACTGAATCGAGCGGGACGACCGTAGCCGCAGCGGGACACACCGAAAATGGGCAGACTCTCTCTCCCTTTCAAATTGCACCGGTCTCCTACGAAGAGGAAATCGAACCGCCCGCGCAGCGATACAACGCGGCCTACACGTCGGCGATGCAGTCACCTCAGCGGACCGCACCGGCTGTCATTCTGGTGCCCGAAAGCAAACCGATTCCGTGGCAAGCCACGCGTAACTGGAATTCCTTGGCCACGCCCCTGGGTGAGATTCCCGGAGCCGAGCCGCTGTCACGAACGGATGAAAAGGCAGGTAATTTGCCCGCGCGAATCAATTGGGATTACCACCCGGTCGTCATGGCCGCCCGTGGGATCGTCCCCCAAGATCGCAGTGGTGGCGCGCCGGTGCCGGGACAGGGTGCCATGCATGCACAGGGGACCCGCGACGAGTCTGGCCGCAAGACATCCCGCTACGTTCCACCCCATACCTCCGACCGACCGCTGCTCGACGGTCACGACGATGATGCCTGTTGGACCACCGCCGATCGCTGGACAGGTAATGGCTACGAGGCTCGCTGTGTGGCAGATGAGGACTATC
Source organism: Rhodopirellula sp. SH410 (assembly GCF_055811895.1). Taxonomy (NCBI): domain Bacteria; kingdom Pseudomonadati; phylum Planctomycetota; class Planctomycetia; order Pirellulales; family Pirellulaceae; genus Rhodopirellula; species Rhodopirellula sp. SH410. The sequence goes on from NZ_CM147949.1 coordinate 5,741,040, forward strand.
TGTATTTCGCAGTTTCAGCCGCCCAGAGTGATCGCGTGCGATTGTCGTTGGACTGCGACGGTGACTATTTCACTGCCCTGCGATTCGAAATCAGTCGTGACGGGGCTCGCCGCGTCAGCGTTGACGCGATCGGGACGATCTCGCCAGTGTGGTATTCTGCAGTGGCCAGTGAAACGGCCCCATCCGCCTCCGACACAGCTGCCGGGCCGCTGCTCGCCGAGATCGCAATTGCTCGTTCGAGCCTCCCGGCAGCGGTGTGCCGAGTTCAAATCCGCCCAGCCCACTCTCACCCGAAATCGCAATGGGATGTCATGCCCAAGGCCTCCGAGTGGTACCCCACGCGGTAACGCAGAGCCGCTCTGTGGGTCGCGGCAGCAACGGGCTGTAGCGAGCCGGGTGCGACCGCCCTGCCGATTCCCCCGCTTTCGTGTCCCCAAGGCGTTGCAAAGATTTACCGGCGGACGAGCGAAGCCAGCACGGACAGAGACTCATGCGGGCGGGACGCCCACTTCGATCGTCGACAACTCTGACCGCAGAGCGTATCAGCCATCTTTCTTCCGCTCGTTCCGAATTGCTTCGGAAAACAGTCCACCGCGTTGCCCTGCGGCGCTTTGCGACTATGTTTTCGCCTGCAACTGGAACTGACGGTCCAGCCAGAACGCTGGCGTGCCTCCGGCACCTGGCAATTGCAGCATCGAGCCTATCCCGCAGTGAGCCCCGCGCATCCCTACGAAACTAATGACCACTGATTCCCCAGACGCCGCACCGTCCACCACCTCCGCACCATCGGATCCGCCGGGGCGTCAGCGGCCTGCAGCATACGGCCCTGCTGCATACGGGCCCGAAAAACGCTTGTTCGACAAGGTCCACACGTGGGTCGACGTGTTTCCTTGGTTGCGTTTGGTCCGCGTCTGCCGCGTTGCGGGCGGGCCGGTATGGATCACTCACGCGTTGATCATTTCGCTGGTCTGGCTGCTTGGTCTCGCATGGCTGTCGGATCAACCGGTGCGCTCGCTCGGTACGGCGGGCGTCGTGCCGATTTTTGGTTTGCCGCAGGTGAGCTCGACGATGCTGAGCGATGCGTGGGCTGCCCTACCAGGCGGGAACCTAGCGGCGCGGATCGATATTTCGCGGGACTGGAAAATCGCGGTGTGGACGATCTTGCTGTGGTTACCGACCATGATGGCGCTGCTGCGTGTGGGAGCGATCCTGACCGCGGGACGGGATATTCCGTCCTACATCAGTACGTTTCGAGCCGTCGGCGGGCGTCTGCGAGGTGCTGCGGTGATCGTGCTGCTGCCCACTGCCGTGGCGGCGTTCTTTGCCCTGGTTGCCTGGGGCGTGACCTGGCTGGCGGTCGCCCTCGGCGGCGAATCCGAGCAGATGACGTGGGCGACCTGGTTGAGCCTACCCATCGTTTTGCCCGCAACGTTGATTGCCGGCCTGATGATCCTGGGTGGCAAGTTCGCAGTTCCGCTGGGGCTGACCGCGGCGCTGATCGAGCCGGATGCAGACCCCATCGATGCCCTCAGTCGCGGCTACGAATACACGCTGCGGCGGCTGCCCCAGCTCGCCCTGTTGTCAATCGTCGCCCTGGCGATCTCCTCGGTGGTCGTGTTGGGATGGGTTGGATTGTCTCTGGCCACTCGCAGTCTCGCCATGTCCTTCACGCCGACAAACCTGCCTCTGCTATTTTGCCTCACGCTGCTACCTTCTGCGATCGCCGTGATGATGCTGTGGTCGATGCTGGGCGGCATCTATTTGCTGCTGCGCCAGTCCGCTGGCGGTCAAGAAGTCGAAGATCTGGCGATCGATTCAGACCACTGGACGTCCCCCAAAATGCCCTCGGTGCAAGAGAAACCATGACGATCGCCGCTACACCTGTGTCTGGAGTATCACGGGGGCGAAGGGGACGTGTTTGACCGTGGCGCCGCCGTTGTAAAACTCGTAGCCTGCGATGTGCACGCCCCGCAGGCGGCGGTGGGTGTGGCCGAACACGATGCGGCGCACACCGTCGCTGACCCAATCCGGTTGACTGCGCGTCCAACGGAGTAGTCGCAGACAGACATCCTTCCGCCGGTGCGCCACACCAGCGGTCGCCAGGTGCAATCTCGCGTTCACGGCGACGTTGTACATGCTGTTGCGGATCGCGGGAGGCCGAGCAACTCCCGTGCGCTCGTGTTGCCATCGCGACCGATATGCCGCCAATCCAGTATCCACGCCACCGCCTTCGATCACGTCTCCATGAACCATCAAGCAGTCGCCAATGCGGATCGCATCGAGCCCCACGTGAACCGCCGCTGGCTGGATCGACAGCTGGTGCTGCGGCGGCGAATCGGATGGCCCTTGCGGGGTTCCCGCTGCCCATCCAGAGGGAACGATTCCTTCAGAGGGCCCCGCCCATTGCGAGAGGGCGTCTTGAAATTCCGGTTGAGCATCGTGGTTTCCAGTGAGATACACGAATGTCTTCATCGGAAATTCACATCTCCAGCGATCGAGCCAATCGATGGCCAGTTTACGCGATGTCGGACCATCGCCCTCGCACGACCAACAGAAGTCAAATAGATCGCCACCCCACACGCAGACATCCGCGGCCTCAATGGCGTGGCGAATGGCGAGTTCATGGTCGGCGTAACTGCAGCGTGAACTGAGCAGATGTAAATCGGAGATAAATGCTGTGGTGCAGGGCGCGGTTGATTCGCTGCCGCGTCGATCACTGCCAGGTCGAACCAATGTCGCGATATTGGGCAAGTTGTTATCATGAGGGCCGTGGTCGACAGACATTCGCTCGCCTGAAAAATTGAAGCAGTGACAAAGATGACCGAATCGAATGACGGATATTCTGTTTCGGACCAGCAGGGTACTCACGACATCCCGGCCGACAACCCATTCTTACGCCGCTCGGCCGTCTCGGCCATCGTGGGTGGGGTGCTGATTGCGATCGTGCAATATTTTGCGCCGAATTTCGACTATCAAATCGCCTTCTTACTGTGCGTGGGTATCGGAGCCCTCTCTCTGGGGCTGACGCTGTTTTTTTTGCAGCGTGCTGCATGGAGAGCGGGACACGCCTGGCTGGTGCCGATCTCTACGCTCGCCGTTGCACTGACGCTGTTCGGATTGGTTCGCGTTCGCACCCTCTCAGGTGAGATGATCCCACAGATCGAGTGGCGATTCACATCGCACCAAGTTCCCGATCTGCAAACCGAGGTGGCCGGTCCCGACCCCGCATCGGAGCCAAACGCCAGTCGCGGGACCGCCGTCGCAGGGGAGCCTGACGCGAGCGCGGATGCCGATGGAAAGCTCAACGAGAACAGTCCACCGGCGGAGTGGGGGCAATTCCTAGGGACTCATCGCGACGGAATCGTTGAACAGAGAGAGTTCGCGATCCCCGCATCGGCGGCGGAAGTCAACACGCTCTGGAACATCGGCATCGGGGCGGGCTGGTCATCTTTCGCCCTCTCAAACAATATCGCGGTGACTCTTGAACAGCGAGAGCATCGTGAATGCGTGACCGCCTATCGCCTGACCGATGGTGAGCTGTTGTGGATCGTCGACCATGATGCGATGCACACACATCCACTCGGCGAGACCGGACCGCGATCGACGCCGACGATCTGGAACGGCCGAGTCTATGCGCAGGGCGCAACCGGGATGCTTTGGTGCCTCGATCTCGCCAGCGGCGAGGTGCTCTGGCAGGTCGATCTGCTGGAACTGGCCGGGTGGGATCAGACGGAGTCCGAATCCGCTATTACCTGGGGGCGGAGCGCCTCGCCCCTGCTGGTCGATGGCCTGTGCGTGGTGCCCCTGGGCGGGAACGATCGCGTCGACGCCCGCTCGCTCGTTGCCTTCGACGCCGACAGCGGCGAGGTGCGCTGGACAGCGGGCGAGGACCAGATCAGCTACGCTTCTCCACAACTGCTCACGCTGGCCGGACAGCGTCAGATTGTGATCGTCAACGAGAATACGATCACCGGTCATGCGATCGACTCGGGGGCCGAACTCTGGCAAACCGATTGGGCCGGCCAGAGCAACGGCGGCGCGAATTGTGCATCCGTTGTGCCGGCGGGCGAGAACCGGTTTCTCGTCGGCAAAGGATACGGCGGCGGCAGTGCCTTGATCGAAGTCAAACCGACCGAATCCGGTGACGCCTTGGTTGCCGAAGACGTGTGGCGTTCCAACCGGATCATGAAAACCAAGTTCAATCATGCCGTCATCCGTGACGGTGTCGCCTATGGGATCAGTAACGGAGCCCTCCAAGCGATCAACTTGGAATCGGGAGCGCGGATCTGGGAACAGTCCCGCCGCAATCGATCGGGACAGGGGCAAGTCATCCTGGCGGGCGATACGTTGATCGTGCAAGAGGAAATGGGCGACGTCCTGCTCGTCGCGGCCGACCCCAGCGAGTACCGCGAATTGGTCCGCCTGGAGGCCCTCGATCACAAGACATGGAATGTGCCCAGTCTCGTTGGGAACGTGCTCCTGATTCGGAACTCCGTCCAAGCCCTGGCTTTGCAACTTCCAGCTTTGCAACTTCCGCCTGGCGAGAAATGAGCGAAGAAGAGGTGACCGGCATTCATTTTTCGATCCTTCCTTCATTAAAATCGACAATCCATCATGAGCAACACCCTACTGCCGAGTGAGCCCCCCAACCCCGACGAGTTCGAGCCGCTCGATTTTCTCGTCGTTGCCCCGCATCCCGACGATGCCGAAATCGGCATGGGTGGCACGATCATGCGAATGATTGACCAAGGCATGCGTGTCGGTGTCTTGGATTTGACCTCGGGTGAGCCAACCCCTCATGGCAGCATGGAAACCCGAATTCGCGAAACCGCCGCGGCGACCGCCGTGATGAAGTTGACGTGGCGTGGCAATGCCGGCCTGGTCAATCGCGGGCTCGAAAACACCCTTGAGGCGCGTGAGCGGATCGCTGGCTATGTCCGCTGTCTCCGCCCCCGCTGGTTGTTCGCCCCCTACCATCACGATGCCCACCCGGACCACTTGGCAGCGACCTTGCTAACCGAAGCAGCCCGATTCCACGCGAAATTAAGCAAGACCGATATGCCGGGGCCGCGGCATCATCCCGAGCGTTTGTACTACTACTTCTGCATCCACTTGCGTCTGGCTGTCCAGCCCGGTTGGATCGTCGACATCTCGGATCAGTGGGACCGCAAAATGGATGCCGTGCGAGCCTACGACAGCCAAATGGTCGCGGGTCGCCCGACAACGCCTCCCACACAACTCGATCGCATCCGCCATGAAGGCGAGCACTGGGGCCGCTTGATTAACCGCAACTACGGCGAACCCTTCGACACCAAAGAACCGCTCGCCATGAACAGCCTGCGGGACTTGATCTAGATGCCCTGTATGCCGAGCAAACGTCTCCGGCATATCGGGTGGTTTCCTCAACATCCAGCACGGGCCCGGCAGCGCTGAACAAGGGCGAGCGGTTCCGTGGCATTTACGCGGCGCGGTAGCGGACGCCGGATTTGTCGCGGGAGGTGGGCTCGATCGCTCCCGAATGCCGCATCACATAGGCCACCCGCTGGGCAATCCAACGCGGGCAATCGATGGCCGTCGCCAGATCCTGTGTGTTGAAATCGCCCCGGGCAAAATCCGCCAACGGGGTGCCCTGGGGAGCGACTTCGACGGGGAGCAAACGCCATAGATCGGCAGGCTCATGCAACTCAATCGAACCATGGACCTCGGTCAGTTCCGTGTCTTCGATCACGTAGCCCGGGTCGCGGCGTCGACGCTTTTGAGATTTGCGAACCCAACGATGCTGGTCGACATTGATGATTGGTATCTCCACCGTCAGCCGGGGATGCGGAAAAACGTCACGCAAATAAATCAATTCTTCGAAGAGCTCGTGGGGGTGACCGCGGCGCGGACTCAAACGGCGTGAGACGGTGTCGCCGCCCCGGCAGTTGCGGCGACAGATGCGGGTGCGATCAATGGACGGTTTGACGATGCGGACATCGTGCCGCTGGAGCAAGTCAAGTGTTTTTCGCCGAATGGCCGACAAAGAGGCACACTGGATCTCGACGAGTTCTTCGCCCCGGACCACATCAATCCGGTACGCACCCATCGCTACCTCAATCTGATCGGGTGACACGGCGTAATGAGATTTCAGTTGGCGGTGGAGGGAGGTTTCCAAGGTCGGATCACGGTGGGATTTGGGCGGCGAATGGCAGTCACACGTTAGTTACCAAAATCCACGAGAAATGCCCAGTCCTGTTGCTCTCGGCCCCATTAACCGAACAATATGGCGGCGTCTGCGTACCGGCAGCAAAGCGATTGACATTGACGAACCGAACGAGCAGTAGCCACGCTCGCCAGAGCGTGGATTTTGACGTTGGCTTCCATGCTCCACCCTCTGGCGAAGGTCACCTTCAGCGAATCGCTGAAATCGATTCGGAATAGTTGTGTATAACTAACCTTCGCATTGGCACCCTGCCCTCTCACGCTCTCCCTCTCTATCACCCCCTCGTTCCTATGACCGCTACCGTCGTGCTTGTGTTGGCGGTTGCTGGGATCGCGGGAGTGATGAGTGCCTTGGCTCTTTTTCCCGTGCGACGCTTTGCGCAGGCACTGGGGCTACTCGATCGACCGGGCGGGCACAGTAGCCATCTCGTGCCGACGCCGCTGGGTGGTGGGATCGGGATTTATCTCGGCGTTGTGGGCACGGTCGGCTTAGCGATTTTGGCTGCGTGGTGGCTGCAGAACGCTGCCGGCGATCCTGGCTGGCAGCAGCGAATGGCCGATGGGCCGCTGAGCACGCTCTGGTCGGCAGCGACGACGCATGCTGCCGGCGTGTGGTCGCGTGCTGCCGAGGTGCTGTGGCTGCTCGCCGCGGGCACCGTGTTGCTGTTGTTGGGGCTGTGGGACGATCGTCGAGGGTTATCAGTCATCATTCGGCTGGGGGTGCAGTTTGGCATGGCGGCCGCTGTTGTCCTTGGTCTCGGGATCGAATTGACGGCGTATTTCCAAGCCGGGTGGCTGACCAAGACGCTATCGGTGTTGTGGATTGTCGCGGTGATCAACTCGTTCAATATGCTCGACAACATGGATGCGCTCTCCGGAGGCATCGCGGCGATCATTGCTGCCGCGATGGCGATCGTGATGTTGACGACACCGGATCCAGATACCCATCATCCGCAATTGCTCGTCGCGGCATTGCTGGCGGTCGTGGCCGGGTCGCTGGTGGGATTCTTGTTCCACAATCGCCCGCCCGCAAAAATATTCATGGGTGACGGCGGCAGCTACTTCGTGGGCTTCCTTGTTGCAGTCTCGATGTTGATGGCGACGTTTGTGGGCGGGCCAGCACCGGATGGTTCAATCCGACCCCACGCCGTGCTGGCGCCGTTGTGCGCGATGGCGGTGCCGCTGTATGACATGACGACCGTCTTGTGGATTCGAATGCGTGAAGGCCGCAGCCTGTTTCAAGGTGATCACAGCCACCTGTCGCACCGGCTCGTCGAGCTCGGATTGTCACGTACCGCGGCAGTCGCGACGATCCATCTGATCACCGCGACCTGTGGCTTGTCAGCGGTCTTGCTAACACACGTTGATACCGTGCAAGCGATCATGGTGCTGGGGATTGTCGGCTGCATGTTAACCCTCCTGGCGATTTTAGAATCGACTCGCAGTCGGCGGTCGGAGTCGTGAGTCGCAGGGGCCGTCGACACCATGCGGGGCATGATCCCGTGGCCAAGACGCGGCCTGCCTACAGGCAGAACGCCAATGCAGCGGCTCGAGAACGCAGGCAGGATGCCTATGCCACCGTTGCACTGGGGGCAGCAGCGGCGATCACGGTCTGGGCCACGTACTATCCCGCCGATTCGACCGCCGTCGAGCAGGGACATGCGCTGGGCTTAACGTGTTCCCTGATGGGATGGGGGCTCGTTGCGGCGATCATGTTACGAATCCGACCGGCGCTGGATGCCCGAAACCCGGCGTGGTGGATGAATGTCTCCGCGTTGGGACTGGCCGCCTGGGTATTCACAGCGGCTTGGGTGACCGCCGGCGTTTTTTCAACCTCACCGCCCGAAGTCGGTGGAGACATGCGAGCGGCGACCAACGAAGCGTGGTGGTGGATCGCAGCTGCGGGTTTCCTAGTCGTGATGCGGCGGTTGATGGCGAACACCGATCGCCTACGCGCCGTTTTCGGATTGATGCTAGGACTCGGGACGCTGTTGGCCGTGCACTCGCTGCACCAATATTTCGTGTCGCTGCCCGAGACCATGCAAGAGTATCTCCGCGATCCCGACGGCACGCTCGCAATGATCGGAGTGAACGCGCCACCGGGTTCCGCAGCGCGGATGATCTACGAAAATCGACTGCGTGACGGTGGGCCGACCGCGACCTTTGCACTCGCAAATTCGCTGGCCGGACCGCTGGCCATGATCGCGACGCTCTGCGGTGGTTGCTTGACGTGTTTGCTGACGGGGTTTCGGAGTAGCGGAAACTCGCAAAGGGTTGCTCGCCGGGTCGCTGATAGCGAGGACCGCGGCACTGGCGAGGACCGCGGCACCGGCGAGGACGACGCGGATTTCGTCGAGCGAAGGGCGACTCGGGCTCGCTCGCTCGCTCTCAGTGTGATGTTGAGCGCCGTGCTTTGCTTGTTGATCGTAGCGTTGTTGACGACGGGGAGCCGCAGTGGATTCCTGTCCGTTGTGGTCGTCGGGATGGCCTTTGCCGTTTCGTCCGTCTGGACGCGAACCGGGCGTCAGGTGCGCACGGTTCTGGCGATCGCGATGGGGCTGGGCTCGGTGGCGGTCGTCGTGTGGTGGCAAGCCGGGGCCGAATCTCGGTTCGGCCAAGGGGCAGCGGGAGCTCGCCAAACGATCGAACTTCGCTTGCAGTACTGGGCCTCCACTCTCGCAATGGTTTTCGATCATCCGTGGTTCGGTGCAGGGCCCGGCAACTTCCAACTCGTCTATCAGAAATACCGTGACGTGCACGCGCACGAAATGATCGCCGAGCCTCATAATTTCTTTGTCGAAACATTGGCCTGCGGTGGTTGGATCGCCGCCATGCTATTGGCGATGTGCATGATCGCTGGAGGTATGGTTTACCGCCGTAACATGTCGCTGCACACTGCATCCGAACCTGATTCGGTGGCGCCGGATCTCGCACCAGAGAATCGATCAACACGGTCTGGGTTCCTGCAACAAAACAATGAATCGCTGGTTGGCCTGGCCGTCGCGATCGGAGCGTTTGTGGGGTTGCTGGCGGTCTGGTACGCAGGCATTTTCGGCGGCGCGTTGCCCGATTTCGAAGCGCATCAATACGGGATCCCGGCGGCAATCTTAGTAATGGCGACTTGGTCGATGGCGAGTCCATCAGGGGCAATGGGTTTCACGAACCGCCAGTGCCGGCGGATCGCGGCCGCCGCCGCCGTATGCGGTTTCGTGCATTTGTGCTTTTCCGGCGGTTGGACCCTCCCAGGGGTGAGCCTGCTGTTGATCTGGCTGGTCGGAGTCTCCACGGGCGTGCCAGCCAACGCTCGTGTGGCCGAACACTCGCCCGAATCGCGAGCCCCTCAGGAAATGAAATCAAGCATCCCACGTCTGGGCAGCGGATTGGTTTGGGTTGCTCTGATTCTCGTCATGGTGTTCTTTTCACTTCGTCCTGTGGCGCGGACTCGAGCCGCGATGGCAGAGGCCGCCACGCTGCTCGGTACCCATCGTGTCGGCCATGCGGAAGCGGTACTACGATCCGCACTGCAAAACGATCCGCTCGCACAGGATGCGGCCGTTTGGTTGGCTGAGATTGAAAACCGCAAATGGCTGCAACACTTCACTTCGCCGGCGACCGCATCACCTCGAGAATCGAGGGATGCCGACGAAGCAATCTCGGAGGCGATCTCGCGTGCCGGTAACCATCCGACACTGCTGCGTGCGATCGCAGAACTATTGGTCCACCGCTATCAAGTCGGCGGACGCACAGACGACCTCGTACGAGCCCAGCAGATCTTTTCCAAGGTGATGGTACTCTCGCCGACGCAGGAAAGCACCGTTGCTCAACAATCCGAAATCGTCCGCGAATTAACGGCCCAGGGACGCCATGTCGACGGTGATTCGGCTACGCACCTGGCCGCGCGTGCTGAGGAACTGGCCGCCTCAGGCGAGATGGTCACGCGCAAACTCGAACTGCAGCCGATTCTGGTCGCTCGCAAGCTCGGGAACGCCGCGCTGGGGCAACCTGTGCGCGCCCCTGCAGCCGAACTCCTAAGGGACCAGCCGGATGGTCCGAAGTAGCGAAATCGCGCAGAATGACGGCGGCAGCCACCGCCCTTCTCACACCCGTTCTCAATGAAGCCAACCATGACCGACACCCTCAAAAACCTGCCACAGTTCCGAGCGCTTGCTGAGCACTACGACGCGATCAAGGGCAAGCATCTTCGTGACTTGTTCGCCGAAGAGCCCGAGCGTGGCAAGAAACTGTCTGTCGAAGCCGCTGGGCTGTACCTGGATTATTCCAAGAACCGCATCACCGACGAAACGATGGACCTGCTCATCGATTTGGCTCGGGGTTGTGAGCTCCCCGAAGCAATCGAAGCCATGTTTTCGGGTGATAAAATCAATTTGACCGAAGGACGCGCCGTGCTGCACACGGCGCTGCGTGCCCCGGCAGGAACGTCTGTGGTCGTCGATGGCGAGAACGTCGTTCCCGACGTCCACGCGGTGCTCGATAAAATGGCGGCGTTTTGTGACTGCGTTCGTGGTGGTAAATGGGTCGGCCACTCGGGACTGCCGATTCGCAACATCGTCAACATCGGCATCGGCGGTTCGGATCTGGGGCCCGTCATGGCCTATGAAGCACTCAAGTACTTCAGCGCTCGCGAGCTAAACTTCCGGTTCGTCAGCAACGTCGACGCAACCGATTTCGCCGAAGCGGTCGCGGATCTCGATCCGATGGAAACGCTGTTCATCGTGGCATCGAAGACCTTCACGACGATTGAAACGATGACCAATGCCAACACGGCTCGCCAGTGGTTGCTGCACCGGATCGGCGGCGACGAATCCGCCGTCGCAAAACACTTCGTGGCCCTCTCGACCAATGCCGAGAAAGTCAGTGAGTTCGGCATCGATACCGCCAATATGTTCGAGTTCTGGGACTGGGTCGGTGGTCGCTATTCGATGGAGTCGGCGATCGGCCTGTCGACGATGCTGGCAATCGGCCCAGCGGGCTTTCGCGACATGCTCGCGGGGTTCCATGAAATGGACGAGCATTTCCGCAATGCACCGCTGGAAAAGAATCTGCCCGTACTGATGGGCATGCTCGCGGTCTGGTACGCGAACTTCTTCGGCGTCGAAACCACTGCCGTACTCCCCTACGAACAATATCTCAAACGCTTCCCCGCCTACCTGCAACAGCTCACCATGGAGAGCAACGGCAAGTCGACTACCTTAAACGGACGGCCGGTCGACTACCAAACCGGGTTGATCTACTGGGGCGAACCCGGCACGAACGGCCAGCACTCGTTCTACCAATTGATTCACCAAGGCACACGTTTGATTCCCTGCGATTTCATCGCGTTCGCGAAATCACTCAATCCATTCGGTGACCATCACGATATTTTGATCGCCAATGTCTTGGCTCAAAGCGAAGCACTGGCGTTCGGGAAAACGGATGCTGAAGTTCGCAGTGAAGGCACCCAAGATTGGTTGGTTCCACACCGCGTGTTCGAAGGCAATCGCCCCTCCAACACGCTCGTCGGTGAGCGGATGTCACCCGCGATGCTGGGCAAACTCGTCGCCCTCTACGAACACAGCGTCTACGTGCAAAGTGTGATCTGGAACATTGACGCATTCGATCAATGGGGCGTCGAACTCGGCAAAGTTTTGGCCAAAGCCATCATCCCCGAACTGGCCGCCGATGATGAATCGGTATTGGATCACGATAGTTCGACGAACGCGTTGATCGAGCGGTATCGGAAGATGAAGTAAATCCTCACTCTAACCGGATCACATCCAGGTGAATGCCTCGCCGTTGGCGAGGCGGAAAAGTAGTGGATTTTGAAAAAGTTAAAACGAGAACTGAAAAGGTGAAATTCGGTGCGCGCAATCAATTGCGCCACCGCATCACCCAAAATAGAAGCTGCCAAGGACAATGACGGGCGCGAGATTGCCCATCATCCGCTGCACAAAAACCGCCGTTTAATCGGTCTTCTTAGCAGCCGCAGCCTTGCCAGCCGACTTTTCCGGTTTGCTAGCTGACTCGGATTTCTTCGCTTCAGCCTTCGCACCTTTCTTGTAACTGTCGCTGCGATAGTCGGTTTGATAGAAACCGCTGCCCTTAAAGACAATGGCAGCTCCGGTGCCGAATTGGCGTTTCAGCTTTTTCTTTTTGCAAGCCGGGCACTTGGTTTCCGGCTCGTCATGGATACCTTGGAAAATTTCCAGCGTATGACCGCAGGCTTCGCACAAATAATCGTAAGTAGGCATCGTCGTGTTACAACGCAGAGAGGTGGGCTAAGGAATGGGGTAAAGCGAAAGGGGGTCGCGACTGCGAGGCAGTCCGGCCGGACAGAGTCGTTTAAATTAGCCGGTCGAGCATTCGCCCCGGGTAATATGCGACCGACGCGAGAACCGTGGTTAACGCCTAAGCGGCTAATAGACTCGGCAAGATACATTGTTTGTTCATCATCGTGGCGTTGTCCAGCACGGCACCGACTCTACGGTAGCCTTCGGGCGACGGAATGTCTAGAGATTCGCCTACGACGCGAGCAGGACGGGTGCATGACAGGGTTTGCGGCTGGGATTGGGGTCGGCTTGAATTTGGATATGAATTACACTTTGCGGCGTGCAGCCGGGAAGGCTGGGAGCTTTAGAGAACACTTTTCGAGGGAATCGCCATGGAATCGGCATCAGCCACACCCACCGCCCAACAAATCGCTGACCTCGTCATGCAGCGGCTCATCGATGGTGGCGGGATTCCCGATCTCGCCAACGCCAACTTGATGACGATCGAGCAACGGACCATCGAGGAAGTCGACCGGGTCACGCAAATCGTCATGAGCGAACTGCTCGCCAAGCAGTCTCGAGAGGCCGATCCGGTGACCGCCTGTCCCAAATGCGGTATGGAAATGACACCGAAAAAGGCTCAGCATCGCTCGCTGCAAAGTAGACGAGGCCAAGTGAAATTCAAAACCGACGTATCTCATTGCGAGGCTTGCCGCCTCGATTTTTTTCCCTCAGATGAGAACATTGCAGTGTGACATCGACATCGAGCAAACGCCCGCAGTCCTACAGAAAGTTACCATCGCCGCAGCGAGAGACCGTTCCTATGCGGTGGCCAGTCGCAACCTGCGAGACCTCGCTGAACTGACCATCTCTTCCAAGCAATGTCAGCGGATCGCCATTCGCATCGGCAACGAACGACTCGGCGAACAGCAACAAAGCATTGATCGCTACACCGCCGCGAGCATCCCCGAGCAACAGCACGGCCAAAGCCACGATGCACCAGCAAATGATTGGAGCGGACGTGCCGCAGTGATACAGGGTGACGGTGGTCGTGCTCAGATTCGCGATTCGCTTTGGGGGCAGGACAAACCGAGCGACAAAAAGCACCGTTGGTGGCGAGAGACTCAGGCCGGCGTGCTGCAAACGTATCAGTCCAGGCCATCGGACGTGGACCCTCACCCCGAGGTCCCAGAATGTTTGAAAGATCCGCTGTGGATTATTCCCAAAGTGAATGAAATCCATCGCAGCAGCGGTTCATCAAGTGATTCAGGCGAACCTGAGAGTGAGCCATCGCGTGACAGCCAGCCGTCATCAAAGCAATCAGCTTCGGCAGAACCAGCCAGCCAAAACAGCAAGTCGTCACGCAAGGATCACAAGCGTTGGAGCGGCGGTGATCCGTTGGTACAAACGATCGTTGCGACCCGACTGGGATATGATCATCTCGGGTTGGCGTTGGCGGCCGAGGCGTATCGGCGTGGTTTTAACAAAGCCAAAATCAAAGCCTTCATGGGCGACGGCTTGAAAGAAACAGGAAAAGGAAAGAAGGAAAAGGGCCACCCACTTTTCAGCCCGGGCTGCGGCTTGTTTTTGGCCGATTTAGCGACTATCCGCTCCTCGCAGAATGCCGCCACCGAGCATCTGGCTGATTCTGATCCGATTCTCCGATATCGGCGCAGCAGCGACCCCGGAGGGAATCAAAGCGGAAGGTTTTCCGAGCGGGTCAGGCCGAAGATATCCCGAGTGGGTTGTCACGGGCGCAGAGCCAACCTTGACCGCGACGGCTGGCTTCCTCGGCGAGGTGTTCTGGGCTGCCCGCTGCTCGCTTGAACACCCGCCCAAATCGGCTCACGACGTCGCACCAGGCATGGGTATCCAAGCCGATGCGTGTGAGGATCGGCTGCAAGTGCGAGGGGATCGCACCGACCTTGTCACTGCGGAGTTGACGGCCCGTCCAGTCGACCAATTCCAGATAGCTGGCCAACGAGACACTTAGGAAACCCTTCAGGCTGCCTCGCCTGCCCGAGTGATCCAGGTGCGGCCCGACGGGATCGTGCTGCTCGTCAATCTCGATCGGACTCATCCAGCCACTGTGCTGGCGACCGCGGCTTCGCTCCCAGTCATGGGTGCTTTGGCGGGTCCGATCGGAGCATTGAGTCAAGTCGTCAATCCGATCCTTGGCTCCGGTGTACTTGCTTGATTCAGGCGTTTCCGCCATGGCGGCACGAATCGGGTTGAGATCCACGTAGGCCGCACACGCCAACAAACTCGCTTCATCGAGGAGTACCTGTGCCCGAAAACGCCCTTCCCAGAACCATCCCTCGCAACGCGATGGAAATCGGGATTGGCCGATCTGACCAAATCGGGATAATTGACTTTTCCGCACTCAAATCGCTCGTTTGCTGGCTGGAGCGGTACCACCGCAAACAAATCACGGAAGGTCTCCCATGCGCCCCGACGGAAAACCCGCCGCTGTCCCCCCCCGCGCCTATCGTCGCCATCGATAGTAAAAGCGGTTCCTCTCGATCGCGTGTGGGAGCATGCGATCGACCCGCAGACCAAACATCGAATTCTGCAACTCCTGTCGCAAGCAGCGGCCAAGTCATCACTGAAGTCGCCCCGCGGCGAGGAGGACAGTGATGAATAATTTTGCAATTAGCGCGAAGGCAGTTCTCGAAGCGAGCCCAAGGAACTTCCTTCATCCGAAAGTGACGGCGGAGCATCTCGAGCTTGATGCGGCCGTGTATGTCAGACAGTCCACCTGTGCCCAACTACGAGATCATCAGGAATCAACCGCACGTCAGTACGCGATGAAAGATCGTGTCATTGCACTGGGCTGGGAGCCCGACAAAGTGATGGTCATTGATGACGATCTTGGTCTCAGCGGAAGCGGCAGCGCCCAGCGAGAAGGTTTTCGCCGACTGCTCGAATTAATCACCGATCAAAAAGTCGGTCTTGTCGCGGGACTCGAAATGAGCCGCTTGGCTCGCAACTCAAAGGACTGGAGCGATCTGTTTGAAGTATGTGCGATTTTCAATACGTTGATTGCAGATGAAGATGGTGTCTTTGACCCCCATGATCCGAACGATCGACTCGTCCTGGGCCTCAAGGGAATCATCAGTGAGATGGAACTGCACACCATGAAGGTCCGACTGGAAAGAGGGCGTTTGAGCAAAGCTCAGCGCGGGGAGTTGTTTCACGATGTTCCGGTTGGCTATGTCCTCGACGCGCGTGGAATGCCACAACTCGATCCTGACGAATCCGCACGTCACGTGATGAAAATATTCTTTGAACAATTTCAAGTGATTGGTAGCTCTCACGCCTTATTTCATTATTTGTCTGAGCATCACATTCGACTTCCGTTTCGCAACCGACAAGCAGGGGTCACGAACGAGATCGACTGGCGTTTGGCGGCCAAGACGACCGTTTACGAGATGCTCAAACACCCGCTCTACGCTGGCGCGTATGGCTATGGACGTAAAAAAAAGTACGGTCTTAAATCACCACAAAAAACGTCAAAAAAACATCTTCCGCCCGAACAGTGGAAGGTGCTACTGCTTGATCGACATCCTGCTTACATTACATGGCAGCAGTACTGTGATAACCAACAACGTCTGGCCGAAAACGATAGTCGTCCCGACCGCAGTGGTCCGGTTCGCGGTGGCACAGCGTTGTTAGGTGGAATCATCAAGTGCGGCCATTGTGGTCGTCGCTTGTCGGCCAACTATCCGAAGAATTCTCATTCAATGTATGGCTGCTTTCGCCACCGAACGGTCGCCGCTGCCACGCCATGTCACAGCTCGATTCGTTGTGAGATATTGGATAGCTTCGTTGAAAGTAAAATCCTTGAAGCTCTCTCGCCAGCAGGCGTCGAACTGAGCCTGCAAGTGATCGAGAATGAAGAGACGCGGAGGCAACAAATGGAGAAACTGTTTGTTGATCGCGTCGAGCAAGCACGTTATGCAGTTGAGGTTGCTGAGCGAGGCTATCGTCATGTTGATCCGGCCAATCGTTTGGTAGCGGCACAGTTGGAAAACAATTGGGAGCAGTCGCTCATTGAACTGCAAGCCACTGAGCAGGAATTGAACGAGCTACGAGGCCAAGTTTCAACAAAACTCGCACAGGCTCAACGCGATGTGATCCTTCAGTGTTCTCGCGATGTGCATTCACTTTGGAACGAATCGTTAAGCATTGTCGATCGTAAAGAGATCATTCGACTGCTACTACAACAAGTGATCGTAGCGGTCCAGAACAACACTCAGCGTGTCGACGTTCGATTGCAGTGGCGAGGTGGATATGAGAGCGTCTACGAGATAACACGAACGGTCACACTGTATCCGCAGATGGACAACTATCGTGAACTCATGACACGTATGCTTGAGTTGGTTTTGGAAGGGCGTCGAACTCCTGAGGTGGCCAAGATACTTGAGCAAGAAGGCTATCGTTCGCCGCGGCACACCAAGCCGATTTCAGCGTCGATGATCGGTAAGCTGCTAGCGGACGATCCAACAAGTCGTCAGCAACTGACTGCCCCCGAGCCACTTGATGACCAATGGCTTGGTAGCGATCTCGCATCCGCGATTGGAGTCGCTGAGAAAAAATTGAAAGACTGGGTGACGCGTGGTTGGGCGATTGCCGACCAACGACCGTTCGGACGCGTCTGGTTGTTCTGGGCAGACGAGAACGAGGTACAGCGATTGCGTCGGTTATCTGAGCACCAAAGCGGTCAAGGTCGCCCTGCACCACCAGAATCACTTCGGACCCCGCAACGTACTGTCCGAAAGACAAGCTAGAAACTCACGCAGCTACTGCGTAAGCACACGACAAATTCAACTTCTTCCAATTGAGAGTTTCGACGCATGGCACCGCACGTTTCCAAAAGTGGCCGCGAGCTTTGTCCTCGACGTTACTGCGGCGGGCAATATTCTCGGCGAGACAGCGCATGTACCAGCTCACGTCAGACAATCGCTGACGCCGCGAGGCAAGAACCTCCGGCTGATTCAGGATCATGTTCAGTTCCGGTCTCGTCGGCACAGCAGGGCTGCCGTCAGGGTTACGACGTTCGGGGAACAGCCGCAGCCAACGCTGGGCGACCTCTTCGTCCGACCACGCCGCGACGACGTCCGGGCGACTTCGTAAGACGAGGTGCAGGTGATTGCTCATGATCGAAAAAGTCAGGCAATCGATCGCGAACACGGAGGCGAGGAACTCCATTCGGTCGCGGATCCAGCCCCTGCGGTGCTCGAAGGACTCTCCTGTAACGGGATCGGTCCCACAGAGCCACGCCTTGCGGACGCACCTCTCGATACAGTGGAGGATCTGAACCTCATTCGGATCGATCACTTCCCCACGAGCTTGCCTGGGCATCTTCATCACCTCCGTCAGCGTCACGGTCTTGAGCAGCGAAACCATCGGCAATGGTACGCAAGCCGCGATCGAAGGCAACCATTCATTGCCTGTCCCTAATCTACCCTGTGGATGTTTCCATCCGGTCAGGCGATGTGCTGGCCGATCCGTCGACTGGCCAGTCATTCATGCTGAGTCGCGGGCAGTTCAGGAGTCACTCCCCGGGATTGCCCGCGCCCCGACGACCACCTCAACGATGAGGAGTCGCGCCGGAGGATGGATCAAGGGAACCTGCTCGGAGGACGTGACGGGTGTTCCGTCACGGACGATGAGCAACCCCTAAACCCGGAGTGATGCCGATCCGATATCCATGTGGGCCGAATTACTCTCATGTCACTTGCCTTTCGCGATTTTTGCCAATTCAGCGTCACAGATGAATCCGACTTCATCGGCCGCAATCATCGCGTTGGCCCAAAGCTTTGCCTGTTCGCCTCCCGCTTTGGCAACCGTCTTGATCACCGGCTTCAAGCAATCTTCGATCTCCTCGGTCATCAGTCCTTCGTCACTGCAAGCGACTTGATAGCTTCCCTTCCGCATCAGATCAAGCGATAGCCGTTTGGCCTCTTCGAGTTCTCCGGTTTCGACAAGCCGTTTCAGACCGGATTGAACAGCCTCGTAGGCGCCGTAGTTGTAGTCAAAATTGTAATTCAGGCGTCGTTCATCAACCCGTGTCGCCTGCACGATCGCGATTTCAACATCCGTCACGAGAAGCGTTGTGGGCTTCTCGATCTTGAGCCGGCGTTCAAGGTCGCGCTGAATATCGACGTGCTCATCGGCATACTCCCCAAGCAACTCGACAAGCTCCGCCTTCTTTAATTTGGTCAAAGCGGTTCGCGTCAATTCACCGGGTGAGACTTTAAGTTGACTCGGGCGTTTACTCGGTTTAGAGGTTTGACGTTTCATTTGAAATTCAGTCCTTCGGCTTTGAACGCTCGTTTCAGATGTCGTATCGTAGGATATTTTTTTGCAAGACGTTTGGCTGCTTGGTCGGTAAGCCGTGTACCCTGATCACCCGGCAGTGCATCGCGTAGTTCAGCGAGCAGTTTCGCGGCCTTGGAATAGTTGCCCGTCGATCGAGTTTCAACCAGCCGCTCGACTTCTTCGATCGCTGAATCTGGATCACCGCGAAGCTTTTCAAGATGTTTTTGAAGCTTCCTTTGCTCGGCGGTCGCTTCCCTTTTTTCCCGCGTCGCCGTTTTTCCACTGGCCAACTCTCGCAGTTCCGCAAGTGTTCGAGTTCCCTCGGCAACCGGCCACGTCGATGCGCCGGAGTTCTCGCGAATGTCGGCAAGCGATTCGGCGCGCACCGCAGCGGCGTCGCCATCAAGCACACGTCGCATGAGGCCCCGAAGTGTCCCAGCGGTTTGTGATTTCAGCCAGCCATCAAAATTGGGCTGCGAATCAGCATTCTTTGCAAGTGCAGTCGACTCGGAAGCGGCGGCGGCGAGCAAATCCACATCAAGCTCATAGAACCCAGTGAATGCCTCCAATTCCGGAGATAATTTCTTCAGTCCCGCCGGCACCGGCGGCTCGACAACTTCCTCATCCCAATTGCACGCCAGCCAACCAAGGTATAGCAACCGAGTATCGCCACCGATCAAAGCGTCGCGAATCTTGGGCAGCATCGCCGTCATCCGGTCAAATTCGAAATAGTCTTCGCAGTAGCTGCCCCCATCGGACTCCGGCTGAATCGAAAGTACGCCCCCCTTGCCTCGCGGATCTTTTTTCCATTCCAAGCAATAGTCCAGTTCGTATTGCTTCAGCATCTTCGCATCGACCGGCAGCCCCAGCGGCAAACGAAACATCAGTTTGCGAATGCCAAAGTTCGCGTAATGCAGATGCACGTCATAGCCACGCCGCATCATCTCGACAGCGTTGCCGCAAAAATCACTGTAGTGATACTCGACTTCAAACTGCCACCGCGACACATCGGCCCGTGAAGATTGTCGCTCCATATAGGCAAGCTGTTTGTCGTCAAGCGGTTTGTCAACCGCCGCGAATTGGATGTATTGGAATTCGCTCATACTGTTACATTCCCTCAGTTTGCGTCACGATACCGGGCACGAGATTCTCTCAGATTCCAATCTCCCGACAAGGACTCTCGGTGCTGACGAATCCGATTTACTCGTGCGACTGAATTGCTTCCTGAAAAGCCTGTTCAGGCGTGGGATGGAAGATCGCAATCAGCGACGATGTCTCCCAGCGTTCTGGTGCTATCTCGTTAGGAACGTGGGATCAATAACTGGCGTAGTGGATCTTGTTAAAGATCCATCCAGAACAGGATCTTTAACAAGATCCACTACGGTAAACCCGTCACTTATTGTTCCTGGTGTCCTTAATAACACTTCACTGCTGGAGGGTGAAGAGAGTCTCTTCTACCAGAGACCATTTATCGGTAGGCTGGGTCATGAGGGAAATTGTCAGATTCATGCTGATGCGGCATGATGGTGACGCCGCAGGTTGCCCGTTGCGGAAACC
Organism: Rhodopirellula sp. SH410; assembly: GCF_055811895.1. Classification (NCBI taxonomy): domain Bacteria; kingdom Pseudomonadati; phylum Planctomycetota; class Planctomycetia; order Pirellulales; family Pirellulaceae; genus Rhodopirellula; species Rhodopirellula sp. SH410. Next base: position 5,761,388 of record NZ_CM147949.1, read on the forward strand.
GCCAGACTCTGGACGGCATCGACTCCTCCGATCCAGTCGCTGGTGAGATCGGCTACCCCGAAATCAAAGATTGACGAAACACTTTCCCTGCGATGCTCAAAATACGAGATTCCACGATGAATAAACTGCATAGCGTCCGCAAACACAGCATGGGAAATCGACGAAAGCGAGGACGAAAGCGATATTGCATATACTGCGGACACACACCGCGCCGAGGCCAGGGAATCTGCCGCCAATGCGAAGCCCGCCCCAAGGCAGAGAATATCAAGCGACGGAGAACTTGTTTGGCATTTGAAACGCTATTTGGCTTTCTTATGCAAACAAACATTTCGGCCGGAAACATCAAAACCATGCAGTCAATGAGCGACATCGAAGACGATTCTTTTCGCTCCCTGCTGTTCATCGTTCAGGAAATCGCAAGCCTCCATCCCCGCAAGCGTAGGCGTTGGAAATGGCTCCAAAACGAGCAGCCAAGCCTATGGCACCGGATCCGCGACAATGAAAGTTTGGATTGGTTGCGCGATGAGCAAGAGATGACAGCATGCTGGGATTCCGACGAGTTCGAGCACAACATCAACAGCGATCACATCAACAGTTTGTTCGCCGAGTTGGCGTATGACGCGCAGCAAGTAGACGAAGCAGATTCGTACTGGGAGTAACAGTCGTACAGTCTGCCATCACTCGGCCAAACGCGTCAGATCGTCGCTGTACCGTTCGTTGATCTTCGTCAACGACTTGTCGAGGCGAGCTTGCCGGCTCTTGTTGCGGACCGGCCTCACCAAAATGGCGTCACCGTTGGTCGTCAGTTCGAGCTTAGTGTCGGGCGTGATTCGCAACATTTCTAGGATCGGTTTGTCGATCACCAGAGCCAAGCTGTTACCGTGCTTGATCAATGATTTTTCCATCGAATGCATCCTTTGGCCGTGTACACACAGTGCAAACGCTTTTTCTCCAGCACAGCAACACAAAATGCGGCCGTTTTCGGACGAGAGAGGATCAAAGCCTTGGGTGAGACCATTCGCCTCGAACGGCGAAGGTGCCACCATGAGTCTGACATTACTACTTGAAAGCACCACCAACGGCCAACGCCAGCGACGTCTGAACCGATGGTCCGCCTATCGACAGCTAGTCGCCCAAATCTGCGACGGCAAAGAACCGACGCCGACGAGATCGCCAGCGTTCTGGCCGACAACGAACAGACGCGCAAGCGGGCCGTCGCTATCGTGAGGGAACGCGAGCTAGGTCCAACGCTGAGTTCATCAGCAAGATTGAAGGCGGACTTCAGGAACTGGAGGAAACACAGTACTGTGTTGAGTTGCTTGTCCAATCCGGTGTCCTCACTGAGGAACGACTCGATTCTCTCATGGCAGAAGCCGACGAGCTGACCGCCATCCTGGTAACCTGTGCCAAGAACGCAAGAAACCGAAACAACTAATTCATCCTTCATCCCTCCACCTTCATCCTTCCAACATGACTGACGCAGACAAACAGAACCTCATTGAACTGCTCGATTCGCTGGTGATGGCAGCGGTTCCTAAGGCGTCCAAAGTCGCGAAGTACGGCGGGACGCTCTACACGTTGAGGCCCGACGAGAAAGAAGGCCAGTTCTGCGGCGTGTTCCCATACAAAGCTCACGTGCAGTTGTCATTTGCTCAAGGTGCTTCGCTCGACGATCCGGATGGATTGTTTGAAGGTGGCGGCAAGTTCCGTCGGCACCTGACGTACAAGAGCATGGACGATGTCGATGCGAAAATTGTCAAGCGATTCACGAAGGCTGCATCGAAGTTTGGAGACGGGTAGTGATGTCGAGTGAGCGAGACAAAATGCTGGCCGGCGACCTGTACGATCCAAGTGATCCAGAGTTGGCGGAAGCTCGGATGATGGCGAGGGAGCGTTGCCATGTGATTAATACAACCGCGCCCCGTGAGGAGAAGCTACGTCGCAGCATTTTGAAAGAACTGTTCGGAAGCGGTGGAGACTCAGTCTGGCTCGAACCACCTTTTCGCTGCGATTACGGGACCAACATCTATCTTGGCGAGAAGGTGTATTTCAACTTCGATTGCGTGATTTTGGACGTTTGCGAAGTGCGGATCGGGAGCAATGTGTTTATCGCTCCCGGCGTGCACATCTATGCCGCCACCCATCCGCTTGACGCGATCCAACGCCGCACCCAAGAGTTCGGCAAGCCTGTCACGATCGGAAACGATGTGTGGATCGGCGGCAGAGCGATCATTTGTCCTGGCGTAACGATTGGCGACCGGAGCGTCATTGGTGCTGGCAGCGTGGTGACCAAGGACGTACCAGCCGGCTTCGCCGTGGCCGGCAACCCAGCGAAAGTGATCCGGGAGATTGAGTAACTCGCACTCGAAGTAGTTCAGGGTGCATGACAGGGTTTGTTAGGTAAGTTTGGTTTTGGTCTTGCTGCGGCGATGGCGGAAGCCATCGTTTCGCTGGCCTCGACGATGCCAGAAGGCGTCTCGGTCGTGCGTTTCGCTCAGGTCGTCCGCCTTGAGCTGCAGCAGCGGCTCGAGTGACTCATCTCGCCAGAACTTTTCGGTGCCCTTGATCCGCTCGTTGATTTGTTTCTGAGCCGATTCCACCGGCGACGTGGTCACTGGAAGTCCGGCACGCCGATACTCCGCATACTTCATCCGCGAGGCATTGTTGCTCAGGTACGTGATCGCCCGACGCAAGTCTTCGGGAACCTCTTCGTGATCCGCTGCATGCTCCTTCATCGCGGTGATCACCCGAGCGACGTCACCGCTCCATGTCCACTGCAGCCACTGGACATACAACTGCCAGCCGTCTTCGATCCGGCCGCACGATGCAATCGCCCCGCCGTAGACGTAAGCCAACGCGTGCATGATGTCGACGATCGGCGTGTAGTGCGAGAAGTGAGTCGCCCACAACGACCAGTTCACTTTCAAACCGTCGCCCATGAACGCTTTGACTTTCGCTTTGTTGAAGCCACGCCGATGGGCTTCGGCGGCAAGCGCCAAGCCAAGACGGTCGTAGCCCTGCCGGGTCGCAACGATCGTTTGCACCAGCGGATCACCGCCGCTCCAACGCCGGTGATCTTTGCGGGACGACTTGCTGTTTGGGAGGTGTGAATCTGTCGAAGTTGATTGCCTCTGCGATGTCTGGTTGCTCGGTGACGCTTCACTATCGGTGTCACTCGATGAACCGCTACTTCGGTGGATTTCATTGACTTTTGGGATGATCCACAGCGGGTCTTTCAAACACTCGGGCACTTCGGGGTGAGGATCAACTTCTGATGGTTTGGACTGATAGGTTTGCAACACACCGGCCTGAGTCTCTCGCCACCAACGGTGCTTTTTGTCACTCGGCTTTTCCTCTCCCCAAAACGAATCGCGAATCTGAGCGCGACCGCCGTCGCCCTGAATCACCGCGGCACGTCCGCTCCAACCGTTCGCCGGTGCATCGTCGCTTTGGCCGTGTTGTTGCTCGGGGATGCTCGCGGCGGTGTAGCGGTCGATGGCTTGTTGTTGTTCGTCGAGTCGTTCGTTGCCGATGCGAATGGCGATCCGCTGACATTGCTTGGCAGAGATCGTCAGTGCGGCGAGGTCCTGTAGGTTGCGACTGGCCACGGCATAGGATCGGTCTCTCGCTGCGGCGATGGTGACCTTTTGCAGAACCGCAGGCGTTTGCTCGATGTCGATGTCACACTGCAACGTTTTCATCTGAGGGAAAAAAATCGAGGCGGCAAGCCTCGCAGTGAGATACATCGGTTTTGAATTTCACTTGGCCTCGTCTGCTTTGCAGCGAGCGATGCTGGGCCTTTTTGGGCGTCATTGCCTTGCCGCATTTGGGGCAGGCGGTCACCGGCTCAGCCTCTTGAGATTGCTGGGCCAGCAGTTCGCTCATGACGATTTGAGTGACCCGGTCAACTTCCTTGATCGTCTGTTCTTCGATCGTCATCATGTTGGCATTGGCGAGATCGGGGATCCCGCCACCCTCAACAAGACGCTGTACGACCATGTCGGCGATTTCTTCAGCGGTCGGTCGATTCGGTGCCGATTCCATGGCAATTTCCCTTTAATGTGTCACCCAAAGCTCCCAGACCTCCCGGTTGCATGCTCAAAGTGTAAATCATCCAAGGTTTCAAGCCGACCCCAATCCAAGCTGCAAACCCGGTCATGCACCCAGTAGTTCAAGCACTCCAATACTGAGGTAGCCCCAGCACTTGCGAACACTTTACCGTTCCCGCGTTTGCCGCGATCGCTCCATTGGCTAGTTCAAGTACCATCCAAGCATCGGCGTGTTCCGATGGAATGGGGTGTGGTGCCAGAAATCCCAACGGTCCGCCAGGCTGGAATCCAAAACGTCCGTAGTAGTCAGGATAGCCTAAGACGAAAACCAATCGGACGCCCTCCGCTGTGAGTCGATGAAGTCCCTCACGGATAAGTCGTCTTCCCACTCCCGTTCGCTGATGCGATGCGGCGACTCCGATGGGAGCGAGAATCATCGCGGCGACATTCTCTTTCGACGACTCAACGGACACGGAGGTGAAAAGAACATGGCCAACCGCTTCATCGTTTGCTTCCGCGACAAGCGACAGCATTGGTTTCGCGGTCTCGTCATCGAACAAATCATTGACAAGCTGAACGATCGAGCCGCCCTCTTCTCCGAAAGCAGAATGGTGAACGATGGCAATTGCGTTTCGATCGTCATCCCGAGATTCTCGAATTTGAATTTCGTCGGTCATGATTGCCGTGCCAATAGCACGAGAATGCAACTGCCATCGTCGATGACAATGATGCCGGCTTCGCGTGCGGATTCACTGGCCTGCTCGTCTTCAGCTCCGGGTTGCATCCAAATGTGCTTCACTCCGGCTGCGATTGCGTCGGCGACGACTTTGCGAGTGACCTCGGGTGGCGTAATGATCGAGAGAGCTTCGGGGACGAGCGGTAGGTTCAAGATCGACGGGTAGGTCTCACGGTTGGCAGCGAGCAGGGCGCGGAAGACTTTGTTGCCGTACTTGGGTTGACGATTGGATGCACCGGCGACTGCATAAGTTCTTGCCTCGAGAAACTGTTCGATTGAGTTCATTGTGGCGAGTATTTCTTGGGTTTCTCGGCGTTTGGTGAAATAGAAACTCGGATTCGCGCATCTCAATTTTTGTGAAAGCGAGATTTTACGCGAACCATCGGGATGCGAAAGCGTCTATCTCTCCGAACACACAAGTCACATTCATGGACAAGCGAGTAACGAGCTTTCTGATGTTTTTACAATTGAATATTCAATCCAGTCAACTCGAACAGATACACGAAGGCAATGCATTCGGCGGGCAACCGTTGAATATTAATAATGCCCCGGCGTATCCGCGTCTGATGTGACACTCGCTTTCATTAGCGAACGACTTCTTCATGAAGGCTCGGTGTCACGCAGACACCTGAGCCTTTTTTCGTGTCCGCATTGCAGCGGGCAACCCCACAACGAACCCAATTTGGGCTGGTAGCTGAGACGGTCTAGCGGCGGTCTGAAGAACCGCAGACGAAGATTCGAGCGCCTCCCGGCCCACTGACAAGGAAGATATGCGCCGACGGCAAGCGCTGCGGCGGTGGAAGCAACACAACATCGGATACAGGTGCAGATGGAAGCACGCCTGGTTTGGGAGCAGGAGACGGTTTTCATTTGTGGGTGGCTCCGCCACGGGGCGGTTCGGCTCCGAGGTGTCCGACTTTTGAAACGACAACATGGTAGTCGAGGGCTGGTCGCCCAGGCCTTGCTGATAACGAGGTTGTGCCGAGTTCGATCCTCGGGGCTACCACTTTGGAAGTTTGAAGAGTGAATGGTGAAGAGTGAAATTTCACACCTCACCCTTCACATTTCAAACTTCAATTGATTTTTGACAATTTGGTAGTGATGCATTTTTGCGCCCATGATGTAGCGGTAGCCTGCTGCCTTGCCATGGTGCGCCCGGAGATGCGTAACTGTTTTTGCCAACGATGGTTGGCTCCGCTGGAAGAACGCGGATAAAGCAGCAACTTACCTTCGCTCGAAAGGATCGGGGGGACAGTAGCATGTTGTCTAAAAGGCACGTGAGGTTGAACATTAACGACCGAGAAGTGTGCCAGCTAGGCTGTATATGGGTAAAGCTGAACTGCCTGAACTCTAGTTTCCTGAGGCCCAGGCTGCCTATCGGGAATGATGTTGAAACCCGAATTTTCGATGTCGCGGGATAAGTCGTGGCTATCACGCGAACTTCCCATCGAGACGGACCCTCAATGAGAGGGACAAGAAACGAACGGAGGCCCTACGTACAGACCGAAGCGGTTACGTAACCCGGGGATCGCCTAAGGGTGGCAACACCTAAGGTGACGGAGTTCCCATAGTAGTTTGGGGTCGGACCTCAAACGAAGGGGAACAGAACACAGGGCTTCAACGACGGGGATGTTCCGTATGGAAACACAAGCTCTCGAACGATTAGAAGCACTACGCAAGCGAAATGTCGATCGCGATTGGTTGAACTCGGATCTTTACCGACTCCTCTACAGGTCTGACCTGTATGAGGTTGCCTACGAAAAGATTCGCTCCAGTCCGGGAAACATGACTGCGGGAACGGACGGAATCACACTCGACGGTTTTTCATATGCAGCCCTTGGTGGCATCATACGGCAACTGCGAGATGAGAGTTTTCAATTCAAGCCAGCGCGACGGGATTATATCCCGAAAGCCAACGGCAAGATGAGACCACTCGGGATTCCATCACCGAGGGACAAGATCGTCCAAGAGGCCATTCATATGATCCTCGAAGCGATCTACGATAGCCCCCACGGTGCCTATTTCCTGGATTGCAGTCATGGATTCCGACCCAATCGAGGTTGCCATACGGCGTTGCGGGAATTCGGCGGTAAATGGAGAGGGGTGACCTGGATCATCGAAGGAGACATCAAGTCTTGCTTTGATGAAATTGATCACCATGTCCTGATTTCGTTGCTCCGGAAAAAGATTGCGGATGAACGCTTCATCAACCTGATTTGGAAAGCCCTCCGAGCAGGTTATCTGTGGAAACGGGAACGATATCCATCGCTCCTTGGTTCGCCACAGGGAAGTATTTGCAGCCCCATTCTTGCCAACGTCTATCTTCATGAACTCGACTGTTTTGTCGAGGTATTGAAAAGGCGGCATGAACGAGGCCAGCGCCGCAAACATAATCCAGAGTATATGCAGGTTGCCAAGAAGCGGCAACGCTTGCTGAAAAAGAGCGAAGGGCAACGGACATCTGAAATCGACGAGCTTACAAAGCGACTTCGATCATTGCCGTCCAAAGTGATTGACGATCCGGATTTTGTTCGGATCAACTATCTCAGGTACGCGGATGACTGGATTCTCGGAATCATCGGTCCACAATCTCTGGCCGTTTCAATGAGGGATGAGGTTAAATCCTTCTTGAAGGATACTCTTCATTTGGAGTTGAGCATGGAGAAGACCCATATTCGACACGCCAGGACCGAGGAAGCGTTTTTCCTCGGGACCCGATTGACGATAGGGGGATCGAAAACCCAGGAAGCCAAAATCGGAAGTTGCCGGTCATCAAGTGGCCGACGCTACCGAAAGCGGGTAACCGGATGGAACCCCGTGATGAAGGCCCCGACCAGCAAATTGGTCGAGAGACTTCATCAGAAAGGGTTCTGTTCCAAAACTGGATACCCAACATCCAAGTCTGGATGGACGCTGCTCGATGCGGATCAAATACTGAACCTGTTCAACAGCATCAATCGCGGTCTGTTGAACTATTATCGGTTCGTGCATAACTTCGCTTCGCTAACACGCGTCCAGTACATCCTGCGACACTCACTTGCGATGACTCTCGCGCATAAGTATCGGATGACAGTCGGAAATGTCTTCCGGAAACATGGACAAAACTTGTGCTTTCGTTGGCAGCTTTCCAATGGGAAGTTTCGCGAACTTCAGTTCGCGGAAAACACAGACTGGCGAAAAAACACGAACGCGTTCATGGTAAACCCGGAACCCAAAGATATTTTGGGCTGGCATGTTACGCTGCGAGGCAAATCTAAACTTGGATTTCCTTGTCTCATCTGCGGGTGTGAAGAAAACGTGGAAATGCACCACGTTCGACACATTCGCAAGATGGGTGATCGAAAGCCAACCGGTTTTCGATCCGTAATGCGGGCACTGAATCGAAAGCAGATTCCAGTCTGTGCTCCATGCCATCAGAAGATCCATAACGGTGACTACGATGGCATACGCCTGACCGATCTTGCTTACGACTTCAAAGCCCAACCGACGTAGCTGTGTTTGGAGAGCCGTATGCGGTGAAAGCTGCACGTACGGTTCGGAGAGGGGTGGTTGATGTTCCGCGAACTTAACGCGGACTTGGCCATCTACTCTACGCGGAAGTGTGGGTTCGACTCCCACTGGGCGCTTTGCAAAATCCGGTGTGGCCCAATGGTAAGGCGGCTCCCTGTTAAGGAGACGAGTGATGGTTCGAGTCCATCCGCCGGAGCTTCGCGAAGTTTGAAGGGTGAAGCGAGAAGTGTGGAATAGCTCGCTTCGTTCCACACCTCGCCCTTCAAACTTCTGCATATTTCGTGTCCTTGGCCGAGCGGCAAAGGTTCCGGACTTCCAATCCGGCTAGGTGGGTTCGACTCCCGCAGGACACTCTTCTGTTTTGGAAAACTCTCTCCGGCGCGTAGTCGCGACGTGAGCCTTTGAAGCTCGCAGATCGGGTTCAATTCCCGGACGGAGTGCTTTGCAAAGTTTTGTTACGCCGGAGTAGCAGTTGTTGGTCGCTGCACCTCGCTCTGAACGAGGAGTTCATTGGTTCGATTCCAGTCTCCGGTGCTGTGGCCAGATCTGGTGTTGGTTTCCAGAGACTCACTGTGAATGAGTTTGTCGCCGGTTCAATTCCGGTTGGTCACCCTCCCCGAACATTTTCGGTGGCAATTTCCTCTGGGAAGGAAGCTTGATTGTCTATCAAGTCGCTGCGGGTTCGACTCCCGTTGCCATCGCTTTCAATTCGCCGCATTCGACTACTGGCTAGGTCGGCTGCTTCTCAGGCAGCAGGAAGGAGATCGAAACTCCTATGCGGTACTCGCTTCGATCGAAGCAACAAAACGGCGTGGTAGATTCTGATGGCAGAATCGTCTGGTTTTCATCCAGGAGTCCGCGGGTTCGATTCCCGCTCACGTCACTGCGTTTGATAGCGCAATACGGAAGTCACCCGGCCGGAAGCAAGGCCTGCCGCCGACCAAGTGGGAGGATGAAGGCAATGGCCACGGTAGTGACCGATGCTTGAAAACAGCTGCGGTCAAAAACCGTTGCCCAGGTATGCCAACTGGCAGCGAGATCCGGCCCCGTAATCATTAACACAGGGCCCGAGTGTCTGCAGGTTCGATCCCTACTCTGGGTACTGGTATTGAAAAACAACATGGGGCGCTCGTCCAACGGGAAGACGTCTGCTTTGCAAGCAGAAAATCGGGGTTCGATTCCCCGGTGCTCCACTGACGGCTCGGTAGGCAATTGGCAGGCCACCTTGGCTTAGCAACGCGGGATCAATAACTGGCGTAGTGGATCTTGTTAAAGATCCATCCAGAACAGGATCTTTAACAAGATCCACTACGGTAAACCCGTCACTTATTGTTCCTGTTATCCTTAGAACCAGGGATGCTGTGGGTTCGACTCCCTCGCCTTCCGCTTTGAGATAGCGATTTAGCCGTTAGCAAATTTGCGAAGACGACAACCGCTAACAGCAAACAAGCTAGATGCGAACCAGCTTTTCCTGGCTCGATGGTGAAACGGACATCATCTCTGGCTTCTAACCAGAAGTTTTTGGTGCGAGGTTCGATTCCTGGTCGGGCTACTGATGGAAACAAAGCCAGCCGACGTGGCTCGATGTAGAAAGGCACCGCTCTTGGCTGTCATTCTTTTTTAGCGTGACCCATGCTAGTGCGAACCCAGTCGTCGGCTCTTGTGACTATGAAGTATGAAAACAACCAAATGACTCGCGGGTGTGCTGGATCGCATGGCAGTCTCCGAAACTGTCGGACCAGGTTCGATTCCTGGCGAGAGCACTGAACACCAACGATTCCAAACCGCGTTCTCAAACCGGAGCAGACCCATGCGATACCAAAACGACGACGAGCGACTCGACGAAGCCCACTGCTTTCGAGCCAATGAGTAAACGCCGCCGCGGCTATCCGTCGGAAACGAAGGTCAAACGCGGAGTCCGAATGATCCAAGGTAAGCTGCTCGAGGAAAAGCTCGGTCGCAACGACCTATGCCCCTGCGGCAGCGGCCAACGGTTCAAGCGTTGTTGCCTACGATCGGGGCGTCTGTGATGGCGTCAATCGCGATGACTACTTTTAGAGACGACGACTCAACGACACACGCTCGCGGCAACCCCGCGAGCAACAAAACGCTGGCGCCAGATGGCCAGGCAGCCGCTTGCAACCCGGCCAAAGTGGGTTCGACTCCCACCGGTGTTTCTGACTGATCGACTGCAGGCTCGGATTACATATTGAGAATGTGAATCATCTGAGTTGTCCCTTCGTCGATCCGTCTTCAACCAAACCACGGCGACTGCCGGTTCAGACTACATGGTGAGAGCGCGTCGCAATGCGGCGAGGTCGCGGGTTCGATCCCCGCCAGCGGACAAGTGTTCGCGAGTAGCTCAGTAAAAACGTCTGGCCAAAACTTCGTCGCCACCCGCACACGATTGACTGCCCAATCGGACTACATCTTTAGAAGTTTGAAGAGAGAAGGGTGAAGGGTGAAACTTTCAGACTTCTAACTTCACCCTTCACCCTTCACCCTTCAAACTTCGTGACGCTTCTTCAATCGTTTTTCCCTCGTCCGTGAGAGACCGAACTATGCGTGTTTTACATTGCTGTTTCGCCATTACGACCGGCCGCGAGTGATCCAAACTCGCTGCCCGACAGAGAACATACATGCACAATTCAATCTTTCAACGATTACGGAAACATGAAAACCACAACCGAAAATCGATCCAAAACCGTGACGACCGTCGCGGCCAGGATCGCCGGCGAAGACATCGCCAAGGGTGACTACATCACCATCCTCAGCGAGATCATCGAACTTCCCTCCTTCCTCTGGAGTTGCTCGGGCATCTCGCTACCAATCGACGAACCCGTTCGGACTCGCTACCTGCCGCGTGCAGTCGGCGAACCGCACAAAGTCGTCGCCGTTTGCTTGCCATTTGTCTATGCGAAGCGACCCAAGGGAAACCTGATCGCTTTCGACACACGGCAGCAACAACTCGTCCGGCTCGACCGAGACAACGGCCGTTCCCTTTGGAAACAAATGGGAAAGACCACCAAGAAGAAAACGAAATAGAAATCGCACACGATCGACTGCCGATTCGGAGTACATGGACGGAAGTTTGACGGGTGAAGAGTGAATAGTGAAAGCTAGTCGCGGAGTTTCTTGACGATAGAAGTCAGGATCGCGACTAGCTCGTTACACTCGTCCATCATCGGTTTCAGTCGATCGTGCGGAACGATTTCGGTTTCTGCAAGCAGCCTAAGCCAGTACAGCGTTTCACGAGCCTCTTTGCACGCGATGTAGTATTTGAGCCGGAAATCCTTCCGGCTCTGGCTCGCTTGCCCCTCTTCAACGTTCGCACCGACTGATGTGCCCGAACGGATCAGCTGGCGGCTGAGCGTTTGCGCCACGCCATGCTGCTCTTCCAGTGTCTGGCAGAGTTTCACGATTCGCTTGGCAAAAGTGAACGTCCGGTCCGGCAAATCAGTCTTCATCGAACTCAAGATACCAGAAGTGCATCACTACCACCTCCAAAGTTTTTCCTTTCACACTTCACCCCTCACTATTCGAACTTCTCCCGTGGCCAACAAGTCTCTCTTCCAAAGCATCACCAGCGTCCTGCCGCGAGCGACCGTCGCTAACGAAGCCGGCGGCCCAGCGTACAAGTTGTCCGCGAAGCACGCGCTCGCGCAAATGGCGGCGACCGGCACGTTCGGCAACGTCTACTACGCGTCCGCGCAAAACCAACTCGACGCAATGCGAAAGCTGATCGACGAGATCGACGACAACGAGTTCATGGCAAAGCTGGCTGTCTATTCACGTGAGCGTGCTTACATGAAGGACATGCCGGCAGCGTTGTTGGTCGTACTGTCGACGCGAGACACCAAGCTCATGCACCAAGTCTTCGACCGAGTCGCCGACAACGGCCGCGTTCTACGCACCGTTTTCCAAATGACTCGTTCGGGACAGTTCGGTCGCAGGGGCCTGTCGTCCTCGCTGCAGCGTGCATTCCAACGTTGGCTGAACGATGCGTCTGTTGGCAAGTTGCTCTCAGCTTCGATCGGAAACGATCCAAGCCTGCGAGACATCTTGCGAATGGCACGTCCAACGCCAAAGGATGACGCGCGTCGAGCGTTGTTCGGATGGTTGACCGGCAAGCCAGTCGAAAGGTGGGCACCAGCAACAGCTGACCACCTGCCTTCGACGGTTCAGTCGTTGGTCGCTTACCGCGCAGCCGATACGGCCGAAGCCCAAACGTTGATCGCCGGCGATTTGCAAGTTCGATGGGACTTGCTAGCCGACGCAGCCAAGGGACCGTTGGTTTGGAAGGAGATTGCCCGACAAATGGGACCGCAAGCACTGCGAATGAACCTCAACACGCTTTTGCGTCACGACGCATTCAAGAAGCCTGGAATCCTCGGATTCGCAGGAACCGACAACGCGATGATCGACTACGTGGCCGGCCAACTGGCTGACCGCAACGCGATCGCTCGCAGTCGTCAGTTCCCGTACCAGTTTCTGGCGGCTTACATGAACGCATCGGACGAGGTTCCAGCCAAGATCAAGACGGCGTTGCATGACGCTGCCGAGATCGCGTGCGGAAACGTGCCAACACTACCGGGACCAGTCATCATCGGCCTTGATACTTCAGGTTCCATGGCGAGTCCGGTCACGGGTAGCCGAGGCCGCGGCGGAACGTCGAAGATGCGATGCGTCGATGTTGCGGCACTGTTCGCAGCAGCGATCCTGCGTCGCAACCCAGACAGCGTCGTGATTCCGTTCGATACGCAGGCATACAAGGTCAAGGTCGATCCAAGCGATTCGATCTTGTCACTTTCAGCACGCTTGTCGAAGTACGGAGGTGGAGGAACGGATTGCTCGTTGCCATTTGTCGAAGCCAATACGCGTTACGCGAAGCAAGCCTTCGCGGGCATCGTTCTGGTCAGCGACAACGAAAGTTGGATCACCTCGGGACGTCGTTTTGGCTACGGGCAAAACGGTTCCACCGGAGTGATGACCGGGTGGGAGAAGTTCAAGAAGACACAGCGTGGACACGGCATCGCCGATCCGAAGCTAGTCTGCATCGACATCCAACCCTACGGAACCAGCCAGGCACCCGAGCGAGACGACATCCTGAACATCGGTGGCTTTAGTGACGCCGTGTTCAACGTCGTCAGCTCGTTCCTGGAAAACGACATATCCCGGTTCGTCCGCGAAGTCGAATCCGTCGAACTGTAAGCCGAAAGGGGAACCGAAATCCAAAACGCCCGCGGAAAAGCAATCCCCGTGGGCGTTTTGTACTGATGGGTCGGATCAGCGCCAGACATCGCTATTTCGTCTAGGAGGCGTATAATCGGCTTAGAAAGGTAAAACATGAATATCGATCTCACCACTCCCGCGTTGCTATTCTCAACAATATCACTGCTTTTGCTTGCCTACACCAATCGGTTCCTTGCCTTGGCAACCGTCATCCGCACGCTGCACCGACAGTACCAAGAGACACCGGATCCAGTAGCTGCGGCACAAATCGCAAACCTGCGCCGACGCGTGAACTTGATTCGGGACATGCAGACTCTCGGTGTCGCTAGTCTCCTGTCATGCACAGTATGTATGGGGCTGCTGTTTGCTGGCTTGGTTTTCTTCGGCAAAGTCATCTTCGCGATCAGTCTCGTACTGATGGTCGGATCACTTACCATTTCTTTGATTGAAATCCGCATGTCCGTCGGTGCGTTGAATCTGCAACTAAGCGATATGGAAAAATAGACGTAAGGATACCAGGAACAATAAGTGACGGGTTTACCGTAGTGGATCTTGTTAAAGATCCTGTTCTGGATGGATCTTTAACAAGATCCACTACGCCAGTTATTGATCCCGCGTTCCTAAGTCCGATTCATCCCGAATCTCGCTCGACAACCTACCGCGGAGGAATCATCCAGCACGAATCGTGCTGCTCCATGCCGACATGCGAATAGTAGCTGGCCGCTCCGGGAGCCGCCAACAGAATCAAACGAGTGACCAGCCCGACGTGCTCATGAGTCACGCGAATCAGCTCCCGACCGATCCCCTGACCCTGGCGAGCCACATCAACTGCCAAGTCCGACAGATAGGTGCAATATGCGAAATCGGTGATCGCTCGCGACACGCCAACCAGCGTCCCATCTTCATCTCGCGCCGTCACGACCAAGTCAGCCCCCGCCAGCATCCTCGCGATCCGAGCCACATCTTCCACCGGCCGCCGTTCCGCTTGCGTCGATCGTCTCAACACGTCGATGAACTCCGCGGGCGTCAGATTCGGTTCGATCGCGTACTTCATGATTTGACTCCTTGGAGTTCCACCACAAACCCTGGGTTCAGCAGCTTGCAAGCGAGGTCGCAGCACGAACAATTGATGAAGGTCGTCGCACCGCGAGTCACCATGCCGTAGTTTCGATGGCCAGCTTCGTCGTGGATATGATCGAATGCGCGGAACCGTGGTCGGATCCGCTCGGTGACTTGACGCATCAATGACTTGGAACCGACATGAATCGGGGCTTTCGTTTCAGTGTCTCGGGTGACATCGAGCACGCCCTTTGCGGGTCGTGACGAAAGTCAATAACATAGGACCAATTGAAATCGTGGAAACCAACTTTTAGACTTCTTGGAACAGATGCATTGAACAGCGAAGCTATTTTCGGATGCATCCTTGGAACCGCGGTGGGCGATGCGTTGGGGCTGCCCTACGAAGGTGTCTCACCGCAAAGAGCACCGCGATTGCTTGGGCCGCCCGATCGCTATCGATTCCTGTTGGGTCGCGGCATGATTTCCGACGACACCGAGCACACTTGCATAGTGGCTCAGTCGCTGATTGAGGCTCGCGGCGACGTTGACGTCTTTACCAAGCGTTTCGCAAGTCGGTTGCGGTGGTGGATTTTGGCACTGCCGGCAGGCGTTGGCAAAGCGACCGCTCGTTCGGGGATGAAATTGTGGTTAGGCGCAAAGCCACGAAATGCCGGTGTCTTCTCCGCAGGCAACGGGGCAGCGATGCGAGCGGCCATTTTCGGTGCGGCGATTGACGATGTGAAGCTGATGCTTGAAATGGTGCGAGCATCCTCGCGGCTGACGCACAGCGATCCGAAAGCAGAATACGGCGCCATCGCCGTGGCGTTGGCAGCGAAGCACTCACGGGATCACGAAACCGTCGATGCGAACCTGTGGCTCGATCAAGTTGTCGATGGAGTCGGCGACGATGGAGTCGAATTAACCGATCTGCTTCGCAAAGCGGTCCTGAGCACCCGAGCAGGGGAATCCACATCCGATTTTGCGCAAGCCTTGGGGCTGGCCAAAGGTATCACCGGATACACCTATCACACCGTTCCAGTCGCGATCCATGCTTGGCTCTCACACCCGAAGGACTTTCGCCACGCCGTCACCACGATCATCCGCTGCGGTGGCGATGCCGATACGACCGCCGCGATCGTCGGCGGCATTGTTGGCGCCGGCGTCGGTGGTGAGGGTGTTCCCGAAGAGTGGATTGATGGCCTATGGGAATGGCCACGCAGCGTGGCATGGATGCGTTCGCTCGGCGAATCGTTGGCCGACTCAATCGATGAGAAACCGACCACCGTCATGAAGGCTCCCTCCATCAATCCTCTCGGCGTCCTCGTTCGCAATCTGCTGTTCCTTCTCGTCGTCCTCTTTCACGGCTTCCGCCGGCTTGCCCCGCCATACTGATGCCCACTGAATCAAAAATCGTCGACCGTGACGAAATCGAAGCGAACCTTCGCCTTCATGTCGATCGACTTGCGGGGCTGATCGGCCCACGCACTTTGAAGAAGCCCAAGACGATTCAGGCGACCATTGGCTACATTGAAGGTCAGTGGACCGAGATGGGGTATACGAATGAACGTGAGTGCTACGATGCACTCGGTGACGAAGCCACCAACCTGATCGTCGAGCGTCCCGGAACCAAGCGGTCCAACGAGATCGTATTGCTGGGAGCCCACTACGACACCGTCTATTCAACGCCTGGCGCCGACGACAACGCTTCGGCAGTGGCGGTCATGTTAGAAGTCAGCCGTCTCCTGCGCCAACACACCGGTCGACGAACCGCACGCTATGTCGCGTTCGCCTGCGAAGAGCCTCCGTACTTCAACGTCGACGCGATGGGCAGCCAACACCACGCCCTCGAGTCACGCCGACGCGGCGATAACATCGTCGGAATGCTGTGCCTAGAAATGGTCGGCTATTACTGCCTAACAAAAGGCTCGCAAGCCATCCCGCCAGCGATCCCGAAATGGTTGCACCGTTTCTTCCCCCAACGCGGCAACTTCCTCGCGGCAGTTGGCAACATGCCGTCATGGAAGCTGAATTGGCAATTTCGCCGCGGTTTCAAACGAGGAACACGACGGATGCCGTTGTTCTCGATCTGCCTACCCGAAAAGATCAACGAGATTCGGCTGAGCGACAACAGTTCGTTCTGGGACCAAGGCTACCCCGCATTGATGCTGACCGACACCAGCTACCTGCGCAACCCCAACTACCACCAATCAACCGACACTCCCGACACGCTCGACTACCCCCGCATGACCGAAGTCACCCTCGGAGTTGCCTCGGCCATGCGACGGTTGCTTGGTGTCACAGCGATGCCAGTGTCTTCATGGGAGTGCGTCGGCGATACCCGAGAAAGGTGATCCCAGCGAACGCATTAAAATGGCGAGACCAACCGCTGTAGCGGAGAGCAAATTATTTCGGTTTACCGCCTCGCTAATCACCGTTTGGGGATTTAGGAAGTGCGGCGATGTCATACACCGAGAACATCAAGTCGATACCGAGGAACGACATCACGCCCATCAACTCCGCCGGTAGCGTATTGTATTGCCCGATGATGCCACGAGGGAAGTTCCAAGAGAGATCGAGCGTCAGCTTGCAGTCCGCGGCGACGTTGGCCAATCGCGATATCGCCGCGATGTTCGCTCGAAGGAAGGCGAGGCTTTCGTCAAGTTGAAGCGGAACAGAGCCACCGGGTGCGTCCGATATCGTCAAGTTGAACGTTGTAGTTGAGTACCCTACAACGGCGAGGGTGGCGGCAGTGCCGCCTGGGCGGGCTTCAAAGCATTCATCGCAGAAGCGTCCTACCAGGTAGCCAACGCGGTCGCCGATGAACTCCCCGTCATCGGTAGCATCAAAGGAGGGCTGGAAGCTGGCACCGGCTACGACGCACGATTCGGCGAACTCTCCGGCACCGATCGATTCTTGTCGGGCCTGGGAGCCCTGCCTATGGGCTCCACCATCCGCCGCGTAGGAGGCGGTCTCGGGATCAGCGGCAAAGGTGCTCTCGGCTTGGTTGACGATGCCGTCGATGCGGTGTCTGATGTGAAAAGGGCAGTGGCCCCAAAGGGACCAATTTGAGCGCGTAGATGCAGGACTTTGGAATGCTGAACTACTTGTCATGATCGTTGAACAGGAGGGGCTTACCGACGGGGTGGAAGTTAGGCAAGCTCCTTATTAATCTGTCGCCCCAAAGAGTGTATTGGATGGATCAATACGCAATGTCAATCCAAAACGAGGGCTTCCGGGTTACACGAAGAACTGCCAAAACTGTGTGATTGCTGCTGACAGAACGCTCGGCGGAACGCCAACCATCGCAAAGCCGAGTCTTGTCCCACTACCACGCAAGAACCTGGAGGTTCTTTACGGAGGGAAGTTTGAAAATGCATCGGGGATGATGGAAATTGGAGCAGCGCTCCGCCGTAGTGGCGATGGAGCTCGAGGAATAGTTGGCGGATCGCACCCTCGTGGCTATGGACACGTTTGGACTGCTGTCAACCAAAAAGGTGTGATACGATTCCTCGATTCTCAGGGAACACGTGTAAAGCCGGGTGGGCTTGGCGTTGATAACTTCGACGACTTCTCAGACTTTCGATTTTTGCTTACGGCGCCAGGAAGGAAATAAGAGATGACATCTCTAACAGACGCAAAACGAATTGCCGAAGAACGACTTGCGACGATGCAAATCGAAAGCTCCGTCTCCATTGTGTTTAATCACGAATTGACTGAGGAGATCGAAAATGGCTACGTATTTTTCTACAACACGCCAGAGTTCTGGGAGACTCGTGACCTTTCGTTTACCCTTGACGGAAACGAGCCGATTTTCGTTTCCAAGACGAATGGGCAAGTGAAAGAAATAACGATGGAGCAGTTTCTTGCCTACGAGAAAGGGGATAAATCTGCGATAGCTTGATGCCCCAAACAGTGTAAGTACTGCAGTACATTTTACGGGCAAGAAAGGAAAGGAAGGGATCGAAGCAACTCGATACTTGAATGGGCCATACTCCGTTTGGACGTTCGCTGCCAACAGAGTTCCATCAAACAAATTTAGCGTTGGTATCAAATCGTTGGTACGACCAGAACGTCTAACACATACGGTTGAGGGAATCAATGCAGCAAACCTAGTCCAACCCAAGCTTCGAGGCCCTTGGTCCGCATTCCAGAGAATAACCGGAGTTCGCAGAACACCTGGTCCTGGTACTTACCAAATTGATACTGGCGTCTTTCATCCCAATCAACTGTTCGATAAGACGACACGGCAACTTCGCCCCATGACCCGTGAGGAGCTATTTTGGGGAGGACGCAACCACGATGTCGCCCTTGAGGCGATAGGGTGGGGCTTTGTTTCATTGCCGGTAGCGGGATACGTATCGTACAGCTTAGTTCCAGTTTTGCACTTTCCGCATGCTATCCGGCGAGCGTCGCCAGGAACGTGAGCAGACGTCTGGAATTATCGTCGGGTGTCGCAGCGAGCGACACCCCCGATAATTTCTCTTCCCAGGATTTGCGGCGTAGCGTCGTGAGCATGTCCGCGAAGCTCGGTTCAGACTTCCAGTGGTACCAAGGTCGATTCGGAAACTGGAGTTCCTCGTGGCCTTCGGTCGCGAACCACAGGATCGACAGGCTGTACAGGAACATCGCCATCGGAGCGGTTCGTTCGACCGCTTTGGGAGTGCGGTTCGCCGGATCTTCTAGTCCGAGATGTTGCTTGCAATCGAAGTGCGTCACTTCAATCGACCAACGTTGCGAGAAGATCGAAAGAATTTCCTGGGGCTTCATCGACACGTCGGTGCAGTAAAAGATTCGTGTCGGCCGCTGACCCACGGTGTCTTGCGAGAGCACCAGGCGAAGCAGTCGGTCGTTGCCGGCTTTGTAGTACAGTCCCGTGCGAGTTTTCACCCGCAGCGATCCGTGCAGCCCGTATTGATCGTAGTGGAGCGTTTGCCAACGTGAACTGTCCTGCTCCCAAGCAGCGGCATCTTTCAACCGCTCACCTTTCTTACGGCGAGGCCCACGACGGACGGTTGTTTCTTGAGGGGCCGGTGAGTAGAGCGCCGCCTTGGCATGAACTGGGCCAATCAACTCAAAGTTCTCAGGCAACTTCGACAGCACGCTCTTGCCGCTGTAAAGACTGTCGACGACGAGAATGAACTGGCGATCTGGGAACCATGCAGCAACCATGGCCACCATCTCAGCCATCAGTTCAGGCCGTGTTTTATGGGCTTTTGGATCGGGTTTGTTTTTCTTCTTGGCGTTCTCAGCTGCCTTCTTCTTAGCTGCTGCGGCTTGCTTGGCCTGCTTGGATGCGGCACGCACCTGCGCGGCGGTGGGATTCTTCTTGCGTTTGCCTTTCCCTTTGGCGAGCCCCTGGCGATTGCGATAGAGCCTCATGCAAATCGGCAGAGAAAAGACTTTCGTCGGTGCCCACCATGGATGAGCAATCACGATGCACAGGTCCACCCAATCGTGCCCCCAGTGACAAATTTTCTTGGACTTCGACGAACTCAACGCATCGTGGTGCATTCCAGCACCAAAGATCCCCAGGCCGCGTTTACGACAGAGGGTGTCATCCCCCGAAAGCACGATCGTGGCATCGGCACCGATCAAGTTGTTCAGGATCAACTGGGCCAACAGTTTCCAGAGATGATCGATGTCCCAAGCCGCTTGCGAGAAGAAGCGGTGGTAATCAGAGAAATGCCCGTTGCCAACGGAGTCGCTGGAAATAATCAGATCGGTGACATAGCGATGTCGGGCTGACAGAATCCAGCCGGTCATCAACAGGCGAAACGTTTGGAAGCTGGGAGCGGTGAAAGCTGGGGAGAACGTGCGTAGCAGAGTCTCGAACGAACTGGTAAGTTCCATGGTGGGCGGCTTCCGTGCCAAAGGATTTGAAAGTTTGAAGGTTCAAATCTCATTGGAACGGGCCGCCTTTTTCGTGCCAATATCAGTTAGCAAAAAGTGCAAAACTGGAACTTAGTATTCGGGGATGCATTCGAGTTGATGTACGGTGATCCAAATGAAGAATGAACTTAACGTGGATGGATCATGGAGGCTCGAATCGATGCTTGCTTTGGCGATCGGAGTACCGTGGTACTTCTTTAGTGCGCATCTGATCGCCTCGTTAACTGTTCACTTGGTATTAGCAACGGTCTATTTCATTCTTGTGGGTAAGATTTTCGGGCGCGGAAGCGCTATCGCTTCATTCCTTATTATCTTTTTGTGGTCAACGATTACAGGATTACTACTGGTGGGATTTAGTGGCGGCAAGCTTTTTCAATAGGTATCAGATTTCCCATCTGAGTCCTCTGTCGCCCCAAAGGCAGGAGGCGTTGTTTCCGGCGGCTGCTTCGTACCCAGTACACCGGTCCGCCTGTGTGCGGAACCGTCAATGGTGATAGTCGGGGGCAAAACTGAAGCGACTACGAATACCGCCAACGTCACGCTGTCTATATCTACGACCGCCATCGAGAACATTGCCCTGGGCGCACGTGTTCCAGACCAGAATCCACGTCCAGAAGACTACGACTTCGGTCTTCGTGATGTCGATCAGGAGACGTGGAGACACGCTGGTCGCGTGCGTCGAGCCCTGCGTTGTATCCGCTGTAGAAGACGTCGCGCATTGCTGCGAAAATAAACTCGTCGAATTCTCCGCCATCGGCGCCGAGCCCTTGGATACGATCAGCGAGCGATTCGCAGTCAGGTTGGCATCTTCGTTTCTGAGCCCAAGCCGTACGGGAATGTCAAAAAGGTTCATCGCAATCGTTCTCCGCTCGTTGTCGCTACACAGGACCGGACCACAGAAAGCGTTCGGTGTGAATGTTGCCACCCCGGATGCCAGCACGCGAACTGCCGACAGTATCAGAAGTTAAGTTCTCTGAGTCAAGAAAAAAGTGACTGGAGCAAATGCAGCGACCATCGAGGTAGTCGACGGTCACACAAACACCGTCAGACATCACCGCGAGAACGAAGCGAGCCGCGTCGATTGCTGCTCTGAGAACGTCAGTTGTGTCCGGGTATTGAAATCCGCGAAAGTGCGTGTGATGGATGGTGCCAACATCGACAATGAACTCGTCGCCGTCCTCGTGAACGACAATGGGGCCGAGTTTGCCGGATGCGGCCGGCAAAGTGAGACGGTGGCCGCTGTCGTCGGCGTAAATCCAGGCTGAGGGATCCAGCCCAAGGTCGATACACGCGTCCAGGAACAGGCTTAGGTTCGGGGTCACCGATGAACTCGCTGCGACGCCACTGGTTCGTTGGGATGAGAGTATTCAAGAATGCAAAACCACGCGATGATGACCGGGCAGATCAACACGGCCAAGACACCAGGCATGGCATGTTGCGGCCAGTTGAGCGAGGCAAGCGACTCCGGGGTCGCGTAGAGCGAAGTCGCGAACCAAACGAGTGGCGTTGCGACAGAAAACGCAGCAAGCAATCCCATGAGTGCGGGGAACGGGAGAATCCGGTCACGTCGATACCAAAGCACACCGCCGAGAAGGTTCATCAGCACGCAGCTCCCGGCAGGCAATACTGCGAGTTTCGGTTGGCCATTGAACGCGAGAATTGCCGCAATTGGAACGAGCCAGGCCGATCCACCGAACACGCCACCGAACCAACCGCTAACTTGCCATTGGAAGCGTCGTGGCCCAATCATCGCTGATTTACAGTCCGATTTGTTCATGGCATATGTCTCGGGATACAGTTTGATTCATTCGGGGAGCGGTAGTCGTTAACGGGCACGGCAGGCTAATTTTCCAATTCTAAACGCCTGATACTGATTCCGCTGCACGGCACGGCCACTCGCAGTCCTTTCATCACGTCATCCAATTCGCGATCGGAAGCGGTAGCACTTCGTTGCAGTTTGGACATCGCGTTCCAGGTTCGACAGTGTCCGTCAAAGTACCACGCTTCGAGCAGCAATCGCAATCAATCGAATCTTTGTCACGAGTTGATACGCTACGACGGTTGGACCAGTCATCGTCGGGAATCATGATCATTGTGTCAGCCAATCGTGGGACATCAATCAGTATCGATGGCATGGACTCGAGGGCAAATTCAAGCAGACGGTCAGGATGCGGAATTTCGAGTCGATGTTGTCGGCCAGTGCACGTGCAGACAAGCAGCGTCGACCCGATAAAGCCAGTGTCAAACGAATGGTAATGATACGTACCCACGGAGAAGCCGAGTTTGCAGGTCGTGCATTCGAAGTCGGATGGCATTGGAGCAAAGCTACCTTGGAGAGAGAATCGCTCTTCTTTGACCTCCGTGTTTCAACCCGATTTCTGGCGACTGTGACGTCGCGTGATTTTCCCATTGGGCTGGTTGATGATGACCTCCGAGGACCTATCCAGTAGCGTCCAATTGGCCGCAGAGATCCGCCTAATTGGCCCCATTGAACGCTGGATCCCCTTGAAAATCAATAGAATTGCCGTAAGTCCATGAAAAAAGCCGAGTTGTGATTTCTCACAACTCGGCCTTAGTGGAGGCGGGGAGCTTCCGAAGCGAAATCTGTAAAGTCATTGATTGCAAGGGTTTACGAAGGAAGCATTTTTCTAATTGGACCCAGGCTTGGCCAATTCTGGCCTCCTAATTGGACCTGCCGGTGACCGCGATTTTTTGTGTGCTGACCGGCGGCTCGATAGGACAGTAAGGGTTCAGTATCCACTGGCCCCGACTGAGCTCGAGCTTGTTTTCCTGCTCACCCGCTGGCAGAACCTGCCACAGCACATCCGGCAAAGCATCATGACGCTGGTTCGGTCGGTTGAAACTCCCGCAGCGAAGTGCGAGGTGTGGTGATTTAGGAAAAGTGTCAATCGCTTCAAGCCCATGCCCGAGCAATAACTGCCGCCGCTCACGGCGTATCCGATTTGGAAACCCAGAGCGTCGTACGTCCGCTCAAGGATCCCTTGAAACGAATGAAGTGGTGACTTCGCCCCAGTCGGCTTGGAACCCATTGCCAGGTGGATGGTCGATGGGAACATCAACTTCCTGCCGGGCGACTTCAACGTCAGCATCCAGCAGAACTCGGAATGGGCGACTAACCCGGTAATGCAGTCGTATATCTACCACTTCATCGGCAAGAGCAAGCCGTACATGAGGGAGTGCCAATTCCGCGTTCAAAGTCTGCATGCAGAAGACTTGTACGCAACTCGTCTCCGGCGGCTTGCTGGCGAAGTGTCCCGCGCTCGCGTACTTCGCCCAACTCGAAGCCTAGCTCAACCTGCACGATCTCCCGCAGTGGCAACTCTTCCGCGACTGCAAAGCGACCGCCACCGACGATGAACTTCGCACCTTCATCGAAACCAAAGGCATCCCGCAGTGCGGCTCGTGCCCGAACAAACGCACCGGATTCGTCCATCCCGATCCTCTGCAACGGAGTGCATTGCAATGACCACGCCCGGACCCTACGAACCAGACATGCCGCCGTATCCGTTTGTCCCGCCGTTTGATCCACCGGACGACGATCCACCTTACGAACCGGAGGAACCCGACGGCCCAATCATCCTGACGCCGCCGCCCGAACTACCGCCACCGGTTTAGCCGAACGACTATCCGCCCGGCACGCCCGATTCTGGCCCACGTCCGCCGTGGTGGCCTGAAGACTACGATTAGCCGCCGCGACCGGAAGAACCAGTCGTGATCGAAGCGCCTTTGTCACCGCACATTTGGCCGCGACTTCGGCCGGATCACCCATACCACGTGCCGCCGGGGCATTCGTATCCAGACAACCTGCCGCCGGGTCACCTCGGCAAAGCCTACCCCGGCATGCTGGACTACCCGGTCGTGCATCCTGGTGACTGGGGCGACGACTGGCCCCGCTATCCCGGCATCCTCAACGACTAGCCGCCGAGATGTGCGGATGATGAAAGTTAGGATGCCCGGCAACTAGGTGAATGTGACGGCCGAAACACCTGGCACTGTGCGAGCGATGGCAACGACAAGGGCTCGGTCGTTGGCGTTCTCAGTCGAGCCGGAAAGTTGAATCGCTCGGTTCCCGAGATGGGCGACCGAAATCAGTGGAAATCCATAGCGACGAAGTGATCTTGCGACCCTTTGGGCAAGCAGGCCGGCTTCGTCGCCTTTTTTGTGCGCTGACGGACTTCTATCGCCCACGTTGACCGTCTTGCAGCCAGCTGGTGGGCGATGATCCATGGCCGCGTTTTGATTTTCCATCGTGTTTTGTAAATCCCGTTGCTTATAGGTGGTGCTGGCCGTGGCGTCGTGCTTGGTCAGAATCTTTTGCGTAGTCGTTCGGCAGAGACGCCCTCGTACAGATGAGATTTATCGCCCTCTCCTTGAAAGGGCGAGATTCGTTGCGGTTTGTCACGCTTCTGGTAGCGGATTTCGTCAAAAGATTCGGCGATCCAGGTGTTTCTGTGGCCGAAAGTCACGAATGACTTCCATTACGAAAAATTTCGCGAGAAGGAACTGTGACACCGGCGCGTGTGAAACGTCCTTCAAGAGCGGGGGAGTATTTTGATGTCCCCGACGCTCCTCTTCAACTCGTACGGGAAAACTTTCCATGTTCTCGAATATCCGCGGATTTTCGATGATCGCAGCAATTGCTGCGGTGATGATGTCTGCCGCCGACGATGCCCAGGCTCAGTGTTCACGCGGTGGAAGCGGCGGCGGTGACTTCCTTGATTGACATTCGCTACCAAGAACTGGATCGTGTGACCGACCATGGCATGTTGGATTTGCCGAAGGGCACCACGCTTGATGCGATTTTGAATCCATCACAATGAGGTTTCTTTGCTGTTCGCGTTGCATTGAGGGACGGTTTTCGTCCTTGCAGTGTATAGGGATTGCTACGCCGCTTTTTTTTCTCTTTTCGTGCACCGCCGAGGAAACGTCTCATGGCTTTCAAGCATCGGTACGGATTGGCTGGGTTTCTGATCTTGGCCCTGATCATCGCCCCTCAAGCAATCGCTCAGGATACAATCGCTGGCCGCGAGCTGTTTGAGCGGGAATGGGAATTCGTGGACCGTGCACCAGCATTCACGGAATTTGATTCAACGCATCTGGATCCGCAGTGGGGACATCGGGGACGCGGTCGAGGAATGGGGCGAAGTCCCCATCCACAACACCGCGACAACTCTCGAGAGTTAGCATCCACGCTCCCAGCTGATGGACTGGGGCCACTGCACAACGCGATCTCATGTGCAGCGTGTCACCCTGGCGGTGGGGCCTCGGGCGTGAATCACAATGTGACTCAGATCACTGTTGACCCGCGCTCGCCATTTCTTAGTCAACCGACTAATCGTGGTGGCCACAGAGATCCCGCAAGTTCAGTCATGGATCTCTTTCCGGGGCTGTTGTCCGGTAACTCGCTGTCGTTTAACACGGTCGTGCATGACCTTTCCACGCGGCCCGGTTATGAAGTCATTCGTCAACGTTTGTCCGTTGGAGTGCCCTCCGGTTTACAGCCAGAGTGGTTCAGTCCTCAAGAGCGAACGGTTGATGCAATCGCAAAGCAACCCGTGGTTGCCGGGAGATATGGAACGCTCGACTACTATCTCAGTCAACGCAACTCACCGCCGCTGCATGGCATGGGCGATATCGAGAAAATCTCCATGAACCGGTTGCGAGCCATCTCACTTTCCCAGACTCGATCATCCGGTGGTACCATCTCTGGCAGAGTGGCTGGGAAGTATGGCTGGCGGGGCCAAGTCAACACGTTGTCCGACTTTGTTGCAGGAGCGTGTGCAACAGAGATGGGGCTGAATGTGACCAGCATCGCTCAACAAGCCAATGATCCGGCAGATCCTCACTACGTCAGCTTGGCATCCGATATTTCAACGAGGCAGGTCGCGGACCTAACGAGCTACGTCGCCGACTTACCAGCCCCAGCCAAGCAATTGCTACCTTTGGAAGACCGCAAACGAGTTCGCCGTGGAGAACGTGTTTTCAGCTCAGTTGGATGTGCCGCTTGTCACATCGCTGACATACTGCCAGCGCGAGGCATCTTCAGCGATCTATTATTGCACGACATGGGCTCCGAGCTGCAAGATCCATTCCCGGCTCCTGCGAACCAGTTGATTGGCACCAACTCAACTGGACCTGCGAGTCCTTACCGGAGTCAATACGGCGGCGGCGAAACATCCTCTTATCGTATCGGCTCTTCACCCAACCGTAGCGGGTCTCCGAACCGTCCTGGGCCACCGCGCAATCGCAGACGTTCAGCCCCGAGTGTCGTCAGCTCCTTGGTACCGGCGGGGACGCCTCAAGCGATTGCTATGGATTATCCCGAGCAACCGCAGTTTCCCCGCGGCGATGTCAGTCAGGCTGAGCTGAATGGTCGATATCGATTCTCTTGGGATGCTCTACAACGGGAATGGAAAACACCGCCGCTATGGGGAGTCGTGGACTCGGCACCCTATCTTCACGATGGTCGCGCCGAAACCCTGACCGACGCAATCCAATGGCATGGGGGCGAAGCGGATGAATCCAAGCGAAACTTTTTCGAGCTGAAAGAAGACCAAAAGGAATTGATGCTTGCGTTCTTGGAAAGCTTGAAGGCACCGTCGGACTGATCGCCCACTGCGGAATCCCATCGTCGAATGGTAACAGGATGATGTAACGTCGTGCGGTATGCTAAGAATCCGACCGAGCTGCGAGGGCGAGAGCCCCTATTTCGCTGGAGTGGCCGGGCCTCCCAGGTGGAACGATGTAGTCATCTAAATCCATGGGCGGTAATAGATGTGGATGAAGAAAGCATTGCTGCCGGGCAAGAGATCGGAGAAATCGCGCCGCTGGCGATCTCGATTTTGCGTTCGGACGACAGCTCGGATGATCCAGAACCCGATTGGGGCGAAGGAGGGCGTGTTGCTGATGGAACTGCGTCGGCGAACGGTTTTCCCGTCAATAGCGGAGCGACGGAATCCTTTGATTGGGAGCCCGATCCACTTACACCCTCCGAGTCCGGAGATGCCAGTTTAGCGCTAGGTGCCTATTGGGGCGGAGTCACTCCGTTCTCACTTGATTCGGGAGATCTGTACCGCATCGGCGCACCACCGGAGCCGGGCTCGAACGAATACGTTGAAGACTATTGGATGGTGCAGGCTTTGGGATCATCCCCCGACACGACTGGTCGCTTGTCGAATCCGGACACAGGGTTCATCAACTATTGGAGGTATGACGCAACACCGCTACTGGGAACTCCGCCCAGACTTGACCGCCAGATCGCCGTGCTGGTCGCTCGCAATGAAGGTATCCGGGATGCAACGGATATGGCCCGATACCTCGCGATGATCAACACCGGGTTCCCGATGACATGAACTGGACGGGTGCAGAGATCAGGCCCTGCTGCCGTCTGTCGGCACTTTTGGATCTTTCACTGAAGCTGGCGGCTCAGAACGTGGTTCCTGTCGCCGTCACTGCGTCTGAGTCGATGGATCGCCTGCGGTCGATGTCTGTCGGCCAGTCGCTCAGGAATCTATCAGCAGACCGATGGGGCGCCAAAGACTCGTCGCCGTGTCAACGGCGAACCGACGAACAACTGAGCCGGGTTTAAAAGCCGGATTTTAAAACTAGCCGGACGATGTCGGTCGGCAATTAAACAACTTCGCTCGATCATGGCCGCGGCTCGGTTGAGTTTCAATTGGTTGGCGACGGTGACACGTCATCGAGAAAGTCGGACCAACCCGCGAGAGTATCGCCGAGCAGGCGATCGAGAGCGGATTTGGCCCGACGGCGGAGAAAGGAAGCAAGTGGCGACACTTTGGCCGCATCGAAGCAGGATCTTCCCGAAGTGGCACCGCCGCCTATGACGCGTGTTGCTATCTCCAAACGGAGCAGCGACGGACCGATTCGGTAGCTGAGGATGGCAGGTGAGGTACACCAGTCCAATCCCACTTTTCAGGAGCTTGGGTAACTGCACATCTCATCGTGCTGCCCGTCGACGCTCCCCGAACAACATGCAGCAACCACCTGTGCGATCAGCTCAATGACAGGAAGCCGCCCACTACGACTGAGGCCCGCTGGAATGCCCTTGCTGCGTGGCTCCACCACCTTAACCGAGTTCGCGGCGGCCCTGCCAATGACGCTGCGGGTGCTGGTCTCGCATCACTCACGCGTTTCGTCGCCGCGTCGTCTGAACCTGCGTTGCGACGCTTCAGCGTGTGACCCTTGGGTGCTGAAAGTTCACTGACCAACGCCGTCACCTCGCGAGCAACCCCGACGTTCTCGCTAGCCGCCAAGTGCTCGGGATTTGCTGACTCCGCTTCCGAGCCTTCGACTGCCCCGTCACCGCCACACGATTCCTCCTGCGACGAGTCTCCCGTGTCAGCCGCTTCGTGGTTGGGGGCAATCACAGCGTGATTTGACGTCATCCGGTCCAGCGGGCTGAGAGGTCCGGTTCCGACGACATGGCACCGCCTTCGTCCAACCCGATCCTCTGCAACGGAGTGCCGAGTGATGCCCGGACTTTACGAACCCCACATGCCACCGTACCCGTTCGTCTCTCCCTTCGATCCGCCCGGCGTTGATCCACCCTGTGAGCCAGAAGAACGCGACGGCCCTATCATCCTGACGCCGCCGCCCGAACCACCGCCGCCGGTGTGGCCGGACGACTATCCGCCGGGCACACCAGATCCCGGCCCACGTCCGCCGTGGTGGCCGGACGACAACGACTGGCCGCCGCGACCGGAAGAACCGGTTGTGATCGAGTCCCCGTTGCCACCACACATCTGGCCGCGGTTGCCGCCCGATCATCCGTACCACGTGCCGCCGGGGCACTCGTACCCCGACAGCCTCCCGCCCGGTCACCCCGGCAGCCCGTACCCCGGCATGCCCGACTACCTCGTCGTCCATCCCGGCGACTGGGGCGAAGACTGGCCCAGCTACCCCGGCATCCTCGACGATTGGCCGCCAACTTACGCAGACGACGCAGAAGAGTAGCGAATAAACACGAACAGCGAAATGAAAACGCCGGCGTCTCCGATTGGGGCGTCGGCGTTTTTTCGTTTTCGGATTTTGGTTGGTGCTACGCTGCCATCGACGAACAACTTTTGTGGCACTTGCGGCAGCACTCGACGCACTCGTCCATGTTGCCGACCTTGTCGCAGCTGTCTGCACATGCTTTGCAGATCTCGGCGCAGGCTCGGCAATACAATGCGTGGTGATCGCTGTTTCGACTCATGAAGTCGACGCAGGCTGCACAAGCGGCGATGCAGTCGAGCATTAGTTTTACGTGCGTTTGCTCGACGTGATCGCCGCCTTCGGATAGGCAGTGGCTGGTCAGCATGTCGGCACAGGTCGTTTGGCATTCTTGGCAGTTTTGAAGGCATTCTTTCATGGATGCAGTTGCGGTACTCATTCGTTTCTCCTTTGGAAATGGTTGTGCGGCCCCGTTGCCGCTGCCGTAGCGGTATGCAACTTGCATACCGCTATGGGGTATATTGGAGAATGACTTTTTGACAGACTGGAAAAATCA
This sequence comes from Rhodopirellula sp. SH410, assembly GCF_055811895.1. Lineage (NCBI taxonomy): Bacteria > Pseudomonadati > Planctomycetota > Planctomycetia > Pirellulales > Pirellulaceae > Rhodopirellula > Rhodopirellula sp. SH410. Next base: position 5,791,392 of record NZ_CM147949.1, read on the forward strand.
TGGACCACGCCGAGAAGCACATGACATCGCTGCCCGTTGCTGATACGCCGACGAAGATCGACCCGGTTTGTGGCATGACCGTTCCGGCAGATAGTCCACGATCGGCCGAGTATGACGGCGAGAGTTACGTTTTTTGCAGCGATGGATGCTTGAAAAAGTTCCAAGATGATCCTGCTGGGGTGCTGGCAAAGCGATCACAGAAAGAGGCATCAAGCGGTTCGTCTTGTTGCGGTGGAGACACAGCGGTACAGATCGGAGAAACCTCGAACAAGTCTTCGTGCTGCGGTGGTCACTCATCGACCAAGGCGAGCGATTCCCCGGCGGACCCGGATGCTATCTACACATGCCCGATGCACCCTGAAATCGAGCAGGTTGGGCCAGGCGATTGTCCGATTTGCGGGATGGACTTGGAGCCGAAGGTCGTCGCTTTGGATGACGAGGGTGACGATAAACAGTACGCCGACATGAAACTTCGCTTTTGGGTGGGCGTTGGGTTATCGGTGCCATTGCTCGTGATCGCGATGGGGCCGATGGTGGGTTTGCGGATCGCGGATTGGATGAGTCAAAGCGTCTTTGGCTGGTTGCAGTTGGCTCTTGCGACGCCGGTTGTGTTCTGGTGCGGATGGCCCCTGCTGGTTCGCGGAGCCAAGTCGTTTCGCACGATGAACTTGAACATGTTCTCGTTGATCGCGGTGGGAACGTTAGCAGCCTATCTTTTCAGCTTGGTCGTTGTGTTGCTTCCTGGTGTGATCCCAGAAGCCTTCTTCGAGAACGGTGTTCCACCTCTGTATTTTGAAGCGGCAGCAGTGATCATCACGTTGGTGTTGCTTGGGCAAGTGTTGGAACTGCGAGCACGCCAGCAGACGGGCGGAGCGATTCGCGAACTCATGAAGCTTGCCCCCGATACGGCACACCGAATCACAGACGATGGCGAGGAAGACGTCTCGCTCGATTCGGTCCACAAGGGCGATCGGCTGCGAGTTCGTCCTGGTGAGAAAGTTCCGGTCGATGGGAAAGTTCTCAGCGGGTTGAGCAGCGTCGATGAGTCAATGTTGACGGGCGAGCCGATGCCGGTGAAGAAGGTGGAAGGTGACGAAATCACGGGCGGGACGTTGAACCAGACCGGTGCGCTCGTCATGGAGGCCGTCGGTGTTGGCGGGGACACGGTTCTGAACCGCATCGTGCAAATGGTTGCCGACGCACAGCGGAGTCGCGCGCCGATTCAGAAACTGGTCGATGTGGTCGCTCGTTACTTTGTGCCGGCGGTGATCGTTTGTTCGATTGCGGCGTTCATCGGCTGGGCGGTGTTTGGTCCGGAGCCGCAACTGGCTCATGCGTTCGTAGCGGCCGTTGCCGTGTTGATCATTGCTTGCCCGTGTGCGTTGGGGCTGGCAACGCCCATGTCGGTGATGGTGGGCGTTGGCCGAGGTGCCAAGGAAGGCGTATTAATTAAGAACGCGGAAGTCCTAGAAGTCTTGGAGAAGGTTGACACGATCGTCGTCGACAAGACCGGCACACTGACCCAGGGACGACCGGAAGTGACGGGCGTCGAGACGTTTGGTGACTGGAATGAGAACGATTTGTTGACGTTGGCTGCGGCGGTCGAAGCGCAGAGCGAGCATCCGTTGGCTCAGGCGGTCGTTCGCCGAGCGAAGGCGGATGAGTTGCAGCTTGTGGAGGCAAGTGAATTCAACAGTATCACCGGTGGTGGCGTTCGCGCTCGCGTCGATGATCATGATGTTTTGATCGGCAAAGCTGACTTATTGGACGAACAAGGCATCGAGGGCGTCGATGCGGGGCGAGACAAAGCGGGATCGCATCAGGCTGAAGGTGCGACGGTTGTGTTCGTGGCGATCGACAACAAGCTGGCAGCAATTCTCGCGATCACTGACCCGATCAAGGAGAGCACTCCGGCAGCGCTAACGACATTGCATGAACTGGGATTGAAAGTCGTGATGTTGACCGGTGATGCCGAACCGACTGCGAAAGCCGTCGCATCGAAACTTGGCATCGACGAGTTTCATGCTGGGGTTTCGCCCGAGGAAAAGCATGACTTCGTTCGTGAGCTGAAGAAGCAAGGCAAGACGGTTGCGATGTGTGGCGATGGGATCAACGACGCTCCGGCACTCGCCGAAGCCAACGTTGGCATCGCGATGGGCACCGGAACGGGCGTGGCGATCGAATCCGCGGGCGTGACGCTGGTCGGCGGTGACCTTCGCGGAGTCGCGGCGGCCGGGAATCTGAGCCGAAAGACGATGAGCAACATTCGTCAGAACTTGTTCTTCGCATTCATCTACAACGCACTGGGCATTCCAGTCGCAGCGGGGCTTCTCTATCCCGTCTTCGGCGTCCTGCTCAGTCCGATGATTGCAGCAGCGGCAATGAGTTTGAGCAGCGTGTCGGTGATCGCGAATGCGTTGAGATTGCGGGCGGCAAGGCTCGCATGACGTATTTCCGCCTTGCACATGCAGGGTTCAGCGTGCGACCACCGTAGAACCTTCCCCGTCTAACGCCCGACGGTCTTGGAAGCTAAAATCCGGTCTGAAGCCGCGTATTTGTATTAAAAGTTCTCTCCATGCTCTCAGACGACGAGAAAAAGAAGCTCAACAATCGACTCCGGCGTGTCATCGGACAGGTCGAGGCGGTTGGTCGTATGATCGAGGAAGAGGAATACTGCGTCGACATTCTGATGCAGTTGTCGGCCGCGACGGGAGCATTAGATAAGGTCGGGCAGATCGTTTTGGAGCAGCACATCAAGTCATGTGTGAGCGATGCGATCGAGAACGGTGACGCTGCCGATCGGGATGAGAAGATCGCAGAACTGATCAAGATCTTCCGTAAGTATTCCGACTGAATGCTGTCCCAGTCGGCTGGGGACTTCTCAAAAAGTTTTTTTTGATTCTCTATTCTCGCCGTGAAGAAGCGACGGTGTCACGCATCCAAAGAGTATCAAGAGAAGGATTCCTATCCGAATCCCCAGGTGCTCTTACGGAATCGTGGACCATGAACCGCCGTCGCAACAACACCACCGCTCGAGTCTTTGCCGCTTTCGCGGTGATGGCGGTTTTGTTGGCAGCGTCACCGGTGGTTCGGGCGGCCAAACCATGTCCTGGTTCTCATCACAAAGCGTGCTGCTCAACGCAGCCTGCCGGTCATGGTTGCTGTGACGGTGGTGATTCATCGCACGAGTGTCCCTCGATGGCTTCGTGCGAGCCAACGGCGTGGCTGCCTCCGCGAACGACTGGCGAGGAACCCACTCCTCGCGGATTGATCGACAGCGATTACTCGCGGATCGTTTGGCAAATCGAATCGGTGTCGTTCGGCCGACCGATCCAGTTTGCTCGCTCCAACTCCCTGATTGAACAACACGTTCGTCTTCAGATTTAGCCGTTGGCAGTGCTTCGACCTGCGAGGCCAGAGCCAATCTGAATCAAAGATGTTTCCTGTTTGTTACCCAATAGGTGCATGTCGATGTCGGCTGCGCCGCCAACCCTGGAGTTCCCAAAATGTTAGCGACTGTATTCTCTGCTGTTTTGTTTGCCGTCTCGTTCGCTCCCGCAAGTAATGTTGACGCTGCCACTGCAGCCAAACCGACCTGCTGTGCGAAACACGCCTACTGCTGCACGATCAACGCCGCTTGCTGCGGTGACCGTTCGTCATCACGGGCCACCATTGACGACGTTGCGACTGCAACGTCTCAGCCGACTTGCTGTGCCAAACGAGCCTACTGCTGCTCGATTAAAGCCGCGTGCTGCGGCGAGAACGCTGCCAGTGTAAACGAGCCTGAAGCGTCGCGGCTGATCTAGTCGCACGTTCTCCGTTTGAATCGTTCATCAGCCGAGCGAGACGATTGTTTCGTTCGGCTGATGGCGTTTGTTCCTGCCGCACCCAAGAGATTCTTCCTTGTCGTTCTCATCAAAGACCATCACCAAACGTTGGCATCGGTTGCCAATAAGTCGCCAGCTTCTTTTTTTGGTCAACCCCATCTTGATCGGCTTGGTCGCTGTCTTTCTGGTCGGCGACTATCGCATTCGAATGTCCCGACGGATCGGCGAAAAGCAGATCTCGCTGACCGAGGAAGCTAAGACGATGTACGAATCGTTGTTGGTGACTGAGGTCGGTGGAGGCGAGGCAATCCAGGACTTGGTCGACAACGTCTGTGCTCGAATGAACACGGATGATTCGCCTGGTCACCATATCGCTGCGGATTGGCGTGGATTTCCGTTCCAAGCCGTCTCGCACGGACACGCGTCTGATCAAATGCTCGCGGCAATGAAGGCGGAAGCAAATGGAATTGCCGGCAAGATGCCGGAGATGCCAACGATCGTGGTCGGCTCGTTCAGCGGCCCGGGGGGCACGGTGTATATCTCCGAGCTTCGTTCGGCGGTCATCGACGCAACCCGGCAATCCTTGCTGCGACAGACAATTGGAATCATGGCGATGGCTGCGATCGCACCGGTGATCGTCAGCGTCATGCTGCGGCAATTGATCGCAAAACCGATCGAGAAACTGGTTTCGGCCCTGCGATTGGTTGCATCCGGCGACCTTAGCACGATCGCACACACCCGCAGTTGCAAAGAGCTGAGCTACCTGGCAGACCAGATCAATTCGATGACCGAGGCGCTCGCCCACGCTCAACGCGATCATCGCCTCCACATGGACAAGGCTCGCCAGATTCAACAGAACCTGCGACCTGACCTGACGAACTTCGATGGTCTCGACGTCGCGGAACTGTTCGAGCCAGCCGACGACGTTGGCGGAGACTACTACGATGTGATTTCGTTGCCCGATGATCGCCATCTACTCTGTGTCGCAGATGTGTCAGGACACGGAGTGCCGGCGGCGATGGCGGCGACGCTGTTAAAGGCTTTCGTGTCCGAAGCAGCGAAGAAGTCATCGAGTCCTGCGGAGATTCTGACTGACGTCAATCAGCGTTACTGCGAATATGTGGTGCTGGGGCACTTTGCGACGATGACGCTGCTGGTCGTCGATCCGAAGAACCAACGAATGACGTACGCCAACGCCGGCCACGAGTTGCCATTTGTCCAAATGGGCGAGGAAACGCCGGTCCGTTTGAACGTCGGTGACTTGATCTTGGGAGTCGAAGAAGACACGCGTTACGGAGAAGAGACGATCAAAATTGACGGCCCCGCACGCATTGTCATCGTCAGCGACGGAGTGACCGAAACCTTCAATCCGAGTGAAGAACAGTACGGCACCGATCGAATCAAGCAACTGATGAGCCAAGTTCCAACGTCGACCGCTCGCGAGCTGGTCCAAGAGTTTGAGACATCGCTCGACGCCTTTCGCAATGGTCGCAAAGCGTTCGATGACACGACGCTCTTGGTTGCTCAGCTTTCGCGTTAGGATTCATCGCCAGCGTAGCGGCCGATTTTGAAGCCGCTGGTTTCTGGCAAATTTGCGTATGTTGCTCGGCATAGTGGGCCAAACCGAAAAAGCGATACTTGAGCGACGTTTTGGAAGCCCATTCGGTCGACTGCTTTTAGAGCTCGATAGTTGGAGCCTTCGGTGGTTAGCACGAGCGTTTGGATTCCATCGGTTTACAACTGGTCAGCCATCTGGCTCATGATGGCTGCGTAGAGGCGACGGCCGCGGTAGGTGGGAAGGACCAACACTTGGAATACGAACGCAGCATTGTCGGCCAATTGGATTTGCAAACCGGTTTCAGGTTTGCCGTCGTGGTTCATGTCGCCAGGAACATTTCCGTAGGCCACCCACGCGAACCCGGCGAGTGAATCGGACTGGAACGCTGCGAAGCACTTGGCGTGTCCGGTAGCCAGCAATTCAAAGTCCCGTTCTGGGATTTGGTATTCCAGTTCGTGTGCGTGCGAGCGAAGCCGATCGGAGGAACACGACTCGATCGTGTATCCATCGGGGATGGGTGTTCGCGGCAGCTGGTCGATGGGGGGATTGGTAAAATGACAGATGTTCGCAATCGCGAGTCGCCGCATCGCTCGATACAGCAACCACCGTAGCGAGCGAGAGGATGCAATCTTCATTGGGAGGATTCCGCAAGCGTTAGTGACAACAGCTGCCACCGCCTGAAGACGATCGAGGCGGCGCTGAACTGGGAGCAGTGAATGAGGAACGCGGTGCGGGTGGTTGATAGTCTGTGTCCATGTCGACCGACGTGTCGTATTGAATGTTGGCGGCGGCCTGCTCGATATATTGATCTACAGTCATCACCGGCTTGTCGTTTCGGTTGCCAGCCCTGGGCAATGATTGGCATCCCGTGGATAGCAATGTGGTGCTTATGAGCGCAGCGGTGGCGCAGGATTTCCATTGAGATTTCATGACGACGTCCTTGTCGTGAGTGAAAACAAAACAGGCAGGGACGGCGTGGTGACGTCATCACTTGCGTGAATCAGACGCGACACCGCCCCCGCGTGTGTCAGAAAGGAAGCGAGCGGCAAACTTGCTGTCTCGCTCCCGAGTGGATTAACGAATGAATGGAGCTTCGACCCCTTGCGATTTCAACACCGCCAACCACTTTTGCGGTTCTGCGGCGATCTTCTTTGCGCAACCGGGGCAGCAAATGTAAATCGCTTTGCCTGCCGCGTTGACTTTGTAGGGTCCACCCATCGCGTCGAGCGGTTCATCCATCACCGGGCACTTCTTTTGTGCGGCGATGAAAGGTGCGTCAGCAGAAACGACCTGGAAGATGCCTTCGCGAACTTGCTCGGTTCCCGCTGGAACGGCTGAGGCGGTCGCTGTGCTCGATTGGTCGTCACCGTAGACCATCGCAAGGTACTTCGCCGGTTCGGCTTGTATCTTCTTGATGCAACCTTTGCAGCACAGGTAGATCGGCTTATCGCCAACCATCACTTTGATCGGTGTGCCCATTCCACCGAGCGGTTCATCCATCACGGGACAAACCCTCTGGGTAGCGATTCCGGCTGCATCCGCTTGAGTCGCCGTGGTGACCGTGATTTGCGGACGACCGGCAGCGTACTTGGTTGGGTTTAATTTGACGGCGCTCACGCAACCGGAACAGCAGACGTAGAGCTTTTGTCCGTTCACATCGACGGCGATCGGATCACCCATGCTGCCTAGCGACTTGCCGCTGACGGGACAGATCTTTTGGCGTGCGATTGCGGCGGCGGCCAGTTGTTGTTCGCTGGCGGGGACCGTGGCGACTTCGTTAAAGCTCACCGTGCTGGCGGTGATGCCGACCAATTGAATGTCGACGTCGATTTGCCGCCCAGCGAGTTGCGACAAGTTCACGGGAGCCGTCAACGCTCCTTTGCCGTCGGGCAGTAAGTCGTAGCGATAGCGTTTCGCGTTGCCTTCGACTCGCACTGACACGGCACCGCGTCCTTGATCGACTGAGATCGGCTTGCCGGTGCGATCATAGACAAACATTTGCATGCCGCCTTGGGAAACGATGGTTTCGATTTGCAGGTTTCCCGTTTGCTTCAAGCTGCCACCATGTGGTCCGGCTTGAGTCACCTCGCGAGCCTTCGTCATGCTGGGCATCGCGTGGTTGTGACCGGCATGGTCGTGTTGCGATTGGATGGTTTGCCCAAACACAGTCGATGCGGACATCGCGAGCGAGCAAGCGGTGATGATAAATGTTCGTTTCATGGGAGAACTCCGTTGTGAAAGTCAGGACACAATCCGTATGGTCCGTCGATATTGGTGAGGTTGGTTAGTTGGATGCCCGAGTCGAAGGATTCTTCACGAGCAAACGATAAGTTTTATGCCGCTTTCATCAGTTCCTCCTCGGGCATCGCTTCGGTTCCGTCCCAAAGCTCGTCTTGAAAACCGAATCGCATCTTCAATTCCAGATAGCCGCAATACAGCGTCGGCACGATGAACGACGTGAACGGTTCGGCTAGCATTCCACCGAACACGGGGATCGCCATCGCGCGGGCCACGTCGGCACCGCGGCCGGTTGCGATCAAGACTGGGACGAGCGCTGCCAGCGTTGTCACGGTCGTCATCATGCACGGTCGAATACGTTTCAGGCCGGCTTCGTAGACCGTGTTGCGGATGTCTTCGACCGATTGAACTTTTCGCTTCTTGAGCAGTTGATGGATATAGGTCGCCATCACCACGCCATCGTCAACGGCGAGGCCAAACAGTGCGATGAAGCCGACCCAGACCGCCGTGTTGAGTTCCACGCCCATCGTTGCGACGGCGATCATGCCGCCGGCGAAGGCGACGGGGATGCCCGAGAACACTGCCAGCGAGATCGCGAAGTTGCGAAACTCCATGTAGATCAACAGCAAGTTGATGCAGATGACCAATGGAATGATCCACATCAAACGAAGGTTTGCTTCAATTTGATTGCGGAAGCTGCCGACGGCTTCGAGCGAATAGCCAGCGGGCAACGACAACCGATTTGGGTTTGAAGCGGGAAGCGACTGAGCGTCTCGAAGTTGTTCCTCGATCGCGGCGACCGACTCCAAATCGCCTTTGCTGCCATTGGCCATGAAAGAGACGTGAGCGACCAGCCGACCGTTTTCGCTGTTGATGGCACCAGGCCCCCAGGTCGTTTCCAACTTGGCGAGTTCTTCCAAGGGAACGACGGCACCGGAGTGCGTGACGACCGGCAGTCTTTTTAGTCCATCTATTTGTTCGCGAAGATCTCGGTTGTATCGAAGCCGCACGGGATATCGTTCGCGGCCTTCAACCGTCTTGATCAAATTCATTCCGCCGAGTGCCGTTTCGATGACTTGGTTCACCATCGCCGCATTCATGCCATACCGCGACGCGGCTTCGCGATCAACGGTGAACTCGACGTAAGGTTTACCGAGCACGATGTCAGGATTGACCGTGCCCGCGTTGATGAGCGGCGACTTCTTCAACTCGGCCGCAACGTTCATCGCGGCATCGGCGAGCGTGTCCAATTTGTCACCGTAAACGCGAATCGCCATCGGTGCCTTGATACCGGATTGCAACATCACGACACGGCCTTCGATCGGTTGAAGAGCCGACGCAGGCGTGACGCCGGGTAACGTGGCCACGCGATTGATCTCGTCCCAGACATCGCGAGCGGTGACGCCTTCTCGCCATTCACTCTCGGGCTTGAGCATCACATAGGTTTCGATCATTGACGCTGGCGCAGGATCGAGAGCGGACTCAACACGGCCGATCTTGCCAAGCACGTCTTTGACTTCGGGAATCTGTCCGATCAAAACGTCCTGCGTCTGCAGAACCTGCATCGCTTGCGAGAAGCTGGCCGCCGGATAGAGCGTCGGCATGTAGAACCAACTTCCCTCGTCCAGCGCGATCCAGTCGTCACTCTGCAAACCGGTAAAGACGTGTTTCGCATCGACGTATCCGGGGAAATCATTCAGTTCGGCTCCGAACCAATTCGCGACCTTTTCGACCGGACGCAGCACCGTTGGCATGCCGACAAACGCTCCGACACCGATCACCAGCAGGATCAACGGGAACGATAAAGCGAACGCTTTGTGATTGAGAGCATGACGCAGCCGCGCCGCATAGATCCAACGAACAAAGCGGCTTGACGGGATTTCTTCGATGGGACGAATCCGTTCTCTCATCAATTGCCAGCCACCAACGAATCCGACGATTGTTGCGACCACGGTGACGATCCAAGTCTCGATGTCAAAACGCTCGGCCAATCGTGATCCCCACATGAAGTGCGAGGCCGAGCCGAGCAAGCTGGCTAGCGAAAGACCAGCGACCAGGGCGGTACTTTTGCGGCGGACCGAACTGCGTAGCATCAGCCGGCACAACGCTGGCACGATTGTGACCGCAGCGATCATCGCGGCGGCGATCGCGAACGTCTTGGTGTAGGCGAGCGGTGAGAACAACTTGTAATCGCGGCCCGTCAGGAAAAAGACTGGCAAGAAACTGACGATCGTTGTCGCCACCGCGGTCACGACGGCCGGTGCGACCTCAACCGTGGCTTCGTAGACTACATCGGTGCGAGATTGTTTCAATCGCGATTCGTCGCTGCCGGACTCCCAGTCGGAAAGGTGCTGGTAGATATTCTCCGACACGATGATCGCCATGTCGACCATCGTTCCGATCGCGATCGCGATTCCCGCTAGCGACATGATGTTCGCACCAACGCCGACCACTCGCATCGCGATGAATGACATCAGTACAGCAGCGGGCAAACAAATCGCAACGACAAAGCTACTGCGGACGTGCAGCAAGAACAGCAGGATGATGATCGCCGTGATGATAATTTCATCACGCAACGCATGTGTCAGCGTCGCCATTGTTTCATCAATCAAGCCACTGCGATCGTAAACGCCATGAATCGTCACGCCTTGAAGTGACGGCGTGATCGCGGCGATCTTTTCTTTGACTCGGTCAATCACAACTCGCGGGTTTTCGCCGTATCGCATCACGACGACACCGCCGACGGCTTCGGCCCCGTTGTAGTCCAACGCCCCACGGCGGAAGTCCGGGCCGATCTGGACGCTCGCAATATCACGGACGCGAACGGGAACGCCGTCGCGTTGCATGATGACCGTGTCCTCGATGTCTTCGACGGCTTTGTTTTTGTCGCCACCCGAGCCGAGAAAACCCTTGCTGCGAACGATGAACTCCATGCCCGTCGTTTCGACGGTCTTCGCCCCTACATCCAAGTTCGATCCCTTGATCGCCATCGCCAGTTTGTCGAGAGAGACGCCATGGAATCGAAGTTTGTCGGGATCGACTTCGATTTGATACTGGCGAACATAACCACCAATCGAGGCCACTTCGCTGACGCCTTCGACGGCTTGCAGTTCGTACTTCACGACGAAGTCTTGCATGCTGCGTAGTTCCGCCAACCCCAATCCTTCCTCGGGTGGCTGAAGCGTGTAGTAGTAGACCTGCCCAAGTCCCGTTGCGTCGGGACCGAGCTGCGGCACGACGCCATCGGGCAACTGCGATGCGGCACTGCCGAGCTGTTCGCTAACGCGGCTGCGTGCCCAGTAGAAGTCGATTTCGTCTTTGAACGTGACCTGCACAAAGCTGTAACCGAACATGCTCTTGCCACGCACCGACGCAGCACCCGGCACTGCCAGCAACGAAACGCTCAGCGGATACGTGACCTGGTCTTCGATGTCCTTGGGCGAACGCCCCGGCCACGGCGTTAGCACAATGACTTGGTTCTCGCCAATGTTCGGAATCGCGTCGATCGGGATCGACTTGAAACTAACCCAGCCAGCAATGCTCAGTCCGATCGTTAGCAGAACGATCAGCCAAGGTTCTTTGACGCAAAAGCGAATGATAAAATTAAGCATGGTTCGTTTCCTTACTGCACCGATCGCGCGATTGAGGGAGTTTTGCCAACCGGCATCACCATGTCTTCAACGACCTCTCCGCACGTCAACATTTCGCTGCCCCAATAGGGGTTCGCCAAGTCGCCGCCAGGCTGCATCCAATCGCCCCCGCCGCCGGGAACCATGGGGCAGTAATAGTGCGTCAGCTTCATGGCCGTCTTTGGGCCACGAGCGACCGTTGCGGCTCGCAGCATCGCATGACTGACGCCGCGATAGGCTTCGCGAGCCGTTTCTAACGATCCGTCCATACGTGATGCCGCACGACGAGCGATTGCGAACTTGCGTTGAGCTTCATCGGGAACGCTGGCCGACATCTCCAGTTCTCGCAGTCCCTCGATCATTGTGTTCAATGCGACCGGCGGAGGCGTCTGGTCAGCCGCCATCGCACACTGAATCTCAAAGTAGGCGTCGTAGGCTCGATCAAACTGCTTGCCAGCGTAGACCGCCAACATCACAGGGTTGGATTTTGGAAGTTCCAACGGTCCTGGAGAGTAACTCGGAGCCTTGGTTGGGTCCATCAACGATGGGTTGCCAGCGAGTTGCATTTGCGAGTCGATCAGGAAATTGCCGCCCGTGGCAACGGTCTCACCGGCGGAAAGTCCTTCGATGATGACCGCTTCCTTGCGATTCATTGGGCCGATGGTGACACGGCGAATCTCAAACCGTCCCGGTTCCGTTTCGACATAGATCACACTGTTCTCGCCGGCCAGCAAAACCGCGTCGCGAGGGACCGTGACGACTTGCTGCATAGGCAATGGCTCCGACGAGAAACCGAGTTGCGATGTCGGCACGAGGTCCATGTCACACAAGGGGCATGTCCCCGGCTCGTCACGGATCACTTGCGGGTGCATGGGGCTGATGTACTTGTTCGCCAGCGCCGGATCGTAGACCTCGTCCATTGGGATTGCGGGTACAGTCACGCGTGCGGTCGCGTAGTCGCCCGGTCGCAATTTGCCGTCGAAGTTCATGATCTCCACACGCACCTGAACGGTTCGCGTTGTCGGATTGACGGTAGGGTCGATGAACGCAACGCGGCCCGTGAAAACTTCGCCGGGCATCGACTGAATTTCCGCTTCGACTTGTTGGCCAAATCGAACCGAGGACGCGTCGTCGGGAAACAGATCAAGCATCAACCAAACGCTGCTTAGATCGGCGACACGGTACAGCTTATGGCCGGTCTTAACGTAATCGCCGTCGACTGCCGACTTCTCGATCACCGTACCGCTCTGAGGTGACTTGATCCGGATACGTGACATCGGCTTGCCGGTTTTTGCCAACAAGTCGATCTGGCTTTGCGTCATCCCAAGCTCGGCGAGGTTCTCGCGGGCCATCTTGTTGAGGTCACCTCCTGAAATTTGAAAACGCCCGATCTTGCCGTCGCTGTTCATGCTGGTGATGAACTCTGTCTGAGCGGTGTAGAGTTGCGGGCTGTAGATCAACGCTAGGTCGTCGCCTTCGTTGACTTTCACACCGGCATAGTTGGCGTACATCTTTTCCAGACGGCCGTCGATGTAGGCACTGATGGTCGACAAGCGGCTTTCGTCAAAGTCGATCGAGCCAATGGTGCGGATCGTGCGATTGACTTCGCCCATCTTCGACATCGCGGTTTGAATACCGACCAATCGCCGAGCGGCGGATTCAATCGTGACCGAGATGCCATCTCCGCCTCCGCCACCAGTCGCCTCGACTAACTCCATCGCGCAAACAGGGCATCGCCCCGGTTCGGTTGATGGTGGCGTACACATCATCGGGCAGATGTATCGTTTGTCTTCGCCGCCGCCGGCTTCCGCGACGGCTTCGCCTTGCCCGCCGGAAAAGCCATCCGCCGTCAACCACTTCGTTCGCTGTGCGACGCCGAGCAGAAAGAAGATCAGCCCGACGACTACGACGACCGTGGCCGCTTGCACGCCGGTGCGGACAAGCCACTTCGTACCGCCATCACTCTCCTTGGCCGTTGGCTCTGCGGAGACTTGGGGTGGCGTTGTTTCGGTCGTGGTTTCCGTTGGCGCGTTCTCGACCGGCGCGGTCACATCCACGCTATTAACATGGTCTTCAACGTCGATGCTGTCGGGTTTGCTGGGCTCATCCTGATTCATAAAATTGCTCACGGCGGTTGCCGGCGTAACGCGATGGTTCCATCCATACGCGTTCAGCGTAGAGGCGACCGGCCGACGACGCATGCAAGGCACGAATCGCCGACCGGTCAGTTGCTTCCAGGCTGTGACCGGTTCATTGTTTTGGGTGACGCGATCGAATCGCGTTGGGTTGCATCTGGATGGGCTTCGCAACCAATGAGCGCGCAGCATCATTCGCTTGGAAGCCAACTGGGAGTCGAAGAACTGCGAGCGCGCAGCTCTCCTATGAAGACGCCGTTAAATACGCCAGATGCAAAGAAACCGCTGAGAGAAATGCGGTGAGAGGTCGCCGATTGGGAGACGTGATGTCGCGGGATTTGAACGAGCCACAAGACCCGTGTCGGTTGCGACGTGATCCAAATACGCGATCACCACAAAGCTGCGAACTTGAGGAGCCGGAACTCGATGGGGCAACGGCGCGACAGGTTCAGAGTGAATACCACACATGCACGATGAAATCGTTTCTTGTGTCAGCGACTCGTTGTCCGTCTTGGGCGGCTCTGGCACAACGTCGGAAATCACTCCGAACAATTCGTCGACCTTCGGCTTGCCGGCCATCTTCGTGCAGCAGCTAGCGGCGTTGTCTTCGCTTCCGCTGCAGCAACCGCACAGGTCGCCATCCGTTTCGACTTCACAGCTCTTGCACGCGGTGCAGACCGTTTTAGCCTCGCAACACACGCCATTTCGAGCGCCTTGAGCACATGTTCCCTGCGCAGCCGCCATCGCCATCGGCTGAATCACTATTGCAGCGATCAGACAAAGATTGACGGCGGTACGAATTAGGGGGGAGTTGCTCACTGTGACCTTCCGAAAAGTATACCCATGCCCGGTATGTGAACTGTATCGGAAATCTGGCCGAAATGTTCAATAGGAATTAACCGGTTGGGCAAACTTTGACAGTTGAAATATAGCTCATTAGGACTCGGACGCCATGCTTTGGCAATTACGAACCCCCGACACGAAGCACGCCAAACGCCTTCTATTGGCAGCAATGGTCGCTGCGACAGTGTCTGGCTGCGCGACCGGGCGAGGCGTTTCGTTGACAAAAACGTCGCTTTCGACGCCGCAAGGGACCGCTGTGGCTGCGCAACCGATCCAGGATTCGGCTCCGGAACCCAACGTCCTGAGCGACGTTGATTGGAGCCAAGTGATCGCTCAGCCGTCGTCCACTCCCGTCCAGGCGGTTGGCTACAACGACGGCGACTTCGGCGCATCGCCCGCCGTGTTCGTCCAAATATCCAAGGATCAGAGTGATCGCAGCTTCGGCGAGTTCTTGCAGCTTGACCCGCCTAGAGACGACGACCCGGACGCGATGCCTCAGGAGATCGAGGCGGAGGAGTTAGACGTTGACGAGAAAGACACGGATGACGACGCCAAGGACGGAAAGGACGATGCCGACGACGCGTCGGATGAAGATTCTGCCGGAACCGGCGAGTCAGACGAAGAGAGCCAAGCTGAAACCATCGCGACGCCAGACTCCACCGGCCAGCCCGTCGAGTACTTCGTCGGCACCGCGTTGGCACGTCACCCCAAGATCCTTGCCGCACGTCAGCGCGTCTCAGCAGCAACGAACGTCATCCCCCAAGCGAAGGCGTTGCCCGACCCGACGTTCAACAACACGTTCTGGCCACTGCATGACAACGCCCTGCAAACGGCAGCCGGACGCGTCGGCAACCAGATGTCGGTCAATCAAATGGTTCCGTTCCCTGACAAGCTGAAAACGAAAGCCATCATCGCTAGTCGCGAAGTTCAGATGGCTCAAACGGAAGTCGACGCGATCGCTCGTGAGATCACCGAGTCCGTGCGGCTGGCGTACTACGAAGTCTGGTTCGCGACCCGAGCGATCAGCATCATCGAAGAAACCAAAGACTTCGTCGCTGACCTGACCGAAGTTGCTGAGGCTCGCTACCGCAGTGGCGGTTCGCAACAAGACGTACTTCGCGCTCAACTCGAAACCGATCGACTCGATGAAAAGCTCATCGGGCTTCGCAAACAGAAGCAGGTCGCCCAAGCCGATTTGGCCACACTCCTGCAACAACCCGTCGGCCTGCTTCCCGAAGCGTCCAGTGAACTGGGCGTCACCGACACGCCACAACAGATCGAATCATTGATCGCCCAAGCCGAACAGTGCAATCCGAAATTGCGCGGCCTCGCCTGGGAAATTCAACGCGATCGTGACAAAGAACGCTTGGCATGTTTGCAGCAATATCCTGATTTCAGCGTCGGCCTCAACTGGGGAATCATTAGCGACGGTCACGACGTCCTCAGCCCCGTCGCGGACGGCAACGACAACCTGAGCATCAGCTTCGGCACGACGCTGCCGATCTGGCGTGAGAAGATCAACGCCGGCATTCGCGAAGCCGCCCACCGCCGCAGCAGCACGACCCGCCGCCTGGAAGCCGAACGCGACGAGCTATACGGCAAAATCCGTCGCCTGATCGTGCAAGCGGACGCTCTGGTCGAACAACGCGACATCTACCAAGACCGCATCATCCCTCGCACCGAAGACACACTGAAACTGTCGATCGCTGACTACCGAGGCAAACGCACCGACTTCTTCACGCTGATCGAAACCTATCGCGAACTCTTAATGTTCGAGACTCAGCTCGCCCGCATCGACGCCACCATCGCCGGCACGATCGCCCAGATCGACCGCACGGTGGGATGCCCGTACTCAACGCAATCACCGTGATTTGGCTACCAAAGAGTTTATTGAAAATTCTCTGTGAGAATGTTGCGATCCGAACTCTTCCAAGGGAACGAAGAACCTTACCGGAGTAAAACGCATGAAGAACGAATTGATACGGCTGAGATTTCGAGGCGGTGATCCGTTTGGACGCTCCACAGAGGACGACGAGTCACTTCATTTTCCCGAACAGTTTCCGCAATTCCCGCCGCGCCCGATTCAGCCGTGAACCGACAGTTCCTTCGGGGATGCTGAGCGTCGTGGCGATTTCTTGATAAGACAATCCGTTCTCTTCTTTGAGCGTGAAGATCGCTCGCAGGTCGGGGTCGAGGGCGGCGAGTGCTTGTCGGACAAATTGAGCACGCTCGTCTTGTTCGACGGAATCACTTTGCCTTGAGGTTGGTTCAACCACCAACTCGCTCGTTCGCCGATGCTTTTCTCGTCGCAAGTGTTGCAAGGCTTCGTTGGTCGCCAGGCGGTACAACCAAGTCTCGAACTTCGAGTCGCCACTGAATTGACTGAGCTTGGAAAACGCTCGCACGTAGACCTGCTGCGTTAGGTCGTCGGCATCTTGGACGCCGACCATCCGAACCATCAACCGAAACACCCGATCGCTGGTCGCCTCGTAGATCTCCCGCAGCGCACGTCGATCGCCGGCCGCAGCGGCTTGCACCGTCGGGTCGTCAATCGAATCATGAGCAGGGTTTTCATGCGAAGGCTCCATTGTCGACATTCTACCCATACCCACTGGGGGTAAACAGGACGCTTGAAATGGATGCGTGATGGCCAGTGGAGGGCACTTCGCTCAACTTCCCACCAATCAATCCAACCGCCGAAACCAATCGAAGACGTGGTCGTGTCCGTCGATGCCGGTGACTTGGTGCCTTGCGGGGGCGTCAATGAATCCAGTGTGATCGAAACGGGAAGTGATGTCTTCGTTCGTGGTGGGGTCGGACGTTCGGTCGGCGTCCCAGCCAAGCATCAAGTGGCCGCTGGGTTGTAGCAATCGGTGGCATGCGGCGACCATTTCGCGGACGCTTTTGGGTGTGTCGACGCCAAACCCCAACAGACCGTTGATGTGAATCATGTCGAAACGCACTCCGCGAAAGACTTGATCGACTTGGCACATGTCTCCCGTGCGGTGCAGTTGTCCGTTGCCGAAGCGTGCTGCCGTGGGATCGAAGTCGATGGTCCAAACGGCTGTCATCTTTCGATCGAACACTTCGTGATACCGGCGCGTGTATCGCCGCGTGCCGGCCAGCAGCACATTGGCGGGTTTCATCCTCGCCATCGCCGGTAGCATGACTCGGCGAAGGTAAACACGATCAGGCAGCGAATGAACTTGCCAGTTGAATTTGATCGCCGAGACGACGGACTTGGTTTTGGTGGTGAATGGCATGGTGTTTATCTAAGCGTCCTTCACGAATCGCTCGTCCTTGATTCCTAGTCGCAGCTTCCATTCCATCGCACTGCAATACAGCACTGGCACGACCAGCATCGTCATGATCTCGATCGTCATGCCGCCGAAACTTGGAATCGCCATAGGAACCATGATGTCGCTACCTCGGCCGGTGGAAGTGAGGACGGGGATGAGTGCTAGCAGCGTGGTTGCCGTGGTCATCAAACACGGTCGTACGCGGCGCATGCCGGCGGTGACGGTGGCTTCGCGAGCGTGTTTGGCGTTTTCGATGCGGTCCTTGCAGAAACTTTCGTCGAGGTAAGACGCAATCACGACGCCGTCGTCGCTGGCGATGCCGAATAGCGCGAGGAAGCCGACCCAGACTGCGACGCTGAGGTTGATCGTTTTGACTTGAAACAGCTCACGCATGTTGGTGCCGAGCAAACTGAAGTCGAGGAACCATTCGGTGCCGTACAACCACAGCATGATGAAACCGCCAGCCCATGCGATCAGAATGCCGCTGAAGACCAACGAGGTCGTGATGGCGGATTTGAACTGCATGTACAGAATCAAGAAAATGATCCCGAGCGCCAGTGGCAGCACGATCGCTAGCGTTTTCTGCGATCGGATTTGGTTCTCGTAGTTGCCTGCGAATGTGTACGTCACTCCGGCCGGCAGCGTGAACTCGCCCGAGTCGATCTTTGATTGCAAGAATGCCTGAGCTTCTTCGACGACATCGACTTCCGCTTCGCCAGGCTTCTTGTCGAACAGGACGTAGCCGAGCAAGAACGTGTCTTCGCTCTTGATGACCTGCGGGCCGCGTGTGTAGCGAATGTCGGCGAGTTGTCCGAGCGGAATCTGCGGCCCCATCGGCGTTGGGACCAGGATGCGATCGAGCGATTCCAGGTCGTCGCGTAACTCACGGGCGTATCGCACTCGAACGGGGAATCGTTCACGGCCTTCGACAGTCGTCGTGATCTGCCGCCCGCCGATCGCGACTTCGATCACATCCTGAACGCTGCGGATATGCAACCCGTATCGTTTGATTGCGTCGCGGTCGATGTCGATTTCCAAGTACGGCTTGCCGACGATACGATCGGCGATGACGGCGGATGATTGAACGGTCGGGATTTGCTTCAGCAGCGACTCCAATTCCAAGGCAACTCGCTCGATCGTTTCTAGGTCCGGGCCTTTGACCTTCATTCCCATCGGCGCACGCATGCCGCTTTGCAACATCACAATCCGAGCGGCGATCGGTTGCAGTTTCGGTGCCGACGTCGTGCCGGGGATTTGGGCCGCCGTCGTGATCGCTTGCCAAATGTCATCCGGCTTGCGAATCTCATCTCGCCATTGTCGCAGCGGTCGGCCGCCGGGATCAGGGATCAGCTCGCCTGCTTCGTCGCGGACAAATTCTTCGGATCCGTTGTCGTAGCGAAAGTTCAGCCGATGACCGTTTTGATCGGTTTTGTATTCCGACTTGTAAGTGATGTAGGTTTCGAGCATCGAAACGGGAGCCGGATCGAGCGGCGTGTCGGCGCGACCGATCTTGCCGACGACCGATTCGACTTCTGGAATCGAAACGAGCAATCGGTTTTGCAACTGCAACACGTCGAGTGCTTCGCCGATCGAAGCGTGCGGCATCGTTGTCGGCATGTAAAGGAACGAGCCTTCGTCGAGCGGTGGCATGAACTCTTTGCCAAGACCCGGCAGTAAGTTGCTTGCTGCTTTCCAAGGAGCGGTCTGTCGAACGGTCGTTTCAGAAACGCCAACGATCGAGAGCGTCTGGGGGACGAACCCGAAGACCTTGTCGAAGCCCAACCAAGCCGATCCGCCGAACATCAGGATCGCAGTTGGCAAGCAAAGAAATGCAAGTTTGTGATTCAGGCACCAACGGAGGATCGGTTCGTACAGGAATCGCTGAAAGACGGTAAAGAACCCGAGGATGCTCCCGATTAATCCGCCGACGAACAGCAAATTCAGCAGCAAACCTTTCTGTGGCCCCAGCGGCAGCCATTCCTGAGTCAGCAACACCCCGACGACCAACGCCGCGAGTGCACTGGCTGCGTACGGACCGTAACGCTGGAACCGTTCGGGAATCCGTTCTTCGTACAGCTTGTATGCCGACAACACGATCAAGATTGCACCGACCCACCACGTCAGCAGCATCGACGCGGCGATGCCCAGGATCAGCAACGCGAACCAAGCTCCGCGACGCAGGCTCTTGGATTCAATGCGTCCCCCCATCAGGACGTGGGCGGCTGGCGGAATGATGGTCAACGCGACAATCACTGACGCAGCGAGCGCGAATGTCTTGGTGAACGCGAGCGGCCGAAACAGTTTTCCTTCGGCACCTATCATCGTAAACACGGGCAGGAAACTGACCACGGTGGTTGTCACGGCGGTCAGCACCGCACCGGCCACTTCGTGACTGGCCTTAAAGATCAACGTCATCTTGTCGTCTTCGGGATCGGCCTCATCGAGATACTTGAGAATATTCTCCGTGACAATGATTCCCATGTCGACCATTGTCCCGATCGCGATCGCGATGCCTGACAACGCCACAATGTTGGCGTCGACGCCGAAAGTCTTCATGGCGATGAAGCACATCAGTACCGCCAGCGGTAACAGCGAGCTAATCAGGAACGAGCTGCGCAGATGGATGACCATCACCAGGATCACGATGATCGTGACGAGGATTTCTTCAAAGAGCGCCGTGTTTAGCGTGCCCAGCGTTTCGTAGATCAAGCCCGTACGATCATAGAAGGGAACGACCGCGACTTGGCTGGTCGTGATCCAGGTCGGCCACTGTTCTTGAGGCATGCCACGAAGATGTTTCACCCACGCATCACTGCTGGGGGGTGTTCCTGTGATCGGTTCCAGGTCATGCTGATCAGCGTACAGATCAACTTCATCGGCCGACGCCTTGGTGTAATCAACGAGCACCTTCGTCGGCAAACCCGGCGAGACTTCTTTAATACGTTGCTTGATGTTCTTGATCGCCGCCAATGGGTTGTACCCATAACGCACCACCGCAACGCCACCGACGGCTTCGGCACCAGCTTTGTCGAGCGCACCGCGACGAAGCGCTGGCCCAAGTGATACGTTCCCAACATCGGCAACGGTGATCGGAACATTGTCAGTCACCTTCACGACGGTCTTTTCGATGTCTTCGATGCTCTCGATAAAGCCGAGACCGCGGATGACGTATTCGGCCTTGTTCAGTTCGATCGTTCGCGCACCGACATCGACATTCGTCATGCGAATGGACTCAAACACGTTGGCCAGCGTCACGCCAGCGGCCCGCATCGCGTCGGGGTCCACGTCGATTTGGTACTCTTGGACGAAGCCGCCGATCGAAGCGACTTCGCTGATGCCTTCGGCCGAAGTCAACGAATAGCGAACGTAGTAATCCTGGATCGTCCGCAGCTCTCGCAAATCCCAACCACCCGTCGCGTTGCCATCCGGGTCACGGCCTTCGAGCGTGTAGAGATAGATCTGTCCAAGCGCCGTCGCGTCCGGTCCCAGCGTGGGTTGCACACTTTCCGGCAGGGTTCCAGCCGGAAGACTGTTCAGTTTTTCTATCACCCGCGTTCGCGACCAATAGAAGTCCGCGTCTTCGCCAAAGATGATGTAGATCGACGAGAATCCGAACATCGAATAGCTGCGGATCGTCTTCACTTCAGGAATACCGAGAAGCGCGACCGTCAGCGGATAACCGATTTGGTCCTCCACGTCTTGCGGGCTACGACCCATCCACTGCGTGAACACAATTTGCTGGTTCTCGCCGATGTCCGGAATCGCATCGACGGGTACGGGATCGCGAGGCAACGCTCCGGTGTCCCAGTCGAATGGAGCGACCATGACGCCCCAACCCATCGTCGCAATGACCAACAACAAAATGACCAGCTTATTGGTCAAGCAGAACCAGATCAGTCGACCAAGGATAGAGCGTTTCGCGATTTCAATGGTCTCATCGTTGTTTGTCATGCTAAATTACTTGGCCTACAGCTTTTCGACTTTGTCGGCACACTTCAGCATCGAAGCGCCGTAGTACGGATTGCGAACCGCGTCATCGGATTGAAGCCACGACGCACCGCGACCCTCGAAGGCCATCGGGCAATGAAGCTCATAGAGGGTTTCGTCGGTCGGCAGTCCGAACATCCGCTCGAGACTCAACATCTGCTCGGACAGTAAAGCGAACCCGCTACGCAAGGGTTCGAGATCGTTCGCCTTCTGCAGTCGTGCAATGATCTCAGACAAGTCGCGTTTCTCTTTGCTCCACACTTCGACCGATTTGGCTTTGGAGACGATCGGCAGCAAGCCGGCCAATCTCCGATGCAACGGTTCGACTGCTCGCTTCGCCGCTTCCATGTCGTCGGCCGAGAGTGCTTGACTAAGTTGCAAGTAAGGAGCGACAAAACCACTGAGTTGTTCAACGACTTCTGGCGGAGCGTCCATGGTCGCCATCGCTGGCATCTGCATTTCGTCATGCGACATCGGCAACGGAAACTGACCCTTCATCTGATCGACGTGCTGGCGAGTCAACGCGAACACCCGATCGGCATCACGCATGGAATTGACCTCGCGGCCTTCGGTGACATCGTTCCGCAATAGCATCGCAACCTCGAACCACTGCGGTCGCATTTGAGGACCGATCAAGTCTGCCGGGACGGCCTCCACATTTTTACCCAGTTGACCGTAGCCTTCGCGAATCGCTGCGAGGTTCGCCGCTTCGACCTTTTCTAGAATCCTTTTGTATCGCTCAACAATACCTTGCATCGCGTCACGTACCGCTGCAGCCAACTCCATCGGACTCGTGTCCATTTTCACACCTTCGTCTGCCTTAGGCATTTCCATTCCGCCGTGGTTGTGGCCTCCCCCGCCGCCACCTTGCGGCGTCATCATTGAGGGCTTCGCAGAAATCTGCAGCGCACTATCGAGTTTGAAGTTGCCGTTGGTCACGACCAAGTCGCCTTCTTCGAGCCCGGACTTCACTAGGTAGAAGTCGCCGGCTCGCGGCCCGATCACGATCTCGCGACCGGCGTATGTCGGCTTCTCTGCATCGGGAATCTGGACGTACACAATCGCTCGCGTTCCAGTCAGCAGCACAGCCTTTACGGGAACGATTAAAGGCTTCGCGGCATTCGTTGGCTCCGCTGTGACGTAGCCAAGCGACTCGGCTCGCACCAACGGCATGCCGCAAATGTCACAATCGCCCGGTTGGTCCTTGATGATTTCCGGGTGCATCGGACTGATCCACTTTCCCGCCAGCGAAGCATTCAGTACTCGACCGCCGGCCGCGATATTGCTCTGCACGATTGCGCCACGAACATTTCCGGCTTCAAGCGACCATCTTCGTTCGGCACATTGACTCGAACCTTCACGGTTCGCGTGTCCTCGTTAAGTATTGGGTCAATGAACGCGATTCGGCCGCGGAACACCTCGCCGGGATATGCTTCTGTCGTGAACTCGACGTCTTGCCCGTACCGCAACCAAGCCAGGTCCGATTCGTAAGCATCCATCTGAACCCATAAGACCTTCAGGTCAGCGACGGTGTAGATGCGGTCGCCAGTTTGAACACGGTCGCCTTCTTGCTTGTTCTTCGCAACCACCACGCCGCCGGCAGGTGAATAGATCGTTACGGTCTCGGACGACTTACCTCGCTGTTCGATGGCCTGAATTTGCTCTGAGGTCAAACCGAGCAAACGCAGCTTCTCGCGAGCGGATTCGGCAAGATCAAGTGGTTCGATGAAGCGTGAGGTACTCAGCGGTCGATCACGCTTCGTCACGGAAAGCAATTCTTCTTGAGCCGTGTAAAGTGACTCGCTGTAAATTTGCACCATGTGATCGCCCTTGTTGACTTCGACGCCCGTGAAATCAACGAACATGCGTTCCAAGCGACCAGGCACCCAAGCGGTGATGTGTGCGAGGCGAGTTTCGTCGTAGTCGATCTTGCCGACCATGCGAACTTCGGCCGTCACATATTGCCGACGCACGGGACTGACTTGCACCTTCATCAGACTCTTGATTTCTGAACTGATCGAAACCGTGCGGACTCCGTCGGCCGATTCCCTGACTGGCACCAAGTCCATCCCGCAGATCGGACAACTGCCTGGACCGTCCCGACGAATCTGCGGGTGCATGCTGCACGTCCAGATCGAAGGCTTGGATTGAGCTTCCCCCGTAGCGGAAGTCGCAGAGACTTTCGACTCGCCTGATTCCCCGCCACCAAACCACGAGGCAACGAACACACCGAACAGCACAAACGCTACCGCCTGTGCAATCCAGAGTTTTCCGCGGTGTCGTTTGATCAGTTCGTTCATGAGATTTCCTTAAGACTTGTCCAACCAATTCACCAGCGTCGCCACTTCTTCTTGATCGCGAACGCCGACGGCGGTCACACTTCGTGTGCCTTGCTTCCAGGTCGCCGCGATGCTGGAATCGAGATCAACGAGACAGCAATCCTTGTCGCCACACATCGCCATCGTAGAGGGACGATCGCCGAACCACGCGGTGTCTTCGTCGTCGTGCTCAAACAACACCAATGTCGATCCGTCACTGCGTTTGCAAACCGCTTTCACGCACGTGCAACACGGCATCTTCAACACGCTGGTCGACGCCAATGAATAACCCTCTGGCAATCCGCCTGAGATGATCGGTCGATAGCCGACCAACCTCACAGCACCATCCGAGTCGACGGTTTCGCCGCTGTACTTCGACAGCAGCATCTTTTCCGCAGCGTCCGGATCGCTGGGCAATTTCTGCAAATAGTCGGTCATCACGCCGGCGAACTCGGCCATGTGCTCGGCTGGCATCTTATTGTTGTGGGTATGCCCGTCGCTGCCGTGCATCGCCATCTTACCACCGTTGCCAGCCATGTCGTGCTTATTGTCGCCGCCGTACCAAAGTCCCGCACCCAGCAGCACCAAAACGGACGCCGCCGTCGAAACCAATCCCGCC
Source organism: Rhodopirellula sp. SH410 (assembly GCF_055811895.1). Classification (NCBI taxonomy): domain Bacteria; kingdom Pseudomonadati; phylum Planctomycetota; class Planctomycetia; order Pirellulales; family Pirellulaceae; genus Rhodopirellula; species Rhodopirellula sp. SH410. Next base: position 5,815,845 of record NZ_CM147949.1, read on the forward strand.
CCGTACGGTGACTCGCGAACCCAAACGCCAAATCTCCGCGACAGTGTTACCGGCTCTGCTGGCGTCGGAAGCTCACGTTCAATTCGCTGCCACAGATCGGCCGGTTTCGCCGGGACGGGAGCCTGATAGAAAATCGAACCAAGCGATGCGATCGCTTCCAGTTCGGACGAACACGCTGAGCACGATTCGACGTGTTTCGTGATCACAGCAACCTGCGCAGCCGACAACTCACCGTCGTGGTAGGCCGACAGAAAAGGCTGCACCGATTGGCACTCGTTCGTAGACATGACCCGCTCATTCTCCAGGGGCGTTTTTGCTGACGTGGTTTTGGATGCTCGACGAGTCCATTTCTTCACGGTTTCAGCAGAAAAAGATAATTCTCTCGCCAAGTCGTGAAGAAAGCCACGCCCCACGCATCCAAACGCACATTCGACGGAACATCCGCCCTCGTATCTCTGCAAAGGCAAATCCAATGCGTTTGACAAAATCGCTTCCCGTCCTGCTTGGCGGTCTACTCGTACTGGGTCTCTACGGCTGCAAAAAGCCCGAGACCGATCCCATCATTCCGCCGGCGACCCCCGCCAGCGAAACAGCCGATGACCATTCGGATCATAACCACGGCGAACACGCCGACCATGACCACGCCGCCATGGATGCCGATTCACCGATGGCCAAGATGATGCTCGGTCTGAAAGAACTGTCGCCGGAAGACTCCAAGTCCGCGATGGCCCAACACATGTGCCCCGTCAGCGACGAGATGCTCGGCACGATGGGAGCCCCGGAGAAGGTCGATGTGAACGGCAAGTCTGTGTGGATTTGCTGTGACGGCTGCAAGGAAAAACTGCTCGCCGACCCCGACAAATATCTCTCAAAATTGAAGTAACCGGCAACGACAAAGCTTAATCCCGAAAGTACCAATGGCCACGAATGAGTTCCTGAAACAGATTTCCTCCACGAGACAGACAACGACGATGCAAAGTGTCTTGAGCGTCATCGACGACTACACGTTCGATAAACGCTACAAGCTTGATACCCGAACCGAGGTCGCAATCAACGACCTGGACATCAGCGAAGAAGACAAACAGCACACTGGTAAAATACAAGCCAACGCGTGCGAGGTACTTTCGCAAGATCGTGGACAAGGTCGACCTCCCTGACGAAGGCGTGTTCGTCGACGTTGGATGCGGCAAGGGCCGAGTCTTGTTGCTCGCTACGGAACACGGATTCGACCAAGTCCTCGACTTGGAAATCTCGCCCGCGTTATGCCGGATCGCGGAGCGAAACGTCGAGGCGTTCGGCAAGGTCTGTCCCAATGCTGATTCGATCAAAGTCACCTGCACAAATATTCTCGACTATCAGATGGCCGGAAACGAAACCGTCTTCTTTCTCTACTCACCGTTAGACTACCCCGTTACCGATCGCTTCCTCGAAATGATCCGGTCGTCGCTCAAGGAACACCCTCGCGACCTTTGTTTGATCATCGACGAATTTCGGTTCCCAGAGTTGTTGGCCGACGCCGAGTATTTCGAGCAGTCCCTGATTTACGAGTACGGATCGGCTGTCTTCCACGTGTATCACCACACAAGCTAACCCACGACGGATCGCCTTTCTCCCAATTTCCTCCGCAACGGAACATTCCATGAGACGTCAATTCTTCGCAACCGTATGCACTGCCGCACTGTTGGCAGCACCCCAGTTCGTATTTGCCCAAGAAGCGGCCACACCGCACAACCACGCTGACCATGACCACGCGGCTCACCAGCACGCCGGTCATGCCGCCGAAGCGATCGCAGCACCCGATGCGACTGGCACCTTGAAATTGCGTGTCGGCGACAGCGAGAAGGAATACAACTACGAACTCAAGACACTGAACAACCTCGCCATCGGAGTCGGCGTGGATCTTTCCAAGGTCGCTGATCAGCCGCTGCACATGAACGTCCAGATCACAAACATCGGCAGCGAACCGCTCGGCTTCCACGCGATGGGGAAACTCGCCAGTGGCAAACTATCCGACGAGTTACTCATCAGCCTTCAAGCCACGTGCCCCGTTAGCGGCCAACCACTCGGCTCGATGGGCAAGCCACCCAAGATCTCGATCGGCGACAAATCGCTGTTCGTTTGCTGTGCCGGCTGCACGAAGAAAGTCGAAGCATCGCCGCAGCAATATCTGACCGAGTACTACACCGCCAAAGGCGAACAGGTCCGCGAAGGTGTCTTCCAGTCGACGCTCGCCGACGCCGACGCCGACGCCGACGCGATCGCCGCTCAGAAAACGTGCCCCGTGATGGACGAACCACTCGGCGGCATGGGCGTCCCCGGCAAAGTGAATGTGAACGGTAAAGCCGTCTACATCTGCTGCCCCGGCTGCGCCAAAAAGCTAGCCGCCGAGCCAGACAAATACCTCGCCGCCTTAAAAGCCAAAGGCGTCACACCGCCCGCGTTCTAGCAGCGACACTATTCTTGGTTTCTCTAAGCCGCATTACCCAGCGTTCTCGGCCGGTCTCCCAAGAGACCGGCTCTTCTTAGGAGGTAGCAAAAACTAGTCTCGCAAAAAGCGAGCGTTTTGCCGAGCCAAACCCTTTTCACGTTGGGACCGTCAGGGCGATTAAGACATTCCTTAACCCGGAGCGGCAGAGAAACAAAGAAATCCCGCCCAGAGAGGCCAAATCACCGCCGATCCCATTACCCAATTCATGACGCGGGCAGAGAAACGAAGAACTCGGCCGGGCGTCGGTGAATTCGCAAGCACCGCGAAATACGGCGTAAAAAAAAAGGCTGACATGGGAGCCATGTCGACCCCTTGTTCACATCAGGGTCGGAAACGCCTTTGATCGTTCCGAGAAGTTGTGGGAATCGGATTCGGATCAGCGACTGCGGGGTTATGAACTGGACCGATATTTCGCTGCATCGGTCAACTCGACCGATGCGACTTGGCAATTCTGCTACGGCGCGGCGGTTGGACAAACCTCCGCAACTCAGCCAGCCGCGAAGCTTGCTTCGGTCTTGGCCACCTCGGCGTATTACCGCGGCGACAGAACACCGTTTTGGACGCGAAAACGTGTCTTTTTTTGTCGAGTATCCAGAACTTTGGGCAGGCAGCTCGAGTTTCCACGTTTTGACCCGAATCTTTGGCCAATTGGTGTCACTATTAATAGGGAAGACTTAGATTTCCTGAGTCCCCGGAACCCCCGCCAAAGCCCCGTCGTTCAGTCATCTCACTCAGAGATGCCTGGATTGCGGGGCTTTTTTCGTTTCTATCCCATCGACTTTGAAGGAGACCCAATGGCTTTTGCCGTTCTGGCGGCCAGCAGCGTGCTGGTCGTGCTTCTCACCCTGGCTTGGGCGAAGGAGATTCGACTCAGACGTGCTCTGCAGTCACTCCTGGCCCGAGTCTTTTCCCAATGGAGAAATCCTCGTGAAGCAAATGAACCATCTTCGACGCGTCGTGATGTACCTGGCTCTGCTGATTCTCAGCGTCGCAGGGTGCAGTGACTCATCTGACGAACGGCTTGCTGACTTCGCTCAACAATCGATGACCGAACAACGCAAGCAGAACGATCGGCTCGCTGATCAGTCGCAAGCCGTCGTGGCCGAAAGTCATCAACTCGCGGAAACGGCGAAGGAACTGGTCAAAAGCGACGCGGAAGCTCGCCGGGAACTGATCGCCGCCCAAACTGCGATGACTTCGCAGCTCAATGAGCAGCAATCGGTCATCTACTCTGGCCATGACCAGCTCGAACAGGATCGTCGCGATATCGCATCGCAACGCCATCGCGATCCCATCATCGCAACGGTGATTCAGAACTTGGGACTGACCGTTGCGTGCGTGCTGCCGCTCGTCGTCGCGGTGTTTGTGATCCGCCAGATGCAATCGCAGGAACCGGACCATGCGGCCGTCGCTGAGATGCTCATTCTCGAAATGACATCGGATGAACCAAGGCTGTTGTCCGGTCCCATGACTCGGCGTCCAGCTCTGGAACACGACGACGAGGAAACCAATCACGCATTGTTCAGTGGTGACTCGACGGATGACGTCGAGCCACCCCGCTAACCATTTCACTCAACACAAGGAGAACCAATCCATGAGTCACATCGTGGAAATCAAAACGGAAGTCCGAGACGAGGTCGCAATTGGCTCCGCCTGCCAGCGTCTCAAACTGGATCCACCCACGCGGGGCACGGTCAAGCTGTTCAGCAGCGAGGCAACCGGCGTGATCGTCAACCTTCCCGGCTGGCGATACCCGGCTGTGTTCGACACACAGACAGGCGAGGCCCGTTACGACAACTACGGCGGCCACTGGGGCAAGCAGGTTCAACTCGATCGCTTCTTGCAAGGCTACGCCGTCGAGAAGGCGAAACGGGAAGCTCACCTGAAGGGTCACACCGTCACGGAGGTGTCACTCGCGGACGGTTCCATCAAGTTAACCGTCACGGTGGGAGGTGCCGCATGATGCCAACCATCGAAATCGTCGTCTCGCCCACGGGCCAAACGCAGGTTCAGACCAAGGGTTTTACAGGCAGCCAATGCCGTCAGGCCAGTCAGTTCATCGAAACGGCACTTGGTCAACGCACCAGCGAGCAGCTGACCGCTGAATTTCATCAATCGGCAAGTCAGCAGCAATCCAATCAACAACATCAATAAGAAAGGAGATCAACCTTGAAACTCAACACTCGCCTCACGGAGTACGTGAGAGCCTGTTTTACCGGCATCTGGATCGAGTCCCACGAGCACCAGGATGCCCTCACCGAAATCGCTCAGCTCTGCCGCGATCAACAGTGGCAACTGGCAACGTGGGACATTGAAACCGGACTGAACGTTCCCGATCAACCGCAACAGGACACGATCGGCAACGATCCGTTGACCGCGATCCGGTCGATCAACGCTCTCGCCTCGCCTGATGGCACAGCGATTCTCGTGCTGCAGAACTTTCATCGGTTCTTGCAATCCGCTGAGATCGTCCAGGCACTGGCACGTCAGATCGTGGCTGGCAAACAGAACCGCACGATCGTGGTCGTGCTTTCGCCGGTGGTGCAGATCCCGACGGAACTCGAAAAGATGTTCGTCGTGATGGAGCATGACCTGCCCAACCGCCAGGAACTCGATGAGATCGCTCGGGGAATCGCCACTGAAGAGGGGGAATTGCCGAAAGACTCTGAACTTCAAACGGTGATCGACGCCGCGGCTGGCTTGACTCGCATGGAAGCCGAGAACGCTTTCAGCTTGTCACTGGTCCGTCAGGAACGGATCACTGCCGATGCGGTTTGGGAAATGAAGACCCAAACGCTCAAGAAAAGCGGATTGCTTTCGCTGTATCGCGGCGGCGAGGACTTCAGCAGCCTGGGAGGCCTGTCGGCACTCAAGGCTTTCTGCAAGCGGGCCATGCTGCATCCGCAGCGAGGAAACCCGCTGAAGCGATCGCGGGGCGTTTTATTGCTGTCACCACCGGGCTGCGGCAAGTCGCAATTCTGCAAAGCCCTCGGCAAGGAGGTCGGTCGCCCGGTGTTGAATATCGATGTCGGCAGTCTGATGGGTTCGCTCGTCGGCCAGTCGGAGGAACGCACTCGCCAGGCACTGAAGATCATCGATGCGATGGCGCCCTGCGTGGCGATGATCGATGAAGTCGAAAAGGCATTCGCGGGAATGAACGGCAGTGGAGACTCAGGCGTGGCATCACGGATGTTCGGCACGTTCCTATCGTGGCTCAATGATCACGAGTCGGATGTGTTCGTGGTTTGCACAGCGAACGACGTCTCGAAGCTGCCACCCGAGTTCAGTCGCAGCGAGCGTTTCGACGGTGTGTTCTTTCTCGATCTCCCCAGTCGTGAAGAGAAGGATGCGATTTGGAAGCTTTATCGGGATCTCTATGAAATCGACTCGGCACAGAGTGCTCCCGATGACACCAACTGGACTGGGGCCGAGATCAAGTCGTGCTGCCGTCTGGCAGCGTTGCTTGATCTGCCTATGAATCAGGCGGCTCAGAACGTCGTGCCGGTGGCGGTGACTGCGTCAGAGTCCGTGGGACAGTTGCGTTCTTGGGCCAGCGGTCGATGTCTGTCGGCCAGTCGCTCCGGCATCTATCAGCAGACCAACGGGACTCCAAAGGCTCGTCGCCGCGTCAATCGAGAACCGTCGAACAACTGAACTCCGTTTCTAAATTCCGGTTCTTAAAATCCGGATTTTAAACCTAGCCGGACGGTGTCCTCACGTGGGATGCCGTCCGGCTGATCGTCAACTGGCTGGGCGTTCGTAAGTCACTGAGCTCGTCCCAGAAGGAGGCCATCAAAGCCGCATCGAGAAGTAGATTCGTCCCCAAGATTGCGACAGCAATCCTCGAACACCTGGCGACCGCTAGCTGTTCTATCAACTCGTTTTTTGCCACCCCTGCCGGGAGTCGATCATCGCGATCGGCTTCCGGCTTTTCTTTTGGAGATTTTTGACATGTCCACTGTCCTCGAAGAGCCGACGTCCCAAAGCGTCACCACCTCCAGCGATCGACTGCGGTCAACGATGGCTGCGGCCAGGCTGAGTTTCAACTGGCTCGGCGTCCGCAAGACGCTGACGTCGGAACAGAAGACTCAGGCTGCCGATTCCTTCGACGCGGAGTCGAAATACCTGTCGGCGTCGAAGAAGCTGATCGATACGACTCATCCCGCGTACAAAGCGGTCACGTCGGTTCGATCGCGAGCGGTGTCGTACTGGAAGACGGTGTCGCTGCCCTATCCCGAACCGGGATTGCGGCTCATCAAGCGTGAAACCATCGGTGACTTCGATTCGCAGATGGAAGTGTTTCGCGATGAGTTGGCTGTTGCCGTTTCCGAACTCGATCTGCATTTCGCTGAAATGCGTGAAGCCGCTCGTGACCGACTCGGCGACCTGTTCGATGTGAGTGACTATCCAGCCACGCTGGTCGATGAATTCGCGATCACGCACGACTTTCCGGCTGTCGAGCCGCCCAACTACCTGCGGCAGCTCAACCCGGAAGTTTATGAATCGGAATGTCGCCGCGTGCAGTCTCGCTTCGTCGAGGCTGTCGAGCTTGCCGAGCAAGCGTTCTTGGAAGAGCTCGCGAAGCTCGTCGAACACTTGACTGAGCGGATCGCTGGTCAAGAGGACGGCAAGCCGAAAGTCTTCCGCGACTCGGCTGTGACGAACCTGAACGAATTCTTCGATCGATTCCGATCACTCAACATCGGTTCGAACGAACAACTCGATCAATTGGTCAGTCAGGCCCGAGCGGCAGTCAATGGAATCGGGCCGCAGGAATTGCGGACGAGCGAGCAACTTCGCCAGAGTGTTTCCACTCGAATGGCGTCGGTGCAAGCTGGTCTCGATCAACTTCTGGTTGATCGCCCACGCCGCAATATCCAGCGACGACCCCGATGAGCGGTGACATGAAAATGGTCATCACGCCGGCTGGGATTGTGCGAACCGTGTACTGCGAAGCGATCGAGCTTCACAGACTCGGGAGCATCGATATACGCCGTGGTTCGCACGTTGAACCTACCGACGACGGCCAATGGATGGCCGACCTTTCACCCGTTGACGGTCCGATGCTCGGTCCGTTCGACATCCGTAGTGAGGCACTCGATGCCGAACTTCAATGGCTCAACGAGCACTGGCTTTTGCCCGCGTCGCGTTAAGCCTTCAACAATCGATTTGATTCTTTCCCAGCCCTCGCGAATTGGCACCATGCCGATCGACGAGGGCTTTTTCGTTGACACCTTCCAACTCAGGAACCATGCCCATGTTTCAAACAGAAATGTACCGCAACATCGCTCGTACCACCGGCGACTCTGTCTCCACCATCAAGCGTCTCGGCTTTCTGATCGCCAATCCCTCGCAGCCGATCAGCGATCCGGAAGCCGAACACCTCGGCCCCCACGTCATCGACTGGGACGAGTTCGAGGCCCACCAAGAGGACTTCGATGTGACCACATCATTCGATTTTGCAGCGTTGTAAACCGAACACCGGTTTCACCGTTGCAACCCACGACCGGCGGCACTCTGAACGTGTCGCCGGTCGTTCTTTTGTCTCCCGCGGAACCCGACGGCGACGACACCAACACACGCCGGCGACGACCGCACATCCCCATCACAACAAACCCAGGAACCACAAACCATGAAGATTCTGTTCATCAACAACGACGGAGCCGGATTTGCCAACCACATCGATATCGAAGCCGATACGACGGTGCAATCTCTGTTCAATCAGCGTATTGGCGAAGGCAGGGAATCGAACTACTTGATTCGTGTCAACCGCCAGCCTGTCTCCAGCGACCAAATCCTAGTCGAAGGAGATCGGGTCTCGATCACACCAACCAAGATCGAAGGTGCGGCATCGTGAGTCGCGTCACACCACAGAGCCGCCGCACCGTCAAGCGTGCTTGGCGGATGGCGGGACTCGTCAAGGCGGCCGTTGATCGTCATTGCTCACAGCAGGAAAAGACGCTTCGAGTCCCATCGGCGGATAAGGTGAAGCGATGGCAACGCTTGATATCAGTCGCTAGATCACGTCAATATCCCGGTGCTGAGCGGTCGCTTGGCAAGCGTATGCTTGACGCTCTGAACGATCTTCAACGCGAAGTCGATGACGCCATTTATGTGGCAGCCGCGTCGATGGCTCCACGACGTAGCATTTCGCTAGCTGATGTCACAGCCGACCTGTTGGTGATCGAAGCTGAGTTTCCAGCCTGCGATTTTGACTTTACGAAGCAAACCATCGCGGTCACCACTGAACCCATCGAGATCGAGTACACCGACCTCGGTGCGTTCCGAATCGAACTGGAGCTGAAGTATCTGGGACAGTCTTGTCCCTATCGCGTGGTCGCAGTTGATCCCAACCCAGCGTCGAGTTGTGATTCGACGACTCATCCGCACGTGCAGTCTGAAACACTGTGCGAAGGCGAGGGCCACGGGCCGATCAAGTTGGCTCTGACCGAAGGACGACTGCATGACTTCTTCACAATCGTGAATCAGGTACTGCACACGTACAACCCACACAGTGCCTACACAACGCTGGGTGACTGGTCGGGCACCGAGTGCCGGGACTGCGGCAGCACGGTTGATGAAGACGACATTTGCTCGTGTGATCAATGTGACGCCCAGATCTGCAGCGGTTGTACGTGCTCATGTGACGGTTGCAGCGAAACTCACTGCGACGACTGCATGACGAAATGCGAAGGCTGCCAAGACTCATTCTGCGGAAGCTGCATTTCAAGCTGCGACCGATGTAACAAACCATTTTGCCAAGACTGTCTGACGGAGGACAAATGCGATGATTGCGTTAACGAAGAAGAAGGGGAGTCGACGTCGGATCCCAGCGAGGAATCGTCAGAGCCTGCGGTTCACGCCCTATGCGTGGGCGAAGCTGTTGTTCCTGCGTGACCTGGGGAATACGGAGGTCGGAATGTTCGGTATCACCAGTCCCGACGATCTACTGCTGATCGAGTCGGTGGCGATGGTTCAGCAGATCTGCACGCCTGTTACCGTGTCGTTCGATGATTCCGCAGTTGCGGACTATTTCGATGATCAGATCGACGAGGGGCACACGCCGGAAACGTGTGGGCGAATTTGGCTGCACACGCATCCCGGCTCGTCACCGCTACCCAGTGGCACGGACGAAGAGACATTTCAGCGTGCCTTTGGCACTCCGGACTGGGCCGTGATGTTCATCGTCGCACGCGGCGGTGCCACCTACGCTCGGCTGCGAATGAACGTCGGTCCGGGATGCAACAAGCGGCTTGCCGTCGAAGTTGACTATAACACCGAATTCCCGGAGACCGATCAAGATCTCTGGGAATCTGAGTATGAAGCCGCTGTCACGGTTCATGACCCGTTTACTCGGCGTCCGAGGACACTGACTGGTGATCCCTTTGAGTGGCGGGATGACACCGGCTGGTCGGAAAGTGAATGGGTGGCATCTTGAATACCAACCAAGATCGCTTCGACCGTCAAGCGAGTCTCGTTCCGCGAGAGCGTATTCGAGAAACGAGCGTCACAGTGATCGGCGTCGGAGCGATCGGTCGTCAAGTCGCACTGCAACTCGCCTCCATCGGCGTCACGAAGTTGCAATTGATTGACTTCGACACCGTCGAGCTGACCAACGTGACCACCCAAGGCTACCGAGCCGATGAGATCGGGCAAGCGAAGGTCCTTGCCACGATGTTGGAGGTCGAACGCATCGATCCATCGATCGAAATCGACTTCATCATCGACCGCTTCCGCTCCAGGCACCGCGTCGGTGATGTCGTGTTCTGCTGCGTCGACAGCATCGCGACGCGGGCAACAGTGTGGCGATGCCTTCAAAGGCGGATCCAACTGCTGATCGATACCCGTATGAACGGCGAGACGATTCGTTTACTGACGGCTGACCCCAGCAAATCACGTCACTCCTATGAATCGACGTTGTTTGCCCAGGGTGACGCTCACGCAGGAACCTGCACGGCAAAATCGACCATCTACGCGGCATCCATTGCCGCGGGCTTGTCCGTGCATCAATTCACACGCTGGCTCCGTGATATGCCACTGGACAGCGATTTCACCTTTAACTTGCTCGCCAGCGAACTGAACGTCGCTGGCGAATTCACACCCTCATTTCAGGAGAAAAGATTTGCATAGTACAATCACACTTGGCATTACGGCCGAAAGCTCACATGGACAGTCAGGACCAGCTGTCCGAGTGTCCGTGCCCCTGGACGGTCAGGCGAGCAATGACGCGATTCTTGCTGTTGTCCGGCGTTGCCGGATGCTGGCAGAACAATCACTTCCGAACGAGCCGCAGCAGCGAGAGACCTCGCCAACCGCACCGACCGGTCACCAACCATCGGTGAAACGCTTTGCGACAGAAAAACAGATCAACGCGATCGCGGTCATGTCAAAGCGTCAAGGCATCACGCTCGACCGCACGCTTCACGATCGGTTTGGTGCATCGTCACTGTCCGACCTGGCCATCAGCGAGGCGTCCACGTTGATTGATGAGCTGAAGGGCAATCTGCAGTCAGCGTAGGCGTTCGATACACCAAGGCTCGCGAACCCAGCCGGACCACGTCCGGTTGGGCATCGCGGGCTTTTTTTTAGCTATCAGCCAAATTTTCTTGGCAATAACTGATCGAGTTTGGAATCCTCAACTGGGTAGCTATCAGTTCAGACCTGACGATCGAGGTGATGCAATCGCTCGATAGAACAGCCAAGGCAAGCGGCTCCGTTGAACGGCGTTTGTCGCGCGGGTAGTCACTCAACGCCTCTTGGGCAGTCCCCCGCGAACGGAAGCGTCCGAAACGCTCTACCAAATTGACTTGGACAGGGAACGGGAACGGTCACGCATAGTCAATTTCGAGCCCTCATTCACTGATTCCGCCGCTCCGGGCGGTGGATCCGGCGAAGTGTGACGGCAGGCCAACTTTCAAACGCGGCCGCGACGAACTACACTTTTGCTACCCCCCTTCCGTCGACCTGCTGGGAAACGAGTAATGCTCCGGATTTCGAACCTTATATTGTCGTCAGCAATCACGTTTCTGCTCACTAGCGCGGTGGCGGCCCAAGTCACCACGGTGCCGATCGAGGTTCAATCCGTCGACGCAAGCGAACGCAAGATCTCAGTCCGCTACAACGGAAAAATTTCCACATTGGCGTTAAGCGGTGACGCAGCGATCATTGTTGAAGGCAAAGCCAGCGTTCTGACCATGGTGATCCCTGGCGACATCGGCACGGTCGAATTCGACAAGAAAATCGCTGCTGTCACACGATTGGACGTTAAACGCAGTGAGATGGCCCCCGCGGAAAGCCTAAATGCGGGCTGGGAAGAGGTGGACCAGCGGCTAATTTTCTTGATGGTCCGCTTGGTCGATGTGGAGGCGAACCTCGACGCAATCGACAAGGAGATCGGGAATAGCAAATCCCGGGCAGGTGTCGCGAAAGGGCAGGCTAGCAGAGCTCAGTCCGGAAACGACCGAATGGATCAGAGAGGTGGCGGACCGGTTCGCTGGGACAAGTTCTACGGAACGACCGCTGAGAAGTTTTTCTATCATCCAACGGAAAACCACACCTACCACACTCAAACCGTCTTGAGTCATCAGTCATCCGGGCAAAGCAACCAAGGCAAAGGCGGAGTTCCCTCCTACCAAGGTCTCCCTGTTCATCAACGACCACCGCAATTTGACTACATGTATCGAGCCAATCAGAATGCACAGCGGAGAGCCCAAGCAGAGGCAGCCAGTTTCAAGGGCAATGCGGTGGCGCTGGCCGGTCGCCGGCACGAATTGGAATTGGAGCAAAGCAAATTGTGGTGTGAGATTGCGTTTCGAGCGGTCGCCAGGAATGACTTGGATCGAAAGGCTCTCTACCGATTCGCTCCGTCAGGTTCGGGAAAAGAAGACCTGCTCGCTGCCACTAACTTTGTTGTCACTGCTTTGTCTGTCGTCGAAAACGGACAGAAAGATCAGTCCAAGACGTTTAGGCAAATCAAGACACTAATTTCCGACGCTCGATATGAACTCGGTGATCGTTGGCTGAAACTTGGTATCAAAAGCCGGGACGAGTCGACCGACGAGTGGCGATTCGTTGCATTGGCCAGAAAGCTGGAAGACGTATCGGCAAATCTCGGTGACAGTTACACCGTGTCGGTCGAACGAGAAAATGCGGGTGATTGGGAACGACGGGACTTGTACCGTGGCCTATTGCAGAAGGCGCTTTTACAGTATGCCGAGACGGTTTTGGCACTCGATGAGATGGCGTCGCAGATGGCGAACTCGAGGGGATTCGAGCCAAATATCGATCTTCCTCTGGTAATAGTCAAAGCAGAGCCAAAGGGGGCCGCATCACCAATGCCCGCATCAAAGGACGATACGGTCATTCAGGCGATTCATTTGACAAACGGAAATTCGTTCGATGGCTGGGAGCCAATGCCTACCGCGGAACAGTCGACGTGGGATGTTCAGAATGGAGTGTTCAGCCAAATGAGCAGTGGACCATCGCTTAGGACAACAGAGGAGTTCAGGAATTTCGACCTTGAGCTCGAGTTTTTGCTCACGCCCAAAGCCAACAGTGGAGTCTATTTGAGAGGACGATATGAAGTGCAGCTCCTCGACTCGAGCTACAGATCGGCTTCTGGACAGCCTGCAGCTGCTGTCGGTTCGTGCGGAGCAATCTGGGGTCAGATCGCTCCCGCGAGGCAACTGTACCAGGGCCCCAACAAATGGAATAAGCTCGAAACACGCCTAGTGGACCGAACTGTGACGGTTAGAGTCAATGGTGTCACCGTTATTCAGGACCAACGTATTTCGAAGCCATCTGGTGGTGCGCTGGACATGAATGAAGACCAACCAGGGCCATTGCTGCTTCAAGCTTCTGCACTTCGCGGGGAGGGCGTGAAATTCCGAAACATCGTCCTCACGCCGCTCCCGTAAGACTCTGAGGAAAAAACAGCGCTGTCCGGATCAAACATGAAAATTGACCTGCGTGCTAGCGGATCGCGGCACTGCTCGCCCGCATTCACGCGGCTCCGCCTGCCGCATAAATGCTCTGCCCTTCGCCCTGGTAGCTGCCGTCGACGTGTCGGTACACGTTGTCGCATTCCTGCTCGTACAGCTCCGTTGTGTACGCTCGGGGCAGCACGTCCAGGACCATTTTGACCGTGGTGTAGACGTCCGCCCGCGTGCGTTGCTCCTTTCGCCAATCGAGAACCCGCGTGGCTTCGTTGAGCGTTTGCACGAGCATTCGGGCGATGCTCTCCCCATAGTAGCACTCGACTGGGCAATCGAGTGTTCAGTCTCTATTCCACCCCCAACGCCTTGAACGCTGCGTCTCTGGGGTCGGAGTAGAAGCTGGTTTGGAACTTGGCGAATAGTTCGCCGGGGATGGTGGGGATGTCGCTGACGCTGGCCATGGGGAGCAGGACTCGTTTGGCTCCGGCGTCGTGGGCTACTTGGAGGGACTCAGCGAGGCTCTGGACCGGGATGATGTTGCCACCCAGGCTCATGCTGCCTAGAACTACCATCTGGCTCTGGATCGGTTTGCCCAATACCGCTGAGCAGAGGGCGATAAACGTGGTCAGCGTCATTGCCGTGGTTGGGCCGGTATTTTGCAGCTCGATGATGTGCAGGTGGTAGTCGTGATCGCTGACTTTCACTGACGCACTGACGCTGCTGGCGTTGGCCTTGAAGTAATCGAAGCCGACTTTGATTGCCTCTTTGGCTTTCATGTTGGAGCCGAGCCCCGACATCTTCAGCGAGCCGTTGCCTGCGGTGACCTGAGTTTCCAGACGGTATAGACCGAGGTGCGAATCGTTCCCGCCCGTGGCAACAGTGTGCATCACGCCGGGGTTGAGTGGTCCGTCGGGGATCAGTGATCCGCCGCCTTGCTCACGCACCGAGATGAATTTCTCTTCGGCGGTCTCCATGTCGATGTAGCTGAAGTGGACGTCGTAGAACTCCATGCCACCGATCTTTTTGAGTTGCTCCTTCACTCGACGACGAGCCTCAAGGGCATATTCCAGGCAACGGCGGACGGCTTCCTTGTCGTATTCCTCGTTGGGGTACAACAGCTTCAGTAAACCGGAAACCGTGTGCTTGACCGCGATCGAGTCTCGCTGGTTCAGGTCTCGCCCGAGCTTGAAGTATTTGTTGATCGCATCACCGAAGTTGCGTTTGCGCATCTCACGCACCCACTCGGCGAAGTAGTCCACGATCATGCCGTACTGGTTCGTGAAGAACTCAGGCCGCATCTTGGGGATCTCCCAACCGGGGATGTACGCATGGAAGCGGTCAAAGAACGCTGAGTCGATCATCGCGTCGGGAAACGGTGCCAGTAAATGACTGGTTTTCACGAGCGTATCGACGGGCTGGTTGATGTTGCCGACGAAGACCATCGAGGCGTAGGCATTGATGGAATCACGACCACGGGCAAACGACCCGCTGGCCATGTAGTCCTTCATGATCTGGACGCCGTCCTTGTCCTTGAACGAGATCCCTGCCACCTCGTCGAAGGCGACCACATCCCACAATCCAACCAGACCGACCTGCCGTCGTGCCAAGTTGTAAAACAGGTTGGCGACCGTTGTTTGACCACCCGAGACCAAGATGCTGTTGGGGCTGATCTCTTTGTAAATGTGACTCTTGCCAGTTCCCCGTGGCCCGAGTTCACAGACGTTGAAGTTATTTTCGACCAGCGGCACCATCCGGCAAAGCAGGTGCATCTTGACCCGTGGCTCGAAGTGCGTTGGTTCGTAACCGCAAGATCGCAGCAGTGCATCGATCCATTGTTCCTCCGTGAAGTACTTTCTTCCAGCGAAGAGCTCATCCATGTCCATGTTGGGCATCTGGATGGGCTTCAGTTCTTGGATTAGGAACGGCGATCCCTTTTGGCCCTCCTCGAAAAAATATTGCATCGTGATGATGCACCAGATGCCGCCAGCCAGCAGTTTCTCGTACTTCTTGACCGTACCGGTGGGAATTTCGACACCCTTGGTGCCGAGGTTCGACAGCAGGGCCTCGTACACGTCACGCTTCTCGTTCAGCGTCACGGTCACTTTGTCGATGATCTTCAAGCTGCCACGCTCACGGATCGTGGATTTCACCTTCTCGGCTTCGTCAGGGCGGACGTAGTTGTCGGCCAGCACCTTTTTGACCGTGTTCAGTCCGTCTTCGATGACTTCGGGGTCATTCGAGGCGCAGTAATTCCCCAGCAGGTATTCCAGCACATAAACCGGGACGTTAGCCCCTTCCTTGACCAGCTTGGTCAGGTCTTTGCGAACAACCTTACCCGAGAAATGCCGGTTGAGCAGCTCGTCGAGGTCCGTATCGGTCTCGTTGATCTCGTTCATGCCAATTCGTGTCACGGTGCGTTAGTGTCAGATTGCGATACCGGCTCTTCACGAACGTGATAGTCAACGATCGCCTCTGGGGCGATTCGCTCAATCTGTCCATTGCGAAAGACGATCACTGGTGTGTTTGTTCGGCTCGCCAAATCAACAACCGACTGCATTGCAGCTATTGCAGCGGCGTTTGCCTTGTCGAAGAGGGTGTCCTCTTTGAGCTCTCCACGGATCATTACATCAACCTCAATAAATTTCGCATTTGTTCTTCAATGTGTTGCCACAGCGTTGGGTCACTGATGGATCTCGAACGATCTTCCTGCCGAGCGACTTCGCGTGGCGGGAATTGAGAACCGTCGAGCAGCAGCCAGTCGTCAACGATGGGGCTGTAAAGGCTCCGGAAATTGGCGAGCCCCCGATTGTATCGCTGCCGAATCGTCGGAACTGGAATGTCGTGCCCGCCCTGTTGAACTCGGTTCGCAACTCGCTCGATTGCCAAATCTTCGGATGGCAGCCAGAGAAAGAACAAGGATACTCGGTAGCCGCTCGCCCGCCACTCCGGGATGCGTCTCGCATAGCTTCTTGCCGCCAGTGTCGTTTCAAACGAAAACGTCTGGCGATTAGCCAGCAGTTCTCCCATTCGCTCAAGCATCAATTCTGACGCTCGCATATTTTGTGTTGCTGGTGAAAACGGTGACAGGCCAACAGCAATCAAGTCGGCATTCAAAAACTCTTGACAATCGGCATAGTGCGGTAAAAACCGAGTAGCAAACGTCGTCTTCCCCGCACCATTAGGTCCGGCGATGATGTAGATATTTTGGTCCGTATGATGGGCCATGCGTTAGCGTCCTTAGCTTGGTATCGACAGGCTCGAAGCCTATCCCACGTTTCTTTCAGAAGTCGAAGTCATCTGCGATCGCTCTGTCGATGGTCACGTCTTGGCTGTGGATTTCAAATTCGGTGGTCGCGTCCTTCAGAACCAACCGATAACGTCGCGTCTTGTCGAATTGCCGGTCCTGGAGCGTCAGCATGACCGACTGCTGGCGATCATCAAGGCTAGTGGACTCACTTGCGAAGCTCACCGTCTCGATGCTGGAGACCGGATCGTCGCCGTCGTAGATGGCGATCTTCACCGTAAGGGGCTTAGCGCGTTCGCTCACTGGTTCCATTTGAACCAGTTTGAAACGGTGGGCGTGCGTCGTGATCTTGTGGTTGTTCCCCAGGACCGACACTGCCACCTGCTTCGTTTTGGTCTTTTCCAGGGCATTCTTGCTCTTGGCCTGACGAACCGTGATCACCGGCACGATCACCTCTTGGGGCATCGCCCCGCCGTGGATGAAACGAGCACCGCCCACAAAATGGAAGCGGTTAGAGCCCTTGGGGATCCAGAACTCCATCCCGCCGTCACATTTGGCCGTGATCTCGGTTTTACCGTGCCAAGCATCTTCGTGGTCCGGCAGGTCGTGCCCAATCAGATAGCGTTTCTTTGCTTTCACTGTGCCATCGGGTTTCTCGGTCAGCTTGCTCTTGTCCGTTTCCTCTGGGGCCGATTCCGAGAACAGGAAACCGTGGTCGGCGGTCACGACCACGTAGTTTCCGTTCAGGCTGTTGAAGATATAGCGGACCACATCGGCAAGCTCACGGATCGCATCGCCCGTCGCGTGGAAGGTATCGCCTTCGGTCGCCGGATTTTCCCCGCGAGTATCGATCTCGTTGTGATAGACATAGACGACCTTTTTGCCGTCGATCAGCTCTCGCCCCTCCTCTTTGCTCAGCTTCAGCAGATCGTCCGCCTGAACTGCCATGCCTTCCCTCTTGGCCAGGATCTTGTTGCGGTTGTCGCTGCCCGAGGTTGAGATCCCATCGGCGAGCACGTCCCCCTTGCTGGTGTACTCCAGCTGAGTGTGAGGCAGCAGGCTGGCCATCCCCAGTGCCGTGTAGGACGGCAAGACCGACAGCTGCGTCGACAACTCAGCTTGGAACCGGTATTCACCGTTTAGCACCTTGGTCAGTTCTTTGCCTGCCTCGTAACGAAAGGCGTCACTGATCACGACAAAGGACCGCCTGTTCTCAGCTTCCCGTTGGCGTGGTGCCACGTGCGTTTCATAGAAGCGATACTGATTGGGGACATCTGGGATCTGCCACCTGTCGAGCAATCCCGTGGCGTTCCCACCGGGCCCCATAAACTTGCTCCACTTCAATCCCAACTGCACCAAGTACCAATTGTTGTAGGCCGCCTCCACTTCCTTCCGAAGCGTCTTCAGGATGTCCCAGCCATGGGACTCGGCGACATCGGCGTTGCGACAGAAATGCCGGTAGAGCTGATCGAACTTATAGAGCTCGTTCGTATAGAGGCTGTACACCTCCTCGGCGGTGTTCCCTGTGAACCCATTGGCATACTGATTGCGAAGTCCAATGAACTCAGCGGCCACAGCCACGGCCTCGTAGGCAGCGAAACGGGACTTGCGTTGCTGCTCGGGCACCGAGAGCGAAGCGATCCAGTGCTCATCCTGTCGCCGGCTCACCAGCCTACGAATGTCATCCGCTTTCAAATGATCTTTTGTTGCCGACAATCGTTCCAGCAATCCAAGCAAGATAGCCCGGTCGACATTGCGAAACGTCACCGCCTCAGCCAGCGTCTCTGGCTCGATTCCACTCAACTGATCATCGATGTGCGTCGTCGCGGCGATCGCGTCGGACAGGGTATTGAAGCTAGTTGCCTGCTTGCTGCTGTCACGCCATTGCGCCAAGCAGACGACCGCATTGTGCGTCCCACTACGGCCTAGCTGTTGCTTCTGGATCGCTGGTGGAGCGTCAATCCCGAGTTGGTGGCCGAAGTCGGACAGCATCAACCGCATCAGCAGCTTCTGCAGCGACGGTACCTCATCGTCGTAACCAAAGGAGGCCGCGACCAACTTCCAAAAGGAACCGTCTAAGTCGAACTTCTCAATTTGAGTCCATGCCGGCGGCGGGACTTCCAAGTCCAGTTCGTCCTGTTCGGCCATGGAGTGGAACAGCGTCCGCACGATATTGAACAGTTCAGGTTGGTCCGCCTTGGTGACCACCGCCAGCATTTTGCGATCGAGGTCCAACTCATTGTCGTCAGCGTTGACCAGTTGCCTGAGTTTGCTGAGCCGCCCCTTGCTGTCAAAGAACTTCCGTCGCAGAGCGAGGTGACCCCGCAGGCTTTGGCGTGCGAGACCGAGTTCGTCCAGGATGATCGAAGAACGATCTGCCCGGAAGTTGCGGCTGTACAAACGGATGTCGAGCAGGATGTCATCTTCAAACTCCGGCTCTTCCTCGGGCGAATACAGCAGGAATTTTGAGTCAGGTTCCCCCCGTTCGACGCGTAGCTTCGTCTCGATGCTGCCGACCTGATCCAG
Organism: Rhodopirellula sp. SH410; assembly: GCF_055811895.1. Classification (NCBI taxonomy): domain Bacteria; kingdom Pseudomonadati; phylum Planctomycetota; class Planctomycetia; order Pirellulales; family Pirellulaceae; genus Rhodopirellula; species Rhodopirellula sp. SH410. The sequence goes on from NZ_CM147949.1 coordinate 5,835,037, forward strand.
TCGCACGAGGTGAACGCCATCGAGTTCGAGGCTCTCGACGACGCGAGCGAACTCCTGCTGCGGATCATTCCAAAAAACGATCCGAGCGTGTTTGTCGCTGTAGATCTTGCTCAGTGCTTCGTTGAGTTGTTTCGTGTCCATAGGTGTCGGTGAGCAGTGAGCGGTTGGCAGTTGTTTCGCCACGGATGGGCACGGATCTTCACGGATTGGGTCGGTACTTCACGTCAACGACATCACCACAGGCGATTCACAGCGTAAGCATCCAGCTTTTTGTCAGCACTGACAATTGCGATCGCTTCGTGAGTGGCTTGAGCGACAAGCAGCCGATCGAAGGGATCACGATGATCTTTCGGAAATGCCAACTTAGACACTTCGACAGTATGGGCGGGCGTGATTGCCAGCCATTTGAAGGCGTATTGATGTTCGCACGCTTCCAGGAAATGTTCCAAAGGCTGCGACAACGTCATTTTTCCGATGCTGATCTTGATTGCCAATTCCCAGTAGCTCGCTGGACTCACGAAAATTTCGTTGTTGCCGTCAAGAATCAATGCCTCCGCAGTGCTGCTCAACTGCGGATCGTCATGCGTGTACCACAGCAGAGCATGGGTATCGAGCAACAGCTTCATGGCATGTACTCCTGGAAGTCCTGGAGATGCTCGTCGTCGTCACTGATGACGTTGATCATTCCCTTGCACAAGCCGGGACCAGGCCGCTGCTTGGGCTTCCGGTCCAGTACGAGAATAGCGATTTGCCGATCACCATCGGTAATCACCACCTCATCGTCGGGGCCAAGCCTGGCAATGATCTCCCGCAGATTAACGGTCGCATCTTCAAGCGAAACGGTTACAGACATTTCTTCACTCCTTTGAATGTTGAAGGTTCTAACGACGGACAGGCCGGAAGGGACTTGGTGGGTTCGTCAAGCCAGACGTGAATAACTGTGTCGATATTGAAGATCGAATTCACCAAGCGAGGTATCGCCTTTTGAAGAGCGGCATTAAGTACGACTTGTGTTTGCTGATCGACATCCGGGCGATCAAGATCGACATGAAACAATCCAGCGTACCCGTAAAAAACATCCTTAATCGCGTCTTTGACCGGCCCAGACTCATGAAAGAACATCAATCGGTCACTGGGCAGGCTATTGAGCGTTTCTCCCCACTGTTTCCGAGCGAGTTTTACCCACGCCGTAAGATCCTGTCGGTCGCAGTGTTTCAGGATGACATTATGAATACCGAACAGCGAGACAGGTTCGCCTTCGAGGATGAACTGACGCAGGACGGGAAGAACGGCTAGAAACTCGGTCTCGTCGTAGCCCTCAAAAGTCTGTTTCGTGTCACCGGTCGTGAATGAATGAGTCGTCTTGAATTTGAAGGACACCTTGCCGCTTGAGAGCAATTTGCTGTTTCGCAACCAGTCCACCTGACAAGCGTAGGCTCGAAGACGCTTCATGTCGCCTGCCGGGATTTTGGAGAGGTCGGTCATGTGCTCACCTCCACTGTTGGTTTCTCGCCGGTGATGGCTTTCACTTCGGCCAGCAGGTCTCCGAACTTCCCGTAGTTGACCTTGACACCGTCGTCGAGGTCGAGTTCGATGCGTTGGTCGGCGTGGTGGCGGAGTTTGTCGTCGAAGGTTCTTAGTTCGTCGCGTTGTTTGATCAGCTTGTCGCGTTCTCGTTCGAGGGTTTTGCGGTGGCTGGTGCTGGAGGCGGCGGGGATGTCGGATTCGAGTTGTTCGAAGCGAGAATTGACCTTGCCCTGCAGCGGGACGACGTACTCGGTTCGCATGCGGGCGAGCGTGCCGCCGTTGTAGCGGTGCAGGTAGACCAGGCACTGGAAAGCCTTCTGCTTGCCACTGCTGAACAGCCAGTAGATCGGACGCTTCTTGTAGGTCTGGAGGTGGTCCTTGAAGAACTTGTCGCACAGGTAGCGGCGGATTGTGTCGCGGCTCGACTCGTTCTTCTTGGGGGCGAGGTTGATGGCTAAGAAGGCGAGGTTGGCTTCGAGGTGGGAGGCGTCCCAGGCCTTGGAGATGAACTCGACGAGCCGGTTGCAGGCGTCGTCTTCGAACCAGTCCACATCGGTCAATGGGATGATACCGTCGTCGTCGGCCGGGAAGGTGGTGTACTTCGAGGCGTCGAAGCCCTCGTTGCCGCTGTGGGCATAGATGAGGCCAGGGTGGTCCAGGCTGTAGCGGCCCATTATGCAGCCGATAGCGTAGGAGATCAGCTCTTCCATCGTGTCTTGCCGGAAGCGGGTCCACTGTTCCTCTTCGGTGACCTTGCCGCCGTAGCGGTAGGCGGGGTTCACCGTGATTGTGATCTGCTCGATGGGGACGTCAGGGGTGAGCTCGTCGGCCAGGCCGTAGGCGTCGATGAAGAGGCGGTTGTTCTCATCTTCAAGGCGCTTCATCTCGGCGATGGTGTCGCGGTTCTTGGTGATCCAGGCGGTGTAGCTGGATTCGAGGGTGGGCGCGGACTCGGTGGAGGCCGTCAGGAGGGGGAGAGATTGGAAGTCCCAGGAAGTTTCGAAAGAGTCCCAATCAAATTTGGACACGCCCACCAAGCGATCGAAACAGGTGCTGTCGACTTCAAGATACGGAAGCTTGCGCAGGTGCTCGGCTTCGTAGTTAAGCGTGGGCGACAAAGCCCCAAGGTAAAAAGAAGCAATCTCAGAATTGAGCAGGCCGGCAATCGCAGTTAATTCATGCTTCTGAGCGGGAAAAAGTGCAGAACCGGCGACGTCGAAGATAAATCCAGCAGGGAAGTACCTTACAGAAAATGATCCAGACGAAATTTTTGACCAACTCAACTGCTGCTTGAAGTAGCAATCTTGGTTTTTTAAACGCCCACCCGGGCTTGTCTTGTTCAGAATTTCATGGAATGCCTTTATCTCTTCGCCATCGTTTCGGTAGTTGACCACGAAGTCCTGATTGCCATACCAACGTCGAAATGCACCGCCCTTGTTGTAAGGGAACCACCTGAGACTACTCGATGCCGCTTGCTCACGATTCGAATATCCGAAGCCGACAGCGCTGACCGCAACCTCGAACCATTGCCTTAAGAATAGGTTGTTGTCAGACGTGGTCGCGCCCTGCTTCGGAACCGAAATTTTCTCGAGAAGAACGGCTTTCAAATAGTTGTCTCTCGCAACAGGACCTACCCAGTACGCCACCGGACTACTGGGAATCTTCTTGAACTCGTCTTGGGCTGCCTCGAAGAACCATCCACAATTGCGGTTGCTGATAGCCTCAAGGGTCTTAGGCCCTTGGTTGTCCGATCCGCGGAAGTCGGAGAGCCGGATGAAACATCCCTTTTGGCCGTTCACATGATTCTTTTGCAGCGTGAAGGTACAGATCGGGACTGTCGCACCTTCAAAGCCCGAGTATTCAAGTTGGACGAGAGACGTGATCGTCTCATCTTCTATGAGCCGAGTCCGCAGATATTCATGACTCGAGATGAACATCCAAACAAATGGCGACATGAAGCCGAGGCGGCCATGTGGCTTGCTGAACGCGAGGTCGCGGTCGATAAAGGCTGAAAAAACGTCTTTCTCATAGCCGTTGTAATGGTCCTTGAGGAATTCCTTCAGCACCGGGATGTGGAACTTACTGCCGATGTAAGGTGGATTCGCCACCACCGCGTCGTACTGCGACGCCAGCAGGTCGGCCTGCTGCACCAGCGGCTCCAAGTGCTTGAGCGCCTCCGACACGAACAGGTTCTGGCTGGTCGCCTCGCTCAGCTGCTTCAGCCCCGGCAATTTCTTCGCCAACTCCTCCGGCACCCGAATCAACGACCCAAACGTCGTCGCGTGCTCGAAGAGCCTCTTCAGCTCCGCGAGGTCCCCCGGCCTCAGTCCGTAGTCCCCGAGCTCCACGCCCTTCCCCAGCCCTTCCGCATCAAACCCAGCGCTATCCACCAGCGACATCACATTGAGCTTTACCCCCCGCTCAAATAGCCGCCGGTCATCCGCCCGCCCCTTCATCATCAGCGCAAAGCCCGTCAGCTGCGCCGCCCGCTCGTCGATGTCGAGGCCGTAGAGGTTCTTCTCGAGTATCAACTGCGGGATATCGCGTTGTCGATAGCCGCGTTCCAGGTAGATGGCCTTGAAGAGCTCATAGGCCTCCACCAGGATGTGCCCGGAGCCGCTGGCCGGGTCGATGAGGGTCAGCTCCTGGGGGTTGAGTTCATCTGGCGTGATGGCCGCGAGCTGGGCGTTGACCTCGTCGGTCTGCTCGGCGGGTTCGATGTAGTACTCCATCTGCCCTTTGAGCGGTGAGTCCGGATAGGTCGCCAGCCACTGCGCCCCCAGCGAGTTCTGGACCATGTACTTCACGATCCAGTTGGGCGTGAAGAGCTGGGTCGCCGCCGGAATGTCTTCCGACTTCACCACCTTACCGATGACCTGGTCCTTCTTCTCCGCGATGTAGAACTGGTACAGCCAGCCGATGATCTCGATCTCTTGCCAAGACTCCTCGGGGATTTCGTTGACCAGCGTGCGGACTAGCGAATCGGTATGCAGCAGGTTGTCGGGCAACAGCAGCTCGTCCGCACCACCGATGGGGGAGAACAGGAATGGCAATGCCTGATGAAGCGCGGAGCACTGAGCCAACAGAAGCCGCTGGTACAGCTCTTCATCCTTGCCGCCATCCAGCTTCAGGTCGACGACGTTGTCCGGATCCAACCCTGGCAGTTCCAACCGCTCGGCGTTCTCGATGATCTCCGGCGTGGACTTGCCATCGGGATGACTGAGCACGCGGTAGCCATGATCCAGATACCCGTGCAGTTCCATGTAGCGGATGGCGATCAAACGGTTGAACCAGGTGTAGGCAACCGCCTCGACGAACTGATCAAACCCCTGGGTGCGAACACGCTCCTCCAATGTGTTGCGTTGAGCCGCGACGGATGCCGGGAACGCCCTATCGCCAATGATCGCGACATCGCCTTCCTTGCGGACCGGCAGAATCTCTTTCGGCAGCAAGCCATACACGGCGGCCTTATTCGTGACTGCCTCGATGAACTGCTTCCGGGCCTCAGGTGCGTAATTCTTTAGTTTCGATGTCTCCATGATTATTCAGCCGCCTCCTTCGATACGCCTAGCAAGTCCACAATCTTATGTCGCAGCGCCGCAGCCCGGACGTCGTAAAACTCTCGAAACTCCCGCAATGTGGGGGGCACCGTTCCGAGCACGTGGATCTTGCAGTAGTGTGAGCGATCCGTATCATCGGTGAACGCCGTTTCCATCCAGTTTGCTGGCGTGACGGCCTTCTTCTCTAGGTTTTCCGGGCCATCCAAGAGCTGGAGATTCGGCAGACTGTCCCCCATCTCCTTGAGCTCATCCCACTCTTCCTCAGACAGCCCCACATACTTGAATCGTGTCTTCGTGAAGCGTGATTTGGGGAAGACATGATCGATATGGAAGTGGTGGTTGGTCACGTCGACGAACGGGAACAGCAGCGTCAGCAAGGCGAAAACTCGCTTGTCGCCATATTGCATCTCCGCCAGCGTATCGATCTCTTCTTCGTTGAACTGCAGTGACTTACCACGCTTAGCCATGACCTCCTGGAGTTTCGCGACCGGAAACGCATCGTCGCCCTCCTTCTTGATCGTCTCGCGAAGTGCGGTGAGCAGTGTGTCCAGCCCGCTTCCCCAGATCCCTGACGTCTTCAGAAGACTTCGGATCAGCCACGTGCGGATCGCTTGCCGGTCATCGTTGTACGAGCTTTTGGTCACGTACTTCCCATCCAGATTGCGGTGCCCAATGTAGTAGGCAATCGGCAACAACGCACTGTCGGCACGCAACGACTTCTCGTTAAATCCAAAGCTGGCCAGCAATTGGACAGCCACCTTCAGTGACCGCTTCACATCCGGCCAGCGATCTTCCAAGATTGCCATGTTGGCATGATTGAAGTTTTCGACCTTGAACCCGACGCTGCCAATGTCCGCAAGCATCAGTCCGGCCTTCAGCACGAGATCTTTGGAAAAGCTGAATCCTTCGCCGGTGTTGTTGAGTTCGTCAACGAGCGTGTGGATTTCTTTGCGTGCATCGCCCTGCCACTGAGCGACGGCGACCGACAGCAGTAGGTCCGAGTAGGAAAGTTTGGTGCCGCCGCTGTTCATCCGGATGAAGATGTTCAGGACCTTTTCGAGGTCTTGGCTGGGTTCTTCGTAGTATGAGATGAGGTGCTTGTCGTGAATCACCCTGTAAAGGGTTTCGAGCGGTTCGCAGGCTAGATCAAACTTATCTTGTGGCAGATGGGCATTGAGCCACTTGATCATCTCGGACGTCGGGTTTTGGATCGACAGGATATCCGCGACCTTGTACCAGCACTCGTTCTCGTCGGCTGATTCGACTTGAGCTTGGGTGAGGAACTCGAACCGATACTGCTCACCGGTCTCGTCGGGAACTCCGTTCACCGCCAACAGGTCGAGGTAAAGTTCCCGAGTTGGGTAGGCATCGGGATTGTTCTTCCACTTGTACGGGATCCGCCACGCCATCGAACCACTCAGCCCAATGTTCAGTGCCGTCAGTCGCTGCTGTCCATCGAGGACGGCGGTGAGCTCCGTTTCGTGGAAGATGGGTAGCTGTGGGCAGTGTGGATTGTCACGTTCGTGGTAGTCACGTACGAAGCTGTAGAACTTGTACTTGCTGCTGTTCTGCTTGTTGACGTTCCAGAACAAGAACGTTCCGAAGGGGTATCCCTGCATCAGGCTGTCGAACAACCGAGCGATCTGCTCGGGTTTCCATACGAACTCCCGTTGGATCGCCGGAAGGACATACTTGTTCTGATGAACTGAGTCGAGGACCTCTTTGATCGTGCCGCCAATTTGATACATGCTGCTGCTCTGGTGGGTGCGGTTGCCGGGGGATGTTGCTATCTGATTTCGATTCGTTCGTCGTTGCTGATTGCCGTTTCCAGTTGCGTCCTCATCGCCTGAAGGAACTGGTCGACATCGTTCTGGTCTTCTAAGTAGGTCTTGCTAACTAGTTTCTTGGGATGGATCACGCGTGGAGGCTTGAACTTGGGCGTGTCATCTTCGGTGTCGCCCGCGCCGGGCCCTTTCTCGGCAACCTTGGTTGCTTTCGAGGCCTCTTGCTGGGCAACGAACTCGCTGATCTTGGAGATCGCTGAGTCCTTCAGGTTGATCGCGTCAGCTTCGGCCTGGGTGATGTGTGCCAAGCTGCTTTGTTCGGTTACCTGGCTCTTGAGCGACTCCAGAGGCCCTAAACAGGACGTGGACAGTGTCGAGTCATCGCTGACTGACTCCAGTTCTTGCTGGATTGCCTTGATCTGGGCATCGATCTGCTGGAGTGACCGTGTTCGTTGCTCGGCGACCAGTTTGTCGTTGACCTTTTCGATGGTGCTGACCAGCGGGTCGACCTCGTGCACCATTCCGTATGGATTGGCCGCCTTGCGGATCGCTTGGATGCGATCCATCGCCCGCCGGGCTTCGTCGTCTTGCCGAAGCTGGCTTTGGTTGAGGCTGAACCGCTGATCGGCCTTGAGGAGCTTGTCCCAGGTTGGCTTTTGGCTCTCGTAGAAGTGCTCCAGGTCATGGAAGTCATCGGAAAGGTCGAGCAGGCTGCTCTTGGTCTCGTTGAACCGTTCCAGGAACTTGTTGCTCTCTTCCACCGCCAGTAATGGCTTGATGGTCGCCAGACAATCATTGATAGTCTGCTCACCGGGATAGTCGCCGCTGGAGGCGAACTCGGCGTAACGTTTCAGGCTGACCTGCTGGCCCGAGAGTTTGCTTCGAAGGAAATCGAAGAGGCCTTCTTCGGTTTCGGGACCCATCTCATGAAACACCTCCTTGCCGATTTCCCGGGCCTTCTTCACGTCTTCGACCTTGGCGGTCACTTTCTGGACGATCGTGATTTTTCGCCAATTCTTGGATTCCGACAGTGCCGAATAGAGATCGTCATGCTTGATCGCGTCACCGCTCCGCATGAACAGAATTTCTCCGCTCGCATAGAGTCGCGTCAGCAACAACGCCGTTTCCTGCTCTGGCCAACCGCACGGCCGATCTGAGAAACGCCCGAAGCAAGTGTCGTACAGAATGATCTCGCGATCCCTTTTGGACGCCAGGTTGAGATAGCTCCGAACCTCATCGAGGGCTTGCGGGTTGTTCTCAGGCAACGCCATTTGCAACACCTGCTGAGTGGTGTCGTCACTCTTCAGAATCGCCTGGATCTCTTTGTTCGGGTTGTCGTTCAGGTGCTTGAGGTAGCTGAGCTTGGTGAACGTGTTCTCGACCAGATATTCCAATGCTTCTTCCATCGCCGAGATCGGGGCGTTGGCATTGATCTCCAGTTTTTCGCCGGCGACGAAGTAACTCGCCTCGACCAGCATGTCGCTGAGCATGTTGGCCAGCAAATTCCGTCGCTGCTGGTTCTCGGTCGCCACGTCCTTGTGGATGCGACGGGTCGTCGGCGGAGAGGTGCTGTCGTCTTTGGTGCGGATATACTTTTCGGTCCGTAAGTACGTCCTGAGTTCCCGCCCCAGGGCTTTTTCATCGTCGAGCCGCACGATCGCTTGGCCATCGTCAGCACTGCTGTTGAGGATGCATTTCTGATCACTGCTTTGCTCGAAGTCGTCGTCCAACGGACTGATGACCGAAAACGTCATGGCTCCCTCGGTGCTCCGGCCGACGGGATGGTGGTCGCAGACGCGGTTGAACGGGATGTCCTTCTTGGTGGCGGCGTAGCGGTGCTTGCGTTGGTCCTTGAGGACATCTTGAAAGATGATTTCGCCGAGCAGCTTCGCCTCGTCGGCACTCGAGGTGATTTCCTTCTTGATCTCCTGGTTGATGTCTCGTTCTTCGTTGGTCAGGAAGTAGTACAGATCGCCGCTGCGGTTGACCAACGAGTCCCGCTCCAACCGGGTCAAGCTTTCTTCGATCTTTCGCTTCAGGGCCAGTCGGTCGGCATCGATTTCGTCCAGACACAGTGTGACCAGATTGTCGACGTTGCCCTTCATTTCATCGACATAGCGAATCAGGAAAAGGACCTGCAGCACGTGGATATCGAACGGCTCGAGGCTGTCGTTGTCCTTCGCGTGATCGATCGTGCGTTTGACGGTCGTGTCGAGAAAGCTCTCGATGGACGGATAGAACATGTAGACGGGCACGAGCACGCCGACTTCCTGGTCGGAGACTGTCTTGGCGGCGTGCTGAAAGGCATCGAGCAGCGAGCGTTCACCTTGGGCCAGGTGCAGACCCGTTGCACCGGCTTTACGGATGGACTCGAAGATGCGCTGCAACAGTTTGAACTGGTAGGGAGCGAACGGGTATGTGTCAACGAAGTCGTCCGCTTCCTTGAATTGCTTGTACGTTGTCCCCACGGCTCGAAACGAAAGCTGATTCTTGAGGATGTCGCCTTTCTCGTGATAGAGCTTCGTCAGCTCAGGTTTGACGGAATCGTGCTTGCGGAGGAGACGCTCCTGGATCACTTCGTCCACGTTGGCGCTGGACAGCGACAGTCGTGTCTTGAACCTGCCTGTAATTTTCGAAAAGTCATTCTGCTTTCCAACAGACAATTCGCCGAGAACTGAATCCACATCCGCTTGGGACGTAACCACAACCCATGCACGGCCATTGCAGACCGTGCCTAGTTGCTCGGTGATCGTCTGGAGGTTGAGCATCAGGGCGGTGTCGGAACCGATGAACTGTCCGACTTCGTCTACCAAGAAGATAACCCGGTGATTGGGGCCATTTTTGTCGACGTATTCTTTGGTCCATTTAGCGAAGTTTTCTACAGTCAATGAGAAGTTCTGCTCACCGCCATCAATCCATGATTCGCACGATTCTTGACTCTGGCCCAGCGTCTTCGAGAGGGCTTCGATGACTTCGTCCCGGTTGAACTCGTAGGCATCCCGTTCATCCTTCCATTGCGTCTGCGTGAGCATCGTGTAGATGTTCTGGAACTCTCCGAACTTGCCCTTTTCATCGAGATAACGCTCCATGTGGGCGATGTGGGCGTGATCAGGGCTGTAACCGAGCTTCTCGTTCAGGACTTTGAGGAACACGGCGAGGATCGCGTCTCGGCCCGTGCTGCTGTCGGCCTTGCTGTCGATATTGAAGAGAATGACATCGGTGTCGGAAGCGACAGCTCGTTTGATGTCGCCGAGGATCGTGGCATCGGCAATCTTGTCGTCGAAGAAGTCCACGGCCCGCTTGGTCTTGCCGTCATGGGTGTGTTCTTCGTTGGCCAGCAGGTGCGACAACACTTTGATGAAGTGCGATTTACCCGAACCGAAGAAGCCTGAAACCCAGACGCCGATCTTGCCCGAGATGTCGGAGTCTTTGGGGGAGTCGATGGCCTCGCAGTACCGCTCGAAGAACTTGCGTAGGTGACCGTCGAGTTCTTTGGTGACGACGAACTCGTCCAGCTCCTGCCAGATGGATTCTTCATCCAACTGGTCGGCTTTGACGACACCGTTGATCGGGCGAGCGATATCTTTTCTGAAGAGTTCGGCAATTTTCATAGTTGCATTTTCAATCAATCAGCCGGAAGGCTCGGTAATATCGGGCTTTGCGTTTGCGGTCGGAAGATGATGAATCGAACGCCAAGCTGGCCTTGCCAAACAACTTGAGCGTGATCTTGTCGTACACGCCGGGATAGAACATCACGAGAGGCGTCAGTCCCATGTGCTTGTGCAGGTTGTTCAGCAGCTCGTGCGTGCGGATGATCGGGTACGACGAACCGACACCGGAGACCAGCACCAGGCCGGGCTCTTTAGTCATGACCTCGTTGTAGAAATGGTCGGCCAGTTTTTCGGCACTGGCGATGGACTTGATCGATTTGACGGCCTTGGCGCTGCCCAGCTTGCGTTCTTTCTCCAGCGACTTCTCGAAATACCCACGCCCCTTGATGTAATCGATCAGGAAGTCGTAGAGGTTGACGTGGACGACCTTCAGACCGGGTGCCTGTTTGGGCAGCTTGCTGTCCAGGAAGGCTAGGTGCTCCCGGATCCGCAGTTCGTCTTCCGCCGGGTAGTCGAAGACGTAAAACGGGATCTCGTTGCCGATCCCTTGGCCGCCCAGGAAATCAGGCGAGGTGATCTTCGGCAGGATCGCATTGAGCCGCTCGGTTAATCGATCACTCATGGAGCCACCTGGATGCAACGCAGAACGCCGCCCTCGTCATTGTTAGTCAGGTAACGCACGACCTCGTCGGCGATGTGGACGGTCTGCAGCCGCAGCGACTTGGTGCTGTCGATGTATCCGGCCTGTTGCAAAATTTGAAATACCGAGGACCGCAGCCTCTTGATTGTTGATTCGCTCCACTCGGGTAGCTCGGCGTCACGGTTCTGGCAGTCGGCGATAAAGTCGTCCCAAAGCTGGTAGGTGAGCTTGTCGGCGAAGATGCGGTACTGCTCTTTGACGACCAGTTCGAGAAAGTCGGCCAGCAACGCGCTGTGTTTGACCGCTGCGGCAAGACAGGCGTGGGTGGCAGCTGTGGAATTGCCGTCCCTGACGAGTTTCCAAAGGTCGGGCGTCATCGTCTCCAGTCGATTGCGAATCATCCGCGACAACCGACGAGCCGTGGCCGGTGATCGAGCTTGCAGTAGATTGTCACGGCCCAACGCAGACTTCCAGGCATCATCATCGGCCTGCTTCAACAGCAAGTCGGCAATGACTCGGCTCTCGGCAACTTTCAGGGAGCCAGCAGTGATGTCTGCTCGATAACGCAATGGGGCCTCGCAAATCACTTTTCAGCGTGCTTTTTTCGGTCGTCTGGGTGTCGGGTCATAAGGTTCCTGCACTTGCCTCAACAAGGCATCCAGGTCCTCCCGCTTGAACAATCGGTAGCCATTCATGGGATGACGTTGAATGACGATCTTCCCGTCGCGTTCCCAGTTCCTCAGGGTGTTTGGGGCCACGCCCAAATACTCGGCGGCCTCTGATATACGCAGGTATTCACTGAGCTTAGTCACTTGACGATGTCCTGGATCGGTCCGATGTTTACGCAGCTTTGCGCAACCTTACCAAACTTCATTGACGGGGGGTATCAGCCCGGTAAAGACTTTTTGCGGGCAGAAAGGAAGCTTGCTGCCGGCGATCTTCGTTCATTGCCGGGCGTGCGTGCCGGCCTGCTTAAAGTCGCCATTCCAGAAGCACTCAGGCAGTCCCGACTGTGCCATTGTGGTTGAGCGAGAGGTGGTCAAGCCCATCTTCTTCGCCGCCGGAACGAAGGGCAACATTGGCTTACAGGGGCTGAAGAAGATCGAAGCCGCCACGATCGACCGCGGACGAAAGGTTCTTCGCCACGATTACCATCGAGCAAGTCCGCTACGATGTCGTCGACAGCTACGACATACTGATAGGGCTGGTGACGTGAGGGTAGACCACCGTCAACTCGAAATATTACCTCCCTGCCATTTTGCGAGCCCACATTTTCGGGGCCTATCCTACTCGACAATTGCTGCAAAACTATCGGCGAATCTGACGAACGCTGACAAACACGTTTGTGTCGGGAAGTGCTTCTACAAGTGTCTGCCTAACCGATGCAATGTCTTCAGCATCAGCCGATACTGAAAGCGACTCCAGCATTCTGAGCCCAGCAAGTTCACTTAACGCGTGCGGCGTGAGTTGATAACCTTGCAGATCAAGCGTTCTGATCGTAGGCGACTGTGCGATTCCAGCGAGACCCTGATCTATTCGGACGCTATCCATGGGAGAGAGAAGTCCCTCAGCATGAGTATCGCTTAGATCAAGGTACTTCAGGTTGGGAAGCGTTCCAAACACGCTCAACTGACTATCTGATACGGGCGAACCATGGAAAATAATCCGTTCCAGCGTCTTGCAGTATTGCAATGGCCTTAAACTACCGTCCAGTCTTGCGTGTGAGATCGAAAGGCTAGTTAAAAGTGGCATTTCAATCAGCCAGTCAACTGGAAACTCTTGATATCCGCAGTCAACATGCAGCTCTCTTAGCGAGAGGCGTGGCAATACTGTTTTTAGCATCTTACTTTGCTCTGACGTATTGATGTTGAATTTCAAGTATCGCAATTGCCTGCACTCTGCGAGATGTCCCAAAAATGACTCGTTGATATCCTCCATCAAAATGGCACTGGGTGTTGAGGCGAATCCTTTTGGCCAAGGAACTTCATTGCTCAGGTCTGACGCTAATGCAAGAGTACTGAGCGAAGTGAAACCAGAGAGCCATTCGGGGTTAATTGGACCATCGCAGCTAACGTAAAGGCTAGTGACACCCGGGAACTCCATGCCATTGTCGAGAGCGGCGAGCGACTTATCGACAGAGTAGAATATCACGCTTCCAATAGAGCGACAGCGACTTAAGCACCTAGCTAAGCCGCCAGGAGTTACGCTGGTGCTGACGAAGGCAATCGCTTTGAGTTTGGATGAATTGCTCAGCAATGCCAGCCAGTTATCATTGCACGCTTCTCCAGTCACAGCTAGTTTCTCGATGCCAGATCCTGCGAGATTCACCAGACAATCGTGCGACAATGTAAATCGATCGCAATTTATTTCAAGTTCTCCGATGTTCAGGAGAGCAAGAGCACGATTCATCAATTGCGAAACGTCCAAAGATTCGTTTGAACGCGAAAACTCGGAATCTCCAACAAATTCGTTGGTGTGAGGAATTGGTACTAAGAACGGCACGTTCTCGCTGAGCTGACTCTGAGTCACTCTCAACTGGTCAAAAACCACCGAATATGTTGTTTTGTCGGCAATTTTCTTGACGGTAATTTGGCCACCAGCCTCAAATAGCTCGAGAAGCAGATCTGATTTCTTGTTGTCTCGCGAGATTGCTTCGTAAAGCTGGCCTCTCTCATCACGTAGTCCTGCCACATCACCCTCTAAACGTTTTGCTTCAGCGTGAAGTCGCTCGCTTGTCATTGTGTAGCTCTGCTCAGTTGCGTTCAGCAATTGCCGCAGCGACAACTCGCTCGACTGCAAATGATTGCGGTTGCGAGTCAGTTCTGAAATTTCAGTGCGAAGTCCATTAGTCTGCGTATCGAAGTAACCAGACAATAGTCCGGTCAGAAATAGCAACGCTGCTGCAGCCAGCGAAATGAGAGGGGCGGCAAATACTGGCTTCTTCCACCACGTCAACTCCAACTGCCGTATTTCTGCTTTATTTCTCTCTGCCTCCGAACGCAATCGAAGGATTTCAGCCTCTTCCTTCGGGGATAAAGGCGTGTCTCCATCGCGAACAAGATCACGCTCGCTTCCTTGCTCATTTGTAAGAAGCGTCTCGTTCTGAATGGGTTGGGCGGATGTGTCTTGTTGGTAGTGGCGATCAGTCACAATTGGCGTTCATCTTAGTGAGGGGCAGTTGTTCTCAATGAATCAGGCATTTTAGGTTGTCCCTGAGGGCGCTGGAAATGGACTTCTTTTTAGGAAACTCCTTACGGAAGTTAGGGCGGTCTTGCCGGCCCCTCGCGTGCTCGATGGCAATAACCGAACCTCAGGGATCTCAAGTTTCGCGAAGGATGATTCCGAGGATGTCGTGCCCGTCCTGGTCATCTGAGTGATAACGCACGTAGTCTTCGATCTGGGACCGGGCCGTAGGCCGACTATCCAACACGCGAGCGAAACCAGTAACGCTTCGCCGCTCTCGATTTCTGATCCCGCCATCAGGAAGTACAATGAGATGAAGGCAAACACGATCGCAGCGGCGATATTCAGCGATGGTCGTTTGTCAGGCGGTTGGAGACACAATCGACGTGCTCACTGATCAGAATCAAGTCATCCGCGTGCGATTCAACGGCATCGACACACCAGAACGCGGGCAGCCGTTCGGGAACAACGCCAAGCAGTTTGTCAGCAATGCCGTGTTTGGCAAGGGGGTCTCGATCGTTGACCACGGGACCGATCGGTATGAACGAGCACTTGGCGATGTCATCTACGACGGGCAGAGCCTGAATCTCGATCTCGTCGTGGCAGGTCTTGCGTGGCACTACAAGACGTACTCAGACGATGATCAGCTGGTCGCCGCGGAACTGGAAGCACGTGCCGCGGGGAAAGGCCTCTGGTCTGATCCTCGACATGTCGCACCGTGGGACTGGCGGAAGCTGTCGAAGGTCGAGCGGGATCAGCTGCGATAGCTCGAATTGCTCACAGCAGCCGGAAGGCTGACTGGACGACGAACTTGCTGCAGAGAGCAGAGACACGCGACTGGCTGCCGTGCCACACAATACTCACGATTCGTCGCTGTTGCCTGCTTCAAGGTAGAGTCGGGCCGCTTCTTCATAGGCTGGATCTTAGCCGAGTTCTGGGAGCAGGTCCCGCCATTTCTTGAGGTGCTATTTCGGTTCGATGGATTGCCAGCTTTCCTCGAGCAATCCCGACGCTCGCCCATTCTTGCGGCTCGCCGCAACATCCGATCCTGAAGGAGAACGAAAGCGGGCAGGTCTGGACTCGCTTGCGTTGTCAGTCGCTGTTAGGCATTTGAAAGCTGTTCCTCATAATGATCTGGATTCGTGACCGGCCGTCGCTCTCGCACTTCCGGCAATTCGCGATAGGCCAACGCTCGTCCTAATCGGTATCGAGTGTACGCCAGGACCCAATCTGTCGGTGTCGCTCCGAGTCCCGTCGTGCTGCCTCTGGGAACTCAGGAACAACGCACCGTGGGGATGCTCCTCTCTCCGCTGCCAGGCGTATAGAAGAGCGGTTTAAAATCCGGATTTTAACCCACCGGTTGCAGGCGACCGCCTGCCGAGACGGACGTGCCCCAGACCGTGGAACAGTGACTGATCGAGTCCTGGATCCCGTCATGCGTATCGATTTGCGGTCCATCCGCTGGTCACGTGATGAAAAAGCCAACTTGCTGGTTGGACTGGCCGCCTGACTTGCGGATAGCTGTCGCGTTGAACTTTGTCTTTGCACTGCGGACTGCGGACTGCGGACTGCAGACTGCGGACTGCGTGCCGAGTAACGCAGCAACAGCGACGATGCTGTCGAGTCTATCGCGCAGTAGCTACGAGACTCTGGTCGTGAAAGGAACAACGGGCTACTTTCTTCTAGCGGGTGCTTTGTTCGAGAACCGTCGCCAGACCGTGGATGGAGCGATCTGGTTGGCCCGACGCACTGACTGATCTATCATTGAATCAGGCACACACCCAGTGGAAATGACCAGGAAGACCGATGATCGCGATTAACAAATCCTCAGAGCCTCACAAGCGACCCGATCCGCCATGGCCGATCGATGCCCACGCCAGTATTTTTGTGGAAGTCCTCCAAGCCTCCGGTCAGCGTTTTTTGCATCCGTCGACCGTGCAACTACCTAGCCCGGATCCGTTCAGCACTGGCGTTAGCCATCCTGATCCCATTTCCCCCTTCACTTCACCGGGACTGGGAACGGAGCCGACCTCCGAACTGACGTATTCCCTGTTTCTCAATCTCGAACTTGGCAACCTGAACCCCTTTCCAATCGCTTTTGAAACCGTGGTGATTCATTTTGATGACGGACCGGTACCACGAAACGAATCGGATGCGATTGAACAAACAACCATCTTCACCGAGAGCGGAAAGATCGTTTCCAACTTTTCGTATTCACGTGTGAATTTTAGGAAGTCTCCGTCCGGAGAAACGCCACTAGCGTTTCAGATCGAGAGTCGAGGCAACATCAGTCTGCCCGCTTTTGCGTTGGGAGCCGCTCGTGAGATTGAGAAGCGATATGCCACGCGAGTCATTCTCCAGCTCTTTCATCAAGAGGTGGCCGTTTCGCGGCCAGTCGTTGCCAGCATTCCGCACGAAGCTCCAATGCCAGTGCATGACCCGGTGCAACACGGCATCTCGCCATTCAAAGGCCTCCCGGTTCGCTTTACACAGTACTGAATACCAGCTCAGGCTGTTGGTCAGCATGCATGTGCCGTTCAAAGCCATACGCTACTTCACATTCGCACGGGATCGAAACGAGGCATCATTTCAACTCAGCTCCGCAACACCGCTCGACTAGCCATCACCACACGCCATTCTTCCGTAGCGGCCAGTGAGTTCGGCGCCCGAGCTCGGCAATCCCTTCAGCAAGGAAGCTGCACGTCGCGAAGCACGATCTACGCAGCCAGCATCGCGACGGGCGTGATGGTTCACCAGTTCACACGCTGGCTCCCAAATATTCCGATCGACGCATGCGCTAGCGTCAATCTGTTATCCGGCGATCGGCCCGTCCGCGACACTCCATTGGCAAACGCTCAAGGCATGTGCTTTCACCACGGCGCCCAGCCCATGGCAACGAGTACTTTGTTGAATCGTCAGTGTTCCAAGTCCGTACGAGGCCATGTCGCGGAGAAGGTTTTTACAGAATCTGACATTTTGGCGAACCATCCGGCCGCGAGAGAGTCTATCTCTTCGAACACACAAGTCACATTCACGCCACGAGCGAGTAACGAGCTTTCTGATGTTATCAAATATTCAATCCAGTCGACTCGAACAGAGATACGAAGGCAATGCGTTCGGCGGGCAACCGCTGAATATCAATAATGCCCCGGCGTATCCGCGTCTGATGTGACACTCGCTTTCATTAGCGAACGACTTCTTCATGAAGGCTCGGTGTTACGCAGACACCTGAGCCTTTTTTCGTGCCTGCATCGAACGGGCACCCCCCAACAACGAACCCAATTTGGGCTGGTAGCTGAGACGGTCTAGCGGCGGTCTGAAGAACCGCAGACGAGGATTCGAGCGCCTCCCGGCCCACTGACAAGGAAGATATGCGCCGACAGCAAACGCTGCGGTGATCGAAGCAAAACAACATCGGATACAGGTGCAGATGGAAGCACGCCTGGTTTGGGACCAGGAGACGGTTTTCATTTGTGGGTGGCTCCGCCACGGGGCGGTTCGACTCCGAGGTGTCCGACTTTTGAAACGACAACATGGTAGTCGAGGGCTGGTCGCCCAAATCCGCCTGATACGCGGGTCGCGCTGAGTTCGATCCTCGGGGCTACCACTGACGACAACAACACGAAAGGAGAACCAGCATGCTGCCTGTACTGCGATTGAAACGCATAGCCGTGACTGAAAAAGCGGGGCTGTGGTGTAACTGGCAGCATGACGGACTTTTAATCCGTTCGGTGAGGGTTCAACTCCCTTCGGCCCCATTGGCTACGCATCGGCGTGTAGCTCAGGGGTGAGAGCGGCGTCCTTATAAGGCGACGGTCGCGGGTTCAATTCCCGCCACGCCGACTGAAACGAAACAACAACGACGACACATGGGATTGTGGCAGACAAGGTAATGCATCGGACTCCTAATCCGAGCAATGTGAGTTTGATTCTCACCGATCACACTTGAGACATTTTGAAACAAGCACTGATGGTCTAACTGCAAGACTCCTCCGTCGCGAGCGAGGTGATGCGGGTTCGATTCCGGCTCGGTGCTCTTGAACGCTTCGGCGTATTGATCTTTGACAATTTGGTTGTGATGCAATTTTGCGCCCATGATGTAGCGGTAGCCTGCTGCCTTGCCATGGTGCGCCCGGAGATGCGTAACTGTTTTTGCCAACGATGGTTGGCTCCGCTGGAAGAACGCGGATAAAGCAGCAACTTACCTTCGCTCGAAAGGATCGGGGGGACAGTAGCATGTTGTCTAAAAGGCACGTGAGGTTGAACATTAACGACCGAGAAGTGTGCCAGCTAGGCTGTATATGGGTAAAGCTGAACTGCCTGAACTCTAGTTTCCTGAGGCCCAGGCTGCCTATCGGGAATGATGTTGAAACCCGAATTTTCGATGTCGCGGGATAAGTCGTGGCTATCACGCGAACTTCCCATCGAGACGGACCCTCAATGAGAGGGACAAGAAACGAACGGAGGCCCTACGTACAGACCGAAGCGGTTACGTAACCCGGGGATCGCCTAAGGGTGGCAACACCTAAGGTGACGGAGTTCCCATAGTAGTTTGGGGTCGGACCTCAAACGAAGGGGAACAGAACACAGGGCTTCAACGACGGGGATGTTCCGTATGGAAACACAAGCTCTCGAACGATTAGAAGCACTACGCAAGCGAAATGTCGATCGCGATTGGTTGAACTCGGATCTTTACCGACTCCTCTACAGGTCTGACCTGTATGAGGTTGCCTACGAAAAGATTCGCTCCAGTCCGGGAAACATGACTGCGGGAACGGACGGAATCACACTCGACGGTTTTTCATATGCAGCCCTTGGTGGCATCATACGGCAACTGCGAGATGAGAGTTTTCAATTCAAGCCAGCGCGACGGGATTATATCCCGAAAGCCAACGGCAAGATGAGACCACTCGGGATTCCATCACCGAGGGACAAGATCGTCCAAGAGGCCATTCATATGATCCTCGAAGCGATCTACGATAGCCCCCACGGTGCCTATTTCCTGGATTGCAGTCATGGATTCCGACCCAATCGAGGTTGCCATACGGCGTTGCGGGAATTCGGCGGTAAATGGAGAGGGGTGACCTGGATCATCGAAGGAGACATCAAGTCTTGCTTTGATGAAATTGATCACCATGTCCTGATTTCGTTGCTCCGGAAAAAGATTGCGGATGAACGCTTCATCAACCTGATTTGGAAAGCCCTCCGAGCAGGTTATCTGTGGAAACGGGAACGATATCCATCGCTCCTTGGTTCGCCACAGGGAAGTATTTGCAGCCCCATTCTTGCCAACGTCTATCTTCATGAACTCGACTGTTTTGTCGAGGTATTGAAAAGGCGGCATGAACGAGGCCAGCGCCGCAAACATAATCCAGAGTATATGCAGGTTGCCAAGAAGCGGCAACGCTTGCTGAAAAAGAGCGAAGGGCAACGGACATCTGAAATCGACGAGCTTACAAAGCGACTTCGATCATTGCCGTCCAAAGTGATTGACGATCCGGATTTTGTTCGGATCAACTATCTCAGGTACGCGGATGACTGGATTCTCGGAATCATCGGTCCACAATCTCTGGCCGTTTCAATGAGGGATGAGGTTAAATCCTTCTTGAAGGATACTCTTCATTTGGAGTTGAGCATGGAGAAGACCCATATTCGACACGCCAGGACCGAGGAAGCGTTTTTCCTCGGGACCCGATTGACGATAGGGGGATCGAAAACCCAGGAAGCCAAAATCGGAAGTTGCCGGTCATCAAGTGGCCGACGCTACCGAAAGCGGGTAACCGGATGGAACCCCGTGATGAAGGCCCCGACCAGCAAATTGGTCGAGAGACTTCATCAGAAAGGGTTCTGTTCCAAAACTGGATACCCAACATCCAAGTCTGGATGGACGCTGCTCGATGCGGATCAAATACTGAACCTGTTCAACAGCATCAATCGCGGTCTGTTGAACTATTATCGGTTCGTGCATAACTTCGCTTCGCTAACACGCGTCCAGTACATCCTGCGACACTCACTTGCGATGACTCTCGCGCATAAGTATCGGATGACAGTCGGAAATGTCTTCCGGAAACATGGACAAAACTTGTGCTTTCGTTGGCAGCTTTCCAATGGGAAGTTTCGCGAACTTCAGTTCGCGGAAAACACAGACTGGCGAAAAAACACGAACGCGTTCATGGTAAACCCGGAACCCAAAGATATTTTGGGCTGGCATGTTACGCTGCGAGGCAAATCTAAACTTGGATTTCCTTGTCTCATCTGCGGGTGTGAAGAAAACGTGGAAATGCACCACGTTCGACACATTCGCAAGATGGGTGATCGAAAGCCAACCGGTTTTCGATCCGTAATGCGGGCACTGAATCGAAAGCAGATTCCAGTCTGTGCTCCATGCCATCAGAAGATCCATAACGGTGACTACGATGGCATACGCCTGACCGATCTTGCTTACGACTTCAAAGCCCAACCGACGTAGCTGTGTTTGGAGAGCCGTATGCGGTGAAAGCTGCACGTACGGTTCGGAGAGGGGTGGTTGATGTTCCGCGAACTTAACGCGGACTTGGCCATCTACTCTACGCGGAAGTGTGGGTTCGACTCCCACTGGGCGCTTTGCAGAATCCGGTGTGGCCCAATGGTAAGGCGGCTCCCTGTTAAGGAGACGAGTGATGGTTCGAGTCCATCCGCCGGAGCTTGACTGTCGCCGAACACTCCGTGGTCGGTTCTAGAATGGACGGCCACCGAGTGTCCGGCGACTCATGTGTCCTTGGCCGAGCGGCAAAGGTTCCGGACTTCCAATCCGGCTAGGTGGGCTCGACTCCCGCAGGACTCTCTTTTGTTCTGAAAAACTCTCTCTCCGGCGCGTAGTCGCGACGTGAGCCTTTGAAGCTCGCAGGTCGGGTTCAATTCCCGGACGGAGTGCTTTGCATGTTTGATGTACGCCGGAGTAGCAGTTGTTGGTCGCTGCACCTCGCTCTGCCCAGTAACGATTGGACAGGCGAGTTCATTGGTTCGATTCCAGTCTCCGGTGCTGTGGCCAGATCTGGTGTTGGTTTCCAGAGACTCACTGTGAATGAGCTTGTCGCCGGTTCAATTCCGGTTGGTCACCCTCGCGTGAACATTTTCGGTGGCAATTTCCTCTGGGAAGGAAGCTTGATTGTCTATCAAGTCGCTGCGGGTTCGACTCCCGTTGCCATCGCTTTCAAGAACGCCGCATTCGACTACTGGCTAGGTCGGCTGCTTCTCAGGCAGCAGGAAGGAGATCGAAACTCCTATGCGGTACTCGCTTCGATCGAAGCAACAAAACGGCGTGGTAGATTCTGATGGCAGAATCGTCTGGTTTTCATCCAGGAGTCCGCGGGTTCGATTCCCGCTCACGTCACTGCGTCGCGATCACGCAATATGGAAGTCACCCGGCCGGAAGCAAGGCCTGCCGCCTACCAAGTGGGAGGATGAAGGCAAGGGCCACGGTAGTGAACCGCTTGTCTTAGGAACAAGTGCTTGCGGGTTCGACTCCCGCCCTCAGTACTTCGCCAACTCGTCATGCAGCCGGCAACTTTCCAAGGTACAAGAACGAGCGAACAAGCATGACGACAACGCCAATTCCATAGGTAGCCCCAACGATGCCAGCGTAGACGCCCAAATCCAAATTGGGAATCAAGAACGCGCCAGCAGAAACAACGATTCCTGCGACACCGACCCAGATCATTTGCCAAGCAACGTACACGTTCGCCGGGTACCAGATGTTTGGGTTGCTTAACGTACGACGCACGCGAAAGCCATACCAACGATTCGGTGGAACTTTGCCATAAACCAACGGAAGACTCAAGCCAATGAGAAGTGCACCGACGACGAGAAACAGAAACAACAGGGCAGTGTTCATCGAGTTTGTCCGAAAGGTTTCGATCCATGATACCAAAAGCGAGACGATTGCTTTGGTCACCCATCAAATGCGAACAACGATGCGGGTGAGCCAGGCTCATCCGGGCCTCATAAGCCTGGACCGTCGGGTGCGACCCCCGAACCCGCTACTTCAATGCGACAACAACGCGGATGGGCCAGAGCTCAGCCCGGCCTCATAAGCCAGGACCCCCGGGTGCGACCCCGGATCCGCTACTTCATTCGGCCGGGTACGCAAACTGGCAAAGCGACGAGGTCGAGAGCCTCGTGGCTTTGTGGGTTCGACTCCCACCTCGGTCATAAAACACGATCGCGTGGTCCAGCGGGCTAAGACGCCTGCGTGACAAGCAGGAGACAGATGGTTCGATTCCATACATGATCACTTTCAAAGATGGGGAGTGTGGGAGACAGGGAGTCTGGGAGAAACCGTGCACGATTCACTTTGACTTCTAGACTCCCCATCTCCCTGACTCCCTTACTCAGAAGCGGAAGGCAGCCGGATACGGTTTGCCGGGCCGCGCTGCTAACGCGTGCCACCTTCGGGTGATGAGGGTTCGACTCCCTCGCCTTCCGCTTGTTTGAAACGGCTCGATGGTGAAACGGACATCATCTCTGGCTTCTAACCAGAAGTTCCGGGTTCGATTCCTGGTCGGGCTACTGATGGAAACAAAGCCAGCCGACGTGGCTCGATGTAGAAAGGCACCGCTCTTGGCTGTCGTTTTTTTTTGGCGTGACCCATGCTGGTGCGAACCCAGTCGTCGGCTCTTGTGACTATGAATGATGAAGACAATCAAACGACTCGCGGGTGTGCTGGACAGCATGGCAGTCTTCGAAACTGTCGGACCAGGTTCGATTCCTGGGCGAGTTACTCGGCTCTGAACCAGAGCCGAGATCGAATGTTCTCGGAGTGTGCCGGGTTCGATCCCCGCCAGCGGACAAGTGTTCGCGAGTAGCTCAGTAAAAACGTCTGGCCAAAACTTCGTCGCCACCCGCACACGATTGACTGCCCAATTGGACTACATCACCTCGACTGTCGTGGGTTCGAGTCCCACCGAAGTGAACCTTGCGTTCGCTTCGTAGCTCAGTTGGTAGAGCATCGAAACGTCTGATTAACAAACTTCGTCAATTGTTTTTACAAACAACACCAGAACAAGGCGACTGCCGGTTCGGAGTACATAGGTAGAGCGCGTCGAGCGATCGACGAGGCCGCGGGTTCAAGCCCCGCTCGGTATCCGCAAGGAACGCCGGTAGCTCAGAAAGAAACCTCCGGCCAAAAACTTCGTCGCCCATCGTACACGACTAACTGCCGTTTCGGAGTACATCTTAATTCGGAGGTTGCGGGTTCGATTCCCGCCGGCATTGCCAAGCGGTGCCGTAGCTCAATTGGATAGAGCATCGAAGTGATTCTGATTCAACCACTTCGTTAGTCGCGTTTTCCCCAATCGTCTCGAGAGATCGAACTATGCGTGTTTTACATTCCTGTTTCGCCATTACGACCGGCCGCGAGTAATCCAAACTCGCTGCCCGACAGAGAACACACCTGCACAATTCAATCTTTCAACGACTACGGAAACATGAAAACCACAACCGAAACTCGATCCAAAACCGTGACGACCGTCGCGGCCAGGATCGCAGGCGAAGACATCGCCAAGGGTGACTACATCAACGACCGAAAGGTTCAGCGAGTTCAAATCCCGCGTCCGCTTGGCAACATTCGGACGTGATCTCTGTCCACCCATTCGTCGAGTGTGTTCTTCGATTCACTTCGTGGAGCCAGCAGCGTGCCGGTTCCACTGCATTTCCGTAGGAGGTCACGATGGCCAACAAGTCTCTCTTCCAAAGCATCACTAGCGTTCTTCCTCGAGCGACCGTCGTCAACGAAGCCGGCGGCCCAGCGTACAAGTTGTCCGCGAAGCACGCGCTCGCGCAAATGGCGGCGACCGGCACGTTCGGCAACGTCTACTACGCGTCCGCGCAAAACCAACTCGACGCAATGCGAAAACTGATCGACGAGATCGACGACAACGAGTTCCTGGCAAAGCTGGCTGTCTATTCACGTGAGCGTGCTTACATGAAGGACATGCCGGCAGCGCTACTGGTCGTACTGTCGACGCGAGACACCAAGCTCATGCACCAAGTCTTCGACCGAGTCGCGGACAACGGCCGCGTTCTACGCACCGTTTTCCAAATGACTCGTTCGGGACAGTTCGGTCGCAAGGGCCTGTCGTCCTCGCTGCAGCGTGCATTCCAACGTTGGCTGAACGACGCGTCTGTTGGCAAGTTGCTCTCAGCTTCGATCGGAAACGATCCAAGCCTGCGAGACATCTTGAGAATGGCACGTCCAACGCCGAAGGATGACGCGCGTCGAGCGTTGTTCGGGTGGTTGACCGACAAGCCAGTCGAAAAGTTTTTCCCAGCAACGGCGGACGACTTGCCATCGATGGTGCAGTCGTTGGTCGCTTACCGCGCAGCCGATACGGCCGAAGCCCAAACGTTGATCGCCGGCGACTCTCTCAGTAAAGTTCGATGGGACTTGCTGGCAGGCGCTGCCCGAGGACCGTTGGTTTGGAAGGCGATTGCCCGACAAATGGGACCGCAAGCACTGCGAATGAACCTCAACACGCTACTGCGTCACGACGTGTTCAGTGTGGCCGAACACTCCGTGGTCGGTACTGTGGGTGAAATCGGCCGCGGAGCGTCCGACCACAATATGATCGACTACGTGGCCGGCCAACTGGCTGACCGCGACGCGATCGCTCGCAGTCGTCAGTTCCCGTACCGGTTTCTGGCGGCTTATATGAATGCATCGGACGAGGTTCCAGCCAAGATCAAGACGGCGTTGCATGACGCTGCCGAGATCGCGTGCGGAAACGTGCCAACACTACCGGGACCAGTCATCATCGGCCTTGATACTTCAGGTTCGATGGCGAGTCCGGTCACGGGTAGCCGAGGCCGCGGCGGAACGTCGAAGATGCGATGCGTTGATGTTGCGGCACTGTTCGCAGCAGCGATCCTGCGTCGCAACCCAGACAGCGTCGTCATTCCATTCGACACGCAGGCTTACAAGGTCAAGGTCGATCCAAGCGATTCGATCTTGTCACTGTCAGCACGCTTGTCGAAGTACGGAGGTGGAGGAACGGATTGCTCGTTGCCATTTGTCGAAGCCAATACGCGTTACGCCAAGCAAGCCTTCGCGGGCATCGTTCTGGTCAGCGACAACGAAAGCTGGATCACCTCTGAACGTCCTTTTGGCTACGGGCAAAACGGTTCCACCGGCGTGATGACCGGGTGGGAGAAGTTCAAGACGACCCAGCGAGCACACGGCATCGCCGATCCAAAGCTCGTCTGCATCGACATCCAACCCTACGGAACCAGCCAGGCACCGGAGCGAGACGACATTCTGAACATCGGTGGCTTCAGTGATGCCGTGTTCAACGTTGTCTCATCGTTCCTGGAAAACGACGCATCCCGCTTCGTCCGCGAAGTCGAATCCGTCGAACTGTAAGCCGAAAGGGGAACCGAAATCCAAAACGCCCGCGGAGGAGCAATCCCCGTGGGCGTTTTGTACTGATGGGTCGGATCAGCGCCAGATATCGCTATTTCGTCTAGGAGGCGTATAATCGGCTTAGAAAGGTAAAATATGGATATCGATCTCACCACTCCCGCGTTGCTATTCTCAACAATATCACTGCTTTTGCTTGCCTATACCAATCGGTTCCTTGCCTTGGCAACCGTCATCCGCACGCTGCACCGACAGTACCAAGAGACACCGGATTCAGTAGCTGCGGCACAAATCGAAAACCTGCGCCGACGCGTGAACTTGATTCGGGACATGCAGACTCTCGGTGTCGCTAGTCTCCTGTCATGCACTGTATGTATGGGGCTGCTGTTTGCTGGCTTGGTTTTCTTCGGTAAAGTCATCTTCGCGATCAGTCTCGTACTGATGGTCGGATCACTTACCATTTCTTTGATTGAAATCCGCATGTCCGTCGGTGCGTTGAATCTGCAACTAAGCGATATGGAAAAATAGACGTAAGTCCGATTCATCCCGAATCTCGCTCGACAACCTACCGCGGAGGAATCATCGAACACGAATCGTGCTGCTCCATGCCGACATGCGGATAGTAGCTGGCCGCTCCGGGAGCCGCCAACAGAATCAAACGAGTGGCCAGCCCGACGTGCTCATGAGTCACGCGAATCAGCTCCCGACCGATCCCCTGACCCTGGCGAGCCACATCAACTGCCAAGTCCGACAGATAGGTGCAATATGCAAAATCGGTGATCGTTCGCGACACGCCAACCAGCGTCCCATCTTCATCTCGCGCCGTCACGACCAAGTCAGCCCCCGCCAGCATCCTCGCGATCCGAGCCACATCTTCCACCGGCCGCCGTTCCGCTAGCGTCGATCGTCTCAACACGTCGATGAACTCCGCGGGCGTCAGATTCGCTTCGATCTCACACCCGAAGGACTTTCGCGCAGCCGTCACCACGATCGTCCGCTGCGGCGGCGATGCCGATACGACCGCCGCGATCGTCGGCGGCATTGTTGGTACTGGCGTCGGTGGTTAGGGTGTTCTCGAAGATTGTGTGGATGCGAACATCTGTTTCGTTCATGGATCAGCTCGCTGCGAGATCCGTAGTCGAAACATCCGACTACTTCGAAAGCTTCTTCTTGGCCGTGGTTAATCCTTTGGAGATTGTGTCCGCTGACTCCGTTGCGTCCATGCCAGCAAGCACC
This sequence comes from Rhodopirellula sp. SH410, assembly GCF_055811895.1. Classification (NCBI taxonomy): domain Bacteria; kingdom Pseudomonadati; phylum Planctomycetota; class Planctomycetia; order Pirellulales; family Pirellulaceae; genus Rhodopirellula; species Rhodopirellula sp. SH410. The sequence goes on from NZ_CM147949.1 coordinate 5,861,970, forward strand.
ATAAACGCTTCGCTGAGCACTCGTTTTGTTTCCGCCACCGAGATAGCGGTCTTGTCAGTGTCCACTCGGCGTGACACTTCGTTGTAAAAATCAGTCAGTTTCATCGAATCAATCCAATCAAATCCTGGAGAAGTTTGCCAGTCGAACTGGCGTGAGAATATCGAAGTTATTGCCAAACAAACTGCTGCCGCCAACCCATGGGCAACCTCGCAATGGTGAACTTCACACTCAGTGTAGCGAGTCATGCGAAACGGTGGCTGCCGTGCCGCACACGCTCACGATTCATCGCTGTAGCCTGCTTCAAGGTAGACCCAAGCGGTCGGTGTTGCTCCGAGTTCCACCGTGCTGCCTCTGGAAACTCGTGAACAACGCACCGTGAGGATGCTCCCCTCTTCGCTGCCAGGCGTATCGAAGAGCGGTTTAAAAGCCGGATTTTATAAAGCCAATTGCAGGTTACGTATGCCGAGACCTACGTGACCCAGACAGCGTACGCGAGACTGATCAAGTCCTGGATCCCGTCATGCGTTACTGGGCACGCTTTCGGCTGCTGAATCGTCGCTGGTCGCCGGAGTCCATGCTCTGCATGGCCGGGATGGGGGCATTAGCAAAAGCCTTCGACACCGTTGCTGATCGCAGACTTTCAATTGCTATCAGAGACTGCCGCCCTTGTCTCCTTTCTGAATGCCATCTCCATCAGTTCATTGATCAAGGACGACGCCTTATCGATGGCCATATCCGTCAGTGACGAAACGCGGAACCGATCGTGTAGTCCACCAGAACAAATCGAAGTACGCACCGGTGTCGGCCACCGGTGCAGCTTACAAGCGTCCGAATCTCGCATCGGTCCCTCAATCCGGAACCACGACTGAAACTGCTTTTGGGCCTGTCTGACGTTGCTTGAAATCAAAGCATCATCGAATCAACTCCGTTCAGCTTTGGGATTTGTACTGTTATTGCGACGACCTGCAGGGAGTCGCACAACGGTCCATTCGCTCCGCGAAGTCGCGCAGAAACTCTTGGCGCCAGCGGCTTACCGATTTTGCACCGTTGTGCCCGTCCTCGACAAACTTCGAAGAAGGATCATCGGTCCACCAGTGCGGGAGGCTCGGAAACGGATGCTGGGCAGACCTGGCTACAGGCGCGACGGACTTGATCCCGCCCGTCTTTCCATCGAGTGCAGGTATATTGCTGCGGATTGTGAACAGGTAGGTTTTTGCGGCTTTCGGGCAGAAACGAAATCTCACAGTGCCGTCGCCCGGAACGTGTCCCGGGATCGACTGGTTTTCAACCATGAGCTGCGATATGGGCTTGTCCGGCGGATCGTCGCCAAGCGGCAATGCCAATTCGAGAATGTCAAACACTTCCATCGGCTCGTCCGGCGTCGTGAGTCGGTCGAAACGCCAGTTGGGACGCCGCAACGCAGGTACAAATTGGCCGCCCCATCCGGGATTCGATGGATCGTCTGGCGTTCCTTTCAGTAGCCAGCCCACCGAAGGAGTGTCGCCCATCTTGATGGAGTTCATTTTCGAGTGAAAAAAGTCACCAAGTGCTCCATGGCCGGCAAGATGTCGCTTCACAAATTCGGTGTTGCCCCATTCGCCTGATTGCTCACCGCCGGTGAACCAACCTCGGTAGGTGGAGTTTGCTTCGATGATCCGGAGTTCGGGATGATAATTGACGATGTACTGGTATGCATTGGGCCCCCATTTCTTATTGGGACCGCCGATGTAATAGACTCGCAACTTCGGCAGGATGTCTGGAGCATCGTGCAGGGCCTGAGCGAGATCTTCGATGCCGCCCCAGACCAAAACATGTAGCGGCCGCGGATCGTCCCGCCGGGCGCACTGGACGATCCACCGCGAACCCTCGGTTGACTGTCTCACGCCCGCGTACGGAGCGACTTCTGTCTGCCCCTGTTTGGTGATAGCTCGCAGCGCGGTTGGCGATGGATACTTGCCCACATACGTCCTCAGGTTCGCGTAGTCTTGTTCGTAACTATCAATCACATCCAGAATGTGTCGTTTCCGTCCAGGCCCAAACGGCGACGAAATCAGCCCTTCGATATCCAGCACATCGGCGTAGACCAACAGATGCACCATCGATTGAAAATCGTCCGGATCGGTACCTCCGATGTCTGTTGAAACGAGTACGCGATGGCGATTGCCGGCCAACACGCCGTCCGCTGCGTTACCTGATTCCTGAGCCGACACATTCGTTTCAGCGGTAAAAATGAACAAGAACACAGCAAGTTTTGTGATGACGTTGAATTGATCCAACATTAGAATCCCAATCAGTTGAGTGGCAGCCAGACCGACACCACGAATGAATTCAATTCGGTTTGATTTCGCAGACGACGCGTTGATAGCCAACGAGTGGTGGCGTGCCGTCGTCGGTCACTTCGAGAATGATGTGAATCTGTTTACCCGGCTCGTCTGGCGCGACGAAGCTGGCCTCGTACGCCGAATCACTTGCGGCGAGGGTGACGGTCGCCGCCGCTGAATCCGCCTCGCTGTAGTGCCACCAGCGGAATGTCAGTTTGTTTCCATCTGGATCGGTGGCGGTGGCGGCGAGCTTCACCATTTCGCCTGGCTTCACGTCTCGCGTCAATTCGCTGTCTAGTTTTACCACAGGTGCGTGGTTGGCTTTGTCGAATTCCTTCACGCACCAGTCGGCTCGTGCGGCAAAATCGTTTTGCAAAACGCGGATCCAACGCCACTGAGGTTTGAGGTAGGCGATTAGTTCGGCATCATTGGGAACTTCTTTCTTCAATCGCTGGCGGCCCCACGCCGAATTCGTGTACCAGCGACCCTTCGGATATTGATAGCCGGGCTCCGACACGGGATCGAGCCAAGTGTTGTCGCGGACCTTGACAAAACGTCCGCCCCAGCCACCCCAGTCCGGCGATTCATCGCTGCGCAGTCCATTGGGAATATTGTGGAAGAACGCTGGCGAATCACCTTCCGAGCGGAAGTCGCCTTCGCTGAATCCTTTGTCCTCCCCGGTATGTGCCTTGTAAAGAGAGCACAGCGGGCCGTGATCCTGGAGGATCTTCGACTTCATCCATGAACTGGCAAGATATGCCTGCTGGTCTGCCGGAATGTACTTCTTCCAGTGATAGAACAGGGCGATAAACTGATCGGAAATGATCGTCGGAATGCCGTATTTCCCCCAGTGCGGACGGATGTACGTCTGGTAAGTCTCATCTTGCTCCCAGATGAAATAGAAGCGGATCTTTTGCGCCACCGCGGCCATCTTCTCCGGATGTTGCTGCTCGATTGTCTTCAACGCGCGCGCGATGGTGTTTGTTCCACCCCAAGCCTGAATCCAGACGGGACGTTCATCGGACTCGTCCAGCAATACCTTGACGATCAACTGCGAACCTGCGGTGACCTCGTCCATCTCTCCTTCCGACTTTACGTCTCCGAGCAACGTTCGAGACTGAAGGAACTCAGGATTGGGATAGCGAGAGTCGTGCTTGACAAGGTTCGGATAAACTTTGGCATACGCCGCCAAATAGGGTTGCGCCCAATCGTCTCCGGCCCAGTTGTGTCCGTGCGCGTGGTACTGCGAACTGGAAGTGATGATTCCCTCGATGTCGAAATCGTTCGCGTAGAGCAGAAAACGAACCATCGAACATTCGTCGTCGATCTCGCCGTCGCTCGTAACAATCACACGCGGCTTATCCGACGCGTTCAGTAAGTCAGATTCGCCGAGTGTGATCATCGCCAACAGGGCGAACAGCAGCCGAATTTTCAGGAAGTGATTCAAACGACTACTCACGGGGCGTCTCCAGTGTATTTGTATTGTTTTCCAGCTTCGTGTAGTCCACGAACACCGCCGGGTCTGTGCCGTTAAGATACTCCTCGACATTGGTGTAGCCGTCACCGTCCATGTCGGATGCATGGTCATCAGCATTATTGGCGTCCAAGCCGAATCTTCTTTCCCAGTCATCGGACATACCGTCGTTATCGGAATCGGTGGGGGCTGTTCCGCTTTTCAAGTCCGGCCAACCACCAACATCCTTTGGCGTTGTGATGACGCCGTTCCTGCCATGAGTGCCGGTGCCATTGCGAACTTCTTCGATGATACGTACATCGATCGAGTCACGGGTCGGCAGTGTGCATCCGGCATGATTAAGCACAGCCAGATATGCGTCTTGTGGAGATTGCTGGTGAATGGGCATCGCCTGCCACGGCTCCGCGAGCTTCTGAAAGGAATTACCAGCCATGCCCAGCCAGTTGTCAGCAGTCACATCGGGAGCCCCGTCGACATGATTACCTGCCACATGCCAACTGCCGATATCGTCATCGCCGCGGCTCGACGGATTTGCAATGCGAGCTCTCACGTCGCTGCGGGTCGCGGGACCGGGCTTGTAGAAATTGGCCTCCATATTAATCGTCGAGAAGGGGATGGGTGGCTTCCGCCGATCTCCCTTTTGTTGTGCCTCCCCACCATAGCTGCTTTCATAACCCCAATTGTAAATCACGTTGTTGCGGTAATCGTTGAAACCACAGCCCGATGCCCAACGTGGGTTACGACTGTCGTTGTGAGCCAACAAATTGTGATGGTAGGTGCCAAATTGGTTGCCCCAGATTCCGCCAAAACGATGCGACCCGTCGGCTTTTGCGCATGCTTCGGTGATCATGCACCATTGAATAGTGACGTTCTCGTTGTGGTACAGGGAGAGCACCTCGTCTGTGCTCCAACTGGCCGAAACGTGATCCAGAATGATGTTCTTCTTGTATCGAGTGCCAACGGCGTCCCCCTCGTGATCGGTTCGGACTCTGAGATACCGAATAATGACATCATTGGCATCGATGCCGAGGTTTCCTTTGATCGTGACGCCATCGCCGGGTGCAGATTGGCCGGCGACCGTGATATGGTCGTGCCGGATTCGCACATCGCCGTCGATCGTGCCCGCTACCTTGAACACGACGATGCGCGGCCCCTCGGCTTCGCAAGCCGCCTGCAGGCTGCCCGGCCCCGAGTCGTTTAGGTTCGTTACCGAGATCACGCGTCCACCGCGCCCGCCTGGGGTGCGGGCACCATATCCTTCCGCACCAGGAAACGCGGGCAGATCTTCCGCGAAGACCGGTCCGGTCGTGATCAGCAAGAGCAAAAGGGCAGGCATCCGTGGCATCAGAAACCTCATTAGATTCTCCTCGTTGTGTTTTGGGGAAAATATCGTGGTCCGTTGGCCGAAACCTATCGACAGGTCCGGGTCAGCGTTTTTTCAACCGTCGGGGAAGTTGACGCCGCCTACATCGCCTCAATCTACCTGCTATTTGCCGCAAATCTTACTGTTTCAGGTGAGATACTCACGGTATTCTAAGGTACATGAAACAGTTCGACATCCGACGCGCCGAGTTCTCGCCCTACGGGTTCACGTGCGAGCTGTGGAAACCGGCTCGCACGGGAAAACCTGGGAAAACCTGGGGAAAACCTGGGGACAGGAAAACCTGGGGACACGACACTTTGTTGACCCCTGGCAAGCGGCCCGTTGGGGGGTAGACGGCAATCCCTGAGATCTCTCCAGCCGCTCAGGTACCGAAACGAGCTACTTTGCCGTCTTGGCAGCCCGAAAGTGTGCACCTCAAGCGTTATCGACCCGGGAAGGTGATCCGCTGGAGCGAAGAAGATGCGATCGTCCCGTTTAACCAGCGTCCGCGAATAGCTCTCTTGCCCGCCGACGCATGTGGTAGCGGCGATGGGTACGGTGACTACGCATCGCGTCAACACAACCGGGGCGTCCCGCTACCGTACCAAACAGCTTGCCAAAATCGCTAACCAGTTCACACCACGAGGCCCGATCCAAGCCCAGTCGCTGCAGGATCGGCGGGACGCTCGCGGGTGTTCTGCCGCGCTTGCCAGAGGCCGTCTGGCGGGCGGTCCAGTCCAGCAATTCCAAGTAGCTCGCCAGCGACATGGCCAGAAAACCTTTCTCACTGCAGCGTTCCTCCGACTCACTCGCACAGGGGCCTACCGGATCGAGTAGCTCGTCGATCGAAACCGGAGACAGGAACGAATCACGCCGATGACGCAATTTCGACGCAGGCGTTCGCTGCGACTCTCTGCTGGCAGGTGATTCGTCTTGGGCTCGCTCTTGCTCTGCCTCGATTCGCCGCTGCACCGACGTGAAGTCGCTCTCTTCGAGTCGCTCGCACAACGCCGCTCGAATGGGATTCAAATCCACGTACGCCGCACACGCCAGCAACGAGGCTTCATCGGTCAACCGGGTGGCTTTGTAACGATCTTGGAAAAATCGGCCGTGTTCGTCGTCTTCACGATTCGCCCGCATGGCCACACGCTGGCACAGCAACCGCATCCACCAGCTGATATCACTCAGCCTGCTACGAATTTCCTCCCGTTTGATCGGGCAACCCGCGATCGAGTTAATCTCCGGCTGGGTTGGTTCCATGGCCGTACCATCCGGCTTGCGGCGATGCGGGCACAGCCTCAACCACCGGCGAGCGACTTCCTCGTCGTCCCAGGTCGCCACCACGTCGGGGCGCGAGCGCAGGATCAAATGAAAGTGATTTGAGAGTAGACTAAAGCACAGCAGGTCAATCCCGAAAGAGGCAGCGAATTGTTGCAAATACTGTTCAATCCATCGCTTGCGATGGTCGAAGTTCTTTCCAGAGATCGGGTCCTCTCCCATCAGAAAACAGCGTCGGACCGTCCTGCTGAAGACATGCGCCACAGCAACTTCGGCGGGATCAAAAACTTCCGCTCGACACATACGGGCCATCACTCACCTCACTTGGCTTTGCACTCGGAAAACTCAACCAAATCATCATTACCCTGAAGATCGGCAAGTCAACACCTGAAAAGGAGCTATGTCCCCAGGCTTCGTCCCAGGCTTCGTCTCCCCAGGCTTCGTCCCCAGGCTTCGTCCCCAGGCTTCGTCCCCAGGCTTCGTCCCAGGCTTCGTCCCAGGCTTCGTCCCAGGCTTCGACACCTGAAAAGGAGCTATGTCCCCAGGCTTCTGTCCCCAGGCTTCGCGCTGGGACAAACTCTTTCTGCCGATCACTCCTGTCGTGATGCGGTGATGCGTTTGAATGCGTGGCGAGTCGAACGCGACAAAGCGACGGTCTGCACCAATACCACGTCCTATTGCCACGCCCGGCAGAGACTTCCTGAAGAAATGGTAGCCGAACTGGCGAGGCGAAGCGGACGTGCCTGCCAGCAAACGGCCCGCGAAGATTGGCGATGGAAAGGACGGCCTATCAAGATGGTCGACGGGTTGACTTTGACGATGCCTGACTGTTACCGACCTCGCTCTGATCGCATTTTACGGTCTTTTCCTGCCGAATTGTTGTCGTAGTCACGGACTGTTCTTACACCGGTAATTCGGTAGGCAGCAGCCCGCCGCCCGCAGACCAGAGCCTTGCCCCCCGCGCCTCGCAACCCGCCCCCTTCAACTAAATCGTACCCCGCCTCTCCCCTCGCCCCCCGACTCACTTTTCAGGCAGTCGGTTCGCGATCATTCGAATCCCTGACTCGACCAACTATCCTGCTGGACTTTTCTACTTCAAGTTCAAAAGCCAGCGCCCGTGCGAGCCAGAATCTTCCGCTCTCAAGCAGAACGTGATGAGTTCCTGCTGGAGCTCAAGCTCACCCAGTGCCCCCACTGCAAGAAAGTCGGCGCGCTCAATCGCCATGGGTCCTTGCGCGGATACGACGAGAACAACTTCCGCCACAAATCTATCCGGGCACGAAGGGTCTTCTGTAGCAACCGAAATCAAGCCGCCGGATGTGGACGCACCTTCAGCGTGTGGATTGCTGACAAAGTCAAACGACTCTTTCTCAGTGCAGAGCAACTCTGGGCATTCCTCAACCAGGCCGCCGCGACCGGCAACAAACGCAAGGCATTCAAAAAGCTCAATAGCAGCATGAGCGATTCGGCACCCTATCGAATTTGGAAACGATTGCAAGATGCACAATCCGCGATTCGGACCGCACTGTCGACCATGTGCCTGCCGCCAAAAATCGATAGCTCACAGCCCAGCAACACGCCCGCTGAGAGCACACTCGCTCATCTGATCAAAGCCTTCGCTGGCCACACGCTCAATCCCATCGCCGCCTTCCAGCTCACACTGCAGACCTTCTTCATCTGACACGCTGCGGCCGCACCTCAGCAGGCCGATTCGGTCCGTGATCACACGGCAACCTGTCGATCCTGGCCAGCATCGTCTGCCTCGGATGGTCGATTTGCCATCGTAGCTCACGCTTGCGAAATTCTTTTTTCTGCTCGACAACACAACCCAACGATAGATCCACCGCCGACCGCACTTAGACTCGCCTGCGAATCGATTTCATGAATCGATTTCGTTCAATCAAAAGTCAAAAACCAGCGGAGCGGTCCATGAAACGACCATCGATCTACGTCAAAATGAAAGTCCTCGGAGCGATCGAAGTCGCCCCCGGAAAAACACGTCACGAGAGAATCCACAACGTCGCGGCGATGACGTTCCTGGACGACCAAGGAGACCCACACCAGTTCACCTGGCGGACCATCCAAACGTGGTACTACCGCTACAAAAACGACGGCATCACCGGCATGAATGCTTCACCGCGAGCCGACAAAGGCAAGCCACGCAAGGTCACGCCCGAAGAAGTTCTCGAAGCGATCAACACCGCGCTGCCGCACTTTGTATCTGCGAAAACGGGGCACAAGAGGACGCCCACCAAGTCAGCCGTCTATCGGTTCTGCATTGAAAAGGGACTCCTGCACGCTAGCCAGATCGCTCTGACCACGTTCTGCCGCTTCGTCCGTGAGTACGAATTACTCAAGGACGATCCAGGCGAAAATCGACGCCGACTCGCCTTCAGCATGCAGTACGCCAACCAACTTTGGCAGGCCGATACCATGTTCGGACCGCACATCGGTGGCCGGCAAGCCAAGCTGATTGGCCTGATCGATGACGCCAGTCGTGTGCTCTGTCATGGCGAATTCTTCTTCGAAGAGAACACCGATTCGATGATCAAGGCGCTTCGCTCGGCCTTCTACAAACGAGGCTTGCCCGAACAGCTATACGTTGACAACGGCTCGATCTACTGCAGCCAAGAGATCACGCTGATCTGCGCCCGCGTGGGCTGCATCCTTCGTCACACCGCCGTTCGAGACGCCGCCGCGAAAGGGAAAATCGAACGCTTCTTTCGTCGCGTGCGTGATCAATTTCTAATCCGCAAACTCGACCTCTCCTCGATCGACGCTCTCAACAAACAGTTCACTCACTGGGTCGAACACGACTACAACGCCACTGTACACACGACCCTCGGTATGAAGCCGATTGATCGCTTTGGTGTGGATCTTTCTCGGATCCGATTTCTCTCGCCATCGGAGGATACCGACGAGTTGTTCTACGCCGAGGCGACTCGCAGTGTCAAAAAGGACAACACGTTCAGCTTCCAAGGCGAGCGTTACGAAACTCCGATCGACTTGCGTGGCAAGAAGGTCACGCTGCGGCATGAGCGACATCACCAAGGTGTGGTCGTCGTCTACGAAAACGATCGACGCATCGGCAAGGCCCGGTTGCTCGATGCCGTCGCCAACGGCATGAAACGCCATAAAGACTCATAAATGCCCGGCAGCCAATCCACCGTGATCCAACTCCTTCTTTTTCCAAAAGTCCACCTCACCATGATCCGTTCTTACTTCGGCTTGTCCGAAAATCCCTTCGCGCTACGCGACATCCAACTACTACAACATCAGCAGGAAATCCATGACACGCTCCGAGTCCACAGCCAACAAGGCGGCCTATGTCTGGTCGTCGGCAGACCCGGCACCGGCAAATCCGTGATCAAAGAATCGCTCAAACGACTTCCCGAGAAAGAGTACTTGGTCGCCACGGTTGCACGCACACTGCACACCTATACCAATACAGTAAAAATCCTCTGTGAAGCGTTTCGGATTGAGTTTGAAAGCTCGGCGTTCAAGTGCGAACGCAAGCTGATCCAGCAAGCCTTCAGCCTCAATCGCAGTGGCAAGATGCTCGTCACGGTGATCGACGATGCCCATCTGATGGCGATGGATAACCTTCGCCGACTACGACTCCTCTTGGAAGATTTCCCGAAGAATCACAACCTGATTCTGGTCGGCCAGCCGGAGTTGCTCGCCGATCTGGACTTGGCGGTCAACCTGGATTTGAAAAGCCGGGTGACGTATTCGGTGATCACCAAGCGGTTGCACGACGATGTGATGCGCGCGTTTATCGAACGTGAACTCGATTCGATCGGTCTAGCGCACAGCACGTTCACTGCTGGAGCAACGGAGTTGATTATCCGCTCTGCCGATGGAGTGTTGCGCAAGTGCCGCAACCTGTGCTTAGCGTCGATGCTCGAAGCGGTCCGAGCCGCCGCTGGAACGACGATCGATATCGACTTGGTCAATCGCGTGTTGCTTCAACCGCACTGGCAAAACGAAGTCGACCTAACAGATTTTTAAGACCCAAAAATGCTCCCTCCCCTCCCTCTAACTCCAGGCTTCTGTTATGAAGATGACGAACGACTTACTCCGCGCGATCCGCAACGATCTACCGATGAAACTGACGATCGTTCGGCTCGGCCAGCACGGTCCGATAGCGAAACAAAGCGACGGCTACTTCCGTTTCCAATGCCCATCGTGCAAAGAACTTCGAGCGACCGTGAACCCGAAGAACAATCTCGCTCATTGTTTTAGCTGCGGCCAGAACTACAACAACATCGATCTGATGATGACGCAGGGCCACGACTTCTTGCCGGCGGTCGACATCCTGAGCAACTGGCTTGTGCAATACCAAAGCGACCTCGGCCAAAGAAAGTCTTCGGCCTAATCAGTCAATCGCATCGGCCCCCAGCCAAAGCTCTTTCAATCAGTGCGACCGCTTTGCCCAAGCGATCGCACTTTTTTAATGCGCTGAGCACACACGGCTCCGAGCACACACGGCTCCGAGCACAACAGGTTCGAGCACAACAGGTTCGAGCACAACAGGTTCGAGCCTCGACTCGGTCGCTCCTATCGCACAGCCCCGAAACACGCTCTCCAGAATTCTCAACAATTCGGCAAAAGGACCATTTCGGGCTTCAAATCCCTACAGTCACAATTCGGCAAAAAGTGCGACCGCAATTCGGTCGGTAACAACGACCCGGCGAACGCGGCGTCGGCCTCTCTTCGCTGGCCTTCCTTGACCGCGTTCGCCGGGTGGCATCCTGCCACCGGGCTTAGTCATGCGGCGACGTCCTGTCGCCGTCGTTCAGCGATCTATCGGCGCGTGGCGGCATCCAGCCGAAACAGCCACGACGCACTTCGTGTGCGTCGCCCGGTCGCTTCGCTCGCCGGAAGAACCAACGCTTGGGCGGCTTCGTGCCGCAAGAGTGGCGGACTTCGTGTCCGCCAACGAAAAACGGCAGCCTGTCGGCTACCGTTCGAACGTCGCTTCCATCCGGTGCATATGATGGTTCACTCATCAAAGAGGTCTGACCCATTAGATTTCTTCTGCTTCGGCGTGGAAGACCATGAAACGCAGGCGTAGCCAGAACCCGGCCGTGGAGAAACCACGGGCTCGGCGGCCTCGATTTAAAGAGCAGATCGTTGTCAGGAATGGCTACCTCAACAAGAAACTTGCCAGCGAACGAATCGCTGAGTTCGACTATCAACCGGGCAAGTGCAACCGGACCTACCGCGTGGTGGTGCTTCATAAAGAAGTACATTTGACTCGCGGGCAGATGCGGCTGTTCGATAAGGAACAGCCGGTCTACTTTTTCTACATCACTAACGCGACGAAGAAGATGAAGTCGCCGCGCCAGGTGGTCGTCGACGCCAACGCACGGTGCAATCAAGAGAACAACATCGCCCAACTGAAGCAGTGTTGCCTGAGCGCACCGCTGAGCGATCTAACCAGTAACTGGGCCTACATGGTGATCGCATCATTGGCCTGGAATTTAAAAGTTTGGTCAGGTCTGCTGATCAAGCCCAGCGGGACGGAGCAAGAACGTACCGAGCAAGCGGCGACAAAATCACGTGTGATCGGAATGGACTTCCGAACTTTCCGCGACCGCATCTTGATGGTCCCTGCTCAAATCATCCGCCGGAGTCGGACTTTGGTGTACCGCTTGCTGAGCTACCGGCCATCCGTTGATGTGCTACTGCTAATTGATTCCAACATCCGTCGTCCGCTTCGTTGCTGACGGGCGTGGTCTCAACGAAGTCAGTGTCTGGATGCACTGATACCGCCGTCAACGCCTGACCCAAGAAAGCCCCTCGCCGATGAGCAACCAACCTACAAGAATCTCACTGCCAGCATCTCTGGCGGGGTGGATACTGCGCGCCAAGAAAATCCGCCGCCAACGGCAAATCTTAAATCAAGCTTCGCTTGATTAAGGCCTAGTCCTCTGTTTCGTCCTTAAACACAAATCTGTAGAACTCGCCAAGTTCATTATCATTCGGGTCATAGGTAAGCAAAAAATCGGCTTCACTAAAACCGAGACTGGTCGCTACTTCACGAAAATCAGCTGCGGTATCGCACTCGAGTAATTTCACCAATTTTCGTGCAAGTGTCCTGGCATCAGAGTCATCAAGATTCATAGAGTCCACGCGGTCTCGGACGGAAAACAGTTTGATCACCATCGAAACGAGCGTGCCTTGCAGATAACGAGAGAATTTAGGGGCCTCCAGTCTTTGGTGTTCACTGCAAATATCAGCAAGTGTCATCGCTTCTTGGCGAACCGAAAGACCTAGGTACATACTATCGATTTTTTTTTCATGTATCGACTCGACGATTTCCAAGCGTCTGCTAAGACGAAACCGATCTAAACACCATCCCGAGATTAGTGCAATCACAACTACGAGGTACAGCAAAAACGTGACCCGAAACCTTAGTATAGACTTGTGCGTGACGGAATTCATGGATACTAACGCCCTCCCGCATTGCCCAAACAGGCCTTATTGCAAAGCGTTATGGCTGAAGGATTACCGGCCTTTTCAGTGCTGCAGCAGGTCGTGCATCTCAAAACGTCCAAATCACTAGGTACTGGTCCTCGCTCAAACATTTTTCCGACGCATTTGGCAGAAGGAACTCCGTCCGGCAGCGTGCCGCTACAGCAGACAAACTCAATAACTTCGCCCTTTAAGCTTGGTATCCCAGTCGCTTGTTTAGCTTCTTTGCAAGCTTTCTGGCACAGCTTTTTCACCGGATTATAGTCTCCTCCAGGAAGCTTCTTGCAGTAGTTGCATATATCTGTTGGGTCTTTAATCAGCGGCAACACTTTAAATATTGTCTTGCACAGTTCAATAGTTGGTGCGAACTCTGGGTCAATGTCCTTGCCTTTACATGGTCCCTTTTCATCTTCATTGTCTTCCGTGTTTGGGCACCATCCGCTGAAGTCCATCCAGCGTAAAGGGGAACTGTTCGCATACGAGTACAAATTAACCTTGCTTCCGACATACCCGATCGGATCTCTGGAGCTAAACCTGCCCAGTTGAGCGTCGTACCAGCGGTTGCGGAAGTAGTACAGCCCGGCATCCGGTGTCCACTCCCGGCTAGTATAAGTGTAGTGGACGGCGTAACTACTGACCGCTCGCGGCGTGAAGTTGGCCTCGAAGATGCTCAGGTTACCGTACGGGTCGTACTCGTAGCGTTCTTGCACGCTACCCGAATCGCTCACTACCGCGGTTGTGTTCCAGTTGGCATCGGCCAGGTAATACAGTCGCTCGGTCAAGAGTCCTCCCGACGGTGAGATATCACGATCGCGGAGTATGAGGTCGTCGATGTAACGCATTCCCCACACGTACTGACGACGCGGGGTGTTGGAGGTGTCAACGTGTTCCTCCACGCACTGCCAAGCGTCGGTGAAGTAGTAGTCTCGGGTCCGCGCCACTGTTCCCGACGTGTATTCCTTCGCCATAACGCGGAAGTTGCGCCCGTCGTACTGGTTCTCTAGTAGCGTGTTGGAGGTGGCGTCCTCGACTAGCTTGGTCATCCGGTTCCACGCGTCAAACGTCGCCGTCATGGTCGCGTCCGTACCCAGGTCCGGACGTGGGTTCGTAGTCGTGTTGCCGTTCTTGTCATAGGCAGGCGTGGCCCAGATGTCGCTCGGCGTGTTGCTGATGTCGGTGATCTCGTTGACTTCGTTCGCAGTGCGCGTCTGATTGAAATCCCAGGTTCCGTCGCCGTTCTTATCCTGCCGGAATTCTTTCCAGTTACCCGTCGGATCGAGTGTCCAGCATTGGGCGGCGTCGAGCGATGTGAGCGCGGTGTGCGTGCCACTGAGCTGGCCACGTTGAGCGGACTGCAGGCGGTTGAGTCCGTCGTATGCGTACAGCCAGTCGTGTTCCCGATTGGGATCCGACGGGTTCTCTCGCCACGTGCGGTTGCTGGCCCGATCATAGCCATATTCGACCCGGGATAGATCGGTGCCTGCCGAGACATCTCGCCAGCGAACGTCTTTTACCCGACCGAAGCGATCGAGACCGCTGTAGATGTCGCCAGTGCCGGGGTCGGTCGACAGGGTTGGCGAGACCAGGGTGTAACGTAGATCGGCCTGTGTGCTGTCCTGTTGGACGAAGGTGCCTAAACCCAGGTATTCGTAGGCGGCTAAGACGGTCGAATCATCATCGACTAGGCTGGACACCTGGTTCAGTTTATCGGTGATCGAGCCACTGCTGCCGTAGTCGAGCGTGACTTCTCGCCCGTTGGGATAGAGCGTGGCGGTGGGACGCAGCACGTTCCCGCTGCCGTCGGTGTACGACCGTCCCACGCTGGGTGTCGAGGCGGGGTTGACCGCGCCGCTGTGCGACTGGAACGTTTTCGTCACTTGTCCGAACCCATCGAACTGTCGGTTGATTTGATTCTCGATCGAGCCGCTGCCGACCGATGCGTTATTATAGCAGGTCACCGCCGAGACATTCCCGCGAACATCGTAGGTTTGCTCCACGCGGCGAATGGTTCCGTCGACGCCTGCGCCCAAGGTCGTCACCCGGTCTTGCGTCTGACGACCGAGGGCGTCGAAGTCGTACTGGCGGGTCGTACCGTTTTGATCCGTGAGGCTGGTCCGTTGCGACTGGCGGTTGTACGTGTAGCTGACGCTATCGGACGTGCCGGTTGAATCCGGATAGATCTCACGACGCAGCAGGCTGCTGGAGGCGATCGCGCTGTCTGAAAGCGTGGTGCCGTAGATGTACTGCGTCACCTGATTGCCGGTGGAGGCGTTGATGGCGGTGAGTGTTTTGAGATCACCATCGGGTGTGAACGTGAACCGCACGGTTTGGTTCTGATCGTCCGATGCTGTGCAGGCAGTGCCGGTGCTCGAGCTGGCGGGTGGATCGACGACGTTATCGATCGTTTCGCTCTGGCGACTGGCCGCATCGTAAATGGTCCGCGAAATCTTGCCGGCAGGGTCGATACTGTCGCGCAGTCGACCCGCGCTATCGTAGACTTGCCGGGAGACGAGGACCGTATCGCTACTGGCGGGAATCGTGGCCGAACGGGTCAGGGCCGTGCCACCGTTGGTTCCATACTCGGCCGAGGCGATCATGCGGCCCACGGCGTCCGGGTAGCTCGCTGAGTACTGAACACGTGCATTGGGCGTCGCCGAGGGCGAGCCCAACTCACCGGTCTGGGCGGCCGGGGCATTGTGGTAGCGTTGCCGCGTGGTGGATTGGATCGTGTTTCCCGCATCGTCGTAAGCCATGTCCGTTTGCGAGAGGATCACGTCGCCGGTGACGCTCAGGGCATCGGCATAGGTCGTGTCGTTGCCATAGCCGGTATACGAGTGGACCATCCAGCCCGTGCTGTCAAAGACTTGTTTGGTAAAGCGGCTCGAACCTCCAGCCATGGATTTGACCGGGTTGCCGACCGCATCGAACCAGGTATTGCTGGTGATCGGGTTGCCGACCGTGCCCGTGTTGGGATCGACTGCATAGCCGATGGACTGGTAAACCCGTCCCAGGTTGTCGTACTTGGTCAAATTTCGGGAGACCAGATTACCGCTGGCGGAAGTATCGTAGCGGTCGGACTGGATCACCCGGTTCAGGTTGTCATAGACAATTCGCAGGAAGAGATCGAGCTCCCCGTTGGTGTCCACGCGGCGGTTGCGCCAGTCATAGGTGAACGTGGTGGTGCGGGTGTTGACGCCATCGACGTAAGCGATCTGGCTGGTGAGGTTGTTATCGCCCCCGTCATTGCCGTTGTCGAAGACAGAGCCGCTGACCTGGACCATGTTATTGCCCGAGGCACCGCCGCCGGTTGGGTCGGACTCGGTGGACCCAGTGTCATTGGTGCCCACAAAGATCGCGATGACGTTGTCGCGAACGTCGTGAACACGTTGGCTAATGGTGCCGCCGGGCGAAATCTGCAGGTTCTGCCGCTTCTGGCTGTCGTAGCCGTAGGTTGTCTGGTCGTAGTTGGTCCCACTGGATCCTTCGCCAGAGGCCGGGATGGTGTGATAGACGCGTGTCGACGAGACCAAGCAGCAATCGGTGTAGTGCCACGTGGTCCAGCTCGTGAACGACGCTTGCGAGAACGTATCGGTGGGCTGCAGACGGCCCGAGGTTGATCCACGCGGCACTTGGATCTGCTCCAGAATATTGCCGCGTGCATCCCGTTGCTGGATGTTGACCGGGTTGATCAGCGTGTAGGTGTAAGCAGGTGCCGTTCCGGTGGCGTAGCCGCTGGCGGTCCAGGTCGCGTGCTCAGCATCTTTGTAAACCGTCCAGTGGGCACGTCGCACCGCAGTAGCCGTGCCGCCGATGTCGATGGTGTGAACAGGACCCAGTTGCTGGGTCGTGCGTCCCCGTGAATCGATCTCGTAATCAGAAATCAAGTGTTTTCCACCGCCGCTCGGTGTGCTCCAGCCCGCTGGCACGCCGGAGAGCAACGAGGTGTCGGCATCGTCAATTCGCTGCAGCATCGCTCCGAGAACTTGATCGTAGAACATTCGCGTGATGAACCCGCGGGCGTCCATCGACCACGTCAGGTTACCCCGTTCATCATAAAACTGCTTTTGAGTGGTCGCGGTATTGGGACCGTTTTGGGCTGTTGTCACTACTGGCAGCGTGACCGTTCGCTGCTTGACTTGGACCGTGTCGGCGTACCACTGGTAAGCGTAGGTCGTTTCAAGTGGTTCGGCCCCGGCATCGTCACGGTACCGAGTCTGCTTGGCGATCGGATAGATCGTCGCCCCGCCACCGGTTCGTTGGGTGTATTCCAATTCGCTTTGGAGTACTGGTGTGCCGCCGCTGCCCTGCTTCAGCAAAGTCGACTCCAGGTAACCTTCAACTGCACCGCTTCCCGTGGTCGAGTAGTAACTACGCAGCTTGATCAGACCCTCTGTGGATCGCAGCGTGATCCCGAGGTCTGCATCACCCTCATTAAAACTAATCACGGCGGAGGGCAATGCCACTTGCAGGAGTCGCCCCGCGTCATCGTACGCGTTGGCACGTAGCCACTGATCGGCCCCAGAGGTGAGCTCACTGAGCAGGCCCTGTCCGATGAAGTTGGTGTAAACCGTATTGACGGAACCTCCCGGACGCGTCTCGGTGGTCTTGCGGCTCCAGTTGTTGTAGCCATCGGCATTCAGGCTTTGCTCGTACGCAAAGGTGTATGTGAGCGATCCACGATCAACAATCTCTTTCGTCACTCGGTGCTGAGCGTCATACTCAAAGCAGTACTTGGCGTATTGCAGGAGCACTCCGTTGCTGACCGTGGTAGGATCGAGCGAATCAGCCAGCAGGTCTTCGTAACCGTCGGGCTCGACGACATATCGCAAGCCATGCTGAAAACCTTTTGGGTCACCCGTTTTGTAGTAGCGATAGTAGCTCTGCTTGACATTGACCCAAGTGGCCCCCGAAGGCACCTGGATGCGCACACGCATCAGGTCACCCGAAGAGCCGAAGCTGTTCGAGCCATCGTAGTATTCGTACGTCACGCGGCGGATGTTGACCCAGCCGTCCGTGTTGACCTGGCGGCGGTAAGTCACCGAGGTGGTGAGCCCCATGCCGTTGAATTCATATTCAAATTGAGTCGTGGTAGTGTCGCTGCCCACAACCGTTTCACGCTGAATCGTCTGGATCCGCCCCGAGGCAGAGTAGGCAACCACATCGGTCTGCTGTCCTGATACGTCGATCATGCCGGTCAACTGACCTGGCAGCGGCTGGGTACCCGATGCGCTCGAGGATGATGTTGAGCCGCAGGGTTCGTCACCAAAGTCTTTGAAGAACCAAATCTCACCGGAGGGCTGCGTGAGGACGTATTGACGCGAATCGCAGTCGTGCGTCAATGTGGATTTACCGCCGTAGCGTGCTACGAACGAGACGTCACCACCGGATTCGACGCGGTCGAACCACATCGCATTGCGGGTACTGCGAACAAACGCGATCGTCCCGTCTGGTCCCTTCAGTAGGTAAGGCCACGCTTCGACGATCCAATTATAGCCCAGTCCCACTTCGTTCTGACCCTGGAGTTGATTGCTGTACTGGCGTCGCTGTGCCCAGGGGCCACCGGCTCCAAACGCCTGCAGGTCCGTGACAGCCAGTTGCAACTCGCCGTTGAAGTAGCGAACCGGTGCACCGCTTTGACTCGGGACGCCATCAACGTCTGTTGAACATAGATTCTCGGGCGGTAGTGGACACGTGCCGGCATCGTCAGAACCACTACCTGCCGATCTTGCCATACTCGCCCCGCCGCCGGACGATGACATCGAATCACTTGGAGGGAGATCGCAAGGCTCGTCGGGTGGTCCTGGATCGGGCAAAGGACCCGGGCCTTGCCAGGGACTGGATGATGAACTCGATGGCCACGAACTGCTTGACGAGCCCCCGCTCGAAGACGAAGAACTGAGCGAGCTACTGGATGACGAGGATCCTGTTGAACTGCTCGACGAGTTACCACCCGAAGAAGAGCTCGAGTGCGAACCCGATGAAGATGAGCTGAGCGAGTCGCTGGAGGATGAGCTGCTCGTCGAAGGAGAGCTACTCGACGACGAAGATCCAGACGAAGAACTGCTGGAACTCGAAAAACCACTGCTGCTACTAGAACTCATCGATCGACTCTTTCGATGCGGGAAGGCGTGAGTTGAAGCCAGTGTTGAATCGCGAAGGAGCAGTGTCAAGCGCGAAAGCTAATGGGGGGTGCGTTTTTCCGCAAATAGCGTTTTAATTCACAACCAATGTTTCGGGACACTTGTGCCAAAGACGCAATCGCCTGTGAGAATCGCATTCAATAACGGGTCACCAACTTAACGAGATAGCCATGCGGCTCGCGGTGATCGGTGATCGAAGACTTGCTCTGATGAGATTGACACTCGGCTTGGCGACTGCGAGAGTAGACGCCCTTCTGGCTCGACGTGGCGAAGCCATGCGTGACACCAGGCACAGGGGCTCCGTTGCTCATTGACCTCGTGATCCCTGAGCCAATATCGCGTCCGTGCCATTACGTGTTCTTAGCATGCAACCACGACAGACTGACCACTCTCTCGCGACAATTTCGGATCTGTCGGATTCTCAGAAAGTGGCTGCATGCCTGTCCACGGGCAACAAACCAGTGGTCTCGGCAATCATGCCAACGTTTGGACGCCCTGAGTTAGTCAGTGAATCCGTTGCGATGTTTTTGGCTCAAGACTATCCGCAAAAAGAGCTCATCATCCTGAACGATTGTGACGGACAGATCTTTCGCTTTGACCATCCGCAGGTGCGCGTCGTCAACCAGTCTCAACGGTATGCAACACTGGGCGAGAAACGCAATGCTTGCATCGAACTCGCCGTGGGGGAGGTCATTGCCGTATGGGACGACGATGACGTTTATCTGCCGTGGAGATTCTCAGATGCAGTGCGCGAAATGTTGTCCCGCCAAGCAGCCTTCTACCGACCGAGCGAATTTTGGGCGTACTGGGGTGACGCCAATTTGCACGACAATCAATCCACGCCCGGCTGGGTAAGTCATGGATTTTGTTGCTTTACGAAGAAACTCTGGGAGACCGTTGGGGGATATCCGCAACAGAGTTTGGGTGAAGATGCGGTCTTCTTTAAGCGGATACACGAGTTTCTCGGGCTGCCGTTCATTACGATGCCGGTACTGAAGTACAAGCGACCAGGAATTTTGCGGGGTGCGTCGCCCTACCAGCATCTCTCGATCAACGGCGGCCAAAAATCACTCGATTCGGCACCTGGGGAGTTCAACGTTCGCCCAATACCCATCGCGGACCCATGTCTTCGCCAGGCCGCTGAGTCTATTGTCGCAACTCACACTGAAGCCGCTACGAAATCGGGGGAGCTGTCCACCAAAGATTCGCTCTGTTCGAATCTTCCAGCGTTATCGGTATGCGTCAGCCTCAAAAACCGTTCTCGGATTGCCCATCAGGATCATCTGTTGGAGCTATTTCCAAAGTGTGTGGAGACGATCGTCGCAGCGTCCCGAGAGCTTATGGAGACTCGGGTTGAGCCCAGTCCGCAGGGATCGCTGTTTTCACATCGTGCGACCGTGGAGTTGGTAGTCGCAGATTTCAACTCAGACGACTGGCCACTTTCTCAGTGGCTTGCAAATACCGCAGGTAGCTTGACGCTAAAGCACTTCAACTTGACGGAAGGCTTTTCCCGGGGGCGTGGTCTCAATATGTCTGCGATGCATGCTTCGAGCGATCGATTGTTATTCCTGGATGCTGACATGCTGGTGACGGCCCAGTTGATGCGTGATGGAATCGAAGCGATCGATCAGGCGACGGCGTATTTCCCCGTTTTCCGCTATCTGAACATTCACGGAGGCTTGCTCGACTTGGAGCATGCGAGCTTCGGTAATGTGTTTCTATCCAAACAAATGTTCGCCGCGTCCGGAGGAGTTCCCGAGTTCCAAAGCTGGGGCGGCGAGGACGACATCTTTTACGAGCGAGTACGCAGGATCGCAAATATTCGCCGTGACGAGGGAGCTGGCTTCTATCACCAGTGGCATCCAGAACGCTGTCGACACGAGAACTATCAAAACCCGCCGCAAAGCGATTTCCACGCCTATGCAGTAAGCCGGGCAGCAGACCGCGAGGTCAGGCATTTTTCCGTCTCGCATAGGGACTGGGCTGGAAAGATTTCCTTGTATCCTGATGGCACGATGCAAGCGTGCCACGGCGACCGAGGACGTTACGAATGGTCCGATCAGAACGTGTTGAGCCTTCTGTGGGACGATTGGCCGGCGGAAACGCTGTTCCATGACGACGAAAGTAATCAGTGGAAGAGTGTCGAGTATCATTTCGTCATCGAAGAACTAATTGCACAATCGAACCCTCGTGAAATCACCTCGTCGCCGCAGATGTACTGAGGCGGTTGCGTATCGTGACACTACAAATACAGGCAGAGTCGACGATGTTCACTACCCGAATGAGTGATACTGAAAAACAGTGTCTTTACGAGACTGTGACGCAGGCGGGTAGCCTGCTTGATGCTCTCGGTTATCCATGGTGGCTCTCTCACGGGACACTACTCGGAGCGTGGCGGCATCACGATGTCATTCCCTGGGATGACGACTTGGACGTAGCATTTCCTCGCGAAAGAATCTCTGAACTGCAAGCGACGGCAGCAGCGAACGGCTGGGAATTCCGTCGCCTAGGGCCCTTCCTTGCAAAGATCTGGAATCCACGAGCTGCCATGTACCAGACCGGGGCCGATTGGAGCTGGCCGTTTGCTGATATCACGCTCTATGATGAAACTTCGTCGACGATCATCATCGAGTATATGTACCATCGTTTCTTCGCTGTCGTCGATAAATCGGCCGTGCTGCCATTGCAAAAAGTGAGTTTCGGGCCTTTGGAGCTTCCGGTTCCCAGGTCTCCCGAGACTCTCTTAAACCAGATTTACCCTTACTGGAACCGCCAGCCGTCCTCAAGTAGCTATAGCCATCGCTCCGAAGGCTCCTATAGCGAGCCATCTGAACGACGTAGGATCGCAGACTTGGCTCATGAATTTCCGATGTTCAATGTGAATCTAGATTTCACCGACGACTCAGTGGTTGTCTACCATGGTGAGCATCCGAGTTGGTCAGGTCCCGTCCATTTTTTCTCGGACGGGCGGATGAGCAGGCCGGGCGTTGACGAAGGACGCTACGAGAGAATCGAGGACCATGGAATAGCGCTTTTCTGGGATCGGTGGGCGCCAGAGGTTCTCGTTCGCAAGGACTCCACATCTGCCTATCGCGACCCCACAAAGCCATTCTTTCTCTACCCGCGTTAGCTCATCTGAAAGCCAGGGAAGATTCGTTGATCGATGAAATTTGCGTGATTGGGTATCCATCCCGCCTTGGCGGGGCTGATACAGAACTAGATCATCAGATCCATGTTTGGCAGAAACTGGGCGTGAAGGTGCACCTGGTTCACACCGGCCCCATGGATCACAACTGCCACCTGATGGGGATGGGCGAACGCGGTTGCATCGTCCACGAGCCCTGCGACTGGAACGCGTGTGCGGGGAGACACGTCATTTCCTATTGCAATGCAGGGTTCTTGGATAACCTCGATGCGATCCGGTCACATGCCAAGTCAACCACTTTCGTCAACTGCATGACGTGGTTGTTTGAGAAAGAAAAAGCGATGCACGCCCGTGGCATGATTGACTTCTTTCTCTACCAAACGGACCACGCCATGGAGAAGGTGTCCTCTGAGTTGAGGTCGATCAACGACACCTACCGGCCGATTAAGGTGCGGCCACACTTTCACTTGGATGCCTTTCCATTTATCGAAGATCGCGATGAAGAGACCTTTCGGTTCGCCCGTCTTTCTCGCGCAGATCCGGGGAAGTTTCATCCGGCCCAGTTGTGGATTTATGAAACGATGGTGGCACCTGTGCTGAAATGCGGGATCATGCTGGGCGTCGACGCGGGCGTGCGCGCAAAAATTGGACAAGAGCCAGATTGGATCCGTGCCTATCCGCCAGGAGAGATGACGCCGCAGGCTGTCTACAAACAGTCTCACTGCATCATCCAAGCCACCGAGACATACGAGAACCTTCCTCGCGTGGGCTTCGAAGCGATGGCGAGCGGATGCCTGCTGATCGTGGACGACCGCGGTGGCTGGCGCGACTTAGTTCAACACGGCAAGACTGGATTCCTCTGTTCGGACCAACGCGACTTCGTGTACTACGCTTCGCGAGCCGCTTACGAGGTCGAGGAGCGGAAAGCGATGATTC
This sequence comes from Rhodopirellula sp. SH410, assembly GCF_055811895.1. NCBI lineage: Bacteria > Pseudomonadati > Planctomycetota > Planctomycetia > Pirellulales > Pirellulaceae > Rhodopirellula > Rhodopirellula sp. SH410. Next base: position 5,885,107 of record NZ_CM147949.1, read on the forward strand.
GTGAAGCCCGGAATTGGCTCGCGTCACACTGGTCGATGGCGTCTACCGCGGACGATTGGAAGAACTTTTTCAGTGAACTGGCTGTGTACGATGGTCGTTGATTATCGACCATTTATGACGGATAGGCAGTGCGAACATCCCCGGTGATCTCGTCAACATCACCGCTGTCAATCTAGATTAGACAGCCAAGGAGCGGGCCAGCGTCACGTCTCCGTGATGGAATCGGTCCATGGCGATGATCTCACCGAAACGCTCTGTGATGGCTTCCATGATCATCGTTGCGGCTTCGTCGCGGGAATCAGCAACCAAGAAATGACGGGCCACGGCGATGACGATCCACGGGACCGACTGCGGCATCGCGTCGATGACTAGGAGGTAGTTCCGGCAGAGCTTTTGCGATTGTGTATGGTCACTCTCGGTCGCGTGCGCTGAGCCCTTCCAGGTATCCGATGTGAAAAACGTTCCGCATCGCCGCAAAAATGAACTCGTCGTCTTCGCCGTCATCGTCGTCGAGTCCTTGGCCATCTGTTGCCAATCGTTGGGCCCGATTCCCGCTGGCCGAAGCAGCTCGGCAAGCAAGGGCTCCTCGCCCCGTTCCGATTCGACCGGTGCATCTCCTGGCGAGAGAGGCATTCGCTCAGGTCTCTATTGAGGAAGCCATGATTGTGTCGCGACGTACTCAAGACGTTCGTCGTCCGAATCAGCCTTCTGAATATTCTCGGCAACTATCGCCAATCGTCTGCATCTCCAGTTTTCCGCATCGATCGCGTTAGGCTCTGCCGCAGTGGCACCGATACGAGTTCCGCCGTGCTGCCTCTGGGGACTCGTGAACAACGCCCCTTGGGGATCTTTCGTGCCGATCTCATCTCGTTCACTCGCTACTACGAATTCCTGTCTCAAATCGTCGATTGCGACAGCACCGACTTGGAGAAACTGAATCTGTGCGCACGACACCTCGCACCACTGCTTCGCGAGGATGCCGCCATTGATGAACCCATCGACTTGGCGTCAGTGGACATGCCCCATTTCCGCCTCTCGAAGATCAAGCAGCAAGACTTACTGCTGGTCAAAAAGGTTGTCACAGGTCTCCAGGTTGGACCCGACATCGGGGCGAGCAAGCCAGATTCCAAGCAAGAGGTGATGCTCCCTTCTCCGCTGCCAGGCGTATCGAAGAGCGGTTTAAAAGCCGGATTTTAAAAAGCCAATTGCAGGCGACCGTCTGCCGAGACGGACGTGACCTAGACTGCGGAACATTGACTGATCGAGTCCTGGATCCCGTCATGCGTAGCGGATAGCCATGCGTACGCATGGCTATCCGCTGGTCACGTGATGAAAAAGCCAACTTGCTGGTTGGACTGGCCGCCTGACTTGCGGATAGATCGAGCATTGAACTTTCGCACCACACTCTGGCCTGTGTGACGAGTGATGCAGCAGCTGCGCCGAATATCATTCTACTGCGTAGTATCCGCGGGATTCTAGTCCCGGCATGAACTGGCGACCACTTTGGGGACGCAGATGCACCGGCGGTTTCGCTCATGCAGGGAAAGAAAATTCCATCTGATAGTTCAAGTATCTTCGCCATTACCAGAGTGCAAAAAGTCGATCCCCCACATCTGGTCCGCGAACGATTGAACGTCGACCGTCTCGAAGACGTATCGTTTCGCGAAGCTAGCTCCCTGATTGACGACCTCAAGCGTGGGCCGGGCGATGTGCGGTGCTGCCTATCGAGCATCGCGTTTGAAGGCAGGGTGTCTACCTATCTCAAGCGCGTAACACGGAGACTGCAGAAAATGGAAATCGCCCTGAAATCTAGCGAAATCCGGTGCCACCGAGGGCAGACGGTTACCGGGCAGGCAGCTCAATGACGGGCCGCAGGCCGATGTTGCCGCTGCGGGTGTCGGGCTCGTAACTTTGCCGCCAATAAGACGTCGCAGAGAATGGCGGGTTGGAATAGCCGCCGCCGCGGATCACCTTGCGGGAGCCATCGGTGGGGCCTCTGGGGTCAGCTTTGCCGGATGAGGCGTAGAAACCCGGGGAAAACCAGTCTGAGCACCATTCGGCAACGTTCCCGTGTACCTGGTAGAGGCCGAACGGATTGGGTTGGAATGAATTAACGGGCTCCAGCTTCATCTCGCGACCGCTGATCCTGAGGCTGGCCTGACGCGGCCCGATCTCGTCACCGCTCCAAAATCGAGTCGTCGTGCCGGCTCGGCAGGCATACTCCCATTCGGCTTCAGTGGGCAGACGGACGTTACCGCCTTCCGGGATGTTCGTTCCGGAATTGGATAAGCGATCGCAAAAGTCGACGCAGGCGTCCCACGGAATCTGTGTAGCGGGAAATTTGGTTCCGTCGCCCGTGACGGGTGTCAATCCGCCTCCCATGACATCACGAAACTGCTTCTGCGTCACCTCGTAGGGGCTCAGGTAGAACGGCTGCGTGATCGTGACCTGATGAGCCGGTCGACTGGCGGCAGCCCATTCCTGCTTGTTTCCTGGCATCATCGGCAGCGTTGCCGGCATGCCCATTTCAAAAGTGCCCGGCGGAATGAGAACGAACTCAAGCTGAAAGGCTCGATCGTTGGGCATCCCAACCGTGATCATCTCCGGCAGCTTTCGGTCGTTGCTCCAAGCCTGGCGAACGGGTCGAATGTCCGTCGCGGTGAGAGGTGCCGTTAACGGAGCCGAACCGGTGCTGGTCCCTTGGCTGATCGGCTCTTGCTCATTCGGGGTCTGCGCGGTGTTCTCAGCAACCATCGGCGCGGCAATGGTCGGCGCAGCAATGGTCGGCTCGATATCGTTGTTTTTAGCAATGCGGTCCTCGATTTGTACCGTCAGCTGGTCTTGGCCTGTGACCGTGATGCTGGCGGGGCTGAGTCGACGATGATCAGGGCCTTCGAGTGACAGCTTGTATGTACCCCGATCAACGACGAACTTCGCCTGATCCCCAAGTTCAACCGATCGAACTTCCCCATCCTCGCTGGTGATCCGAATGACGTCACCGGGTTGGTGATTCTCGACAAAAACGGTGGCTTGGCGGTCAGTCTTGAAGAGGATCTGAAATGCGGCGAATCCACCCGCCGCGAGCATCAGCGCGACCAGAATTAGCCCGCCGATGCCGCGACGTCTTGGCTTCGGTTTCGGTTTCGGTTTCGCAGCGTCTGCCGGTACAGCTGTGCGTATGCGAGGGAATGCCCGCTCGGTCTCTTGAGTACGTGAAACCGGCGGAGGTGGCGGAACGATCGGAGGAGCGTCCACTTTCAACGGCGCGTGCGCCGGCAGGTCCGGATACTCAAGTTGCTCCAGCAGCACGATGACGGCGTAGACGCTTTGAAGGCGATCCTTCGGTTTCTGCTGCGTCAATCGCTCCGCGAGTGCAGTGAGCTTCTGGACGGGCTCGGTTCGCTTCGGTTCTGTGACAACTTCAGGCAACTTGCTGAGTAAATACATCAGCACGCGGCCCACTGAGTAAATATCTGACCGGTGGTCGATCGAAACATTCCCCAGCGTCTGCTCGGGCGACATGTACCCCGGGGTCCCGGCCCGAGATCGCGGGACCGTCTTTCCGGATTCAGTCGCCAAAGTCAGTCCGAAATCAATCAGCTTGATCGTGCCGTCATGAAGCCGCATGACATTTCGCGGTGTGACGTCCCGATGCACGAAGCCCTGCGCGTGAAGTTGATCCAGACCCCGGCAAGTACCGAGCAGAATCTCAATGACCTCGGCAGTCGCGCCGATCTTCTGGTGCTGCCCTAACTCGTGAAGCGACTCGCCTTCTAAGTATTCCTGGATCAGGTAGTGACACCCTTTGTCCTCCCACGCATCGTGGGCCAGCACCAGGTTGGGATGCCCCAATTGGCCAGCGGTCTCAATCTCTTTGATGAACTGGTCGTAGGCCGCCGGATCTTCCTGTCGGAAACTGCGAATGACTTTGACGGCGGCCCGCCGTTTCAGCTTCGTGTGCTGTGCCTCGTACACCTCACCCATGCCGCCCATGCCAATCAGCCGAGTGACGTTGTATTGCCGAATCGTGCACGGCAACTGGAGGACAGGTTCTCGCCGGGACGCATTGACCTTGTTCGAGAAGAAATCAACGACCGAAACTGCTGTTTCGTTGAGTAACTCCCTATCAGTGAAGACTTTCGCTTGTTTCAGGTCTTCCGGGGTGATCCCGGCGATCAAGTTGCGAAAGTTATCGTCAGGCTTCTCGATGCCAAAGAAGATCTGCTGGCATTCCGGGCAAGAATCCAGGTGATCGTACAATTCGTCGATCTCGTCGCCGTAGATTTCTCCCCTGCTAAGGCGAATCAAGTGCTCCCGCTCAGGGCAAGTTGGTGATGCGATCATTTGCAGACAATGTGAATGAGTTTTCAGTCTTCGAGGAAATGCCCTAGCACATGCCTATCGCGTGACCGTAACACGAAATTGAGCAAACTATGACTTCGGGGCAAAATCATCCCTGAGGATTTCTCGCAGTTTCGCTTTGACTCGACTCACGCTCATGCGGATGTTTTCCAGCGTCACGCCCAGATCCGATGCAATGTCGGCAGGATCCTCATCATTCAACTCTCGTCGCTCAAACATCTCCCAGGTCTTGGGTTTGACCTTGCTCCGAACGATGTTCATCGCGGCACTGACCGCCTCTCTGAGTATCTTCAAATCCTCGTCGTTGCTTTGGCCCTCTTCGCCAGCGGAATGGTCCAGCATGGACTCGACCAGCGGATCCTCCACCGCGTCAAAGTAAGCAGGGTCAAACTCGAGTTTGCCCTCGGGCCGTTTTCGGCGGTAGTCGGCAGCCTTCCAGCGGACGATATTCCGCATCCAGCCCCGAAACTTGCCCAACTTGGGATCTCGTTCGAATTTACCGATACTCCCGTATAGTGAGTTCAAAACGTCCTGTAGCACATCGTCGACTGCCTCGCGTGGCACCCCCTCGTGCCGAATGTAATACCTCAGCCATTTCGAATAGACGGCAACAAACTCGTTCCACCGCTCTGGCGAGAGCCCCTTCAAGTCAACGATCATGCTGGATCGAGTTGCCAATCTGGACTGAGATTGAGAGTGCGATGGCGGCGTGGAATGTTCATCGTGTCGCATCGGAACCCCACTATGCTCATCTTTCTCTGGTCTCTCGCTTCTCGTCATGCTCACGCTCCTGTTGCTCGGGATTTGAGTTTCTCGTACAGCCCCAGTTGATTCAATATCAGACCTTTCAGGCTTTCGTGGACTTCCGCTGAGTTCAATGCATTGCTGCTCAGTTCGACCTGTACATCTCTCGCGTCGATGATTTTCTCAATCAAAACGACATTGTGATACCAAGGAATGCCAAGCAAGAACGAGGAAGACGGCTGATCCGGCTGGGCGGGCAATTGTGCCACGGCCTGCGGCGTCAGTGGAGTGAGACCGTTGTGGGTTCTGCCCCCCAAAGGGTAACAGAGTCTGCGGAGGAACACAGCAAGGAAGGGCCAGCCCTCCAGTACCTAAGGCCCGAATCCCAGGGAGTCCTTGTATTGCCGCCGCATGCCCGTCAGCCACCACATGGGCCTGGGGGCCATGAAATGCCAGTTCGGTGCCCCTGAGGCTCTGCGAATCTCCCGACGCATACATCGACTACGCCTCGCGTCCGGAAGCAGGGTGCTTCGAGGTAAAGTGTTCGGCGCCCACCGACATCACGCAGCCGGATTGGGCTCAGTGACGCTTTGACTGCTCGGCTGCCTGTCGGCAGATTTTGATCGGAGACTGCACTTCAAAATCCGGCTTTTAAACCCGGATCGCAGGCAATCGTGGGGACCAGTCTTGCCTCAATCAGGCGCGGCGTGCATTCGGGAAACCGTCCGGCAAGCAGGCGGCAGAGATACCTGAGTTATCGTTTGCTCTGAGGAGCCGGGGCGCACCGGCCGATCCCGGAGATCTTCAACACGGATTGCCTTAACGAGTGCTTTGGCTCGCCTGTCGACATTCCCTTTGCTGACCTTGCCGTTGTCGCCCGTCACTTCAGCCATCAAGCCCACTTCGCCCACGTGCTCCTCGACTAGCTCATCCAGTTCGCTCGACTTGGCTTCCTTTCCGATTTCCAGTTGCTGTAGCCGTTGCTGCCTCGTTCACCGCGAATGCAGCAGCCGCGAATCCGGCCAAAGCTTTCATTTCGTCATCAGCAATTGCGAAGTTGGCGTCAGCTTAGTTGGCTCCCATCGCTAAGGGTGTCCTTATCCCGTCTGAGGCCGCTGGTAGCTTCTTTGAGTACTGAGACTGACCCGAGGCAGCAGATTCCGCCAATCATCTCAACTGCGTCACAGGGGCTTCCGCACTGCTACTAATCCGGCAATCCGAAGTCCGCGATCAGAGCCAAGAGAAACAGGCAAGATGAAGCCATTAACCGCCTTTCAGGCTCTGCCAGCACGGCACCATGGGAAAATTCTACCCTTCGTGTTACGCCCGTGCGATAGGTATTGGGCGAGTCCAGCAAGGGTAGTTTCTCCTCACTAGAGAACGACTGTGTGGGTGCAACAAAGGGTCCAGAAAGCAAAACCCGAATGGTGTTTTCTCCATTAGAGACCCCTGCACACCCTACACACCCGACACAGCACCTCGGTTGGACTCGATTTTCAATCCCAAGAACCCATAACGAAAGGAGGACTGACCGTGACCGATGCTGTTTTGGCCAAGAGGGAGAGAACAGCATTGGGCCCATTGAGCTGATGGGCACCCGAGCGATGACGTCCCTTCAGCCCGGACGTCTTCGCGTGACGACTGCGACCACCAGGTTGCAGGCACATCGGGAATGGGCCGAATTACCTGTCACAGCATCCGCTGGCCATGAACTTTGACGGGCGGCTTGGGAGTCTCCATTAGGGATTCTCCCTTGCCAATAGGCGATCTCGCTTCGGCAGGATTGCTCCTCGAAGTCGCCTCGTAGGCGACGATCAGCTTTCGAGGATCCAAGGACGGAAGGACCAGTTTGTACGTGGTGTCAGCCATCGTGGCGCACCGCAACCTCACAACATCAGTCTGCAAGGTGCAGTGAACCATGATTACGCGAACATCGCTGACGTCAATCGCTGTGCAAGGTGTGACGGGTGTGTGGGGGTCAAACGACTCTTTCACAGAAAGTTTAACCTTGTTTTCAAAAGTAACTAAAGAGGCACCAGATGTTTCGAAAGTGTTTCAGGGCCCGATCCCCCGCCCAAAGGTGTTTTGGCACGATGAGTCTCCAGATTCCGAGAACTTTGGGGTCCTCGGCGAGGCTTTGGCTCAGTCGCCTGACTTGTTCCGTCAGCCTGGCTATGACGGTGGTCTGTTCTTGGTGCTGCCTGATGGCAGTTCCCGGAGCATCCTCAAGGGGAGACCGCTTGCCTCGGTGATAGCCGATCGCATTGATTTGCATCGGTTCCACAACGGAAAGCCGAAATCCTGCAGTATTTCCAACGGGATGCTGGAAGTAATGCTTCACGCCGAAGTGTTTCTGTCAGAGTTTCGTCTCATCGATCGCGTCGCTTCGCAGCCCGAGTATCTGCCAGGATTCATTCTAACGAATCCCGGCTACAACGACGGCGGTGACGGGCATCGTTGTTTCTTCGTCGGCGACTCTCCGGAGTCTTCGGATTCGATGCAACGGATTAACACGTTTCTGGACGTCATGGACTTCCAGACGAAATCCGATCGGGCGAATGCGGTTGCCGGTTTGTTGACGGTTGCACTCAGGCACCATTGGCCTGGTGGCAAGCCGATCATTCTGGCGACGGCATCCAAGAGCCACAGTGGCAAGGATACGGTGCTTGACTTCATCGCGGGTCAGACGCCCAAGACGTCCGTCAGCTGGGAACCAGCCGACTGGGCGACTCAAAAGGCGATTACCATCGAGCTCAATACGGATCCTTCCCTGGGGATGATTCGACTTGAGAATGCTCGAGTGAGTGGAAGCTCGAAGATCGCATCGGCGTTTGTCGAGCGATTTGTCACGAATCCGGCGCCGTCTCTGTACTCTCCGGGGTGCGGAGCAGAGCCACGTCGGATCCGCAACGACATCGTGATGGCGATATCGACGAATTTCGGCGTGTTGTCTGAGGACCTGTTGAATCGCGGTTTACCGATTCATCTGGAACCGAAAGGCAGCATCACGGATCGTCAGAGTCCGATCGGGAGCCCGCAAGAAGAGTACCTGCCTCGTTATCGTGAAGAAATTGCCGCCGAAGTCCACGGCATGATCGAACGTTGGCGAGTCGCGGGTATGCCACTGGATTGCTCCAGAAAGCATTCCCGCAGGGTATGGGCTCATCACATTGGAGGCATTTTGATGGTCAATGGTGTCGAAGGATTCCTCGACAACTATGGCGACCGTCGCATCGCGGATGACCCGATTCGCAGTAGTATCGCTGTGTTAGGTTCGCATTTGCTCGGCAAGTGTTTACCGATCAGCGATATCGTGGTCGAAGTCGACCGCCTTGGCCTGATGGACCCTCTCGTTCCAAAGCACGAACGCAGTAGGTTCGAGGCACAAAAGCGTGGACTCGGCAAAGTGCTGAGTGTTCATGCAAACGAGAACTTCACCGTTCAATCGGAAGATGAGCGTGTCGACTTTCGACTGGAGAAGCAGAGGAGGCGGTTCGAGCAAGGAAAGCCCGAAACTCGATACGGCTTTGTCGTCGCCAATAAGGCGGAGCCAGATGAGGTCGACGGTCCCGAGGATCTGACGGAACATGTGATCGACCGGGAGATCCCAAGGATCACCTGATTCTCGACTTCGATATGATGGCCTAAGCTAGGCCTGTCGGCCCGCTGGCTGCGTGATTCGCAGTTGGCGGGCCTTTTTCGTTTGGGCCCGTCAGGGCACCCGAGATGAGATAAGTCTACCAAATTGTAGAACGATCACATGTGACCTTTTTGTGCTCAAGCGATCAAGTATTTGGGTCGTCGTAAGTCCCGGGAGGCGTAGGAAGCCTCTCACGCCACGTTGGGCCCTACTTCGACTCAATTTCCACGCGATCCTGTTTGAGGCCCTGAGCGAGCCAGCTGGCCCTGTCTCCGTCGATTTCTACGGCTGACCGTCCTGCGATGCCGCGATGGTGCCATACCATGGCCCTACGGCTCACGTAGAGACCGAGCTCGGCCTTGGAGGCCCCAATGTTGTCGTCGACGTTGCGTCGGGCGTGGTGTTGTGCTTCGGCAGAGATCCTTCGTCATCGGTACTGCCTCCAGTTTGGCAGTCCACGTCGCATTTTCTTCGTCGCCTTCTCCGGGGCAAACTGCTCGGGATCGAACTCGCCCCGCCACGCTAACACATCTTCGTGTTGTTCGTGTTCTGGATCGCGATGGCTTCGAGGTATTCGGCGTACCTCGTCAGTCCGAATCGATGTCTGGTCTGGAGTCACACCGACGAGGACGGCATCGCCGACATCGCGTTAATCCCTGAGAGCTACTGGGCTAACTTCGCTGAGACCACGGCCGCCACGTTCGGCGAGGTCGTCGACGTCGAAGCAGGGGAGCACTACTCAACTCACGGCGTTCAGTATCCTCACCAAGCCCCCGGCAATTACGATCAAGACGGTTTCCGTATCGTCGTGAAACGCCGAGGATAGTCAGACCGTCACGGGACTGATTAGCTTTTAAGGTAGAATTAGTGTACTTCATAACCTCCAGTTATGAAGAAGGGGGCTCGTTAAGATGCCCACATGCTTGTTCGGATAGAAAGAGACGGAGGCAAACAAGGTCGAAAACTAGGCGTCTTAAAAGCCGGATTTTAAACGACCTTCAGAACAACGGCATTGGCACCCTGAAGGTTAGGTAAGACTTCACGCTCCAAAAAAACGTGCCATCTTACCTAACCTTCAGGCGAGATGACGCGGGTTAAAATCCGTCTTTGAAAGAGTCGGTCGTTGTCGTCCCTATACCAGCACAAACAAGCATGTGGGCATCTTAACGAGCCCCCTTCTTCATAACTGGAGGTTATGAAGTACACTAATTCTACCGACCAACCTCCTCTAACCCTGAAGACCCTATGCGTAAGCCGTTTGACCTTACCGCCCCTGTCGTCATGAAGGGGGCCATCAAGCACAGGTTTGCTAAGCCTGAGTTCCCGACTCTCGCCAAGATCGCGAAGGTATGCGTTACTGACGTGATGGTGAACGATCCTGAGACGCCCTTGATTAAGAGCACTCTCGGTGCGACGTTAGCCTTGCAGTTCGCGGTGCGTGGGCATTACTTTCAGGCGACGCAGTTCAATCCGTCGAAGGCGTTGGATTACGCCTACGCCCTGAACTGCCCGCCCAGCGGTTTCCACGTCACCCCGTACACCAAGCTATGTGGGAATCCTCGGGTGTGTCCTTGGTGTTTCTTTCGACGGATGCTCAAGGTGTTCAACCGTCGATAATCGTTTTCGACCTCATTGCCCTCGGTGCTCTGATCGAACCAGCGAGAACCACACAACTCCAGCAACTCGTCATCCAGTTCGGCCGCCCGCGCCGCCCGGGTCGAGTCGAGCAAACGCCCATCGGCTTTGATGCGTTTGGCAGCGTTGCAGATTTCCAGCAAACGATCGGCGAATTGGCGATACGGCACGTTGTCGGGTTCTTACTGCGTCAGCTTGATCGCCTTGGGGATCAAGTCAGCCCAACAAGTCTGGGACTTGGTAAAGTTCTGGTACACCGCCGCGTCGTCGCTGGTCAACACTCCGGCGAACGTCTCCTTGTCCAGGATCCTGCCAGCGTCTGTCCGTCTTTGTGAACGCCGTAAAGCAACACGGTCAACTTGTCACTCAGGAAAGCCCAGACGCTGTTGATGCTCCAAGAAGTCTCGTCGGTATGCACCACCGCGCTGTGGGCCAGCAGCGTGCAGAGATGATCGAACTCGCTTTCCCACGCGGCAGCGAGTTGATTGAGCAAGGCGTCCGCTTGGCTCTTACGAAGCTTCAACTGTTGAAAGAACGACAAGACCGCACAAGCCTTGTCGATCGACAATCCCAGGCAGAATACTTGATAGGCCAATGCGACGATGATTTCGATTCCGAATTCACCACGACCGATCGCACCGGCAGGCTTGCCGAATAGGTTGCCCGACCGGAAGACCTCGTAAGCGACCAGCACGGCTCGTTCGTTCTCCTGTCGCCACATCACCCGGGTGTGGGAAAGGCGGCAGTCTGCGGTGGGCACACCCTCGGGGAAGACCTGCTCCGTTCGCTTGGCGAGCTTGACTTTGTCAGCGGTGCTGATGCGTCGCTGCACGCCCATCTGCCGACGGTTCGGCGAGCGTCTTGGCAGTCCTGCGACATCAGGAGCCACTGGAGGCCCCTGTGAGCGTACTGATGGGGCGGAAAGTGCATTCCTCGTCAATCGCCTCCCTGAGGCCTCCAGTGGGCTTCTCGTGGCCGGGTCGCTCTTTGCTCCCGTTCGCCTTCCCTGTTGAAGTCTGCGATACCAAAGCGTCAACCCACCGGTTTCCCACCACAGGCCTTGATGCGATCCCGCTTTCGGTTGACAAACAGGAACAACGATCCATCGGTGACGTTCTTGCCGAGCGACGTAGTGACGATGCCGGTCAGCCCGTCGAAGCCTTTTCGGAAGTCGACCGGGTCGGTACACAGATAGATTGTCGTTCCGGTAGGCAGTTCGATAACGACCGGTCCTCCGTGCCGCCGGCCGAATTTGAATTGGCATCGTGTTGCGGATCGGTCGGCACTTCGATTCGGATGCGAATCCCACCGGGCAGTTCGATGGTAGTGCAGACACGAGGCGGGTCGTCAGGCTTGGTGGCTTGCTCGGCTTCGGTGACTTGTTCGAGCTGGGCTACTTTGGGAGCGAGCATGACAGGCAGGAATGCAGTGGGCGGAATCTTTGATTTTGATCGGGCTCTACTGGCCAGCCCCCGCAGTCTGCGTCGCCAGTAATAGTAGGATGGCTGGGAAACGGCCTCGGCGGCACAGAATGCAGCGACGGTGGTGCCGGACAGATCAAAGCGCTGCAAACGCTCGTCCCAAAGTCGGGCGGTCTCGGACTTGGACATGGGTTTTCTCCGCTCAAGTGAAACGAAACAAAACCCACCAAGCTAAACTCCGCGCCTACCATGGTTCTGGTGTACGGTTACGTACTAAGACTGCCCCAAGGCAGCCGATTCCGCCAACTGGAGCCAATTCATGGCCCTGAAGCTCTCAACTGCGTCACAGGTGCTTCGGCACTGCTACTAATCAGGCAATCCGAAGTCCGCGATCAGAATCAAAGGAAATAGGCTAGATGAAGCCATTAACCGCCTTTCAGGCTCTGCCAGCACGGCACCCTGGGGAAATCCTGAGATCTCGTGTTGCGCCCCTGCGATAGGTATTGAGCGAGTCCAGCAAGGGCTGTTTCTCCTCAACAGAGATCCCTGCACACCCTGCACAGCACCTCACCACGGCCTCCTATCATCAGTCCACCAGGCGCAGTGAAACATGACTACTCGAACATCGCTGACGTCAGTCGCTAAGACGGGTGTGTGGGGGTCATGCAAAGCTTCAGAAAACAGTTTGCAAATGCTCTCCAAAGGAACCAAACATGTACCAATTGCCTCGAAAATGCGTCGTGGGCTAAATGGCTACCTTCACAAAGACCACGGCCGCCACACTCGGCGAGGTCGTCGACGTCGAAGCGGGGGAGCACTACTCGACTCACGGAGTTCAGTACCAACACCAAGCCCCCGGCGATTACGACGAAGACGGTTTCCGTATCGTCGTGAAACGCCGAGGATAGTCAGACTGTCAGGACCCCGGTCTTCATGGGGTCCTGTTTTAGCTTTTAAGGTAGAATTAGCATTCTATTTCTAAAAAAGAAATAGAGTAGGGCTCCTGAAGATGCCCACACGCTCGGGTTAGTATTAATAGAGATAACCCGAGGCAAACAAAGTCGAGAACCAGGCGTCTTAAAAGCCGGATTTTAAACGACCTTCAGAACAACGGCATTGGCACCCTGAAGGTTAGGTAAGACTTCACGCTCCAAAAAAACGTGCCATCTTACCTAACCTTCAGGCGAGATGACGCGGGTTAAAAGCCGGATTTTACAGGGGTGACCGCCAACGTCTCCCTCTTAATAATAATACGAGCATAGGGGCATCTTTAGGAGCCCTACTCTATTTCTTTTTTGAGAAATAGAATGCTAATTCTACCTCCTCTAACCCTGAAGGCTCGCATGGCTAAGTTATCCGACTCCGTTGACCCTGCTCTTTTGAAGGGGGTCATCAAGCACAAGTTTTCTAAGCCCAGATATCGAGCTCTCGCCAAGGTCACAAGAGTGTGTGTTACTGACGCGATATCGGCCCATCCTGAGCTGACCACGGCTCGTACTCTTCTTGGTGCGACGGCGACCTTGCAGCGAGCGGTACGCGCTCACTACCTCCAAGCCATAACGTTCAATAAGGATCAAGCACTGAAGTACACGTATGACCTGAACTGCCCGCCCAGCAGTTTCCACGTCACCCCGTACACTAATCTCTGCCAAAACTCCCGGGTGTGTCCTTGGTGTTTCTCTCGGCGGATGCTCGATGTGTTCAGAGTACTGACCAAGCCTCCGCTTAAGATCCAGAAGGAGAGCAAGATTCTGTTGTGGAAACGTAACCTTGGCTTGACCAACGAGCTGTCGTTCCTCCCTTCGACCCGTGGACCACACCAACGGCTTAACGCCTTGGCGACCGTTCAGCTGATGCTTCCGATCTTCAACCCCCACACCCGATCGTTTTACTTGCGACACGTTGGGATTCAGGTGGTCCCGAAAACCACCACCAATGTTGCCGGTAAAGTGAACCACAAGAACGCCGGCCCTCCGTTGGTTGTCGCCGAGACGACCTCGTGCACGCACGACGATATCTTCAAGGTGTTCAGGAACACCGTGAGGGTGCCTTGGATGGACCTGTACCAACCTGACAACTTCCCTCACTTCATTGACTTACTCGACATGTACCCGCGGAAGCAACTGCTGCGGATCAGTCGATACAAACCCTAAGGATATCTCTATGGAGATTGACTCACCCCCGTTTCCGAAGGACTCAACGAACCCGGAGCAGCTGTTCTGGACACTGAGTGCCCTTTTTGATTGGACACTGAATCAGGAGGCCTGGGCGAACATGGAGGCGTCAAGCCTGATAAGGCCGATGTGACGGACTGATCGAGTTTCACTACTCAAATACTCACCGAGTCGCTGCACGGATGGAGATGAGCCGGCGGTTCGGCGAGTGTTCTGGCAGTCCTGCGACACCAGGAGCCGCTGGCGGCCCCTGTGAGCGTCTTGATGGGCCGAAAGTGCATTCCTCGTCAATGGCCGATCCCTCGCCTCCCTGAGGCCCCCTATGGGCTTCTCGTGGCCGGGTCGCTCTTTGCTCCCGTTCACCTTCCTGCGGCCAGGAGCCCGGCCTGACGGGGCCTGAAGGGATAGCCAGCGTCGTTGGGGGTGCAAAAGCGATCAGCGATCGCCGCTTCGACGGCGGTGGCGTCCATCAACCAGTTCACCGTCTCGATGTCCTCTTTGGGCTTGGCTGGTGTCGTTGCCGCTGAATTCACCGCTGTGATGCCTCTCATGAGCGGATAGCGTGTCGGTGCCATCATCTGAATGATGGCCCAGGCCACATCTGTCGGCCCGCTGGCTGCGATCACTCGCAGTTGGCGGGCTTTTGGCTTGAGGCAGAGCGTGGGCGTGTGACGGGCACTACTATGTAACCGTTCACCCGTACCATTCGGCCCGGTGGGTTGACGGCTATTTCTTGAGGCGTCAACGGCGGGCGCGCCGGACTCGCTTGCGGTCGGCTGCTTGTCGGCCTTCGTCTTGTCGGTAGTCATGCGCCCAGCACGCTGCAAACGTGATTCGCGAGTCGCTGCGAACATCGATCTTTTGTAAACCTGACCAGCAGTCGCCGAGCAGCGTTCCTTCGCAATCCGCCAGCACATCATCGGGGCCGTCACGGTGACGACTGACCGTGAAGTCGCACGCGACCACTGGAAAGACGGGAGGCGTAGTAACTCCACATGCTTGCTTGGCTTGCCAGAGGCGATCGCCTTTTCAAGCACCTCGCCGATTCGCTCAGCACGTGGATGATTCGACAAGTCGGGAATCGCCTGGGGCGTGATCAACACCACGCCTGTGTCATCATAGCCCACGCAAGCGTTTGTCTTGAGAAACGGCCGCAGGCGTTCAGCCAGTGGGCGTAGCGCGAACTAGACAGAGGTTTCGATATTCGCCAGCGTGCTACGACTGGGCGTCCAGTCGCTGCCGGCGAACAGGTCTTGCTGGCGGTAGAACGGCAGATGATAGAAGTACTTCCAGGCAATGACTTCGACACCGATTGAAACATCAAAACGATCCCCTTCGACCAGCCCAGTGGGCCGCTCGGAGCTGACGACGCTTTTGTTCTTGTCGACTGGACTGGCTTCTTTGGCGTATTTGGTCACGCGGACTTTCAGCTCCGGCGCAGTGAACTCGAGCGTTTCGACTTCGTCGTAGCCAATTAGGGCTAGTTCACGCTGTCGGCCCGCTGGCTGCGTGATTCGCAGTTTGCGGGCTTTTGGTTTGAGGCAGAGCGTGGGCGTGTGACGGGCGTGCAGGGCGTGTAGGGCACTACTATAGGAAACGTGAAATTAGAAGGCGTTCACGGTTTCCATCGCGACGCCGCCGATCGCCGCGTCGTGTACGTTCCTCGGCGGATTAAACTTTTCGCGACCGGAATCAATCGAGAGCGACGGGTTGTGGCACCCACTGCGCCACTTCGTACTGGGCACGCTTGGCAACTTTTTGGCCCGCCTGCCACGCAAGTTGAGCCTGCTCGTCGCTGAAATGCGACATGTCCAAACCACACTGGTCGGCCAACAGGCGAATCTGTTCAGCAACAACGGGCACCTGAGCCGCCGTGACGCCCACGGCCTTCTGTGCCAGCCATTGGAATCCGATGGATGCGACATCTTTGACCGTCAGTGTCTCACCTTTGTCGCTTTTGCACTTTTGCTCCGATAACTTCGCTTCCAATTTGCACCAGCTCGATTCGCTCAAGCTGACTCGCGTCTTCCCATTGGCCCACCGCACGCGGAAACCAATCCAGTCCACGTGGTCGCCTGATGCGAGGTCGTAAACAGCGTCCTCCTGGCTTTCCTTGATCTTCATTCCGATCGCTTCGATGCGTTTTCGGAGTGCCTCGTAGCATTCGACCGCTGCCTCGTGAGTCTCACAGAAAATCGCGAGATCGTCAGCGTATCGCACGAGCACCGTGCCCGGGAAATTCTTGACCCACCAGTGATCAAGAAGGTGATCCAGATAGACATTCAGGCAGATCGGTGAAATGGCAAGCCCCTGCGGAATTCCGAGCTTGCGTTTCGGGTCAAGCAGCTCTTCGGTCAGTCCCATCACCGGTGACTGATGCAGCCGAGATCGTAGGATTTGCAGCAACCGCTTCTTGGGCACCGTGCCGAAGGCATCACGGATGTCACACGCGACCATGTGGTGCATGCCATTCTTTATCAGCGACTTGGCAGCCATCACACCATGTGCGGGCGACCGCTTGGGCCGGAACCCAATGCTGAGATCGTAGAAATCAGGATCGAGCAGAGGCGTCAACAAGTTCGAGAGATTGCGTGCAACGATCCGCGCTTCGGACATCGGCACCTCGATCGTTCGGAAGCCCGCTTTGCCAGGTTTTGGGATCTTGTACTTCGTAAACTTCCCGCGTCGAAAGCTGCCGTCAAGGATCCGCTTCTCGATGTCACGCAGCCACTTCCATGGATACCAACTTGCAACGGCTACTCGCGGGTCGTCGCCCAAGATTTCCCTGCGACCGATGTCGTCGAGGGCGATACTCAGCATGCGAGGGTTGGCGACGGTACGGAGCAGCGACTGGCAGTGCTCGTGCATCCTTTTTTCCGAGGTGCGAGCCCAGTTCTCGACATCATCCCTGTACGACACCAGTGGCTCGACATCCTCTGAGCGGTTGCCGAGATAGTCGCGTTGCCGATAGCGGTGCCACTGCGGCGAGAGGGATTGGTAGGTCATTGGCTCAGTTCACGGTGATCTGAATGGGGCGTCGAAAAACAACCGGGGCCGAGCAGAACTGCCCAGCCCCGGCTGTCGTGAAAAAACGAGGTTCTGGCGGGAGCCAGAGATAGAGAAGAAAGAAATCCTCTCACTATTTCTGAACTAATCCTTAGCCGGCTCCACACATCGAAAAATCACGTTCAACGTGATCAATGCGTAGATAAAGCGGACCAAGGACTGATGGAGTCACCAAAGTGATATTCCTCTCCATCCAGGAATGAAAAAATGTTCTCCCTTTCTATTAGAGACATAGGGACAAGGGACCAGAAAACAAAAATTCAGACAGTTGTTCTTCTCGACACCCTCCCTCTTTGAAAAGACCTGTTCAACAGACAGAGACCTCAAGGAACCGCAAGTCTCGAAGGTTGTCTCGGTTTCCGAGAGTGGCTTCAAACGATGCGGCAAGGAATCAACTCTTCGGTAATCGAATGTTACCGCTGCTGGTCAAGTCGATCAGCATGAGTGAGTCCAAGGGGAATGAATCAAGAAAAGCCGTCTTGTTCAGTAATCAGGTGCTTTCAGTAGTTGGCCTCGTTGGTTCAGGTTCACGGGACTGGAAGTAATCGTTGGCCACTGGCTTCATGGCCCGCTTTCTAAAAGCCGGATTTTAAATGGAGCCAGCCAACTGACTGATTTTGTCGTTCATCGCCGTGATGTCTTTCTTGGCCTGTGCGACAACAATCGATCTCATGTACTGGTTTGCCGGCATGCTGTTCATGCTAGCCACGAGTTTCACGAATGTCTGTTCGTCCGGTGTGAATAAGACTTTCATCAACTTGTTTGGTTTCTTCACGTCGCTGCTTCCGTTCGTCTTCATCTTTCAGCCTATCGTTTTAGTTCTGTGACCTCAGTGCCTTCATGGCACCAGTTTAACGCCGGTCCTTAATATACCGTGGCGCATTACGTGGTCAACAAGATTACTGCAAATGCTCTCACTAAACGTAAACCGATCGAGCGAGTCACATCGGCACTGAACTACTGCCACGTCGCTTGAGAAGATCGATCGCATTCTGAGCCACAATGACACTCACGCACCCGACACGAAGACGAGCACTCACCAGGGGATCAAGTCTGGACAGACGCGGTACAGCAACATCTTCACCCTGCTTTTTGCACAGTGCGACGACGATCTACTTTTGGCTACCCGAGCCACCTGTTCTATCGACGTCTGCAAACAAAAGTTTGGATATCGGTCCTTGCTGAGCCAACCAAAACTCCACGCATCACTCTTGCGATCATAGAAAACGATCACATCGTCAATCTGAACGACTCCCTCGCGTAACACGCTCGAAAAAAAGCCTGCCAGTCCTGACGCTCCCGCACGGCCGCTGCTGCTCGATAGTGAAAATCGCTCAAGAAGGCCCTGAGCCGCTCAGCAGGGCTCTGAGAGTCCATCGTGGGCCTCCTTGGCAGCGTGTCTGCTCAAACGCCCTGATCTCGCTTCGCCGAGCACGAGACTCATTACACTGTTCACCTGAGAGGCAAGAAGCTCAGTCGAAGTGCGTGACGAACAGACTTGATGATGGCCAGCAGGCTTTCAGAACGCGTCTTTAAAATCCGGATTTTAAAACCCAGCTCCCGGTGCAGCGTCAATGTTGAGCCAGGTGTCGTCATCGCACACGATCAGTGAATGCTCTTCGTCGCCACCGTCGGGGCCAACTACTGTAGCGTCGTACCAGAAGCATCCGTATTCATCGATGCGTGAAATGCTGACGACCGGTGATTGTTCGATGATGCATTCAATACTGTCAGCCGTCCATCCCGCCATGCCCGTCTTTTCGGCGAGTTCTCGTTCGCGTTGTCGCAAGTCGTTCTCGGGAACACGCAGAATCTGAATCCGGTCCCCGACCTTCAGCGTCTTGGGATCGGGCATGTGCGATGCTGGTTCCAGGTTTGAGCGACTAACTTATCTGCCAGTTGTCGTTGCGACGAGAACAGTCTGACGGCACAGCGACAGCAGTTTAACCTTCTCGTCATCCGCCGCGTTGAGGGACGGTCGACACGACGGTTGCGGTTGTTGGCGGGTTCGGGTTAGGTGCGTCGGGATTAAAATGACGATGCAGCATACCATCTGGCCCATCCCCGAAGCATGGGCCGAAAATGGACGTTGAGCCGACAACGTCAAACGGAGCGGAGTCCGAAGAAGCAGACGCGGCACGCAGATCGTCGGCGTTCGCAGTGAAATCGATCCAAACATGTTCGGTGAACCGGTTGAAGTCCCAGCCAGAGACACGGCCGCCACCAGCGTCGAAATAGGGTTTTAGGTCAGCCCATTGGCTTGGCCAGTCGCCATCGTGGTCGCTCATGTAGTCAACGAGCATGTCGGCGGCACCCCATTGGCCGTAAGCATCGTCAAGACGGTTCAGCGAAGCGATAGTAGCACCGACAATCGCGATGACGCCCAGTACGATCGCAACGGCAGTGCAAAGGAGGAGTCGACGCATCATGTTCAATGAATTTCAGGGACCAAAGCTAGAGATCACGGAGGAAGGGCGAATGGCTTGCATGCTGAGCAGCAAATAGGCCACCTGTCCTCCGGTGTATGCCGTAGTTCCGACTACATCGGATTAGCGAAAGTTGATGCTGGCAGCGAATCTTTGAATTCCACGCGCGTGATCTCCACTTCAAGCATTTTTGTACCGTCGGATGTTGCCGAGAATGCCATTGGCACCGGAATGCCGTCGATCTCCTCGTACTTACCGAGTCGAGTTTCGATGGTTGCATGAACGCCGGTGAGCGGGTCGTGTGTTTGCTTAGACGTTCTCACGAGCAGCCCCGACTGCAGATCCACAAAAAACTCCCCCCGACCTAGCTCCGCTGACTCAAGACGCAGGTGTACGGCAGGCTTTCCATCAACGTCGAGTCTGTCCACAATCGACAATTGTGAAACATTTGCACGAAGGTGTGCGACGTTCGCTATATCTGCAAAGGTATGCCGTTCACGATCAGCAAATGATCGGGAGATTTCCATTGTCGGCATGCCAGGCGAAGTCATCCAGCCGCCTTGTTCATTGATAGTGAATGTAAAGTCGATTTCACCGTCGGGTGATTCGGCGACGATCGACCGCTTGAATGAGCTCGGGAACTGGAATGACTCGGTCACCGTCACAGATCCAAGGATAGCTGGAAAGATCCCCGCACTGGTCGTGAATTGTATCGTTCCACATTTCCAACGGTCAGCCGCTTTGCTGCCGCCATGTCGGGTGACGAGCGTGTCGACAATTTGCGTTAACGAGGCATCTTCTTTGATCGCCGGAGACTCAGCGTGTGTGTTCACAACTAAAATGCATGTGAACAAGGCCACGCAAACGATTGCAGCACGAAGTTGTGTCATGTCAGATTCCGATAGTCTCATGTTGGGAAACCTAAGCTTCCACAGCCGCTCAGGAGCGAATTAAAAAAACAGCGTTTTCGCCGGCTTCAGCACGGGCATGGTGTGCGCCACCCAAACATTCTCACCGATTCGCGAGATCGCATCGTTGGCATTCTCGTTCGTGTCCGGTACCCCGTCAACAAGAACCGGGAAAGCACCCTCCGTGGTCATCGCTCGCTACAACGGGGTTTCCACCTTAGTAAACCGACTCCTGCACGTTGCCGAGCAGGCAATGCTCGCGAGCGTGCGGTCTCGGCGATGACAGACGGACCCTCGGAAATGCGTTTTTCAAATCCGGCTTTTAAAGAGCGTTTTCGAACACACTCCTGCTCAGTAGTGCATTCCCACCTCTCGCCAATCCAACGATTGTTTGGGGTCGATCTTCACCATTTCGCTTGCTGCAGATCGCCTACGGCCCAGCCAAGCTCGGCCCCCAAAACCATAGCTCGCCTGACTCACGATCCAGTTTACCGAAAGCCTTTGGCTTCATGCTAGAATGTCGCGATGAGATGCCAAAATCCTCCGCTCCGTTGAGCCAAGAAGTGAACGCTTCAATCAGTAATCTCAGGCCCGCGCCAGTCATTTCAATTGTCGCAGTATCAGAGTCATGCCGGACGCTCATGACCCGTAAGTCTTCACGCTTGGGAACAACCATCAGCCGCAAGTTCGACATGGCTCGTTCGCGAGAACAAGGGGCGAACGTGAGCTTGCGTTGTGCTGGGCACTTCTCGCCCGTCAGTTCGTTCAGGGCATCGAGAATCGGTGATCCGGAACCCAATGAATCGTGATAGAGGCAAAGCGAAGGTTCTGTGAAGCCGAGCTTTCCACAATGGACCCAGAGATCGATTTCAAAATTTGCAAATGCTGGTTTCATATCAGTCTCGCCCCCATTGCCGCAGGCTTCCTATCAGGCTGATCAATCGCTTGCTTTTTCGGCTTTGGGTGCTGATGTCGGATCCTCTGCGTGAACGAGGCCAGTGACAGCGAGCAAGCAAATGCAGATCAAGAGTCTCATCGATCGTTCCAGCTCAATAGGTGGGGAGTCGGATTTCAGTCGGACGACGCTCGCCAGCAGCGGGCCGCGACGAGCGATTCAGGTTCATCCACTGCGAAAAAACCTTGACACGCGGTCCCGTTGCATGGTTTTTCTATTCGCAGTACTCGTGTGGTGGTTTCGGGCTATTTGTCAATCCAGGATAAAGTGCAAAAATCATACACGATAGGTAAAAGCCGTAGATGTAGCCAAGAAACACTAGATCCGATCTGGTTAAAGCACCCTTCGGCATCACGTTGGTGAGGATGATGACCGCGTCAACCACAGCGAGCACAAGTATCGCACAGCACAACGCCACAAATTGCCCAGATCGAACGATACGTCCGCATCGGTTTATGGAGATGTGCCAGACGCCGACTTTGAAACGAAGAAAGAACGCGACAATCGGCAGGATGACAGCCATTACTTCGATGAGTAGTGGGATCTTCGGCACTAGCAATCTAACCGCAAATGGTAGGAGTCAGATTGCCGCTGGAACGAGCCCATCCCATCCGAGAAAACGGATGAGCCACGTCATCAGCGGATGTCGATGCGAACGCTCCATTGCAGTTGTGATGGTTTCCGGCAAATCACGGCAGATAGTGAGCTGATCACACATTCTAGCAGACGCCGCAAGTCGTCCGCCTGGGCACGTCATTGTTCTGCCTTCAGCGGTATGTTGAGGCGTCGTGTTCCACTGATGAAAATACCACCCGCAACCGACACGCCAACAATCAATCCGATCATCACGATTGCGGGTCCTTGTCCATTGGGCCCTGCGAACAGAAACAAGACCGCAGGAGGCAACGCGACAGCAAGTGCCGAGTAGAGGATTTGCTTTTGACGAATTGTCGGGTCGTGCGGCCAGTCGCGTGACCGAATGCGATAGGCCAGTCCGCCAAGGATGCATCGGGTGAGCACTACGACGAATCCAATCCGATTCTGAAGTGCGAGAAACGGTATCGAACCAACCCCTCCCAGAAGTCCAAAACCGGCTATGTAGAGGGCAGGTCCACGACGAGCCCGCTGAGTCGCCGAGTTCGGAGACACAAACGTCAACTCTGCTGTCGGCGGTGCGTATGGGTTTGATGTCACAGCAATGTCAGCGTCTTCATGGGAGTGCGTCGGCGATAACCGAGAGAGGTGATCCCAGCGAACGGGTTAAAATGGCGAAACCAACCGCCGTAGCGGAGAGCAAATTATTCCGGTTTACCGCCTCGCTCATCACCGTTTGGCGATTTGGGACGTGAGGCGATGTCATACACCGAGAACATCAAGTCGATGCCGAGGGACGACATCACGCCCATCAACTCCGCCGGTAGCGTATTGTATTGCCCGATGGTGCCACGAGGGAAGTTCCAAGACAGATCGAGCGTCAGTTTGCAGTCCGCGGCGACGTCGGCCAATCGCGATATCGCCGCGATGTTCGCTCGAAGGAAGGCGAGGCTTTCGTCAAGTTGAAGCGGAACAGAGTCACCGGGTGCGTCCGATATCGTTAAGTTGAACGTTGTAGTTGGGTAATGTCCGGTTGGATCAAGACGTCGCCAACGTGTTGAAGCGTGAGAGTCCTTGAACGAAAGCGAGCAGTCGCTCAAGATGCTTGCGATCGCTTGACGGTTGCCGGATAATCGAAGTACAGCAGGCAGTGTCAAACTCGCAGTAAATGGGCTTCAGTCAAACCACTTGCTTTTCAGCGGTCGGTCGTGTGAGAATAGCAGGAAGCAGCGTTCTCGCAATCTTCACATTAGGCATGCCGGGGAATGCCGTCACCGATCGTGAGGTCGCGACAAGAGAACTACGATTTTCAGAGAAATTTGACTGCTCCGATCCAGTGCACACGGAATCGCTATTCGCCGTCTTGCGGTTTCAGAACAGTCGCGTCAGACAATACTGAGGGCTCAGCAGTGTCGTCGTCGGTGGGATGCATTTTAACGATCAAGTATTGTTTACTTCCAGCGCCGAGCACGTAAACGTCTTGCGTGACCGGCTTGAACCCGTGACATGAGAAAGAAAACTTTCATTGGCCACCGACTCAGAGATCCGCATTTATTCTCCCCGGTGCCCGATGCCCCGTCAACAGTAACCGGGGAATACACTGCTTGCGGAAAAGACGGTCGCTCGCTGCCACTGCGTTCCCACGCTCGTGAACGTTTGAAATGCATCTTTCCGACAGGCAATGTTCGCTAAAGTGCAGCCTCGACGCCGGCCGCCAAACCTTTAGACCAGTAGTTTAAAATCCGGATTTTAAACCACGTTTTCTGACATACCTTTGCTCAAAGAACCAACGCCAGTTTGGTCACCGATGATTCGGGCTGCGTTGGACGCGACTTCAAAATACCATCGAGAGCGTGCGGCCGAGCAATTCCCGTATCCAGAGTGGTCGATTGTGCCACGGTGAATTCAGAGGCTCCCGGGAGCAGAGCCCCGGTCATATTTTGCCCTCCCAAAAGAGGCCCTCTGCACGCCCTCAACAGCCGACACGGCGTCGCCGAAGAAAGGCGAAGAGTCGCCCAGCAGGGCTCTGCGGGCCCATTGCGGGGCTTCTAGCCGCATGTTCCCCGAGACACATGGCAACCGGCGGCGAATTACCGCAAACCCCCGGCAGACATGGGCTCAGTGGAATCCATCGATCATTCGCATCCGTCGGTTCACTCGCGGTGGGCATGCTCTTCGACGAACTGCTCGATTTCGCGACCAGATTCGACGGAAAGTTCGCTCGGAACCGAAAGGGCGTCGAGTTGAATGCGGTCTCCGAGCCAAACATCCACATCAACTCTTCGCCGATCGCATTTGCAGCGACCGCTGAGCACATCTTCAAACGGGCAGTATCTGCGAACCGACCAGTCGATCGCGAGTTGATTGGAAGCCGCAAGTTGCTTTGAAGCTTGGTCACCAAATCCAGTGGCCGGCTGTTCCTCCGGGCTGTCGACTTGTTTCGCGCCTGCGTGCAGGACGACCTTTCCAAGAGGATGACCCGCAATCTCTGCAGCGAGCGAAGCCAACTGCACGTTGAGCAGTTCAGTATCACCACGGAAATAGGCGATGTTGCCGTGTTCGGAAATCCACCCGCCAACGCATCCAGCACCAGCCTCCGTGACGTCGCGTTGTCCGTACCCCATCGTGAGTGCCTGTGCGATGGTTGCGGCAAGCAGGCACACGATCAAAGAAATGAAAAAGAGCGAGAGGCGTCGCATCGTCTTACATCCCTGCGTGTTGATGAGTGTTCGTTTCGATCGACGAGCGGTGGCGATCCAGGCGTTGATGTCAAAATCGTCGTCGCTGCCGCTCGTAGGCAACACATTGGCTATTCGACTATTTTATGAGGGACGGTTGGCGAACGAAGTATGGACCGATTCCCGAGGCGTTTTCGTGGGTAGTAATGTACAGCCAATCGTAAGTAGCGGGGAAAATGTAGGTGTCATTGCAGGGGTGAGTGCTGGAGACCGCGATCGCCCGTGGGCAGTACCAGAGCATGTCGAGTTGCTCGTCGTGAACATAGTGCTCAGCATCATCGCACTCGGCAAAAGCAAATTTGGCAGAGTTGCGATCCAGGGCGAACTGATAGCCGTAGCTGAACGCGTGCCAGAGGAAACCACGAAAGCGGTATGAGCCAGTTTGCTGGTGAACGTCGGAAAAGAACGTTTGAGTTAGCCTTGTGAACGTTTCACGAAAGGCACGACCCTCGATTCGATATTCGTCTGATGGGTAGTCACGCATTGGATGCATGGAACTGAGTCGCCTAACGTTCAGGGTCACTGATTTGCGATGTTCGTTATGTTCTTCATTCTCTTGATTCGAGTCCGTCGTGCAAAGAACCACGTTATTGCGGCAGCAACAACAATCCACGGCGTATAAGACCGCAAGGGCCGGAGATTCAGCGTTGCATTCGCCGGATCACCCGATGTCATGATTTCCGTGTCGCGGTTCGGGTGCTTCCCACGGATGATTTGTCTATGCACAAGTAGGTCGGCGTCAATGACACCATTGGATCGATCAATATCACAGAATCGTTTGGCCGCAAATTTGGAGCGAATCAACCCGGTCGATTCGTCTGGAACGTTCGAATTCTGGTAGCCATAGACTCGGCTATCAAATCCAGCGTGTTGCAGATAGAGAACGTGATCGAATTCCTCCGTGTCGTGAACCTCGCCATCGTGAATGTGCAGAGTTGGAAAGTAGATCGAATCGGTGCCTTTCTCGAATTCGAAAGCCATCGGATGTGGTTTCAGGGCTCCGGCGGCAAGTTGAAATACAGCAAATCCGTAATCTTTGTACTGCGGGAGTTGCGACCAGGTCGGGTCCGGAAGGGTGAACCGGTCGTCGAGCCGAGAGAATTCTGACATCTTTGGCACAAACGAGGCGATGTAATTGCCAACTTCGAACACCTCCAATGCACTTCCGAGTGCCACCTCGAATGGTTCAGAGCAACCGATCGCAAATGCCGGAGCTGAATAGGGGAAGCCATCGTTTAGGTCATCGAATAACCCGTCGTAGGCCCGCAAGTCAATGAACCGCAAGCTATCTTCGTTTGCAGGTTGCTGAATGGGAACTGGCAGAATCATCGCGTTAACGTCGCGAGACTCGTAATTCATCTGATAGGCAAGAAATTGCGTGCCGCGGGCCGAAGCACGAGCGAAGATCTGCGTGCTGTTTACGGAGATTACAGGCTGAGAGAAGATGCACATATCTAACGATCTGACTCTGGGACCGAGATAATCGTTCTGAGATTAAATAGTGTAGCGTTTTCTGGCTGGCCGAGGATTGCTAACCCGGCAGGCCACGACGGCAGTGTCATCCCACAGATCGCCGGACGGAAGACGCACCAAGTTAATGCAAGCACGTGGAATTCCAAAAAAGTCCGTGCAGGCAATCAATCGCGTTACCTGGTCACGTTTTGCGTGGTCGAAGAAGCCGTCTGACCCGACGAGAAGGATGCCATTCAGCGGACCGTGCCCGAATGGAGCGGGCTTCGCGGCCTGTGAACCGAGTAACGGTTTGCGAACCTGAGTTCGCGTCAAGTCGGTAATATCAGGGCCGTCGATCACCCAGGCACAACTGTCGCCGACACTTGCACCGAGGACGCGATCCAGGCGAAGATCGACGACTACGGCAGTCGTTTCACCAGACGCCACTCGCAGATCGAGCTGGGAGAGGAATTGTGACCAATCGGTTGAGCTGTCAATCGTCGCGTAGCTGGCTCGTGTTTCTCGGATGACAGTTTCTGCTGCAAGGTGGCCGTCACCCGTGCCGCCGGCACCATCGGCGACAACGATCACGGTGCGTTCATCATTCGTGATGACGTCGATACGATCCTCGCACGACTCACGATAGGCTTCGATTCGTTGTGACGTTTCAAACGACGGCATGACTGGGCATCGAGTGTTGAAGTTGACGAACGCAAAGACACAGGTAAGCGGGCGGTGAAGAGCAGGAAATGCCAAGACGCGTGACGCTGGGTGCCCTTGCAGGTCATTCCTCTGTCACGATGTGGGCCATTGGGATTCGATGGCGTGAGTTACCCGGTTTCCGTATCTGCGAACGTAGTCTTTGTTGGAGCGAGCAGCAATGGAAGCCGCATGTTCAAGTCGCTCGCGGTCAAACCGCATGGCCATTGAGAGCTGATCCTTGAATTGTTCATAAAAGTATCCTCCCAAAAGACGGTCAACGATCGCATCGACTAATCGATCGCAGTCGCCTTTAGGCGGTGGATGGTTTTTGAAGTGACGACAAAGCTTCGCACGTGCCCGATTATGCCAGTAACCAAAGCTCTCTGCGATCACGAATGCAGTGGAACTTGAAATCGCCTCCGTGTCACCGCTTTTGACATCAGCGATCAATGATTCGAGGTCGGATTTGGAAAGTGAGCGAATCCAAATTCCTGCATAAGTAGGTCGCATGGCAGTCATGTAAGCAATACGGATTCGAACCAAATAGAACCTGAAGCCAAACCATTGAGGCCAAGCGACTAAACATCGAGAAAAGCGAGATCCACAACTCGAGTGCAATTCTATGCTCGTCGACCATTTTCAAAGTGATGGACCAATCGTGCGACCCAGCAGGTTCACTAGGAGTTCATCATCTCCGCTGGAAAACGATCTGCGTGGAATCACAGAAACATCACGGGTTCCATGATACAATATGTAAAATTCGTTGTCACTCAACCATGAGTGGTAGAGCGACCACTTGAGGTTAGAATCTATCTCGATCGTCTTGAACCCAATTCCATCGTCACGAAACTCAAGTCGATATTCGTTTTTCAACTTGGGTTGGGAGCGGTAAATGAGCGAAGGCAAGATGTAGATCACATAGACAACGAGGGAAACGAGAACGACTCCTGCAAGAAGTAAGCACCAAGCAAGCGTATCCGCTCCGGGCGTGATCAAAAGGTAAACCCCAACTACGATGGCGATCACGCCGCCAACAAGGTCACGCTTTATCTGTAGTTTAGTTTTGTAGTGTCGCCTCATTGCTCGGATGTACTCGCTCCGAGTGATCGTGAACATGGTTGAAATCGATCCTGGCAATTGGCTGCCCTCTTTCAATGAACTTAATTCTCCACCGACTCGTGAGATATTCTCGCGTGTGCCGAACTGTCGGTCAACAAGAGCGGGAAAACGCATGCCTGTCGGACAAACTAACGCTCGCTGCGAAAGCGTTTCCCAATTGGTGACCGTATCTTTGCAGGTTCCCGAGCACTTAACGGGCGGGACAAGACTCCTCTACGCCGACCGCCGAACTTTCGGAAAGAGTTTTAAAATCCGGATTTTGAAGTGCATGTTCGAGCATGAGTTTGTTCACACGCGGCAATGTCAGTCGGACCCACTGGCGGCCCAGGCTACATTCTAGGCTGCTTCCGAATCCTCCGCAGGAGTTGGCAAAGCAATTTCCGCCGAAAGCGTGAGCGAACGTACCGCAGAGAGCTCGGAGATACCTAAGAACAGAGCCCAAGTGATGTTTTGTTCTCCCTTAAGAGAACCCCTGCACACCCGACACGGCGTCATGGCCAGTTAGCCCGTGACCGTCGCTTAATCTCAGCAAACACGCCACAGACCGCGATTTCGGTCAGTACCAATTGCACCGTTATCCGCTCGACGAACTGTTGGCCAGAGTTCGCTTCGACCGATCGTCAACATCACGGAAAGTGGCTCGTCGACGAACTTTGGATTCCATTGGAATTGCGTTCAGATGGCGACGAACAACTTGGATGGTGCGATGTCCGAACTGCCCAAGGTCGATCATTTCCTGAGCCAAAGCTGCCAATTCAAGATTCTGGTCGTCTGACAAGACGGACCCGGATTTCGTGAGAGCGACGTACCGATCCCGCAGCCCACTCACGCGACGCTGTTCCTTACGACATTCGGGGCAGCGAACACAGTCTGCCCCGACGTAAAAGTGGAGTGTCTCGTACCAGTACTGCTGCTCCTCTGCGAAAAAGATGAACGGCCGAGAACAGTCGCGACATCGTCGCTTGAGGTCGACGTAGTGCGTGACCGGGATTGTCGCTTTGATTTGTTGGGACGGTCGAGATTCAATAGCAGTTTCAGGTATGCGGTCTTCCGGTGATGCCCACCATCCAAGCCGGACTTCCGAGTAAGTGCCGGGTTGAACTGTCATGCCGGTGATCCGTGGCCCCCGCCCGTAGCGAGGGTGGATTACGTAGTCCGAAAAGGCGTCTTCAGTACGCTTCATAGCATGGAATCACGTAGAGGTCACTGGGAACGTGGCATTGCAACGGAGGCGGTGAAATAGCAAAACCATCTGCGCCCACAAGCCCAGGTGTCGATGCAGATTGCGTGTCCGACCGATAATGGCACGCCGCCACGTTGGGGCGTGTGACCGCAAACCATCGTCAAACCGGATTCGTGTGGCGTGGGATTGCCGAACGGCTCCCAATAAAGCATGAAGTCCGGTTGGGCATCAATTGGGATGTCGGCGTAGGCATTTGCGTGCACGAAGAAATGAGTCTTCGTGCAATAGTGCGATCGAAGTGACGTCGCCAGGAAGTCCCAGTGATCGCCGGGAATGTCGTCAACTCGATCTGTGCGATATGACGCAAGCACGGCGTCGCCACCGCACGCGAGCCATTCATCGTGGTGCCGTTCAGATTGTCGGGCCGCGAGCCTCATTTACTCATGGTTGCCGCGTAGTGGGATCAGTCTGCCAGTTGCGCTGCGGTCAATCAACCACTCGATGACACGGCGCGAAACGGGGCCACGGTCGACATAGTCACCGTCCCCATTCCGAATCCGACGGTCCCGACAGCAATGTTCCGCTTTGGTCACTTAGCATGACAACGACAGAATCGACGTCGTCAACCGAGAATCCAATACGAACTGTTGACGTCGGACCCGTCTTTCCAGCTAAATAAATCTCAAAAGCGAATCCGCTGACCTCTGAAGCGTAATGCTCCGGCCCGCTACCGTGCCGGTGCTTGCTAAATGTCAGCCCCATAGCCGTGTAGAACGCGGCGGCTCTCTCGATATCGAAAGACCGAAGTACAATGAGGTTCACGATTGGAGGTGCTGCAAACATTTTTTCGTCAAGCGGTAGTCTACTGCGGGCGGTGGCGATTGATTTGCAGACAGACGCAACCGAATGCCTCCGCCGCACCTTCACAGCCCATGCTTCGTCGCTATTGTACACGAAGATCGAGTCTGAGCGTTACCGATTCGCGTTCAAGAACAATCGTCTCGGGAATGGGATCAGGGGCCTGCCAGACTTCGTACGGCGGTCCATCGCGTTCCGACCAAACGGTTCGATAGTCTCGGTTGGTCAAGCCGAGATCATTCACACGTGGTTGAGTGCCAACGTGCGGTCCTTTTAATCGGATGACAAGTTTGCGATCCTTCTCAATCCAAACCTGCACGGGTTCGTATGGTCCGAGTTTCGCACCTTCGGGAACTGAGTATTCGGCGGTTAGAACGCCGCGAGACGTTGCGTCTTCGACCGAATACGACGACGACCCAACGTGGGCTCCATTGCAGCCGACAGTAAAGAGCACGGCGATTGTGACTGTAGTTGACGCTAGCTTCATACCTTCCTGCTGTCGACGAACGGTAGGGTTTCCGTGCGATACTTCAGATTACCCCGGGAGGCAAGCCAAGAACAATTCCCGCAAACGAATAGGCGACAAATCCATAGAACGCACCCAGTTCGGCAGATCGCCCTGTTCGATATGAATCGTAAGCCACGCTTGCGGCAGTCATCGGAACTACGATGAACCCGCCGAGAACGCATGTCAAAGCTGTCACCATCCGTGCATTCTCGGAGTTCGCATTCGCCGATGCGATGAATGCCAGGACGCCAGCAACCGACAGCGTCACCAGCAATAGCGAACGTATTGAGATTCGAGGAAGGGGCAAGGTATTTCAGCCAAGGACGGCTGGCGAAATGGGGGACGGTCTATTGATTTCCAACTTCTAAACGCCTGATAATGTTCTCCGCTGCTCGGCGTCGTCCACCCATCCCCGCTGCTATTGAGGACCGAATGAAGTCGTTTACCTCCGTTGGATGCGTGAGCGAAATCACGTGGACGTTGGAATCAGTTGCAATTCTTGATTCAGCATGACGAGTCCGGGTATCGCCACGACGGTGCCCAATGCAAACGACAATATTGCTGCGATCACGAATCTCCGCTCACTGCGTCGCCAGTTCATTGGCGTCAAAGTGGAATCAATCGCTTGGTAAGGATTTGGCATCAGCGACAATAGTAGATCAACGAACGGTGGACATTGGTGGGAACGGGCGAACGGCTTGCAAGCAGACGAGAAGACGGACCACCTGTCATCCACTGCATGCGATGGTTAATCGCCGGCTTGGCTCACGTCCGCACCGTGCATTGTAGCGTGAATTTCCGCGACAGATGACAGGAGCGGTGGCGAAACATCGTGCGGCGAGTCCTGGACGATCGTGGAAAGCGAATCGTCGAGCGAAGCACCATTCAGCAACGAAACAGCGGCGGACGCGACCACGGGCGACCGGCTCATGCCTGCGTGTCGATAGCCTGCGGAACAGGCAACAAGAAGACGAACGTCGTTAAGCAAGAGTGACCTCACGCAATCGACGGCAGCACGCAACAAGTGCGGCGAGTTAGATCCATCATCGTGCAACGGAAATCGGCAATAGATTAGGTCACGCCCAAGTTGTGCAGGAGGTTCATTCGCGGCGAGATCAACGACGGCGGCAATTTCACGATCGTAGAGTTGACGCAAATCGCGAGCATTGATCGCGTCGCCGATAAAGAGCAGACTATGGTGCGTGGATCGAATCAACGTGACGTTACCGCAGCGGAGATTTCTGTCGAATAATGAGGCAAGCACTGCCAGCTAAGGCGGAGGTAAGTCGGTCCAAGGATTGTCACCAGCGGTTGGACCTTCGGCTCTTATGGTGACCCGTCGAGTGTTGCCGCCGGATTGACGGGGCCTATCACCGGTTGAGCGTTTACCGAGTATGGGCGATCCCAAAACGTCGGTCAAGCAAATGTGATCCCAGTTTTCCACGAATGGATTGACCTGTCCGGCAACATGAGCGAGAAAACGCATTCCTGTCGGACAAAACTGACGCTCGCTGCGACAGCGTTCCCCAGTTAGTGTTCCTATCGATTCAAGTTGCCGAGCACGTAAACTCCGCACAATCCGCCTCGACGCCGACCGTCGAACTTTCGGAAAGAGTTTTAAAATCCGGATTTTGCAGTGCGTGTTCGAGCATGAGTTTGATCAAACGCGACATCCGCTTTCTCAGGGTTCGGTTGGAGCATTGGATCGCTCAGGTGGCTTTACCGCCCAGAACCCAAGCCCAAGTAGAACAAGAACAATGGGAGTTGTGACGATGATAGCTCCGGTAATGTCTCCACCAATCGCACGATATCGTGATAGAGCGGCGATCACGAGTTGGCTGGCGGCTGCAAGGATCGCGAGGTTACCGGCAAGTTTTCTTGACCGAAAAGCCGCGAGCAACATGGAAGTCACGATCGGTAGGTTCCAAATGAACATGACGCCGTGTCTTCGATCAACTGGAGTCGACGACAGTAAAATCAGGGTAAAAACAAAGTATGCGACCGCGGCACAGATGAAGGCGAGCAGCAACTTCGGCGATGCATTCGCTCGTCGGTCGGACGCGACCGGCTCGATGCTAGCGGGCGTCGAGTATGGATTCGGATCAGATGACATACTCAGCCAGACGTGCGAAAAATTAACCGCTCCACATCGCATAGATCGACGTGTTTCGCTAACCATGATTTCGAGACTGAGCCCGGCGATCAACCACAAATGCATGGCCCAGTAGGCCCAGAAACCCAGTAAAACCAAAGAAACCGAAAAAGCCCGACAGCCGCTGCAGGCCAAATCCATCGAGGCCCGGAACATACGCGAGGAAGCTGAGGAAGCCTAAAAATCCGATGAACATCAGTAGCGACAGCTTGATTGAGAATCGAGCGATTCGAATGGCATCTTCGTTTCTGAGCCCAAGCCGCACGGGAATGTCAAAAAGGTTCATCGCAATCGTTCTCCGCTCGTTGTCGCTACACAGGACCGGACCAAAGAAAGCGTTCGGTGTGAATGTTGCCATCCCGGATGCCAGCACGCGAACTGCCGATAGTATCCGGGGTTAGATTCTCTGAGTCAAGAAAAAGTGACTAGAGCAAATGCAGCGACCATCGAGGTAGTCTACGGTCACACAAACACCGTCAGACATCAACGCGAGAACGAAACGAGCCGCGTCAATTGCTGCTCTGAGAACGTCAGTTGTGTTCGGGTATTGAAATCCGCGAAAGTGCGTGTGGTGGATGGTGCCAACATCGACAATGAACCCGTCGTTGTCTTCGTGGACAACAATGGGGCCGAGTTTGCCGGATGCGGCCGGCAACGTAAGACGATGGCCGCGGTCCTCAGCGTAAATCCAGGCTGAGGGATCGAGCCCGAGGTCGATGCACGCGTCCAGGAACAGGTTTAGGTTGGGGGTCATGAAATTTCAGCCTGAAGCTAGTCGCCGTTGCCGACCTTTTTCGATTCATCGCAATCTTCATCCACCGGTCGACACAAAACGAAAACGGTTTCGACGCAAGTATCGTTCATGCTTGCCACGATTGCATTGAACCTCCGTGTTAAAAAGGTAGCCATGGTTCAGTGATGTGTAGTGAGCATCGTTCAAGACGCTGATGTATGGATCGAGTGAGTCTCTCACAAACAAACGAAAAAGTTTTGGAGTGTAGTTCAAAAACATCGAATCGACATTCAAAAATGAAGCGACGGAAATATCCCACAACATCCGTATGGTGGCGTACGCAGTCGTGTCAGGTCGTCGACAGGAAAGCGGAGCTATGTCGATGATGTCAGCGGAATATCGAGTAATTGCAAAGCAGAGAGGTAAGCACGTCGGGTGAATTTATTCGGCATAATTAAAAAGCGTAGGCATATACGACACTTCTCCAAACTCATTGAGTGTTTTCGTAAGTGTGTTTAGCAGTGTACTGAAGCGCTCCCAGGCGCCAGCGGGGAGCAGTTGGTACTTGAGTTTTTTCCAAAGCATTTCAATTGCATTCAGCTCTGGACTGTATGGCGGCAGATGGTAGATGTAGAGTCCTTTCTCTGCCCAGTCTTCCATGCGAGTTTGAAATGCTCCGCTCGTGTGGACTGAGGCATTGTCAAGGACCACAACAGTTGGACCGTCGATTGTTTGGCAATAATCATCGAAAATTGCAATCACCATTTCGCTGTTCACGTAGCCTTTGTGGAGATAGGTGTGGGTTTCACCGTCTTGACCCTGAAACCCAATCGCTTGAACGTTGCTGCCGTGTGCCCCGGTTACGGGTATTTCGTAGCGTCGACCGATCGGTTGCCATCCGTAGGGAACAACTCCTTTGAGCGAGAAACCCGCCTCGTCAAAGTAAACAACGTTCAAATCCGGTTCTTCGAGAAACTCGGCTAGCTCTTCCTTGGCCAATTGAAATTTCTTTTCATCCCGTTTTTGCCGCAAACTTCGACGATAACGTTTCCAACTCAGCCGAAACCGCCTCGCGTATTCTCGCAGAGTGGGTCGCTTGATTTCCTTGCCGGTTTTTTCTTTCAGCTCTTTCAGCACCTTGGCTGGTCGATTCGGGTATTTTCGAAGTAGTCGCCGGAGAGTTTGCTGCTCTGAGGCGTTGAGTATCGGCGGCGCACCGGGATGCTCGGAGTCTTCAAGTGCGTCGGGGCCGCCTTCTGAAAATCTGTCAATCCAACTGGATACCGAATCTCGATCCACGCCAAAGATATCGACAAGGGAACTTATTTCGTACTGTTGGTCGCTGAGTAAGATTGCGTGCGCACGAACTCGCGTATAGTGGCAATGATGACTTTTCCACATTTCCGTCAGTTGCTGTTTTTGCTCGACTGAGCCAATTTGTGCGAATTTTGTAGAGGGGCGTGCCATTTGAATCTCCCGGTTCGTGAAACAGGGAGAAACATGATGCTTCGCATAATCTCGACCATCGAGCATTTGCTAGCAAATCAGAAAGGATTCCCAACTCAACATGGGTGCAAAAAGCTTGCCAGTTATACCGAAATACTTACCCAGATGTGCTTAGCACCAACGAAGCGTGTATTCGGTTGATTTCGCGGATCCGGTGTCGAGTGCTTCCGCGTGGCCGAATGTGTGAATAGAGTGCCGCCTTCATTCGGTCGTTTGATTCCACCAACTGAACTGGGAACGCATCGATAATCCGAGCGTCCGTGGCCGCATTCGGGAAACTGGAAGAGTAGTGGCGTCGTAAGTCCGGGTCACGTCCGACAACAGTAAGCGACGCGTCGAATTGGCAAACGTCACCAATGACCAGCTCGATCTCGGTTGAAGTGTGATTAGCAAATCGCTTTAGTTTCAGTCGGATAGCAGCGAATTGCGATGACCGCGTAATGCGATCTGAACTTAGACCATAGAATATCGAAGCCGACCACCGTAGCTGAGGGCAAGTTACCGCGATTCATCATACCTGTTCCCCGCCGTTCTAATTGGCGCACTCCATCGCGAACGAAAGTGCCGCGATAGCTGAATTGGAGCGAAGTTCAGTAGCAATCACCGATGCCGTTCGAGCAAGTACGTCAATCGTAACGTCTTTGAACGTGATTGCAAATTGACGTACGGCGAGAGAGTTCCATGTTTCTGTCTCAGCAGTTCCGAATATTTCGTTGAATTCGTAACAGCGTATCCCGCGAGACGCATACCCGTCGGATTCTGGATGTCTTGCATGGTGAACAATTAACGACCTTACCATTTCGTTGGGCTTAGTGCCGACCCAAACTGTCCGGAACTTGCCGCCGTCAATTCGAGTGACGGGTGAATCGTTCGCCTCAGGAACCGTCCGCAACAAAGCAAAGGTCGGGATTGAACGTGACGTCAATCGTGATGTTCACTGTCTTTCCGCTGGCCATTGCGGCTTCCTTTCGCGAGCAGAATGACGAAGACGATGATCGCAAGCGGAAGTCCAAGCAAGATGAGCAAGATCGCGGCAATCACCAGAAGTTCAGACGTACCAGGGAGACCCATAGCGAAAGTTCCAGAGTTGATTGTTTTTCAGTACGACAGTCAGCGTTGTGACAGTGGAATATCGGGTTGTCGGAGATGTGCGGACAGCGGCGAAAGATTCAACCACGGCGAGAACGGCGAACAACGCCATTCCGTCATCATCGCACTGTTAACGCCGTCGGAACAGGCTACAGCGGCAATCCGAACAACACGAAGTACATGGCGGCAAACGGAAACAAACCGATCACGACCGCCGTCACGAAGCCTAGGGCGATTCCCGCTTTGATCAAGGTTTGTGACATACGGAATCTCGTTTTCAGGGAGATGGTGGCGGCGTAGTGGTTCAACGTCTCGCCGTTAGTATAGCCAAAACCGAGCATATCAAGGTCCCGTGACAATAGTAGTAAACCAGGGACGGAGCGCGTGCGATCTAATTGGGCGTGCCGAACGGTTCAAGCGACAGTCGTCATGTTGGTCGGCCATTGAAAAAGCGTCAATCGCGATAACTGTAGCGATGTGCGGGCGGCGACGATTGGTTTTCCATTGTCAAGACCGACGACTCCGCGTCTTCGGTTCATACGTTGGTTCGTCGCTTCTGCTGGGGATTCCCGTGAGGCCAAAACGGTTTCTTAAACGCGTTCTTGATTGTAAACCAAAATGAACCCACAAATCGTTCCGTTTCGACGGATTCCGGGCACTTCTCGATTCTGCAATATGCGTTTCCATCAACTGCCAGCCAATC
The DNA here is from genome assembly GCF_055811895.1 of Rhodopirellula sp. SH410. Lineage (NCBI taxonomy): Bacteria > Pseudomonadati > Planctomycetota > Planctomycetia > Pirellulales > Pirellulaceae > Rhodopirellula > Rhodopirellula sp. SH410. The sequence goes on from NZ_CM147949.1 coordinate 5,921,775, forward strand.
ATCTTGGGACGCGGTTTTGACGTCAATCGAAATTGTGATCATCCCATCGCGGACCGGAGCGAGATCGATCAGTTGTGCCCATTCAAAGATGGCGTCGCTTCCGGAGAAACGCCACATGGCGTTTGGCTGCTTCCATGTGAGCACACAGGAACCGATGACATCATCGTCCATGTGAGCAGTAAGTCTCGTTTGCTCTACGTAGTCATTGTTCGACGCATTGCTGGCGAGGACACCAAGTCCGAAAATCATGTACAAGCTAGAGTAATCAGCAATGACGCGATCGACGTTGACCTGCGAAAACACCCAGCCTCCGCGACCATCTGCACAAAGATTTCGATGCGGATCCCATCGTTTACTCGGAACGCTAGAGATCAGTGAAAGTTGCATCTATCTGTGGGCGAACGCCACCGATCACGCGGCGGCAACGAAAAAGTGTCACATTCGAATTCGGTCAGCGGTGCCGCCGACGTGCACTGGGTTGGTTATCTGCCGTCGCTAGTTGTCGAATGGTGATGCAGCAGGATCAGCAACCGTCATCGCAGTTGTATCGGTATCCGGCCCGATCTTGTCGAAATCAACGAACAACTTTTGCGTTGATCCGTTGCCAACGAAGTGCAGCAAAGTCTCGAACTTTCGCTTTCCACTCATTTCGACCTGAATCTTCACGGTCGACCGCGAAAATCGAAACGCCGGAGTGTGTCCGTGAAGGTTAAAAATCAAATCCCCGGTGTAGTCCAGTGTAGTAGTCAATTATCGAAATAAATTGGATCGTACAAATTCCAATAGCCGGTGAAGTATATCGCGTAAAACACAGCGTAGAACGCGACGTTTGCTACCACGATCATGGCAACGGAGTGCAGTGCAGCCATCCCCAACCCACGAATTCCGCGTGTACAAATGAGATAAATCACGAGGGAAATTGGGCAGAACAGCAGATGAAGCATGCGGAGTACCGGATGAAATGTCCGGTCGCGTAAACGAGAGTCATTTATCGCCCAAGTAGTCGCAAGAATGGCAAATACGATCGAGCACGTATAGTAAGCCGTTGCGTTGTCGTAGTGAAATACGCTGAATGCTGCAGCGAACGCAAGCAAAGCGTAGAGCGAGAGAATGAGACGAGTTTGCGTTGAGAACCGTTTGTGGACGTCATCGGCTGAGGACGGTGATTCGCTTGGAGTCGCGTACGGTTCAGCGTCAGGGTGGTTTCTGGAAGTCGTCATCGAATATTTTACGATGCAGCGTTGGATGATCGGTTGATTTCAGTCGGGCAACGGTGGAATTTACGTGGTGGCGAAAGTTGATCATCAACTTCCAAAAGCACACCACCGCCACTGGCGTGCGATTCTCTCGTTATGCGATTACAACGGGCCGAGTCTAGTATTCACTCGGCAGCTAGCGGCCGCATTTGCGCACCACGGAAAGTAAGTGTATCGCCCAGATTGCAAGTGTTCCACCAGCGAAGCCGAATGAATCGGCGAAGAACGGTAGTGTCCGGAATCGGTCTGTCACCGAACCATTTTTGTCAACGACGTCAAGCAGGCGAGGCAGGCAAAAGATCGCAATGCCGGCAATAAGCATTGAGTACAGATGCCGAGTAAGCAGCGATCGGTTGAATACCGAAGGCGAATCGCTCGCGTTGTTTGTCGAGGAGGGTTGATACGGGTTCAAGATGGGAATTCAGTCGGATGACGAGGTAACTATCCCCGGTTGGGCCAAGGACAAGAACGAGAGAAAAGCGTGACCGCCGGTTGCACCTTCGGCTGCTTCGGTGACAGGTGAGGTACTCTCGCCGATTCGACGGGGACTTATCACTGGTGCCCCCCGTCTGTCTTGGATTTAGCATGACAAGTTTAGGGTCCGATTGCAAGCAGAATCCAGCGGCACAGGTTGTGAAAGGCAAGTAGACGACCGCGTGCACGAACATCATGAAGAGAGTGAGTGATTCAACCGTCGCGTCGGTGAGACGTCAAATCCACGCTAAAAAGTTCGCCGTCTTCGCGATTAGCTGAAACCTCATTGAGCTCGGAGAAGTCTGGGCTCCATCGGTACCTTCGTGGGTCAACGCATGCGGCGTTAGAACAGAGCTTCAGGTGATACGTTGGGCATCAGTTTGGCAGCCAGTTCCGCACTCTCAGCATCCATTAGACGCTGCAGCTTCCATCTGCGTACTAAGCTTGCGGCGTTCCATTCGTCTGCGTACTTCGCCTCAACAAGTCGCCGGGCGTCTGAATCAACTCCTGCGGCGACGTTCGAGTAACCATTGGCGACAATCCCCGAGCGGCAAGCAATCGTCGTTCTGCGAGACGTTGGATCGTTGCCTGAATGTTTGAGCATCATTAGTCTCTGCCATAGGATCAGTGGGATTTTGTACATTTTGCGGCAGCACAACGTTGAGGTTAGGGATCAGGCCAAGCATCAGGGAGTTCCGAGTGAAAAACGTGAGAATCGATTTCGCTGAACAGCGTTGGCCGTCATTGGCCCCCGCGACCGGTCAGCCGTTTGGAAACGCGTTGTCGACGGTTGCGGGTTCGTCGCTTGGTTCATTGGCTTTCAGGCGATCCAAGTACTGGTAGATCATACCATTAGGGTCACCCCAGTATGCGTGCAAAGGCGAACCATCTGGCCTCGTCACGGGCGTTGGGTTCTGAGGATTTGCGGTGTCAAATGACCAGTCGATCTTGATCGTACGTCTCATCCGTCCCATGTAGTCGGGCTCCTCGGGGTGGCGTCCCCGCAAGAACAACTCAGGTTCACTTTCAATGGCGGACTGAAAGTCATCCCAGCTGTTGGGCCAGTCGTTGTTGCGGGAACGCATGTACCAAAGCAGCATGTCACCGGCATCCCACGCAGCATAAGCCTCAGGAATATGCCACCACACGTAGGCAACCCGGCCAACGAACCCGGCACAAAGGGAGAGGATGAACAGTCCAGCGATCAACCATGGCCGTTTGAAAATGTTCATGCACAGACCTCTTCATCCGATGAACTCGTTTCTCAGCGGTCGGCCCGGTGAGAAAGGAAACTATCCGCGTTCGCAAGGCTTTTCTCAGCCGCTCGTGAGATATTCTCGCTGGTGCCTGACCCCCGGTCAACAACAACGGGGAAAGCACTCCTTGAGGAAGGGACGCTGGGTGAACCAGACGGTCTGGGGCCTGCTTCTGAATGGTAGGAGTGGGCTTACCCGGGAGGGTCGCGACGAGCACATCAACGCTGCCGGAGAGATTCTTGAACCGGAGCGTCAAAATCCGGATTTTAAACTCGTTCTCGGGCATTGCCTCTGGTCGGAGGCAACAGCGCCGGTCTGGATCGCTGGCAAACCGCTCCATGTCGATTCTCGTCAAAGGAGCCCAGCGAAGCGATTGAGTTTCGGTTCAGAGTGGACAGCCATGCTGGTGAAAGAGCGGATCGAGGAAGCGAAACCGGAACTGGTGTCTATTCTCCTCAAGGACGCCGACACACCCGGCACGGTCGCTCGGCTGGAATCCCCAGGCCGCGGTTACGACAGAGGTTGTCATCACCCGAAAGCTCTATCGTGGCATCCACACCGATCAAGTTGTTCAGGATCTACTGGGCCACCAGTTCCCAGAGATGATCGATGTCCCAAGCCGCTGGCGAGACGAAGCGGTGGTGATCAGAGAAATGCCCGTTGCCACCGGAGTCGCTGGAAATAATCAGATCGGCGACATGGCGATGTCAGACTGAAAGAATCCAGCCCGTCATCAACGGGCGAAACGTTTCGAAGCTGGCTTTACTAGTGAAAGCTGGGGAGAACGTGTGAAGCAGCGTCTCGAACGAACGAGTAAGTCCATGATGGGCGGATTACCATCATTTTCCCTACGTTTTCGTGTGATGGACGAGTGTCGGGTGCGATCGCGCGGAAGGCAATCATCGGAGCAGAATTCTAAACTGGCCCTACATCGCCTCGCCGAAGCTATACAAATCCGGAGGATCTTATTTACGCATTTTGGCAATATCCTGCTCGCTAATCGACCTAGATAACCACTTCGATACCGAAACCAGACAGATTCGACCGGGTCGATGGCCGCTTTTAGGACTTAGCGACCGTCTTTGGCAGCCACTGCGAAAACACGTTCTGAACATTGTCGCCACGACTGCCAGGCGTTCGGGGCGTGCTTGTCGGTAAGTTCGGTCATGGGATCGCTGGCTGGTTCTGCATCTTCAAAGGAAAGGTCGCGAAGGTGCATGCCAGACATCCACTGCCAACTCGATCAGCATGTCTTGCTGATCATCAATGCCTTTCGCATCCCAACGGTCAAGTGACTGCACCTTTTGTTGATACGATTGATGCTGGAGGATTTTTCGATGACCTTTAACTCAACAATGCTACTTGCCGGGTAGCCTTGGCATTTCCGGCACTCGACCGGAGTCACCAATTTTCGACAACTATCGAATCTTGACTCTAGCACTTAAATTGGCGTTCACTAAACACCGCGCGTGCGGTACAATGTTAAGTGAGTAGATTTTGTATGACCGGGAACTTTAAAGGGTGTAGTCTACGTGGCATGGGAGAAGCGCCAAAGCGGTCGGAAGTACTTTTATCTTTGCCGACGCATGCCGGATGGCCGAGTTCATAAACAGTACTTGGGCAAGGGACTGCGGGCTGAGATGGAATCGCTGCGTTTGGAGTCGAAGGCTTTTCAAAAGCAAATTGACTCGCAGCTTCGAGAGAGAATTGTTGAGCTCGAGGCGATGGCAGAGGATTACGCGAGCTCAACGCGATTACTCTTGGACGCCCACCTTTATGCGACCGGATACCACAACCCAAAAAGCCGAGGATGGCGAAAGCGACGGAGCGTTCAGATGAACAAGTCTGCAGAGTGCGAGAATCAGGAGCAGGGAGACAGCGATCTGGAACCAGGTGAATGGGTTTCCGAACAAGTCACTCTGGATGAAGTGGTCCGCCGGTGTCGTAACGGTGATCAAGACGCGTTAGTCACGCTTCGCCGAGCGACGCAGGAGCATCCAGATCTTTTCAGCCAACATGGTCACATCGCAGCAAAGGTTCAAACGGAATGGATTCGCGCCCTGTCTGGCCATGATTTGTTCGAGCGAGAGGTGATGTTCAACAGGACCCGAGAGCTTCGGCAAGGATTGATCGAAGAAGGCACCGGCAGCCATCTGGAGCGACTGATGGTTGACCATGTGGTTGCCACGCATCTTGAACAGGGCTTTCATGGCCTGATAGAGGCGAGGTGCGTCGGTAAAGGCACTGAGTTGCCCAAGTTCGAGATTGAAGCGTCACAGCGTTCTGCTCGCCGCCATGAGAAGGCTCTCGCGGCTTTGACCACGATCCGTGCTCTTGCCCCGCGAATGGAGTCGCACGTGGAGCTGGTCAGGGAGGAACCCGCTGAAGAAGCGGCTTGCGAGCAATCCACATCTCATGCTTATGCTGAGAACAACCGTATGACAGCCGTTTTCGATAGGACGCGACATCCGGTTCCATTGAACTGATCAAGCCGCGGGCAGCCACTGCGACACCTGGTTTTGAGCACGCCTGGCTACGCTTCGGCCTGTCTGTCAACCGCCCTCAACACCTGGCGAATGGCCAGTGAGATTTGAATTCGCGTCTCAACAGTCCGACCGAAACCGAACTAAATGAGTTCAGAGATGCGGACGCCTTCAGAATCGGCTTAACGGTCCGAAGTGCTTGGCAGTTGCATGATCACGACACGACTATCCGCCTGGATGCACTGGCCAGAGAAGGGTTTGGCGACAGCGGCTACGATCCCGTTGCGGCGATTCTGTCGGCAGTCTGATCATCGCGAAGGCTCAAGAGTTACTTCGCGGGGAGTTGGCAAAATGACCGCATACGAAGACGAGGAAGACCGACGCGACCGCGAAGAGGATGAGCGGATTTGGCGTGAGCGAAAGCAATACCTTCAGTCGCGAGTCACGCCGGAAGACTTCGCATTCTTTCTTCACGAGCTCGAGCAGATCGAGGCAAGAGTCGTCGGCCGAGGACTCGGCGGCGATGACGACCAAGGTGAAGCAGACGTGTTTATTTTCGCGGCGATGCGGAACGTCTTCTACAGTGGGTACGTGGCAGGGCTCGACGCAACAAAACGTGATTGAGCGGGCCCAAGTCCAGGTCGGGGTTATGATCCGCAACGTCTGGCGGTTCTACGAATCACGTTCGCCGACTGGCCACCGAGAGCGAGCCGTGCGGCTATGACCCGCATCAACAAACCCAGATCCATTGGAGTCAACCTCTGAGTCCCGGCACGGAATCCGCTGATAGTATCCTCAGGCCGTTTCTGGTGATTTCCCGCCGGGCACGGACAGGACAAGAACATGCCCGCAGAACTGCACGCGTGCTCACCAAAGCGGCGGAGTTGGGTTCCTAAGGCCCATCAATCTAGCCTGCGAGCGGATCGTGAGTTGCGAGTGGGTCAGGAACCCCGTCGAAGATCGGCTGAAGCAGCTGACGGTATTCTTTTTGGGCTTCGAAGAGATGAGCCCATGGCCGGTTCGAATAATGCTTGAAGAGCAGCTTGTCGCCCTTGTGGGGAATCCCATGAGCCAGTGCAACGCTGGCGAGAACGGCACGGTTCTGGTCACTGCCAAGCCAATTGCTAAATTGATCTCGTAGCGTGCCAAAGGGAAGTCGCGGCACTGTCTTCTTGCCCTCTGCTTTGGCCACGCGATCGAGCAATCGAGACCACTCATTCCCAAACGAAGACTGGGCGTTGCGGGACGAATCGCGGTAGAGGTTCGCACCCTTGTCTGTCAGCATCATTCGCTCAGCGGATTTCAGCTTTCGATCTAGGCGTCGTTCAAGGTCAGCTTTCCACCACTGAATCAAGCCTACGGTTTCTGGCCACAACCACCACCAGCCAACAACGTCAGTTTTGGGTCGTAGAAGACCACACCAGGAGTCATTGTGGTTGCTGGCAATTTCGAGGCCTTCTTTCGTCCATGGGTGCGGCTGCTTTAAAAACAGGTCTTCCCACTCGACTCGTCCGATCTCTGCCGCACCATGCGAACAATTCAGGCACCACACCATTTTCAGTCGCTGGGCGGGCAATGCGTGCTTGTAAAGTAGCTTGAGGTGCTCGACGTTGAACGTCTTGATGTCGATGTCTTGGATGGAACGTCGATCGGAGGGCAATCGCTTGACTTTGTTTTCGATCAGGTCGAAGTCTTGAGGCCGCCTCCAGGCAAACTTGTCGCTCGTGTGCAGCCACTTGAAGAAGCGATTGAGTTCGCCGATATGGCTGGAGCAATGTTTGAGCGAAAGCGGTTCTTCTGTCCGCAGGTTCAGCGGACGGTTTCTCCAGAAGTCGTAGATCTCCTGGCATCGGGTGAAATCCAACATTGCCAGAGGCACATCGGGCTGTCGTTTCTCGAAGTTCTCAATCAGACCGAGCATGTGGTGGCCGCTACCATCGAACTGTCCGCCTTTGGTGAAATCGTCCGTGCGTTTCTTTGTGTAGTCCCGAATCGCCTCATGGAATGATCCAGCGATGAGCGGAACGTTTTCCGCTGGTGGCCTTTGCGAGCGGATCTTTGCAGTCGTAGCGATTGCTTCCCTCGCTGATTGATCGTGGAACCGGGCGGTTTCATCAATGTGATGTTGTGGCATTGTCCACGGCACCGACGGGTACGCTTCCGTCAATCGGTTGAGCAATTTGAAAGCGTCCTGCCATCGGAGTTCAGCGATCGTCCGTGGATGCGATTCGCTGGGCCCCGAAAACACGTGGGCAAAGTGCCCGAATCGGTAATCGAGGAGTTCGTTGTGGAAGATGGAGCTCAGTAATTTCGAGATTGGTGGCAAGGGCACCGGCTGAACGCCCTGCTTTATCTGATCGGCAATCCAAAGTGCGAGCGGCGACCATTGGGCTGCATCATCGCCGGTCGTCACGGCACCGCTTCGCCCGCTGCTGCCAAAAGGGGGCCATGTGCCAGACGATGCCGTTTGCGCACTTTCGTGCTGAGCCTCAGCGACGGACGTTTGCCGCTTCATGAATCGCTTCGCCTGTTCCTCCACGATAAATTCCGGTACGCCTGACAATTCAGCCGGATCGACGAAGAGCTGGCTGTGGCAGAAGCGTTCGTGGTCATCCCAGAGCGCTCTGAGGCGCGTGATCCGAGTCTCGACTTCCTGAGATGCGAGGCCACGAGGGAACCGCCATCGCTTCCCTTGGAGAGAGAATCGCTCCCCTTTGACCTCGGTGTTTCGACCTGATTTCTGGCGACTGTGACGTCGCGTGATTTTCCCGTTGGGCTGGTTGATGATGACCTCCGAGGACCTATCCACTAGCGTCTAATTGGACCCAGAGATCCGCCTAATTGGACCTCTAATTGGACCCATTGAACGCTGGAGAGCCTCGGAAATCAATGGAGTTGCCGTAAGTCCATGAAAAAGGCCAACTTACGATCGCTCGCAAATTGGCCTAAGTGGAGGCGGGGAGGATTGAACTCCCGTCCCGCGACACATCCACGACACCGTCTACATGTGTAGTCAGGCTATTTGTACTCTTGCGAGCGATTCGCTTCACGAGGCGCTGCCTAACAGGCTCCCCGATTGGCTAACTCAAATCAAATTTAGCCGACCGCGTCTTGAGTAAGACGATCAGCGATCCAGAATTGTGACGGACATTCGGGCGACTCTGGCGATCCCCCTCAGTCCGCGCTACCTGTTCTTAGGCGGCGAGTGCAAAGTTTTCTTCTGCAACTAAAATTTTTGATCAGATTTTTACGTGGCCTTCTGATCAACCACGACACGCAGGCATTCGCTTCTTGATATCCGGTCGATTCCAAGTCGCCCCCAGGTACCTGGGATGACGCAAAACGGGCATTTCTGTCCCGCCACGCGTCAATCTTCATTCTATCAGACGCAGCGGCGGAGCAAAAGGTTCGTGGGCATTTTCGTCTTTGGGCACGATTGTTTCAAGCGACAGGACCGACCTCGGACGGGATCACGATCCTATCCGGGGCAGCTAAAAACAGGATGCTCGCCTGTCGGCATGGAAAACAATAGGCTTCTCAAGCGTTCGCAAACATGGATAATTGTGGCAACAATCCATCGAACAGATCGGCAAATGACCCATGAGCAATTTACCTAACTGCCCTCAATGTGACGGCGAGTATACCTATGAAGACGGGCCACTCCTCGTGTGCCCGACCTGCGCCCACGAGTGGTCGCCAGCGGCGGAGGAAGCGGCCGCTGAAGAAGACGCGACCCGTGATGCCAATGGCAACACGCTCGAAAACGGTGACGCTGTCATCGTCATCAAGGACTTGAAGTTCAATGGCGGTGTTGTCAAAGGTGGCACCAAGGTGAAGAACATCCGTATCGTCGACGGGGATCACGATATCGACTGCAAAATCGACGGCATTGGAGCGATGTCGTTAAAGTCTGAGTTCGTCAAGAAGGCGTGATCTAAGTTCCTTCAACCAAGTCTTTCCGCTTCGCCACGCGGGCATCGCCCCCGGACAAACATCTCACTGCCCACGCGTCCGCGAAACGCGGCCCGTTGGGCACCCCGGTCCAGCGAGTTAGGAACGAGCGGAAAATAAGTGGCCGAACGCTCCGCACATCGGAATGGTCGACCGCGGAGCGTTCGACCACAATTTCAGGCTGCTCGGCCGCTACCCAACCGGGCCCGGGCTGAGTTCCAACCCCAAGCGACCTCACGCGAGACTTCGCTAGAGCGATCGGCGGCTGTTCGGTTCCGCCCACCCCTCCAAACACGGGCCTGGGTCCGTGTCATCGCCCATGCCGGCCGACCGTCACTGTCGGGCCAGCAGGACCAGCACGCATGCGCCGTCGTCGATGACGTTGATACCCGCTTGGCGTGCGCTCTCGCTGGCTTGGTCGTCTTCGGCTCCGGGTTGCATCCAGATGTTCTTCACGCCGGCGGCGATCGCGTCAGCGACAACTTGGCGGGTCACGTCCGGTGGCGTGATGATCGACAGCGATTCGGGGATAACGGGAAGGTCGGCGATTTTCGGATACGCCTTGTGGCCGTCGATCTCCTCGGTGATCGGGTTGAGTGGGTAGGTCTCGCGCCCCGACACGATCAGGGCTTGGAAGACCTTGTATCCATACTTGTGGGTGCGGGCGGAGGCTCCGGCGACGGCGTAGGTTTGGGCGGCAAGAAATTGATCGACTGAGTTCATGGTGGCGAAGATCCGTTCAGTTTGGGGGGCGTTGGGTGGTCGTGAATTGCGGTCTCGAGGATCTCTGTATGGGCGGAAGCAAGATTTCATGCGAACCAGCGAAATATCAAAGCGTCGGTCTCTGCGAGCTCGGATTCCCACCAACGGACCGCATCGGTGCCGCTGCGCCGGGCCCAGACGCGGGGAGGGCGAAACTCGCTCGCCTGCCTCCCATTTTCTCTGTGCTATTCGGTGACGATCATGGTTCCGTTCATGACCATCCAGTGACCGGGAAACGTGCACAGGAACGGATACCGACCGGGCGTCGTTGGCGCGACAAAGTAGATCGTCTCTTCTTGCCCGGCAGTCACGATGTCCGTGTGGGCGAGGATCCGATCCGAGCGTGGGATGTATTGCCGAGCGAAGGCATGCGGATCTGCGATCATCTGGTTGCCAAGCTCACCGATGTGTCGCAGCGCACCTCGCTCAGCGAGCACCCAGTTATGGGGAACCACATCGGGATTCGAGAGCGTCAGGGCCAGCGGTTCGTCGGCACGGACAGTGAATTCGCGGGTGACGTAACTGAGATTGCTGCCGGTTTCGATTTTTACTTGGCGAGCGTTGGCAATTTTCCGATGCCATGGATTGGGGGTGCGCTGGGTCATCGACGCCAAGTCGACGAGCAGCGGATGCGCTGCAATTTGCTTTTCGTGGTGTTGATAGCCTTCGAAATCGGTGAAGGGTTTATCGAGTTGATGGATCGTGACGAAGAGGTCGTGGTCACCGCCAGCGGGATTGCAGGAAAACGATTCGTGAAGATTGACGTGCATTCGCAAATGCAATTGGTTGACCGGCTGCAGTTGAGGGATTTCGAGAAACAGCGAACGACCATCATCCAGGACGTGGGCCGATTGAATGCGCAGGGGATCGTGGCCCGCCGTTCCCGGGTGCGTGCTCGAATACTCGGGTGATCCGTACCCGCCGCTGTAGCGATAGTTCCAGCACTGTGCAAAATGCTGTGCCGGGTCCGCGGCAACGGGGGCATCAAGAGGCTCCGCAAACGCGATGCGGATCCCGTTCTCATGAGCGTGGAACCCGACGGGCAATTGCACGGCGTCACCGGTAAAGCGAACCCGTTGGAAGCAACCATCGTCGCGGGTGTACGATCCCCATCCGGACATTCCGGAGACATACAACTGCCCATCGAGCGGATGGAAGCGACCGCGATGCACGCCCGACAAAAAATCGCCGGCCAGTGGGATCACCGCGCCTTGAAGTTGACCGTTGACCTCGTCGCGAAGCACGCCAAACCACGCGCCGGCGCCGAATGAAAAATGCAACAACTGGTCCGCCAGGGGGCCGAACGAGTCGCTGTCCACGTGGACTTGGCCGCCGCTCGAGTTATCGAGCCCGCGCGGCAGGAACACCAGCGGCAATTCGGGCGGCTCGCCATTGCGTGGACCGCCGTATCCGTGATGAGGGGGACGATCAGCGGCCTGCGAAGGGTCAGACTCGACGACATGGATCGCCGACGCGGGTGTCCATCCGCCTTCGGAAACGGGCACCGTGAGCGTCCCGTTGGGCAACATCCCGACGCCGTCGGGGTTACGGAAACCGGTGGCGATCACCGTTGCGGTCTGCCCATCGGGCGAAATACGCACCACGCCTTGATTGCCCGACGCGGTGTAGAAACGACCTTGTTCGTCGCGTTGCAAACCACAGATGAAATCGTGCCCGGCGGGCGAGGTGATCATCGCGTTGCTAAAGCACTCATAGAAATCGGCTTCACCGTCGTCGTTCAGATCCGTCAGCCGCGTCAATTGATCGCGGCATTGAACGTAGACCTGCCCCTCGGCCACCACCAACCCCAGTGCATGATGCAGCCCCGCTGCAAACCGCGTCCAACGCGCCACACCCAGTTGCGTCTCGCCCGCCAAATCCGTATTGGAATTCAACCCACTGACTCGCCACACGTCTCCCTGCATCGTACAGACGAAGGCAGTCCCGTCGTCGAGGAAGTCGTGCCCTCCACAGAAGACAAGTGCATTCCAGGGGTTTTCATAGGGCAACTCGATCGTATCGATTGCATAGGGTCGCTGAGTGCCAGGGATGATCTCCGTTTCAATCACTTCGGGCCATTGTCGCTGTCCCCCTGCGGTCATCCGCCGCAGGGGATGTTCCTCCGCGGGTGCGACCTCACGAACAAACTCGCCGTCATCCACCCAGGCCGAATCGAGATACTTCACTTCGCCGATCGTGTACGAAAAAACGATTCGTTTGCCACTTCGATAAAAGCCATGGTAGTGAAAGGGACCATCGATCGTCTTTCCCGCCGGCACCGAAATCAGTGTTCCAGCGGGCCGCAATCCACCGAGAAACCCCTCGCGAACGGAACTGAACTTGACGAAACCGCCGGTCCAAACGGCATCGAAGGACAGGGTCTCCGGGTTGAAACAGGCTGACATTTCGCCCTCGTCCCCGAGACGAACACACACGCCGCGGGGCACCGTGATCCCGCCGTCGGCTCGAAACACTCCGGCTTGCAGTGAACCGAGTTGTGTCGCGTTCCAGCGATCGTCGGCCCAATCCGCTTCACTCTGGTTACCCCAGTGTCCTTGCTCGCCACCATCAAGTCCCGGGTAGGCACCGATCAGCATCGGCAGATGCGTTTGTTGACGAAAATACTCGGCTTGTTTTGTATAGAAGTCATACACACGGTCTCGATTCACCCGCTGCGTCGCATGCGGCCAATTCGCGGGCTGCAGTGGCGCGTTGGTCAGCGGGAACTCCATCGGGCCGTGCATCTGGCTGTGAGCGATGACCTGCTGAAGTGATTCGGATAGCGGCTGCCCGTCACGTCCTAACTCGCCCAAGAATCGAATCAGGTCCAGTTGCTGTTGCGGTGACATCGCGGCGGTCAATCCATCGGGCATCACCGACCCCGCAGCCATCTCCTCTTCGATCTCGTCTTTCGCCACGATGATCAACTTGTCCGATGAGGGATCTCGGACCACCAACGACTCGTCGTTCGAGCGATGTTGGAACCCCGTCACGATGTCGCCATCGGTCGTCAAAATCTTCCAGGTCATGTACTCGGGTGCCACCTCTCGATGAGGCCAGAGGATCGACTCGACGATCTGATTCAACGTGCGATCCTTCGCGATCACGGACAAGTCTGGGCCGATCGTTCCGCCTTGCATTCCGACCTTGTGGCATGACAGGCAGGCTAGTTTCGCATCGGCAAAGACACTCGCGCCTCGCATCGCGTCGCCCGAGAGTTGCGTTTGGTGGACGAGTCTGGCAACCTCCGCTGGATCGTATGGCAGTTCCGTTTGACCGATGCTCTCTTGCATCTCGGCACTCTCAACGGGACGTTCAGTGGGATCACTCGCAGGGAGCGTCCCCGCCCCGCTCTCGCTCTCGAAGTTCCACAACTTCAGCGTCGACGCATCGTCGGTCACCTCGACCACCGCCTCGCCCGAGATCTCACGCACTCCTTGGGAAATACGCAGCCAATGGATCTCCCCGTCGCATGTAAAACGACCCTCGACGAGTCGCCCGATGCCAAGGGGGCCGGGGACGCTCACCCGTCCGTCAGTGGCAACCATTTGCTGGTCGGCAACCTGTTTCCCATCCACGTAGAGGCGGACGCGATGTTGCTCGTAGATCATCGACAGCGTGTGCGGTTTCCCGTCGCAAATCATCTCGTTGGAACGCACGTGATCAGGAACCCTGCCGGGCAGGTAGGCCGTCAACCGACCATTGCCACTCATTGAGAACAGCTCCCAGTGATCGGTAGACCTTTTGGAATCACTCGCCACTAAAATATTAAAGCGATCGCTTCGCCGGATGGTCGCGCGGACTTCGACGGTGATCGGTGGCGTACGATACGCGTCCGAGCCCGGGAAGAGGCGTCCGGAAGATGCTTCGTCGGACAGGTCCGGTGCCGCGGAGGGTTGCGGTGTGGGTGGGAGCGGACCTCCGCTGCCGCGTGTTTCGAGTTCCTTGCGAATCCAAGCTAACCCATCGCGATTCTCGATCAGTGATTGGCGAGCATCGAGGTTGTCGCGGTGGTCGAGAATCCCGATCGGGCCATCATAACCGCTTTCAATCACCACCCGAATCATCTCCAATTCGTGTGCCCCTTTGCCAATGCCGAGAATCTTAGGTTGCTCGTTCGGGTTCATCCCGTTCAGATTCAAGCAGAGCAAAAACGGCTTCATCAGCGCGAACGATGCGGCCCAGTCCGCGATGTGTGAGTGCGCATGATGGAAATTGTAAACAATGCCAACGTGATCTTGGCCGAGCTCATGCAAACGTTGACACACCGCAACCAGATTCCGCGGTTCCCCGCCCCAGCCGCCGTGATTGTAGAGCCCCAGGGACGATCCCATCGCCGCGGTGCGCCGCGCCAGCGGAAGCATCTGTTGCGCCGCGGCTTCGACCTTGGCTGCCTCGGTGTCTCCGTCGCCCTCCCGAAGCGTTTGCCAGATTTGAGGGTGCAGATGATATTTCGCAAACAACTGGAACGCTTCTTCGTGCACTCCCCAGAACGCGAAAAACTCAATCCCTTGCTGCTGGTACGCTTGGATTTCCTGCTCGAACTCCGGCACATGTTGAGCACGCCAGTCGTACGCCGAACGAGTGATGCCAAGTTCCTTCAACATCGCCGCCCGCTCCGCCGGTGAGCGATGTTTCGCGTCGAAGGGAACGATGCACCAAGCCACCAGGTGATGGCGGTCGAGCACCTCGGTGCCATCTGCGGCACTGACCGGCGTCGTTCGTTGACTCACAACGCCAGAAACAAGCATGCCCAGCACACAGAGGGCGATTGCCTTGCGCACGATTGGTTTGTCGATCACAGAAAATAATTCGTTCGTTGGTGGGGTGGGCGGATGCAGTTTGAACGCTCGATGACCCGAATTGGGTCGCCTTGGACGGCCGACGTCCCTGAACAGGTGGCCTCGGACCCGCGGGAGCAGGCCCTCATCGTAACGAACGGACTCACCCGGCAAACGACCCTTGGCATCGGTGGCTCGCTTCGCCACGTAGGGGCTCGACCATTTTAATCGGAGTCGGGGATGCGACCGAGAGCCCTTTGACGTGAAATCCCGTTCCCCCAACGCGTGCGCGGCCGCAGGGCGGGAAGGGCCCCCGAAATCCGAGGGAAACGTCGAAACCGCGTCGCTTGCCGTGGGGTCGTTCACACGCTCGCGTCCGGTTGCATAGCGTCCGGTTGCTCAGCGTCCCGTTGTTCAGCGTCCGGTTGTTCAGCGTCCGGTTGTTCAGCGTCTTGGTACAGGATCCAGTACGCGGCGGGAATCACAATCAAGGTGAAAAAGGTGGAGGTCACGATCCCAAAGATGATCGCCCAGGCGAGTCCAGAGAAAACCGGGTCAAGCGTGATGACCCAGTTGGCCAGCAACGTCGTGCCGGCGGTGAGGAGGATCGGTCGCGTGCGGATCGCGACGCTGCGAATGATCGACTCTCGGAGATCGAAACCTTCCGATTGGGCCAAATGAATGAAGTCGATCAAGACGACCGAATTCCGCACGACGATTCCCGCCAGCGCGATCATGCCGATCATCGCGGTGGCGGTGATGAAGACGGGGTTGGGATGCCCGCCGACGGGATGGTTCATGATCGCGTTGAGCCCCCAGAACCCTGGCATGATCCCGATCATCGAGAGTGGAATCGCGGACATGATCAGGAGCGGCAGCGTTCGTGAACCGGTTTGGAACATCAGCACCACAAAGATGCCCAGCAGTGCCGCTCCAAAGGCGAGTCCAAGATCACGAAAGACATCCAACGTGATGTCCCACTCGCCCTCGCCCGCCCACTCAACGCGGTAGCCGGCCGGGACGCTCCACGCAATGCCACCCCCCAGCGACAGCCACGAGCGATCCCTGAGATTGCGGCCAGACGTTTCGTGTGCGGGATCTGTCCGGCCGACTGCGGCACCTGCGGCCGCAGGGGTCTGATCCGATTGCACATCGACGATCGCATCGGCCGGCGGTCGGCCAGCGACTTCCGCATAGACATAGACCACGCGTTGAAGATTTTTGTGATAGATCGACTTGTCCTCAATCGTCTCGCGAAAGCTACCGAGCGCCCCTAACTGCACCATTTGGCCGCCTTCACCTTGGACGTACACCTCTTCCAAGTCATCCAACGCCGAGCGACTCGCCCGTGGCAGACGCAACTCGATCCACAATGGGTTGACTTCGCCGGGCAAGTGAAGCACCGTTGCCTTGTGCCCGCTCAACGCCGTGCGCACGGTGTCTGCAATCGTCTGAGTTGAGATGCCCGACAGCGCCGCCTTGGGCTTATCCGTTTCAAACACGTAACGCACTTGATCGTCTTCGGCGCTGACGTCCAAATCCACCACGCCCGGCTCATGGCTCAGTCTTTCCAGCACCGCGCGTGCCGCGCCGATTTGCGTGGCGTAGTTCCCCTCTGGTGGCCCATAGACTTCCGCCGTGATCGTCGCCAACACGGGGGGCCCCGGCGGAACTTCGACGAGCTTGATATTCGCCCCCATCGACTCGGCGAGCGCGGTGATCTCGTCGCGAATGCGCAGCAGGATCTCGTGGGATTGTTGGACGCGCTGTTCCTTCGCCAACAAATTCACACGAATGTCAGCGACATGGGTGCCCTCCCTCAGGAAGTAATGTCGAACCAGCCCGTTGAAATCCATCGGCGAAGATTTGCCAACGGTGATTTCGTAGTCCTTCACCTCCGCCAAACCGCCCAAGTACGCGCCCAGCCGCCGCGACACCACATCGGTCCGCTCCAGCGTCGTCCCCTCAGGCATGTCGACGACAATTTGAAACTCGTTCTTGTTGTCGTAAGGCAACATCTTCACGGGCACCCATCGCATGACGGGCGGGATCAACGAGGCGAAGAACAGAGCGGTCACCAGCAGCAACACACTCCACGCGGCCAGTCGGCCGCGTAAGATCGGCGTCAACGACCAACGGGATAGACGATACAGTGGGTTCTTCGTCAAATCGTAGGAGCTTTCTTCGCCCGCGGATGCATTGATCTGTTTCAATGACACCATCGCCAGCCAGGGCGTGATCAGGAACGCCACCATCGTCGACACGGCCACGGTGAGTGGCACGTTGAGCGCCATCGGTGCCATGTAAGGCCCCATCATCCCCGTGATGAATGCCAAGGGCAGGAAACTGACGATGATCGCCAGGGTCGATAGGATCAGGGCGGGCCGCACTTCCTGAACGGCGCGCAGCACAGACTGCCGCGGCGACAAAACCTTCGTCGTGAAGTAGCGGGCGATATTCTCGACGTCGGTGATCGGGTCGTCGACGAGCAAACCAAGCGACAGGATCAACGCAAACATCGTCACCCGGTTGATGGAGTAGCCGACCATCAAATTGATGAACAAGGTCAGGCTATAGCAAACCGGAATGGCGAGCGCGATCACCAGCGCCGGACGCCAACCCATGGTCACACCGATTAGCCCGACGACGGTCAACACGGCTACGACAAGCCCTTCGATCAGTTCGTTGACTTTTTCGTTGGCCGTCTCGCCGTAGTCGCGAGTGATCCGGAAATGCACGCCGTCGGGTAAGTGTGACGCGGTCAGTTCGCTGAGTTTGGCATCGACGGCCTGGGCGACGTTGACCGCGTTGGCCCCTTTTCGTTTGGCGACGGAAATTTGAACCGCAGGGTACACGTCTGTCTTGTTTCCATGCTCGTCGTCCGCCGCTCCAAACCCGATCCAGCTATAACTGTCAGGTTCGGCTGGCCCGTCCACAACCGTGGCAACGTTCTTCAGGTACACCGGCCGGCCACCGGCGACGTTGACGACAATCTCTTTCAAGTCGTCGACACTTTGGATGAAGGTGCCTGTTTCGACATTGAACTGCGTGTTCTGCTGTTCGAAGCTTCCGTTACGAGCGGTCACATTGCTGACTTGAAGCGCCCGTGAGACTTGCAAGGGCGAGGTCGCATGCGCGGCCAAACGCTGGGTGTCGAGATTGACTGTGATCCGCCGCGGGCGACCGCCAACGATTTCGACTCGATTCGTATTCTCGATACCCTGCAATTCATGCTGGACCTCTTCGGCAATCCGCCGCAATGAGTGGTCGCCATATCGCTGTGGCTGGTCCGACCACAATGTCGCGATCACGATCGGGACATCGTCGACCTCGATCGGTTTGACGACCCACGACTCGACGACGGGAGGAATCAAATCCACGGAGGAATTGATTTTGTTGTAGATCTTAACGAGCGAATCCTCGCGATCTTCGCCAACATAGAATCGCACCGTGACGACGCTCTGCCCCGGTCGGGACGTGGAGTACACGAATTCGACACCGTCGATCTGGTACAGCAGATTTTCAAGTCGATCGGTAACTTGACGTTCCACCTCCTCTGCCGACAAGCCGGGTGCCGAAGCGAACACATCGGCCATCGGCACCACGATTTGTGGTTCTTCCTCGCGCGGCGTCAGTACCAGCGCTGCCGCCCCGAGCATCAGCGATACGAGTACCAGCAGCACCGCGACGTCGCCTCGCAAGAAGACTTCGACGATTCGCGTCATGAGGGGAACGACAGGTTCGTCTTGCTCAGCGTTATCTGGCATCGGACTGCACCCCGTGCTGAATCAACACCCGTTCGCCGGCGTCAACACCGCTGAGGACTTCTTGTCGGCCGGGCATTCCTAACTGGCCAATTTTGATCAGTCGACGTTCGATGCTGCCACCGGGTAGAACGACGTCCACGAAATCGAGTTGTCCGACGCTGATCACCGCGTCGGTGTTCAGGCACAGGTGACGCCGCTCACCGGCGGGAATCAACAGGCGACCGAACATGCCTTCGTAGAGATCCTCGGACTTGGGCAGAGACGCTTTGACTAAGAAGGATCGACTCGGAGCGTCCGCTTGGGGAACGATCTCATCGACCGTTGCGGTGTACTCGCGGTCGAGCGCATCGACCAGAACGCTCAATTGATCGCCAACTCGAAGCTTGACCGCTAACTGCTCCATCACGGGCGCCTCCAGTCGCAGCGAGGTGGCATCGTAGAGAGTGAGGATTGGCACACCGGGCCTGGCCATGTCTCCAGGTTCCGCACTGCGATCGACGATCCGTCCCTTCTTGGGTGCTTTGATGGTCGTATAGGAGAGCATGGTTTCGAGTTCCGAGACCGCCTGCATCGCGCGGGATTCCTCCGCCATCGTCACCTGCACGTCGCGTGATGCACTATCTAACTCTGAACGAGAGGCCGCATTTTGCTTGCTCAGCGTTTGAATTCTTTGGAATTGCTGTTCCGCTTGCTTGCCGTTAGCGACCGCAGCATCGAGTGACCGCTTCGTCTGGTCGAGGCGTGATTGGTATTCCTTGTCGTCGAGCCGAATCAATACCTGCCCTTCGCTCACCTCATCGCCCGCGGCAACGGTGATCTCGTTGATCGTTGCCATGATCTTGGACGACACGACTGTGCGACTGGAAGCTTTCAACGTTCCGATCGCTTCTTCGATGGTCGACTTTTCGATCTCATGAACCACATCCGTCGGCTCGCCGGCAAGCTGCCGCACGGTGCGCTCACTATGTCCGGGCGGTACCTTTTGCTCAAACATGCCGGACAGCCAACCGATGACCAGAACCAATCCAACAAGCCCCACGGCAACCATCAAGACTCGTAGCGAGCCGCGTGACCCGATCCTCAGTTTTTTAAAATTCATCGCCTCCCCTTCCGTTTTCGGTGGACTCAAAATCGACCGACCTAAGCACATTCGCATAAGTTCTGGGATAGAACCCCGAGATTCGCCGATTGGCATTGGCCCCGGTTACCGCGTGAAACGCGGAGCGTTTCGAGAACCAGGCTAGCGCCCATCGGCGAATTTCACACGAAAACTTCTGCACCGGTGCTGACGTCGGGTGTTCGTGCCGCGGGGCACCGTCGTCAATTCGCCAACGGGAGGTACGAGTACCCGTCCGATTGCAGATTGACAAGCGTCGTCAATGCCGACACGGCGGTGTCGACAACGATGGCAACGTCCTCTGGGTGAGCCCCCTTCGAGATCAATGATTGACCGCAGACATAGAGTTCGACGCCGGATTCGTGCAGTTTTTGCAACAAGGCTAGGTTCGGATTCCCTTTCGTCTGGAACTCAGCCGCATACGCGTCAGCGTTCAACACCGCGAGCGTTGCATCGCCGTGAAAGATGACCGCGATTTGAACGGTGGCTGGATCGGCACCCGCGCCGGCGTAAATATTCACGTACTTCGCGACGTTCTTCAAACCAGCGTTGATCTGTTTCGGATCACCACCAGCCGTCAAGTCAACTAGCAGCTTCGAACCCGGCCGAGGCTGCTGAGCCGCATCGGCGAGCTGCACGACCGAACCGTGTTCGAGGATGACGGGATGTGCGGCTGCGTGCGGTTTCTTCGCTTTGCTGCTGGGAACCGAGTGATTTTTCATCGCTTCGGCGAATCCATGTTCGACAAATCCAGTGATGACTTTGGCATGCGCTTGAATCAGCTTGGCAACGTACGGATCATCGGACGTTTCCGTCACCCGGACGCCGTTGTCGGTGTCCGTGTGAACCAACTTGATTTTGTCGGTGTGCTGAAACAGTTCCGCAAAGAGCGGATCCCGCATCCGAATCGGGTTGGTGTTCTCGACGCGATACTCCATCCACTCGACATGCTCTTTGATCTTCTCAGCGACCTCTGGGACGCTGGACTCGGTGAGTGTCTCGACGCCGTCGGGAAGTTCCTTGACGGTTCGCGTTATCTTGTCATGGTTTTGCAACAAGTAATGAAACACGTCGCGATCTTCATCGTGGCGATCATCGTGCCCATGCTGCCCTTGCCCGCCCGGTTGCCCCTGCGAGTGTTGTTGAGCTCCACGTCCCATGCCCCGTCCCATGCCGCGTCCCATGCCTTGGCCACCGCCGGGACCACGGCCACCGCCGGGGCCAGCCCCCTGTCCTTTCCCCTGTCCTTGTTGAGCAAAAATCGAGCTCGGCAGTGAAGTCACCAACAACAACACGAGCGTTGAAAGGAGTAAACGATTCATGGTTTCACTTTTTAACAGGAAAAACGGAGGGGGGTAGGTCGGCGGGTCGGATGTTCGCCCGAACGTGGACACCACCGTCTGGCGACGGTAGCGACTTTTGATTCGACGGGTTTCAATGTCTCGCTGTCGCCAAGCCTATTCGGCTTGGGATGCAGGCATGTACTTGGAGATGAATGCCGGTTCGCCCATTCGATTAAGCAGATCGAGTTGCAATTCGAGCCAGCTCATGTGGCCCTCTTCGTCCAATGCGATCCGTTCGAAGATTTTCTGCGATCCGATGTCTCGATCGTCGTGCGCCTGGAACGATGCCGAGGTGTAAAATTCGATCGCTTCTTTTTCATCCGCGAGATCAAGCTCAAACATCTGCTTGAGCGAAGTGGCACGGACGGGTTGCTTCTCCATGACGACGATAGGATCCGCTCCCAGGAACAAGCACCGGACCATGAACAATTCTGAATGGCCCAGCTCTTCCTGCATCTCTGCTCTCATTTGTGTCGCGAGAAGTTCCAAGCCCCAATCGTCGAGCACGCATGCATGGAGTTGGTATTGGTGCGCTGCGGTCAGTTCCATCGACAAGGCGCGTTGAAGGTTTGAGATGGTCGTGTTGTTAGACATGTTCTAATTCTCGGAGGTTGAGGTAGTGAAAATTGAAGTGGTTGAGTACCTGCGCATCAGTTCTTGGATAGCATCCAGAAATTAGCCGATGGGCGCGGACCCCGGTTACCGCGTGAAACGCGGAACGCGTCAACAACCGGGGCTAGCGCCCATCGGCTAATTCAATTCAAAAACTTCTGCACAAGTGGTTAGTTTAGCTTGTTGGCACGTGTGAAGTGTCAACGACGGAGTCTTGACCACGCAACGACAGTCGCTGAGGCGGCCGATAAAGGCCAGAGCGTCGTTTCCCTGGGGATCTCCTGTGATGTCCGACGATCGAACGGATTGCCGGGCGGCGTGTTGATTTCAGGGGCCGAGTCGCGTGAGCGGTCGGGTGCCTCGTGTTACCCGATGCCTCACGGCATTCGGCTCAATATTGCCCTTCAAATCCCGACTGAATCAACATCCTATTGGACAGGTTAGGGGAATCGTGTGGTTCGATCAGCCGTTGTGGCATCGGCCACGGTCCTCGTGTTCGACCGGGGCGAACGCCCAACCGGCGAATGCGGCTACGCGGAATAATTTCCCAAACCCGCTTAGGCTTGGGCGTTCATGGCAGGCTGAGCTTTCACGCTCGCCAATCCGTCGCCTTTCCATGCCGTGTATCCGCCGGTGAGGTTGATGATGTCCTTGAATCCCGCGGCTTGCAATACGCTGACGCCGATCGCAGACCTGGCACCGCTGCGGCACTGAACGACCAATTTCTTATCGTGTGGCAGCCCGTCCAAATGCATCGGTAGTCGACCCAAGAAGCGATGTTCGGCTTGCTCGATGTGACCCTCGTTCCATTCGTCGTTGGACCGCACATCGATCAGCTTCACACTGCCGGCTTCGATCGACGGTGCGAGGTCTGCCGGTGTTCCTGTTGCGTAGACTTCATCGGCCAAACCGGATCGTCGCACTTCGCTGGCATCGAATCCGCCCTTGATGTCCTCGACGCCGATATTGTGCAGCAACTGGGCCGCTTCCTCCAACTGTTCCGGTTGGCAGATCAGGTAGGTGGGGCGATCGTAATCCACCAACCATCCCGCCCACGCAGACAGCATTCCCAACGGAATGTTGATCGTTCCGGGGACGTGCCCCTTGGCAAACTCCGGTGACGGCGTCAGGTCGACCACGGTTCCCAACTTGAGAGCCTGAGGCAATTCGCCGGTGTCGAGCATCTGATGATGATGGTCGGCTCCCAGGATCGCGGGCCCCTCTTTATTGACCCGCTTCATGACCGCGAAATACTTCGGAGCCTCGGGCTGATCGGCCAGGATGTATTGGACGAACTTCTCTTCGTCAGTGAATTGCAGCGCCGGATTGAACAGCTTTTCGTAGCCCACGGTTGATGAGGGGATCGCTCCGAGCCCTTTGCCGCATGCGCTGCCGGCGCCGTGTGCGGGCCAGACCTGCAGGTAGTCGGGCAACAACTTAAAACGCTCGATCGAGTGGAACAGGTCGCGAGCACCCGGTTCGGCTGTGCCCATCAATCCAGCCGCTTCCTCGAGCAAGTCCGGCCGTCCGATCGAGCCGACGAAGACAAAGTCACCCGTGAAAATCCCCATGGGCTTGTCGGCGCCACCGCCTTGATCGGTCAGCACAAACGAAATGCTTTCGGGCGTGTGCCCCGGAGTGTGCATGACGTCAAACCGGATATTACCAATCATGAAGTGATCGCCGTCATGCAGCAATTCACTGTCGTAGCCATCGAGGTAGTGATACTTCCAGTCCGCCGTCCCCTCGTCCGATACGTATAGCTTCGCATTCACGCGATCGGCAAGCTCCCGTGCACCGGAGACGTAGTCGGCATGGATGTGAGTTTCAGCGACCGCGACCAACTTGACGCCCTCACGCTCGGCCATTTCGATGTACTGATCCACATCGCGGCCTGGGTCCACAACGATCGCAACATTAGCTCGCTGGCAACCGACCATGTACGAAGCGTGGGCGAGCTTTTGGTCGTAGAAATATTTGAGCAACATACTTTGTTTCCCCTATGGAAAATGGACTTGAGTTATAAAGCGACCGACTTGTAGATCACGAATATCGCGACGAACACGACCGCAATGGAAAACGTCTTCTGAAGAGTGGGCCCCTTCAATCGCTTGGCCACCACCCCGCCAAGCCACATGCCCGCAAACCCACCGATCATAAATTGAATCGTCACCTCCAGCGGAAGCGGCATGCCCGCAGCCAAGTGTGAGGCGACGCCGCTAACACTCACCAACACGATCACGAACAGCGAGGTACCAACGGCTTGATGAATCGCCATGCCGCTGAAGAGCACCAGAGCGGGAACGATCACGAAGCCGCCGCCCACACCGAACATGCCCGCCAGGACGCCTGTCATCAGGCCGACCAACACGAGCAGCCGAACGCATTTCGACGTCAACCGCAGCTTCCCGTCTGCATCTCGCTGGCAGGCGCTATGGTCACTGCCCGGTTCGCTCTCGCTCACGCAGACGCCGCTGGCAACCTTCGGATTGGTCGCCTTCGACCACATGCGAAAGGCCACCACTAACATCAAAAACGCAAACAAAACCAACAACACATGCTCAGGAATAAGCTTCGATAGGTAGGCTCCGAAAGGTGCTCCCACCATCCCCGCGACAGCAAACAACAGTCCCGTTCGCAGTTCCACTTCGCCCCGCACCATGCGTGGCACCGCACCGAACAATGCCGTCCCGCCGACCGACGCCAGCGAGATGCCAACGGCCTCACGCGGTGCGATCCCCAGTCCGTAGACCAGCAACGGCACGGCGAACACGCCGCCACCGCCACCGGTCAATCCCAGTGCAAAGCCAACGATCAAGCCGAAGAGGATCGCTATACCGAGCATGACCCGCTTTCCGAACACTTATTCCAAGGCATCTTGGACAGCATCATCCCCATCGCACAGGTGTCCGTGATGCCCGCGAAGGTGAGCCCCGCGCCGACGAACGCCGGAATACCGGCGAAGTAGACGTTGCCCGTGACCAACGCGGCCACCGAACCGACCAAGGCGATCGAGCCGGCCGCGATACGAACCTGGCGTTCCAGCGAAACGCCCTTCTTACCACGCACGACGGACAATCCCGCGTCGACCCAGGCGTTCGTTCCGCCCTCGACGTTGACCACATTCTCGATGCCCGCATCAAGAAACTTCTGGACCGCCTTGCTGGAGCGGTTTCCACTCTTGCAGATCACATACAAGGGCTCCTCTGCGCGACCGTTACGAGCCCCCGCGATCGCTTTCGGATCGAGGGCGTCGAGCGGATAGTTCTTCGCGCCCACGGCATGGACTTCGCGATATTCCGTTGGCATCCGCACGTCGATCAAGTCGACTTCGCCACCGCCCTGCTTACTCGCTAACTGCTTCACATCAATCGTTTGCATCTGAAAACCCCGCTTCGATTTGAATATTGTCTTAGAAACTGACACCTTCTGACCTCGCCATGCGGCGATATGTCAGGCTAAAAAAAGCAGTCCGCAGACCGCCCGTGATGGATCGCTATTCGGCTGTGCTGGGCAGGAATCGCCCTTCGATACAGGCCATCAGTTGCGCCAGGTGCAACTCAGCGACTTGGTAGTAAACCTTGCGTCCCTCCCGTTCGCTCGTCAGAAAACCACAGCGTTGCAACAGCCGCAGGTGATCCGAGCCGACATTGTCTTGGACACCGCAATCCGAAGCCAATTCACCGACCGTATACCGGCCATGCAGCAACAGCTGCACGATTCGCAGCCGCACAGGGTGCGCGAGGACCTTCAAGCACTCTGCGGCTTGGGCAAAGTCATCGACGGTACCGAGCGGCTTGGTAGGTTTTGCGGTCGTGGTTTTGGTCGTCATCGTTCGATTCTCCGAAGGCTGTTACATTCAATATATCGGCAGGTCGCGATATGTCAACAAGTCTTTTGTGATCCAAATGCGAATTTTCATGT
>NZ_CM147949.1:5952500-8017500 GCF_055811895.1 Rhodopirellula sp. SH410
ACCGCCGACAAGCGTCCACAGCGGTTGGTAGTAGTGCTTTTCCGACGGTTCGATGATGGCAATGTCGAGTGACGGATCCGCGTTCCGCAAACGCGCGGCGACAGTAATTCCAGCGGTCCCGCCGCCCACGATAACAATTTGATGATGAGTCATTTGAGTGAACCTTCGGAGGGGGAGGGATTGGAGGTGGGGCCAGCATGGTTTTCGTCCAACACGCGGCCAAAGGACTGGGCGAATTGCAATCCGAACGACAGCGCACGCTGGGTGTTGGGATCTCGGATTGCGTTGAGCAAACCGAACAGGCCGACCCGTTTAGCAACGGGCTGCTCGCTCGTGCCTCGTTGGCAACTCGCCAACGCCGAACCGGCCATGCCAACCGTTTCGACGGAGTGTTTGTTCAGGACATCCGACTTGACCAAGTACCCGATGCGATCGAGCTCCTCTTTCTGGATTTGCCCGCCCAGGTACAGCGCCGCGTGCAAGCCTTGGCGAACGCTCTGTTCCAGATCGATGCCCTCGGCCTTGAGTTCGGTCGCCCATTCGTCAAACACATCCATCGCCATCGCCAGCAGATTGGGCAATTCGTCCAGGCGGTCGCTACCTTTTGCCAGTTGAGGCAGTCGCGACACCAGTCCTTCCATCGCCTGCATGTTCGCCGGTTCGGTAACCTTGACCAGCAACTTGATCAGTTCGGTGGCTCGTTGTTCGAGGTCGATTCCCTCCTCGGCCGCCCGGTGACTGATCGCATCGAACCAATCCGTCGCGATCGCGATCAAGTTGGGAAGCTCACCCGCCCTCTGCAACATCTCGTCGAAGGACTCTGCCCGATCGAGCAAGCGATGGAGGACCTCAGAGGTTTGTGGATCGTTCAGACGCTCAGCGAGCGATGGTCTTTCAATAGTGGTGTCCATGAATCCGTCAGGCAAAATGAGGATTGGCCAGTTTCTTCACATCAAAAATCAGCATTTCCATCCATCGAAGTGCAAAAGTCGCAACAGAAACCGAAATCTCGTCAACTTGGGACATCGCTATGTAGCGACATGTTTTTCAAAAAAAAATGCCCGCAGTCCGATTGAGTTTCAGCAGCAATCAAGAGCGAGTGGGACCGGCCGGTCGATAGTCGCGCTCGTCCCAATCGCCATCGGGTTCTCCATTGCTCATACAATCAATGTATCGCGACCTTGCGACATGTCAACGAAAAAACTTCACCGATTTTCCGGTCCAAGAGACACGCCGCGTCAGCGTCCAAGTTCCAACGCCCCCCGTTCCCCCCCTCTGCCTCGAATGCCGCAAGGCATCGGGTACCCCACACCGCCCGCGCACCCACCCGGCCCGCTCATGCGACTCGGCTCAAAACCCCACTCCTCTCCTCCAACAAAACCAATCCTCCCCTCTTCTTCCGCCCCGAATCCCGTAAGGCATCGGGTACCACACACCGCCCACCCGGCCGCTCAAGCGACTCGGCTCAAAAACCCACTCCCCACCTCCAATAAAACCAATCCTCCCCTCTTCTGAGCCGAATGCCGTAAGGCATCGGGTACCACAACCACACACCCGGCCGCTCATGCGACGCGGCTCAAAAACCCACACCCCTCCTCCAATAAAACCAATCCCCCGCTCCCCCCGTCCGCCCCGAATGCCGTAAGGCATCGGGTACCCCACACCACCCACACGCCACCCGGCCGCTCACGCGACTCGGCTCAAAAACCCACACCCCTCCTCCAATAAAACCAATCCCCCGCTCCCCCCGTCCGCCCCGAATGCCTTAAGGCATCGGGTACCCCACACCACCCACCCGGCCGCTCACGCGACTCGGCTCAAAAACCCACACCCTCCTCCAATAAAACCAATCCCCCGCTCCCCCCTTCCGCCCCGAATGCCGAAAGGCATCGGGTACCACACACCACCCACGCGCCACCCGGCCGCTCAAGCGACGCGGCGCAAAAAACCAATCCCCTCCTCCAATAAAACCAATTCCCCGCCCCCTTCTTCTGAGCCGAATGCCGTAAGGCATCGGGTACCGCGCACCGCCCACCCGGCCGCTCAAGCGACGCGGCTCAAAAAACCACTCCCCTCCTCCAACAAAACCAATCCTCCGCTCCCCCCGTCCGACCCGAATGCCGTAAGGCATCGGGTACCCCACACCACCCACCCGGCCGCTCACGCGACGCGGCGCAAAAACCCACTCCCCTCCTCCAATAAAACCAATCCCCCGCCCCCCTCTCCTGCCCCGAATGCCGTAAGGCAACCGCGCAAGCAACCGCCCAGCCGACCGCGATCGTGAACTCGAGCTGATCGACGATCTGTTGACACTGCAAATGGGCATCGGCCCATCCAGACGCAAACTCGCTACGGGCGCCGACGGAGAGGGGGAGAGCCAAGGCGGTGTGACCAGGGTGATGCCTGCTAGCGACCAGATGGAGTAGACGATCGCTAGTTTTGGCGTGCAGAAACGCTGCGTAGGCGGTTCAGCGAGCCATCCGTTTGGGGCAATTGGCGACTGCGAAGAGGTCGAATGAAATCACCGCGATTGAGTCGGGATGGAAAAATGTTCACGAGTGATACCCATTCTTGCATCAGATCATTGACGATGGGATTGAAAGGTTTCGGCGCCTGTGTTCGTGGTCATTGTGGAATGGAAAATACGCTTCACTGGTGCCTGGATGTGATTTTCGGCGAGGGCGAAAACCGATTCCACAACCGGCGCTCGCCGAGAACCTGTTTTGACAAAAACGCTTTGCAATCCGCCTGCCGAGGCACGTCGGTGGCAATTCGACCACTGATCGGAGCGAGATCGACGCTCGGTTCTCCGCGCCGGCCGGCCCTACGCTGCCTCCGTGTGTCGCCCGATTGACGATCAGAATTCCGGGCAATAAGTTCCTTGCAACGTCTTAGAGCGCTCTCGGCAAGCTCGGAGACGGAAAACAATGGCGGCTGCCGAAAATAGCTGGGACCTTGGAAAGCTGGTGAAGCCGCTTCGCGATCGACTCGGGATGAGTCAAGAGAAGCTGGCCGCCGAAGCTGGTGTTACCTTTTCGCCGGTAAACCGTTTGAGAAATGTGCTCACGAAGCCGTCTCCTTTAGCGTTGGAGCAGACCGAAGAACTGCTCGTTTCGCTCGGGAAGGTCGGAAAGAAGCTGCATCGCGAGTTTTTAAGTCAATTACGGCAGTGACGCGGGCGATTATCGATGTTTTTCGTGCGGTGTGACCAAACGTGTCACAGCTTGCCTTTACCGTGCAACCGTTGCGATTCTTTCAAACTCAGAAGCCTATATCGCGAAGCCCGTCGCACGCTGCACGAGCAAACCGTAGAATGCTAGCAAACTATCCATCCTCGGGACGGACGCCTCATGCCCGCCGAAATCTACCTCGACAACAACGCGACAACGTATCTATCTGATGCTGTGCGTGACGTCCTGTCGGATACGATTCGGAGTGATTTGGGCAATGCGTCGAGCTCGCATCGTTCGGGCGAAAGGACACGTCGCGAATTCACACGTGCTCGCGATTCAATCGCCCAGCTACTGGGAGTCTCGCCTAGCAACGCTGCAGCTGCACTCGGCATGCTGTTATTCACACAACCGATCATTTTCCGCGTTGAGCCTCTGCGCGTAACGCTTCCGAGACTTCACTGATTGGAGCAAGTAGAATGAATATCTTCGACGTGTCACTTTTGGAGCGAGCCGAGAGTGTCCATGTGGAAAGAGACACCATTGAGATTCAGGTCAACGGCGTGACGATCAGCTACCGAAATTACCTGAACGGATTCGAGCCCGTTCTTGATATCGAGTTAGATGGCTCCTCGTATTACCGAAACTACAGTCCTGATGCCATCAGTGAATTAACTGCGGCCAAATCGTTCTTCGCTTGTGCACAGGACGAGGACTTTAGGCGACGGACCGTCACCAAGTTCCCGGTGTACGACAAACTGAGAATAGTTTTTGCTGAACCCGAAAACGTCTAGCCCCACTATCGACATGGTCGACCTACCGGAATCCGAATCAGAACTTCCAGTGCAAGCATTGGCGGGTGGATTTCGTAACGTCACAAACTCCTACAAATTCTATTGGTTCTTGGGCATTCTGGAACAAATGTCAAAGTTCCATTCGCCCAAAATCGCCGTCGACGATTTGGCCGCCGAAATGGTTGTGCTTGCTTGGTACCCTGTCAACTATTTCAATCTCGCGTTCGGCAAGCAAGACAAGCTGAGCGACGCGGTGAAGTCGTTACGTGCGGAAACTCATGCCGAATCGAACTCGAGTGCCGAAGTCATCCGAGCGGCATTCAAATCGCTTGGCGTTTCCTCAAACGCCCACAAAATCGTGACGGAACGCACTCGCTACGTTCCGTATCGTTTCGTTCGTCCATGGTTCGCCGAAGAAACACGTGGTCTCCCCGACCAACAAGTGAACAACCGAGTTCAGGAACTCTGCGATCGCGATTTTCGTTCCAATACTCCGCCGATGTACCGCTTCGTAGACGATTCGATTGAGATCAACGATCGTTGGTTTGAGTACCTCAACAAGCACATCTCGATCCTGCAGGACTTCAGTTTCTGGAACCTGGTCAAGTACCTCCAGGCGAACAATCCCAACGTCCCGAACGTCCCCAGCAAACTGTTTGCGCCCACCGAACGCGACTTGAAGGAAGCCAAGGCGTTTTGGAAGATCGCATTTGCCGAACTTGAAAACGTCTCCTGCCCGTATTCAAACGTGCCCCTCAATGCGAAAGAAATCTCATTGGACCACTTCCTGCCGTGGAGTTTTACCGCACACGATCTGATCTGGAACATCGTCCCAACCACAAAGAGCGTTAACTCATCGAAAGGCGACCGGCTTCCAAATATTGATCGCTATTTCGATCCCTACGCACACCTGCAATACGAAGCGTTACAATGCGTCATCCGCAAAGGCAAAGTGACGCTAGCTGAGGACTTTGTCATGCTCTGGAAAATCGACGATGCGAAGCGGTTTCTGGAAATGGGACCGCTCAACTTCTCCAATTCGCTCCGAGAAGTCGTTTCACCTCAATATGAGATCGCCCGCAACATGGGATTCGCCGCCAATTGGGTCGCGTAATCCGTTCACAAGAAAGGAACTCCAATGAACATCAAAACCAGTGCCATTGGCACATTACCCACGGTGATTTTTCAACGACTCGATGTTCGTGGCGGAACACGGACAACCACACATGCGATCGTGTTTGAATCGGCCGCCGAGGCAAAATTGGAAGCACAAGAGATCGACGCGAGCGATCACTTGAAATTGCTTGCGGCTGACGACTCCGTTGCTCGACCCTCGCAGACAAGCGGGACCCAGATATTGGAGCGTGTGTCGGAATGAGCGAGTGGGTATTTGCAAAACTGTCTGGCGCTGCGGTTCGTCGTGATCCACAGGAAACGGAACTGTTTAAGACGGAAGGCGCAGGTGAAAACGAGTATGCGGGAACCGACGCTCTGGTTCGTGAGGTGATACAGAATTCGATGGACGCCGGGACCGGGGACGAACCGGTCAGAGTTCGATTCGGCCTTCACTCGACCAGTGAACTACCCGCAAAGTCAGAGCTATCAACGTTTTTTGGCCGTCTTCAACCTGCGTTGGCACATCGTGATGTTGAATTTGGTTCGGAAGGTGTACCAAAACTTGATCTCGGCTACCTTGTTTGTGAGGACTTTGGCACTCGCGGTCTGGAAGGCAGTGTATGCCTTGCGAAAGACCCGCCACGCGAGCATCGACACCGCGAAGACTTCTTTTGGTTTTGGCGGAACATCGGACGCAGCGGAAAAACCGGTGACGATCTGGGCCGTTGGGGGCTTGGAAAGACGGTATATCGTGCTGCCAGCCGTGTCGGATGCATGCTTGGGTTGACTGTCCGTGCATACGATAAAAATCGCTACCTCATGGGACAGGCTGTACTGCGGCTTCATGATTTCCAGGGATCGGAGTACGCGCCCGAGGGATTTTGGTGTGGCGGAACCGGAGAAGATGGCCAGGCTATTCCGATTCCCGCTCCCCTCTCCTGCCCCGAATGCCGTAAGGCAACCGCGCAAGCAACCGCCCAGCCGACCGCGATCGTGAACTCGAGCTGATCGACGATCTGTTGACACTGCAAATGGGCATCGGCCCATCCAGACGCAAACTCGCTACGGGCGCCGACGGAGAGGGGGAGAGCGATAGAGATACGCATTCCCCTGCTTCTTGAACAGCAACTGACCTGTCTCTCGCAGATGGGCAAGTTCACAGGTTGTCAATTTGAGCCGCCGCCTGATCTCATCGCTACGAAGCCAGGAGTCTTCTGGCGATTGACTTAGCCTCGGCACTACGTCAGCGTTCCAGTAGCTGGCGCGTCCGATCAAAGATTTGTCAACGTTTGGCAGTGACATCCAAGCGATTGAGCGTTCGATACTTTGCTGAACGTCGAAGCCTTCATAGTTTTCGGCAACGAACAGCCATTTGTGGTGATAGATGTACGGATCAGCAAGTGCGGCATGCAGCGTGATCGTTCCGTTCGATTTGACAACTGCGTAGTCGCCCGTAGCCGGTTCCTCGGCATTGTCGAAGTCGGGGCAGTCGATGAAACTGAAATTTCCGTTTGTCTCGTTGTGCTTAATCACGGTGTAGCGAAAATTCCCCGGCAATTTCGACTGGCTCGGGCAGCCGCCCCGGTTCGGTGATCGCCTCGATCAACGCATCCAATATCTCTCGATGCTCCTCATACCGAACCTCGACAATTCATCTCCGCGGTGCTCGGATGCGTCGGCGAGGTGGAAAATACTTGGTGCCGGATGAATGGGAAGGTATCGAGAAGCGTTGCCGCGTCGAGTTTCACTCTTGTAAAAACATTTGGAAGACCGGGGGTCACCCTACAAAACGCTTTGTACGGTGCCAAGCAAGGTTCTGAGCGGTTGGCCATGACTTTTTGTCACGAGGAAGTGTTAACAGCTTTCCCTCCATCGAAGTAAGAGACTCTTGTGTCGGGCAGGCTTCGTCAAAGAATTCGCTGGCAACAATGACTCGATAATCATCGGCGATGCTCCAGAGCCCGAGGTCGAAGAGCCAGTGGGCGTTTTTGCAGAGGGCGATTCCGTTCTGGGGATCGTCGTTGCGGGAGCGGGCGAATTGATGAATGTGCGCGGCATCTACGATTGAGTGGCCGCTGATCGTGGTGATCCGATAGCCGGTTAGGGCACAAGTGTGGCAGTAAGCTGCGACGACATCGACACGGAAGCGAGCCGTCCGGCCTTCGGCGCGAGCTTCGCTATCGGCTTGGATGGCGAGTTCGTCGAGCACCGTCGCGTCTCTAGGGGCTTCGATGCCTGCCAATTCATAAAGTGCGACCCGCTCAGCATGCTCGAAGTAGTTCGAGATCAAGGTGTACCCAGCAGCCTGTCGAAAATCGGCCGACTGAAGGGCTACGAAGAATTCGTCGGACAACCTGATTGCGGTTGTTGAGTCGCGGTGGGTTGATTCAGTACCGTCAGTTCTGAGCGTTGTCCAGAGCTTTGACGATCGTGTGTGGTGAAAGGGCAGGCGCACATCCGGCGGCTGAGTTCGCCGATGCGCGACGATGGACCAGTACACGGAAAAGCGGAAGGCGAGATCAGGCGTCAGCGTCACGTCCGGATCAGGAAGTGATTCGGACTTCGCCAACTCCAGCAGAACGAGAAGCAAGAGCGGCTTATGAGGAGCGACTCCCTTCGACCGATCGACTCGGAGTTTCGCGAGCTTCTTGATTAGTTTGTCGTATTCGCCAGTCACTGTCGCTTTTCGCCCCTTCGTTCACGGTTCTAGGTTGATCGTGATTTTACGTTGTCAAAACGCGTCTGGCATCAGTGCGTCTGCGAGTAAGTTTCGATCGGTCGGTCGGTCGCTGAACTCACGTGTCTCCGAGTAGCACCTCCAAGCGGAGGCGATCACTGAAAATCGCGTCCAAGTTCCAATGTGGAAAATAGACTGACAGCAAACCACGCCATTCCCTGAAACGGATTCTTAGGTGCCATGGAGATTCAAGCGAACCAGCTTGGCGTAACCAGAAACATTGGGCCGTTGGGATGAACTCGGATGTGGTTGAACTGGGCTGCCCGCCATGCGGCGAAGGCTTTGCCGATGGGGGGGGATTCGTCTGGCGTGGTGAGTTGCATGTTGAGTTGGCGTTGAAGGTGGGATTGCGCTAGATTGCCGTCGAACTTGGGCTCGCATTCGTCGAGCGATGTGTACAGCGGCATGGTCATCAGCTGTTGGTGCGGTGACGCGAGGGAGTCAGCGGATGGCAGGGCGTTGATGTAGGCGCAGTACTTGGATGGCGCGAAGAGGTTGGTTTGAGGGTCGTAGGCGAAGTATTTAATCGTTCGTTTGCCCCAGAGCGATTGGCCTGTGGTCGTGGTCAACTCTTGGTTGAATCGCTGGGCGTTGCAGAAGACTTCGAGCAGATCACCTGCGTAGTGAAGCTGGTAGTCGGTGGTGATTGAGAGTGGGTCGGCGATCAGCAATGCGCGGGCGAGTTCGGATGCGGTGTCGATCGCGTTGGTGGCGAGTTCGTGGGCAGGAAGGTGATTGAGACGCTTGACTTCTGCGGGTGCGAGTGTTGGGAAGAGTGCGGTTTGGAAAGCACTCATGCCGATGCGCCGCATCAGTATGATCGTGTTGGCGGCCAGGTTACGGCGGCCTCGGGTAACGTGGCTGCTGACCATCGCGACGAAGGTGTCGGTTTTGGGTTGCGGCTCGAAAAGATGTGAGGTCGCGAACTTGGCGTGGTTGGCGACAGGGTCGGCGCGGCTGACTTCAAACTCAATCCAGATTCGACGGGAACCGTCATTGCGTGAGAGTACGACGTCGGCGCGGGCGGAATAGCCGAGCGTTCGTTGCCAGCGTGAATCAAGTAGGTCGACTTCGCGATCGCATGACCAACCAGCTGGGCAGGACGCCGCGAATCGTTCTTGCAGGAATCCGGTGAGACTACCCACGGTTACTGCCTGCCTTTGCTTTGGATGCCCCATTGGCTACCAATGCATGCGGCGCACCTACGATTCACCTTGAACGGTGAACCTGCATCTTGGGCAGCACACGATCCAGTATCTAAATTTCTGTCCCAGATTTTGCTGTCACCACACGGGACAATCACGAGCGTCAAAGGTTGTTTCATGGATCAAGCCAAGTCCCGTTGAATTAAATCTTTGAGCGTGCTGTAGGATTCAGCTGCGTGTGCTGAACGCATCAAGAATCCGTTCATCCCGTCATACCGCACGCTTTTGCCTGAATCCAAATGGAACCAGGCGCGTCCCTTGGGATTCTCCGCACTTTGGACGCGTGGTGGGTCGAGCTTGATCGTGTGAACCGATCGATTTGCTTGCAGCCATTCGAGAAACCGCCATTCAGGTTCCGTTTCCAGAGCGATCTCGGTCACCGATCTCGCCCGTTCGAGTCCCAGCCGTGTTGTCCAGCGGCCATGTGCTGGCATTGAGTCTCCCGTGATGAATTTGATCGGAGACGCCAGTGGACGGACCGGTCCCAGATGGAACAGCACCATTTGTTCATGACGTCTTGCTGGCCAGGGCGTGAGGATTTCGGAGCGATTGACCACCTCAAAATGTTCGACATCGGCAACATATCGGATTCCGTTGGGTTCATCGAAGTCTGCCGGGATGTAGATCGCAACTTGCTTAACCACGAATTGGCGAAGTTGAGTTTTTGTCAGCGGGTGGTAATACCGCCGTTCACTCCTGACCCATTCCAAATGTTCACGTGTGCCAGGTGACCGCAAGGTGCCGACCAGCACAGGCTCACTGGCCGCGATTCGCCAGTCTCTCGATTTTTCGTCCGCAAGGTTTGCGATCGCACGATCTGCCATCGACCAACCGCCCTGACGTACCGCCGCGAGCAACCATTCTTTCAGAAACGCCGTGTTACTTGGAAGCACCGGGATCGCCCCCACGCCGAGGCGTTCAAGCGACTGCCACAAGCGACTGTCATGAAAGTCCTCGTCCGGCAATTGATTCATCGGGAATAATGCGGCGGCTTGCACGACTGAACGACTCAAACCATGTTTCTGGGCTTCGGTTTGATCAATCTCCAAAATCGCGTCGCGGTAGCGGTGTAGCACGTTGATTGCGTCCGTTGGTGGCCCAAACGACTTGAACTGCTGTCGATACTGCTCACTGGCGTCAATGCGATACTTCGCGTCGGCCACCAGCTGCATGGTTGGCCAGCCGTCGTCTTCAAATCGAATCAAGATGTCAGGCTTTTGCGGAATGAGCGTGGTCTCATGGTTGAGAAATTGGGGGTTGTACTTCACCCGGATCGTGCGTTGTCCTGTCGAGAACGCTACCTGCTGTGTCGTGCCCTGCTTCAATCGGACTGAAAGCCCTGACGATCGTACCTGAAATAGAGAGTCGAGATTCTGGGGCGGTCCGTGTTCTTCCTGGATGATGCGAACAACAGTTAGGTAGGTCCAGTATTCGTAGAGCACCTCCAAGTCTTTGACCGCCAGACGAATCAGGTCACCTTCCAGACGTATGCCCATCTTGAGAAACATGAGCAGCCGGTAGGCTTCGCGATAACCCGGAGCCGATACCAGCTGAAGAGATGCGAAGCCGATCGGTGGATCGCCTTCAGCCTCCTTAATCGGCTCCAGATTTAGCAGCCGTGACACACGGCTCTTGAGCCGAGTGATCCCGTCAAATGTTCGCTGGCGCCGCGACGACAATTCGCCGTCTGTATCGTAGATCGCTGCAATTTGACCGAGCGTTCGCTGGACAGCGACGAGTTGGTTGCGTAGCCAACGATGCTCCATCGTATCCAGCGTCCGTTCCGCCGGCCGTTCGGTGAGCTGTTGGCGAGCGGTGAGACCATTCAACTGAATCAGCGGACCCTTGCCCTGACCACGACGAACTTGCGAACGCACGCGTGAGTCGACTCGTCGGATCCGTTCCAGCCGTGAGGTCCGCTCGCGTCGAACCA
Source organism: Rhodopirellula sp. SH410 (assembly GCF_055811895.1). Lineage (NCBI taxonomy): Bacteria > Pseudomonadati > Planctomycetota > Planctomycetia > Pirellulales > Pirellulaceae > Rhodopirellula > Rhodopirellula sp. SH410. The sequence goes on from NZ_CM147949.1 coordinate 5,963,456, forward strand.
GTCCACGTGTTGGTCGCTGAGCGATGTGGTTCATCGCCACGTCAAGTTCATCAATGATATGCTCGATCAGGACGAGCCATTCGAGCTTTGACGGTGGACGATCGCCCGATAATTTACCCATCTGATATGTCGAACGCAGGTATTCATACGCCAGACTCGTCAGAATTGACTGCACATCGGCGACAATATCCCGGTAGTCCGATTCGTAATCGATCTTGGTCGGAAAAACCTCAACTTCAAAGTCAAGCGTTCGATTCCCATTGACGTAAATTGAAAACAGGCTACGACCGATTTGGCCCCGGAAGTTCACCGAGCCATGGACAACACGACCATCTTCCTGTGAGTTGAGGGATCGTGTGATGACGGGGTCGCGGTGACGCATTTCTACCTGGTCGCCGTCATGGTTGCCACGAAGATAGAGCTGGTATTCCGTCTGCTCGTAGAGCGGCGGTCCGGTCGGATCATCGATGTCGGCTGCCATTGCATCTGGGACGCCGCATCGCATTGTCGAGTGATGCCACGTCAGCCCAGTGTCATGCGGCACCATTTTGACCCGGCCCCTGACCGGCATCGACTGCGCCAGCACGGCACGATCCGTCTCGCGGACGCGGTGCCAGTCAAGCGTGAAACGGTTTGTGGCGATGCGAAACAAGTGTTTCATGTCTACAACCAGAACGACGTGTAACCTTCAGAATTCAAACGCTCCCACATCAAGCAAAGCCGAGACGCAGTTCGCGGAAACGGCGCACTCATGATCGCAACCGGGCGATCCAACGTCACCCACGCATCGACTGCGGAATCAGCCGCATCGGAATCATTCATGGATTGCCCATGAGCGAGTCCCAGCAACCCGATCATCGTCCGCCGAATCGCATTGCTTCCCCCCACCAAGCGAGGCAGCACCTTCATCATTAAGGCGAGATCTAGCGGGTCCACTTTCTCGCCACTGCGGGTCACGAACGAGTCCGCAAGTTGCATCGCGTTCAACAGGAACAAGATCACTTCGTCGCGCGTCCGATAGCCCACCTGCAATTGACTAATCACCAAACACTTGTTCGCTTCTATCAACACCTTGGTCGCTCGTTCGGCTGCCGGCTGGAATTCGGATGATGACTGATTACATTCAGAGATTCGAGTAGCCTGGCAATGCCAGAAGGATGCTGGCCAGTAAACCGGCTTCACCGATCCCATCGATGACGCGGGCTGATGTAAATCCAAGTCGACTTCGGAGAGTTCCAGCGTGAACGCACGATCAAGCACCTTGCGGCTGAACCCGTGTGAACTCTCGTCCATGTTGACCGTGCCGACAATGCCAAAGTTCGCCGGCATCGTTTGTTCTTGCCACTCACGAAACAGCGGAGGCAGTGTCTGAGCGACTAGCTTCGTTGTCTCATAGCCACCTGACTCAGAGGGACGTCGATCTTCGATCGAGCTCAGCACTTCCGCAAAGTAATGCTCGACCCTCGCCAAGTTCATTTCATCCAGCAAGCAAACGTGAAAGTGATCGACGTCCATGGATGCTTTGCTCGCAGCCCAAAGGACAACTCCAGGGCGAAACTCGTCCTGCAGATCAACATACCCAAGTACATCCGCGCTATCGGTCCAATCCGGACGCACCGAGACACGATCAATTTCACCAGTGGTCAATTCAGCAACTAACGCCGGTAATCTTGATTTCCCCGTTCCCGAGACGCCTGCCAAAATCACGAATGGTTTCGTACGCATGGCTGTGATGTAGGTCGCGATCTGCCACGGGTGGAAGATGAAACCCTTGGCCGCGATCGCACGGATTAAATTCTCGGTTGCGTTCGCAATATCAACTTCAGGTTTTGTCGTTGTTTTCAGTCCGTGGCGAGGCCACCATTTTTCCGAGATCGACTTCAAAACTTGTTCGCTGCAATCCTTATCCAACAGCATTTGCCAATACGCCTCCTGCAATCGAGCGTGAGAAACTCGCTCTCGAATTTTAGAAGGCGTCGGCTCTGACACATCCAATAGCTCGTTCGTGTCGCGATGAGCAAGCATCCAGAACAGGTCGTTCGCCAGCCGACCAAACCCTTCGGCCAGTTGCTGTTCGCCGACTTCTTTGCCATGCTCTCGCATGCGAGCAATGAAACCCGGTAGCAGCCAATCGAAAGTGATCCGATTGTCCGTCAATTCACCATCGCGAATCGCTTCAATCACCAGGGACAAGATGACCGGCTTGTAAAGAGTCACCGTGGCCATCGACGTGGCAAGTGAGATGAAACTTTCTGCCCGTTGCTGATCATCTGTGAACGCGATGACATTGCGGCATTTATCGGTGAATCCAATCTGCGGCATCTGCATATAGGGCATCAGCACCGCCGTCGTATATTCGAACTCTGCGCGTTGTGCCTCGCCACCATGCTCCTTCAGCCACGCGAGTCGGGAGGCGAAGCCCGATGCCGTTGCCCGGTCGGGGCTTTTCGAGTCTAGGCGTTGAACGAGACAGCCACGATTGTCAACATCAGTGATGCAATAGCGGGCCTTTCGGTTTGTACTGAGAAAAACAACGCGTTCATCAGCGTATTCACGCATCAACGTCAGGAAATCGACGCCGCCGTCGTCAACTTGCATCTGCGATTTCCTCTCCACCCAGTCTAGATAACTCGTCAACAAAACTTTCAACGCACCGGTCAGCTCAGCCGGTGCCTGCTTCAGCTCTTCGATGTCCACAAAACGCTCGAACACCATCCCCTTGTCGAAACGCTTTGCCAGACCGCCTGTCCCAATCGGCGTTCGTTCTATCTCGCCACTGATCACATCCAAGAAGCCCGCTTCGGTCAATTTCTGCCGGCTCTCGTTACCAAGCGCGTCCCAGACGGCGGCAGCCTTCTCGTCCTCGCGACCTCGATAAGCTTTCGCGGCAATCCCCAAGCCGATGCGAATCCCGACGGGTGACTCGGAAGAAAAATGGATGACCGGATAAACACCCTTTTGGGCGTTGGTTGTCTCTCGGCTATCGAAGAATGCTACCCAGGGAACGGCTGCCCAGCCCCCTTTGCCGACTGATACCGTGACGACCCAGTGATCGTTCTCACACAGCACAGGCAATAGCTCGCTGCCGAGCGACTTCAGTTGCCGCCCCAGCTCCGCCGGTTCCGCATCCCCGCTCATCGCGGCAGGGCGATCCGGGTAGATGGTCAGCAGACGCGAACAAACAGCCCAGAACTCTGACCACTGACTGACTTCGTCATCGTTGTACTTCATGAATTGCTAGCTCTCGTAAAATCGTCCATTGACTCGAAGCGGGATGACTTGCCTCACCGGCAAGTGGTCGCAGGCGTGCGTACACGCGCCGTACAGGAGATGTCGTTCGGTGTTGTCGACTTCTTCCAGTCCCGAGGTGTCGGTGGCGGATCCGTTTCGTGACTGCGGTGGCATAGGTCGTTTTTTTGAATATCCAAATGATGGATTGTGGTCGCCGCTTCCCGGCTAGATGCCGTTGGCGGAGTATTCCATCTGCGGGCGGATGGCCACAGCTAAATGCTGCCACGACTTTGCCGCATAAAACGATCCCGATGCAATGGTCGCGTGATTGAATCGCGGAACATTGACGGAAACCCGTTGCGGAGCGACGCTGGCGTTTCGCCGTGGGCGGCAGTCCATGGGTGAGTTCTTGACCTAATGGTCCCAAGAACATACGTTCCCAGGAGGGGGGCGGCAATCATAGGGCAGGCATCGTGATAGAGTATCGCCTATGAACTTTGGTGAGCGTGTGCGATTGCTGCGACTGCAATTCTCGATGACTCAGTGAGAGCTTGTGGGCAAGTACGAGCAACCGAGATCTCGGTGAAATGATTGGTTGCCACGGGGGCAACGCTCGGTAGGCAGCTCAATTTGAAGCGGAATGCTGTTTTTATGAATCATGACATTATCGGTGACATTCACGGGCACGCGGGTGAATTGAGGGCGTTGCTTGTCGATCTGGGGTATCGCCGGCATGGGCGTGGGTATCGCCACGTTGACCGGACGGTTGTGTTCGTGGGTGATTTTGTGGATCGTGGGCCGGCGATCGGGGAGGTGATTGAGATCGTTCGCGCGATGGTGGACGCGGGGGATGCGGTGGCGGTGATGGGGAACCATGAGTACAACGCGATTGCGTTTCATACGGCTCGACCGGGGCTGCAGGAGGCTTGGTTTCGCCCCCATTCGGACAAGAATCGGAAGCAGCATCATGAGACCCTGACGCAGCTTTCCCCGGCCGCGCTGGCCGATGCGGTGGAGTGGTTCCAAACGCTGCCGGTTGCACTGGAGTTGGATGGTATTCGCGTGGCTCATGCGGCTTGGCAGCCTCGGGATATCGATTGCATCGACGAGGCATTGAAAATGACCGGTCGCTTGACGGCTGATTTTTTGGTGCGATCGGAAGCTGCCGGCAGCGACCTGCATCGGGCCGTTGAGAATGTGCTGAAGGGGCCGGAGTTGCGATTACCGAATGGGCAATTCATCCTCGATAAAGCGAACCATCCACGTGAGACGGTGCGGATTAAGTGGTACGAGAGTGGTGCGGGGCGAACCTATCGCGAGCATCATCTTGGCAGCGACGTCGTGCCCGATTGCTTGATCGATGCGGGCGATCGAACGCCCGATGGAGAGTCGGCGGTGGATCGCTCCGGCGCGACGATTGAACCGTATCCGGCTGACGCGGTGCCTGTTTTTGTGGGGCACTACTGGCTCACCGGGACTCCCGTGCCGCTGGCGTCTAACGTGGCCTGTACGGACTACAGTGTGGCCAAGGGTGGGAAGCTGGTCGCGTATCGCTGGGATGGCGAGTCGGTGCTCAGTGGGGACAAGTTTCACTGGGTGGCGAACTGAGTGAAGATTTTAAGGAACGAGCGGAAAATTACTGTCTGAGATTGTGGCCGAACGCTCCGCGGTCGATCATCCCGACCGCGGAGCGTTCGGCCACATATTCTCCGCTCGTTGCTAAGTTTCTGGGCAGAAGTTTTCGTATAGAATTAGCCGATGGCCGCTAGCCTGGACCGCTAAATCGTTGGGGGTGACGCTCTTAGGAACGCGGGATCAATAACTGGCGCAGTGGATCTTGTTAAAGATCCATCCAGAACAGGATCTTTAACAAGATCCACTACAGTAAACCCGTCACTTATTGTTCATGGCATCCTTATCCTGCCTTGCATTTTTATTCCAAGCGAAGCAAAAACGTCCCCGTCTCGAATGGCATTGTCTACGCGGTTTTCGAGTACTTTTGCTCAGCGGAGGTCGACCACCGCGCAGCACCAAAAATCGCGTTCCTTCGCGATTCGAAGTTTCAACGGATTGTCACCGATAAATGAATATTGAGATTGGCGTGACCCGATCGGCCGATATAATTTGGCGATGACGTGACCTTCCTTGGTTGGGGACTTTCAGGAAATCGACCAAGGAAGGGTCATGTCCATTCTATCAGTTGACTCGAAGGATTGCTTCAGTATTTTCAAGCGATCAATGATTCAGTCGACGGCGTTGCCGTTGACCGAAATCATCGATGACTCGTTCGTCAAAGATGTTTTTAGCGAAGAAGAAATCGAGTTTGGAAATGCCTACGAAGATGTGTTCACGCCTGCGATCACGTTGTGGGCGATGATCTCTCAGTTCCTCTTCAGTGGAACGGGGCGATCTGTGAAGGCTGCTGCTGGGCGAGTCGTCTCGCTTTATGCGCAAGTTGAAGGACGAGTCGTTGCGCAGAACGCTGGCAACTACTGTCGAGCTAAGCAGAAGATTCCAGTCAGTGCGATCAAGAAGCTAGCGTGTAGACTCGCCTCGCGAGCTGAGCTTGCAACGAATGCTTTTGATGATCTTGGAGTTCCTCTTGAAGCAGATCAGTGCGAAGACCAGATGAGTCCGAGGGTGATTGCGGGCATCCGGTCGATGGCCATCAAGGGACGTTTTATCAGTGTTGATGGGTTCACAGTCGATGCCCCCGACACGCCGGAGAATCAAAAGAAATATCCTCAAAATCCGGTCCAGGAGGAAGGGCTTGGGTTTCCCATTCTACGTTGCGTCACGCTCATTTCAATGACAACCGGTTTACTGAGCGATTTGGCAATGGCACCGTACAGTGGAAAGGAAACCGGCGAAACTGCTCTGCTTCGTCAAATAAAAGGTTCCTTGCGTGCGGGCGATGTCCTGACTGCTGACTGTTACTACTGCACGTACTGGCTTGTCGCGATGTGTGCAATGATGGGCGTCGAAGTTGTCATGAAAAATCACCACAAACGCGAAGATCATCCGGAAGGTGCGCAGGCACTCAACGAGAGTGAACGCATCGTCGTATGGGACCGTCCGAAGCGGCCGAAGTGGATGGGCAAGCGTGAGTATCGAAAAATCCCTGAGGCGTTACCGATACGACTTGTTGATGTTGCTCCGGCAGTTCCCGGTGCTCGCTGCGAAGGCTTCACGGTAGCCACGACAATACTCGAACATGAATCCGCCAACGCGAGTTGGATTGGCGCACTCTACGAAGGACGATGGCAGATCGAACCGGATATTCGATCAATCAAATGCACGCTGAATTTAGAGCACTTACGGAGCCAAACACCGGAAGGTATCGAGCGTGAATTGTGGACAGGTCTTTTAGCCCACAACTTTGTAAGATTCAAAATGTTACAGAGCGGCTTCGCTGCCAATCGAGACACGCGAAGTTTGAGCTTTACAGAAAGCTACCAACTCCTTTCGACGAACTGGCTACTTTGTGCATGCGTGGGCGTGAGTAAACCGATGGCGACTGCGTCCCAAAAGCAAGGTGTGTGCGCCATTGTGGGGCAGCGTCCCGATCGCATCGAGCCACGAGAGAACAAGCGACGTCCCAAAACGATCAAACTCATGACGGTGCCCCGCAGTGTATTCCATGCGATGATCGGTGCGTTATCACGAGCCGGGTAATCGAGACAGTTTGTTGCGCTCAGAGTTCGCATCGCTGGCGATTGCGAGGCGCTGAGTTCGCTGCTGCGCCGCTGTCGCCAGGAAACCGCGAAATGCTACCGCCAAAGACAAAGAAAGCCAGGAGCAACCATTGAGTGCGCCTGACAGGAACCAATATCGCGGGGCACTTCGAGTGAACGGCGTCTGACACGCTTTAGGATCCTACGGGTCCGCCGAAATGCTCGTAAAAAGCGTAGACAATGCCATTCGTCCCCGTCTCCTCTCTCGCTGCGGGGGCCGTGCAGTTTTTAAGTTGTTTGCCTACGGTCGCTTAGCAATTCCAAAAGACACACGGAGGTCGTCATGAGCCTATCGGATTTGACTCACAAAAAAAGCCGATTCCAATCCTTTCCGATGCCGCCCTCGCATCCGCGAGGGAAAGAAATTGATCTGAAACTCGATGGCGACGACCATGCAAGGATCGTGGTGCGCCAAATCGAGTTACTTGATCGCGAGAAGCTCGATCAGCTCTATGGGCGGCTTCCACGCACAGGGAAGGCGATCTCGTGTTCCTGTTGGGTGATGAATCCATCTCGGTTGACATCGAGTCGCTTCCAGAGCGCCGGGCCACCGCGGAACTCCTCTTTGCTAATGCGTCCGTCGCGATCACGATCCTGGTTCGCGGCGATATTCCGCCACGGGATTCTCGGGCCACGCGGCGGAACGATGGTCGGTTGGGGCGGATCCACCTGTTGGCTGGTCGTGCTTTCAGAAGTGGTCGCGGCCGGTTCGTGGTGTTCGGCAGCGACTTGTTTCAGGTGCTTGTCGAAAAAGTCACGGACCCTTTCACTGACCGCTGGCTCGTTGAACCCTGGGCCACCGTGGCCGGCACCGTCGATGGTGTGGAAATGAACGGGCACATGGGCTTGTTTGAGAGCCTCAAAGAGCAGTTCGCTCTGGTTGATGGGGACCGTACCGTCCTGATTCCCGTGGACAATCAAGAACGGCGGGTCATCGTGGCTGGCATAGGTGATGGGATTCACGCGACGGACTTTGTCGGGATTCTCCAACACCGTACCACCGATCAACTTTGATTCGGGCGATGCAGGGTCGGCATGACGTTCGTAGCGGGGCGTTGTTACAAAGACATTAAAATCGGTGGGTCCGTAGAAATCGCAAACGGCTTGAACGGCACTGGATTGGCCCCGGTTCGCACCCCCGTCAAACTCCTCAACGTCGCCGCTGGTGCCGACGAGTGCGGCGAGGTGCCCACCGGCGGAGCTGCCCCAGACGCCGATTCGATCTCGATCCAGGTTGTACTTGTCGGCGTTTGCCCGGAGCCAGCCAATGGCGGCCTTGCAGTCTTCGATCTGTGCGGGAAACGCGGCTTGGCCGCTGAGCCGATAGCCGATACTCGCGACGGCATATCCATCTTGGGCGTAGCCTGCGCGGAGCGGTGGGCAACCGTCTTTGCTGCCCGCTTGCCAGCCTCCCCCGTGTATCCAAACGAGTACGGGAAGTGGTTCAGACGTCTCGGGCACGTAGAGGTCAAGCCGCTGGCGATCGTCACCGTTTTCGACATATGCCAAATCGCGATGGGCGACCACGCCGTCGAGTAAACGTGATTGGGCCTGGGGGCGTTCGCGTTGGCGGGTCGGAGTTTGGGCGTACGAAGGCAGGACCGTGACCGCCGTCACGGCGACCCACCCGACAAATTGAAGCGTTGATGGAAACGTTCGATTCATGAAGATCTCAGCGGTTCGGGCCAATGTTTCAGTCCGTTGAGTGTAACCCGGCAACTCGCCGGAGGTTTCGCAGCCTATCACTGTGATGGCGCAGGCGGTCCGGAATCCTGGTCAACGGACCAGACGCCTGATGAGGTGGTGCGTGATGAAGCCCCCGAACGTGATTGACTTGATATGGCCCGGCAGGGGACCTACATTTGTGTTTTGACTTTGCGAACCTCGGTCCGTTTCGAAACTTGGGGTCCGACAAAAACATTTCCGGCAGCAGGTTCGCAGGTTCTGACAGGCAACCGTCCCGGAATGGAAGTCGATCCAATTGCGAAATGGAATGTGAAACCGTTATGAGAATTTGTTTGAACAGTCGCAACACATCGACGGGACGGCTCGTTGCGACGAAGCTCGTCCTGCGTGGAATCCAAGTGTGCGTGTTGGCCTGCATCGGTGCGGTCTCGATCCCTGCGGATTGCATGGCGGACGAGTACGACGTTGCGGTTTACGGCGGCACGCCGGGTGGCATTGCCGCGGCCGTCGCGGCTGGCCAGTCGGGGCACTCGGTTATTTTGATTGAACCGACCGAACGGATCGGCGGATTGCTCACCAGTGGTTTGTCGCATACAGACTTTCACTCGCTGGAGAGTCTCAGCGGTGCCTTTCTCGATTTTGGGCAGCGAGTTGAGCAGCACTACGCTGACGAGTACGGAGCGGGCTCACCGCAAGTCGCCGCATCGTTTCACGGAACCTTTGCCGAGCCGAAGGTTAACTGGGCGGTCTATCGAAAGATGCTCGCCGAGCATGAGAACATCCACGTGCGGCGGCAGCTCGTACTCAGCTCTGTCGACGTGCAGGGTACGGATGAGCGTATGCGAATCGTGTCGGCCACTTTCACCGATCCCAACGACGCGAACGTCACCTATGCAGCAAAGGTCTGGATTGACGCCACCTACGAAGGCGACCTGATGGCGGCAAGTGGTGTGGAGTGGACGTCTGGGCGAGAAAGCAGCGCCACGTATGGAGAATCGTTGGCTCCGCCCCAAGCCGACAATCAACTGCAGGCGTACAACTTTCGATTCATCATGACACGCGATCCCGTCAACCGGGTCGTTGTGTCTGCACCGCAGGGATACGACCGGCGTGACTTCGTCCCCGTGTTGGACACGTTGAAATTGGGAGGGGTTCAACGAGTTTTCGACTATCCGAGTCGGTGCATCTTCAAAGCTCATTTGCCGCCATTACCGGGCGACAAGTACGACATCAACGATGTCTCACGCGGACCCGTGCGGTTGTCGCTGCCGGGCGTCAACTCAGAGTGGCCCGACGGTGACGCTGCGACCCGACGGCGCATCTTCGACGAGCAACTCTACGATCAGGTGGGGTTGCTGTACTTCTTGCAGAATGACGAAGCCGTCCCGGCTGAATTGCGAGCCGACGCGGCGCAGTGGGGATGGTGTCGCGATGAGTTCACCGAGACGGATCATCTACCACCCCAGTTGTACGTTCGCGAGGCCAGACGGATGGTCGGCGAACACATCTACACGCAAGCCGACAGTGAATTTGCGAAGGGTGATGTCCGCGCGGTCTTGCACACCAACTCGATCGCCATGGCCGACTACGGAAACAACTGTCACGGCACCGCACACGAAGGTCCTCGATTCGGCGGCAAGCACACCGGTGAGTTTTACAATCCGGTCCCGCCCTACCAGATTCCTTATGGTGTCTTGTTGCCGAAGAAGATGAGCAACCTGCTGGTGCCCGTTTCGGCATCGTCATCGCACGTTGGGTTTTGTGCACTGAGGTTGGAACCCGTTTGGACATCACTGGGCCAGGCCGCGGGGCACGCCGCGAGCCTGGCGGTGGAGGGTTCCCAAGCCGTTCAGGATGTCAGCACTGAGTCACTGCAGGGACGACTTCACGCGGATCGCTCGGCGACCATCTATTTCAGCGACATCACTCCCGAATCACCTGATTTTGCAGCCGTCCAGTGGTGGGGAACATTGGGCGGTTTCCACGGTGTGGTACCCGCCTTTTCCCCGCCTCGGCCGCGTGGTGAAACGTTGCACGGTCAGTATTCCAAGGCCGCACCGGGGCACGCGGCCGACTTGAGTCGACCGCTCGATGACGAGCTAGCCCAGCGTTGGCGGCGGCTGGCCCGTGCCCAGGGAATGGACCCATCGAACTTTGCCACCGACAACATCGCGACGCGAGGTGACTTCATCAGGCAAGCGTACCGCACTGGCCACACCCCGCCGCCCAAACCTGCTGCGGATTGAACTGGGGCGGGATACCGCTGCATCGAAACACCGCTTCACGCCCGTGCTCGTAACCTCCGCAAGGACACTGTGGGTGCATGTCGGTAAACCAGGTTCTTGCGGCGTTTGATGAAGTACGCAGCTGCGCATATGGTCGCCAGACGGTAGGATCCACGCTCTGGCGAGCGTAGCTACGTTGGTGGGGGCCGTCGTTCTGGAAAGAATTCGTGCACGCCGTCATCGGCTCCGTTAGACTTTTCTTCCCCGATCGTGTGTTTTTCACAACCCGACATTAGGCCCTGCAAAATGCCCCGATTCTTGATCTTGCTCGCACTTGCGATCATCCTCCCCTCTGCCGTGCAAGCCGAGCTTTCCGTACCGAACGTTTTCAGCGATCACATGGTGCTGCAGCGTGAGCGGGACGCTGCGATTTGGGGCAAGGCGACGCCCGGGGCTGACGTGACGGTCCAATTCAAAGGCAATCGTTCCGCCGTGGAAGCCGGCGACGATGGTCGCTGGCGTGTCGAGGTGGCAACGGGCCAGGCGGACGCAAGGGGCGCGGACCTGACGGTCAAATCTGGCAAAGACAGCATCACGATCCATGACGTGCTCGTCGGCGAGGTCTGGTTCGCATCCGGCCAATCGAACATGGTCTTCAGCATGGATCGTGTGCCAGCGTATGCCGACGTGATCGCCAAGTCAGACCACCCACCAATTCGGATGTTCAACGCACCGAGCGTGACGGCCGTCGAGCCGCAAGACGATATCGCGGGCGCGTGGACCCTGTGCAGTCCCGAATCGGTGCCTGGGTATTCCGCGGTCGCCTTCTTCTTCGCCCGCAAGCTACACACCGAATTGGGTGTTCCGATCGGAGTGATCAAGTCTGCCTGGGGTGGCAAACCGGTTGAAACGTTTACGAGCCGTGAAGCACTCAACACGCTGCCGGGGACGAAGGCTCTCGTTGAGAGTGCCGTTGCAGCCGACACGGCCTATGACGATGCCAAGGCACAGGTGGCCTACCAAGCGCGACTGGATCAATGGAATGCGGCGGCCAAAGAGCAGCGAAAGCTTCCCGCCGATCAACGTAAGAAACTGGCAAGGAAGCCCACCAAGCCCAAACGCCCGCTCGATACCGAGGGCAAACCAGGCGTGCTGTTCAACTCGATGATCCATCCGTTCGTGGGCTACACGATGCGCGGTGCGATCTGGTACCAGGGGGAAGCCAATGCGAAACCGGGGGCGGTACCGTATGACCAGACATTGCCGCTGATGATTCGCGATTGGCGGCAACGGTGGAACGATGATTTCTCGTTCTACTTTGTCCAGCTCGCCAATTTCCGTGCCCCCTCCACGCGGCCGGGCACCCCCGACGCCTGGGCACTGCTGCAAGATCGGATGCGTTTGGTATTGGAGACGACACCGAAAACAGGCATGGCAATCATCAACGATGTCGGTGACGCCAAAGACATCCATCCCAAGAACAAGCAGGCCCCTGGCGAGCGTCTGGCACGCTGGGCACTGGCAAAAGACTACGGTGCCCAGCTGGTTTACTCCGGTCCATTGTTTCGTTCCAGCAGCGTGGAGGGGAACGCCATTCGCGTCACCTTTGATCAAGCCGGTGATGGACTGAAGTCGCGGAACGACAAACCGCTGAAGCGATTTGAAATCGCGGGGCAGGATCGAGTTTGGCATTGGGCGGATGCAAAAATCGATGGCACGAGCAGCGTTGTGGTCAGTAGCGACGAGGTGCCGTCGCCGGTTGCGGTGCGTTACGCGTGGGCCGCCAATCCGGAGGGGGCCAATTTGGTCAACAGTGAAGGCCTCCCCGCCTCGGTCTTCCGCACCGATGACTGGGACGATCTCGAGGTGACCGTGGACGCGAAGTCTGCTGCCCAGCGTTCGCTGCGGAGTGCCTTGGCGAAGCAAATCCAGGAGCTAAAGGCGAAGCAAGAAACGCTCGACCGAGGCGATGACGAATTCAAACAACTCAGCGAAAAACGCAAACAGTTGCTTAGGGAATTCAAGGCGACGGCGCCCAATCAGAACTGAAGCAGAGAAAAAACCACCCCGCCTTGGTGCGAGCCGACACCCGTTTCCTGCGCAATCCGGACGACGTTCGAGTGACCGGCACGGCCGAACCACTCGGTGATCCGCGCATGACCGAAGTGACCTGGGGGGTCGTCTCGGCGATGCCGCGTTTGCTCGGATAGCGGCAAACGCATCTGCTACAATCTCGCGGAGTTCGTATTGCCCATTCGTTCACCGTCCAACGGAGTGTACGGCTGCCAATCTTCGCGCGAGGAATCGTGCGGGCTCTGGAGTCAGGGGCAATCAAGTGAGCACGATATCTCAATAGCAGAAATACCATTTCATGAAACACACCATTCATCTCCTCCTCCTGATCGTTACCCATTCATTGCTGAGCATGGGGGTTGCGACCGCTCAGACGGGCGACTCTCAGACGCCGCAAGCGACACCGTCGGACGACAGTTTTCCAGAACCGTACAACTCTGAACAGGAGCAGACGGAGCCCATGTCGGCCGAGGAAGCGGCAGCAACGGCGGTGCTGCCGCCAGGATTTCGGTGCGAAGTGTTCGCCAGTGAACCGGATGTTCTGCAGCCGATCGCGATGTGCTTTGATGAGCGTGGTCGGGTGTGGGTCGCCGAGTGTTTCACCTACTCAGAGAAGCCTGGTACGTGGGACAATGATTTGCGTGATCGCATCATCATCCTCGAAGATACCGATGGCGACGGGCGTGCGGACAAACGAGATGTGTTCTGGGACAAGGGCGTTCATCTGACGAGTCTGGCGAAAACAGACGGAGGTGTTTACGCATTGTGCCCGCCTCAACTTCTGTTCCTGCCGGATGCCGACGGCGATGATATTCCCGATGGCGAGCCGGAAGTGCTGTTGGATGGGTTTCAAGTGGACTCGATCAGTCACAATGTGGCCAACGGATTAAAAATCGGTCCCGATGGTTGGCTGTACGGTCGACACGGGATCTTGTCCGTGTCGATGGTCGGCATCCCCGGTTCGGCCGAGGGCCAACGCACGGCGGTGAATACGGGAATCTGGAGATACCATCCTGAGACGCAAGAATTTGAAGTGTTTTGCAATGGGGGAACGAATCCATGGGGATTGGATTGGAACGCCGATGGGCAACTGTTCTATACCAACACCGTGATCGGTCACCTGTGGCATGCGATCCCGGGTGCTCACTACGAGCGAATGTTCGGTGCTCACGCGAATCCGCATGCCTATGAGGTGATCGCCCACACCGCGGATCACGTTCACTGGGATACGGGCGAGAAATGGTCTGACATCCGAGCGGGAATGAGCAGCAGTACCTCGGAACTCGGCGGCGGTCATGCGCACATGGGATGCATGATCTACCAGGGCGGTGCATGGCCCGCAGAATACACAGGAAAGCTATTCACGTCGAATTTCCATGGACGCCGCATCAACATGGATATTCTCGAACGTGAGGGCTGCGGCTATGTCGCTCATCACGGTAAGGATTTCATGCTCATGAAGGACCCGTTCTACCGTGGTCTCGATGTACTCGAGGGGCCTGACGGGCAAATGTGGATCAATGATTGGTCGGACACCGGCGAATGTCACGACCAGACGGGACTGCATCGTTCGAGCGGTCGTATCTACCGTGTGGTTTACGAGGGCGAGGATAAGGGCGAGGGCAAGCCCAGTGATGCGAATTGGGTGTCTTCGCGATCACGTCCTGACTTCGGTCCGAACGACGTCGACGCGTTGCTCGCCGACGAGAGTGATGCCCGACGCGCCATGGGTGTTCGCTACTTGTGCGAAGACGCTGCCGAAGATCCCGCAACGATCGAGCGACTGATTCAGATTGTCGATCAGGACGCGTCGGGTTTGGTACGATTGGAGGTCGCCGCGGGACTGCAGCGATTGCCGGTCGACCGCCGATTCGAAGTCGCATTTTCACTGTGTCAACATGATGAAGATGCAGACGATCGCCAGCAACCACTGATGATTTGGTACGGCATCGAAGCAGCCGTGCCCGTCGACACTGCGCAAGCCGTGAGGCTGGCGATCGAGTCGCAACTCCCCACGGTTCGGCGTTTGATCGCCCGCCGGCTGAGCGAATCGATTGACGAAGAGCCCGACGCCATCACTCGTCTGCTGGCTTCCGCTCTTGCGGCTGAGAACAATGCGGTGCGCCTCGATGTTCTGCGGGGACTCGACGAGGGGCTGCGTGGTCGTGCTCGCGCGGCCGCACCATCGAATTGGGACGTTCTCGTTGCGGCCGTCCAACGTGATGGCTCGGCAGACGAGAAAGCACTCGTGCAGGAACTGTCGTTGGTGTTCTTGGACGGCCGAGCTCGGGCAACGGTCGTCGAGTTGGCGTTCGACACCAATGCCGACCCGGCGATGCGCCGTTCCGCACTTGCAAGCTTGATGCGGCAACCGACTGACGATTTGTTGCCGAAGCTGGTAGCGGCCCGAAACGATTGGGTTCTCGCCAGCGATGTGGTTCGGGCGTTGGCGTACTATGACGATCCGAGTGTTCCGGAACACTTGATCAATCGCTGGAAACGAGCCCCAGCAGATCGAACTGCGGCCATTGATTCGTTAGTGGCCAGAAGTTCGCATGCGACCTGTTTGCTCGATGCTCTCGAATCGGGAGTCATTCCAAGTAGCGCGATTTCGCCGTACCAGGCCCGCCAGATTGACAACCTTGATGACGCGCAGCTCAGCGAGCGACTACGCAAACTCTGGGGTGACCTTCGCGAGACGCCCGAGGACAAGAAGCAAGAGTTGGAACGATTGAAAACCGTCTTAACGAAAGAGCGGCTCGACAATGCCAACGTCGTCGCAGGGAAGGCGATGTTTTTGAAGCAGTGCTCGACCTGTCATCAGCTCTACGGTGACGGTCATGCCGTCGGCCCGAACCTGACAGGTAGCGACCGACAGAATCTCGACTATCTGCTGGGCAATATGATCGACCCAAGCTCCGTGGTTGCGGCCGCGTATCGCATGAGTGTCGTTCTGCTCGATGACGGCCGTGTCCTCTCCGGCGTGGTGACCAACGAAACGGAGCGAACGATTGCGATTCAGACACAGCAAAGTGTCGAGAACATCGACAAGGAGTTGATTTTGGAACGCAGGATCTCCGACGTCTCGTTGATGCCAGATGGCGTTCTCTCGCAGTTGACCGACGACGAGACCGCGGATTTGATCGCCTATCTGATGACGCAACGGCCTGTGAAGTCGGAATCGATCACTCCATGAGCACGATCGGATGATCGACGTGCGATTCGTTAACGCGACGATTCCAGTTTGGCGGTTTTGCGGCGGTGCGTGGCGAGGGCGAGAGTGCCTGCGACGATGGCGGCTCCGGGGTACGCCAGACCGGAATAGCGAGAGTGGGTAGGCGCGGTGATGGGTTCCGAGAGGATCGGCTGTTCGTTAGCGATCGCGGCGAGAATGGCGTCGCGGATCTGGGCGGGGTGAGCATTCGCGTCGGCGCCTGCGATCAAGCCGACGGAGCGGTGATGTCCCACGGTGGCGTCGAGAACAATGTCAACGATCGAGGGTGCGAGATTCTCGACGTCATGGGGAAGTTCATGGCCGGCTTGGATGTCGTCAATCAAACCGGTGGTACCGCCGAACCAAGTCGCGATCGCCGAGTCGAGGCGGCCTGGGTCGGTGGCGTTCGTGTCGGCTGCACCGTCACGGCTAACGTCGCGAAGTTGTTCCAGCGATTGGGTATCAATTTCCCAAGGCTCGTCGATCTCCGTTGGCTTCGGAGTGGCGAGGTTGGAACGTAGCAGGGGCAGGTTTTCAATCGTGCCACCGTGCAGTTCGTCATTTTGTTCGTAGACGGCCGAACCGGCTGCGGGTTCGATGCTGCTAACCGATGCGTCGAATGGTTTGGTGTTCGATGACGAGGTGGTGGGTGAGTTGGCTCCGCTCGAGATCACCGCCTCGGTTGCCGTTGGGACGCGATCGGCCTGCGAGATGGCATCGGGGCGAGTTTCGGCTGCGGGTGATTCTGAGGCGACGATGGACGTTGGCGTGTCGGGCGTGCGAGCCGGTGATCCGGAACTGGATGATTCCGTTGGCAGGGAAACGGGACTGAAATTGCTACCGGTGGAGCCGCTCTCGACAAGGCGGGCGGATGGTGGTGGCGTGATGGCGATGGATGGGTTGCCGAGCGGCGGTTGACCATTGGATTGCATGCCCCTGGCGCCACGATCGGTACCGAAAAAACGCGGGGCAGCGGTATGCTCGCTGCTGGACGCGTGGTTGAAGTTGTTGCTGAATTCTCCGACCGCAGAGTGTTCGACGACATTGTTCTGTGTCGCGAATAAGAGGAGGTCGCCGGCCAGCATGCAGCGGGATTCGAGTTGTTCTAGCAATAGGATGCGGGAAGTCTCTTGATCGTTCATGATGCGGTCCTCCGGTGGGTCGCCGTTTGGATAGCGACCGTTTGATAGTTGTCTTCGTGCTTCCTCAGATATTCGCGATAGCGGTTGACTTCGGGAGCGAGTCTGACGGCAGCCGATTGATGTTGGATCGCTTCGTCATAGGCAGCGACGGCAGCGGTTCGGTCGCCGAGTTGTTGGCATAGGAAACCAAGATTATTCAGGACGCCACCGAGCATGCTTTGTGTTTCGGCATCGGTGATAAACCTCGCCGCGAGCGGGCGGCCGTGTCGCAGGGCTTGGTCGAACGCGTTGCAGGCTTCGTTCAATTGGCCCGTCTTGGACAACGACAGTCCAAGATGGTTGAAACTGAGCACGAGGTCACGTTGGTACGTTGGTTGGTCGGGCCAACGTGCGAGCAGTTGTTCACCGATCACGATCGCTTGCCGGAACGTTTCGATGGCCGCTGCGTTTTGCTTGGCTGCCGATTGGGCGGCGCCCAAGGTATTGAGCGTGACGATGGTCTGCGTCGCCAACTTCGCGTTGCCGCGGTCGGCTTCGAGTGCGTCGAGTCGTCCGGCGAGAGCTTGGCGAGCGTATCCCACGGCGCGTTCGGGTGACGTCATCGTCAGCAGACCGCTGAGGTTGGCACGGATGGTGGCCAGTTGAATGGTAGCCGGACGCTCCGCGGCCGGTATGGGAGTATCCGACCGTGGAGCGTTCGGCCACATCGTTAGCAGCTCAATGGCTTCGAGGTAGGCATTTTCCGATTGCTCGATCGCGCCGGTCTCTGCCAACAAGAGGCCGAGGTTGTTCAGTGTCGTGGCCAGGGCGAGTTGGGCATCGCCGGACACTCCGTGGGCGGAGTCCTGACCGAGCGAAGTGCGGCCGGCCACCCTCTTTTGTGTCACGATTGCTCGGGCAAAATAGCGTGCGGCGTCTTCGAGTTTACCGCCACGGGCGAGCGTCTGGGCGAGATTATTTTGGCTGGTCGACCACCCCAAGCGAAGGGCATCGTCACGGGGCGATTCCTTGACGAGTTGCTGGTAGATGGACTCGCTACGACGGAGTGATTCGGTCGCTTTGTCGTTATCGCCGAGTTCGGATTGCAATGACCCTGTCTTTCCAAGCGTGATGGCAAGGTCTGCACGGAGGGTGGGATCGCTTTTGACTTCGGCTGCAAATCGTTCGTAGTAGTCAAGGGTTTCGATCAACAGTTGTCGTCGCACGCCATCGGCCGCTGGAATGCCCGACAAGAGTTCGGCCATTTGCGAACCCAGGCGGTCGATCGCATCGCGAGCGAGTGTTTCGCCGCTGACCGCTTTGGCGGCGTTGGCGTCGGAGACTTGCTTCGCGGCCGCCAATTTCGCTGTGGCAAAGGCCGAACCGACGAAACCGAGTGCTACAATCACCGCCCCGGTCAATACGACACTGCGGTGTCTCGCCGCCAGGCGAGCAACACGATCGCCGATCGACGCGGGCCGTGCGAGGGTGGGTTCGTCCGCCAGCACTCGGCCGAGATCGTCGGCAAATTCGGCTGCCGTTTCATAGCGTCCCTCGCGAGATTTCGCCATGGCTTTGGCAATAACCGTATCGAGATCACGCGGCAGGTCAGGCCGAAGGTTGCGCAGCGGCGTGACGTCACCTTGGTCGATCATTTGAAGGATCGTGGGCGCGTCGTCACCATCATGGGCTGGCCGCAACGTCAGCATTTCATAGAGTGTCGCGGCGAGCGAGTACACGTCGGCGCGGCCGTCGATCAGTGCGGACTGGCCGCGTGCTTGCTCGGGACTCATGTAGCGCATCGTGCCGATGACGTCGCCTGACTGAGTCAACGAAACTTCGGTTTGACAACGGGCGAGACCGAAGTCCGTGATCCAGATTTTGCCAGTTCGATCCAGCATCAGGTTGGACGGTTTGACGTCTCGATGGATGACGCCGTTTTCATGGGCATTGTGCAGCGCTCCTGCGATCTCGATCACCCACTCGATCGTGGTTCGCCATGGTGGCCGGACGCTCCGCGGTCGGTTCTCATCATCAACGATTCCGGCCGCCGATCGTTCCGCGACACACCACTCGTCCATCGACACGCCGTCGATGAATTGCATCGCATAATAGTGAACGCCGCGCTCGCTGCCGACGCTGTGAATGGGGACGATGCTGGGGTGCTGGAGTAGGCCGGCGGCGTGGGCTTCATTCTTGAACCTCGCGATTTGCCGCGAATCCAACAGCGACGCCAATGGCAATAGCTTGATGGCAACTTTGCGATCGAGTGATATTTGGCTGGCTTCATAAACCACGCCCATGCCGCCGCGACCGATTTCCCGGTGGATGGTGAAGTCACCGAGGGTCATCTTCAGGGCGGCTACTGAAGGATCGTGGTGGTCCGCAGGTGGACTTTGGAAACCGACCGAAACCCCATAGAGTGCGTCGAGCTTCTCGAGATAGGTGGTGAACACATCGGCGAGATCAGGGTTGTCGCTATTGATCTGGTCCGCGTCGAGTCGTTGGCCGTTCTCCAAACCGACGAGATACCGATCCAGCAATTCGGTTAATCGAGATTGTTGATCTTCACTCAGTCCGTCGATCAAGGATGGATCCTCCTGACGGAATATCATGCTGGAGTCGTTCAAGGCAACCATCATGTTCTCGATTGTGGCCGACCGCTGCGCGGCAGGACGTAGAATGGAATAGAAATTGTCGTCGTGAGGACCGACCGCGGGGCGTTCGGTCACTATTTGTTTTTAAAACTCTCGAGGGCACGGAGCCACAACATGCGGACGGCACCGCAATTGCGATCCATGCGCAGGGCGATTTCGTCGAACGATAGACCTTGCAGGACTCGCAAGACGATGACTTCGCGGTAATGCGGCTTTAAATCGCTGAGTTGATCCGCCAGTGCAACGGCGCGTTCACGGGCTTGCATGGGAGCACTCGGTGATTGACCGTTTGCCGGCAACATCGCGGCCAAGTTGCACGCGGATTCTTCGAGCCGATTGCTGACGGAGTCCAACGACACCTCACGACGGATGTCTCGCTTCTCGACCTTGACGTGTTTTTTAAAGCTCCGATGCAGCGTGTGAATCAGGATCGTCCGCAACCAGCACAGCAGTTCGCCTTGGCTGGTGCCGCGAAAGTCGCCGAAGTCCTGGTGGGCCGCCAACATCGCTTCTTGGACAATGTCCGATGGATTCAGTCGGCGGCGTAGCCGACGATCGAGCTGGGTACTGGCCAGGATCGTGAGGTAGTTCGCGTACCACTGAAGCAATTGGCCGAGGGCTTCGCGGTCGCCTGCCCGGGCGTGGGCGAGCAGGCCGGCGAAGTCCGCGTTGCGGGCGTCGGAATTCGGGATCGGCGAGTCCGCCGAGTGCGCCGAGTGCGTCGAGTGCGCCGAGTCCGTGGGGGGGGACGAGTCAGTGGCGACCATGGGGAATCCCTTGTGAAAAGTGGTTGCTTACAGGACTGGTTGCGAGTCCGGTCGAAATCCGCCGCGATTTATCGAGAAAAGATGAACCGCAGGCCCATCCGGCCTGTTTCGCCAGCGATCTCGAATCAGGGACGGGTCCATTCCTCTACGTAGAAGGGAACTCTGCCGCCCGTTTTGTCACACTTTTTCGCGAGAAAGTTTCCTACTTGATTCGGTTTTGGCGGGGTTTCCTGCGCTAAACGGAAGGCAGTGCCGATTGTGGCCGAACGCTCCGCGGTCGGAAAACACACTTCGAAGGAGAGCAAAATGAGTATCCAGCAAGACTCCGACCGCGTCGAGGTTGGCCATGTGCTCGATCGCGATGCGGAGATTGACATCTCGTCTCATTCGCTTCCGCACTGGATGCAAGACGGCACGATCACATTCATTACGATGCGCTTGGCGGACTCGATTCCGCGCGATGTCATTTCACGCTGGGATCGTGAAAAACTCGAGTTCCTGGCCAAGAAAGGCATCACGGCGGAGGATTGGACGTTGGGCCGACGTCGTTTGAGCGACAAGGATCGGCTCGCGTTTGACAAGCAGTTTCAGCGGATGAAACAGAACGAGTTGGATTTGTGCCACGGACGATGCCAACTCGAGGATCCAAGGGCGGCAAAGCTCGCTGCGGACTCTTTGTTACACTTTGACAACGATCACTATTTCATGGGCGATTTGGTCATCATGCCGAATCATGTCCATTGTTTGGTTGTGTTCCCAAATGCAAAACGGATGCGAAAGCAATGTTACTCTTGGGCACACTACTCGGCAGTCCAGATCAATCGTCTGTCTGGTGACTCGGGCACGTTATGGCAGGCCGAGTCGTTCGACCATCTGGTACGAAGCGAGAAACAGGTGGAGTACCTCCGTGACTACATCGAGAATAACCCGGCAAGAGCGAATTTAAATTGCGGTCGCTTTCTATACCGACGCTCACAACGGAACTATTGATTGTGGCCGAACGCTCCGCGGTCGGTGCTGCTCATTCCGACCGCGGAGAGTTCGGTTACGTTGGGTTCCGACCGCGGAGCGTTCGGCCACGTTAGATTCCGACCGCGGAGCGTGCGGTTACGTTGTCATAGATTGGCATGTGACGGTAGTAGACTTCCAGGCAGTAGATCGAAAAACACGTTGTGTAGAGCCGGCCGGCGTGGCGGCCCCATGCGTCGCCTTGAGGTGCCCAACTGCCCCGTTCCTTGCCGCGAACCACCTGCCGGGCGGGTAGTTCGACTTTCAGCTTGTCATTCCACTGCGTCCACAGCGGGCCGCCGAAGTGATGCAGAGCCTGCGTGGCATAGTACCAATAGTAAACGTCTGGCTCACGAAAGTTGATTGGGTGATTGGCAGTCAGCGCATTGAGCCCGTGCGACATCGCCGGAACATTGCGACGCCGGCCCATGTATTGACGACATAACAAACCCTCTGCGGTCATCGACGGCGACGGCGCGTCGCCGACCTTGTACGAATAGCCGACGGCGTAGTGATCGCGGTCGTTGTCAGCACTGACCGAGTTCAGGTACGTTTCGACCTTGGGCCAGACATAATGATCGACGTCCAATCCGGCCGCCTCACCGCTTTTGAGCCCGATCACGAACCAGCCGGTTACCGATGTGTCACTGTCGAATCGCGGTTGGTAACGCCACCCACCTTCGGGTGACTGCGCCCGAACGGCAAAGTCCAGTGCGGCTTGCGCGTAGGGTCGAATCCATGAATCGCCCGTCATCGCATACAGTTCGCACAAGGCAATCATCGCTTGCGCCTGTGCGTACATCCGTTCGTGCGGCGCCGCGTCGACGGCCACGAAACCTTGTCGGTCTTGTTGCTTGACCAACCACCGCACGGCTCGCCAAAGCTCCTTTCTATATTCCCCGCCTCGATGCGTGCTGCCCGATCCCATGAACGCCAGCATCGCCATCGCGGTTGCGCCGACACGGTTTTCGTTGCGAGCGCCGTCGAGGTAGGGACCTCGCAGGCTCCAACTACCGTCTTTGAGCTGGTTGTGCTGGAGCCACTCCAGCCCCATCGATACCGCGTCTTCGGTCGCTGCCGTACCACCCGCTTCCCGGAGTAGCCTTTGCTTGATCGCTCCGGTGCGACCACTGAACATATTTTGCACGATGGACTCGGCAGACGGTATCTCGACGCGCCGCTGCCGCGTGTCGAGCGATGGGAGACTCGGAACGACCGAGACCAGTTCCAACTCGGAAGCCATGTCGATCGCATCCAGATCGACTGGGGAATCCATGGACTCCTCGAAAGGCAGCGCGTCGGGGTCGATCGCTTCAATCGAGAACTCTGCCAGTTCGGACGTCGATTCGTCATCGCCCCGTGGAATTGTCAGCACGATGCGGCCGACGACTCCTGAAGCGGTGGAGATCAAAGCCAAGATGAGCAACAGGACCACGTGAATGATCATGCTGACTAACCACGCCGGAGCCTCCTCAATATGCAGTTTGATCGAGTTGAGGTGATAGAATCTCGGCGATGATGTGCCGTCGATTCCTGCCACCACTGAGCTTGCGTTCGACGACCGATGCGAGAACGCTCTGCCAAACGGACGAACCACGGCAGACGGAGAAGAGTGAAGCATCGCAGGTCGATCGATAAGGGGAGGTGACGATAGCCGAACGCTCTGCGGTCGGTGAATAGGGATCCAACCGCGGAGCGTTCGGCTATGTTGATTCAACCGCGGAGCGTTCGGCTATGTTGATCCGACCGCGGAGCGTTCGGTTACGTGGGTTACTCGACGTTGATCGAGGCCAAGGTATACGACTCTGTGTATCGACCTTGCTGACGAAGCCGTGCGGCAATGCGTTCGGCACGAGCGGCGCGTTTGGCTTCGGCACGAGCCAATCGGTAGGGGCGGGCTTGGGCTTCACGCTGCATCATTGCCAAACGTTCCTGTTGAGCGTTCTGGTACATGAGGTTGGAAACCTGTTGCTGTGCCGCCATGACGCGTTGCTGGTACTGCATCGCCATCAAGTTGGTTTGCGGGTACCCACCCGATACGAGCGGGCTTTGCGAATAGGGCGAACTCGACGCGAGTGTCGTGGGACTGCCCGTCGGCATTCCACCACCACGCCCGCTGCACTGGGCTGCTGCATCGCCGCCGATGAGGGCGACCGACAACAAGCCGGCCGCGAGAGCGATGGAATTCTTTGAATGGGACATTTTGTACCTCTGCGTGCTTGGAAGAAAAGAAGGTCGGCGAGCGACCCACCCGGCCGCGTCACCTCACTTCTCTAATAGGGAATGTTTTTTCGAGAGATGTCACAAAAGAACGGAGAGAAAAATGGCGGTCTGAGTTTGTGGTCGAACGCTCTGCGGTCGAAAATTCCGACCGCGGAGCGTTCGGGCACAGGGCAGCCGAACGCGGTGGGTGTCTGATTTCGGATGAGCCCTTATTTCGCGTTCTCAGCGGTGTGCCTTGGTGACTAGGCGATCCTGAAGTCCAACCCGCGGATTCGAGTGCTGCCGTTCGAAATCAGCACATCGAGCGTTTCTCCGGTGTCGGCCAGTTGGACTTGGTAGTCACCGGTCTCTGGGAACGACTGGAACCGGTAGTTGCCTTGCCGATCCGTCACGGTTGTGTCGACGACCTCACCGGAGTCGTTGAGCAGATCGACCGCCACACCTTCGACGCCCTTGGTGGTCGAACGCGCCGGAGTCGATCGTCGAGAGGAACTTGCCGACGACGACTGCGGAGCGGTCGCCACCACTGTTCCGCGAACTTCCGCCTGCATCATGAACACGTTCTCCTGCAAGCCCTCCACATCCGTGTTTCGCTCAATCACGTCGGCGAGGGTGGTGTTGTCGATCGCTCGCAACTCCGAACCTGAAAAGACGTTCTCATAGTAGAACCGATCACCATCTCGCGTCCGCTCGAACTGATCCGCAATAATTGTGCTGGTCAGCTCCCCGACGGATGAATCTCGCAGGTGATCCTCGGCCATCAACCCGACCCATAGGTCGATGTTGTCCACATCGCCGTAGAGCGACTCCAGTTTCCCTTGCAGTTCAACGTCGCTGGTGATCTCATCGAACGACCCGACCGCATCGAGTCCATAGGCGACGCGAGTCGTGTTGTAGTCATTGAGTCCATGATCACGTCCACGCTGGATATTCAACGCGACCAAATCAAACCCGCCTGCCCCGGGAGCACCGAACAGGAAGTTCCGCAGACTATCGACTACCTCCAAGTCGATTTCTTGCGATTGCGAGGAGGCGTCGTACTTCAAGATCGATTCGATCCCGGTTTCTTCGAGCAATGATGAGTTGAAGAATGCGTCCTTCAGTTCGATTTCGTCACGAACGTCTCGCCCATCGTTGTCAAAAAATCCAATGTCGTCGTTCAGGGTGCTATGGCCAAACCGGTACGCAGCGGATGAGAACTCCGTCGCAATGCTTGGGTCCACCGTCGAGTCATAACCCTCGTAGCTGTCGATTGCTCGATCGCCCAACAATGCCGGCAGGTACTCGTTGTACGTGATCGCTTGGATCTCGCCGATCACGATCGCTCGAGCTTGTTGGTAGATGTCTTCATCGCTCGCGTCCGGATTCGTTGCAGCGATCTCATCGGCCAATCGATTGTGTTCGCGAACGAACAGTGTTTGAATCGAGGTCAACGAGATGTTTTCGCTCGCCCGCACATCCCCGGCGATGACCATGCCTGTCTCGTCGAGCGGTATCAGACCATCGTCTGTGATCACCAATCGTCCGCCCTCGAAGGAGCGGAGACCATCGGCGGTCGCTTGGTCGCTGCCGTAAACCATCGAACCGTCGATGTAAGACGTGATTTCGTTGACCTGCTGAGCGGGATTGTCGACCGATGTTCCCGTGCCTTCGGCGAACGTCGATCGAGTCAGAGGAATCACAGCCTCACCGCTGCCGGTGGGATCGAACAGCGGATCATCGGCAGGGACTTCAATGTCGAACGATTCGCCATCGGCTTGCACTTCCGTCAACCCGAGGTCATGGTCGACGAATTGCCCCCAAACATAGACGAATGCAGACAAACCGCGTTCGCTCTTGACCTCATCGCCCACAACATCTGAGAGAACGTTGCTGATCTCGCGAGTACTCGGGCGATCTGCTCCTGCAGGCGTTGAAATGCCGTCACCATAGTCCGCATCGGCGACGCGGATCAATTCTTGACCGGCGCTACCGAGCAGCGGGTCGTCCAGGTTATTGCCCGTCCCATCGATCGAACGAACTTCATCGGGAAGCGACGCGATGACTTCGGTGTCCTGGTCGGAGTGACCACCGTGCGTCGAGCCGCTATTTCCGAAGTGCTCGAAATCACGGTTGAGTCGATTGATCACTCGCAAAGCATCGAGGGCACTTCGCTGGCCGTCGTTGTTGACGTCGGTGAACATCTCCAAGGCATCGCTGCTGTTTCGATTAATCGCATTGATGATCGTCAACGCGTCGACCGCGGAAACTTGCCCGTCATCGTTCACGTCTTCGGCATCGAAGACATTATGCCGAGCACCAAAATCGCCTGCCAGCAACCGGCGGGTTTCGAGCATTTCACCACGTAGACGACGCCGTGGACGGCCGCGTCTGCGCTGCCGTTTCGATTTGCGCTGCAATCGGCTGCGCAAGTCGTTTTGAAGTTGACGGATGGATTGACGGGAGGCGTCGAAGAAATTGTTCAGCGTCATCGCGAATGCCCTCGCACTGGAGAAGAGAGGAGAAGAGAGGGGGGCGGCTCCGAAGAATCGCCCTCACTTCAGTAGGGAGCTTTCGTGGCGAAAACGTCACGCGGAAGATCGGTCGGGGAAAACTTTCCGCTGCACCTCACGCACCCTGCGGTCGGAGGCACCCTGATCTCGGGCAAACGGATTTTGATACAATCAGGCAGGCGGTGGAGGCAAACCGGCAAGCGTGGCTGGAAACCAACCTCCGCCTCCCTGGCCCAAACGGGCGTCGTTGGGCAGGTCACTGCGGCACCGCTTGCGTAGTTACGCCGCGTTGCTCGATAGCGTGATTCGGCGGTGTGGCTAGAACCCCCCCACGCCGACAACTTCACCGACGGCTTCACCTTGCAGGAGCAGGGGCACTTGCAATGACCCGCGTCCCCCACAACGAAGAAACACCGATGTGTATCAAGAAAAGTATCGCTAGCGTAAACCTGCTGGGCAAAATCTGCGTTCTCGCTTTGGTGGCGGTTTCGCAGGCTCATGCGGCCAAACCCAACATCATCGTGATCTATACCGACGACCAAGGGCATGGTGATGTCAGCGCGTTGAACCCAGACGCAAAATTTCGCACACCGAACATGGACCGTCTTGCGCAGGAGGGAATCGCATTTACCAACGCACACTGTTCCGATTCAGTCTGTACGCCGAGTCGCTATGGATTGCTGACGGGACGCTATTGCTGGCGGACGACTCGTAAGAATGGAGTGATGGGCGCGGAGGGGCCGTGCTTGATCGACGATGATCGCATGACATTGGCGTCTCTCCTGCGAGACCAGGGCTATCACACCGCGATGGTTGGGAAGTGGCACCTGGGGATGGATTTTCCCGGCACCCCATCGGATCGTGATTGGTCAAAAGCCACACAGGACATGCCGCTGGACAAGGGATTCGAATACTTCTACGGCATCCCCGCATCCCTGAACTATGGAATCCTGGCTTGGTTTGAAGGACGCCATGCTGCGGTGCCGCCGACTTTCTACACAAAAAAGAAACCCAATGCCCGGCATGTGGACTATCGAATCATGCCGCCGTATCACAATGCTGCTGAGGCACAGAAAGGCGAGTTTGAGATCGCAGCTGATTTTGTCGACAATCAGTGCTTGAGCCGTTTTACGGACAAGGCGATTGAGTGGATGGAGGGCAAAGTCTCCGACGCCCGGTCGGGAAAGCCATTCTTCCTTTATCTACCCTTCACGTCGCCGCACTATCCGGTCTGTCCACTGCCTGAGTTTGAGGGGCAGGGCGACGCCGGCGCCTATGGCGAGTTCGTGATTGAAACCGACCACCACATCGGGCAGATCCTCGACTTTTTGAAGACGTCCGGTTTAGATGAGAACACAATGGTTGTCTTTGCCAGCGACAATGGGCCTGAGAGATCTTGGGATGGTCGCATCGCGGAATTCGGCCATGACAGCCGTGGTGGCTATCGGGGTGGCAAACGCTCCGTTTACGAAGGCGGCCACCGTGTGCCACTGATCGTACGCTGGCCCAATGGGATCAAACAGCCAGGCCGAGTTTGGGATCAGATTGTTGGACAGACCGATTTGATCTCGACCGTGGCGGACCTGGTCGGCGCGAAACTGCCCAGCAATGCAGGTGAAGACAGCCAAAGTTTCGCTGACATACTGAGTGATCCCCAATCCGATTTCAAGCGACTACCGCTGATCAACCATGGCGAGGATGACGGTCGCTACGCGATCACGGATGGAACTTGGAAACTGATTTTGCCCGGGAAGACGAAACCCGTCGAGCTTTACGATTTGTCCGCAGACCCTGCCGAAACCATGAATTTGGCCGCGGAATTTCCCGATCGGGTTCAACAACTGCAAGACAAAATCACGGACATCGTGGTCAACGGTCGAACGACGCCCGGAGCACCTCAACCCAACGACACAGGCTATTGGAAACAACTCACATGGATGACGGACGATACTTTTGATAAGGGGCCTCGTTGATGCGAGGGACTGCGGGCAATCATTCGAAAGCCCCATGGTTTGAGAAGAACGCCCCCGGCGAGCATGAGCCCACCGAGGACCCGGCCGACCTGGATCCACCCGTCGTCGATCAGGTTGGACCATACCCTGCATCGCTACTGGAATCTCCCCGGCAAAGACCCTCGGACGCTTGAGAAGGGAGGCGGATGTGACGCCAATCGCGACCACGCGATCACAGAGAATGCTCGGCAACCCCAGCGGCAATCTGGTATCCTTTACCGCTCAACAGCGGCGTTGATCTGTGATCAGCGACAGCGAGACAATCGACCCCCGTCGAATTCAACGTAAGGAACGCGGGATCAATAACTGGCGTAGTGGATCTTGTTAAGACGGAACCGACATTAGGTGGCTTTGCTGCGGGCGACTTTTTTTGGTGGTGCAAAATTTTTTAGCTGGGGCCTCTCTGGAGGCCCTGGTTTGACTGTCGAGGAGTCGCAGGCTCTACATGAACCGTCGTCCTAGTCGCCTATTGCCCCTGTTTTTCCTAGTTAATGGCCAATTGGAGCGAATTCTTTCGCTGGCGGCGCATTGCCACCGCTCGAAGCAGATTCCAACCGGCCAGCTTCAGTAGGATCGAAAGCTTCACCGCATTGTGGCCGCGAACGCGGAGCCGACCCAAGCCCATCATTCGCTTGAGGCAACCGTTGGTCCCTTCGATACCCGACCGCCAACGGTACCTATCGCGGAACTCGTCGCTCTGCTCGTGGCGACGACGCGCGTCGGCTCGAACCGCACTGCCGGTAAATTGAATGCGGCCGGTCGGCTGCTCGGTGTCCCGATTGCGTTGAACGCGGCAGTGTGCAAGCAGCGGGCAGTGCTGGCACTTCTCGGGATCCATCTGTGCGAAAGTGTAGTCGCCTTTGGCGTTGTAGTTGGTCGACTCGGGAGCGTGACCAGCCGGGCAAGACTCCAGTTCACCGGCGCAGTTGAGCTTGAATTGGTCGTAGCCGATTTCATCAGCATCGTACTTCTTCGAGCCTGGCACCGGAGCGACCAATTCGACGCCTTCTTGCTTAGCCGACTCGACGTTGGCGTCGCCACCGTAAGCGGTATCAGCCAGCAGTTCGTCTGGCATGACATCCCGCTTTTTCAAGTCCTCCAACACCGGCGAGACCGCATCGGCGTCGTTGTCCGCAGCGGTTTCGACTTTGGCCGAAGTAATCAAGTTCGGCTCGCCGTCTTCGTTGAACGTCTCGGCGATTTGAACCTGGTATCCGGCTCCTTTGTGACCGCTGTAGGTCGCGTCGGGATCCGACGGATTGACGATCACATGGCCGCCGGTTTTCTTGCGAACTTCGACGAATTCTTCCCGAAGTTCGCACTGCTGGTTAAAGATCGTTTGCAGTTGTTTGAAGGAGTCCCAGTCGCAGATCGGTTTGGTTTCGGTTAATTCATTGAGGATTAAGCAGAGGTCTTCGGCGGCTTGCTGCAACGCAATTTTCCGCTGTTCGGTAGTGCGTGCGTCGCCAAAGATTCGGCTGTCGGATTGCTTGCGGTAGCGGGCCAAAAGCTCGTCGTCAAATCGGTCGATCAGCCTAGCCGAACCAGACTGAGCGTCGTGCTTTTCGACTTTCTTGAAGAACCGCCGCAGGGCCACGCCGATCATTTGGGCGCGTCCCAGGGTGGCCATGTCGCTGAGCACATGGGTGGAATCGAGACGCTGTTTTTTGACTTTGACTTCCATGCTTTGCAGCAGGGTGTCGGTAACGCCTGCGAAGATCTCCTCACTGATCTTCTCGTTGCTTTGCATTCGAGCGATGTAGCGTTCAATGGTTCGCTGAGTGACTTCGGTGCTTGGCTCCAAGTTCAGTGCGTACTGGATGTCGGTTCGGAACAGCAGTGCTTCGTGGGCCTGGGGGACAGTCCAACCTTGAAAGTCACGGATCCAGAGGAGCGCGATGATCGCGTGCAACTCAAAGGTTGGTCGTCCTTGATCGTCACTGAGATGCTCACCGACGAGGCCGATGGGCATCTGCTCCAAGAGCACGTCGCGAAGGAGGCCCTGCCATCCGTTGTCAATCATCTTTCGCCCCATGGGGCCGATGACGCCCTCGAACGGGTCGAAAAGTCTTTGCTGCGTAGGTAGTTCGATGGTTTTCACTGACTAACCGACCACTCGAAGAAAAAAGCTAAATCCAGACAGCAAAAGGTAACGCATCTCGCCCACGAAAGAAGCCGGTAGCATGAGACTTTTGTCGGGCGCGTCTGTTAAAGATCCATCCAGAACAGGATCTTTAACAAGATCCACTACGGTAAACCCGTCACTTATTGTTCATGGTATCCTAACTCCGCTCGCCAGAGCGTGGGGGCCCACCGTCTGGCGACGGTAGCTACGGGAGAATTCGTCACTTGTTGCGGTGTCGCAGTAGTTTGGGTTTCCGTATGCGACGGTTGCTTTCAACTGTTCCACGATTCTTGCTGCGACGTTGTTGAGCATGGGTCACACGAACCGACACCCGCCATGCGAAAACCGTCATCGGCCGCCCGAAAAACTCCCCGCTGAAAGCCCTGTTTCCTATGAGAATTCTTGCACCGTTGGTAGCCTTTGCATTGATCTCGGTAGGCTGTTCCTCGCCAGCGTTCGCGGCGGAGGAGGCACCACCCAATATCCTTTTCGTCTTTGCAGATGATTGGGGATGGGGCGATCTGAGTTGCCATGGGCACCCCTATGTGAAGACGCCGAACATCGACCGGCTCGCAAAAGAGGGGACCGACTTTACTCGATTCACGGTCGCCAGTGGCGTTTGTTCGCCCAGTCGCACGGCCGTCATGACGGGCCACTTCCCGGCTCGGTACAACATCGACGGGCATTTCGCATGGGTGCCGAGTAACGCAAAGCGGAACATGCCCGATTGGCTCGACCCGAATACGGTTACTCTGCCTCGACTGCTCCAGCAAGCGGGATATGCAACGGCCCATTTTGGAAAGTGGCACCTTTCCAACAACATGATCCCCGACTCTCCACTGCCGAGCGAGTATGGCTACGACGAGTACGGTGCGTTCAATTGTGCGGGAGAGCAAATGCCGGTGCATGAGGACGCGCAGCAAACCATCGCATTTATTGAGAAAAGCAAGCGAGAGGGGAAGCCCTTTTTCGTCAACTTGTGGGTGCATGAACCGCACACCCCGTTTCATACGGTTCCAAAATATGAGTGGCGATTTCGTGACATGGACAGTGCTCCTGATGCGATATATGCATCCGTTCTGTCGCACGCAGATGATCGAATCGGAGAGGTGCTCGATGCTCTCGACCGCCTCGATATCGCCGATGACACGCTCGTGATTTTCAGCAGCGACAACGGTCCCGCGAGGGCCAGAGGTAAGGCGGAACCGACTTTGACGTACGACACGGCCACGGGCGCCGGGTGGGATATCGGCGCTTCCAAGGGCATCACGGCGGGTCGAAAAGGATACAAAGCTGCACTGTTTGAAGGGGGCATCAATGTTCCGTTCATCGCTCGCTGGCCCGGCAGGATTGCCCCGGGAGCGGTCGACAACTCTTCCCTCATTTCAGCCGTTGATCTACTGCCCACGTTCTGCGATATCGCTGGCGCTGAATTACCCGATCGCTACCAGCCAGACGGGATCAGCCAACTTGCCGCGTTGACGGGAAGTGTCTCCCATGCTCGCGAGAAACCACTGTTTTGGAAGATGAAGAGCAGCTGGCCCATCCGCGAAGCCGCCCCCTATCACTGGGCGGCGTATGCCGTCGTTGACCAGAACTGGAAACTGCTCGCCAACGACGACCTGAGCTACTGTGAACTCTACGACATTGCAACCGACCCCTACGAGAAGACGGATCAGAAATCGACTCAGTCGGCGACGACGAAACAGCTACTGGCGAAAATCAGGCAGTGGAAATCCACTCTCCCGGAAGCACCGAGCGGAAAAGTATTTTCGGCCGAACGCACTATCCAATAGCGCCAAATCACACTGTTCAAGGCCACTGTTTAATAGCACTGTTTAATAGCACTGTTCAATAGCAC
Organism: Rhodopirellula sp. SH410; assembly: GCF_055811895.1. Lineage (NCBI taxonomy): Bacteria > Pseudomonadati > Planctomycetota > Planctomycetia > Pirellulales > Pirellulaceae > Rhodopirellula > Rhodopirellula sp. SH410. The sequence goes on from NZ_CM147949.1 coordinate 5,995,885, forward strand.
TGTGAAACTGCCCCCCCCCCGCAACCCAACCCAACCTCCAGCAGCAAGAGAACTTCATGCTCACGATACCTTCGTCCAAATTGCTGACCGTTTCGTTTTTGCTCTATTCGCTCGCGGCCATGCTTCCTGCCGTTGCCAACGAACCCCGGCCGAGCATCATCCCGATTTTCACCAACGATCAGGGCGAGCAGGATCACGGTCGTTTGGGGGCGCCAACCATCACGACGCCTGATCTTGATCCAATGGACCTTGGCGGCATCGACCAAACGGGCAGCGCTGCGAGATTCTTTGACCCGGGGCCACGTCGGGACCCGGGGCCACGTCGGGACCCGGGGCCACGTCGGCCCCAGGTGGCGGTCGATAGAGCGGTGCAAATGACGGCAGTTCGCGTGGCAACGACGCATCGATTTATCGCTTTCGGTCAGCAAACCTATGTCGTTGATCGCGATGGAAACAAGACATGGACTTATCCGCACTCCACACGCGACGGATACGTGCTCGACAATGGCAACATCGTTTTGACGCTCAGTAAGGGGAAACGGTATCCGGGAGGAGCAGTCGTCGGGATCACTCCCGATGGCAACGAATCGTTGATCTGGAAGGGGACGCAATCTGAAGTCAACAGTGCGCACCCGACAGACACGGGGACATTCGTCATCACCGAAGCCGGGGACTCGCCACGGTTACTGGAAGTGGACGATTCAGGAAAGGTGCTGGTTGAGTTTCCGCTACAGTGCCAAACGGGGAATCATCACCTGCAAACACGGATGGCTCGTAAGCTGGCTGATGGTACGTATTTAGTACCGCACCTGCTGGACTTTGCCGTGATGCAGTATGACGCTGCCGGCAACGTCATCAGCACGCTCGACACGACGGTCCCAGGCGACCTGAAGCGATCCAACCACACCTGGCCGTTCACTGCGATTCGTCATGGCGACGGCCACACACTTGTTTGCTGCACCAACGGAAACCGTGTGGTTGATTTTGACTCCGATGGAAACATCGTCTGGCAATTGACGAACGACGACCTGCCCGGCCCGTGGTTACAGGATCCCTGCGGCGGGCAGGTCTTACCCAATGGCAATGTGGTGATCGCGTGCTACGCCGGTGGCAGGAAAGACCCGCATGCGCCAAAACTACTGGAAGTCAATCGTGACAAGGAAGTCGTCTGGACCTACACCGACGGCCAGAAAGTCGGCATTCATCATTTTCAAATTCTCGACACCGACGCAGAGAAACTTACCGGGCGTCCACGGAAGTAACCGTCTGCCATCACCAGGCAACGATTTGCTCGGTCCATCCGTAAAACGACTCAGGAACGAGCAGAACCTAAGTGGCCGAACGCTCCTCGGTCGGAATGGTCGATCGCGGAGCGTTCGGCCACAATCTCAGACAGTAATGTTCCGCTCGTTCCTAACACATTCAATGAAATAACGAGGCCGATGATGATTCGACAGATACCGAACAGCATGGGATGGCTGCTCGTCTCCCTGATTTTGATGACGGGGGGCGCCTCCGCACAGACAGCTCCCGAGACGTCCGGGACTGACAATGCTATCGCAAGCGAGACAGGGGCCGCCCATGCCGACGCAGCACCGGCGAGCGATTTTCCCGGTGAGAAGTCCGATCTACAAGGATTCAGCCGTTACCAAGTGAAGACGGGAAAGGGCACGATCTCAGTGGTTTGCCCGAAGGAAGCGGCGCCTGGAAAACCCTGGATGTGGCGAAGCATGTTTTGGGGAATCGGATCTGAGGCGACGAAGCGTGTCGCCCGCGGCGACCTCAAACTGGTTGAGCAAGGCTATTATGTGGTGATCGCACCGGGCGATGTCGCCGGGCACCCCCGGGGCAATGCACTCATTGATGCAGCATATCAGACACTGACCCAGGAATACGGATTCTCGAAAACGCTCTCGATGGGTTCGATGAGTCGTGAAAACCTCGCGCTCTTTCGCTGGGCATCCGCCAACCCCGAAAAGGTGGAAGGCATCTACGTCGACAACGGTGTTTGTAATGTCAAGAGTTGGCCCGGAGGAAAGCTCGTGCCCGGCAGTGGTTCGGTTGCCAATGGCGATCCGCGATCCTGGACAGGTATGAAGAATGCCTACGGTTTTGCAACCGACGAGGAGTTACTCGCCGCCAAGGTGAGCCCGATCGACCTGCTCGAACCACTTTCCAAGGCCGGCGTACCGATCCTGATGGTTTGCGGCACACGGGACACCACGGTGCCCTATGAAGAGAACGGAGCGATCATGAAGGAACGCTACGAAGAACTCGGCGGCGATATCGAAATCATCCTTGAAGACAAAGCTCACCACCCTCATGGCATGGCGGATCCGACCCCCGTGGTGAACTTCATTCAGAAAGCGCGTTCCAAGACCCGAGGGTGATCTTAGTGTCGACGCATCCAATCCAGTGTAGGATAGGGTGGCTGCTACGTATCCCGACCGCTGCTAGGAACTCGTTACCGATTTGGCAAAATGACAATGAATAAGCTCGCTATCACAGCAATGATCTTGCTGATCTATTCTTGGACTCATCTTTCTGGTTCGATGGCAGAGGTCACCGCGGCCCCCACGAATGTCGTGTTCGTCATGTCGGATGACCAGGGCTACGGTGACCTTGGATGCACCGGAAATCCGATCATCAAGACGCCTCACATCGATCAACTGGCGTCGGTTAGTTCTGGGCTGAGCGACTATCACGTTGCCCCAACTTGTTCCCCGACGCGTTGCTCGCTCCTGACGGGGCATTGGACGAACCGCACGGGTGTCTGGCACACGATCATGGGTCGGTCGATGCTTCGCGAGAATGAAGTTACCGTCGGTCAGATGTTCGCTGACGCTGGCTACGAAACCGGTATGTTTGGGAAATGGCACCTCGGTGATAATTACCCCTATCGTCCCGAGGACCGTGGCTTCAAGGAGGTCTATCGTCATGGCGGTGGTGGTGTTGGGCAAACTCCGGACCTTTGGGACAATGCCTACTTCGACGGATCCTACTTCCACAACGGTGAAATCGTTCCTGCGAAAGGGTTTTGTACGGATGTGTTCTTCTCGCAAGCGAACGCCTTCATCCGTAAGTGCGCCAGTGAACAAAAGCCATTCTTTGCCTACATCTCAACCAATGCACCCCACGGTCCGTTGCACTGCCCGTCCAAGTACTCCGATATGTACGCGGGGCAGTCAGCGAATATCGCATCGTTCTATGGAATGATTTCCAACGTCGATGAGAATGTCGGTAAGACTCGCCGACTGATCGAAGAGCTCGGAATCGCAAACGATACAATCTTTGTTTTCACCACCGACAACGGGACGGCCAGCGGCGCAAAGATCTACAATGCTGAGATGAGGGGCGCAAAGGGAAGTCCGTATGACGGTGGCCATCGTGTCCCATTCTTTCTCCACTGGCCAGGCGGTGGCATCACCGAGCAGCATGACGTTGACGAACTCACCCACGCAGTCGATATCGTCCCAACGCTACTGGACATGACCGGTGTGAAGAAGCCGGAGGGGGTGACGTTTGACGGTGTCTCGATTGCCGCGTTGCTGGACCCAACCAAGGATGTGGACTTTCCTGAGCGTTTCGTGATCAGTGATTCGCAACGTGTGCGAGATCCGATCAAATGGCGAAGCTCCTCGGTCATGTCTCAGCGGTATCGGCTGATCAACGGCAAGGAGTTGTACGAGATCGCCGTCGACCCCGGACAGAAGAACAACATCGCCCAAGAGCATCCAGAAGTCGTTGCGGCGATGCGAGAGTTCTACGAAAAGTGGTGGGCGGAACTCGAACCCACCTTCTCGCAAACGACCGAGATCTATCTCGGACAGCCCGAGCAGGACGTGGTCAGCTTGACCGCTCATGACTGGATCCAGGATGTGTATCCCCCGTGGCACCAAGGGTCCATTCGCAAGGCGGATCGCAAACATCCCAAGTCGAAAAAGCTCACCCACCAAGGTCACTGGGCGGTGAAGGTGATCCGAGATGGAAAGTATCAGATCTCACTACGCCGCTGGCCGGTTGAGTCTGGTGCCGCCATCAATGCCTCGCTTCCCGCAGGAGCCAATGTTCCCGGTGCGACGCAGGCTTTCCGAACCGCTGCAGGCAACTCCATCGGTGCCACCCACGCGGTGCTCCGCATCAACGAAAAGGATCTCGAGCGGAAACCGATCGAGAACGACGCCGAACAGGTGAACTTCACCATCGACCTCGACAAGGGATCCTATCGGCTCGCGCCCCTATTTGAGATCCCAGAAGGTGAATTGGGCGCTTACTACGTTGTCGTTACGAAGATTGATTGAGTGGCAACCATACCGATTCCTATTCGAGTGAAATCCATGGGGTGGAAATTTGCGTTGTTGGTTCTCATCGCGTGTCCTGTGATGGCAACGGGGCTCGTCGCGGAGGACGGTCCCGTGGTCCTTGGCCATGGCGTGGGGTTGTTCCAAGTAGGGCCACTGATGGCTCAGGATGACTTTGAAAATCTGAACAACTGGGATGTCCAGATTCAGCAGCGGTCGGGATACCCAGCGGCAAATGTGGTGGCGAGAGATCATTCGCTTGACTGCCTGGTGCCAGGCCGTGGGTGCACGGTCTGGTTCAAGCAAAAGTTGCCGACGCGAATCGCCATTACCTATGATGTGCTCTGCCCAACTCCGAAACCTGCAATCAAGGGAGTCCAGCCTCGAGACATCAATAATTTCTGGATGGCGACCGATCCAGCCGATCCCGAGGAGAGCCTTTTCGATTCAGCACGGTACTCGGGCGCATTTGGATCCTACGATAAGATCCACGGTTACTACGCAAGTACCGGAGGTGGTGGAGCGATTGCGAACCGGACAACTCGCATGCGACGCTACCCGCGCGAAGTGGGCGGCAAGCCCGCAGAACATCTGGCGCTCAATGACAAAGACGAGACGCCAGGCTACTTGATCACGCCCGACAAAGTGATGACCGTGCAATTGGTAGCCTATGACGACGTCGTTCAATACATCGTCGACGGGAAGCTGGTCTATCAGATCCGCGGCGGCGACAAGATTCAAATCGAAGGACGTGATCGCCAAGGGCAGCCGACGGTGCAGGATGCGTTATACGACCTCGATCGCTTTGCGGTCTACCAGGAGGGCTACTTCGGATTTCGCATGGTTGGCACTCACCATATCTATACCCACTTTAGGGTGCATGCACTCGAACCTATCGACTCGAAACGATAGTGTCCGCCAGCAACCATCCTGACCCAACCGTTCCCGCAGGTACACGAATGAGAATCAGACGAATTGTTGACCGGACGGACAGGCCCCTAGGTCGATCCCGATGGGGAGTGGCCGATCTCGGGTGCGTAATCGCCGCTCTGCTGACGGTCGTGATCAGTTCGACGCTACCAGCTCAAACGAATGTTGAAGTCTCTACGCTGCTGGAATTGCGTTCCGCTGTACAGGACAGCGATCAATCGATTGTCATGAAAGCCGGGCGTTACTCGCTGACGGACCTTCCCGAAGGTTCCAGGGATATCCCCTGCTCGGGATCCGATAATACGATCGACCTGTCGGAAGTGTTTATTACCGTTCCGGTCGGCACCACGCGTCGCAGCTACATCAAGATTTCGGGCAACAACAATGTGTTTCGCGGCGGAACCTTTGAAGACACCTATCAAGATGGCTCGCAGGAGGTGACGGATTTCAGCGCCTATAATCAGGACCGCAGAAAGCTGGCCAAGGGGCTGAGAGGGAGTGCCGTCCTGGCGATTACCGGAGACGATAACACCGTGGCGGACACAAAGCTGACTATCCGAGGATCTTTCCCCTACGGGTACGGAAGTATCTATGGAATCGGTTCCGATAATGTCTATGGTTTGGACAAGCGGTGTGGGATTTTGGTGAGAGGCAAACGCAATACGATCGATGGGTGCAATCTCCAGCAAAGAGCGTTCGGCCATGGCATTTACATGCAGAGCCCCGCCAACGAGACCGTCATTAAAAACTGTCTCGTCGGAGGCGTCATGCGTCCGAGCAACGACCTGTACCTCGAAACCGACGCACAGGATCTGCCTGTAAGATCCAACTACAAAATCCCGGGAAATAGAGATCGAAATGGGAGTGCAGTCAGGAACAGCAACAGGAAGAGAACGAATGCGCGAGCGACAGCGAGTGAGAAAGAGAGCGAGGACATGCCCATCCCCAAGGACACCATGATCCCTCTGTCAGAGGATGGGATTCGCGTCTATACCGGCGGCGGAAGTGTTACGGTGGAAAACTGTACGGTCAAGCGAATGAGAGGTGGAATACGGCTGTACTTGGCCAGTCGGGCAACCGTCATCAATTCGACCGCAATTGACTGCGGGTTCACGAACTTCAACATGCCTAAGAACGGCAAGATCATCAACTCGACCGGGAACTTTGCCTACGCACCGTTGAGCGATTTCAGGTTAGCCAAGTCAAATCAAAATATCGAGCTCACGATCCTTCCTTCCCCCCATCAAATGGGAACCCACAATCTTGTGGATATTCTGGGGAGCAACCACCACATTGTGTTCCACAGGTCCGCAGGCCCGCTGGATACCCACCTTCGTCCCATTGTCGTCGAGGGCGATGGTTCGACGATCCGAAACGAGACGGAGTATCCGGTTATCCTCCAGGCAACAGCAAGTGGCAACTCCGTCACCAGTTTGGGTCCGGTCACGGATCTTGGGAGCGGCAACAAAATTTCACGCATCGAACACACCAAGAGCCAGGACGCACCTCTGTCCACAAAGTAGGAGCGAGGGTTTCCGCAGGAAGCCAGATCGTCCCTAAGAGAGAGGGCCAGCAACGGAGAGAATGAATGAACCGACCATCCACTCGAATCACTTCCGCCGAAGTCATTGACGTTCGCGTCCCGACGTCCGACCAGCTACTCGGTTCGGATCCGTTTCACAAAATGCCGGACTATTCTTCGGCGGTGCTACATCTCGAAACCGATTCAGGCCTGCGCGGGGTTTCTGTAGTCTTTACCGTAGGGGCAGGGACTGATTGGATCTGCCACGGGATCAGCGATCTATGCGAGCTCGTGATCGGCACGACGCTCGAAGATTTTGCCGCCCAACCGATACTCCTCTATCGAAGGCTCATTGACCACCATCAACTGCGGTGGTTGCATGACGGTGTATTCCGAATGGCGGCGGGCGCAGTACTCAATGCGATGTGGGACCTCTGGGCCAAGTCACTCGGCAAACCACTGTGGAAATTGCTGGTCGATCTGGAGCCCGAATTCATTGCCGACTGCATCGACTGGCGAAACATCAGCGACGCTTTGACCCGTGAAGAAGCCATCGCCATCCTCCAGAACAATCGTCCAAAGGTAGCGCAACGTGAAAGCGAAATGCTCCAACAGGGACCCAAGGCGTACTGCACCGCGGGTTGGCTGGGACTCAGCGATGAGGAGATACTCGCGACAATTCGCAGGTTACAGGCGCAAGGGTTTGATTCGTTCAAACTAAAGGTCGGTCTCGACTCACAGCAGGACGTTGAGCGGATCCAATTTATGCGTGAAGCGATCGGCCCGGACTGCAATCTGATGGTGGATGCCAATCAGTTCTGGGGGATCCCCGAGGCCAAACGTCATGTAGAGCAATATCGGTCATTCGGATTGAAATGGATCGAAGAGCCGATCGCCCGTGACGACGTATTGGGGTATATCGAACTTGCACAAACATTTGCCGATGCGGATTTCGACTTTGCCTGTGGCGAACATGCCGCCTCACCCGTCATTTTTAAACAGCTACTCAAGAGCCGAGCGATCAAATACTGCCAGATCGATGCCGTTCGTGTTGCGGGCGTTAACGACGTGATGGCGATCATTTTGATGGCCGCCAAATTTGGTGTGCCGGTCTGCCCGCACGGAGGCGGCATTGCGCTTTGCAACATGATCCAGCACTACAGCGTTTGGGATCAGATTGCCGTGTCCGGACACTCCAGCACGCAGTTGATCGAATACATCGACTTTTTACAGGAAGCAGTGGAACATCCGGTCACTGTCCGGGATGGATGCTACGAGACACCCACCTCGCCCGGATGGGGACTTGAGTTTCGTCCTGAGTTCATCGACCGTCACCGATTCCCCAATGGCGAGGTTTGGCGGTCTCGCGCTTCATCTCGAAAGGGGGCGAAGTTCGAGGCGTCCAGCGAGGTTCTTCGCTAATTTTAGTGGCCCAAAGCACACGTGCATGGAATCCAGCACAACGTCATTGAACCCCATGCCCATCGGCCCACGCTCTCAACGGCGTGCGTCTGAGGCTGTCCAGGCCACGATGGTCGGCGCCACGGCAGTCGCTCCCTTCTCACCGGCACTGATCCAACCACGAAATACAAGAAACAAACCCACGCTGAATATTCGTGTGATTCGTGTCATTCGTGGTTCCAATCTCACACTGGTTACCTGACCATCCTCCGCGGCGATGAGCACTGATCCAACCACGAAATACACGAACGACACGAAACAAACCCAAGCTGAATATTCGTGTCATTCGTGTCATTCGTGTCATTCGTGTCATTCGTGGTTCCAACCTCTCGCTGGTTGCTCGGTCCGCTTGCATCTCCCTTAGACTGAACCATTCTTCGCCACACCACTCGATGCACCGTATGGTTTTACCGCACAGACCCGAATTCGCAGCTGGAAGGGTGCTCGGCTGTGCTGGTCGATTGCCCTGATGACGTCGCTGTACAAACGACGCCGCGGACGCCTCATTTGGCGATTCACATTTCCCAGCGTATCATTAGCTGTTCGTTATTCCACGCCACTCGCGTTCGGTCGCCACCGGCGTCGGCAAAACCTCCCGTGGAAGCACGGGGTGCGTTCCGCACGCGATCGCGAAACGCGGCCCGTTGGGCACGCCGACCAACGAGTGATGCCGGATGATTCCCATGATGTCCTTAACGCACTCCTGCACCGACCGGTTCACTTCGCAACCGGCCCCGATTGCAACATCACCATCACGGTTTAAACATGAATCGATTCATATTCAACCTGTTTGTCACGCTCCCGATGCTGGGGCTTTTCTCGGGCTCCGTCATAGCCTCCGATCAGTCGAGCAAAGGGCAGCCACTGAACTTTGTCGTGTTTGTCGTTGACGATTTGGGCTACATGGACATTGGGGCCGACAACCCGAACTGTTTCTATGAAACGCCCCACGTAGACCGTTTGGCTGATTCTGGAATGAGGTTCACAGATGGCTATGCCGCCAATCCGGTCTGTTCGCCAACGCGGTATAGTTTGATGACGGGAAAGTACCCTACGCGGGTTCGAGCGACGAATTTCTTTTCAGGGAAGCGAAGCGGGCGATTCCATCCGGCGCCACTGAACGAACATATGCCGCTGGAAGACATCACGGTCGCTGAGATGCTCAGGGAGAAAGGTTACGCAACCTACTTCGCCGGAAAATGGCACCTGGGTGAAAGTGAAGCGTATTACCCTCAGAACCAAGGCTTTGACATCAATGTCGGTGGTCATAGCAAAGGCGGTCCTTATACAGGGGGCCGATACTTCGCTCCCTTTGAAAACCCAGAAATGAAAGTCGAAAGCCCTGAGGGCGATCACTTACCCGATCGTCTTGCTCGTGACACGGCGAAGTTCATTGCGGAGAACAAGGACAAGCCATTTCTCGCTTACCTTTCGTTCTATTCCGTTCACACACCACTGATGGGCCGCCCTGATCTGGTGGAGAAATACAAGCGGAAAGCAGTTGCTGTAAACGGTGTTGAGTTTGGCGAAGAAGAGCAGGTATTCGGCGAACAGCCTCGGAAGGTCAGAGTACTGCAAAAACATGCGGTGTATGCAGCAATGGTCGAGGCGATGGACGACGCTGTTGGCAAGGTGCTCAAGCAACTCGACGAATCAGGTGTCGCTGACAATACGGTGGTCATCTTCACATCGGATAACGGCGGTCTGTCGACTTCCGAAGGCTCGCCAACGAGCAATCTGCCACTGCGCGGCGGCAAGGGCTGGATCTATGAAGGCGGTATCCGCGAGCCCTGGATCATCCGCTATCCAGGCGTCACCACGGCGGGGTCTGAGTCATCCGCGCCGATTTGCTCGATTGATCTGTTTCCCACCCTGGCGGCGGCAGCGGGCATCGATGTGCAACATGCTATCGACGGTATCGATATTCGCCCGGCACTCGAGGGAAAGTCGCTCGATCGAGAGCCTCTCTATTGGCACTACCCGCACTACAGTAACCAGGGAGGTATCCCCGGAGGTGCCATTCGCGAAGGCGACTTCAAACTCATCGAACGATACGAGGACGGACGCGTTCATCTCTACAACCTGAAGGATGACATCGGCGAACAGAATGATCTGGCAAAGACGATGCCCCAGCGAGTTGAGCAGATGCGAAGTCGTCTGCACGTTTGGTATCAATCGGTGGACGCACAATTCCTGCAACCTAAAAATGGTCTAGTGCCCTGGAAACCGGAATAGGCGGAGCCAACCTGAACGGGATGCACCGAGGAATTTTGCCTCTTCGGCAGGACCGCTGGGGCGATAGGGCGTGCGAGCGGGTGTTCGCACGTGCGCAGAAAATCGTCCATTCTGGGTGTCGCATGGTCGCAGGCATCGCCCCCATGCCCAATGGTTTTGCATTGCGAGACTCTCGACAGTCTGCCGGGAATCATGGGCTCAAATGCTGCTGGGACGGTGGTTTAGGAGGGGATGATTCGGTGGTCGATGCGACATTGTAGGAGTTGTGCTCAGGTTGACCAATCATCCGCGTGATGCCACGATTCAGCCTACGAATCATGGAACGAGGTTTACTGACATCCAGCCCCTCGTGCCCTCCGTCCCCCTCCGACCTTTTTGGGAAAACCACAAGGCACACTTTTAATGGAACAAATTACAGGACTTTGGCGAGACACGAAATGGGTATGGGTGTCCTTCATCGGCTTCGTTGTGTTGCTTGCCGCATGCGTATCGTGGTACTTTTTGCTGACACTCCCGGCGTTGCCGGTTAGCTATTGCTACTTCGCGTTCGTCCGATACGACGATGACGGGAACGAGAAAGCCGAATTTTAGCGTGAGCAGGCCGGAGCGTTCGTCGTTCGCAGAAACGCAGTAGGCTTGCATCATTCATTCTGCATCACCCCTACCAGCCGTTATGGGGGTCTCGTCCCGGTTCAACGCGAGAACCGTGGCTCGCGGGCAGTTGATCGAATCGGGCTCTCACAGGCAGTAGTGGGCCGGATCCCCCTCAGGCAATGGGCAACCAACGGTCCCCAGTCGCTTACGCGTCGAATTCAATCGAACACATCGAATTCAAGGTAGCTGCGCTCACCAGAGCGTGGCATCCACATTCTGGCGAGCGTCGCTATTCGGCCTAATCATTCGCGGTCGCATAGGTGAGTCGAAGAGACACGACCTAGAATTCGTTGGTGTCAGTTCTTTCGCAGTTTCGCTGCTGCGAGCAGGGCATCGAGTTCCAAGACGTGACTGTAAGGCACGCGTCGCCGCTGCGCCTTGTTCGAGATGATTTCGTGCAGCATTTCGAGGTCAGCGAGCGGAATGACCGGAAACAAGGTCCATTCCGTTTCCGATTTGAGCCGCGACCGGAGCTGCCATTTCCTCGCGTGCCGGGTAGCAGTGACTAGTCGCGTCTCGCCCTCCTCGGTGGTCTCACGCCATTCGTGTTTCTTCATAATTCATCTAGCCTGAAGGTCTGCGTCTCAGAAGCGTCGGCGCAGTATTGAAATGGATTCTAAGCCCGAATCCGCAACACTCCTCCTTGCAGCAGCAAATCGTACCAATCAGCGGTTCCAAAATCTAGTCTCGCGTCAAACCGTCTGATCGATTGAAACGCTTTCCCAGACCTGCCGACGAACGAGCGGTCAGAATGGCCGAACGCTCCGACCGCGGAGCGTTCAGCCACAATCTCAGACAGTAATTTTCGGCTCGTTGCTTAGTCGGCTGAATCACTTCGGGTGCGGTACAGGAACGCGTCCGAGGTGAGCAGGGATACGAGCAGGGCTTTCATGCTGCCGCCATTGTTGTGGTAGGCGTGGTACGCTGCCTGGAGGACGGGGGCGTCGTTGATCGTTTCGTTGCGTCCCATCCAGAACCGAAAGGCGTGGCGGACGAAGACCTGTTCAGCCCGGTCGCTATGGGCGAGTCGTTGTATGAGCTCGATGGCGTCGCTGACTTTTCCGTCCAGAGTGGGATCGCCGGAATCGATGATCTCGCCCGAGGTGTCGACAGGTTGATCGAGTTCCGTGCGTCGGTACAGCCCCGCGTGGTTGTACATTTCAAATGGCAGCCCCAGTGGATCCATCTTCTTGTGGCACGTCCAGCAATAGTCTTCGCGGGTGACCCGCATCCGCTCACGCAGTGTGTTTTGGCGTTCATCGGGCAGCATCGCGTCGACGGTGATCGGTACATCGGGAATGCCGCCTCCCAGCAACCGTTCCTGTATCCATCGGCCGCGTCGGATGGCATGGTTATCCATTGCGTCGGAGTGCGAAACGAGCCAACTGGGGTGGGTCAGGATGCCCAGGCGTTCGCCTTCGGGGGCCGTCGCCAATACGCGTTCTGGTTTCATGGATCCTCTGCCGAAGCTTCGCCGGCTCACGCGAGCGTAGATCTGTGGCCCCGATAGATCCGCTTCGGCAACGCGGTGATTGACAACTTCTCGCCGCTTGGCTTGCTTAGGTTCCGGTGGTTGCTTTCCTGGGTTTGCCTGTTTCCATGCCTGCTGTTGGGCGGCCTCTTTTCTCGTCGCTTCGGCATTCGCCCTCTTCTCCGCGGCAACGGACGCCGCTGTTTCTTTCCTGGAACGCTTGGTACCGAAGTAGACATTGTCTGCCTTAGTGGCCACGACCTTGTCGGTCGTTAACAACTCTTGGAGGACGTCCTTGTCTTCCTGCAGAATAAGTTCGATCAAGCGATCCGTGCTCGCGGTCGCGTCGAACATGGCATTGTAGTGTGCCTGCCCTCTGTTATTCGCCCCCGTTTCTACGAGCGCTTTTGCATCTTTGCAAATGTAGCCGCCAAGGTCGTAGTCGAAGTATTCGCGAAAAAATCGCAGGATGCGCGGCTTGCGAATGCTGTCGTCGGCAAGGATCCGCTCGACTTCTCGCTTCACATCCGCTCGGCTGCGCATCCGCCCGTCGACGATGGCGCTGCGCAGTTCGTCGTCTGGCCGGATGTATCGCAGGGCATGATTGACCGCCATGCCCAACTCCCAATCCTGCAGCATGACACGGCCATATTGATCCGGTTGACCGTTCTCGGCCAGTTCCGGTCGGAAGAGCGCATCGCGATCAAGGAAAATGGATGACAGACCGAGGACCGCCCCATCCTTCATACCGAGCTTCTCGATGGATTGTTTGACGATCTCCATGTAGTCATCGGACTCCATTTTACTTGGCGGCCGGAACGTCAACGCTTCAAAGAGATAGTCCACCGCAGCACGGACACGCTCGTCGGTCATCTCGTCTTGGTTCATCAGGTCATAGACCGGCGTCAGCGGACGAACGACTCCCGTGCTGTAGACCAGACTCGTGGGCAGGCCGCGAATATCGCCCTTCATCTTGTCCGCGATTGATTTGGGATCATCGGTAATCTGATATGGCTGGGCGATGCTCAGTGGGCCATCGGCCATGTAGCGAATGATGTCGCTGGCAATCCCCATGATCTGCGTCGCTTCGGCGCTGTTGACGGTGTAGAAGTCCGGGTAGTTTTCCAGTCCATGGTTGCGCCCTGACGACAGGACTGCGGGGACGCTCTTGACGGCGGTGGCGTAGGCGACCGTCCCGCCCTGCCACTGGATAATGCGATCGGTACCGAAGTAGAGTTTCAGTTCACCGCCGTGGTTGGTAGGGACAACATCGCCATGGGTGCGGAGGCCCGGCTTCTCCGGGTCGAACTCGGCTTCCGTGTTGATCAGCTCGTTCAGACGCGTGATGTGTTCCTGCGGGGTGACACGCCAGATACGTGCGGGGGATGATGCCGGCCGGAGCTGGATGCCATCGGGCAACGGGCCGAAGAGCAGTTCGTGATCGACGAAGTTGCCTTTGTTGGGATCGAGGTGAGCATGAAACCCGCCTTTGTCACGCATGACCCGCGTCAGTTCACCGACGATCCCGTCAGTGAACTGCAACCGCTCGATCACGTCGGGCTGTTCGGCGTCCTCGGGCGGCATCTCTTGCAACGTGACCTGCGCCCACACGCTTGTCCACGTGCTGGCGTTGACTTCATCGACGGGCCCCAGATCTTCGAGCGAGAGATTGCCCTCGGGGTACGTCTCACCATGACAGTCGACGCAGTAGTTGGCGAGAAACGATTCAGCAAAGTTGCCAAAGTTTTGGCTGACCGGCTGTCCGGGCGTGTAAGTTTGGCCGCTCGCCACCGAGATCAGGCTCAAACCCAGGATCAAAGACAAGGCGAAGATCCTTGAAAAAAATTTCCAGAGGGTGATTTCCGATGCGCCCGGCTGGAAACTCACTCCACGTATTTCCTTCGTGCTGCTTTCGCGGAGCGAAACGCGACACGTACTCATACGAGTACTTCTTTCAGAGGGCCAGTACTCACGTCAAACTTTTTCGCCATCTTGTCGTCCATGTTGAAGCGATCACAGTTCTGGCCGGCGGCTCTCAGGAGCGATGTGTAGAGTGCATTGATCGGTCGCTTGCCGTCGAGCTGTGTGAAGCAACCGGATTTGAATGCGCCGTCCAAATTGCCCAACAGCATCACCGGCCAGTTGGCGCCATTGGTATGCTGTTTGTCCGCATTGTTGCTGGTGTAGACGATCAGCGTATTGTCCATCATTGTGCCATTTCCTTCGGGGACGCTTTCGAGCGTCTCCATGATCCGGACCAGCATGCGACTGTTGTACTGGCGGATCTTGATCCAGATCGGATTGTCGGGTTGATCCATGTGCCCAAGGTTGTGCCCCTGTTGCTCGACGCCGATTCCTTTCCAGGCACCGAAGATCTCGCCACGCCCCGAGCCGATGGTCAGCGTATTGGTGATCCCCGATGTGAGGGCCGAGATACCAAGGTCCAGCAGCACGTCGTGCCAGTCGGTTTCGAACTCTGGCTCGGTGTATCGCTCGTCAACGGTGGGCGCGAATTTCCGCAGGTGACCGGCAACCGTATCGAGCCGCGTCCGTAGGCCATTGACGTCCTGGAACCCCTCTACAAATTGGCCATAACGCTGCTGGTCGGAGGCGGGTAGCGATCGCCCCTTCGCCGCGGCCAGTTTCTCGACCTGATTCATCACACTCGATCGGGCTTCGTGCTGGAGCCGAATGTTGCCGGTCGAGATGCCGCCGTATAGCATCTGATAAAGATGGTTCGGATTCGAATGCATGAAAATTGGCTGACCGGCACCGCTGGCCGATAGCGTCGCAAGCGTGGGCTTGGTCTTCATGTTCTCAATCGAGTCCATGCCGATGCACAGATGAGGTAGCAACGTCTGCGGCAGAACCTTGCTCAGTTCAAAATCGATTGTCGATGCGCTGGGCGGCACACCGTCACTACCGCGATAGCCGCCCAACGCGCCAAAGAAGGCGCTGTGCGAGGGGCTGGTGTGGATGCCGTGCAAGCCGTTGATAATGTGAAGACGTTCCTTGTACGGTTCCAATGCGCTGATCGGCTCAGGCAGCTTGGCTTTGGCCAACGAACCGCTACTGGTCATCCCCTTCGGGATACAGGTCTTCGGATCAAAGCCCTGGTTCTGCATGAAGAAGACGATACGCTTGGGCGCCGCTTGGCCGATGGGGGATGCCATGAGACGTTCGGGAATAAGCGAAGCACCCAATGCGGCACCAGTGCTGGCTGCGATTCCTTGCAGCATCTTTCTACGGCTGAGCATGATCGTTCTTTCAATGTGATTGAAGGTCGACTGTCAATTTTGAATATGTCTGGTGGACCAGGTTGATCCGAACAGACCAATCTTCGAGAATTCACATACCCGCCGCGGCGGAGACGGCCGCAGGCCATCGTGATTCGAAGTGCATGGGGAGGGAGTGGGGGCAGGAGGTGTCCGTTGAGGCTTAATGCAGCACGTTTATTCTAGCGATCCATGGATGCCGGGTCAAAGCGACTTGCTAAACCTCTCGTATCTATTGGGAATGCCGCTCTTGATTGGATGGGTGGATGGCACCTCACTTTGGATGCGAACGTCGCCCCAAACATGATTCGGCATGTCTCGTTAGGCAGGCTAATCGTGATCGCCTTTGAAACGTGGAACGCGTTTGGATGCCGAGGTAGATCAATTTGCCGCGAGCAGCGGCACCCTGCGTGGACTGGAAATCGGTTAATGTAGCGTTGCGGATCCATGCCCCTTGTTTCGTTTAGTATCGTGTGCAGGAAAACTGACGTAGGTTCGCTCGCCAGCGCGTGAGATCCCGCCGTCTGGCGACGAGTAGCTGCGGGCGAATTCATCACTTGTTGTTCACGGGGTAATGCGGATTGGCTTTCCCTGATGATTGAAGCAATTTACCCTTCGTACTGAAAGTCGTTCATGAATCGTTGGCCCGGGCTCGCCCAATTTCAACTTACCGATCAGGTCGCCATTGTCACCGGCGGCTCGAAAGGGCTTGGCGAGGCCATGGCCGCTGGGCTCGCCTCCGCGGGCGCCAACCTGCTGCTGGTCAGTCGCACTGACGATGAAGCGAAAGCAGCGGCGGCAACGATCGCGACTGAGTATCCCGTCAAAGCGATTGGCATGGCTGCAGATGTGTCCGACGAAGACCAAGTTGCCACGATGGTCGCTCGCTGCATGGAGGAGTTCGGACGGATCGACATTCTGATCAACAACGCGGGCATCAACATTCGAGGGCCGATCGAGGAACTGTCGCTCGATGACTTCCGGCAGGTGCAGCGAATCAATGTCGAAGCGATGTGGCTTTGTTGTAAACATGTCGCGGTAGTGATGAAGCAGCGGCAGTACGGGCGAATCATCAACATGGCCAGCACGCTGGGGTTGGTCGGCTTGGCAAACCGAACGCCCTATGCGACGAGCAAGGGAGCCGTCGTGCAAATGACCCGCGCACTCGGCCTCGAATTCGCTCAGGATAAGATCACCGTCAATGCGATCTGCCCGGGGCCCTTTTTGACACCCATGAACGTACCCATCGCCGATAGCGAAGAGGCGAAGAAGTTTATCGTTGGCGCAACCGCACTCGAGCGGTGGGGCGAATTGAAGGAAATCCAGGGAGCAGCCATCTACTTGGCCAGTCATGCGGCCAGCTACACAACGGGAAGTATCCTGGCAGTGGACGGCGGTTGGACCGCTCGCTGATCATGATCGAATGAAGAGGCAGAGGAAAGCTCTCAATCAGTTTCTGCTGCCTGACATCGGACTCTACTGCGGGCCCGACGCAAGGTGTTCGATCAGGTAACGAAGGATGAGCATTCTCACATGCAACTCCGATCCCCGCCCCTCACGCAAGCCATGGTCTCGATTTGGGTAAACCATATAGTCAAATGGTTTGCCTAGCTCGATGAGTCGATCGACGAGACCTTCGATGATCTGTATGTGTGTATTGGTTTCACCAGAACCCGTGATCATCAAAAGGTTACCCTTCAGCCCCTCGGCGAAGTTGATGGGGGCCGAACGTTGATAACCATCGGGATTCACTTCGCGGGTTCGCATGTAAATCTCTTGGAACCATGCGTTGTAGAGGTGCGGTTGTGGTTTGGGCACGACTGCAATTCCAACGTCGTAGAGATCCGACTGGCGAAACATGGCGTTGAGCGTGTTGGAACCACCGCCACTCCAACCCCAGATCCCAATTCGCGATAGATCCACGTAGGGTCGCACGCGACCAAGTTCTTTCAGAGCAGCCGCTTGCTCCTCGGTTGAGAGTGGCCCCAGGCTGCCGAAAATGCTTCGCCGCCATGCAGCACCTTTCGGCGCGGGGGTCCCCCGGTTGTCAATCGAGACAACCAGATACCCCATGTCAGCGACCACGCGGTGAAAGTCGATCTGGCTTGCACCCCACTTGTCCAATACGGTTTGTGAATAGGGTTCGCCATAAACGTAAACGAATACCGGATACTTCTTCGAGTCATCGAAGTCCTTCGGCTTGATCATCCAGGCGTCGAGGGAAACCCCATCGCCGATATCGAGCTGAAAGAACTCCGTCGGATGCGAGATGACTTGATCCATCTTCGCTCGCAACGGGGCTTGATCCTCCAGTACGCGAACGACTCGGTGGCTCGGCAATTCGACCAGTTCAACGGTTGGTGGTGAATCCAGAGTAGAGAATGTATGGAACGCCCAATGGGCATCTGGGGAAAAATCGTAGTCGTGAGTACCGGGCTGGTCCGCGGGAGTGATCCTTTGCAGCGTTCCCGTTCCATCCAGTGGCACGCGGTACAAGTACTTTTGGGTTGCGTTATCGGGTGACGCATAAAAGTAGAACCACCCGCCACTTTCATCGACGACCGCGCGATCGATGATGTCGTACTCACCCGGCGTCAATACCGACAGTTCCTCGCCATCGCGGGAGTAAAGAAACGCGTGTCGCCAACCATCCTTTTCGCTGACAACAACGAACGCGTCGCCATCTTCAATCCAGTCCAAACCGGAGTTGATTCCCTGGCTACCGACGGCCCACGCAGTATTGGTTTCACTGTAAATTCGTCTTGCCGGGCCCGCGAGTGAAATTAAATAAAACTCACGTTTGTCACGAAAGCGGCTCAGGGTTTCGACAAGCACTTCGTCTGAGTTCCCTGCCCAATCCACCTGCCCGAGATAGAAGCCCTCCTCGGGTACCTCGATAGGCAACCACTGAACATCACCCCCACGGGAGCTTACGACGCCCACTCTCAGCGACCCGATTTTCTCGCCTACTCTGGCAAAACGAACGTCTCGCACGCCCGGGTAGGACGGATCGTCGGGCACCAGCACGGGGCGCCGTCGGACGTGCGTTGAATCCGACTCAACGAACAAAAGGTGTTGCCCATCGGGACTCCATATGGGATCACGATAAAAAATGTCTCGATCACCGGACCGCCTCGTCAACTGAGTACGTTGTCCACTTTCAAGATCTCGGACGAAAAGATTTCGATTCTGAAACTCCACGACGCGATCTCCCGCGGGCGAAAGACGCTTCCCGTGCTCCGCCTTGTTCTCGCCGTGCGTTTCAACTCGGGTTCGCTCGCCGCTACTCGCCTCAACGCTCCAAAGGACGGAAGTCTTAGTCTTCGGATCACGCTCTCGAATCGTATATCCAGAACTGTCTGCAAGCCATTCCGCATGAAACCCCGCAGGTCGAAACTCACCGCGTTCGTAGATCGCTTTGAGCCGTGGCAGCGCTTCGTCGACCCAGGCAGCGTTCGGTGTGACTTGCGCGTTCAGACTTGCACTGCCAACGACCAGGCAGAGTGCCCAACAAGCAATCGTGGATGGGAGCGTTGAATGGACTCTCATGATGTGTTCCTCGGTTCGCAGGTGCTTTGAAAACTGGATTGGTCACTACGGTCGGATCGAGCGGGCGACCATCGTCGCCTCGTGCGCCGCGAGAGTTGCGTGGGACTCGGCGCGGAGCGAAAGACGACTCAAACCTGCTCGATCAATGGTCATGATGTCATTACCTTGACCCGAATGCACCGTTTACTTCACTTCGAAAACCGGTTCGCCCAAAACATCCATCTTGGGAGTGACGCCGAGCCCCGCGTCGGTGCTGGCGGCCATGAAACCCTGTTCGCGGCGAGGCGCACCGTCCGCCGTGCTGACGGTGACGTAGCTGTTGAAATCAGTGGCCGTGAACCGAAACTCTTCCGGTGTGCTATGCGCCAAATGGGCAATCGCAGCGGTCGTGATGTCGCCACCCCAACTGTCTTCGAGCGTCATCGCGATGCCCATTGAAACGCACAAATCGCGAGCTTGCTTGGTCTTGGTGAGTCCGCCGAGCTTGCTGATCTTCAAATTCACGACATCCATCGCGAGATCACTTTTCGCCTGCAACAACATCTCCAAGCTGTCGATGTTCTCATCGAGCACGAACGGTTGATCTGTGTGCCGCCGAATCGCGAGACACTCCTGGTAACTCAAACAAGGTTGTTCGATGTAGACATCCACATCGCGAACTGCCCGAACCACTCGCATCGCTTCGTGCTGCGTCCATCCGGTATTCGCGTCGGCAACCAATCGATCCGTTGGACGAAGAACCGAACTGACTGCGAGAATCCGTTCGATATCCGTATCAGGATCACCACCGACTTTCAGTTGGAACCGCGTATAGCCTTCATCACGATAGCGGGCCACGTTACCTGCCATTTCATCCGGCGGCACTTGCGAAATGGCTCGATACAAACGCACACTCTCGCCATATCGACCGCCCATCAGTTGACAAACTGGCAGGCCACAGGCTTTGCCAAGAATGTCCCAACACGCAATGTCGATGCCCGTTTTGACATAGGCATGGCCTTTCAGTGCCATGTCCATCCGGTGGTTCAAGACGCCAAGTTCTCGAGGATCGCTGCCAATCAGGTGCGGTGCCAGTTCACGAACTCCCGCCCGTACCCCTGCCGCATAGGCGGGCAGATAGAACGGCCCCAAGGGACAGACTTCGCCGTAGCCGATTAGGCCACATTCCGTTTCGACGCCAATAATAGTGCTATCAAAAACGGAAACGGATTTCCCTCCTGACCATTTGTAGGAACCCTCAACCAAGGGTAATTCGACGCGGTAAGCAAAAATTCGAGCGATCTTCATAGAACACATACCTCTGGATGTCATGACAACGGGGGAATTGCTTCGCGAAAGCGAATGACTCAATCGAGTAACGAAACATCGCGTGAATAACCCATGACGAATTCTCTCGTCGCCAGGCGGTGGAATCCCACACTCGGGCGAGCGTACCTACGTCAGTGTTTCTTCAACGCGATCCAAACCAGCTCAGACATCGGGTGACGCGGAGTGAATTACCCAAATCTGCTTACGTGGGCCGGAACGTGGAGCCCACGTGTCTGGCGACGGTACCTGCCTGTGAATTGGCGTGATTCAATGTCTCGCTGTCGCTTCGCACTGGCGGCATTTTATCGACTTCCCTGATCGTGCTCTTGGCTCAAAACGTCCTCCACTCGCGAAAATGCGCACAGAACGGCAACCAACCCCAAGCACGGGTAGCTCCCCTCGGTTTCGAATCCACCCACACGGAGCGGGATATCGAACATTTTTCTTAGTCGGTCCTTGCCGAAATCACCAGCGAGAAAACGACTCGTCTTTCGAGACCGCCCGCTCCGTCTCGTCTTTTCGTTCCCGGTACGCTGAGGCGATTAACGAGTCTCGGAGGGATGCTCGCGTTTCTGAAACGCTCAAACGCTGGCTGTCGAGACCGGATCAAAGTACAATCACGTGCAAGTGGGCGTGGTGGATTTTGGCGGCTTTGCGATCGCGAAGACGATCACGCCTGACAGTTATTTTGAAACCGCTGCCAGTCGCGGCCCTGGTGAGTGAAGTCGTTTGTCGAAACCATTCCGACCGTTTACAAAAGGTAAGTAGAGAGATGAAGATTCACTCATTGTTAGCACCGAGTGTTGGATTGGCGTTCTTATTATGTTGTAGTTTCGTCAGCATGGGCTCCGCGAGTGCGCAGGCACCGGAACCCAAGTTGAAAGCGTTGATCATTGACGGCCAAAACAACCATCACGTGTGGCCCAAGTCGACCATCATGATCCGGCAATACTTAGAAGACACGGGCCTGTTTGACGTCGACGTTGTCCGCACTCAATTCACTTGGAATGGAAAACGCGAAAAGCAATTTTTACCCTTGGCGGGTGCGGGGGAAACACAGGATCTTCCAAAGCCAAAACGTGACCCAGAATTTTCGCCACCCTTTGCCGACTACGATGTCGTGATCTCAAATTTTGGCAACAGCGCCGCTGATTGGCCACCGCAGACACAGCGCGCACTCGAGGCCTATATGCGAAATGGTGGAGGATTCGTTTCGGTGCACGCGGCTGATAACTCGTTCGGGCAATGGGATGAATACAACAAGATGATCGGCCTTGGCGGCTGGGGTGGCCGCGAACCGAAATCAGGCGAATACGTTTATTATACGAACGAAGGTGAACTGACCCGGGACGCAACGCCCGGCGGGATTGGATCGCACGGCCCGCAGAACAATATTCTCGCTACCGTGCGAGAAAAAGATCACCCCATCACCGCCGGCCTCCCCGAGCACTGGCTAACGGCAAAGGACGAGTGTTATGCCAAACTTCGGGGCCCCGCTGAGAACCTGACCATCTTGGCTACCGGCAAAGACCAATCTGGTAGGGCGCCGACCGACCGTCACGAGCCTATTTTAATGGTGATTGACTACGGCAAGGGACGCGTCTTTCACACCACGTTGGGCCACGATTCGTATTCCTGCGAGGGCGTTGACTTCATCGTCACGCTGACTCGCGGTTGCGAGTGGGCGGCAACCGGCAAAGTGACTCAGCCGCTACCGGAAGACTTTCCCTCCGCTGAACACCCTGTCAGTCGCCCCTTCGAGTTGCGTGAGAAGCCACAGCAGTGAATTCGCTGTTCGATCAAACCCGAAGCACCGGGTCGCTTCTTCCCTTGTTTTAATACGTGACGGCAGGATGAGAGATAACACCGGACTGATTGCGGACGTCGAAACGATCGTGCGAGATCGTATGGGCGGGCAAGCGGCGGGGCATGGGATGGATCATGTGCTGCGGGTGCTCGCGTCGGCCAGAGCGATCCAGGCAGAGACTGGTGGCCAATTGATGGTCGTTGACTTAGCCGCTCTGCTGCACGATGTAGGCGATGCCAAATTCCACGATGGTGTGGAACGCAGCGCAGAGTTTGCCCGTGAAATTCTGGGTGCACTTGGTGTCGACGAGCCGACGATCGACCATGTTGCCCATATCGTGGACAATATTTCGTTCCGAAAAGGGATCGATGCCAGCAACCTGTCTCTCGAGGGCAAGATCGTGCAGGACGCGGATCGGCTCGATGCCTTGGGAGCCATCGGCATCGTGCGGACGATTGAGTACGGCGCCGCCTTCGGCCAGCCGTTCTATTTGCCTGACGCCGGCGATGCAAAGACAGGCGTTGGGCACTTCCACGAAAAACTGTTCAAGCTGAAAGATCTGTTGAACACCGATGCGGCGCGGCGACTCGCCAAAGAACGCGAGGTGTTCATGCGCAAATTCTTGGATCAGTTCATGCGTGAAAGCTGCGTTGAAGTCTGACACGCAGCCGGATCAATCGATCACGATGTCGACGATACAGCGTGACAGAGCTATCGCAAATTGAAGGTGGCCACGCTCGCCAGAGCGTGAGATCTACGTTCTGGCGAAGTTGTGGCGAACGCAACGACTCGGTCTATTCATTCGTGGTCGTAGTGGGTTCGCCCATCAGTTTTGCAACAGTGGGTTCGATCGCTTCGGCCCAAATCGCATAGCCCTTTTCCTTGGGGTGCAACAGATCGGGCATGACTTCGCGAGTCAGGATACGGTCATCTGTCAGGAATCCTGAATTGATGTCGAGAAAGAAAACCATTTCGCCATCAGCCTGCTCTTTGATCAACTCATTTGCTTTCATATTCACCTGCCGCCCAGCGTGCGAGTCATCTTCGCCACGTGGGAAGATCGCCAGGACGAGCACCTTCATTTCAGGAAGCGTTGTTCGCAGTTCTTGGACGATCGCGTCGACACCCTCAGCAATTTCCTCGGGGGTGTTGCTGCTGCAGTTGTTCGTGCCAATCATCAGCACGGCCAACTTCGGAGAGATGTTTTCAAGGTTTCCGTTCTGTAGACGCCACAGCACATGTTGAGTCCGGTCGCCACCGATACCTAGATTCACTGCATTGCGATCGCCATAGTACTTCTGCCAAACTTCACGGCCGGACCCCTCCCAACCATGGGTGATCGAATCCCCGATCATCAGCAGGTCCGCGTTACCTTCCTTCACACGCTTATTAAAGCTCTCGTGACGCTTCATCCAATTTCCATCGCGTGGAACTGGGACGATCGCGGTATTGGGTTTCGGTGGTGCTGCGGTCTCGAGTACCGCATCCTGAGCGACACAAACCGATGCTAGTAAGAGCGTTACGACAACCGGCAACTGACACAAAACAAAGCGAGGCATTTCAGAGTCTCTGACGCATAGGAGGGGGAGGCAGGTGGGACGACGAGATCGTCGAGGAAACACAAACTAATTCAATGCCGGCACGGAATCAACCATAGACGGTGAGTTAGTGTGAGAGACTCAGACATTCTGGGGGTGTGCAAAACGGCTCATCTGACGGAAGCGTACATCGTGGAGACCGCACCTCTGCAGAGCTTCGTTCCGTTTTCCCCGGCAGGCCCACACTAATTTCCCGGCAGGCCCAGTCGAACGCAGTCAATCCAATCCCACCAATAAATCATGGGGCACTTGAGACATGCCTCCCAAACCTCCGGCGCACGCTTCCGTCGGATGATCCATATTTCAGACGCCACCGCGATCCTTGAAAATCCCGCGCACGTGGCTTATCGCTGCGGCACCCACGGTAGAACCGGACGGGCCTAAAAACGACGTGTCGGGCAGTCCGTACCAATCCGATCGCTGGCGTCTCTGCACGGCGGGATCAGTGACCTCAAACTCGCTGACCGCAAACTCGCTGGGCTCAAGCTCGAGCCAAGAACTCGCCGGTGCGGGTGTCGATTTTGAGCCGCTCGCCTTCCTTGATGTATTCCGGAACCTGGACAACGAGGCCGGTTTCGAGGGTCGCGGGTTTGTTGCGCGAGGTCGCCGAGTTGCCTTTGATGCCGGGGTCACACTGAGTGATCGTCAGTTCGACGGCGGCGGGTAACTCGATACCCACGCACGCATCGTTGTAAATCATGGCTCGGATGCCTTCCAAGCCTTCGGTCATGTAGGGCAATTCATCTTCGGCGTCTTCCAACGAGATCTCGTACTGCTGGAAATCCTCTTTGTCCATCAAGAACAGATGGGTCGGGTCGGAATACAGCATTTGGACATCGCGGCGTGAAAAGTCCGCTTCGTCCATCAGGTCGGTGCCTTTCAATGTGAAGTCGACTTTGTTTCGCGTGATCAGATTCCGCGCACGGAACTTGTAGAGCGTTGCGGCACCGCGTGCCGATGGGGAGTGGACGTTGATTCCCTTGATCACGCAGGGATTGCCGTCGTGGACCACGACGGAGCCGGTTTTGAGTTCTTTGGCGAGCATTTTGGCGTTCGAGAGGATGGTTAAATTAACGGTCTGGCAACCGGTATGCTACGTTAATAATCCATCGGGGTTTCCGGCGATAGGACACCTCCCGTCGCTTGCGAGTAAGATTCCGTCGGGTGAGCTATGATTGGTGTATAACTAGTCAGGAACTAGGTTCATGCGAGCGTAGCGAGTAAGCCGCATGCCTGGATACATAGCTCGATTTACCTCTCGCGAACAAAGTACACCTATGCCCCAACGCCCGCTTCTGTTTTTGATCTGTTCGGCATCTCTAGCTCTCCTCCTTTCGGAGAATGGGTTCGCTCAAGACCAAGCGAATCCGACCACTGAGATTGATGGGATTCAATTCACGCTCGCCCCGGGCTTGCGGATTGAAAAGGTCGCTGACGAGTCGTTGGTCAAATGGCCGATCGTCGCCGACTGGGACGATCAAGGTCGGTTGGTGGTGGCCGAGTCTGCGGGGGTGGCCAAGCCGCTTGTCGAACACAACAAAACGAAGCCTCACAAGCTGATTCGTTTAGTCGACAGCAATGGCGACGGCAAATTTGACCAACGCATCGTGGCCGCCGAGCAGCTCGCGTTTCCCGAGGGCGTCTTGTGCATCGGCAACGATGTGCTCGTCTCCGCACCGCCGCTGATTTGGAAGCTGACCGATGCCGACGGTGATGGGGTTTGTGAAAATCGCGAGGTGTGGTTCGATGGCCAGACGATCACTGGATGCGGCAACGATTTGCACGGCCCATATCTTGGCCCCGACGGCTGGGTGTATTGGTGCAAGGGAGCGTTTGCGTCCCAAACGCACGACCTGATCGACGGCGGGACACTGCAGTCTTCGGCCGCCCATATCTTTCGCCGCCGCATCGAAGGGGGGCCCATCGAACCCGTGATGACGGGCGGCATGGATAACCCTGTCGAGGTCGCCTTCACGCCTGAGGGCGAGAGATTTTTCACGAGCACGTTTTTGCAGCATCCCGGTGGTGGTCTCCGCGACGGCATCGCCCATGCCGTTTACGGTGGCGTGTACGGCAAAGAGAATTCAGTCTTGGCGAATCATCCACGCACGGGACCGTTGATGCCCATCATGACTCAGCTTGGTCCGGCAGCCCCCAGCGGATTGGCGTGTCTTCAATCCGATCGACTGACTCGGTTTGCCGAGCACGAGGAGGCACGCATCCTCGTTGCCGCCCTGTTCAATTTACAAAAGGTGACCGCCCACCAATTGGTTCCCGAGGGAGCTGGTTTCCGCTCGATCGATCACGATTTAGTCGTCGCCGACCGTGTTGATTTTCATCCTACCGATGTGATCGAAGACGCCGATGGCAGTTTGTTGGTTATCGATACCGGGGGCTGGTACGATCTGTGCTGTCCCACGTCACGAATTGACCAAAAGACGGCATCGGGAGGCGTCTACCGGATCTCGTCGGACGAAACCGCTGCCGTCGATTTCACGCGTGGCCCGGTTGCCGTGCCATCGGGCTCTGAGCAAGTGTCCACGACCGTTGACTCGCTGTACGACGAACGACCTTGGGTTCGTCGCCAGGCGGGTTTGACTTTGGCGGGGGCGTTGGCGAGTGACGAGGCGACCACGTCTCTGGACGTGATCGTCCGCGATACCGATCGTTCCCTCGACGATCGCATCACGGCGCTGTGGGCCTTGAGCCAAAGCAGCAGCCCGGCCGCGATCGCTGTCCTCTCGGACCACCTGAGCGATCCCAATCCATTGATTTTGCAGGTGGCGTGTCACGCCGTAGCCATCCATCGCGACGCGAACTCACGCCAGCCCGTCGAGCAGCTGTTGATGCATCCATCGCTGGCCGTCCGCCGCACCGCTGCCGAGGCACTCGGCCGGATCGGCAACGCTGCCTCAGTGGCCCCGCTGCTAGTTGCCTGTGAACATGCCGGCGACGATCGCCATCTGGAACATTCTCTGCTGTACGCGCTGATCGAAATCACGCAAGCAAATCCCATCGATCTGATCGCAATGGCTGATTCGGATACCAAATTACGATCCGCTCTATTGGTGCTCGACCGCACCGGACGCAGTGACCAGGTCGACATCGCTCATTTTTTCACCGCATTGAACAGTAGCGATCCTAAACTCCGCGACATCGCCGCTGAGGTTCTGGCAAAGCACCCTCAGTGGGCCGCTTCGTCGATCGAGAGAATTCGTGAGATGTTCGCTGAGATGACTGATTCGGATTCCGCCAACGCCGATAACCTTTCACGCCTGGTCGTGGGCTGGAAGAGCGAACCGTCAACGCAGCAGATGATCGCTGATTGGATCAATGGCGCGACCGCAGCGAACGAATCACAGCAACTGTTTTTGGCGAGTCAGCTGAGTCGGTTCTCGCCGACGAAGATGCCACATAATTGGGTCGGCGGAATCGCCAGCTGGTTGGCGGCATCCAACGAGCCTGTGCAACGGGCGCTGACCGAGAATTTGGCTCGGATTCAAATCGAAGCGGCCGACGCGCCGCAGTTGCTCGAAACGATGATCGATATCGCGCGGAACGCGGATCTTGTCGTCCCTCGCTTGCGCGTGCTGGCGGCACTCCCCGCGGGACGTAATGTCGAAGATGCGGAACTTGAGCAAGAGGTGGTTGATTGCTTCCTGAGCGATGATGAAACGCTCTCCCCGCTGGCATCCAAAGTTCTCCAACGAGTGAAACTCTCCGACGCAAGTGGCTTGGTCGATGCGTTGCCACGCATTCCCTCCCAATCTCTGGCCACCGCGATCGAAGCGGTCCATCGGGCGAGCGATGATGCACTTCAAGCTAAGATGCTCACCAGTCTGGCATCGCTGCCGGCAGCCAAAACGTTGCCGCAAACCTATTTGACGAACCTGTACAAGCGATCGTCGAAGGAGTTGCAGGAGCAAGCCCAACAGACGGCTGCGGATTTGGTGCGGCCCCCAGCAGATGTCAAGGAAACGGTCGACAAAATGTTGGCTCGACTTCATCTCGGCGACCCCGTTCGAGGCTTGCAAGTATTCCGCAGCAGCAAGGCGGCCTGCAGTGCCTGTCACCGAATCGGCTTTGTCGGGCACGATGTTGGTCCGGAGCTCACGCGGATTGGAGCGAGCCGAACCCCCGATGCGTTGTTGGAAGCGATCCTGTTTCCCAGCGCTCGACAAGAGCAGAGCTACCAGGGATCGCGAGTGCTGACGGTCGATGGCCAAATTCACAACGGATTGATCAAGCATCGCACACCCGAAACAATCGAACTTCAAGTCAATGCCGAGCGATCAGTCGTGATCCCAACCGACGAAATTGAGCTCTTGCAATCGAGCGATATCTCAGTAATGCCCGCTGGGTTGGCGGAGCAAATGACGATCCAAGAACTTTCGGACCTGATGGCATTCCTGCAATCGGCGAAGTAGCATCGTTCGCTAAATCCTGGACTCGACCATCTGGCGGTGATCGCTGCCTTGGCCCCAACGCGTTCTCATTATCCAGCTGACTTTCGTATAGGACTGCACACTCAATGCTTCGATCACTCGTGTTACTTTGGCTCCTGACCGCGATCTCCTTGGGGGCGTGCCCATCAGCGGTAGCGGAAACGCCGGAAGGGCAACCGTCAGGGCAGCAGAAACAGGTTCGTATTCTGACCGTTGGAAACAGCTTCACCCATAACGCAACGCGTTATTTAGACGAAATCGTTGCCGCCGCTGGACATAAACTGACGCACAAAATGCTGTCGATTGGCGGTTCCCCGCTCGAGCTTCATGCCCGGAAAGCGATGGCGTTTGAGGATGATCCTGCCGACGCATCTGCGAAATACTCGGGCGGCGAGAGCTTGCAGCAAGCGTTGCACAGCGAGCCTTGGGACTTCGTCACAATCCAACAACTCAGCAGCAAAAGTCATGCTGCCCAATCCTATCGACCCTACGCCCAGCAATTGGTCGACATCATCCATCGCGATGCGCCCCAGGCTGCGGTGCTGGTCCATCAGACCTGGGCGTATCGAAGCGATGACCCGCGATTCCGAAAAACCAGGCCTGTCGCGGGCGAACCGGCCACCCAACAAGCCATGTATCAGGGTTTGAGCGAGGCCTATCGAACGATCGCGGAGGAACTGTCGGCGAGCCGGATTCCGGTCGGCGACGCATTTTGGATTGCCGATAACGATCCGCAGTTCGGATACCGTGCGTCCCTCGAGTTCGATGCCGCGTCGCTCGAATTCCCCGAACTTCCCAAGCAAAACCACTCACTTCACGTGGGTTACCGCTGGAACGATCGCAATGGCAAGCCACAGTTGGGCATGGACGGCCATCATGCAAACCTGGCCGGTGAATACCTCGGAGCATGTGTGTGGTACGAGTGCTTGTTCGGCGAAAGCCCCGTCGGCAACAGCTTTGTGCCTGAAGAACTGGATGCTGAATTTGCCGCGCACTTGCAAAAGATCGCCCATCAGGCGGCACAGCAAGGCGGTGATGTGGCCCACGGTATTGCCGGTGAGTAGCGATCCGTCTACCAACGGATGATAACAACGAGTGAGTGGACGCCGCGATCGCAACGACCACCGGGCACCGGTTCATCGTGAGGAAACCGCAACGACTCCAAATGGTCCGCCAGGACTGTTGTCGCATCGGCCCCCGCTGCCGCCCCCAGACCGACTTCTGACCTTCGTTGACCAGAAGCTAGCATCGTGCGTTCGGCGAGCCCTTCGATTGGTTGAACCGAAGTCGATTCAGTGGTCGGTCGTGGGTGGTTCGCCCACACCGTCGTGTTCGAGAAACTCGGCCGCGGCATGGTAACGAGACAGCACTCCCACCTGCGGGGCGATTCCACCGCCGATGATCAACAGCACAATGATGAGCACCGTGATGCGTTCGGCGGGGCGACACCCCAGCGACACGGACGCCCTGTGCCGTGTGCCGGTGAAGACGTAGAAATAGGCTTTCACCACAGCAATCGCGTTCAGTGCCGCAGCGACCACGATCACCAGTCCAATCACCGGATAGGCTTTGACCGCACCAGCGACCAACAGTTCAGTGCCGATAAATCCAATCGTGCCGGGAAAGCCAATCGAGGCGAGCCCGGTGAGCAGGAACATACTCGCGAGAAAGGGAGTGTGCTCGTAGAGCCCATGGAAACTATCGAGCGTCAACCGTCCCGTCCGGGCCTCGACACTTCGCAACGCGATACCAAAGCCGAGCAGTGAGATGCCAATGGACAGCCAGACGCACAGCGCGCCGGTCAATCCGAGTGGCTCGCCCATTGCCAATCCAATCAACACTCGCGACGACTGGCTGAGAAACAAGTAACCAAAGAATCGCCGCGCGTCGCGCTGTACCAACGCCATCGCCGCAGCGTACACGGCGGTGAACAGCGATAGAACAACAATGGCCTGCAGTGTCCAAGGTGATGCGATGGGGAGAACCAGACGCATCACCGCGTAGGCACCCGTCATCGGCGTCACAAACAACAACGCCGTACCAAAACTAGACTTTTCAAAGAGATCTGCCATCCAGCAGTGCAGTGGACAGATCCCGCTGCGAATCAACGCCGCCGCAGCCAGCAGGCATCCGCCAAGGATCGATGGATTCGTTGGGCTGGCATTGTCCGCAACCAACCCTTGGCCGCAACACAGCAACAAGACGAACAGTCCCATGTGTAGCGAGAACACCCGTGTGTTCTGGTTGCGCTTTCTTAATTCCACATAAGGCGGAATGATGGCCACCGATAGCAACGCGATGATGATCCATGGATGACAGCACGCCAGGGTTGCCATCAGGATTGCTTCGGAGAGCAGCATCCACACGAATGAGAAACGACTCACCATCGTTCGCAGCATCGTCATCACCATCGCCAGGTACAGCAACGCACCCAGTGGAAGTAGCGGGGCGCTGAGTTGGTCGATGGCAAACACGCCACGGCCGAGCGCGTTGGCGAAGGCATTCTCATGAGCGAGAGTCTCCGCTCCCTGGATGAATGCGAAATCAATCCATGCGCCAATGGTCGCGAAAAGCGTCAAACTGCAGATTACGATGCAGTGAGTTCGCGCGCGATCTTGATTATTGAGTCGTGAAACCCAAATGGCGCCCGCCAGTGGAACCAGGACACAGAGTCCAAGCCAGGGCAAATGAAACTCCGGCATCAGACCACATCCTCCAGTGAATCACTTGGCGGCGAAGAGGGGGCCGATCCCTGCGACGTCTCGCCAGAGAGTAGACGGGTCCAGCGACGCTCCCACGTGTCGAAAACTCGGAAGGTTGCCGTGAACGGTCGAACAATCCAATCGCTGAGCAACGCATCGAGATTGCCTCGCTGCAAGGCCAAACGGTAAAGCCAACGCTGGAAAACCGTGACGTTTTTTGCGGGGGTGCTGTCGTCGCCCGCCAAGTGTTCCCCGACGGCATCTTCGAGCGATTGGCGGTCACGCAGGGCCGACGGTGACCGCAGCAGTTGCAGCGTCCTCAGGCAGGCGTGACCGATCATGTGAATCAACGCAATGTAATACAGCCCCAATCCAATTTCGATCGTGATGATGCCGACCTGCGTTAGCGAAGCAAACGCTAGTGAATTCTTGACGTCACTTTGAATTCGTGAAGCCAGGGCACCGAAGACCGCCGACACCAGCCCGAGAGCGATCACGGCAAGACGCAGCGGTAGCGAAACGTCCAACAGGGGGCTGACACGCAGCAGCAGGTACGTACCCAGGTGAATGGAAAGCGCGCCGTAAAAAATGGCACTCGACGGGGTGGGGCCTTCCATCGCACGCGGTAACCATCCGGAAAACGGAACCATCCCCGACTTGCCTGCCGCAGCTAGCAGCAACAGACAACCAACCGCAAACGCTGGCCACTGCCCGATCGTCACGGCCCCGTTCGGCCATGCACCCGTTCCGATGAAAACATCAAAGTGGCCCTCGCCTTGAAAATGATGCATCGCCAAAGCGGCAATCATGAATGCCGCATCCGAGATTCGATAGATCGTCCAAACATGAAGCCCATTGCGGACCGGGCCCGGACGCTCGTGAAAGAATGCCACCAGCAACGCCGATGAGAGCCCCACAAGTTCCCAGCCGAAAAAGAGCGTTTCGATGGTTCCCGCTAACGAGGAAACAACAATGCCCAACAGAAACAATGCGTACTGCAGAAAGAAACGACTGAAGCCGCGTTCACGGTGTAGGTATACCGCCGCGAATGCTCCCACGGTCCCGCAAAGTACATACGATAGAATCGCGAAGGGGACAGACAGCCGATCAAAAACAAACTTCAAATGGAAGTGAAAGTGCTCTTGCTCGATCGAGATCCAGTTGCCTAGCTCGATGGGGACGTGCCGAGAGCCCGTCGCCAGCATTAAAACGAAAATGGAGATAACCGCCAGCAAACCCATGACCACACTCGCTTTGGTGAAGCGAGCCTGGGTGCGCTCACTCAACTGAACGCCCACGAGCAAAGGAAATCCCAAGCACGCCAAGAGTACCGCCGGGCTGGCGACGACGACCAATCCGAGAAATTGCATGAGGGAGTCGATGTTCATGTGGCCACTCTCGTCTCGCCGATTGATGAGAATGGAAGATGCTCACGCGACCCCGCATAACACTCCCGAGATGAATTGACTTCCGCTAGCTCGGTCTTGCTGACTTCGTGTGGATGAAACTCTCCGTTCTTGAAGACTTGAATCTTGGACGTTTCGGGATCAATCGTCGCCAGATAGATCCATGAACCTCGGACAAGCTGTCCGATGGAGGGGTTGCGTTCCATGATGGCGAGCATTGCCTCGGGCGTCGACTCGATCACGAAGAGCATTCGCATGGGATCGTGGATTTCGACCATCTGCTGATACAGTCCCGTCCGCAGGTCGCTCGACGTGCCCTCCATCACGCCGAGTAGCGAGACAATGTTGTGGGGCAACTTCGAACCGGATCCGTATTTGACGAAGTCCACACGGGAGAAGTAGTACTCGAGATTGATGCCCGCGCAGACGGGGACCGCAGCGGCTAAAATTCGAGCGAGAATGGAGGACTCTGCGTCGTCTTGGGCCGGATCATACGAATTGAGAAATGCTCGTCGATCCAAGAACAGGCCGCGTGACCATTCGCGACGGCCGACAAGACAAAGTGCATTGGTGGCATGGTTGTACTCAGGACGCACCTGGGAAATGTCCTGAGCGCGTGCCTCAACATGCCGCAGTGCCTCCTGAGAGGAAATGTCAAGCGGCGCCGAAATGAATCGACGAGACCGCTCCTGGGCATTTCGTCCACGGGCTCGCTCAATCGACTCGCGTGCGTCGTCAAAGTCATCACGATGCGATGCCGGCATGCGATCGAGATCATAGAACACGACGGAATCGTCGCAGGTGTTGTGGTATGCCCCGACAAACATCGTGTCATCGGGAATCGCGATCCCCAGGCTGGCTACTTTGGTACGCACTCGCCAGTCATTTGCCATCTGCGCGAAGGCGCGTGCGTTCGGGCCACCGCGTTTGCCCGCACACGCCCCGCAGCAATAAGCCGACTCATGTGGATTGTTGAGACTGGAGGAGCCATGCCCACAGACAACGAACAGTCGTGAAAAGTGTTCAGGTTTGCTCAGTCCCATATCCTGTAACAGATGCAGCACCACGCGCGCCATTTCGTCGGTCGAGTAACCGATGTGACCGTTGGTGGGACCGGGGTCGTCCGCGTATCGCTCCAACTGCAGCCGAGTGATCGGGGGTGGTTGAAGCAGCGATCCAAAGCGGCGGTGAATACGTGCGGTCAGGTGGGGGAACAATACCCGAGCCACCAAAGGAATCGTGGCCAGAGAGCCGACGATGCCTGCCAATATTCCACCCACAAACGTTCGGCTGAGCGTGCTAAACGCGTGCCTTGCTAGACCGAGTCGACGACGCAATTCAGCCCGATCGCGATGCACGCCCTCAAATGTATAACCCACGTCCTCTTGCACGTAGTGCGCGGGGGTCACGACACCCGGACACAAAGGCTTGTAAAAGCCGTCGGCCGCGCCGCGATAGTACATGGCTACTGCAAAAAAACCTGCCGCAGCAAATGTCTCACACATCGGTTCCACCTCTTCCAGGTGGCGTCGCAATGACTCTTCACGGTCATCGATGCAGGTCGCCAACTGAAACTTTGGACGCTGGTTGCCCCACGGCCGCGGCACCTTCGCGCGGCGGGCCGAATGGATCGCCAACGCGTTCAACGCCGATTGGTGATACTGGCGCTCATACGCTTTCTGGAAAACATGTCGCCGCTCGATCGATGAGAAACCCTCGACCTCGTCACTGAGTTCACGCCATTGAGCCTGGGTGAGTTGCAGCAACTCCAACGGCGTCCAGCCCAGCATTTGAGCGACTTGAAACAACAGGAACGCACGTCGTTCCCCGTTCATTTCCTGGGGTTGGGCGAGCCTCGCTTTTGCAGTGTGGAGGATATCGGTCAGCGAACCGGTCTCATCCAATTCCGCTTCGCCCAAGTGGCCGATGGCATGCTTCTCAAGAATCAGCTGGACCGCAAGCAATCCGACCAACGAGCCGTGGGGAACGGTGTGCACCGCCCAGTCCACGCCCGACTCGAGTTGCCAGACCATCCCCGCCCAACCGCCCAACGCCAACAGCGACTGCGTGATGAATTCCTCACGCTCCTGCGGTGCAATGCCCAGCTCGCCAAGCGACGCTTCGATCGATGCTTCCGCAGTGGTATTGCTCTGACGCAGCGTCGCCAGTTCAGCGGGCAACCCGCGTAGCCAGCGATCAGTACCGCCGACCGGAACGCTATACAAAGCGGTAAACGACTCAAAAAAGCCGCGATCACGATCCGGAAGTACCCAGTTCGAGTAACCTTGGTCGACAAAGGCCGCACAGAAACGGATCAAGGTCTCCTGCACCTCTCGGTCAATATCTTTTCCCGTCGCGTGCAGCAACAGATCACGAGGGCGACTAAAGGCCATCGGTGGCGACATTGTCGGAAACTGGCGAATGCCGTTGAGACAGGCTCGCCACAGTAAATGCAGCGAAAACGATTCCCAGCAGGCTTCCGTCCAGCGTGAGCAGTCGGGACCCAGCTTTGCCAACAACCCGTCGATCCCAACGCGAGTGATCTCCTCGTCATTGGCATTTTTCAGCCACCGCCTGGCGGCTGAAATCGTGCGGACGCGATTGATTTGCGTCGTCTGCTCTCGAAATCGTTCGATCGCATCGGTCTCGGCAACGATCCAGCGCAATTCCGCGTCTGGCCCAACAAGCACGGCGTGCCGAAGCATCGCGTAGTGAATTTCACTGCGTGTTGCTAGTCCGCCGATTTCATCCGTGCGGTGTTGACCGAGCGTCTCGCAGACGACCGCCTCGAGATCCCGATCCGTCACTCGACCGCTGCGATGGAGTCGTTGGTACTCCTGCTCCGTCAGGTAGGGCTCAGCGTGGTAACGGGCAAACCCATGTTTCACGGCATCATGAAACGATTCTGACTCAAAGGCATGCAGCGTGTTGTGGTGGACGAAGACCTCGATCGGTCCTTGAGCCGGCAACAGATGAGCGGCTCGTTCCACCAGGTCCAGCAACGGTAGATTTCCAGCATGACGATCGCTGTTGGGCGAGCTCTCGTCGTCGTTGCCGGAGATGCTAGAGATACTCATGGGAGAGGAACGCGTGGCGTACTCGATGATGACTCAGGGCGAAACATGCCCGTGAGTTCGCCGAGTATCTCAGACAAGTTGCAATTGTCAACGGACTTGACAGACGCCTATCCGGACGCCCGCTGTCGATGACCTCCGTCGATTTCCAACGGCGTTTTAAGGCCATTTCACCCCGACGCTTCAGTACGTCCAGCGACAGCATGCGTTGCTCGACGGAGCCGGATTCCGCCTGGAGACACGGCTTTATGGTGCGTAGGCGTCCCGTCCGCACCTCGTACCAAATGAGTGCGGGCAGTCCGCGCACCAACCTCTGAACCGAACGGACGACTACGCGAATCCGCATACAGCCGCTCGCCCCCCCAGCACCAATTCTTATCTCACGGAAAGAGGGACACAGCACTTTCACGAGGAGGGCACAAAGAAACCCGCAGCGCCCCCCAGGCTCAGCGTCTCCCCCACAGCCTGCATTTATCCCAGCTAGATAATTGCGCGAGAAAAGTGCTGTGTCCCTCTGCACCCCCTCTGCACGGAAAGAGGGACACAGCACTAGCGGAAAGAGGGACACAGCACTTTCACGACACCCACGGAAAGAGGGACACAGCACTTTCACGACACCCACGGAAAGAGGGACACAGCACTTTCACGACACCCACGGAAAGAGGGACACAGCACTTTCAAACCACGGGACGGAAAGAGCGGAAAGAGGGACACAGCGGAAAGAGGGACACAGCACTTTTACCAGCACAAGCGGAAAGAGAGCACGGAAAGAGGGACACAGCACTTTCACGAGGAGGGCACAAAGAAACCCGCAGCGCCCCCCCAGGCTCAGCGTCTCCCCCACAGCCTGCATTTATCCCAGCTAGATAATTGCGCGAGAAAAGTGCTATGTCCCTCTGCACCTCCCCCTCTGCACCTCGAATTGCGCGAGAAAAGTGCTATGTCCCTCTGCACGTCCATGTCCCTCTGCACCTCCTCCCTCTGCACCGCGATTGACCGGCGTTTCGGTGCGTCTGCGCACGTGCTCGAACGCTCTTTTTTTGGGGTATAGTATCATGCTCACTTGAAAACACTCCGCTCGCTGACGCTCGACCCTCCCAGGGGGAAGGGTGAAATTTGCCTGCTCACGATTCAACGCTTCCGACTCAGCGCCCTCCAACCAAGGCCTTCACCATGACCTATCCACGCCGCCAGTTTCTTGCTCAGTCTGCTGCCGGACTTGCCGCTCTGTCCGCCCTCGGTAGTCGTTCGGCACACGCCGCCGCGTCCGCCAGCAACCGTCTAAAACTTGGCCTGGTAACTTATAACTGGGGCAAGGACTGGGATTTGCCGACGGTGATCCAAAACTGCCAAGCCAGCGGGTTCGCCGGCGTGGAACTGCGGAGCACTCACAAACATGGCGTGGAAATCACCAACGACGCCCAGCAGCGGGAATCGATTCGGAAACGTTTTGCCGACAGCGACGTGGAACTGGTCGGTCTGGGCAGCGCTTGTGAATACCACGCCGTAGATCCCAACGAACTGCAGAAAAACATCGAAGAGACCAAGCAGTTTGTCAAACTGTGTCAGGCCGTCGGCGGCAGTGGCGTCAAGGTTCGCCCCAATGGCCTGCCCCCAGAACGACCGGTCGAACAAACCATCGAGCAGATCGGCAAGTCGCTGAACGAAGTCGGGCAGTTTGGTGCCGACCACGGTGTGCAGATTCGAGTCGAAGTCCACGGAAAACTGACTCAGCAGATCCCTCACATGAAAGCGATCATGGACGTCGCCGATCACCCCAACGTGGTCGTCTGCTGGAACTGCAACCCCGCTGACTTGCACGGGCAAGGCCTGCAGCACAATTACAAACTGCTGCAAGACCGGATGGGCACGGTCCACATCCACGACCTGCGAAACAACCAGTACCCCTGGGACGAATTATTTCCGCTTCTGAAGCAAACTGACGTGGAGTGCTTCACCGGTTGGACGCTGCTCGAAGACGGCAAAGTTCCCTCGGACATCGTCGCAGCCATGAAAGAGAATACTGTCCGTTGGAATGAGTTAGCCGGTAGCAAGAGTTGATCGCTATGGGAACCAAGCAAGTACAAGGAAGGAGGGACACAGCACTTTTGCGAAAAATTTGACTCTTCTCATCCGAGGGGGTAGGCTGGTTTGGAGGCCTGTGGCAAAGTCCCTGAACATGCGAGGTGGATGATGACTCGAATGGCACGCTGTGAAATCTTTGATCCCGACGAAGTGACCATCGCCCATATTTACACCCGCGTTTGCCGCAGGTGTTTTCTGCTGGGAGATGACCCGATCTCCGGTAAGAACTTCGACCACCGAAAGGTCTGGATCGAAGAGTATTTACAGCAGTTCGCGGCCTTTTTCGGGATCGATTTGATCGGCTTTGCGATTCTGTCAAACCATTTTCATTTGATCCTGCGCTCACGCCCCGACGTCGTTGCGACATGGAGTGATGAGGAGGTGGCGAGGAGGTGGTTGATGCTGTGTCCACACCGCCGCAAAGCGGATGGCTCTGCGATGACGCCGACCGATTCCGAGATCAAGTGCATCGCCGGCTGTCCGATCAAACGGGAGGAAATCCGCCAGCGGCTGAGTAGCTTCAGTTGGTGGATGCGGTTGATGTGCCAGCGGGTGGCGATGCGGGCAAATCGCGAGGACGAGCAAACCGGCCGGTTTTTCCAAGATCGATACCACGCGACGCGATTGGCCGATGAATCATCGCTGCTAGCCTGTGCGGCGTACGTGGACCTCAATCCGATTCGTGCGGCGTTGGCGGACACTCTGGAGCAGAGCGATCACACCTCGGTGCAACGCAGGATCGAGGGGTTGGTGGAGGACTCGCCGTCCGCCAACGCGTCTGGTGGTGATGCGGGCCGCAGCTCTGAGGCGGCAGACGACGGGCGGAGTCGCCGTTCGACGATACGCCGTGATGGGTTCCTGTCGCCGGTGACGATTGACGAACGGTCCGATCCCGTGGGGCCGTGTGCGAGTGAGTCTGACACACGTTGTAGCGACAAGGGATTCTTGGCGATGTCGCTCGAGGACTACTTCGCGCTGCTGGACTGGACGGCCCGACATCACGCCCCTGGTAAACGCGGCCGCACTCCTGCGGGTGTGCCACCAATTCTGGTCCGACTTGGCCTGGATAGGGCAACGTGGTGTGAACTGGTGAGCGACTTTGGGCGATTGTTTTGCAGCGTGGCGGGGCGTCCCGAGTGCGTCGACTCCATGCGATGTCACCGGACCCACCGCCGCTACCACCTTCGCCGCCGCGCCCGCGAACTACTGACGACCAGCGGTTAGCGAATCTCGCTGGATCTTGGTGTGCAGATATCGGTTTGTGGAAACCGAACAAGATGGAGCACGCTTTGAGGTCGGCTTGCCATGTCAAATCCGATGAGTGAATCGTGTCAGGCAAGTGCCGCGGGCAGTTCGGACACGCCGAAGATTTCCCTCCGGCGAGTGAGCCGGTCTCTGATAACCTGATAAAGTGCGCTGTCCCCATGTCCGATGGTCGATGTCCGTGACAAAGTGCTCTGTCCCCATGTCCGATGGTCTCTGATAACCTGACAAAGTGCTCTGTCCCCATGTCCGATGCGATGTCCGTGACAAAGTGCTCTGTCCCCATGTCCATGCGCTGTCCCCATGTCCGGTCCCCATGTCCGATGGTCTCCATATCCGATCGATACGCTCGCCAGAGCGTGGGATCCCACCGTCGCGCGACGGTAGCTACGGGAGAATTCGTCGCTTGTTGCTCACGCGATGCTAAGCGGAGTTGAACTTGCCGAGATCGAGTGCAAGAATGTTCATCTGACATCTGTCCTTATGTTTGCTGGGTGGAGTCAAGGTGGCTGACGATTCATCCTGCTATGCTCACAGGGCCGATCGCTGTTTTTTAACGAATGGCTCCCATACATCTAAATCCAGGCCTTGCATGGATTCTTTCTGCTTGACGAATAGTATATGCCGCCTGTGAACCATTCGAAGAGCCATACTGCCTCATATCGACCAGACATCGACGGGCTAAGAGCAGTTGCGGTCGTTGGAGTGGTTCTGTTCCATGCCGGTCTCGGGCTGCCAGGTGGTTTTGCTGGTGTCGACG
The DNA here is from genome assembly GCF_055811895.1 of Rhodopirellula sp. SH410. NCBI lineage: Bacteria > Pseudomonadati > Planctomycetota > Planctomycetia > Pirellulales > Pirellulaceae > Rhodopirellula > Rhodopirellula sp. SH410. Next base: position 6,035,731 of record NZ_CM147949.1, read on the forward strand.
TCTTCTTTGTGATATCCGGATATCTCATTACGCGATTGATCTTGCGAGACTTGGGAAACGGCGACTTTTCGATACTCACATTTTGGGAGCGTCGCATCAGGAGAATCCTGCCTGCCTTGACAGTGGTTGTCGTTGCGGTTTTGGTCGCTGGGTGGTTCCTTTCCCTTCCCTTTCATTATTTGGTAATCGGGCAATCAGCAATTGCTCTGGCCGCTCTATCATCCAATATTCAGTTCTGGCGTACGACTGATTACTTCGCCCCCAATGCTGAAGAAAACCCACTGCTGCATACTTGGTCACTGTCTGTCGAAGAGCAGTTCTATCTGATCGTCCCGTTCTTGCTGTTTTTAGTATTCAGGCTACGTCGAGGCCGTTTCATACCACACCTGTTGGTAATCGGCTGTTTCATTAGCTTTGTGTTTTCAATTTTCCATCTCCGTCACGATCCGTCAGGCGCCTTCTATCTTCTGCCTTCACGGGCGTGGGAACTTGGAGTCGGGTGTTTATTGGCCATTATGCCCCCGACAAAGAGTTCGTCCGTCCGATCCGCTCTTGGTTACATCGGACTTGGTTTGATTCTGGCGACATTTTTGCTTTTCGATCCAGGGATTCCTTTTCCCGGGATCGCAGCACTCCCTTCCGTTATCGGCGCCGCTTTCATCATCCTGTCGAACGATACGCGGGCGGAGGAACGTTGCAAATCGGCAATCACCCATATCCTAGGATCCAGGCCTTTTGTTTTTGTTGGGTTATGCTCCTACTCATTCTACCTTTGGCATTGGCCGTTTTTTGCATACCACAGGTATCTGCTGTCATCCCCGCCAAGAGTTGCGATAGCGATTGGCTATATCGCTGCGTCTTTTTTAATTGCCATTGCATCGTTATATCTGGTGGAAAAGCCATTCCGAGGGCATGGAGTGAAACTGAAGCAATCTCGCGTATTCTTGCTTGGCGGCGTGACGATTATGCTAGTTTTTACCTGTTCAGCATTTATCTATGGGACTGGAGGTGCCCGGGATAGAGTTTCTCAGGATGTTGCAGACTTTGATTCTGCAAATGGTGATGAATACATGGCTAAAGAAAAACGCCTGCAGATTCCCGGTGGTTCTGAATTGCGTGTGATCGGGAATACAGATCGGGACCCCACTCTCCTGGTATGGGGAGATAGTCATGCCCTTGCAAGCCTCCCTGCCGTTGATCAAGCACTCAGGGAAATAGACCGTTGTGCGGTTGTTGCTGAAAAAGGTGGCACTGCGCCAGTGGTCGGTTGGGGAGGCTCTCCTGAGCAACTTGGGTTCAATCGTTCCGTTTTTGAATACGCGAGGGCTGCGAAGGAAAGGGGGCTAACTGATGTGCTTCTGATTTTCTTCTGGAGCGTTTATGTCGAGGAGCAGGAAACGCCTATTGGTTTCAACGCACCGCCTGAAGGGTTCTCGGACGCATTGCTCCAAACCATTGTTGAGTTAGATCTCGCTGGTCTAAACGTGATTGTATTTAAGGAGACTCCGGTTTTTCCAGTTCATGTTGCTAGAGCATCGGCACTCCATGAATGGCATGGAACGCCTCGCCCGAGGCTTGCATATCATGAGAATCAAGCATACAGGTCTGTTTACGATCCCATTCTTGAGCGAATTCGCACCAACGTTCCTGAAGTTGAGATATTCGTAACCGTTCACGGCCTACGGCCATGAACGAGTAGTGTCTGATGATCCGAAGCGATGCATCGTGCTCAGTCAACGGACTGTCCTGTCAAGCTCACTGACATCTCTGCTGCGATGGATCTATATGTCGTGACAATTGTATTGATGTGATGTTCGTGATTTCCATCCACCTTAAACGCTCGTGGTCGTGAGTGGAAGGTTTTCTCAGGCATCTCTGAAGTGTCCAATGATTTTTTCAATCCGGCGGGCTGCCGTCGATGCACGCACTTCGATCGGTTGAGCCCTTTTTGCCCATTGGACGCAGGAGCCAATCCTCCGAAAATCCACCATTCTGGATCTCCACCGCTGAAACTACAGCAGAGTGAGGCTACGAACTATCACAGGAGGCTGGCAGTAGACTCGGCGACGGCTCGCCCCGAAGAAACTGGCTCACCGACTCAACCAGAAATTCAAACACGCTGCGACCTTGCTGCTCGCAGGTTACCACCACGGTGCAGATCCGTTCAAACCAAGCTTGACCATTCTCGCCACGCGTTCCTTGCGTCATCCGGCGATGAATCGCCACAAACCGAATCGCCTGCTCGGCCAGATTGTTGGTCGGGCCGATCTGCGGGTCACTGATGAAGCGAAAGTAGTCTTCGAAGTGATCGTAGAAACGCTTTGCCATGTTGGCGGCGTGTTGTGTATCGGGTTGTTCGCCAGTCGCATTCCAAACGATCTCATTGCGGATGCGTTCGAGCGACTGGCGAAACGTTGTTTCGCTGGCGAACTCATCGCGGCGAGCAATCGTCTTGAAAAGCTTGCGAAAGTCTTCACGCAACCGCTGCCCGTAAACCTGGTTGGCGTGCTCAGGGTGGCTGCACAGAAACTTGATGTCGCGAATCAGGTGAGCGATGCAGAACTGCAGCTTGACGTTCTTAAGCACATCTGGGTAAGTATTTCGGTATAACTGGCAAGCTTTTTGCACCCATGTTGAGTTGGGAATCCTTTCTGATTTGCTAGCAAATGCTCGATGGTCGAGATTATGCGAAGCATCATGTTTCTCCCTGTTTCACGAACCGGGAGATTCAAATGGCACGCCCCTCTACAAAATTCGCACAAATTGGCTCAGTCGAGCAAAAACAGCAACTGACGGAAATGTGGAAAAGTCATCATTGCCACTATACGCGAGTTCGTGCGCACGCAATCTTACTCAGCGACCAACAGTACGAAATAAGTTCCCTTGTCGATATCTTTGGCGTGGATCGAGATTCGGTATCCAGTTGGATTGACAGATTTTCAGAAGGCGGCCCCGACGCACTTGAAGACTCCGAGCATCCCGGTGCGCCGCCGATACTCAACGCCTCAGAGCAGCAAACTCTCCGGCGACTACTTCGAAAATACCCGAATCGACCAGCCAAGGTGCTGAAAGAGCTGAAAGAAAAAACCGGCAAGGAAATCAAGCGACCCACTCTGCGAGAATACGCGAGGCGGTTTCGGCTGAGTTGGAAACGTTATCGTCGAAGTTTGCGGCAAAAACGGGATGAAAAGAAATTTCAATTGGCCAAGGAAGAGCTAGCCGAGTTTCTCGAAGAACCGGATTTGAACGTTGTTTACTTTGACGAGGCGGGTTTCTCGCTCAAAGGAGTTGTTCCCTACGGATGGCAACCGATCGGTCGACGCTACGAAATACCCGTAACCGGGGCACACGGCAGCAACGTTCAAGCGATTGGGTTTCAGGGTCAAGACGGTGAAACCCACACCTATCTCCACAAAGGCTACGTGAACAGCGAAATGGTGATTGCAATTTTCGATGATTATTGCCAAACAATCGACGGTCCAACTGTTGTGGTCCTTGACAATGCCTCAGTCCACACGAGCGGAGCATTTCAAACTCGCATGGAAGACTGGGCAGAGAAAGGACTCTACATCTACCATCTGCCGCCATACAGTCCAGAGCTGAATGCAATTGAAATGCTTTGGAAAAAACTCAAGTACCAACTGCTCCCCGCTGGCGCCTGGGAGCGCTTCAGTACACTGCTAAACACACTTACGAAAACACTCAATGAGTTTGGAGAAGTGTCGTATATGCCTACGCTTTTTAATTATGCCGAATAAATTCACCCGACGTGCTTATCAAGTCGCATGTATTTGTGGTATGCCGAGAAGTAGTCGCAACCGATCGTGCCATCGAATTCGGCTCCCAGCGTTTCCAGCAACACCTTGCTGCCGCGACTCGGAGAAATCCTAAAAACGGTAAACAGGTAGGCACGAAAGCACCAGGTCCAGAGTTTATTGCCGTCGTCTTTGTGACCCGTCTCATCCACATTGAGATGGCTCTGCTGGGAGATCGCGTCCAGCAATTCTTGATAGGGATCGGCGATGCTCTGGCTGACCTTGCCGACGAGCTTTTGAATCAAGCCACGACTGAGCGTCACGCCGACGATATCACGGAAATACTTTCTGATCTTCGTAATTGACATGTGGCAAACGCCTTTGAGCCAACCGATCAGAGCGGTCATCTTCGGCCCTACCAATCCAGCCCGTTGAATGTCATCGGGCAAGGCACAGTGATGCGTTTTTCCGCAGTCTTGGCAGGTTTGGCCGACCCGTCGGTGCTCGGTGATCGTGATTGGTTTATCGATCAGCTCCACGCTCTGGAGCGTCTTGTAATCAAGGTCGCCTTCGCATAGCGAACCACCACAGCAGGGACACTCGTCGTAGCGATACTCAAGGATGAGATCGACTTGCTCATCCAGAAAGGATTTCCGCTCGTGGCGTTGATGGCCGAGTTGTCCGCCCCGTTTTCGTTTGGGAGGGCGGCCTGGCTTTTTTCGTTTGGGTGGTGGGTTGGTGATATCGCTCGAAGGTGGCTTGGACGATGTCGCCGAGTTTTTGCTTGCCTTGGCAAGTTGATCTTGGATCGCGGCAAGCTGCTTCTCTAGCTCAGCTATTCTGGCAGCTAATTGGACGCACTCTTGGCACTGGTTGCTTGCTTTTCCATCCATGATCTCAGCATTCTAGCCGGTGTCGCCAAATCGACCGATAGCAATTTCACTGCAGAAATCCTGAAATCTCGATGCGTTCAGGGCCGAAGGCCGTGAACGGTTACAGATATTCGACCCTCAATCACTCTTCCTCGGAGAGGAGGGGCAATTCGAGTTCATGGATATGGACCGGCGTTTATTGTTTAAGGATCAAAGCCATTTGACGAGGCGTGGTGCGATGCGATTAGCGCCAGCATTAGTCAGAATGCTCGAAGTTAGAGGGTCGGGCCGACCGAAGCATGCCGGTCGGGTAGGACAGGACGCTACTGGACAATAGGGTTGAGGCGGCAGACGACGGGCGGAATCGCCGTTCGACGATACGCCGTGATGGGTTCCTGTCGCCGTTGACGATTGACGAACGGTCCGATCCCGTGGGGCCGTGTGCGAGTGAGTCTGACACACGTTGTAGCGACAAGGGATTCTTGGCGATGTCGCTCGAGGACTACTTCGCGCTGCTGGACTGGACGGCCCGACATCACGCCCCTGGTAAACGCGGCCGCACTCCTGCGGGTGTGCCACCAATTCTGGTCCGACTTGGCCTGGATAGGGCAACGTGGTGTGAACTGGTGAGCGACTTTGGGCGATTGTTTTGCAGCGTGGCGGGGCGTCCCGAGTGCGTCGACTCCATGCGATGTCACCGGACCCACCGCCGCTACCACCTTCGCCGCCGCGCCCGCGAACTACTGACGACCAGCGGTTAGCGAATCTCGCTGGATCTTGGTGTGCAGATATCGGTTTGTGGAAACCGAACAAGATGGAGCACGCTTTGAGGTCGGCTTGCCATGTCAAATCCGATGAAGGAATCGTGTCGGGCAAGTGCCGCGGGCAGTTCGGACACGCCGAAGATATCCCTCCGGCGAGTGAGCCGGTCTCTGATAACCTGATAAAGTGCTCTGTCCCCATGCGGGTCGACACGCCGAAGATATCCCTCCGGCGAGTGAACCGGTCTCTGATAACCTGACAAAGTGCTCTGTCCCCATGCGGGTCAAGTGCTCTGTCCCCATGCGGGTCCCGGTCCCCATGCGGGTCCCGTCCCCATGCGGGTCCCATGCCATGCCGCTCCAGTCCCCATGCCGCTCCATCTCAATCCGTCGCGTGATCACTTTCCGAAATAAATCCGGTGACGAAGGATCAATTGCCGGAGTTTCGAAAGTCTTTCCGCATCCTGTTCTCGCTGAAAGAGTATCTCTGCCCATTCGAACCAACGCGTGCTGGTCCGGTCCTTGGCGTAGTACGCATCCATTCCCCTCAAGACTCGATCAGGATCGAATCGCATGAAGTCACTGGCGGGTTGTCCGCGAGGGTAATAGCGGGCGGAGCTGACGATCAACCTGGCGTACATTGAGTCGCCGTCAGCGCCACCCAATTGGTCGCAAACTCGATCGATGTAGTTCTCAAAATCGCCCGGGTTCCCGTGCCATCGTGGCAGCAAATAATTCACCGCCGCGGAGTGTACCTCCAAACTATTTTTCGCGGGCGTCTCCATCGCTCGTCGGGTCAACTCGCCCACCGCTGTTTTGGGAGCCGACAGTCCCGTGGCGAATGACACCGAAAGCGAAAACACTCGCGTGGCAGGTTGCTGCTTCTTCAGCAACGGTTTGATGTGATTCAGTGCGACGGCTAACTGCTCGTGATAGGTTTGCATTCCTTCATTGGTGACCGTATTGACAAATCCGCTCCCACGCGCTGCCCAAGCCAAGTCGCTGTGATACTGAGCACGCAGCATGGGGATCACGATGGACTGCGGCATGCGTTCGCCGGCTCGCTTCAACCACAATTCTTTACGGATCCGAGGATCGCCGCCGTGCACCCAGCCATATTCTTGGGAGACGAGGTTGAGGGCATTGAGGAACTCTTCACTTAACTCGTCGGGATACTCACCAACCTCCGCGATCGATGGTGTTCGCAGGTATGCGAAGGCGGCATCCAATTGATCGATCCGATCGCCGTCAATCAAATCCTCCGCCAAGGCTCGAAGGATGCGATCCGCGTTGATTTGCTCTGGAGCCACGGCAAGAATCCATTGGTCGCCTCGACGGAATACCATCGCCTTGCCCCGCCCCGCGATGATCACCGGTTGAGTCAGATCGCAATTCACATACTCCACGACGCCCATGGGGTGGCCGTTGAAATCAAAGTGCGACACAAACGCATAAGGGTCTGCTGAACCCGCCAATCCAGGAAGCATCCCCATGACGCGAATCAGTGGAATCCCTTCGTCGGCCTCGACGTTCTTCATCCAGTGAGGAATGGTGCCCAACTGGCGTTTGGCTTGCACCAACTCTCCTTCCTCGACACCGAAGTAGATGGCCCAGGGTTGCTCCACCGTGCTGACCCAAGCCCTGTGATCCAAGACCGCCATTTCGCGAATACTTGGAAACTTCTTCAGTCGATTTTGGTTCGCGATCTTTCCTGTGGCTTCGTCCACCTTCAACAGGTACATGTTCTGATTGCTCGTCGCGATGAAGTTTTGCCCGTCGCTCGAACACCACAACTCTCGGGTCATGCGTTCGTCTTCGAGTAACTCAATGCGAGAACGTTTGACTTCCATCGACGCCAAATCCAGGAGGTTGATCCATCCATCGTGGGTTGTGAAAGCGATTTGGTCGCCATCCGCACTTTGCGTCGAAGCCAAGGGTTGCTTCACGGCCTCAAAACTCGCCCATTTGGTTTGCTGCTGCAGATCCCAAACTGCCAGAACACCACTTTCAAATCCAATCAATTGGTGGCCGTTCGGCGACAGATAAACCGGGTGCTGTTCATCCCATTGGCGTGGGATTCGATGGATGGTTTTCCCGGTTCGGTCCACCACGGCAGGATTGTTCCCTGTAATCAACAAGAAGGATCCATCCACTGAAATCTGCCGCACGGTCTGGCCTGGAGTCAGCGCTAACTGCGTTTCTTTCCATTTGGGTGAGAAACCACGCCGCAGCACCTCCAATCGCTGCCGGTATTCGGCATCGAGAGTGGCTGGACGAGCAATGATCTCATCTTCCGTGACCGGCAGAGCCAAACGCTCATCGACTTGATCGTCCCATTCAATTCCATGTTCGCGGCGGTACAACTCCGCCCGAAGCTCCGATCCGTCGACCGGATGAAGTTCGTCCACGGACAATTGGGTCAGCAGTCCTTCCTCGTTTTCAACATCGATGTAGTAACGATTCGCGCGGAGAGGCGTGCCCGGCCGAGTTGCCCGCCCGTCCGCCCGTCGAATCGCTCGATGGGTGACGGTGGACGGATCCAGTCCGGCCGTCCTGCCCGCTTTCCCTTCCTGGCGAAACTCAGCGGCGAGGTCCTCCATCCTCTCCAAAGCCTGTTGCTGGAACAACCGGCGTGCGATGCGAAAATGGACACCTAACGAGCTAAGCATGATCACGTCCTCGCCATCAAAACGTTCAAAATGAGCGGCCAGATGCTGGTTTGAGTCCGCCAAATGCCAAGTCTGAAAACTTGGCGGCTTCGGCAAGTTGCGTAGTTCCTCCTCCAGCTCTCGCCGGAGGTTCTCCTGGAACACATTGACCGTTTGCGTGGCAGCATACTCGTCCTCCGTCGAAACAGTTCGTCTCACCTCGGACTCCGAACGCAATTGCACATCGAGTTCGAGTTGCTCCAAATGTGAAAAAGCGGCTTTCGGGATCGACTGACGCTTCCCTTCCCAATCCGTGAACTGCCATTCCTCGTTATCGCTCCAGCTTGGATCCTCAGCCGGCGGCAACGGCGCCTTCCCGACCAACCCGTAGACCCGCAGGGTAGGAACACTGATCGGGATGGTCTGGTTCGGAAACTGCTCTTTCAGAGCCTGCCATTGCTGGGCAGCTTGTTCGTTGCTGCGGTCCGTCATTAGCTCCGTGTCAATCAGGAAATCAACCGTCCCATCGCGCATGATCCAACTATCGAGATGTTTGCCGACGACAACGCCGTCGAAACCAATTTGCGTCTGGTAAAGCGGTTGATGCCAGCTCACGGACCAGTCTTCCATCGATTTCGCGGATGGCAGCTGCACTCCAAAAATTGTTTTCTTCTCAAAATGCTCCTGCAGCTTGATCCACTGGAGCCGCTCCTCACGAGAGGTTTTGGCAATTTCCTGCATTCCCTTGGTTGATGATCCAGGCTCGGATTCCAGCATCATCAACTTCATCTCCATCGCATCGACGTAATGCAGTTGATCCGCTGGAAAAACCACCGGTGTGTCACGGCCGGCCATTTTGACCTTTAACTTTGTCTCGCCCGCGACCTCCAACGGTTTGATCAATAGCAGGATCGCGTGAGAGCGTCGGACCATGAAATATTCGGAATGCAGGGAAGGACGTTTTGCCTTCGGATGAGCCTCAAAGTACTCGTTCATTCTTTGGACGCTTTGTTCGGCGACCTCTCGCCAAGGCTCGTCCAATTCCGTTTTCAAAACCGCTGCCGTCACGTCCTCCGCCCCGACCTGATAGACATAAAACGGGTGTCTCTCACCGATCAGCGTCGCGGTAACACGCGTGTTGGGAGCAGTGTCTTTGAGTCGCCAAGTCGTCGCCGTATTGAGGTACCAGACTGGATCGCGTTCCACCAACGACTTGCGTTGATCGCTCCAAGCCTCCGCTATCTGCTCAGCGGAAACCTCTGCGTCCGCTTCCTGTAACTTTCGTTCGAAAAGCACCCGCCGCAGATCCAACTCCGATGGACCGGTGAACGAACCGAGCGACTCCCCGCGTTTGATCCGAAACTTGCGAAAGCGAGCCCGTTCGGGTCGGTGATCTGGAACAAACCACGAAACCTTGCTCTGCGAAGAATCCGCTTCGTCTTCCACAATCTCCAGAGGTTTGCCTGGACCGAGCATCCCCAACCTGCCAGGCCAACACCATAGGTCCGTTTGTTCCAGACCGGGAATTTGCTTCACCTTTCCGGACTTCAACCAACCACCTGCTCGTTCGCGATCAACGTCGGCGAGCAATTCTTTACGCACACGAAATCGAGCCATCACGGGATAGGAGGCATGGGGTTTCCAAATGCGACCAAAGACATACGCATCCTCGACCTCGCCAAGCAGCTCCGCTCGAAAAGCCACTCCAGGATCCTGGGTCTGCCAGACCGAAAGCTCACCGAGAACCTGCAGTCGTTTTTGAATCAAATCACGCTGCTCACCCCTGAACGACGTTAACGGAATGGCGATCAACTCTCGCTGAATGCTCCAAAACGACATGTCGTCCTCAACGGACAACAAACTCGCGTTATTCAGCTCCCGATCACCTTGGGTCCAAGGCTTGTCACCTGCATCGCGAATGGAAAAATCCTCGCGAAGCCTATCGACTAACTGACGCCAAGGTCCGAGTGACTTCTCAATGAATTCGCGATCCGATTCGCTGAACTGCCTCAGCGGAAACGACTGGAGTCTCTGGAATCGGTCTTCGAGATGGATCCAATTGTCTGGACCGATCCATTGAACCAGTCGCCCCTGAACCGGATCACGCCCCTCCAATTGCCACTCGCGAAGTTCGGTCACTTTCGGAGCGTCTTCGGCGCGGGCGCTCAACACGACTTTGGCACCATCGGCGATCGCAGACGGTGTCAGGCCACTGGGCAATTGCCCCTGTGCTCGCATGCCGAAACACAGCAGAAAAACCGACATCAATACGAAGCGTTGGACAAGAGATTTTGTCTTCATTCCAGTCACCAGAATCAAGAATGGATCGATCGAATAAACAGCGACAGAGAGAGTGTCCCATTGAGTGTAACCGGCGTTCCGCCGTTGGGTGTAGTCATCTTTCCGATACTCGAAACGCACTCTGCATGCAGTTTTGTTCACTTCGATTGATTCCCCTTCGAGAGGCGACTTGGCGCTACTGACTCACTGAGTGGATGGCTTGATCAACGATCTCATTCGAAAGCAGAGGGACGAAAGCAGAGGGACACAGCACTTCGACGAGACGAAAGCAGAGGGACACAGCACTTCGACGAGGAAGTCCACTACCCAAAGCCCACAAGGCGCCAGCACCGCGCATTCTGCCTCGCCCCCGGTCTACACCATGCTAGACAGTTCGTCGCGTAAGGTGCTGTGTCCCCCATGTACGCCCCATGTACGCCGTAGCTTGGGACCATTGTCCCGAGCCACAAGAATTCAACGCAAAGTCGGGGAGTCGCAAGGACGCAGAGCAAGCACAGGGCAAGCACAGGGACACAGCACTTCGATGAGGGGCCGTAATCGGATGCCAGCAAGCCCTCCATGCCACGCAGGCTGTCTGGCCCACGCATTTTGCTAATGCTAGCCAATTCTTCGTGAGAAGTGCTATGTCCCCGAGTAAATGTGAGAAGTGCTATGTCCCCGAGTAAAAGTGAGAAGTGCTATGTCCCCGAGTAAGTCCCGCCGCCGAGTAAGTCCTGTCCCCGAGTAAATCCCCGAGTAAATGTCTGGATCTGGGTAGATGTTGGAAGGTGGATTAGAATTCATTGCCAGCCACCCACGTCCTGCCTGTTGCCGTGGGCATTATGCAATTGTGGCACGCCGCCACCCTGACGTTGGGCGTGCCGTCGCTAACCCGGAAAGACGCGAATGAAAATCATTTACTCCATCGCTCTCGCTTCACTTTGCTTGACGTCCATCACTGTCCATGCCGCGAGCCCGCCACCCAAGGATGTCTCGGGACTCCTCGCACCGGTCATCCAAAAGCACGACGTTCCCGGCATGGCGGCTACCGTGGTCCGAAATGGCGAGACGGTCGCCCTTGGCGTGGCGGGCGTCCGTACGCGTGGCAAGGCCGACAAGATCGCCGCGACCGACCGCATGCATATTGGCTCGGACACCAAGGCGATCACGGCCATGCTCTGCGGGATCCTCGTCGATGAAGGGAAACTGAAGTGGGATCAAACCATCGGCGAGACTTTCCCTGAGCTGAAAAAAAACATGAACCCTCAGTACCAGGCTGTGACGCTCGAACAACTCCTTACCAACCGCAGCGGGGCGCCCGGCGGCCTCGAAAAGGATGGTCTGTGGGGTAGGCTCTGGCGGCACCAGGGCACGCCCACCAGCGCTCGACGACTTCTGCTTCGGGAGCTCACGTCGACGCCGCCCGAAGCCACTCCCGGCGAGAAGTTCATCTATTCCAACGCCGGGTTCTCGATCGCCGGCCACATGGCCGAGAAGGTCACCGGTGAATCCTGGGAAGACCTCACTCGTGAAAAGATCTTCCTTCCCCTCGGCATGACCACCGCCGGCTTCGGCGCTCCCGGCACGGCTACAGAGAACGACCAACCACGCGGCCACCAATCAGATGGATCGCCGGTCGAGCCCGGCCCTCAGGCCGACAACCCAGTCGCGATCGGCCCCGCCGGCATCGTCCACTGCTCGATCGGTGACTGGTCCAAATTCGCCGCCGCCAACCTGCCATCGGCCAAGACCCAACTGGTCAAACCCGAGACTCTTGTGAAGCTACACACTCCGGCCGCGGGCAACCCGAAATACGCGATGGGCTGGATCGTTGCCGAAGGTCAACCTTGGGCCGGCGGTCCTGCTCTGACCCATGCCGGCAGCAACACGATGTGGTACGCCGTCGTCTGGCTCGCTCCCGCAAAAGACTTCGCCGTGCTCGTCGCCTGCAACCAAGCAAACGCCAAGGCTTGCAACGACGCTGCCCTCGCGCTCATCGCGGACCATTTTAAAAGCGAGTCGCGATAGGAGATCCATGTGCTCCCAACTCGACGCGTGAGCGAGGACTTGCCGTATGACGGCCTCCCGGGCGCGTCGGGGTAGGCCGGCCGACGCGAGCCCGTCACTTCACGCTAAGATCTCTTGGGGCACGGTGCCGTGAACGTCCGTCAAGCGGAAGTCGCGGCCTGCGTAGCGATAGGTCAGACGTTCGTGATCGATGCCCAAGAGATGCAGCATCGTGGCGTGCAAGTCGTGCGTGTGGACAGCTCCTTCGGCCGTCATGATGCCGTATTCATCGGACGCCCCATGAACGATCCCGGGCTTCACACCGCCGCCGGCCATCCAAGATGAGAAGCAGTGATTATGATGTTCGCGGCCGGCGTGGTCCGCTGTTTGATGAAACGGTGTGCGGCCAAATTCGGTGGTCCAAACTACCAAGGTGCGTTCCAGCATGCCGCGCTGTTTCAGATCGGTGAGCAAGGCGGCAATCGGTTGGTCGATCGCCTCGGCCAAATGCTGGTGGTCGCCCATGTTTCCATGAGAGTCCCAGTTGGCGCTCGAGCCCACATCGATGAGCTCAAGGAAACGCACTCCGCGTTCGGCCAGTCGACGAGCGACAAGGCATTGCCAACCAAAGCCGCTGGTGGTACCACGCTGCAATCCGTACAGGTTCAAGGTTGCTTCCGTTTCACCGGAGAGGTCAAACGCCTCGGGCGCTTCACGCTGCATTCCAAAGGCCGTTTCAAACGAGCGGATACGGGCATCGAGAGCTTGGTCGGCATCACGCTGTTGGAGATGATCGAGATTCATTTTGTTTAGCATCGCGAGTTCCATTTGCTGCAACGCGGCGGGAACTTTGGCGTGGATGTTCGGTAGCGGTTGCGTGCCGGGCATCACGTGAGTTCCCTGGTGACAGGCGGGCAGGAAATCACTGCCCCACGTCTGCGCACCCGCGTAAGGTGCCGCCGGAGCGAGCACCATGAAGGACGGCAAGTTTTGATTTTCCGTCCCCAATCCGTAGCTGACCCAGGCGCCGGCGCTCGGTCGTGCGAGCTGGGCGGATCCGGTGTGCGCCGCGAGCGTCGCCTTGTCATGACCGTCGCTTTCACAGTGCATCGCGTTGAGCACACACACGTCATCGATCACCGAGCCGATGTGCGGGAAGAGATCGCTCACCCAGGTGCCGCTTTCGCCATACTGTTTGAATCCCCACCGTGGCTTGATCAAAAATCGTTCAAACTGGCCCGCCTTGTTCAGCCAACGTGAGGCGGTGATCGACTTGCCATGATCGATGGTGAGCTGAGGCTTGTGATCAAACGTGTCGACTTGCGAGACACCGCCGGTCGAAAAGATGAAGATCACGCGATCCGCAGTCGCGGGAAAATGTCCTGGCTTGGCAGCTAGCGGATCGGTCGATGCGGCTTGAATCTCGTTCCAAATCCCCGCCAGAGCCAGCGCGCCAAAGCCACCCGAGGCGCGGTGCAAAAATTCGCGACGGTTCGTTTGTAGAGGGAAATTCATTTTTTTACTTGAGAGAGAGAATGCCGAAAGGCGTTAGTCCACGTGCAAGAACTCATTGCTCGATAACAACACGCGTGCGATCGCTGCCCAAGCGGCCACCGAAGGAGTCTGCCCCAAAGCTTCCGCAGAGGTCTCCGCAGCGGCCTCTGTGCTGGCAAGCTGGTTCTGATAGGCGGCGAGGAACGCCAATGTCTGGTCGACTTCTGCATCACTGGCAACACGCCCCAGAGCACGCTCGTAGGCCCAGCGAACGCGCGACGCATCATCATCGGATGATGCCAAGAGCTGATTCGCAAATGCTTTGGATTGTTGATGCACGAACGGAGAATTCATCAGAAACAGCGACTGGGTCGGAGTGATCGTCGGTTGCCGCTGGGCGACACTGATGTTTGGGTCGGCCGCGTCAAACATCGCTAAGAAAGGATGTCGGCGATTTCGCTGGAGCATCAGGTAAATGCTACGATGATTGGTCTCGTAGACGGCATGGAACGGTTTATGGATGCTGAAGGCCCATGTTCTGACGGCGGGAAACGGATGCGGTGGTGGAACGGCGCGATCAAGTTCGCCGCTCACCGCGAGCATCGCATCGCGAATCGATTCTGCATCGAGCGGCTGGCGCGAGTAACGCCACAGCCATCGATTGCCGGGGTCGGAATTCATGTTTTCGGTGTGATCATCGCTCCCCAGGGTGTAGGTTTGCGAGTTCATGATCAACCGATGAAGCGTCTTGACCGACCACCCCGAGGCGATGAACTCCGACGTTAGCCAGTCGAGTAATTCCGGATGACTGGGCGGCTCGCCCTGGGCCCCAAAATCACTCGGGGTCGAAACCAAACCCTGGCCAAAATGCCATTGCCAAACCCGGTTGACGAAAACGCGAGCGGTCAACGGGTTCGAGGGGCGGGTCAACCAGTGGGCCAACTCGAGTCGTCCGCTGCCGGTGGATTCGGGGGGCAGTGGGTCTCCGCCGAGGACTTCCAAAAAGCGCCGGGGGATTTCATCGCCGAGCCGCGCCGGTTCACCGCGTTGTTGCAGTCGTGTGTTGGTCGCGGTGCCTTCGCTGACACCGTAGGCTACCGCGTAGGGAAGCGTTGTGAGGGTCGCGTCGCGTTGCTTGGTGACGTCCGCAATTTGAACATCCAACTCCGCTAAACGCTGTTGCGACACGGGCTCTTTTTTAGGGATCACGACAGGACCGGTGCCTGGGATTCCAAAAGTGGACTCTTGAAGTCCCAGGTTGTCGATGTCACGGCTCGGTGCCGGTCCTTTGGTATGCCCGATCCCGTCGCAGATGAACGTATCGACAATGCCATTCCAACTCGGGTTAAGTGGTTTGTCATGGAATTCGCTGAGGTCGTCGATCGCGCCGACGATGCCCGAGTAAGTCCTCTTTTGCTGGTCGAGGGTCACCCGCAGTGTGTACCAGGTTCCGGGTTGAAGCGTTCGGATGATCTCCCAGTCGGCGCCGCTGCGAATCGCGAACTCGGTAGCGGTCACACTGCATTCGACGGCGAGTGACTGCGCCACGCCTTGGCCGAGAAAGAATCGGTACGCTCCCTGCGGTGTGGCTGCGGCTGCGGTGCGGAAGTCGAGCGTGAAGTGAATTTGCTTTCCAGGTGCCGCGTGCAAGGCGTTTGCAAAACGGTAACGGATACCGTCGTGAGGTAACGGTGCCGCCACGCGGGCGCCGCGTGTTCCGGCCGGATGGACGTGGGTATAGGGGCTCTGCGCCTCGGCGAGAACCAGGTTCGGACCACTAGAGAACCATGGCTGAGCAGGAGGATTGCCGATCGTTTGATTTTCCCAACCGAGATCGACCCCGCCCGCAAACGACTTACCGTCCATTTCCGAGCGAGTTTGTTTGAGCTGTTCGAGTTCACGATTGAGCCGAGCGAGTTCGTCGGCTTTGACTTTGTCCAGCCGAGCTGACTCTGCGGCGGGCACTAAAGGGGGAAAGTGAGCGGGACGTGGATGCGATTCACCACCTGGAAACGCCCACTTCGTACTTTCAAAAATGCCGTACAACGCGTAGTAATCGGCCGCCGAGATCGGATCGAATTTGTGGTCGTGACAGCGGGCACATCCCACCGTCAGCCCCAGAATCGAGCGGCCCACCGAATCAATCGCGTCAGCGAAATCGAGATATTGGTAGGTCGTATTCGGAGCGTATCCGTAACGCTTACCGACGGCGAGAAAACCGGTCGCCGTCACCCGCTCGGCGTAACGGTCGGCAGGTCCGTCCAGGGCCAAAATGTCGCCCGCAATCTGTTCGCGAATGAATTCGTCGTACGGCTGATCACGGTTCAACGCATTGACAACCCAATCGCGATACTGCGCCGCTTCGGGTACGGGGTAGTCCGCTCCGTCACCGGCCGTGTCCGCATAACGCGCAACGTCTAACCAGTGCCTTCCCCAGCGTTCTCCGTAGCCTGGCGAAGCCAGCAGACGGTCGACGAGCGATGCGAATGCCTGCGACGATGAATCATCGAGGAATAATTGGATCTCCGCTGGAGTCGGCGGCAATCCAGTCAAATCGAACGTTGCGCGGCGGATCAAGGTGCGTTTGTCAGCGGTCTCAACGGGAGCCAAGTCGTGCTTGTCCAATTCCGATCGGACAAAGGCATCCACCGGATTGGCCATCCATCGTGAGTCGTCAACGTCGGGAGGGGACGGGTTCGACACGGCCTGAAACGACCAGAACTGCTTCGCCGCTTCGAGATCCATCGTTTTTGACAGCGGACCAGTCTCGGCATCGTGCACACGAGGATCCACCGCACCTTGCTGGATCCAAGTGACCAAATCCGCGATCTGAGCGGGGGTCAGTTTGTTTCCGTCAGGCGGCATGAGGGCCACGTCATCGGAGTCGCTGACGGCCTGGATCAGTAAGCTGTTCTCAGGATCCCCGGGCGCAATCGCCGTGCCGCTATCACCGCCGCGGATCCAGCCATCGCGTGAGTCGAGTCGCAATCCGGACTCCTGCTTCTTCGCGCCATGGCATTCAATGCAGTGGTTGATCAACAGCGGGCGGACTTTGGATTCGAAGAAATCGTCGGCCTGGATCGCCGTGGGGGCCGGCAAGCACAGAGTCGTCAGACCAAACAGCCAGCTCGCGAGAGGAAATAAGGCCCGGCCTGGTCGCAGGGGTAGATGGATCGATCTCATTTCTATCCACTTTCTTCGTAATCGCGGGGGCGGGACACATTGAAAGGTCAGCCGAACGCTTGGCGAGCGTACGCGTGCCGCCTAGCGACGAAAGCGGTAGGCGAGCAACTCGAAGGCTACGACGGCCACCCCTCTGTGCTGGATAGATTGTACACAATATACAGGATCGGGCCTACGCTCATTCAAGCAGAGCAGAAAGGGATCCTCTGCTTTCAATCGTTTTCGCTTGGAGCACGTGATACGAACTCCCAAGCCAGCCACTTCTCCGCGAGAAGTGCCCTGTCCCCATGCACGGTCCCCATGCACGCCGTAGCTTGGGACCATTGTCCCGAGCCACAAGAATTCAACGCAAAGTCGGGGAGTCGCAAGGACGCAGAGAAAACCCGTCGCTCCCGCTTGCCCTCCCTCCTCGGAGCGTCTCCCCAACTCAAGCGACTCTGCGTCCACTTCGTTCAGCATCACTTATGAACCGACGCCCCAACCCCATCTCGCAGGACAGCGCCGCGACGCACGCTATTCACCCCGAGGGCCATCCCGTTTAACTACCGCTCGCCCTGTGCACGCAACAACCCGCAGCGCTGGCACGTACCGCGTTGAGATAGCGGTTCGTCTTGGCGACGGTCTTCGAGATGATCCAAGCAGTTACCACCGGCCAGCAGGTTCAGTGAGAAAACAAATGTGACGAGAAAACAAATGTGACGGGGGTAGTTTCCAGGAACTGAGCTAATATTTCGATTTTACCGAGGTTGTCGGCAAATAGATGCAACCTGCTCCGGTGGCCGGCGCCGGTGCCGTTTTCCGGTTTTCATGGCGTGCTCCGGATTCATCGATTGACGCGTCAAAACGGGTAAAAACGTGTTCGCAAAACGTTCGTTTCTGATTTGCGGTACCTTGGAAGGTGTTGCTGTGACGCGAACTAATTTCGATCTACCCAAACTCGATGAGTAACCCCATGAATCGTTTCGTCTCTCTGTCGATTGCCCTTGTCACCATCGCCACCCTGTTTGAAACGGCTTCGGCAGAGACCGATACGGAGACGAAAACGGTCAGCTTGTTTAATGGCAAGGATTTGACGGGGTGGCATGTTGATGTTCCGCAACGGGACAAGAACCCTGACGCGAAAGCCAGCTTTATCGTTCGCGATGGGATGCTCGTGAGTCTCGGAGAACCGAACGGACATTTGATTACGGATGCGACCTACGAAAACTACCGACTGGAAGTCGAGTATCGTTTCGCGGCCAAGCCTGGCAACTGCGGCGTGTTGGTCCATGCATCGACCCCGCGTTCGCTTTACGAGATGTTTCCGAAGTCGATCGAGGCACAGATGAACCATGGGCACGCAGGTGATTTCTGGTGCATTGTCGAAGACATCACGGTGCCCGACATGGTCCAGCGGCGGGGCCCGAAGGAGAATTGGGGCGTCACCGAAGGTAAGGGGCGGAGGATTCTCAACCTGACGGATGACTCCGAAAATCCCGTGGGCGAGTGGAACGCGATGGACATCGAGTGTGTGGGCGATGAAGTCAAAGTCTGGGTGAACGGTGACCTGGTCAATCACGGAACCGGCTGCACGGCAACCCAAGGTCAGATCGCGTTGCAAGCCGAAGGCGCGGAGGTCGAGTTCCGCAAGGTGTGGCTGACTCCGATCACGAAACTGACCGACTGATCTGGCTCGTTCCGTGAGCGCTCATCGCCCCTCGTCTTCAGCGACTCGCCATGGAGTTTGCGAGCCCACGATCGTGCTCGCCCAGCCAGCAGCCCGACTCGCTGCCGTTGCTCGGACGGACAAATCCGCCGACGGGTTCGCGTCGTGACCATCCCGCGAGGATTCGCTTGCCGATCGCATCGAAAGAGAGTTCCTGGGACTTCGCATCGGGCGACTCGACACTCAATCCGCCAACGGCCACCGCCATTTCGAGTGCCTCACTGGGGCTTGCGTTGCGGGCGAGGGCGGCGAGGAAGCCGGCGATGGTGCGGTCTCCGGCACCGTTGGTGGAGGTGACCTTCACTTCGAAACAGGGCGAATGCAGTTCACGACCGACCCAGGCTTCGACATCGGTCTTGCTGGCATGGAATCCCTGAGCAATCCGGTTCGCATCCGACGTGGTCTTCAGGTACAGCCCTTGCTCGCCGAGTTTGAAGATCACGATACCTGTCCCCAGGGCTAGCAAGCGATCAGCCGTTTGACTCAAAAGGTTGCGATCGATCGATTCGGTTGGCCCACTGTTCCTCGCGAGGGCTACCTCATCACCTCGATTTGGATCGAGCATGAACAGTATTTCATCAAGGCTGGGCATGAAACAGTCAACATGCGGCAGGACGCGTTCGAGCCACGCATTCCAATCAACCTTCCCGGTCGGAGCGTTGGGATCGGGCATCGCCATGTCGAGCGAGGTCATCAGCCCTTGATCTTTCACGCGGCGAAACAGACTGGCCATTTCCACACCGCCGTCTTCCCAGAAACCCTGCATCAGTGGCGGATATCCAAAATGAAACAACTTAGGAACGAGCGAAAAATCACTGTCTGAAATTGTGGTCGAACGCTCCGCGTTCGGCCACTTATCCGCTCGTTCCTTGGCGCCGCCGAGCCGCTCGGTCTGGACGTCCTTTGCGGTAAAGGTGTCGTTCGCACCGGGGAAATGCAAAAACGAACGATCCACGCCCGGAGGCATGATGACAATCGAGTAGCTCGTGTGCTCGCCGGGGGCGACGATCATCCCTGAGGCAAGATCGTTATCGGTTGCCTGCAAAATATTGAGCAGCTCACGCCCAAACGAATCGTCGCCGATCTTTCCCATCAATGACGTTCGCACGCCGAGTTGGTGGAGGGTCAGTCCTGTGTTGGCGACACAGCCGCCGGTCAGCTGAGTTGCTGGACCAACCACCTTCAACTTACCCGCTTCAATGAGCGTGTTCGCGTTTGCGACAGTGAACGTCTCCGGAAACTCGGGGACAATGTCCAAGCAGATATGGCCCGCGACAATGACTTCCGGTCCCGCCCCTTCAGGTTCGCCTGATGTCTGAGCTCTGACAGAGGTCGTCGCCGAACCGCTGCCTGAATAATCGAAGAAACGATTCGTTGCCTGCATATCGTCTTCGAGGTTTCGCAGGGGACGAATACCGAGACTTGCGAGGTCGTTGTGGTAGGAACGGACCGCTTCGGCTGCGTCGTTCAATTGCCCGTCGGCGAGATATCGTAAGTGTTTGATGAAGGTGAGCTGATGTTCCGCGTTGTTGATCATCCGGCCGTACAGAGCGACGCGAGCACCGTACTTTTTGGCTTCCCACAACTGATGGAACGCGTCAAAGGTCGTGCCCGATGAACCACCCAAGATTCCCACAACGATTGACGAGTCGTAACTCACCAGCTGATCCATCGCTGCCGGACCGTGATAAACCATTTTCAAGAACAGAGGGCGTCCGGCTTCGGCAACACCCGCCAATGCCCTGACGATATGGTCGTTGACGAAAGCCCCGACGTCTGCGATCGGATTAACGGGGCAGTTCGGATCAAAAATTTCCAGGAAGTGTCGAAACCCTTTTCGTTCCGCTTCCAGGCAGAACTCGCGATAGGACGCAAGTGTTTGCGCATCGTGCGCGGTGTCGTTGTTGAACGTGACCGAGTAGAGTCCCAGATCGGCCCCGCGTTGACGTTCGGCGGGCAGGCAATCCACTTTCCCCGATTGGCCGTGATCGAGTAGGGCGGAACGAAATGGACGCGACGGTTCATTGCCGTAGACGCCCCCGCGCGCCAACCAGATCTCGGTGGTATCGTTTGCCCGGATCGCTGGCGTGACGCGAGATGCGTCAAAAAGGCGTTCGTTGATCGTGAGTACTTCGTTCGTACTCACGCTCATCAGCATGATGTCGACGAGGCCCTGGTGAGTGTTTTGACGGATGATCTCACGGTATTGCTGCAGTGTTCGAAACTGGCCTGTTTCGAGGTCCCTTCCCGGAGCGGCAATTCCGAACGCCATGTCGGCATCTTTGGCGTCAGCCAGGATGAACTCTTCGCACGCGGGATTTTGTTGGATGCGAGCAAGCTTTTCGTCGAGTGTTTTTGTGGGCATGGAAATGGCTGTCGGTAAAGTGTTTTAGTAGCGTGCTGTTACTCAACTCGCTGATGTGCGATCGGTTTGATGCCGAACGTTTCAACCAGCACGGCATACAACGCGGGCAGCACAAAAAGCGTCAACATCGTCGTGAACATCAAGCCGACAATCATACACCACGCCAAGCCGATCCAAAGTGGTCCACCACCGAGTGCCAACGGCAACAGTCCGCCAATGGTCGTCGCAGTCGTCAGGAAAATCGGCAGCATCCGCTGCTTTCCGGCATCGATCAAACATTGCCGAAATGTTTCCCGGTCCAGCTGAATGCCTGGGGCCGATTGCCGCTCCGCGATCAGGATGTCCGCAAACTCGATAAAGATGATTGCGGTGTTCAGCACGATTCCAAATAACGCGAGGATGCCGAGTTGGGGCATGAATCCGAGTGAGTTGTCGGTGATCGACAAGCCCAACCAGGCCCCAACCAGCGCCAGCGGCAACGTGCAGAGGATCATCAACGGCTTACTCCATCCGTTGTACTGAAAAATGAGGCACAGCACGATCAGGACAAACGAGACGGCGAAAGACAGCATCATCTGTCCGCCGGCCTCTTGACTTTCCTCGTAGGCCCCCCCCGCTTCGATCCAGTAGGTGGCGGGCAACGAATCGGTCAGCTCTTTCATCTCACGAGAGGCCAGGACCCGCTCGACGACATCGTTTCCGGTAACGCCGGGTAGCATCCTTGATGAAACTTCGATCACGCGGTTCATATCGCGCCGTTGAATTTTTTCGGGCTCCCACGAAAATCGAAAATTGGCCAGTGTCGAGAGTGGTACCTTTCCCTTGTCGCCTTCGACAAAGACCTCCTGGAGTCCGCGGATCGACTGGCGTCCCTCGGGGCGAAGGCGGAAATAGACCGGGACTTGATGATCGCCTTCGCGGAACGTCGTTAGTCTCAACCCGGAGTAGTAGGAGTTCAGGGTCTCGGCCACCTGCGCATTGGTGACGCCGGCCAGGGTTGCCCGGTCGCGGTCGACATCGACTTGCACTTGATAGCCATTGACGCCCCACGAATCGTTGACATTCCAGGTCTCCGCCTGGGCGTTAACGATCTTTTTCAAACGGCTGCTGATATCTCGCAGCACGCTGGGGTCGGCAAACCCGCTGCCCATGACGCGAAAAACCAGTGGGTCGGCAGGTGGGCCCAAGGCGAGTTTGACCGGCGTCACACGGGCACCGACAATCGGCTTGATACCACGCTGCGGATCACCTTTTAAACACGCGAGCCGCACGTCTTCGACGTAGTCAGCCGTGTAGCCACCATCACTCGTGCGGACGAGGATTTCAGCAAAGTTGCGAGCGGGCGGCTCGGGGCTCCATGCCAAGTTCCAACGTGAGCCGCCGCCACCTACCAACGTCCGCATCGCCCGTAGTCGATGCTGCGGGCTCGCACCCTCTTCCTTGGCGTGGTGGTCGACGCCGGCGTGGTCACCGGCGTCGCTGAGTTTGCGAAGAATTTCTTCGACGCGTCTTGCCACCGCATCGGTTTGCTCAATCGTCGCTGTTTCAGGCAACGTGATGGTGACGGCAAATTGATCACGCGAGGCTTCGGGGAAAAACTCGGAACTAACTGGCATGGTCATGATTGCCGCACACATCAAAACCGTCGCAGCGAGGGTGGTCCATTTAAAGCGGACAGCAAGCATCGCGGCAGCGCCGTAGAGACGCTGGATCCCACTTTCGGTTGATGGCGATGGCTTCGCATCGCCGCGGCGTAGGCGCCGGGGCAGCCAAGTTTGTGCTGCTAAAACCCACCGCACGGGCGGTGACGCCGAGGCGTCGCTACGCGGGGCACGAATGAAGACGCCCGCTAAGATGACACACAACGTCATCGCCAAGACCCAACTCAGGGCCAGCGTCGTTGAAACCGTCACCGGCAAACTGTAGACGTATTCTTTGCTGCCGCCTTCCAGCATGAACATCATCGGGCAAAACGCTGCCATCGTGGTCAGGGTGCCGACCAACATGGGGACCGCCAAGGTATTGGCCCCTTCGATCGCAGCCTTATAGGGTGGCATTCCAGCGATCTGGTTGGTGCGGGCTTGGTCACAGACTTGGACCGCATTATCAACCAGCAAGCCGAGCGAGATAATGATTGCGGCGAGTGAGATTTGTTCCAGTTGAACTCCCAGCGTCGAAATCAAACCGATCGAGGCGATGACGACCACCGGAATATTGGCCGCCATCACGAACGCGGTGCGAAAGCCGACGACCAAGTACACGACCACGACCACGATCAAGATCGCTTCGATCACGTTGACGATGACTTCGCTGATTTTGGCTTGCACGTTTTCGGATTGATCTGATACAGGCGTCGCGGCGATATCCGGTGGCAATCGTTTCTCGTACTCAATCAGCTCGAGAACACGCTGTTTGGATACATTGCAAACGTCGACGATGTTCTCGCCCGACCGCATCGTGACGGCAATCATCACCGCGGGTGATGAAGTCTCGCGATCACCAAAGCGGCAAAGATAGCTCGCAGGGTCCTCGTATCCACGCTTGACGACCAAGCCAAGATCGGACAGATAGACATTATTCCCCTCGGCATCGACCTCACCATCACGGACGACGCTCGAGATCTGGTTGATCTCGTCAATCGCATTGAATTCGCCCCCCGGTTTGACCGAGAAGTAGCCTGCATCGGTTGAGATTTGGCCGCCGGGTTGGATGATGTTTCGCTCCGACACCAGCCGTTCCAATTCCTGGGTGGTCAGTCCTTGCTGCGCCCAATTCCCCACATCGGTTTCGATGTAAACCGCTTCGCTAAGAACGCCAAACTTTTCCACCTTGGCCACGCCCGGTAGTAGACGCAACTCGTCTTCGATCGTTTCACCGAACTGTTCCAGTTGCCGAGGCGTGTAGCGATCACGTTCTCGGACGGCATCGCGACCAGACACGGGAGTTTGATGGACGGCTAGCAGTAGAACCGCGGTGTCTCCGAATTGGTCATTGACCACCGGGACGATCGATTGCTCTGGCATGGGTGCGAGGGCCACGCGCGCTCGCACTTTGTCCCAGATATTTTGGATGTCCGCCGGTGGAATGTCGTCGGCGACTTCGACGAAGATCGTTGATTGTCCGGTACGCGATGTGGACCGGATCGTGTCGACTTCCTCCAAGCTGACGACTGCCTGCTCGATCTTGTCCGTGATCAGTTCTTCGACTTTTCGAGCCGGTGCCCCTGGCCAATCGGTCGAAATCACACAAATGCGAATGGTGAACTCGGGGTCTTCACGACGAGGCATCGAAAAGAAGGTAATCGTGCCCCACACCATCAACATCACGACGAGTGAAAAAACGATCGGTTTGTACTTCACCGCAAGGGCTGGCAAACTCATCGCGATTCTCCGCTCTGAATCGCGATCCGCTCACCGTCCTGGAGAAAGTGCACCCCGCCGACGACAAAGCGTGTTTGTTCATCGATGTCACTGGGGTCCGTCGGCGTGATCTGCATTTTGGAATCGTTGTCGAGTTTATCGGTGATGTTCGTGTTGACCAAAATTTTGCGTGCAATGGTGTCACCGTCCTGCTCAGCGACGACGAACAAGAACGTCTGGCCCGACTCCTCGTAAATCGCCTCCACTGGAACGAAGTACCCCTCCGCAGGCGATTGGCTACTCAAGTTGACACGGACGAGGTCGCCCGGTCGCAACATCCACTGTGGCCCCGAATCGAAGATCAGAGATTTGCCGTCCCACCGCTCGCGGTCAGCATCCGGAAATTCCAACAGGCCCGCGATCAAGCCGAGCGGTGGTGGCGGTGAGTCGATAAACCGAACCTGCCGAAAGACCCAGTTGCCCAGATAGGGGATACGCAGGTCCAACAACTCCACCGGTCGCTTCGTCACGGTGGCGATCTCCGGGATGGGCTGTCCCGTTTGCGCGTTGGTTAATAGCCAAACAAACGATCCTTCGGCGGTCGTTTCAATCGCGTCTTCTTCGATGAAAAACGCGTCTTCGTGGGTATGGTCGAGTTCCTCCTGTGCGCCCACGATCGAGCGCACATCGAGCGGCCAAACGTCTCGAGTGCGCGCGATGCTGGAACCCGATACCGCGCTGGGCAGTTTGGGCCGCGATTGAGCGTTGAGGACCAAGAGCGTGACCGTAAAGGTACGTGTTGTCGGGTCCGCGCTGGGGGCAACGACATACACCAATGCCCGCATCTCATGAGGCTGACCCTCGTCGGTGACGAATGAGATCGGTACTTCTTGGCGGCGCTGCAGTTGCCTTGACTGTTCGCCGGACACTTCGATCTCGACTTTGATCGGATCCATCATCTGCAGTGTCAACACCGGCGCCCCGGCGCTAATGACACTGCCGGGGACCACATCGACAGAGGAGACTTGGCCGCGATAGGCTGCATAGAGAGTGGTGTTTTCCAGATCGCGTTTGGCATCTCGCAGCCCCTGCTCCGCCTGCTTGATTTTCGCTTGTGCGGATCGTACTTCCGCGTCGGACTGTTTCAACATCGACTCCAGTGAGGTGATGCGATCGCGAGCGTTCATCAAGCGGTTTTCAGCCACATCGTATTCGGCCTGCGACAACGCTTTTTGATCTTCGAGTTTCTTCGCACGCGCGAAATCGAGTTTCGCCAAATCCAAATCGGAAGTGGCTGACTGGATATCCGAGGGGATCGATTCCTCTTTGCGGATCAAGGCAACCTCATATTCGAGCTCGGCAACCTGCAGTGCTGCGGCTGCCGACTCGAGCGCGACTTCGTAGCGGTCGGGATCAATTTGCGCTAGCGGAGTGCCTTGCGAAATCACGTTTCCGCTGACGTCTTTGACCAATCCAAAGACGTCTTTTCCAGGCTCCAAGACCCATTCGACCCGGCCGGACACCTCAAAGCCCATCGATTCCGTTTTCCACGACTTGACGCTTCCTGAAACCAGATATCTTGAATCAGGAGCCACTTTCCGAAGCAGCATCGCGGTGACCGGTCGCGGTGGCTTGGGCGGATACACGGCCGGATCGGGCGTGCAGCCACCGACCAACAACAGGATCAACGCCAACGGGACAACCAATGCAGCGACCGCTACCGCCTCGATCCTCGGGTGCCTGCCAATCTCGGTCATGTCGCATCGGTCCACTTGGACACCCTCTCAGATGGAAACGTTCTTGCCTCATCGAAAAGTATACCGTAGAGTGTAACGAGTCAACGGCAAAATACACTGCACGGTGCAGTGTTGTCAGCCGTATTGAGCCCCAGCCAGAGTGTCCAGGCGAGCTGATGAAGGAACGGATGACCGACCGCAAACGACGATTGATCATCGAAGCAGCGATGAGCGAATTCCAGAGTTCGGGGTTTGAAAGCACCAGCATGGACCAGATTGCTGAGACCGCGGGAGTGTCCAAGCGGACGGTTTACAATCACTTCTCCAGCAAGGACGAGTTGTTTGACAACATCGTCGAGCAATTGGTCGAGCGGGTCGGGGTGACGTCAACGTTCGAGTACGATGGGGAGGCAAACTTGTCAGACCAGCTCGTCGAAATCGCCACGCATTTGACGCGTGCTGTTAGTGACGATGACTTTCAAGCCTTGGCGCGAGTGGTGATGTCTCGCATGTTGACGGCACCGGAGCTGGGCCGCTTACTGACCGAACAAACCAACCATCTGAATCAGCAGCTCGCGACTTGGTTAGCCACAGCGGACGGCGACGGACGCCTCCGCGTCAGCTGCCCCGAGTTTGCTGCCGAACAGCTGGTCGGGCTACTGCTGTCGTACGCGTTCTGGCCACGTTTGTTTGGCGTTAAAAAACGGACCCACCGCGTCCCTGCGAAACAATACGTTCCGGAACTGGTGGCGATGTTCTTACGCGCCTACACGATCGCCGATTGAGCTTGGCTGGTTGAAACGCGTGCCCAGCGTAGATTGGCGGCCGGCGACTCGATGGCATCGGACCTTGCGTTGGATTCTTCCGTGGGTGGGCTTCGGCGGACGGTGGGAATCCACGTTCTGGCGAACGTAGCTCTTGGGGGATTCATTCGCGATCGTTTACCGGCCTGGGATTGAGCGAAAGGCGCGAATTCGGGCGCGGGGGGCCAGCCCTTGGGTATCGATTGGTTCTTCCAGGACGTAGCCACCCACGTTGTCCGCTTGATCGAGAACATCGATCCGCAAATAGATTTGACGGGGTAATTGCGGGTCAGCGGGCCATACATAATCGCCTGTATTGCGAAGGCCAGCCGCAATGGTCGTCCAGGGCCCACTGACGGAGTCGCTGAACGACAGCGTGATCGGGCGAGAGACCAGGTATTCGTCTTCGCAGTGGTAGGTGATCACCAGCGAACCGGCCCGGTCCCCGGTACCGTACTTGGCACCTGAAATGCCGACTTCGGGAACGGTTTCGTCCACGACGACGACAATATCCGGTGCATCTCCTGGTAGCGGACGTGGGCTCGATAGACCGTTGGTGGCAACGACGACGATTTGAAAGCCGAAGATGCCCTCGCCGTTGGTTTCGATATCAAAGGGGCTCTGTTTGTCGGGGTCATTGCCCCACTTCTTCCAGACTTGGCCGCCGTCGGTGGTTCCATAGAGCTCAATCTCATCGACGCCACGGCCCCCGATGGCTTCGATCTCGTATTCCAAACTGAACTGACGGCTGAGGCTATAGCGCACGACGGCGCGCTGCGATAAACGTTCCAAGTCGAGCGGATTGTCGGCGGCGACCGGTTCGCGGCGCGCCTGACGCGACACCGTTGGCTGGTTGTCGGCTGCCGGCAGCGACCCGGGTTCGACTGGGCGCAGGCTTGGCTCGGTGCTGAACTGGCGGCTCGGATTGCGTGAGCGGTTGGGATCGATGGCTGTCCACGGCGACGAAACTTCGTCGTCGTTCGGGGGATCAAGCGTAACCTCGGGCATCGCGGGTTGGTTGAGCTGCGTCGGGGCCGGTCGTTCGCCCGTGGGTGCGGGAACGCTCTCTGTAAAAAACGGAGTCTGTGGATTCGCAGCCGCCGAGTTTTGTTCCAGGGCATTTCCCGCTGAGGGATTGATGGTGGTTTCCGCAGGCGGGCCAGCTTGTTGCGGCTGGGAAAGCTGCGGTGGCTCTGTGGGCGCATTGGCAGGTGCCTCGAGCGGTCGCATGGCTTGCATTGGCGTTTCAGGTCTGCCCAATGGAGCGGCGAGCGATTCGGGGGCTGCTGCTTTCGTCTCGGTGCCAGCCGCCAAATTTTCGATTGTCGGTGCCGCACGGCCGAAGTCGTTGCTGATCTGGTCTGCAGTCGAAGGCGGCGGTAGAACAGGGGAGTTGCCTGCCAGGGTGGACGCCGGTGGGCCCCCTGGCTGCGTGAAATTGGGAAACGTGTGAGGCTCACTGGCCGCATTGCCGAAACCGAATGCGTTCCCAAAACCGAGTGGACCGGAGGCAAATCGCGTCGATGCAGTGGTCGCGACGCGAGGTTTTTGGATACGATCTTTGACGACGATGGTTTCGTTGCCCGCACCATCAATGACGCGCAATCGCAGTGACAATTGCCGCCATGGTTCGGAGGGTTCAAACTCGAATTTCCCTCCGTCGTCGGTCCGCTCCACCTGAATCGACCGCCACTTTTGGTAGGTGTCGGTGACGTAGTACGCCGTCATTTTGGAGGGCTCGGTGGCGTCATTTACCGAAAAAGTGGCCGTCATCTTCCCGTCGGCATCCGCATCGGCTGTCAATTCAACGATCGGGTTGGTGGTATCGACAATTACCTTGAGTTCTGGCTCGATCGGCCCCGCGGGATGGGGTTGTCCGCCCGAATCGATCGTGCGAATCGCGAACCAGAACGTACCGTCCGGGGTCTCGGAAACCTGGAACTGGCCTGCCCCTGGCGACTGGCGATCGAGCAACCGCCAGTTCTTAGGAGCGAGCGGAGAATGATTGTCTGAAATGGTGGTCGAATGCTCCGACCGCGGAGCGTTCGGCCACTTATTTTCCGCTCGTTCCTCAGTAGGGGATGCGTTCTCAGCGGAGCGTTCGGCGGACGCCGCATCATCGGAGGCCGAGGCCATGTAGAGGTGAACTTCTCGCGGCGGTGCCCCATCGGCGCCAATGTTGAACGGAATCAGGAACGATCCCGACTTCAGCACCACGCCGGTGACAGCTTGCCCTTGGGCACGCTGTGGGGCAGCTACGCAGACCGCCAGCAGTACCGGGACGAGCACGGCGGTGGCTTTTTGCAGCAATTGATTTGCAGTTCCTGAACTTCGGTGCTGTTCAAATCGCATGGTTTGGTCAAAATCAGAGAATAACGGTCATTCGATGCGTTGCTCGAAAATACACCTTGTCTTGCCTTATCGTCATTTCCTCCCTGCGGACTTCAACTTTTGAATCGCGACCATTTTCAGAATCGTTACGACTATGACGTCGTCGTCATTGGCGCCGGCCATGCGGGCACTGAAGCTGCTGCGGCAGCCGCTCGGTTGGGCGCGCACACGGCTTTGCTGACCACGAACATCGATACCGTGGGGCAAATGTCCTGCAATCCTGCGATCGGAGGCGTGGCCAAGGGGCAGATTGTGCGTGAAGTCGACGCGTTGGGCGGATTGATGGGAGTGGCCATCGACGCCACCGCGATCCAGTTTCGCATGCTCAACCGCCGCAAAGGCCCGGCCATGCACAGCCCGCGGGCGCAGGCGGACAAGAAGGCATACCAAAATCACATCAAGTGGCAGATCGAATCGCAGCCCAACCTCGACCTGCGCCAAGAAACGGTGGAAGATCTGCTCACCGAGCCGGTCACGGACGCTGATGGCGACGGCATCGCGACCGAACGGATTATCGGGGTGAAGGTGCGGGGCGACGCAATCTACGTCGCAAAAACCGTGATTTTGACCACGGGCACCTTCCTGCAGGCGATCATGCATACCGGCGAAGCCCAGAGTGCGGGCGGGCGGGCGGGTGAAGGCACGACCGCGGGCATCAGCGGCGCGTTACGGCGGCTGAACTTCGAACTGGATCGTTTCAAAACGGGCACCCCGCCCCGTCTGAACGCCCGCACGATCGACTTTACCCAAGTCGAAATCCAACCCGGCGACGATGATCCGCAGCCCTTCAGCTATCTCAACGATACCGTGGCGACCGAGCAGATGCCCTGCCACATCGCCCACACCAACGACGCCGTGCATGAGCTGATTCGGCAGAATCTATCGCGGGCGCCGATGTACAGTGGCCAGATCGATTCTCGCGGGCCGCGTTACTGCCCCTCGATCGAAGACAAGGTGGTCCGCTTCGCTGACAAATCCAGCCACCAATTGTTCCTCGAACCGGAAGGCCGCCAAACCCAGGAGATCTATGTCAACGGAATCTCCACCAGCCTGCCACGCGACGTCCAGGACGCGATGTTTCGCTTGATCCCCGGGCTCGAAAAAGCTTCGATCATGCGTTACGGCTACGCCGTGGAATACGACTATTGTCCACCGACTCAGCTGTGGCCACACCTGGAGTCCAAACGCGTCGCGGGTTTGTTTCTGGCGGGGCAAATCAACGGCACGACCGGTTACGAAGAGGCGGCCGGTCAAGGCTTGATCGCGGGACTCAACGCCGCCCGGATTGTCGCGGGGCAATCGACATGGGTACCTTCCCGACAGGACGCATACCTCGGTGTGCTCGTCGACGATCTCGTGACGATGGGAACCGACGAACCCTACCGGATGTTCACCAGCCGGGCGGAGTATCGGTTGCTGCTACGTCAAGACAACGCCGATCGACGTCTGACCGCCCAAGCCGACGAACTCGGTCTCATCGACGGGCAACGACGCCAGCGTTTGGCGGAAAAACTCGAACAAATCCGTGTCTGCCGCCAGCTACTCGCGGCCGCTCGCATCGAGAAAACACCCGCCGACGCATACTTGCGTCGCCCCGAAGTGACATGGCCGATGATGTGCGAATGGGTTCCCGAACTCAATCGAATCGCCCCGGAGGCAGCCGAGCAGTGTTGCATCGATATCAAGTACGCTGGCTACCTCGAGCGACAACAGATGGATGTCGACAAGCAACTACGGATGAGCGAGAAACGAATTCCGGTGTCGTTTGATTATGGCGGTATCGGGTCATTGCGTACCGAAGCACGCGAGAAACTCACCAAAGTCCGCCCGCTCAACTTGGGCCAAGCCAAGCGGATCAGCGGGATCACACCCGCTGATATCGCTTTGGTCATGGCACACCTGGAGCATTAATCACGCTCCTCTCGCGGGCCAGAAAGGTGCGGTCGGCTCATGAAGCCCGCGTCAGTCGTTCTAACCCTGGCGTTGGGCGACTTGCGACTTCATGAACGCCAATCCTTCTGTCGCAAGGGTCATTTCGTCGGTGAACATCCGCCGCCAAATCTTGGTCGCTGCCGCAATTTCGGGCAACGCCAAGCCGAAGGCTTCGATCACCATCCATCCGTCATAACCGCTGCTGGCGATCGCATCAAAATTCTCTTGCCAATTGATCCCGCCGGTACCGGGTGTGCTGCGATCATTTTCGCTGATGTGGACATGGAATAGTTTGTCGCCGCCGGCATGGATCGCGTCGGTAACGCTCTTTTCCTCGATGTTGCTGTGGAAGGTGTCATACATCATGCCGCAGGCTGGATGGTCGACTTCTCGCGCGAATCGAGTGGAATCGGCGTGTGTGTTGAGGAAGTAGCACTCAAAGCGGTTGAGGGCTTCGACGCCCAGTCGCACACCCACCGAGCCTGCGTGTTCGGCCGTTGCCCGCATGCTTTCGACTCCCCACTTCCATTCATCCTCGGTCGGTCCGTTGCCACTGAACACGCCGATCGCAGAGTGGTAAGGTCCCACAAGCGTCTCGACCCCTGCGGCTGCGGCACAGTCGAGGGTCCGCTTGTTTAGTTCCACGCCAAGCTTGCGAATCGCGGGGTCCGACGAAATCGGATTGTCCTCTTCATTCCGGATGGTCACCGCGGTGCGTTTGAGCCCCAGCGAGTCGAGCTGTTTACCCAGCGCGGCATAATCGAGATCGAGATTGAACATCGGCAGCTCGACCCCGTCGTAGCCGGCCGCTTTGAGTTGCTCACACACAGGCAGCATTTTCTCGGTGACTTCGCCCGACCACAACAACAGATTCATGCCATACTTCATCGAATTCTTTTCAACCTTGCTCAGGAGGGGGGGAAACAGGACGTTGGTAGCGTCACGGTGTAGCTTACCCTAGCTCGAACAAGCAGGCCACTGTCGTAGCTTGGGACCATTGTCCCGAGCGAGCGGACCGGTCTGGGACGGGACAATGGGTCCCATCTCACGAATCGCAGGATATTACAGAGCCGGATACGCCGCTGCCCCGTTCGGGTCGCTGAGCAGCCGGTCGTGATTCTGCAGCACTTCCGCTCTCGCCTCCGGCAGCCACCGCTTCACCGCCTCGGGCAGTGGTTCCAAACCGACCCGGGCCATGACCTGATTGAGACGCATCAACAGAGACGTATCGTCGGCATAGTCGTACAGGAACCGGGTTTGGGCGAATCGCCGCAACGTCTCCGCAATCCGGTCACTCGGCTTGCCCGTGATTTTATTGACACGCGCCTCGATTTCCTCCAGGGGCGCCTCATCGAACAATCCGTAGTAGCGATCGACCCACGGACGCTGTGCAATCACATAGTTCGCATCGAGCAGCATTTCGATCAGGATGTGACCGACGAACGAGGGCCGAAATCCTGCGTCGCCCGGGAGACGGTCCCGCAACTGTACGGCGAACTCGAGATTCATCCGAGCGAAGGTCTCGCCGCCGTGGAACCAGTGGTCGTCTGCGATATGGGTGACGATTCCCTGGGCGACGTTTCGCAGGATGATATCCGACGAATCCAAAAAAGGCTCCGCCGCACGCCCGCGAGCCCGAACGCGGCGATCGATCACCGATAGAAAATCGGGCATCCCGGTACAAATCGCTCGCGCGGGTGCATCCGATGGGGAAGACCGCATCATGGTGGGGAGTGCATGGCAAAGAAAGTTCATGGTGCCAGTTGAGCAAGCCAATCAGCCATCGACCACCGGAGAGAGTCTTGATTCTCCGCGATGGCTTTGTTGAGTCGGTCGACCAAGCGGGCGTTTTCCTTGCGAATCCAGACCTTACCAATCGTGTGTTCTGCTAGGTCGCCAATTTCTTCGGCGGCGTCGCCGCCGAGTTTGCTGATCCGTTCAACTTCGAATCCGCTCACCACGAGTGAAGCCTGCTCGATGGCCACATCCAAGTGCATCGCGGGTGGCACTTCGCTAAAGTCCGCCGCCATCCCCATCGTCAGTGTCGTCCGCATGGCCAGGTTCATCTTGCCGGAAATCTCGATGCTGTACCACTTCGCACCCAAATTCCAACGCTCGACACGGATCGAGAAGTGGGCTGGCGTCGAGACCGTCGCGTCGGCACGCCAACTCTGCAAACCGTCGTCGGACGAAACCGGCGTCACGCTATGAATTCGGACAATGTCGGACGCTTCATAGGGCTGCAGCAACGCCGCAACATCGCCGTCGGGCGGCTCGGTACTCGCAAGTGAAATGGGTGAGATTTCTGCCTCGGCGATCTGAGACGCCTCGTCGAGTTGCCCGGGGAGTTCGATTTCATAGCGAATCCAGCGACCGTGCCGCAGTTCACGCCAACGTCGATGCGTTTTGAGTTCCCAGCCCTCGCGGCGGACTTTTACCCCTGCCCAGACTTTTTTGGTGTCGCCCCAATCGTCGTCGCCGTCGATTCGGTGGGGAACGTGCTGCATCAATTGGTCCGCCAGCCACTGTACCGACTGGCGAGTTTGGTCGGGCGTCATCGATACCCCGGCCGTTGGCGGGGCAAAAACGGCGGGAGGCACTGATTGTGCGGCCAGGGAATTCGCTCCGCATATCATCAACACGCTGGCAATCATCAACACGCTGGCAATTGCCATCCGGATGACGGGCGAGTCGTCGGCATGTCGGGATCGCTGGTGTTGCACGCGGGCACTCCGTACCAAAAAAGAAAGAATGGACAGCACCGTGACCAAACGTGTCACCCCGTGCGGCGATGCTATGGATGTTCCAGTTCGGAAGCTTGCCACGTTTCCATCCTTTTGAATAATACCAACCCATGACCACACTCACCCTCGACCCCGTCACTTCGTCCGCACCGGTCGCTCTCGTTCAGCCACGCCAGCGAAAACCGCTGACGCCTCAGCAGATGCTACGAATCGCGATGCTCGACTCCGACCAATGGGCAATCGAGCTGGACTACGCCGACAGCAAAGGCAAACGGACTCGCCGCACGGTCAGCCCGATTCGCTTTTCCACTTCGGAACGATTCCTGGGCCTGTGCCTGTGTCGGGAACAACCGCGACAGTTCTATCTCAACCGGTGTAGCAACCTCCACATCGTCCGCAGCGAAGACATCATGATGCCCGTCGAAATGGTGCAACTTGACGACTGATCACTACACAAACATCTCCCACGTCGTCGGCTCGCCTCGGGTGAGTTTTCGTTTGGCGGTGCGGCCGCAGACACGTGGCCATTCTTTGGGCGTCAACCCATGGCCAGGACGGACGATACGAAGGCAATGAGGGCCGACCGTTTCGCCTTCCGCCACATCTTCGCTGATGAAAATGGAGCGGCGGAATACCAGTGATTTCTGTTGCGGCCCGGCGCTGCCGTATCGAATTTCACCGAGGGCCTGCCAAGCCCGCTCGGTTTCAACGACCAAACTTTTCAGCTCGTCCGGTTCTAGCGAGAATGCGGAATCGACGCCACCATCGGCGCGGCGGAGCGTGAAGTGTTTCTCGATCACCGTCGCACCCAATGCGACCGCGGCAACGGCCGCACCGATCCCACCGGTGTGATCCGATAGTCCGACCTGCAGACCAAAACTGTCTCGCAGATGCGGGATCGTTCGCAGGTTCGTCGACTCCGGAGTCGCGGGATAATTGCTCGTGCACTTCAGGAGCACCAATTCGCCGCAACCATGCTCGCCAGCACACTCCACCGCTTGGTGAATTTCAGCGAGCGTCGCCATGCCGGTCGACATGATCAGTGGCTTGCCCGTTGACGCCGCTTTGGCGATCAAGGGCAGATCCGTGAGCTCAAACGATGCGATCTTGTACGCGGGTGTGTCGAGAGTTTCAAGGAAATCAACGGCCGTTTCATCAAACGGCGAACTGAATGCGATGATCCCACGAGACCTGGCATGGGCAAAGATCGCCTCGTGCCAATCCCAGGGGGTAGCGGCTTCCTGGTAGAGTTCGTGCAGTCGGCGTCCAAACCACAGACTCTCCGGGTCCAGGATCTTGAACTCATCTCGATCGACGTCCAGCGTCATCGTGTCGGCAGTGTAGGTTTGCAGTTTGATCGCGTGCGCGCCCGCATCCGCGGCAGCGTCTACAATTGCAAGAGCTCGGTCGAGCGACTGATTGTGATTGCCCGACATCTCGGCGATCACAAAGGGAGGTTGATCCGGTCCGATCGAGGTCGTGGCGATTTTCAGGCTCGGCAAACTCATGCGGCTTTCAACGCTTTTTGCTTCACGGTGGCATTGATGCGACTGAGTTCCGGTCGCCGCGTGAGCAACTCCAGCACCTGATCGGTCGTGACGAGCTCGTCCCTGCCGATGTGGCGGAACACGGCTTGGAAAAACACAAAATCGGTGGGCTCGTCGAGCGTCCAACGCATGGCAGATTGATCGACTGACTGGGCAACATTCTCGAGCACGAAACGCTCGGGGTGCTGATAGAAATAGGGCGTCACATGCTCGCGTTCGTATCTTTGGGTCGCCTCTTGATAAGCGATCTGCAACACGCGCATGCTGAACATCTCGATGTCGAGCCCATGCGGATAGGTCCGGTGCTGCGTGTTCGAAATGTAGTCGACGGGGCAGTCACTGTTTAACCGTGCCTGGTACCGCTCGACGAGATGGTCCACCAATTTGGGGTCGATTAACGGACAATCGGCTGTGATTCGAATGATTTCGGTAGCACGAGAAACAAGGGCCGCATGATGATAGCGGGCGAGCACATCGTGCTCGCTGCCGCGAATCACCCGTACCTTGCAACGTCGACATTCATCGACGATCGCATCATCGGCGTCTTCGTTGGTTGTGGCGACGACCACTTCGTCGACTCGCGTGCAACGCCGCATTCGCTCGACGATTCTGCTCAGTACGGTTTGATTGCCGAGACGAAGGAGCACCTTACGTGGTAACCGGGTCGAGCCTACCCGAGCTTGGATAATGACAACTGTTTTCATGGGTTTTACTTTAGATCCGAAAAATGGAACGTCGCCCTACCTGGTTGGCGGCAGGGCATCCACCCATGACCGCTTCGATCAATTGTCCGTGTATCGCTCCGTCAGCCAGAGCGTGGCCGGGTTGGTCGCGTTGTTGGCAGATCCGTCGACCGTCTGATGACGAGAGCGGCGCTGCGTGATTCAAATTCCCAAACGCATTCTTACGCGGCAATGGATCGTGACGTTACCGATGAGGCAAACGTCTGTTGAACCGACGTGATGACCTGAGTCACCTCCGCATCTGTCATCGCTGGAAAGATCGGGATGCTCAGTGCTCGATCGTAGTGTTTCACTGCACCCGGAAATTGGGGTGCGGTGTGACCATAGCGATCGGCATAAAAGGGCTGCATCGATACAGGGTAGTAATGAACCTGCGTGCCAACACCGCTGTCACAGAGACTCTCCATCACGTCGACGCGACTGCGTCCTAGCGATTGAAAATCAACATGCAAGCAGAATAGATGCCAGGCCGATGTTGAGAGTGTGCTCGCCTGCGGCAAGCTCACTCCGGAAATGTCAGCGAGTTCGTGCAGGTATCGATCCGCGATCTCCCGACGCCGGGCTACAAACCGATCGAGTTTCTTCAGTTGCGAGCAAGCCAAGGCGCACGACATTTCCGGAATTCGATAGTTGAATCCAGGTGCGTGCATCTCATAATACCACGGCCCTTCGGTGGGGCGGCGCAGCTGGGTGATCTGTTTCGTCATCCCATGGCAGCGAAAGCTGCTCAGGCGTTTTTGTAGGTCGGGGCAATCGGTCATGACGGCGCCGCCTTCGCCCGCAGCGATATGTTTAACGGGATGGAAACTGAATGTCACCATCGACGCATATCCCAACGATCCGATAGGGGAACCATTGCGGTGGACTCCGCCAA
This sequence comes from Rhodopirellula sp. SH410, assembly GCF_055811895.1. Lineage (NCBI taxonomy): Bacteria > Pseudomonadati > Planctomycetota > Planctomycetia > Pirellulales > Pirellulaceae > Rhodopirellula > Rhodopirellula sp. SH410. Next base: position 6,072,930 of record NZ_CM147949.1, read on the forward strand.
TCGCGTGGCTGGCGTCTTCGATCACTGCCGCGCGTGGGCACAATCGTTGGACGGTTTCGCCAATCGCCGCCATGTCGCAGGCTTGACCGGCAAAATGCACCGGAGCAACGGCACGAACCTGCTGGCGAACATCCGTGCGGAGCGCAGCGGCGAGCGTCGCGCTCGTCATCAGACCCGTTTCGGCATCCACATCGCAAAAGCGAACTTCCGCACCGAGATAAATCGCGGCGTTGGCGGTGGCGAGGAACGTGTTGGTGGGGACGATCACGACGGTTCCTGGACCGACGCCGGCAGCGGCATAAGCCATGTGCAGAGCAGCGGTCCCGGAATTGCATGCGACGGCGTATCGCGATTGGCACTGCTGAGCGAGAGACTCTTCGAATGCATCGATTGCCGGGCCCTGCGTCAACCAGTCTGAACGTAGAGTCGCTGCGACCGCTTCAATATCCGCCTCGTCAATTGATTGACGACCGTATGGAATCACTTGAATGGCCCTCCTTGGCCAATAAGACATTCTTGGTGTTGTCTCGTTCAGAGACCCCGCTAAGCGGTTGTTGGTGTCGTCGAAGTTCGACCGGCAATGGTGAGCCGAATGCAGTCAGGTATCGGGTAACACGTGCCACCCGGCCGCTTACGCGACTCGGCTCATTTAATCTACAGTCCGCTAAGCGGTTGTTGGTGTCGTCGAAGTTCGACCGGCAATGGTGAGCCGAATGCAGTCAGGCATCGGGTAACACGTGCCACCCGGCCGCTTACGCGACTCGGCTCATTTAATCTACAGCCCGCTAGGCGGTTGTTGGTGTCGTCGAAGTTCGACCGGCAATGGTGAGCCGAATGCCGTCTGGCATCGGGTAACACGTGCCACCCGGCCGCTTACGCGACTCGGCTCATTTAATCTACAGCCCGCTAGGCGGTTGTTGGTGTCATCGAAGTTTGACCGGCAATGGTGAGCCGAATGCCGTCTGGCATCGGGTAACACGTGCCACCCGGCCGCTTACGCGACTCGGCTCATTTAATCTACAGTCCGCTAAGCGGTTGTTGGTGTCGTCGAAGTTCGACCGGCAATGGTGAGCCGAATGCAGTCAGGCATCGGGTAACGCGAGCCACCCGGCCGCTTACGCGACTCGGCTCATTTAATCTACAGCCCGTTAGGCGGCAATTCGTACGCGATGGGGTTGAACGGGACCGCAATGTTTCGCAATCGTGTCACGCAGTTCCTCCACGCTCAGCCAGTGTGGGTTGTTGTCGCTGGCGTAACAGAACCCGTCTGCACACTGTTTCCCGGAGGCAACATAGCTCGGTTCCTCTTTGGACCACGGACGAGCAGAAGGTTGGACGATGTAATGATCGTCAAACTCCAGTGTCATCCGGGCTTCGTCAGCAGGAATCATGCACTCGTGCATCTTCTCGCCCGGACGAACACCGATGACCTTCGTTTTGCATTCCGGCGCGACCGCTTGGGCGATGTCCATGATCGACACACTTGGGATCTTCGGCACGAAAATCTCTCCGCCTTCCATCCGCTCGAACGCTTTCAGAACGAATTCAACCCCTTCTTCAAGCGTGATCACAAACCGCGTCATGTCGGGGCTGGTAATCGGCAAGACACCTTCGCTGCGTTTGTTTTCGAAGAATGGCACCACCGATCCATTGGAGCCGAGCACGTTTCCGTAACGAACGGCACAAAAACGAGTCCCGTCGACGCCTGAGAGTGAGTTCGCCGCGGCAAACAGTTTATCGCTGCATAGTTTGGTGGCGCCGTATAGGTTAACCGGAGCGGCCGCTTTATCGGTCGACAACGCGACCAGCTTCTTCACGCCGGTGTCAATACAGGCGTCGATGAGGTTTTCGGCACCGCCGATGTTCGTGCTGATGCACTCCTGCGGATTGTATTCGGCGATATCGACGTGTTTCATCGCCGCGGCGTGAATCACATAATCGATTCCACGGAGTGCACGCTGAAGGCGGTTCTTATTGCGAACATCGCCGACAAAATATCGGACCTCGGGAAACTCGGAAGCGGGGAAATGGTTTCGCGCCATGTCCACGTGTTTTTGCTCATCCCGGCTGAACACCACCAAACGCTTGGGGCGATGTTCTCGCAGCAGCGTCTCCACGCATTTTTTCCCGAACGAACCGGTACCACCGGTAATCAAAACATGGCTTCCTGCTAGCGACGACATTCGAAATCCTTTCGAGAGTTGGGTATCACGGCTGCAGTCTAGTGATTTGCCAATTCCTCACCAAGATCAATCTGGATGGAAATATTATTGGAGTTTCGGGGCTGATGATCCGCACGCGACGAAGGCGATCAGCACGGAGAGTCGGGCGACAAGGGATACCAAACCTCGCCGATACCACCGATGCTGCGGTCGCCACGACTGGTCGACCACGTGGAGATCTCGATCGCAGCACTCGCCGGTGGCCAGATGGACTGGATCTCGGGACGATTCAACACCAAAGCACGAAATGGCGTCTCGAGCTCAACTGGGGAAGTAAAGCGAATGGGCGGTAGCGATATCGGGGTCGCGAGGATCAACGTCCCGCGCCGCATGCCATAACCGACATGTTCAGCGACCACGCCGCCGACCCCGATGGTGCCGGCAACCTGCCACGACGCCAGCCCTGGCCCGGCATTCCCCGCGATCCAGACCTCGCCGCGCCGCATTCGATTTCCGGCAAAATCGCCCACGTTTCCCGAAACCACAATCCGACCACCATTCATCCCCACCCCGCGTGACCCGGTCGACGCACCGAGATACCCGCCGGCGTTTCCGCCAATCGTGATCGTGCCGCCGCTCATGCATGCACCGCAGTAGTCGCCAATGTCGCCCTCCACGATGATTTGACCGACGCGGTGTTGATGACCGATTCGATGGACGCCGCTGCAATTTCCTTGCAGAGTCAATGTCGGGGGGGCAGCGGGGGTTCCCCGGCAATCAATTTTAAATATTTCTCCTAGCTCCACGCGCGTCGATGAAACCAGAATCGACTGGCGAGCGATCTGGTCGGCGGACTGCTCGATGAGCTGATCGAGTCGCAGGCTCGCAGCATCGATCGATGCTGCGTCGTCGGCTCGCAAGCGAAGCGTGATCGACTTCATGACCTTGCCTCCGCCAGAACATCATGCAAGCGAAAGTGATGGCGACCGAGTTTGCCGCCATAGTTGCCCGCCGTAACGCCCACCAATCCATCGCTGCCCACCGATTCACAGGCGGCCTTCATCCCCATCGCCATCGCAGCGGCGATCTCGTCGAAGCTCATGCCGTCCAGGACAACCTCGAGCACGGCCGTTGTCTCGGCGGGCAGTTCCGTTTTCGTCAGTTCGCGAAGTGACGGACAAAAGGCTTCGTTCGTCGACGCAAACAGAGCTGCGTACTTCGATCCGACCTTGGAACCACTGCGGGTTGCACCGCCCGGAAAGGGCGTGATCACCCCAGGCAGAGGTGCGATCGCCGCGATCGCGGCGCGGCAGGCAACGCTCACTGCCTCGATCGACCGGCCGAGCAGAATGAAATTGCCACCGCCAATCGCTTCGGTACGTCCACAATCGTGCTGGCAAACGAATTCACCATCCATTACCGGAATCCGCCAATACCGGACCGCTTCTTCGCGAGCGGGCGCGTCGCTGCTCTCTCCGGTGCGCCGGATTTGTTTGCTGATTTGATGTCCATCGCCAAAGTAGCGGAGTGTTTTGCCTAACGGCACACGATTGGGGTACACGCTGCGATCACCGACCAAACCTGCATAAAGCGCCGTGGTTGGGCAGGTTAGAACGCACTGCCCGGCGCGACGCGGAATTTGTTTTTCGAGTTCCTTGCCTGAAACCGCGAACGCCAAAACCGCGACCCCCGGCCGCCCGTCAGGCGTTTCAGCAGGTGACAGCAGGCGTTCGACTGCGATCTCGACACCACACGCGATCACACTTGTGCCGAATCCCACCATCGCTGTTGCGGCGGCATCGCACCACTGCCGATCAGCCGCCGTGATGATCAACCGCGTCATTTTCATGTCGAACGCTTCGGCAAACGTCGCATGAATCGGCACGCCCCCGATCCTCAGCGGTGAATTGCGAACCCAATCGCTCGCATCCAACGCCATCGTGTTGTCTTCGCTGCTCACGATGCTGCTCCTGAATTGGCCGGTGGGATGTCCGATCGCAACCCCGTGCTGAGCAACCGGCTGCCGAGCACCTCCTCCATCTCGCCATCATCGATCCACAATCGATCCAGTGCGAAGGTGCCGTTTCGGGCATACCGCTCCCGAAAATCAGCGAGTTGCTGTCGATCGATCGGGCAGCCCGTCTCAGTCAGATCAGCGGCCAGTGTGCGGTCCAGCACCGTGTCGTTGGGGTGCACGACCTCGCCATCACGACGAATCAATCGCCCTGACTTAAAGACAAATCGGGGGACCGCGAACATCTTTTCAATGCTGTCCTGCTGTCGATAAACCACCACATCGGCGACGCGACCCGTCGCGAGCGTACCGCGATCGGTCAATCCCAGAATCCGCGCTGGTGCCGAACGCGTCATCGTGGCGATGTCGGTGAGCGAGTACTCACGCGAAATTCCCGCCAGCGAACTCGCCCCTGCCGCCTCGGTATGAATTTCAGCAAGCGCTGTTTCTCGCAGCGAACGATCAGCCAGCAGACCGAGCAAGTGGGGATATGCCGTGAACGGACCACCGTTGGGATGGTCGGTGGTCAAGAAGACCCGCGATGGATCATCAATCATCAAGAACAATTCCAGGCCGATCGCCCACTGCAACGAATGCACGAACTCCCGGCGCCGATAGCGGAACGGAACCACTCCGCATCCCGCTTCGCACTCCACATCCACCAATACGGATTTGCGTGGCTTCGCATGGGCCGCGTTGACATGCTGATGCATGGAATCGGCGCTGATGGTGACGGTTTGCCCAAACTGAATCTGCCCGACATCGATCGTCACATTGGGATGCTTGCCCATCGCCTCTACCAACTTCGATGCCGCCGACGAGAAGTGATAGGGGCCTTCGGTTCCGTAACAATGAAACTGCGCGTGCGTCAGATGAATCGGATATCCATCGGCCGCAGCAATCGTCGCCAGCGTGGAGGCGATATTGCCAGGCACACCCAGGTTGCTGCAGTGCACATGCAGCGGATGCGCCAAGCCGATCTCGTGCACGGCCCGGCACAGCGTCCGGATGATCTGCCCGGGCGTGACGCCGTTGTCCGGGTGCGGGGTGTCGACATCGAACGATCGCTGATTGAACTTGAAAGCGTTGATGCCGCCAGGATTGACGATTTTCACGGCGATGCAACGGGTCGCCATCACCATCCAAGCCACATAGGCATTGATCACTTCCTGCGGCGACTTTTCCGCGATCATTTGCAACAGGACGTCATCGTTACCGAGTAGGCAGTAGCCGCCGGTATCGATGCCCTGCACATCCGCCATTTCCGCGTGGGCCGAGCGTGCGTTGCAGGGAATCACAGCGGGCTCGAGACAGGTTGTATAGCCCATGTCGAGATACCGCGACGCCGTCATGCTGGCCGACGGCAGAAAGTGCGACTCCGCCGGCCGGGTCGCTGCGACGGGTTGCGACGTCCGCCAGGGTGGCATTTGATCCCGCAATAGCATCCGGGCCAGCGAGACCTTTCCGCCCCCGATGTGAGTGTGCAAGTCGATACCGCCCGCCATCGTCACGCATCCGCTGGCATCGATTTCGATGTCGGGCGCGACCGATTCCCGTGGAGCGTCGATGATCAAGCCATCTCGCATCCATAATTCCTGCTCATCCCCTGGGCCGCGTTCCAACCCACCAATCGACCGCTCGGGATCGATCAATCGGCTGCCGCGAATACAAGTCAGCATGAGTGTCAAGCTACCAGAGTCAGGAGATGGGGCCGCGAATGATCCGCCGGATTGTCTCACAAACCAGAGTGTTTTAGTAGACCGGAACACCCCTGGGCGCCCACATCACGTCACCCGACGGATGTCGCCCAACCGGATCATTCACTAGGGTATGCCGATTCATTTGCATGTGGATTCCTGTCAACTTTTCACCAAGAATACTTTCATGAGCGAACTGATTATCAGTGTGAGTGGTTTGCGCGGCATTGTCGGCGAAACCCTGACCCCCGACGTAGCCTGCCGATACATCGCCAGTTTCGCTGCTTCGATTCCCGCCGGCCCGATCGTGATCGGACGCGATGGCCGTACGACGGGTCCGATGTTGAAAGCTGCCATCATCGCGGCGCTCAACGCGTGCGGCCGCGATGTGATCGATGCCGATGTGGCCGCGACCCCCACGATCGGTGTACTCGTCCGTGAGAAATCGGCGGCCGGTGGCGTGCAAATTTCCGCCAGTCATAATCCGTCGCCCTACAACGGGATCAAGCTTTTCGGCAGCGATGGACGCGTGCTCGACGCCGTGTCGGGAGGCCGAATTCGTGATGGTTACCTTGCCGGTACTGCCGCGTGGTGTCGCTACGACGCGATCGGATCGACACAAACCGAGCCCGATCCTCACGCCGCTCATCTCGAGAAAGTACTCGCGACAATCGAGGTCGATGAAGTTCGTAACGCGAAATTCAAAGTGCTTTTGGACAGCAACCACGGTGCGGGTGGCCTGCTCGGAGTGCGGTTACTTGAATCACTCGGATGCGAAATCGAAGCCATTGGCCAGCAGCCCACTGGGGTTTTTGCTCATGTGGCTGAGCCGACGGCCGAGAATCTCGCCGGGATCGCATCGCGGGTTGCCGGCAGCGGGAGCGTGATCGGGTTCTGCCAAGACCCCGATGCGGATCGCTTGGCGTTGATCGATGAAAATGGCCGCTATATCGGCGAAGAAGCCACCCTGGCACTGTGCGTCCGGCGGGCCATGATGGTCGGTCGGACCGATGGCCCGATCGTGATCAACGGAGCGACCAGTTCCATGAGTGGACTCGTCGCGAAAGAATATGGTGTGGAAACCATTCGCAGCGCCGTTGGCGAAGCCAATGTGGTCGACAAAATGATCGCTCACTCGGCAGCCTATGGTGGCGAGGGCAACGGTGGGCCCATCGACCCCACCGTGGGATATGTTCGCGATAGCTTTGTCGGCATGGCCCAGGTGCTCGATTTGATGCAGCGGACCGGTAAACCGCTCAGTCAACTCGCCGACGAGCTGCCTAAACTGGCCATTTACAAGGACAAAGCCGAGATCACGGTGAGCCAATTACCGGCCATTTTTGAACGATTACAAAATCGATTTCAGGACGCTCACGCTGACACTAGCGATGGACTACGCCTACAATGGACAGATTGCTGGTTGCTTGTCCGTGGTAGCAATACGGAACCCATTGTGCGAATGATCGCGGAAGCAGAAACATCCGAGAAGGCCAAGTCGTTATGTGATCAAGCGGCTGATTTGATCAATCCGTAGCGGCAGTCGTCAAGACATCGAAAGTAAATGCCATGCTCAACAGCGACACCTCGACGCCATCAACATCACCACGAATTTTCGTGGCTGAATATCTCTGTGGTGGTGGCATGCTCGATACACCCGTCGACGCGATCCCCGAATCGCTTCTGCGCGAGGGAATGGCGATGTGGCGGACCCTCGTCACTGACTTAGCCGGTTGGGCGAGGGTGCGAACACCCGTCGATCCCCGCTTGTCATTGCCGGCACCCACTTTACCTTCGTCGATCGCCGCCCACGTCGAAACCGTTCCGATGCAGCCCTGCATGGAGCCATGGGTGGGCTGGATCGCTGCCGCCCGTGAGTGTGATGTGGCCATTGTCATCATCCCAGAGACGGACGGCCTGTTGACCAAAGGCATCTCACTTTTGCGCGCCGCGGGGATCCATGTGCTCGCTCCGACAGGTGTAGCGATCGGTCTGGCAGCGGACAAATGGGCGACCGCGAAATGGCTGCATCTCAACAACATCGCCCATCCAGATACCTGGTCACTCGAACGGCGAAGCACGGGGCTAGCGGATCGTCATTACACGCGTTCCAGGCCGCTGGCTGCCGGACGACTCGATCCCGTCTTCAGCGGCTTCCCAAACTCGGGGTATCTCGTCAAGCCACGCGACGGTTGCGGCGCAGTATGCATTCGCCGGTATGATGAACTCGAGCCGGCGCTCGCATCGATGAAGCCACACGAGATCACTCAGCAGTATTGGACCGGCCGCTCCGCATCGGTCTCCGTGATCGCCAGTTCCGGGGACGCCCGGGCCAGTATGTTGCCCGCCGTTTGGCAACACCTGGAGGTGGTGCCGCACGCGACATCGCTCGACAGCGTGTCCACCAGCCACTTTGTTTACCAAGGTGGTAGCGGGCCGCTTTCAAAGGAACTCCAACTCCGTGCTCATGCATTGACCTCACGCGTGCTCCAAGCTCTCCCGGGAAAGCTGGCCGGCTTCGTCGGCATCGATTTGGTCCTCGGCGAGAACGCCAACCATGACGCCGTGATCGAAATCAACCCCCGGCTCACCACTTCGTATATCGGCCTGCGAAAAATGACCGACGAAAATCTGACCCAGCGACTATTCGGCGCTCACGACCAAGCCGCCGCCATCAACGTTCCCGCCGAATCAGTTCACTGGAACCTGCACTCGGTCTTGGCTTAGAGTTTTTTCACGGCTGGGAATTTTGAGTCGACGATAGTGAAGCTTGTTGAAAATCCTCACGCAGCAGGATCGCTTGCTCTCGATCGAATCGTTCGCTCTCGACCGAGATGCCCCGCAAATGGTCAAACCCCAACCCGGCCTGCAACGCCACGAGCACGCCCAAGGGAAACAAACCGGGGATTAAAGAGAAGGTTCAGCGGCGAAAGAACCCTACGTTTTTTGGCCTGCGTACCGTAGGCCGCGAATGATCGCATCGCGGACATCCGCCGCGGAGGCGCGACGTGCGACCTCCATGTTCGTTTTCCATTCCGGACGCATGCGGCGATCGAACAACGTCATCCCACGTGTCAACTCGCCGCTCACTTCGACATCACCCGCCATTTCTTCCCATTGAAACAACTCGGGTTCAACGAGCGAAGTCAAGGTCACGGCGTCCTGCAGCGGCATCACTTCGCGACCAAGTTTTTGATGCCCGGCGCGAAACTTGTACGGCAAAATTTTGTGCAGCAGCCACCCCGCCCGGGTGCCTTCCCCAGGCAACTTTTCAATCAGATCGAGCCCGAACGTGATCGAGTCCGTCACGTCCAATGGCACTAAGCTCTTCGTTGTCAGTGACGCGAATACCTCTCGAGCACTGGTGGGATCGAAAAAGAAGTTCATCTCGGCAACCGCGTTCGCGTTACCGCTGTGGGCGACCGCGCCGCCACTGATGACGACTTTGTCAATCAATGGAATCAGCATCGGATCACGCCGCAGTAAGCGGGCGAGATTCGACAACGGTCCCAAACACACGATGGTCACCTCACCGGGATATCGCCGAATCACATCGGCCATTACCTTTACACTGGGATGATCGTTTTGACGCGTAGCCGTGGGGAAATGACACCCCGCTAAACCGTCGGGGCCGTTCAGATGCAAGTCATCCAGAACGGGTGCATCCTGGGGCGGTACCGCCGTGCCAATGCGCGGATAGCGTGCCGGATCCAGCTTGGCAATGATCGCCGCTGTATTCGTATTGGCCTGCTCCGCGTCCACCGTGCCCGCTGTGGCCGTGACGGCCAGCACGTCCAAGCGTGGATCGAACAAAGCCATCGTGATGGCGACCGCGCCGTCGATCCCAGGATCACAGTCGAGTATGATTTTTCGTGACATACCCTTCAGTCTAAGAACTCCACCCCCAGCGGAGAAGAGGAGAGAGGGGAAGATCGGGAGACACGGAGAGACAGAGTTTTTCGTGCCTGCCCCTTTGCCCGCACTCTCCCACCTCCTTATTTCCTCGCCCCACCTCTCAACCACCCGCTGACATGCTTGATTTCCCCGCAGCCATTGACCTCGCCCGCTCCGGCACCGATCTGACGTCGGAACAGACTGGGCATCTGATCGACATGATGCTCCGTGGCGAAGCGGCGGAGGCGAGCGTGGGCGAACTGCTCTTGGCCCTGCGAGACAAAGGCGAGTCGGTGAGCGAACTTGTGGGAGCAGCCACGGCGATGCGCGGCCACATGACACGCATCGAGCACGGCCACGATATCCTGCTCGATACCTGTGGTACCGGCGGCAGCGGATCGGGAACCTTCAATATTTCCACCGCCGTTGCCATCCTCGCCGCGGCGTGCGGCGTGGCGGTGGCCAAGCACGGTAACCGGGCCGCCACCAGTCGCTCGGGATCGGCAGACGTGCTCGAGCATCTCGGTGTGCCCATTGAATCGGATGCTACCGACGTCGCCCGCAGCCTCAACGAGATCGGCATCTGTTTCTGCTTTGCCGCGAAACTGCACCCGGCGATGCGTCACGTCGTCGCCATTCGCCGCCGCCTCGGCGTGCCCACGCTGTTTAACCTGCTCGGACCGCTGTGTAATCCCGCCGCCGCCACGCATCAGCTTCTCGGGACCGTCTCCCCCGCGTCACAGACCAAAATTGCCGCAGCACTGAGCCAGCTCGACACCCAGCGCAGCTTTGTCGTGCGTGCCGAGGATGGGCAAGACGAAATATCGCTCGACGGAACCACACAGTGTGTCGAAGTCTGCTCGACGGAGCAAACCAGCCACACCTGGACCGCCTCCGATTTCGGACTCCCTGCAGCAAAGGCCGACGCCCTCGTCGTCGCCGACCCAGCCGAAAGCGCCCAAGTCATCCGCGACATATTCGCAGGCAAACCCGGCCCACCCCGCGACACCGTCATCGCCGGCTGCGCCGCCGCACTCTTGCTTGTGCGAAAGACGGACGATTTGCTGCACGCCGCTCGCATCGCCGCAGACGCCCTCGACAGCGGAGCAGCTCAAGAAAAGCTGCGACAGCTCTGCCGCAATTAGGGGGCCGCCTGGCAACTCATGCTCTCAACGATGAATCTGGCCGGCATCACCGGCATCATTCGGGTAAGTCCGCAGAATCTTTCACGAGATCGATTGCCGCTTGCATGTCAGTCGACGCGGCGGTATTCGCCGCCCGTTTCGTTCGCGAGCGTTTCGAGGAAGTCGCCGGTAACGCGGTTCACTCCGATCCCGATGGTGTTGAATTTCAAATGCCGCATGCGATTCCGTCCCACGATGTCAGCGATGATCGTTTGGGGGCTGATCGTGACTCCGGCTGTGGGGCGCCCGTCGGTGAGCACGAATACGGCTTCGAGTTGATCGTCGAACCGGAGCGATTCGCTGAGGACACCGTGCGTGTTGGTGCGATCACCTAACTCGATGTGTTTCACAAAATCGATCGCACTGAGTTTGTTCTCCTGCGTCGCGGCCAATAGTTCGTTACGCCACGACTGGACTTCTGTTTCGAACAGCATGATGGCAAATTCCGCGTCGGGCGAAAGCTGATCGATGGCGTGAATGAGCTCACGCTTGGCACTCTGCAGGCGTGTCTCATGGTAGGCGGGCTCGCGCATGCTGCCCGAGCGGTCGATGATGAAGAGCATCCGACCGGCGTTCAGTTCAATGCCATAGTACTCGCCCTTGGTCAGCCGAACTTTTCCCTGCGACTCCGACGGAGCGTCATGTAATTTTAGTTTTCCTGGCCCGGAGAGAGAGACCGCCGAGGCTGGCTGGACGGGCGTGATCGATCTCGGAGGCATTCCAAGCTTTGCCATCTCGGCATCATCGTCGAGCTCCTCGAGGTAGGTCTGGTATCGTTCGCGGTCGCCATCAAAATCTCGCAGATCGACGTTTGCCAGCCGTGCTTCAATTTCATGACGAAGCTGACCGTCGAGCTGCTTGGCGAGCCGATGCAACCACTCGATGCTCTCGGGGCAATGCAGTCGAGCGAGCGCCCGCACCAACGCGAAACGAAACGCATACTGTTCCTCGAATGCCGGTCGCTTGATCTGCGAGACAATATCGTCAACGGCGGTGTTGAATTGCATTTCACCGATCGTGTCCATCGCGATCATGGCCACATGGGTGTCGGGATGATTCAGAGCCTCGATGACGACCGCGTGTGCGTCCTCTTGAGGGCTGTTGCCGAGCAGTTTGAGCAATTGCGTGAGGGTCTCGGAAACGGCGGTGCGGTTGCCCGTTCCGCGAGGCTTCTCGTCGTCGGGTAGATCATCAGCACGCTGGTCGAGAAGTTGCTCCGTGGCCTCGATGACCGCACTGAGATTGGCATCGAGCTCGCCCCGCCGGGTGAGAAACAGCGAGATCAATTTGAGTTTCGCCGGTTCGCTGCGCCCGGTCAAAATCTTGATCATCCGCTTCTGAGCGGGCGTTGCGGCGGCGTTGATCTCTCCATCGGCCCGCTCCGCAGCGACCAGTCGCGTCCCGCTCTCGGCAGCCATGAGTAGGCCCAGTACGAGCGCTGTCCATTTCCACATCATCTGAGTTCCCCGTGCGGCGCAGAATACACGGTCACAAAGATTCGACCGTTTTGAGACATCCTCGATTCTAACGAGTTTTAGTCGTCACGGGGAGACAAAATCGCGTTTCAGCGGCCTTCGCGTCGCGAGGAGGATTTGGTGGCGAACCGACTGAGGGTGCACTGCATGTCCGCCAAGTCCTGTTCGATCTCCACGCCAAAGTCCGCCTCGATCACGTCGCGGACGAATCGCTGCGAAAGTAGGTGCCAATCCAGGGATGCGATCGTGTCACGGTCGCAGTCAGTCCCTGAGCAGGGTGTGTTGGCGTCGAATTCAGCTTCCGAGGAGAGTGACATGATCAATTCCCTGATGAATGCGTTGGGCGGACACTATTAAGATGCAGCGAACCGGAAGAAAGTTCGGCAAATTGATTGCCAATCCGAAATGGTTCCGCCCGCCTCGCGGAATGCGACTACTCCTTTCTTCGGATTGTACGTGCCTCCGAGTCCAGGCTGATTGAGGCGGGTTTTGGCAAGAGTCGAGGAATTCTGAAGATTTTTGCGCCAGTTTGCCAAGATTCCCCCGCCTGTAACGAAGAACCTATCAGAGACCACATCTGTCCGAGACAACTCGGATGGTTTTGCCGCCCTGTCGCGGTAAAGCGGCCCGTTGCGGCAGACCGGTGGGACGAAACATCACTTTCAATTGGGGAAATCCATCATGTTACGCAAGATTTTTATGGCCGGGACAACCTTGGCTCTTCTGTCGGGGCTGACAATCGCCACACCGATCGGCTCCTACGCTCGCTGTGCCTGGAACTACGTGACCGATTCCGCTGGCGATGCCGTTCCGCTGGAGTGGGAACTCAAACGGGCCCGCCAAATGATCGCCGATCTGCAACCGGAAATCCAAAATAACGCGCGGCGAATCGCGAAAGAAAAGATCGAAGTCGTTAAGCTCGAGCGACAAGTCGGCCAAACCGACTCCGGCTTGGTCAAGGCGCAAAACGAAATCGAACGACTCACCAGCGACCTCCGTGACGAAAACTCCAGCTACACCTATGGTGGCAAAACGTACACCTCGGTACAGGTGAAGTCCGATCTGAGCAGCCGGTTCAAACGCTTCAAAACCCGTCAGCAAACGTCTGAAAAATTGCAGAAGATGCTGTCGGCACGACATGCCTCACTGCGAGCGGCGAGTGAGCGGATGGAAGCGATGCTCGACGCACGTCGTCAACTCGAGGTCGAAGTCGAGAATTTGCAGGCTCGATTGGGCGCCCTGCGGGTCGCGCAGACGAGCAGCGAACTGAACTTGGACGACAGTGCTCTGTCGCGTTCACGTGAGCTTCTCGATGAGATCGCCACACGCATCGACGTCGAAGAAGAAACCATGAACGTGGATGTCGAGTACTTTGGTGAAATCGATTTGGACGAACCATCGGACGAGAATTTACTCGACAACATTTCAGCCTATATCGACGGTCTGAGCGGGTCGAAGTCCAATACGATGGTTTCGATCGATTTCAACAATGACGACGACGACACTCTTTGAGCTCGATGAATCGCCATGTTTGCTACCCTGGAACCTACCGTCATGAACTTCACTTACTCTCCCAACGATACCGTCCTCGGCCGGTACACGATTCGTCGTGGCATCGGTGTGGGCGGTTTCGGTGAAGTTTACTTTGCCCTCAGCCAAGCCGGTAAAGAGGTCGCACTGAAGCGGATCCAGCGAAACTTGGCCGTCGAGCTACGAGGCGTTTCTCACTGTCTCAACCTCAAACATCCCAACCTGGTTTCGCTGCACGATATCTGTCGTGATCAAGATGACCAAACGTGGGTGGTGATGGAATACGTCGCGGGCAAAAACCTGCGTGAGGTACTCGATGACGCAGACCCGAGCGGCCGGATCTGCACGGCAACAACTTCCGGCGCGACGGCGTTGCCGAGTGGCCTGGCGATGGATGAAGTCCACCGCTGGTTTTGCGGGATGGCTGCGGGAACCGCCCATCTGCATGCCGCCGGATTGGTCCATCGTGATCTCAAGCCGGGAAACCTGTTTGACGATAACGGGCTGATCAAGGTGGGCGACTACGGATTGAGCAAGTTCATTTCGATGTCTCATCGCAGTGGTCACACCGAGAGCATCGGCACGCTGCACTACATGGCTCCGGAAATTGGACGCGGTCAATACGGCCGCGAGATCGACGTCTATGCGTGCGGGATCATCCTGTTCGAGATGCTCGTTGGATCGCTGCCGTTCGACGGGGAGACGCCGCAAGAGATCATTGTCAAACACCTAACCGATAGACCCGATCTATCAAACGTCCCCGCTGATTTCCGCAATGTCATCGCCGCTTGTTTGCAAAAGGATCCAGCGTCGCGTCCCAGCGATATCGCAGCGATGATGGAGCTGACGCCATGGGCAAACGACTTCCACACGCCCGTCGCATGGTCCTCGAGTTCACCCGCATCGAGTTCACCCGCATCGGGTGCAGCCGCATCGGGTGCAGCCACGTCAAATTCACCCACGGGCGAACCCGAGGGGGTCAGGTCAAACCATTCGGCGTCAGGCCCCGCTGCTCTCCCGCGTGTGATGTTGAGCCATCCGGCCACTGACGAACCGATCGCACGCGCTGTCGGCAGGGCGGTGTCGGACGCACGAATGTGGTGGCGGAGCCTGGAGTGTTCTCCGGTTGCCAAGTTGGTGATTGCGATTTCGGCTGCCGCCATCCTGTTGATCAATACGCACTGGTTGCTGCCGGTGCTCTCGCTGTTTGCGTTTGTTTATATTCCCTATTTCATCGTCCGCCACATTGTGTTGCAGTTGGCTGGGGCGGATGCGGCACCGAGGCAGAACATGGCCAATCAGTACGGAGAATATTCCCACGCGAAGTACAGCGGCACCTATTCAAGTTACAACGCTGCCCCGCCCGCGACCGTTCACCCTCGGCCGGCACCCATGCGGCTATCAAAATCGCAGACACGAAAGCTGCTCCGCGAATCGCTCGCCCAGCGAACACGGCTTTCGTTGGCTGCGGAGTGGGCGCTGTCGGCTGTGATTTCGTTGGTGGTCGCGGCCACGTTGCTGGTGATTTCAGCGGTGGTTGGGCTGCGGCACTCGGTGGTGTCGCCGATCACGATCGCGCCCTTCGTGTGGATGGCAAGCGTGGTGTGGCTGGGAGCCGCTGGGTTGCTCTCGCTCGGTAAGGCATGGGAGTCCAGTGACGGAGAAGGCCTGCCGCGTCGATTGGTTGCCGCGTTCCTTGGCGCCGGTGTCGGCGTGGTGGCTTACTTGCTCGCCGATGTCTTGATGGTGCCGCTGGACCAAGGATTGAGTCGCGAGATTGACGCGACGTCACTCCCATCGACTTTCTATCAGGCCTCGGGAGTGCCGACGGCGGCCGCGATGATGGCTCATTTCGCCCTGCTGTTCGCCCTGCTGCGAATGTGGAAACCGGTTGACCCGCTGCGTCGCCGACGGTTGAGCCCGTGGGCCGTTGCCGTCGCGGTGGTGGGCGAATGGCTGGTCCAGCAAATTGTTCCGATCCCGCAACCGGCCGGGATGCTGATTGTCGGCGGTATCATCTTGATGTCGCAAATCTCGGCGCCATGGGTGAAATCCGACTCGATCTCGACGGTCATCTCAACATGAGCGCTATCTCGAATCAAGGTTTGACAATGAATTTTTCATGCAATTGGATCGCCGTCGCGATAGGGGTGCTGGTCTCGGCCGCGTCCTGTGGGATGCACGCCCATGCCGAGGATCGGGCAACCGATGCCGAGGAGCGGGCAGTTGATGCGGAGGTCGCCGTGGTGACGGAGCAGGCATCGACATTAAGTGTGGCACCGCTCGACCACGTTGATTATCCGCTGGATCGGCCCAGTTGGATCGAGGAGCACCGCATTCCCAGCCCCCCCAGTGATGGCGAGGATCTTTTGATTTCGGTCGGTTCCGGCCCGGCGGCTTCTCCTGAAATCGCGTCCGAAATGATGGAGGTGATGGCTCGCGGGGCGGTGGAAAACTATCTCGAACAAATCGCACAGGAGGGGCCCGAGATTATCCCTGCCGACCGAATCCAGGTCGACATGGACTGGGTGCGCGACGAGCTGATCTCACGCCGGTACGAGGGCACCGTCGGCAGTGGCAATGATGTTCGCTACGAGAGCGTCTGCCTGTTGCGAATCAGCGAAGCGCAGCAGCACAAACTCGCACAGTCCATTGACAACTATCGGCTGCAGGGCCGGCTCTCGACGGTCGGCGTGATCGCCTTGACGGGCTTTGCCGGCCTGCTCGGTGGGGCCATCGGATTCGGATGGCTGGCCTCACGCCAACGGCCACGTCCCACGGTTTCGTAGCTGGGTCGCCTCGTAACTGGGTCAACTCGTAGCTGGCGGGCTATTAGCTAAGTGCGGGGCCCGAGCGTCTGGCATGTGAAAGAAAAATACCCTCGGCGGGATTCGAACCTGCGACCTGCTCGTTAGGAATGAGCTGCTCTATCCATCTGAGCTACGAGGGCGGGTGGGCCCAGAGTTTACTCGATCGCTCGCTGCGCGGGAACGGCGTCAGCATGCCCCCAGCAGAAATTTCAGGCTCGCCGCAACGGTAGCGGGACGTCCGCGTGAGCGCCCCGGAAATCTCGCTGAACGCTCGTTTTTCCAGCCGCCCCGCATTGTCGCAAGGGCAGGGCGGCGAGCGACAAGGCCCGCGGGCGCGGGACGCTGTAGTGTCCTGCCTGTGGCGCTGTGGCAAGAATAGCTAGCAAAGCGAGCCGTTGGGGTGTCACACGCCTGCCAGGCTGACACCACGGCCTTGGGGCTGATCTCGAAGACTCCCTCGTTCGCTGCCGCAAGCCTTTTGCAGATAGAGACTTGCGTCTTGCCTTCAGCGATCGGTACGGCGATTGCTCTAGCGAGTGGACCGTGGCGTGTCGCTGTCCGTCTGACCGATCGGACCGGACCCCACGTCACTTAACCAACTCATTCACCCCCTACCTTTCCCGGGCCGCAAGGCCTGTCTCAGGAGATTCACACCGTGGCAAAGCAAATCGTTTTCGACGATGACGCAAGAGGCCCCCTGCTGGCTGGCGTCAGTAAATTGGCTCGCGCTGTCCGTAGCACACTCGGCCCGCGTGGCCGTAACGCCGTCTTGGACAAAGGCTGGGGTTCGCCCAAGGTTACCAAGGATGGCGTGACGGTCGCCGAAGACATTGAACTGGATTGCCCGTTTGAAAACCTCGGTGCGCAACTCGTCAAAGAAGCTGCCAGCAAGACCAATGATGTCGCTGGCGACGGTACCACCACGGCCACCGTGCTGAGCGAAGCGATCTTCCGCGAAGGCCTGAAGATGGTCGCCACCGGCGCCGACCCGATGGCATTGACCCGCGGGATGCAAAAGGCTGTCGACGTTTGCGTGACGCAAATCGCAAAAATGTCGACGCCAATCCGAGAAGGTAATCGCTCGGATATCAAACAAGTTGCCACGATCGCTGGCAATAACGATCCTGAAATCGGCGACGTGCTCGCCGACGCATTCACTAAAGTCGGTAAGAACGGCGTCATCACCGTCGAAGAAGGTCGTTCCAATGAAACCTACGTCGACGTCGTCGAAGGCATGCAGTTCGATCGCGGCTTTCTGTCGCCGCACTTCGTCACCAACCAGGACGACGTGTCGGTCGAATTGGATGACTGCTACGTGTTGCTCTTCGAAGAAAAAATCAGCAACAACAAGAAGCTCATCCCGTTGCTCGAAGCGATCAGCGAATCCAAGAAACCGTTGCTGATCATCGCTGAAGACGTCGAGGGCGAAGCCCTGGCGACGCTCGTCGTCAACAAGATGCGTGGCATCCTGTCGGTGTGTGCGGTCAAGGCTCCTGGTTATGGCGATCGCCGTAAAGCGATCCTCGGCGACATTGCCGTGTTGACCGGTGGCAAGGCCATCTTCAAAGACCTCGGTATCGACCTGGAAAGCGTCAAACTCTCCGATCTCGGTCGTGCGAAACAAATTCGCATCACCAGCGAAGCGACCACGGTCGTCAGTGGTGCCGGCAAGAAAGTCGATATCGAAGGCCGCGTGACACAGATTCGCCGCGAAATCGAAAATACCGACAGCGATTACGACCGCGAAAAGCTGCAAGAGCGATTGGCGAAGCTAGCCGGTGGCGTTGCTCAGATCAACGTGGGTGCTGCGACCGAAACTGAAATGAAAGAACGCAAAGCATTGATCGACGATGCTCGCGCCGCGACTCAGGCCGCTCTCGAAGAGGGAATTGTACCTGGTGGTGGCACCGCGCTGCTGCATTGCCGCAAAGCCGTCGATAAACTCGAGAAGGAAACCGAAGGCGATCAAAAGCTCGGCGTCCGCATTATCCGTAACGTGCTCGACCAGCCCATGCGTGCGATCGCAAACAACGCGGGCGTCGACGGCGCCGTTGTTGTCAACCGTGTCTCGCAGCTCAAGAGCAAGACCGAAGGGTATGACGCCAATGCTGACAAGTACTGCGACCTGATCGCCGCAGGTATCGTTGATCCGGCCAAGGTCGTTCGCACCTCGCTGACCAATGCTGCCTCGGTTGCCGCACTGCTGCTGACGACCGAATCGCTGATCGTGGATATTCCTGTTGAGGAAGAACCCGGCGGCGGCGACCAACATGACCACGGCATGGGCGGTGGAATGGGCGGCATGGACATGGGCGGCATGGGTGGTATGGGCGGCATGGGTGGCATGGGCGGCATGATGTAATTCACGCCGCAGAGCACCCGCGTCTCTGCAGTCGAGCGAGCCCGCAGTCGCTCCAGTAGTTTGGGTGGTGGACCTTGAAAAAGGGTCCACTGCTGGGGATCTTTCGCAAGATCCGATCTTTCATCTTCAATACATCAATCAGTTTAAACATTTAGGGATTTCACACATGGCAGCGACCAAGACCATCAACCTTCGCCCGCTCGACGACCGCGTGATCGTGCAACCTAACGAAGCCGAACAAACGACCGCTGGCGGTATCGTGCTTCCCGATTCGGCTCGTGAAAAGCCACAGCGTGGCACCGTCGTGGCCGTTGGCCCCGGCAAGATGCTCGATAGCGGCAACCGTGGCGAACTCAGCGTGGCTGTTGGCGACGTAGTGATTTACGGCAAGTACGGCGGCAGCGAAATTGAAGTTGACGGCCAAGAGCTGAAGATTCTTCGTGAAAGCGACATCTTAGCCAAGATTGCCTGAGCTCTGCTCGCTCGCTTCCCTTCCTTCCATTTTTCATTCACTTAGGAATCTCAACTGTGGCAAAACAATTGCTATTTGAGGACCACGCTCGGGCCCGCATGCTGGCCGGTGTGGAGAAACTCGCCAACGCGGTCGCGATCACCATGGGCCCCACCGGCCGCAACGTGATCATCGACAAATCCTTCGGCGGACCGACCGTCACCAAAGACGGTGTGACCGTTGCCAAGGAAATCGAACTGGAAGACCGGTTCGAGAACATGGGTGCTAAACTCGTCATCGAAGTGGCTCAGAAAACGAGCGACCTCGCGGGCGACGGAACCACCACCGCCACCGTGCTCGCCCGTGCGATCTTCAAAGAAGGTCTGCGGAATATCGTGGCCGGTAGCAACCCGACGGCAATTCGTCGCGGCATCGAGAAAGCTGTCTCGGCTGCGTGCGAGAATCTTGTCGCGATGGGACGCCCAGTCAGTGGCAAGGAAGAAGTTGCTCACGTCGGTGCCATCTCGGCAAACAACGACAGTGAGATCGGGAACTTGCTCGCCGACGCGCTCGAGCGTGTGGGCAAGGACGGCGTGATCACGGTTGAAGAGGGCAAGAGTCGCTCGATGGAAGTCGAGTACGTCGACGGCATGCAGTTCGACAAGGGCTACATCTCGCCGTACTTCATCAACGAACCCGGCACGATGGAAGCGTCCCTCGAGAACGCGCTCGTCCTGCTCTACGAAAAGAAGATCAGCAACATCCGGGACCTTGTCCCATTGCTAGAAAAGTCGGCGCAATCCGGCCAACCGTTGTTGATCATTGCCGAAGACGTTGACGCCGAAGCGCTCACGCTGCTCGTCGTCAACAAGCTCCGTGGCACGCTGAACGTTTGTGCTGTTAAGGCACCAGGATTTGGCGATCGTCGCAAGGCGATGCTCGGCGATATTGCGACACTGACCGGCGGTACGTTGATCAGCGATGACCTCGGCATCCAGCTCGAGAATGTCACGCTCGAACAACTCGGTCGCGCCAAAAAGGTGACTGTCGACAAGGGTCACACGACCATCGTCGAGGGTGGCGGAAAACGCGAAGATATCGACAAGCGGGTTTCGCAAATCCGTGCTCAGATCGAGCAGACCGATAGCGACTATGACAAGGAAAAGTACCAAGAACGCCTTGCCAAACTTGCCGGTGGTGTTGCCGTCATCAGCGTCGGTGCCGAAACCGAGGCCGAGATGAAGCAAACCAAGGCTCGCTTGGAAGACGCATTGCACGCGACTCGTGCCGCCGTTGAAGAAGGCATTCTGCCCGGTGGTGGTGTGGCGCTTGTGTATTGCCGCGAGGCTGTCCAAGCAGCACTGAAGAAAGCGAAGGGCGACGAGAAGGTCGGCGTGAACATTGTGCTCCGCGCCCTCGACGCGCCCATGCGTCAGATCGCTGATAACGGCGGTATCGATGGCAGCGTTGTCGTCGATGAAGTGCTGCAGAAGAGCAACCCGAAGATCGGTTTCAACGCCCATACGGGCGAGTACACCGACATGATCAAAGCCGGTGTGATCGACCCCGTGAAGGTTGTTCGGACCGCGTTGATCAACGCTTCCAGCATCGCTGGATTGTTGCTCACCACCGAAGCGCTCGTGACGAACTACGAGCAAGAAGATAAGGACAAACGACCTGTCGAAGGCGTTGTCAGCTAACTCCGGATCCATCGCCACCCTCCTCTGGCATTGCCGCTGGGGGAGGGTGGTTTTGTTTCAAAATTCAGGCATTCTGCCTTCGAATCCCCTTCACTTGCACTCGGTTTCATGGCAGCCAAGACTTGTTACTACGAGATCCTCCAAGTCGAGCGATCGTCCAATAAGCAACAGATCGATCGTGCCTACCGCAAGCTGGCGATAAAGTATCATCCTGACTCCAACAAGGGTGAGGATGCTGTAGCACGCTTCAAAGAAGCGACCGAAGCCTACGAAGTGCTCAGCGACCAGTCCAAGCGTTCTCGCTACGACCAATACGGTCACGCGGGTGTCGAGGGATCGACGCATCAATACAACGATGTCGAAGACATCTTCGAAGCATTCGGCGATCTTTTCGGTGGCGGTTTCGGTGACTTCTTTGGCGGCGGAGGCCGTCGCGGCGGTGGCAGTCGGAAACGGGTGCGGCGTGGCGCCGACGTGCGCTGCGATGTCTCGCTTACGCTCGAAGAAGCCGCTCGCGGTTGCCACAAAGATATTGCGTTCCGCCGCCGGATCATGTGCGAAACCTGTGATGGCAGCGGCGCCGCTCCCGGCAGTGAGCCGGTCACCTGCACGATGTGCGGCGGGCATGGCCAGGTGATCCAGTCCGCCGGGATCCTCCGTGTGCAAACCACCTGCCCCACCTGCCAGGGTGCCGGCAAGCAAATCAGTCAACCGTGCGGCAGTTGTCGCGGCACCGGATTGCAAAACGAAAAAGCCGAACTGAACGTTGAGATTCCCGCGGGCGTTGATGACGGCATGCGAGTGCGTCTGCAGGGTGAAGGCGAGCCAAGTCCAGACGGCGGGCCCGCGGGCGATTGCTACTGCTTTATCGCGGTGAAGCCACACAGTCTGTTCAAACGCGACGGGAAACATCTCGTCCTGCAATTGCCGATCGCCTATGCCCAAGCGGCACTCGGAGCGGATATCGAAGTCCCCACGCTCAACGGCCCCCATCAGCTCACCGTGCCTGCGGGCACCCAAAGCGGTGAAGTGTTTACCGTTCGTGGGCAGGGCATCGTCGATCATCGCAGCGGTCGCAATGGCGATCTGCTTGTCCAGGTATTTATCGAAGTACCGAAGAAGCTCAGCTCCGAACAAGAAAAGATCTTGCGTCAACTCGCTGACCTTGATCATGAGGCTGTCCTACCACAACGCACTACATTCCTGGACAAACTCAGGCACTTTTTTGATCCTGAACCTGAAATCCCGTCGGAAACCAAATCATCATGAACGAAAACCAATCTCACCCTGAAGACGACGTTGACTTCGGCGGCGAAAACGACACGCAGAACGAAGTGGAAACTGCCACGGATCAAGCCCACCGAGCGTTCGATGCACCGGAGACTCGCGACGAAGAAGTGATGCGTCTTCGTAGCGACGTGGTGGCAGCTGACAAACGTGTGCTGCAGGCCCAAGCGGAAGCGGAGAACTTTCGCAAGCGGATGCGGCGGGATTATGAAGACCAGCTGAAGTTCGCCGCGATGCCGCTGATCAACGACATTCTGCAGGTCCGCGACAACCTCCACCGCGCCGTTGATGCGGCCGGTTCGAGCAGCGATAGCGGTTCCGCAGTCGGTTTGCGAGACGGCGTGGTGATGGTCATCAAGCAGCTCGACGATACGCTGGCGAAATACGGCGTTGAGCCGATCCCAGCGGAGGGCGAAGAGTTTGACCCGAACTATCACGAAGCGATCTCGCAGATGCCGCACCCGGAGATTGAAGCCGGCAGGGTTGCCCATGTCGCGGGCGGTGGTTTCCGCATGCACGGACGAGTCATCCGCCCCGCTCAGGTAGTTGTGAGTACTGGAACACCATAACGGTCTGATTCATTCACTGTATTCGGTCCACAGCACCGTGGGCTAATGCGACAAAGTTCCATGATCCACCGGCAGGCGCATGACCGGGTTTCTATCGATGTTTACCGGTCCGTTCATCGTCGCCTGCTGTACTGCGGCGGTGACATTGACGCTCACCGTCACGCAACTGCGTTCGCACGTCAACGGAGCTCGTGACTTGCACGATATGTGAGTCGCGACCATCGAAGGCTCTGTTTCAGTTACATTCGCTTCGCCAGTGTCGCGATGCGAACGCGGCGCTAGCGCGACTGGTCGTAGGCAAGTGTGATACGGTGGTCTGCGACGCGCCGAAAGAAGGCAGTGCAAGCTTCCGCAACGCGGCTCTCGCTGAATCGCTCCGCAGACACTCTCGCTCCAACGGAACTCTGTTGATAAAATGCTGCGTCGTCCCACAGTCGCTGAATAGTCACCACCCACGCGGCTACTTCATCAGCGTGCGGCAGTCTTCGGGATTCCGGAGTGTAAACAGCGGGGATAGAAAATAAAAAACCACCCTCGCCGACCACCTCAGGTAACGCCCCGCGATCGCTCCCCAGGAACGGAATGCCGTTGAGCATCGCCTCGATTGCGACTCGGCCAAAACTCTCATTCGACAGTGATGGCATCAACAGCATTTTACTGACACGGTAGAAGTCACGCGGGTCGGGTGTGTTGGCCATTCGGTGCAAGTTGTTTAATCCATCGAGCTGGATATCCAGCTCTTGAAACCGATCCACGCCCCCGCGTCCCTCCACTACTAGCAACGGGATGTCCGGTCGTATTCGCCCCAGTTCTGCTGCAATTCGGGCGAACACCGTCATGCCCTTTCCATACTGCGGATTCACGAATGTCACAAACCGCTGCGACGGGGCAGGCTCGCACCTTACCCGCTCCCAAATGATCGGTGAGGAAATTGGCGTGCATCTCAAGTTGAGCTTCCGGCGGTGATATGCCGCTGAGAACTGCGAAGGCACCAACACCTCATCGGCGTGGCTGAAAAAGCGGTCATCGCGATACGCAAAATTTCGCAGCGAGAAGACGATGCGGATCTCCCGCTGCTTTGCCGCCTGCATCAATCGTTGTCCCACCCACTGCCCGCCATAAGTCATCAACACGTCAGGTTGCCAGGTGTCCAGCAGCCGCTCATAGACCGACATGAACGCGTCGACCTCCGCCGAGTTGGGCTCGCCCTGCCCGTCAGGCAAAAAAACACTCACCGGCACAGCCCCCTGACGAAAATTCAAAATCGAGAATGGTGTCGCGGTCGAGTCAAAGCGGTTTTCGTCTACCGACACGCTGGCTTCCTCGATCACCCGTCGCGGTGATCGACCGTCGCCATGATCGAGCCGCGGACCACACATCACTCGCGTCGGCCAGCCTCTCGAGGCCAACATCTGCAGCATGTCGCGGGTCGACGTCGCTGCGCCGCTCGAAGGATCCAAATAACAGTGGTACGACGCAAACAGCACCCGCGGCTGCGTGTCAGCATCCAGCTCCGAGTCCATTCCACCCTGTCTTTTTCGAGCCTGAGCAATACAGCGGGCCGTGATGACACCCGCCACACCCGACCGCTCCCCCTGCTCCGGTTCAGAGCCAAAGGCGGAGTTTTTAGCACGTACGCTTCCCGAATTGCTCTGCCCGTCACCCAAACTCTCTGATCTCTGACGACGACTATCCCATTCGGGTCCGACTAGCCTCTCCGCCCGCAGCGGACGCATCGAAGCGATGGCAAAGGAACGGGTCAAATACAGAACGTGGGCGTATCGCCGCAGTGCCACGTTGTAACGCAAACGTTGCGCGTCGTGCAAACATACAACCGACTCCGGACGAGCACGCCGGCGAACTAAATCCAGACATGCGGCCCGGCGACGCGAATCGACGAAAAATAGATCGCTATCGGCTCGCTCGTGCAATTCAAAATACGCCCGCGAATGATTGGACGCCACCAACACCGCCAACCTCCGATTAGTGACCGGCAGCGGCTCGACCCACTTCAAAACCGGCGAGATGGCAAAGACCTCCGCTCCTGCAGCCAACGCCATCGACGTATTCTCACCCGGCCCCCATTCGAACACCCGGCGCGGCTGGATCACCTCCAGCACGCGAGCGTAGTGTTCCCGGTATGTCTGCACGCCCCCGCCGCAATCGCAATAGAGCACTGGGCAATTACAAAGCTCAAATGGGTTGTCGTACATGGAATTAAAATAAAAAAACGATGAACGAAGTTGGCGGACTGCTTGGTCGTATCACACCACGAGTGGCATGATTTCTCAGTTTGCGATTCCGAAATTGCCAACGGAAAGCTCATTCCCGAAGCCGTGCTTCAATTTGTTCGAATGCGTCGTCCCAAGATCCACGCTGAGCGGCACGGAAGACGCGCATCGTCGGATACCAGGGCGAATCTTCCCCCGCAAGAAACCATCGCCAGTCGGGAACAGATGACAGCATCAGCCAAACGGGAACCCCCAGCGCTCCGGCGAGATGCGGAATGGAAGTATCGGACGTGATCGCCAAGTCCACGTTGTGCAGAATCGCAGCGGTGTCCAAGAAGGCGCCGTAATCCTCGTCCAGATCGTCCAAATGCAAGATACCAGCATCGGTGAGTTGATGCCGAGTCGAATCATCCACGTGCTGTTTCTGCAAAGAAATGAACTGCACATGAGGAAGACGTTTTGCCAGACTCGTGAAATAGCGAAACGGAACACTCCTAAATTGATCCGTTTTGTACGTTGGACTCCCTTGCCAGGCGATCGCGATCTTACGGTCTTCATAGCCAGCCAAACGCTGCCGCCAAAGTTCAATCCGCTGGTCGTCCGCGTGCAGGTACGGAACGCTCTGCGGGATCGAATCGAGCGTCGTCCGCAAGATCGTTGGCAAACTCATTAAAGGTGCGTGAAAATCGAACGGCGGCTGACAATTCAAGACGTCGTCACGTGACACAACGACGTCACAACCTTCCGAGCCTGACAACAGCGGCACGAGTGGGCTCTGGCACGCCAACACAACACGCCCACCTCGCTGTTTGACCTCAGCGGCGTAGCGGACGAACTGGATCGTATCACCAAGTCCCTGTTCGGCGTGCAGGAGGATCGTCTTTCCTGCAAGCGGACGCCCATCCCAGCGCGGGCAAGGAAACCGACGCTGCCGCTCACTGAACTTGCGCCAACGCCACTCGTACTCCAACCACCCCCGTTGGAAATCTCCTAACGACAACAACGCCAGCGACCGGTTCCACCTCGCGTCGATAATGTCCGGCTGCATCCGCAAAGCGTCCTCAAGCGTTTGCAGCGATTCCTCAACCCGGCCCAGTAATAAATAGATCGCCCCCAGGTTACTGCGGGCCGCCGCATAGTCAGGTTTGATTTCCAATGCGTCCACGAACCAACTCTCCGACTCCTCGATCCGACCCTGTTCCATGATTGCGATGCCCAGGTTGTTCATACAAACCGCATCGCGAGCATCGATTTCAAGTGCTCGGCGGAGGGTGATTTCCGCTTCCTCATACCGTTTCAAGCCAGTCAGTAAGGCGCCGAGGTGTGTGTGCGCCGAAAGCGAATTTGGTGACAATGAAATCGATTTCTGGAACTGCTGCACGGCCTCATCCAGGCGATTCAATTCCCGACATGCTGAACCCAGCCCATCGAAAGCGTCAGCTCGATTCGCATCGAGCAAAATCGCCTTTTGAAACTGTTTCATCGCTGGATCGTAACGCTTTTGCGTTAGCAGCGATTTTCCCAGGTTGATATATACCGTCGGATCATGACTCGCCAGTTGGCGGGCCAGTTCCAGCGTCCGGGTCGCCTCCTCAACAAGTCCCAAATCGAGCTGGGTAACGCCGAGATTGTTAAGCGCGATCGTATTGTCCGGCTTCAGTCGCAATGAATCCTCGAACGCTCGCGCCGCTTCCTCTAGCCGGTTCGTCTCGCGGTAAACAAGCCCCAGATTACAGTAAAACGCAGTGCAGCCCGGAGCCAAACGGATTGCCTGGCAGAGCAACCGCTCGGCCTCCGTATACCGTTGTAATTGCATCGCCGTCACGCCCAAGAACGCCATCGCATCAACATGCTCGGGCTGCTCCGCCAGTATCTCACGGTAGAGACGCTCCGCAGCCTCATACTTACCTAGCTGCTGATACTGCTGAGCCTGTGAGAACTTCAGGCGGAGAGAATCAGGCATTTTTATCTCTACCGCTTGCCACGAGTATCCGACTCCGATTTATCGTTGGGGGACAATGCCAGAGGCGGGAACGCAGCATAGGCGTTCCATTTCGCGTAGCAAAAGTTCAGCATGCAATCAAAGCTAAACGCGGGGAATGTTCGATTGAGTGCAGGAACACTCAGTTGGTCATTACAGATTGGAAAACAAGCTTGCAGAAATTTGTTGGCGCCTGTCGGAGAGACTGCGTATGCGAGCGCACCAAAGGCATGAATCAATCGCATTGGGACCACCGGTTGACGGGTTTGTTGAAAGCGTTCGATTTCTGCAGCGCCGATGGCGTGATTGTCAAAGATCCCGTGCAGCTGTTGCACTCCAGGCAGAAACTCGACGGCGAACGCTGAATCAAAATTGTACCCCATTAGGACAAAATCCCAGTCCGCTGGCAGCAGCGCGAGCAGCGATTGCCACGCGGTGGCAAAATCGGCTCGGAAGACCGCGTCATCCTCGCAGACTAGCATCGGTTGCCCCGCATTTTTCGCTTTCAAAATCAATTCTCGATGACTGATCGCACAGGCCAGTGCTCCCAGCTCGCAATGGGCACCCTCTGCCAGCACGCCCTGACTCCGCACTTTTTCAACATCGAGACGCCGTGACTCCACGGCGGGAATAACCGAAAACGCCAGCCCCTCGATCCCGTCATTGAGCGAGAAAAAACGCTCCAGCCGATCTCGACGCCGCTCAAGATTGATGACGTGGAACGTGCGAACAGAAACGGCATCCGGTATGAATGGCACAGGCATAAGCAGGAAAATCAATAGGTAGTGGCGAGCGGGGGCATGAGTGGCCACAGGTCGTGCTAGCAAATACCTCCGACTCCCGCCCAGCACTCGAAATGCCAAACGCGAATCTGAAATCAAGGTGATATTCCGTTGAAATGGATTTTGACAATCTCTTACTTTCACTGGAGACCTCATCCTGAACACTCAATTTATCGACTTACTGCCTGACGTGCAAAGCAAATTACGATCAGCAAAATCTCTCTGTCTCGATCGGTTCCTGTCCTAGGCTGTTGATGATGCAGGGACACGATTTCTTGCCAGCGGTCGACATTCTCAGCAACTGGCTAGAGCAGTACCATCGCGACCTCAGCCAGAGGAAGTTCTCAGCCTAATCGATCAAGCCCATCCGATCTCCACCGACAACCACGCTCAGTGCGACCGCTTTGCCAAAGCGACGCACTTTTTTCATGCGTTGAGCACTCACCGTCGGAGCATGGCAGGCTCAAGCCTCGACTCGGTCGCTCCCATCGCACATCCCACGAACACGCTCTCTAGAATTCTCAGCAATTTGGCAAAAGGACCTTCTGAGGCTCCAGATCCATACAGTCACAATTCAGCAGAAAGTGCGACCGCAATTTGGTCGGCAACAACTATCTGATCCCTCTCAGCAGACCTTCTAAGCCTTCGTCAGAGAAGATGGTCCGATCACCAATAGGCTTAAATGGCCCAGCAATAACTTGATCGCCTTTGTCAATCAAAGAGACCTGCCACACGCCGTTGGACAGGGCGACGGACATTGTAGATGTAGCTTTAAAGAGTTTTTCGCTGACGGGCAATTTATTGAATTTCTGGCTAAATACGGTGGTGCCAGGAGACTTGATCCATAAAACCTCCAAGGCAGATTCAAGACGAACGTTCGAAAGCAACATTGTTTTGGCAAATTTTAGCGATCCGACTAAGATTCGTTGATCGCCGCAAATAATCACGGCATTGACTGGTTCATCCGCCATCGTCTCCAAGGTCAACGAACGTGACGGTTCACTAAGCACGTCGGGTGAATTTATTCGGCATAATTAAAAAGCGTAGGCATATACGACACTTCTCCAAACTCATTGAGTGTTTTCGTAAGTGTGTTTAGCAGTGTACTGAAGCGCTCCCAGGCGCCAGCGGGGAGCAGTTGGTACTTGAGTTTTTTCCAAAGCATTTCAATTGCATTCAGCTCTGGACTGTATGGCGGCAGATGGTAGATGTAGAGTCCTTTCTCTGCCCAGTCTTCCATGCGAGTTTGAAATGCTCCGCTCGTGTGGACTGAGGCATTGTCAAGGACCACAACAGTTGGACCGTCGATTGTTTGGCAATAATCATCGAAAATTGCAATCACCATTTCGCTGTTCACGTAGCCTTTGTGGAGATAGGTGTGGGTTTCACCGTCTTGACCCTGAAACCCAATCGCTTGAACGTTGCTGCCGTGTGCCCCGGTTACGGGTATTTCGTAGCGTCGACCGATCGGTTGCCATCCGTAGGGAACAACTCCTTTGAGCGAGAAACCCGCCTCGTCAAAGTAAACAACGTTCAAATCCGGTTCTTCGAGAAACTCGGCTAGCTCTTCCTTGGCCAATTGAAATTTCTTTTCATCCCGTTTTTGCCGCAAACTTCGACGATAACGTTTCCAACTCAGCCGAAACCGCCTCGCGTATTCTCGCAGAGTGGGTCGCTTGATTTCCTTGCCGGTTTTTTCTTTCAGCTCTTTCAGCACCTTGGCTGGTCGATTCGGGTATTTTCGAAGTAGTCGCCGGAGAGTTTGCTGCTCTGAGGCGTTGAGTATCGGCGGCGCACCGGGATGCTCGGAGTCTTCAAGTGCGTCGGGGCCGCCTTCTGAAAATCTGTCAATCCAACTGGATACCGAATCTCGATCCACGCCAAAGATATCGACAAGGGAACTTATTTCGTACTGTTGGTCGCTGAGTAAGATTGCGTGCGCACGAACTCGCGTATAGTGGCAATGATGACTTTTCCACATTTCCGTCAGTTGCTGTTTTTGCTCGACTGAGCCAATTTGTGCGAATTTTGTAGAGGGGCGTGCCATTTGAATCTCCCGGTTCGTGAAACAGGGAGAAACATGATGCTTCGCATAATCTCGACCATCGAGCATTTGCTAGCAAATCAGAAAGGATTCCCAACTCAACATGGGTGCAAAAAGCTTGCCAGTTATACCGAAATACTTACCCAGATGTGCTTACAAGAAGAGCAAAGCAGCAATATCGCGGCTACAATCATCATGAGAGGAATTGAGTTGTGTATCTCTGTCTCAGTACTGGGGTTCGTGGAACGGGAATATGTACTGGCGAGTCTGGGTCGATTTTCCGACGTTATCCACCGTCGCCTTCAGTCGGTATATTTGGTTCGTTTGTCTCGCAGAGAACCAAGTGACGGTAGGGTGCAGAACCAAGGAAGAGGGAAGCTTCCGCGATTCGTTATCATTGTAAATAAAAGCAGAATTGTCCGTAGGATAGAACCCGAGGAACCCGCTTTTTCCTTGGAATTCTTTCATGTAGCGATCATAGTGGGGTTGGTGTTCAGCGTCGAAGTAGGCCAGCGTGTTCTCATTAAATAGGTCGAGGCCGATTGATCGAATATGCTCAACCGCAAAATTACGTGTAAGGAACTCAAAGAAGTTTCGGCCACAACCGCCGCCAATGTCAGAATGCTTTCCCCGAAAACCGACTTGGTTCTTCTCGGAATTTAGTGGCTGACGGTCGATTTTGGCTGATTTTTGTACATTGCTGAGATGAACAGCCTGAATGAACATTACCGCGATCTTCTTGGTCTCGATGAATCTTGGAGCGTCTCCGATGTGGACCTTCAATTGAAGGATAATTCGGTCGTCATTGAACTGTTACCGGCCTCGCTTTGGTCGCACTTCCCGCCGGTTTTGGGCCGAATTGTTGTCGCAAGTGGCGGTGATTGTTTCACCGCTAATTCGGTACAGTTTCGCCCGTCCTCGTAACCCGCCTTTCTGAAGAATCAATCGTACCTCGCCTCGACCCCGCCCCTTTGGATGCGCGCAGTGCTCCAAACTGAAACCCGGTAGGCTGGCGCTGATGCCCTGCCATTTCGATCCAGAGCCTCGGGAACTTCAGCAGTATCGTGTGGATTTTCGCCTCCAAGGAGCAGCGTGACCGGCGACTCGCCCTGCTAAAGTGCCTGCCCTGT
This sequence comes from Rhodopirellula sp. SH410, assembly GCF_055811895.1. Classification (NCBI taxonomy): domain Bacteria; kingdom Pseudomonadati; phylum Planctomycetota; class Planctomycetia; order Pirellulales; family Pirellulaceae; genus Rhodopirellula; species Rhodopirellula sp. SH410. The sequence continues at coordinate 6,104,230 of NZ_CM147949.1, forward strand.
CCTCACTGCAAACACACCGGGGCACTGAATCGACATGGATTCCTCAAAGGTTATGACGAGCTGAACTTCAAGCAAAAAGCCATCCGGGCGATTCGTGTCTTCTGCTCCGATCGTGCAAACGCTGGCGGCTGCGGCAGAACCTTCAGTGTCTGGATCGCCGACAAAGTCAAAAGGCTCTTCCCCGATACCGACAGCCTGTGGCAATTTCTTGAACAAGCCGCTACGACGGGAAGCAAGTCCCAGGCTTTCAGAGACCTGCAAAGCTCACTGAGCGACTCGGCACCCTACCGGATCTGGAAACGATTTTTGCAAGCCCAGGCGGCGATACGAACCGCTCTGACGGCGATCGGGCCGCCGCCCAAGCATGTCCATCAAGACGGAGTGCCGTCGCCTGCCCAGTCCGCTGCCCAAGGGACCATCGCCCACCTCAAAGCAGCCTTCCAGGATTCGTCCATCAACCCCATCGACGCCTTCCAGAACGCGACACAGCGTTTCTTCATCTGATGGCAGTTCTGCTCTGACGGACATCCCGCTGAGACAACGGAAATCTCACGCCGTGGTCTCGCGCCATGATCTGTGACGCGGTGGCCCCACCACCGGCAAAGTCGGCACGGTCGGCGCGCCGCCGACTGGGCCGATTTGATGTCGCACCGGATCGCGACGAAAAATCGATTTCCACCCAGCAACACAACCCGACGATTGAGTCACCGCCAGACGCTTCTAAATTCGATGCCGGTCGAACTTCCGACCGCTGCCATTGGCACCGAAGTCCTCAACCCTCATCACCGGAGCGTCTGCATGAAACGTCCTCGATCTATCTCAAAATGAAAGTTCTCGGAGCGATCGACATCGCCGAAGGGAAAACGAGTGACGCACGCATCAAGAACGTCGCCGAAATGACATTCACCGACGAAGAAGGAAAGCCACACCAGTTCACCTGGCGAACCATCCATACGTGGCACTACCGCTACAAGAATCACGGCATCACCGCGATGCAAAACCAATCACGGTCCGACAAGGGACGCACGCGGAAAGTCACCCCTGAAGAGGTACTCGAAGCGATCAATGCGGCGCTGCCTCATTTTCATGGGAAAACACCGGGCAAAACCGCTATCTATCGTTTCTGTATCGAGAAAGGCTTGCTCAACGCAAACCAAATCGCACGAAACACGTTCAGCCGGATGGTGGGCAAGTACGAGTTCCTCAAAGAGGACTCCGGCGAGAGCCGTCAGCGTCGGGCCTTCAGCATGCAGTACGCTAACCAGCTTTGGCAGGCCGACACGATGTTCGGGCCGCACATCGCCGGCCGACAAGCCAAGCTGATTGCGTTCATTGATGACGCCAGCCGTGTGCTGTGCCACGGCGAGTTCTTCTTTGAAGAGAACGTCGACTCGATGGTCAAGGCAATCCGCTGTGCGTTTTACAAACGCGGTCTTCCCGAACAGCTCTACGTTGATAACGGCTCGATCTACTGTTGCCAGGAAATCACGCTGATAGCGGCGCGTGCAGGCTGCATCCTGCGTCACACGGCGGTGCGCGACGCGGCAGCGAAAGGGAAAATTGAACGCTTCTTCCGCCGAGTCCGTGACCAGTTCTTGATTCGCAACCTGGACCTCTCTTCGATCGAAAGCCTTAACAAACAGTTCAGTGCCTGGGTCGAAGGCGACTACAACTCGACCGTTCACTCAACCCTGGGCATGAAACCGATCGACCGCTTCGGCGTCGACCTTTCACGAATTCGTTTTCTCACACCCAGTGAAGACACTGACGAGCTGTTCTATGCCGAAGCGGAACGTCAGGTCAAAAAAGACAACACGTTCAGCTTCCGCGGCCAACGCTACGAAACGCCCATCGACCTCCGCGGTCGCAAGATTGACTTGCGTTACGAACGTCATCGCGACGGTGACGTGATCGTCTACCAAGGCGGTCGCCGGATCGGCAAAGCGCGCCCATTGGATGCCGTCGCCAACGGCCTGTTGAGGCGAACGGAATCGTAGTTGGTTAGCTGTTAGCCAACCAAACCTCACGCCTCATCTTTTCAAACTTCACCCTTCACCCTTCAAACTTCCAATCATGATTCGTTCCTACTTCGGTCTCAGCGAAGACCCATTCACTCTGCGTGACATCCGACTTCTGAGCCATCAACAAGAGATCCATGACACGCTCCGCGTTCACAGCCAACAAGGCGGCTTGTGTCTGGTCGTTGGCAGGCCCGGCACCGGCAAGTCAGTTATCAAAGAATCTCTGCGGGTTCTGCCCGACAAAGACTACTTGGTCGCGACCGTCGCCCGCACCCTGCATACCTACACCAACACGGTAAAAATACTCTGCGAAGCGTTCAAGATCGAGTTTGAATCGAGCGCGTTCAAGTGTTACCGACCTCGCTCTGATCGCATTTTACGGTCTTTTCCTGCCGAATTGTTGTCGTAGTCACGGACTGTTCTTACACCGGTAATTCGGTAGGCAGCAGCCCGCCGCCCGCAGACCAGAGCCTTGCCCCCCGCGCCTCGCAACCCGCCCCCTTCAACTAAATCGTACCCCGCCTCTCCCCTCGCCCCCCGACTCACTTTTCAGGCAGTCGGTTCGCGATCATTCGAATCCCTGACTCGACCAACTATCCTGCTGGACTTTTCTACTTCAAGTTCAAAAGCCAGCGCCCGTGCGAGCCAGAATCTTCCGCTCTCAAGCAGAACGTGATGAGTTCCTGCTGGAGCTCAAGCTCACCCAGTGCCCCCACTGCAAGAAAGTCGGCGCGCTCAATCGCCATGGGTCCTTGCGCGGATACGACGAGAACAACTTCCGCCACAAATCTATCCGGGCACGAAGGGTCTTCTGTAGCAACCGAAATCAAGCCGCCGGATGTGGACGCACCTTCAGCGTGTGGATTGCTGACAAAGTCAAACGACTCTTTCTCAGTGCAGAGCAACTCTGGGCATTCCTCAACCAGGCCGCCGCGACCGGCAACAAACGCAAGGCATTCAAAAAGCTCAATAGCAGCATGAGCGATTCGGCACCCTATCGAATTTGGAAACGATTGCAAGATGCACAATCCGCGATTCGGACCGCACTGTCGACCATGTGCCTGCCGCCAAAAATCGATAGCTCACAGCCCAGCAACACGCCCGCTGAGAGCACACTCGCTCATCTGATCAAAGCCTTCGCTGGCCACACGCTCAATCCCATCGCCGCCTTCCAGCTCACACTGCAGACCTTCTTCATCTGACACGCTGCGGCCGCACCTCAGCAGGCCGATTCGGTCCGTGATCACACGGCAACCTGTCGATCCTGGCCAGCATCGTCTGCCTCGGATGGTCGATTTGCCATCGTAGCTCACGCTTGCGAAATTCTTTTTTCTGCTCGACAACACAACCCGACGATAGATCCACCGCCGACCGCACTTAGACTCGCCTGCGAATCGATTTCATGAATCGATTTCGTTCAATCAAAAGTCAAAAACCAGCGGAGCGGTCCATGAAACGACCATCGATCTACGTCAAAATGAAAGTCCTCGGAGCGATCGAAGTCGCCCCCGGAAAAACACGTCACGAGAGAATCCACAACGTCGCGGCGATGACGTTCCTGGACGACCAAGGAGACCCACACCAGTTCACCTGGCGGACCATCCAAACGTGGTACTACCGCTACAAAAACGACGGCATCACCGGCATGAATGCTTCACCGCGAGCCGACAAAGGCAAGCCACGCAAGGTCACGCCCGAAGAAGTTCTCGAAGCGATCAACACCGCGCTGCCGCACTTTGTATCTGCGAAAACGGGGCACAAGAGGACGCCCACCAAGTCAGCCGTCTATCGGTTCTGCATTGAAAAGGGACTCCTGCACGCTAGCCAGATCGCTCTGACCACGTTCTGCCGCTTCGTCCGTGAGTACGAATTACTCAAGGACGATCCAGGCGAAAATCGACGCCGACTCGCCTTCAGCATGCAGTACGCCAACCAACTTTGGCAGGCCGATACCATGTTCGGACCGCACATCGGTGGCCGGCAAGCCAAGCTGATTGGCCTGATCGATGACGCCAGTCGTGTGCTCTGTCATGGCGAATTCTTCTTCGAAGAGAACACCGATTCGATGATCAAGGCGCTTCGCTCGGCCTTCTACAAACGAGGCTTGCCCGAACAGCTATACGTTGACAACGGCTCGATCTACTGCAGCCAAGAGATCACGCTGATCTGCGCCCGCGTGGGCTGCATCCTTCGTCACACCGCCGTTCGAGACGCCGCCGCGAAAGGGAAAATCGAACGCTTCTTTCGTCGCGTGCGTGATCAATTTCTAATCCGCAAACTCGACCTCTCCTCGATCGACGCTCTCAACAAACAGTTCACTCACTGGGTCGAACACGACTACAACGCCACTGTACACACGACCCTCGGTATGAAGCCGATTGATCGCTTTGGTGTGGATCTTTCTCGGATCCGATTTCTCTCGCCATCGGAGGATACCGACGAGTTGTTCTACGCCGAGGCGACTCGCAGTGTCAAAAAGGACAACACGTTCAGCTTCCAAGGCGAGCGTTACGAAACTCCGATCGACTTGCGTGGCAAGAAGGTCACGCTGCGGCATGAGCGACATCACCAAGGTGTGGTCGTCGTCTACGAAAACGATCGACGCATCGGCAAGGCCCGGTTGCTCGATGCCGTCGCCAACGGCATGAAACGCCATAAAGACTCATAAATGCCCGGCAGCCAATCCACCGTGATCCAACTCCTTCTTTTTCCAAAAGTCCACCTCACCATGATCCGTTCTTACTTCGGCTTGTCCGAAAATCCCTTCGCGCTACGCGACATCCAACTACTACAACATCAGCAGGAAATCCATGACACGCTCCGAGTCCACAGCCAACAAGGCGGCCTATGTCTGGTCGTCGGCAGACCCGGCACCGGCAAATCCGTGATCAAAGAATCGCTCAAACGACTTCCCGAGAAAGAGTACTTGGTCGCCACGGTTGCACGCACACTGCACACCTATACCAATACAGTAAAAATCCTCTGTGAAGCGTTTCGGATTGAGTTTGAAAGCTCGGCGTTCAAGTGCGAACGCAAGCTGATCCAGCAAGCCTTCAGCCTCAATCGCAGTGGCAAGATGCTCGTCACGGTGATCGACGATGCCCATCTGATGGCGATGGATAACCTTCGCCGACTACGACTCCTCTTGGAAGATTTCCCGAAGAATCACAACCTGATTCTGGTCGGCCAGCCGGAGTTGCTCGCCGATCTGGACTTGGCGGTCAACCTGGATTTGAAAAGCCGGGTGACGTATTCGGTGATCACCAAGCGGTTGCACGACGATGTGATGCGCGCGTTTATCGAACGTGAACTCGATTCGATCGGTCTAGCGCACAGCACGTTCACTGCTGGAGCAACGGAGTTGATTATCCGCTCTGCCGATGGAGTGTTGCGCAAGTGCCGCAACCTGTGCTTAGCGTCGATGCTCGAAGCGGTCCGAGCCGCCGCTGGAACGACGATCGATATCGACTTGGTCAATCGCGTGTTGCTTCAACCGCACTGGCAAAACGAAGTCGACCTAACAGATTTTTAAGACCCAAAAATGCTCCCTCCCCTCCCTCTAACTCCAGGCTTCTGTTATGAAGATGACGAACGACTTACTCCGCGCGATCCGCAACGATCTACCGATGAAACTGACGATCGTTCGGCTCGGCCAGCACGGTCCGATAGCGAAACAAAGCGACGGCTACTTCCGTTTCCAATGCCCATCGTGCAAAGAACTTCGAGCGACCGTGAACCCGAAGAACAATCTCGCTCATTGTTTTAGCTGCGGCCAGAACTACAACAACATCGATCTGATGATGACGCAGGGCCACGACTTCTTGCCGGCGGTCGACATCCTGAGCAACTGGCTTGTGCAATACCAAAGCGACCTCGGCCAAAGAAAGTCTTCGGCCTAATCAGTCAATCGCATCGGCCCCCAGCCAAAGCTCTTTCAATCAGTGCGACCGCTTTGCCCAAGCGATCGCACTTTTTTAATGCGCTGAGCACACACGGCTCCGAGCACACACGGCTCCGAGCACAACAGGTTCGAGCACAACAGGTTCGAGCACAACAGGTTCGAGCCTCGACTCGGTCGCTCCTATCGCACAGCCCCGAAACACGCTCTCCAGAATTCTCAACAATTCGGCAAAAGGACCATTTCGGGCTTCAAATCCCTACAGTCACAATTCGGCAAAAAGTGCGACCGCAATTCGGTCGGTAACAGTTACCGATTGCATCGTATTGATAGTGACTCGTACCGGCCTCGGTATAGGTTTCCCGAGTTTCAGGATCGATGTGAGTCTCCGGCGGCAATTCGGTCGACGTGAGTCGCCCCAAGTTATCGTACTCGTTCGTGATCACACGGGTTCCCCCCGGCGTGGTTTCGGTGACGGTGAGTTGCTGTCCGGCGTCGTTGTAGGTGTACTGAGTGCCCGGGGCTGCGTGCTGAGTGGTGGCCCGATCGGTGATCTTAACCACCCGATTGGCCGCGTCGTACTGGAACGTCACTTGGTTAGTAAGTGAGTCTTCGATCACGGTGACGTTGCCCGCCACATCATATTGCCACACGTTGTGAACACCTTCTGGCTGATACTCATCGGTGCGCCGTCCGAGATCATCATAGTCGTACGAAACGACCGTGCGCCCGGATGCGTCGACGACCGATTTGACCAGTTCGCTGCCACCATCGTACTGGGTTATCAGGTACGGTGCGCCGTGCGGATGCGTCCCGGTGACGGGATGATCGCCGGGGGCCGGCATGTCTTCGCGGGTTCGGCGGTTCAGGGCATCGTAGGTATAGGTCCGCTCGCGATCGACTGCGGCAGTGTCCAACGGATCTTTGCTGCTCTTGAGGTTGCCGAGTGTGTCGTAGGCAAAGACTGTCACGCTGACGAGGTGATCGTCGGTAGCAGGCAGGGTTTGCTTGGTCTTTCGATTCCGCTCGTCGTAGACATAGTCGATCGTCCGTCCGAGGGTGTCCGTGACCTTCTCCAAGTTCCCGGCTGCGTCGTATTTCTGAGTGACGATTCCCGTCGCCGTACCGTCATGGTTGATGGCGGCGGGGAGTGTGGTGACGGTCGGTCGGAACTCGCCGTCATATTCGAACTCGGTGATTCGTCCGAGTGCATCGGTCTGTTTGACCAACAGCCCCTGAGCATCGTACTCGAACAAGGTATGGGGCCGGTCCGTGATCGCTGCGCCCGACTCGTCGATGTATTCGGTGGAAGCCTCTGTTATTTCGACTTGGCGGTTCAATTCGTCATAGACGAAACTCGTTTGTCGGTCATCGGCGTTGTCCATCTTTTGAACGTGCGATTCGGGATTGCGACGGGCATCGTAGGTGAAGCTCTCGGTCGATGCGGCTTCGGCAATGCCGCCCGGCGTTGTCTTGGCATGCTCGATTTTCTCAATCAATCCGAGCTGCGAGCCGGACGTAAAATAAGTTGTTTCGGTTACGATCCCTCGCGGGTCGGTATACGTTTTGACGAGACCGCCGGGCAGATTGCCGGGGCTGGCAGGTGGAGCCGTATAGCTATAGTACTCCGTCATAGCTTCGGGCCGTGAAATGGAAGTCGCATTGCCGCGTGCATCCAGGCCGATGCTCGTTGCGAATCCACGGCGATCGGTATGGCTGGTCAGTACACTGAAGCTGCTATTGAATCCCCAAGCTTCCGTGATGCCGAGCGGGTAAAGAGCGTCGGTCCGATTTCCTCGCGCGTCGTATTGGTAGGTTGTTGTTAATTCACCGAGATTGGCGATCCCGCCTCCTCCGGCAGGTTCAATCATTGTTTCGACCAGCCCGTTTTCAAGTCGTTCGTATCGCCAGACATTTTGATAAGGGGCAGGATCGGCCATGGCGGTGATGAGACCATAGTGATCCGTCTGATACGTCCATTGATTCCCACGCGGGTCGCTGTATACGGCGCGGGGTTCGATAAAAGTATCGCCGGGGGAAGATGTATCGCGACTACCGATCGCAGCGGTGACGACCCGCCGAATGGCCGGACCATTGGCGGATTCAGCGAGTCCATCGACGATCAGGGGTGTGAGTCCCCACTGACGGTCATCCGCGTTGGTAACATGCGTCACACGCTCGGCAGTATCGTAGGTAATCGAAACATCATCGCCGCGGGCGTTGGTAATTTTGCTGAGTCGTTCGCCGGGACCTGCGTAGGCGAAGCTGATTACCGGCTGGTCGCCGCCTCCCACAACCGGATCGGGCGCGGTGATGCTGGTGATTTGGGACCCGCCCGCAAACGTCGTGATGCGTCCGGCGAAGTCAGTCAATTCGTTCAAGAATCCGCTGGCGTAGCTGAAGGTGGTTTCTAAGCCGTTAACGTCGGTGATACTCTCAATCTCGTCGGCCAATCCATCGCTATCGGCGTCGGTATAAGCGTATTGCGTTTGATTCAGGTTGCGGTCTTGATGGTTTTGCAGCAATCCATCTTGATCGAATTGGTAGTGACCTCCATGCTTGGTCAAAAGCGTAAAATCGCCGCTACCGGGCGTGTAGCCTGGGTCGACGGCATACCCGCCTGTGTCGTCCAGCGCGCCGTGGTCCAATTGGTTGTAGGAGCCTTGGGGGGTCTCGTAATTCCAGCTGCCCACCAACATCACTGCGTCGGCGATGACTTCACCGTCGACAAAACCGGCTAGCCCCAGCAATGTGCTTAAACTGACCGAGAGTGAACCAGCGGTGGGGACGAAGTATCCCAGGCTCCGCCAATCCGTCCCATTGAGAGAAAGTTCGCCAGGCGCATACTGCTGATTCACCAGAATCGTCTTGTTCGTCGCACCTGTACCGACTTCACGACCGTCGATCGTGTACGGCACTTCACTGGCCCGCGATTGGGCAGCGGTCCAAGTGGTGAAGACTTGGTACGACCGGTTCGCACTCAAACCCGTGAAGTCCCACTGAACGCTCTCTTCTTGTTCGGACAACCCGGCGGTGCTGACGCGATAAGTGCCTTGGTTTCCACCATTGCCGGTGCCGAGCCCCCAGCCGACAAGTGTACCGGGACTGAGGCTGCTGTCGTCCATCGTTGCGACAACGTCCGAACTGGTGACGTTGGCTTGATACCAGGCGGAGGTGCCATCGCCTCGGATCAGGGCGGCACCGTTCTGCGCGGCCGCACCTTCGGGGGCCAAACGCGAGGTTGCCTTCAGCAGCGACGAGGTGTCGGAACTACCAATATCGTGAGTCCGGATCGGCGAAATCCCATCACCTGGAACAATTCGGTCCAGACCATCGATCCACCATCGTTCCCCAAGTTCGCGGGTTCCGAAGTCGGCACCGACGCGGTTGATGATTTCAGTGGAGCCACGTAGCGTCCGGGTCCGTTGCTCGCCCCCGCCGGTAGCAGTGAGCTCGATGTCGTATTCGTAATGACCACTGCGCAATTCATCGACAATCTCGTCGCTGCCCAACACGACAATTCGTAATTTTGCTCCGCCATCAATTGAAGTGGCGTCGAAAGCAACTGCGTTACTTTCGATCCCACCGAAGGTCAACTTAGCGGCGATAGCGTCGGGCTGTATACCAGCGGGCACATCGAACTCGACCGCCACGATCGGACGCAGGTTGTCATTGCCGATGTATGTTGGCTCGTAGCCAGCGGGCACCAGCGGCAGTGTTAGGTTGACAAACCCCTGCTGGACGCCCACATCGACGGCACTGTTCGAGATGACTTCGGGGGATAGGCCCGTGCTCTCCGTGTCCACGTTGCGGTCGACGAATCCGCCCACCTCGTCGCTATCCAGAATGGTCACGGTTGCCGTATCGAGATTCGAAAAGTAGTACGGTGTAATCGGCGTCGGGGTGTAGGGCACGCCGGTATCGTATTGTGGGTTCGATAACAAAGTCATCTTGACCACTTCATCCCATTCGATCACCTCATCACCGAGTGGCCGTACATCGATCAGTGCATTCGACTTGCCAGCAGGGATCACGATCGTGCCGACACCGGTTGATGAATCGAACGTGGTCACCTCATCGCTGTAGAAGACGTAATCACTGTACAACGACGCGAGTGACTGCCCGCTATCGAGCGCCGACTCGTTCAGTGCCACTTTGAACCATACCGTCAAGTCACCCGAAATATTCCCTTCGCCACGATCAATGATAAATGACGCATCGTCCTTGTCGAGAAGCGGATCTTCTGCGGCATACATGTCTGTCGCGGCAAGCGTGACTTCATTGATGATCGTCACATTGACGGCATCCCATGGTCCGAAATCGGCGTTGTAGGCAATCACTTCACTCTGATATTCGTCGAGCGACCCGTAACTCGAAGAGCCGGATCCAGACCCAGGATCCGAGCTTTCGAGTTCGATCCCATCAGGGTCCAGCTCCATGAGAATGCGTTGTTGGCCGAGCAGATTGTCGCCCGCCGGTGAACTATCTATGCCCTCAATATAAAGGGTGATCGTTCGCCCTGTCCCGCTGGGATCGCCGCCGAGCTGTTCGAAGGAATAAATTCCGTCTTGCCCATCACCACCGGACGGGGCGATATAGTCGCCTGCGTCGTCCGTATTGGCGGCTGCCACGCTGCGTTCTTCGTTGCCGTTTTTCTTCCACAGTCGTAAAAAACCGTCAGCCGGTTTCGGCAGCCCATCGCCATCGAAGTCGAGTTCATTGGGATCCGAACCGCTATAGGAAAAGCGGATGCGCGCTTCGGAAAGCTCGACGCCTTCGGGCACCTCGAGTACGAGTGGGGTAAATTTACCTAGGTCACTGGCAATAACATCGTCGATGTTTCCATTCAACTGATCAGTATCGAATCCATCGGCAAAATCTGTCAGGCCATCACCGTCCACGTCGCGGTCATTGACAACGACAAACTTGCCAGGCCGCGAGGGATCGAGATAAATGTCTTCGACGTCGTCCTCAAACTCACTTCGATCGGGTGACGCCAAGTCGTTGTTGTTGTCCGAATCGACGTCCACATCCAGTCCCACGACGGTCACGCGCAGCGCGTCGGTGATTTCGTAACCGACGTTGCCATCGGTTGGGTTGTTTGAATCGGGTTCGCCGTCAGGGTCCAGCTTGACGACGATGCGTTCAGCGACTCCCGTGGTGATCGCGATCCCTTCGACATAGAGGGTCACGGTACGGGCGTTGTAGCCGGCAACGCCAAGGTCCGCCAACGTATAAACGTAGCCAGGCTTGACAAAATCGCCTCCAGCACGAACTTGGTTTTTGTTCCGCGTCTGGCCAGCATCTTTGGTCCAGATTCGCAGTGCTCCGCTGTTGATACTGCCAGAGGGGTCGGACGCACTGTACTCGAATTTGAATCTGGCGTCGGCCGTGTCGACCGGTGCAGGAATTTCCAACACCAGCGGTGTGAACCGAACGTTGGCGTCGGCAATCAGGTCGTCTTCGTCGCCGATGATTCCATTCGCATTGTACCCATCGAGTCGATCAGCAACGCCATCGCGGTCGGCGTCTACTACATTTTGCCATATGAACTTGCCGGGCTTTGTGGAATGATTTTCGATGACATCCTCGAAGGCGTTTCGATCAGGAGATCCTCCGAACTCTGCTGTGTTGTCGGAGTCAATGTCCAAGTCGACGTTAGCGACGGTCACACGCAGAATATCCTGGGCGATCGGAAGTATGTCGCCCGATCCATCGACATCGAGCGTGACCTTAATTTGATCACCCCCCAATACACCGCTCGTTTGGATGCCTTCGACATATAGCATCACCTCACTGGCACCGGATGCCCCAAGCTCTTCGAGCGTGTAGTCCATGCCGGGGACGACGAAAATGTTTTGGTCGGCGTCATCATCGATGTGTCGAGCATCACCGCCGTCTTTTGTCCATAACCGTAGATTTCCGGCGCTACCAGTTTCGAAGTGCGAGCCCTGATTGAGTATGTCTGCGGGAAGCGATGCGTTGTACACAAACTGGAGCGTTGCTTGCCCACGATCAACCGTATCAGGCAATTTCACCACGATCGGTGTGAACCCTGGGGATCCTTCAATCCTTGCATCATCATCCGCGTTGTCATCGCCATCGAAATCAAAGCCATCGGCGAAATCAACAATGCCGTCTTCGTCAATGTCCGTGTCATTGACATCGATAAATTTACCGGTCTTGCCGAAACCAAAGGCGTTCTCGTAACGATCTTCGACGGCATCTTGATCCGGGCCGCTTACCAATGCGCCCGTGTTGTCCGTATCGACATCGAGATCAATGCCGACAACAGTGACGGTCACCTTGTCGTCATGGGCCAACGAGGGATTCACGTCCGAACTGGGGACAAAAGAGGCTTTCATCGTGTCGAGGCCAGCCGAGATGCCTTCAACATAGAACGTCTTGCTGGCACCGGCTGCCAATCCCAATTCTGCCAACGTATAAGGCTTGTTAGGTTTGATTAAATGCCCCTTAGTGACCTCATCTTTTTTGCGGAGCGAGCCACCATCGAGGCTCCAAAGTCTTGACGTGCCGACGGGCATTGCGTAGTCGGAAGCTTCACTCCCGACGGTGCTAGGATTCGAAAACCCGAACGCAAACTGGATCTTGCCCTCGACATCATTGAGCCACTCGGGAACCTCGATCACCAAGGGTGTGAAGCGAACTCCCACGCTCAGGTCATCTTGGTTTCCGATGGTGTCATCCCGATTAAAACCATCGGCATAGTCGGGCACCTGATCTGAGTCGGCATCACCTGTATTGGCGGGGATGTATTTGCCGGGTAGTTCGTCGTCATCCTCGATCTCATCCTCTTCGTTCGTTCGGTCAGGTGCACCGAACGCGCCCGTCGTATCGTCGCTGTCGACATCAATGTCCAGACGCGCCCCGACCTTGAACTGGACCAGATCATCAATGACCGTGGAACCGTTTTGCATGAGTTGAACATTTAGGTTGGCGGTTCCCAGTGTGATCCCTTCCACGTAGAAGGCGGTGAGAGATGTCAAAAGTATAGATTCATCAGTCAGATCAATCTCGTTGCCTTTGGTTGGGGAATCCCAAACTCGAATTCCACCACTGGAAATCAACGATACGGTCCATCCATCAACCATCGAGGTCCCGGGCCCTGCCAGTTCATTGAGCAGCACCTCCGCCAAATCATTTTCACCCGAGACGGGACTGTCACTTTCATCTAAATCTGGAGTGTCATTCTCATTATCGTCATCATTGTTGATGAGTAGGATACGTCCTGGGCTGTATTCCTCGATCGGATCATCTTGACCGATCATAGTGTCATCGGGATCAATGGAACCATCGTTATTGGAGTCGACGTCGATATCGACTTCATCGTAGACCGAGATGCGGCGATCTTGCCAATTGCTGACACCGAGGTCGTCGTCCTTGATGGAGATTGACAGCTTAAATCCTTCGACGGCGTAGTCGGCGATGGAGTTGTACACGTGAGAGACCGAAAAATGGCCGTCGCTCCCCACCGCAAATTCTTGCCCGACTCCCTCGCCCCAATGTGCGTAGCCTGTGAACGTCTCGGTGGGCACGCCCAGTGCGGGGTCGGTAAAGGTGCCTGAGACTGTGAGCGTTTGCCCGATCTTGATCCGCTGGGGATTGCTGAGCGTGAGCGATGTGACGGTGGGGGCGACATTCTTCATCGTGAGGTTGGTCTCCGCGTTAACCGAATGCGTCGGACCTTCGGTTAACTCCGCACTGACATACAGCAGATCGCTGGGGGTCGCTGTCGCAGGATGATCATCGTCGATGAGACGGGTAACCGAGAACGTGCCGCCGGATGCGGTGACGGTTTGATCAATCGATCCGTCGTTGCCCCAATCAATTTTGACCGTGCCGGTCTCACTCGGCGATATCCCCGAGAAAGTGCCCGCCAACGTCGCGTACTGCCCCTCCTCGACCGGATTCGGTGTAGCACTAATGCTCAGGCTGAGCGAGTCGTCATCGTAGATCGTGCCGGTCGCCGCGCCACCTGCGATAACGGTCGGCTCGGTGGCTCCGGTCAGGTTGACCGTGAAGGATTCGGTCTCCTCCACGTACGGGTCATCGGTGACGTCAACGGTGATCCACTTGCTCTGCTCACCGGGAGCGAAAGTAAGCGTGCTGGTGGTGGATGCGTAGTCGCTGGTGCTGACTGCGGATCCATCGGTGGTACTGAAATCGACCGCGGTACTGTAGGCAGCTTCACGTGAGAGGGTCACGGCGAAGGACATCACACCATCGGCTTCAATGGCCGACGCATCCGCGATCGATACTGTGACGGAGTCGTCGTCTTTGATCGTGCCGATGCCTTGTCCGTCGCTGATGGAACCATCCGACGCGTTCGAAAGATCAACGTAGAACGATTCCTCGCGTTCAGCGATCTCATCATCGGTAATACTGACGACAACCCACTTGGTCCTTTGCTTGGGACTGAAACTGAGGGTGCCCATCGTCGATCCGTAGTCCGAGGTGCTTGTGGCGGTCTCGTCCGTGGTGCTGTAATCGACCGAAACGTCGAAAGCGGCTTCGCGGGAGAGTGAAACCGCGAACGAGGCATTGCCCGCATCCTCATCCACGGTGACGTTGCCGACGCTGATCGACAGCGAGTCATCGTCTTCGATCGTGACGGTACCGTTGCCGCTGGTGATATCAGTGCGATTGGAGGCCCCCGACAAATTCACCGTGAACGATTCGTCTTTCTCTGCAATTTCGTCATCGGTTATGCTGACGGAGATATATTGGGTCGTTTCACCGGGAGCAAACGTGATGCTGCCGGTGGTCGCTCCATAATCACTGTCGCTCTTAGCCATACCGTCATTGGTGCTGTAGTCGACGGAGCTGGCGATGGCGGAGGATCCCGTCAGAATCACGGGGATCAAGACGGTGCCATCATCCTCTTTTACACTTTTGTCGCCAACCGAGATCGAGACGGTATCGTTGTCGGTGATGGTGCCAACTCCTTGACTGCCGCTGATGGTGGCTTCCGACGCATTGGACAGCGAGACATAGAACGACTCGGTGAGTTCTTTGATCGAGTCATTGGTGATTCCGACGGAGACCCACTTGGTCGTTTCCCCAGAGCTGAACGTGACCGTGCCGCTATTGGCGGTGTAGTCGGGGCCCGTGGCGTCACCGTCACTGGTGCTGTAATCCACGCTGACGGTCGTCGAAGATGATTCAGAGAGAGTAATTTGGAATGATGCCGATCCGCTGCCTTCGGTTGCCGAGGCGTTTCCGATGGAAACACTGACGGACACCGTATCGCTACCGCCTGAGTCATCGCCGCCTCCCGAGTCACCGCTACAGCTTGAACCGCCACTGCCACCTGAGTCACCACTATCGACCGAGTCACAACTACCACCCGAGCCACCGCCGGAACCTGACCCACCGCCGGAACCTGACCCGCTGCCGGAACCTGATCCACTGCCCGAGCCTGATCCACTGCCCGAGCCTGATCCACTGCCGGAACCTGATCCACTGCCCGAGCCCGTGCCGCCACTACCATCTGAACCGCTGCCTGTGCCGCCACCACCAGAACCAGTAGCGCCCGAGCCTTCGCTGCCGCCCGATTGACCGCCTCCCGACGCAGTACCACCTGAACCACTGGCTCCAGTTCCACCCGAGCCCTCGCCGTCGCTACCTCCGGATCCTGCACCGCCTGAGTCACCGGATCCGCCACTGCCGCCCGAGCCTCCACTGCCGCCCGATTGACCGCCCCCCGACCCAGTACCACCAGATCCCGTTCCACCGCTACCACCCGAACCGCCGTCTGTGCCGCCACCACCAGAATCACTGCCGCCCGAGCCTCCGCTGCCGCTCGACTGACCGCCTCCCGACCCAGCACCACCAGAACCACTGGATCCGGTTCCACCTGAGCCCGCGCCGCCACTGCCGCCGGAGCCGCCACTGCCGCCGGAGCCGCCACTGCCGCCGGATCCGCCACTGCCGCCCGAGCCTCCGCTGCCGCTCGATTGACCGCCCCCCGATCCAGTACCACCAGATCCCGTGTCACCGCTGCCGCCTGAACCGCCGCTGCAGGAACCACCGCTGCCGCCTGAACCCGTTCCACCACTGCCACCTGAATCGCAGTTCCCTCCCGATTCACTGCCTCCAGATCCACCGCTTCCTCCGGAGCCTATGGATCGATTCGCGTTGCCGTCACCGTTTCCGTCAAGCGTAGACTCAGCTTGTAATGGACCCATCAACTGTTTTGATGGGGATACTGAGGACGCGTCTTTTGGACGGGAACTGACAGTAAAACTCTCGATTTTACCATGCTCCTTCGTTGCTACGCGATCGGTCAACGGTGACTGCTCAGCGACGCGACTCGCCACACGAGAGGTCAGCAAAGCGTCGATGACGGCCGGGTCGAGCGAATCGGAATCGCGAGAAATGCCGGCGGCTGGATCAAAACTAAGATCACTCTCCGGCTGGGGTGTGTTGAGCACCGTGATGATACTCTGGACGTCCAATAGGGAAACCATCCCGTCCTGATTGACATCCAACATGGGATCGTCGATCGGCCCGGCGGTATTGAGCGCATTAATAATAATTAACGCATCGAGAGCTGACAGGTGCCCATCGCCGCTAACGTCATAATTCATTGACGAGGTACCTGCCGCAGCCATATGCGGGCTGGCAAGTGTCGCGGGGGCTGCTTGCCCCGCGATATCCGGGCGATTCGCCACCGAGACCATGCCTTCGATATCCGCAACGAGCAAGACGCGAGGCGTAAGCGTCTCCAAAAGTAGCCGACGTTTCGACGATTCGCTTTTGGCGGAAGTCCGTCGGGATTGGTTGCGTTGATTCATCGCTCAGGGCTCGCTCGAAAACAATTTGACGATGGCTTCGGTCAGGCGTGACAGCCTGATGCGGCGGATCGACGATTGTGATAAGAATCCGACCGCAATGCTGAATCGATTGTCGCTCGGCTCTCCACGCCGATAGCGAATCATAAGTTGAAGCGAAGTCCCGGCCTCTCGGCCAGAACGAGGTAAGTGGTGACGGCCTCGTGCCAGCTGATACTCTGTTAACGAAACTTGTTTACTCTGTCAACAAAACTTGTTTTTACCGCTAGTCAAACGACCGGTCAAGAAAAATCCGTCAGAAGTTCCGGGAATACTTGATTCGCTAGCATCGACGTGAATCCGCCTAGCCCTTGAACATGCGAAGTATGATGAAGGACTAGTGGTCCGTCAAAATTTGATTTTAGGGTAGACCGATTTCAGTTTGCATCGAGCGTCGTCGATTCGCATCTGCCAATCGACGCCACGTTGCTTGGCATTGATATCGCTGGACCACGCGGCGATTTCACTCGCTAGGAGCTCGATACTGCCGATCCGCCGGCCACTCACACACTGGCGAGTAATGCAGCTTAATTCATTCTCAGCAATATTCAGCCAACTACCGTGCCTGGGTGTGTAACACCAATTGATTCGCTTGACCAACGCTCTGGCTCGCGAGGGTTCAAACACTTCATAGAATGCTCCGCGGGTGTGCGTGTTGAGATTGTCACAAACGAGCGTCACGGTTTCACAGTCGGCGTAGCGACCCTCCAAAAACTCAGCAACCAATAACGCCCAGTCTGCCTTCGTTTTTGTTTCGCGTGCAAATGCGTCACGCCATCCAGCCAACGGTTCGCAGAACATAAAAATGTTCGCCACACCAGCGCGTTCGTATTCATAGTCCACGCGTCGCCGGTGGGTCAGAGTCTCTTCAATCGGTGCCTTGACGTCCTTGACCAGTTGAACCGGCTGCTCGTCCATGCAGATGACTGGATTCGCAGGATTGCACGGTTTTTCATAGGTTTCCAGCACGTCTTCCATACACGCTACAAACTCGGCGTCGCATTCCGGTGGGATGACCCAATACTCGATGGCGCGATTGTTCATCCTGTTTTTTTTAGCGTTTGGCGGATGGTTTCATGGGAGACTTTCACCACAATCTGAAGTTCAACCACCTTCTCAGCAAGAAGTCGGAGCGTCCAATTGGCATAGCCCGCTGACGGCTTCCCCAACCGCATGGCAATGATCCTGGCCTCTTCGTCGCCTGTGAGGCATTTAGGACGTGCCGGTTCACTTCGTATTTTTCCATCGAGCGTCTGGGTAAAGCCGAACTCGACGAGTCTTTGGCGGACGTTTTCAACCGTTTTGGTCCGGCAACCAAAAGCATCCGCTATCTGCTTGTCAGTCCAGCCAGGGCCATCTGCATCCGACTTCAATAGGATTTGAGCGAGACGAACCCTTTGACTTGAACCGCTAAACTTCTTGACTACTACATTGAGCTGTTCGCGCTCGGCATCGTTCAACCGAACGATCACGGTCAACGCGCACTCTGGGCTAAATAGGCAGCATGCGTCGAGTTTCGCTCGGCCGGTTTTTAGGTGATGATATGGAGGTGATTTGTTTGCTTCCCATCGCTTTCCAATATTCATCTCTATGGCCGAAATCCAGTTCGATAACGTCGATTCGATACTCACTTGTTTTGACGAACTCAACGACCCGCGTTCCCACGTCAATCGACTCCATATCTTCGGCGATCTACTCGTCATTTGTATCATGGCGGTCATTGCAGGAGCCGATGGACCGCAAGCAATCGGCATCTGGGCGGACACTAATCAAGCATGGTTGAAAAAGCATCTCAAACTCCCCAACGGTATTCCGTCTCACGATACGTTGGGACGCTTGCTTGCAGCCCTCAAGCCACTCGCATTTCAGAACTGTTTCCAGGCATGGATTCAAAAGGTTGCACCGTTGGAGGAAGATGCCGCGATGAATCAGATCGCGATTGACGGTAAGGCTCTCCGACGCAGCCACGATCGGTCAAAAGGACTGGGGCCTTTGTGGTTGGTTAGCGCCTGGGCAGTCGATCGCTCGATCAGCCTTGGGCAACTCGCCACGGAAGAGAAATCTAACGAAATCACTGCGATTCCTGAACTTCTGGACAATATTGAAATCAAGGGGGCGGTGGTCACGATCGACGCTGCAGGGTGTCAGCGAGAGATTGCTAAGAAGATCATTGATGGCGAAGGCGACTTTGTTCTTGCGCTCAAGGGCAACCAGGGAAAGCTGCATGACTCGGTACGAGACTATATCACCAAGCATATGGAAAATGACTTCGCGGACATCAGGGTACGCCGCTACGCTGAGACTCTCAAAGGACACGGTCGTGTGGATGAAATCACCTACTACCATATGCGGGCGCCGAAGGAACTTGCGAACTTCGACAAATGGTCAGGATTACGCACGATAGGTGTCGCTATCCGGCAAAGTGAGAGTGGCTCAAAGTCCTCAACCGAGGTTCGATTCTTCATCGCTTCGATTGTACCGGGAGTAAAGAAGTTTGCTCGCTACGTACGCGGTCACTGGGCGATCGAGAACACGCTTCATTGGTGCCTCGATGTGACATTCCGCGAGGATAAAAATCGAGTCCGCGAGCGAAACACTGCGAACAATATGGCGTGGCTGAAACGCTTCGGTCTGAGCATGCTGAAGCAGCAAGACGACAAGTACAGCGTTGCGATGAGGCGACGAGTCGCTGGTTGGAACCTGGACTATCTCGCTAAAGTACTGGGAATTCCTGTGCTATAGTGGGCTCATCCGACTAAAGCGTGCGCCGGGTTTGAAGTCGCGGAAGTTACGACGGATGGATAAAAAAGTGTGGACATGCCATCCTTCAAAGAGAATTCTCACATCTTCTTTGCAGGAACGTACATATCCACCTCCTTGTTGTATCACTCTTTCGGCATTCGTGGCTACCGGCAGACTCGAATCGAGCCCACCGGAGGCGTTACACGGTTCCATGTCCATCCAAATGAGAAGTCGATCTGCTGTTCCTCGTGCCAAAGCAGCAACGTGATCAAACGAGGCGTCACGCAACGCGAATTCAGGTGTTCGCCGATCGGATTGAAGCAGACCGTCATTGTCGGCACTTTGCCACGTCTGCAGTGCCGCGATTGCGGGGTCGTTCGTCAGATCAAGGTCGGCTTTGCCGATGCTCGTCGAAGCTACACCAAGAACTGGGCCAACTACGCATTGCAGCTCACTCGCAGCATGACAATCAAAGACGTTGCCGATCTTCTCGGTGTCACATGGGACGTGATCAAGGAAATCAAAAAAGACGATCTCAGGCGACGATTCGCCAATCCTTCCCTGAAAGACGTTCGGCGGATTGCGATCGACGAGATCTGCATCGGCAAAGGGCATCGCTACGTGACACTGGTAATGAACTTGGATAGTGGAGCGATTATCTTCGTTGGAGACGGGAAATCGGCTGAATCGCTGGTTCCCTTTTGGAAACGCTTGGGGCGTCGGCGGCATCGAATCGAAGCGGTGGCAATGGACATGTCCTCGGCCTACATCTCGGCGGTGCGCGGGAACCTCCCCAAGGCCGACATCGTCTTTGACCGCTTTCATGTGGCGAAGTTGATGAACGAGAAGCTGACCACGCTGCGTCGACAACTGTACCAAGAGGCGACGGCCGACGAGAAATCGGTGCTCAAGGGGAGTCGCTGGTTGCTGCTGAAGAACCCCGAGAATCTGAGCGAGGATCGGGACGAAGAGGCTCACTTGGCAGCGGCGCTGCAGCTCAATGAACCGCTGGCCACGGGATACTATCTCAAAGAGGAGTTGCGATTGTTTTGGGGGCACACCTTTCGATGGCCTGCGCAGTTGTTCTTGCGGTCATGGTGCAGGCGAGCCACCGCGACGGGACTTTCACCATTGAAGACGATGGCCAAAACCCTGACGCGGCTTGAGGAAGGGCTGTTGAGTTATTTCAAACACCGGATTTCTTCTGGACCGATGGAGGGCACCAATAACAAAATCAAGACGCTCCAACGACAATCCTACGGCATTCGTGATCGCGAATACTTCGAACTACTGCTTTATTCGCTCCATCAGAAAAAGTACGCTTTAGTCGGATGAGCCCTATAGTGTGCGTTTGCCGTGACCGAACGATATACTTTTTTCCATGGGAAACCTCCGTGTTCCCCACGTTGTCTCGCAAAACCCAACTCAAGCCAACCCTAATTCTTGAGCGTGACGGACCACTAGTCATAAGTATAACTTGTCTCTCCACCGTCGGGATCGATCTGTTTGGTTTTACGGTTGAGACTATCGTACTCATACTGAGTGACCAGATCATCGTCACCGCCCTCGGCACCGATGACGTGGGTGGTCGATACTTTTCGTCCCAGGCCATCGAAGGTGGTCGGGTGCATGACAGGGTTTGTTAGGTAACTTTGGTTTTGGTCTTGCGATGGCGGAAGCCGTCGTTTCGCTGGCCTCGACGATGCCAGAAGGCGTCTCGGTCGTGCGTTTCGCTCAGGTCGTCCGCTTTGAGCTGCAGTAGTGGCTCAAGCGAATCGTCTCGCCAAAACTTTTCCGTCCCTTTGATCCGCTCGTTGATTTGCTTCTGAGCCGATTCCACGGGCGAGGTGGTCACTGGAAGTCCCGCACGCCGATAACGAGCATACTGCATCCGCGACGCGTTGTTGCTCAGGTAGGTGATGGCCCGACGCAGGTCTTCGGGAACATCTTCGTGACCGGCAGCTTGCTGTTGCATCGCCGTGATGACTCGATCGACATCACCGCTCCACGTCCACTCGAGCCACTGGATATACAACTGCCAGCCATCTTCGATCCGCCCGCAGGATGCGATCGCACCGCCGTAGACGTAAGCCAAGGCGTGCATGATGTCGACGATCGGCGTGTAGTGCGAGAAGTGACTCGACCACAGCGACCAGTTCACTTTCAAGCCGTCGCCCATGAAGGCTTTGATTTTGGCTTTGTTAAAACCACGCCGATACGCCTCGGCCGCCAACGCCAACCCGAGATGATCATATCCCAGTCGGGTCGCAACGATCGTTTGTACCAACGGATCACCGCCGCTCCAACGCTTGTGATCCTTGCGTGACGACTTGCTGTTTTGGCTGGCTGGTTCTGCCGAAGCTGATTGCTTTGATGACGGCTGGCTGTCACGCGATGGCTCACTCTCAGGTTCGCCTGAATCACTTGATGAACCGCTGCTGCGATGGATTTCATTCACTTTGGGAATAATCCACAGCGGATCTTTCAAACATTCTGGGACCTCGGGGTGAGGGTCCACGTCCGATGGCCTGGACTGATACGTTTGCAGCACGCCGGCCTGAGTCTCTCGCCACCAACGGTGCTTTTTGTCGCTCGGTTTGTCCTGCCCCCAAAGCGAATCGCGAATCTGAGCACGACCGCCGTCACCCTGTATCACTGCGGCACGTCCGCTCCAATCATTTGCTGGTGCATCGTGGCTTTGGCCGTGCTGTTGCTCGGGGATGCTCGCGGCGGTGTAGCGATCAATGCTTTGTTGCTGTTCGCCGAGTCGTTCGTTGCCGATGCGAATGGCGATCCGCTGACATTGCTTGGAAGAGATGGTCAGTTCAGCGAGGTCTCGCAGGTTGCGACTGGCCACCGCATAGGAACGGTCTCTCGCTGCGGCGATGGTAACTTTCTGTAGGACTGCGGGCGTTTGCTCGATGTCGATGTCACACTGCAATGTTCTCATCTGAGGGAAAAAAATCGAGGCGGCAAGCCTCGCAATGAGATACGTCGGTTTTGAATTTCACTTGGCCTCGTCTACTTTGCAGCGAGCGATGCTGAGCCTTTTTCGGTGTCATTTCCATACCGCATTTGGGACAGGCGGTCACCGGATCGGCCTCTCGAGACTGCTTGGCGAGCAGTTCGCTCATGACGATTTGCGTGACCCGGTCGACTTCCTCGATGGTCCGTTGCTCGATCGTCATCAAGTTGGCGTTGGCGAGATCGGGAATCCCGCCACCATCGATGAGCCGCTGCATGACGAGGTCAGCGATTTGTTGGGCGGTGGGTGTGGCTGATGCCGATTCCATGGCGATTCCCTCGAAAAGTGTTCTCTAAAGCTCCCAGCCTTCCCGGCTGCACGCCGCAAAGTGTAATTCATATCCAAATTCAAGCCGACCCCAATCCCAGCCGCAAACCCTGTCATGCACCCAGGTGGTCAGGGTGATCGGTGGCAGTTGCGGTCCGTCGTCATCGGGATCAGGTCGGGTTTCGCGAATGACGCGGCCCCAAGCGTCGTACTCGTAGGCGACCTGTCGGCCCAGCGGATCGGTCTGCAAGACAACCTCTCCGGCTTCGTTGTATTGATATTGGACGAGAGAGGGCTTTTCGACAATGCGGATCGCATCGGCAATCGCTTCGCCGTCCGCATTGTCGGCGAGTTGTACCGACAGCGTGCCACTGGAGATGGTGAACTCACCGAGTTTCTGCCAGACAGGGTCACCGGGGTTTTCTGGATCGTCGCCCGAGGGTGCGGAGGTTTGGTTGATGGAGGTGGAGTGTTCCAATGCGTCCCCATCGAAAACCGAGACGGGAGTGGCCGTCGACGCGGTCGCGAGGGCGGGCCACGTGATGTAGACATCGTAGGTGGCCGAATCCAGATCATCGATGGTCCAGGTCGCCGTATTGTCGCCGGTGCCCACGGAGATGCTGGAGTAATCGCCCGAGAAGCCGTCATCGGAATGGCTGGTCCAGGTGCCTGGTCCGGCGGTGGTGAACCCGTTGATCTCATCGTCGCTGAGCACACCATCACCAAACGCGGGGAGTTCCACGCTTTGGCGACGGTCTTGGTTGTCAAACTTGGTAAACGTCAGGCTGCCGGACGGGTCGATCGAGGCGACTTGATTTCCGGCGATGTCGTATCCGAACTGCCAAGTCGAGGCGACGCCGCCCACGCTCGGGCGCTGGATCTCGGTCATGCGGTCGAGGTTGTCGAACGCGAACGAGGTGGTTCGTCCGAGCGCATCGCTTTGCGAGGTTCTGCGTCCCAGAATGTCATAGACGTTCGTGGTCGCTGCGCGGCTGAGGGTGGACACGCCGGTGACCGGGTCGGCATGCGACGTTGCTGGAGCGAGTATTTGCGTGGCATGCCCGTAAGCATCGTAGTCGACGGTGGTGGTGTACCCGCGTGGGTTGGTGATCCCCGTCGTGCGACTGACATCGAAGACGAATTCAGTGGCTCGCGATATCCCGTCGATTGTGGGGTCGCGTTGCAAAATCATCTGACCTTGGGCATCGTACACATACTGAGTAACTCGATTGCCTCCATCGACGTTTTGCGTGCGCCTGCGAAGTTGGTTCGCGTTGTCATACGAAAGCGTCGTGGCGATGTAGCCTAACGCGGAGAGGGAAACCGGGGACTCCGTCAAGTCGATCGAAGCCGAGTCGTTGGATGCGGAAATGGCTGCAGTTTGTCGATTTCGGATATCGGTCGCGACCGTCTTTGGGAGCATCGGCAAGCTTGTTCCGTAGCCCTATCTCTTCACTCATCGAAAAAGTGCTTTAAGAGAGCTCAACGCAATTGGAACAACAGACAGGAAAAAAACTATGCCAAATAAATGAATAGCGATACCAGTTTTCATCGCTGAACGCCTTGGCAACCGCTGCTTAAGGCCGACCACCAAGGTAATCAAAGTAGTAGCAAATATTGACAATATGATGCCCGCGAACACTGAAACGGTAAATGGCAGGCCGAAATACAAAAAAAACACTACGTCAGGGTTTCCGGTGGCAGGGGTGGTATCTTTATCGATATTCACATAGAGAGAGACTCCCATAGCCACTACACACGCAATGAAAGGAGTCGCTACAATTATCCCTGGATATAGGCACGCATACCTCACGGCATGCCACCACGTCTCTTTTATGGGGGGGGGTGCCTTGGCAGTCATTGCTCGTCTTGAGTTGACTTGACGCTAAGACCTAGTATCACTTTCGAACGTGGAAGCGATTCAATAAACCGTCTGTCCTCGAAGCAGCATAATGAGAATGACCATGTGTTGTCACTGCAGAATTCCCCGGAGTCGTTTCTCCTGACGCCCACCCCGGTTCGTGGATTCACGGATTCGAAGATTCGGCTTTTGTTAAGTAATCCCTGAAGTTTTTCTTTCGAGATATGGCTAAAGTATTTGCAGGGAATGATAGACGCACCTGGATGATGCCGTGCATAAATCTCGTTATACGTCAGGCTGAACTCGAGAATACCAAGTTCGTCATTCTTCCAGCCCTCCTCCATTGGTGGTGTCAGCAACGCTGGCATCTTTGCCAGTTCCAACACGCCATCCATAGTTACAAGCGAGTCTTTAAGGTGCACGCTTCTTAAATTCTGAAACCTAGTGATCTCCTTGAGTCCATCATCGGTGATTCGGCATCCATGTAGGTTTAATTTTTCTAGAGGGGACGCGTGATCGAATGACTGGAAGCCAACGCCCGACAGATTGCGATGATTGGCGATGTGTAAATCGTGCAGTTGGCTGAGGCTGGACAATCGTTCCAAATCATGGTCATTCCATTCCATTTTCTGACGACCCTGATCACTGACCATCACTTTCTCACTACGAATCGCTTTGGTGTAGGGGGCGACAATGTCTAATGACCTAATTTCCGTGAATGACGCAACTAATTCTCTCGCCTCAGGTTCCATTCGGCAATGCCAGATTTCTAGCGTGCGCAAAGGCATACCTCGAAATGATCGCAGTGTAGCTTTATCAAGATCCATGTCACCAAGCGATAAATCAACGCAATCATTAACTTGATTGATATTTGCGAGCAATAAATCGCGAGCAGAGTTTCCGTCGGCCTCGACCTTAGATCGAGTGCCAGAAAACGTAACATTGAGTTTCCTATTTTGATCAATCGACCTCACAAATGATTGATGGGAAGTCCGTGTGGTCATGACATAAGCAATCGCTATAGTGACCGCAATAATCGACAGTGATACATATTTATAGTCTGATATCACGGCGTAGCTCCTCGTGTCGATTTTATTCCGGTTATGTCATGCAGCTCCACACAAAACGTTTTCGTCCTTTCGATACCGTGATAGAATTGGTGCGAGTGAGTACCTACCGCAGCCATATACGGGCTGGCAAGTGTCGCGGGGGCTGCTTGCCCTGCGATATCCGGGCGATTCGCCACCGAGACCATGCCTTCGATATCCGCAACGAGCAAGACGCGAGGCGTAAGCGTCTCCAAAAGTAGTCGACGTTTCGACGATTCGCTTTTGGCGGAAGTCCGTCGGGATTGGTTGCGTTGATTCATCGCTCAGGGCTCGCTCGAAAACAATTTGACGATGGCTTCGGTCAGGCGTGCCAGCCTGATGCGGCGGATCGACGATTGTGATAAGAATCCGACCGCAATGCGGAATCGATTGTCGCTCGGCTCTCCACGCCGATAGCGAATCATAAGTTGAAGCGAAGTCCCGGCCTCTCGGCCAGAACGAGGTAAGTGGTGACGGCCTCGTGCCAGCTGATACTCTGTTAACGAAACTTGTTTACTCTGTCAACAAAACTTGTTTTTACCGCTAGTCAAACGACCGGTCAAGAAAAATCCGTCAGAAGTTCCGGGAATACTTGATTCGCTAGCATCGACGTGAATCCGCCTAGCCCTTGAACATGCGAAGTATGATGAAGGACTAGCAACGTACTCATCGATATTCCATGGGCTCCCTTCGAAGCTGGTCCGGTCTCTGGGGCAACACCCGCATAAGGTAGTCGTAGATGTTGTAAGTGACAGCATCATCCGATTTGCCGATCGCGGGGACGTTGTTGCAGTTCAGCGAAACGCTTCGTAAGTGCATCGGTTCGTTCGGATACCCAAACGAGTGAGAGTTCTTTATCGTTTCCGAATGTACTTTCTCGGTCGAATCATAAAACAGACTACTCGTCTTTCTTGCGGGGAGCTACTCGGATGTTTGTGGCTGCCGCGGATTTGGACTTTGGCTACGAAGTTGGTTTTGCTTCCTCGTCCTGAGTTTCCGTGACAACTTCTACCTTGTTCCAGTAGGCCCACTCGTTCATCCAGTTGTTGGCGTTATTTTCAACCACGAGCGTGATCGCTTTTCCAACAAAAGCAGTCAAGTCGACCGAAACATCCAACCACTCGGTATCGTCGACGGTTTTTGAGCCCACGATTTGGTGGGTCAGCGTTTTCCCGTTGGCCAGAACTTTCAGTTGCCAGTCCCCGTGAGGATGATGGCTGACGCGAAGATTCAGCTTCGTTTTCCCGTCGGTGGGTACCTTTAGTTGGCGAACGAGACGACTGGGAGTTTCTCGATTAAGAGGGTGCGTCTGCACGGCAATTTTGTTACGAAAGACGTCGTGGTAAACCACGCCTCCCTCACCGACGCCGTCGACGCGAAAGCCTGGAGCCACTTTTTGCATTGTCCACTGCCATTCGGGGTTTGGATCCGCACTCTTTTTCGCCGCTTTGTTGAGATCAGCTTTCACTTTGCCTGACACCATGCGGCGAGCAACGAACTCTTGCAGTTTTGAGATTTTGCCGTTGACGACCAGCATCAAAGCTTCTTCTTGATGATCGGGAACCATTGGCTCCAAGCCAAACCAGTACATCCTTGGCAGGTTATTGTCCTCGATGTCTTCGGCATGCGAAACAAGCCCCTTGAGAATCGACCATCGATCCGAAAACGGCAATCGCTCAACAGCAGAAGCTAAATACAAACGTACAATTTTCGACGAATCAGATTCGGCCATCGCAGCGAATTTGTCGAGTATGTCGTCCTTCAAACCAGGGACGTTCTTCCGTGAAGGCACAACGTTTGAAGCACCTGATCCATTGGGTTCGAACGCATTGATCGTACTTTCTTCGGCGAGGAATTGGACTGCCCAACCACGAATGTATTCATCATCGTGATCGAGCAATGAGACCAGTTGATCCTGTCCCAGCCCAGCGGTTACGTGCAACGCCCACATCGCGCGAAGCCGTTTCGGCGATGTGGAACTGGTTTCGAGCAAAACCATCAACTCGCGATGAACGCTCTGCGCATCCATCGTTCCGCTCGCGGCACGGGATTGAAGCTGCGTTCTGGCTTGCCGGACGTACCAATCGTTGTCGTGCATTTGAAGCTTGACCAACTCGGTGTCGGACATCTCACGCAAGTTGGGCGGCGTGATCGGCTTGGCGCCCGCGGGCATGATTCGATAAACCCGACCGCTGTTGGGGAAATTCACGGCATTTCCACAGACATCCGTATCGTGCCAATCAAGAATATAGACGCCGCCTTCGGGACCGATTTCAACACTGAACCCGACCCACGCCCTATCGTTGGTCGGCATGAAGTCATCACCATGCTTGCCGATGAAGCTCGAGCCATTGGGGACCATGTAATCGGTCAGCACGGCGTGTTCATGAATATTGCACATGAACAAGTGATTTCTGTCGTTGTACGGAGCTGGAAACGCGTCAGCGAGGTAGAAACGCGCGCCGCCGTGAGCTGACAGATGCGTATGGTCGCGGATCGTTTTGATGTCATCGTAAACATACGGATTGATGTGGGGAAGACTTTGCTTGTGATACACGCCGCCCTGAACGATGTGAAACAGATGTGGGATCACGCAACAGGTCGCAAAACCCTGGCCGTGATCGTCAAAGTCAAATCCCCATGGGTTGGAGAGTCCGCGGGCAAAGATCTCAAACGTCTTATTCGTGGGGTGATAACGCCAGATACCACCGTCGATGAATTGTCTGTGGTCGTCAGCGTCACCCGGTTTGCCGACTTTTGATTGAGTAAAAACACCATGGCAACCGTAGAGCCAGCCATCCGGCCCCCAGATAAAACTGTTCAATGTTTCATGCCGGTCGTTGATGCCCCAACCGTCGAGCAACACCTCAGGTGGCCCGTCGGGTATGTCGTCGCCATCCCCGTCTGGAATAAAAGAGAGATTGGGTGGCGAACCCACAAACACTCCGCCAAATCCGCATGCCAAACCCGACGTAAAAGTCAGCTTGTCCGTGAACGTCTTCTTCTTGTCGAAGACGCCGTCGCCGTTGGTGTCTTCGAGTATTTGAATCCGCGTGACGGGGTCGTCGGTGTGTTGTCTGCGAGTTTGGTAGTTGAAATTCTCTGCGATCCACATTCGGCCACGATCGTCAAAACAGAACGCAATCGGTTCGGCGATGTCCGGCTCGGATGCGAAAATCGAAACGTCGAATCCGTCCGGGATCGCCATTTTGGCGACGGCTTCTGATGGTTTTAGAAACGGCGCGTCGCTCGTTCTATGTTGTTCTAGCGGAAGCTGGTTCTTGGAGTCCTGGGCAACTGACGATCCTGCAATTGAGAACATCGCGGCAACAGCCGTAATCCTGCAGAAGGTGTCTAACCCAATGCTTTTCGCCCACGGCAAGCAAGGTCGCCCAATTTCAAAAATGAATTTAGAAGGCATTCTCATTTTGCTCTC
This sequence comes from Rhodopirellula sp. SH410, assembly GCF_055811895.1. Taxonomy (NCBI): domain Bacteria; kingdom Pseudomonadati; phylum Planctomycetota; class Planctomycetia; order Pirellulales; family Pirellulaceae; genus Rhodopirellula; species Rhodopirellula sp. SH410. Next base: position 6,133,421 of record NZ_CM147949.1, read on the forward strand.
TCCACTTGCTCGGTCGTCTGTAGGTACTTGATCAAGTTGATAACTTCTTGTGATTTCATCGGGTCTAACTGGCCGTCCGGCATGATCGACTTGTCGGAAATCTTACGTTCCTCGATGTCTTCTTTGGCAATCACCACTCTTGGCTGCTGAGCTGTTTTCAAAACCAATTTGGTGTCGTCTTCCTCGGCGACGACGCCGTTGATCAGCCGCCCGTCAAGCGTTAGTACGGTAACCATTTTGTATCCGTCGGGCACGTCGTAGCTCGGGTCGACACTGTTCAACAAAATGTAATCCAAGTTGGCTCGATTGGAGCCGGTCAAATCCGGGCCGACTTTGCCGCCTTCACCATAGAGCAGATGGCACGAACCGCACGTATTCTCGAAAATGACACGTCCATGAGCGGCGTCGGCTTTGGCGAGTGCTGATGGCGAGAGCATCGCTTTGTACTTTGCAATTTGTTTTTCTCGATCAGCACCGATTGATTTGACCTCTCCAAAAACCTCAACAAACCGATTGCCGAGGACGCCCTGCAGTGAACGAGCCACATGAACCGGAATGTCATCTCGAGAGATTTTTCGGGACTGAATCGCCGCCAACAGAGCTTGTGCATAGCGTTGGCGTGTCGCCAGCGTTTCAATAACGGCTCTTTGCTGGTCTGAATCCATCTGTTGGTAACGACCCAGCAAAACGGAAGGACCCGTTGGGTTTTCAACCGTCGCGTATCCGCGAATCGCGTCGATCTGCAAACCGGGTTCATCCAGGAGCGACTCCAGTAAGGACGATGCGTCCTGATTGCGCAGAGACAAAAGCGAACGGAGTGCACGCCGCCTTGCATTGACATCTTCTGATTGATCCAACAACGTCTCAAGCGACTTTCGCGTTGCCGTTGGATCCCCAAAGACCTGCGAAAGCTGAACGGACAGTTCGCGAACGCTTTTATCATCGCTCCCCGTTAGTCGCTGGCTCAAGTTGGACCAGCCTGCGGGCGGTGAAATATTTCGGCGACCTTCCAGTCCGCTCAGCATGCCCCTCAGCAAGGATGCCTGAACAGCGGGATCGCTGCTCAAATCGATCGCATCGACGAGTAACACCAGCGATTTGGATTCGTCAACCAGGTCATCATTGCCTATGCCACCGACGGCATGGATCGCGAAAACAATCACGAACGAAAAGCGGACGGTCAGGAAGAATGCTTGCCAGCGAAATGGGGGGCGACTTTTATTGATCGACACTTCGTGAATCCGTACATTGGATGATGACTTTTTGTGTCACCCATCTTAGTTCATTTCCCTGCTGCGGGTGATGCCGCAGACCAACAGAAACAACCCAGCGCTGTCATCCGTATTCCCGAGCGCATCTGCGTTGCGGCGTCTATTGAGACGCCCAAATGACATGGACTGCGCACTTTCCAATGAGGAGATCGCCCCATTCCTGTCCGTAGAAGTCGCTTGGCCCAAAATGGTGATCGTGCCCATCAGCGCTGACCACGTCGCCCCATCCGCCGACGCTCTTTGACTGGTGAACCTAGTTGCGTTTGGGTTTTGCGACTGCTTGCCTCTCGGTCATGTCGATGGAGTACTTCGCTGCATCCATGGCCTTCTGACGCGCACCGGCTGGAAGATCGCGTGTCGCCAGTTCGGTGAATTCATCGACGTGGTGTTTCCACCGCGTTACAAGCTCCTGCAACTTGTCGGCCTGCGGTACGGCCAGGTCGTTCGATTCCTGGCGATCCACGGCCAGATTGTAAAGCTCCCACGGCTCACCAACGGGCGAGACTGCTTTCCAGTCGCCCCGGCGAATGGCTTTGTTACCATCGTGGAACCACCAAATCGTTCGGCGCCGAGCAGCATCGTCTTGCCAGAGCCTATCCTTTTGGGAGAACGCGGGCACAAGACTCTTCCCCGGAGCAGGCGGCGCGCCAGCCAGCGATTCAGCACCAGCCAATTCCAGCAGCGTTGCAGCGATGTCGATCACGTGCCCTGGATCTCTGCGGATTTCTCCACGCGCTGAGATGCCCTCCGGCCACGCCACGAGCAACGGCGTGGATGTGCCTCCTTCGTGTGTCCATGTTTTGTGACGACGAAACGGGGTATTGCACATTGTCGACCAACCAGGGCCGAGGCACAGATAAGTGCCGGCGGAACCGGGTACCAAGTCCCGATCGTGCCCATCATCGCGGACCATGATTTCGGCACTCGCGCCGTTGTCGGACAAGAACAACACAATTGTGTTCTCCCATTGGCCCATCTCTTTGATTTGATCAAACACGCGACCGATTTCGATATCCATGCGGTGAATCATCGCCGCATGAATCGACATTTTAGTGGCCTGGAATTTCTTTTGCTGGTCGTCCAGGCTCTTCCACGGAATTGGCTTGTTGACTTCTTTTTCACCAAGGATTTCAAGTGTATCGGGGAAAGAGTAGGGAGGCCCAAGCTCGCGTTCGACCCGCGACGGTTGGCTGACGGCCTTCGCATCAAGCAAGCCCAGCTGTTGCATGCGCCGCCAACGTTGCTCGCGAATGACCTCCCATCCGGGCGTGTAGGTGTCTTCGTAGACAGCAATGTCTTCGGGCAACGCGTGTAGCGGAAAATGAGGTGCGGCAAACGCGAGATAGTGGAAAAAAGGCGAGTCGGAATGCTGCCGTTGATGCTCGCTCAGCACTTCAATGGCGTGATCCGCCAGTGCCGTGGTCGCATAGTAGTCAGTGCCCTTTTCAATGGGCGGCAGTTTGACATCGTCTTTCCAGTGAGCGGTCGGATTGAAATAGCGACCTTGATCCTTCAAGTAATAGGAATGATCGAAGCCTGCTGCGATCGGCATGCCATCGAGATGCCATTTGCCGGAGTGGTACGAACGGTATCCAGCGGGTTTCAATAGCTCGGGAAGCAAGACCGCCCATGCAGGTCGAGACCCTCTATTTCCACCGGGAACGCTGGGCAAGACATCACGCCGGATCTGCTGCGCATAGAACCCAGTCATCAACGCACCACGCGTCGGCCAGCATCTCGCCGTGTTATAGAACTGACTGAATCGCAAACCGTTCGCCGCGATCGAGTCCAGGTTGGGCGTCGCGATCTCACCGCCATAGCAGCCGAGGTCGGAGAACCCCAAGTCGTCGGCCAAGATCAGCAAGACATTGGGCCGGGGCGCATCGGCGGCCGCTGCTGCGTTCACGAACAAGGCCGCGACCATGATCATTCCAATGTGTCGCAATCGAGATTTCATGTGGGCTCCAAAGGCGTTTCTTTCAATTCACTGATTGTAACGATTCAGTCGCGAAAGTGATCAGTTGGCCGAGCTGTTTTGCATCGACGCCCCATTGAGAGGCATGTCTTGCGTGTGGGCCAGGAAAGCAGAGCCATCGCGGGTGTCGGAACGAATCACCTGGCCCAGGATCTGGAGACCGTCGCGTTGTGGTCGCTCGAATCGTCGAGTCTATTATCACTGCCTAACTCACCAACGCGTTCCCATGTCAGGCTACGTTCCCCATCCCCCGTCAGCCCGCGATGATCCTGCACGTTGATATGGATGCATTCTATGCCTCCGTCGAAGAGCGAGAGCGACCTGAATTGGTTGGGCGTCCGGTCGTTGTTGGCGGCACTCCTGAGGGGCGTGGAGTCGTCGCAGCGGCAAACTACGCGGCGCGTCGATTCGGCGTGCACAGTGCCATGGCGACGTCCACAGCGTTGCGGCTCTGCCCCGAGCTCGTCGTCTTGCCCGTTCGGATAAGCCTTTACGCCCAGGTCTCTCGCCAGATTCGGGACATCTTTTTTCAGTACACACCGCTGGTGGAACCGCTCTCGCTTGACGAGGCTTTTCTCGACGTTGCCGGATGCGAATCATTGTTCGGTCACGCGGCACAAATTGCCCGGCGTATCAAAGATGAGATCATGGAAAAAACGTCGCTCGTCGCATCGGTGGGCGTTGCTCCGAACAAATTCCTCGCGAAGATCGCCAGCGACGTGCAAAAGCCAGATGGCCTCGTCGTCGTATCGCCCGATCAGATCCAAGCCTTCCTGGATCCACTGCCGGTGGGGCGTCTGTGGGGCGTCGGGAAGGTAACCGGCGGCGTATTCGATCGACTTGGCATTCAAACGATCGAGCAGCTCCGGCAACGCTCCGTGGAAACACTGCGGCAAAACGTCGGAACTCAGGGCGAGCATTTCTGGAAGCTGGCGCGAGGGATCGACAATCGGGCGGTTGTCCCCGACCGCGAAGCGAAATCGATCTCTCATGAAACGACGTTTGCGGCAGACATCGCTGACCGAGAGCTGTCGCGAGCGTGGTTACTAGACCTCACCGAACAGATCATGCGACGCCTGAGGCGGCAACAGAAGCAAGCGAGAACGATCCATCTGAAGATCCGTTTTGCCAACTTCCGGACGATTACTCGTTCTCAGACGCTCTCCGACCCTACCGATGTGACCGCCGAGGTCTGGCGGATTGCGAAACGGCTGCATGATGCCGCCCTTTCGGAAAGTCAGTCGAGCGTGCGTTTGATCGGCGTCGGAGTCAGCAATTTCAGCGGCGACCGCATGGTCCAACAGACATTATTTGACGCCGGCCCCGAAAACGAGGAACACGCGAAGCAGCGAAAGTTGGATGCGGTCACCGATGCTGTGCGTGATAAGTTTGGTCGTTCGTCGCTGAGCAAAGGCAACATGCGGTTGCGATCCCAAGCGGAGAACTAACGGCTCCGGACGACGCCGCAGAGCGATGAGGTCGTCATTCGAGCATTCCGGTTGCTCCGATTCGCGGCGGGAGTTCTTCGCTTCCCACGCGTGGTATCGTACCCGGGAATGAGAAATATAGAATTCAGCCTTTCGGGATCCCCAAGCCGATGACGAAACAGCGACAGCACGCCTACACGACGAAAGCGGAAGAGCCCAACCCGGCTCCTGAAACATCCTATGCCGAGCGAGCGCGAACGATGCTCTCGCTCAATCAAGTCGGTGTGATATCCACCCATTCGAAAAAGTGCCAGAGGTTTCCATTCGGCTCGACGATGCCCTACGCCCTGGACGATGTTGGACGGCCGTTGTTCCTGATCAGTGCGATGGCGATGCATACGCAGAATCTGAAAGCTGATTCTCACGCATCCTTGTTCGTCACCGCTCCCGAGGCCCAAAGTGATCCGTTAGGCGCCGGCCGAATGACATTGATCGGCAACGCCGAGCCCGTGCCGGAGGAGGAGGTCGCCGCGGCGCGAGCGGCGTATCTCGCACGCCACGAAAATGCCCGCTATTACGTGGATTTCGCGGACTTCTCCTTTTGGCGTCTGCATCCCATCGATCTCTATTTCGTCGGAGGCTTCGGTGTGATGGGCTGGGTCGAAATCTCGGAATTCGAACGGGCGATGCCGGATCCGTTGGCCGCAGCGGCTCAGGGGATCCTGCAGCATATGAATCGCGACCATTCGCCGGCATTGATCGATATTGTTTTGCACGAAAAAGGCATCGCCGCTTCCGAAGCCAAAATGACGGCGGTGGACCGTCTCGGCTTTCACCTTCGCCTGAAGACACCCGAACGCGTCCACTCGGTGCGCATCGGCTTCCCGAACGAGGTGCGTCGTGCGGATGAGTGCCGTGCTGAGCTCGTTGCGATGGTTACGCGGGCGCGAGCGGATACCGCCCCAAAAACGTGAGATCGTGCTGGCCTTCCGCCTTGCCCGCCTCCGCAGGAGATCCGCCCGACACAGACATGGCACCGGCAGGGTGTTTGACTTTGCACCCGATGCCGAGTGATACTGGGTTCTCACGATAGACCGAATCCCAGGTATTGAATTGCAGGATTGGGATTGATGCCTAACCGAACCGTTCGGCGATTTTAACTTAACCAATCGAGTCAACTCCACATGGATCGAAAAGAGTTCTTCAGGGTTTCTGCGGGCATCCTTGGCGGGCTGAGCATTCCCGGTGTCTGGGGAACGAAACTCTGGGCTGCAGACACACAGCCGATCCACGGCGGCGTCTTGGACGAAGCCTATCTCTCCAAGGGCCTCAATGCACTTGCCAGGGCCCACCGGATGAGCGCGATGGCGGGACATCTGGGAGCCTCCCTGGTGGCCGGTTACTTCATCGGGCAGCAGCGTCCGGATCTCGATCCCGAAGTGTACGAGGGAATCGAAGGCGATCTCGATCGGGTGATGGCCGGGGAGTCGGTGTTCGGATCAAAGATGACGAAGAACTCGAAGATCGTGGATTCGGAGCTGTTTGAAGACTTTCCAAAGGAGCCCCCCAACGAAAGGCTGATCGATGGTATCGCCGAGGCGCTGGAAAGGAACATCAAGGCACCACGCCAGTCTGGTCATAACGTGATTTTCGCTTCCATCGCGATTCATGCCCTCAAAGAGCACCCGGAGCTGGCAACGCCATCGATCGTCGACGGCATCCGAAAGCTCGTTGGCCTGTTCGACAACGCTCACCCTGGAAGCGGCTACTACGGGAAGGCGAAGGGCCGAATCACCGGGAACAAAATCACCCTTCCGGAGGTCGATGACGGGGTGCCACCTTACACGGATGTGGCGGGGATGGCCGAGGTCGTACTCCATGAGATCATCAACCAGGATCCGACGATCCGACGCCAGGGCTATGGTGGCCTCGTGCACGTCAACAACCATGCCGCCGCGATCACCGACCTGGCGCAGGATGGCTATCCCGAACTCATGCCCGCAGCGATCGCGGCGCACCATCGGCACCTGCGACTGTGGCGGAACCTGCCGAACGTGGCCGCTGAATTCGGCCCCGAGCCCTGTTCAGAGTTCAGCCCTTACACCTCCGACTACTGGATCTCCGGCAAGGTCCCCTACGACCGCGCGCTGCTCACGCACCGCGTGAAAACGATGTTCGGTTTCGATGAGTTGACCGGTGCCATCGACGATGATCGGAAGGAACAGCGGACGTGCGACAAACTGCGCTACATGATGTAGTTCGCGAGTCATGCCTTGCCAAACAACGATTTGCGTTTCTCCGCCATACCGGAATCGGGCACAGACACAGACCGCCGCATCTCGCTCGTTCCCTACTTCTCCGTCGCACTCCCACTCCCCCACGCAAGCCACTGGAGCTTCGAACAGAACGGGGACGCGGGCAGGCCAGCATGATTGTAGAGCAACGGGCCTGATGGACGATTGAGGCAGGCGTAGCGAACTTCCCGCGGTGCTGGCACTTGTTCGCTTTTCACGACAACCGTTCTGCCCTGGATGGTCGCGGTGGCTGGGTACCAGACCCCATCGGCGGCCGCCAACTCAAAGTACGGCACATTGTGCTGGTCCGTGTTTTCTTTTGGCGGGTCCAGCCCCCGCTTTTCAGCCAGCATCAATCCGGTTTCGGCGGCGGTAAAGTGAACCGTCACCTCATCATTGACAACGGTGTGATTTTCGAACAGCGGACCACTGTCGACGATCGTCTGGCCGTAATCTCGTCGCAGCGCCAACTTCGCAAGCCGCTCGCCCACGTCCACCTTGTTGGCCGGGTGGATGTCATCGCCACCGGTATCGATGGTCACCACCATGGCTGTCGTCTCTGGGGCGACTGATCGTCGCTGCTCCTCCCGCATCCGAATCCATCCGAAAGCTTCCGGGCGATAATTTGGCAACTGCACAAAATACAGAGGCAGGTCGTCACGATTCCATGCATGCCGCCAGCCGTTGGCAAGCGACTGCATCTTGTGACGGTAGCCTCGAGGGTCCTCGCCGCTGCCGCAATTGGATTCAGCCTGGTACCAGAGAAATCCACGCAGACCGAAGCCCTCCAACGGACGGATCCGGGCGTCATAGATTGCTCCGGGATAACCTTCCGGATTGCGAATCACGACTCCGCCTTCCAAGGCGGCCAGCTCGTCGAGTTGTTCGCTGTCTGCCAGGCGTTTGATCTCAGTCAGCAGCGAGTGTTTCGAGAACTCTTCAACCGGAATAAATGGTTCGATCGGTTTGCCACCCCACGATACGTCGATGATGCCGATTGGAACGTTTAAGTCCTCGTGCAGTCGGCGAGCAAACACCCAGGCGACAGCCGAGAAATGCTTCGCTGATTCGGGATCGCACTGCTGCCACGATACGTCACCGCCAAAGTCTGCACGACGACCGCCTGCGACCGGTTCGTTCACCCTCAGGACTCGTAGGCTTGGCAGATCCGTGTCCGCAAGAACAGACGCCAACTGTGGCAACTTGCCGACCATACTCTGCACAGTCATCTGCATATTTGACTGACCAGCTGCCAGCCATACTTCTCCCACCAGCACGTCCTGCACGACCAACTTCGTGTCCCCACCAATCACCGTCAGTGTGGTTGCCGTTGAATTGGCATCGCAGGGTTTCAGTTTTGCACGCCATTTCCCCTGTTCGTCAACCAACGCAGAAACGCTTTGTCCGGCGAACGTAATGTCGAGCGTTGAGCCTGCGACTCCCGTGCCCCAGACCGGCAAATCAATGCCTTGCTGCAGAACGACACCGTCGCAGAAGATGGACGCCAGTTTGAGGTCAGCGCCTGCGGTCGTCGTCACGACGCCCCACAGAACAAGGGTGACTAACGTCCGTTTGAAATAGAGCATCGTGTGTGCCTGGTGTTTCTACTGTAATTGGTCGGCTGCGATGATCTCGCGGTCTTTCGATGTCAGACAGAGTGTTCCAGGGTCGATGTGCCCTTGGGCATATCGATACAGACGATGACGTCGGGACCATCGCTGGTCCAGGTTCCTGCTTCGAGGCTCGCAGCCGTCGCGACTTCACGGAGTTCGCCACGGCAATGCACGGCGCCGCCTGCCCGTGGAATCTTCAGCGTGAAGTTCGGTGTGCCAAAGGGTGCCTCTAGATGGACCAGATTGCCTGCACGTGTGATCGTGGTTAATTCTTTTGCCGTCCAATAGCGTCCGATCTCGCTGAGCTTCATCCACATCGTTTGCTCGCTGAACCGGTCGGACAGTGAGTTGACGATTCGCTGAAACGCGTGAAAGCCTTCTTTCGTTCCGTTGCTGTAGATACCGGGCCAATGGCAAAGCATCACCGCGGGCTGGCGGCGCTCTATCAACTCGACCATCCGCCCACTGGTCGCGTCCACATTGGCATAGCGATCTGGCTCTGAGAGCCCGTCTCCCTGCCAGCCCCCGAACCAGTCCCCTGTACCGGCGGGCACGTTGGCGATCACGCGAACATCGTCGGTGCCCTCGCCTCGCAGATGCTCGAGGACCGGGGTGGTACTTTCGTCACCACTCCGGACGTACTTGAAATAGTGTGGCAATTCGACGTGGTAGACATCGCGCACAGCCTGGTCGATGGCCAGCGAGAGCTCGCTCTTGACCAGATTGCCGAACCCGCCCGGGGTCGTGACGCCTTCGCAAGGCAAATCGCATCGCTCGAGGATTCGCAGTGCATAGGCGATGTACGCCGCTAACTCGTCCACGCTCGTCTTTTCCTGCGGGTACGAATTCTCCATCGTCTGCGCGTTGATTTTCTCAAAGGGGCGTCCCGTCTTCAGATCGATCACTCGCGTGTGCGTGATCATTTCCGGATGGATGTCCCAATTGGGAACCATCAAGTCGCGGACCAGTTTTAGACTGTTCTGAAGTTCGCTGCGTGACCAGCCGGGGAGCTCGCGATCGAGCCAGCCAACACAAGCTGGATTGGGCACAATGCTGTACTTGCCTTTGACGCCCCGCTCCGCACACCATTCGCCGAACTCGCGGACAAAGTCATCCGGGATCTCGCGTGGCCACTGGCGCCACGGTTTCTTGTACTCGTCCCGATTGGGGAACGCCTCGGCGAATTGCGGAGTACAGAAATGACCCATGTTGACCAGGCAAGTGGAATCGTCAATCACGAATGACAGCGGTACGCGATTGCGTGGCAATAGGACACTGATACCCGCATTGCCTCCACCGGCGGGCGTCCCGTTCACTTCGTCGCCCCGAGTCTGGTCGTCGCCCCGAGCCTGGTCGAGTAACGGCCCGCCGATGGCGGTTCCGCCCATCCCCATCGCCGAACATTGCAGAAATTTTCGTCGATCAATCATGTCGCTCACCTCGGGGCGTTACGTCGAAGAGCATCCGCATTGTTTCCCAATCGTTGAACTGCCCGCCGCAAATGGACTGCGTGCAGGCTGAAAAGGACTCGACACCCGAACCGATCGCGACCGGCGGGCGAAGCAATGCTGTGGATACCCATGAATTCGTGTTGGTTCTCTGTGATGAGACGCGAAGCGACAGCGAGCCAATAAAACGCGTCGAATCAAATGTCGCCACCGTCGCCAGACGGTGGAATCCACGTTCTGGCGAACGTAGCGACTCGGGTGATTCAGTCGCGGTCGCTAAGTCATACCGAGGAATGCCATTGGTTGGGTAGACATTCCATCCAAAGCCGTCATCGGCCTGAGCCATGCGGCCATCACGAGGACATTGTACCCGACTGAGACCGCGGGGTTTCAACCGATTGCAAGTTGGTTGTATCGAGCCGGGGCCGCCCGAGCGACCACGCCGTGCAGGTAAACGTACGAGATCAGGGCGGGTGGCTACACGAGGTCGAGCGGCTCGCCCCACTTGTTGCCGAAAACGAACTCCCGCAAGGGCTTCCGCTTGCGGGGCGACAGGTCACGATCCTGAAGTTGCTTCGGCATCGAATCGACGGGTGCCGCATAACCGATCGCGAGTCCCGTTTTAGCCTCGACTTCGTCCGGAAGTCCGTACAGGCTCCGGACACGCTCGGGCACAATTCCGATCATTTGGTGCACGACCAAACCTCGCGATGTCGCTTCGAACGTCAAATTGGCGCTCGCGAGACCCAGGTCGTGTTCAGCCGCGGCGTTGGGTTGACCATTCCGAGAAAACTTCAAGCTGATACAACCGATCGCCAGCACCGGAACACTCTTCGCCCACCCTTGGTTGCCGTCGACCAGGCACGACAGCAACCGCTCGAACTCGGCCGCATCCTCGCGCCGCGCCACCAGATAGCTCCAGGGCTGTTCGTTGTAAGACGATGCTGCCCAACGAGCAGCCTCAAACATTGACCGCAGATCGCCCTCGGAGACGCTCTGGTCAGCGAACGCATAGGGACTCCACCGGCGGGCGATCAAGTCGTGGACGGGGTGATCGGTTTCGGCGTGTTTCGGGTGATTCATGGACAATGCCTTGTAGGCGACGAGGATGGAAAAGAACGGGATCGATGCGTTTCCTTATTCTGCAACCGCCATCGAGTGGCGGATCAACCATTGCTGGCACAGCCCAGGCCACTGCGAGGCACCCGGTACGGAGGCGGCCAGGCCGAGCCCATGGCGTCCGTCGTTGAACAGATGCATTTCGACATCGACACCGTGCTTAACACAGGCTTCGTAGTAAACCAAACTGTTTTGAACGGGGACCGCTGTATCGGTGGCGGTATGAAACAAGAACGTTGGTGGAGTGTCTTTGGTCACACGAGTCTCATTCGATAGTGATTCGACCAACTCCGCATCTGCATCCTTGCCGAGCAAATTATGCTGGCTGCCACGATGGGTGAAAGGCTTGCCCAAGGCAATCACCGGGTAGCACAGGATACTGAAGTCGGGTCGCGAGGAGACTCGCAACACGGGATCGGCGGCGTCCGGATCAGCTGCGGCGAACTGGGTCGAGACCGTCGAGGCCAAGTGGCCGCCGGCGGAAAACCCGATCACCCCAATGCGATTCGGATCCAAATTGAGTTCTTGGGCACGGCTTCGGAGCGTCTGGATCGCGCGTTGGGCATCGATCATCGGTGCTGGGTGAGCATAGCCTTTGCCCTCGTTTCCCTTGCCACGCATCCGATAGGTGCAGATCGCGGACGAGATCCCCATGGAATCAAACCATTCTGCGAATGCATGTCCCTCATGCCCGATCGCGTGATGGCCATAGCCCCCACCCGGTAGAATCACGACGCCCGCGGTCGGCTGGTCCGACTCCACTTGGTGAATGATCAGCTCAGGAACGTCGCCGTCTGCGTTCAGATCCACACCAGGAATCCCCTCCTCCCAAAGTTTGACCGTGGTCGATGGCAGTGAGGACTGGGCCATGCAGGAGATGGAGCAAAGCAAGCCGAGGCAGGAAAAGAGCAAGGCAGAGAAACACGATCGCATCAAAGACTCCGGTAGGACATGAGGATAAAGGAACGGCCCAATTCTAACTGAGATTGGGGTGCACGGGGTGGATACCTTGCGTGATAATTCGGCATCGCAACGGTGGATTGTCAACGAAACACCCAGTACAGGCCCGCCATCACGATCACGAGTCCTACCGATAGCAAGCGGGGGTCGGACCAGCGACTCGGGGCGGGGATTTTCAAGGCAGCCAAAGGTGTTTCCCAGGCCAGATCGGCGCCGCGAAGCTGGTCACCCGAACGAGGGACATCGGCGCTCACACGTGATGGATCGGGCCACACGAAACTGAGGGTGACTTGCATCACGCAGCAGACCACAAACAGATTGAACGCCATCATCATGAATCCGCCTGGCAGCTGATTCAATTCACTCTCGGGCCACACTGTGTTGTTGGTAAACACGCCGATGCCGAGCAGCGAGCCGGCGATCAGTGTGGTCGCGGCAGCGCGTGAACTCGAGCCCCGCCAAAACACGCCGAGCACGAGTACGGCACTGATCGGTGGTGCGATGTGTGAAATGATCGTCGCCATGCCATTGAAAATGCTCTCAAACATGTTCAGCGCCGGCACCAGCGCGACCGCAAACACGAGTGCGACGGTGGCTGAGATTCGACCGAATCGAACCAACGACGCATCATCAACCGTCGGCCGAAACCGCTTGATCAAATCATAGCTCACGAGCGTCGAGATTGAATTGAGCGCCCCTGACACCGTACTCATCAGCGCCGCCATCAACGCCGCGACTAAAACGCCGCGCAGCCCAATCGGCAACAGCTCCGTGATCATGCTCGCATAGATGCCCTTGCTCTTAACCTCTCCGTCGACCGTGATCATCGACAGATCCAAACGTCCGTCCTGGTAAAGGGCGTAGGCCAACAGCCCCGGAAAGACAAACAAGAACACCGGCAAAATTTTCAGCACGCCTGCGAAGATAGGACCTTGTCGGGCGTTGAGTTCATCCTTGGCACCGAGCACGCGTTGGACGATCGTTTGGTCGGCGCACCAGTACCAGATACCGAGCACGGGATAGCCGAGCAGGATCGCGTACCAGGGCATGTTGTCGGGATCGCCGTGCGGCCGCAGCATGGACAGTTTTTGCATTTCACCATCACGCTCGAGCACCGTGGTGAGGTGCTGCCATCCGTCCCAGCCACCGGGAGATTCAGGCGGGCCGCCGAGCTGGTAAAAAGCGAGCCCGGTGATCAATGCTGCTCCAGCCAACAGCACGACCGTCTGAATGCACTCCGTCACGACCACGGCAAGCAGTCCACCGACAATCGTATAGACACCCGTTAACACGCATAGCACGACGATGCTGAGCATCATCGACACGCCGAGCAGCTCCTGCAGGATGATGCCGCCGGTGAGCAGTGCAAAGGCGATGTGAATCACGACTGCGGACACAATGGAAATCAAGGCCAGCACGTCGCGGCAGATCCGGTTGTACCGTCGCTCGAGAAAATCAGGCAGCGTCGCGATCGATGACCGGATGTAGAACGGGGCAAAGAACAGTCCCAGGAGAACGAGGGTGAACCCCGCCATCCATTCGAAGTTCCCGTTGAGCAGCCCGGTGTCGAAACCGTTCTGTGCGAAGCTGACCAAGTGCAGCGTCGAGATGTTGGTCGCGAACAGAGCCAGCCCGATACTGAGCCAGCCGAGACTCTTTCCGGCGAGAAAATACTCCTCCGCAGCGCCCTGCTTCTTTTTATGACGCCAGGCTGCGAACAAGCCGATCGCGACGATACCGATCAGATACGTGATGGCGGTGATCATGTCGATCGCCCCGAGCCGGATACTGCCGGCGTCAGGACTTAGCGGAGCAGCGTCGTGAGTCGCCAAGAAGGAAAATGAGTTCAATGGACCAGCTCGATGGGGGCAGTGCTGTTGGAAGGATGAGTGATACTTTAACGTGGATCTCACGCGTTTTGGAAAATGCCACATTGACAATTTCCTGCCGTCGGCAATCTTGTTCTGTTAATGCGGTTTCGCTGTGGTTGGTGCTGATCAATCCGAAATCGTGGCGCTGCGAAATCTGCGGTATGAACGAGCATCTTTTTTCGGGTTTGTTGATTCTATCAGGGCTGGTCGCACTCATTGTCGGCGGCGAACTGCTCGTGCGAGGAGCGTCGGCTGTGGCGGCGGCGTTTCGCATCCCGCCGCTGGTCATTGGGCTGACCGTGGTTGCCTTTGGAACCAGCGCCCCGGAGCTTGGCGTCAGTTTACAAGCGGCGTTTTCCGGAGCTTCGGACGTCGCGGTCGGCAACGTTGTCGGCAGCAACATTTTCAACGTGCTGTTGATCCTCGGCATCTCGGCGCTCGTGACGCCATTGGTGGTTTCGAGTCAATTGATCCGGTTCGATGTCCCGTTGATGGTTGCCCTGTCCTGCTTGACGTGGGGACTCGCTCGCGATGGAGTGATCAGTCGAATCGACGGGATGATCTTGTTTTCAGTGCTGATCATCTACCTCGTGATCTGCTTGCGAACGGCGCGGCGTGACTCCCAGGCGGTCCAGCAGGAGTTCGCGGCAGAGTACGGTGGCAACGATCAAAAGCCGGTTCGTTTGCCGTTGCAATTCGCCCTGATCGCCGCCGGCCTGGTTTGCTTGGGTCTGGGGTCGAAGTGGTTGGTCAGTGGTGCCGTTGCGGTGGCGACCTGGTTCGGTGTCAGCGAACTGGTGATTGGGCTGACCGTTGTCGCGGCGGGCACATCGCTACCCGAAGTCGTGACGTCGTTGGTGGCGAGCGTACGTGGCGAACGTGATATCGCCGTCGGGAATGTTGTCGGCAGCAACATTTTCAATCTTGCCTGCGTGCTCGGATTGACGGGCATCATTTCGCCAGCGGGGATCCCCGTCAGTCTCGAGGCGATTCGCTTTGACATTCCGATCATGGTCCTGGTCGCCGCGGCGTGTCTGCCCATTTTCTTCTCGGGAAGTCGCATCTCACGCACCGAAGGAGTCCTCTTATTGGTGGGCTTTGCCGCCTATAACGTGGCTCTGATCTGGAAATAGATTTCGCGAGTAGCGATTCCCAATGGCAAATCTCGAATCCTATGTACTGGCGCTGCGGGTTCCATCGGTCGGCATCCTCAATACCGGCCAAGCATCATTGCCAACCTCGCGGGTGGCTGGATTTTTCGCTGGCCGGGACAACCGACCGTGGTGGGCGAAATCTTGGCCGGTTGGCTTCCCGAACCGCTCGCCAGCCCTGTGAGCGATCGCGGTCGTGGTCGCCACTTGCGATCATCACCCATTGAATGGGCGTGCTTCCCGCGTATTTGGAGCGTTCGTCGTGGGGGCGTGTCGGTCACATCGCGGAGAGAATGTCGCATTGGATCACCCTGCGGCGTGATCTTCGTCGTTGCCTGTGTGGGCAAACGGCTGGATTGCGGACGGGCGACGCGACTGGCAGGAGATTCCTGGCGTGAGGCGGCTGCAGTGGCGGTGCAGATGAAGACACGCGCATGGATGGGCCTGGCGCGATCAATATGGAACGCGATCTCGGCGCCATCCCCGACTCCGTCTCCAGCATGCTGGTGCTGATGGCGGTCGGCACGACGGTGATAGCAGTTCCGATGGTGAAGCTGAGTAGCCGAGTCGGTCGGAGACTCGATTCAGATCTTCAGCGCGGCGCCGTTCCCAAAGCACCCCTGCGAAACTTCTTCGTTTCCCCCGCATGGGTATCGCCCCGCGCTTCCACCGTTGGGATCGCGGCCCGAGGGGCACGCTGTGCAACGACGTCTGGCTCGAGAACTTGGGTGCGGGTGCTTCGTTCCGCGGCGGACGCTCAGTTAGAGCACACCGCCGTGAGTCCGGATGGGAGTCAGGTGGCTCGGTGCATCGAGCTGCCAGAATCGCTCCCACTCGTCGACCATCGCACGCAGGTTTTCCGAGGTGTACAACAACTGCTGGACACGGCGTTCCGGACGGGCGGAGTAGATGGGGAGAAAACAGCCGACCGAGGTAGTAATCGCCATCATCAAGGCGATGCCCAGGATCAATCGGGTGGCGAGCGCTCGCAGCGATGCCGCGGGACTTCGCTTCGCCCGGCCAGTCGTTTCGGCCGCTGGGTTGGCGTCGATCGCCGTGGTCGCAAGTTTCATGGGAAGTTCCTCCGTGAACAACATGGACTCGCGAATTTGAATCACCCCCACTCGCCGGTCGGGCGAATCGGACGGTCAGCTTCGCGAGCTGATTTCGAATTTTGGCTGTGCGTGGATCGAGCGGAATGCTCGGTTGCGTCGGCGGTCGGTTTCTGAGGCGGTTTGCCGCGAGGTTCATAATCCGAATCGAGCCACGCCGGACGTCCGGGCTGCTCGCTCAGATCCTGTACGCGCTGTTCCATCACCTTGCCGGGTTTGAAACTGACGACGTATTTCTCAGGAACATGAACCTTTTGGCTGGTTTTGGGATTCCTTGCACTGCGTGCGGCCCGAAGTTTCACTTCAAAGACGCCAAAGTTCCGCAGTTCGATTCGTCCCTCCCGGACCAACATCTCGACAATCGAGTCGAAAGTCCGCTGCACCACCTCTTTGGTCTGCTGTTGCGTCAAACCGAGTTCTTCGGAAATGACACGTACAATTTCTTTCTTGGTCACTCCGCTGGCACTCCCATCCAGTTAACTCGTTCAGGTGCACAGCGAGGTCGGCGTCGTGTTGACGCAAACCATTAAAGCTGCTCGACTTAGGAGTCGTCACTGTATGGACGTGAGCGTGCGAGTGTCAAGCGGCGTGGCTGCAGAAAGTCAGGCGAAACATGAATTTCGCCCACTAACTGCTCGTCGTTGGCCCCGTTACCGAGGCGGCAGACGCCGCGCCACAATGACCCGCACTATGGGTATCGACCGGCACAATCGTCAAAGTCCAATCAAACTGAGAATAATTTGATGTTGCCGACTTTGCGTCGCCCGGGATCAGACGGATTTCTCTCGACGGCGGATCTCGATCTGGTCAAATGTGTACAATTGACCACTCCCTGCGCCAGGGCAAACGTCGCACGTTGCTTGCCAATCTGCGGGTGATTCCAGCGTACTGTCCCAAAAGGGCCACGTCCGGCATTGGATCGGGCGAGCCTTATAGACCAGGCAATGCCGCGACTTCGGATCCAAGAAAACACAGTCGCCATCGGGGCGTTCAATCAGGCTGGATTCTTTTCCCACCCGCCGGGTGAATTTCATCTCGAACTCGGCGACGCTCTGCTGGAGTTCCTTCGCCATCGCGGCGGTTTCCGCCTCATTGATGAACACATAGCCCGGTTCGCCGCTGCAACAGGCACCGCATTGGGTGCATTCAAAACGCAATCCGTCGGCATACCAGGGTGGATCGGACTTATCGGTGGAGGCTGATTGGCGTCGCGACATGAGTTGTGAGAGCTGACAAAAGGGAGATTGAGCTAGAAAGTCCGCCGCCCCGCGGATTGAATCGTTCGTTTCACAACGCAGACGAGTGAGAGCGGGAGGACGTGCGGTGATCCCTCCGGCGGGAGACTGGAACGCAGTCGTGTTGTCCGTCGTCGGCCGACTTCAGCTACGGGCGGGGGGGCCGGTCGTCTACGAATTGTATCCGTGAGGATGGGCTTGGTGCCATCGCCAGGCGGTCTCGACGACTTCTTTGACGTCGGTGTATTTGGCTTTCCAGCCCAGCACGTCGCCTGCCAGTGTTGCGTCGGCGACCAATTCGGCGGGATCACCGGGGCGTCGTTCGCCCATCACAACGGGGATTTCGTGGCCGGTCACTTCGCGGCAGGCATCAACGATTTCGCGGACGCTGATCCCGTTGCCGGTACCAAGATTGACACAAATCCCCTTGCCGGGCTCGAGACGATCCATGGCTCGCAAATGGGCATCGGCCAGATCTTCGACGTGAATGTAATCACGGATGCACGTCCCATCGGGCGTAGGGTAATCATCACCGAAAATCGTAATACTCTCACGCTGGCCGAGGGCAACCTGCAGGACGATCGGGATCAGGTGGGATTCGGGGTCATGGTGTTCACCAATGTGACCATCTGGGTGGGCTCCAGCGGCATTGAAATAGCGCAGGGCTGCGTAGGCAAATCCATAGGCGTGGGCATAATCGGCGAGTGCTCGCTCGATCACAAGTTTGGTGAATCCGTAGGGATTGATTGGATTTTGCAGGGTCGTTTCGGCGATTGGCACCTTGTCGGGTTGGCCGTAGGTAGCCGTCGTGCTGCTGAAGACAATCTTTTTGACGTCGGCCCGCCGCATTGCTTCGAGCAAGGAGAGGGCAGCGACCACGTTGTTCTGATAGTAGGAGGCGGGGTCTTTGACCGATTCCCCGACCTCAGCGAAGGCCGCAAAGTGCATGACGACGTCGATAGCATTGTCACGCAGCGTTTTTTCGACGAAATCCGTATCGTTCAGGTCACCGCGAACCAGCATCTCGGTAGGCACCGCAGCGGCATGGCCGCGGGAAAGGTTGTCCAATATGACGACTTTGTGATCTGCGGCGATCAGCCGCGCGACCGCATGCGAGCCGATATATCCGGCGCCACCTACTACCAATACGTTCATCTACTTCATTCCAAACGAAAGCTGGGTCGATAAGAAGTAGCAGAGAATAGCGAATCCACCCAGGAGAGACCACTCATGGCGAAACGAATGACCAAGCTGCAGCAGCTCCAAAACGGCGGCTCGGCCCCGAAGAAAGCGCCTGCGAGCGATTCGATTTGTGCTGATTTCCTGACCTATCTCAAACGCGAATGTCACCTAGCTAAAAACACGGTCGAGGCATACACCCGCGACATGAAGCAGTTTGTCGCGTGGCTCAGCGGTCGCAACCCCGCCGCAGTGAGCGTCACGGAGTTGTCCGATTTTGTCGGGTTTCTTCACGATCGCGATCTGGCACCGGCTTCGATATCGCGAAACATCGTTGCGGTACGGATGTTTTACAAATATCTGCAGCTCGAGGGCCTCGCCAGTGAGAATCCGGCTGAGCTGATCGCCACCCAGAAGGCTTGGCAGCGGATGCCGGGCGTGATGTCACCGTCGGAGGTGGAAGCATTTCTCACTGCGGTCAAAAAGAGCGATTCGTTTTGGGAGCGGGACCGGGCACTGCTCGAAGTGCTCTACGCCACGGGCTGTCGCGCCTCGGAGGTGTGCTCGCTGCGGGTGCGAGACCTGTCGCTGCCCGAGAAGCATTTACGCTGCCACGGCAAGGGCGACAAGCAGCGGATGGTGCCGATCGGCGGGCGGGCGATCACTGCCATTGAATTGTATTTGTCGCAGGCTCGCGGGATTCTCGCGGCGCGGGCCCCTTCGCTCTGCGATGAGGTGTTCCTGTCTCGCAGCGGCCGACCGCTCGACCGCATCCAGCTCTGGCGACTGGTCAAGCGGTACTCCCAGCGAGCAGGGATTCTCTCGGAAATCAGTCCCCACTCGCTGCGGCACAGCTTCGCCACACACCTCTTGGCCGGCGGCGCCGATTTGCGACAGGTCCAGGAGATGCTTGGTCACGCGAGCATCCAGACGACCCAAATCTACACGCACGTCGAGCACAGCCGCTTGCAACGCGTCCACCGCGAGTTCCACCCCCGGGCGTAGTAATGTCGCCCGTCGGCTCCGGCTGTCGTGAGAGCGGAGTGTGTCTCAATTCAGACCGGCAGAAGCTCCTCGCTGCCATGAAAAATCTTAGGTAGGGAAACATTTCCGTAGAGGAGTGGCCAACAGCGGGGAAAAGCTTAACATTGCAGGTCTATTCATCCAGGCACCCGCATCCCCACAGAGCCATGAGCAGTTCTTCGAGTCTCGACACCGCGTTTTCACTGGCGAACGAGCGATACGAAAGCATCGGTGTCGACGTGGACGCCGCTCTGAAAACGCTCGCCAAAACCGCAATTTCCATGCACTGTTGGCAAGGCGACGATGTCGCAGGCTTTGAAAACAGCGGCCAGGAATTGGGCAGCGGTTTGGCGGTCACCGGAAATTACCCCGGTCGCGCCAGCACGGCGGAGGAACTTCGCAGTGACCTGGAGATGGCCTATTCGCTGATCCCAGGCCGTCAGCGGTTGAATTTGCATGCGATGTACGGCGAGTTCGACGGCCCCGTCGATCGCGACGAAATCGGTATCGAGCATTTTCAAGGTTGGATCGATTGGGCGCGTGAGCAAAGCGTCTCGCTCGATTTCAATCCGAGCTATTTCTCTCATCCCAAGGCCGCCGATGGCTTCACACTGGCGCACCCCGACGCAGGCATCCGCCAGTTTTGGATTGATCACGGGATCGCTTGTCGCCGGATCGCGGCCGCGATGGGTGATGCCCAGGGCAATCCGTGCATCAACAATGTCTGGGTTCCCGATGGATTGAAAGACACACCAGCGGACCGGATGGCACCTCGACTACGACTGGCCGATTCGCTCGATAAACTGTTCGCCGAATCGATCGACCCTTCGCGGATGCTCGACGCCGTCGAATGCAAACTGTTTGGGATCGGGTCGGAGAGCTATGTGGTTGGATCGCACGAGTTCTACATGGGATACGCGATCACACGCCACAAAGTCCTGTGTCTCGATGCGGGGCATTTCCATCCCACCGAAGTCATCTCGGACAAGATTTCCTCGATGTTGATCTACGTTCCTGAATTGCTGCTGCACGTCAGTCGCGGGGTGCGTTGGGACAGCGATCATGTCGTGACGATGACGGACGAACTGCAAGCGATCATGCAGGAAATCGTTCGTGGTCAGCACCTCGATCGCGTCCATATCGGCTTGGATTTCTTCGACGCGAGCATCAACCGGATTGCCGCTTGGGCGATCGGCACTCGGAACACCCTCAAGGCGCTGTTGATGGCGTTGCTCGAGCCCACCAGGGAACTCCAGCGATTTGAGCTTGAAGGTGATTTCACAGCCCGCTTGGCGTTGATGGAAGAACAGAAAACGATGCCCTTCGGTGCCATTTGGGATCACTACTGCGAAACATCGGGCGTCCCCGTCGGTCGCGATTGGCTGACCGCCGTTCGCCAGTACGAAGCTGACGTACTCGCGAAACGCTGAAGGACGCAAAGCGAAAAACGGAGGGTTCAGAATTCCGAACAAGAACTTCGCTCCCTTCTCTTTGAACTCTTAGTCTTCTGCCCCCTCTCTCTCATTCCTTTTTGAAAATTTCCCTTGAGCGACGCGAATTCCTCTGAACCGACTGCCTCGAGCGGTGGCGAGTTCGAACGAGAGCCTGTACCGAAATCCGCACTGCTGGGGGCGGGAAAGTTTTGGGGCATGTACGCGGGCGAGCATGCTGCGGGTACCGAGTTCATGATCGGCCCCTTGTTCTTGGCAGCAGGCGCCAGTCTGCAGGATCTGCTGCTCGGGCTGCTGCTCGGTAATTTCCTCGCGGTCTTAACGTGGCGTTATCTGGTGACGCCGATTGCCATCGCGAAACGGATGACGTTGTACTATCAGCTCGAGCGGATCGCCGGGGGCGGTTTGGTCAAGTTTTACAACGTTGTCAACGGAGTCCTCTTTTGTTTCCTGGCCGGCGCGATGGTGACGGTATCGGCGAGTGCTGTCGGGATTCCATTTGGCACGCTCTACGAGGTCCCGGAGTCCACCTTCGGTCTGGGCAGTCCTGATTTCACCGTGATCGTGATCGCGGTGGGCGTCGTGATGGCGGTCATCGCTGCGGCCGGTTACAAGATCGTCGCTCAAGTCGCCAACATTGCGGCCCCTTGGATGATCGCGATCTTTGCCGCGTGCGGGATCGTCTCGCTCGTGCAGGTGGACGCCAACAGCATCGCGGCGTTGAGCGAGGGGAAATTCTGGCAGGATGCGATTAATTTCGTGCAGGCCACTGAAGGCAAAAAGCAGTTTGGATTTTGGCAGATCGTCGTCTTTGCCTGGCTGTGCAATGGTGCGATGCACTTTGGCATGGCCGACCTGTCTATCTTCCGATTTGCGCGGAGCCCCTCATCCGGCTGGGCACCGGCGATCGGCATGTTCTTGGGCCACTACATGGCTTGGATTGCCGCCGCGTTATTGCTGGCGGCGCAAATCAAATTGTCGCAAGACGCCACGGCCAACCCAGGTGCGTTGGCTTGGGGGGCACTCGGATGGACTGGCATCGTTTGCGTGATCATCGCGGGTTGGACAACGGCGAACCCGACAATCTATCGCGCCGGACTGGCATTCCAGGGGGTTGTTCCCAAGAGTCCTCGTGTGGTGATGACGCTGGTCGCCGGAGCGGTCGCCACCGCGGCGGGTGCGTTTCCCAACCTGTCCGCGAAACTGCTCGATTTCGTCGGTACTTATGGCACGGTACTCGGACCCATGGGCGCGATTATTTTCGTGGATTTCTACTTCATGAAACGCTTTGGCATGCGCGATGAATATGCACTGGAGCAGGGCACCGCGATCAACGTTGCTGTGCTGGTCGCCTGGCTATTACCCGTCGTGATCGGCCTGTATCTGATCATGGTGCCAACCGAGTGGTTCCCCGACAAACTGTTCGCCGCCTACGCGGTGATCCCCTGTTGGATCGCCTCGGGCGTGATCTATCTAGCCCTCAGCAAAGCCCTCCAGAAAGACCAACCCACGTAGGATGGGACCATTGTCCCGTCCGCCGCCTCTCATCCGCAATTCTCCCCCGCCCCCGCCCGCTCGGGACCATGCTCCCAAGCCACCTTCACTCTCAATTCCTAAATGCGACTACCCCTCAAACTCGCCTCGTTATTCGCGTTGGCGCTCGTGATCGTGCCGAGTCTTCTTTATTTCACCGGCAATATCTCTCACGCTGCAGTGGTCTCAATCGCCCTGGTCGGGACGATTCTGTGGTTCGCGACCACGCCGTTTTGGATTGGCCGTGAGATACCGGTCGACGCGGATCAGGTCGAGATTTAGTCGACCAGCGTTGCGATACCCCTCCTGCTGCCACCTCCACTGCCCCCCCACCATGACCCGACTGCTCGTCCTCATTCTGATGCTCGCCACGTCGACGATTTCCGCAGGTGAACTGTCCGCCGTGCACCTGCGCTGCGAGTACCGAGAGGCACCTCATGGGATCGACGAAAACCAACCTCGGTTGAGCTGGCAGGTTGAATCGGAACAACGCGGTCAGGCCCAGACGGCCTATCAAATTCTCGTTGCCTCAACGCGTGAGAAACTGGACGCTGGGAATGCGGATCGATGGGATAGCGGCAAAGTCGACTCGGACGAAACCCTGCATATTGTCGACGCCGGTGAGCCACTCGAGTCGCAGCAAACATGTTTCTGGAAAGTCAAAACGTGGGACGCGCAAGGCAACCCTTCGCAGTGGAGTGATGTCGCGTTCTGGTCGATGGGACTGCTCGACGAGAGCGATTGGTCGGCGAGTTATATCAGTTATCGTGACGAGTCCGAGATCCAAACGGATCCATCGACCTTGCTGCTGCCGCCGGCGCGACAGTACCGGAAAGAGTTCACGGCGCCGAAAACGATTCGGCGGGCGACGGTATACGCGACGGCCCTTGGCATCTACGAATTGCATCTCAACGGCAAACGCGTCGGCGACGCATACTTTGCTCCGGGTTGGACGGACTATCGCCAACGTGCTTATTACAACACGTACGATGTCACGGACATGGTTTCGAGCGGCGACAATGCGATCGGGGCTTGGGTCGCTGACGGGTGGTACAGTGGTTATGTCGGCTTTGGGCTGCTGACGGGGATGGGGACGGAGAAGTGCGATCGATCCAACTACGGCAAAACACCGGCGTTGATGGCGCAGCTCGAGATCGAGTACGACGATGGCTCCCGTGAAACCATTGGTACCGATCCATCTTGGAAGGTGACTGGTGAGGGTCCGGTCCGTGAAGCGGATTTGTTGATGGGAGAATTCTACGACGCCTCCCGTGAGATCAAGGGCTGGGCATCGCCCGCGTTTGATGACTCGAATTGGCAGTCGGCGATCCTGGCTGAGGAGAACGGCGACACCGTCGCGACGTTCTATCAATTCCGTAATCCCAAGCGTCCAAATCAAGGTATTACCAAGCCTGGCGAACCTCGTTCACTCGGATTTCACCGTCCGAAACTCGAGGCCTTCCCGGGCGTGCCGGTTCGCATCACCGAGGAGCTGCCGACACAGTCCGTGACGATACTGAAACCGGGGACAGCCCTCTTTGATCTCGGCCAAAATTTCGCCGGTGTGATCCGATTGAAAGTGAAGGGCCCAGCCGGGCACCAAATCCGCATTCGATACGGTGAAATGTTGCATCCCGATGGCAGCCTGATGACGGAGAACCTTCGCAAGGCAAGAGCCACGGATTTCTACGTCTGCCGCGGCGACGAGAACGGTGAGATTTTCCAGCCCCGCTTCACATTCCATGGTTTCCAGTTTGTCGAGGTGGAGAACTTCCCCGGCGAACCGACCACCGAGGCGGTAACCGGCTTGGTCATGCACAGCGACACGCCCATGACGAGCGAGTTTGAGTGCAATGACCCCATGGTCAATCGTCTGTTCCAAAACGTCCTGTGGACGCAGCGTGCGAACTTTCTCGACCTGCCGACGGACTGCCCCCAACGCGATGAACGGATGGGCTGGACCGGAGACGCTCAGGCCTATGTGGGCACGGCCGCTTACAATGCAGACATCGGCGCGTTCTATACCAAATGGTTGCGTGAGCTGATGGAATCCCAGCGTCCCAGCGGTGCATTCCCTGGTTACGCGCCTTTTCCGTTTCAACATGGATGGGATTTTGGTACGGCATGGGCTGATGCCGGCGTGATCTGCCCCTGGACGATCTGGCAAGCCTACGGCGACACCCGCGTGATCGAAACGTGCTGGGAACCCATGACGCGGTTCATGCACTGGCGGACAGAAACCAGCCAGGATGACCTGGGCATTTCTCATGGGAACCATTGGGGCGACTGGTTGGCGCAAGGTGCCCAAACACCGCTTGAGTACGTTGACACCGTGTACCTCGCCATCTCAGCAAAGATGATGTCGGAGATGGCGGCGGCGATCGGTCACGATGCGGAGGCCATCGCCTATCGCCAACAGTTCGAGCGAACCCGTGCGGCGTTCAATAAGAAGTACGTCGATGCCAACGGACACGTGAACGTCAGGACGCAATCGGCTCAGGCGCTTGCATTGTTTGCGGATCTGATCCCAGCTGAAAAACGCGCGTCCACCGGCCGCTTCCTCGCCCGCATGATCGCGGAGAACGGCAACCGCATGTCGACTGGATTCCTGGGCACGCGCCCGCTACTGCCCGTGCTGTCCGCATCGGGGCAGAACAACCTGGCCGTGTTCCTGTTGCAATCCCGCGATTTTCCGTCATGGGGTTATGAGATCGCCAACGGTGCGACGACGATCTGGGAACGCTGGGACAGCTACACGAAAGAGGACGCCTTCGGCCGCCACAACGCCGCGATGAATTCATTCTCGCATTATGCGTTCGGTGCCGTCTGCGAATGGATGTTCCGCACGCTCGCGGGAATTGTCTCGGACGGTCCCGGCTACCAAAAGATCATCATCCATCCTCAACCCCCGCAGCCCAACAGCAATGCGATGCGGCAGGCGATCCATCAGGTCCGCGCGACATACGATTCGATTCGAGGCAAAATCGTTAGCGATTGGCAACTGGAAGACGGTGAATTTCGTTTGTCCGTCACCATTCCGGCCAACACGACCGCCCAGGTCTTTATCCCCACGGCCGATGCGGCGCAGGTGACCGAAAGCGGTCACCCTCTCTCGGACGCCGAACATGTTTCGGTGCTGAGATCCGAAGCTGGCCACGTCGTCTTGTCGATCCGTTCGGGCACCTATGTGTTCGCGGCCCCGAGCGATATCGGCACTGCGGATACGGCATTGGAGACATCCGAGCCCCAGGACCACTCGCTCAACCCAGACGAAATCGATCTGAGCGATGCGACGCGATTGATCCAATGGGATTTCGGTGATCCGGCGGTGCTGAAACAGTGGGGCAGTCGCCACCGCGTTGCGATCACGAACCAAGCTGGCGTGACAACGGTCAAAGCGACCGGCGACGACCCTCAGCTGTCGGTCAAGTTCGATCGGCCCGTCTCGGGTAAGATGGTCATCGAGTTGAAAGCACAACCGCTCAGCGACAATGCCGTCGAGCTCTTTTGGGCGTCGCCTCAAGGCGGTTTCAATGGGGGCCAGATGACTTCGCGATCGATCAAGGCAAGCGAACAAACCAATTCGTACCTGTTCAATCTCAACGAACCGGGAGCGGTTGGGCAACTGCGATTCGATCCGTTTACGACTGCGGATAGCGGCTCGAAATCACAAGGCATGAGAATCGAATCCATCTCGATCTATGCGTTAGAGTAACGGCGGACCTCCTTTCTTTTCTTTCAACAGTCGCTCGGCGAGAAATCGATCATGCAAGCCTCAGCACCAGACCAACGAGACCAGTGGACGCATCCTCGCGATAAAATCATCGCCACGATGCAGCGAATCTACCGCTCGCGGATGACGACGACGTCGGGGGGCAATCTGTCGATCCGAGATACCAACGGGGACATTTGGATCACGCCTGCACGCGTGGACAAGGGGCGTTTGAAACGTGAAGACATCGTGTGCGTGCGGGCGGACGGTTCCCTCGACGGGAAACATCCGCCGTCCTCGGAGTACCCATTCCACAAGGCGATCTACGACGTTCGCCCCGACATCGGCGCGATCGTACACGCCCATCCAGTCGCCCTGGTCGCCTTCAGTATCTGTGGCCGGACGCCAGACACAAGAATCTTCCATCAAGCCAATGCGGTTTGCGGCACGACCGGATTCGCACCCTACGCCCTACCGGGCAGCGAGCGACTCGGGGAATCGATCGCCAAGCAGTTTGTAGCGGGCTGCGATAGCGTCATCCTGGAAAACCACGGGGTGGTGGTGGGTGGCGAATCGTTGTCGCAGGCATTCGAGCGTTTTGAAGCATTCGAGTTCTGCGCCAAGACCCTGATCCACGCTGGCCAGATCGGCAAGATCAACTACCTCGACGAATCCCAATTGAAACGGGCTCACGATCGCAGCGTCCATCTCGATTCACTCGACAACCATCAGCCGTCTTCGGAAGAGCTCGAACTTCGCCGCACGCTGCGTGAGTTCGTTCGCCGGGGGTGTCGACAAGGGTTGTTGATCAGTACCGAGGGCAGTTTTTCGGCCCGGGTGGGAGATGATTCCTTTGTGATCACGCCAACGCAGCGTGATCGAGAAACGCTGGCGGCCGGCGATTTGGTCTACGTCCAGGGTGCGGCGCGCGAAGCGGGCAAGAAGGCCAGTCGCGCGGTATTGGCTCACCAGGCGATTTATCGGAAACATCCGAGCGTCCATGCGATTGCCTTCGCCCACCCCGTCGCAGCGACTGCGTTCAGTGTCACCGACGCGACCTTCGACTCGAAAACGATCCCAGAGAGCTACGTGTTCTTGCGAGATGTCGGCCGGGTCCCCTACGGAATCCAGTACCGTCGCGACGGCTCGATCGCCGATCATATCTCCGCGTCCTCGCCGACCGCGGTGCTCGAGAACGATGGCGTGCTGATCACAGGAGCGAACATTTTGGCAACGTTCGACCGCCTGGAAGTCTTTGAATCGACGGCCGAGGCGCTCGTCCAATCTCGAGCCATCGGGGCACTTTCAGTGATGCCCGAAAACGTGATCAGCGAACTGCGAGATGCATTCGGCCTGAATGACTAAAGCCGAAATGACGAACCCCGAACGCTCAAACCCGCTTGGCGACGAGCACGCGGAATAGTGACAGCGGGTTATTTTTGTGGCAGCTCTCGACTTCGATGGGCAATTCGCTCAGCAGCTTGTTGACTTCCAAGTCGGTGCGCCAACCCAACCGGCGGGTGATTCCGCCCGCCGAATCGACGACGCGAGCGATCAGGGGGTTTCCGCTGCGGAAGTGATTGATGACCAGAATCCGGCCGCCGGGTCTGCAAACGCGAACGAGCTCTCGCATCATTTTGTCGGGCCGAGAGACCACGCTGATGGTGTGAAAAGACGTGACCAGATCAAAACTGGCGTCGTCAAACGTCAGCTCTTCCGCGTTCATCGGCCGCACCTGGATGTGGTTCCACCGATTCTTCTCGATCAGCACCTCGGCCTCGGCCAGCATCGATTCGGATAGATCGACGCCGAGCACGTCCGCGTGGAGCGGATAGGACTCGAGAGACAACCCCGTCCCCACACCGACTTCGAGAATTTTGGTTCCCTGTGGGATGTCCAGGGCCGCCAGATTGGTCTGGATGCCACGCTTGGCTACCGCAGGCCAAACGGCTTGATAGGCGGGAACCAAATTGTGGTAAAAATGACTTTCGTGAGGCTGCGGAGCAGTCTCCTTGGAGGTTGATTCCATTTTCAGCATGAATGCCCTTTGTCCCGATGCGTTGATCGGTGAGCGACCGGCTCACGGATACACTTGTTGAGTAAGGATCGAACGGAAAGTTTCTGTCAAATTTTGTGGTCGAACGCTCCGATACGAGTTTTTAATCGATATCGAGTCCCGTGTCCTCGGCCTGAAGTCCATTTCTCGGCGAATTTTGCGCCACAATTACACTCCCACTACCAATTTGATCCTGTTAGCGGAAGAATAGGCCGTGGCACGATTGATTCGTGATCAGGCAGGAGCTTGAGCCTTCCGCCCGTTCCGCCTTGCAGGGCAGCGAAGGGACTCCAACCCGTCGCCTCTTTCCCCACCGATGCGAGCCCAGTGCCATGCGATTGACGCGGGAACAGCCACCGTCTATCGTAGATGAACGATAGAGGAGTCCTTGGGTAAAACACCGCACGGCGAGTTTGATTGCAGGACAAGTCGCCGGTCCGAAGGTTGGTTACGGCAAGCCGTCGGACCAATCGGGAGCGACTCAGCGACCTGGCCGCGGACCGCTGCTCGCATTTTTTTAAAGCGAACTATCGTTATTCGTCGATAGACGATTATGAGAGTGTGCTTTGTTTCGCGAACGGAACACGGAAGTTTGCCAAACTTCGCTCAGCGACAGGTGCCGCCTTTCGTTTGCAGTCAGTTGCTCACCCAGCGGCCACCGGAAATACAGAACAGGACTCCCACATGATCGCATTCGCAACCACCGAAACGGGAATTTGAAAATGAGTAACGAAGCGAGCTGTCGCGTCGACGAACCGAAACAGATGAGCTTCTTTGAACGCTATCTGACGATTTGGGTTGGCCTGTGTATCGTCACGGGGATTGCGTTGGGGAAAGTCGCACCGGGATTCGCGAAGTCGCTCGACGCGATGGCGATCTACGTCAACGACGCGCCAGTGATTTCGATTCCGATCGCCATTTGTCTGTTCTTCATGATGTATCCGATCATGGTCAAGATCGACTTTGGCGAGGTTGTTCGCGCCAGCAAAGCGGTACGTCCGGTCGCGTTGACGCTGATCATCAATTGGCTCATCAAGCCGTTCACGATGTACGCGATCGCGACCTTCTTTCTCGGCACGTTGTTTCTCGGCTTCATCGGGCCGGATGCGGTAGATCTCGTCAAGGCTCCACTGGGAAGCAACCTCGAAGTCGGTGCAACCTACGGTGCGGGAGAA
The DNA here is from genome assembly GCF_055811895.1 of Rhodopirellula sp. SH410. Classification (NCBI taxonomy): domain Bacteria; kingdom Pseudomonadati; phylum Planctomycetota; class Planctomycetia; order Pirellulales; family Pirellulaceae; genus Rhodopirellula; species Rhodopirellula sp. SH410. The sequence continues at coordinate 6,163,026 of NZ_CM147949.1, forward strand.
GTGGTCTTGGTCGATGGGGTCAAGATGTTACAAGTTCCCTTATGGCGAAGCTACTTGGCGGGTTGTATTTTGCTCGGCATCGCTCCGTGCACGGCAATGGTTCTGGTATGGGGACATCTGTCCAATGGAAACGATGGACATACGTTGGTCATGGTGGCCATCAATTCCCTAACGATGCTGGTGCTGTATGGCGTGTTAGGCGGTTTACTGCTCGGTGTCGGGCAGCTGCCGGTTCCCTGGCAAGCGTTGATGCTCTCCATTGTCGTTTACGTTGCCTTGCCTCTGGCCGCCGGATACCTCTCCCGTCGCTGGTTGATCGCCACGAAAGGCGAAGAATGGTTTCGCGAAAAGTTTCTTCACTTCTTAACGCCGGTCACGATCACGGCATTGCTAGCGACGCTGGTACTGCTGTTCTCGTTTAAAGGCGAAACGATCGTCGCGAACCCGTTGACCATTCTATGGATCGCAATCCCGTTGACGATTCAGACCGTCATGATTTTCGCGTTGGGTTACGCGGCATCCAAACTGTTTGGGTTCACCTATGAGACCGCTGCTCCCACGGCAATGATCGGAGCGTCGAACCATTTCGAGGTTGCGATCGCAACGGCAACGATGCTTTTCGGATTGTCCTCAGGAGCCGCGTTGGCAACCGTGGTTGGCGTTCTGATTGAAGTGCCGCTGATGCTCCTGCTGGTCAAGTTTTGCTTGCGGACGCAGGGCTGGTTTCCGTCCGAGGCACCACGTGTCACCCAACGTGACGGAGCACATCAATGAACACGAATCAACACCCTGAATGAGATGAAGAGAGGTTGCCCGGCGACTTGCTATTGCCGGCCAATCAGCCCCATCGAGGCAACGCGTTCGCGTGTTGCCCAGCCCATGCTAGCGATGATTCCTAGAACCTCGCGTTTCGCCGTCAATCCAGCCCCAGCCATGACGCGCCGGTCGCGAAAACTCCCCCCTCGGTGTTGTGCACGCGATGGGCAGGATGGTCAATGGTGCCACTGAAGCGGGGGCCGGTACCGAACGCATTTCGAACGTCTTGACGCGAATCGGCACGCATACTCCCGGAGTTCCAAATGATGGTTCCGGATTCACGTTCGACAGCGAACAGGGAGAGTTTCGAAACGCCGAACTGGGTATAGCGGACGCACAGGGTGACATCGGGAAGCTGAATCGCCTCGGCCACGCCGAGGGTGCTCTTGTAGGAATCCGTCCCATAGACCGCCATCCCCGCCTCGACCACGACATCGGCCGCCTCCCTGGAATCCGCTAAACGAACCCCGCAACCGCCCATTGCCTCACGGATTCGGTACGCAACGTATTCTTTGCCGGAGCCTCCGAGTCCTCGCGTTTCAAGGTAGCACAGCCGACCGGCGAGCGGCGAGAAATCGAAAGAGCAAACGACCGCATCGACCGCGCTGGTGAGCAGCAGTTGCGCAGAAGCAGTCTCGGACGTATCGGTGATCGTGACGGTTGATCGACATCCCGCCGCGCCGACCATCCCCATCGCCACCCACAGACCAATCCATGATTTGAGTCGGGAGCCTATCAACCAATCCATTGAATCTCACCAATTCCCTATTCGACGTGCCGCGGGCGTCTCCCAATAAACCTGTCGGCGGTGAGCCAGCGAGATCGATGGGGACGTTGCGGCTGAGCGTGAACAATGCAATCCGTTGCATCGCCGTCCTCTGTTGCGTCGACCGATCCTGGCCGATCCATTGACTTCAAGCGGCAGAGAGCGAATCGGTTCCCTGACACGCACAACCGGTTTCACCGACAGATCTGACGAATTCGCGAGCAATCAGTGCCGTGCTCGCGACGCCGCACTTTTCGGGGAACCGTTCACGGGCTTGGCGATGACCGTCGCGGATCGCTCCGTCGATCCCTGTTCGGTTGTGAGCGGCCAATCCCGTGGACTCCGCCTCTCAATACGGGCACCCAACCGTGCGGTCAATCTGAGCGATCGTACCGGCAAGTGTCGCGTGGACCCGTGCGAGCTGGGTCTCGAACATCAATAGTTCACGATACGTTTCGACGAGAGTGAAGAAGCTCGTTCGTTCGCCACGATAGTCGGCAATCGCCAACTTCAGCGTATCTTCGGTCCGCGGCACGAGTCGGTTTTCATAGAGTTCGGTCTGCTCGACGAGCGAGTCCGCTTGCGCGAGCAGGCGGCGCAAGCGACCGTAGATTTCATTGCGTTCGGCCTCGAGTCTTTGTTGGGTGCTGCTCGTGCGGCGATTGGCTTCACGGACGCCTGCATTGATCTTTTCACGCCAAATCGGCAGCGTCGTGCCGAAACTGATACTGAGATTATCGTTGCCGTTGGCGACAGGGCTGATCACGTTATGGTTGTCGCTGATGACGCCCCAGTTCAACCCTACCGTGAAATCTGGATACTGTTGCAAACACGCAAGCTTCTGCTTTTGGCGATCACGTTGGATTTCAGCTGCCAGGCCACGGAGATTGGGATTGCACTGCTCGGCGTTCGCAATCAACGCATCGAGCTGCATCGGTGCGTCGGCAACGTCAATTTCCTCGGTTGCTTCTGGCATGAGTGAAACAGGTTGCTGTAGCAGTGCCGCGAGGTCAGCCTGGGAAACTTCCTTTTGCCTTCGAAGCTGAAGGAACTGGTCCTCTAGCCTCGCCATTTCGAGTTGCGCGCGGAGCACGTCTTGCTGGGTACCGCCAGCACGATAGCGTGCTTCGGCGACCCTGCTGAGACCGTCAACGAGCCCCTGTGTTTCCTCGATGATCTGCATTGCGCGGGTCGCATACCAAACTTCATAGTAGGCCAGACGAACCGACTCGGTGACCTGTCGTTCGATGCGTTCGACTTCCGCTTGAGCCATCTGAGCTTCGCGGCTGACAATGGCTCCCTTCGTGCGCAGTTTGTCGGGGAACGGCACGCCTTGTTGCAGCGACATCTGGTTGGCGACGCGACCGGCGGCCGTTTGGGTGGCGTTGTTTTCGAACGGCCAAAACGTGTTGTTGAACTGGGGGTCAGGCAGGGCGGTCACCTGCGGGATTCGATCCTGTTCGGCTTGGACGCGCTGGCGTGCTGCTCGGATGCTGGGGTGCGCCGCAAGGGCGTGCTGCACAAAGTAATCGACCGACTGGCCAGCGAGGGATGATGGGGAATGGGGGAGCGGGGCAGCGGGAGCGTCAGTGTTTTCGTCTCGCTGGTCCCGCATCTCTGCGTCTTCCAGACGCTCCAACTTCCCCTCGCTTTCGATGAGTTGGCTGAATGATCGTTCTGCGGCATCTTCGTCAGGCGACGCGACGGGCGCAGCGAACGACAGCCCGCCTGGGTTGCTGTCATCCGCTCCTTGAACGTCCTCGTAGCCAACCGACTGAAGACTGGATGACTCCTCACCAGGGCGCTCTGTCGAATGGTCCTGGGCAACTTCCGAAACTCCGCCGAGAACGGTGGGGCTCGACGTGGCGTGCCTAGCCAAACTGGATTGCGAAGGTCCGGTGGCACAGCCACCCGCCGAGCATACCACCAGCGATAGCGACAGAAATCCACACTTTTGCAGACGCAAAATATATTGATTTTGACACTGTGGCATGACAGACTGGCTCCATCCAGTTACTCTCTTAATTGGGAGGTTTGCAACGAAACTCAAATTCGTCTTGAACTCTTTAGCCCGATTTTGCGTTATACTCCCTAATACCAGGCCTAGGTATCTGTTTCGGAAAGTTGAAGTGGTCCGCTCTCGTTTAATTCGTACTGTCGTTAACCTTTCACTGATCGTCGTAATGATGATTCAGCCGGGGATGGCGTTGGTTTTCGCGAATGATTGCGGCATCAAGTGTGCATCCTCGTACCAGTGCGACGGCTGCCGATGTTGCCAAGTCGCCTCAGCGGAAGTGAAATGCTCATGCTGCGGTGGCAGTGAACAAGCCGCAGCCGAGCCTAACTGCTACATCGGCGAAACAGAGTCAGACGGCACGTCGCAGATGGGTGGATTCACGGGCCCCCAAACCACTTTGATCCGAGCAACCGACCCGTCGGTTGCCGCAGATTCGGATGTGGTCGTTGTCGATGCAGTGGCTGGCATCGAGGTCACTTCCACCTGTCATTGCGGAGTCGAGAGCTCGCCGCTGGGAGAGCCTTCGTCAGCTCGACCGACGGTGCCGACACGGGATTCGGTAGCGATCCGACATTCGGATTTAGCGGATATTTTCGGTGACGAGCGTCTTCCACGACGCCCGAGCAGCATTCGTGGCGACGATTTCTTGCGGCCACACTTCTCTCAGATCCAGCTCTGTATCTGGCGACTGTGATTGCGACTGCATAGGCAGTTTCATACGCGTCCCATAACGCCCGCCCACGCTGTTACGAAAGTCGTCACGGCTTGCGGTGCGCACTGAGCCTCTGGCAACTCATCATGAGCTGCCGACTCTTGTGACGCGTTGCTGAACCGGGTTCCGCAGGCACCGAGTCTCGCCACCAACCCGGCTACTGCCGCGCCTCGGCGCACTCAACCGGCCGCGCCGCCAGGGCGTCTATGGAACGTCCCTGCGGGCGCGTTCCCGCAGTCCCAAGCCACCGTTTACGGAGCAGGAGGTAACGACGATGAATCAAGCTAACCCCAACAACGATATCGAGCCGGATCAGGTCGAAGCGTCGCCGTCGACATCCTCACCGTCGAGCGACATGCCCCATCCAGATGCAGGTGACATTTGCGAAACGGCGACTTCCGACGAGGAGGCGACGGCGGAGTCACCAGCGGCGAAATCAGAACCGCATGAACAAGCCGCGACGTCTACGGCCCGCGACGAGACACGCGTCAGTGGCTCCGCTTGGCTGCTGCGCACGGGTATGAACGCGAGCGTTGTCGCAGTCGTCGCCGCTCTTATTCTTTTCATGATCGGCGTGGCTCAACGGTCTCAATGGATTACGGCCGATGGGTTCTCTGGTGGTGGCGACGCGGTTCCCGCCGCCAATGGGGGCAAGGAAAAACGCTACATCTGTCCCATGATGTGTACTCCACCTTCGACGCAACCCGGGCGTTGTCCGGTATGTGGGATGGAATTGGTCGAAACGACCAGCGGTGGAGGTGGCGATGGAATCTCGGTAACGATCGAGCCGTCCGCCCGCCGCCTGGTTGGAATTCAAACGGCGACCAGCAAAATGGGTGAAGTGAATCGGACGATTCGCACGATCGGTTCGATCGACTTCGACGAGAGCCGACTGGCAACGATTTCCGCCTACATCGATGGGCGATTGGAAGAGCTGTACGCCGATTACGTGGGCGTCGAAGTGAAAGAGGGCGATGACCTCGCGCTGATCTATAGCCCCAAACTTTACTCGGCGCAGACCGAGTACCTCCTCAGCGTGGAAAGTGATGTGTCGGGGCGGTTTAGCATCAACAGTCGCGATATGCAGGCGATGGCACGAGAAAATTTGAGCGAACTCGGGATGACCTCGGGTCAGATCGATGCGCTTCGCGAAAGTGGTGAGCCCCAGTCGCGGATCCGCATCAAGTCGCCGCAGACAGGGACCGTACTCGAGAAGGCAGCCATCGAGGGCGACTATGTGAAAACCGGGCAGAAAATCTATCGCATCGCCGACCTGACATCCGTTTGGATGATGCTGGATCTATTCCCCGACGATGCCGCATCGGTGCGGTTCGGCCAACAGGTCGAAGCCGAAATCCAGTCGATGCCGGGCGAAGTCTTTACGGGCCGCGTTGCATTTATCGACCCAACGGTCAGTCCGACCACTCGCACGGTACGAGTACGAGTCGAAGTGATGAATTTGGATGGCAAACTTCGCCCCGGAGATTTCGCGACCGCTCGCATCAGTGTTCCCGCCGTCGCAACCGAGACGGTCTACGATCCTGCCCTGGCGGGCAAGTTCATCAGCCCCATGCACCCCCAGGTGATACGCGATGAACCAGGTGAGTGCCCGCTATGCGGCATGGATCTGATCCCGACACGACAGTTGGGCTATTCATCCGAACCCGTTGATGCGCAACGTGTCGTCACGGTGCCACGTGAGTCGGTGCTGCTCACGGGCCAACACGGCGTCATCTACGTCGAAACTGAGCCGGGAAGGTTTGAAATTCGCCGCGTTACCGTCGGCGCGATGAACGATAAAGACGCGATTATTGTCGAGGGGATCGCTGCGGGCGAGACCATCGCTACGAACGGCAATTTCCTGATTGACTCTCAGATGCAGCTCGCGGGCAACCCATCGTTGCTCGACCCCAGTAGAGCACCGAAATATTCTCCGGGTCCATTGAAACTTCCCCAACATGAGCGGGTCATGTTAGCCGGTGAGTCAGGCGAGCGTTTCGACCAGGCCTATGAAGCTTACTTCGACATTCAGCGTGCGTTGGCGAACGACTTGACACCTCCGCCCGTTGCCCTCAACACGCTACGGGATTCACTGACCCAATTGGAACTGCAGCCCGACGTACCCGACGCTGCACAAATTCAATTTGCGAAAGCGCGACGCGGTGCCGGTCGCATGGGTGGTTCTCTCGAGTCAGCCCGCACTGCCTATCGGACCGTGAGCCAAGCAATGTTGAGAGCCACGACAACCGTGATGGGGCCACGATCGAAAAAGGGGATCTATCACATGTATTGCCCAATGGTCCCCGGCGGCGGAGGCGACTGGATGCAATCGGATGCAGAGCTTCGCAATCCGTATTGGGGTAGTGAAATGTTGGCGTGCGGGGAAGTTGTCGGAGAGAGGGGAGGGGATTCGAAATGAGCGACCGCATTGATCGTCATCATGGTCTGATCGTTGATCAGAAGACCTCCGCGGCAGCAGAGCCGATGCTTGCGTTGTCGAAGGGATCCCCGCGAGACGAGGGGTACTCGTTGACCGCCCCCGCGCAGCGTTCATCGCAGAGCGCAAGCATCGTCTGGCCATGGCAAAAGCGACGTTACGAACAGCCCTTGTGTCGCACGCGAAACAACCGCCAAGCCGAGGCTGCCGAGACGCCAAGTTGGCGCGACGTCGCCGCCGTTCATCGCTACCGAAACGACAGCATCGCGAAGCAGGCGAGCGAGTGCGTCGACGCGATCCCTCGGAAGATCGTGAAAAAGTCTACCTCCTTGATGAAGCCCCTGTCATCGATCAATCAGGGTTGTTCCCCTGACTCACCCCATGTCCGTGTCTAAATGCTCAACCTCCTCATCCGCTTTTGCGTGAAAGAACCGTGGCTCGTCGTCTTTCTAACCATCGCCGCGTCGATCGGTGGGTACTTTGCCTTCCAAGCCGTGCCTATCGACGCGATTCCCAACGTCGGCGAGAACCAAGTCATCGTGCTAACGCCGTGGCCGGGTCGTTCACCGAAAGACATTGAAGATCAGGTCACCTATCCGTTAAGCGTATCCTTGCTGGCGGTTCCCGGCGCCGAATCGGTACGTGGCAAGAGCATGTTCGGCTACAGCTTCGTCCAGGTGACATTCAAAGACGAGATAGATTTCTATTGGGCCCGCAGTCGCGTGTCCGAGCAACTCGGTTCCGCCGCATCGCAATTGCCCGATGGTGTCGTTCCCCAACTCGGGCCGGATGCCACTGGTCTTGGGCAGATCTACTACTACACGCTTATTCCGCCGCAGGCAAAAGAGGGGACTCCGCCTGACGAGGGCATGAGTCTGGCGGAACTCCGCAGCATGCAAGATTTCGTCATTAAATACGAATTGCAATCCGTCGAAGGCGTTAGCGAAGTAGCATCCATCGGCGGCTATGTTCGCCAGTATCAAATTGAGGTGGATCCAGACAAACTGCGATTCCATAACATCTCGCTCGACAAACTTGCGATGGCGGTCAAAGAATCGAACGTTGATGTGGGCGCAAAGACCGTTGAGACGACCGGCATGGAGTTCATCGTCCGTGGGAAAGGCTTCTTAGGTACCGACGGCAACAAAGAGAAAGCGATTGCTGATATTGAAGACACGGTGATCATGCAGCGTGGTGGCGTCCCTGTTCGTGTCAGTGATGTCGCCCGAGTGCAACTCGGGCCCGACTTCAGACGAGGTGCACTCGACTACAACGGATCCGAAGCGGTCGGCGGTGTGGTCGTGATGCGATACGGTGAAAATCCGCGCGTCGTGATTGATCGGGTCAAGGACAAGATTGCGTCCATCACACCATCGCTCCAAGGCGTGCAGATCCACGGCGTTTACGATCGCAGCGGGTTGATTGACGAGACCATGGCGACGCTCACTCACGCACTGCGTGATGAGATCATCATTACCGCGATCATCATCCTATTGTTCTTGATGCACATCCGCAGCAGTTTCGTGGTTGCGATTTGCTTGCCGGCCGCCGTGCTCATATCCTTCATCGCCATGCACGTTGTTGGTGTGGGGTCCAACATCATGTCATTGGCTGGCATCGCGATTGCGATCGGCACCATGGTCGACATGGGAATCATCGTGTCGGAGAACATTTATCAACATCTGGCCGAGTGGGAACGGGAAGAGGCTGAGACGGGGAGTTCCTTGTCATCTTGTCCCCCACGCTCCCCACCCCGCTCGCGGAGCGACGTTGTCTACGAGGCTACCATCGAAGTGGCTCCCGCAGTCGTTACCGCCGTGGCGACAACCATTGTCAGTTTCCTGCCCGTGTTCTTTCTGACCGGTCGTGACTACCGGCTGTTCTCGCCGCTGGCATACACCAAAACGTTTGCGATTGCCGCAGCGATGATCACGGCCGTCACCGTGGTGCCGGCCCTGAGTCGACTACTTCTCAAAAGTGCGAACTATCGAAAGCGGTCGGCACTGGCAGCGGGGATCGCGTTGGCACTGTTGTTGGCTGCGACATCCCACTTCATGTGGGCCGATGATTTGGCGGCCTACTTCGGTGTCGCGTCCTGGATCATCACCGCGGCAGCGGGATTGCTCGCATTCGTCTTTGGATGGCAACTGCTTCGTGAACGCATCCGACCAATCCAAGAGATACCTTCGAGTCGCTTTGTCCACTGGGTTTACGCCGCACGATTGAAACACGCTCTGAACCACAAAATATTTGCGCTGTCATTCCCCGTGATCTTGCTGTTTGTCGGCGTCGGGGCCTTTTTCGGCATGCCAACAATTCTGCAACCCTTTGAGCGAGTGGCCCGTGTCTTCGGCGCAGAATTGAACGACTTACCCAGCTACGTCGAGGCCAAACATGTCTTTACCGGATTGCAAAGCGATGACTGGATCGCACTGGATGAGGGGAGTTGGTTCTACATGCCGACGCTGTACCCGGCCGCCAGTTTCTCGCAAGCGATGCAGGTGCTGCAGACTCAAGACGTTTTGATCGGACAGATCCCAGAGGTGAAAGACGTGCTCGGCAAGATCGGTCGCGTTGAGTCGGCACTCGATCCTGCTCCGGCGGCGATGGTGGAGACCTATGTGATGTTGAAGCCGGAAAGCGAGTGGCGTGACGGTATCACATCGCGAGACATTTGGGACGAGATCAACCGTGTCGCTACGCTGCCCGGTGTCACGCCCGCCGCGGCATTACAGCCCATCGAAGGTCGCGTGGTGATGCTGCAATCGGGAATTAAAGCGTCCATGGCGATTCGCATCTACGGCGACGACTTGGACGAACTTGCGACTGCGGCGATGGATGTCGCAGCGAGTCTGAAGAAGTCGCCTTTGGTCAATGCCGGTACCGTCAATCCCGACATCGTCATGGGGAAGCCGTATCTCGAATTCACCGTTGATCGCGATGCTGCATCACGTTACGGCATGAGCGTCTCGATGGTGAACCAAGTGATCGAAACCGCACTCGGTGGGATGAACCTCATCAACACTGTTGAAGGTCGCGAGCGTTACCCGGTTCGACTGCGATACAACCGCGACCTAAGAGAGCGAATGGATCAATTGAACCGTCTGCCTGTTGTCACCAACAGCAACGCGGTCGTTCCGCTGGAAGAACTTGCAACGTTAGAAACGACGTGGGGCCCAGGGGCGATCAACAGCGAGAACGGACGTTTGGTCGCGCATGTTGCCTTCATGACCAATGGCACCCAAGGCGACCTGGAGTCCGTCGCCGCGATTGAAGAACAGTTGCGATTGGAACAACTGAGAGGGGAGAGTGAGAGACCAGGAGACCAGCAGATCACCGATTCTCCCACGCTGAATTTACCGGCAGGCTATTCACTCGAAGCGGTCGGCAGTTTCCGAAACCAGATCGAAGCCAACCTGCGGCTCATGTGGATCGTCCCGGTAGTGATCCTGATCAATTTGCTTCTGATCTACTTCGAGTTCCGGAACTTGCCAATCGCGATGGTGGTATTCACCGGCATCCCGGTCGCATTCGCGGGCGGGATGATCCTGGTCGCCTGCATGGAGGTGAAACTGAACACCGCCGTCTGGGTCGGCTTCATCGCCTTGTTCGGTTTAGCGGTCGATGATGGTGTCGTGATGGCCACGTACATTCATCAACTTCTAAAGAAACGTCGCATCAACAGTGTGCAGGACATTCGAGACACGGTTTACGAAGCCGGTTTAAAACGCATTCGTCCCTGCATGATGACGACGGTGACCACTCTCGCCGCACTGGTTCCAGTTCTACTTGCTACCGGTCGTGGTGCCGACGTCGCTCGCGCGATGGCGATCCCCGTGTTCGGTGGCATGCTGGCCGAGCCGTTTACCTCATTCATCGTGCCCACGCTCTATTCCGCCTATTTGGAAATGAAAATGCGGTTCGGTATGCAGGATGAACTATGGAGCGGAACCGAGGACATGCCCCAGGAGGAGAGGGTGAAAACAGCTTAACTTTCTCAGACAGCTCGAGCAGAAACCAATCGGATCGAGCATTGAATCCACAACGACCGAAACAGGTGACCGAACGGATTGGTCGCCATACCTTTTTTAACAGAGCCTCAATGATGAAATACAAACTCGCACTCTCTGCCGCACTGACCGTCGCCGCGGTAGCGTCGACCGCCCATGCCCAGCACGACCACACCGGCCACAACCATGAGATGCCGACGCCAACAGCAACCGCGCGGCCGAGTCGTCCGGCGACTGGCCCTCACGGCGGATCTTTAAAACCGGCGGGCGTCCTACAGTTCGAAACGGTCGTGTCCCAAGGCGGAATCCAGATCTATGTTGTTGACACGAACGGGAAACCCGTTTCGGTCGAGCATGGCCGTGGAGTTGTGTCAGTTCGAGTGGAAGGTCATTCCAAACGCTATCGCTATGACTTGCTGCCTGATAGCAAAGAGGGCTTGATCGCGCCGGTCGACCTTTCGAAGCTTGCAGGGCGTCAAATCGAAATTGACATTCAAGTGGTTGGCATCGACTCGACTCGTGGTCGAGCGTTGAAACTCAATGAAATCGCTTCGGTGCCCTCCAGCGAGATTCAGATGACGACCGCTGCTATCGCTCGCCAGAAGATTTGCCCGGTGAGTGGCAAACCGCTCGGCAGCATGGGCGATCCGATCGCTGTCGATGCAAGTGGACAGCGTGTCTTTGTTTGCTGTGCAGGTTGCGTCAATGCCGTTCAGGCGGCCCCCGCAAAATATGCTGCCGGTCGTCCATCAATCACGATCGCGACCGCTACGACCGCCGACGCTGCCGCGATCGCTCGCCAAAAAACATGCCCTGTGATGGACGAACCTCTCGGTGGCATGGGTACCCCGGTCAAGGTGACCGTTGGTGGCAAACCGATTTACCTATGCTGCAAAGGCTGCATCAAGAGGATCGAAGCCGAACCAGGAAAGTATCTCGCGATGGTTTATGGGCCAGGCCGCTAGGGAGCCAGGCCGCTAGGGAGCCAAGGAGAGTGTCTAACATGGCTCCTTAGAACTTAGCAACGAGCGGAGAATTACGGTCTGGAATTGCGGTCGAACGCTCCGCGGCCGATCATTCCGACCGCGGAGCGTTCGGCCCCTTGTTTTCCGCTCGTTCTTTAGACACGCGTGAACCGTTTGAGAGGATCGCGGCGGCGTCCAAAATCAGCGATGTCGTCGCAGAATAAGCGCCGACGGCGGACGCAGCCGCCACCGGCTAAAAGGCACCTTTCGGCTCAGGTGCGATCGACAAATCCCTCAGCAATGCACTCCCTTACAGAGCGTGCGTCCCGATTGCCCCGGTCCACCGATTCGTCCCCCGTTCCATCAGACTGACAAAAGTTTCGAACGCCACCGCGATCCTTGAAAATTCATGTCTAGTGATCGAGGTTTGCCGCTCTCAATCGCAGCGAGTTGGCGATCACGGACACACTGCTGAAGCTCATTGCCGCCGCGGCGATCATGGGACTCAATAGCACCCCAAAGAACGGATACAAAAGTCCCGCCGCGAGAGGGATCCCCAACGCGTTATAGAAGAAAGCAAAGAACAAATTCTGCCGAATATTGCTCATTGTCTTGCGGCTCAGGTTCGCAGCGGCCGCCACACCGCGAAGATCGCCGCCGACGAGTGTCACTCCCGCTGATTCGATGGCAACACCCGTTCCTGTCCCCATGGCGATTCCGACATCCGCCTCCGCCAATGCCGGTGCGTCGTTGATTCCGTCACCGCACATCGCGACCGTGTTCCCATTCTTTTTCAGTTCTCGCACAAAGTCATGCTTTGCTTGCGGCGAGACGCCCGCATGAAATTCATCGATTCCCAACTTCGCTGCAACCGCCTTGGCAGTGGGCTCGGCATCCCCCGTCAACATCACGACGCGCAAGCCCAGTTTGTGAAGTGTCTCGAGCGCGGCCGGTGTCGACTCTTTGATGGGATCGGTGATCGCCATGATCGCGGCCAGCACTCGGTCGACCGCAACGAATACCACCGTTGCGCCTTCGGACTGATGAGTGCGTGCGAGTTCGCGTTTCGGTTCCACGCCGGCCACCTTCCGCTGGACCATTAACTCTGCCTTACCAATCACGACATCGTGCCCATCGACCGTCCCGTGAACGCCGCCGCCCGTGATGCTATCGAAATCAGTTGCTTCCGAAATACTGAGACCGTCGAGTGTGGCGCGTCGCACAATGGCATGGGCCAATGGATGCTCACTCTGCGCTTCGACTGAAGCGGTGAGTTTCAAGACATCCGCCTCCCGCCAATCACCGAAGACTTCAATGGCCGTCAATTCCGGTCGCCCCTGCGTCAGGGTCCCGGTCTTGTCCACCACAATCGTGTCAACCTTTTCCATCCGTTCCAACACTTCCGCATTCTTGATCAGCACCCCGGCCTTGGCTCCCCGGCCGACGCCCACCATCACCGACATCGGCGTGGCCAATCCCAATGCACACGGGCACGCAATGATGAGCACGGCAACAGCCGCAACAAACGCATGTGCCAGTTGCGGCTCAGGCCCCCAAACGGCCCACCCGATGAATGCAGCGATCGCGCATCCGATCACCGTCGGAACAAAATAACGAGCCACGACATCGACCAATTTCTGAATCGGAGCCCGGCTTCGCTGTGCGTCGGCAACCATCTGCACAATCCGGCTGAGGACGGTATCGCCGCCCACACCGATCGCCTCGATCACCAAAGCCCCGGTTTGATTCAATGTTCCTCCAGTGACGTCATCCCCGTCCGCCTTATTGACTGGGATTGGCTCACCGGTCAGCATCGATTCATCGACGCTGCTCGAACCGCTGAGGATGCGTCCATCGACCGGCACCTTTTCACCGGGCCGAACCCGCAGCCGATCGCCTTTTTCAACCACATCGAGCGACACGTCTTCCTCGCCCTCGTCGGTAATTCGATGGGCGATATCGGGCGTCAGCTGCATCAATTCACGTATCGCGCCGCCGGTTTGTTGGCGTGCTCTTAGTTCCAGAACCTGGCCCAGCAACACCAGCGTGATGATCACCGCAGCAGCCTCGAAGTACAGCGGCGGAACCCCCTCTTCATAGAACGCTTCGGGGATCACCCCGGGCAACAACACAACAACCAAGCTGAATGAGTAGGCAGCGAGCGATCCCACGGCGATCAAGGAAAACATGTTGAGGTTCATGCTGCGAAACGATTTGGCGCCTCGCACCAGCAGTGGCCATCCACACCACCACACCACCGGTGTCGCGATCGCGAACTGCAACCATCCCATCGCGGAATGGCTCATCCAATCGGCGACACGCAATCCCACCATCGGTCCCATCGAAATGACGAGAAGTGGAACCGACAATGCCACACCGACCCAAAACCTTCGCTTCATGTCGGTGTACTGTTCGTCATCACCCTCTTTAGCGATTTCGACAAACTTCGGCTCCAGATCCATTCCGCAAATCGGACAGTCACCGGGGCCGACCTGCTCGATCTCCGGGTGCATCGGGCAGGTGTAGACCGATTCGGAGGTGGGGGAGCAGCTTGAGCGACCAACCTTCGCCGTACTGGACGATCCGCCACAGCACGAATGTTCGCCGTCTCCCCCGCTCCCCTTTGCCCCCGCATTCTTCGCGCGCGCATTCTTCGCTCGCGCAGCGAGCACCCCCGCGGGGTCCGCTTCGAATTTCTTCAGGCAGCCATCGCTGCAGAAAACGTAATTTGCGCCGTCGTAATTCACCGCACGCGGGCTGTCAGCGGGAACCGTCATCCCACAAACCGGGTCGATCTTCGTACTGGAGTCTGCAACGGGCAGAGCGACTTTGTGTTGAGTGTGATCCATCGGGGGCTTCCTCAGCTGTCAGTTAGTCGGCCTGCATGATACCTCGATTGTATAATGCAACTTGCATTCCAATCCGCGAAATAAACATCCGCGCCGAAGATTTTCGGTTCACCGCGTGGCCATCGCCCCATCGTCCTATCGCCCCACGTTTGGGCTCATCCGCCCGTAGAGACCGGGCTGGTGATTCAATCGTTTCCCAAACAATGGCGACTCGCTACCGAGATTCCAGCTCTGAGGCCGCGAGTTCATCGAGCACGAAATGGACGTTATCGTGCAACTGCAGGAACGAGGCTGGATTGTCCGAGCTTACGGGACCTTGGACCGCACCGGCGACAGCGGCGGCTTTCGCAGCACCGGTGGCCAACAGAACGATTTTCTCAGCGCGAAGGATTGTGGCGATGCCCATCGTGATGGCTTGCCGGGGTACCTGGTCGGCCGATTCAAAGAACCGTTGGTTGCTGTGTATCGTGCTGGGGGCCAAGTCGACGACGCGGGTCAAGGAGTCCCGTTGTGTCCCCGGTTCATTGAAACCGATGTGCCCGTTGGTGCCGATGCCGAGCAATTGCAGGTTGATGCCGCCGGACCGTTGCAACTGCCGTTCGTAATCGTCCGACGCGGACTGCATGTCGGCCGCATGGACGTCTGGAAAATGGGTACGAGCTAAGTCAATATCAACATGCTCAAAGAGATGAGTCTGCATGAAATACCGGTAGCTCTGCGGATGCCCGGATTCCAAGCCCAAATACTCGTCGAGATTAAATGTGGATGTTTGGGAAAACGAGAGGCTTTCATCACGGTGACGTCGGCACAGTTCGCTGTAGACCTGCAGTGGCGTTGAGCCGGTGGCGAGGCCGAGGACACACGAGGGTTCGGCGACCAGCACGTCGGCCATGATGCTGGCAACGTGGTGGGATGCGGCGAGATGATCGGGATAAACGCTGTAGGCAATACTCACGCATGTAACCTTTTATGGGGATGTTTTGTCGCTCGAAACGGCGAACGACACCACTTTTCCTCGTGGCTCCCCAGTGATACCAGATGGAGACGGCAGCGAGGAGAGTGCCGGGTACATCTGGGGATGCTCTGGCTGTAAAATGCCCCCCAGTCCCTTCTGACGCCCCGTTTCTTGCGCCCCGTTCTCTTGCGCAGCCCGTTTCGTGGCGATCCCCCTCCCATCCCGCGACCACCATGGGCCGTCCAGCATGAGCATCAGTACCGCGCCCTTTGGGCAGACCGCCGACGGGTCGCCCGTCACCAAGACCACGCTCACCAACCGCCATGGCAACCGCGTTAGTCTGATGAATTGGGGCGCCTCTTTGCTGGAGGTGGAGGTGCCCGATCGAAATGGCAAGCGTGCCAACGTCAATCTCGTTTTTGAATCGCTCGGCCCCTATCTCGGCAAACATCCGGGCTTCGGCAGCACGATGGGACGGTTCTGCAACCGCCTCGCCTACGGCAAGTTCTCGATTGACGGCGTGCCCTACCAAGTCACCGTCAACCATGGCAAGCATTGTCTGCATGGGGGCGCGGTGAACTTTTCGCATCACAACTGGACGACCGAGGTGATCCCTGGGGATTCATCGGCAACGCCAACGGACAGCCGCGGCGATCGCGTCCGCTATACCCTGGTCAGCCCCGATGGAGACGAAGGCTTTCCCGGCGAGCTGACGGTATCGACGCAGTACAGTTGGGACGACAACAATGAACTGACGATCGAGTACACGGCGACCACCACTGCCGCAACGCCTATTAATCTGACCAACCACAGCTATTGGAACCTGGGCGGGGTCAATGCGGGGACGGCCCTCGACCATGTGGCCGTGATCCATGCTGATGCAACGTTGCAAGTCGACGCAGAATTGATCCCCACCGGGAAGCTGCTCGACGTCGCCGGCACACCATTTGATTTTCGCGAGCCGACTGCGTTTGCCCAACGCATCGCATCTTTGGCGGCGACGAAAGGATACGACCATTGTTATGTGGTCGCCGGTGAGGCGGGCGTACGACGACCGGCCGCTCGCGTCAGCGACCCGCAATCGGGGCGGGTATTGGAGGTTGAAACGACCCAACCTGGCATGCAGCTCTATACCGCCAATCATCTTCGCGGCAATGAGAGCAGTAACGATCACGGACCACACGATGCCTTTTGCCTGGAAACCCAGCATTACCCCGACGCGCCGAACCACCCAAACTTCCCGTCAACGCTGCTGCGTCCAGACGAGGATTTTCGCGAAATCACGGTACTTCGGTTCACGTGCTAGCCTCACATGCGGACGCCAAATAGCGTAAAACTACCCGCCCATCAGCCCATAAAATCATTCCGTCTCGCGCCCTTGTCACCGATTCATGAACATTCTCGAAGTCGTGTTGTTTCTGGGATCGGTCATCGGCGTGATCGCGTTAGGGATTTGGATGGCGAAAGAACCCGAGGATGGTGATCCGAGCGATGATGCATCGGATTACTTTCTCGCCGGTCGCGGACTGACGTGGTGGTTGGTGGGCTTCTCACTGATTGCGGCGAATATTTCGACTGAGCAGTTTGTCGGGATGTCGGGATCGGCGGCCAACTGGTTGGGGATGGCGATCGCATCCTATGAATGGATGGCGGCAGTCACGTTAGTGCTCGTTGGGTTTTTCTTCCTCCCGCGGTTCCTCAAGGCGGGTTTGTTCACAATCCCGGAGTTTTTGGAATACCGCTTCGACTGGATCGCCCGTTTGGTCATGGCGATCCCCGCGGTGGTCACGCTGGTGTTTGTGGCCACGTCCTCGGTGATTTACTCGGGGGCGAAATTCATTTCCGAGTATTACAACACCGTCCCGGTGCTCAATAACCTGACCGCGATGTGCTGGCTGATTGCGGTATTTGCGGCCGCTTACGTGTTTGTGGGGGGCCTCAAAGCGTGTGCGTGGACCGACTTGGTGTGGGGATCGGCATTGATCCTCGGTGGTTTGATCGTGATGGTCATGGCATTCGCTCAACTCAGCGAACGACCTGCCGAGGATCTGATCAAGACCAAGGTTGCGAACTCCAATGCCACGGTCGAGGACCTTGAGAACGCCGGTTTCTGGCGACGATTCATATTGCTCAATGATGGCGTCGACGACGAAGCGGTTGCGGTCAATGGTGAGAACGGCAGCGGTGGTAAAACTCACATGGTCCGCCCCAAAGAGGACTCCGACATTCCCTGGACCGCGTTGCTAGTCGGATTGTGGATCCCGAACTTTTTCTATTGGGGGCTGAACCAGTACATCGTGCAGCGAACTCTTGGATCAAAGTCTCTCGCGGAAGGTCAGAAGGGAATTGTTTTCGCCGCATCCATGAAATTGATCATTCCATTCTTGGTGGTCATCCCCGGGATCATGGCATTCAATCTGTTCAGCGGCGACCTGCATGAGTCGGCGTCCGAGCGCAACATCAATACCGTCGCGACCGCCGGTGCGTCCACGGTGTTCACTGTCGACAACTCATTCGTCGAATTGCAACCGGACCTGGCCTGGCAGGCATTGCAGCAGAATGCCAAACAGGCCGGCGAGGATCTCGACGTCGCCCCTACCGATCCGCCTGAGCGAATCAGCGATCAGATTAACGACTATGCCAAGATCGCGTTGGTGAAGGACCCTGAGTTAGTCGCGGCCCATAAACTGGTGGGCTACGATTATGATTCCGCGTTCCCTGTCCTGGTCCGGAACTTGATCAAGCCCTACCCCTTGATTTCATGGTTTATCTTGGCCGCCCTATCCGGTGCTGTGATCAGCTCGCTCGCGTCGATGCTCAACTCCGCATCCACACTCGCAACGATGGACTTGTATGCCAAGGTGACCCGAGAAACCAATCAACAGCGATTGGTCACGGTTGGCCGCGTCTTCGTGGTCTTGTTCGTGGCGTTGTCAGCGATGGTGGCTCCGTACCTCGATAGCTTTGAAAGCATCTTCAAGTTCATCCAAGAATTCCAAGGGTTCATTTCACCGGGCATTCTCGCCGTGTTCTTGCTCGGATTCTTTTCGCCGCGCACCCCCCGCTACTTCGGTTGGTTGGGGATCTTGATCAATGTGATTGCCTATGGCGCACTGATGCTATTTCTCGGCGACTGGATCGTGCAAGGCGGGTGGTGGTATGCGGATCAAATCGCATTCTTGGACCGGATGGCCATTTGCTTTTTCACCGTGCTGTTGACCGGATTGATCGTGACGCTCACCAACCCGCTGAAGACGCCTGTGACGATGCCAGTCAATGAGGCGATGGACATGACGTCGTCGCGGGGGGCACAGATCTCTGGTGTGTGCGTGATTCTGATAACCGCCTGTATGTACTACTATTTCTGGTAAGGATTTTCCATGGACTGGATGACAATAGACGTGTGTCGACGCCAAAACGACCTCCCGACGGCGGCGGAAATCCGCGGTTGGGTGCGGACGCGGCGTGATAGCAAGGGAGGGTTTAGCTTTCTCGAAATCAACGATGGAACCTGCTTGGGTAACCTGCAAGTGGTCGTGCCCGCGGAGCTCGATAATTACGCGAGCGAAGTGCAGAAACTGACCGCAGGCTGCAGCGTGATCATTCACGGACAGCTGCTCGAATCTCCCGCCAAAGGACAGACCACCGAACTGCATGCCGAGTCGGTGCAAGTCATCGGATGGTGCGACGCAGAGACGTATCCCCTGCAGAAGAAACGCCATTCGTTCGAGAAACTGCGTGAGTGGTCGCACCTGCGCGCCCGCACCAACACGCTCGGCGCGGTCATGCGGGTGCGCAACCGGCTGAGCCAGTCGATCCATCGATTCTTTGACGATGCGGGTTTCTACTACTTGCACACGCCCATCGTGACCGCGAGTGATTGTGAGGGCGCGGGCGAAATGTTCCGCGTGACCACGCTGAACTTGGAAAAACTCGCTGGCTCCAATCGACCTTTGGATGCGTCGCAAGATTTCTTTGGCAAGCCGACGCACCTGACCGTCAGTGGCCAGCTCGAGGGTGAGACGTACGCCTCTGCCTTGTCGAAAATCTACACCTTCGGTCCCACCTTCCGCGCCGAAAACAGCAACACGTCGCGGCACCTGGCCGAGTTCTGGATGGTTGAGCCCGAGGCAGCCTTCTTCGACTTGCGAGATAATATGAAGCTCGCTGAGCGGTTTCTCAAACGCATCTTTGCGGATTGCCTCGAGCACTGTGCCGAGGACATGGCCTTCGTCGACGAACGAATCGAGAAAGGCAAACTCGCTCAGCTGCAAGGTGTCATCGACAAGCCGTTCGAGCACATGACGTATACCGAGGCGGTCGAACGTTTAATGTCGTGCGGCGAGGCCTTCGAGTATCCCGTGCAATGGGGCATCGACCTGCAGGCTGAACACGAAAAATACCTGACACAGTTCGTGGGTGGCCCATTGATCCTCACCGATTATCCCGCTGCGATCAAACCGTTCTACATGCGTGTCAGTGACGATGGAAAAACCGTTGCCGCGATGGACGTCCTCGTGCCCGGAGTCGGTGAAATCATCGGTGGTAGCCAGAGAGAAGAACGACTCGACGTTCTGCAGCGACGGATGGGTGAGGCGGGACTCGACGAGCAAGAGTACTGGTGGTACGTCGACCTACGTCGGTACGGAACCGTGCCACACGCGGGTTTCGGCTTAGGGCTTGAACGCGCTGTCCAGTACGCGACCGGCATGACGAATATCCGCGACGTGATCCCCTTCCCTCGAACCCCTGGTAACGCTGAGTTCTAAGCCCTCTCATCGGCTGGAACCCTGCGCTGAAGAACGACGACAAGGCAAACCGCCGATGCCGCGTTACAGCGGGGGTTTGCCGAGCCAGCGGACCGCGGCGAGGAGGCACAGAAGCCCTGTGCCCAGACACACCCAAACCGGTACTCCACAGGCCACCGGCAGCGTACCGGTGACGATGCAGACGCCGCCTCCCAGAAGCGCATAGGGAATCTGGGTGCGGACGTGCAAAACGTGATCGCAACCACACGCCCGGCTCGATAGGACCGTGGTATCGGACAACGGTGAGCAATGGTCGCCGAAGATCGCACCGGCCAGCACGCTACTGAACGTGGCCAAGGCCAGAGGTGAATTGACTGCCGCATCACCGATCGCCAGCACCGAGTTCGCTTGCATGTCCAGCACGAGACTGACGGCGATCGGTGTCACGATCGCCATCGTGCCCCAACTCGTGCCGGTGGCGAACGCGATTCCGCCGGCCAAAATGAATACGCAGGTCGGCAGCAATCGAATGTCAATTTGGTCGCTCAAAACGCTCGATAGATAGCCACCGGTATCGAGCGTCTCCCGGCCGGTCATCGCTGACAGCGCCCATGCGAGCCACAGCACCGCCAGGGCCGGCATCATCTGCAATGCCCCCGCGAGCAAACCGCTGCCCATTCGAGCGATGGATAGGCGCGAGAGAGACAATGCCAACAGCATGGCGAGCACGAGCCCGCAACCGCCACCAACCACCAGCGCAAGGTAGGAATCTCCGGACCCGATAACATCACCGGCCCACTGGACCTGGCCCATGAACGCAGATTGATCGACGGCCGAATCCTTCTCGCTGCTTCCCGTCACGATCAGTGTGGCGAGAACCGCGACCAAACAGGCTGTGATCGGGCCGAGTGCCGCCGTCACGTCCTGCCAGGTGGATGAGGCTGGACGGCCCTGTTCAGCGGTGCTTTGCTCGCCTTCATTGGCAGGCACTGCCCGCTCGCCATCGGGTTCATCGCGATGCTCGCGGAGTTTATCGATAGCTTCCTGCTCGGCAACTCTCATCGGTCCAAAGTCGCGTCCCGATCGCGAGATGATGAATACCAATGCCAACGCGAACCAAGGATAGAAACGATAGGGAATGCTCTGAATGAAAAAGTCAAATACGCGAATGGATGACGCCGAGGGCGATTGACCGTAGGAGGACGCATCGATGCCGGCTTGAAGATAACTCAACTCCGTCGCCACCCAGGTACTGACCAAGGCCAATCCTGCGACCGGGGCGGCGGTCGAATCAACCAGATACGCCAGTTTGGCGCGAGAGATACCGAACCGATCCGAGGTGGACTGCATCGTACCGCCAACGAGCAGCGTGTTGGCATAATCGTCAAAGAACACAGCCAGCCCCGTGGCAGCGATCATGGTCTGCACGCCTTGACGGTTCTTAACCCGCCGGGCCAGTCGGGCGATCGCGCGCCGCATCGATCCAGCGACTTCGATCACCCCTACCATCATGCCCAAGAGCAAGGTGAACGCCACCACCATCAAGTGATCAGGATCGGTGATCGACCCCATGATATTCGCACCGAAAATCGCGAGCGTGTCCCGAATCCAGTCTCCGTCGGGTTCCGCTCGTGCCAGCAGCGCAGCCCCCACAAGAATCCCCGTCGCCAGGGGTAGCAATACCCGTCGCGTTAGCAATGCCAATGCGATCGCGATCAGCGGCGGCAGCAGGCTGGCGAATCCGTAGTCCAATGGAACATCCTTGTAGAGCAGTGAACGCGATGGTCTACCGAAGCGTTTCCAGTTCCATTCCCATCTTCACGTCGGTGGTCATCTGTTGCTTCTGTCCCGCCGATTCGACGTCCATGGTGGACTTGCTCGAAATGGTCAGCGAGGACTGAACAGGGATCACCGACCCTGTTTCGACCTGGGACGTGCCCTCTCCATTGGTGTCCAGAGACGCCAGCGTCAAGGCCGTTCCCGCTGGCAGTGCTGGGTTCTTAATTTCCTGCCGGTCCGCGTTCTGGGTCACGTTGATCTCCATCGTGAAACCGCCCGTACCGAGCTTCTTGATTTCATGAGTGGAGATTTGCTCCATGTGGATCCCGTTGGCGACCAAATGTTGGGTGACTTTCCATTTCGCCCCCAGCCCGATCGGCTCACTCGGTACGGGCGAGCTGATGCGGTTCATCGACTCTTTCATCCCATCGAGCATCTGTTTCATTTGCGGCGCCATCCCTTCCGGAATATTGAATTCAGCCGACTTCGTAATGCCTCGATTCGTCACGGTTGCCGAGCCAGTCGCCCCCACCAATGATTTGATCATCTCGGTGAGCATCGGAGCCATGGGTGATGGCTTTTTGGGATCGTCAATGACCTCCGCACCCGTGTAGATGAAGCTAAACGTGATGTCACCGTCAGCGTTGATCTCATCGACGGTGGTGTCAAAGGTTACCTTCTGGGCCGGAATGGCTTGGGTCGGCATCGCGTTGCCAGCAATCGACATCGTCATGCCAATCGAGATTGTCATGACAGCCGACTGCGTCTCGCCGACGCGTGGCGAATAGCGGATCGGCTGAAGCGGGGCTGAGCCAGCATCGATCAATTCGACCTGGACTGGCGCATCGGGGTCGGCAGCCGGAGCCGTCCTCACCGCAACCGCGGCGGTGAGCAGGAGCGGCAATACCCAAACGTTTGTGCGGCGTAACATAATCAACGATCCCAAAGGTGAGGAGTGGAAGCCAGGGGGCGGAGTGACGGAAGAATAGTCTACCATGGCTCGAATGGGCGGGGTGCGTGGGCCACGATCGGTGGCCCAAAAGTTCGGTCGTGAGGATCGCGATCCAATCGCTCACTTGATGACGAGGTTCACCATCCTGCCAGGCACCGCGATTCTCTTGACGACTTGTTTGCCGCCGATCGCCGCGATGACCTGTTCGTTTTCCAACGCTGCCGCGATCATTTGATCTTGGGTCGCATCGGGTGACACGTTGATCTTCGCTTTGAGCTTCCCATTGAGTTGAACAGGAATCTCGATGCTCGATTCAACCATTGCCGCCTCGTCCCACTGCGGCCACCGCTGCAATGCAATCGACTCGTCATGGCCCAGCAATCGCCACAATTCTTCGCACAGGTGCGGGGCGTACGGATTCAGGAGCACCAAGAACGTTTCGAGGGCCTCACGTGGTCGTGTTTCGCAGCGTGTGAAATGATTGGAGAACTCCATCATTTTAGCGATCGCGGTATTAAAACTCATCGCCTCGGTATCCTCGGTTACCTTGCGAATCGTCTGATGGAGCACCCGAAGTTGCTCTTCATCACACGGCGTATCGACGACGGCGTCGCTGACGCATAGTTCGTCGGCTTTCTCATCGACGACCAATCGCCATACCCGGTCCAGGAATCCACGCACGCCACCGACACCGTTCATGACCCAGGGCTTGGTCGCTTCCAAGGGGCCCATGAACATCTCGTAGAGTCGCAATGAATCGGCCCCGTAGTCGCGGACGACGCCATCCGGATTGACCACGTTGCCACGCGTCTTGCTCATTTTGAACGCCCGACTATCCACTTTGATTGCGGGATCCGACGACAATACAAACCCTTCGCCCTTCTTTTGCACATCGTCTTCGGCAATTCGGATCGATTCGACGACGCATCCATCTTTGGTGACACGATTCCCCTCGGCATCACGGCGGACATTTTGAGTCGATACCGGTTTCCCGTCGCCGTCGACATAGCCGGTGAATTCAACTTCGCCCAGGATCATGCCCTGATTGACGAGTCGTTTGAACGGTTCAGGGCACGCCACATGCCCGCGATCGTAGAGTACTTTGTGCCAGAAACGTGAATAGAGCAGGTGCAGCACGGCGTGCTCGGCACCGCCCACATACAAATCAACAGGCATCCAGGCTCGTTCGAGCTCCGGATCGACGAGGCACTGTGTGTTGTGGGGGTCGATGTAACGCAGGTAGTACCAGCACGAACCGGCCCACTGCGGCATCGTATTGGTTTCGCGGCGATATCGTTTGCCGTCGAGTTCGACGATCAACCATTCGTCACCGGCTTTGGCCAGTGGCGGTTCAGGTCGACCGTGCGGTTTGAAATCCTCCAGTTCCGGCAACGTGACGGGCAGTTGGTCTTCAGGCACACCGCGTTTGATTCCCGTCGGATTTCCGTCCTCGTCGATCTCGTGCAGGATGGGGAACGGCTCTCCCCAAAATCGCTGGCGACTGAACAACCAATCCCGCAGTTTATAATTGACAGCCTGGCGGGCGATCCCCTGCTCGGCCAAAGCGTCGGTCAAATGTGCCTTCACCTCGTCGGTGGTCTTGCCGTCGTAATCACCGCTGTTGATCGCGACGCCCTCGGCGACAAAGCACGCACGACCAGCCAGAATCTCGTCGCGTTGGGCATGTTCGGCCGGCGGATCGACGACGGCGATGACGGGCAGTTCAAACGCGACGGCGAATTCGAAATCGCGAACGTCGTGAGCGGGCACCGCCATGATCGCCCCGGTGCCATACCCCGCCAATACGTAATCGGCGACCCATACCGGGACCGACCGCCCGTCCGCCGGATTGATCGCGTGCGTTCCGGTGAAGACGCCCGTTTTCTTGCGATCACCCTCGGTGCGTTCCCGATCGCTCTTGAAGGAAGCTCGCTCACGATAGGCATCCACCTCGGCCTTGCGATCCGGGCTGACCAGTCGATCGATCAAGGGATGCTCTGGTGATACGACCATGTAGGTCGCGCCAAAAAGCGTATCGGGCCGCGTCGTATAGACACGCAGTGCATCACGGCCCGGGTCCGACGGAAAACCGCT
This sequence comes from Rhodopirellula sp. SH410, assembly GCF_055811895.1. Classification (NCBI taxonomy): domain Bacteria; kingdom Pseudomonadati; phylum Planctomycetota; class Planctomycetia; order Pirellulales; family Pirellulaceae; genus Rhodopirellula; species Rhodopirellula sp. SH410. The sequence goes on from NZ_CM147949.1 coordinate 6,188,126, forward strand.
GGCGGCCCGCTCGCGTTTCCAAGCGACATAGGGTCCCCGGGCAGCTGCGTGAGACGTTGCATCGGAGGTCGCATCGGATGCACCGCCCGGTTGCAAGTAGAAGTCGACTTCCGCACCCGTGCTGCGTCCGATCCAGTCGGACTGTAGCTTTTTGATACCCGCCGGCCACTGCAATTCATCGAGCCCATCGATCAGGCGTTCGGCGTAATCGGTGATTCGCAACATCCATTGCCGCAGCGGAATGCGTTTGACCGGATGACCACCGACCTCGCTCTTGCCATCGACCACCTCCTCATTGGCCAGCACCGTGCCGAGTTTCGCGCACCAGTTCACCAGAGCGTCGTCCTGGTACGCCAATCGTTGCGAGTCGCGGTACAGATCGATCGCTCGTTCTCCTTGGGTCTTCACCTCGGGCGGGATCGGCAACTCCGAGATCGGCCGGCCCTTCTGCATCGCGGTGTCGAACCAGGTGTCATAGAGCACCAGGAAGATCCACTGGGTCCAGCGAAAATAGCCTTCATCTGTCGTGGCCAAAACCCGGTTCCAGTCGTAGCTAAACCCGAGCATTTTCAGCTGGCGGGTGAAGTTGTCGATGTTCCGCTGCGTTTGCACACGCGGGTGCTCCCCCGTCCGAATCGCATGCTCCTCGGCGGGCAACCCAAACGCATCAAAACCCATCGGATGCAACACGCACTCGCCGCGGGCCCGAGCGAATCGCGAGACAATGTCCGTCGCCGTGTACCCTTCCGGGTGCCCCACATGCAACCCATCACCACTCGGATACGGAAACATGTCCAGCACATAACGCTTAACGACGTCGCCAGACGCGTCTGAGATTTCAGGGGTGGCAAAGGTTTGATTGGTTTCCCAATAGGTTTGCCAGCGGGGTTCGATCTCGTTGGGGTTGTAGCGGACCATAACTTGTCTAAAGAGCCGTGTCGAAAAAGAAGGGTCGGTGAAAGATCGTTATAGGCGGAATTAGAATCGCCTCACCGAGAAACGACAACGCGAAAGAGCCGCGGGCGCAATAAAAAAGCGGGCGACATCCGAAAATGTCGCCCGCTTTTTCTAGATTGCTCTAGATTGCGTGAATCCGTGTTGCTTAGTTGCAGCAAGGAGTGGCGCAAGGATCGCAGCAGGCGCGAGCGGCTTTGCGGGCAGCGCACTTGGCGTGCAGACGTGCGAACAGACCGCAACGAGGTGCTGGCTCGCAGCATGGGTCAGGACAGCAAACGGGTTCTGGGCAGCAAACAGGTGCTGGTGGGCAGCAAACAGGCTCTGGAGCTGGGCAGCAAACGGGTGCTGGTGCTGGGCAGCAGACGGGTGCTGGTGCTGGGCAGCAGACGGGCTCTGGGCAGCAAACAGGCTCTGGGCAGCAAACAGGTGCTGGAGTTGGGCAGCAAACGGGTTGCGCGCAAGCCGACCGCTTTTTGTGGAAAAAGCCAGCTTCGGCTTGGGGTGCAACAACACTGCCAACAACGGCGAGCAGAGCAACTGCCAGGATCGTACGAATCATCGGATTCTCACCAAAATGGGGGGAAGGGGTAATGCTCGTCGCTCGACGAGGCAATTTGGGTAAAGTTTAAGACTTAAAGCTAATGCGTCAACTGGGTTAGATATTCCGATGTTGCCACATCCGCCACAATTGCCCATTCTATGGACCCAATTCTCACATCACCGAATTTTGTGTTTTTTTGTGGTTGCATCGCAGCCACACCACTCGGGCGGTCGCCCCTGTTCAGTGAGAGTGTGAGTGGGGATCGCGGTCATGATGGCCTTGGTCGACATGCACGTGCAACTGAGGATGGTGCTGAAATAACCAGTCCCATCCGGCCTCGGTGACGGCGCAATCGTCGAGGTATAACGACTCTAAACGCGGCAAGCTCGCCAGCGATTGCAATCCGGCATCGGTCACAGGCACGCCGATCAGATGCAATCCGCGCAGTGATTTCAGCTCCGCAATCGCTGCGCAACAGTCGTCGTCGAGCAGGGCCGAGCCGAGCCGAAGCTGTTGCAATTGGGTCAATTTCTGGAGCGATTCGATGCCCGCGCTGCTGAGCCGCGATTGCGGCAGGTTGAGCAGCCATAGTTTTTGGCACTCTGCCAAGGCGGCGATGCCTGTGTCAGTGATCGGTGAGTGCCGCAAACGCAATTGTTCCAAACCCGGAAGTTGGGCCAGGACAGCAGCCCCCGCATCGGTAACCACGCCTTGATCGGCGATCACCGTGTCGAGACTCGCCAGCGATTGCACGGGCAAATCGCTTAACATGCGATCGGAGATTTCGATCTCCGCAAACCGCAACCGCGTCGACTCCCCCGCGAGAACGTCGGCTACTTGATCCGTAAAGTCGTGGTCAATCGGTTCTGTTTCCGCCACAACCGTGTCAGGACCGCTCACCGTTTCGGCTCGACGCCCGCGAAACAGTCCGACGATGGCGAGACAGGCCACGAAAACGAAAACGCCAGCGATTAGGCGTTTCGAGCCCCAACGGCGTGGTTGGGGGCCCATCGAAAGAGCGTCAGCATGGGTTTCTGACGTGGCGGAATCAGTGTCGGGTGGTGATGGCACGGGATCGAATGGCAACGGGATCATGGACAGTAGATTGCCCAATAGCTTAACCACAGCGAAAGAATAAACCGAGTCGCTACGCGAGTCAGAACGTGGGCCTCACCGGTGACGGGCGATTGAGTGAACGAATCAATGCCCCGTCGATGGACGGTGCACCGGGACGCCCAACATCGAACGTCCCGGTGCAGCTAAGGATTTCGTTGGGAAACTGAACCACCGAGAAGATTGACCCAGTAATCTTCGCGGCAGGATAGGCGTTTCCGTCAGCAGAGCTGATCGAGAAGCAATTCCCGCAAATCAACGACTCAACAACGAAAACCAAATGGATGGTTTGGAATTCCAAGTGAGGTATCAATTGCAGCCTGGGGCTGTCAACGCGACTTTGAAAGTTTCTGTTCGAATCGTTTGACCTGCTCGTGCAAATGCCACTGACCGGGGTCGTCGATCACGCAGCCGCGTTCGATCTCGGCCGCCTCATCAAAATTGCCTAAGCGGGCCAGAATTTCGGCGAGTGTATCGCGATATATGGCACTGTCGGGCTCGAAACGCACGGCGTGGCGGGACAGGCGAAGAGCGTTTTCGAGTTCAACATCGTTGACTGCGGCGCCCCAGGCAACATTATTTGCGATGACCGCGTCGGTCGGAAAGGTTTTCAGGTGGGCGTCGGCGGCGGCGATCATGCGTTTCAATTCGGCGGCCGCGAGATCTCCCATGCCGAATTTACTGAGTTGGGGCAAAACCGATTCCGCGGTGGTGATGTCCATCGAATCGAGCTGCTGCAACCGGTGGAGCAGCTCGACGATAGTTTGGGGCGTCGCCGCCGAGGGGCTGGCGGGATCGGTGGCGAGAGCGAGTTCTAACCGCTCTCGGGCGAACAGCCGTGGAAAGACGAGGTAGAGCTGGGGTTGCAGATTGAGGTCGTTGAACGTCCTGAGGAAGGCGATCTCGACCCATTTGCTCGCATTGCGTCGGAGTTCCAACTCGTCCGCACTGAGTTCGCCGATGGATTCGCTATCCCATGCCGATTCGGTCGTCTCGATACTGGAGGCAGTCGCCTTCTCGACAAACCCTTGGTATTTTCGAGCGATATCGAACATCGACTGCGTTTCATCGAACGTCAACGCGGTCATCACGAGGACGGAACGGTAAATGTCATCGGCGATCTGCCATTGACCGATCTCTGCCAGGACATCCGCGATCTGTTGCCGCATATCAGTCGATGGCGTGCAGGCCATGGCCCGCAACTGCAGCAATAGTTCCGCTGCGGTCCGTTGGTCACCCGCATCTCTAGCGGCTCGCCACTGTTCCCCCACGGCTGCCACGGCGGTGATCACGTCATCGCGAAAGCGAGGATTGCCATTGCTCGCGGACATCGCCACCGCGTCCCAAATTTCTTCATCGAGGTCGCGACTGACCGCTGTTGGTCCACTGAGGCGATATTCTTTGGCGAGCGTTAGGGCCGCTTTGAGATCACCGCTGCTGGATCGCCGCTGTAGAAAAGGTTCGGCTAAGTCAGGGCGACCGTGTGCTGCAAACAAATCGCTCCACACTTCGACCGTTGGTTGAAAAAAGGCTTGCAACTTAGGGTCGTCCGCGACGCGACGGCGGAGCGAGCCGTCGCGCAGGCTCTGCCCCAGCTCGGAAACCAACCCCGCGTGCTGGCGACGGTCGACGTCATCGGCGCGCGCGATTTCACAGGCGATGCGGAACGCGTCGGTCGTCGTCGCTTCGGGGCGACGTAACTGCACAAAACGTTGCAGGATCGACAACACCTGATCGACGTCCCTGGCGTTTTCGATGACGGTCATCTTGCCGATCATGCTTCGGCTGATGACCGTCGATTCCGTCTCCCAATCCCGCAGCCCCAAACGGATCATCCAGTCCGAGTGGGTGGTCCACAGCAACGACAGCAATACAAAGTCGCGAACGAGGTAGGTCTGCGAGGCTTGCGATTGCTTGATACGTAGATCGGGCAGTGACAAACGGTCGGCAATCCGCCACGCGGCGTCATCTCGATTGACGCCATCGAGCAAACGAATCAAAGAGAAAAGATTTTCAATCTGGGGTGCGACCCCCGTCCACGCCGCGCCGCCGGCCTCCGCCATTGCCAGCGGATCGTCTGAATTCGTCGCCTCGAACAATTCACGCTGGGCCACGATCGCTTCATCGATCCAAGTCTCCAAATGCGTATCGATTTGATCCGCGGGGAAACCGAAGATCTCAAACGCGTCGGCGTTGCGAGACGCATTGGCGGCAATCATGGCCGCCCCCGCTGGATCGTCTTTCCCGATCACATCGAGACCGGCGTCGAGCTCGCCATGCATCAAGAGGGTTCGCCATGCCAAAGCGAGTGCATCGGCAGTCGTACTCGATGCGTGTTCGCCATCGCCAAGTGCCGCTGCATTGGCAGTCAATCCGGCAATCGCCTCGGCACGAAGCTCCTGATCGAAACTGCGTTCCGCGGCGATCAGGGCATCGGCCCATTGCCGGATCGCTGCCTCGCGATAGCGGGCAAGTTTAGCGATCACGGTCGGCGTCAAGGCTGAATCCGATTTTGTATCGTCGACGCCCTCTGCGGGATGAGTGATTTTTGCTGCGGACTGTTCCCATTCGCGTGCGGACTCGGCCGAGGCGGCAGCCATGGCTGCCCACCGTGAGGTCAACATCTGCACTGAGCGGAGGGACGATTGTTGCTGGCTCTCAACCAGCGTGTCAGAATCCGCAGCGTCGGGGTCACCCGGTTTGGCATCGACCGCATCATCGATGATCCGCGCCGACTCGATCGCCGCATCGGCATCGCCCGCAAGTAGGTCCAGCATGACCTGCGTCCGCTGTGCCAATTTCGGGTCCCAGGACTTGGCTGAGTCCGGCAGTCGCATCTCATCGCTTGGGATCGCTGCGGTGGCAAATAAGCTCGCCCAGTCAGCGTGACTCACCGCCATCCTCGGCGTGCTGCTGGCCACATCGAGAAACTCCAAAAATTGGTCCGTCCGATCTGATCTCACAGCCGCTCTCGCGTAGACGGGAAATCGTTGATCGAGGGTCATGGCCACACGCTTGGAGATCGTTTTCAAATCGAGCGTGCCGTAGGATTCCTGCATCGCGATCGTCGCGGCAGCAAATTGCCCCGCCTCGAGCAAACGCTCGATCGCGTCGACGGGAGAGAGTGTGGCGAGTTCGCGGGCGAGTTCGTCCGGTGTGTCCGACAGGATGCCTCTTTGCCATCGGCCGAGGACCCACTGCGCACGCTCCGCAGTATCAGAATCGTCGCTACGCGCCGCCATCAGAATCGCCTCGCGATTTCGCTCTCGATCTCGCCATAGCTCCAGCGTTGAACGACGGCGCAGCGAAAACTCGTCGCTGCCGAGTGGGCGTGACACGTCCAACTCCACCGCCCCGGCAGCCTGCATGTGTTCGGGCCCCCGAGCGGAGTCGGCTTCATCCGATGCGAGCGCACACACTGCGACCATCGCCATCGAGATGGACGAGAACAATGTTCTGGCGAAACGTTTCATAGTCAATGACAGACGTGGGATAGGGAACAACACAGCCCGATATCGCTCGGCGATCCGAGTCGGCCGCAGCGCAGCAATCGCAGTGGGCTCGGAGAGCCGAGCGAGATGCCATTCTAACATACGTACGCGGGAGGCTGCCCGTTCCACACGACTGCGGCCATGTTCGTGACTTGCCTGTGGGCGCGACACTGCCTATTAATTGCCCGACGCCAAAGAGAAGTCGCTGGCCTAAAAATGGGGCCGGCGGCGTGTTTCACGTCTGAATATCGTGAAACATTCCCGTGACGATTTCTCTTTCACGCGCAGCGGAAGCGCAAACCGCCTGAAAAAACGAGACCCGTGCGATGCTCGCACTTGCCTCCGTTTCCTCCCAATCGACTCGACCGCACCTGCTCAGGTGGGCTTGTTCGGGTTGGAGGGGATGCAGCAGATTTTTTCGGTGAGGTTTTTTGACCAGGCACCAATTGTGACCTAAGTTTGCTCAGCCGCGTCTTCTCGAGTGTCCATCACGCGGCGTTCCCCCCACTCTCCGCCCGGGCACTCCAATGGAATTTTCGCATGGAAATCTTGCCAACCGAATCGTGTCGCCAACCCCGTTGGTGTTGTCGCCCGAGTATCGTGCTGGGATCGTGGGTTCTGCTCAACGTGGTCACCCTTGCCGCGCCGCTGCCGGCGTTTGCACAGGAACATGCGGGGACTTCCGCAGTAACGGTTCCGAGCGGCGTCCCCGCCGTGACGGCCCAGCCTGACGCCGCGTCACTGGGCGACTCGTCCGCTCTGGACCGCTCACTCGAAGCCGGACTGGAACTGGAACGGGCCGAGCAGTGGGGCGATGCGATCGACCACTACGATGCCGCGACACGGGCCTTTCCCGACGATCGGATGCTGTATCAGCGGTTGCTGATCAGCCGCTTGCACTTTGACGTGATTCGGCGATATGACGATCGCACGTATTTGCAAAGCGTGCGTGAGATGTCGACGTCGCAGACCCTGGATTTATACAGCGAGATTCTCGCGAATCTGCAAACGCACTATGTCGATACGATCGAATGGTCCCGCGTTCTGCTGCACGGTACCGCAGCACTCGAAGTCGCGTTGACCGAGCCCGCGTTCGTCGAGCGGGTCGTCGATCCGGATCGCCGCGACCGTATCGAAGCGTTTCGCCAAGCAATCCATCATCGGATCGCCGAACGATCCACACAAAGCCGTTTTGATCTGCGGGCGACCGTCAATTTGGTCGCGACCATGGCCCACGAGGAACTCGGTATCTCGGGCACCGCCACGGCACTCGAATATGTCAGCGGGGCTGTCTCAACGCTCGATACGTTTACCCGTTTGCTCTCCCCGGGCCAGTTGGACGAAATGTTTTCGACCATCGAAGGCAATTTCGTTGGGCTGGGCGTGGAGCTCAAAGCGGGTGAGGATTCGTTGCTGATTCTGTCCGTGATCCCTGGCGGCCCGGCTGCGGAGGCTGGGATTGTCCCGGGCGACCGCATCATCGCCGTCGGCGGAAACCGTGCCGACGAGCAGGAACCCAACTACGTCGCCGATTTGCTACGGGGCCCCGAGGGCACGGCCGCGGCGTTGACCATTCTCGCCGCGGATCAAACCGAACGCCAACTCTCGGTGACCCGCCGACGCGTGGATGTGCCCTGTGTTGAGAACGTCCACATTGTCGATTCCGCCCGCCACATCGGCTACTTCCGGTTAACGAATTTTCAAAAATCCACTCCTCGCGAAGTCGAGCAAGCGTTGTGGACTCTGCATCGCTCAGGCATGCGGTCACTGATCATGGACCTCCGCGATAATCCCGGCGGTTTGTTGTCGGCGGCCGTGGACGTCGCGGATCGCTTTCTGAGCGACGGACGGATCGTCACGACACGGGGACGCAATGCTCGTGAGAATTTTGATTATGCCGCTCACCGCGCGAATACTTGGGACGTCCCGATGGTGGTCCTGATCGATCGCAACAGTGCCAGTGCTAGCGAGATTTTCTCGGGTGCGATTCGCGATAGCGAGCGGGGTGCCGTCGTCGGCGAGACGAGCTACGGAAAAGGTAGCGTGCAAGGCATTTTCCGGATGCAATCGGGCAAATTTGGACTCTGCCTGACGACGGCCAAGTTCTACTCGCCCAGCGGCAAGGCGATCAGCCGAAACGGGGTGGAGCCCACCATCGTTGTTCCACCCACCTATATCGCCGCCCGCCCGGACAAAAATGGTCATGTGACCACCGAACTCGACGATGCCGTCTTGCAAAAAGCGATCGAACACATCGGTGCAGGTGGAAACTGAACCGTTCAACCCTGCACAATCGGCAAAACCTGCCAAATTCGCTCAACCCTCCCAACCCGAACGCCCGATATCACTGTCGGGCGTTCGCTTTGCGCGGCCGCCTCGCTGGGTATGTCCTAGCGAAACGGACCTCGGTTGAATGAATGTTGCGATGAACCCAAAATCCCGTCAAATGAACGCTGGTCCCATAACCGGGGCTCTGCTCGCGATGGCACTGTCCAGCACGCTCGCGGCGCCCACTCCCGTGATGGCACAGGTGCGAACCAAGCTGCCCGATCGGGCCACGTATCAGCCTGCGGGCCCATCCATCCCTCCACCCCAGTCAGCGTTTGCGTCCAGCGAGCCTGATGCGGCCGGTGTCTCGGATGAATCGATCGCCAAATCGCTGCGGCAGCCTGCGTTACAAGACGCTCACGGCGAGCTCGAACCGGTCACACTCCGCCCGCTCCCCTCGATGGTGCCGCGGGGCAAAGCACGCGTGCTCGCACTCGCTGGTGATGCCGGCGACCAGAACCCCGGACTTAACACCTCCCACGAAGCGGCATCGATACAGCAGAGTTCCTACGTGCAGCCCGAGCGAATCAGCGGGACGCCACGCCAGGTACAGCCGCCCTCACAACGCCCGTTGATCGATCCCGGACAGCAACAAAACATGGGGCGAACTGCGGTCCGCCCACGCCAAACGTTGATCCAGTACGGTACCCCCGAAGAAACTTGGATCGAGGACGGTGTCATCGGCTCGGGGGGCCCCCGATGGACCAACAATGGCCGCATGGGCGAGATGTGGTCAGGCGACTACGCCTGTGACGGGTGTGGCGGTGGCGGATGCAGCAGTTGCGATGGCTGGTCCGACGACTGCAACAGCTGCGATGGTGTCGGTTGCGATGGCTGTGGTCAGAACTGCGATTTCAGCAACGCGTCCTTTTCGCTGGATCCCAGTCGATGGTTTGGTTCTGTCGAACTGCTGCTACTGTTTCGCGAAGGCGATTCGATTCCCCCACTCGTCACAACGAGCCCATCAGGGACGGCGGCGGACACGGCGGGGCAACTTCCCGGTGCCACCATCCTCGCCGGTGGCGAGCAAGCATTTAAAGATCTCACTGCGGGCGGGCGATTGACCCTCGGCACGTGGCTGGACGACCAACGTAACCGCAGCCTCGTGTTTCGGGGCTGGACCGCGGCCGAGGCAGACCTTTCGTTCTCTGCTCGTGAGGGCATTAACGCCGGCCCCATCCTGGCGATTCCGACCACCAATGCCGGTGCGGCAGACTCGGTGCTGATCGCATTCCCAGACTCCTCTGAGAACTTCGGTCGATTCGGTAGCGTGAACCTCAGCGCGAACAGCAAAGTGTACGGCGGCGACATCTCGGTGCGGCAATTCTTGACCGGCGGCTTGGGCACGACCTTCGACGTGCTGTACGGTTATCAGTACATGCGTCTGGACGAAGACTTGCAGCTGTCAACGAGCAGCACGAAGACGCAAGATTCGTTCCCCGACCAAATCGGCAACAATCTGACCACGTTGGACCAGTTCGAAACCACCAACAATTTCCATGGTGGCCAGTTTGGATTCGCAGGGGCATACCGCGAAGGATGCTGGAGCTTCGACTGGTTGGGCAAGGTCGGCTTTGGACAAGTCAAGCGTCAAGCCGAGCGGCATGGACAATCCGTGATCACCACCGACACGCCTCCGCCAGCGATCAACGACACCGGTTTGCTGGTCAGTGCCGGCAACACCGGCTCGTACTCATCGAGCACGTTCGGATGGGCACCTGAGTTCGATGTTTCAGTCGGCTGGCACAAATACCCACGTTTCGACGTGACATTCGGCTACAACATCATCGCCATGACCGATGCCGTGCGATTGTCCGGGATCATGGACCCCACAAACACACTCGACACGCCCCAATCAAGCGTGAACTACGGCACCTTCATGATGCAAGGCATGCACTTCGGCATCCGCCACGTGTGGTAGGATGGGACCATTGTCCCGTCCGACACAAACGCGATCCGACACCAACACGATCTGATACCAACGCGACCCGGCATCGATCTTGCCCACTCCGGACAATGGCCCCCCAGCGACGTCCATCACCACGCCGGCGGCACGCGGAATCCGTCGTCACGGAGGTCAATGATCGATTCAATATCGAGCGTTCCGTATCGTGAGTAGCCCGTGTGCACGATCAGGTTGGGCAACATGATGGCATCACCCTCGTGATGAGTGTGGCCGCACAAGACAGAATGAAATCGGTCCGGGTTCGCTTGGGCGGCCCGCCGTAATGCGGCGCCGACGTGACCACAGACAAAAAACGGTGCCCAGTTGTCGTCCGTGATGTGGCCGTCGTACCAGCACGCCTCGCGAAAGGGCGGGACGTGGGTCGCGATCAGCACGTGTTTCACCGACGCGGGCAATGACGCCAGTTTCTGTGTCAGTCGCTCACTGCTGCGGCGTCCCTCACGCTGCAATATCGCCCGCGAACTCTCCGGTGCCTGATCGCGAAAATCATCGATCAGTTCAAAATCTCTCAACCGAACGGTGGTCTCGAGATAGTCACCTTCGCTGGCATCCCCCCATCCGTCGTCGCCGATCAAGACGGCGTCATCGGTGAGGAACACGGGGCCGCAATCGGTGAGGTAGTGCAGATGCTCGTGATCGCGTGCGAGTTGCGTGATCACGCGGCGAGTCTCGGCAATCGACTTGCCATAGAAGTCATGGTTGCCCAGCACGAAGTAGATGGGGCGATCGAATGCTTCCGCTAAACACTCGAGCTGGTAAGCGACATCGTCGCCTTCGGAAATGTCTCCCGTGACGATCAAGGCCTCGGGCCCAAACGCAATCACTTCGTCAGCCCAACGGCGCCACGTCTCCAGCGTCACGTGATCAAAATGCGGATCCGTGATCCATGCCAGACGCCTCGATCGTTCAAATTCGACACCGTCGGTCTCAGCAGGATTGATTCGACGAAGCAAAAGCGAGGGTTCAAAAAAGAGAGCGTGCGGGATTCAGAAATCAGAGTTTCGACAACCAGAGTTCAGGATCTCATGAGGGACCCTGAACCCTTCGTTCCACTGAATTCTGTCTAACGGCGTGTTGATTTCATGAGCCGAGTCGCGTGAGCGGCCGGGTGGGTCGCATTACCCGATGCCTGACGGCATTCGGCTCATGATTCCCGGTCGAAATTCGACTCGATCAACTGCCTACGAACAGCGTGTTGATTTCATGAGCCGAGTCGCGTGAGCGGCCGGGTAGGTCGCGTTACCCGATGCCTGACGGCATTTGGCTCATGATTCCCGGTCGAAATTCGACTCAATCAACTGCCTACGAACGGCGTGTTGATTTCATGAGCCGAGTCCCGTAAGCGGCCGGGTGGGTCGCGTTACCCGATGCCTGACGGCATTCGGCTCATGATTCTCGGTCGAACCTCGACTCGATCAACTGCCTACTAAGCCATCGCAACGAGGCCAGCGGCTTCGGCGAGTGCTTCGGCCTTGTCGGTCTTTTCCCATGTGAACGCGTCGCCATCGCGACCGAAGTGGCCGCCCGAAGTGGTGGCGGTGAACACGGGTCGGCGGAGCTTTAGGTGCTCGATGATCTGACCGGGCTTCAATTGGAAGTGCTTACGGACGAGTTCGCACAATGTCGCATCGGCAATCTTGCCCGTGCCTTCGGTGTCGACGTGCACGCTGACCGGATCGGTAACGCCGATCGCATAGGCCAGTTGAACTTCGCAGCGTTCTGCCAATCCGGAGGCAACGATATTTTTGGCAATGTAGCGAGCCATGTACGCGGCACTGCGGTCAACCTTGGTGGAATCCTTGCCACTGAAGGCACCGCCACCGTGACGTCCCCATCCGCCATAGGTATCGACAATGATCTTGCGACCGGTCAGACCACAATCGCCATGCGGGCCACCGATCTCGAACTTGCCCGTCGGGTTGATGTGATACTTGATGTCACCCTTGTCGAGTTCGGCAGGGATCGAAGGTTTGATCACGTTCTCGATGATGAACTTACGGATCTCTTCGTTACTGACACCTGGTGCGTGTTGAGCGCTGACCACGACCGTATCAATCCGAATCGGTGTGTTGCCTTCGTATTCGACCGTCACTTGACTCTTGTTGTCCGGACGCAGCCACGACACTTCTTTGTTGAAGCGAGCTTCGGTGATGCGATTGATGATGCGGTGCGAGAGCGCGATCGGCAGCGGCATCAACTCGGGGGTGTCCCCGCAGGCGTAGCCGAACATCAAGCCTTGATCGCCGGCACCAATCTCTTTGCCGCTCTCGTTGGAGTTGACTCCTTGAGCGATATCGGGGCTTTGAGCATCCAAGCGAACCTGCACTTCGCAGTTTGCTCCGTCGATGCCGGTATCCGCGTTGTCGTAACCCACTGCGAGAATGGTATCGCGAACGATTTTTTCGTAGTCCACGTCGGCTTTGCTGGTGATTTCACCGGCAACGACGGCCAAGTTCGTGTTCACGAGCGTTTCGCAGGCGACACGGCTATACGGATCTTGCGCGAGCAACGCGTCCAAGATACTGTCGGAAATGCGGTCAGCCAGTTTATCGGGATGCCCCATGCTGACCGATTCGCTGGTGAAAAGATAACGACCTGACTGATTACTCACTACTGAAAACTCCGCGGATTCGGTCCCATGCGGTATCATGCGTCGCACAATTCTCAACCGCTGGCGACCAGATGGGTCTGGAAAGGGGCCTCGCCAACGGCCGCGTTCCCAAGCAGATTGAGAAAAATCGTCGCGTCGCCAGACCCCCAGGCAGCCACTACCATAATCTTCCGCAACCATCCTGAAAACCATCGAATTTGGCTGTTCGCATGATTATTGCGCCGGCGTAGGCTACGCTAGATGCGGGAAATATACCGAATATCAACGTGCCCTTTTTACGATCTTTGTACGAGAATCCCCCCATGAATCCAGTCTTTATCACACGGCTCTTCTGCGCCGCAGCCCTCCCGGTGCTGATCGCAACCAGCACACTGGCGGCTGACGATCTACTATTTCCCAACTCCGACTTTGAGACGGGCACACTGCAAAACTGGACCGCCCAGGGCGACGCTTTCACGAATCAGCCGACTCGGGGGGACAACCCGAGTGCTCGCAACCGTGAACCGAGCCTACATCAAGGTCAGCATTGGATCGGCACCTTCGAGCGATTTGACGGGAAATCGGGGGTGGCAGGCGAGGTTCGCGGTGATGGCCCGACGGGAACACTGACGTCGCAGGAGTTCACGATCACCCGGCCCTACATCACATTCAAAATCGGTGCCGGGAATTTGCCCGGCGAAACGGGCGTGAATTTGATCGTCGCTGACGAGGTGATTGAACTCGCCACCGGCGTCGACTCGGAATCGATGATCACGATCAGCAAGGACGTCTCCAAGTTCCTCGGCAAACCCGCCAAACTGGTCGTCTTCGACCATGCCACGGGAGGCTGGGGACACATCAATGTCGACGACTTCACCGCGACCGATCAGCCGGTGATCGATGAGCGGAGCAAGTTCACCCTCACGCCGGGCATCTCACCGCAAGCCTATCCAGAGACCGGCTACGATCAACTCCGGCGTCCGCAGTTCCATTTCAGTTCGCGGCGTAATTGGCTCAACGATCCCAATGGCATGGTTTACGACGGCGAAAAATACCACCTTTTCTTTCAGCACAACCCACACGGCACCGCCTGGGGCAATATGACGTGGGGCCATGCCACCGCGCCAGACATGCTGCACTGGACACAACACGACCACTCCCTATTGCCCTATTCAATCGACACCCATGCGGGAACGATCTTTTCAGGTACCGTCGTGACGGACGACCACAACTCGTTGGGAAAACAGGTCGGCGAGATCAAAACCCTCGTGGCGTTCTTCACCTTCGCAACCAAACCGAAGTTCTACCAAGCGATGGCGTACAGTACCGATCTTGGCGAAACTTGGACGTACTGGAACGAGGGCCGCGCCGTCGTGCCCAACCAAGGTCTCGATAGCGGCGAGCGAGATCCCAAAGTATTCTGGCACGCGGCGAGTAAGCAGTGGGTGATGGCACTCTGGGTGCAACGTGATCCAGGCCGCATTCGCTTTTTCACATCCGACAACCTCACCGACTGGAAATTCGCCTCCGACCTCATGCGGGACTGGGCATTTGAGTGCATGGACGTGTTGTTTTTGCCCGTTGACGGTGATGAAAACAACACCAAATGCGTTATCTACGACGCCAGCTTCGACTATGAAATTGGCAGCTTTGATGGAGAGAAATTCACCACCGAAGCGGGACCGTTCCAGGCCGGTGGAGGAAATTTCTATGCGGCCCAAACATTTTACAATCAACCGCAAGGTCGCGCGATTCAAATCGGCTGGATGCGGGGCGGCCCCAATGCCGCTGAACTCTACGATGTTCCCTTCAACCAACAGATGTCGTTCCCGTGCGAGCTATCCCTCCACGATACCGAACAGGGTTTGCGTCTGTTCTCCCAACCCATCGAGGAAATCCAAACGCTCGTCCAAGAAACGCACGCCAAGACCGATGTTGAGTTGACCGCAGGGGAAAACTTAATTGCTGACCTCGAGCCGCTCGACCTCGTCGACATGACAATCGAATTCGATCCGGGAACAGCAGAGTCCATCGTCTTCGACCTACCGGGCGTCCAGGTGATTTACGATTCGAATCAAGGAAGCACCACGTACACCGGGGTAAACAATGATGGCAGTAGCCAAGTCCACACGCTGCTAACGGATCTGCAACCACGTGATGGCCGGGTGCGACTGCGATTCCTCGTCGATCGAATTTCGCTGGAAGCCTATGCGTTCGGTGGCGATGATTTCCGCGCCGTGTACACATCACCAAACACGGCGCCGAAAACGAATTCGATTCACGCATTGGGAGGCACCGCTCACATCCACGAGTTGACCATCCATCGGCTCGAATCGATTTGGAAGTAAGCGTCCCCCTGTGTCTTGCGTTTTCCGCGGTTGACACGGTTGCCTTAGTAACCCGACGCGTTGGCGAAGGGTTCGTTTCCAAGCAACGTTCGTCGTAAAACGGAAGAGTTCTACGCGAGACAGCAACAGCCCCCACGATTGCGAGAGTCGTTTCGACCGACCTGTTTCGAACCTGCCACAGGTGGCTCACAGGCGAGCTGGATGGAAGGGCGTGGTCGGCACTTTTCCGGATGCGTGTTTTCCCAGCATCTCGCGAAGCCGATCCATGACGCGTCGCGAATTTGCGTCAGGCTCCTGGGCGAGGTTGTCGAACTCGCCCGGGTCTGCGTGATGGTCGTATAACTCGGCGCCATGCTTGCCTTCGCCCCACTGTGTGAAACGATATCGATCGGTGCGAATGCTGCATCCCATCACGGGTTCAGCGAGCCGATCATCAGCCGGGCGTAACACTTGGGTCACCGCATACCCGTCCCAACGACGGTCAGGATTGTTCAGCAGTGGTCGCAGGCTTCGGCCGGCGAGATTGTCCGGTGAGGCGATGCCCGCCAGATCGGTCAGTGTGGGATAGATATCGACGAACTCGACGATGCGTCGACAGGGGCCGCTGACTGGAGATGCGTCCGTCGCCCCGTTGGCCACTCGAATAATCAATGGTGCTCGCGCGCCCTGTTCGAACAGAGTCCGCTTCTGCCAGACTCCATGGTGCTCGCCCAAATGATATCCGTGGTCGCTCCAAAACACGACGATCGTGTTGTCGGCGATCCCCAAATCCTCCAACGAATCCAACAACCGTCCCACCTGGGCGTCAATGAACGAAACGCACGCATAGTAGGCTTGCGTCGCCCGGAGCAACGTCGGCTCGTCCAAGCCGTAGTCGGGAACCGGGCAGTTGTGTGCGAATGCTGCGGTGGGAATGTCGTCACGATCTCCCTGGGGCGCGTAGGGCAACCGCAGCTCATTGACGGGGTACATGTCGAAGTACTTCTGCGGCGCAACGTATGGTGTGTGAGGGCGAAAAAATCCCACGCCTAAAAAGAACGGTTCGTCTCTCTTCTCACGCATGATTTGAATCGCTTCGGTCGCGATCATGCCATCGGTTTGCTCTTCATCCGTTCCCTCCGCAGCCAACCAACTCAACGCTCCACTGATCGCACGGTGTGGTTCCGCATTGAAGATCAACGCCTCGTCGTCTTTGTCACGCCCTTTCGGATTAACCATGCGATTCCACGACGGAGGATCGTCAAACCCATCGGTGCCAATCGCAGCCGGCACGTTATAATGGTAGATTTTGCCCACGCGAGCGGCGAAATAACCCGCCCGCTGAAATGCCTGCGGCAGCGTTACCACATCGGGGACCGCATCGCGAAAATGACGGTCCAAATCGTAGACCTGGATTGTATCAGGACGAAGCCCCGTCATGATCGAAGCACGGGTGGGATTGCACAGCGGCAGCTGATTGTACGCCCGCTGAAACGACACGCCGCTGGCCGCGAGGCGATCGATGTTCGGCGTCTTGGCGAGGACATCCCCGTAGCATCCCAGCGTGCACGCCAGATCGTCGACGGCGATGAACAGCACATTGGGCTGGGAAGTCGGATCCGTCGGGGAACCTGCCCACAGCATCGGTGATGAAACACAGAGAGCCATCCAAGCGATGCCCAGACCCCAAAAATGATTTCTTGCTTTCACCACCGAGTTCATCCCCTATGCTCCATCGCTGAATTAATTTCGTTGCTGGATCATATCTCGCCGGCTGGGTCCGACGCAAATCGCCAGTGCCCCCACGGGGTCCCCGAGCCTCTGCAGACGGCAGACGGCAGACGGCAGACGGCAGACGGCAGACGACAGACGGCAGACGACAGACGACAGACGACAGACGACAGACGAGGGTGCATGACAGGGTTTGTTAGGTAACTTTGGTTTTGGTCTTGCGATGGCGGAAGCCGTCGTTTCGCTGGCCTCGACGATGCCAGAAGGCGTCTCGGTCGTGCGTTTCGCTCAGGTCGTCCGCTTTGAGCTGCAGTAGTGGCTCAAGCGAATCGTCTCGCCAAAACTTTTCCGTCCCTTTGATCCGCTCGTTGATTTGCTTCTGAGCCGATTCCACGGGCGAGGTGGTCACTGGAAGTCCCGCACGCCGATAACGAGCATACTGCATCCGCGACGCGTTGTTGCTCAGGTAGGTGATGGCCCGACGCAGGTCTTCGGGAACATCTTCGTGACCGGCAGCTTGCTGTTGCATCGCCGTGATGACTCGATCGACATCACCGCTCCACGTCCACTCGAGCCACTGGATATACAACTGCCAGCCATCTTCGATCCGCCCGCAGGATGCGATCGCACCGCCGTAGACGTAAGCCAAGGCGTGCATGATGTCGACGATCGGCGTGTAGTGCGAGAAGTGACTCGACCACAGCGACCAGTTCACTTTCAAGCCGTCGCCCATGAAGGCTTTGATTTTGGCTTTGTTAAAACCACGCCGATACGCCTCGGCCGCCAACGCCAACCCGAGATGATCATATCCCAGTCGGGTCGCAACGATCGTTTGTACCAACGGATCACCGCCGCTCCAACGCTTGTGATCCTTGCGTGACGACTTGCTGTTTTGGCTGGCTGGTTCTGCCGAAGCTGATTGCTTTGATGACGGCTGGCTGTCACGCGATGGCTCACTCTCAGGTTCGCCTGAATCACTTGATGAACCGCTGCTGCGATGGATTTCATTCACTTTGGGAATAATCCACAGCGGATCTTTCAAACATTCTGGGACCTCGGGGTGAGGGTCCACGTCCGATGGCCTGGACTGATACGTTTGCAGCACGCCGGCCTGAGTCTCTCGCCACCAACGGTGCTTTTTGTCGCTCGGTTTGTCCTGCCCCCAAAGCGAATCGCGAATCTGAGCACGACCGCCGTCACCCTGTATCACTGCGGCACGTCCGCTCCAATCATTTGCTGGTGCATCGTGGCTTTGGCCGTGCTGTTGCTCGGGGATGCTCGCGGCGGTGTAGCGATCAATGCTTTGTTGCTGTTCGCCGAGTCGTTCGTTGCCGATGCGAATGGCGATCCGCTGACATTGCTTGGAAGAGATGGTCAGTTCAGCGAGGTCTCGCAGGTTGCGACTGGCCACCGCATAGGAACGGTCTCTCGCTGCGGCGATGGTAACTTTCTGTAGGACTGCGGGCGTTTGCTCGATGTCGATGTCACACTGCAATGTTCTCATCTGAGGGAAAAAAATCGAGGCGGCAAGCCTCGCAATGAGATACGTCGGTTTTGAATTTCACTTGGCCTCGTCTACTTTGCAGCGAGCGATGCTGAGCCTTTTTCGGTGTCATTTCCATACCGCATTTGGGACAGGCGGTCACCGGATCGGCCTCTCGAGACTGCTTGGCGAGCAGTTCGCTCATGACGATTTGCGTGACCCGGTCGACTTCCTCGATGGTCCGTTGCTCGATCGTCATCAAGTTGGCGTTGGCGAGATCGGGAATCCCGCCACCATCGATGAGCCGCTGCATGACGAGGTCAGCGATTTGTTGGGCGGTGGGTGTGGCTGATGCCGATTCCATGGCGATTCCCTCGAAAAGTGTTCTCTAAAGCTCCCAGCCTTCCCGGCTGCACGCCGCAAAGTGTAATTCATATCCAAATTCAAGCCGACCCCAATCCCAGCCGCAAACCCTGTCATGCACCCACAGACGAGCCGAAAATAAATTAGACTTGACGTGGGCGTCGTGGGCGACTAATTCTGGTTTTCAGGTATTTTGATTCGCATCGGTTTCTCGGGTGTTTTCAACCGGCCCGCGAATCGCCCTTCATCCTTGAAGGAACAAACGTGATGTCTGAACACGCTCAACCCAAGCGATCGACACTCGATCGCTTTCTTAGCGGACTGTCGGAGTACATCTTCCAAACCAAACTCGGCGTCGCCGATGTGCAGTTGGTCGAGTACATCAGCGAATTGATGCTGCGATTCACGCGCGTCGATGCCATCCAGCGTGTCCGCCGTGATGATGGACGGCCGGCCACCGAAATTTTCCAGCTCATGTGCGAAGCCGAACGGCGAATGGGTACCGCTCGGCGTGATGTCCATCGACATATCGGCGATGTCACGCTGTTTCGCTCAGGCATGTATCCCGAGAGTGTTCGGGGCAACGCCAAGGGCTCTCCCGATCAACTGCTCGACTACTTCCATCAGGGCAAACGATCCTACAAGATAGCAGCGACGATCGAGGCCGACGTCGACCGACCGCCCTGCGATCTACTCGATCGTCTGAGCGATCAATTCGAGTTGTGTGCCTACGGACTGCGAGAGATTCGCCGGGCGTGGGAAGAATCCGATCCATCGGATGACCTGATTCTCAGCTAAGTCGATCGAGTCTCCCCGAGCCTCGATCGATCGTCTCGGGCCGACTCGACTCATTTCTCAGCGTCTCGGAGAGACGCTGCTACTTTCACGCGAGAATTCTGACGCATGCTGATCGATTCACACCATCATTTATGGGCCTACGATCCGGACGAGTACCCCTGGATCGACGATGAGAAGGCCGTGTTGAAACAGGACTTCCTGGCACCGCAACTGCGCCAAATCTCCGGTGAAGATAATGTCGACGGCTTCGTCAGCATCCAAGCACGCCAGAGTTTGGATGAAACACACGCACTGCTTCGCATCGCGGCAGCCGAACCGCTCATCGCGGGCATCGTTGGCTGGGCTCCCTTTGCCCAACCTGAGGTCGCCGCCGTCATCGACCAATTCGCCGAACATCCGAAACTCAAAGGATTTCGGCATGTGGTTCAAGACGAGCCGAACGACCGCTTTTTAGATGGTGCCGATTTCAATACTGGCATTCGGACACTTGCGGGCCGCAACTTGGTGTTCGACCTGCTCGTCTATCCGAAACAGTTGGCTGCGGCGATCGACTTCGCCGACCGGCATCCAGACATCCCCATGGTACTCGATCACATCGCCAAACCAGCGATCGTTGAAGGCACCTTCGACGAGGCATGGCGTCGTGACTTCTGCGAACTGGCCCGGCGTGAAAACGTCTCCTGCAAATTCTCAGGTCTGCCTACCGAAGTTCGCGATGCGTCATGGTCAATCGATACCATGCGTCCGTACTGGGATGTTGCGCTCTCGGCATTTGGCATGGATCGCCTGATGTTCGGCAGCGACTGGCCGGTGTGCTTACTCGCGACTCCATACCGGCGGTGGCTCGATACCGCTCGGCAACTCGCCGCCCCACTGAGCGAAAATGAACAAGCCCAATTCTTCGCGGGCAATGCAACACGCATCTACAGGCTCGGCCGGCCCTAGTCGCCTCTGCCCCCGTGAATGCAGCGAACCGCCAAGCTTGCCAGCGGTAGGCGAACTCGACAGCCGATCGCACCTGCACCGCACATAAAAACCGGGGCGCATTAAAAAACCACTTGCTGAGACCAAGGTAACCATCTCAGCAAGTGGCAATAGCTCGCGCTAGGCTCATTTATTGAGCGAGGCTCAAAAAGTGAGAGTGATCGCGAGTGGGGTGGCCGACCCAAGCGTCAGCCCGCCGACTTTCGTCAAGGGTTTCCACCCCGTTGGCTAGTACAGCAATAATCCACTTGATCACCTCCTTTGTAAACATGGTTGGACGCGCCCTCGCCCAGGTGCCAACCAGAGCGGACGAGACTCGCGTACGGAAGTTTTGTCGTGACGCGTATCACGACCCGGTGACGGTATTATCGTCATTGGTAGAGACGATGGCAAGCGAGATCAGGTTCGCGGAGGGTCTCGGAATTCTATCGAAAACTTTCATCGCACCACTCCGCTCGGCCCGGCGACCGGGTCGACCAACGACTCGGACCGCCCGGAGGTCACCCTCACCCATCCGCCGCAGAGCGTGTTGGCTCGACTCGCCGCGGGGCGATCTGGCCACCATCAACAGCCACTCGTCGCCGCTCTAGTCATCACCACTACTGAGCACGGACATGAATGCCTTCTGACTGATCTCGACGTTGCCGATCGCCTTCATGCGTTTCTTGCCCTCTTTTTGCTTTTGCAGTAGCTTCCGTTTGCGGGACACGTCACCACCATAGCACTTAGCCGTCACGTTCTTGCGCATCGCGGGGATGTTTTCCCTCGCGATCACGCGGCTGCCGATCGCCGCCTGCACGGCGACTTCGAACATGTGTCGCTCAATTTCCGATTTGAGTTTTTTAGCGACCGCACGTCCGCGCCGGTCCGCGTCGGCCCGGTGACAGACCACCGAGAGAGCATCGACGCGGCTACCGTTGACTAAGATATCCAAGCGACACAGATCGGCGGCTTCATAACCGACCATTTCATAATCGAGTGTTCCGTATCCGCGTGTGCAACTTTTGATCTTGTCGTGCAGGTCGTAGATCACTTCGGCCAACGGAATGTTGTACGTCAACAACGCCCGGCCGGCGCCAAGGTATTCCTGGTTGCGTTGAATACCACGACGTTCTTGGCAGAGTTTAATGACGGCCCCGATATAGTCCTCCGGCACGATCACATTGCACTTCACGATGGGTTGGCGAAACTCCTCGATCGCACCAGGATCCGGGACGTCTTGCGGCTTATGAATCATCAGCGTCTCGCCCTTCTTGGTGACAATTTCATAGGTCACGTTGGGGGCCGTTTGGACGAGGTCAATGTCCGACTCATGCTCGAGCCGCTGTTGGATAATTTCCATGTGCAGCAGTCCGAGAAAACCGCAGCGGAACCCGAACCCGAGCGCGTCGCTGGTCTCCGGTTCAAATTCGAAACTCGGGTCGTTCACCGCCAACCGTTCGAGGGCATCACGCAAGTCGGAGAACTCTTGACCGTCACTCGGGAACAAACCGCAGTACACCATGCGCCGCGGTCGATCGTATCCCGGCAACACCTCAGCGGGATGTTTGCCCGCGACGGTGACCGTGTCGCCGATGTGGACGTCGCCAAGGCTTTTGATGTTGCAGATCAGATAACCGACTTGGCCGGCGGCAAGTTCGTCTCGGGCGACGCGCCCCGGTGCGAACTGGCCGAGTTCGACAACCTCGTGCTCTGTTTCGGCGCGCAAGAAACGGATTTTCTGTCCCGTCCGAACCGTTCCTTGCATGACGCGAATGTAGGTGATCGCGCCTCGAAAATCGTCATAATTGGAATCAAACACCATCGCCTGCAACGTGCCGTCGGGATCACCGGCGGGCGGTGGGATGCGGTCGATGATCGCATCGAGCAGCCCGGCAACTCCCAGCCCCGTTTTCGCGCTGACACGCACGCAGTCCTCGGGATCGGTACCAAGCGAATTCATCATCTCGTCAGCGACTTCGTCAGGGCGGGCGTGAACGAGGTCGATCTTGTTGATCACGGGAACAATCAACAAGTCATGCTCCATCGCCGCAAAGGCATTGGCCATCGTTTGCGCCTCGACGCCCTGGAACGCATCGACCAATAGCAATGCCCCCTCGCAACAGGCCAGCGACCGCGAGACCTCGTACTGAAAGTCAACGTGACCGGGAGTATCGATCAAGTTCAGTTGGTAGGTGATCCCACCGCGGCGAAAGGGCATCGCCACGGCGCGCGCCTTGATCGTAATCCCCCGCTGACGCTCCAACGCCAGATCATCGAGCAATTGCGATTTCATCTCTCGCGTGCTCACCGTCCCGGTCTCTTCGAGCAGTCGATCAGCGAGCGTACTCTTGCCATGATCAATGTGGGCAATGATGCAAAAGTTACGGATGTATTTCGTTTCGACTTTGGGAAGCAAGGCGGTGCAGCGGGGAGAGAGGAAGCAGGGGGTGGGCGGCCCAGAGAATGTGGGCGGTCCAGAAAAAGGGGGCGGGCAGCGGGCGTGAGCCTGACGCCAGCACTCAGTCGCTGGTGGCTTGCTTTTTGGCGTAGCCGGCGGCGCCTAGGTAACCAGCATCGCTGCCGAGGGTGGCGAAGCTGATTTTGGTTCCAGCGTAAACGTTGGGAAACGTTCGCTCACGAAATTCCGAGCGAATCCGCTCGATAAAACGCTTGCCGATGGAGCAGTCGGCACCGCCAAAATTCATCGCGCCGCCGAGCACAACGTTGCCGGGATCGACGGTATGAACCAGCGTCGTGATCGCGATGCCCAGCCAACGTGCGGTTTCATCGATCACCGACAGTGCGAGGGCGTCACCCGCCAGGGCCGCCTCGTGAACGTGCTTGCTCGTCAGCCCCTCTGCGCCATCGTCGGCGCCGAGACAACGATGCAGTTGGCTGTCGGGAGCTTCTTTCAGTCGTCTCTGTGCGTTGGCGGCGACACCGGTTGCCGATGCGTAGGCCTCGATCTGCCCGCGACCACCGCCCCAGCCACAAAGCTGAGCGTCGGGGGCCGAGTCGACGAGAATGTGCCCGCACTCGCTGCCGAAGCTGTTGACACCATTGATGAGTTCGTTCTCAACGATGATCCCTCCGCCCACACCCGTCCCGAGTGTCAGCAACACCATCGAAGTTTGCTGCGATCCGCGGCCGAGCCAAAATTCGCCATACGCCGCCGCATTGGCATCGTTGAGAAACGACACCCCGCGTCCGGTGGCATCGCTAAGCGCCTTCACAATCGGAAAGTCGTTCCAGGACGGTAACTGCGGAGGGGCAACGAGCAGCCCGCGAGGCAGGTCCATGGGTCCGGGTGCCCCCATGCCAATCCGTTTGACCTGGCCCGTCGTGCCCGTTCGCTGCTCGGTTTCGTGGATTAGCTTAGCCACACGATTCACAGCGGCCTGGGGGCCCGCGGACTCCTCGGTGGGTACCTGTTCGAACGACACCGTGTGTCCCTCATGATCGACGAGACCGCACTTGATGCTGGTGCCGCCAATGTCGATCCCCCAGTAGTACGGAGGGGTGTGGCTGTGGGTGGATGTGGTTAACGAGGCAGGCACGGCAAAGGTTTCGTTGGTGGAAAAACGTGAGGGCAGCAACGTGGCGGGGCCATTGTAGCCAGACCGCTCCGCCCGTCTGAGCTGATCGGACAGCAATCACTCCCGACCGGCGGAGCGGCCGGCAGACAGTCGAAAAACGACCAGTATAGGGGTGCTGCAGATTTCGGCGAGGTCACAATCGCAGCCATTTCGGCTAGGATATCGCCCTCTGCCCTCCCTGCCCCCTTCCATCCGTTTCTTTCCCTCAACCCTCA
Source organism: Rhodopirellula sp. SH410 (assembly GCF_055811895.1). Classification (NCBI taxonomy): domain Bacteria; kingdom Pseudomonadati; phylum Planctomycetota; class Planctomycetia; order Pirellulales; family Pirellulaceae; genus Rhodopirellula; species Rhodopirellula sp. SH410. Next base: position 6,212,591 of record NZ_CM147949.1, read on the forward strand.
TTTCCCATGCAGCGATTGTTGAATCTCGTTGGACCGATGCTCGCGCTGATCATCGTGGTTACGCTATTTGCCGCGGCCGAGTGGATCTCTGGCACCGACGGCAATTTCGCGTCCATATCGTCCGCTCGCTTGGTCGGCGTTCAGAGTGTCAAAATCGGCATCGCGGCTCTGGGCATGACCCTGATCATCATCAGCGGTGGGATCGACCTATCCGCCGGGACGGCTGCGGCGATGTGCGGCTGCGTCGCCGCTGTGGTGCTCGACGGCGGGCATTCCATCTATCTGGCGATTACCGCCGCGGTTCTGGCTGGCGCCGGTTGCGGGTTGTTCAATGGTGTGCTGATTGCGGGGCTACGGCTAGTTCCGTTTATCATCACGCTGGGCTCGATGACGATTTTCGTAGGCATCGGCAAAATGCTGTGTGATCGCGGTGGCACGATCACGCCACCGCGTGAGAGCATCCCCGACTGGTTGCGTGAGATGGTGACACAGTACCCCGAACCACGTTGGATCCCCTACCTCTATCCGCTCCCCAATTTCGGCTGGGGCGTGTGGCTGATGCTGGTTCTCGCCGCCGTCGTTGCCGTAGGACTACATAAAACTGTCTTCGGGCGGCATTTGTTTGCCATTGGATCGAGTGAGGCGACGGCGAGATTGTGCGGGGTCCGCGTCCAATCCACCAAGATCCTCGTTTATGTGATTGCGGGAGCCTTGTTCGGGCTGGCCGGTTGCGTGGACATTGCGCGGCTGGAAAAAGGCGACGCGACGGCCGGGGCAGGGCTGGAACTAAAAATCATTGCTGCCGTCGTCATCGGCGGAGGATCACTGCTAGGAGGGCGTGGCAGTATTCTAGGGACCCTCTGCGGTGTGCTGATCATGGGCGTGATCGGGCTGGGCTGTACCTCTCTGGAACTCGAAACCCACTTTGAAAATATTCTGGTGGGGGTCATCATTATCGGTGCCGTCTACGTCGATCGGCTGCGGAGTACTCGATTTTCCAAAGGTGCGACATGACACAGCGACACCAACGATGGCTGGGAGCTGCATTCTGGATCAGCTTGATGGGTGTCGCTGCGTTCTGGATCTTCAAGGAAAGTCACCCGACGGGCGAACCCCAACGGGCCGCCTCCGCCCACACCAGCCCCGCATCGCTGATTTTGGCTTCGCTGTGGTCACCGACCGAGTCGTTCGAGATCGAGGATCCCACCGGCGTGGTCCGGGTCGGCGATGTCGCTTTCGCACCACGAGGTTCTGGGTGGTACGAAGTGGGTTACATCACCGCAGTTCGTCACGTAGACGACGCTGCCAATCGCTTGACCCTCACGGCATTCGATCGCCAAGCATGGTCGCCGGCGGCAACGTTCCAGGTCCATCGCAATAGCGGTCGCTTAGCAGATGTCATGACGACGTTGATACCGCCGGGAAAACGTGAACTGCTGCAGCAGAAGCTTGCCGACGCGGTGGAAGCTCATGCGGATGCCGTGACCCAGGAATTCCTTCCGCTGGTCCTGGAGTCCTTCCGAATGTCGGTTCCGATAATCGAAACGGCTCTCGGTGACGCGATTGAACGCCATCGAGTGGAAATCGACGCGATCGTCGCCCGCTATCGCAAAGAAATCGTCAACGAGAAGGTCGTGCCGTTGATCCGCGCCGAAGTGCTGCCGATTGTGCGAAAGCATGGCTCTAAGCCCGCCGAGACGATCGGGCGGGAGATCTGGGATAAAGCGTCGCTGTGGCGGTTCGGTTGGCGAGCGATCTACGATAAATCACCACTTCCCGAGCGGGAACTTGTTGTGGCCGAATGGGACCGCTTTGTCGAAGACGAGGTCACCCCCGTCGTCGAGGCTCATCTCGACGAAATCGCCACCGCAGTCGAAAATATCGTCAAGGACCTGGCCGCCAACCAGGTTCTGCGTGACGAGCTATCGGACGTTGTCAACACGATCGCCCAGGACCCCCAAGCCCGCCAGCTTCTTCGCACGATCCTCCGCGAAGCAATTGTCGACAACCAACAACTCCGCCAAACATGGAAAGAGGTGTGGTCGTCACCGGCAGCCAAGGAGCGACTCCGCCGCGCCGGCAAACGCCTCGAACCCATTTTGCGGGATTTCGGCGACGAAGTCATGGGCACGCGAGAGACAGGCATTGAACCCGGATTCGCCCGCGTGCTGCGAAACCAAATCCTCAGCAAAGACCGGACGTGGATCACGATCACACCGCCAGCCCGCCGCGAGGGCCCAGAACGAGAGGGCCCAGAAACGGGGGAGACACGCCGGCACGGCGACGAGGGGATTGGGAGCGGGCAGACGATTGTTCTGCGCCGAGCGGATAAGTTCATGCCCTATCCGGTCGTCTATCTCGCCAAGTAACCTTCACGTACGGGCTGCCATCCCATTCCAAAGTGGAATCCCTAAAAATCATCGGCGCCAGCCCACCACATCACACCACCGCCCCCACCCAACACCAAACCAACCCCCAGCCCACTCTCCTTACCACCAGTCTCCCCCTCAACATGTCCCGTAGCCGACTCGGACCGCTTGCCATCGAATCCCCATTGGGGGCGAACCCGACGAGCCGTGATGCTCGTGTCTGGCGGGCGGTGCATGTGTCGCAGCGAAAAGCCGTGGCGGTGCGGATTTTCCATGTGGCCTTCGGGGGCACGCTCGAGTCACGGTCAGCATTTTCGGAGGAGTGGGATCGGCTCAAAAAGCTGAGTCACCCCGCGATTTGCCAGTGCTACGGCGGCGGGTTCGATGCAAGTGATGCGTACCTGGTGCACGAGTTGATCGAGGGGCCGACACTCGCCGATGAGATTCGCCGCCGCGGCCGACTGTCGTGGGAAAGCGTGCTCGAACTCGCTGAACCCATCGCCGAGGCGATCAGTTACCTGCACAAACAGGGGATCGTGCACGGTCGTATCGGTCCCGACAAGATCATGATCGCGGGATTGAGCCCCGTGCTCATTGACGTTCGTGATGAAAACGGCAGCGCCCCTTTTCGCGATGGGCCCTATCATTTCCAAAGGCCACCTGCTCCCGAGCAGATGCAACGACGGCCGCCCGAATCACCGGGCCTCCATGACGCGGTCACCCCCCGCAGTGACCTCTATATGTTCGGGGCGGTGCTGTACGAAGCGTTGACCGGATCGCCACCCATCAGTGGCTCGACCATCCAAGAAACCACCGCAAATCTGCAGTACCAGCAGCCCACCAAGGTCGCCTCATCGGTGATGGACACCCCGGTGTGGATGGATAGCCTGGTCATGCAGCTACTCGCCAAGAATCCCACCGAGCGGCCTGTCTCGGCCGATGCGGTCAAACTACAACTCGCCGAAGTCCGGCGGCGGTCCATGAGTCGCAGCGGCGTTGCCGAACACGCTTCGGCGGGTTTCAGCCCATTGGCGGTAACCAATCAAGCCGACCGGGACGAGGCGCGCACCTTGCTCGGACGCGATGCGGTCGCCAAGAAGCGAGCTCGCTCCATGGATGCTACACCATGGCACGACAAAGCCTGGGTGCTACTCCCCGTACTCGGATTGCTGCTCGCGATGCTGGTCTGGATCGCCTGGCCCCCTAATCCCGACACAATGCGTCAGCGCGCACAAGAGCTACTCGACGAGGGCACGCGATCATCCATGTCGCAAGCCCGAATCAGCTATCTCGAGCCGCTCGTCCGACAGTATCCCGATGGCGAACACTTCGCGTGGGCGTCCGAGCAGATTGATCACGTCGAAATGCTCGAAGCGGAGCACGCCTTGACGGTCAAGCTAAATCGCAATCTACCGCTAAAAAACGAGGCGGAGCGACTCTGCGCCGAAGCGATGCGGTACGAAACCTTCGGCGACAACACCACGGCCATCGATAAATATCGCAGCTTGATCACCTTACTGGGCGAAGAATCGGGTGAAAAAGAGCCCGACAAGTATGCTGAGTATCGACCGCTGGTGAATCTCGCTCGCACGAAGATCGCTCGCATTTCAGCGGCCGACACCGATCAAAGTGAAGCGGCCCGGATCATTTCGGCCAAGCTCGACGAAGCTGACAAGCTGTATCTGACAGGCCGCACGATCGCAGCCAAGGAAATCTGGTACTCCATCGTCGAACTCTACGCGACGAACTCCGCCGTCGCACCGCTCGTCCAAACCGCGCAAGAGCGTCTGGCCGAAACCTCCGCCAACAGCCCCGGGGCCACGGATAAGCCGGAGTAGCGTACTCACCCTGAACTTACTCGCACCGTGCCGGCCATTGCCGCCATGGTCAGCGCAACAAAAAACTCTCCGCCCCATAAATAAACGGGCTCATCCGCACCCGGGCTCCGCGCCCGCTGCCCATCGAACGAACCCCCAAAGAGCGGCCTAAGGAGAAGATCAAAGCCATATCGCCTCAAAACGCGAGGCTCCTGACCACGCGAGCAAATCGCTCAGACGGCGAGGTTCGGGAAAAAGGAACGCTTTTGCCCAAGAGCCCCTTGCGAGGAGTTCGCCGGGACAGTATTTTTCCCCCCGCGACGCCAGGAGACTTCGGTCCCCAGCAACGTTGCACTGAAACGTATCGCCCAGCGAAACGTTTCAAAAACGAGAAGAATCAGCGGTTAAGAAAAACTTTTGAACTTTGTGTCAAAGTCAACTTGACGCCCGGCAACGGGACGCTATCCTTCTCAACCCGCAGCCAAGAAACGAGCCGCGAGCTTCACCGCTCAGCAAGTTTCTAACTGTGGTGCCGAGTGAAGCTCTGATGAAAACTTTCTTAAGAATTCAATCACTGCTCCACTTGACGCGAGTTTAGCGAGTCGCTAAGCTCTCCGCTCGCTCGAAAACGACCGGCCGAGATCACCCCGCTAAGGGGAACTAATGATCTCGACCGGCTGTCTTCGACAGCGACTCGTGGGTCGATTGTGAAAGCAATTCATCCACGAAACTGATATTTGACAATTTGGTTGTTTGGTAGTTTACATCTGTAAAGAACACCTACGTAAGTGGAATCTGAACTCTTTAATGGGTCCAGTGATCAGGAGCGAGGTAATTTAAATAAGTTCTTCGGAAGCGTTGCCAGCTCAGTTTTGAAATCGCATTCGTGCGGTGGTGAGATTGCTTTGGTAATAAATTTCGATTGGATTCTTGAGCGGTTAGACTTACTTAGAAGAGTCTGACCACTGTGTGATATCGTTAATAGATTAAAGTTGAAATCTATGGGTTTGATATCGATCTGTTGCTGGAGTGGTTCGCCACGAAGGAGATGGATGGGTTTTGAGTTCGGGATTTCGGTGGCCAATCTATCAAGGGCACATGGGGGATGTCTTGGCGTTAGAAGGAGAAGGGCGTGGAAGTCTGCGAAAAGCCTGGGGAAGTTGACACACAAGTGATGATCCCGGGATTCCCGACCGCAGTATACTGAATACATAGGTATATTTGTAACAACCTAGTGAACTGAAACATCTAAGTAACTAGAGGAATAGAAAGAAAAATCGATACCGTCAGTAGCGGCGAGCGAAATCGGTATAGCCCAAACCGAGGGGGTTTCCCTCTCGGGGTTGTAGGACTTCAATATGGGATTGTGATTGGTTAACGGAACGACTTGGAAAGGTCGGCCACAGAGGGTGACAGCCCCGTACGTGAAAACCGGATCACACCTTAGAAGCACCTGAGTAGGTCTAGTCACGTGAAACCTAGACTGAATCCACGGGGACCATCCCGTAAGGCTAAATACTCTCTAACGACCGATAGCGAACCAGTAGCGTGAGTGAACGGTGAGAAGAACCCCTGTTAGGGGAGGAATGTGAACCTGAAACCATGTGCCTACAAGCGGTCGGAGCACTATTTTAATGTGTGACGGCGTGCCTTTTGCATAATGATCCGGCGAGTTGTGGTAAACGGCTTGGTTAAGTTCTGACGGAACGAAGCCCAAGGGAAACCGAGTCTGAATAGGGCGTTGGTCGTTTGCTGCAGACGCGAAACCTGTGTGATCTACGCATGGGCAGGTTGAAGCGCGGGTTAAACTGCGTGGAGGACCGAACTCACTTGGGTTGAAAACCGAGGGGATGACCTGTGCGGAGGACTGAAAGTGTAATCAAACCAGGAGATAGCTCGTTCTCTCCGAAATATCTTGAGGGATAGCGTCGAGTAAATTAGTAACCGGGGGTAGAGATACTGAATCGGATGGGGGCCCCTCCCGGGGTACCCCACTGAACCAAACTCCGAATACCGGTTGCCGTACCTCGGCAGTCAGTCCCTGGGGGATAAGCTCCAGGGTCGAGAGGGAAACAACCCAGATCGCCTGCTAAGGTCCCGAAGAATTGCTTAGTCACTAAGGAAGTTGAAGTGCCGTGACAGCTGGGATGTTGGCTTAGAAGCAGCCACCATTTAAAAAGTGCGTAATAGCTTACCAGTCGAGCATTTCTGCGCCGATAATGAACGGGAGTAAGTAATTCACCGAAGCAGCGGATTCTAATCTTAAGGATTAGAGTGGTAGGAGAGCGCCGATGACGAGATACAAGCCGTACGGTAACGAGCGGTGTTGGCGTCATCGGGTGATTATGCCGGAATGAGTAACGATAAAACAGGTGAGAATCCTGTTCGCCGAAAGCCTAAGGTTTCCTGGGGAAGGTAAATCCGCCCAGGGTTAGCCGGTACCTTACCCGAGGCTGAAAAGCGTAGGGGATGGATAGAAGGTCAATATTCCTTCGCCGGTTGTGTATCTAGTCGCAGGGACGGCGTCCGGAAAGTGAGCGGTACGAATAGAAATGTCCGTAGCAACCACTGAGGTGTCTGGGGTTAAAATACCGGATATAGCCAAGGTCAAGCTCGAGAGCATCCAAGTTCTCGAAGTCATTGGAAGGACGTCCAAGAAAAGCTGCGAAGTTAAGCAACTGACCGTACTAAAACTGACACAGGTAGGCGAGATGAGAATTCTAAGGCGCTCGGGAGAACGGTGGTTAAGGAACTCTGCAAAATGGCCCCGTAAGTTCGCGATAAGGGGCGCCTCCGACGGTTCACGCTGTTGGAGGCCACAGAAAATCGGCTCTAACGACTGTTTATCAAAAACACAGGTCTCTGCTAACACGCAAGTGGATGTATAGAGACTGACGCCTGCCCGGTGTTGGTAGGTTAAGGAAGAGGGTTAGCCTCACGGCGAAGCTCGCGACCGAAGCCCCAATAAACGGCGGCCCTAACTATGAGGGTCCTAAGGTAGCGAAGTTCCTTGTCGGGTAAGTTCCGACCTGCATGAAAGGCGTAACGATTGGAGCACTGTCTCAACCACCGACCCGGTGAAATTGTAGTTGTGGTGAAGATGCCACATACCCGCGGTTAGACGGAAAGACCCCGTGAACCTTTACTGTAGGCTGATATTGGGCTGAGATATAATTTGTGTAGGATAGCTGGGAGGCTTTGAACTTTGCACGCTAGTGCATCGGGAGCCGTTGTTGAAATACCAGCCTGGTTATATTTTAGTTCTAACTTTGAACCCCTGAATCGGGGCAAAGGACAGTGTCAGTCGGGCAGTTTGACTGGGGCGGTCTCCTCCCAAAGAGTAACGGAGGAGTGCAAAGGTACACTCAGCCTGGTCGGTAATCAGGCGTAGAGCGTAAAGGTATAAGTGTGCTTGACTGCGAGACCCATAAGTCGAGCAGGAACGAAAGTTGGTCTTAGTGATCCGGTAATCCCGAATGGAAGGGTTATCGCTCATCAGATAAAAGGTACTCCGGGGATAACAGGCTTATCGCATCCGAGCGTCCACAGCGGCGATGCGGTTTGGCACCTCGATGTCGGCTCATCACATCCTGGGGGTGTAGAAGCTCCCAAGGGTTTGGCTGTTCGCCAATGAAAGTGGTACGTGAGCTGGGTTCAGACCGTCGTGAGACAGGTCGGTCCCTATCTGCCGTGGGCGTTCGAATCTTGAGAGGATTCAACTTTAGTACGAGAGGATTTAGTTGGACGAAGCTCTGGTGTACCAGTTGTCGCGCTAGCGGCACGGCTGGATAGCTAACTTCGGAAAGGATAAACGCTGAAAGCATCTAAGCGTGAAGCCCGCCTCGAGATGAAGATTCGTAGACATTAGTCGAGAGCCCCCTGGAAGACGACCAGGTTGATAGGTTGGACGTGTAAGTACCGTAAGGTATTCAGCAAACCAATACTAATGGGCGAAAGTTTGGCCACCGATATCCCGCACTCAAGAAAAGTGCCAATCGATGGCGACCGAATGATTTAACAAGTGTGACTACCAAGCAACTTGGCCATACGGCGGCGAAATATTCGTCGTATGGTCTTTCTGGCGACCATATCGCAAAGGTTATACCTGTTCCCATCCCGAACACAGTAGTCAAGCTTTGTGAGCCGATGATAGTGCCCACCAGCGTGAAAGTAGGTATTGCCAGATTTTTTGAATTTATAAAAGCCCTCCAGGTTAAACTGGAGGGCTTTTTTTATGCGCTGTGCGGCCGGCTCCGACCGCCCTCGTCCGCACGGCTCGTCCCCTGAGATTGGGTACAGCCCCCGGCGCATACGGCCGGTAGGAACCGGCCCTACTACGTTTTCCAGTAGGGCCGGTTCCTACCGGCCATCCACTTGGCTTGTCCCCTGAGATCGGGTGCCGCCCCCGCGCATACGGCCGGTAGGAGCCGGCCCTACGTAGGTTGGCCCGTGGGCCGGTTCCTACCGGCCATCCACTTGGCTTGTCCCCTGAGATCGGGTACTGCCCCCACGCATACGGCCGGTAGGAACCGGCCCTACGTAGGTTGCCCGTAGGGCCGGTTCCTACCGGCCATCCACTTGGCTTGTCCCCTGAGATCGGGTACTGCCCCCACGCATACGGCCGGTAGGAACCGGCCCTACGTAGGTTGCCCGTAGGGCCGGTTCCTACCGGCCATCCACTTGGCTCGTCCCCTGAGATCGGGTACTGCCCCCGACGCATACGGCCGGTAGGAGCCGGCCCTACGTAGGTTGGCCCGTGGGCCGGTTCCTACCGGCCATCCACTTGGCTTGTCCCCTGAGATCGGGTACTGCCCCACGCATACGGCCGGTAGGAACCGGCCCTACGTAGGTTGCCCCGTAGGGCCGGTTCCCACCGGCCATCCACTTGGCTCGTCCCCTGAGATCGGGTGCAGCCCCCACGCATACGGCCGGTAGGAACCGGCCCTACATAGGTTGCCCGTAGGGCCGGTTCCCACCGGCCATCCACTTGGCTTGTCCGCTGAGATCGGGTGCAGCCCCGGCGCATACGGCCGGTAGGAACCGGCCCTACGTAGGTTGGCCCGTTGGGCCGGTTCCACTAAGTTTTATTCGTGTCATTCGCGTGATTCGTGGTTCAATCACCACGAACTAGCGCCCGACTTATTCCGTTTTTTCAAGACCTGGGATCCTCGCCAATGAGCGCGGTGATCTGTTCGATTAGTCGGTCCATCTCGACGGGTTTAGAGTGAAACGCATCACAGCCCGCTGCAGTCGCGCGGGCCGCGTCGCCAGGTAGCGCATAGGCAGTCAGCGCGATCACGGGCGTGCGAGCCTCCGCATCAGCGGCACGGATTTGTATCGTCGCTTCAATACCGTCCAATTCCGGCATATTGATATCCATCAGAATCAATGCAGGTGCAGTCTGAGCGGTCTGCAAGACCGCTTCGAGACCGTTACTGGCCGTCACGACGGTATACCCTCGCTTTTGAAGTTGACGCGTCATCATGTCACGGATGTCGTCGTGATCGTCGACGATTAAAATAGTGGTCATGCTAGCGGTCGCACCGTGGCTTGATTGTCAACACCGATGTTGGGGACGACGAGTTCCGACGTGCAGTGTGGACAACGCGTCGCTCGGAACGAGATCGTGGACCGACAGAAGTCGCATTTCTTATCAGCGGGCTCCGAATCGGGCTTGGGCTCCCCGAACGCTTCGTCGAGTTGCTCATCCAATCGATTGACCATGCGGATGATGACAAACATTGCCAATGCGACAATCAATAGCGCCAGGCAAGTGTTCAAGAAGATGCCGTAGTTCATTGTCACGACCCCCAACTCCTGGGCATCTTTTAACGTCTTGAATCCACCCGCCGGTGAGTCGACTTCTGAGGGGACATGCAACACCCAAAACAGATCGGAGAAGTCAGCGTTGCCGGTCAGCAGCCCGATCGGCGGCATGATGATGTCGTTGACCAGCGATTTGACGACCGTTGTGAACGCTGCCCCGACAGTGAACCCGATGGCCAGATCCACCATATTCCCACGAAGTGCGAACTTCTTGAAGTCATCGAGAAAACTCATACGGCAACGCCCATCTGCAAACGGTACGAACGGAAACACAACTGAGACTCAGATGCATTTCCCGTGCCAATGGTCGTGTATCGCTCCACCGCACCCGCTAACGAGCGAGTCCATTTCTGCTAACGGCGTATTGATTTCGTGAGCCGAGTCGCGTGAGCGGCCGGGTGGCTCGCGCTCCCCGATGCCTTAGACCATTCGGCTCACCATTGCCGGTCGAACTTCGGCTCAATCAACCGCTTCCTGATCGACAGCGAGACAATCGAACGCGTCCAACGCAAGGCAACTACGCTCGCCAGAGCGTGGGGTCCATGATGATCACCCAAGTCGAGGTGCGTCTACTGCTTCTGCAGTACCAGCCCTTCTTTATCGTCGGGTTGGGCGAGGGACAGGATACCTCGACATCGGCCCGCCGCCGTCTTGGGACCAGAGCCGACCCATAACTGCTGTGCTCCGACGCCCACGATACCTAGTGAGCAATTGAACTCGTAACGGCCCGTCATTTGGAAGTTTTCATCCGTCTTGATCAATGGATGGTCCTTGCCATAACAACCAAACCACCAGAAACCGTCGTGGAACGTCGCCGTCTGAATGCCGAGTTGCGTCCACTTACTATCGATCACATGTTTCTTTTGAAAACGGAAATCGGTGTCATATTCGTAGACATAGTTCTCTTCGACTCCATCAGGGAGGCCTCCCACAACATAGAACCGATCCCCTCGGACTCCGATCCCTCCCGCTCCATGAAAGACCTCTTGAACCTCATGTTTTTCAATGAGGTCGAGCGTTCCTGAGTCGTAGACATAGACCCATGAATCAGCATTCCCGTTGGGGTCATTAAATTTACCCAGGTTCACCGCGACATAGATGCGGCCGTCGCTGAAACAGAGATCGCCATGATGACTGGCAACGGGAATCTTTTTCTGGATCTTCCCCGCCAAATCGGTTTTCACCAATTCAGTGGTAAACGACCAGAAAATGGAACCTTGGTCGTCGAGACAAACACCTTGCAGGTGCCCTGAATAATCGCCTTCGCATTCCACACCGTCCGTGATCCGTGGCGTAGGGGGCACCAAGAGAGAGGACAAGACCTGGGCATAGACCCGGTGACCAAAATCATTGGGATGGTTCACTCCGTTGCCGGTTAAATCGGAATCGTTTTTGCGTCGTAGCATCTCGGTCCACACACTCGTCATGTCGGCCAGTGCGATCCCAGTCCCGACCATCCCTGCCAACTGATCTCGATATTGCGGAAACAGGTCTTGATCGAGTCGCGGCCAATCGGAGTTACCCAACATCGTGGCGATCAAAACAAACTCAGAGGCGGGCAGTTCACTGCGAATTCCCTCGATCATCGCCTTGATATCACGTCCATACTCGGCTGCGGATCGACCTGCTGAGTCGTTCATGCCAAATGCGAGGATGACCAAATCGGGTTTTGACTTGACGACTTCGTCGACCATTGTGACTCCCCAGGCAGATGTCGTCCCACCCACAGACAAATTGGTCAGCGTGATGTCTGAGTCATATTGCATTTGCAAATGCTGAACGAACAGGTCTTGGAATGCCGGTTGGAATGGCGGGCCTCCCCCCCATAACGATGCATTGCATCCCGTCGAGATACTGTCGCCCAACAGGACGATCGAGACAGGTTCGCCTGCCTGCAGTTTGGCGAGCGTTTTCGCGAGCGAATCGGCCTGGAAAGAGGGCCTCGCGGGAGGCCAATCATCCGATGACTTTTGATAGGTCACCATCGTTTGCATTTGGTGGTATTCCAACTTCCCTCCAAACAGAATCTCACCGTTTCCATCTCGATGCGTCAGTTGAAAGCGTTGGGATTTCGCTGGGCGACGTAGTGCATCGGGAGCAACCGCAACGATTCGAGAATCGGCCGGCAGCGTGATCGTGGAATCTCCTGGCTGGAACTGATAATCAACTCCTCGCTCGTATAACACTTCCCCCGACGAGTCTCGGACCTCCAGGATCTCGTCGACAGGAAAGAGCAATCTACCTTCGGCAACTCCACTGGCGGGATCTCGAATGAACAGGATCGGTTCGCCTCGGACAATTTCGTCCTGCCAAAATGGCCGGAGTAACGTTGGCGAATACTCCCACTCGGTGGTCTCTTCCGCTGTGACCGCTCCAGCGAGCGATACGCACCCGCAGAGTATCAAACCGATGATCCAAAACGTCTTCATGAACTTGCTTGGGAAAGTGTTTCGTTGTCTAGTCAGGTAAATCGCGTCATTGCGAGGGTTCGATCCTACGACAAGCTCCAACCTTCACGCGGATCGATTCTCTGCAGGAACCGCTCGGCGTCCGTATTGGTAACCTTCATCGTCTTCGTATCCCAATCAATTGGTTGGCCGACCCGGAAGGCCACGTTGCCCAAGTGGTTCGCTTCGGTCAGCGGGCCCGCATAGCTAAACGGACTGGCCGTTTCACCCTGGCCGCGGATCGCCGCGAGCCACTGCTGATGATGGCCCGGCGAATCCGGAACAAAGGGCTCGGGTGATTGAAAGTCAGCGAAATCCGCTTCGGGCAAAAGCAGATACTTGCTGTAGTCCGAGAGCAGCATGCCTTTGTCCCCGACAAACAACGTGCCGCTGCCCCACTGTGGAATTCCTTTCTCTTTCCAAATTTCCGGTTTGTGTGAGCCTTGGTACCACGTGTGCGTGACCGGTGGCATTTCGCCACGCGCTGCGTAGCTGTACGCCGCGGACATGGATGCCGGTGCGATTTCCGGATGCGGCTTGTCACCGAACGCTTCAATCCGGTACGGGGCATCGAGCTCGAGCGCCCAGTAGGCCAAGTCGTTCCAGTGGCTGCCCAAATCACTCATGGTTCCGTTGCCGAAGTCCCACCAGCGGTACCATTTCGGGCCGGGGAAATAGACGTCGTGGTAGGGACGATCTTGCGCCGGGCCGAGCCAAAGATCCCAGTTCAAATAATCCGGCGGTGTCATCGACTCGGTCGGCCGATTCTGGACCGAGACAATGTCACCGTTGGCTTTCGCGTCTTCAGCACTCTGCAGTCCCCAGGCGCGACCAACCCAGGTGTGAACTTCGCTGACATTGCCGATGGCCCCCGTTTGGATCAGCTCGACCACGCGGTGGTAGTTGTTGCCCGCGTGAATTTGAGTTCCCATTTGCGTGACCACACCCGCGTCCGCTGCCGCTTTGGTAATCGCCCGCGATTCGTGCACGTTGTGGGTTAGTGGCTTTTCACAATAAACGTGCTTGCCCGCCTTCAGTGCAGGCATGGTGGCATAGGCGTGCGTGTGCTCACTGGTGGAGACAACGACCGCGTCGATATCGTCAGTCTTCTCATACAGTTTGCGAAAATCTTCGTAGCGGCGGGCTTTCGGGAACCGGTCGGCCGCGCTCGACAGGTTTTTACCGTTGACGTCGCACAACGCGACAACATTGACCCCCGCATCGGACGCGATCGTATGCAAATTCGCTCCGCCGCGGCCACCAACACCGATGAAGGCGATATTGAGACGGTCGCTCGGGGCTGCGAAAACACGATGTGGCGAAGTGGCGGCGACACAGGCTGTGGCCGCTGCGGCGTGGCTCAGGAACTCGCGGCGCGACGATTTGCAGAGGTTGGACATGGTGTTGCAATCCGGTGGGAGGTGGGAGGGGACTTCTTTAACGACGAGGCGTTGCTTGAAATCTTAGCAAAAGTCATCACGACGATGGTCCCAAACGAAGAAAAGACTCCAAAACGAAATATCATGACCCTCCTGATGCCCGTCCACTGACATACCCAAACGCCGAGAGATGGCATCCCGCTAAAACTTGCGTCCTGAGCTGATAACTGCTCACCCCACCCTGGCATCGCGCCCCCACATCATGCCTGCCAACAACCTCGCACCTCCAACACAAACCATGACGAATCTCTTTGCCGAACTCCCCACGCAGCTCCCGAATGAATTGGTCGACGTGCTCGCCGAGAGCCAACATGTTCGCATTGAACGGATTGTCTCGACCGGCCACAGCAGCCCCGAGGGTTTCTGGTACGACCAAGACGAAAACGAATGGGTCGTCGTCCTCAGCGGTGAAGCCCGCCTACGACTCGATGGCGAGGCCGAGCCAATCAGACTCACCCCAGGCGACCATATCGACATCCCAGCCCATCGCAGACATCGTGTTGAATCGACAACTCCCGATGAGCCAACCGTGTGGCTCGCTGTGTTCTACCAACCCTAAGTTCTAAGGAACGAGCGGGAAATTACTGTCTGATATTGTGGCTGAACGCTCCGCGGTCGACCATTCCGACCGCGGAGCGTTCGGCCACTTATTTTCCGCTCGTTCCTAACTGCCCGCGACACACGTCGGTCAACATGAAGGGTTCGCAATGATGTTCGCCCGGGCGAGACATGACGAAACCCCAACACAGACCTGTTCGAGCGTGTATTCTTCCAGATGGAAGGTCCGTTTCTATTTCAGAATCTTGCTTGTCCGATGAACCTCCACTCAAATAGCAACCCGATGAAGAACATCCTCCGATTCTGCAACATCGCCATCGTCCTACTGCTCTGGTGGGCGGCGCCGGCGCTCGCGGCGGAATCGGCGCTCGCGGCGGAACCGGCACCGGTGGGGAACCTCTTCGAGCAGAGTCCGGGCCAGTGGGAGTTCGTAGAAGAACTATCCGACGAATTTGAGGGTGACCAAGTCAACAGGAAGCTTTGGAATACCAACACCGAGGACTGGGGCACGTGGAGCTGGGAACCCGAGAATACCTTTCTAAAGGATGGCTCGCTGCACCTGCAAATGGCTCAGGAGTTCCACACTCGTGACGGCAAAGAACTCGCTTACACATCCGGCATTGCACGCCAGCACCAAACCGTTACCTACGGTTACTTCGAGGCTCGCGTGAAAGCCTGCTCACGATTCCCTGGCGCCTCACCCGCATTCTGGCTGCACAGTAAAGGCCCCGAGAACCGCTATCAAGCACAAGATGGTGAAACGGTCACGTACTCAGAAATCGATATCATTGAACTCTTACAATCCGAGTACAACAACGAAACCAAGCAAAACAACGGCCCTGACATCATCGATTGCAATTTGCACAACGTCTTGATGAAGAACGGATCAGGCCAGTGGATGCGCCCCGGCACCCACCCTGAAACCAACAAGAACGAATATCATGCTCCCTTTGATCCGCGAAACGACTTTCACGTCTACGCCGTGGAGAACAACAAGGACTTTGTCGTTTGGTACATCGACGGCAAGGAAATCGCTCGCAAACCGAATCTCTATTGGCATCTTCCCATGCATGTGACCTTGTCGCTTGGGCTGCGTCGCCCCTTTGAAAGTTACCAGCGTGGACAACGGGTTGCCGTGCTGGAGGCCACAACCCAAGACGGCTTTCCCACCGACATGATCGTCGACTACGTCCGCGTCTGGGAGAATAAAGACGTCGCTGCTCCCGCGGCGGCACCGCACAAGCCCGCGATGGATACCGAACAAGACTCCACGGGGGCTCCAAAATCCGAAGCGAGTGCCAGCGGCATGACAAAAACGCAATTCGTGGCCATGGAAAAGGCCAAATGGGAAACAAACCGATGGGCTTGGGACCCAGCCAAAGTGGAAGCCAACTTTGACGAGATGGATGCCAACAAGGATGGCGTTGCATCAGGGATCGAACGGCAAGATTGGTTCGCGAATAAAAAAGCTACGTTGAAAGAGTAGTGCGAACGGTTCGAGCGTGAACTCGATTTGAGGGCCCCCGAACCATCGCGTGCGAGCCTCAGCGAGACTCGGCTACTCACACACAATCTCGACCAATTCGATAGCGGGTTGGTCGTTGCAGCGGATGAGTGCCGTTCGTCCATAGACGACTTCGTGGGGGGTCGTTTTCAAGAACGACGCCAGTACTTCGTGGGGTGTGATCTTCCATAGCCGGTCCAGCTCGACGGAGCGCAGCACGTTGTGGTTGATCAAGGCTCGTCCCAGTGGAATGCCCTCGCCAGCAATCTCCATCCAGACTTCGTGGCCGATCGTCGAGGGGTCTAATCGCACGAGGCCGTACTGCACAATTTTACCAGTACTCTGTGTGACCAGCGTGATTTCGCGCGAGTAAGAAACCGTTTGTTCGGCGATCGAGCGACGTCCCTCGCCTTGCAATGCGGGGTCGTCTTGCCAGATGAATCGTCCATCACGCAGGCGATTGCAACTCCGGTGCACGACGACATTGACTTGATCCTGATGGAAGGCCTCGACCGTCACGGTCATATGACTGTTGTGATCGAGCAGCTGATCAAACGGTGGTGGGCAAGTAGCGACCTGTTCAAATTTCGCGAGCGTATCGGAGTCGGGGTAGAACTTCGAAATGAGCGAGTCGATGTCAATGCAGCGGCGCAGCGGTGGGTCGGATGAGGAGGGCATGAAGCGGTCCGTGAGGGGTGGGGCAATTGGCGGGCTTGCGATCGCTGCCATCGCCTGGCAACGGATTCCACGCTCTGGCGAACATGGCGACACCCAACGACTCGCTCGTCAGGCGACCGGCATCGCTGCGGACAACGAGACCGTGGCGGGGGTTGGCATCTCAGGACGCTCGAGCACGGTGTCGACGAGGAAATACAAGAGCCTGCGAAGCGGTTCACTTTCCAGTTCATCGGCGACCTGTTCGGCACGCGCCTGATGTTTCTCGACCAATTGTAGCGACAGATCAAACACGCCGGCCTTGCGGTACAAACGCTCGGCCGTCCGCAATCGCTCTCCCACGCTCATCTCGCACTCGTCGCTCGCGAGCCCCAGCAGGGTGTCTTGATCATCTTCGTCCAAGTGCTGTAGAGCCAGCGCCCACAACAGTGTCGGTCGACCGGCGATCACGTCGGCGCCAGCGGTGAGTTTGTTCGAATCGTCTCCGATCCAATCATTGAGGTCGTTGATAATTTGAAATGCGACCCCGAGATTGCGTGAGAACCTGCGAATGGGCTCGACGAGTTTGGATGCGTCGCCGCCCATCCGCACGCCGCTGTAGAGCGCCGCTTCAAAAGCGGGAGAGGTTTTTAACGCGTAGATTTTCAACGCATCGATCGGTTGCAAGCGGCGATCTTTGGCATCTCGCCAAATCAGTTCGGCACCCTGGCCTTCGGACAAGCGGACGTGGGCGGCCGCGAGCGAATCGAGCAAGTCCACCCGTGTCGCCGCGTCGACTTGATCACCGACCATGTCGCGGCTGAGCAGGCGATACCCCAGCCCAATCAGGTAGTCGCCGACGTTGATTGCCGACGCGATGCCGAAGCGGTGATGGACGGCGGGTTGGCCGTACCGGTAGGCATCATCGTCCTCGATGTCATCGTGCACGAGGCTGGCCTTGTGAAACGTCTCGATGCTCAGGGCCGCACGTCGGACGGCATCGGGGAACTCTGCCGCTTTGGTTTCACCGTTGCTCGATGTCGCCTCGCCACCCGTGACCGCGTCATAGGCAGCCAGTGTGATAAAGGGACGTGAATGCTTGCCGCCCCGGGCGAGGAAGTCGTAGGCAATCGCCTCGGTCGCGCCGATCGGATCCACACCGGCCAGCTGCCCCGGAGTGATCGCGTCGGCCGCATAGTCAGGCGTTTCGCGTTGGAGACGTTGAACCGCACCATCGACACCCGCATCGCGTGAAATCGATGCTGGATTCGTTCCGGCATTCTCACCTGAAGTCGGATCAGCCAGTCCAATCCCGCGCATCGGCGGGGCGAGTCGGTGCAATGTATCGCGACCGAACAAATTTCCCGCCGAACGCATCAGATGTACGTAGCTGCGAGTTTTTGCAGTCGCGGGCACGTACGGTGTGCGGATCATCTCTTCGACCCAAGACTCGTCGACTTTTGTGTTTCGGCAATCGCTCGAGAGCAGCGGCACCGCCATGCACGGGATACCTGCCAGCAAAACTTTGTCGATCGCTTTTTCAAGCACATTCAAGCACGCGACGCCGACGACCGCATCGACATAGCCACCGACAATGATCTTCATCACCACAGGCGAACCCTCGGCCACGAGCACCCGGTAACCCATTTCTTCGGCAACGCTGCGGAAATCGGCGATGCTGCAGGCACCACACTGTTTACAGTTCATGCCAAACTGATCGTAATCGGCCGGGCAGCCCTCAGCGTGTTTTAGGCAGTGGGGCAGCAGGAACAATCGCCGCTCAGGGGGCACGGACGACAATTGGTGTCGCCAAAACGCGCTACTGATATTGACCATCGTCCAGCCGAGCAGGCCCTCCGGCAGATCAGCCTCAGTGAGCATCCGCCGCGCCACCTGCTCCATCTCGTCCTTGGTCAGTGGATGATCACGATCGAGCCGATCGGCGACCTCCCGGCAGCGATCCCGTAGACTTTCTCGCATCGCGAGTGTTTCGGGAACGTCCTTGAGGTTGCTCGTGTTGCGGCGCTGACGACGCGACGATTCGCTGCGAGACGTATCGTTTCGCGTCGTTTCGTTTCGAGTGGTGGGATGTCCGGTCGACAAAATGATTACCCTAGGGAGTGTCGTCTTGGTAGGCACCACCAACAAAAGGCAACGTGGCAACGCGACCGAGCGCAGCGGTGGTGAAAATCAGGGGGTACAGGCGTTCGTGATACCACAATTTGGCAAAATAAAAACCGATCGGCCAAGCAACGCGGTGCTGCCCAGCGGCAACCGCGTGCACCAGCCAATCGGAACCCGCTAGTATAGCGTCTCGCGTCGACTCGGTCAGGGAAGGGTATTTCGGCGAGAATTTTAGGTTTCCCGAGAACTCCTCGCTGCCTAGATAACCCCACAGGCTAGCAAAAGCCTCGACTGCCAAGGCAGTTTCTTCGATCGTACTGGTAACGTCACCCCCCCCCTGCGTTGCCGGGAACGATTTGCCTGACTCGTGGTAGCGCGTGACGGACTCGCCACCGCCCCAGCCACCATCGGCATTCTGAGAGTCGAGAAGATAACGGACACCGTTGCTAATCGCGTCGCTCCCCAGATCCCGAGAAACGTCAACGAGCACCTTGGCGGTCCCGTAAACGGGGTTGTCCTCCGCCGGTCGGTCTTGATTGCCAAACCACAGCGGCAGCCACGACCCGTCGGCCTGCTGCGCCGCCCGCAAAAACTTGAGTCCGCGCCCGATCGCCGCTTCACTGCGGGAACACGGTGGCATCAATCCAAACGCGCGGATCGCGTGGGCGGTCAAATCCGTACTGCTCCGATCAAACGGCAATTTGCCCCAACCACGGCAAAACGTCGGCCACCCCCCATCGCGGTTCTGTAAACCGAGTAGCCACTGCTTGCCCGCGGCACAGGCATCGTCGATCCGTGTGGCCTGCGGCTCGTCGGCGGACCCTCGAAGTTTCGCCAGGGCAATGATCGCTCCAGGCGTGTCATCGGCATCGGGAACGGCCCCCGATAAATCCGTCCACCCCCACCCCCCCGGGTCCGCACCGGTAAACGGATGCCGCGTGCGATGCTGACACGACAACAGCCACTCGACCAGCGATTCGCTCGACCACTCGCGTGCGTCGGCGGGATCATTGGCCAGTGCGGTGAGGGACAATGAAGTCACCCAGGTTGCCAGGTTCGTATCGATCGGCCAACTGCCCTCGTCGTCCACGGATGCTTCGAGAAACCGCAGACCACTTTCGATGACCCGGTCGCGGCTCGCGTTGGGCTGTGGCGAAGTGATGAGCGTATCCACTAGCGACATCACCACGAATGCGGTCAGGGGCGTCGCCTCAAGATACCCGCCACTGCCAGGCTGCATCTTTTCGAGTGCCCTCAGCGACGGCTTGATCGCCGCTTGCCGTACGAGCGACCAGGGCGGCAGGCAGCTCGAACGACAGAACTTTGCCTGTCCAATCGCGACCAGAGCGGGCACCGCGTAACTAACCACGGGCATTCCCAAAAACCGATACATCGACTGGGGGAATACCGCAGCCTCAAACGGCAACGCAGCGACTTCGGACCAAGGCACCAGCCCCGCGATCGCCAAGTTATTCAAGATGGGGACGACAAACGTCTTGTCCGTGCCATAACGCTCGCGTAATGCCGGTATCCCTCCGGCGGCATCCAAATACTGCTGCAAGGCAGCGTGCGACTGATCGCCCCGCGCGTCATCACCCGTTCGGCCAAGGACATTTGCCGCCAACGTTCGCGCCGCCAACACAAGATAACTGGTCGCGATGTTGGAGTGACTCAGGTCCGTATCACCAAAACCACCGTCTGCGTTCTGCTGAACATCCAGCCAATCGCAGCCGCGCCGAATCAATTCGAGATAACGCTCATTGTCGACCGACGGAGCGGTACGGCTACAATCCAGCGCCACGCTCAATGCGCTAATCGCCGTTGCCGTGCTCAGTGCCGACGCCGACAGGCGACCGGTCCAGTGGTCGGCGTCCCCGCGATCAGCAATCAGTTCGCCGCGCAGTTGATCGAGTGTTGGTCGGATGCGAGTTTGGATATCAGAGGCGTTCATGAACGTGTTTCGTCGTCGCGTAAATCTAAGCGTCCGCGTGCCTCGTCGGCCCATGGACTTCCCGGGGCGAGTTCGAGGAACCGCTGCCAATGCCGCTCGGCTTCGATCGGTCGATCGAGCTGGTCGAGCAGACGCGCTAGATTGTACTGCACGTCAGCATAATCATCATGCCGTGCGAGCGTTCCCTGATAAGCCGCCACGGCGAGTTCGAGCTGGTTTGTCTCGGCCAGTACGCCGGCCAGACTCGAGCGTGCCTCGACAAAATCTGGATCGGCTTCCAACGCTGCGTAGTATCGCTCCCGCGCGGCAATCGTCTCCCCCATTCGGTAGAGCAATTCACCGATTTGAAAATGCCAGTCGGCGCGACTGCCGTCTCGGGCCAAGAGTGCGTGGTAGCAATCGACGGCGTATGCGAGGTCGCCGTTATCCTCGGCTGCGTACGCTGACATCAGCAACTCGTCATCACCCTCATCGTCCAACTCGGCGGCGTCAACAGGCGGGAAGGCGAGCGAATGGTTTGAACCTGGGCCGGGAAAACGAATGGAAACCGTCGAGTCCTGCTCCTCCTCGGGCGAATCGAGATCGGTCGTCGATTGACCGAGATGATCGAAATCAAAACGCAACTGCCCGCCCGGTTCAATCAAGCCCTCACCCTGCCGCAGCAGCACGTGTTTGCCCTCAATCAAAATGGAGAGTTGGTCTAAGGGACGCCGGAGTTCGGGCACGATTTCGATCAGTTGCAGCAACCGCCTCTCGATCGCCTCGGGGCTCGCCCCCGACGCCACCCACGCCGCCAACCGCCGCGCCGTCGCTACCTCCTGGAAATCAAAATAAGGCAAGCGGTGGAGCGTGCGGACAGGTTTGATCAACCCTCGCCGATGCCAACGCCGGATCACGCGAACGGAAACGCCCAGCAGGTGAGCCAGCATCGCGGGTGTGTGCAGTTTGCGGACGGAGTGTTCGCTATCGACCAACCCGATGCGTTGCCATAGATCCGTCTCGTGCAAAATCTGCGATTGGCTCGGCAGCCCTCGGCGACGGGTCGCCTCCTCGATCAATTCGGCTTCGGCCAGCGGTGACTCTTCGGCACCGATCACGATCCAGTCCACCGCAGCGGAATCCGATTCGACGACGACCGCGCCGTAAGACCGCAGCAGGTTCGTCGCTTCCCGACGATTCATCCCGCCAAGTTGACCTACGATTGTGATCCGCCGACCACGGATGGCTGCCTCGCTGGGAAGCTCATCGGGTGGCACGACATCACTCTCACCGGCGAACGACACTTCGTCCGCCTCATCCACGCCATCATCGTCGAGATCAATTTCATCCATGGCCGTCATGTTAACAACTTTCCGATCTTTTGGGCGTCGGCTACCTCGCGGACAATCGATCACTAAGGAACGAGCGGAAAATAAGTGGCCGAACGCTCCGCGGTCGGAATGGTCGACCGCGGAGCGTTCGGCCACCATATCAGACAGTCATTTTCCGCTCGTTCCCAAGGAGCTCAACAAGTGATCACAGGGCGTTCGTCCGTCAGCGGCCACGACGCAACAGCGCGACGTCGACGCGAAACGGGGAGGGAGGCAGCCTCTCGTCAAACACGTTGCCCCTGAGCAAGAGGGCAATTTTACGTCTGGACCGATCGGACGGGTAGATCGTTGCGAGTGCCTTGGCGTCTCTCATCAACTGGGCAGAACGTCCTGCATCTGCCCCATCGTCAACAAACCGCTGCAAAGATGCTCTCGCACCCAACGTCGTTCACGCAACACATTCGTTAGGAACCCCCGAATGAACAAACGAGATTATACAATGGAACCGCCCATTTATCGCTGCTAAGGTTGCGACTTCGAGATGCTTTTTATTCCGAGTCTCGAACGCCGGAATAATCGGTGGGGTAGGTTACCAGCCCGTCATGTTCCCCAGACATACTGGAACCCTCCCGTCCCTTCACGCCATTGTCCCAAGAGTTCATCCGGATGCGATTACCAGCGCGAGCGATTTTAGTTGCGGCAACGTTCATGTTGTCGGTGCTGCTCTACGTCGATCGAGTGTGTATTTCGGCGGCGAAGCAGGACGTCGCGAATGACCTCATGCTCAGCGACCAGCAGATGGGCTGGGTATTTGCGGCTTTCTCGCTCGGCTACGCGTTGTTTCAAACACCCGCCGGATTGCTGGCGGACCGCTTGGGTCCGCGGCGGGTGCTCGCCGGGATTGTGGCCGTCTGGTCAGTCTTCACTGGATTGACGGCGACGGCGGGTTCACTGGCGACGATGCTGACGGTTCGATTTTTGTTTGGCGCAGGTGAGGCGGGCGCCTTCCCAGGCATGGCTCGGGCGATGTACTCGTGGATCCCGATGCAGGAACGCGGTCTCGTTCAAGGGATTAATTTCTCCGGCTCACGCATCGGCGCTGCCGTGACGCTACCCGTTGTCGCCGGGTTGATTACGCAGTTTGGTTGGCGGCCCACGTTTGTGATTCTGATGGGCGTGGGTCTCGTGTGGTCGGTTTTATGGTTCCTCTTCTTTCGCGATGATCCTGTCGACGCAGCTTGGCTGGGCAGTACAGAGCGGGACTATATTTTGGCGAACCGACAAAGCGATACGGCGCCGCCTCAGTCGGACACGAATACAAAATCATTTTCACAGACCATTTTTCGCTCGGGGAACGTCCGCGCGTTGTGTGTGCAGTACTTTGCGTCCAACTTTATTTTCTTCTTTGGACTGACGTGGTTCTTTCCGCAACTGATGACCCGCTATGGATTGACTGGCATGCAGGCGAGTCTATTCACAGCGGTACCGATGATCTTCGGCGCCCTAGGAAACTGGACTGCGGGGTGGTGGGTTGATCGCTTGTATTCCAAAGGCAACTGGCGACTATCGCGGCGATTGCCCGCGGCGACGGGGTTTGCCTTAGCAGCGATTGGTATCGTGGGAAGTGCCTACGCATCGACTCCATTGTCTTCATCGCTGTGGTTTAGCTTGTGCATTTTCGGAGCGGACATGACGCTCTCGCCGTCTTGGAGCACGTGCGTGGACATCGGCAAATCGAGAGCGGGAGTGGTCTCGGGGATGATGAACATGGCGGGCAACATCGGTGCGTTCGTGACTTCGTTGGCGTTCCCGTATCTGCTGGACTGGACCGGCTCCCCGCTACCATTTTTCTATATCGCCGCGGCACTGAACTTAGTGGCGATCGGCATGTGGTTTCGCATTGATCCAACCGTCGCGTTACAGGAATCCGCATCATGAATTCTTCTCTCAACTCACTTGCCTCAGCTCCGGTGCAGCTGCGCGGATTGTTGATCGGTGCCGGTTACTTCAGCGAATTCCATCTGGATGCTTGGCAGCGTAGCGACCGAGCGAGCATCGTGGCCGTGTGTGATCGGGACATCGAAAAGGCGCGTGCGGCAGCGGGCAAATATGGCATCGAGCATGTCCTGACCGACATCGACGACGCGCTGAAACTGTCCGATATTGATTTCGTGGACATCGCGACGGGACCGACGGAGCGTTTGGATTTGATACGGCGAGTCGCGCCGCGTCAGCTGCCGGTGATCTGCCAAAAACCACTGGCCAACGATTTCACCGACGCATCGCAGATTCTGGAGATCGCGACGTCGACCGGGACCCCATTCATGGTGCATGATAACTTTCGTTTTCAGCCCTGGTATCGTGAAATCAAACGCTTGCTCGGCGCCGGTGTGATTGGTCACCAGTTGCATACGATGACGATGCGAACACGGATGGGAGACGGTTGGGGGCCGGATGCGTACCTGGGCCGCCAGCCCTATTTCCGCACGATGCCGCGGCTTCTGATCCAAGAGACGGGCGTGCATTTTATTGACACCTTTCGCTATCTCGCTGGCGAAGTGGCTGAATGCTCGGCGCAGTTACGGCGAATCAACGACGCGATCGAAGGCGAAGACGCGTGCCTGCTGACGTTGCAAATGGACAGCGGCGCGACGGCGGTCTGGGACGCGAATCGTTACAACGAATCGGACAGCAACGATCCCAGGTACACGTTTGGTCAGTTCATCGCCGAAGCCGACGGCGGCACCATCACGCTGGCGACGGACGGCACGATCACGATCCATCCGCTCGGCCGGGCCCCCTACCAACACGACTACACTCCCTCACGCCACGGCTTCGCCGGTGACTGTGTGATGGCCTGCCAAGAACATTTCCTTGACGTCCTCGAGGGTCGCGCCCCGTGTGAGACATCTCCGGAGGAGTATCGAAGAACGCTGCAGGTGGTCGAAGCCGCTTACGAATCGGCAAACGTCCATCGTCCCGTTTCCATCGGTGGCACAGTTTCCCGAAGTGGCACAGTCTCCCGAAATAGCACTGGCGTTGAGCCCATAGCGGGCGAGGGATACGTAGCGACGTCCGACACAGCCCGAATGCCGCAGCCACGCCGGGTGATCGATTTGAGTCTTCCGGTAACTGAAAAAATGCCCGGCGTTGAGATCCAACCGTGCAAGACAATCGAAACCAATGGCTGGAATGCAACGACATTGTCGCTGTATTCTCACGCCGGCACTCACATGGACGCGCCGCGTCATTTCCTGCCCGCGGGGGCAACACTCGACGCACAAGATCTATCGGTTTGCTGCGGCGCGGCGAGGCTGGTGAATTTGCCCGACACGGCGCCCCGTCACTTGATCTCAGTCGATGACGTCGTGAAGTCCATCGGCGATGTCTTTGCTGGGGATCGCTTGATCTTCCGGACCGATTGGCACCGACGTTTCGGCACGCCCGCCTATCGCGATGAGTTGCCTCGCATCTCAATAGAACTGGCACAGTGGCTTGTTGAAAAACGAGTCGCATTGATTGGTGTCGAACCGCCGTCAGTGGCCGATGTGAACAATCCTGTGGAATTGACGGACGTGCATCAGACGCTGTTTCGCGGCGGGGTGGTGATCGTGGAGGGCTTGGCCAATTTGGATCAGCTCGCCGCAACTCGATTTGAGTTCATCGCACTGCCGTTGAACATTGGTGGCGGAGACGGATGTCCCGTGCGCGCGATTGCGATCGTTTGCGATGAGGTGGCATCATGATGTCGCGTTGCCTGGGCTGCATTGCCGATGATTACACCGGAGCGACCGACTTGTGCTCCATGCTGGTGCGGGCGGGCCGGCGAGTGATCCAGTGTTTCGGGATTCCCGAGCCGGACCAATGCGTTGATCTGCAGGACGCCGACGCGATCGTGGTGGCGTTGAAGTCGCGTTCGATATCGGCCGAAGACGCCGTCTCGCAATCTCTCGACGCCCTGCGATTTCTCCAGTCCTGGGGTGCCGATCGATTCTTCTTTAAATACTGCTCGACCTTTGATTCGACTGGCCAAGGCAATATCGGTCCGGTAGCCGATCGCTTGGCTGTGGAACTGGGCGTCGATCAGCTGTTCTTTTGCCCGGCGTTTCCCGAAAATGGACGCACCGTCCATTGCGGCTACCTGTTTGTCGATGGCGTGCCGTTGAGCGAGAGCGGGA
Organism: Rhodopirellula sp. SH410; assembly: GCF_055811895.1. NCBI lineage: Bacteria > Pseudomonadati > Planctomycetota > Planctomycetia > Pirellulales > Pirellulaceae > Rhodopirellula > Rhodopirellula sp. SH410. Next base: position 6,238,768 of record NZ_CM147949.1, read on the forward strand.
TGCGCAACCACCCTCTCAACCCGATGACCGACAGTAACCTCGTTCGTGTCCTGCAAGCTCAGACGGATTATCCAGTCGGTTGGCTGTCAACGCACGTCCAGTCAGGATGCGCGCGTGAGCCGCGTGTCATCGTCGACGCGATCTCCGACGAGGATCTGCGGGCAGCAGCGTCACTGGCGAGCTCCCATCGGCTCCTGACGGGCGGTTCGGCGATCGCTCGCTACTGGGCCGACGCGATCGAACTTCGCCGCTCGGAAAGTTGGGCCACATCGGTATCGGACAACAACGGCTCTCGACCCAGCGTGATTTTGGCGGGCAGTTGCTCGGACGCAACTCGTGCTCAGGTCGCTGAATTTAAAAAAACTCACCCGGTGTGGCGTCTCAACGTTGCAGATGAGGCGACACCGGAATCCATTGCCGACGAGGCCCTGCGTTGGTGTGCGGACCAATGGCGTCAATCCGATCAAACGTCGCAGCCATTGCTGATCAGCTCAGCGGCCGATCGGGAAGCGGTCTCTGCGGCTCGTGCTCGCTGGGGCGAAAGAGCGGCGGCCGATCGAACGGAATCGATTTTCGCGTCGATTGCCGTGGGGCTTCGGCAACTCGGGACGACGCGAATAATTGTCGCCGGCGGCGAGACATCCGGGACGGTCGTGGGCGCCTTGAAGATTCCCGTGGTGCGGATCGGTCGTGAAATCGCGCCCGGGGTGCCTTGGGTGACCTCGGTCGGTGCCGCGACCGATTCGGAGCCGACAATCTCGCTGGCGTTGAAGTCCGGCAACTTCGGCGGCCCGCGATTCTTTTTCGATGCACTGGAGATGTCCCCATGAGCGAGCGAGAACTACGTGAACGGATGGCAGAACAGGGTCGATCGATCTACGAGCGTGGCTTGACCGCCGGCAGCTCCGGAAACATCAGTGTGCGGTTGCCCGACGGCATTCTGGTCACGCCTACGAACTCGTGTTTAGGAAGACTGGACCCCGACGAAATCTCGCGACTTGATTCGGTCGGAAATTTGATATCGGGCAAGCCCCCGTCAAAGGAGTCCTTCCTGCATCTCGCTTATTACCATGCACGTTCCCAGGAACAGGCGGTCGTCCACTTACATTCGACGTGGTCGGTTGCCGTCAGTTGTTTGGCTGACATCGACCCTGACAATGTGATCCCACCGATCACGGCATACTTTGTCATGCGTGTCGGCAAATTGCCGCTCGTCCCGTACTTTGCGCCCGGCGACGAACAATTGGCGGATGCTGTTGGCCGGGTGGCGAAGTCCTCGCGAGGCGTACTACTCGCCAACCATGGCCCCGTCATCGGAGCGATCGACTTAGATCGAGCCGTGTATGCCATCGAAGAACTCGAGGAAACCGCCAAGCTATTTTTGATGCTGCGTGGTTTGCCGACTCGTTATCTCACCGACGCACAGGTTGCCGACCTGTGAACCCTTTTTCGTTTTCGATGCAGGCCGGCAGCCTGCTCTACCTAGGACAACTATGAGCCAACCCACTTTTGCGATCTCGGTCACATTTGGCATCAAGCCCGAGCATGTTGATGAGTTTCAAGCACGCGTCTTGCAACAAGCACGCGACTCCGTTGACCATGAACCCGGCTGCCATCAGTTCGATGTGCTCGTGGCCGAAGCCGATCGAGCGACGTTCGTTTTGTACGAGACCTATACCGATGCGGCAGCATTCGCAGCCCACAAGCTGACACCTCATTTCTTGGACTTTGATGCAACCGTCACCGCTTGGGTGGAATCCAAAGAAGTTCGCCGTTTGACGTTGTTGGGGAACTAGTTGATGAAAACCTACCAAATCGCAGCTTTACCCGGTGATGGTATCGGGCCGGAATGTATGGATGCGACATGCATTGTGCTGGACCGTATTCAATCCGAAACACCGGGTCTGCAACTTGCGATCACCCCTCATCGCGCGGGAGCGGAACTGTACCGTGAGACAGGTGTGACGCTGCCCGACGCGGTCGTGACGGCATGCATCGACGCCGATGCGGTCCTACTGTCCGCCATCGGTCTGCCCGACGTGCGATTTCCCGATGGTACGGAAGTCCAACCGACCATGATGGTGGGGCTGCGGCGAGCACTTGACGTTCACTCTGCCGTTCGTCCCGTGAAACTGTATCCCGGTGCTCCCTGTGTGCTCAAAGACACAGGCCCCGGAATCGACTTCGTCGTCATCCGCGAAAATCTCGAGGGATTGTTTGCCTCGTTCGGTGGTGGCGCGAGAGTCGGACGCGAAGTCGCCACCGATACCATGGTGATCACACGGGCGGGCACCTCACGCGTCTCGGACTTTGCTTTCCGCTTGGCACAGCGACGCAACGGACGGCCGAGTGATGGCAAAAAGATGGTCACCTGCGTGGATAAAGCGAATGTGTTCCGGAGCATGGCATTCTTTCGCGAAGTCTTCATGGACGTGGCGAAGTCCTATCCCGACATTGAAAACAATGCGGTGTATGTGGATGCCATGAGCTTGTACATGGTGCAGAACCCATGGGATTTCGACGTCTTGGTGATGGAGAACCAATTCGGTGATATTCTATCGGACTTGGGAGCCGGTTTAGTCGGCGGCTTGGGACTCGGCCCATCCGCCGAGATTGGCGAAGAACATGCTCTGTTCCAACCCTCCCACGGGACGGCCCCGCAACTCGCCGGCAAGAACGTGGCCAATCCCATGGCGACGATTCTCTCAGCCGGCATGATGCTCGATTGGCTAGGCGACCGGTACAGCGATGACGTCTGCACCCAAGCCGCCGTGAGACTGGAGAATGCAGTCGCCCGCGTCCTCAGCGATGGCCGTGTGGGGACGCCCGACATTGGCGGCAGCGCCTCGACCACCGACGTTGCCCACGCAATCGCCGACGCAATCGAATCGACCTGATCGCTCGTTTACCTGTTCCACCTGGCAACGCACGATCCGGTCTAACGTTTTGAGGCTTCGGCCCGACGGTCGCCTCTGACGCGACAAACGATTCCCACACCCCCGACCCCCTTCACTCCTCCTTCCCCAAGATCAATCATGAATCGATTTGTTTTCCCCACCGTCCTGCTGCTGGCGGCTTGCTGCCCGCCCGCTTGGTCGCAACAGCCGATCGTCGATGAGTCCCTTGTTTTTTCTGAGGCAGACGGCTTGGTCGCCGTAGAAGCCGAACACTTTTATCGCCAAGGGGCGATGGATGCCCGTGCGTTCTATTTGACCCATCAAGGGGCAACGCCCGATGTCCAGCCTGACGGCGACCCCAATCATGCTGGCGGTGCGAGTGGCGGTGCTTACCTGGAAATCCTCCCGGACACCCGTCGCACCCATGCCGACAAACTGATCAAAGGAACCAACTTTGCACCGGACGCCGGCTCAATGGCTGTGCTTTCGTACAAAGTGCATATCGAAAATCCAGGCCGCTACTACGTCTGGGTCCGAGCTTATTCGACGGGGGGCGAAGACAATGGATTGCATGTCGGTCTGGATGGAACATGGCCCGAGAGCGGCCAACGTTTGCAGTGGTGCCAAGGCAAGAACGGTTGGCGTTGGGAAAGCAAGCAACGTACTGAGCAAACACACTGTGGCGAGCCCTACAAGATTTTTCTCGACATCGAGAAAGCGGGCGAACACACGATTGAGTTCTCGATGCGTGAGGATGGTTTTGAGTTTGACAAGTGGCTGATGACATCGAACCGTGATTTTCAACGACCCGAAAATGCAGGCCCGAGTTCCAAAATCAAATCAGGCACACTCCCCAAAGACTTCTCGATGGTCGGCGTGACCCCCGCCGCCGCGTCGGCCCAACCGAGTGCACCTGAGCAAGCCCTGCGTGGGGGCGAAACGGCGCTCAGCATGCCCGCGACCATGTTTGCCGATGGCAAGATGAGCAAGTACTACCTGGACGACGGAAAATGGCTGGCGATCAACCCGGACACTGCGAAGACGGGCTCCGCCGAACGCACGTTCCCCTACCCCACGGGCCTGTATGACGTGACGCTGAAAACGGTTGGCGAGAACGACGGACAGTCGACCTATCGCGTCAGCGTGGATGGAGAAACAATCGGCGAGTACCAGTCCCCGTTGGCGCCCAGCACCACCCAAGAAGGCAAAAAATACAACGCCACTTGGAAGAGCCTCGACATTACCGAAGGTGCGATCATTTCCGTCACGTCGACCATCGGCAGTGTGGATGGTGATCAACACAGTCGCGCACGCTGGAGCGAAGTCACGTTCACGCCTGCGAACGCTGCCACTCGCAAGGCTGCAAAGCCGTATGTGGCCGAGCAGGCCAAGATGGCGAGCAGGAACCGAACGAAGTCATCCGTGCCGAGTCCGACGAAACCGGTCAGTTCGAAACCACTACACGAGCCCCGCCAAGCGGATGGGGACGGAAGTGTCTCGATCAGCGGCGAACTGAAAATGTGGCACAAGGTCACCCTGGATTTGAGCGGTCCCTACGCTCATGAACAAGACAATGCACCGAACCCATTCACCGATGATCGAATGACGGTGACATTCTCTCATCCCAGCGGCAAGCAATTTGCGGTTCCCGGCTACTTTGCTGCCGATGGGAACGCGGCCAACACGTCCGCCCAAGACGGAACGGTCTGGCGCGCCCTGTTCGCTCCGGACGAACCAGGCGAGTGGTCGTATGCGATTTCATTTGTCCAAGGGAACAATGCGGCCTTAGACGCCGATGCAAAATCGAAACCTCTGGTAGGGTTTGATGGCAAGCAGGGCAAGTTTCAGATCGCCGCTTCGGATAAACAGGGTCGCGACCTGCGCGCCCACGGGCGTTTGGAATACGTGGGGAAGCACTACCTGCAGTTTGCCGGATCGAAAGAGTACTTTCTCAAGGCCGGAGCGGACGCGCCTGAAACGCTGCTCGCATTTGCTGATTTTGATAACACCATCGCAGGCAATCCCAAAAAGGCACCGCTGAAGACATGGACGGCTCACGAACAGGATTGGAAGCAGGGCGACCCCACCTGGCAGGACGGCAAAGGCAAGGGGCTGATCGGTGCGGTCAACTATCTCTCAGGCAAAGGTTGCAATGCATTCTCGTTCTTGACCTACAACGCTGGTGGCGACGGTGACAATGTTTGGCCGTTCATTGATCGCGATGACAAGTTGCACTATGACTGCAGCAAACTCGAACAATGGGGTACGGTGTTCGATCATGGAACCGCACTGGGAATGTACTTGCACTTCAAACTGCAAGAGACCGAAAACGACGACAATTCACGTGGTACCGGCGGCAAAGGCGGACGTGTTGACGAATCGCTCGACGGTGGTGATCTCGGTGTGCAGCGAAAGCTATATTGCCGCGAAATGATCGCTCGGTTCGGGCACAACCTCGCACTGAACTGGAACCTGGGCGAAGAGAACACGCAGACGACCGCTCAGGTCAAAGCGATGCTCAACTACATCGCCGCCACCGATCCCTACGGTCACAACATCGTCATCCACACGTTTCCTAGTCAGCAGGACAAAGTGTATGGTCCGCTGTTGGGTGACCAATCCAAGTTGACGGGCGTGTCACTCCAAAACAGCAGCCTGGAAACGACCCACGAAGAGACGATCAAGTGGGTCAAAAAATCCTCCGAGGCAGGCAAACCATGGGTGGTCGCATTCGACGAATCGGGCTCTGCATCTCATGGCCAATGTCCCGACCTTGGCTATCAGGGCTTCGATGGCCATGACCGCAGCGGAAAAATGGCCTACACCCAGCACAAAGTCCGCAAGCAAACCCTGTGGGGCAACCTGATGGGTGGCGGTGCGGGCTGCGAATATTACTTTGGCTACCAATTCGACCAAAACGACATCGTCTGCGAAGATTGGCGGAGTCGGGATCAGAGCTGGGACTACTGCCGCATCGCAATCGGATTCTTTCACGATCACGACATCCCCTTTTGGGAGATGAAGAATGCGGACGAATTGGTCGGCAATCCGAACCACGGCACGTCACGGTACTGTTTCGCCAAGGACGATGAGGTCTATCTCGTTTACCTGCCCAACGGTGGCGAAACGGAACTCGACCTTACCGGCGCAACGGGCGAGTTCACAGTCGCTTGGTTCAACCCACGAAGTGGCGGCGATTTGGCCAGCGGCAGCGTCGACGCGGTCAAGGGCGGCGGAACCGTGTCCCTGGGATTGCCCCCAGAGGATGCACAGGAAGATTGGTTGGTCGTTCTAAAGTCCAAGCAAAATCAAGTTGCCCAGCGTCCACTGCACTGGCAGAACGTGGCAACCAACGGTCAGCCACATGCGCGTCATGAAGCGGGATTCATTGCCTGCGACGGCGAGATGTACCTGATCGGTGGCCGGCGAATCCAACCGGTCGACGTTTTTAATCCCACCACTCAGACGTGGACTCACGGGGCTAAACCACCGATCGAAGTGCATCACTTCCAACCCGTCGTGTGGGACCATCGCATTTTCTTGGCCGGAGCAATGACCGGAAAATACCCCCGAGAAACAGCAATCGACCGTGTTTTGATCTACGATCCACGCAGCGACGAGTGGTCGTGGGGCCCCGAGATCCCGCAAGACCGCCGACGCGGAGGTGCGGGCGCTGCCGTGCACAATGATTCGCTGTATCTGGTTTGTGGAATCCAAAACGGGCACTGGGACGGCTGGGTGCCTTGGCTCGATCGGCTCGATCTGAAGACAGGCACTTGGGAACGCCTCAGCGATGCACCTCGCACCCGCGATCACTTCCAAGCCATGGTCATCGGCGACAAAGTCTACGCGGCGGGCGGACGCAAGACTTCAGCGGTCACCAAGCACGTTTTTGATCTCACGATTCCAGAGGTTGACGTGTTCGATCTGAAGAACGGCACGTGGTCGACACTGCCCGCGGCGAGCAACCTGCCAACGCCCCGGGCTGGATGCTTTGCATTTCGCATGGGAGACGAATTGCTGATCGCCGGTGGAGAGTCGAACCAGGCGGCTGCCCACGATCAAATCCACGCACTCGATACCCGGTCGGGCGAGTGGCGCGTGATGTCGGTGTTCGCCGCAGGCCGCCATGGAACAGGCATCGGGCAATACCAGGACATGCTCTACACCGCCGCTGGAGCTGGCAGTCGGGGCGGCGGAAAAGAACTCAACTCGACCGAGATGCTGGTTCTGCCAGCGACCTAGGAGTGTTCTTAAAATTGACCTGACGCGGATCGGCGAACCGATCCGCGTCAGGTCGTGAGTCGCCATGCAGATAGCGGAATGTTACTCGCTCTGCTGTGCGTTCTTTTGACGTTCTCTCCGCATCTCGAGTCCGCGTTCTTTGACGGACGCAAGTTCCTCACTGGAGAGAGCACCATCTTCATCGCGATCGATGATTTTGATGAGGCGTTGGCCTGGCTCGGGCAGGCTGGTCAGTTCGTCTGCTGACAGGGATCCATCACCGTTCTCGTCAAGTTTCTTCAATCGCTCTAACATCGGCGAAGCATCGCGTTGGCCGCCTTTAGCGGTCGCCTGTTTTTCGCCCTGGGGTTTGTCGCCGCGGGGTTTGTCGGCGTGGGGTTTGTCGCCGTGGGGCTTGTCGGCTTGTTCGCCGTGCTGCTGATGGCGGGGACCACTTTCTTGTGATCCTCGTTCTCGGTGCTGCCCGTCTTGCCGGTCACGTCGTCCCCGTGGACCACGGCCTTCATCCGAGCGATCCCGTGCACCGCGTTCGCGTGCACCGCGATCCCGTCCGCCGCGTCCGTAGTCTCCGCGGCCCCGTCCGCCGCGACCATAATCTCCATGGCCACGTCCGCCGCGACCGTAGTCACCGCGTTCCTGTGATTTTCGTCCACGCGGACTTCGGTCCATATCGCGATGAGCGCCACGGCGAGGCGGGCGAGCGTCGCGTTGCCCCGAACGGGCATCTCGCTGCCCCGGGCGTGCATCTCGCTGCCCCGGGCGTGCATCTCGCTGCCCCGGGCGTGCGTCGCGTTGACCCGGGCGTGCGTCGCGTTGACCTGGCCGGGCATCACGTTGACCGGGCCGGGCCTGTCCAGCCATTTGAGGTCGCATTTCGCTCACATCAAGCTTGCCGTCATTATTTTTATCGATTCCCTTCAGGGCTGCCGACGCGTTTTCGATCTCTTCGCTGGAGATGCTTCCATCCTTGTCGGCGTCGAGGGCCGCGAGAACAGGCAGCATCTGCATCATACGTCCTGGTTCGACTGGGCCCCCCGGGCCACGCTGAGCCCCAGGTCCATCGCGATGATCTCGTGCGCCGTCTTCACCATGTGGGCCATGCTCACCATGTGGGCCATGCTCACCGCGTGGGCCATGTTCCGCTTTTGAATCACCATCACCGCGTTCATGTTCGCCACTTGGTGGACGTCCGTCGCGACCATTTTGCTCGGGAGGGGCGGCTGACACGATCGGTGCGAACGTCCAGGCAACGCCCGTGACCAACAACAGACCGAATGTTTTCCTACGCATTTTCCAACGCCTAATTTCGAGAATAGAGGGGAAGAGATTTGTTTCGTTTCCTCAAGACATTTAACGTAGTAATCACACAAAGGTTTCGCAGAGTTTCTATAATTGGCGCCGTGGCGGCGGAGCTTGAGTGTCTGAACCCTTCAGCGAGCGACGTGGCAAGATCCTGTATTGCACGAGCTTTTTATGACGACGAATCAGTTGTGGCGTTGGACTTGGATCACTGGTTTCATCGCCTCGTTAAGCTGCGCAGCTTGGTCAACCGCCGCTGCAGCGGACAGGGATCGGCATGTCGTGTTAGTTTCGCTTGATGGCTTGGCAGCGTACTTGGTTGACGACCCACAGGTTCCGCTACCGACCATTCGCGCGCTCGCACGCGAGGGTGCCATTGTTGACGGTGGGATGACGGTATCCAACCCATCGGTGACGTGGCCGAATCACACCACCTTGGTCACGGGAGTGCGACCGGAAAAGCACGGCGTGCTGGCCAACGGCGTCCTTGTGCGAGGTGCCATCGGCGTACCGACCACCATTGACAGCGATCGCAATCAAGACGATCTCGTACGCATCCCCACGCTCGTTGACGCCGTGCATGCCGCGGGCCTTTCGACCGCAGAGATCAACTGGCCATGCACGCGAGGGTCGGACTCGCTCGACGATTCCTTTTCGGATGTCCCACGGGCGGTTGAGTACATGACGCCTCGACTCCGAAGTGAACTGATTGAGATGGGTTTCTTGACCGACGATACCGACCAGTCGTTCAAAGCCGTCAGTTCGGTGGGGCGTGACTACATCTGGACGGAGGCGGCATGTCATCTCATTCGCGAGCGGAAGCCGAATCTGTTACTGCTACACCTGCTCAATGTCGACGGCACGCACCACAAGTTCGGACCACAATCACCGGAGGGCTATACCGCCAACGCCTACGCTGACATGTGCTTGGCCCGGATCATCGCTGCGCTCGACGAGGCCGGCATTCGAGAAAACACGACATTGATCGTCGTTTCCGATCACGGATTTACGAGAACCCCCAAAGCGATTCGCCCCAATGTGCTGTTACGGCAAGCGGGATTGCTGAGTGTGGATGAGGGGAGACTGAGCACGGCCCAGGTCCATGTGGTTCCCGAAGGCGGCATCGGACTCATTTACTGCACCCATCCTGGCGAAGCAGCACAGCAGGCCGAGAAGGTCAAACAAATGTTCGAGGGCCAAGAGGGGGTGGCTGAGGTCGTGTTACCCAACCGCTTTAGCGAAATCGGTCTGCAACATCCACGCGAATACCGCCAATCACCGGACGCTGTTTTGGTCGCCGCCGATGGGTACGCTGTCTCGGGGTCGGTAACCGGTGAGACATTCGTGACATCGAATACGGAAGCGAAGACGGCCCTGGGGTCTCACGGATTCATCTCCAAGCAGCCGAAGATGAAAGCGATGTGCATTTTGTCGGGTGCGAACATTCAGCCCGGAACGCACCTGTCCACGATCGAAAACATTGACATCGCGCCGACCATCGCCAAATTGCTCGGCGTGACGTACTCGCTCAGCGACGGCAGCCCGCTTGACGCTGCGATGGTCAAGTAACGCTGCCGAGGGTGTGGTTGCACTTCGCATTTCCGGCATCGTAGGATGGGACCATTGTCCCGTCCGGGATGCCTCGATGCGAAGTCGACTTTCGATTGCTCGCTCGGGACCATAGTCCCAAGCTACGTTTTTTCTCGCTCAATGATCGCTGCGAGATCCGCTTTCATCTGAGCCGCGATCTCCGGATGTTGTTCGATCACGTTGTGCTGCTCAGAGGGATCTTGCTCGAGGTCGAACAGCATGAATGCAGGCACTTTGCGATTCTGCAGCGGTTCTTCGACGACGACGTTGCGTGCTTGCCCTGAATCATAGCGGTGCAGTTTCCACTTGCCTTTGCGGAAGCCGAAATTGCCTCGACTACCGTTGTCTTGCTGAATCAAGCTCTCGCGGCCTTGGGCCCCGGCGCGTCCCAACAGCACTCCCGAGACATCAACGCTGTCCTGACAGGCGTTTCCAGGCACCCCTTGGCCCACGATCGCCGCCAGACTCGCGGCCAGGTCGATGGTGCAGACGACCGCATCTTCAACGCCTGGCTCGATATGCCCCGTCCAGCGGGTGACGAAAGGTACTCGAGTGCCGCCTTCATACACGCTGTATTTTCCGCCGGTGAACTCGCCCGCGGCGCGATGCTCGCCGATCTTCTCGATCGCCCCGTCCTTGTACCCGTCATCGAGCACGGGACCGTTGTCGCTGGTCAAAATAACGAGCGTGTTCTCCGCAAGATCGAGCCGATTGAGGGTCTTCATGAGTTCGCCGACGCACCAATCAAACTCGATGATGCAATCGCCACGATACCCCAACGTCGTCTTCCCTTGGAATCGTTCATGGGGCATCCGGGGCACGTGGATATCATGTCCAGAGAAGAACAAAAAGAACGATTCATCTTGATGTTGCTCGATAAACTCATTGGATTTCTCAACCCACTTGTCGGCCAAGTCCTCGTCGCGGAATCGGGCGTCCTTGCCTCCGGTGTAGAACCCAATTCGGCTGATACCGTTATGAATCGTCCCATTGTGTCCGTGCGACCAATCCATTCTCAATGAATCACGCTGCGAAATCCCAGTGGGATAGTCCTTGCTCGGCTTTTTATTGCCGACCCACAGCGGATCGGCGGGATCGAGATTCAGCACGCGATGGTTCTGCACGTAAACCTGGGGCACCCGGTCGTTCGTGGTCGGCAACAGGAAACAGGAATCAAACCCAATCTCCAGTGGTCCCGGCTTCAATTCTCCATTCCAGTCCGGGCCGCCATCGCCCCCCAGACCCAGGTGCCATTTGCCAACGACGCCGGTCGCATATCCAGCCTTCCCGAGAAGGGATGCGACGGTTTCGGTACCGGGCTGGATGATCGCCGGCGCATTCGGTGCCGCAATGCCCGTGCCCGCAGTCCGGAACGCATAGTCGCCCGTCAGGAACGAGTAGCGAGTCGGCGTGCACGTCGATGCCGAGCAGTATCCGTCCGTAAAACGAATTCCTTCAGACGCAAGTTTGTCGATATTCGGAGTCTGCAGCGCTGTCGCACCGTTGCATGAGACGTCCCCGTAGCCAAGGTCATCTGCCATGATCACGATGATGTTGGGCCGCTCCGGCGAGGCGGCACGTGACGATGCTCCGCCAAGCGAGATGAAACACAAAGCGGACAAGGCCGCCCAAAAGAAGGAGGTGGTTTTGCTCATCTGGTTTTTTTGAGGGAGGAGAGAAGTTGGGATCGCTACCTACTATCAACGCTGGGTTCAGCTACGTCAAATCGGCTCGGTTCGATTCGCGGATCGAGCATCGCCGTGCGTCGCCGGGAGACACTTCCGCCCCTTCGAAAACGCACTTCACTCGGTTTCGGAGGCGGCACGACTGAGCGTTTCGGAGAGACTCGGCGACTCATAGCGGCGACTCATAGCGACTACACTGGGGACCTACGGTTCACTCAAAACACCTCCCTGGAATTACCGATGTCCGTTTCGATGACGCGTTCGACTCGTATAGACGACGCCCCGCCGATACTGGCGAGTTATTGCCCAGTTGTCCTATCCTTGCTGTGCGTCGGACTCACCGGGTGCGGTGTCGTGGTGGCTCAAGAAAGCGACGTGACCGCCGCATCGAAGTTGATTTGGAGTGACGAATTCGATGGCGATTCGCTCGACTATTCTCAATGGGGTGTCGCCGTGGAAGCATTTGGTGGCGGCAATCATGAATTGCAGATCTACACCGACCGCTCGCAAAACGTCCGAGTTGAGAACGGCAATCTGATCCTCGAGGCGCGACATGACCATGCTGGCATATCGGGCACGGTACGCGACTATTCCTCCGGCAAGGTTCACACCAAACATCGGGGTGATTGGAAATACGGGCGTATCGAAGTACGTGCAAAACTGCCGGTCGGTCAAGGAATTTGGCCCGCGATTTGGATGCTGCCGACCGATGATGTGTACGGTGGATGGGCTGCGAGCGGCGAGATTGACATCATGGAGTATCGTGGCCAAACGCCCAATGAAGTCCTGGGGACGTTGCACTACGGTGGTGGCTGGCCGAAAAACACACACACGGGCTCATCCTACAGCCTGCCCACCGGTACATTTCATGATGACTTCCACGTCTATTCGGTGGATTGGCGGGAAGGACAGATTGTTTGGTCGGTCGATGGAAAACCCTACCAAACGCAGACCCAGTGGCGTTCCGATGGTGGCGACTATCCCGCACCGTTCGATCAGCGATTCCATCTGATACTCAACCTCGCCGTCGGTGGCGGATTCGTCGGCAACCCGGACGCGACGACCACCTTCCCACAACAGTTTTTGATTGACTACGTCCGTGTCTATCGCTAGCGTCAACAATCCAGTCACCTGCGCTGCCTCGTTCGTCAGAACGTGAGTTCCTCCCACCAACAGAAAGCAACCACCATGCATCACCACCTCCGATTGCCGCTCACTTTCATCCTCTTGTTCGCCATCAGCCCGTTGGTAAATGCGGCCCCACCAACATCTTCGACATCAGAATCGGGTTCGCAGGCGAAACCCCAAGCGGGCAAGTGGGCGGTGACGCCTGATGCTGATCTGCCCAACGTGTTGATTCTCGGCGACTCGATCTCGATTGCATACACGCTGCAGGTCCGCGAGGCACTTGCGGGCAAAGCCAACGTGTATCGTCCGCACGCGGCGAACGGAACGCGGCCGGAGAATTGCTCCGGCACGACCAGGGGCGTGGCCGAGATCGATCGCTGGTTAAAAGGACATCAGTGGGATGTGATCCACTTCAATTTTGGCCTGCACGATCTCAAACATGTCCAACAGGCCGGTGCATCCAAAGCGTCCAACTCCATGGAGGATCCACGTCAGGCAGATCCGCAAACCTATCGTGAGAATCTGACCAAGATCGTTGAAAAACTCAAAGCGACCGATGCGGAGTTGATCTACGCCACCACGACCGGATATCCCGCTGGCGTGAGCCCAGCACGACTTCCAGCGGACGCGAAGGTATACAACGATGTCGCGGTCGAAATCATGAAAGCGAATGATATCGAGATCGACGATCTGTACGCCCTATGCCAGGACCGTCTCGACGAGCTTCAGCTGACCAAGAACGTGCACTTCAACGCAAAAGGCCAGGCCGTCCAAGCCAAGCAGGTAGCAAGTTTCATTGAGCAGGCATTGAAGAGTCGCCATCCATCCTCGCCGAACGTTTCCAAATGAATCCGTCGAGGACATAGTGGGTGATCTGGGGCACAGCGAGCAGCGGTGCCAACCATGCTCCATGGGCGACTTCCCCACCGTCCGCATCCGTCCCCCCTTGGCTAGCGAAATCGGCCCAGCCGAATAGCCAGGGGCGCTGATGCGAGAGGCCGCAGTCCCAAATTAATTCTTCGGCATAAGCGAGCATCCAAATGGCGCCGAGGAACAGCGAGAGGCGACCGACGGTGGTGCGCCAACGCGGTGGCGCCGACTCGTCACCGCGGCGCCACCGGAACCAATAGATCAACACCATGTAGGGTACGCCGTGGATAATCACGTTGGTGACCGTGAAGGCGTAATCGGAATTGAGCGAAATGATGCCGACATACCAACACAACGCCGTGCTAGTCACGACGATGTCTTTGCCCGGATTCCAATCGCCACGCAGGGCGCCGCGGTACAGTGACCGGGCGGCGTATAAGAGCAGCGCGGCCCAGTAGATTGGCTGCAGGATCGTCGCCGTCATCGGTGGCAACGTGATAAAATCGCCGGCATTGAACCAACTGAAATTGCGTGGCAAGTGGGCGTGCCAATAGACCAAGGGGTAAACGGTCGCGAGGTAGATCGCGGCCGCGTCGATCCACCACCCCCACTTTTCATTGTCGTGCTCGCGAGATCGGTAGAGTGCGACCCACCCATACTGCTGGCGAATGAAGTGAAAGACCGCGAGATAGGCTAACAAGCTCCAAAACAAGGTCACGCTTTCACTATAGACCGAAGCACCCACTAGAAAAGCGAGCAAAGGCGTCAGCGAGTACAACCAGGGCCGGCGGCGCAATTCAGTCGGATCGAAATAGACGCGAAATCCTGTCGCATAGACGTGTGCCACGTCGATGAGCAAGATCGCGGCGATCCAGGTCCAACCCGATGTCTCGTCGTGCAGTATCCCCAACGCCGCCCCGATCGGCAACATCGCCAAAGCGAGCACCGCGCTGCCGCCAAAGGTGAGCACATCGACGAGCGGCGAGAACAATGCGGGAAATCGAGCGGGCGATCGTGGTCGAGTCGCGTTTCGCAAAAGGCCGTCAGAAGATGACATGAGACAAGATGGCTAGGGATCGCAAGCTGGCCAGAGAATCACATTGCCGTCGCGTCCGGCGGTCACCATCAGTGTCCCACTCGAATTGAAATCGATCGCCGTCACGCCGCCACGGTGCCTGACCAATTCCAGCAACTCGCGGCCCGTCCGCTCGATTTGATTTCTCGCAGTCCCCGCGTCGAGAGTCATGGGTGTCTGCTCGAAACGTGGATCCCAAACGCGGACGCTGCGGTCTTCCGAAGCGGTAAATAAACGCAGAGTCGATTGGGACGTCGTTGAACTGGACGGGGCTTCTGCGTCTTCGGACGGGCGGAGTGGTTGGTCGACAGTGGCGGCCGCACCAATCATTGCAACTCCAGAAATCGCTTCAGCATGCCCTTTCAAAACCGCATCCGGTGGATCGCCCGGTTCTCGCGGCTTGGACAGATCCCACATCCGCGCTAATTTATCGCTGCCCGCAGCGGCCACAAATCGTCCGTCGGGTGAAAAGCATCCGGCGAAAACACTGCCGATATCTGGATCCGAAAGCAAAACTTGTTGCGTTCCGCCCACGAGATCATACAAAATGACGTGTCCACGATTGGTCGTCGCAAGTAACTCGCGGCCATCGGGAGAGATCGACAGTGACAATGCCGTTCCCGCATCTCCCTCGTGCCCTGCATTCTGCGAAGTGAGTGTCTCGAGTGGCTCGAAGCTGCCCGCGTCCCGATGGAAAGCCCACCGTCGGATCGAGCCGTCGTCGCCTCCGGTAAAGAATTCATGCGGCGCCGCTTCGCCGACAAACGCGATCGACCGCACAGCACCTGCATGAGGCGATTCCAACTTGCCGATCGCGACGCCGGTGTGCGAATCCCAGGCCTTCACGCTGCGACTGCCGGTGAGCACGATCTCTCCATCGGGCGAGACCGCAGCCACACTGATCGCTCCATGGATACGATAGCTCACCTCAAGACTGCGTGATGCCGTATTCCAGCGGTACGCCGAGTTCCCGTGCAACGTGATTAATTCGTCGCCGCCGAGCGGGATGGCTGCCGAGACATCGCCCAGACGCTCAGGTAGCCCCAACGCAACCTCTTTGCTGGCGTGGCCAAGGTCCGCATCGGCCCGCCAACGCTCAACGCGGCTAGGAGCCTCTCCGGGAGGATTGATTGCCACGAGCGCATGATGCCCCGATTCATCGATGGACACCGACGCGATTCCGGGACGCCCCCCTGAGCGAGTGAGTTCATCCGCCTTCACGTTTTGTGTTACGAGCGTTTGATAGGCAGCGGATTGATCGCTCGTCGGCAGTCGCCAGAACACCGCATGATGGACGGTGGCGTCCACCTTCTGCAGTTCGGAAGACGTGACGGCTCGCTGTCCATCGCCGGAGAGTCTCACGCTTGTGACGATCCCATCATGATCCAAACGATCAACAATTTCCCGCGAACCGAGATCCAATCGGGTGAGTCGCTCGTCGTCGGCCGCAATCCAAACGCTGTCCCCATCAGGCGTCAGGGCGAGGTCGTTGATTCGCGTCCCCAGCAGCAGATCAATAGGCTCGCCCACCGCCGCACCGGTTTCAACGTTCCACACAATGATCCGCCCCGCGCGGTCAGCGGTCAGTGCACGTTTTGCATCGGCAGTAATGGCGGAGGCGGTCACGGCTTCCTCGTGCCCCGCAAGTCGATGCTCGGCCGTTGCCGTTGAGGTTTCGGGATCGAAACGCCAGAGGATGACGCGTGTTTCGGGCGAGCTGGATCCGGTCAGGATCACACGGCTGTCAGCGGAGAGCGATAGCACCTGGTTCAGCCCGGTGCCGGAGAGCGTTCCCAACTCCGTCCCCCGGCCAAGATCCCAAATGCGTACCACGGCATCGGCACCGCCAATAAAAAGTTTGTTCGCTGAACGATTGACACGCATCGACATCGCCCGAAACTCGCTGCCTTCGTCCAAGGAAACCAGGGGCGTCTGCTCACTGCGTGATGGATCCGTCGCGCTCGTTGGGACCTCGCCGATCGCCATTTCGGCGGTGGTTTTCAACCGCAGTGTGGTCGGATCGATCGTCAGCACCCGGGCCGTGCGATCACGGCTCGCCGTGACGACGCGTTGTCCATCAACGGAGAGTACCGCCGATGAAATGGAGTCATCGTGAACATGCGTGAGGATGGGATCGTGAACGAGAAGTCCCGCACAGAAGCCACCTGCGTTCACACTCGATATCGCCGCCTCTGCCAATTTCAGCGAAGCGTCCTGGCCAATGAGAACGCTTGCGTCGCCGGGGGCCAACTCGACACCCGACCGCCAGAGGCGAATCGAATCATCCTCGCCCACCGAGACCACCTGTTGACCATCAGAGGACAGGAACGCGGCATCCGAGACAGCCCCGCCATGACCGCGAAGCGTCCTCAGTAGACGATCGGATGGAAGCGTTGCCGATGAATCGGCCGGTTCGATCTGCCACAGATGGATCAGATAGTCGTCGCCACTGGTGAGCAACGTTTGGCCATCGGCCGAAAATGAAATACTGCGCACGTTCGAACGATGTGCCGGTGCGACCTCAGACACCTCTGCGAAGTCATCGGCATCGATCTCTGGGTTGCTCAAGCGGGTAAAGCTCATCGATGCGGCATCGTCCCCGGTGCGGCGGGTGGTTCTCGAATCGTCGCCTGGTTCTGATTGGCTGGCCACTTCCACTGCGTTTTTAACGAGACTTTCGACGTCCCGCTGCTGAAGCTCCGCGATCGGCCACAGCATCACATTGCCGTCGACGTCACCGGACGCGGCGATCCTGGCGTCCGGCGAAATGGCAACACGGGTCACCGGGGACGTATGTTCGGCAAAGACGCCGCGGCGTTCGGAGTGCAATTCCTCACCCGTTTGAACGTCCCACACGACAACTTGACCAAGCCGTTTTTCCGCCACGCCCGCCACGATACGGAACCCATCAGGAGCGGGACCACATGCGATGTCCACGACGGGCGCGATGTGCCATAGCACCTTCTCGTCGTCGAGGTTATTGAGGTTCCAAATGCGTACCGTACGATCATCCGATGCCGACACCAGGTAATCCTCATCGATCATTTGGATCGCGGTCACAGGTCCCTGATGCCCTACCAAACGCTGGAATTTCAGACCGGATGGCGAGGTCGCCGCACCGAGCGACTGGGGGTCGAACAGCAGAATGTCACCGTTTTCGGTCCCCGCCGCCCCGCGTTTGCCATCTTCTGCAATCGCGATGCAGGAGGCGTGCTCGCCATCGGGTAACCCCATCGGCCGCGGGGTGTCAACCACGATTGGTGGGTCCGCTGCTGCCGCGACCGTGATCGCTGAGAGCGTCCCATCGTCGAGTCGCACGATCGCGGGAGTCCCGATACCAGGCTGGCTCGGTCGGCCTGCTATCGCCAATCCCACCACTTCGGTCGCAGTGGCTAATGACGCCGTCGATTGGTTGGCGAGTGAAGAGAGGTAGCGCAGTTCCCAAGGGACCGCATCGGAATCTCGCTGCGCGATCAATTCCTCGATAAGTCGTCTCGCTTCAGTGAATTCATTGCGGTCGATACGCGCCTTGGCGAGACCGACGCCTGAAACATAACTTTCGTATTTGGCTTTCGATAGATTTTCCATGGCGCGGTACTCACTCTGACGGGCAGCACTCTCGCTCGCTCGCGCGTCGTCAGCACTTTTGTCGGCACGCAATCTCGCTTCGATCGCCTCACGCTGCTTGCTTTCCGCAAGAAACCGTTGCTGATCGGCGATCGCCCGTTGCTCATCAGCCTTCAAACGTTGCTGATCGGCCTTGATGGTTTGCTCGATCGCTTCTTGGGCGCTAATGTCTGCCTTCGTCCGAGCTTGATTGATCACAAAGATCGCGACCGAACCGCCAATGAGGATGAATGCGAGCAGCGCGGCAGCCACTTTTTTCAGCACTGCAAATCGCGTCTCCCGCTGGCGTCGTTGCTGCAACGCAGTCTTCAAATCCTCGATCAGCTTAGCGTGATTTGGGTTTTGCTCGTCGAGCAGTGTCAGCCCGAGATCGAAGTCTTCGTTTTGAAAGGCCGCCTCCGCATGGGCGAACTTGGCCTGATCAAGTCCAATTCGGGCCGCCTCGTTGCCAGGCCACAGCGTGATGGCTTCCTCAAAGCCGAATTGTGCACGGGTATAACTCGTATAGGACTTCTCTTTTCGTGCGCAACGCAAGTCGCTGTCCGCCCGCATACCCAAGGCGATGCTCTCGGCATGCGATCGGTACTTTCGAATTGCGTCTTGGAACTCCGTGGTTTCGGCGTAGCGATCGGCAGGGTTCAGCGACATCGCTTTGAGCGCGATGCACATCAGCTCCCCTTGGTACTTCGGATCAAACTCACAAATTTCGTTATTGGCAACCGCCCGCAAACATTGGCTCACGTTGGGCGCATGGTGCGGCGGCCGGCCCGTGATGATCATGAACAGCGTCGCGCCGAGCAAATAGATATCGGCCGCTGGACCGACTTTCTCAAGCGGCCCCGTCGCCATTTCGGGCGCCATCATCGAGGGCGTCCCACCGAGCCCCGTGGCGGGAGTGATCGAATCGAGTTTCTCAAAGTTCGGCTTGGCCAGGGCGATTCCCCAGTCCATCACCATCACGACACCAAAATCACCCAACATCACGTTCTCGGGTTTGATGTCGCGGTGCACGACGCCTCGAGTATGGGCATAGCCGATCGCGTCGGCGACCTTGATCAATATCTCAAGGTTCTCTTCAAGCGTTTTCTCGCCGATCGCCTCGGACCATGGCGTGCCAATGACACGTTTCATCGAATAGAACAATGTGCTGTCGCCGGTCAACGCAACATCGTGAATCGGCACAATATTCGGATGGTCGAGATCCCCCGTCACAACCGCTTCAGTTAAGAACTGTTGGCGTCGCCCTTGTTCAACGCTGTCGAGTTGTCCCTGCTGAGCGAGCTGTTTGCGCTTGGAATCGTCGAGCGGCCGAATCACCTTCACGGCGATCAAGCGATCGAGCGATCCCTGCCGTGCGACAAAAACGTTGCCCATCCCGCCACGTCCGAGCAACCGTACAAGCCGGTAGTCGGCGGCTTCGTTCTCGCCGTGAATTTGCGTCGCCACGATTTGACTGCGCAGCTGCAAGCGTGTTTCCACGATCGTCCGGTCAATCGGCAGTGGCTGCACCGTGGGTTCATTCGGCGAGGTGAACTCCGCCGACATCTCAGCCCAGTACTTCGCTTCGGCAGAGGAGAGGGCCCGAGGGTTGATGGTCTGGTCGAGGTTCGAGTCTTCTAGTACCGAGCCGCCATCTTCACCACTGCCGCCCGGAGATTCACCCAGATCGATTGAGAAATCACCCGACGACGCCATCGTGGCATTGGGATCAAAGTCACCGGTGTGCTCAATCGTTGCATCGGCATCAAAACGCTCATCGCCCCCAACCTCAACATCGGCGTTGGCATCGAAGTGGTCGGTTTCCTCGAGCGTTGCGTTGGGATCAAACTCTCGAATTTTGGGACTGGTCGGTGCGACGTCGAACTGTTCCGTTCCCTCGATGGTCGCATCGGGGTCGAAAGGAGCTGCATCCTCAACAGTCGCGTTCGGATCAGATCCGCCTGTCTGCTCAATCGCCGCATCTGCCTCCAAACGGTGCTCGACCTGGTCCGTTTCGCGCCGAACAACTCGTCCCGCGTCCTGCACCGTGGCATTCGGGTCGCCGCCATGGGTGTGCTCGATCGTCGCGTTGGGATCAAACGGATTGGTGTCTGTTACCGTTGCGTCTGCATCAAAATTCGGGATCTCGTTGATCGTAGCATCCGGATCCTGATCCGGTAAGTTTTTATCGCGTTCCATCATCCAACTCGTTGGCAGGAGTCGCCTCTAGCTGTTCGATCTGGCCCGAAAGGTCGAGCACGTCGAGTTCCAAGGGAGCACCCTCAATGTCGTTTTCCAAGATGATGGCTTTGCCACCTCGCAAATCGACTCGCAGTATCATTCGTTCATCGCTATTGCCGATCACATAATCGATCTCGTACGCACCATCAGGTAGTTCCTCGAAGAGTTCATCCAATCGATCTTCCGCGAGGATACTCTCAGGCAAGCGAATCGGCTCGATCAAGTCTTCGCCATTGGGATCCGGCGACAGGGTGCGCAACTGAAAAAACTCGTCGCGAATCGAGGGCGGCGACGCGGACGTTTCGACCGCATCGACGATCACGCGATTGAGTTGGACGGAGGAGACCAAAATCACCGGAGGCGTTGGCTCAATGGGTTCAGGCAGCACGTCGCGGACGGGATAGAACGCCATCGGCACGTTCACTCGCGGGATGACAAAGAACGCCCGCCCACTTTCGAGCGGCGACGTCAATGGATTGTCCGTCGATGAGAGCACTCGACCGGGGACCGAGTTCTGCAGCGTCGGCCCGCCAGCGGTCGCAACTTGATTTGCCGGTACGGTTTGTTCGATCGAGTCACCCGTGACAACAATGGAAGCGTGGTGGGAAACGGCGAAGCGGACGGCGAGTGGATCCGTTGCGCTGCCGCGGCCGTTGAGCGTCGAATTCAAAATGTCCGATTGGAGATAGATGTGGGAGACGTCGACGCGCGTGTGGTCCCCTGCCAAATTATCAAGTTGCTCGAAGCGGTTGGACTCCCCGCCCCAATCAATCGATAGCGTGAGCCCATTCTCACCGGCAGCCCCGATGTCGACCGACAGCACGCCCGACGCATCGTTCACATTGGCCTGGGTCAGAATATCCGTACTGATCGACTCCACATCATAAAATGCGGTTTCAATTTTGACGTAATTTGGGTCCGTAGGATCGGTGATCACCCCCGGATAAACAGGCTGAATCTGGCCAGATCCCACAACGACCAGTTCCGGTCGTGGCGCGAACCGGTGTGCGATACCGATTCCGTCGCCCGTGTTGATCTCAAAATCATCACCGAGGACAACCGTCGTTGCATTGATTTGCACTGCACCGTCCGTGATTTGGCTGGCGTAGATTTGTACAGAGTCACCCGCGATCCACCCATCACCTGCTGACATCATGACGCGACCATTGTCACCGCCGGCAATGATCTCGTGATCCGCTGCGGTGTCGTGGTTGCCGGCCACAATGTCCGTGATTTGAATGTCGCCGCTGGCGATGACACTGATTTCACCATTTTCGGTCGTCAGAACATTGTCGTTGTTGAGATCAGATGAAACCAGTTCGACAGAACCTGTGACGCTCACATGGATATCGCCGCGCACGCTGCCGCTGGCCGTTTCGATCTGGTGGACGGTCATCGTCGCCCCGGGGCGACCACTGACGTCACTATGCAAATCGACACTTCCCCTGCTATCGATCCGGTCGACGGTACCGATTGAGTTCGCGACCTGTGACAGGTCGATATCACCATCGGCGTCGACCGACAGGTAAGCCGCGGTGATGCTGGTACCGCCGGCCTGGCTAATCGCACCACCCAACGGGGGCCCGACGCCTCCGATCTGCAACGTCCCCTCGGCCACATTGACCTGACCGAGCCGCAGAGAGCTGGCATCGTCGATCGTGATCAACCCTCCGGTGATGTCAGATGTCAGCGTGCTGGTGCCCAAATCAACATCACTACCACCACCATCGATGTGAATGTCGCCGGCGACAAGGTTCAGCGTGCTGCCCGGTACGCCTGAGCCCAGAAAGACAGTCAGGTCGTCGATCGAGTTACCGCTATTGGATATGTCCACGTCACTCCCGGCATAGACCGACACGAGAGGCGCTGTGATGCTGGTCCCCGCAGCCTGGCTGATCGCACCGCTCAACGGGGTCCCGACGTCTCCGATCTGCAACGTCCCCTCAGAGACATCGATCTGACCGAGCAGCAGAGAGCTGGCATCGTCGATCGTGATCAACCCTCCGGTGATGTCAGATGTCAGCGTGCTGGTGCCCAAATCAACATCACTACCACCACCATCGATGTGGATGTCGCCGGCGACAAGGTTCAGCCTGCTGCCCGGTACGCCTGAGCCCAGAAAGACAGTCAGGTCGTCGATCGAGTTACCGCTATTGGATATGTCCACGTCACTCCCGGCATAGACCGACACGAGAGGCGCTGTGATGCCGGTCCCCGCTGCCTGGCTGATCGCACCGCTCAACGGGGTCCCGACGTCTCCGATCTGCAACGTCCCCTCAGAGACATCGATCTGACCGAGCAGCAGAGAGCTGGCATCGTTGATCGTGATCAACCCTCCGGTGATGTCAGATGTCAGCGTGCTGGTGCCCAAATCAACATCACTACCACCACCATCGATGTGAATGTCGCCGGCGACAAGGTTTAGCGTGCTGCCCGGTACGCCTGAGCCCAGAAAGACAGTCAGGTCGTCGATCGAGTTACCGCCGTTGGATATGTCCACGTCACTCCCGGCATAGACCGACACGAGAGGCGCTGTGATGCTGGTCCCCGCTGCCTGGCTGATCGCACCGCTCAACGGGGTCCCGACGTCTCCGATCTGCAGCGTCCCCTCAGAGACATCGATCTGACCGAGCAGCAGAGAGCTGGCATCGTCGATCGTGATCAACCCTCCGGTGCCAGCGGACACCAGCGTGCTGGTGTTCAAATCAATATCATCGCCACCACCGTCGATGAGGATGGTCTCCCCCGCCAGAACGAGCGTATTGTCTGACACGCCCGATCCGTCTGCATTGAGAAGAATCGTGAGCGAGTCGTCGCCCGCCCCGCCATTCGCGGTGATGTCGAGCCCTACCGGCACATCGACCTGCAGTGAATCATCTCCAGCGCCCAAATTAGCGATCAGCCGCCCCGATGTGATCAGGCTCGGATCGAGCGAGTTGGCATACACTGGGTTGCCTGACGCATCCGTGCCCGTGTAAATCGGCACCAAGACCCCGGAATCCCAAATGGACAGGTTGCCAGATAGATCAAGCCTCACATCCAAATCGTCCGCCGGATCTCCAACCGCGCTATCGCCGGTAATGACCAAGTCGCCTGAGTCAAACAGAGCGGCGGTAGCATTGAGCACAATCCGCGGCTCGAGCACGCGAACGCGTGGAATCCATGGCTCGTTCCTCGCGGGAGGAGACCTACGGCGCGGCTCACGCTCCTGAGCGGATTCGAGCAACCCACGACGCCAATGACCGCGTACGGCCTCGAAAATCGAGCGAAATCGGTTTGGCGAGCGGAATTTCATACATCGTCAGTACGAGCGGAGGGTACATCTGCCCTGCAATTCTACTCAAATTGGGCTGAATAAGCGATTGAGACCGCTATTTCAAACGCAGAAATTTGCATAGATCGCCAGACAGCTCCGACCGGTTTGGTTTTGCGGTAGGCTCGAATCAGACGACATGACTTCGAAACCTCCTGCTGACGATTCAGCCGAAACTCGCCCGCGACCGGGCTGGCGGCGGTACCCGGTGCCTTACGGCACACTCGGATCATCAGAGTGGTGCCGACAAAAGGGCGGGGAAGTACGCGGCGGTACCCGGTGCCTTACGGCACTCGGCTCAAAAGAGTGGTGCCGGCAAACAGGCGGGGAAAGTACGCGGCGGTACCCGGTGCCTTACGGCACTCGGCTCAAAAGAGTGGTGCCGGCAAATAGGCGGGGGAAGTACGCGGCGGTACCCGGTGCCTTACGGCACTCGGCTCAAAAGAGTGGCGCCGGCAAATAGGCGGGGAAGTACGCGGCGGTACCCGGTGCCTTACGGCACTCGGCTCAAAAGAGTGGCGCCGGCAAATAGGCGGGGGAAGTACGCGGCGGTACCCGGTGCCTTACGGCACTCGGCTCAAAAGAGTGGCGCCGGCAAATAGGCGGGGAAGTACGCGGCGGTACCCGGTGCCTTACGGCACTCGGCTCAAAAGAGTGGTGCCGGCAAATAGGCGGGGGAAGTACGCGGCGGTACCCGGTGCCTTACGGCACTCGGCTCAAAAGAGTGGCGCCGGCAAATAGGCGGGGAAGTACGCGGCGGTACCCGGTGCCTTACGGCACTCGGCTCAAAAGAGTGGTGCCGGCAAATAGGCGGGGGAAGTACGCGGCGGTACCCGGTGCCTTACGGCACTCGGCTCAAAAGAGTGGCGCCGGCAAATAGGCGGGGGAAGTACGCGGCGGTACCCGGTGCCTTACGGCACTCGGCTCAAAAGAGTGGTGCCGGCAAATAGGCGGGGGAAGTACGCGGCGGCACCCGGTGCCTTACGGCACTCGGCTCAAAAGAGTGGTGCCGGCAAACAGGCGGGGAAAGTACGCGGCGGTACCCGGTGCCTTACGGCACTCGGCTCAAAAGAGTGGCGCCGGCAAATAGGCGGGGGAAGTACGCGGCGGTACCCGGTGCCTTACGGCACTCGGCTCAAAAGAGTGGCGCCGGCAAATAGGCGGGGGAAGTACGCGGCGGTACCCGGTGCCTTACGGCACTCGGCTCAAAAGAGTGGCGCCGGTAAACAGGCGGGGGAAGTACGCGGCGGTACCCGGTGCCTTACGGCACTCGGCTCAAAAGAGTGGTGCCGGCAAATAGGCGGGGGAAGTACGCGGCGGTACCCGGTGCCTTACGGCACTCGGCTCAAAAGAGTGGCGCCGGCAAATAGGTGGGGGAAGTACGCGGCGGTACCCGGTGCCTTACGGCACTCGGCTCAAAAGAGTGGTGCCGGCAAATAGGCGGGGAAGTACGCGGCGGTACCCGGTGCCTTACGGCACTCGGCTCAAAAGAGTGGTGCCGACAAATAGGCGGGGAAGTACGCTCGCCGTCGGCAGCCCATTGCTTTCGAGGCGTTTTCAGAACGGTGCGTCGTCATCTTCGCCGCCCGCTTCGGCGAATGCGTCATTTGCCGAACCGCTCGATGTTGGCCCGTCACCGACGACCTGGTAGGTCAACGCTTCGAGATTGACGAAAAACTTGACCTCGCTGTCGGCATCCTTTTGCCAGCGTCGCCCGTTGAGCCGATAGACAATTTCGACTTCATCGCCTTTTTTCAATCCATCGACGGTATCGCAGGCGTCACGCGTGAATTCGACGGGGACATAGTTTGTGAAGCTGCCTTTATCCTGCTCCAGAACGACCATCCGCTTGCGAAACCCTTTCTGACCGTAGGTCTTGGTTTCTTCGATCATATGGACCACGCCACGTACTTTTGCGTCACTCATTGTTTACTCGATCATTTCGCCTGTCAGGATTATTTCACGCTCGGCTCGCCGCCGCCGTTTGCACCGACAGAGTGTAAACCTTTCGGCTGTGAGACTAAAGGGCGTCCCTGATCTCCGATGGTGACGGTCAGTCCGATCGAGCGATATGTCCGGTTGAATTCATCTACAAAAGACTCGGTTTCGGTTACCGGCATCACCAACGGCCCGACGGGGCGCTGCCCGTGGTGGACGACGGCGGGCGAGGCAATGGGCGGCCGATGGCTGCTCAAGATTCACCTCGGCCGTGTTCCGGAGCAGTGGTCGCAGAATTTGCCACAGCGTCCGAACCTGGCCCCGCGACTCGATACGATACGCTGGGGTGCGGAAACCCGAGAGTCTTGTCGACGCGGTTGAACAGCGGTGCGCCGGCGAAGTAACGTCGCAGATTGATACAAACCAAGTCCGTTGTGTCATCCACCCGCCGAATCGATTGGGCGCCCACGTGAGGCGTGATTAACACACGAGGATCTGTCCACAGTGGGCTGCTCGGCGGCAGCGGTTCGACCTCGGTCACATCGACGCCGACGCCTGCCAAATGCCCCTTCGACAATGCGGCGACCAGGGCGGTTTCGTTGACGACCGGGCCGCGCGCGACGTTGACGAAATACCCGCCGGGCTTCATCGCCGCAAACTGTTCGTCGCCGATACAGTGATGGGTGGACGCGTTCAGAGGCAGGGTCAAGATCACGATGTCCGACGCCGCAAACAGATCATTGATCCGGGCCGCGGGCCAGAGTTCGTCCACTTCGGGCGGCTGATTTTCGGGATAGAAATCGGTTGCGAGGATCCGCACGTCCCAAGGTCGGAGCATTTTAGCGATCTCGCGACCGTTGCCGCCCAAGCCCACGATGCCCACGGTCTTGCCCCGCAAATCGTCGGTCGGCCGCCGAATGAACTCGGGAATCTGCCGCGCTCGCTCGAATAATCCGATTCGGCGCAGCAAGCCCATTAGCAAGGCGAACGTTTGCTCAGCGACTTGGGGAGCAAACAGCCCCGACGCACTGCTGACGACGATTTCCGGTTCGGCAATCACGCCGGGCACGAGGCAGTGATCCAACCCCGCGGCAGATGACTGGATCCAACGCAGCCGTTTGGCCGCGAGGACGCGATCCCAGTCCACAGGCACTTTGGCGTGGCCGATGAAGATATCCGCCGTCGGCAACAACTCGTCCACACGCTCCTGCCCCGCGTCGACAACCTCGATCGCATGCTGGAGCGGAATGTTGGCGTCACGCTTCAATTCCAAAAGCGTTTGCTCGATTTGTCGTCGATGCCGAGCCTCCACCGGATAACACAATACGATCCGACGAATCGATTCAAAAGGTTGCTGCTTGATCATGCCATCGAAATGTTTGATTGGTAGGCGAAAAGTCCGAGGTGCATCCTAACAGAGAGCGCCCGATCCGCACGAGTATGACCTCGTGATCAATGTGGAGCACCGGACGCGGCAAGATGCCGCTGACTTGATCGTCGATGCCGCCCGTCGCTGGATCAAAAAATCCGGCGTGACCGCAACCAGAATGGCAGCGTGTGGCAGCATCCTCTGGAGATGATAGCCGATCCGCTACCGGACCAGAATCAAGACGGGCAGGAAAAAATCGTTGCCCGTGGTCGACAATGATTCCGCCTGCATGCCTTCTCCCCGACTCTGGATCGGCGTGAAGGCTTGGTCACCGAGCAATTCTCGGAAGGCAGCGAGTTCATCGCTGTCGCTGTTTTCCAGATCAAAACTCAGTGGACCTTCATGCTTGATCTGCGTCGCGTCGACGTGCGTCAACTCATTCGCCATTTGCAGCAGCGGTACATCGGTGACCATTTTCATCCCAACAGACTCCACCAATCGCTGATCCTGTTGCAAAGTCAAAAACATTCGATCGAGTTTTCTAGCGGATGCTTTCAAGAAGACGATCTGAAACTTCACATCTTCGTCAAACGTATCCGCTTGCTTTGCCGCCGCGATCACGTCGCGATTGACGGGCAGGCGTAACACGTCCTGCAGACCGGCTTGCCGCATCGCCTCACTCAACACATTCATCCGGCGTCCTTCGCGGCTCAGGCGTACTTCGTACACCGGCATCGCGAAAGTGAAAACCGAATTACCCGGCAATGACATCTCATCGCCAACAGACACCGACGCCGAACGATTCAACCGTCCGGCGGGAGCCGTCGTCGCAGCAATGGCCGCTGCCGACGACTGCGGCATCTCTTTTTCGCGAGGCGGCGTGCCCAGCGTTTTCTCAGCAGGATCAGCCGATGCCATCATCGACTCGCTCGCGATGTCGACCGCCTCGATATCGACGGCCTCGGGCTCTGCGGGCTTCTCCATCGACGAAGACGCGATGTGGGTGGACGGTCGCACCGGTGGCGGCTCCGGCAACTCACTGCGATCTACATCCGACGGCAGAGCCGGTTGATTTTGAGCGACCGTTCGATCGTCGTTGCCAAGTTGCCCGCCACGAAATGAGAGCGAGACCACCAGCAAAACGGCGGCGGCAACTGCAATCAATCCCATCACCAACGACACGCGATGCTGCTTCGGTGCAACGACGGGTTCCTCACGTCGCTGAACCGTAGCGGCCTGCGCCGTAGCGGTCTGCGCCGTAGCGGTTTCCGAAGCGTGGCGTTGACCGTCTGTCTGCAGTCCTCGGCGGCGGCTTTCGGCGAGCACGCGGCTGGCGAAATCGCTGCTCAGGCGAGGCCCCGCCGATTGCTGCGACGCAAACAGCCCCCGGAGGTCTTGACGATCCGATCGCATCGCATCAAATTGCGACTGCAGCGAGGGATTCTCCCGCATGCTCTGTTGCAACAGCTGCACATCGGCCTCGTCGAGACGGCCATCGAGATGGTCGCTGAGAAGTTGGTCGAAGTCGGGTTTGGGAGCTGACATGCTGTCGGGGTCTCAAAAGAATCAGTTAGACGATGCTGGGGTTTGGTTGCGCGGACGGGCTGGTTGACGTGGAGCATCGAATCACGGGCTTGAGTATCAACCGCTTTGGCGGCGTCGTGGGACTCACGACGAGGCCCCCCTTGCGCAGATCGGTGCTCTGACCATCCGTGTAAATCCGTGCCGATCCGTGGCTTAAAACGTGTCCGATGTCGTGCCACGAATGCACACCGGTTTGCGCGGTCGGCTTGCACATCTTTCGCGAGTTGATACTGTCTTGGCACTTCAACGCATCGTCTAACATGGTTTTGCCGCTGAGGCCCTACGGGCACGCCTACGTTGGTAATTCACCTTCCCCCAGCGTATCATTAGCTGTTCGCAATTCCACGCCGCTCGCTTCGGTCACCACCGGCGTCGGCAAAACCTCCCGTAGTGTGCGGCGAGCCGTGTCAGAGCAAATCCGTTCGCTCAGCTTCGTCGCGTGGCATCCGTGGGGCGGAAAAGTCGTCCGGCTTGGTTGACAAAAGTGAGATGAGTTGTACCCAAAAAAAGTTCCAAAAATAAGCGAAAACCCGATGGAACTTCTCGGTCCTGGGTCCGTACGGGCCGAAAAAGGCGAATTATTGCTGGCGTGCGTTAAAATAGCGTGCTCTATCTTGCCCCCTTCCACTCGCTGACGCAGGTTCCTTTGACCGTCGACCGCCAAGCCCTGCTCCGGGCCAACCGACAATGCTACCAGCAAATGACGGCCGCCGATTCGCCGCTATGCCGGATTGCCACGGATGCCGAACTGCGGGATCCCCTGCGAACCGTCGATGGCATCGGCTGGCTGGGGAAAAATATCCGCGGCTGGAACGTGCTCTGCCTGGCCGCAGGCGGGGGGCGACAAAGTTGTCTCTACGCCGCCGCAGGGGCGAACGTGACCGTCGTCGACCTCAGCCCCGCGATGCTGGAACTCGATCGCCAGGCCGCCGAGCGACACAAATTCAAAGTGCGATTGATCGAAGGCTCGATGGACGATCTGTCCATGCTGCCGAGGGCCGCCTTTGATCTCGTCATCCATCCCGTCAGCACCTGCTACGTGCCCGACATCGCAGCGGTCTACGCTCAGGTTGCCGCTGTCACACGCCCCGGCGGACTCTACGTCAGCCAGCACAAAACCCCGACGAGCCTCCAGTCATCAGCCCACCGCCGGGACGGACAGTTCACTTGGCTGCACGACTACTACCGAACCGATCCTGTGCCACCACCGGACCCATCGACGGCCGTCTCGCGACGATTGCGAGAAACCGGGGCCGTGGAGTTTCTACATCGCTGGGAACAGCTCATCGGAGGCATGTGTCGGGCCGGTTTCGTGGTCGAAGACATGATCGAGCCCAAGCATGCGACCCCGGACGCCGCACCGGATAGCTTCGCCGACCGCGGCTCGGTGATCGCCCCCTACGTCCGCATCAAAGCCCGCCGAATTGGTGGCCGTAGCGAACCGAAACCATCCGATCAAGACGAAAAACCCAACCTGTGGCTGCCCTCCTGACCATACGTGTCCACCCGGTGGCCAAGACTATGGATGTCGGTCATTGATCCATCGGGTCACTGATTCGCGTTTCCACTGATTCGTTCATCCACAGGGGGTACTTTTCGTGAACCAGTCATTCATCACCTATTACCGCGGCAACAAACAACTCCACACCAGCAAACTGAACGGTTTTCCCTTCGTGTCCTTCGGTGATCCGGTGGGCGAGGTCAATGGGGCAACTTGGTTCGATAGCGTTACGATTACCGTGGGCGGAAAACGCGAACGCGTTGTTACCACGAAAGATTTCGACGGCCCCGTCGCGATCTGCTTCGAAACAAAAGGCCAACCCCCGCGGTGGTTCGGCTTAGCTGAGTCGACGGCCCATCTCGGTAGTACCGAACTGAGCGGGCGGGATGGTGGACGGCAAGAGCCGTACGTGCAAGAGATCTCCGCTTAGGAACGAGCGGAAAAAAGTGGCCGAACGCTCCGCGGTCGGAATAGTCGACCGCGGAGCGTTCGACCACAATTTCAGACAATACGTTTCCGCTCGTTCCTTAGGCGATTGGCACTCGGCCGCTACACCATCCACTGTGGCTGGGACTTCGCATCTTCACCAAACCAACCACGTCGTTTGGCCGCGTCGACCAGACGGGCGGGCGGGCGGACGACGAGCAGTGTGGTCAGCATAATGAACAGGATACCAAGCACAGCGAGCGGACGACGCAGGTCCGCGATCGTGTAGACGCCACCCTCACCGGCGTGAATGACTTCCGTCGAGCAAATCGGCAATCCGTAGACCTCGGCCATTTTCACGACGTTGATCATATTGATCACCGGTACACCGGAGGCCAGAAACCGGGTCGCAACGCAATCTGTCGCTGCGGCTGCAGAGGATTCGCCCGTCGGATCGTCTTCGGTCACCACCCGTGCGGTCGCTGCGGGCTTTTCGCGGCCGATCCCGAGCAAGCGTCGTGGATTCATTTTCGACATCGGATAAATCAGGCCTTCACCGAGCACGTCGTTGCCGACGGTGCCGCCGACCGACGCGTCCCCGCCACCGACATTGATATAGACCGCATAGGTTTCATCTTCGACCGCTTGCGAATACACCAGCATGCGTCGCTCGATCGCGTCTTGGTCGCTTGCACTGTCCATCAACGGCAATCCACTGCGTTGGATCGAAGCATCGAGTAACGCCAAGGTGTCTTCACTCATCCCTGCCGCACGATCTTGAAAACCACCTCGTGAAACCATCTCGCTGCGATGATGGATGATGCCTTGATCAAAGAGAAGTTTCTCCATGTCCGGCCACATCATGTCGGGCGAGTTGGCACCAAACTGACTCGATGCCGCACTGCTGATGATGACGGGCCGCAGGTCCATTGCTTCGGCAGCAGCGTACACCGCGATATCCAACGCTGGAAAGGATCCCGTGCAGCCGATCGCAATCCGATCTCCCGGGCGAACGCCCGCGTCGACCAGCAGTCGCATGGCGACGGCAGCGAAGTTCGGGTTGACGCTCGTTAGTTTTGCGTCCAAGTGTCCCGGCAAGCTCGTAACCATCGACATGGACGGGCCGACCATACCGGTGTTGGCCGGATCATGGACTTTCAGCAGCCGATGACCGAGCAGCACGCGTTGGCAGTGAATGGCCTCGAATGCTTGCGCCGTTTGCTCGGACGCCCGCAGCATGCGTTCCTCCAGATCGGGGACATGCATCGCCCTACCGGCTAGTCTTTCGAGTCCCCGCGAACGACTCGGTGCATGCCGCAGCGAGATCACTACCGCGACGGACAGTGCCGCGAGAAACAACAGCGATGCCGAGGATATTTTCTGCGGCCGATAATACAGCTTTTTCATGGTTCGTTACTGGGAAGCGCGGTCCGATAAACGTGGGCGAGAATGAGGTTCGGACGGAGACACACATACCGACGCATCTAGCGTCGAAAAGACGACAGGCGGGGGCATCAGGCCAAGTGGGTGACCCCCAAGGCAACAAGCGTCAGATACACCAGTGAGGTTGCGATGATGAGCGGTGAGAGTGTTTGCACAACACCGCTGCGGGCGATCCACAAAGCGACCAGCCCAGGGATCACGAAGCCGATCACAGTCATGCTATGCATCCACGCCAGCGAACTCGCTGGATCGCCAGCCGTGCCGCCCACCAGCGACATGCTGATGCTCGGCCACACCATCTCGAGGGCCCCCCGCAGCGTGGCCGCGACCGCAAACCCAAACACCATGGTCAACACCACGCGGCGACGGCCGAACAAGATCGCATAGCGATCAATCTCATGGACTAACCATGCCGTCAGCAAGGCTGCCAGAATCGTTGCGATGACTGTCAGCGGTTGATCGAACGAGAGCGCCAAGTAACCCGGCACAATCATCCCGCCAACGCTCAGCCCGAACGCCTCGGTAAACAGCAAACTAACGACCAAACCAATTCCAATTGACAGGGCGAGCCATTCCATTTCAGACCATCTCCAATACACGAGCGGGGGCTGATGCAGGCGATTCGTAGCGTTCCCAACCTTCCTTCTGCTCGAAAAAATCTGCCAATGCCATTCCCGGGCCAGCAATATTCCCGACGCCCATTAGCAGCATGTCCGCACCTGAGCGTTGAGCAACCGCCGTGGTCGCCATCGCCTCATCACGAGCGGGTGCACGTTTGGCCGCCTCGGCCGCAAACGACTCCAACAGCATCGTGACGACTTCATCACCCATGGCGTTGCCCAGGCAAAGTATCCGATTTTGGTCGATGCCCCCCTTGAGCAGTCGCCGCAGGAAGACATCCGTTCCCGAACCGATGATCACGACCCGGTCATAGGCTCGCCAGTCGACACAGGCATTGGCCATCGTCACCGAGCGGTCGATGCGGTCAACACGGCAATTCATCACCAAGACGCGGCGTGTCACACCGGGGAAGTAGTCATAGGCGGCATCCCAGATGCGAGTCGTCGACTCAGGATCATTCGCGGCGAATGCATTGACAAAGTGCCACGAGTCACCCCGCACGGTTTGCTGGTGGACACGCATCGCACCGGGGTCAGGCTCGGCGGCCCACATCCCCTGCAGTGCCACGTGCCGAGCGACGCCCAACTGCGCACAGACGGCGAGCGACAGGGCGACGTTCTCAGCATGCTCCAGGTATGAAAACTGAGCGAGTTCCTCCGGCGTGATCGCAGCGGAATCGGCGGCCGTCATGTTCGTCAGTGTCGAACCACGGTCGGCACACGCTTCCTCCATCACCTGCAGCGAGTCGGCACGGTCTTCAGCCGTCAACAGCGTCCCACCGACCGGCACCGTCGCCGAGAGCGCCCGAGCCACATCCAGCCTCGTGGGCCCCATGACATCAAGGTGATCGGCCCGAGCATTGGTAATCACACCGTGCGTCGAGCGAACCAGCTTCAACTCGCAAACCGATTGCAACAACGGCTGCAGCGCCATGCACTCGATCACGAGCGCTTCGGCACCCTCAGCAACCGCGGTTTTGACGATCCGTTTTTGCTCGATCACGTTGGCGCGATCCGGCCGGAAAATCGGCAACTCACGCCCGTCATCGAAAATCATTCTCGCCAGCGTTCCGGTGGTTTTGGCGCAGGTGCGTATCCCACCTGCCCGCAATCCTGCAGCGATCAGTCGCGTCACCGACGACTTGCCACGGGTTCCATTGACGTGAATTCGATACGGAATTTTCTTGAGTTGGCGGTGGTACCACCACGCTTCTAAAAGGGCTACCGAACCAACGATGGCGGCGACTGCCACCAATGCTACCAAGCCGTTCACTGACCGTTCTCTTACAATTTGAGGAGAAACCTGGTCGCTCGACGATTGCCTACATAGGCATATGGGGAAAACCGAGCGACGTATGCGCGACAGATCCAATGACCATGCTGCAGTCCAGCAGCTGATCCATGAGTGGTTTTTAAATAGCGCCGAACTTCGTCATCGCAGTGCTACGAGCCAATCTCATCTGTCCATCACGCGATGGATAAGACTTTGACCGACACGCAAAAACTGGGCCGATGGGAAGGGGCGTCTTTTGATTGCTGGGAAAAGGTCGACAAACTGAGTCAGCAACGCTCAAAGCCATGTTCGTCGATATCGTGAAGATTATTCCCTGTGTTCGGTTGAAGTAAAGAGTCATCCGCAAGAATTCTCTTTCAAACGAACAAAGTAATTTTCACGGCCACTGAAACCTCCCAATGGTGCCGTCGGTATCGCAACGGCAACTCGTCGCCTCTGATCTACGACGTCCGCCGATCCACGCCAATTTGAGTTTCTCGATAATCGGGCTGTCGTGGGGATGAGCCGAGTCGCGTCAGCGGCCGCGCACCGATTAACTCCCCTAAGCCGAGTCGTCTAAGCGGTCGGGTGTAACGCGTTACGCGATGCCCTGCGGCATGCGAGTCATCGCTTCGCCACCCGGATCGCTGCGGTCATCGCCCGGTGGCAACGGGGGGTGATAAAAGTGTCACACGGCCAGGCAAAACCTCAATTTGCACCGGAAGTCGTCCC
Source organism: Rhodopirellula sp. SH410 (assembly GCF_055811895.1). NCBI lineage: Bacteria > Pseudomonadati > Planctomycetota > Planctomycetia > Pirellulales > Pirellulaceae > Rhodopirellula > Rhodopirellula sp. SH410. Next base: position 6,273,603 of record NZ_CM147949.1, read on the forward strand.
GCGTAATCGCCGTCAACCTGATATGGCACCCGGGTGGGCGACGTCCAAACCGCTGTCCGAAACCGGCGGCGGGCCACATCGTGATGGCCTAAGTGCCAACCCAGCCGAATTCGCAAAAAGTAGTTCAGTCCGTTCCACAAAAACCCCTTCCGCAACGCGATTCGGTCGAGCAATCCATCATCACTCTTGGCACCTGGCTCGATGTCCAAACCACCACCGTAGCGGGGCAGGTTGAATGCCATCATCCAGCATGCCGAGCTGGTGGACTCTTTTCCATCAACCGCCGTTTCCCGAGATGTGATCAAAGGATAGGCGTACTTCGCGATGGCTCGCAGAATGGGGCGGGCATAGCTCCACCGCGTGATGTGACCGCGGCGAGTCAGATGCATGCCGCGAACGACCTCCGCATCCATCCCCGCCGAGACCATCACGAGGAATAATCGTCCGTTGGCCAATCCCGCATCGATCACCAACGGTTCGTTCCGCTCGATGCTAGCGAACACCGCTGTGGCGCGACACGCATACCCAAAGTACCGTGCGAGCAAGTTTTCCGTTCCCATCGGCATCGGCACGATTGGGATTTTGCTGGGCAGATTCTGCGCCACCAAGGCGAGCGTCCCATCGCCGCCCGCGGCGACAACTGCAAATCGCTGAGTCGATCGAGATTCGTCGGCGACGCGGTCACGCAGCGCCGCGATGCTGTGAGTGACGTGCACGCTGATCGAAGCAGCCCGTAAGTTTTCAACGAGCAAATCGATTTCGTGGCGTCCCTGGCCGCGGCCAGCTTTGGGAGACGCACAGATCCAGACCTCGTCGATGCGTCGATCCGCGTCAACTGGTTCGAGCGAAGGGGAATGTGGTAGCCTCATCGGAGACATCTTACACATGCTTAGAATTGCAGTTGCATGCCGAGGCTCAGACCATGGGCGTAGTAATCGCTTTCAACAAATCGGAACTGCGGACGGTGTGATCCCGTCAGCGGGGTGACCGGTGGTGCTAGCAGATTGGTATTCACGTCCATATCGATTTGATCGCCGGCACGAACGACCGCAGGCAGATAGACGACGGTGTAGCCAACGGTGGCATGCATCCAGTCAAAAATTCGCACGCCCAGGTTCAGTCCTAATTCGGGGATCATCGTGAACTGGTTCCGCTCAAACGAACCGGAGTTGAATTGCTGAGCGAGTAGCCCTCCCGGGTAATTCGTGGTGGTGCCGTACTGAGTCAGTGACGTCGAACCACCGATCCCCACGGATTGCTTGTTCTGGCCGACCGCGACACGGAGTAGAGATTCCAACCAGACACGTTTCATATTGGCTTGGTAGGCCACTCCCAACTGCAGCCCGTTGAACTCGTTCTTGGTGTTGAACTGATCGTTCAACTGCACCGTCCCCAGAGCCCCCGGAACAAACGATTCGCTCGACTCGGAGATCGACAACTGATCTTCCAATTGCATATGTCGGTATCCGACGACCCAGTCCACCCGATCCGAGTTGCTGCACGAGGTGCAGTTTCCACCGCAGGTCGGACACAGCGACGCGCGACCCGCCAGCATCGCAGAGCGAAGGCTGCTCGACGATGTGATTGCCAAATTGCCGGCGAAGGTCTTGGGGAAATTGATCAGCTGAGCGGTTTCGCGGTCCTTGGTCATGTCAAAAAAGGGCCTCGCGAGAATGTCGTAACTGCTGCCGCCCGAAAATCCATCGTTCTGGTCGGTGAGCCCGAAGTACTCACCTTCGATGCCGACCGCCGCCGAGGGCGTGAAGTAGAACCCACCCTTGAGCCGCAGACCGTCCGTGTATCCACCGTTGATTTCCGTACCACCGAACAGCACACTCGTCGAATCAAAACCGAGAATCCCTGCCTCGACCTGGGGTGTCCCCGCGGGGCTGGTCGTGGCCAAAGGAGGCGTGTTCATGCCCTGGGTCATCCAATACAAATATTCCGCTCGGAACCATAGCCGATCGCTCGGCTGCATTGACCCTGAATACCCCATCGAACTCGGGGAGCCGAGCCACGTCGCTGGAGGCGCAAAGACATTCGTCGTCCCACCCGAGTAGCCGCCCGTCGCATAAGGGTCCATTGCGGGGGCCTGAGCGACCGCGTTAGCTTGCCACAGAATCGCCAGCAGGCACACGGCGACCAACCTTGCTTCCACGATGGGCAAGCGAAAAAACAGGGGGCGATTGTCGAGGGTTGAATTTGGCACCGGATCAGACTTTGGAGTTTTTTTTAAGAATCACTCAAGATTTCTTTCGTAACTTCCGCAGCATTCGGATTTTCTCCAACCGGTGTCAAGATCAGTCCGAGCCGAAAGGGGAACCCACGTTCACCCCGTCCGTTACCCGCCACGATCTCGAAGGGAATGAAGCGATTTCAGGAGCGCGTGAAACAGGACGGTCTGAATTTGCGTCTGAAGATGCGGTCGACCGCTCCGCGGCCGACAATTCTGACCGTAGAACGTTCGGCCGCGGTTCCTTTCCCTGGGCCATCTCCCCTCGGAAATGTTTTTCTTGCGAATCTGCCTAATGAACTTGCCGCTGAATCGTTATCTTGAAAGCACATGTCCGTGTGCACCTCCTCCACTATCTTGTCTCCCCCGTGAAAAGTCTTCCATGAATGCTCGTTGTGGTCTGATCGGCGCCTTCGTTTCGCTCGCATTTCTCCTCGCTCTGCTCGCCCCCACCCAGCTCATGACCACGAATGCTGCCCCGCCTCCGGACCCATCCGGCTGGAAACCGATCCAGGATGCGATCCAATCAGGATTGCCGAAGACAGCCATCGAGGAAATCGAAAAACAACTTCCCCTTGCGATTGAGCGAAAGGATGACGGACTCGTCGTTCGCTTTCTCGCCACCCGGGCCACGCTCGACGGGCAACTCGAGGGCCGCGACGAAGTGCACCGGATCGTCAAACTGCAAGCCGATCTGGACACCGCGCCCGCCTCGACCCGGCCTGTCCTGAAAGCCATTCTCGCCAACTGGTTCTGGAGCTTCTACCAACAAAACCAATGGAGATTCCAGAACCGCACGGAGATCGATCCGCAGATGATCGATGCCGCCACACCGGTCATGATCAAATCCGCTGAAGACATCTCAACGTGGACCCGCAACCGCATCATCGCGCAAGCAGCGGCCTTGTTCGAAGCGGCGTTGAACGCCGAGGACGGCAGTGTGGAAACGCTCCAGCAGACACCCATCGGCAACTACGACGACTTGCTCGTCAAGGGCTCGGCCCCAGACAATTACCGCCCGACGCTCTACGATTTCGTGGTTGCTGACACGATTGATTTCTATACCGATGCCAATAGCACCTACGCCGGCCCTGCCGACCGTTTTGAATTGGCTGCTGACTCGCCGATTTTTGAAAATGTCGACCAGTTCATCGCCTGGCAGATTCCTGACGCAGACGCCCACTCCCCGCTGCGGCGAGCTACAGCGCTCTATCAAAACTGGCTCGCCTTCCACAACAGCGACGACGATTCCTCGGCGTTGATCAACACCGACCTAAACCGCCTGGAATTCGCTCACGCACACGCTGTCGGTGATGTCGACGACGACCGATATCGCGAAGCCCTGAAGTCGTTCGTGGTTCGCAATGGCAAGAGTCCGATCTCGACCCGAGCCCAGTTTCATCTCGCCACTCTCGCTCAGCAAAATGACGATCTCGTCCTCGCCCACTCGATCGCTCAGTCCGCAATCGACGCCCACCCCAAAAGTTTTGGTGCCACTCAGTGCCGCGTGCTGATCGAGCAGATCGAAGCCCCTTCGATTCAGATCGCTACCGAACAAGTCTGGAATCCGGAACTGAATGAATCCGCCCTGGCCAAGATCGATGTGAAGTATCGCAACACCACAAACGTCTACTTTCGGTTGGTGGCACTCGACTACGAATCGCTGCGGAAATCGGGCCAGCAAGCGAACTATCTCAATCAGAGTCAACGGCTCGATTTGGTGGCGAGAAAGCCCCTTGCCGCTTGGTCGGCTGAACTGTCCGCCACGAATGATTTTCGTGATCGCACGGAGCATCTGCCCGCCAACGTGAACGTACCTCGCGGTGCCTACTACCTGATTGCGAGCACGTCTGAAAAATTCCCCATCGAAGCAGGGTTCACCGCCCTGACGGACGTTTGGGTCACTGGTTTATCGATGATCGTGGAAATTCAGCATAAAGATCGCGACATTGTCGGATACCTCGTCGACGGACGTAGCGGCAATCCCGTCAGCGGCGCTTCCATCGACGTCTGGGCACGCCAACAAACCAACCGTGGTCGCCAAGACGCAGCCAAACAAGCCACTCTCCAAACGGATGAGCGGGGGCGTTTCGAATTCGACAGCAACGAACTCCGCGACGTCAACTTTTTGGCCACGCGCGGCGAAGATCAGTTGTGGTCCCAGTCCTACACAAACTATCGCTTCCACCAAAACAACAACGACAACGACGTCACACGTAGTTTCTTCTTTACCGACCGATCGATTTATCGCCCCGGTCAAGTCGTGCGTTACAAAGTCATCTCCACTCGCTCGAACCCAACCACCAACCAGTACCACGTTTCCGCCGATGAACCCCTCACGGTGGAATTGCTCGACGCCAACGGCAAAGTTGTTTCTACCGCGAAACATCAATCCAACAAGTTGGGCAGTTGCCATGGGAGCTTCAACCTTCCCACCGGCGGTTTGACTGGCCAGATGGTGCTCCGCACGACCGGCCCCTTCGGTGGCTCCGCATCGATCCGTGTCGAAGAATACAAACGCCCCAAATTCGAAGTCAAAATCGACGCGCCCGCGGATCCTGTGAGATTGGGCGACCCCGTCACGCTCACCGGGCACGCAACCGCATACACCTCGGCGCCGATCGATAGTGCAAAGGTTAGCTACCGGGTCGTTCGCAAAACACAATTCCCGCCCTGGTGGGGATTCCGCTGTTGGTGGATGCCGCCTTCGCCCGCCCCTGAGCAAACGATCGCCGAAGGCACGACCACGACGGACGAACTCGGCAAGTTTTCAGTGACGTTCGACGCGGTCCCCGACCAATCCGTCGATCGCGAGAGCGAGCCCAAATTCCGCTACGAAATCACCGCGGACGTGACCGATACCACGGGCGAGACCCGCGACGCGGCCACCACGGTGTTGGTCGGGTACACGACGATGGACGCCGCACTGAGCACATCGCAGACAAGCTGGTTAACCGACGCAAAACCGATTGAAGTGAACGTCGCAACGAAAACGTTGCAGGGCGACCCGGTCTCAGCGAAAGTCAAGGTCGACGTCTACTCACTCAAAAAACCTGATCAGATCGGCCGAAAACGGCTCGACAATTCGATTGCGTGGGACCGCATCGATGCCCACCCCGGTCAGCTCGATGCCGGACAGGACGAAGTCCGCGCCGATGAACCCAACTCCTGGGCCACCGACAAAGTCGTCAAAACGGTCGAGTTGACCACGGACGAATCGGGCAGTGCCCGTTTCGACGTTGAACTCGGTGCGGGAAACTTCCGTGCCGTGCTGTCGGCATCCGACGCAGCCGGCAACAACGTCACAGCCATCCTACCGTTGCAGGTGATCGATCCGGATGCCGACCAATGCGAACTGGCGATCGCGAACGTGTTCGCCGTTGAGAAAAACTCGTACGAACCGGGCGAAACCTTTCGAGCGGTTTGGGGCAGCGGCTACGACTCCGCTCGCGCCCTCGTCGAAGTCACGCATCGTGGCAAAACATTGCAACGATTCTGGACACCGAAAAACCAAACCCAAATAGAAATCAAACAGGACATCGACGAGTCCATGCGGGGCGGGTTCAACGTGCGGGTATGGATGGCCCGCGAGAACCGCTTGTACGTCAACGACACCCACGTCAACGTGCCCTGGTCCAACAAAGAACTCAAGATTCGCTGGGAGCACTTTGTCTCCAAACTCAAGCCTGGTCAACAAGAGACCTGGACCGCTGTCATTGAAGACCCATCGGGTCCATCAACTGGTGATGGCGAAGTTGCCATCCGACGGGCCGCTGAAATGGTCGCGACACTCTATGACGCGTCTCTGGACGCCTTCACGCCGCACGGATTCCCAAGTGGATTCGGGCTGTTTTATCACGACAACACGTACACGTCCGTCAACGACCAGAACCGCTGGGACCACCTGCAACAGATCTCAACGGGGCAACACTATGGATCGGGAGTCGGTCAGCTGACGTATCGCCAGTACCCGCCGGAACTGCAGGGCCAGGCTGCCTTTAGGGGCCGGATGATGAGAAAAGGCGGTCGGGCGATGCCAATGATGATGATGGCCGACGGAGCCATGCCGCCTGCTGCTCCGATGATGATGTCCAGGAGTGCGGCGACTGCTGAAGAGAGCGTCGAGTCATTCGCATTGCAAGACAGCGACAGTGCCGCAGGAGAACCGCCAGCGGACAAGAAAGAAGTTGACCTCTCGGATGTCTCACCCCGCAAAAACCTCAACGAGACCGCGTTCTTCTTCCCCGAACTGATCGCTGACGACCAGGGTGTTGTGAAGATGAACTTTACCATGCCCGAGGCCCTGACGCGGTGGCAGTTCATTGGGTTCGCACATACCGCGGACCTCGCCGGTGGTGTGCTCCGCGATACCGCTGTGACCAGCAAGGACCTGATGGTCCAGCCCAACCCGCCCCGTGTACTGCGTGAAGGCGACGAAATCGAAATCACGGTGAAGGTCACCAACCAATCGCCATCGGTGCAGAGCGGTACCGTCGCGTTGCAGTTCTCCAGTGCCCGCACCGGAGACAGCGTTGACGATAAGCTCGACAATGTCCACGTGCGTCAGTCATTCGAGATTCCCGCTGGCCGCTCACAATCGTTCTCTTGGCCAATCCGTGTCCCAGATGGAATCGGTTACCTGACGTACAAAGCCGTCGGCTCGACGGGCCGGTTGTCCGACGGCGAGGAAGGGTACTTGCCCGTTCTATCGCGCAGCATCCTGGTTCAGGAATCAATCGCTCTGCCGATCGACGGTAAAGAGACCAAGACGTTCACGCTCGAGAAACTCGCCGACCTCGACCCGAAAACCAGCTCCATCCGCAGTGAGTCGCTGACCGTGCAGATGACCTCAAACCCAGCTTGGTACGCCGTCATGGCGCTGCCGTACCTGATGGATTACCCATACGAATGTAGCGAGCAGACGTTCAATCGACTCTACGCCAACCTATTGGCGAGACACATCGCGACGTCGGATCCCAACATCGAACGCGTGTTCAATACCTGGCGTCATCAACCGCTGCCGTCCAAGGGATCTGACCGCGCGCGTGATGCGCTCGCCTCACCACTGCAACAGAACGAAGAACTCTCTTCGATCGCGCTAACGGAAACACCGTGGGTTCTCGAGGCCGAGTCGGAAGCCGAGGCTCGCCGGAACGTGGGCATTCTGTTTGATCAAAACCGAGTCAACGATCAAGTCCAACGACTGACTCAGCGGCTGACCGATGTCCAAGCCGACGACGGCAGTTGGCCGTGGTTCCCCGGTGGCCGATCGAACTCGTTCATCACCCTCTACATCGCGACGGGCTACGGTCGACTGCGGCACCTCGGTGCGGATGTCGATGCATCGCCCGCCATTCGTGCACTCGCTCACTTGGATGCCTTTTCCAAGAAGATGTATGACGACATCAAACCGGGCGATCGCGAGCACAACCATCTGTCGAACACGATTGCGCTGTATCTCTACGGTCGCAGCTTCTTCCTCAAAGACGCGGACGTTGCCGCTGACGCGAAACCGGCTCTGAATTACTGGCTCGATCAAGCTGCCGAGCATTGGCTGACTCTCCCTCGTATGAGCGAAGCACATGTGGCGGTAGCGTTGAAGCGATTTGGTCGTGCCCCAGACGCCGCTGGAATCGTCAAATCATTGGATGAACGCAGTGTGACAGATGACACGGGCATGCACTGGAACGATGAAGTGCGTGGTTGGTTCTGGTACCAGGCCGACATCGAAACCCAGGCGATGATGATCGAAATGTTCGATGAGGTTGCCAACAATCAAGCCGCTGTGGAATCGTGCAAGGCATGGCTGCTTCGCCAAAAGGAAACTCGCTCCTGGGAAACCACCAAGGCCACCGCGGATGCCGTCTACGCGTTGCTATTGCGGGGCGTCGATCTGCTCGCCGACCAAACACTGGTCGACGTGAAGGTTGGCGAACAAGCCGTCGAGCAGCAGAACGTGGAAGCGGGAACCGGTTTTTATGAACAGCGATTCACCGCGGCGGAAATCACACCGGCGATGGGCTCGATCACGGTGACCAAGACCACCCCGGGCATTGCTTGGGGCGGTGTGCACTGGTCGTTCTTCCAGAATGTTGAGGACGTGACCCCACATGAAGGCACGCCGCTGGAGATTGAAAAACAGCTCTTCGTCGTCCGCAGTACCCCGAGCGGCGAAGTCCTACGTCCGATTGTCAAAGGACTCGTGGCCGGCGACGGTGATGAATCAAAGTCGGGCAACAACGTGGATATCGATGGCTCGCCCATCAAAGTCGGCGATGAGATTGTCTCCCGTCTGATCGTTCGCACCTCACGGGCAATGGAGTTCATTCATCTGAAAGACTCTCGCGGCAGCGGCACCGAACCGACCAACGTTCTCTCAGGCTATCGCTGGCAAGATGGAATGGGTTACTACCAAAGCACCCGTGACGCCGCCGAGCACTTCTTCATCGATGACTTGCCCAAGGGTACCTACGTGCTCGAGTCGAGAAGCCGGGTGCAGCTGAAAGGTCGGTATCAAAGTGGTCTCGCGACGATCGAGTCCATGTACGCTCCCCAATACAACAGTCACAGCGAAAGCTATCTGATGAAGGTGGGAAAACAGCAACGCGACTAGCGACGGGTTGATTTCTTGAGCCGAGTCGCGTGAGCGGCCGCGTGCCGGGTGCCGGGTGGTACCCGATGCCTCACGGCATTCGGATCAATATTGCCGCGCGAAATCGTTGACCGGGCTGCGGATGGATTGAGCCGAGTCGCGTGAGCGGCCGGGTGCCGGGTGCTACCCGATGCCTCACGGCATTCGGCTCAATATTGCCGCGCGAAATCGTTGACCGGGCTGCGGATGGAATGAGCCGAGTCGCGTGAGCGGCCGCGTGCCGGGTGCCGGGTGGTACCCGATGCCTCACGGCATTCGGATCAATTTTGCCGCGCGAAATCGTTGACCGGGCTGCGGATGGATTGAGCCGAGTCGCGTGAGCGGCCGGGTGCCGGGTGGTACCCGATGCCTCACGGCATTCGGATCAATATTGCCGCGCGAAATCGTTGGCCGGGCTGCGGATGGAATGAGCCGAGTCGCGTGAGCGGCCGGGTGCCGGGTGGTACCCGATGCCTCACGGCATTCGGATCAATATTGCCGCGCGAAATCGTTGGCCGGGCTGCGGATGGATTGAGCCGAGTCGCGTGAGCGGCCGGGTGCCGGGTGATACCCGATGCCTCACGGCATTCGGATCAATATTGCCGCGCGAAATCGTTGGCCGGGCTGCGGATGGATTGAGCCGAGTCGCGTGAGCGGCCGGGTGGTACCCGATGCCTCACGGCATTCGGCTCAATCAACAGCCTGCTAGCCGTCGCGGAGCGACAGTAGCCGCCGGGCGGAAATAAAAACGCAGTGGATCGATTCACCCGCCCGCGGTGGAGAAGCCACCCGCTACGGGGCCGAGGAGGGCGGATGCTGTGTTCCCATCAAATGAATTATTGATTGCCGAAACCCAGCATCTGGTGACTGATGATCCGATGCGGGGCTCAGCCCGCCATCCGGCAATGTTCCAAGATTTCTTTGCCGTCGGCGCGATAACCGACGAAGAAGGGCCCGAATTCGCCGTACTTGGCACTCGCTTCGTCAAATCGCATCTTGTAGACGATCTCTTTGAGGTATTCAGGATTGCGCCCCCATAACGTGACCATCCACTCCCAATTATCCAGCCCGACGCCAACAGAAATCAGTTGGCTGACTTTGCCCGCGAATGCCATCCCGCTCTGAGCATGCTCGGCCATCATCTGGTTGCGTGAACTGAACGGTTCGGTAAACCAGTTCGCCCCTGGTACTCGGCTTTTGTTCATCGGATAAAAGCACGCTGCCGGCCAGTCGGGAATGTCGGGTTGCAGGCGATTGCGGTTCATCATCGGCAGGCGGCGTTCATAGGCGCTGACTTTCGCAGCCAGTTCGGGCGAGTCGGGTTCGCCACCCTGACGGATCAAACGATCGCGATACGCCTCGACCGAAGGTACATACTCACTGACTTCACTCACCGAGGTAAACGACCATACCGGCTCGATCCAACGACCGATTCCCGGGGCGAGCAGCGACTGATGAATCGCGTCGACTTTTCCAGGATGCGGATCCATCACGACGACACCGAAATCGGCTTCATGACCACTGGTCCAATAAGATGCGAGTCGCTCGGGCATACGATCATCGCTCGGGGCGAGCGCCGCACAGAACTGCTCGCAGACCTCAGGCGACAATGGCGCGTCGAGTTGATCGCGGCGGAATCGGTAGAAAAAATGCCCCACATGCCAACCCTGCTCGGGGATCATCGATGGTTCGGGCAGAGACGCATGCGGCCGCACCCCTGGAGGCGGGCCTCCCGCTGAGGGGGCGTGCGTGGATGCTGGTCGTCCAGAGGGAGCTGGATTGGCGGGTTGATCAGTCATGGTTTTGGCTCCGCAGGTGGGTTGGGGGCAGGTAGAGGACAACGTGCTTTGTACCGTTTCAGACATTGTGGCGCAAGCCGGCGATCGGTTTCGCTCTCGCAGCTCGGAACGATGCCCCCCGAGCGAGCAGATCGATCCTCGGACCGGATGAGGATGCCACGCCCCGTCTGCTCAAACACGACACTCGGTCACAGCTCGGATTTTACATATTCGTACCCAGCGATAGAAATCATTCCCGTCTTCCTCTATCCTCCACGCTGCGTGGAGAACCGGATTGGCCGGGAGCAGGGGGCGATTCCGCAAATATCGGCGTTTTGCATCATCGTCAAGCAGCCCGACAAAAATTCTCAAAAAAACATCCCGGACATGCGACGTTCTGGCACGCCGCGTCAATATCTGCGGGCCGGTGCCCTCAGCCACACAGGCAATTGATAGTGGAAGCCATCGGCACGCTGCGCGGGTCGGCGCGGGTCTCACGCAATTTGTGACCCATGATTGAAAGCGTCATTCGACGTTGACCGATCGTAGCAGGCGGCTAATATCCGCTACAAAACTAATAAGTTTCGAGAATCCTCGCTGAATCGCTATGCTGAATTTCTTCCGTCATCAATCCAACTCTTTCAAAAACGATATCCTGTCCGGGCTCACGGTCGCCTTGGCATTGGTCCCCGAAGCCATTGCATTCGCATTCGTCGCGGGCGTCTCGCCCCTGGTCGGTCTCTATTCCGCGTTTTTCCTTGGGCTGATTACCGCAGTGGTGGGAGGTCGCCCCGGGATGATTTCCGGTGCGACTGGTGCGATGGCCGTTGTCGTGGTCGCGTTGGTTCATGAAAACGGCGTCGAGTACCTATTTCCTGCCGTGATGCTGTGTGGATTGTTACAAATCGCCGTGGGGGTGGGCCGTCTTGGTAAACTCATCCGGATGGTGCCCCACAGCGTGATGTTGGGGTTCGTCAACGGGCTCGCCATTGTGATTGGGATGGCCCAACTGGGCAGTTTCAAGACACTTTCGGACAGCGGTAATCTCGTCTACCTAAGCGGAACCCCGCTGGCGATCATGCTAGTGCTGGTCGTCCTGACGATGGCGATCATTTACCTGCTGCCGAAACTAACCACGGCGGTCCCGGCTTCACTCGCGGCCATCCTGACGGTCACCCTCCTGTCGGTTGCCATTAACCAGTCCATGGCGACGAGCAGTGGCCAGAATATGCTGGCGACGGTCGGCGACATGCTCAAAACGAATACGCAGGCCGCGATCATCCAAGACCGACGCGAGAGCGCGGCGAACACGGATGCCGAAACCCTCTCCCATGCCGGTTCACTGACACTGATCAGTGCTCAAGCAGCGCCGATCGGTGACGCCATGCAGTCCGGTGTCGACCGCCTCACACCGCCCACTGCTGCCCAGCCTAAAGTAGCCCTTCCCGAAGTTGAATCGGGCATCAGCGGCGGTTTGCCAGTGCCTTTCTTCATGGGCGAGCATGTCTTGGCGCCCCTGAACTTTGAAACTCTCAGAATCATCTTTCCGTATGCCATCATTCTCTGCGGCGTTGGACTGATCGAATCATTGATGACGCTGACTTTGATCGACGAGATCACCGAGACACGCGGCAAAGGCAATCGTGAGTGCGTCGGCCAAGGTGTTGCGAACCTAGTCTGTGGCTTCTTTGGCGGCATGGGTGGCTGTGCGATGATTGGCCAGTCGCTGATTAACGTCAATTCGGGCGGTCGCGGGCGACTCTCTGGTATCACCGCTGCGGTTTGCTTGCTCGCCTTCGTGCTGTTTCTCGCCCCCTGGATCGAACAAATCCCCATGGCGGCGCTCGTTGGCGTGATGTTCATGGTCGTGATCGGTACCTTTGAATGGGCCTCGCTCAAGATGTTCCGCCGGATGCCCCGGAGCGACATGTTCGTGATGGTGCTCGTCGCGGGCTATACCGTGATCATGCACGACCTCGCATCCGCTGTCATCATCGGTGTAATCGTGTCCGCGTTGGTATTCGCGTGGCAACATGCCACACACATTGCCACCGACGTGAAATTCAATGAGTTCGGCAGCAAGATCTACCAACTCCACGGACCGCTGTTCTTTGCCTCCGTCTCTTCATTCAAAGACATGTTCAGTGTCGCCGAAGACCCCGATGATGTCGTCATCGACTTCTACTACACACGTGTCTACGACCAATCGGCGATCGAAGCAATCAATACGGTTTCGGAAAAGTATTTGGCCGCCGGCAAACGGCTGCATCTGACCCACCTGAGCGAAGAATGCCGCAAACTGCTCGACAAGGCCGGCGACTTGGTCGAAATCAACGTCAGCGAAGACCCTCACTATCACATCGCCACTGACCGGTTGGGTTAGGATACCAGGAACAATAAGTGACGGGTTTACCGTAGAGGATCTTGTGAAAGATCCTGTTCTGGATGGATCTTTAACAAGATCCTCTACGCCAGTTATTGATCCCGCGTTGCTTAGAGGCACGAGCGAGAACGAACGCTCCCCGAGAAAGGCGCTCCTGTCAAAACATTGACTTCAGCATCTCGGACGCGACGGCTGCGACTCAGGAACGAGGCACCTCGATGCCACGCATCATTGCCCTCAGCTCTTCGTCGACCTGCTTGCCTTCGATCTCTGCTTCGGCAGTGAGCTGGACGCGATGGCGGAGGACGGGCAGCGCGATGCGTGTGACGTCGTCGGGAACGGCGAAGTCGCGAGAGGAAAACGCGGCCAGCGTTCGGGCGGCTTGCATCAGCGAAATCCCGGCTCGCGGTGAGGCACCGATATGGAATCCGGGCCAGTCGCGGGTTGCCCGCACGAGCGAGCTGATGTAGGTGACTAAGCGATCGTCAATCCGCACCCGGCTGCATGTCTGGATCGTTTGATTGACCAGCTCCGGATTCATGACGCGATTCACCTCCTCCTCCAATCGCTTGTTGAAATCAACCTGCTGTGAATGCAGCTTGAGAATCTCAGTCTCCTCGATTGCCGTCGGATAATCGACGTTCAATTTGAACATGAATCGGTCCAACTGAGCCTCGGGCAGATTATACGTGCCTTCACTCTCGAGCGGGTTCTGTGTCGCGAGCACGAGAAAGGGGCGCGGCACCGGATGCGTCACGCCATCAATCGTGACGCTGTATTCCTGCATGATCTCCAATAACGCCGCATGTGTCTTGGCGGGTGAACGGTTAATCTCATCGGCCAGCAGAAGCTGGGTGAATACGGGCCCAGGGTGAAAGCGGAACTCGCTTTTCTGCATATCGAAAACCGGTGCCCCAGTGATATCCGAGGGCATCAGGTCGGCGGTGAACTGAATCCGCCCGAACTCGCAACCCAAGATCCGGCCGAGCGTGCGGACGAACAGTGTCTTGCCGAGCCCCGGCACCGATTCGATTAGCACGTGCCCCCCCGCGAACAAGGCGGTCAACGTACCGAGCACCAACTCGTCTTGGCCGACATACAGTTTCGCGACTTCGGCTTGAATCCGCTCGAAAAGCTCCCCCACGGCCCGGAATTCAGGATCGACCGATGTCGCCTCATCAGACGCGGGCGGCAGAACAGGCGGTAGATACGGATCACTCAAGGTCATGGGCTCAGGCAAGCGGAGATTCAAACAGAGGAGCTTCGTTTGACACCAAAAAGGATAACCGATTACCCGGTGTTGCGTCCTACCTGTAAACCATCGGGAGCGAAAATTCGCCGGCCCCCGTCGACAGGCAAACAGACCCCGGTGACGAAGGTGCTCTCACAGAGAAACGCAACCGCAGCGGCAACGTCTGCGGGCAGACCGATCCGCCCCACCAAGGTACTGGCGACCAGCCGCTGGCGAGTTCCCTCGTCGACATCGCCGGCGAGCATGACGGGTCCGGGTTGCACACAGTTCACACGGACTCCACCATGCCGGCTACCCAATTCGACGGCGAGTGACCGAGTCATCGTCTCGACCGCACCCTTGCTGGGGAAATACGCCGCGTGATCCGCATACGGTCTCCCCGTTGCCCAGTCGCCGAGATTGATGATGGAACCGCCCCGAGGCTGCGTCAGCATGATTCGGCCTGCCGCCCGTGCACACAAGAGCGAGGCGACCGAGTTGATTTGAAAGTACCGCCGAACCTCATCGCCGGTGATGGCGTCGAGCGGCGTCGGTGACCAGATCGCGGCGCTATTGACGAGGATGTCCAAACGGCCAAAGTGCTGGGCCGTTTCGTTGACGATGCGGTCACAGGTGTCATCCTGTTCGAGCGAACCAGTGACCACGATGGCATTGCGTTGAAACCGCTGTGGCCAAGTGGCCGCTGATTCCGCCGCCTCAGCACAGCTCGAATTCGCGTGTAACGCCACATGGCACCCACGCCGCGATAGCTCCTCGGCGATTGCCCGTCCCACGCGAGGTGCACCACTACCAGTGACGAGAGCTACCGGAGCCTCACAATCGAAGGTTTGTTGCAAAGGTGTCATCATTCCTTTTCCCACAGTGGTATCGCCCGCATCCATGTCGCTCGGCCCTCCGAGCCGATAGCGAATTGCTGCATTGTAGCCAGACGGCTCCGCCCGCCTGAGCGGATACGCGCCCCTTCCTCACGACGGCCAGCGCCGTCGGTCGCCCCTCACACACTGACTTCTTCGCACGACCCAGTGATTTCGAATCCGAGATCAGAGATCATGTCATAGTCAGCTTGTGGGGCTTGGCCCTGGGTCGTCAAGTAATCACCGACGAACAAGCTGTTGGCGACGTACAGCCCCATCGGCTGGAGCGAACGCAGGTGCAGTTCGCGCCCACCGGCAATCCGCAACTCGCGACTCGGAGCGACGAAGCGGAACATGGCCAGAGCTTTCAAGGCATCTTGCGGGGACAGGGACTCGGTTCCTTCGAGCGGGGTGCCATCGATCGCATTGAGAATGTTTACCGGGATCGACTGGACCCCCAATTCCGCGAGATCGAATGCCATCGAAACGATATCAGCCCGCGATTCGCCCATGCCGATGATCCCGCCGCTGCACATTTCCATGCCCGCATCACGCACGTGACGAAGCGTCTGGACGCGATCGGCGTAGGTGTGCGTGGTGCAAATTTTCGCGTAGTGCGTCTCGCTCGAATTCAGATTGTGGTTGACGCGGTCGACCCCGCATGCCTTCAGCCGCTCGGCCTGTTCGGCGGTCAACAACCCTAAGCATGCACAGATATCCAAGCCGTATTTTTGTTTAATTTCCGGCACGATCGTTTCGACGGCGACCATTTCGCGTTCGTTGGGGCCCCGTGCGCTGATGACGAGACAATACGTTTTCGCGCCTCGCTCAGCGGCCACTCCGGCCGCTGCCATCAAGTCATCTCGCTTGAGAATATTGTATTTCGGTACCGGAGCTTCGGAGACCTTCGATTGGCTGCAGTAATGGCAATCCTCCGGACACAACCCGCTCTTGGCATTCATCAAGAAATAGAGCTGGACGGAGTTTCCGAAATAGTGATGCCGGATGCGATACCCCGCGGACAAAATCGCTGGCAGATCGAGATCGGACGCCTCAACAATGGACAGCGCCTGCTCACGCGAGATCGGCCGTCCATCGAGCACCTGGGATGCCATGGCGTCGAAAGTGCCCGGAGGTGAGAACGAAACGGGAGCAGCAGAAGTGGCAACACTCATCGGGATGGACCCAAGGAACAAGCGAAAGGAATGACAAAAACCTGGCAAATTGGGTTCAAAAAGCCAGGCCAGGATGGCCGACCATCGTGGCCTGTATCGGCCCGATCGGCAAGAGGGGCCATCCTCAACCGCCGGCTCCGCCTGTCGTGAGTTGCCCGAATGATGTGGCCCTTGTGAGCCTACGGGATCGGCCAAGCCTTGAGCTGACCGTGCAGATCACCGGTGACGAATTGGGTCCCGTCACTTCGTCAGGCGGAAGGGACGCCAACAGTTCCAGCGGACCAGGATTCAACAGCACGACGTCACCGCCGCCTGAGCCGATCGCAAGTGACAGGCGGTCAGAGGACCGAAGCAATGACGCCATTCCGAAGGGTGGTAATCGACGTGGAGGCTTCAGCAGCGAGATGGAGGTATGCAGGGTTCACTCCTCTCAGTGGCGACGCCACGGCATGCGATAGCCCCGGACGTCAGTCCGGGGAACCGGTCGGGGCGAAGTCCAGCAGAGTCCTGAAGAGACGACATGCGGCTCACGCACCACACGATTCGCAGGCAAAATATTTAAAACGCCTGTCATCGCTTCGCGATTTCAATTTGTCGGGCAACTCGATACCCCGGACTGGCGTCCGAGGCGATCGCATGCCACCGCTTTGGGTTCAGGGAGCAGAAGCGGCACCCAAAACACTGCGAAACCGTCACTTCGGAGCGGCCCTGGATGGGATGGTTGCACCGCCCGAGACCGATATACTCGCTCGGGATGGTGAAGTTGGGACAGAAACCATCTCAATCAAAATCAACCAGAACTGCTCAGGCGCCCGAAGATGACACCGTCCAGGACAATCCAAGACTAGCGTACCGTCTCCGCGCCACCTGTTCGATTGACCTAACTCGCGTCAGCGTCTGCGTCCGCACTCGCATCAGCGCCCGTGTCCGCGTCTTTGTTGTCCAATCGTACCAGCAACCACTGCTCGGTTTGGTCGGCACCGATATGCACCAGGGCCGGAGCTTCGTCTTTGGTGAGGTTGTAGAGTCCGGTTTCGACAAAACTGGTTTCATTATCACCGACCGTGAAGGCGACTCGCTGAGTCTCCTTGTCGACGGAGCCTTTGACCAGTTGAGTTTGATCCGTGGCGGTATCGCTATAGTTGCCGCGGATGATCCCTTCCTTGTTGACAGCGAGCTGGATCGTGATATCGGGTTTGACATTTTTGACCGCGGCACCGCCAGCTTTCGAATCATCAACCTTGGTGAACGCGAACACACCCAGGGGCAGCCAGTCACCGTCCTCGGGTGCCTCGGCAGTGGCGCCCGCTTGGGCAATCTCGCTGGCTTGGTCGTAGTATTGTTGCGAGGTCCCCACGTTGTCGCCGTTGACGTAGACATCGCCTTCGTTGTAGACGACGGTGTTGCCGTAGTCATAGTAAACTGGCGTGCCCCATGAGTAAGGCATCCAGGCACCGACGGAGTACCATGTTGCTGGTCGCCAGATCGCGTTTGCGGTCCAACCGGCGGCGAACCAAGCTCCGGGATGATTGGTGTACCAACCGCGGCCATAGATGCCCCAGTTATGGTAGTTATGACGCACGGCGACAGCACTGGTGTAGCGTCCTGAAGGTGTGACGCGAGCAAACCCAGCGGCTGCACCGCGGGGACCGGCCGCGACGCCGCGAGCGGCCGCACCGCCCCCGGGCCCACGCACTGCTCCACCTGCTGCGACACGCCCATTGGGTCCGACTGCGGCACCCCGTGCCGCTTCGCCACCGCCGGGTCCTCGCACGGCGCTGCCAGCGGCTGCGCCCCCGTTCGGACCAACGACCGCCCCACGTGCGGCTTCGCCGCCTGCGGGCCCCCGTGCGACACTGCCCGCGGCGGCTCCACCGTTGGGTCCAACCGCAGCGCCCCGTGCCGCAGTTCCTCCCGCTGGACCACGCGACGCACTGCCTGCGGCCATGCCTCCGTCGGGTCCTCGGACGGTCCCCGAAGCGGTTCCTGCCCCGCGTGGCCCCTCGGCGCCGCTCGCTCGGGCGACGCCTCCGTTCGCACCGACACCAACGGCGCTTCCCCTGGTAACCCCGCCCGGCCCCGTGACTGAGATCCCAGCTGCTTTGCCACCGTTCTCGCCACTCGCCGTGCCTTTATTGACCTCAAAATTGTCGCCGCTGAGCCCGGAGCGATTGCGGGCACTTCCCCCGCCCCCCAAGCCGCCCATGCCGGCATCCGAAGGAAGCCCGAGGAACCCGTCAAGCTGGCTGCGGCTCGGTGCTGAGAAACGGTTATTGCCCGCGCCGCCGAAGTTACTTCCGCCGCCCAAGCCGCCCGTGCGCCCGCCCAGGTTGCCACCGCCCAGATTGTTGGAACCACGGTCGCCGATGCCCCCCGCGCCACCGAGCCCACTGCCACCGCTACCGAGTCCACCGCCGCCGAAGTTGTTGCCGCCGCTGCCGAGTCCACCGCCACCGAAGTTGCGGTTACCGCCACCCAAGTTACCGCCACCCAAGTTACCGCCACCCAAGTTACCGCCACCCAAGTTGCCACCACTTAGGCCGCTACCGCCAAAGTTGCGGCTACCGCCACCCAAGTTGCCGCCACTGAATCCGCCGCCACTGAATCCACCGCCGCCGAAATTGTGGCTACCACCGCTGAATCCACCGCCGCCCATGCTACGACCGCCGCCCCCGCCCATGCTTCGGCCGCCACCGCCGCCGCGTCCGCCGCCACCGAAACCGCGCCCCCAGCAGTCGTTCAGAGGCAGACTAACGATCAAGATGATCGCAAAGAAACGGAGCAGATTTTTTCGGGACATGAGACGAAACCTATGAGGATGAGGGTGATGCGATATTGATTTGAGTGCGAAGGAACGAGCGGTGAATAAGTCGCCGAACGTACCGCGGTCGAAATTGCCGAGCGTCGAGCGTTCGGCCACTTATCCAAACGGTAAATTCCCCGCTCACTCCGAAGGGCAGCGACGGGCCTATTCTTTCTGGGACGGTACCCGCTTAACGACAACTTCGTCGGTATCGGGCAGAGCGACTCCGCCGACGGTTCGCTGCGTCGACTGCCAGAAATAAGCGTTGTCATCGAGTCGCCCAAGTCGGTTCAGAGACGTCGTCAGTGTCCCATCGCCGGTGGCCCCGAGTGTCTCTGCAACCCATCCGGTCGGCGTCAGCGACCAGATACCGACCGCGTGGCCACCATCCGGGCTGAACATCCAGGATTGGATGCGATCAGCACCTGGGTTCCAACCGATCAATTGCAGTCCCGACGTCTCGGTCCCGTCGACCTGAGTCGTCGTGTACGTCCGCGCGACGAAATGCTTGTCGGCAACCCACCGGCAAACCGAGTGCATTCGGATGCCGTGCTCCTCGGCGATCCAGTCGCCGATCAGGAACTCGAGATCAACTGCATCCTCGCGTGTTGCGGTCGCTTCGATCCACGTATCGCGAACCGACGCCATCCGCCACTGGCCATCGACTTTGGCATGCACCGCGGTGTACCTGCTGAGGCCGGCAGCCCCCGTCGGGGGAGGCAACACGATCGAGCGGCCATCCTCGATGGCCACGGTATCGCTGAGCTGACGCAAGGAGTCGATCACCATCTGAATTTTCGCGTCGGGGTGCGCAGCAAAATACTGCCCGTAGGCTTGCTCGATCGCGTCTCGCCCCTCGTAAATGGTCCCGGAATCATCAACAAACTCGGCATCTTCCGTCCATAGAGCCGCCACCAACTTGGCATCATGTTGATTGAATGCCGCGACGAAGGCGTCCGATTGGGCTCGGATCGCAACCAAGTCAGGTGAGAGTTTGGCCGGCTGGCTCGGCGAGGTCGCAACCGGATCGGTAGCCGCAGCAGGCCCCGAGGCTGCGTCTTGGGCCAGCCCCGACGGCGTCGGTGTCACCATCAAAACAAGACAAAGGGTCAGTAAACGCATGATGCGAACTCTCGTAAGGTTATGTGTCGATGAGTGCATCCTTGCAATAAAATTGATTTCGTCGCCGCCGGTCAACGCCCCGCCCCCCTGAGACGCTGTCCCCCTGAGACGTCGCTGCCCCTGTTGAGGTCGCGATGATTCCAACTCGGTGCGGCGAGCCGAGGATCACTGCTTATCATACGTCCGCGAAGTGCCACTGTGAACTAAAAACCTGCTCAAAATGGGAGCGTCCACGCAACCTGGCAATTATGCTGAGCACCGACCAAATCGCTCTTTGTTTCTTTCTTGCTCGTGGCCAACATGAATCCGCTGAACCTGTTTCGTCGCTCTGGACGCGCAAATGCACATCCACAGGCGCACATGACGTGGGCCTCGCGGAGCATGTCGCGGACAGTCACACGCACCGGACTGTTCCTGAAAAAGCAGATTTGGGTCTGGCCGATTGTCGCGGTCATCCTGCTGGCGACGATCGGTTACTTCGTCCAGAACGCGATCGAATCGACGATCAAAAGCAACGTCCGCGCCGGGCTATTGAGCTTCGTTCATATCGAAACGGAGATGCTCGAAAAATGGTTTGCCGTCCAGGAATCGACCGCCTCGTCGCTGGCCAATGACGAAACGGTCCGCCACTCGGTCGACACATTGCTGTCGAAAAACAAAGCGAATGAGAATGGCGATGATGCTGTCGCCAGCGCGAATACCGAAACGGCGAGACGAGAGTTGGCCGACGAACTCGCCCCCGCTCTGGCCGCACACCACTACGCCGGTTTTGTGCTGATCGATAAGTCACACCGGGTCATGGCCTCATCCCATTCCGCCATCGTGGGACTGCAGGACATCCCCGAATATGAATCGATGACCGAACGTGGGATCCAGGGGGAATCGTTCGTGGCGCCACCGTTCCCGAGCGTGGTGATGCTGAAGGACGCCGATGGGCGGACGCGGATGGGCGTGCCCACCATGTATGCCTGTGCGCCGATCCGCAACGAATCGTTTCAGGTGATCGCGGTGCTCTGCCTGCAAATACGCCCGGAACTCGAATTCACTCAGATTATGGAGTTGGGTCAAGTCGCAGATTCAGGGGAAACCTATGCCTTCAATGCGGAGGGCGTGATGATCAGCAATAGCCGCTTTGACGAAGAACTCATTTTGCTCGGTCTGTTGCCCGACCAACCCGGTTCGCGATCCATGCTGCAGCTCACCGTCAGTGATCCGGGCGGCGACATGACGACCGGTTTTCGCCCTGGGATGCGGCGATCCCATCTGCCGCTAACGGTCATGGCGGCGGACGCGATCGACGGCAACGCCAACATCAATGTCGATGGGTACCGCAACTATAGCGGTGTCGCCGTGATCGGCGCGTGGCGGTGGATGCCGAAGTACAACATCGGCGTGGCGACGGAAATCGACGCGGCACATGCTTTCCGGCCCTTGGTGATTCTCAAGCGAACGTTTTGGTTCATCTACAGCCTGCTGATTCTCAGTGCGATCGCCATCTTTGTCTTCACTCTAATCGTGGCCCGTTTGCAGCGACTTTCCCGCGAAGCGGTCATCGAAGCCCAGCAACTCGGCCAGTACACACTCGACCAAAAACTCGGCGAAGGCGCGATGGGGGTTGTCTACAAAGGGCACCACTCGATGCTCCGTCGCCCCACTGCGATTAAACTTCTGCATGCTGAAAAGGTGAATGAGTCTTCCATCGCGAGCTTTGAACGAGAGGTGCAAATCACCTGCCAGCTCAATCACGCCAACACGATTGCGATCTATGACTACGGCCGGACACCCGAGGGCGTGTTCTACTATGCGATGGAGTATCTCGATGGAATCGATTTGCAAGATCTCGTCAGCGAGTATGGTCCGCAACCCGAAGCCCGAGTGATTCATATCCTTCTGCAGGTCTGTGGCTCACTCTACGAAGCCCATTCGCAGGGCCTGGTTCATCGCGACATCAAGCCTGCCAACGTGATGCTAAACCGTCGTGGTTGTGAACCGGATGTCGTGAAAGTTCTCGACTTTGGATTGGTCAAAGCGATTGACTCCTCGGGCGACCCACGCCACGCAACGACTGGTTCGCTGGCGGGCACTCCCCTGTACATGTCCCCCGAATCGATTCAGGCCCCGATGTCGGTCGACGCCCGCTCGGACATCTATGCCGTCGGTGCGGTGGGCTATTTCCTGTTGACAGGACATCCCGTCTTCGATGCCGAGAACTTCTCGCAACTTTGTCACAAGCACATTGACGAGTCTCCCGTCCCACCATCGAAACGCGGTGGCATGAAGGTTTCGAGTCAACTCGAAGACGCCCTGATGAGCTGCTTGGCGAAGTCTCGAGCCAAACGTCCCCAAACGGCTCGTGACCTCGCTCTCCTGCTCACCGCCTGCCCGTCGGCGGGCCAGTGGTCGATCTCCCTCGGAGATCGCTGGTGGGGCCGCCATGAACGCGGGTCTGACCCCGAGGATCAAATCTCCTCACGAAGCCGTTCGGACGCGAGTGAGAGCGTGACGTTGGACCAAACGATCGACCACAACTCATTTGATAAAACGATGGATGAGTGATGTGTCGACCAAAAATTATCGGGACTCCGAACTGAACGCAGTCATGATCTGCGGTCATCAAACTGATCACTCGGCACATTTTCGTGTCCAATTACTCTCGATCATTGTCCTTCAGCTGGGTGAGCGTTTTGATCAATTGTTCAGGATCATCACAGAGCAGAGACTCAGGGCGATACTCCAGCAACGGCACCACTTCCTTCCGTGTTCCTGCGGTGGCGTCGAGATGAATTTTGGCTCCGCCTTCCCGGATCTTCGTCAGAAGTGTTGGATCTTTTAGGATCCAATCGATCTGGGGACGCAAGTAATCCACCTTTGCGGCGAGCGACAAATCGACCTGGTCCATCGCACGAAGAAAAATCAGAGTTTCCATTTCAGGCACACGCTGTTGCAGTTGCTGTGCTTGTTCGACACTCCGCACCGCCGCAATGGTATTTGAGGGGTCACCGTAGGCTTTCAAGGACGCTGCGACACGGTCCGCGTAGACGGTTCCTTCTTCCTTGAGGTCCAGATGGATACCGATGCGTCCGCGGCAGACCCGCAATACTTGATCGAGCGACGGCACCCGCTCGGCTGCGTAGTCCGTCCCAAACCAACTGCCCGCGTCCATGGCAGATAACTCGGCCCAGGCCAGGTCGTTGATCCGGCCTGTGCCATCGGTTGTTCGGTCCACCTTCGCATCGTGCATGATCACCAATTTGCCATCTCGTGACGTGCGAACATCGATCTCGATGGCGGTTGCTCCCGCCTCGATGGCTCTTCCAAATGCTGCGATGGTGTTCTCTGGCCGATCGAGGCTCGCGCCACGATGAGCGGAAATGCGTTGGACCCCACGAGCGGCAGCCGCCAATTCCGCTGAGGAATCGGCAGCGAGAAGGCGATCGGCAGCGTTCACTTGCGAATCGTCGCCTGCCAACGCGGTCCAGAGGCACGCCGCCAAACAGGCGAGGCAGCTGATCCTGCCACGCATCAAATTGCCGATCCGGCCTCGGGACTGTGCCATGTTAGAAACCGTTTCATCTCAAAAGGGAATGTTGATCATCACAACCCACAGCAGGCATCGCACCCCCTAAACCGTCCGCTCATCTGCATTGGCGGCGTGGCTTTGCTTTTTCCACCAAAACCCGAACACCACAGCGGCTCCGTAAATCACCCAAATCGTGGCAACGATCCGGAACGAAAGTGGATTAGGGTCGTGGTATTTCTCCATCAATGAAGTGATGGCTGCTGCGGTCGCCCCGACAGTCGCCAAGCCCATCAATGCATTCCAAACCAAGCGGCTGGTCCCGGTCGGTCGGTCGGCGCCGAGAATACGATCGCTGTTCATCATCAGGAAGAACGTGAAGTAAGCGATTGGCAGTAACATCACCGCAAACGTGCTGGCGAAGATCGCCAGCCAAAAACGCAGACTGTCGTCCGTCCACAACGCCACCCAGCTCGCTCCGGTCAAACCCGCGACCGTCACTCCGAGGATGAACATCGCTTCGCTGTTGGGACGACCGGCAATTTCACGGAATGCGTAACCGTTGATCAGCATCAGAATGATGATCGTGGAGAACCCCATACCGAAGACCCCCAGACCGAACACCAACTTGGCGTTTTCTTGCCCCAGCAGCGGTGCCAGGGTTTTCGACAACTCAAAGGCGTCGCGTTTGACGAGTGCCGCCGCCAATCGTTTTTCGGCTTCGGGCAGGGCGGCTACCATGTTCAATTTCGTTTCTTGATCGGTCGATTCCGCCGCCGCTCCCAGCGTCACATCGACTCGCTTGAGCAGGTCCCCTTCGACTTTGGTGAACAAGGGTGACTCCTGCATCTCCACCAGATTGCTCGATGCCAATTTTGCGTCGATTTTATTGTGGAAGGAAGAGGCTGCTGCGATCACGACACAGCTCGTCACGAGCACGAACGGAATCGCCATGCCGGTGGCCAAGTCGAATCGTGCCAGGCCTCGAAATGTTTTGTCCCAACCGCGGGCCAGCATCGAATAGGGCAAAAGAAACGTCATGTTGATACCGACGGCCGTGGCGATCGCCGAAATCATCACGCTGCGCTGCGTGGGCATCAACGTACCGAGCCAATACGTTTGCGCGTCTGGGGATAGCCCCGCGATCAGCTCCCGCAAATCGCCCGCGGGACGAACAAACTGCGTGAAGTCAGGGATCATCCCGGTCATCATGCTGATGATATTGATTTCTCCCTTGGCCAACAGCAGGATCGCGACGCCAAAGAAGCAGAGCACAATCATGCCGATCAGCCCTTTCAGAAACACGTCAAATATCTTCGCTGCCTTGCCACCACGCAGGTTCAGCATCACGATGCCACCGGCGGCCAACAGCAACGCGATCGTGACGGTCCACTTCGTCGCCGCCTCGCCGCCAAGTCCAGCACCGCCGCCGATCGAAGAGAGATTTTTGTCGAGGGCGTCATAGCACAGGCTGAACTGTGGCATGCAGAAGATCATGTTGGCCATCACGGTCGCGATAACCCAGCCCCAGCCCAGTGCAGGATTGATTTCACTATTGATGGCTTCGAAAGGTCGGCGACCCGTCGACAAAGTCACGTAGCTGAT
This sequence comes from Rhodopirellula sp. SH410, assembly GCF_055811895.1. NCBI lineage: Bacteria > Pseudomonadati > Planctomycetota > Planctomycetia > Pirellulales > Pirellulaceae > Rhodopirellula > Rhodopirellula sp. SH410. Next base: position 6,298,956 of record NZ_CM147949.1, read on the forward strand.
CGCCGACAGCATCACCACGCCCAACACAATCGCGACGAGCTGCAGCCACAGCATGCTGGTGCCCCCCAGCACGCCGAGAAAGAGCGATCCGGCGAGCGAACCACCGCCCAGGGTGATCGCACTCTGTAGCCATCCTGGACCCGACAATTTGACGTACGCCCGCCACGCCGTGCCTTCCGCATGCGCTTTGCGGAGCGTCTCCCGGTCCGCACGAACCTTGTCGCTGATTTCTGCAGGCCCTCCTGTCAGTGGGTTTTCAGTTGGACCGGTGGGGCCTTGCGGCGCGGATTCAGGGGCGGACGCCATGAGCGAGTCGAGCGGGTTTTTGAGAATGGAAGGGGTGAGTTAGGTGCGCAAGTCAAACGCGTAGGGGCGAATCATAGCAGGCGAGGGCGGGAGAGTGGGAGAGCGGGATGGCAGCCAGACGACTCCGCCCGCCTGAACTGGGACGCGCCCCTTCCTCACGACGGATAGAACCGTCGAACGACCATCGTCACGCGATCGTGATCCATCGTCACGCGATCGTGATCGGCAGCGGAATCACTTCGTCAATCGAGCGGGCCCCGCTGAGCAGCATCTGCAGTCGATCAACGCCCACCGCCACGCCGCTGCAGGCGGGCAGCCCACGCCGCATCGCCGCGACGAGAGTTGTGTCAACAGCCAGCGGGTCACGCCCTGTTTGACGCCGGATTTCATTGTTGACTTCGTATCGACGGACCAACTCATCGGCGTCGAGGAGCTCATCGTAGCCGTTGGCCAACTCGACGCCGCGATAGAACAATTCAAATCGATGGGCAAATCGTGGGTCATCCGCACACGGACGCGCCAAAGCCGCCTGCGTGACCGGATATCGACTTAGGATCGCCGGTACGGCCCTGCCCAATTGCGGTTCGATGAAGTGCGACAGCAACACGTCCAACAGCCCATCACGGTCTTCGCCGATGGAAATCGCCAACCCCGAGTCGATCCCTCGGACGAGTTCGGAAACCCGTGCGATTGATGCCTCCACCGGATCGATAGCGAGGTGCTGGCCAAATGCATCGCGGTAGCTGATCGTTTCAAAATGGGGCGTTCGGAAAACCTGGGCAGCCAGATTCCCCAGCAGTTCCATAGCGGACGCGGCATCCCCCCCCACCTCATACCACTCGAGCATCGTGAACTCGACATTATGCCGAACGCCAATTTCACCCCGCCGGAAAACGGGTGAGATCGCGAAAATGGAGGGGGCCCCCTGAGCCAATAGGCGTTTCATCGCAGACTCTGCGGACGTCTGCAAAAAATATCGAGACGACGAGCTTGCATCGGGCGACTGGGGTATCCCAAGTTCGGTGCTGGGGATACCGATCGGGTCGAGGTAGGCATCGATCACACAGTCACGGCTCAGGCAGGGCGGCTGGACCTCGAGGAAGCGTTTTTCGTGAAAGTACTCACGAAGCTGCCTCAAAAGTCGGTCACGCAACTCCAATTGTCCCACAAAATCGACAAAACCGGTGCTCCCCAGCGGGAAATCAGACTCTGAGGCGCCGTCCCCGGAGGATCCGCAGAAATTCACCCTAACAGCGTTTTCCGCGGCTTTTTTCGCTAATTCCATCAGTGATCGTCTGCCTAAAGAACGCTGCGGTGAGAGTGTCGTCAAAACAATTACAAACCCGTTACATAGTAGTGCAACGAATGTGACATGGGACGGGCCGAGGCCCTGTATTCTACTGACAGTTTCAATATTTCCCTATCGCACGACGAGTTCAGGACCGCACTCTCATGTCGACTGTTACCGAACCCTCCCGCAATCGCGGCGGCAAAAAACATCATAATCATCATCCGATTTCCAACGTCACCCACGCAGCGGATACCGACACGCTCGATCCCGTTGACGCGGAAATCTGGAACCGTTCGGGCATGGCAGAGACTCCGAAGCTAGACACAGAGGGGGACATTCACCGCCCCGCAGCGGAGGATGCCGACGGTTTCTCGTCCCTCGTCGATCAGAAAGCGGCCAAGAAGCGCGACATGGCTCGGCCGACGAAAGAGGAGCGAGTTCGCACCGATAACTTGAGTTACTGGGCGATTGGTTGGTTGGGGATCGCCCACGTGGCCTGCCTCGCCGCCCCGTTCTACTTTTCCTGGCAAGCCGTCGTCACCGCGTTTGTGCTGCACTGGGTCGCGGGCAGCCTGGGGATTTGCTTGGGCTACCACCGCATGCTGACCCACACCGGCATGAAAACATACAATTGGGTACGCTACCTGTTCGCCGGCATCGGCTGCTTTGCGGGCGAAGGCTCGCCGCTGGACTGGGTTGCCGACCACCGCAAACACCACGCCCACAGCGATCAAGAAGGCGACCCGCACTCGCCGCGTGACGGCGGCCTGTGGAGCCACATCACCTGGCTGGCCTTCCACACTCACAATGGCGATCGCAAAGAGTATCTCGAGCGTTGGGCACCCGATTTGTACCGCGACCCCATGATGCGTGCCTTTGACAAGCTATTCTTGCCCATCCACATCATCGTCTCGCTGGCCCTGTTTGGTGGCGGATACTACTTCGGTGGGTTCTACATGGGCATGTCAATGCTGCTGTGGGGCATGTTCGTACGCCTCGTCTTCGTGCTGCACGCGACCTGGATGGTCAACAGTGCCTCGCACATGTTCGGATACAAGAACTACGAAACGACCGACGACAGCCGCAACAATTGGCTCGTCGCCATCGTCGCTTACGGCGAAGGCTGGCACAACAATCACCACGCCTACCCCCGCATGGCCAAGCACGGTCACAAATGGTGGGAGTTCGACATCACCTGGCAGTCGGTCCGATTGCTTCGCGCACTCGGTCTGGTCTGGGACGTCGTCGACTACCGCACGGCCGCCGAAAAACGTGCCGCCGCTGCCGCCAAGAAAGCCGCTGCGAAATAGCTCGGCGGTGATCGTAGGATGGGACCATTGTCCCGTCCGAGAAGTCCTTCCCCCGCTCGGGACAATGGTCCCGAGCTACGGCAGCCACACGACATTGCGATCGTTGCTCAGCTTTTTGCCTGGCGTGCAGCGCCCGTTGGTCACCTGTTCTTTGAGTAACGCGAGCAGTTCGGCAACTTTGTCGGGATATTCGGCGATCAGATTCGTTTCCTCACCCGGATCCACATCGAGATTGAAGAGCTGCATTTTGGGTAAGTTCTGCTTTTTGGCGAGCGCTTCCCGTGGCGCACTCCAACCGCCGCTGCCAGCACACAAACAGAGTTTCCAAGGACCCTGACGAATCGCGAACGAGCCTCCAATCGAGTGGCTGATTAACGTGTCACGCGCCGATGTGTCAGCCCCCGCCCATAGGGGCGAGAGGTCGAAACCGTCCTCGCCACCGCGGTCCTGACGAGGCACTCCAGCGATGGATTCGAGAGTCGAATAGATGTCCGTCAGACAGACGAGTGCATCGGTGTTGGTTCCAGGGGCGATATGTCCGGGCCAGCGCGCGATTAGCGGCACGCGGTGCCCGCCTTCATAGATGTCGGCTTTGTGACCGCGAAAACCACCGCTGGGGTCATGTTCGTGTTTGGCCAGGACGTCGAAGTTGGCCTCTGGCGAGCAACCATTGTCACTGGTGAAAATGACCAACGTATCCTGGTCCGCGCCCGCTTCCTTCAGGGCCGCCATCAGCTCACCCACATGATGATCGACCTGCATCACAAAGTCAGCATACGGATTCATGCCACTGGCGTCTTTGAACGGCGGGACAGGAACAATCGGGGTGTGGGGCGCCGGGAGCGCCAAATAGAGGAAGAAAGGCTTGTCTGATTTCGCGGAGTCTGCCTGAGACTTGACGTGCGTGATAGCTTTGCCGAATAAATGCGGCAGCACATCATTGATGACGAAGTCAGGAGCAATCGGCCCGTTACGGTACCAGCCATACGGTGCTTGATTTCGTGTAACGCCTTCTTCTCGCGTTGGGATGGCCGTGGCGTGTCCAGTGTCGACCCACACATAGGGCGGCATGTCGAGGGACCCGCAGTGCGCGTAGTACTGATCAAAACCATTGATATCAGGGCCGTTGGGGACGGGCTTGGAAAAATCAATTTTCCCATCGGTCTTGTTCCAATCCCAACCGAGATGCCATTTGCCGATCATCGCCGTGTGGTAGCCCGCATCATGCATGAGATGCCCGAGCGTCGGCCGATCGGCAGGAATCAGATGCTCACTGGTACCGCTGAGCACGCCCTTGGCGAGTCGTGATCGCCAATTGTACCTTCCCGTCAACAGCCCATATCGCGTCGGTGTGCAGACCGCGCTGGGCGTATGGGCGTCGTGGAAAGTCATCCCCTCGTCGGCAAGTTGTTGCAGGTGAGGTGTGGGGATTTTGCACTGCGGGTTCGTGGGTGAGATATCACCAATCCCCATGTCATCGGCGAGCACCACGATCACGTTGGGATGGGCTCCCATGGCGGGGGAAACCGAGCCAACGAGTGTGGTGATCAAACTGCCGATCATCAGCAGAGGAATGAAGCATCGGCGCATCATGTATCCGTTTCCGTCGTGAGAATTAGGAGGTTCAATGGGAGTCCATAATATAGCACGAATCATTTCCCAACGAATCAAATGATTCCACTTCGATGGGACGTAGGATGGGACCATTGTCCCTGACGAATCCCAATCGTTATCAGAACTCATGCGACTTTTCGAAGCGATCGACTGGGCGTGAGTGAAGGTTTAGCGGCTCGTCCGTGCCACCGATTGATCCGATTCGATCCGGCCGTCTCGCATGCGAATCACACGCTGTTCTGCCAGTGCAACTTCTTCGCTGTGCGTCACGGTGATCAGAACTCCACAGAGGATCCACAAAGGGACACAGCACTTCGTCCAGGATTCCGGATCCACAGAGAGGATCCACAAAGGGACACAGCACTTCGTCCAGGATTCTAACTTGCCCGTCGACCGGGAAGCTGATTTTGATGCTTTCTGTCGATCTCGGTTAGGAATCGAGCCACTTTCGCGGTCGTGAAGAAAGCTCAGACCGCAAGGGTGCCCGGCATTCCTCACGCAACAGGAACTCGTAAATCCTTTATAGACAATGCTTTAGTGTGACCCAGGACGGTTGCCGCGAGGCAACCGCTGTGACTTTCACACATTAGCCACTCCGCGAAAGTGGTACGAAGTAAAACCGCGAGCGACAATGCTTTCCGCTATTTTCGTGCGAAGATGCTATGTCCCTGGGATTTTCTGGTGCGAAGATGCTATGTCCCTGGGATTTTCCACTGGGATTTCTGGGATTGACGTTGAGGGATATTTGCTATGGAGTCGGAGTGACGAAGTCACGGCAGGCAATAGCCCCGGTCGCGGGTCCGGGGAACCGGTTGCAAACGATGATCGCGTAGTCCTGGAGGGACGGCAGGTCGCTCATAAACCGAACGATTTGCGGGAATATCATCGAAAAACGCCTGCCATCGCTTCGCGATTTCAAATGGCAGAGCGTTTGTGCCCCCGGACTGACGTCCGGGGCTATCGCATGCCACCGCTTTGCGGTTCCAGAGCAACGTCTCACCAGCCCATCCCCTTCAAAAAGACCCAAGGTCGGTGCTTCCAGACGGATCTCCAAAGGGGGCGTACGGGGCTCCACAGAGGGACACAGCACTTCGTCCAGGATTCTAACTTGCCCGTCGACCGGGAAGCTGATTTTGATGCTTTCCGCTATTTTCTTGCGAAGATGCTATGTCCCTCGGCTTTATTCGAAGATGCTATGTCCCTCGGCTTTACTCTAGTCAATCAGACCTTGCCAGTCCGCACGTGCACCGTTTTGTTATTCTCGGGTCTGGATTAATTGACGGGAATCATGTATCGCATCTGCAGTCTGTCGATCAATGGCCGTCACACGTAAACCACGTTCGCCTTTTTCGTCGGGAGTTAGTCGTAGGAACGCTTGGTCACGCATGTATCCGACGTAGCGACCGTCTCGTTCGTGTAGCAGCTTTAGCGGAACCTGAGGGACACAGCACCTTTCCAGGTTGTGCAATACCGAACCTATCGGGTGGGATTCCGATTGCCGCCGTCAGAACGTGGTCGCAAGTGACAGTCGGGTTGCATCACGCCCGAAAAACGACAGTTGGGATGCTGTGTGCGCGCACCTCTCTGCGTCGGCAACCCTAACCGAGGACCTTCATTCCGAACGAGGTGCGAGACGAACTAGTCCGTGGCAGTTAGAAGCTCACGGGCGCGGCGGCGAAGATGATAACGACGATGCGTCCGATGACAACGCATCGAGTCGACACACTCAGGACGCCCCGCCACACTGCAGAACAATCGACCAAAGTCGCCCACCAGTTCACACCAAGTCGCGGTATCCAGGCCCAGCCGAACTAGAATCGGTGGCGAGCCGCCGGGTGTGCGACCTCGTTTACCAGGGGCCGTCTGTTTCGCTGTCCAGTCCAGCAACTCCAGGTAATCCTCGATCGGCATCGCCAGAAAGCCTTTGTCGCTACAGCGTTCTCCCGATTCACTCTCGCACGCCCCAATCGGATCGGACTGCTCATCAATGAAGACAGGCGACAAAAAACCGTTACCGCCCCTGGCCGACCGACGACTCCGCCCGTCACAGGCCTCTCCACCACAGTCCGCAGCATTACTACCCGCCCCGCTGGCGACCGCCGCTTCGTCCACCAGCGCCTCGATCCGCCGCTGGACCGACGTGTGATCGCTCTGCTCCAGCGTCTCGGCCATCGCAGCCCGGATGGGATTGAGGTCCACATATGCGGCGCACGCCAGCAGCGAAGACTCATCAGCCAGCCGAGTGGCATGATACCTATCTTGGAAGAATCGACCGTTTTGCTCGTCTTCACGGTTGGCCCGCATTGCTACACGCTGGCACAACAGTCGCATCCACCAACTGAAACTACTCAATCGCTTGCGGATTTCCGCTCGCTTGATCGGGCAACCTGCGATGGACTTGATCTCAGGAACCGTCGGCGTCATCGGTGAACCGTCCGCTTGACGTCCCTGGGGACACAGCATCAGCCAGCGTCTGGCCACCTCCTCATCACTCCAGCTTGCCACGACATCCGGCCGTGACCTGAGTATCAGATGAAAATGGTTCGACAGAATCGAAAAACAGAGCAGATCGACCCCGAAATAAGCAGCGAATTGCCGCAAATACTCCTCAATCCATACCTTCCGATGGTCGAAGTTTTTACCCGAGACCGGGTCATCTCCCAACAGAAAGCACCTGCGACAAACGCGGGTGTAAACATGCGCCACCGCTACCTCGTCGGGATCAAAGATCTCGCACCGTGCCATTCGAGACATCACACACCTTGCATTCTCAGGGAAATTGCCGCAAGCGTCAAACTCAGCCTAGCCCCTCGCATGGCCATAGTCAAACTACACGGCAACGTGCTGTGTCCCTAATGTCGAGATGGATACGAAAAAATGATCGATCCACAACGTCCTGCGTTTTACTTGGAGACGACACCACTGAGCGAGTCCGGACGCGGCGGACGCTGGGCCGACGGTAGTGCGGGCGTCGCTTTGGCCAACACAATTTTGCCGCCCAACAGTATTAGTTTTGCTGTGGGAGGAGACGACGCCGTCGATGGGATCTACTCCGGTGGGAGCTATCACCGAGGCGGGATGCATGCGTTGATGGCCGACGGTGCCGTGAAATTCATTACCGATACCATCGAGTCTGGGGACGTAGGGTCCCCCGCTCCGAGTGCTTGGTATGAATCGATCGCACCATCCGCCGCGGACGCCGATCGAGCGAGTCCCTACGGTTTGTGGGGAGCACTCGGGACCGCGGCAGGCGCAGACCAGGATCAGATTGGCGACTTCGAGTAGCTTCGTTTACCACGCGTCAGCAAACGACAAAAACCGTGTGAGCCGCAACAGAATCGAGACCGTCCCATTCAGACCGGTGCCGACACACTCGGAATCGGTGTCGGTCTCCCGGCCTAAGCGGGCTGCTCTCGATAGCTTGCCGTTCTCGTGCACTGCGAGCTAGTGGTCGGCGTAGACCATCGTGCTTTCTTCTTTCGTTACTGGCACGCGAGATTGATCGCTGGTGACAACCGCTTTGATCACGTGTGTATCGGGCTGCACGCCACGGACACGAATGCGATACGTCATATCACCACCGGCGGGCAGATTCGCGTGCGGGGCGAACACCACTCCGCCGCGTCCGTCCGTACCCGCATCCGAGTCGCTCTCGAGCATTTCAAGGCCCGGTGGCAAGAGCAACCGAACTTGCACGTTCGTGTCGTTTCGTGACCCCGCGTTTCGAACTTTAATCTCGTAGGTCGTTTCGCTTCCCAGTTCGATCGGGTCGGCGGTGTCAGCGATACTGAACGTCAACTCGGCTTGAGATTCGACCGCCACGGTGTGTTCACTCTCGCTGCGGATATCCAAGTCAGCAGTGGCTTCCATCCGGATGACTTGATCGCCCGCTTCGATGGGCAGCACCGTGATGGGGACGGACGCCGATTCGCCGGCAGGCAATTCGACAATCGACCAGCGGACGGCGTGCCGATTGGGATCGTACTGACCATTGTTCTCCGTGCTAACGAAGGTGAATCCGCGATCGAGCCGAGCGATCACTTCGACATTGCGTGCCGCGGCGGTGCCCGGATTATCGACCTTGACGGTGTAGTTGGCCTGGCGTTCGAGGAACCGGCGACTCGGTCCTGATATGGCAACCTTAAGTCCGGGCGCGACGACCTCCACTTTCACCGAGTGGTTGGTGGGTTCAGCGTCTTCGGACGTAAGATAGACGACATTTTCGATCATCCCGGCATCGACAGCGCGCATCCTCAGCACCTCCCGGCGAACCTCACCGGGACGCAACACACCGAGCGAGTTATCGAGTTGCCGACCGTTGGGGTGATCGAGCCCCGGCGGCACGTCCGCCTGCAGGATCACACCGGTCGCGGCACCGGTGCCAATGTTGGAGACTTCCAATTCAATCTCGAGCTGCTGACCAATGAGCACTTTTTGCGGTGCTCGCTGAGTGATTTTGAGCTCGGGACGGGTACTTCGAGTTCGCACCGACGCGGCGGCTTCGAATGTAACACGAGCCACGCTGCCGAGTTCGCCTTCTTCTTGGGCGACCAATTGCATCGTGATCGAACGTTCGTCACCGGCCGGCATCGAACCGAGTTGCCAGACGAGCAGGTCGCCCTGCATGGTGGGCGAGGGTGTCGCGTCGACGAGTTGCATGCCCGCAGGAACGCGGTCGTGAACGAGAACACCGAGCGCTTCGGCAGTACCGGCATTGCGGACTTGAATGACGAACGTGGCAGGCTGGCCCACTTTGACTTCCGCGGGCGCCCGTTTGTGGATCACCACGCTCGGCGATTGCACGCCTTCGAGACGGCGATCGCCGGGCAAATTGATTGCGATGGGATCGTTTCCAGTCGCGAGATAAGCGTCTTGAGCCGAACCATTGCCCGCCCGGCCCTGCCCAGGCATGCCTAACGCTGGATTGGCCCCGCGTTGGTGACCTGCATATTGAGCGGGCGTCTGACGATAGGGCTGCTCGTTCTCGTAGGTGCCCTGACCCGCCGCAACGGCCGCAGTCGCCGCCGTCGCCGCAGTCGCGGCAGCTTCGTTCGGTGTGAAACCGTGGGGACCGTACCCGCTCGGCGCCGCGTTACTCGAAACAGCGTTGTTTGGCTCCGGCATGCCGCTGCCAACACTATTTTGATAGAGCGTGGGTTGGGGAAGCTCGGGCAGCGGAGACGGGTAAGGGCTGTTCGGTGCTGCAGCAACATCGCCTGGCACCGAGCGCAACTGATTCTCCATCCCCTCCGGTTGTCTCAGCGAATTGCCGCTAAACGATTCACCGGGACCACCTGCGTGTTCACCGACGAATCCCTGCATGGCAGGTGCTTGTTGCAGGGGCGGCGATTGTCGCATGCCAGCATCCTGCTGCATGCCAGGTCCTGCCTGCATTCCTGGCTCTGCCTGCATGCTAGGTCCTGCCTGCATATCTGGTCCCGCCTGCATGCCTGGTCCCTGTTGCATACCTGGCTCCTGCTGCATGGCTTGCGCCGAGCCAACCATTGCTGCGGCCCCAAACATCGCTGGCCCATCGTTCATGCCGGCCTGTGGCTGCGAGGGTGGAGACTGAGCCATCGGGGGTGAGTCATTCATCGGTGGCGCGGAATCCATCATCATGGGCCCTTGGTCAAACTGAACCTCCGGCAGCGGAGCCGTTTCGGGCATCTCGGGGTCTGGAGCCGCGTGTTCTTGTGGCAGTCCCATGAATGACATCGCCATGGCCGGGCCCTCATCGGCACCCTGTCCGTGGCCGGCGTGGTCAGCAGCACCGGCGTTCACTTCCGCCATTTCGCTGGGCATCCCCATCATGCCTGCGGGATTGAACGCTGCGGGAGGCATCGACATCGGCCCCTCATCAGCAGCGGGTTCGCCGACCGGATCGCTGACCGGTTCCTCGTGTGCGACCTGGGCGATCAAGGTGGTAGGGGGCGCGTCGTCAAACGTTGAGTCTGGCTGCGCGCCATCGACATCGCCCTGATCCATCGGTGGCATGGCGGCCACGAACGACGCAGGTTTCACAAGCGATGAGGGGCCGTCGTCGGCCGCGATGGGTTGGAGCAACGAATTAGCGGGGGCGGGTTGATGGACCTGCGGCACCTCGCTTTCGGGCGGCAATTCTTGACGCTGGACCTGCGCGGCAGCCAAAGCCCCCATCGCCACGGTAGCCACGCCACCGGTGAGTCGCCACGAGAGTCGTTTTCCGAATTCCATCATGGTTCGCATTCCTTTGCGTGTCCGCGCGGCCGATACCGCCCCTTTGCCAATCCATGACGAGGGTTTTGGACGTACTGTTCGGTGTTGTTAAAAGAGCCAATCGAACCGTTCCGAAGCAAACGCAGACTGACCGTGCGATAGCCTTTAGCAGAATCCCAACATCCCCGCCTAGAGCGAATTCTCGCACCCGAACCTACAACCTACTGGGATGTCGCTCGATTCGATATCTGTACGGAAATCGTGAGCCGCATCGCCGCAGGCCAATCAGCTACCGCACCGCGTCGGGACGCGTCTCGGCTCGCCAAATCGACTTCGTGTTTCGTCGAAAAGGAGATCGTGTCTGTTTCGCTCTTTCGTCAGCCGGTCGGGATTCGCTAGGCTCAGCGGAAATGGATGTTTCCGTCCTGCCCACCCCGACTCGATGCGTCAAGGATGATGCGAATGAATCTCTGTTGCCCCCCCAATGTCCTCGTGTGGCTGCCGATTGCCTCCCATTCACGCACTGCCGCCGAGCTGGCCCGCAGCTCTCGCTCGCTGATGAACTGGATGATGGTGACCGGAGCCCTGGTTTCGGTGCTAGCAATGAATCCTGCTTCCGCCCAAAACCAAGGCCAGCAACTTCAATCAAACAACGCGGGCCAGCCGACCGCTGGTACTGCTCAGGCGATCCCGGAGGCCTACGCGGCCCCATTCGAACCTTTGGACGCGAAAGCCCAAGCCCAACTCAATGCATTACTGCAGGCTTGGGAAACTCAGAGCAAGGGCACGAAAACGCTCGAATGCCGGTTTCAACGCTGGCACTATGACCTCTTCGCTGCGCCCGCGGGCGTGCATGCGACCAAGTGCCAGGGTGAAATTAAATACGCGGCCCCCGATCGCGGGCTGTTCAAAGTGGACCAAAAACTAACCTTCGACGGCATGAAGGCTGAAAAACCGCAGTACAGTGAAAAACCGGGCCAGTTCGGCGAACACTGGGTTTGCAATGGCGAAGAATTGCTGGAATTCGACCACAGCAAGAAAGAATGTCGCGTGCAACAGCTGCCACCGGAAATGCAAGGCAAGAAAATCTTTGAAAGCCCACTGCCATTCGTCTTCAACCTCGACGCCAAACAAATTGTCCAGCGGTACTGGGTCCGTCAGGTACAAGCTCCGAAGGAGGGCATGATTCTGATCGAGGCCTATCCCAAACGCCAAGAGGACCGGTCACAATACAAACTCGTTCAAATCGCCTTGAACGAAAAAACCTACATGCCCGAAGCCCTGTTGATGTACGCCCCCAATTTCAACATTAAAACGGCGCCGCGTTGGGATCATTATGAGTTCATTGATGTCCAGCGAAATTCGATCTCGCAAGGCTTGCTCGATCGCTTCATGAAAAAGTTCATTGATGAAAAGCCACCTGGCGATTGGAAGGTTTTCCATAACTCTTACCTGCCACAAGAACCCCCGCAAATGGCCAGCCCAGGCGAACCGGCCCATACACTGCGATAGGGTGGGTGGGCATCGCCATGACGCCACCCCGACATCATCGGAATGCGCCGGCCCCAAAAACCGACGTCCTGAAAGAGCCAGCGACTCGCTCCTGGCGAGTCTCTGAGCAGCCTGTTTATTGACCCATGACATGATTTATTTGGATTACCACGCCACGACGCCCTGTGATCGGCGCGTTGTTGAGGTCATGTTGCCGTGGTTGAGCGAGCATTTTGCGAATCCGCATAGCGATTCCCACACGGCGGGCCGGCAGGCTGGCGAGGCCATGGCGCAGGCGATCGCTTCGATTGCCCACGCGATCCATGCACCGGCCAGTTCACTGCTGATCACCTCAGGTGCGACCGAGAGCATTAATCTGGCCCTGCGAGGCGTGATGACTCATCCGCGCAATCGCCGCAATCACATGGTCGTGTGCAGCACCGAGCATCCCGCCGTGCTCGACGTCGCCGCCGATTTACAGCGTTCGGGCGTGGACGTCACGCACGTCGAGGTGCATCGGCAGGAGACCGGTGGCGACACGCAGGCGGGCATGATCGATCTCGATTCCCTCGCCAAGGCGATCACACCGGACACGGCGTTGGTCAACGTCATGCTGGTCAATAACGAAACAGGAGTCATTCAACCGATCGCCGAGGTCGTTCGGATCGCCCACGCGGCGGACGCCTTGGTGCACTGTGACGTCACACAAGCAATCGGGCGGATTCCTCTCGACGTCAGGGCATTGGGCGTCGATTTAGTCAGCGCCTCGGCGCACAAGTTCTACGGCCCCAAAGGGATCGGATTCCTAGTCGCCGGTGGCGGCGAACGGCGGGTCCGCCTGCGACCGCAGATCGTCGGTGGCGGGCAACAGCAGGGACTCCGTAGCGGCACCATGAATCCCGCTGGGATCATCGCCATGGACGCCGCCATCGGGCTGGCGACGGCGGCGGCCGACCCACAGAGCGAAGAATCGACTCGCATCGTTGGCTTGCGAAACCAATTATGGCAAATTCTCAGCGGCTCGATTGAGGGTTTGCAGCTCAACGGACCGCCGCTGGCGGACGAATCCGCCCGCGTGCGTGGAAATTTGAACTTGCACCTCCGCGAAGTCGAAGGGGAAACGTGGATGGCTGCCGCCCCCGGGGTTGCTTTCAGCAGCGGATCAGCCTGCAGTAGCGTCAATCCCTCGGCCAGCCACGTGTTACGTGCGATGGGGCTCAGCGAGTCTCAGGCCCGCCGAAGCGTGCGGTTTGGCATCGGGCGATTCACCACCCGCGACGAAATTGTGGCCGCTGGGAACGAACTCGTCGCAGCCTGGGAACGATTTCAGTCTCCCGAACCCCGCTAGCGACGTTCCTTCCGGCGGCAGGATTTGCTATCTTCCCAACGTTGTGACTTCAGCCTCTTTCGTCCGCGTCTATTGTCCATGCCCACAACCACTTCCCAAAACGCCCCCGTCGTCGACCCCGCTGCTACCGCCGCGCAGACGAGGAAACCTGCCACCAGCGTCGTGATCACGGGGTTGGGGGTCATCAGCCCGCTCGGCAACACGCCCGACGCGCTGCTCGAGGGCCTGCGCAGCGGTCGCTCTGGGATCGCCGAGTTCACGCAGATCCCCACGGGCGCGTATTGCGTCAGCAACGGGGCCGAAGCTCGCGAGTTCACCGGCGACATCCAGGACTACGGTCCGCTCGAAAAAGCGATGCAGCGAACGATCAAGAAGGGCAGTAAAGTCATGTGCCGCGAGATCGAAATGGGCGTCGCATCAGCTCAACTGGCACTGCATCATGCCGGCTTCTCCGCCGAGCAATTTGACCGTGACCGCATCGGTGTGCTCTTCGGTAGCGATTACATCATGTCGTTGCCCGAAGAATATGCCGAAGGAATCGCAGCGTGTATCGAAGATGGGAAATTCGATTTTTCCAAATGGGGCCAACAGGGACTGCCGGAGGTCAACCCGCTGTGGTTACTGAAATACCTGCCCAACATGCCCGCATCGCACATCGCCATCTACAACGATCTCCGCGGCCCGAACAACTCACTGACGCTGCGTGAAGCGTCGAGTTGTGCGGCGATCGCCGAAGCCACCTCCACGATCCTGCGAGGTCATGCCGACGCCCTCGTCGTGGGTGCGACCGGGTCTCGCGTCCATCCTCTACGCACCCTGCATGCCTCAACGCAAGAATCACTGGCGGCCGATCGCGACGATCCCGCTGAGATGTCACGCCCGTTCGACGCGACGCGAGACGGCAGTGTGCTCGGTGAGGGTGCGGCGTCGATGCTATTTGAATCACGTGAGCACGCCGAGGCCCGCGGAGCCACCATTCTCGGTGAAGTGATTGGTTACGGAACCAGCGCAGCGGGTGAATCCGCTGGTCCGCGCCCCATCCAAATTGCGATCGCCAATGCGCTGCGGGCCGCCATGCGGTCGGCCCAAAATTCCGGTCACGGCGACACCCCGGTCGGCCACGTCCACGCTCATGGTTTGGCCGATGTCGACATCGATCGTGACGAAGCCGCCGCGATCGTTGACGTTTTCGGGAGCATCGAATCTCAACCGCCCGTGACGACGGCCAAGGGTCACTTTGGCAATCTCGGCGCTGGCGGCGGGATGGTGGAAATCATCGGCAGCCTGATGTGCCTGGGCAGCGATCTGTTTGCCATTCGCAACCTTAACTCACTCGCGGACGATTGCCCGATCCGCGCCGTCACGGATACCAATGTGCCCGCGGGCGATAGTTTCATCAGCGTGAATGTCACGCCTCAAGGCCAGGCGGCCGCGGTATGGATCCGGCGCTGAGTACGCGATTCTCTCCGACACTGAACGCCAGTATCCCGGGGAGACGCTACTAAGCACATGCCAATAGGTCCTGGGCGAGACCCCCGAGATTTGCCGACGGACGCGAGCGCCTGTTACCGCGTAGAACGCGGAGCGTTTCGAGAACCGGGACTAGCGCCCATCGGCTAATTCCATACGAAAACTTCTGCACCGGTGCGCACTTTCTCGCCTTGCACCGCTCCGGCGTTTCTTGATAACGCTAGAGGATGAAAATTGCGGTACGCGGGACAACTGTGTACCAGCGGTTTCACAGGAAAGTTTCACAGTCGCGAGCCCCACTCGATGGGCCCGAACGCGAAAAACCTGCCTTGACTTTATGTTGCGTCGCGAAATGGTTGCTGCGTACGGAACTCATCAATGTGATGAGCGGCAGAGGATGGAACTGCTAAGTAGGAGCAAATCATGCGACGGAAAAAGAACACCAGAACCAAATCAAAATCGAGTTCAGTCGGGCTGTTTCAAGTCCTGCTGTTCACGACGTTTTTCTATATCGTCAATGGTGTCGCCTCCAATCCCCTGGAAACTCAAACAGTATCGGCCCAAACTTCAGCCCTGCCCTTTCAACCGATCGGCAGCGAGAGCGCGGTCGACCGGTACTCGGTCCGCGGCCAGTACACCGAAACGGGATACCACGCTGCCGAGACTCCGCCACCGCGAGCCACCCACTCGTATGCTCCTGTCCGCCAGGTATCGATGCAGTCCGGCGGGTTCAGTGCACCGCCTAACGGCGTGATGGTACCACCGCAACTGAACCAGGTGCCGACGCAGTTTGCACCGCCGCCGATCAACACGCCGCCCCAGCTGTCATCGCCAGGAACGGCCCTGCCGCCGAGCGATTCATCGCCGCTCTCACCCCCCAGCCTTCGCTTCAACGAGAGCGTCCCGCCACCATCAGCCACCTCGCCACCTCGGTCGCTGCCGAGCTCCACGCCCAGCGTGCCCTCCTACTCAGCCCCGCCCATCGCTGACTACGCGCCCGTCGCCCCTCCGCAACTATCCAACGGTGGCTATGCCACCATGGCGGACTGCCGGTTGATCACACCGCCGAGCCCGTACACAGCGATGAGTCCCTACGGCGATGCGTGCGGTGGCATCGCGCCGATCAATTACTCCAGTCCGTACACTCCGCCACCGGCTGAGATTGCAGCCCCCGCCGTGATGCCACCCATGGCGGCAGCACCGCCCATGGCGGCAGCACCGCCCATGACGGTAGCACCGCCCATCACCATGCCGCCTCCGGCAACCGTCATCAGCCCACCGTCGGCCGCACCCGTTGGGAGCTTGGTCACTTTTGGCCAAGAAGCCTTAACGGTCCAAGTCGGGCAGGGTTTGTGGGGCCAACCGGTCGCCTACGTCCCCGGCCAACGATGTCGTAATTGGCTACGGTACCTTTCATTTTAAACGAGCTGTGCGATTCAACCCGAAATGCCGCGCTGATCCGACCTCCTGAACCCTTCACCACTGCAGACGCGAGATTTGCAGTGACGCCGTGCCAGTGGCATTTCCGAAATGATGAACTATCTACCACCTCCCCCACTTCACGGATAGAAGATCCCATGCGCACCACGTTTTCCCTGGGGATCGCTTCGTGCCTCTTGCTTTCGCTGGTCGTCGCCGGATGTCGCAGCGGATCCTGCCTACCTCCCGCGGGTTCGCTCAACCAACAGAGAGCCGACGCGATCCTCCATGACCCGTTTCCGCTCGACGACATTGGACCGGATGACCACAGCGCCCGGCCGCTGAGCTATCAAAAGTCATTGCCCGAACCCGTCCGCGATCGCATCGTCGCTGATGCGATGCCGTGGCTGGGTCGGTAGCCCGCCGGCGACAGTGCCCGCTGGCGACAGTGTGCGCTGGCGACAGTGTGCGTTGGTGGCATGAAGACAGTCCGCCGGAGGTGAATTCCTTTGGCGGCGTAGCGAGCGTCCTCAAAATCGGGAATGCGATCGGGTCATTTCGCAGGGGGAGCCACTTCCAAAACCGCGTTCGCGGTGGCAATCTGTTTGCATGGGAGCGGTAATATCGGCTAAAACAGGTGGAATCGGCACCTCATGGCGACCCAAATTGCCAAGTTGTGACGTAGACTAGCGTATTGTCGCTCCTTCCTCCGCCGTTTCTGGCTCCCACCCCGGACCGATTGGACATTTTGGTATGACCCGAATTCGCCGGCGAATCACTCGTCTGTTTACCGTCCCTACCCTGGCTTTACTGACCGCAGCCCCCATCGCAGGGCTGGCGATCGCCACCCCATCGACGGTCCATGCCGCTGATTTGCCTGAGTTCTCGAAGATCTCCGAGGGATTCGAGAAGGTGGAGGTGTCCGATCAACAGACTGACAAAGGTCTGTTCAATATCTGGAAACGCGAGAAAGACTCGGCAGTGATCGGGGAATTGCCTAAAAACTTCAAAGGCAAGAGCTACTTTGTCGCCCTCACACTCAGCAGCGGTGACCGCTACGCTGGGTTACAGTCAGGCGACTGGGTCGTGCAATGGCGGCGATACGACGACCGCATCGCATTGATTGTCCCCAACCTCAATATCCGGGCCACGGGTGATGCCGAATCCAAGGCATCCGTGAAACGCCTGTTCACCGACACGGTCCTCTTGGACGTACCGATTCTCGCGATGGGCCCCGCCGGCGGTCCCGTGATCGACATGGATAGCCTGCTGATCGGCAACGCCAGCAAGTTCTTTGGCGGTGCAGTGCGGGTGACCAACCCACGACTGTACTCGATCGAGTCCTGCAAGGTGTTCCCTGAAAACGTAGAACTAGCGTTTGAAGTCGTCGGTTCGCGTGGTTTGCTGCAAACGCTCCACTATTCGTTCAGCGAAGTACCTAGCGCCAGTTCGGGATTCAAATCTCGCAAGGCGGACGAGCGGGTCGGATTCTTCACCACGTCGTTCTCGGACCTGAGTCTCTACGAGGACGATGAAACTCGCGTGCGATATATCAATCGCTGGAACCTGGAGAAACGCGACCCCAAACTCAAACTCAGCCCCCCCAAGGAACCGATCCGGTTCTACGTCGAGTACACCACGCCGGTCCGATACCGTCGCTGGATCAAAGCGGGGATCGCTTACTGGAACAAAGCGTTCGAAAAGGTCGGGATCGTTGACGCGATCGTGGTCGAATACCAGGACGCGGTCAGCAAGATCCATATGGAGAAGGATCCTGAAGACGTACGCTACAACTTCGTGCGCTGGCTCAACAACGACGTCGGCACCGCAATCGGCCCGAGTCGAGTGCATCCCGAGACAGGACAAATTCTCGATGCGGACATCATCCTGACCGACGGTTGGATCCGGCACTTCAATTTCAACTACGCTGACCTGATGCCCAACCTGGCGATGGAAGGGGTCAGTGCCGAAACGCTCGCGTGGCTGGGAACGCGACCCAACTGGGATCCACGCGTCCGCATGGGGGCCCCCGAAGACGTGCACTCGTTGCGTGCGAAATATGCTCGCCAAGCCGCATCACCGATGGCCGGATACATGATGGCCCAGGCGGATCCCGCCATGTTGGGAGACCAAGAGTACGATGGTCTGATCGGCCATGTCAGCCAAAAGAACGGTCTATGCATGGCCGCTACCGGCCGCAGCATGGATCTCGCGCTAGCTCGCATGGATTGGGCATTGTCGCTGCACGCTGACACCGAAGCGGAACAGGACAAAAAGCAGGCAGCGGAAAAGAAGAAAAAGGAAGACGCAGAAGCTGCCGAGAAGGCAAAATCTGAAAACGGCGAGACCAAGGACGACCCCGCCCAACCCGAGGCTGACAAGAAAGACGACGCCAAAGCTGACGACGAAAAAGAAGGCGAGAAAACACTCGACAAGAAAGACGTCGCAGAGACCGTCAAGAAGGACGAAGAAGAGATGCTCGACGGCATGCCGGAATGGTTCGTCGGCCCCTTGCTCGCCGATCTCGTCGCTCACGAAGTGGGTCACACTCTCGGCCTGCGTCACAACTTCAAAGCCTCCGCACTGCGAACGCTGGAGGAAGTCAACAGCAAAGAGGTCAAGGGCAAACTCCCCTTTGCGTCGTCGGTGATGGATTACAATCCGATCAACTACCGTTTTGAAACGGGAGATGTCCAAGGTGATTACACCATGATCGACATCGGCCCCTATGACTACTGGGCGATCGAGTACGGCTACACGATGAAGGATGCCGATCTCGAGAAAATCCTCAAACGTTGCGCCGAGCCTGAACTGCAGTACGCCACCGACGAGGACACCAGCGGCCCTGATCCGTACGCCCGTCGCTACGATTTTGCCAAAGATCCACTGGCTCACGCGACCGAGCAAATGAAACTCGTCAAACTGTATCGCGGCCGGCTGCTCGATAAGTTCGTCAAAGACGGTGACAGCTGGGCCAAGGCCCGCCGTGGATACGAACTCACCCTCGGACTGCAGATGCGAGCGGTCAGCATGATGGCGAACTGGGTCGGCGGTGCGTTCGTCAATCGCGACAAGAAAGGCGACCCGGGCAATCGAGTTCCCGTGGAAGTCGTGCCTGCCAAAGACCAACGTGATGCACTCATGTTCGTCATCGAGACGACGTTCCGTGACGATGCATACGGCCTCTCGCCGGTGATTCTCGAGCGGCTCGGAGTCGACAAATGGATCGACGGTGGACATAGCTCGGGAATGTCGGCCGAGGCGACCTGGCCGATCCATGATCGCGTGCTCGACATGCAAGCCTCAGCCCTCACTCTGCTGATGAACCCCACCACACTCCGCCGTGTTTACGACAACGAGATGCGACTGCGTGCGGAAACGGAAGCGTTGACGCTGCCAGAATTGCTCGGCAGCATCACCTCGGCGGTGTGGACCGAACTCGAGCAACCGTGCCCCGAAGGGCGGAATGATCGCAATCCGATGATTTCGTCACTGCGTCGCAACTTGCAACGCGAACACCTGCAGCGGCTCGTTGACCTGATCCTCGAGGATTCACCGAGCACGGCGGCATATAGCCCCATCACGAATCTTGCCCGCATGGAACTACGCGCTCTCGCCGCGTCGATGGAATCGACGATGAAGAAGTGCGAGGGCAAGATGGACGCCTACACACTCGCCCACCTGACCGAGAGCAAAGAGCGAATCACTCGCGCCCTCGAAGCTGGCTACACCTACGGTGGCAAGCAACAGGGAGCGGGCATGATGATGCTCCTTATGGGCCAACAAACCGCTGCCGGACAAAACGAGTAAGTAAATCGAGCACAGACTCGTATGCCCGGGGCACTGGTGAGACCACGAAATCTTGCCCGTCATTGATGATGACGGGCAAGATCAATGGCATCTAAGCACACCAGGGGAAATCAGCCGGCTGAACTCGTTCAGCCGCATGCCTGACCCGCCGCGTTTCGCCAACTCGTGCAGGGCGATGCCCAAGCGGTTCACTGGATTGACTTGATCGGATCTGCTTCGCAGCTAAAAAACCGTCCCGTCATACAGATTGTTGATGAGCTGGCGAGTTTGAATGAATTGCTGTTTCGCTCGCGAGAGCGTGCCGATTGACCGCGAGTTTTCTTGACCCGATTATCGGTTCCAACACAAACATGAATCCGGGTGACCGATCTCCAAGAATCAGACGCTTCGATCGTACCCTCGCCCCCCCCCCCAACCTTCCCTTCCTTGGATCAATCTCAATGCGACTTGGTACTCCCAAACAAATCGCCGTTGGCCTATTCGCTCTGCGTGTCATCTTTGGTTGCTTGATGCTGGTTCACGGCCTTCAGAAAGCAATGGGTTATTCAGCGATCTCCGATTCCTTTCCGGACCCGATCGGGGTTGGCAGCCAACTGAGTCTGTTGATGGCGATCGGAGCCGAAGTCGGCTGCTCGATCCTACTCATCCTGGGCCTCGGCACTCGACTGGCGGTCATTCCGCTCGCGTTCACGATGGTCATTGCGTTATTCGTCGTTCACGGGGCCGATCCCTGGAAAGTCAAAGAACTCGCGGCGAGCTATCTGGCGGTGTACGCAGTCATCTTTGTGACCGGGCCTGGTTGTATCTCAGTCGATGCGATACTGCTGGCGAGAAAAACGCAGGCCGCAGAGGCTGACTCGGCGTAGCGGCGGGTTATTCACCAATCGCAATTGCTTGCATGACTGGCAGCCCCTTTCGGCTGTCTACCGGTCCTCTCTCGACACGGGCCGGCGTCCCGTAGACGCGGGATAGGGCGAGCATCTCCCTATGGAGGCGAAATCGAGGTAGAATCCACCCCCGGGTCACTCGTCGCTCAGTGGCGAGCAAACCCGGCAGTCATTTCGACACAACAAAACGATCAAATAATCGTGGGAACGGGCAAATTGGCGGCGTACGTCTTTCCATTCTGCATTGGTTTCCTACTATCATCCGACCTTCCCCTCTTCGCTCCTTTCGCCCCCTCTGGTCCATGCCTTCTTTCAATGTTCTCATCGTCGGCAGCGGCGGTCGCGAGCACGCATTAGCCTGGAAAATCAATCAAAGCCCACGCGTTGATAAGGTGTTTGTCGCGCCTGGCAATGCCGGCACCGGGGTCGATGCGATCAATGTCGCGATCGCTCAAGACGATCACGAGGCATTGATTGCATTTGCTAAATCCAACAATGTTGGCCTCGTTGTGGTCGGCCCGGAGGCGCCGCTGGTCGCTGGCTT
The DNA here is from genome assembly GCF_055811895.1 of Rhodopirellula sp. SH410. Classification (NCBI taxonomy): domain Bacteria; kingdom Pseudomonadati; phylum Planctomycetota; class Planctomycetia; order Pirellulales; family Pirellulaceae; genus Rhodopirellula; species Rhodopirellula sp. SH410. Next base: position 6,320,641 of record NZ_CM147949.1, read on the forward strand.
GGTCGACGACATGTTAGCGGCCGGGTTGAAGGCGTTCGGTCCATCCAAGGCAGCTGCCGAACTGGAAGGCAGCAAGGTCTTTTGCAAAAACCTGCTGCGTTCGGCGGATATTCCCACCGCAGACTACCGCACGTTTCGCTCAGCGGATGACGCCATGCGATACATCAAGGACCGCTACAGCGAGCCCAATGATCCCGTCAATGTGGTTGTGAAGGCGGACGGATTGGCTGCCGGGAAGGGAGTCGTTGTCTGTGCGACACGCAGCGAAGCGCTCGAAGCGATCGATCGGATCGCCGCCCGCAAAGAGTTCGGTGCCGCAGGCAAGGAACTGATCATCGAGGAACGATTGACCGGCCCTGAGGTCAGTGTCCTGGCGATCACCGACGGCGAAACAATCGTCACCCTCCCCACCGCTCAAGATCACAAACCGGCTCTCGACGGCGACCGCGGCCCCAACACCGGCGGCATGGGGGCCTACAGTCCCGCACCGGTACTCGACGAACAGACTCTCGCGGATGTGGAGTCCGGCATCCTCGTGCCGATCGTGCACGCCATGAAACGCGCCCGCCGTCCCTTCAAAGGCGTGCTGTACGCCGGATTGATGCTCACGCCGGCCGGCCCCAAAGTGCTCGAATTCAACGTTCGCTTTGGCGATCCAGAGTGCCAGCCGCTATTGATGAGACTGCAAACCGATATCGTCGATGTGATGCTAGCGACCGTGGAAGGACGATTGGGAGAGCTCGATGAACTGACGTTCGATCCACGCCCGGCCATCTGCGTCGTGATGGCCAGCGAAGGCTATCCCGCGTCCTACGAAAAGGGACACACGATCACAGGGATCGAGGCCGCCGACGAGCTGGAAGACGTCAAAGTGTTCCACGCCGGCACCAGCGTGGTCGATGGCAAGGTCGTCAACACGGGGGGACGAGTGCTCGGCGTTACCGCGATGGGCGATTCCATCAGTGCGGCCAAGTTACAGGCCTACAAAGCCGTGGCGAAAATTCGCTGGCAGGGTGCCTGGTGCCGCAAAGACATCAGCGACAAAGCCCTCGTGGTTGCGCGATAGGTTGCGTTCGAAAGCATTGTTCCATAGCGACCGTCGGCAGACGGTGGGAAACCGCATTCAGCTCGAAACCCACGCTCTGACGAGCGTAGGCTACCCATTTCAATTGTCCACGCTCTGGCGAGCATAGCTACCACCTACTGATTCTTCGATGACTAACACCCGCGACGAACTCACCGCCATTCTCGCTCCCTACGACCAGACGCAGGTCCTGCGTCATTGGGACGAGCTCGACTCCAGCGCTCGCGAACAACTCGCGGCGCAGATCCAGGCGGTCAACCTCGCCGAACTCGCACGCTTGGTCGGTGGCGATGAACAGTCCACCGACTACGCGAAAATGGCGCGTGGGGCGACGTTGCCGATGGCCGTATCCGCTGACGGCAGCGGTGTGTCGTGGTCTCCTGCGGAGGCTCGCCAGCGTGGCGAGGAATCGCTGCGTGCCGGTGAAATCGCCGTCATCCTCGTGGCGGGCGGTCAAGGCACACGACTCGGCTTTGATTCCCCCAAGGGCATGTTTCCCATCGGGCCGCTGAGCGAACGCACACTGTTTCAAATTTTTGCGGATCGTTTGATCGCGACCGGACGCCGTTACGGCGTGACCATTCCCTGGTACTTGATGACCAGCGAAGCGACCGATGCCCCCACGCGGGCCTACTTTGAGGAAAACGACAATCTCGGACTGGCGGCCGACCAGGTCGTGATTTTCAAGCAGGGCACGATGCCGGCGGTCGATGCGCAGACGGGAAAACTCCTGTTAGCCGAAAAAGACTCGCTCGCACTGAGCCCCGATGGACACGGCGGCACACTCACCGCCCTGGACCGCAATGGGTGCCTGGAACGCATGCAGGCCAGCGGACACCGGCATCTGTTCTACTTCCAGGTCGACAACCCGCTCGTCACGCTCTGCGATCCCGAATTTATCGGACATCACCTGCTCTCCGGCAGTGAGATGACGTCGCAGGTCATCCGCAAACGCTATCCCACGGAGAAAGTCGGCAACGTGGTCGAGGTGGACGGGCGAACACACGTCATCGAGTACAGCGATCTGCCTGACGAGGCAGCCGAGACGAGGGACGAAAAGGGCGGCTTGAAGCTGTGGGCGGGCAGCATTGCGGTGCACTTATTCGACGTCGCCTTTCTCGACCGCGAGCGAGGCAGCGACGCCGCATTGCCGTTTCACCGAGCCAGCAAGAAGGTTCCCTATCTCGACGAATCAGCCCAAACTGTACAGCCGAAAACTCCGAATGCGACCAAATTTGAGAAGTTCATCTTCGATTTATTGCCTGCGGCGGAGCGGACGATTATCTGCGAAGTCAAACCAGCCCAAGCGTTCGCGCCAGTCAAAAACGCCGACGGGGCGGAGACCGACACGCCATCCCTGGCACGTCAGGCGATGGTGGACCTGTACCGATCATGGATCGTGGAGGCGGGTGGAACAGTCGCCGATGGCGTGAAAGTTGAAATCAACGCGAAGTTTTCGCTCGATCCTGAGGAATTACGGGCTAAAATAGAACCGGGACTCCACGTTGGCTCGAATCAATACTTTGATGCCTAACGTTTTGTCTCAGACATCCACTCCTATCGCGGCCCCCATATTTTTGGCTGGTTGCGTCCTAGAACTGGGTCCGTTACCGCGTTAGCCAACGAGTACGGTCACCGGTTACCAAGCTGCTCGGCAGTGAATGCCGAGAGCAGACTTCAATGATTTTTTGGGCTGAGTTTTGTAGAAACCACCGATCGGTTTCCCGTTGACCGGGGTTTCATGGTTGCTCAGCGTTGTTTTTCCCGCGAATGGCCCCGTTGATAGCGCTCGTCCATGAGCGAGACTCACCCCTAAACCAGGGAAAGCCCTACCTAGAGAAAGCAAACACGCTTGCAGCCTCTGGCCCCCCTCCTCGCTCCCCCCGCCCCGCCATGTTCATCACTACTTCGAGTCGATGTCGTTCCGTCGCAACATCCCGTTGTGGAGGCGTGAAGATTATCCTGCTAGTCCTGCTAGCCATCACCGGTGGCGCGAGCTGGTACGCGTACGACGTGTATAAGGAGCGTAGCAAGCGGATTTCCCCCGACGACCTGCTCATCAGTGAGGTGATCCAGGGCCCCTTCGATCACACGATCGTTGAGCAGGGCGAGATCGAGAGCAGCAGTAACACCGAGGTGGTTTGCGAGATCGAGTCTCGCGGCAATTCCGGAACGGCCATTCTGTGGGTGATTGATGAGGGCACGCACGTTCGCGCGGGCGACAAACTCGTCGAACTCGACTCGTCGAACCTTGAGATTGAGTTGAAAGAGGATCGGATCGAAGTCATCACAGCCGAGGCGACCGTGGCAACGGCGGCAGCTCTTCTGGAGCAGGCGACGATTTCCCGAGAGGAATATCTCGAAGGTCTATTTCTGACCGAGGAGAAAGCGATTCTCAGTGAAATGGCGATCGCCGAACAAGAAATGCGAAAGGCACAATTGGCCCTTGAGAGCAGCGAGCGACTCGTCGCCAAAGGACTGGTCAATTCCTTGCAGCTCGAAGCCGACAAATTTGCCCTCGCCAATACCCGCAACCAACTCGATGGTGCCAAGGGCCGTTTACGCGTATTGCAGGATTTGACCAAACGCAAAATGCTGGTGCAGTTCAACAGTGATATCGAAGCGGCGAAAGCCGGATTGACGGCGGCCCGAGAGAAACTTTCGGAGGAACAGCAGGAATTCAAGCAGATTGAGCAACAGATCGCCAACTGCGTGATGGTCGCGCCGACCGAAGGTGTTGTCGTTCACGCCAACAAGCAGAGCCATCGAGGCGACTCGGAGTTTGTCGTCGAGGCGGGAGCTCTCGTCCGTGAGCGGCAAACACTCGTCCGGTTGCCCGATCCAAGTAAAATGCAAGTTCGCTGCAAGGTCAACGAGTCACGTATCACGCTGCTTCAAAAGGGCATGCCTGTCAAAATCCGCATCGATGCTCTGCCCAACCTGGTGCTCACCGGACATGTTGCGAAAGTCAATCGCTATGCCGAACCAGGCAGCTGGTTCAGTTCGTCGATCAAGGAGTACGGTGTCATTGTCGAGATTACCGATCCTCCCGAACACATTCGCACGGGGATGACCGCGGCAGTGGAAGTGTTCGTTGAACAGTTGCCCGACGCGACGCAGGTACCGATCCAAGCGGTCTATGAACACGACAAGAAGATGTTCGCCTTGATACAAACCGGTGAACAGGATTTCGAAACTCGCCAGGTGAAGATCTCCGCTACCAACGACACCATGGCCAGTATCACCGAAGGACTCGTTGCCGGTGATAAGGCGGTATTGAATCTTCGCGAGCATCTATCGTTGATGGATCTGCCCGAAGTCACTGCCGAGGACAACAGTGATATGATCAGAAAGATTCAGCCAGTCTCCACTGGCGATGCAGATTCCGCCGATCGGAAGGACGGGAGAGCTGACCAATCGGGTCCGCAGTCGACTCAGACATCCGGACGCGGCAAGGCGAAGAAAGCTGCGGAATTGACATCCGAAAAAACTGATCAACCGGCCGCATGAGAAACTTCCTGCAGCGTTTGGGTAAATCATCAACCTCGCGACCATCGCTCGAGACGCCGGGGGCAGCGCCTTACCAAACGTCCAAGCCAGCCCCCACGGCGAAACTCGCGACGCGGATCGATGGCTTGACGAAAGAGTATGTGCTCAAGAGCGAGACGGTTCGAGCTCTGCGGGGCGTGTCGTTTGATGTTCCGCAAGGCGACTACGTGGCCATCATGGGTCCGTCGGGTAGCGGCAAGAGTACGTTATTGAACATGCTCGGTTGCCTCGATCAACCCACCGCCGGCAGCCTCTTTCTCGGCGACGACAATATCAGTCTGATGTCTGACGATGAGCTCGCCGACATCCGCAGTCGCCGCATTGGATTTGTGTTCCAATCCTACAATTTAATTCAACAGCTCACCGTCGTTGAAAACATTCAAGTCCCGCTGTATTACCAGGGTCTGCTCGGTGCCAAAGAGTATGCCCGCGCCGTTGAATTGGCCGAACGGGTCGGACTGAGCGATCGACTCGATCACCGCCCCAATCAACTTTCCGGTGGACAGCAACAGCGCGTCGCCATCGCACGCAGTCTCGTTAACGATCCGTACTTCATTCTCGCCGACGAACCCACCGGGAACCTTGATAGTGTCACGACGGACGAGATCCTGGCAATCTTTGATCAACTCAATGGCGAAGGACGTACGATTATCCTGGTGACCCACGAGGACGATGTTGCCGAGCGTGCTCGCCGGATCGTACGACTGAAAGACGGCATGCTCCACAGTGACGAACCCGTCAGCGACGACCGACGGCAGGCCGCGCGGGAACTGCAAGCCGCCGCCGCACTCGCGGTGAAGAATAAGCAGGGACTCTCATGAAGGTGGTTCACCAATGTTGATATGGTTGCGAACGATCCGCATGGGCGTCAAGAGTCTGACGCTGCATCCGCTGCGCACCGGCCTGACCATGCTCGGCATCCTCATCGGCGTGTGGTCGGTGATTGTGTTGACCGCGATCAGTCAAGGAGCGAGCAACCAGGTGCAGAAGCAGATCGAGTCGCTCGGTGCGACCACGATCATTGTCCGCTCGGTGAAACCGCCCGAAGAGAAACTCGCGGGCTCGTCGGCGTCCAAGTATGGATTGTCACGCAACGAACTCGATCAGATTATTGCCACGTTGCCGATGATCGACCGAGCAGTGCCGATCCGCGAGATCAAACGCCAATTCACCCATGGGGATGCACTCATTTCGGGACGCCTGGTCGGATGCACGCCAGGATACCAAACCGTCAACCGGCTCGAGATACGGCGGCGTGGCGGCCGGTTCCTGTCCGATGCGGACGGCGCGAGAGCGGAGAATGTGTGCGTCATTGCATCGGGTATCGCCGAGGGGTTGTTCCCCTACGAAGATCCCGTGGGCAAGCGCATTTACGTTCCCGAACACACCGATTACTACCGCATCGTCGGTGTGCTTGAATCGCGTGGTGCATCGGCCGCAATCGGCGGTTCACTCGATTCTCAAGACTTCAATCGAGACGTCTACATCCCGATTGAAACCATGCAAAAGCGAATTGGCGACACGATCGTCACCCGCCGTAGCGGTCAGTTTCAAATCGAGATCATGGAACTCAACCAGATCACGATGCAGGTAGAGCGGGTCAGCCAAGTGCGACCGACGGCGAAGGTGATCGAGAACATTCTGGCGGCGAAGCACCGAGACGCGGGCGACATCGCCGTGGTCGTACCGCTTGAGCTACTCGAACAGGCTCGCAACCTGCGATTGATGTTTTTGGGGATTGGCGTTTTGATTGCGTGCATCTCACTTTTAGTGGGCGGCATCGGGATCATGAACATCATGCTGGCCAGTGTCACCGAACGGACCCGCGAGATCGGGATCCGCCGTGCCTTGGGCGCTCGCCGCCGCGATATTGTGCGACAGTTTTTGGTCGAAACCATTTTGCTGTCTTTCGCCGGTGCTGCACTGGGAATCGTTCTTGGGTTCCTCGGCCCGCCGATGTATCGCGGTGCGATCCTGCTCATTGCCAAGGGCTTCCCGGAGCAATTTGCGGTACTGCCCAGTGCGATTCGAGATTCTCAGCCCACAATCGTTTTGGAAACCATTCCGCTTGCCGTCGTGATCGCTGTTGCCGTGGGACTGGGCAGTGGCCTGTACCCCGCCATCCGCGCCGCCCGTATGAATCCCATCGACGCCCTCCGCCACGAGTAGCCTGCGGCCTGGCCGGTTCGTACAACTTCTTTTAACAGCGCGCAATCAGATTGCGCGCTCTCACTAAGGCTGTGGACAAAAGCCCCATCAGCCCTCTCCCTCGGCGGAGTCAGCCCCGCTCCCTCCTATGGGCCCAGGTGCGTTCGCCCTCTGTCATTTTGAGTTAAAGTGTGAGCCCGTCAATGTGAATGCGCCCCGCCACTGAAAACAAAACATGATGAGCAAGTTGTTTGGGTCCCAACGTCTGATGTTGCGAACAAAATCCCTCCGCCGACGTCGTCGTGCTCTGCAACGCTCGACCTTGGCGTCACTCTTCCTAGAACGCCTCGAAGATCGCCGCATGCTGGCGACCCTCGACTTCAGCGGCGGAGCGATCAGCTACGAAAATAGTACCACTGCAGGCACTCTGGCTGTTGCGCTCGTCGGCGCCGACTACCAATTTACCGATACGGAGAACATCACCGTCAGCGGCACGGACGCTGCAAGCTGCTCGGGAACCGGCACGATGGTTGTCTCCTGTACGGCGAGCGCGGTGACTTCCATGGACATTGACGTCGCCCACTCGGCAACGGTTGCTGACCTGACGCTCACCGGAAACCTGACCGTGACGGCGGATACCGTGACGCTCGACGGCTCAGTGACAAGTGGCGACACGGTCACGATGACTGCAAACGGCGGCGGTATCGTGGACAACAATATCAGTGATCCGGACATTGTGGGCACCAACATTATCCTGACTGCCGCCACGGGCATCGGCGCGTCGACGGATGCGAACCCCACCCTGGAAATGGATGGTACGAACCTCGACGCCACGACCAGCGCTGGCGACATTTACATTACCGACACGGCGGGCGGGGTGGCCCTGGGCGCGGTATCGGCGGGAGCAGGGTCGATTAGCCTGGCGGCGCAGAACGGAGCGATCACCGATGGCAACGGCGCCGACGTCAACCTCACCGCAGCCAACGGTGTGAATCTGACGACAACCGGGGCCAACAACGCGATCGGTACGGCGGGCGATGCGATCGAGACCGCGACCGGATCGCTCACGGCGACAACCAACGATGGCAACATTTACATCACCGACACGGCGGGCGGGGTGGCCCTGGGCGCGGTGTCGGCCGGAGCGGGGTTCATTGGGCTGACGGCGCAGAACGGAGCGATCACCGATGGCAACGGCGCCGACGTCAACCTCACCGCAGCCAACGGTGTGAATCTGACGACAACCGGGGCCAACAGCGCGATTGGTACGGCGGGCGATCCAATCGAGACCGCGACCGGATCGCTCACGGCGACAACCAACGATGGCAACATTTACATCACCGACACGGCGGGCGGGGTGGCCCTGGGCGCGGTGTCGGCCGGAGCGGGGTTCATTGGCCTGACGGCGCAGAACGGAGCGATCACCGATGGCAACGGCGCCGACGTTAACCTCACCGCAGCCAATGGTGTGAATCTAACAACGACGGGATCCAACAGCGCGATTGGTACGGCGGGCGATGCGATCGAGACCGCGATCGGATCGCTCATGGCCACAACCAACGATGGCGGCATCTTCATCGCCGACTCGAACGGACCAGGGATGATCATCAACGCCGTCCTGGCGAAGGAGGGAGGTAAAACTCCGTTCGTCGACGGCAGCAACCAAATCGTGTTGGATAACAGTGGTACCCAAGGCACCGATGACGTCTCCATCTCTGTGCAGGGGGACATCTTGTTCAATACCGTTACCGCTCCCGATAGTGTCACGATCACCTCGGTTGCGGGCAGGATCCTCGACATCAATCAAGCATCCAACAATGTCCTGGCACAGAGCGTCGATCTCGTCGCCCACGGCATGGTCGGACACGAAGGCGATGCCGTTGAATCGACGGTCGAGACGTTTCGTGCGAGCACAACCGACGGTCCGATCTTTCTGACACCATTGCTTGTCAGCACGGCAGCGTCCGTCGTCGCTGGCGGGGCGGGCAACGAAGTGTTGGTGACGAGTACGAGCCCAAGCCTGCGTATCCAAACCATTGCGGCGCAAGGCAATGTCACGGTGCAAAACGGAGGTGGGTCGCTGCTCGATGGTAACGGGACCGACGTAAACATCACCGGATCAACCGTCAGTCTGAGCGGTACGTCGGGCATCGGAACGGAAGTCGATCCGCTGGAGACAAACACCGCGAACTTAAACGCGACCGTCAGTGACGCCGCCGCGGGCATCACTCCGGCCGCAGCTATTTTCATCGACAACAACGATGGTGGCGCGGTCGCGTTAACCTCGGTCGCGGTGAACACGAATGCCGGCGATGTGGCGATTAACTTCCTTGGTGGATCTCTCTCGTTTGTCGGGAGCACGCAAGCACTCAACGCAGCCGGCGCGGCCGTGACATTCGAGACCAAGACGGGCGACGTTAAAGTTGGCCTCGTCGATGCGGGCACCGGTGATATCAACATCACCGCCCCCGGGGCGATCGCTGACAATTCCAACGATGCGGACCTGGACGTCCGTGGGGGCTCAGTGCAACTCGCTGCCGGGTCAGGCATCGGTGCAGACTCCCATGCCCTCGATACGGACGTCGCTGCGTTGGACGCGAAGACGGATTCAGGAGGTGTCTTTATCGATGAGGCGAGTGCGATCACAGTCGATGCCTCGGCGACGGCCGGCGACATCGATGTGCGCAACACGACGGGCAACATGACAGTGGGACTTGTTTCCTCTCCGAATCAGGTCACTCTCACCACGAATGGTGATCTTCTGGATGGGAACGGAGTTGATAACAATGTATCTGCAGATACGCTCAATCTTTCCGCGACCAACGGCATCGGTTCAGGCGGCGACGCCCTGGAGAGCTTGGTCAACACACTGACGGCTGACGGTGGAGCGGGCGGTGGAATGTTGCTTGCTAACAGCAAGTCGCTCGTGCTGACCTCGGCGGCGGCAACGGGTGGGGCCGTTTCCATCTCTGTCTCGGGAGACCTCACGCTCGGTTCGGTGACCGCGACCGGCCAAGACGTTACCTTGACCGCCACCGGCGAAGTCATCGATGGGAACGGTGGCACCACCAATGTTGTCGCCCTCAACGCCACACTGAAGGGGTCTTTGATTGGCACGTCCAGTGACAAAATCGAGACCGCTGTGTCCGTGCTCACAGCGGCCACCACGACCGGCGGAGTTTTCCTAAGCGACGCCAGCTCGGCAAGCCTGACCCTCACCGCCACGGCCGTGGGTCAGGCGGCCGATATTGATATCGACAGCGTGGGCAGCATCATTCTCAACACCGCCATCGCCCAGGGCGATACCGTGACGCTCAACGCAGCGGGGACGATCACCGACGGTAACGATTCTCCGTCGTCCGTTGAAGTCAATATTATCGCGAAAACGCTCGACATCACCGCTCCGGGCGGTATTGGCACGCCCACGGACCCCCTGGAAGCGGACGTGAATCAGGTGGCGGTGGCCGACGGTGGCGCGGCGGGCGCAAATATTAATTTCACCGGTCCGCTCTTGCTCACCGAAGCGGCGTTGGAGGCCGCGGGCAGTGGCACGCTGACGTTCAATGCCGACGCCATCGCGATTGAAGATATCAGCGACAACACTGCAACCATCGCTCCAGGCCGTTCGCTTGTGCTGCAGACGACAACGGGCTCTATCGTATTCCTCGATGCCGCGGACACAATTGAGACGTCCGAGGCAGGCGTGATCACCATCCAAGCAGGAACGGTTGTAGGCAGCGGGGCAGTCGCTGTGCTGGGCAACCTCAAGACCGCGGGCGGCGACATCTCGGTGAGCGCCGACCGTACCATCACCATTGGCCAGTTTGATGCGGGGGCGGGTGACGTGACGGTCCAATCTCGCGCGGGGATCATCGTGGACGGCAATGGGGCGGCGGTCAATGTGATTGCCGGGACAACGACACTCAGCGGTACCGCACCGACCGACCGCCAAGCCGAACTCGATGAAACCTTCGCGATCGCGGAGGCAGCGGCCTTCGGAGCCCAGGCGGCTGCGGAGCAGAGCAGGGTCGACTCGCTCGAGAGCCAGCTCACAATCATCAATTCCGATGTGCAAACCCTACAAGATACGGTCCAGAATGACTCCACTGCCGCCAATTCCGCTTCCGACGCATATGACCGTGCAACCAATACGTTGAACGGTCTGAACGTGACCTTGGCAACCGCGAACACCGTCGTCAGCGCTGCCAGTGTCGTCGCGAGTACTGCTTTGCTCGTCATGGGGCCCGCCCAAGCAATTCCGGTGACGGGTGATTTAGGTGCCGCCACGGTTTGGGCTGGACTGCAAGTGGCGTTTCAGGTTGCCGGTGTCGCTCTGAACGTGGCCTCCGTGGCGGCAACGTCCTATGCGTTTACAGTGACCAACTTGGGCAATGAAAAGTCAGCCGCGAACGCGCAACTTATCGCCGACACGTCTTCGCTGAATCTGGCGCAGTCGTTGAAGAATTCATTGATGGAAGCGAACTCCATTTCTTTAGCAGCGGCCACCAACTCGGCGATCGTTCGCGATGCCTCCGAGCGTGTTCGTGACCAGGCCATCCTGGCCCGCGATCAGGCCGATGTGATCGGATCCTATACCGAGCCACTGGGCCTCGACGTTGATGGAGTGATCAATGTGACCGCTGGCGCAACGGATAGCTACTTGCAAGTGGTCGGCGCCACAGCCATCGACCAAATTCAGACGACCGGCAGCGTCACCCTGATTTCGACCGGGGCCATCAGCGACGCGGACGCGGGAGCTGGGGCGGATGTCCTAGCGACGGGGCTGAACATGGTTGCCGAGGGTGGCATTGGAGCAACCACGGATCCCATCGAGACACGCGTCGCCACGCTCAATGCAACCAACACGACGGGCGGAAATATTGTGATCGCCAACATCGCCGGCGCCCCGGCGGCCCTCGACATCACGGGGATCGCGAACTCCGGTGGCGGCGATGTTGTGATTTCGAATCAGGGCAGCACGGCGGCCGGTGAGGGCATCACGGTCAGTGGCCCGATCCGTGCGCGCGATGCTGCGGCCGCGGTGACGATCAGTTCCGGCAGCCCTCTGACAATCGACTCGGACATTACAGCGGCGGGCGCCATCCTGCTGACTGCGGCGGATACGGCGAACGCCGGCGATGACCTAACGGTTAATTCCGGGGCCACCATCGAGTCCAAAAGCTCATCCGTCACGCTCAACGCAGGCGATAATATCACGGTTGCGTCCGGCGCGACGATCCAGGCGAGTACCGGGATTACGATCACTGCCGATTTCGACGACGATGCAGCCGACACCACCGGCACTACGGTGATCGTTGCCGGCACACTCATCGCGCCGATGGCCGCGATCGGCGTCGACGCGGCGGCCGACGACGATGACACGTTTACGATCACGCCCCAGATCGCGACGCCGATCACGGTGGATGCCGAGGATGGCAGCGACACGCTGAACTTCAACGCCGATGGTCTTGCTGTCACCATCGTCGGCAACCAGATCACGGCTGCGGGCATGCAACCGGTGACGTTCAACAACTTCGAGTTCGTCAACATCCTCAACGCGAGTGGCGGTGGCAGCATCGCGCTGTTGGCGGAGGCTGGTGACGCCGACACGCTAACCCTGACGGGCACCGGTCCGAAAGCGGGCACGTTCACGCTCAACGGCGGCGTGCCCATCTCGTTTAGCGGTGTCGACAGTTTCAGTTTCAACGCGAACGATCTGGCTGACGTGGTCACCGTGACGCCGTTCGCCACATCGGTGCTGCCGTGGAATATCGCTGTTGCAATCGATGGCGGCGTGGGGGCCGACCGCATCCTCTACAACAATGTAGCTGGGCTGATTGACAGCACCCACGTGACGGCGACTGCCCCGCAGGCGGGCCACATCGACTCACCCGGTGTGACGTCCTCGCTCAACAGCCAACTGGTCTTATTTACCAATACCGAGGATATCACAGCGAGCGCAAACGCTGGCGAGGACGAGCAGCTGATCGTGAGCCAGCGTGACACGTCGGCTGCCGACACGACCACCCTGCTCGACGATACCGTCGAACTGGTCGGACTCTTTAGCATCGAGACTGAGAACTTCGTCGGCCTAACGCTCCACGGCAACGGTGGTAACGACACATTTAATATCACACCTGGCACCCTCCCGGTATTTGTCGACGGCGGCAACCCGATCGGCAGTACGGCTGGCGACTCGATCAACTTCTTACCAACAACCACGTACACACTCGAACCAGGCCCCGAGAATGACTCGGGTGGAATCGTGCCTGGTGACGCACAACGCGTCAGCTGGGACCATATCGAGCAGGTTTCCGTCACCGGCGGTACAGGAGGCCGGTTCCTGGGGACCAACGGTGACGACGCCATCACCATTATCGCTCGCGATAGCTCCACTCACGTGGGAGCCGATGGCGTTCAGGACTTCACCGTCAGCCTCAACGCCGGGCCGAGCATCCTGTTCCTGAACACACCGGCACTCACGGTGGACGCGTTGGCCGGTGACGACGATATCGTCCTACAGACCCTCGACCCAACCACGGCGGTCTGGGACGTGGACTTGACCGTCAACGGTGGAGCTTCTTCTAACAAGACCGGCAACGGACAACAGGGAGACGTCGTCTCGCTGGAAACCCAGGGGATACAAACGGTGTCCTACTCACCATCGGGCATCGACATCGCTGAAATGTTGTCGACCATCAACATCAGCGCCGTGGAACAGATTGTCTACGACGGTCAGGGCAGCGATACGCTGATCATCGACGGCACGGATCGGGATGACACCTTTGTCGTGAGTCTGAACAACGGCGGCAGCGGTAGCCATCGTTCCAACGGCGCGCCGACATTCGACTACAGTGGCGCGAGCGATGTGAGAGTCAACGGCGGAACGGACGGTTTCGATGTCCTGAGCGTCCTCGGCGGCGCAAGCGTCGATACCGTGACCTCGACCGCCACGGTGGTCACGATCGCTGGCCAAGGCACCGCCACTCTCGGCAGCAACCTGAGCCGCTTCGAGCTGCATACCCTAGGCAGCGATGACCATATCAACCTCGACCTCAATACGCCTGGCATGCAAACGTTTGTCGATGCCGGTGACGGCAACGACATCATTAATCTGGCTGATTCACGGGGGGCGACGATCTTCGGCGGTCTGGGCAATGACACGATCACCGGCACAAACGAGGCGGACTTGATCTTTGGCGGTCCGGGGCAGGACGTGATCCTGGCCGGCAGCGGGGACGACGATGTCTATGGCGAGGCGGGCAATGACAGCATCACAGGCGGCGCAGGTACCGATCGGCTGCACGGGGGCGAGGACTTCGACATCTTCAACTGGAATGCTGGCGACGGCAGCGACCTCATCGACGGCGGTAGCGACGCCGGCGATACCCTGAACGTCAACGGTAGCGTTGCGGCGGACGCCTTCCTGTTGCAACCGGCCGACGACTCGACGCATCAAAGTATCGTGCTCGGCGCGGACGTCGTTGATACGCAGGGCGTTGCGCAGATCAACATCAACGGTCTGGGCGGCGGTGACACTTACACAGTGGCCGACCTCACCACGACCGAAGTGGTCAAGGTCAAACTGAACCTCGGCGCCGCGGGATCGAAAGACACCGTCGTGATCAATGGTCGCAGCGTCGCCGACGACCTACTCGTGTCCCGTGCGGGTGGCGTCGTGAATGTCGCTGGGCTGGAATACGACGTCGAGATCAAGAATGCTGCCGCCGCAGATCTAGATCTCCTAACGCTGCTGGGCAACGACGGCAACGACCACCTCTCGGCGGCATCGGGCGTCGAGGACACGATCCGAATGACCTTTGACGGCGGATTGGGAGATGACGTGCTTTCCGCCGACGCCACCTTGATTGGCGGTCCCGGCGACGATTTTCTCGAAGGTGGCGCGGGCGAGAATCACTTGTTCGGCAACGAGGGCGAGGACACGCTGGTCGGCGGTACAGGCAACGACACGCTCGATGGCGGAAGCGGCTTCGATACGATCTTGATCCTGGGAACGTCCGCCAGCGACAGCATCGCCGTCGACCAGACTTCCGCGACGTCGCTTACCGTACAGCTCAATGGCGTGGATGATACCGACACGCTCGTGGCGGGCACCGTCGAGCAAGCCCAGGTGGATGCTGGGCAGGGCAATGATGACATTGCGGTGCGAGTGTCGCAGGGACTCAATGCGACCCCAGCGAGCAGCCTTCGCGTTACCGTTCACGGCGGTGAACCCGGCGCCAGTGATCGGCTGCTGGTCCTCGATGATGGGATTGGGAACACCGTGCAAAACCATCAAGGGTCCGATGAACAAAGCGGTACCGTGATCGTCGGTCCTCTGTCACCCGTGTCGTACAGTGGAATCGCATACGTCAACATCGCCCCGCTCGATACCGATCCATCGAGCAGCACGTTCGGCGGCACGGGAAGCGATGGACTCGGCCGTATCGTCGTTTTTCACCCGGATGTGTTCTCGTATAACAGCACCTTTCACAATCCCACGGAATGGTCCGACTTGGTGCAGTACACGGCCAAACCGTCCATTGCCCCTGGCACTCAGGCAGATCCCTTTGGACTCGGGTCGGAGTTCCAAGCCGACGTGGACTGGTATCGCTTTACCGCCCCCAAGACGGGCGACTTCCAATTCAAGTTGCTCTTGGATGCCGTTCCTACGCTCGCCAACGGCCAGCCCGGATTACCGGGGGATGGACAATTGCGAATTGACATGTTCAATGCCGACGGAACACCAATCCTTCGTATGCCTTCGGAAACGGATGACACAATCCAGACGATCGGCACGGAAGCGGGACACAACTACTTGATGCGTATCCAGGGCGCGACTCCGGACGCGATCAACATCTATGATATCAACCTTGCTGATGCGGACTTGCTAGGACCGCAGATTGTTGATCCCGATGGTGCCGGACCGCAGCAGGCAATTCAAATCACCGGAAATCCCACCTATAACATTTTTGATGTTGAACCATTGAGCCAAGGGCCTACGCCGTTGGTCAATAGCCTGACCATCAACATTCAGGACGGGCCGAATCGGTCCCCCGGATTCATTTACGGAGCATTGGACACCGACATCGCATCAGCGGCCGGTCACTATACCTTGACCGGAGATCACAATGGGATCATTGCGATCGCGGACATCATTGTGAGCAACGCCCCTGTCGCAGAGGGCGGGCTGGCGACCGCCACAATCGAACTCAGGTTCGATTCTCCACTGCCGGACGATCGCTACACGCTCACCCTGAGCGACTCCATCGTGGACCCGAGCGGTAACAAACTCGATGGTGAAAGCAACGCCCAAGAGCCGCAAGGCAGTCCCACGTTTCCCTCGGGGGATACCGTCCCGGGTGGCGATTTTGTGGCGAGATTTACAGTGGATTCGCGAGCCGAAATTGGGGTATACGCCGACGGTAGCGTCTTCCTCGATACCAACGGCAATCGACTGTTCGATCCCGAAGCGATTGACAGCGATTTTACGAACGAGGACATCGTCTACAAACAGGGGAACCAAAACTCTCTGACTGTTGCCGGGAATTTTGTACGCGGTGCTGATGATGTCGCCGATGGATACGACAAACTCGCAACCTATGGTTCTTTCGGGGGAGCGTTGCGTTGGTTGATTGATACCAACAACAACGGTGTTCCCGATCTCGTCGTGACGACAGCCCCCCAGACGAACGGACAACCCTTTGCCGGAAACTTTGACGACAATCCTGTCAACGGTGATGAGGTGGGACTCAAGTCTGGGATGACGTGGCATCTCGATACCGATCATGACTTCCAAGTCGACCTAGCGCTCGCGGGCGACATGTCAGGATCGCCGTTCGTGGGTGATTTTGACGGCGATGGGATCGATGATCTCGGCGCCTGGTCCAATGATCTGTTCGTGCTCGACCTCAGCAGTGACGGCCTCGACGGGATGACGGATGTTTCCTTCACGTTCGGTTTTCCTGGTGTCGATGAACAACCCTTCGCGGCTGATTTCAACGGAGACGGCCTCGCTGACATCGGCCTGTGGCAGCCTGACGGACGAGGCGTGGTGCCTGAGGAACAGGGGGAGTTCTATGTTTTAATGAGCCATCGAACACTGCTCGCTGAGACACCATTGGCGGGCAATCCGGCATCGGTAGTCACCGTGCCGGACCGGATCACACCTACGATTGATGGTTCGGGAGGCAATGAAATTCCTTTCACGCCCCAGTCCTTTGGATCGGACTTCTTCGCCGCCTTTGGTGATTCGGACGCCTTGCCCGTTGCCGGCAACTTTGCTCGCCCCTCGCTAACCGCTACGGGAAATCCAGTGGCCCCCGTCAGCTTGGTGGCTCTCGGGACAACGAACCTCGATAACCCCTTCGATGTCAACGGCGACGGCAATGTTACGGCCTTGGACGCGTTGTCGATCATCAACTACCTCAACAGCGAACCGTCGACATCGGTCGACTCCATCCTGGTCGAGTCCGGCAGCACATTCCTAGATGAGGGGCCGATGTTCAACGTCAATGGAGATGCATTCATCACGGCCTTGGACGCACTCAACGTGATCAACTACCTCAACCAACTCGACACCCAGGTAGCGAACCCCGAACCCGCCCCGCCGGTGAGTTTTCCGGTGGTCTCTGCCGCGCAGATCCCCGATCGCGAAGCTGAGAGGGCAAGGGAACTCGCAACGGTGATTGGCGAAGTCGCCGAGGGATTGGTCAAATCGTCAGAGCGTGCGTTGCAGGGAAGTTCACAACTGGGAGTCTCGACCAGCACTTCGCAGGTGCGAGTCGATGACGTCTTTTCAAACTGGGACCGAGAGGCCGATCCAGATCAATCGGCGACAGAGGATTCAGACTTGTCATTCGACGTCGAACTTTTGGCGAAAACCGGTCGCTAGCGACCGCGAATGAATCGACCGGGTCGCTACGTCCGCCAGAACGTGGATCCCACGCGCTGGCAAGCGTAGCTACGCTTGCATTCGACGCGTCCAAATGTCTCGCCGTCGCCTCGCGAACTGGGGATCCGTCGTTTCAACGGCTCGGACGTGTCCAGAGCCTCCCTCATCGCTCGATGAGCGGTCATTGTTTTTTGAATGCACGATGATCCATTGAAAATCTCCGGTTCGACGCGGTGTCAACTGGGGTCGATTGACGCTCGTTTTGGCAGAGTCCGTTCCCTCGGCAGACTCCGCTACAGGTTCAGGTTCGCGTTGTTCGCTAACGATGACGGCGCGATGAACTCATTGTGATTTCCCACTCGATATGAGTTTGTTGCCGAATTGCCTGAAAAACCAGGCCAAACCGAGACGACTCGCTTTTGCAGTTGACGCACTCTTGCTTTTGCCCATCGGATAGGTTCACATAGGTACAGTCAACAAAGATGGGGGTAGTGAACCCCTCTTTTCCACGTGTCGCGTCGAGCCCGTCCATGTTGTCCATGCACTCGGCAGGAGTTGATCACTTCCTCCCTTTGCATTCGTAAGAGGAAGTATGTAACAGTCGTTGTGATTGTGCACGGTCGGTTCAAAGGAAAAACGATGAAGAAGCTGTTTGGAACTAAGCGTTCGTTGGTGTTACGATCACGTTCGTTTCGGCGCCGTCGTGCCGTGCGGCGGTCGACCATGGCGTCGCTCTTTCTGGAACACCTCGAAGATCGCCGCCTGTTGGCGACCCTCGACTTCAGCGGCGGCGTCATCAACTATGACGGTGGCGCTGCGGGAAGTACTTTGGCGGTGGAACTTGTCGGCGCAAACTATCGCTTTACCGACACGGAAAACATCACGGTCAGTGGCGGGCAAGCGGGCAGTGTTACAGGCTCGGGCACGATGGTTGTGCTCACTCCAACCAACCTCGTGACGACCATTGACATTGATCTGCTCGGCGGCACCGACGCGGTGACGATTGCTGATCTGACGCTCACGGGAAACCTTTCTGTGACGGCAGAAAATGTGACGCTCAACGGCCCGGTCACCAGCGGCGACACGGTCACGATTAACGCCAACGGCGGCGCGATCACGGATAACAATGCCACTGATCCCGACATCGTCGCGACCAACATTAACCTCACGGCTGTTACGGGCATTGGGAAATCGACAGACGCCAATCCCACCCTAGAAATCAACGCCACAAACCTGAATGCCACAACCGTTTCGGGAGGCGTGTTCATCACCGACACAGCGGGCGGAGTGGCTCTTGGATCGGTGTCGGCCGGAGCGGGGTTCATTACTCTGACAGCGCTCAATGGTGCGATGACCGATGGCAACGGCGCGGCCGTCAACCTGACTGCGGCCAACGGTGTGAGTCTGACGACGACAGGGGCCAACAGCGCGATCGGTACGGCTGGCAACGCGATCGAGACCGCGATCGGCGCGCTCAATGTTACGACCAACGATGGCGGTATTTACATTGCCGACTCGAACGGGCCGGGGATGATCATCAACTCCGTGCTGGCGAAGGAGGGGGACAAAACTCCATTCCTAAACGGCAGCAATCAAATTGTATTGGATGACAACAATACCCCCGGCACGAAGGATGTTTCGATCTCCGCTCAGGGAGACATTTTGCTCAATACCGTTACCGCTCCCGATTTGGTGACGATCACCTCCGCGACGGGCAGAATACTTGATATCAATCAAGCTTCCAACAATATTCTTGCCCGCGGACAGAACCTCGTTGCCAACGGCACAGTCGGCCAAGACGGTGATGCGATTGAATCGACAGTCGAGACGTTTAGTTCCAGTACCATGGACGGCCCGATCTTCCTGTCACAATTGATTTCGAACACAGCGGTGTCCGTCGTTGCTGGTGGCGCGAGCAACAATGTGCTGGTGACGAGTACCGGTGCAAACCTGCGTGTTCAAACCATCTCCGCCCAAGGTGTTGTGAGGGTAACCAACGCCAATGGGGCGTTGCTCGATAGCAACGGGTCGACTGTGAATATCACTGGATCGACCGTTCACCTGACTGGTTCATCCGGCATCGGAACCGCCGTCGATCCGCTGGAGACAAACACCTCTGACTTAAACACGACGGTCAATGCGGCTGCAGTTGGCATCACTCCTGCTGCTTCCATTTACGTCGATAACAAGAACGGTGCTCTGGTCGCAATGAACTCCGTCTCGGCCAAGACGGATGCGGGCGATGTGGTGATCAATTACCTTGGTGGCTCGCTCTCGTTTGTCTCGTCCACGCAGTTGCTCAATGCAGCAGGCGCAGCGGTAACCTTCCAAACCAAAACGGGAGACGTCAAGCTTGGCCTTGTCGACGCTGGTAGTAAAGACGTCAACATCACCGCCGCTGGCGCGATCGCGGACAATGCTAACGATTCCGCCGTGGACATCCGCGGGGGCACAACCACTCTCGTGGCTGGAACCGGCATCGGAGATAATCTCAATGGAATCGAAACGGATGTGGTGACGCTGAACGCAAAGACGGACAGTGGGGGCATTTACATCCAAGAAACCAATGCCTTCACAGTGAGTGCAATCGCGAAGGTTGGCGACATTGACGTACGCAACGCGACGGGCGACATGACCGTGGGACTGCTCTCCTCGCCTAGTCAGGTAACCGTCGACACGAATGGTGCGATGCTGGATGGGAACGGCGCCGATAACAATTTATTTGCCGACACACTCAGTCTTGTTGCGGCCAGCGGAATCGGTGCTGGAGGTGACGCCCTGGAGAGTTCTGTCAATACTCTGACGGCAGACGGCGGAACGGGCGGTGGTCTGTTGATCGCCAATAGCAAAGCACTCTCGCTGACATCGGCATCGGCAACGGGCGGTGCAATTTCCATCTCGGTCTCGGGAGATCTGACGCTTGGTCCGGTGACCGCGCCTGGTCGAGATGTCACGTTGACGGCCAACGGTAAATTGATCGATGGCAACGGAGCTGCCTCCAACGTCAGCGCCCTCAGTGCCACGTTGAATGGGGCCATGATCGGGGCGTCTAGCAACAAGATCGAGACCAACGTGTCCACGATCACCGCCGCCACGACGAGCGGTGGGGTTTTCTTGAGCGATGTGAGCCTCGCAAGTCTGACCCTTACCGCCACGTCGCTGGGGCAGGCCGCCGATATTGATATCGACAGCGCGGGCAGTATCGTGCTCAACACCGCCATCGCCCAAGGCGACATCGTGAAGCTTCGCGCTGCTGGATCGATCACTGATGGCAACGACCCACCGGCTCCCATTGAAGTTAACATTGTCGCAAAGACGCTCGACATTGCTGCACCTGGCGGTATTGGAACCCCGGCCAATCCGCTGGAAGCTGACGTCGATCAAGTAGCCCTGGCTGACGGTGGTGCCGTGGGCGCGAGCATCACGTTTACCGGTCCACTCCTACTCACCGAGGCTGCGTTGGAAGCAGCGGGCAGCGGCACGCTGACGTTCGATGCCGAGTCCATCACGATTGAAAATATCAGCGACGATACCGCGACGATCGCTGCGGATCGTTCGCTTGTGCTGCGGACACCCACGGGTGCGATTGTATTTCTCGATGCAGCGGACACGATCGAAACCTCCGGTGTAGGTGCGATCACCGTCCAAGCTGGCACGGTCGTGGGCAGCGGCGCAGTCGCCGTGCTGGGCAACCTAAAAACGGCTGGCGGCAACATCTTGGTTACCGCCGACCGCACCATCACCATCGGCCAATTCAACGCTGGAGCGGGTGACGTAACCGTTCAATCCCGGGCTGGAATCATTATCGATGGCAACGGGACGGCACTCAACGTGATTGCTGGGACGGCCACTCTCAGCGGCAACGCTCCGACCGTTCGTGAGGCTGAACTTGATGAAGAGTTTGCAATCGCAAACGCAGCGGCTTTCGGTGCGCAAGCAGCCTCGGAGCAAACCACCGCTGATGCCTTTAACAGCCAGCTCTCAATCATCAATGTCGATATAGAAGCCCTTCGAAATACGGTGGCCTATGATACTATCGTCGCCACTGCCGCCGACAATGCCTACACCGAATCAACGAATACTCTCAATGGCCTGAATGTGGCCGTGGCAGCGGCGAACACCGTCGTCAGCATTGCCAGTACGGCAGCGAGCGTTTCACTACTGATTATGGGCCCCGCGCAAGCAGTTCCGTTGGTAGGTGATGCCGGTGCCGCCACGGTTTGGGCTGGACTCCAAATCGCCTTTCAGGTTGCCACGGTCGCGCTCAATGCGGCCTCCGTCGCAGCCAGTGCGTATGGGTTTGAAGTAACCGACCTGGGCAACAAAGCCGTCGTCGCCGACGCTCAACTGATCGCTGACACATCGTCACTCGCTCTGGGGGAGGACTTGCAGAATTCATTGGAGGAAGCCAACTCAATCGCACAGGCGGCAGCAGCCAATTCAGCGATCGTTCGCGATGCCTCCGAGCGTATCCGTGACCAATCCATCCTCGCCCGCGATCAAGCAAATGTGATCGGCACCGCAGCGGCGCCACTTGGCTTGGACGTCGCCGGGGTGGTCAATGTGACTGCCGGACCGACGGACAGCTACTTGCAAGTGGTCGGCGACACGGCCATTGACCTGATCGAAGCCACCGGCAGCGTCACTCTGGTCTCGACGGGGACCATCAGTGACGCCGACGCGGGTGCTGGGGCGGACATCCTGGCCGCGGGGCTGAAAGTTGTCGCTGCGGGCGGTATTGGAACCACCGCCGATCCGATCGAGACCCGCGTGGCCTCGCTTAACGCAACCAACACGAGCAGCGGAAATATCGCGATTGCCAATACGGCGGGTACCCCGGCGGCCCTCGACATCACGGGTATTTCGAACTCCGGTGGCGGCGATGTCATCATCTCCAGTCATGGCAGCACGCTGGCCGGTGAGGGTATCACAGTCAGCGGTCCGATCACCGCGAGTGATGCTGCCGCTGCCGTGACGATCAACTCAGGCAGCCCGCTGACGATTGACTCGGACATCACAGCGGCCGGCGCCATTGTGCTGACCGCGGCTGAAACTTCCGACGCTGGCGATGACCTGAGCGTGAATTCAGGTGCAACCATCGAGTCGACCGGCTCGTCCGTGACGCTTCGCGCTGGTGACAATATCACGATTGCGTCCGGATCGACGATCCAAGCCAGCACTGGGATTAACATCACGGCCAATTTCAACGACGATCCGGCCGACATCTCCGGAGCCAACGTGGTTGTCGCCGGCACGCTGATCGCGCCGATCGCCACGATCGGTGTCGATCCCGCCGCCGACGACAATGACACGTTTACAATCACGCCTTCAGTCGTGACGCCGATCACCGTCGATGCCGAAGATGGCAGCGATACGCTGAACTTCATCGCCGATGGTCTTCCTGTGACCATCGTGGGGAACCAGATCACGGCTGCGGGCCGGCAAACGGTGACGTTCACCAACTTTGAGTTCGTCAACATTATCAACGCAAGTGGTGGCGGCAACGTCACGGTTTTGGCAGAGCCTGGCGACGCCGACTCGCTGGTCCTGATCGGCACCGGTCAGAAGGCGGGCACGTTCACGCTCAACGGAGGCGTCCCGATATCCTTCAGTGGGGTGGACAGTTTTAACTTCAACGCGGGCGATCTGGACGACGTCATCACCGTGACGCCGTTCGCCACGTCGGTACTTCCGTGGAATGTCGCCGTCGGGATCGATGGTGGCGATGGCGCGGACCGGATCATCTACAATAACGTAGTCGGACTGGTCGACAGTACCCGCGTGACGGCAACGGCCCCTCAGGCGGGACACATCGATTCGCCAGGAGTGACGTCGGCGCTCAACAGCCAACTGGTCTCGTTCACGAATGTGGAGGACATTACCGCGAACGCCAACCCCGGCGAAGACGAGCAGTTGACGGTGAACCAGCGGAGCACTTCGGCTGACGATACGACGATTCTACTCAACAATGATTTCCAACTCGTCGGGCTCTTTAATGTCGATACGGAAGACTACGTTGGCCTGACGCTCAATGGTCACGCTGGCAACGACACGTTTAACATCACTCCCGGCACCATTCCAGTGTTCGTCGACGGAGGGGACCCCATTGGTGCCACTGCCGGCGACTTAATCAACTTCCTACCGGTTACTTCCTACACACTTGAACCGGGACCCGAGAATGACTCCGGTGGATTCGTTCCCGATGGCCCAGGCATCCAACGTGTCAGTTGGGACCACATCGAAGAGGTTTCCGTCACCGGTGGCGTTCCAGGCGTCTTTCTGGGTACCAATGGCGACGACGACATCACGATCATCGCCCGCGATAGTTCCACCCATGCGGGCGCCGATGGTGTGCAGGACTTCACCGTCAGCCTCAATGCCGGGCCGAGCGTCCTGTTTCTCGATACACCGGTATTCTCCATCAAAGCTCTGGCCGGCGACGATGACATCGTGCTGCGGACGCTGGACCCAACGGTCGCCGTCTGGGACGTCGATTTGACTATCGACGGCGGCACGCCTGCCGCAACCACGGGCGTGGGCCAGCAGGGTGACGTGTTCGAACTGGAAACTCAAGGCGTTCAAACGGTCACCTACAGTCCGAGCGAGATGAGTATCGCTGAACTTTCCTCCGTGATCGACTTCAGTGAAATGGAACAGGTCGTCTTCCGTGGCCAGGGTGATGACACGCTCACCATGAACGGTACAGATCGAGACGATTACTTTGTAATCAATCCCACCAATGGCGGCAGTGGCAGCCATCGCTCGAACTTGTCACCAACCTTTAACTTCACCGGTGCCAACATCATCACCGCGACGGGCGGTAACAGCGGCACCGACAAAGTCGTCGTGGAAGCCACGGACAACAACGATGTACTGACGGCGTCGGCAGCGACGCGACTGGTCACGCTCAAGAGTTCCTCTGGGCTGACATTCTCGCCAGTCGTGCTCGGAGCGGGAATCGATATAGTGACCATCGAAGCCAAAGCAGGCGACGATCTGATCCTGGTGTCACCCGATCCGGTTGGAGGTGCCCGTTTGCAGTTCAACGTCAATGGCGACCTCCCCAATGCCAGCGACCGATTGGTCGTTGAAGATCAAGGAATTGGAAACACGATCCAACACCATCAAGGCCCCGATCAAAGAAGCGGTTCAGTCGTCGTGGGCGACTTGCCACCGGTATCCTACGAAGGGATCGAATACCTCGACATCGCTCCGCTGGACACCAATCCATCCAGTAGTACATTCGGAGGCACAGGCAGCGACGGTCTCGGCCGCATCGTCGTGTTCCACTCAGATATTTTCTCATACAACAGCAGTTTTCATAATCCCACCGATTTGTCCGATTTGGCCCAGTCCACGAGCCAACCGAACATTAACCCTGGCGCACAGACGGATCCCTTTGGAACCGGATTGAATCTTCACGGTGATGAAGACTGGTATCGCTTTATCGCCCCGAAAACCGGCACGTTCCAGTTCAATGTTCTGTTTGACGCGGTACCCACACTCGCTAATGGGCAACCCGGTCTCCCCGGGGATGGACGCTTGCGAGTGGACCTATTCACGGCTGACGGAACACCCATTACTCGTTTGGCGGCGGAGACGGACGCGGCAATCCAGACCATCGGCACGAAAGCTGGCCGAAGCTACCTGGTGCGAGTTCAGGGGGCGACTCCCGATTCGATCAACCCCTATGATGTCAACGTTCAAGACATGGATTTGTTGGGGCCACAGGTCTTCGATCCAGATGGCACCGGACCACAGCAGGCAATCCAAATCACGGGAAGCCCAGCCTACAACATTTTTGACGTGAAACCGGTCAGCCAAGGCCCCACGCCGTTGGTCAATAGCCTAACGATTAACCTACAGGATCTACCGACTCGATTCCCCGGATTCGTTTACAGTGCGTTGGATACCGACATTTCTTCGGCGGCAGGTCTGTACCATCTGATCGGAGATCACAATGGGATCGTGCCGATCTCGGATGTCATTATTGTCAACGCCCCCGTTGTGCCAGGAAATCTGGCGACCGCGACGATCGAGTTACGGTTCGATTCCCCATTGCCCGATGACCGCTACACGCTCACGCTCAGCGACTCCATCGTTGACCCGAGCGGGAACAAACTCGATGGCGAGAGCAATGCCCAGGAACCGCAAGGTGGCCCATCACTACCCTCAGGTGACGGTGTCTCGGGCGGCGATTTTGTCGCACGCTTCACCGTCGACTCGCGTGCCGAACTTGGGTTGTATTCCAATGGCAGTGTCTACATTGACACCAACGGTAATAACCTGTTTGATCCCGAGGCGATCGACAGCGATGATACCAACGAGGATATTGTCTACAAATTGGGGAACCAAACCTCTCTCACGATTGCCGGCAACTTTGTAGGCGGTGCCGCTGATGTCGCCGATGGATACGACAAACTCGCGACGTACGGATCCTTTGGGGGAGCCTTCCGTTGGTTGATCGACACCAACAACAATGGAGTTCCCGATCTCGTCGTGACGACGGCTCCGCAGACCAGTGGGTTGCCTTTCGCGGGAAACTTTGACGGCAATTCTGTCAACGGTGATGAGGTGGGACTCAAGTCTGGGACGACGTGGCGTCTCGACACCAACCACGACTTCCAAGTCGACCTGACGCTCGCAGGCAACATGACCGGCTTGCCGTTTGTCGGTGATTTTGACGGTGATGGTATCGACGACCTAGGCGCTTGGTCCAACGATCTGGTTGTACTCGATCTCAGCAGCGACGGCATCGACGGGAAGACCGATGTTTCTTTCAAGTTCGGTTTCCCCGGTGTGCGCGAGATCCCCTTCGCGGCAGATTTCAATGGAGATGGCATTGATGACATCGGCTTGTGGCAGCCTGATGGTTCCGGCGTGTCGCCTGCTGGACAGGCCGAATACTATGTTTTGATGAGTCAGAGGATTGCCCCAACGCTGCTCAATGCGGCACGATTTGCAGGCGATGGACAGGTACAAACGACGCAGCCGTACCAAGTCAAGACGGCCGATGCGTTCATCCCCATCGATCCCACCCAGGCCTATGTGCTCTCGGGCGAAGCACGCTCGGGTGATGGCGACGGCGGGTTGTACGATCCGGCCAACAAACAGTCTTTCGGGTTTGCTAGTTATGATATCGACCAGCTTAGAATCGAACCTTGGCAAGTGCTCAAATACGCAGGTGCGACGGATACGGTCTTGACCGCTGACCTGAAGCCTGGTGACACACAAGTGTTCGTGCAGAATGCGTCGGGGTGGTCCAATGGGGGACCTGGCTACACTCGTAGCCTAGCTTGGTACGGGTACACTAATAGTCAGGGTCATACCTATGATGATTTTACTTATACTCGCAACGTTGCGATCGACAATACGAGCGGAGCTTGGAATGCTGGCGGTGTTGCTGGAAATGTGATCACGCTCAATGCCCCCTGGACCGGCCCGTCAATTTCGGCGGGAACTGCCGTTCGCAACGCTACATCGGGCAGCAATTTCAACTACGCCGGCTTTTCAAACCAATCGGTACCGGATGTCTGGACCCGATATGAAGCGACGTTGAGTGGTACCGGATTAGGCAACACGCAGTTCCGTCCAGGAACTGCTTTCATCAAGCCCATTATGCTGACAAACTACCAAGGCAATACGGATAACGAGATCGCTTGGAAAGAAGTTCAGGTGCGTACCACGGCATCGGTAATTCCGCTGGTGCAGCGGATCACGCCCACCACGGATGGCACAGGAGGCAATGAAATTGCTTTCACACCGCAGCCGTTCGGGCCAGACTTGTTCGCAACCTTTGGCAATTCCGCCGCTTCGCCCGTCGTCGGCAACTTCGATCCTCCTGTCGTCGCCTCGGCTGGAAATCCAGTGGTCCCCGTTCGTCTCGAGAGCCTGGGAACAACGAATTTGGATAATCGTTATGACGTCAACGGCGACGGGCTGGTAACGGCTCTCGACGCCCTGTCGATCATCAACTATCTCAATACCGAGCACGCGTCCACTGGAGAATCGATTCTGATCGAAGCGGGCAGTACGGTGTACGACGACGGACCGATGCTAAACGTCAATGGGGATGACTTTATCACGGCTTTGGACGCACTCAACGTCATTAACCACCTGAACTCACTCGACACGGTCGAGCCAAGTTCCGAGCCCGTCGCGTCAGCCGCCGTGCCGATGGCGTCTCCTGTTAGCTATCAAGAACCACAGCGGGAAGATGAGGGCGAACTAGCATCCATCATCAGCGATGTCGCCGAAGGGTTGATCAATTCCTCTCACGTCACCCCCGCCGACGGACCACTCGATCGCCTCGATCGTGCATTTTCGACTTGGGATGAAGATCTCGATGAGAAGAAAACGGCCGACGAACGTTTGACTTCGTCGGTGGAGAGTGAAATGCTCGCGTTGCTCGATCGCTAAGCTCTGAGCGGCGAGCCACGCGGTCACCTCGTTCTCAATCCGGACATTGAGAGCGAGGCGAGTCGGTGTGTCCGGGCTTAAAACCGCAATTCAGCGCGTGCATTGAATCCGTCGAACGTGATCGCTTGACTCATGTCCGCGAAGTGATTATTGTTGTCGCGGACGCCGTCGATCCAATCCGCTGTCGTGATACTGTTGAACCAACCACTAACGGAGTATCCGGCCGAGAGACGGCAGTGTTGGCTAGCCTGCCATCCCGCTCCGACTTCCATATCGAGAATGGTAACCAATCGTGCGGCGTTGAAGTCGGTTGATGATACGTAGGCGCCATCTCGCGTGTTGAGATAGCTGGCGTCAAACTCACCGGCGAGGAAACTAGCGTTTGCTTTGCCGTAAGCGTACAGTCCATGTCTGACGTGGTGCTCCGCATCAAGCCCCAAGCGAAGGCCACCTCCGTCGAAATCTATTCCAGATGACACAGCATCGACATTCCCGACTGTCTGATACATCGCGTCAATCTCTTGTTCCATGTGGGCGTAGCGTGCCCCAATAAGCATGTTGATGGCGCTGTAATCATTCCCATGCAGCAAGAAGCGGTAATCGAGATCGAAAACATGGAAGTCTAACGCCGTACGTCCTGACGCCGTTAGCGCATTCGACGCCGCGTTGAGCGCGTCAGGGTGAATCAACATTTTACTCAGGGCCGCACCGGCGATCTGGTCATCGTTTTCACTCGTAAAACCTGTGTAGGTCGCAACGATGCTGTGGCAGCGGTCGAACGCTTTGATCAAACCCACTCGATATCCAAAATCAAATTCGCTGTCGAGCACACCGGTGCTGCCCGCTGGAACCGTCCCATTGACCGGCGCGGCATAGGCGGTATCGCTGTTGCGAGCACGCAACAACATGCCTTCGCCAAAAAGGCCTGAGCGATGCTCCCAAGGTGGCACGCAGCACAGGGCAACTGGAGCAGGGCAACTCGCCGCGGTGACATGAGATCCCGCACTGCTCGTTGGCACTTGATGACCTGCCAAACTCAATGGGGCGCCGAAGTCGGGGTTTGGAAAAAACGAGAACGGAGGTGGTTCAACAGTCTCCCGCGGACTGATGGCGCCCGCTTCGATCGCAGCCTTCAACTTTTTGATGGGTGTGGAATCGATCGCCGATGCATCCAGGTAGGAAATCGGCGATTCAGTCGATGCATCGTCGGCGAGCACGGGACCGCAGAACACCAAGAGCGTGCCAGCAGCAAGCCAGCGACGAAGGCACAGCAACATTGTTTCATCCTAAGTGAGGTAGAGTGTTCATTCCATCATGGACCCTCACTTCCTAGTTCGTCACCAGCGGGCGTGCGACCGCAATAAAGAGAATGCCGTCCCAATAACCGAAAACTTTAACGCGACCGAACGACGCTGCATCACCGCCAACCGTCCAACTCTAGTTTGCACGCCTCTTTGATTGCGTTTTACCGTCACGGGTCCTCGCCATCAAAAATGCCTCGGGGCTCCTTCACTCCTGATTCAGTGGAGAGGAGGCTGGGAGAATGTTCCAGCTAAGGAACGCGGGATCAATAACTGGCGTAGTGGATCTTGTTAAAGATCCATCCAGAACAGGATCTTTTACAAGATCCACTACGGTAAACCCGTCACTTATTGTTCATGGTATCCTAAACTCGGTGGACGGCGATCACGGGCAGTGGCCAATGCTACAATTCAAGCATCACTTCGGTCCTTGCCCGCTCGAATCGATATCCTCGCAATAAACTTTCGTCAGTTCTAACCATCATCAACGAATCGATATGTTTGCAATCCGTGTATCCATGTTTCCCGCAATAATCCTCACAACACTGTTGACTGTTCTTAGCAGCGTCCATTCTGGCATTGCATCGAGGTTACATGCTGATTCCGTCGAACGCCCGAATTTCGTCATCATCTTCACCGACGATCAAGGCTACGGGGACCTGGGCTGTTTTGGTTCAACGAAAATCGAGACACCCAATATCGACAAAATGGCTAGCGAGGGCCGGCGTTTCACTAGTTTCATGGTGGCTTCCCCAGTCTGCACGCCGTCTCGCGCCGCGTTGTTGACGGGGTGCTATCCGAAGCGAGTGGGCATGCACCATCACGTTTTGTTTCCCCAATCGACCATCGGGTTGAACCCCGAGGAAGTCACCATTGCCGATCACCTTCGTGGGTTGGGATACGCGACGGCTTGCTACGGCAAATGGCATCTTGGCCATCACCCCGAGACGCTGCCACGGCAAAACGGTTTTGACGAGTATTTCGGGATCCCCTATTCCAACGACATGAATCATCCCGACAACAAGGGCAAGCCGAGAATTCCGTCGGATCAATTGTGGCTAGACCCATCCTCGGCAATCACTCAGTGGAATACCCCCCTCATTCGGAATGAGACGATTGTCGAGTTGCCGGTTGACCAGCGTACGATCACCCGGCGTTACACCGACCACGCAGTCGACTTCATCAAAGCGAACCAGGACAAACCGTTCTTCATTTACTTGGCGCATTCGATGCCCCATATTCCGCTCTACGTGCCCGCTGACGCGTACGACCCCAACCCAGAAAACGCGTACACCTGCGTGATCGAGCACATCGATGCGGAGGTGGGCCGCGTGATGACGACCATTGACGAGTTGAACCTAGCCGACAACACGTACGTCATCTTCACGTCTGACAACGGACCGTGGTTGCAGTTTAAAAATCACGGGGGATCGGCCGGACCGCTGCGAGACGGCAAGGGCACCACGTTTGAAGGCGGACAACGCGTGCCCTGCGTGATGTGGGGGCCGGGGCGCATCCCTGCGGACTCCGTGTGCAACGAACTGATGGGGACGATCGACATGCTGCCCACGATTGCTGCACTGACCAATTCCACGCTCTCGCCTGATCGCAAAATCGATGGCATGGATCTATCCGCCCTCGTCCTCGGTGAGGCAACGGAATCACCACGACGGGAATTCCTGCACTACACCTCGCAGGGCGATTTGGAAGGAATTCGGCATGGAAAATGGAAGCTGCTCGTCAAAAAAGTCCGCAAAAAGCCACGCAACCAAGCGAGTGCCGACAAAATCGAATCCAGAATCATGTTATTTGATTTGGCCGCCGATGTCGGTGAAAAGCAAAATCTTGCGACCGAGCATCCCGATGTCGTCGAAAAACTGCAGCGGCGCATGATTGAACTCGATGCCGAGATCGAATCGGGAGCCCGCGCTCCATGGAAAATGCCCGAGAAATCGAACGCCGATAAAAAGCTGGCAAATTGATCTTTCACTATTCGTCGATTTTTCTATGATCGCGTTGACGCGCGGCTCGCCCGAGTACGCGATAGTTTGACTGAACAGTCGTTGCACTCAAGGATGAGCGATGCGGACAATACTTTTTTTGGGGTTGGCTATCGGAGCCGCTTTCATGGCCAATTGGTTCACGATCGAGCGTGACGGTGATCGCACTCGGATCGATATCAACAAAGAAGAGATTCGCAACGATGCGCAGCATGCGATCGAAAAAGGACGCGAAATTCTCGACAAACGAGAGCATGGTCAGCAGGTCAATGCACCTTTTTCAGAGGACGCTGCGCCAGCCAAGCGAAGCTGGACGCACGGGACACCCGCCCAAAGCACCGGATACAGGGAGCAGGGAGCCAATGGCAATCAGTCGCCCTACGGCGAACAGAATTACGGTGGGCAACGCCAAGCCCCAACCTCTGGCGGACAACCCTACGAGACCCAAGCACCGACCTATCCGGCTTCGGCGAGAACCCCACCGCCGTGGCAGCGTTGAACACGCCGAACTGACACTCGGCAACATCCGCTTTCTCGGGCATCTGCAGGCCGCCCATCGTGAGATGTTTTACGGCCCATCATCATGGCAGTCCCGATCGATCAGGTCGCCTGAAACCATCGGTGAGAACGCATCAGTGGTTTTCTGAATATTCGCGACAATGGGGGCAACTCTTTTCGTTTCCCCAAGCCAGACTCTGCTTAATGTCCTCCCACAACGTCATGCTGGGGATGTAGATCCGATCGCCCGGCATGATTTGGTAATTGGTTGACACATCGCCCAGTTGCAGAATTTGCTGGTAGCAGATCGGCACGATCAATGCATCTTCGTTCGGTTGCGGTCGGGTGAGGATGATCTTGTGGTCATTCGCTCGATCGGACAGTCCCCCCGCCGCGATCACTGCGTCGAGAACCGTTTCATGTCCCACCAAGGGATACGATCCGGGTGCGTTGACTTCGCCCATCACATAGAACAGAGCGCTGTCTTTGTTGACCAACCGCACGGTCACGCCATAGTCCACCGGTTCGGCGTCCTCAGGCGGCGCACCGAGCCCTTGGCTGCGGTGTGCGGCCAGTGCGAAGCGAGTTTGTTGTTTCACGACTTCTTGAGTCGTCACCACGTGCTGCACCCGTCCCTGTATTTCTTCCGCGGACATCCCCGCGACTTGCAATCGCCCATAGGCGCCCAACTCGATCGTGCCGTCTTGCTGGACGGTTTGGTCGGCTGAGAGCCGCACGGGCGAATTGAAATCATTCGGTTCAATCACGAGGACGTCCCCCGCATGAACCCGGTGGGCAGGCAAACTCGTTTTGGCGAGTTCCGTGGGCACTCCGGACGCATGGCCCACAGCCTGCCGCTCCTTATTGGCGTGCGACAACAACTTGTGGCCGCCGGCGGCAACCGGCAGCCCCATCGAAGCGGCCGTGCGGCAACCGGATTGAGTGGCAACCGTGACGGCGAGCAGGCCGCAACTGACGATGCAGCCAACGGCGATGCCCATTCTGACGCGGCCTGAGAAATGTTTGTCTTCTGTAGTCATGATGAATTCTCGTCTTAACGTAGTTGGCTCTTCGACCCTAAATCAGACACCTGCGTGGCGGCCGATCCGAAACTGTTGGTCAGGAAAAATCTGACCGCGTCCTGCGTGAGTTGTTTTCCAGGTTGCAACCGCAACGTGGGGTATCCAGCGGTGCCCCCGACATGCAGACGGACCACGCGATCCTTCAGCAAATCATTTGCCTTGGCAATCAGCGCCACCGGCGCCGGCGCCGCCAACATCAGCGGCGAATCGAGCATGGAAACCAGTTGGTCGGTGGGGCTGGTCGATTCCGTACTGACGATGACATCGAGGTCTAGTTTGCCCTGCAGGGTCGCCTTTCCGGAAACCAAGACCTGCACATTGCTTTGGTGGACTGCAATCTCATCGACATGTACCAATCCGCCACCAATGCGACCACGAATGGTGGCGCCATCTTGACCACGACCGGGTACGGGCGGCGACAGGCTGACCATTTTGGGCAGTTGATTGAGCACGGGAATATCCAGTGCATGAATATTCTTCATTTCAAAGTCGTAGGTACCGACGAACTGTTGCGGTGACCGTGCGTGCTTGGCGCGGACGATCACCACGCCATCAACGATCCCGGACCCCGCCGATCCATGCTGCATGAGTTTCGACAGATCGACTCGTTCGACGCGGACGGTGCTGTTCATATTGAGCGATTTGGCATAGCTGCCATGAGTGGCAATTCGCACATTTCCGCCACCCACTGAAACGCTGCCGGCGCGGCACTGCCAACGAACGGTTTTTGCGGTGGGGGTGACCGTCCAATCAATCGGTAAGCGTATCTGGCGCACATCGACCCCGGCCGCGACAGCGTTCTCGACGGTCACGTCGGCGCGTCCCGTGATCAGGTGTCCCAACCGCCCCCGCAGTTTCACGGTCCCACTGCCGGAAACGTCAGCAATGCCAAACGCGGAAGTCGCCCGGCGGAGGTTCACGCGGCTGGCGACAAATTCAAATCGCCCCGTCG
The DNA here is from genome assembly GCF_055811895.1 of Rhodopirellula sp. SH410. Taxonomy (NCBI): domain Bacteria; kingdom Pseudomonadati; phylum Planctomycetota; class Planctomycetia; order Pirellulales; family Pirellulaceae; genus Rhodopirellula; species Rhodopirellula sp. SH410. The sequence continues at coordinate 6,354,568 of NZ_CM147949.1, forward strand.
GTGTGCTCTCCAATGCCACAATGGCCTTCCCGGATAGATTTCCATCGGCAAAGCGCCCCTGGACACTGTTCAGCTCGACCTGGGTGGGATGCACGATGAGATCGGCGGTGATGCGGTTGGACAATTGAGCATGCTTCCATCGCACATTGTCGACGCTGGCGGTCACCGTGGCGAGGTGCCGCCCGTCGCGCGCGGCCTCATCCCGCAATACATCCGCCGACAGGGTCCCACCGAGGGAACGCATTTCCCGCGGTAGTTGCAGCGCCATCGCAACGGGTGCCATCGGCATGCTGTCCAAACGAAATTGTGCGACGATGGGTGTTTCGGCAAGGGGCGGATTGGGTCGAGCAAAGAACTCAGTTAGCTCCACCAAAGACGCCTGAGCGGTGGCATGGAAGCGTCCCTCAGCAATTTGTCCATCGCCGCCCGCATGGACGATGCCCTGCTGCACGGTGACATGCGTTTGCGCCAATTCGAGCGGCACTCTCTGCAGCGTCAATTGGCGACTTCGCATCCAAGCGTCACCCGTCAGGTCACTCAGACTGGCGATTGATGTCACGTTGAAACCGCCTTCCACAATGCCGGTCGAGGGCACGCGTTGCCGCGTCAGCGACACCAATCGAGCGACCTGAACTTCTGCAAAAGTGCCGTCAATCGAAGTCTTCGTCCAATCCAGTTCAGCCACGCGAGCGTTCACGTCGAACCGGCCGCCAAGAAAATCATCCGATGAGGTGCTTAGCACGAGACCATCGAGGTTTGCCAACCAGCGCAGCCCCGCATCGCCGATCCGCGTACGTGAGAAAACCGCTTGTTCCAAGTTCGCATTACCGAACCCATGCAAAGTCTTTGTGCCGGAGGTCAAATCGTGGCGGTACAGCAACTGGCCATCAACGTTGGCCAGCCCCGTGACCGGCAACGGCGACTTAGAAAATCGCGATAAAACTTCACTGGCGTCCTGCAACTTCCATCCCGCCGCAGTGAGTTTCCCGCACACCGAAATCGAATCATTCACCTCACCCTCGGCTTGAATCGTGCAGGTATTGTCGCGCCATTTCACCACCAGAGGACTGGCCGTTAACTGGCCGTCACTCAGTTTCGCATGCAGCTGAATATCACTTATTTCTTCGCCGGCGATCGCTACCGCCTGCGACTGAGCGACCGCTGTCACCGACCATGCACGAGGACTCGCCAACTCACTCAGTAAACATCCCCCCTCGACGCGGCATGACAAGCGACCGCTTGGCTGGACCTCGCTCAGTCCCAGCGCGCTGATCAGTTCTTGCGATGGTTCAAGACGAACCTCGGCATTGGCATCCAGTCGCCCCTGATCGCCCAGGGACGCGACGGCTAACCCTTTGACGTCGGCGATCGATTTCCCGTTGATATCTTGCAGATGAATCCCCGCCACGTCGACGGTGGCAATTCCGTCACTCAGGGTGGCGGAGACTCCACTATTGGGAACGTTCATCTGGACTCCCGCAATGTCCCGCAACTCAACGCGTGCCTCCGCTCGATAGCTGGTTGGATCTGTCAATCGATCCAGTGGCAGATCGATGCTCCCACTGGCCAGCACTTCACCGACGATCTCGGGTAGCTCAAATCGTTTCGCCACCTGACTCAGCTGGAGTGAAGTCGTCGCGAACGAACCTTTTAAAACGCCCTGGAGTGGGTGCACTGCACCCGTTGAAAACGTGCCGTGTGTGCTCACCTGCGCCGTCACCGCTGGAAACACCATTGAATCAAACGCAATTTCTTGCAATTCGGGTTTCGCATCCCCCTGAAAATCGAGTTTGCCATCATGCCATGCCATGCTTGCCGACGCTTGCCCCATCGCGATGGCAGCAAGCTCTGCCAACTCCGGGAAATGTTTCGTTACGTGGCCAATTTGGCAATTTTGCAGCGTCGTTTTCATCTCCGCCGTGATCGCCGGGTGATTGAAATCTGCGGATGCCTGCAATCGGAAGTCGCCACCGAGCGGGTCCGCGTGGGTGTCGATGCGAGCCACACCATCGGCCTGTTTGACGTCCACGTCGAACCGGTGACACAGCCTGCCATATCGTTGCGAGCGAACATCACGCGTGGAGACGATACACTCCAGAGCATGCTGCCGAAGGTCGGTTTCGCTCGGTGGATGCGTCCCCCGCATAGACAGGGCCAAGGACGCGGTGGCAGGCTCGTCGCCGAGTGTCTTGGGAAGCAACGGCAGACGCGCCAACTGCTGCGTGTCGAGTTTGATGCCAAGCACATTCAATTTTGTCGTGCCAGCAAACGTTTTCGCATCGAGATCGCATTGAAAATCAATTTCACCTGCCAAGATCGATGGCACCCGGGCTCGGGCAACAATCGCATCTGAAAACTCGGCTGTCACATCAACGTTCTCGACTCGCAAATCGGTTCGTCCCACCTGATGCACCACCAGACCCGCGTCCTGGACCGTCAGGTACCGCAAAGGGATCGCGCCGACAGCCGGGTTGGTGTCACCTCCGGAACCCTGCGGGAACACCGACAGGAGCTCGCCCTGCTCGTCAAACCTCACATGCAACGTTGGCCGCGAAATCGCGATGCGTTCGACCCATATGCCTTCTGACATGCCACGCCATAGCGTTGGAGCGACCGCAATTCGAGCGACCTGCAGCTGAATCTGGTTGGGAACGGCAGGTTCAAAAACAGTGACGTCGTCAACAACAATTTGTGACCACTGGATATCGAGCTTTCCGATGTCGACACGGGTGTTGAGCGCATAGGAACCAGCAAACATTCCCGCTCGGCGGGCAATAGGATTGCGTGCCAAGAGGCACAAACCCAGCAGCACGCCACTGCCGCAAACCAGGCGCAGCCAAAACGTTCGATTGCGTCGGGCCGCAACTCGGGCGAACCAACTCAGTGGATTCCAGATTGCGACACGTCTCATGCTCGTGGCCGCGTCGCATTCATCTGAGTAGTCGCAATCTTCATTTGCCTTCCAGGACGCGGGGAAACGGCCCAGTCTTCTGACTAGACACTCAATCTCTCCGCTCACTGTTAGGAAATCCCCGGCGGCCAGGTCAAGCCGATGTGAGGAGATTCCAGCTATACCGCGATCCGAACGCGAACATGGCGAAAAACGCGAGCAAGTAGGGCCGGTTCCCACCGGCCACATGCGTTGGACGAGCAAATAGGGCCGGTTCCCACCGGCCACAAGCGTTGGACGAGCAAGTAGGGCCGGTTCCCACCGGCCACATGCGTTGGACGAGCGATGTCGACAGCGTGGCACAGGGGAACCGGCCCACCTTGGACTGTCGGCGGTGCGTCTGGAGAAGCATGCATTGCACTCAAGGAACGCCCCCGCTGCGGACATCGGTGCGTCAACTCACTCGTCAACGTCCTCATACTCATACTCGTCGTCTTCATCGGAGACATACTCCTCCGGTGCCTCGTCTTGCACGACAGCAGCCACACGTTGTGACATGGCGTTGACGGAGGCTGCTGGTTCGTCGGCCTCGACGGGCAAGCCTTGCATCTGTTGCCACTGTGCCATCGTGAGGAGAACCTCGCGTGACTTCGCACCATTGTACTGGCCGACGATACCATCCTCGGCCATATAGTCGACCAGTCGGGCGGCCCGACCGTACCCGATGCCGAGACAACGTTGAATCAACGACAGCGAACCACGGCCTTCGCGCACGACGACTTCGATCGCGCTCTCATAGAGTTCGTCTTTCTTGCGGAGGTTCTCCACATTCAGCCCCCCGGCACCGCCTTCGCCATCGGCGTCAACCTTCAGGTTCATCAATTCACCGATGAATTTCTGTTCGCCACCGCTACTGCAATGCTCGCACACCCGGTCAATCTCGGCATCCGAAAGATACGTGCCTTGACCGCGAATCAATGTGCTCGTGCCGGGCCACAGGAACAACATGTCGCCGTTGCCGAGCAGTTTGTCGGCCCCGTTTTCGTCGAGCACAACGCGACTGTCTGTCTTACTGGCGACCTGAAAGCTCAATCGGGCCGGCAGGTTACTCTTGATCAGCCCCGTGATCACATCGACGGTGGGTTTCTGCGTCGCGAGGATCAGGTGAATCCCCACCGCTCGGCTCTTTTGAGCCAAGCGAATAATGTGCTGTTCAACATCTTTGCCGGCCGTCATCATCAAGTCTGCCATTTCGTCGGCGATGATCACGATGAAGGGCAGTTTGTCGGGCACGTCGCTGCCGCCGTCTGCCTCGTCGATTTCAAGTCGACGCAGGACTTCTTCGCGGCCCAGATCGTTGTAGCTGTTGATGTGCCGCACTCCGGCCTTCGCGAGCAACGAGTACCGTTCTTCCATCTTGTCGACGGCCCAGCCGAGAATGGCTTCTGCCTTCTTCATGTCCGTGATCACGGGGTGCATGAGATGCGGCAAGCGACCATACCCGCTCAGTTCGACCATCTTGGGGTCGATCATCAACATCCGCACTTCGTCGGGTTTGCAGCACATTAGGATGCTGACAATGATCGCATTGAGACACACCGATTTCCCCGTTCCCGTACGTCCCGCGATCAACAGGTGAGGCATCTTGGCGAGATCCACGGGCATGGGCGAACCCGAGACATCTTGGCCCAGAAACACGGGAATGTTCATCTTGTGGACGCGCGAGTCGGATTGTTCGATCACGTCGCGAAGACGCACGACTTGGCGAATTTCATTGGGGACTTCGATGCCCACGGTATTCTTGCCGGGAATGGGCGCGACCACGCGAACGCTCGGTACCCGCAGCGCGATGGCGAGGTCGTCGGCGAGGGCGCTGATTTTATTGAGCCGCAGGCCGGCTTCGAGTTCGATCTCGTACTGCGCGATGACCGGGCCGAGCTGAATGTCGGTGACCCGCACGTTGCACCCGAAGTTGCAAATCGTTTCCTGCAGTAGGATTGCTTTGCGACGGGCCTCGGCCTCCTGCTCGTCGTAATCGAATCCGTCGCTGCTCTCGAGCAATTCGAGGCTGGGCAAGTGGTAATCCGACAGATCTCCACTGGAGTCCTGGACCGCATCGTCGAGTTGTTCCCGCATATCTTTTTTGCGGGGGATTTGAATATTGGGTTCATGCGGCTCTTCGTGAGCCGCGTCGTTGCGGAGGGCATGCACCTCGTCGTCGTACTCGAGTTCGCGGGTGACGCTCTCGTCTTCCTCCTCGTATTCGTATTCCTCCTCATTGGACTCCGGCGGGGCTGCGGCAGTTTTTTTGGCGGGAGTCGAGATCGGAGGTGCCGGCGCTGCAGCGGTTGGTTCTTCCGCATCTTCGCTCGGCCGACGCGGTTGGCGGATCTGGAATTCAGGCGTAACCGTGGCTTTGCCACTGGCGGCTTCCGCGGGCTGCTCTCCATCGAGCACGATCGGCGACTCGGTATCGCTGAAGGGTTGACGTCGACGTTTGAGTGTCACTGGCATTGCGCCAGCCGCACGTGAAATGCCTCGCCGTGACACTTTCGCGCCCCCCAACACCACCCGGCGACCCGCGTAGATCAGCATGTAATCGGTCGTCAGCAGCAAACCAACGGCTAGCGTCGTGAGGGTCAGGATCCACGATCCGATCGGATTGAAATGCTGCAACAGGAACGCCGCACCCATCGCACCAAGGTAGCCACCGTTTCCGACAACCGGCATGCCCGCAAGCTGGATCGTCGTCATCGCGGCTCCGGTGCAAACCGCGATCAACGTCACGCAGCCGCCGAGCGACCGCAGCACGGGCGCATTCATTTGGCCGCGAATCAGCAATGCTGTGGCAACTCCACCACCGGCTCCGATCAGTAGAGCCACGCCGATGCCAACCAGGTCGAGCAAGAACGAAGCGACTAGCGCACCGAGCGAGCCACAGGCATTATGAATGTTCTCGTTGAGCGGATAGACCGAAACGTCGGGCGAATAGAATTGCGAGAATGGCCAGATCGAATTTGGGACCGGGTCGGCTGGATCGTGCGTCAACACCGCCACAAACGTCAACAACGTCGCGGCCACGATGGCGAGCGCAGGAATGTCCCGTCGCAGCGAAACACTGCGGAGGGGCGCGGCGGTATCGAGTTTGGCTTCGGACATGGACGAGCTGAGGAGCTTCTAGCGACTAGCGATTAGGAGAACGTGCGGGCGATTTCGTCATTCGATGCGTTGGTTTCAATGTTGCGTTTTTCGTAGGTCTCGGACGGGAACAAGGCTCTCGTCCTACGCTCCAGTCTTCCTGGGACCGACGGCCCAGGCCAAATGCGACCGCCGATCCGCCATTTTCGAACTGCGTTCGCAGCCAATTTGGGGCAGCCATCGATCCATTGACGGAGAGCTAGTAGCTAGACGCTCGTAGCTATCAACTTCTTTATCGTCATCTTCGGGCCGGGCCCTACAACAGACTTCGCTTTCGCGTCATAATCGCTCGCCTTCCCGACCCATTCCTCGGCAATGGCAGCCCCCAGCGATGTTTCACGACAAAATCGGCGATCTTGGCATTACTTTTGACGACGTTCTCCTGTTGCCTGCCTACAGCGAGGTGGTGCCCAGCGAAGTCGACGTCAGCAGCCAGCTGACGCAGCGGATTCGACTGCAAATCCCGCTCATCTCATCGCCGATGGACACCGTCACCGAAGCGGAAATGGCGATCGCGCTCGCCAAAGAGGGGGGCATGGGCATCATCCACAAAAACCTCTCGGTGCGGCAGCAGACCGAAGAAGTCCTCAAAGTAAAACGGTCGGCCAACGGCATCATCATCGACCCTGTCACCCTCGGCCCTGAAGAACAGGTCGGCAGAGCGGCGGAAATGATGGATCGAGCCAATGTCTCGGGGATCCCCATCGTGACGGGCGACCGGACCCTCGTCGGCATTCTGACACGTCGCGATTTGCGGTTCCTCGAAGATCCGAATCTGCCGGTTTCCGAGGTCATGACAAAAAATAATTTGGTGACGGCTGTAGGGAATGTGAGTCTTGCGCAAGCTGAGAAGATTTTAACGGAAAAAAGGGTGGAGAAACTTCTCCTGATTGACGAAGAAAGAAAACTGACGGGGTTAATAACGATTCGTGACATCGACATGATGAAGCGGTTCCCGCGGGCATGCAAAGACCCGCAGGGCCGATTGCGTGTGGGTGCCGCGATTGGTGTCGGCGATTTCGATCGAGCTGAAAAGCTGATCAAACAAGGCGTTGACCTGCTCGTGGTCGATTCGGCTCACGGGCACAGCAAGAACGTGATCGACACCGTCAGAGAAATCAAATCGAATAAAGGATGGGACATCGATGTCGTCGCCGGAAACGTCGCGACGGCTCAGGGAGCAGCGGATCTGATTGCTGCCGGAGCCGATGCGGTGAAGGTTGGCATCGGGCCCGGATCAATTTGCACCACACGGGTGATCAGCGGCATCGGAGTGCCGCAGGTAACGGCCATCCTCAGTGCCGTGCAAGTTGCACACGAACGGAACATTCCTGTCATCGCTGACGGCGGCATTCGCTTCAGCGGCGACATCACCAAAGCACTCGCCGCAGGGGCGAGCACGGTCATGATCGGCAGCCTATTTGCCGGACTCGCCGAAAGCCCCGGCAAAATGATTCTCTACCAAGGTCGAACGTTCAAAGCGTACCGGGGCATGGGGTCGATGGGTGCAATGGTCAAGGGCAGCAGTGACCGGTATCGCCAAAAAGGCACCGAAGCGGGCAAACTCGTCCCCGAAGGTGTCGAAGGACGCGTGCCGTTCAAAGGGCCGCTGTCGGATTACGCTTACCAATTGGTCGGCGGACTCCGCGCCGGCATGGGATACATCGGTACACGGACGATCGAAGAACTACGTCGAGACGCGAAATTCATTCGCGTTTCGGCCGCCACGGTGAGGGAGAACCACCCACATGACATTGCAATCACGCAAGAAGCGCCGAACTATAGCCCTGACGTTCAGTCGGGCGATTCGTTGTAACCCACTCGCCGCGGCCGCACTGATCGGAGGTGTGTCCCTCTCGCCGGTGGCCGCTCAATCAACCGGTTGGCACGGTAACCCCGGCCTCCGCCCGGTGCCTCAGGTTCGCTCCTCCACCATTGCGGCGAACGCCTCCATTGAATCCAGTGGGACCGCCGACAAGCAGCGTCCGGGCTGGAACCTGAAGTGGCGTACCAGCCCTCAGATTGCCGCCGAACAAGCCCGCCAAATCAGCGACGCCGCCTTCGCTCAGACGCCAACTCAACCGCGGCCAGCCCATCCATCGGGCGACGGCACCTACACCCCCCGAATCGTTGCAACGGCAGCCAACTCGCCCAACGAACCGGCCCTGCCGGCCGCCGAGTCCAACCGCCTCCGTCCAGCCGGCGAACCGAACCTGCGACAGGTGGCCTGGACGAATCCGCAATCGGATTCACCCCGCAGCGGCTTTTCATTGCCTGAGAATGAATTCCGTGGGCCCGCGGTGACACCACCGAGTTCTGCCGTCCCAAACCCAACGGGACCGACGCTCCCTGCGAGCCCTGTGCTTCAGGCACCCAACCGCAGCGCCGCTGAAGAGCTACCGCCGCCGGCCCCCTCCATGATCCCGTACTCACAACCGGCACCTCAACCGACTCAGGAGAGCGTTCAAGGCAAAGCCTCCAACGACAACCTGGAAAGTTTGTTTGGGTTCGGCCCCACCACCGATCAGAAAACGGCACCCCCGAGCACCGCGCAGGTCCGACCGGGTGCCGATGGTTCATCGATTCGCGGGATGCTCGGCAGCGATCCTGCAGAGTCATCGCTGGTCGAACCTGCTCCGCCACAAAAGCCAGAGAACCTGCAAGTGCTGCCTCCGGGCATCCCGCAGAAAGAATCCGCGGACTCACCATCGGACCTGAAGTCCTTCGCTCCCAATCCATTTGAAAACCGCGATGCCAATCGCGGATCCAAACCAGCCCTCGATTCGGAACGAGACCGCCGCGACCAAGATCGTTTCAAAAGCGGAAATCTCCCAGAGATTTTTGATCCCAACGAAGACGGACCGGCCAACAGTGGCACGGGATTGTCCTGCGACGAGTTTCGTGAACGGATTCGCAGCGCCACGATCGACCAGGTTTCTCTCGACCCGAGCCCACCGTTTCGCCCAGACGTGATCGACGTGAAGGAGTTCGACAAGCTCAAAGAACGATTCAATGAGAATCAAAAAGTACGCGTCTGGAGAAGCATTGATGGACGTCCTATGGGCACAGGCCGACTCGATGACCTCGCGTATGAAAATGCAATCATTCGAACGCAGTTTGGCAGCAAGGAAGAACTGCCGCTGAACGAACTCAGCGAAGCGGACCTCGCCTATATCTCACAAAACTGGGGTTTGCCGACAGAATGCTTGATCGAACAAGTCGCCCACACACCGCGGCAATGGACTCCGATGACGATGACATACGCCGCTTCCAACCTATGTCACAAACCGCTGTACTTCGAAGAAGTCAACCTCGAGCGTTACGGCCATACCGCCGGACCGCTGGCCCAGCCAATCATCTCGTCGGCACACTTCTTCCTGAACATCGCCGTGCTGCCCTACAAGATGGGGGTCCACTCACCCCATGAATGTCAGTACGCACTGGGGTACTACCGTCCCGGCAACTGCGCCCCTTGGATCATCCCACCAGTGCCCTTGAGCGTGAAAGGTGCTTGGTACCAAGCCGCCGCCGTCACCGGCACCGCGCTGCTCGTGCCGTAATCGAGCTTCACAAACAGTGGTCTAGTTGCGATCCCCCTACCACATCGATAGCTTAGGAGCTGCCGCCAGACGATCTGGCGGTTTTTTCTTAGCTACTCTGAAAGGGAATTTCATGAGACTGAAGACAACGAGTGCCCTCTGCGCACTCACCACGGCACTGCTGCTAGGCACGGCCTCAACCGCAGACGCCGGATTTGTTTCGTTTGTGATCCGCGAAAGCGGAGGTACTGCACCAGACATTATCGCGAGTGGCGTCCAAACAGAGTTCGTCATTTCCGACTCGGGCCAAAAGGCCGCGTTGGGTTCGTCCGACATCGATGGCACGAAGGTCGGCGAAATCGATCGCATTTCGATTGAACGCCTCGACGACGAGACTCGTTTTACAGCAGGGAGTGGTCCTGCGGTTGCGCCGTACCTGAACATTTGGATCACTGATGGGGCGGGCAACTATGCTGTCCTGGCCAATGAACCATCCAATCCGGCATTTCAGCCACTTTACAACAATGGTTACGACTTGACCTTTGCCGACCTCGCGGGCCAGGTGGCTAAAGTTTATGAGTATGATGCTGGTGCGTTCGTGCTTCCGATTTCTGGCTCTCCATTCACATTTGCGGATTTCGCAAACTACACTATCGCCGCACCCAATGGTGTTCCTGATTGGACGGGCCTTGGCACCGGCGCGCCGATCGTTCTGAACAGTCCAACCAACGAGTCCTTTGGTGTGAACTGGGTCTTCGGGGACACGCTCGCCAACTACGTTTCGGGAGACGATGGATATATTGTGCGAAACCCCAGCGTCAGCAGCACGGTTCCCGAACCGAGTTCGTTCGTCATCGCTTGCTGCGGACTTGCCTTTGCCTTTGTGGGTGTCCGCCGCGGCCGTCGCCGACGCAGTTAGACATTGACCATCTGGCTGGGGAAATCGCCTGAGCCGCGAAGCGGCTGCAGGATCGATCCATGGGCGTGAGCCTATGGATCGATCGTGAATACGAGAATTCAAAAAGTCCAATTCCACGGGCCCACGCCCGTGGCTACAACCTGTCGTCCCATTCGGGACTAAGCTTCATTCATTGTTCCTTCGATCCGACGTCACTGACCTCTTGGCAAAATCCGTTCGATAGCTGACAACATCGTGGTACTTGTGCGGGTGGCAACGCCGCACTGGATTGAACACGAATGGGACGCAGAGCGATGGAATTGACCTGGGATGATGGCGGACGAGCCGACAGCGGTTACGTGGGACTGGCCGGTGACTGTGTCACCCGGGCAATCGCGATCGCCACCGGCACGAGCTATCGCGACGTCTACCGGGCGCTCGGCGCGATCGCCGACATGACACCGCGAAACGGATTGGTAACCAGCGTCGCAGCGGAATACCTTGAAACGCTGGGCTGGGAGTACCATGCTGGATGTGGGACCGTGTTGTCACCTGCAGGCCTGCCCCAAGGCGCAGTGATCGTCAACTTGACCGCTCCGAAACATCGTCGAGCGGGACATTTCTGCAGCGTGATCGACCATGTGATCTATGACACGTGGAACCCCAGCGACGATGATAGCCTGATCGTTACGGGATATTGGACTCGGCCTGCGATCGCGGGTGAGTCGACGCTACCGGTCGCCTCGCGTCAATCAGGTCGGGGCGTCGAACAGACATTGACGCAGAAGGAGTTCGACAAAGTTCTGCATCGCTTGCGTTCGCTCGACAGTACCGCGACCAACGCCGCGAGTACCGAAGGTGAGAAACGCAACGCGTTGCGGATGATGCAGAACCTGCTGCTGCGTCACAATCTCTCTCGCGACGACATTGTCGAGGAGGACAACGTCGACAACATGCGTTTCACTCGCATGGCCTGCCCGGTGAACGGTCGTCGCGCCTGCAACTGGGAAAAGAGTTTGGCTGCGTACGTTGTCGATGAGATCTTTCCCATGACGAGCTGGTATTTTGGTACCCGCGGTCCGCGAACTCTGTTTTGGTTTTATGGCCCCGTCGATGATGTTCATAACTGCATCGCTTTGTTCCGCGAACTGTTGCTGACGATCAGCGCCTCGGCGCAACTGCAGTACGGCGCTTACGCGAGGGGCAGTGGTGCGTCCTATGCGGAAGGTTACGTACGCGGGTTGCCACGCTACCACGCCGACGACAGCACCGCAAACGTCAGCGAGACCGCATTGATTCACGCCCGTACCTTGGCCGTCAAACAGACCGCACGCGATTGGCTAAAACTCGAGTGCGATGTTTCGATCGTCCGCAAAAGTGGTAGCGGGCGCAGCCAACATGACCCAGACGCCGCCAACCGCGGTAAGCAACATGGATCGAAGCACGACCTCCGGGACGCCAGCGGTCGCAAACGTATCGGCCATTCCCCCACTCCCTCCTAACGGCCAAGAGCATACCGTGGACGAAATTGTTTACTACGATCGCTATCTGCAAAAGACTTGCGTCGAGAAAGTTTACGGTGACCAGGCGTTGCGCTGGACGTACGGGACGGTTGTGGGGCGGATTTCACTGAACACCGTTGTCAAGCGAGCCCTATTTTCCCATTGGTACGGCTGGAAGATGGATCAGCCAGGTACCCGCAAGAAGATCGCTCCCTTCATCGACGACTACGGGCTCGATGCGAGTGAGTTTGTCCGTGATGTTGACGACTTTGCCAACTTCAACGAATTCTTCTACCGGGAACTCAAACCTGATGCGCGACCGGTCGATCCCAACCCCGCCTCGATCGTTTTCCCCGCTGACGGTCGCCACCTCTGCGTGCCAGATCTATCGCAGTGCAACGGTTTGTTCGTCAAAGGCGAAATGTTTGATCTGGCGACACTCGTCGACGACGCAGAGCTCGCCGCGGAGTACGCCGCCGGCAGTCTGTTGCTATCTCGATTGTGTCCGGTCGACTATCACCGCTTTCATTTCCCCGTCGCGGGTGTGCCAGGGCCAACGCGACTGATCAATGGCCCGTTGTACTCGGTCAATCCGATTGCCCTGCGGCAGAACATTCAAATTCTGGCGAGGAACAAACGATGTTTGACCGAGGTCCAGACACCTTCCATGGGGAAAGTCCTGGTGATGGAGATCGGCGCGACCTGCGTGGGCAGTATTCGCCAAACCTACCGTGAGGCCACGGCGGTTTCCAAGGGCAGCGAGAAGGGCTACTTCCGCTTCGGCGGTTCATCGACCATCGTCATTTTCCCGCCGGGGCGAGTTCAATTCGATCCAGACCTGATCGAGAATTCAAATCGACATCGCGAACTGTACGCGCGGGTGGGTGACCGGATGGGGATCTCCCTCCAGGGGAAGTGACTCCCCCACATAGCGTTTGGGTTCTGGTATTTTATCGGTTCGTTCCAATCCGATATTGCCCCAGGATTTCTCATGTCTAGCGTCGCCCCTGTCCCCCAACCGGCCGCCAATGACCTGCCAGCTGGCAAACCACCGGCCGCTGGCAACCCAGTCCATGCCAAGGACTACATCGTTCCCGGGACCGGTTGGCACCAGACTGTCGGCAGCTTGCTCGCCGTGATCAGCTTCGCAGTACCGATAATCATATTCATCACTGCCACGGTCGGGATTGGCCTCATCTTCGTGCTGATCGGGATATTCGCGTTTTTCATGAATCAGAAGAAGCACCTCGCGAAACTGCACGGCAGCGCGATCAAGCTCGGGCCGAATCAATTCCCGGACGTCTATAACATCCTGCGTCAATCGGCAATACAAATGCAGATGACCGATATCCCGGACGTGTACATCTACGAGGACAACAGCCAGAACGCTCATGCGGCAAAGATCAAAGGCAAACGCATTGTGCTGCTGACCGACGACATGGTGTATGGCGCCTTAACCACCAAGAGTGCCAAGGTACTACAGTTCGTGATCGCACATGAACTCGCCCATCATCAACTGGGACACAGCGGCTTGATTCGCAGCCATATCGCGATGGTTTACAAACCGCTATCTCGACTCAACGAGTTCACGTGTGACAGTGTCGCCGCAGCGATCGTCAATGACCAAGAGGCCAGTGGCAAGGCACTGGCTCTCTTATCGATTGGCCCGCAACTGCTGCCCAAGGTCAACATCGATGCGCTCATCGAACAAGCCCAGCAGGTTGCCGCCAACAAGCAGTCCAGGAAATCCGAAGGCGGACTCACTCATCCACTGCTGCTACGACGTCTCGCCCGCGTCGTTGGCGTCTCGATGAAAGTTTGAGGCTGCTCGACAGGGTCATCGGCAACCGCGCCGCCGATTAGACACGCCCCACCGCCTCTGCGGCAGAGGCGAAACGAAAGATCGACGGACGAGCCCGAAAATTTGCGTTTGCGGACCGCCGGTGGGCGTCACTGAGCACGACCGCCTCGTCTCTGCTCCGGTCCCTGCTCCATGTCTTGGGGGCCACCGGGTCCCCTCGGACCTTGTTTCATTTGCTGTTGTTGTTCAGGGGTCAATATCCGGGACAACTGTGCGTCGACCTCGGCTTGTAGTTTCGCGATCGCAGCTCGCTGATCGGCCGTCAATTCAAGTTGGTCCTGCATAAACGAAGGGATAATTTGCCCAGGCTGCGGAGGACCAAAGCCACCGGGGCCGCCGGGCATCCCGCCGGGAGGCGGTCCGCCAGGACCACGCTGGCCGCTGCCATTGGACTGTCCCCCGGCCATCGCTGTCAGTTCCGCCCTCGTGACCATCCCGTCTTGATTGGCATCCGCTCGGTTTAGCATCGTTCGCAAACGGACGTCCGTGACCTCATCGACCGTTAATTGTCCGTCCCCGTTGGTGTCCATCGTCATCAGGCGATCGACAGGAGAGACACCGGCGCCAGCGTTATTGAATCCACCTTGGCCGCGTCCGCCGCCAGGGGGCTGAGCAATTGCGGAAGTCGTGAGTGTTAACACAGCGATGGAACCGAGCAATCCGGAGATGGCTTTCATCGTTTGATCCTGAAGAGAGTGAAAAGGGGAGAACCGACAAAGCACATCGAATCGTCAGCCAAGGAGTTCGTTGCTTACCACTCCAGAAACCGCCACGGAATCACTAGAAAATTTCTTGGGCAGGAACCTGCATCGCTCCCGCGACGGATTGTTCGTGTCCCAATCCATCAACCCCACGCACCACCTACCGAGGCATCATGAAACCACTCCAGCGAATTCCATCGTCATGATCCACACTCATCCTCGGCACTGGCCAGGATCGGTGCCACGACGCTACCTGCCCCCGGACGAATCGACAAAAAACGCAAGCGAATCTGCCGCAGGGAGTGTTGAGGGAGTGCGATCCCCGCCAGCAATCCCAAACACAATAATCGTCCACCCGACGAGATGCCGAACAGGGTGTGGTATCCCTCTGCGGAGTACCCGATCCATCCCATGATCGCGGCTCCCGTCAACGCGCCAACGCATACCGCCAACGTGTTGGCAAAATTGTAGTAGGTCAACAATCTCGTCCGCTGCGCAGGCGGCATGATTTCGAAAAACATCAAAAAGAAGCCGAGTTCATACGCCGCCCAAAAAAATCCACTGAGCAGCTGAACCAGGAATAGCCAAGCCACATGGTCGGAGCAGATCCACAGCGCCGACAACGGCACCAGCCCCACTCCGCCGATCCATAACGTACGCGTTGCTCCCGATCGCTCAGCGATACGGCCCCAGAATGACATCGACAGCACCTTGCTGATGAATGCCACCGAAACCAACATCACGAACGTGCCATAACCGAAAGATAATTGCTTCAGCATATACGGGGTGAAAAACGGACCGCTGATTTGCACGAATGCCTGCATGAGGACGAGATAGGTCAGCAATTGACGCGCCTCGCCGCCAACCGCCTGCGGAGAATCGCCACGCGTTCCGCCGTGTGCCACTGATTCAGCCTTGGCATGCGGTGCAGGCACCTCCGACGCGTCCGGCGCCGCACCGCTCGAATCGGTCCGATGCAGGAACACGGCGGACACCAAACGAAACAGTCCTGCAGCGAAGAAGAGAGCGGCAAACCCCAGCAATGTTTGATCGCTCTTGCTCGTCCACTGCAAAAACAGCCCAGCCGACATCAACGAGGCGAACGTGCAGATCTGCTGCAGTCGCGACCGGCGAGCAAAAAAACGAGTGCGACGGTCTGCCGGAACCACTTGTTCGATCCAAGTGTTCCACGCCGGGCCAATCGCCAGACCTGCCGCCCAGTAAACCGACGCGATCAACAGCAGCATCACCAGGGAAAGTGACCCCGACCAAGCCGCCCAGGCGAGCGGGAGAAAGGCCGCCGATTGAAGCACAGCCCCCAGGACAATCCAACGATGAAAACTGCCCAACCATCGGATCGCCAGCGGCGAAACCAATTGCATCGTTCCACCGACCAGCAGCGGAACACTCGCCACCATTCCCGATGCGGTTTCGCCAAGCCCCATCGCCAACGCGAAAGCCGAGAAATACGTTTCCCCACAGCCGACCATGCCGCCAAAAAACGCTGCATCCCCCATACTCCGAGTCAGATTGCGATTCTCTGTCGCGCGGGGATGCGGCGTGAGGGCAGCGGAAGCATGCGGCGGCGAGGCAAGATCCATCGAGATGGCGGCAAACGATAGACGTGAGTAGGTGAAATCGCGAGCAAACGCTCGCGAGAATTCACCTTTGTAATGCCAATGGACACGTGACGGCGAGGCCACTTTTCAAGTGCCCTAACCGTGCACGCATGACCACTCGGTTGGAGCAATTCCATCTGCCAACGCCAGTCAGCTGACTGACATGGAATGCATGGTCGCCGGACGACTCGGTCCGGTGGCAAACTTCAACATGCCCGTTCGAGGCGTTAACGCGTCTCGACGCGGGTTGCATGTTCTTCCATCAGCCCCGCGAATTTCTTCCAACTCATCTTGAGCCCGTGTTGGGTATAGGGTGGGAACCAGACGACGGAGCCATTGGAGATTTCGAGAGTTCCGAACTTCTTACCGTCACGTTCGACGTCGAAAGTAGCGTCCGCCCTTTTGATTTCGCGCGGCGGAAGAGTCATTTTTACTTTATGCGTTGCCATACCGAATTGCTTTCTACAGGTTGGAGTTTGTTGGCACTGGAACGGGGCCTAATGCATTTCGACAGAACAGGTACCGATGCCGCCTCGGTAGTAATTGAATTGGACGTTGGGATGATCAGCGAGCAAGGACATCGGGACAGCCGAATTCGCCATGCCTTTGGCAATCATCAGGCAGGTCAATCGTTGACCAAAAGGGTTGTCGTGGGCGCCCGCGTGCCAGATCGATACTTTTTCTGCCTGCCACGTTTCGACGGGGCCGACCGTGACGGCAGCCGTCGGCACCAACGAGATATTCCCCCCCCCGCTCGTCCGTGCGTTTTGAGCGATCGTCAGCGGGTGCAGGTCGACGACTCTCGTCGCCAGTTTACGATACTCCTCTGGAGGCGGCGGGGTATCTTTCCATTGTCCTTCACGACGTAGCGGGTCGTTGAAGGCCCAGTGTTTGACGTCGCCCTGTCCGCCCTGCATGACGGCGCATCGCACGCCGCTATCCCAACTCTTTCGGTACGGCGTCACATCCGCTTTGGGGAAGTGCAAGTTTTCGTCCGCCATCCGCAGTTTGGCATCGATACGATCAAGTAACATTTCACGATCGCATTTCTCAAACGACAGCGGATGGTCTGCGGGAACTTCGGTGCCGTCAACAATCCACTCATCCATGCCCCAGAAGTGACCGCTCCGCACGTCGAGCTCGAGCGAATTGATCATTCGTGTCACCAGTGGCAACTGTTCCGTTGGACCGATGGGGCCACACACACCGACCGGATTATCGTCCGTCGATTGTTTCCACGCTTCGAGGTACTCGAGCGCTTCGGCCAGGTAAAAATCTTCCAAGGTGTCGTAGAAGACGACGCGAAATCCAGGCCGTGAGAGGGCGAGCATCTCACTGGGCGAGAGCGCCGCCGCTTCGTCGATGATGTCTTGGTCGAGCGTCGTGTAATCCCACCAATCCGATGCGATCACGCTGTGTTTTGCAGTCATTCATGAAACCTTGATGTATCGAGTAAAGAGGTGCGTAGCATAACATGTATTCGGGTATCAGTTGGAACGCTGCCTGCCTGTTCCCACGCGTGATCCGAGCCCGACGCAAGACGCTGTCCACGCAGCTCGATGAAGCGTGCGGGAGGGTGTCTCGAGGGACTGGCGAAGGAGTCCCGGAGAGGCTTAGCAGTCATCGTTTTTTCGCTGGCGCGCTCGACGGTCGCCACGCCGCGTCACAACGCCAAAGATGATAACGGCAACAATGGCTGCGACCACACCGACCGCGGCGAGATTGCCAATCGCTTGGACGCCGAGTGGATCGGCCGAACCCGCACGCGCGTCCTCGATCACACCGGCGATGACCAAGGGTGCGAACTGCTTTCCACCATGCGATCGCATCAGATCCGATTCGTAGCTCCATAATCGATAGAAAAAACCCTCCACCCGAATCGGCACCTTGCGGGTGCTGACGAGTTGGGCTTCGCCACCACCCGCCTGCTCGAGAAATGCTGGGAGCTCGGCGGTGACGATCGTAACAGGATACCGATTCTCCATCGTGACGGGATCGCCACCGGGAACCTCTATCTTCAGCTCCACATTGCCGAGATCACCAATCGCATCGATTTCATAGTAAAAGTCACGACCGACCTCACCCCTGCGCTGCTCCGATTGGATTGCCACCCGGGTGATCCGCACGGTCTCGACATCGAGCCCAATCCAGTCGCCGGTGAACTTGTGTGGATTCTGCAAAAGTTCCACGGGCGAAACCGCGACGGTGGATTCACGCATCGAGCGGATGGCTTGGTCCCACTGAGCCTTGTCGCCGACGCGATTTCCATTGACGTTGGCAGCCCCCATCATCGGATAGAACAGTGGCGAATCAGACCCCGACAATGGTTGCCGATCGAGCTTGTCGATATCCTCCAATCGCCCCAGGTCCAGCCCCGACATCGAGAGCACCTTTTCGGCAGGTGACCGCGGATGGGCGGGGGTCCAGTTCAATCGCCCCGCCACGTCGACAATCAAGTCGCGGGGTGCTTGCTCAACCGTTGTTGGGATTGGGTTGTCGGTAGGGGGGGCGGCCGCAGCACGGATCCGAACCGCGACGCCGGAAACACGATCCCCCGCGGCAGCCTCGGTGGGCAAGCGTTTCGAAAACAGCACATGGGGTACTCCCACGACATCGGCCAGCTGAATCATGTCGATTTGCTTGAGCTCAAGATACTCCTGCAGCTCCGTTGTGATGCTCAGGGGAGCGTTCGCGACAATCGCTTCATCGATTTCGATGGCATCGCCCACGATCGGCACTGAAGCGGATTGAGCGACGCGTTGTTGCAAGGACGGCTCACTGAGCCGGTTGATGCGGAACACCATCTTGGCGAGTTCGTCGACGTCAATCCGCGGACTGCCCAGGGTCGGCTCGGCCTGCCGCGTCAGCTCTTGCATTCGCGGAACATCGTAGCCGGGTAACAGGTCCAGCATCGATTGGGCCGATGCGAGTGACGGCGCGGTGATGGAACACAGTATCCACGCGAGTCCCAGTTTGACCTGATGCCGATTCCGTCTCGCCCGCAGCTGTCGGTTCAGCGTCGCCGTCCGCCACATCACCCACATCGCAATCAGCAAACCAACGCCGACCGAGCCGGCGACGATCCACACCAGGGGGATCGCGTCAGGCGAATCGCTCGCCACCACGTCACGGGGTTCGGATTGCCCGATCGCTGCGGCAACAACACGGTTGCCATTGGCATCAATGGCGGCAATGTGACCGGTGACGACGGGCGTGAGCTCGGCGCCTGCGGCGGATTGATAGGATAGCCGTTTGAGAAACTCTCCATCGACTTCGATCCGAGGTCGCGGTGCGTTCACCGGCCACGATTGTTTGGCGACGGGGGCATCGGCAGATGGCGCCAGATCCTGTGTACCGTTTGTAGTCCCGACAAGAGCCGAAATTTCCGGCGGCAGTTCGGGCACGATCACGAGCCACGGCCGATTGCTGGCGTCGAGCGGCAGTAGCCACAGATTCCAATACGACGAGACATTAAAAGGATTGTCGGCCGCCTGCACGCGTTCGATTTGTACCAGCTCGCCGCTGGCGATCACGGTCGCTCCGCGATAGACACTCGGCTGTTGTAGCAGAGGCAGGACGCCCGCCGGGATCGCTCGTCGCCGCGCCGCATTGAGCTCTGCAAATCGTTGCCCCGAGGGGAGGTGCATCGCCAGCGTTGCGGTCAGACCGGGTCCGTCGGCTGCCCGCCAAACCGTACCGTCATGCATGGCTGCGATCAGTTTCTGTTGCATCGCCAGAGCCATCTGAGGTTGACCACCAGCCGGATGGGGAATGGGCGTTCCGCTCTCACCGAGTTCGTCGGTGTGGCCATCGAGCCAGCTCGCAAGTGCCGTCGTGACGGCCTCGCTCGACTGTTCGCTCACCCATGCCTCGAACCCCGGTGGGACGGGCTGCGTCTTTTCAGGTATGTGTTGACTCGCGACCGTTCGCTGCGCCTTGGCGGGCGGGCGTCGCTGAGTCAGCTGTTTGTGTTCCGTCGTTGGGAAGAAAACTTCAAAGACCCCCGAACGGGCCGCCTGACGCATGACAACCAGGATGAGCGCCATGACGATGAGCAGCCGGATGACTCGCCGCCACGATTGGCCTGGCGGGGTGGAGCGACCGGTTTTTCTGCCGTAGAGGGATTCGCCGTGAAGTTCGCTGGGGATTCGCATCGGACGCAGGTATGATGAGTGGTGAAACGATGCAGACTCTCGAATTTGAAAACAACCTGGCTGCATTGAATGCGAAAAGGTTGCTAGTCCGCTACCGGCACTTTAACCTAGTGTAGTGCTGCTCAACATGCCGAACTCCCGCCGACACGCCCGTCGATTCGTCTCTTGCTCGATATTTCCCATGCCGCGATCGCCTCTCGTTGTCCAGTCTCCATCGCCCAACTCGCGTGGGCGTCTCACTCGACCGGCCATCGGTCGCATCGCGATCGTCAGCGCCGCGTTGTATTTCGCTGGGACGATTGGAACGACACACGCTCTCGCCCAGGGCGAACAGGCGGCCGATTTCGTCAAACGTTTGCGAGCGGCGGAGTACTACGAACTGGCGATCACGTATCTTGATCGGTTGGACCAATATCCGGGCGTCGATTCCGCGTTCATGACGACCGTGCCGCTGGAGAAAGCGCAAACCTATATCGAGTCAGCGGGTGTCGCCCGCTCGGTGGAACGACGGGACGAAGCCTTTGCCGCAGCCGAAGTGCAACTGCAAGCATTCCTAAAAAACCATCCGGACAATCCCCGCGCCTCCGAAGCGCATGCACAACTGGGAAAACTGAGGCTGTTTCGCGGCTCGCAGTTCATGGTGGGGGAACTCGACGATGGCAAACGCGAACAGGCCCGCGAACAATACCAGGCGGCCGCCAAAACGTTTGACGAGATCATCGCAACGCTCCGGGGAAAACTCGAGAAGATGAAGGTTGCCGACATCGATCTCGTTAACGAACCGGACAAGGCGGCGCTCCGGGACCAGTACCGCGGCGAGTTCTTGATGGCGTTACAAAATGCCGGTGAAGCAAAAATGCTCGCTGCGGAGACTTACCAAGACCCGGTCAAAGAAGCTCCTAAACTGCTCGAACAAGCACTCGAGAGCTACACCAATCTAAGCGAAAAGTACGACAACTACGTGCTCGGGGCGGCCGCGTTCTATGCCCGCGGCAAGGTTGAACAATTGCTTGGCAAACGCGATCAAGCTTTCGAAAGCTATACGCGAATGCTCGAACAGAGCGATGCGCCGGAGTTCCGGGATGCGAAGATTGGCGCCGCCGCAGGCTTGGTCAGTCTGATGCTCTCAGGTGAGAAGAAGGACTACGCCGCCGCAATTGAAACGGGTGAGCCGATGGAACGATCGCTTCGCCCCAACGAGCAACGCACCCAAATCGCGCAAGACCTCCGAGTTCAACTCGCCCGCGCCTATCTGGCCAAGAACGCGGACGAAGAGAACAACAAACCCAACGAACGAAAACGGGCGATCTCCGACGCCAGAAAACTGTTGATGCAGGCCAAGAAGATCCCGGGAACACATGAGGCCACAACGCTGAAACTGCTCGCCGATATCGGTATCGATGCCACCGCCACCGAAGCCGTCGCTGACATGCCGACCGCCGATGATCCACAAAATTTCTCAGCAGCGCTAGCGGCGGCGAGAGAGCTATTTCAAACCCAACAGTTGCTCACCGAACAGGTTGAGACACTGAAAAAGCAAGACGGCAACGCAGAACAGATCGAGTCCCTGAACGAGTCGTTGAAATCCATGCGGCAAACCGGGACCGTGATTCTGCGACGTGGCTTGTCGATGATTAACGCGGAGACCGAATCCGCAGAGATCAATGAGGCTCGCCAGTTTCTCGCGTTCCTCTTATTGCAAGAAAAGTACTATCGAGACAGTTTCGTTGTCGGCAGTTCACTCGCGCATTTTGCCCCCGGCACCGATATCGGACTCAGTGGTGGCTTGATCGCATTGAACTCGGCCCAGCAGATCATCTCGGCCGAAGGAACGGGCAGCGACTTTTGGGTCAACCAGATCAAAGAACTCGGTGATTTTTTAGTCCAAAAATGGCCCGACAACCCCAAGGCGGCATCCGCCCAAGGCATCTCGATCGCCATGGCGTTGAAGAAAGGCGATCTGGCGGAAGCCAAGGCCATGATTGACGCGATGCCCGAAAGCCCCGGACGGGCCCAATTCCGGCGAACGCTCGGTTTGTTTTTCTGGAATGAAGCATTGCGACTTCGCAGTGAGGACAAGGACGAACTGTCCGATGCACAACTGGTCAATGCTGCCCAGGAACTGACCTCCGGTCTCAACCAGATCCAAGGTGGGTTGGTCGATGCTGACGCGATGAATGCGGCCCTGGTCCTCGCCAAAATCCGCTTGCGTCAAGACAGACCCGACGACGCGGTCAAAGTGCTCGACCAGCCGAAGTACGGCCCAATCACGCTGCTATCCAAACTCGAAGCTCCATCGCAAGATTTTCTGTTTGATCTGTATCGAACCGAACTGCAGGCGGTCGCTGGGCAGATGACCTCGCCGGGAGGCAACCAGGAAAAACTTCTCGCCCGCGCCTCCAAAGCAATCGATCAGCTGCAACAGGCGGCCCAGGACGCTGAGGGAAAGAAGAAATTGGTCGCCACGTTCCGAACGCTCGCGGTCGACATTCAAGCACAAATCAAAAATGCGCCCCCTGCACGGCAGAAACAGCTCGTCGATGCCTTCAACGTGTTCTTGTCGCAGATCGCTAGCATTTCTCAAGATGACACGACGTTGTTGTGGGTCGGCCAAACGATGTTGGGGATGGCTGAGTCGGCCATGCCGGCAGGCCAAACCAAAGCGGAAGGACAAACCGCAGATCTCTTGAAGACGGCTACCAGCACTTTTCGCACACTCAAAGAGAAGCCGGAGGCATCCGATACGATTCCTTACATGCTGGGCAAAGCACTGCGTTTGCAAGGCGAGTATTCGGCGGCACTGAAGGAGTTTCGGGAGATTTTAAAAGCCAAACCGACCATGATCGACGCCCAGGAAGAAGCCGCCTTGACGTACGAGCAATGGGCGATGGTCTTGCCAGCGAAGTATAAACCCGACGCTTACGATGCCGCCGTCAGTGGCGGTAAGAACGGTGCGATTTGGGGCTGGGGTAAGATCAGCGTGATGACGCAACGAAGCCCCGCGTTTCGCGAACGCTTTTTCAATGCTCGCTACCACCTCGCGGTCTGCCGATTTCGGCAAGGTGAGGCTGCCAAGGACCCCAAACTTACCAAGAGCGCGGCAAGTGTGATCACCGGGCTGGCGGGCCTATACCCCGACATGGGCGGCCCCGATCAATTTAGAAAATTCGATGCACTGCTCAAGAAAATTCAAGTTGCCACGGGCGACAATCCAACCGGGTTGCCGCCGGCACCGAAACAGCCCGAGCCCCCTTCGAATGGCTAACCGGCCGCTGAACTCCCATACTGATTAGCCGTGTTGGCGATCACCTCGGTTCCCATGGAACGACCGGGGCGAGCGCCCCATCGGCGAACATGACAATTCTTTCCGTTTGAAACCAACCGAACTCAACTCTGCCATGACTTCTCATTCGCCAAAGCGTTGCTGTTGTTTTGCCCTTCTGCTGGCCCTCCTGTACACAGGCACCGTCCAGGCCCAGACAGACCGACTCTATCCAGACGACGGGGCGGCGGTGATCGGGCGGACCAAATCGCTCAGCAAGAATGAGATTGTGATGACGGTCGGTGGCAAAGATCAATCGTTCTCGCCAAGCGATGTCACACGCATCCTCTTCCAAGGTGATCCCGCTGAGCTCACCCGCGGCCGAGAACTGGCGATGGAGGGACAATATCAACAAGCCTTTGACGAACTGAAGAAAATTGACATCGCAAAACTGTCGCGAGACGTCATCAAGGCAGATGCCGAGTTCTACCTGGCCGATGCGCAAGGTCAGATGGCCCTCTCGGGGCAAGGCGACCTCAATACAGCCACCACGAACGTGATCGGATTCGTCAAAGCCCACCCGGACTCCTGGCATTTTTACGCTGCGGCCCGGTTACTCGGCGATTTGGCCAAAGCGTTGGGCAATCATGACAAGGCGGCACAGTTCTACGGATATTTAGGCAAGTCCCCCTCACGTGAGCTGCAGATTGAATCGGTGTACCAACTGGGCATGATCAAGCTGCTGCAGAATGAGCTCGATCCGGCCAAGGACGCGTTGGCGAAGGTTGCCGGTCTCAAACCGAACTCAGTGGGTGAACGACGGTTGCAGACGTTAGCGAAGGCCGGCATCGCAGTGATCACCGCGAAACAGGGACAGGGCGAAGAGGCGATCAAGATGGTCAACGACATGATCGCACAACTCAACCCAACCGATACGCAAACCGCCGCCGCCATCTACAACGCACAGGGTGCCAGTTACCAGGCACTCGGCGACGACGAGGGCGCGCTGCTCGCGTACCTGCACACGCAACTGTCCTATTCCACTCACGCCGCCGAGCACGTCGAAGCGCTAAAACAACTGATCGATTTATGGACGAAGGTAGGCAAGCCGGATCGGGCCGCTCAAGCCCGCGGGGAACTGCAACAACGCTACCCCGGTTTGAGCGGTTAGCAAGCACTTGAATCAAAATGTTTTCCCACGCACCTTTTCTCTGTGCTGCGGGATGTAACCCTTGGATAGAAAAGCAAACGGAAATGCTCAAGGTCGACGCGAGAACGGTCGGCGCGGTCTCCGATAGGAAGTATTGATTGATGGTGCGGAGGTCGTCTTTGCTCCCAATTCTCTGCTCACCGTGGACCCCCTCCCACCATGCGTTGCAATCAAAATTTCCGGAACCTCAGCGGGATCGTCATCATGACGCTCGCGGGGTGGCTCACCCTTGGCACCGCGACAGCCTCCGCCGTCGACGGCTCGGAACTGAACTCGTCCGTGGGCGTTTGGGCACCGCTGCTACCGAGCCTCGGGACCAGTTCGGGTGATTCCATCGGCACCATCGTCGGGCTCGGTGGCCACCATCGATTTCAAGGATATCGCACGAGCGTTGAATCGAATATCAAATACGGGGTTACCAATACCACGCAAATGATCAATTTCGATGCCATCATGCGAGATACCTGGGATTTCGGCGATCACCACCTGTCCGCCGGTTTCGGCTACAGCATGATGAACTGGGATCAAGATGCAGGCAGCCAGTCGATCGATTCCGACTACCAAGGCGCCAAGATTGTTACCGGCTGGCAAACCGTGTTCGGCCGCACGCCGGTTTGGCTCGACCTGTCGTTGGGTCTGTACGATCTCAACGGACGCTACACCAGTGGTGCGGTCACGGACCACATCAGCGATTTTGCCACGACGTACGGGATCGACCTAAAAACGGACTTCCACACGTTCGGCATCCCCTCGCGAGCCGTTCTCGGTGTGAACTACCTGGACAACTTCGCCGCCTGGCAAGCCGGCCAACTCGGCACCGACGACGCCGTGGTCCTGACAGGCGCCATCGAGTTTCTGCTGTACTAAGGGCTCGTCCCACGCTGCGTTGAATCGGATGAACTGGAGTCGTCGCTCGGGGCCATTGTCCCGAGCGAGCATTTTCACGGCGGCTCACCCCCCAATGAATCCGCCCACGGAACAGTCATCCTCTTCTGCGGCTGAAAGACATGCTTCCCAGCTTGTTCCGGCGGGCCACTGTCACTGCTGCGACGCTCGATCGCACGATCGAATGTCGTCGCCAAGCCAACAGCCGAAACATCACCCTGGAAACAACCATGAGTACTGGCCAACGCCTAACAGGCTGTTGATTTAGCCGAACCTCGACCGGCAATGGTAAGCCGAATGTGGTAGCGCATCGGGTGACGCGAGCAATCCGAGAATGGATGCGGGTGCATAAAAAACCTCGCCTACGGGGTGCAGGCGAGGTTCGATCCAGATCAAGCGATTGGCGATTGGCGACTAGAAGCTTTCGACAACCTCTTTCGACGCTCGCGTACCGAGTGAACCCCACAGACCGTACGGGCTTTTCGCACCGGGGTTGCTGGAATTGGTAACAATCGGGGCATTCTGATTGCCGGATTCGATCGAATCCGTAATGAACTTCACGGCACCATCACCCATCAAGACATGAACGCCACCTTGGTGAAAGCTGCTTGGTGAAAATGCTCCCGGGTTATCCGCCCATTGGCCGATGCACAGCTCACTATTGGGTGGGCGAACCGTGTAGACAGCCGAAATGCCAGAACGGAGTGCTGCCGCCCAGCGCATCCCACGGCTGTTACTGGAGTTAGATTCCAAGCTGACCGGAGGCGTGCAACCAACGCTCGATGTGCCGCACCAGAATTGGGGCCGCTCAGGATCAAGCTCATTGGATGCCACACAGTGCGAAGGATTATTTTGCACATCGTTGGCACTCCCACCAGCATCCCATGAGTAAGCGCCGCGTTTGTCTCTGTCGCCTTGGTCGGAGATAATCTCGCCCATTGCGATCGTATTCGATAGGCCATCCTGCACGTCGCGGAAAGCTCGCGCGACGTGAATCGAAAACAGCCCGCGGTGAACGGCCTTGGCGTTGGCGGCATTCCCCGAACTGGTTGTTGGACCGTACGGTGGCAAGCTCGATCCATTGACGTTGATGTGGTTCTGATGCTGCGTACTGTACGAGTCACCCATGCACGTGCCGTAGTTTGTACGACCGAGCCCAGGCAAGCCTCTTCCCGGATCGCTGGGGCAACGGATGTTTGAAATTTCCGTCGACCACGGAATGTAACCCGGATTGGTTGAAAACGACTTCGGGCTCGGCCCCATCGCTGGCCATGCGCCGGGAGTCCCTGTATCTGCCGGTGGCGCCCCACCGGTCACCGTTTGAGTGTCGGGGTTCGAAATTTGTTGCCAGAGTGCTTGTTGCTCAAAAAATGGCGTCAACCCAACCATGGCGCTCAAGCACAGCTTGTTCGAACTGTTGGACGCTTGCCACCAGTTTGAAGAGCCTGCGGTTAACCCCACGCCCGTTCCGGAACCGTGAATAGGCAACTGATCATACGCAGAATGATAGTTGTGCATTGCCAAGCCGATTTGCTTGAAATTGTTACTGCAACTCATTCGACGCGCCGCCTCTCGGGCGGCTTGGACGGCGGGCAATAACAAGCCCACTAAAACTCCGATGATGGCGATCACCACCAATAGTTCAACCAAGGTAAAGCCCCTGGCCTGACGATCTCGACGATTCATGTGACTGCTCCAAAAGAAGAAGAGTAAAGAGAATTCGCCCGAAGGGGACCAACCCAAACCGTAAGTCGAATTAGCAAGAGTTTCTCCCACCGTAACATCGGACCCGCCAAGTCTAACGACTCCTGCGGGGGGGAAACAACGAAAAAGAGACGCTGTCTTAGAAAAAAATACATCTTTGAAGGGAACATGCAGGCCAGGACGAGCGATATCCGACGAAACAACCCGATCGAGCCCGTATTGCGGTACGCCCGCGCAGCCGTTTTTCGCCTACGGAAACTCTCGCCCATCAAACCGAGCGTGGCTGATTGAGTCATCCCTGGGGTCGCGATCGCTTGACGGATCCAAGCGACCAACGCGCGCAAAACGTTTTAAATCAATGCTCCGCTGAATCGGCGAGATTCGCGTTTTGTATACGCGAGTGCCCCGCCCGCACGAGCAGTGCATGCGGGCGGAAGCCCCCGCCCTACCATGCGTTGAATTCACCCCAGACACGCAGGCCGCCCTTTTTATGGGTCCATCCGGCCTACCTTAGGTTTCGCAGCGATGAGCCAGGTGTGCGGCGTTGTCAAGGATCGCGGTGCCGTCCGCTATTTTTGTCAGTTAAATGTAACTGCGGCAGGATCGGTGCGTCGGGAGAAGCGGGAAGCAAGCTTTGTTGGAACGCAAACTGCCGAGGACTCTCTGGGGCGCACATGAGCCGAAAGGTGCCTTCGGCTGGTGGCGGCTGCGTCCGCCGTCAGCATTTCGTCTGCGACATCGCTCATTTTGGACGTCACCGCCATGCCTCTCAAATCCAACAGGCTGGATTCACCCGCGATAGCCCTGGATGAATCCTTTTTTAAATAGCAATGTGGTTTGCGTTACGCCGCCAATCGCAAGCCCTCTACCTCTCGCGCGGATGCGTCTTGACGAGACCACACCCGCGAGGTTGAGTGGTGCTTGGTGACGATCGCTGATCAGCGTTTACCTCGTCGCTTCTCTCATCGACTTCTCATACGCCGCTTTTTCTGCATCCGTCATCTCCGGCTCTTCTGGCGGAGTTTCTCGGATGACCTCGGTATCACCTGACCCACCACAACCAACGAGGGGAAACGAGCAAAGGCAGAGAATGGCGATCCAAACAAAGCAAAATTTCTTCATGATAGGTCCTTGGAGGTGATGGATTCAGAAGACAATCAGATGATGACGGAACACGCCGTATGCCTTCGATGTCGGGGTAGTCTAGCAGTGTCAAACTGCAGTCGCCACCAAATTTTCGGAGAAAAAAATGGCCCGCGATGCTCCTTGACGCGAGAAGATCACCCGCTACCGGCAGCAGCGAGGAAGTCGCCGGCCGGTCGCTGCTGACGTGCACGGACCCCCGCAAAAGCGACGGTTCTGCGATGACGCCGCCCTATCGGCCTGCGCCGCCTTTGAGGATTCGAACCCGATCTGAGTGGCAGCGGCCACGACGATTGAGCATCGCCAGCATTCAAAACAGCTTCGTTTTAAGAAGTTCCGCCCCTCTCGTTCCGCTATGATCTAATCCGACGATGGTGGCGACAATGTTGCTAACACCGACCGATAGATCGTTCATTTTGCTTAGTTGGTCATGAACCTGTTTTTTTTCAAAGCGATACTATTGCGACATGGGTGCCGTGTTCGCTTTGCCGTGCGAGTGTTCAGCGGAACGTTTCTCCTGCTGTTGCTGGTCGGCTGTGGTCACGACGCCACTCCGATTGAGTCGCCCCTGAAGTTGAGTGAGCCCGATCCATCGTTTCCTACTGATCCGCGTCACCAGTTACGTTCTTTGATACGGGCGCGGGATTGGCAATCTGCTCGCCCGGTAGCGCGGCAGGCGATCTTGGCCAATCCGAACGACCCCGACTTGTTGTCCGACGCGGCGAAGGTTTTTGGATTCAGTGGTCGGGCACGTGAGGCAGCTGAGATGCTGGTCGAGGCGGCGCGGGTTGCCGACTATCACCCAGCATCACGTGTGAATTATGCGGTCCGAGCGTTGATCGAGGTGGGCGACCTTTACGGTGCGATTGAGTTGCTCGAGAATTCGCTCGACGTGGCCCCTGAGAATAGTGAACTGCGTCGTGTGTTGGTTGGCTTCTTAGGCGAAGCGGAGCGAACCGAGAAGATCCCGCCACATTTCTTGCGTCTGATTCAAGATCGAGATTTTGACTTCCCACTGCTGGTGGCGCTCACGGAAACCTCCGCGAGGCGGTTCGCGGTAGACACGATTGAGATCCTATTGGAACGCAATCCAAACGATCATCGTTTGAACCTGGGGCAAGCGTCCACGTTGATCGCCGAAGGAGACGTTCCGGCGGCGGTCGAGGTGCTCGAGGAAATCTTGGAACACCATCCGGACTTCGCACCCGCTCACGCTTTGTATGGTCAAACGTGGATCCTGCAACAACGCTTTGAGGAGATTGCGAACTGGAGCGACACCGCCCCCCCAGGGACAACGTCGTACTGTGACTACTGGCTGACACTCGGAGACTGGGCGGCACATTACGATCGCGCGGACGAAGCCGCCCGCGCCTACTGGCAGGCAACTCGTGTGGATCCAAATCGCAGCCTTGCCTGGTCCGGTTTGGCTCAAGCGATTCGTTCAGGAACGGCAGATGACATTTCCACGGGCGTCGACGATGAACGAGCTGAAATGTTACTCGCGATCGATGAACGCATTGTCAACCTGCTGGAACTACGAAAGCGGTATTACGCCTTCAACGCCGGGAACCGAATCAGCCAGTCTGATGCCGTCGCCGTTGCCGAGTCGCTGTGGAAACTGGGGAGGCACTGGGAGGCAGAGGCCTGGACGGCCGCTGCGACCAGCCTAACGGACTCACCCTCGACGCAGCTCGTGGACCTGCGGACGAAGATATTGACGGCACTCCAGAAAGACAGACGCTGGCAATCCGACACGGGGCAGGATGCGTTAACCCTGGATCTTTCCGATTTCCAGTTGCCAGCTCTCCATGAAAGCAAGAGTGCCGATGACATCAATCAATCATCGCTCGCTCAGGCCCATGATCGTTCCGCTGTGATCCCGGAAAAGCTGACAACGGAGCACCTTCGATTCGTCGAGCAAAGCGACCGATGGGGACTCCAGGCAATTGGCGCCAACAACAATCCGATCGACGTCCGATTGGCAGCCTTGATCCGATCGACCGGGGCTGGGGGTGGTGCAATCGACTATGACCTGGATGGTTACTGCGACTTCATTGTGATGAATGCGGGTGGCACGATGCTGGAACACGACTCGATCCCCAACGACTTGATGCGAAATTTAGGTCAGCGATTTACGAAGGTCACTGACTCGGCAGGTGTCGGGGACCGCGGTTTCGGTCAGGGGCTCGCAATTGGTGACTACAACGAAGACGGTTTTCCGGATTTATTCTTTGCGAATTTGGGAAGCAATTCGTTACTAAGGAACAATGGGGATGGAACATTCACCGAATGCTCCGAACAGCTCAATGACGATGAGCGGCAATGGACGACCAACGCGATGTTCGTGGACGTGAACAACGATGGCGTCTCCGACTTGTTGACAACGAATTACTGCGCCACGACCGATTCACTCAGTCAAGGATGTTACGACGACTCAGGGCAGGAGGGACCCTGCCATCCGCTGCGATTTCCGGCACACGCGGATCAGTTTTTTGTTGGCGATGGCAATGGAGAGTTCCACGATGTCTCGAAGCAATCGGTCGGCAACGTGTCGACCGGACGCGGGCTGGGAATCCTGGCCGGAACGCTCGACAACGCACATTTGGGGATCCTGATCGCCAACGACATGTCTGCGAACTTCTACTTCACTCCTCCGGCTTCAACGCGTGGCCATGAACTGGGACGTTTATCCGAAAGCGCCGCTGCAAGAGGCGTCGCGGTGGACGGTCGCACGATGACCCAAGCCTCCATGGGCATTGCGGCAAGTGATTTCGATGGAGACGGCGACCTGGATTTCTACATGACAGGATTCGCTCAGGAATATAATATTTTCTACGAGCAGATCTCCGCAGGCTATTGGCGAGATCAAACGAGGAGACTGGAACTCGATTTACCGACGCTGTCGATGGTCGGTTTCGGTACCCAAGCCATTGACTTGGACGGCGACGGAATTGATGAAATTGCCGTAACGAACGGCCACATCGGAGATTTCCCTGATCCTGAAGCTCCTCCTTATGAGCAACCGTTTCAAATCTTTCGCCGTGGTTCTCAGGGGAATTTTGTGTTGCTTGAAGATGACTCCTGGGGGACGTACTTCCAAACGCCGCATGTCGGGCGAGCGATGTGGCGAATGGATGTTGATCGCGATGGCCGCGACGATCTCATGATCACCCATTGTGCCGAGCAGGTTCGCTTGCTCGTCAACCAATCGGATGATGAGAACCATCGGATTGCTTTCCGGCTCGTCGCTACTCGATCGGCCCGCGACGCAATCGGCGCCATCGTTCGCTTTCAGGCCGGTGGCCGCACCCGGACGCTCTGGCAACTCGCGGGCGATGGTTACCTTTGCAGCAATGAGCGCATTCTGCGCGCGGGGCTAGGCAATGACCACGAAGTTACCAACGTAACGATCACCTGGCCCGATGGCAGCATCTCCGAGCTCGGCACCCTCGCTGCGAACTCGGAGTATCTTATCGTGCAGGACCAATCGCGGGCTTACGAATTGAAACGGTGGGACGACGGTCGTTGACGCCCTGTCACTATCTCGCCCCATCTCGCCCCCCGTCTCCATGCGAACCCACCATCCCCACCTCGCAAACGGATATATTGCTCCCTGCGATACACCGGAGCAATCTACAACCAACAGGAATCAAATGAACGTGATCATGAGACGCTCAACACTTTACTCCAATACAGTTGCTTTCCTGCTTCTGGGGTTCACGATGGCTCCTGTTTGCGGCAGTGAAACAGACGGCATCACGGAGCCCTCTGACACCATTTCGATTCCGACGATCGACATCTCGAGCGAGACAGAGCGTCATTCGATCGTGGCCCAGGGAACCCCTGAGAGATATCAAGGGCACCCCTGCACGGTCTTGCTCCCCGACGGGAAGACAATGTTTTGCGTGTGGTCGATCAACCACGCCGGTTACCTTGGCCCGCTCGCCCGTAGCGATGATGGCGGCAGGACATGGAGCGGTTTGCTCGAGGTGCCTGATAGCTGGCAAGAGGTCACCCAGACAACGCCAACGATCCACTATTTAGTCGATCCTGATGGTGTGGGACGCATCTTTGTGTTCGGTGGCCTTGATTTCCCTGGTCGCCTTCGACAGGCATACTCGGAAGACAATGGGGTGACCTGGACAGAGATGAAGGACACTGGGTTAGCGGCCGAGTGCGCCCCGAAGACCATCATGTCCTTTGACAACGGCAAGCGGTTGGTGATGTGGTGCGACCGCCGCGGGGCGTTTGCTGCCAATCGCCCCGATGCCGATCCCTACGTTTGGGCGGCCGAATCGCTTGATGGTGGTCTGACCTGGTCGCCGGAGCGGCCGGTGGTCCGCACCCAGTCGCGTTGGGGCCAGCCCGCTGTCATCCGATCGCCGGACGGGGACCAACTCCTCATGGTGCTTCGCAACGAGAAATCGCATTCGCTCTTTTCGGTAAGTGACGACGAGGGAAAAAGCTGGAGTGAGGTCCGGCCGCTACCAGCGGCGTTGACCGGTCACCGGCCCAAGATGCTTTACGCACCCGATGGACGCCTCGTGATCGTGATGCGCGACACAGCAAAGACCTCAAAGACGCTCGGGCACTTTGTCGCCTGGGTCGGAAACTATGAAGATGTCGTCTCAAACCGTCAGGGGCAGTACCGGATCAAACTGTTGCATAGCAACGCGGGGTGGGATTGCGGCTACTCGGGCTTCGAGTTGCTTCCTGACGGGACTTTCGTCGCGACCACCTATATCAAATATCGTCCCGGTCCCGAAAAACACTCCGTCGTTTCAACTCGATTCAAGCTTGAGGAGATCGACCAGAAAGAGCCGATGGAATAGCCCTTGGTTTTATCACAACAGGTGGCCTAGGATGGTCCCTTCGGTTCAGTGAACCATCGGGACCTCCCTCGGATGTGCTTCGTTGTCAACCATTTATGTCACAAAAGTCTTTGCGAGGTCGTGATGGAATCCAGTGCCGATCAATGTCACCCATCCGAACCCTTGGTGTTTGTGGGGGGCACAGCCATTCTTGCTGATCGTTTATTACCCCACGCGGTCGTCGTCTGCCGCGGAGGTGTGATTGAGTCGATCGGAGATTCACAGACGATCCCAGAGGCCAGCCACGTGATCGACCTGCACGGAGCATACCTGTCTCCCGGGTTCGTGGACCTGCATGTTCATGGCGGTGACGGAGCGGATTTCATGGACGGCGATGAGGATGCCGTGCGGACCGCCGCGGCGGCGCACCTCCGCGGTGGGACAACGACCATCTTCCCCACCTCGACGACGGGAAGTCCGCAACTGATTCACCGGATGATCGACGCCTGCATGGCGGTTGCCCGGGAATCGTCGCAGCATTTGGCGGCGACTTCTCCGCCGACGAGCAACGTCGTGTTGCCGCACTTGCCGGGAATTCATCTCTATGGCCCTTTTTTCGCGGAAGGAAAAGTGGGGTGTCACGATCCCCATGCGCGCAGGGATCCCGAGCCAGATGAATATGAATCTTATTTCGATCGCGATTTTGTTCGGATCGCGACCTGTGCGGCCGAGTTGCCTGGCGCGACGTCTTTCTATCACTTGGCCGCCGAAAAGAAGTGCTTGATCACCTGTGGTCATTCCAACTCCAGTTGGACGGAGATGCAGGCAGCCTTCGATGCCGGCATGCGGCACGTCGACCATTTCTGGTGCGCGATGAGCAGCGTCCCCTCGCTGAGAACACGATTTCAGGTGCCGATGCAGGCGAGCATGACGGAGTTTGTTTTGATGAACCCTGCGATGAGCACCGAGGTGATCGCCGACGGTTGCCACCTGGCTCCCGAGTTGCTTGAGTTCGCCTACCGCATGAAAGGTCCCGAACGACTCTGTTTGGTTACCGATGCCAATCGTGCCTATGGGATGCCGCCAGGCGAATACGTGTTCGGTCATCGAGATTTAGGAGGCCTGATATATAGCGACGGCAACGTGGGCTGGACGCTCGATCGATCCAGCCTGGCGAGTTCCGTGCAGGGCATGCACCACATGGTTTCCCACTTTTTCCAATCGACTTCCGCAACGCTGCCGGACGTCATCCGAATGGCTTCGCTAACGCCTGCTCAGCGAGTGGGGATCGACCACGAGACAGGAAGTTTGTCACCGGGCAAACGAGCCGATCTGTTGGTTTTGGATGCCGATCTGAAGATCCAACAGATCTACGTGCAAGGGCGACGTACCGGCTCAATTTAGCGTGAACGATTCGCCTCTTGGCATCCCACTCGATTCCCTCGTCGCCAGCAACGAAAACCGCGATTACCGAAAATATCAGCCCGCAAAAACCAACTGTCCGCATGGCAGCGGCGGCGGTCGAGCAGTCATCGGGGAGGCCGAGCGAGGATTCGCGTTTGGGCGGTTGAATCGCAGCGGCTAGGCGAATCCACTCGCCGGGACATCTTTCGATGGAACCGTCCACTTCGCTGGTTGATTATGTTGAGGACGACTTTGCCAGAATCGATGGACTGGAGCATCTCGCCCATGAAACCGGTCTCGGCCGAGCCGATGATTGCGACGACGTCAGCTGCGGGGTTCCCGAGGAGCCGCTATTTGCCGTTTCGGCCCAACTTATTTGCCGTTTCGGCCCAACTCACGTAGAATAGCGTTATCCCCCCGCCCCCCATTCTCCCCCGCTTGAGAAAATTCCGCGCTGCCATCGATCAGATGGCCCTGCGGATCCTGCGCAATGAATATCAAACAGCTCTATTTGGTAGCGTTCCTGTTGTCGCTTGGGATCCATCCACTGACGTGGAACGTGGTCTGTGGCGCGGAGCCTGCAAGCAGCACAAGCGAAGATCCTGAGGGGCAACTGGAAGCGGGGGCCGCAATTTTTGCGGCCCAATGCGCCAGTTGCCACGGGGGTGGCGGCGAGGGCACTGCCGAGAACTACCCTGATCCGTTAATCGGTGATGCATCGATCGGCGAACTGGCCGAAATCATCACCGACACGATGCCCGAGGAGGATCCCGAGAAATGCGTTGGCGTGGATGCCAAGGCGGTCGCCGCCTACATTCACCACACCTTCTACAGCGAGGCCGCTCAACTACGAAGTCGCCCGCCCCAACTGGCGTTGCAGCGATTGACGGGCGACCAACTCCGCAGCAGTTTGTCGGATTTGTACGGGCATTTTTCCAATATCCGTCGTGATAAGTGGGAAGAGCGGACATCCCAGCAAGGCTTGGAAGGGAAGTACTACACCGGCAAAAAGTGGGATGATGCGAACCGAAAAATCGTTCGCACCGACCCCGTGATCGATTTTGATTTCCAGCTCCATGGCCCCCAAAACGCCGATGGCAGTGATGCAGGGATCGACGGGAATGAATTTCATGCCCATTGGCAGGGTGGTCTGCGCGTTGAAGAAACGGGGCGGTATGAATTGATCGTCCGCAGCACCACGTCGTTCACGTGCTCGTTTGGGCACGATCGCAACGAGCTCATCGACAATCACGTCCAATCGGCCGGTCGCAACGAATTTCGACGCTCGCTCATGCTGACGGGCGGCCGGACGTATCCGATCAAGATCGATTTGAATCAACGCAAACGCAAGGGCGAGACGCCGCCCTCGAGCATTTCACTGTCGTGGGTGCGGCCTGGCGGCGTGGAGGAGATTTTGCCCGCGAGGAACCTCGTTCCAGGCTGGGTACCGGCTGCCTTGCGCTTGGAAACGAACATGCCACCGGACGATCAAACCTACGGGTTCCCACGGGGGATCTCGGTCGATCCGGTCTGGGATGAGGCCGTGACATCGGCCGAGCTGGAATTCGCCGATTTGGTCTGCACAGAACTGTGGCCTGACTATCGAAACCAACACAAACGGGACAAACTGCCCAACGAAGAACTCCTGCGGCGGTTCCTCAGTGAAATGATCGCGGTGGCTTATCGCGGCACGCCCGATCAGGTGGGTGCGGACCGGATAATCGATATCGCGACGGCAGCGCACGTCGACGAAACCGAACAAATTCGGCATGCCATTCTGTTGACGCTCAAATCGCCTCGGTTTTTGTATCCAACGTTGGATGCCGACCGCACAGCATCCCAGCAAGCCGCCGATCGAATTTCGCTGACTCTGCACGATTCCTTGCCAGCGGACGGTTGGCTCGTCGACCAAATCCGTAAAACCCCCACAACGGACGAGAACGGACGACGTAATTTGGCACGGGTGCTCGTTGATGATGCCCGCACGCGTGCGAAAGTTCGCGAGATGTTTCATCACTGGCTCGAGATTTCGCCCGCGGACGACTTGCGAAAAGACGAGGCAAAGTTCCCCGGCTTTGACGCTGCGATTGTCAGCGATTTACGAAGTTCACTCGACGCCTTCATTGATGCAGTCGTGTGGAGCGAGGCGAGCGATTATCGTCAGTTGGTTGCCGCTGATTGGACGCTCACCACGCCCCGACTGGCCGATTTCTACGGAAAGGCCTGGCAGCCCAGCGATAGCAATCCCGCTGAGGCAGGCGCCGTGAACGTGGACTGGGCCGGCGGCATGTCCCGCAGCGTGGCCGATGCCCAAACCCACGTCGGGGTGCTCACCCATCCGCTCGTGATGGCGAAACTCGCGCACCACCGGACAACGTCACCGATTCATCGCGGCGTGTTTTTGGTCCGGCATGTGATGGGACGCGTGCTCCGGCCGCCCAATGCGGCGTTCACGCCGCTGAGCCCGGACCTGCATCCGGACCTCACCACCCGCGAACGAATTGAATTGCAGACGGGCCCAGAGAGTTGCCAAACCTGTCACTCGAAAATCAATCCGCTCGGCTTTGCCCTCGAAAACTTTGACGCGGTGGGACATTACCGTATAATGGAGGGCGATAAACCGATCAATGCAGCCGGCGGTTACACGACTCGAGACGACGAACAGATTCAAATTGATTCGGCGCGGCAGCTTGGCGATTATGTCGCGAACGGCCCCGATGCCCAATCCGCGTTTGTTGAGCGAGTGTTCCAGTACTTCGTCAAGCAACCCATTGCCGCCTACGGCACCGACCAACTCGAAAAACTCACCGAGCAGTTCCGAGACTCTAATTTCAACATTCGAGAACTGCTCGTCGAAATCGCAGTAATCAGTTCGCAACCCGCCCCCAAACCGGAGCCGTCCGGAAACGTCAAAGAGTAAGATTGACTGTATGAGCCATGGGGTCGCTAGCCCCCGTGAATGCGACGAAACATGGCTAACGGCCTGTTGATTGAGTGAGCCGAGACGCGTATGCGCCCGATACAGTATGCTACTGGAGGCCTTACCGGCATTCGGCTCACCCGAAAACGAAAGATTGACCGCCTCCCCTCCCTCCTCCTCACCCCACCTCCCGCTATGCCTACCTCACGTCGACGCTTTCTTAAGCAAACGGGCATCAGTGCCGCAGCGGCACATTTTGCCATGAATCTACCCAGCCTCGCGTTGGGTGCCGAATCAGCGAACCGCCAACGTGTCGTGTTCGTGTTCAGTCCTAACGGGGTGATCCCAGATCACTTCTGGCCGACCGTCGACAAGAAGGAGAGCGAGGGCGAATTGGAGTTCAAACGGATTCTCAAACCGCTCGAACCGTTTCGAGACCAAACCGTCACGATGCATGGACTTTGCAATCAGATCCAGGGCGACGGCGATGGACACATGCGGGGGATCGGTTGCCTGTTAACCGGCGTGGAGCTATTTCCCGGCGACATCCAAGGCGGCAGCGACACGCCAGCGGGTTGGTCGCAAGGGATCAGCATTGACCAGTTTCTCAAGAATCAATTGCAAGCGGACACGAAGACTCGGACACGGTTCGGATCGCTGGAATTTGGCGTGATGGTGCCCGATCGTGCCGACACCTGGACACGAATGTCCTACAGCGGACCGAACCAACCGGTCGCGCCAATCGATGATCCGTACAAGATGTTCGATAAATTGTATGGGCAGGCCAAGAACCGCGAGTTGCTTGCCAGCGTCCTCGATGACCTGACCGATGATTTCCACACGCTCGAGAAGATGGTCAGTGTGGAAGACCGTCATCTGTTGCAGCAGCACCAGGCTTTGGTACGCAAGGTCGAACAAGACTTGCAGGTCGAGTTGGCAGCAAAATCTGACGCGATCGGTCACGCGGTCCCTGAATTGCCGCCTAACGTCGAAGATCAGAACGACAACATGCCGCAGATCACGCGGATGCAAATCGAGTTGTTGGTCAATTCATTCGCGGCGGACTTCAACCGCATCGCCACCTTCCAGATCACCAATAGTGTCGGCAATGCCAAACTGCGCTGGCTCGACATTGACGAAGGCCATCACGCCCTATCGCACGAACCCGACAGCAATGAGGATTCCTACGAGAAACTGATCAAGATCAACACTTGGTACTGTGAACAGGTCGCCCACTTGGCCAAACGATTGCAGGAGACACCCGAACCGGGTGGCGAAGGATCCATGCTCGATCACACAACGATCGTCTGGACAAACGAACTCGGCAAAGGCAACTCACATACTCGCAACAACATCCCGTTTGTCTTGGTCGGTGGCGGATTGGGGATTCGCGGGAACCGAGCGATCGATTTCAAACGAACACCCCACAACCGATTCCTGATGACGCTGGCCGAGCGAATGGGATTCCCTCAAACCTCATTTGGGAACCCCGATTTCTGCGGCGACGGTGTGCTGACGGGCGTGTAGCCGATCGAGCAAAGGGGAGGCGAAGAGGGTTGGCCGCAAAAACCGCGTTGACAACCCTCTCCACTCAACGCTCAATCACGTGAAGTTGATCCACCGCGAGTGGTCCGATGTCGACGCGTTCGCCATCGGGCCATTGCACCGTTACATTCTTGACCGTGTCGGACTCACCGAGGCCGAACGTGAGCGGTAATTCCACCTGAGAAAGATAGCTGCGAGTCGGCATGACTTGCTTCGCGAGCACCTCGTCGCCCACCGTCACCTCCACCCACGCTCCGATCGCGTCACGGTTGCCGTGTTCAACGTCACCGACCAACTTTAGCCGCAGCCAGTGGTGCCCCAGGCTTTGCTCATTGCGGAGCAAGCGCGGCGCTCGACCACTCGCTGTGATCAAGATATCGAGGTCGCCGTCGCCATCGATGTCCGCGTACGTGGCGCCACGACCGGCCATCGGTTTGAGCAGATCAGGGCCAACCTGTTGTTCGCCGACGGCTAGGAACTCAGTGCCGAACTCGGGTCCCGCGTTCCAGAACAGTTGCGGTGGCTGCTCATAGTGCTGGCTCGGCTGCACCCGATTGATGTCCTCCTCGAGGTGTCCGTTGGCACAGAATAGATCGAGCCGTCCATCCAAATCAAAATCCAGATAGACCAGTCCAAAGGTCAGCAGCAGTCGTGTGCTCGGCCCCAAACCCGTCGAGACGGCTTCGTCGAAAAACTGCATCTGTCCCGCTTTCGTAACGTACAACGCCGTCATTTCATTGGAGAAGTTGCCGATCGCAACCGCCATCGCGCGGCGGTCCCGGAACGAAGTCACATCGATCCCCATCGCGCCTCGGGCAGCACCGGTGGAGTCGAATGCGATCCCCGCGAGAGCCCCCATTTCGGTGAAATGACCTTGGCCATCGTTGCGCAGGAGGAGATTCTGCACGGTGTCGTTGGCGACGATCAGATCGAGCGTGCCGTTGTTATCAAAATCACAGATCGCCAGTCCCAATGATTTGGACAGCGGCACGCCCGTCGCTGGATTGCGAATCTGAACCCCCGACGATTCCGAAACATCGGTGAATTTGCCGTCGCCTTCGTTGCGATACAGATAGGGAAAGGAGCCTTCAAAATTCTGAGGTCGTCCATAAGCACGTCCCCCACCAACGAGCTGGAACCCCTGGGACTCGTCATACTCGCGGCTCCAACTGACGTAGTTACACACGAACAGATCGAGGTCACCGTCGTTATCAACGTCGAGCCAACCCGAACTGCTGCTCCAGCGATTCTCGTCGCCTCCGACCCCCGCGGCGTCGGTAACGTCTTCGAACTTGCCTTCACCTAGATTATGGAAGAGCCGGTTCGTGCCTACGGCTGTGATGAACACATCGACGAGCCCATCATTGTCGAAATCACCGACCGCGGCGCCCATGCCAAAGAGTGCCACATCGAGCCCCGACCCCGCCGTGACGTCGGTGAACGCGCCATCGTCATTCCGATAGAGCGCCGAGGTGTTGCTTCGTTCACTCGCATCGTCCCATGGCCAATCCTTGGAATTTACCAGCAAGAGGTCTTGATCGCCGTCGTTATCAAAATCAAAGAAAGCGGCACCGCCACCCATCGTTTCGGGCAACAGCTTGTCACCGCTCGCACCGTTGTTGTGCACAAAGGTGATGCCCGCTTGCTCGGTGATGTCCGTGAACAGTGCGTTTGGTATCTCCACTGTCGGCAGCTCACGCAGTTCCACCGTAGCGAGTTTGGATTCACGCACCGGTGGTGCTGGTTCTGGACGCGAGACGGCGTACGCAATCACCGCCCCCGTCACCACCAGGCAGGCTAAGGCGATCAATGATCCCCGCATCGCACGACCGATGGCCGCGTCATCACGCAGTTCGTTCTCATCGACCTCACCCGGATCAACCGCACGGGTAGGGGCCGGAGCATGTTTCGCCGAACGTTCGTGGGGTCGTCGTTTACTGGGCATCGTTGGCCTCCTCTTGGGTTTCGGTCGCGATTGATTGCGATTCATTCGTCTTCCTTTTCGAATCGGCTTCCGACTCGTCTTGCGAGACTGCTTGCAAGTCTCGCTGGAGTGAATACTTCACGACAGCTTCGGCAGCATGATTGGCCGCCGGATACTTTTCTCGGGCTAAGCGAATCGCACGGCCGGCCGCGTTATCATCCGCCTTATAAAGGAGGTGCAACTTGCGCTGGACGTCCGCTTGTTCAGGCTCACCGAGCTTTTCAAAGAGCAGTTGCAGATTGTGGTGCGCCGCCACATTCTCGGGATCAATGGTGAGCGTCTTCTCAAACTGCTCAACCGCATCGCGGTAGTATCGGAGGCTTTCCTCGGGACGCTGTTGACGCTCGCGCATGTTGCCGAGGTCAAACAAGGTCCGCCCCAAAAGATTGATGACCTCGATGTCGATACTGAAATCAAACCCTCGTTTTTGCATCTCTTCGGTGTCATCTTCTAAGACACTTCTCAAATTCTGCTCGGCTTCTTCGAGTCGGCCCTGTTGTGCGTTGACGTCACCGGAGAGCCATGCCCAGGTCCACCGGGGGAACCCATCGGTTTCTTGATATTGAGCTGCCCGACGGAGAGCATCGACGGCTTCATCTAAGCGACCTTCTGTATTCAGGACGCGGGCCAAGTTCAAGGCACCGTCATACCTGCCGAGTTTCTCGACTTGTAGGAACGCCTCTTCGGCCTGCCGCAGTTCGGCCTTGCCCTTGAGCAACAAACCGATGCCGTAATCGTTCCAGCGTTGCCACGCGGGAATATCGCGTGGCGGGTTTTCAACCGTTTGCGTTGATCCCTCGACTGGAAACTCGATCGTGTCCACTGCCATCGTCGTAACGGGCAGGTCATTGACGTATCGCTTACCCGCTTCATATCCGCGGATGGGCCGTCCCAAATCCGCGTTCGTTTGGGCAACGAATTCCATAAATTCAGTGTCAAACTTGCGGTAGAGAAGTTTCAGCTCGACCTTGATGGGTGCGGTCACGTCTTCGGGGACATGCAGTTCAAAGTGGACCGTCTGTCCCGCGCCCGGCGGAATCTGGTGGTTGTAAAGTGGCGTGAAGATATCCTCGGGATTCCGGCGGCTGATCCGATTGCCATCCTTGTCGAGCATGAACACGTTGACGAAGTGCGACCAAGGATCGACTTGATTGCCGTTCTCTTCGTCGATCATGCCGCTTTGCCCGATCACACGATCGCCGCTCGTCACCTTCACCTGCAGCCACACCTCGTTGCTGTCGACGGTTCCCTGCGTGAACAAGTGGCCGAGTTTGAGCGTGCGAATCACCGATTCAATCAAGTACTTCCCACCTGGTTTCATGGTGGGAACCGTCGGTCGCAGCGGTGCGATCAATTCGCCATCAATTTCAGCATCCTCGCGAATGCCAAAGATGTCGACACGCACAATGTCTTGCAAATACGCTTGATGAATGGCGATGATATCGTCGCGATCCCGCAACCATGCGATGCCCGTGTTGGCCGATGGAAACAGGTGATCGTGAACGCTCAGCTCCGCGGCGCCGTCAAAATGCTTCGCGCCAAAGTCATCCGATGCGACCAGTGGCATGTGACATTCGTTGCAGTTGTCGACTGCCTTGGGTGGATAGTAGAAACTTCTTGCGCCGTGCCCCGAAACACCACTGAACAGATACGGATCGTAGTGATTTTGGCCTCGCAGAAACTCTTTGTATCCATTGAGTGCCATGGGCAAATGAACCTTGTGGCACGTCGAGCAAAACTCTGCTGTCTTGTGAAACGGTTTCAGGAACGTCTTCTTATGGAACGAGGGCTTGGCTTTGACGAGCTGATTGTTGATCCACTGCAACGCCGCATTTTTGCTACTCGCAAATGGATATTGCAACGGTTCCTCAATCGTGTAGTCAGCGTTACCGCGAACACTGTTAACGTGGGTGATCGCGTGACAAACCGTGCAGGTAATACCCGCATTCGCCGTGGGATGATCGAGCATATCAAAACCGGGGTCATCGAACGCACCGGAGAAGAACGGGACCGGATCGTGGCATCCCGCACACCACCGTGACGCCTGGACCGAGCCGTCACGTTCGAGCGACATCGCACGCGTCGCACTCACGCTGGCAAAATAGGGCGGATTGTTGAAGGAACTGAAGTGATGGACGCTGTCGGCCCAATCCTTGTGGATATCAGCATGGCATTTCAAACAGTACTCATCGTTCATCATCGCTTCAGCGGGAATGAAGTTGCCACTGGCGGTACGGGCTAACGATGGCTCGAAGTACTGCACCCCCGAGTCCGGACCGACAGCGTTCCATTGACGCGGGTCTTGCATCTGCAAAACCACCATGACAGCGATCGCTGCGACAGCGACACCGGCAAAACTCATCCCGATTCGCCACTTGATCCGCGGCCCGGCAAGTCGATGCAACCAGTACAACCACACGGCAGCCAACGGACAGGCCACATGCAGCCAATACACCGTGTTGCGAGCCAAGGGTTGCTTGAGATCGAATCCGCCGATCCGGACCAACAAAACGCCGGTGACAAGGATGACCAGACTGACGACCAGCAATGCATAGCCGATCCTGACCGCACGGCGATTGCGGCGGTCCTTGGTATTCCAAGTGTGAATGAAGCCAAAAATGACGAGCGGCAAGATCAACAGTAAACCGAGCACCAAATGTGCCAAGAACATGTATTGGTAAAAAAAGTCCTGATAGGTTTGTCCACTGAACCATTCCAAGAATGTAAAGATGGACAGGTACCCTGAGTTCGCAAACAACAGGGCAACAAGGATGAAAATCAGATAGAGGAGTTTGCGCAGTCGCGGCCCGACGGCGCGCACGTATTTCTTGCGGGGTACCGGCGCAGCGGTACCCGCATTGGAAACGGATGACATGAAAAGCGTCCTAGTGAGATAAGCGAGAATAAGAGCGCAGCATCACCATCAGGCAATTGCGGCGGGGCATGGGCGTTTCCGACCACGATGATCGCGGCACGGAAAATCAACGCCCACGCCGGTTTGGGAGCAAGTGCGCATCTCGCGCTACGAAATGACGTCAACTTGCTGCACCGCGTGACACAGGCGTTTACCAAAACGCGTGCCCACACAGCCCGTCGTGTCTCACTAGGATTGCGGAGGCCGCTCGATTCCCATCTTATGGCCAACCGGCAGAAACAGGCCGTCCGTGACAAACCAATCGGCATCGAGTGAACCGGCCACCGCGATGGCGCGATGTATCCACGCCGCATCGTGATGATGCCGCTCACTGCTCGGGCTCGCGGGCGCCGGGCTGGGACCGCTCGGTGAC
The DNA here is from genome assembly GCF_055811895.1 of Rhodopirellula sp. SH410. Taxonomy (NCBI): domain Bacteria; kingdom Pseudomonadati; phylum Planctomycetota; class Planctomycetia; order Pirellulales; family Pirellulaceae; genus Rhodopirellula; species Rhodopirellula sp. SH410. Next base: position 6,399,085 of record NZ_CM147949.1, read on the forward strand.
TGCCGACACAAGGGTCCATCGCAGGGTGCCGCAGGGGCGGGCAACGGATCAGCACCGACGGTGTCGGTGGCCTCGGGCGAGGCCGAATGTTGCAACCAATCACCGCAGCTCGCATGGGCTGAGCGAGGCGCGCACACGCCCAGCAGAACCACTAGAAAAACGGCGAGCGGGGAATATCGCAACATCAACACATGCTCAGGGACGGCAGAACTCTCTGTAAGCGTATTCACTTCTACGTTGTGAGTCAACAAACCGCCTGGCTTCATGGTGTAAGATGGACGAAATTCGGCTCCCCGCCTCTCAATCCTCCCTTCCAACCTCGAAGTGTGACCCCTACCGTGAAACGATCCATTTTTGCCCCGCTTCCGTTGCGGAACGTCGTCCGCAGCCTTCGCCCACTCGTTATCTGCCTCGCAGCCTCCGTCTGCGCAATCCCTGTAGCGGTGGCCGAGGAAGTGAAGGTGATGAGTTTTAATATTCGTTACGGGAGTGCTCAGGACGGCGACAACCACTGGGACAAAAGAAAGTCGCTGGTCGCCCGAACAATCCAGGCATTTTCGCCCGATCTGCTCGGCACTCAAGAAACGCTCGGGTTTCAAAAACAATTCTTGGAAGCGGAGTTGCCGCAATACACCAGCATCGGTGTCGGCCGCGATGATGGCGGACAAACCGGCGAGATGACCGCGATTTTTTACCGCACTGAGCGTTTCGAACGTCTCGCTGAAGGACACTTTTGGCTCAGTGAAACGCCCGAGGTGGTCGGTAGCAAATCATGGGACAGCAGCCTGCCGCGGATCTGTTCGTGGGTCAAACTTCGGGACCGTCAAAACGACGGCCAGCCGATTCTCTTCGTCAATACACACTTTGACCACCGCGGTTCCGAAGCGAGAAAACAATCCGCGATGCTGTTGCGAAAGAAGATCGATGAGCTCGGCAAGGGATTCGCATGCATTCTGACGGGTGATTTCAACGCTTCAACTAACAGTGAACCTCACCGCATTCTGTTTTCGGATGCCGGCCAAGCAAACTCACCAAGCATCGTGCTGATTGACACTTTTGCGAAAACCCACCCGGACGCATCAGGCCGCCAGGCAAGTTTCTCAGGATTCCGTCCCAACGTTCTCAAAGGCAACCGTATCGACTGGATCGCTGTCAGCAAAGACTGGCAAATCGATGCGGCCCAAATCGATCGGATCGATTTCGACGGGCGGACTCCGTCGGACCACTATCCGATCACAGCAACACTGCAGATTGCCGAGTGAATCACCCAATCGATTGAATGAGCCAAGACGTGTCAGAGCCCCGGTGCCGGGCGTTCCCCGGTGCCGGGCGGCATGCGGCGCACCAGGGCGTCACCGAAATGGATTCCATCAACAGGCCGGTGTCGATTCTCAAGCAGCGGGATCTTGACCAAGGTCGCCTGCGTTCGAATCAGCTGCGGAATCGCAATCGCGGCAATGATGCTGTCTGTCCGTCGCGCGTATTCGTGTTTTATTCGAAGGTCCCAGATGATGCCGGAGTGTCGGCCTCATCTTCACGCGGTTCCAATGGGTCATCTAACGGGGCCCCGCCCATCGCAACGGCAATGCCATAGCCCACCGCACCGAGCCCGAACGTGAGCACAGTGCCAGCCACCTGCCAAGGATCGTTGATGGTCAGAATCGTTGCCGCGATCAGCGTGCAGGCAACATAAAACACAGGCAACCAATGCACGGGATGCCAAACCGCCTTGGTGCGAACCGACGGCAAGAGTAACGTGCAAACCGAACAGGCGGCACAAATCGATAGCGTCAGCCCCAAATAAGACAGCAGCCCCTGCAGATCGGACGCCAGCACCAAAACGACCGCGAGCACGATTTGAATAACGGTGGCCGCAAGCGGACTGTCGCCTTGGAACCGCAAACCTGCAGGCATCAAACCGTCATCTGCCATCTTTGCATAGACGCGTGGTGCAGCCATCATCATGCTGAATACCGATGTCAAAAGACACGCGACGATTGTCAAACGCACAAAGGTCTCGAAGTGCACTCCACCGAGCGACTTCGCCGCGATCGCCGCCACATCAGCCTGTCCCTCGATGGACGCTGCGGGCGGAACGTAAACAAAAATGGCGTTGAGCAGCACGTACAAGATAACAACCAACATCGTCCCAATGACCATGGCCCGCGGAACAACGCGGCGGGCGTCGCTTACTTCACCGGCCACGTAGACCGCTGCGTTGAACCCGGAATAGCTCAGTGAGATCCAAACCAAGCTTCCCGCCATCGCAGAGATGAGTGCCCATCCTGTCAGCGTGTCGTTTCCAGGAACGACATCAGGCGTGATCTTGCCGGACTCCATGGCGAAGGCGGCATACCCCAACACGGCGGCGAGCAGAGCCAACTTCAACACGACAACCGTATTTTGCACCCATGCTCCGGCGCGCGGTCGCAGCCCGTGGATTGCTCCCGCGATCACGATTGCCGCAATTGCCCAGGTTCCTTCGGGTAGCCATGCCGGCCTTGAAAACACCCCGGTGACGTAACTTTCAAACGCTGTCGCTGCGAACGCGATCGCTCCGGAGAACCCCGCGATCAGTGACACCCACCCAGCGATGAAACCTGCCAGAGGATGAACCTGCCGAGACAAAAACAGGTATTCCCCACCCGATTGCGGCATCACCCGCACCAGCATGCCATAGCTGAACGCCCCCGCCACGGCGATCAAACCACCGATCGCCCACGCCCATACCACCAATCCCGGCGACCCTAAATCCGCCAAAGCAAATCCCGATGTCGTGAACACCCCGGCACCAATCATGTTGGCAACGACAAGGAACGTGAGTGTCCAAAAACCAAATTTCTTCATATTCAAGTTGATCAGACGCGGGTAGATTCAGTTCAGTCGGATTCGGTCGTCAGTTTCGGTGTGAATGCGTCGTTCGGTAACGCATCGAGTCTCCGGAGTCCAGCGATTGCTGGGCCATAGACGGAATAGGACCGGGCTCCCGCAACGTCTAGTACGCGATTGAAGTGGCTGACTGCTTGATCGCGCTGGCCGTGCAGTTCCAGCCAGCGACCAACAACGTAATTGAGATTGATTTGATCCTCCCTGGGGGCCGATTTCAATAACAGGTCCGTTCGATTCAGATCGAGCTCCCCTGCATGTTCGTTCACCGCAATCGCCAGCATCGCGGCTAGCTGGATCGTGGTGGCTTGAGATGGATCGCTCAGCGCCGAAATTCTTTTTAGCGTCGCATCGCGGACCTTTTCATCACCGAGCTCTTGGGCAACGAGCACGAGAAACATCCCGTTGTAGCAAAGTGAACGTGCGTTCGTGTTGTTCTCGAGGGCGCGAGAAAAGACCTGCTCCGCCTCAGGCAGCTTACCGGCGGCCAGCATGAGTAGACCGGGGCCGTAGAGTCTTTCCGGCGGCGACTGCGCCACCATCGCCTTGACGGCGTCCGTTGCAGCGGCGTAGGCGCGGTTGACGTCGGGAGACCCATTGCGCTGGCACCACTGTAGGAATTCCAATTCATGGCCACCATAACGTTCATTGAGGCGATCGAACCAGAGAACGGCTTCATCAAGTTTCCCGAGCCCGGTATAGCAGCGGATGACCGTGCTGATGGTCGTGGCCGCATAGCTCTCGGACGCCTCGCGAGCGTAGGGAAGTGCCGCTTGATAATCACCCTGGTCCATCAAATGGCTAGCAATTTCTGCGCGCACGTACGCCTGCTGCAACCCCTCGTTGGGCTGCTCCAGATACTCTTCGAGCGTTTGTCTCCAGAGATCCATTTGGTTACTGTCTTTGTAGATCGTGGCGAGTTCATGGTAGGCCCACCAGTCTGGCGAGAGTGAGATGTAGTCGCGCAGGACACCGATCGTATCAGCGAGATCCGCACCCTTTCGCTTCAAACCGGCCACGGCGGCGAGCACCTGTGGGTTGTAACCAAACTCCTTCGACCACAGATCTCGGTGCGAGAACGCATAATCGGGATTAGCACGAATGATGGCGACCCAAGCGGCGGGGCAGTGTGGGCTGACCTGTCGCAGTGCGAACCCCAACTGCTCGTATGTCGTCCGAGTGATACCGCCCGAGCATGCTCCGACGATCTCGGGACATAACGCGTCGAGCTCGCGATGCAACGCGGGCCCCGAGGCTCTCAGGGGCGGAAAGGCACGATCCGAGGCCGTCCGCAGAGACAGATTCTGCCGTGGACTCAGTGACGGTGAATCGATCAAGTTGGCGATCACCGCCAACATCGACTTAGGCGGAATGGGTTTCGAACCCGACGGCCGAGGATCCTTTATTTCCAGTACATTGATCAGACGATCACGACGCCTCGCGTCCAGCTTGTCCCAATTCAAAATGAGAGACTTCGTGCCAGGATCGTAGTCAAGGGCGCGATCGGCTGGATTGCCAAGCAGCACCGTCAACGCCTCGGGTAGAAACTCGTCGACGGGTGCGCTGAGCATATAATCGAGAAACACCAGTCGACGCCAAATTTGCGCCCGATGTTCTTGCTCAATGAGCTGACCGAGCGTTGACCAGGATAGGGTCTCGGTATCACTTTTCGAAGTGTCCCCCTTTCGCATGATGGAGGCAATCTCTGCCACATTTAATGATTTGCCTTCATTCTGAGCTAGATACGACTCCAAACCTGTCGGCAGTTCTCCCATTTCAGAACACCGTTTGCGGATGCTGTAGTCGAGTGAAGCGGGCGCCAACTGAACCATCGATCGAAAGTTACCAAACAATCGCACGTCGCACATTCTGTCAATCAAGAGGCCACATTCCGGATTGGACTTCAATACCTTGCGGCCCATCCGCACGCTCCTCGTTTGCACTTTGGGGGAGAGCGACTGCACGATCAACAACACTCCCGCGAGCTGTGAGCTTGGTGAATTGTCGGGCACCGCCTGCAACGCGGCGTCATCAAATTGGCAGTGCAACTGGATAACCTCTACCCAGTCAGGAGTCTCGCCCGTCGCGGCTTGATCAGACGACGCGGACTTGACTCGCTCATCAGCACGACGCAGATCGTCCATTGCCAGTGCATGTGCCCCTGCGAGCGCCCACGCATAGGCGCGGTGCCAGTATCCAAGCGGTGATTTGGGATTCTCGACAACCATGCGTTGGGCATATAGCAGCGAGCGTGCACGGACCGCGCGGGATAGCGGCGACCAATGATGTTCGGTGAGCAATCCCAAATTGGCGTAGCCGCGAACGAGAGCCCCCATGATCGCGGGCGACGCTTCATTGGTATCCATCAAGTCATTTGACTGGCGAATCGCGATGAACTGTGAGATGAAGTTCATCTCATGCAACGATCGTTCAATGTCCCGCAAGCTGGCCTGCGACTTCTTCACGCCATCATCTTGTCCATCGAAGCCAGCGTTCTTGATGACATCGCTCATGCCGCCAGCGGCCCAACGCTCGGCTGCGGCCAGGACAGCAGAATAGTTCTCCATCGCAATCTCGCCGACCTGCTCCCCTGCCTTTTGATTGAATTGGTTGGGCAGTGCTCCGTTTGGTTTCTGGAATCCTTTCAGTTGCACCGAGTCCGACCATAGGATCGCCGGGGCCGCGTCACCCTGCTGCATTCGTGTTATCGAAACGGTCAGGTTGTTTGAAGCGATGGTTGCATCCAGGTGCAGCGAGGATTCCTCCGGCACGAACTCGCGACCGTGCAACTCGCCCAATGCGTCGTCATACGTCACGAGACCGGGCTGGCTTTCCAAGGAGACGCTCACCGCTTCGCGTAACAATTCGCGAATCAACCGCGAGTGAGGCTGATCGGCAAGCACGGGTGCCTCCGTCAGGAACATGCCATCGTGTCCCGGAAGCATACCGAACACAGCCACGGTCCCATCCTTCGCAACCGCGACGTCGTCCGCCACGGCCGTGTACGAGTGAGGGCTAACCATGAGCGAGACGGCCAGCACGAAACTGACTCGCAGCATCCATCTGGAAGCCTGGTGCCAGTCTCCATCGCTGAAACCAATACCACGAAAATCACCTGCAATCATCATTCCGCCCTCGATCCATGAATTGTTCGCTTAAGAAACCGGTGTTTCAGTCGCGTCGCCATTCTAACGCAATCGACCATACGCTGGACCGGTGAAACCCGATTCTCTCGTGGCATTCTCTTTCCCAATTCCATTCCCGGGTGACATCGGCAGTCAAAGGTTCGCAGCATCATCGATGCTGAACCTCATCACTAAGCCTGAAAGCGGCAACGGAAGTGGTATAATGTCGCACTGTCGAACTTGTTCGAGCGGTTAGCTTCTGTCATTTTTCCTTAATCACTTCTGGATAGCGGATGTCACTTTTATCTCATCGAATTCACCATGGGCTGGTCTGCTTTGCCATGTCGATGTTCGTCACCTCGGTCATGGCACCTCGTGTCGATGCCGAGACGTACGACATTGTGATTTATGGTGGCACCTCGGCGGCGATGACGGCCGCCGTCCAAGCCAAACGGATGGATCAGTCGGTGATCGTGGTGTCGCCTGATCGTCATTTGGGCGGACTGACCAGCGGCGGACTCGGATGGACGGACACCGGAAACAAATACGTCATCGGTGGTTTGGCGAAGGAGTTTTACCAAGCGGTCTATCGCCATTACCAGGACGACAAGTCTTGGAATCTTCAAAAACGAGAGCAATACGGTGACCGTGCCCAGGGACACCGAGCCAGTGACGACGAAGCAGCGACGATGTGGGTTTTCGAGCCTCACGTTGCCGAAAACGTCTTTGATACCATGATGGCTGAAAACGGCATCCCCGTTGTTCGCGATGCGTGGTTGGATCGCGAACACGGCGTGACTGTTGAGGATAACCGAATTGTTTCCATCACGACGCTTGATGGGCAGACCTACGCCGGGCGACAGTTCATTGACGCGACCTACGAAGGCGACTTGATCGCTGCGGCGGGCGTGCAAACCACCTCCGGTCGCGAATCGATCGCCGAATTCAACGAACCCCACGCGGGTGTTCAAACCGGTGTGCTCCATCATCAACATCACTTCAGTGTGCTCGATCGCTCAGTCGATCCCTACGTCATTCCCGGAGACCCATCGAGCGGCGTGATCCCCCGGGTCAGCCCCGATCCGCCTGGGGAATTCGGCAGCGGCGACGATCGCATCCAAGCCTATTGCTTTCGCACCTGTTTGACCAATCACGACCCGAACCGGGTACCGTTTCCGAAACCCGAGGGATATGACCCGTCGCAGTACGAAGTCTTGGTGAGATGTTTCCAAGCCGGATGGACAGACGTTTTTGGGAAGTTCGACCCGCTGCCCAATTTCAAAACCGACACCAATAACCACGGTCCCGTCAGTTTTGACAACATTGGTTACAACTACGATTACCCCGAAGCGAGCTACGAGCGCCGGGCAGAAATCATCCGTGAACACGAAACGTATCAAAAAGGAATCTTGTACTTCATCGCCAATGACCCGCGGGTACCCCAGCCGATCCAGAGCAAAATGCGTCGGTGGGGACTCGCCAAAGATGAGTTCACTGACAATGGAAACTGGCCACACCAGATCTATGTCCGCGAGGCGCGACGGATGGTCGGCCAATTCATCATTACCGAAAACCATCTTCGCAAAAAACTCGAGACGCCTGATTCGGTCGGGATGGGATCGTACAGTATCGACTCTCATAATACGCAGCGATACATCACGCCCGATGGCACGGTTCAAAACGAAGGCGACATCGGCATCAGCACCCACGGCCCTTACCAGATCGCCATGGGCTGTCTGTTGCCGCGATCTGAACAATGTGGCAATTTAACGGTCCCCATCTGCGTTTCCTCCACACACATGGCATTCGGATCGATTCGAATGGAGCCTGTGTTCATGATCCTCGGGCAATCCGCCGCGACCCTCTCTGCGATGGCCAATGAACGGGGAATCGACGTCCAAGAGGTGGGGTATGCCCCATTGCAAAAGCGATTGCTCGAGGACGGTCAGATTCTGCAAACCCCGACGCGTCCGTAACCGAATTGCTCGCGGGGCTTCAACACGACGCTGTTTGCCATCAGCCAGCGAGTCGCTTGGCGACCGCGAACGAGTAACCCGAGTAGCTACGTTCGCCAGAACGTGGATTCCACCACCTGGCGACGGTAGTTACATTTGATTCGGCGCGTTTTATGGTCTCGCTGTCGCTCAGGGAATCGCCGCAACACAGGCTCGACCGCTGAACCGTGAGAGCACACTTCCCCAGCAAGCCCTACGAGCGTGTCAGCGTGGCAATCACGACGCCAGCACCGATCAGATATCCGACGACGGCCAGTAGCGTGATTTTGCGGAAGTACCAGAGAAAGTCAATGTGCTCGAGGCCCATCGCGGCGACGCCTGCCGCCGATCCGATGATCAGGCAACTGCCGCCCGTGCCCGCACAGTAGGCGAGCAACATCCAAAATGGATCGTTGATTGGTAGATCATACATCTCCATCCCAGCGGCCACCAACGGCACGTTGTCCACCACCGCCGATACCAGCCCAATCACGACCGCGACGATGTCTCGGTTTGGCAAAATGCTGTCGAGCCATACCGCCGTGGACTGCAGCATCCCGGTCGCACCGAGAGATCCCACGGCCAGCAAAATCCCCAGGAAAAACAGGATGCTCGACATGTCCACTCGTTTGAGCGCAGGCAGCACCCCCGTCGTCGAACGGGTCTCTTCCCCCAGCGTGTGCCCGACCAACTCTGAGACAATCCACAATACCGAAAGGCTCAACATCATTCCCATGTAGGGTGGCAGGTGGGTATAGGTCTTAAAGACGGGGACTCCAAGCAGTGCGATCAGCCCCAAAATCAAGAATATCCATTGATGCCAGGGGCGAATGTCAGGCCGAATCGAACGCTCCGTCTCGACCGGTGCCAAAGTGCCCGGCATCGTAAACGAGAAGCCGATCAATGGCACCAGCATGCACACCAAGCTGCCCCAGAAAATCTCCTGCATCACTTCGACGGTACCAATTTTATGCTGGATCCACAGCATCGTCGTTGTCACGTCCCCAATCACGGTCCACGCCCCACCGGCGTTCGCCGAGATCACGACGAGACCCACGAATTTCAATCGATCATCGCGGTCATGGACCAGCTTTTTCAGCAATGAAACCATGACGATCGTCGTCGTCAAATTGTCCAGGACCGCTGACATAAAGAATGTCAGAAGGGCCACAATCCACAGCAGCGTACGCTTATGGGTGGTGCGGATGCGGTCGGTGATTAAAGCAAAGGATTCATGCGAATCGACGAGCTCGACGATCGTCATCGCGCCCATCAGAAAGAATAGGATACTCGCGATCTCGCCAGTCTGATGCAGGTGCTGCGCATCGATGGCGAAGTGCAGCGGGACCTGCTTGATCCCCTCCACTTCGGCCTCCATGCGAAACCAATCTGGAATCGTGTCGGGCGTGATAAACGCTCCCACATCGACCACATACAACGCCCAACACACCACACCAATGAACAAGGCACTGGCGGCCTTGTTGATGTGTATTTTGTGCTCCAGTGCAATCGCGAGGTAGCCAACGACAAAGACAACGAGAATCGCGGTTTGCATCAAAGAACTTTGGTGAAATAGACATCGGCTAGCTCTGCCGGAGGCCCCTTCAAATCTTTCACGGGACGCGGCGCTAAATGCATTTCACGTGCCATCGACGATCCCGGACGTCATTTCCTCCGATGGGAAAAATGAATCGCCGTAAAGCTCGGCTAGGGCGAAACGCCCCCTGGGCGACCTGCAGGTTACTGCAGGTCGCATGCAGGTTACTGCAGGACGTGCAAGTCTTGTATGCCAGAGACGTCCGCAGTACCCAAGATCGACATGCCCCCACGCACGGCTACCGCGATGCGAGCCCGTCGATGATGCTGTTGAGCGTGGCGCTCGGCCGCATCGCTCGTGACGCTGCGGCATTGTCAGGGAAGTAGTAGCCTCCGATGTCCATGGCGACGCCTTGCACTTCGTTCAGTTCGCTGACGATCTTCGCCTCGTCCTCGGTCAACTGGCGTGCGATCGGCGTGAAGTGTTCCTTCAACGCGGCGTTGTCGTCTTGGGCTGCGAGCGCCTCAGCCCAGTACATCGCGAGATAGAAATGGCTGCCGCGGTTATCGAGTTCGTGCACCTTCCGGGAAGGTGACTTGTCCTCTTCCAAAAAGCGATCGGTCGCTGTATCGAGCGTTTTGGCGAGCACCGCTATCGCACCATCATTGCTCTTCTGAGCGAGGTCTTCGAGCGACACGGCGATAGCAAGGAACTCGCCGAGCGAATCCCAACGCAAGTGATTCTCGGCTTCGAATTGCTGTGCGTGCTTGGGGGCCGAGCCGCCTGCACCGGTTTCGAACATCCCTCCGCCGGCCAGCAACGGCACGATCGACAGCATTTTGGCACTCGTGCCGAGTTCCAAAATTGGGAATAGGTCGGTGAGATAGTCTCGCAGCACGTTGCCGGTTACCGAGATCGAGTTGAGTCCTCGACGACAACGACGACAGGCGTGCTGGGTCGCCTCGATCGGTGCCAGGATCTGAATATCGAGTCCCGTCGTATCGTGCTGTTTCAGGTACGTCTCGACTTTGGTGATCAAATTGCGATCGTGGGCGCGGTTGGCATCGAGCCAGAACACGGTCGCATCGCCGGTGGCGCGGGCACGGGCGACGGCCAGTCGCACCCAATCGACAATGGCAACGTCCTTGGCTTGGCAGGCCCTCCACAGATCGCCTTGAGCGACCCGGTGACTCAGCAATGTCTTGCCGGCGGCGTTGACCACCCGGACTTCGCCGGGCCCGGCGATCTCAAATGTCTTGTCATGCGAGCCATACTCTTCAGCTTTCTTGGCCATCAATCCGACGTTGGCCACACTGCCCATCGTCGTCACATCGAAGGCGCCATTGGCTTTGCAGTCGTCGATCACAGCCTGATAAACGCCGGCGTAACAGCGATCGGGAATCATCGCAATGGTGTCTTGCAGCTCTCCGTTCTTGTCCCACATTTTGCCCCCCGCCCGGATCGCCGCTGGCATCGAAGCGTCGACAATCACGTCGCTCGGGACATGCAGATTGGTGATGCCGCGGTCGGAATTGACCATCGCCAAGCACGGCAGTTCGGATTCAATTCTCGCCATCATCGACTCGATTGCGGCGCGGTCCTCGGCTGGCAGTGACGCGATGATTCCGAGTATTTGGCCGAGTCCCTGATTGGCGTCGGCACCTGCTCGCTGCAGGATGTCGCCGTACTTCTCGAACAAGTCCGCATACAGAACACTGACAACGTGACCGAACAGAACCGGGTCGGAGACTTTCATCATCGTCGCTTTGAGGTGCAGCGACAGCAGCACGCCATCAGCTTTGGCCGCTGCAGCGGATTCGGCCACGTAGGCACGCAGCTGTTTTTTGCTGAGCACGGCGGCATCAAACACCTCGTCTTTGTCAACCGCGATCGCATCCTTCAGCACGGTCACGTCGCCGGAGTCGGATACGTGCTCGATCCGCAGAGTGTCGGCAGCGGGCAGAACGACGGACTTTTCGCTGCCGTAGAAATCGCCTTCGCGCATATGTGCCACCCGCGTCTTGGACTGAGGTGACCAAACACCCATCGAGTGCGGGTGTTTCTGTGCGTATTTCTTGACCGGGGCCGCGACACGGCGATCCGAGTTGCCTTCACGCAGGACCGGGTTGACGGCGCTGCCGAGGACTTTGGCGTATGTGGCTCGAATCGCCTTCTCGTCGTCTGTTTTTGGATCTGACGGAAAATCGGGAACGCCGTATCCCTTGGCTTGCAGTTCCTTGATCGCCGCGGTGAGCTGCGGAATGGACGCGCTGATGTTGGGCAATTTAATGATATTGGCGGTGGGCTCTTTGACGAGCTGACCGAGCTGGGCGAGGGCGTCGGCGACGCGTTGGTCATCCTTCAATCGTTCCGGGAAACTCGCCAGCACGCGAGCCGCCAGAGAAATATCGGAGGCTTCGAATTCCAGTCCCGTCGACGCAGTGAAGGCTCGCAGGATCGGCAGCAGCGAATGCGTCGCTAAGGCTGGGGCTTCGTCAGTAATCGTGTATACAATCTTTGCCATGGAATATTCTGCCGGGAAGGGTAATGCTACAAAAGGCACGAGGGTGCACGACATGGTGGAGTGACAGCCGGTAGATTACGCGAAAACCGGACGATGCACTACCGGCTTTCCGTATCGAGCAACTCCAGCTTTGCAAAGGCGAGTCGAAATGTTTGCTCGCTCTGGCCGCCTGAAAAACGAATTTTAGCAGTTCGTTTGGGGCCTCGCCCGCTTAGCTCCATGATCGTACCGTCACCATATTCCGCGTGCCGCACAACGCTGCCTTCGCGGTACGCACCAAGCGGCACGCGGTCCGACGACATCAGGTCACTTGCCGTCTGCAGCACCGTCGTGATCGCCGGCTTGCTGCGTTTGGGCTTCGGCTTGGGCTTGCTGACAGACGGGTCGCGATAGATCTCGGGGATCACTGAATCGTCGTCGCCCTTGTACTCTTGCTCAGCGGGTTCCGGTGGCGCGGGTTCTTGGACGAGGTCCCAGGAATCCGGGTAGGACTCATCGGCTCCATCGTCAAAGAAGTCGCGATCGGTGCGGGATTCGATCACGTTCATGTCCGCCCGCGGCAACTCGCTCAAAAACATACTCGGGATGACGACACGAATTTCACCCCGCACACTGCGACGCTTGGCGTAGCTGAGCTGCAGCCACTGCTGCGCCCGGGTGATCCCCACAAACAGCAAACGACGTTCTTCTTCGAGCTGTTGTTCGTCTTGTTTGCTGCGGTAGTGCGGCAGCAGATCATCTTCGACGGCGATCACGAATACGCGTGGGAACTCGAGTCCCTTGGCGGCGTGCAGCGTCATCAGCGTGACCCGGTTGCCGGAGTCTTCGAACTTGTCCGTGTCCGACACTAACGCCACCTGTTCCAAGAACGCGTCGAGGGAGCCGTCCTCGGGATGCATGCGATCAAACTCGACCGCCGCGGAGACCAGCTCGTCAACGTTCGCGATCGGGTTGGAGTCCTCTTTTTCGACACCCGTACGCTCCAGGTATGCGATGTACTTCGTTTCTTCGACAAGGAATCGCAGCAAGTCCTCGAGCGAAGCCGTCGCTTTCTTGCGCAACCGATCGTAGAGCGTGACGAACGATCGCAGCATCGTTTGCGCACGCTTGGACATCGTGTCGATTTCCCCCGCCCGACGGGCCGCCTCGAGCATCGGAATCTGCTCGGTATCGGCGAACGCTTGCAGTCGCCCGAGCGTCGTTGCCCCAATGCTCCGCGTCGGCGTGTTGATCACCCGCTGCAACGCCACGTCGTGGTTAGGGTTGTTGATCAAGTGCAGGTACGCCAGCAGGTCCTTGACCTCTTTGCGCTGATAGAATTCGACGCCATTGATGATTTGATAGGGCAAACCACGGTTTCGCAGCGCATGCTCGAGCGACCGGGTCAGTGCATTCATGCGACAGAAAATCGCAAAGTCGCGAGGTTCGGCCTTGCCCGCGATCATCTGAGCAGCGATCTCATCGGCGATCGCGTCGGCCTCCTGGTAACCATCTTCGTACTGTCGCAGGATCACGTTGTCGCCGTCCGCGTTCTCGGTGTAGAGCTCTTTGGCTTTGCGGCGACGGTTATGCCGGATCAATTGATCGGCAACCGCGAGAATATTCGGTGTGCTGCGATAGTTCTGTTCCAGACGAACCGTTTTGACGCTCGGATAGTCCTTCTCAAAATCGAGAATATTGTTCAGGTCGGCACCACGCCAACCATAGATTGACTGGTCAGGGTCCCCCGTCACGGCCAAGTTCGGATGATCGACCGACATCGCCCGCACGATCGCGTACTGGGCCAGGTTCGTGTCCTGGTACTCATCGACCATGATGTATTTCAGCTTCGCATCGAGCTCGCCGCGAACCTCAGGGTTCTCACGCAACAGTCGTGCGAAGTGGTACAGCAGGTCATCGAAATCGACCGCGTTGGCTCGCAAGAGCTGCTGTTGATAAACCGGATAAACACGCGCCGCCACACTGTCACTCGCCCGTCCTGATTGCTGTTGCATGATCTCGGGCGTGATCAAGCGGTTCTTGGCGTTCGAGATCGACGAGGCAATCTGTTCGGGCGTGGCGTGACTGGTCGAAATCCCCGCGGCCTGGATCGCTCGTTTCATGGCCGATTTGGAATCGGACATATCGTAGATCGAGTAATTTTCAGCGAGACCCACGTAGGGCGCATAGCGGCGCAGCTGTTGGGCGCAGAACCGATGGAAGGTGCCCATCCACACCGGCTGGCCGGGCGCAAGCAGATCCAACCGCGTCCGCATTTCCTCCGCCGCTTTGTTGGTAAACGTCAGCGCCGCGATCTGCCAGGGTCGCACCCCCTGGCTGAGCATGTGGGCAACCCGGTGCGTGACCACCCGGGTTTTCCCGCTGCCCGGGCCAGCGATAATGAGCAGCGGTCCGTCGATGTGCGTGACCGCCTCGGCCTGAGCCGCGGTCAGATTTTTTGTGATGGCATCCATCCCGTCCAAGATACCCGACGGGCCTCATGATCGGCAACTTGGCAAACGGGCACGTTCATTTTGAACGTGCCGATTTCTGAATACGGTCAGCCACGGCCGTGTGAAGTCGAGGGAGTCAGCCCTCCGGATGCCCTAATCGCGTGGGTTTAACGCATCCGGCGGTGTTCGCTTCGCTCGACCGCCGGCTATTCTCTTAAACGCCGGCGGCGTGGGGGGAAAACGGGGGAATCCGCAGCGCGTCAGCCCCAGGATTTACGATGCCGAAACGCAAGTCCAGTTGTGGACGGAAACTCCATGCCGGGGACACAAGTCCCCGGACATGTGGGACAATCGCCATGACCTGCCCCCCACATAGCCCGAGAGCCGATGCCCTCCGAGCATCACGAAGTTCGCGGCGTGGAGACTGAATCGCTGGTCTGGCGAACTCAGGTTCATTCCGGTTGCAGTTCTTTCACGCGAACATTCTTCCACAGCACTTTTCCGGCGGTTCCCTTGTGGATCTGTAGGCCGAAGAAGCCGGTTGCGTAGGTGCCGTCGTCGTTCCAGTTCGCTACGGGAACGCCGTTGACCCACGTCTTGACGGTGTTCCCTTTGGCCTGGATCGTCAGGCGATTCCAACCCGCACGATCCAGGGCTGCTCGCGCGTCTTTGTGGTCGGTCAGCCACAGGGGGTAAAAGTATCCGCCACAACTCTGCCCATAGATACCGCCGTTCCAGTAGCGATCTCCGGTGATGCCTTCCATCTCGGCTTGCGGGCCGAATACCGTTTCCCTGTTTTTCTTGTCGTCGGTTTTGACTTGCGCGTGGAACATCACTCCGGAATTGCCGTCGACTTCCCATTTCATATCGCAAGAGAAAATGAAGTCGGTGTAGTCCGCTTTGTCGGTGCACAAGTAGGTACTATCGGAACCTGGAACGCATTGACCGACGACAAAATCACCCTTCACAACATAGGTACAGGTCCCCCCTCGCGGCGTCCAACCGGTCAAATCCTTGCCGTTGAATAGCGGAGTAAAACCTTCGCTCACATTCGGCTCGGGATCCGTGTTGAGCATCATCTCATCGGGTTGTGGTGCGTTCTGCTGGCCTTTGTACTTCGCATACCAAGCCGCCTGGGCTGGATCGATTTCCGCTGCACTGGCGCGGTGGTTGTCGGCGATATTGATCGCCGCGGTGCTCACGAGGACCAGTGGGCAGAGGGAGAAAAGCAACGTTCGCAACATGAAAGGGTTCCGATAGGTGTGAAGGGACAGGGTGAGAGAGATCGACTGGTTTGGCAGTCGCCTTGCGGGTGAACACGCTGATCTTAACTGGATTCAAATTCGCGTGTGCGCCGAATGAGGGGAGCCATGGGGCGGACTCTCACTTTGCTGGCGAGAGCTGAAGAGATGGCGTCTGGATCACCGATTGGGTGACAACCGAGTTGTCTTGAACGTAAGTCGCCTGGGTGTACGACGGAATCTGTCTCAGCAATTCGATCACGTTTCCGAACAGTTCGATCGTCTCGTCAATATTCGGTGCCTTCCCGGCCCCCGCGTCCTCTTTGGGTTGTTCCTGATAGCGATCGCTCTGTTTGATTATGGGCACGGCATAATCTAACCAAGCCTGCAACGCGTCGGCGAACTGCAGGAAATCGACGTGACTAGCCGCGATCAGCGGCCGACTGATGTCACCCAACGGCGGTGGGAGCTGGGGAGCATGCGGCTCGGCTAAGTCGATACCCTGCGAGGGAAACAAGGTGTAGATGGCCCACTCATCGGTGATGGCCAGTCCCGGTGCGAAACTGGGGTCGACACCCAGGGCAGAAACCCCTGGCAATTGCAGAAAAACGCCATCGGGTATCGACGTCTCCGTCGCCGCGGGCAACCCCTGCCCAGGGGGCAGCCCCATCACAGGGCCAAAGGGCGCAAGCAGGGGATTGATCGTATCATAGAACCGCTGCCACGCACGTCGATGCTGCTCGGCATCGGCAAGGTCATAGACGAGTGCGACGGCGGGCATCGGCAAGCCTTGCTGAGCGGCCGGCATGGCGGGATGCCACTGCTGGCTCCGGTGCTGAAAATCGAGCACGAATGCGGACTCGTTTCCAAGGGAGGGCAGCAGGTCATCCTTGGTCGCCCGAAAAAGCTCGGCGAGCCCCGCCGTCATCGCGGGGACAGGGCCGTCCGCCAATGGGGCACCCGACGACTCCGCATAGAGATCCATGACCTGCTCCGCCCGCCGCTCGATGCGGTTGAGCCACTTGTGCAGCGTACCATCGTCGTCCCAGTCCGCGACTGCGCTGAACAGTGCAGGATGTTCGCCGACGTGCTGCAAAGAAACCAGCGGTTGAGCCGAGACGCTGATGGGGTTGGTATGACGATGATAGTTATATCCGGCAATACCACCATTGAAAAAGAATGAGAACGCGAGTTGGTCGCCAGCGGGATTGTAGATCCGGTTCAAATCGGTGAGCATCATCTCCGTATCTTGCTCGACATCATCTAGAAACGGCTGATAGGACGATGGTTCCAACTCGGTATCTGAAAACACCGACGTCACCACGCCGGGTATCAGGCGTAGATAGACCGACAGCCGAGTGACCCACGACGTCTGCTGCTTCAGCAAACTGTTTTGATAGGCAATCGCTGAGAAGGTCTTGCTTCGATTCTCCAGCAACGGTTTGAACACGCCGCGTCGGTATAGCGGCCGGTCGGACTTGGACGGAGCGACTTCGTCGGGATCATGCCCAATCGATGCATACAGATATCCCTCGGCGAAACCAACGCTGACGACGAGCGACTTGTCAGCGACGAAATCACGAAACGCGGTGTATCGCCGCCGAATTTCGGCCGTTTGCTCCGGATCACCGTTGGCTTGAAGCCGTTCGATGGCCGCGTCCCAGGGATACTCGTCGCCTCGGAGATGCAGCACCCACCGCTGATCATTCTCTCCCGGGTTTTGATGTTGTAGCGAATCACGAATGTACGTGTTTTCAGCTTCGGAAAGATTCAGCAACTCGTTGCGGAACTTCGTTTCAAACATGCTCAACAGTTCGCTTGCCCGAGTTTGATCCTGCGGCCCTGATAGCTTGGCCCCCGCAACGATCCGGGGAATGTTCAAGTCACGGATGAACTTCTCGCTCCAGGGTGGGTCCACCGAGTCGTCTTCTGTGGCGACTCCATCCCCATCTTGTGACAGATCAAAACTCAATTTCGATAGTTGGGCTAGCAGTTCGGTGTTATAGGCAGTCAACTGCTCAGCAAAGTCTTGATCGGCCAAAATGAAGAGCTCGCCCGAAGCCAGGTTCGCCAGTGTGGGCAGATAAGATTGCCCCTTCTGTCCGGCCCAGAACCCATAGGACGATCGCAACCAAGCGGGAACCTCGCTGTCATTAAGATCCTGCTCGATATCAGCGGCAATCTGAGTGCGAGCATCCGCAATCGCCCGCTCGACGACAGGCATCGCAATCAAACGTTTGACGGCGGCGTTCTCGACCACCGCGTCCCACTTCAAGCGATTGTTCGTCAGCGCGTAGAAGAACGAAACGTCATCAGCGGCGAACTGCAAGGACGGCGGCAACCCAGCCTGGATTTTGACAGCGGTCGACTGAGCACCTGCGGTGGACGTCGCCAGCAGAGCCACGAGACATGAAATGACGAGCTTGGAAAACATCGACAGACATCCAGCAAGAGGGCAGTGGTGGTTACTCTGGGCGGCAAAAACTGCGGCGTCCCGAATCTCACGATCCAATGGCAGATTCGCCGCTCGGGAACGTCGCCGCTCGCCTGCCGATCGGTCTCGGACGGGACGAGGGTCCCATCCTACGAGATATCGGAAAGCCGGCCCCCAGTACAACCAAGGGATTCAAAAACACCTTCCCAGAGGACGATAAGATAAAACGACTGGCCCAATTCTAGCAAATCAGACAGCACGACAGGTGTCTGGGCAAAGTTGGTGCCTCCCATTATTCCGCACCAGGCCGCTGGGCGGCCAGAATTCAGTCCTCAAGAGGGGCGGATTTTCTTGCGTCAGACCGCTCGATCGGGTATATCTAAGCACAAAGATGTTATGTGTTTCCACACATTTCCCATCGCTTGTGAGTGAGTTCGTGCAAGTCTTCCGATCCCGAAGTCTGTTGACGCTCCTGTGTCTCGCCGTCTTGGCAGCGGCGATTCACCTACCGATCTCGGTGTACGCGGCGGATGGTTTCTCGTGGTCAACGCCCATGGGCTCGGTCACCCGTGAGACCGTAAACGATGCGTTAATCGTTGTATTGATCACCAATGATGTGGTTGCCGAGCCCACGACCACGCGACTCAGTGCGAGACGCGAGGCATGTTGGTGTGCGCGTCCGTTTCAGCGATCGGTGGCAAAAATCCCTGCCGGGTACTTCGATCCGTCCGCTCCGATTCAGTTTCAGCATTGGGCCATCGGGCTGCCGCCGATTGTTAACGGTGGTGACATCGCGAGCGATGCCGAGCGAGCGATTGTATTTGTGACGGATGGCCAATATCGAATTTTGGCAATGTCCGTGGGTGTTCCTGATGGCGAGGACCTCACGCATTTGATTGAAGACGCTGAGGACACGCGACTGCTGGTGCGGCGGCACCTCGCCGATCCGAATGAGATGATTCGACAACTCGCCGATCACACGCGTGGGCGACTGACCCGGATGTGGCAAATTGAACTCGATCAACAGCTCGCTGCGCTCGGTGACGCAGACATTGATCCGATCACGGATCTCTTAGAAGAGACGTCGCGGTTGACATCCAAAACAAAAGTGAAGCTCGGGCTGATCGCCTCGCAAGTGCAAGACGTCTACTTGAAAGACGTGCAGATGCGTTTTGGGTTGACCGACGCGAGTGATTTCAATCGACTCGTTATCCTGGAACAACATTCGGCCACGCGAGCGGCGTGGGTGACGACTTTACTGCCGTTCATCGTGGGCGCGGATCTGCGTTCGCTCTACACGGATCTCGTTGAGATCGTTTGGAATCGCTCGGTGATGCCCATCGAGCAACCTGGCGAGCTCGCCGAAGAGGAGACGACGTTGGCCGCGTGGGTGGCGCAGCGTGGCGATCAAAGCCCATTCGCATTTCGAATCAGCTCGCCGCTGCTGAGTAAACGCGATCAACCCCAGCGGTTTGAGGTTACCGATGTTGCCCGCCGCCGCGGCTTGGGTTGGCAAGACCTCGATGAGGTGATCAATGCGGGTCCCATCCGCCAGGTCACCCCCGGTGAACTGGCCCGCTGGTTGTCTCAAACCAATGGGAGGTCGCTGGATCTACGGCGGCCTAGCCGCGTACGCTTTTTGTATTTTCGATCTTCGAAAGATTCCCCTTACCCGATTCGTGATGGCAGCCCACCGGGCCGTGCGATCTCGATGATCCGACAGGTGCAAAAATGAAAGTCAATGTACTGGCAGGCGTCGTTCTTGCCCTCGTTCCAACAACTGGGTGGGCGGTTTCTCCGCAATCGATTGCAGGTGGCGCCCAGCTCTTCACGCAGCAGTGGCAGCCGCACAATTCCGCCCTCGGTGGAGATGGTTTGGGGCCGCTGTTCAATGCGGCATCTTGCGCCGAGTGCCACCAACAGGGAGGCATCGGCGGCAGTGGTGAGGCTGCATTCAATGCCAATTCCATCGGCATCGACACGATTGAGGTTTACGGAAATCGCGTCACCGCTAAGGTGCTCGCAAACCTGGTGTCGCAATTTCATCCAGGCTTCATTCAGTCCGGCAACAGTGTGTTGAATGTCCTGCCGCTGCCGCATCACGGGGGTACCTCAGCTTTCCGACAGCTTCACGACACACTGACGCAAAGCACGTCTGCCGAGTATGACGACGCCGGTGGAGCGACCTCAGCAGCCGAGGTTCGCATCGCCAACGGAACGTCCCTCAACTTCGATCGGTTTATCGATGGCTATCGAGTTCGGATCTCGGCGCGTTTATATAGCCGAAATACGACAGCTTTATTTGGCAGCGGCTTGATCGATCAAGTCACTGACAAGCAACTGGATCAGCAGGTGCGACTCCAGCAGCAGCACGCAGAGATCAGTGGCCGTCCTTCGACGTTGGCTGATGGCCGCTATGGCAAGTTTGGCTGGCGTGCCAACGTTGCCTCTCTGCATGACTTCAATGAACAAGCCTGTGCGAATGAGATGGGGCTGCAAACCAGTCGCAGGATGCAAACAAGCGATTCCACCAATCCCACCTACCAAAACAAGTCCGCTGACATCAGCGACAAACAAGTTCAGATGCTGACGCACTTCGTCGCTGCACTGCCGGCACCACGACAAGCCCTTTCGAACGATTCGCTATCCAACGCGTCAATAAGTCGTGGCGAGGTGATGTTCAATCAGGTTGGCTGTGGCGTCTGCCATGTTCGCAACATGCCGCCGGCAAGCGGGGTCTACAGCGATTTGCTGCTGCACGATATGGGGTCGGACTCGATCGATCTCAGTCACGCCGAACCCTACATCGTGCGCCGTGAGAGATTTACCGAAGAAGTCGAAGATACCCCTCCAGGATTCACTTTTCAAGTTGCATACTACGGCCCTGCGACGCTGGTGCCAATCGCCTCGAATGGTCCCGTGTTCAGTAGCCCCGGCGGCGCTCACTCAGACCGCCCCGCATTCACGTTCCGCGTTCCTGAAGGCCCTACGGACCTGGCTCCCACGCGGCTAATTGCGTCCAAGAAAAATCCAGATCTAGAGAATAACGCATTCACGATGGCCGCGACTGCTACTGCCCAGCAGAATGGGGGGTATGTAAACGAGCCAGAAATACCTACCAGAATCGAGCTCCGCGAAGAGATGCACCTGCAGCCGACAAACTTCAATCAAGAATGGCGAACCGCACCGCTGTGGGGGCTGCGTGATTCAGCTCCGTACTGGCACGATGGCCGGGCGGAAACCA
Organism: Rhodopirellula sp. SH410; assembly: GCF_055811895.1. Lineage (NCBI taxonomy): Bacteria > Pseudomonadati > Planctomycetota > Planctomycetia > Pirellulales > Pirellulaceae > Rhodopirellula > Rhodopirellula sp. SH410. The sequence goes on from NZ_CM147949.1 coordinate 6,420,502, forward strand.
TTCTCGAAGCGATCGCGATGCATGACGGCGAATCAGCGGGAACACGCGATCGGTTTCTGCAGTTGTCCTATGAGGATCGACAAAATGTGTTGGCGTTTCTAGACTCTCTCGTGGCGCCATAGCCGTCACCCGTCCGCTGCACTCAACAGGTGCCTGAGCAATCACCGGACAGCGCAACTTTGTCATTCACCTCGGAAATGTTCATGACCACTCTCTATCGAAGTGTGTTCACCAGCCTGCTGGTTTTACTCGCATCGCATTCGCTGGCGCAGGACGTCGCGATTGCCGACCTCGATCCCGAAATGGCGGTGAGCAAGGAGACGGTCGATGGCCTGGATTGGTACGATGTGACTCAGTGGGGTGTCGAAGGACGCATTCTCCCCGACCAAGAGCGGCAGCAATGGTTCGATCGCTTACCCGCCTCAGCCCAGCAATCGGTGACCAAGAGCGTTTGGAGCCTCAGTCGCGACAGCGCCGGCATGATGGTGCGTTTCAAAACCAATTCGCCATCAATTCATATTCACTACAAACTCAAAAAATCAAATTTGGCCATGGTCCACATGCCCGCGACGGGGGTGAGCGGAGTGGATTTGTACGCTCGAGATCGCGACGGAAAATGGAGATGGGTTGAGGTCGCGCGCCCGAACTCACAAGAGGTGAAGGCGAGGGTCGTCAGTGGACTGGCAGCGGGAGAGCGAGAATATGCCGCTTACCTGCCGCTCTACAACGGCGTTGAATTCATGAGTATTGGCGTTGAGCAGGGAAGCGATTTCGAGGGCCTCGCCCCACGTCAAAATCCCATTGTGTTCTACGGAACCAGCATCACGCATGGAGCATGCGCCAGTCGACCGGGCATGGTTCACACCGCAATCCTGGGGCGACGATTTGACATGCCCATCGTCAATCTCGGTTTTTCCGGCAATGGCAGGATGGACAAAGAGGTCGGCGACTACTTGAATCAAATCGATGCCACCGCCTTCGTTATCGACTGCTTGCCGAACATGGGGCCTGCCGATGTCGCAGCAAAGTGCATTCCCCTGGTCAAGCAGTTGCGTGCTGCCCACCCGTCGACCCCGATCGTGCTCGTGGAGGATCGGCGCAACACCAACGACTGGATCCTGCCCAGTCGCCATGAACACCACACTCGCAATCATGCCGCCTTGCGAGCAGCCCATGCCGCCCTGGTCGAGGCGGGGATCGAGAACCTGCACTACATCCCCGGGGATCATCTCTATGGGGACGATGCTGATGGCGCGACCGATGGCTCGCACGCCAGCGACCTGGGCTTCATGCGACAAGCCAACTTGTTTGAGCCCGTCTTGCGAAACGCCATGGAAAGCACGGACGCCGATCGCAAAAAAACCAGTCCGAGTGCAGAGTAGTCATCCGGATGCACCCAGCCTGTTGGGTTCGAGAGGCATCGCGATCGGTAAAACTCACGGACGCATCCATTGCGGTACGTCGAAGCCGTACTCGCGATAGCGTGCCAAACCGTGATCAGGCGAGACCACGAAATCCACAAACTGCAAGGCGGCGGTGGCATGTTGCGAATTTGCGATCAGCCCCACGCCGAAATTGGATACCGCCGTGTTGAGTTCCGTCAGCTGCACGAAATCGAGGTTGGGATAGTTGTGTAGCACGCAGTCATAAACGATCGCTGCATCGGCCGAGCCGATCGCCACGTCGGCTGCCGCTTCGGTCACATTGCCGCGATAGGCTGCCGTCGCCGCATCAACGGCCTCCCATAAACCCAATCCCTGCAGAGCGTTTTTCGTGAGCTGACCGATCGCAGCCGCTTCCGGATTGGCTTGCACAAAACGCACGTCGTCGCGCAATAGATCGTCAAAGCGGTGGATCGATTTCGGGTTACCCTGCTGCACAAGGAGAACGGCGTGCATGGTTGCGATCGGAAACGTCTCGGAGATCAGCCCCTTGCTACGTGCCGCAGTGAGGTAGCTGTTGTCGGCGGGCAAAAACAGGTCTCCCGTGCGTGTGACTTCGATCTGCGATAGCAATCCCTGCGAAGGACCATAATTGACGAATACCTCGCGTCCCAACTCGTGTCGATAATCCGCCACAATCGCTTCCATCACGGCCTGGTTACTGGCAGCGCAAAAAACGGTAATCGCGTGGTCGCCTGCGTTGTCCCCATTGACCGCAACGGCTTGGCCGTCGTTTCGCGGAGGTTCGGTAGTCGCGAGCAAGTACAGCAGCGCCGGCACCACTGCGAGCAACCCGGCGAGAAAAATGATGGTACGATTCATGCCCGATAGCTTATCGCGAACCGAAGGTTTGTGAGATTGCGATACTGGTTTTAGGGGCCAAGGGTGGGCCACCAACACGTTGGTGGCTGCCGAGCCATCGCCATGGCGTTGGCTCCAACGCCTCAATGTCGTCGCGATCGCAACACAGGCAACCGAAACAAAATCACACCAAAATTGAAGCGAGTCCCCCAATCATGCCATTCCTTTCCCGTCGGCAATTCGTCGCCGCGTCCGCATCGACGGTGCTAGCATCTTCGCTCACCCATGCCAGCGAAAGTTCACCGAGTTTCACCGTCAGCGACATCAAAACCATCGGTTTCCAAACGGAACGCTACCATGGCTGGCCAACGCTTTGCCGATCTGCCAATGGCGATTTGCTGGTCGTTTGCTCGGGCGGGCGAGAGTCACATGTTTGTCCGTTTGGCCGCGTGGATTTCATTCGCTCTCGCGATGCCGGAAACTCATGGAGCTATGAACGTACCATCCTCGACGGACCGATCGACGACCGTGACGCGGGCATCCTCGAAACGGATCAAGGGACTTTGCTCGTGAGCACGTTCACGTCGCTGGCTTATGAACCCAGCCTGCAAAAGGCAATTGCGACGGCAGCGACCGCCACGCCCTCGATGTCGCCGCAGCGACTCGCTAAGTGGCAGGCAGCCCAACGCCGACTGCCCGATGGCGAGCATGCCAAACACCTCGGTTGTTGGATGCTACGTTCGGAAGATGATGGTTTGAATTGGTCACCGGCGTATCGCGTGCCGCTGAACAGTCCGCATGGTCCCATTCAGCTAAGTGATGGAAGCTTGTTCTATGCTGGCGTCGCCTTGTGGGAACCCGGCCGGAGCGTTGGCACCAGCCGCTCGGATGACGATGGACGCACCTGGACACCCCTGCAAAAGCTGCCCGTTCGTGAGGGTGATGATCCCGCGCAGTATCACGAACTCCACGCTGTCGAGGCCGCCGATGGTCGCATCGTCGTTCATATTCGCAACCACAACTCCGCGAATAAAAACGAGACACTGCAGACCCACAGCACCGATGGCGGCAAGACCTGGGCGACGCCGTACTCAATTGGCGTGTGGGGACTGCCCTCGCATTTACTGCGGCTGTCGGACGATCGCTTGCTCATGACCTATGGACATCGCCGTGCACCGTTGGGCAACCAAGCCCGGGTCAGCAGCGACCACGGCGAAACCTGGTCGGAGCCGATGGTCATCTACGGCGACGCAACGTCTGGTGATCTGGGGTATCCCTCTACCGCCGAAGTATCGCCCGGTAAGCTCGCTACGGTTTGGTACGAGCGACTCGAGGGTAACGCCAACGCCCAGTTGCGTCTTGCGACTTGGGAATTGCCGAAGTAAGACACTCGTCTCCTCTTCGCGGCGCCGTCTCACCGGGCCGAGGTCGTCGGGGCGATGGATTGATGTGCCAGCGGGGAGCCTTCCAGAGGGGTGAACTCCGCGTACACGGGCAGGAAGCTCGACACGGCTTGAGCCTGGGTGACGCTGAGATTGTACACGCGCAGGAAATCATAGACGCCGCCGCGACCAATCGCTTCCGCCGTGGTGTTGCGGTCGTACAAGATATTGCTGGTTTGATGCCGGCCAAAGACATCCGTCGGCGTGCTCGTGACCGTGGCCTGGATCTTTTCACCGGCGATGACGGGTAACAGATAGGCGTCATCGGCCTGGAATAATCCCGCGATGATCACGTCATCTTCGCCACGTCCATCCTCACGCACCGATTTGAACAGCTGCCCCAACAGCGCGACCTCTTGCGGAGCACGCGACAGGTCGACACGAACATTCACCAAACTGAATGTCCACGCCTCGTTGGCGTTTGGCTCGGAGGCGCGAAACCAGGCGACCAGCGGATCGTAGGCGAGTTGGTTGTCGGGGTCACTGATCGTATAAGTCTGTGTCCGATCAACGCGAACGCGCGCTGGATTAAACAGGACGACCATCAGTTCACGGTGGTCCTGGGGGCCGGTCGGTGGGCCCATCACATAATCATAGAGCGGGCCTCCACCGCCAAGCGAACTTTCATTGATGGCGTCGACTATCCGTGGCACAAGATCCATATGCAGCGACGAAACCTGCTGGAGAGCGATCACATCAAACTGCCGGACGACCCGCACCAGATTGGTCCGTGCCAAATCGCTAGCGAGCTTTGTGGGACCGAAGCCATCGAGCGCCCACGATGCGATGCGGATGTGATTGGGCGTGTGCCGCGAACCGCCCACCGCCCCAGAACTGGACCGTTGGGCGTGCAGGTCGCTCGGGCTGGAGATGATCGGATCGACTTCGTAGTCCGGATTGCCGGTCGCCGTCGAGACCAGTGACTTGATTTGGCTCGTGAACCAGTTTCCTCCGTCAGCGGCAGTTTCGGTGCTCGGCTTCGAACCACCGGCACCTTCCCCCTTGTTAGCGGTCGAGGACGCAAAGGTGAATGGATCTCCCATCTCCTCGATCTGGGGCGGCTGCTGAGCGGCCTGCTTTCGCATGATGGAGATGCCGTCGAGACCGTCGACATCGTAATTGCGAAGGAAATACCACCCGCCGCCGACCAGGCACAGCACGATCAGCCCGGCCTGAATCGGGTGTCCTCCACTGGATTCACTGGACATGAGATGGGATGGGTAGGTAGATAGGACAATAAGGTTTCAACCTCTTTATCGACTCAATCAGGCTAATCGATGCAACCAAATTTCATTAAAAAAACTCTTTGGCCCCCGGTACACTGACAGGTCGGCAGACGATCGTTATCCTAGGGGCGTCGTAACGAGCCCTCGCATTTTCCTTTTTGGTAGAAGACGTTTCCGTGAGCGAAATCATTCCAGTCGAAGTCCCGACCGTTGGCGAGTCCATCAGCGAAGTTCAAATCGGGACCTGGCTAAAAAACGATGGCGATTGGGTCGACAGCGGCGAAGATCTCGTCGAGATCGAAACCGAAAAGGCATCGGTCCAGATCCCCGCTCCGGCGAGTGGCTTCCTCACTGATATCCTCAAGCAGACCGAAGAGTTTTCCGCCGTCGGTGAGCAAATCGCCAGCATTCGTGCTGGTGAGCGGCCCGAGTCCACGGGTGGCGATTCCGGAACTCCGTCCGCGTCCCAAGAAAGCGGCCGTAGCAACGGCGCGTCGGCACCGCCGGCCGCTCCCGCCTCGGCACCTTCGGGTAACGCCTCAGCACCTTCGCAGCGGGGTGCAACGGGACCATCGTCACGACCTTCGGCCAGCGGGTTCGTGATGCCGGCGGCCCAGCGACTGCTCGATGAGCACCGGCTCAGCGCCTCCGACGTGCCCGCGACCGGGCCGGGTGGTCGATTGCTCAAAGAGGACGTGCTCGCCTATGTCCGCAGTGGATCCGCCCGAGCCCAGCAACCCTCCGCGCCTGCTCAGCAGCCCGCCGCAGCCCCCGCCCAACCCGCTCCGCGAGCCATCTCAGCACCGACCCCTTCGTATGAATCTCACTCGTTGGTCACCGAGGGAGCGTATCGCAGCGAAGAAATCAAACCGATGAGCATGCTGCGGCGGACAATCGCCTCGCGACTCGTCCAGGCTCAGCAAACGGCGGCATTGTTGACCACGTTCAACGAAATCAACATGCAGCCGGTGATGCAGATCCGCAGCAAGTACAAAGATGCGTTTGCAAAGAAACACGGCGTCAAACTCGGCTTCATGTCGTTCTTCGCCAAGGCTGCCGTGGAGGCACTCCGACGCTTCCCAGCGGTCAACGCGGAGATCCGCGGCGATGCGATGGCCTACAAAAACTACCAGGACATCGGCATCGCGATCGGTGGCGGCAAGGGCCTCGTCGTCCCCGTGCTGCGAAATGTCGAACGGATGTCATTTTCGCAAATCGAGGGCTCGATCGCCGAGTATGCCCGATTGGCGGGAGAGAATCGTCTGCAGCCAAGCGATTTGATGGGCGGGACGTTCACAATCAGCAATGGTGGCATCTACGGTTCGCTGCTGAGCACGCCAATCGTCAACCCACCTCAAAGCGGCATCCTCGGACTGCACACGATCCAAGAACGCCCCATCGCCGAGGACGGCCAAGTCGTGATCCGGCCGATGATGTACATCGCCTTGACCTACGATCACAGGATCGTCGACGGACGCGAAGCGGTCGGATTCCTGGTCGCAATCAAGGACATGGTCGAAGATCCATCGCGGTTGTTCCTGGAAGTCTAAGCCTCGACGGTTGCGATCCTAAGACAAACACGTGAGCCGATTGCCTTCTGGCATCGGCTAAGGAACGAGCGGAAAACAAGTGGCCGAACGCTTCTGCAGTTTGTTCAAAGCACAGGGCGGGAGCATTTGGATTCGATTCCGATGCTCCCGCTTTTTTTATTTCTCGCGAGAACCAGTGGGCCCCCGCTCCTCCTCTCTCTCTCTTGCAGCGCATCACGTGATACGGAATATTGGTAAATATCTCGCGTCACTGAACAGAGAAAACAAGAATTGAAAAGTGCGAAACACGAGTCCGATGGTGGACAATTTTGCATTTCTAAGTTTTCAATTTAGCTTTTTCATTTCACCAGTCCTGGGCCCAGTGCGTCCATGCCACTAACGAATTTGCCACCCCATGCCGACCACCTCCGTCGCTGACCTGAAGCTCCGCACCGATCGCTTGCTCGAGCGATTCCTTCGGTATGTCCGCCTCGATACTGCGGCGGATCCCAATTCTCAATCCTACCCGAGCAGCGCCAAACAACTCGTGTTAGGCAAACTTCTCGCGGACGAATTGACTGCGATGGGTATGGATGGCGTGGAGTTCACTCGTGATGGTTTGGTGATCGCGACCGTCCCAGCGACCGTTTCGGGCGATGTGCCGGTCGTGGCCGCAGTTGCTCACCTGGATACCTCACCCGAAGCCCCCAGCGATGGCGTCGAGCCGCAAGTCATCGAGAACTATGGCGGCGGTGACATCGAACTGCCGGATGGCTCCGTGATCACGGTCGCTGACTGCGCTGAAATGAAAGACATGATTGGCGACACGCTGATCACGACGGACGGAACGACCCTGCTCGGCGGTGACGACAAGGCGGGTGTTGCGATCATTATGGAAGTTGCTCACACATTGATGGAGCATCCTGAGATCCCGCACGGCCCGCTGCGAGTCGTGATGACCTGCGACGAGGAAATCGGCCACGGCACGGACAAAGTCGACTTGGCAGCGCTCGCGGCCACGGTCGCGTATACCATCGATGGTGGTGGTCGCGGTCAGATCGACGTGGAAACGTTCTCCGCTGATGCGGTCACGGTCACGTTCACCGGACACAACATCCACCCCGCGATCGCCAAAGACCGGATGGTGAATTCCACTCGCGCGGCCGCACGGTTCGTCGAATCTTTGCCCATCACTCATGAAACGCCGGAAACGACCGATGGCCGTGACGGCTTCATTCATGTCCACGATATCCACGGTGGGGTCGGTCAAACGCGAGTGGAGCTAATCCTGCGTTCATTCGATACCGAGCAGCTCGCCCAATATGCCGAGCGGGTGCAGCAACTCGCCGAGGCGGCGGCAGCGGATATTCCAGGGACGCGAGTGCAGTGTGTGGTGCGAAATCAATATCGTAATCTTCGGGACGGACTCGACCGCCTGCCCGAAGCCGTGTCGCTGGCGGAGATGGCATTCGCAAACATTGGCGTCGCGTGCTCTCGCGAGATCGTGCGTGGTGGCACCGACGGTAGCCAGTTGACTGAAAAAGGGCTGCCGACGCCAAATTTGTCCAGTGGCCAACACAACATTCACAGCGTCTTGGAATTCGCAAACTTGAGTGAAATGTGTGATGCGGCGAGACATTTGATCGAATTGTTGAGATTGTGGGGCGAAAAACGCTCCTGATTGGTCTGGTCACGCCCCCCCTCGACTTGATATCGCGGACATGTCTCGGATGCTTCTTCACGCAGGAGTCTTTTCACATGTTCGAGTTTTTTAAACGCTTGGTCTCAGGCACTAGTCGCCGCGGTGGCGACGACGTCGTGTTCCTGGTCAATCTGCCGGAAATTCCCGACCCTCCCACCACACTCGCGGTCCATCGCACCGCGAGTTCCATTGCGGCGGGCCCGGATGCAGCGGAGCGAAGCATTGCGACCCCGTCGAGTGCCCAGCATCTTTCTGCTCAAACAGGGCCGCCCGCTCGAACCCCGTCCCGGCACCGCAGAGCAGGTCGCCGCAAGATGGTTCTGACGCCCCATGAATCAACGCTCGCGTCGCACCGTGCCCGCTTGCTCGCCATGCAATTGGAGCATTTGAATCTGTGCCCGGCGACGCGTTGCCGCCAGCTTGCGGAGATCGGTATCCAGACGGCAGGTGATTTGATTTACGGCGATCTCAGCAAGATCGTCGAGAGCTTCCGTAGCCCGCAGCGCGCCGAGCGTGCGATTCGGCGATACCGGGCGGCGATCAAATTGGCCCTCGGCATCGAGTCCATGATGCCTCGCGACGCACTCCTCCTGGTGGCGATCCATCGTCGCAGCGTAGCCAGCTTGGCCCGCGAATCCGCCGCACAGTTGCACCGCGATCTCGAGCGGTTTTCGCTCAGCAGTCGTGGCAGCAAACTGATCGGCCACCGCAGCGTCCCAAGCCTGCGACGTGTGAAGACGTGGGTCGCCAGCTGCCGAGAGATGGTCGAATCCGCTTCGACGGGCCCGGCCCAGATCGCTCGGCAAGCAGCCTGAGAGTTGCGGCATTGTAACGTTGCCCATCCCGGGAAAATCGGAAACCTCTGTTTGCAACGCTGCTTTTAGATTTCCGAGGACTTCAGGGAGGGGCGATGGGAATCGCTCGGCTGCCTGTTGGGTCTGACGCCCGCATGTTGTTTCCGCATCTATCAGCACGACATTCGATCTAACAATTCAGTTTGGTGGTCGGGAAGCGGTTTGTGAGTCGCAAATGTCTGCTCCAGCGGGACCAACTCGCACCGACCGTTTCGTTGGCCAGCCATCGCGGCGGTCGCCCCGGTTGCCAACGAGCGCACAGCGAAGTCGCCCAAACGAGTCGCCAGAATCCGATCGGCGGGAACCGGCGAACCGCCTCGTTGGACGTGCCCGAGAATGACCGTACGTGTATCGTAAGGGCATCCGGTTTGTTTCAGTTTTTCGTTCAAGGCCACCGCACCACCTTCTTCGTCGCCTTCGGCCACAACGATGATGATCGACTGTTTCCCAAGCGATTTTAGATGTTGAACCCGAACGGCAATCTCCGCTGCGCTGACGGCGAACTCTGGCACACATGCGATCTCTGCACCAGCGGCCAACGCGGTGTAGAGCGCTAAGTGCCCACTGTGCCGGCCCATCACTTCGACCAAAAACATCCGCGAGTGGCTTTCAGCGGTATCTCTCAATTTGTCGATGCAATCGACCGCCGTTTGCACGGCAGTCGCAAACCCAATTGTCAAGTCGGTCCCGTTGAGATCATTGTCGATCGTTCCAGGACAGCCAATGACCTGACCGCTCCACGACTTCGACAATTCGAGCGCACCACGAAACGTGCCATCACCGCCAATCGGTATCAAGGCGTCGAAGCGATGCTTCTTCAAAACGGACGCAGCATGCTTCACTCCAGCGGCGGACATCAATTCTTGGCATCGCGACGAACTCAGGATCGTTCCGCCACGTTCCAAGATATGAGACACGCTGCGAGCTGACATCGCTCCGTCTTTGTCACCATAGAAATCTTCATCGAGCAATCCTTGATAGCCATGGCAAATACCAATCACGCGATGGCCATCACATACTGCCGCCCGCACGATGGACCGAACGCAGGCGTTCATTCCGGGGGCATCACCACCGCTGCAAAGGACGCCGATCTTCATCATTAGCCCATCACCTTGTCGCCACCGCTATCAAAACTTCTCGTCGCGCATTGGAACAAACCAACGACCACCTTCTTACCGCTACCGTCGGTCACTGTATCGTTCGCCAAGCAAGAAGTGTGCCGAAGAACACGAGCGTTTACGCATCGTTGCGTGAGTCTTGCCCGCGAACTGGAACCGCTCAACAGCGACGATGTGCGCCATATCGCTCGCCAGTGCACAAAACGCGTCAAAAACGCTCACCCTAATTCTAGCTTTGTCGCTGGCCGACGCACTGCGACTTCCAACGCACCGTTAGTTTGCATCGAATCACGCATCGAACACGATCAACGGCTTCAAAACACCGTCTTCCTTCGTCTCCATCAGGTGAAGCGCTTCGTCGACTCGATCGAATGCAAATCGGTGAGTCGTGAGCGGCGACGGATCGACGCGGCCTTGTTCGATTAATCGCAACAGTCGCGTCATGCGAACACTGCCGCCGGGACACAGGCCGGTGCGGATCACTTTGTCGCTCATACCGACACCCCATTCGACCCGGGGAATGTCGACGCTGTCGCCGTGGCCGAAGTAGCCTGCGACGGAGATCGTGCCGCCCGGACGAGTCGCTTTGACACACGCCTCGAAAGTCGCTTGCCCGCCCAAGCATTCGATCGCGGAATCGACGCCCACACCGCTTGTCAGTTCGCGAATCGCTTCGACCGGATCAACCTGTGTATAGTCGATCGTCTCATCGGCTCCGAAATGACGCGATAGCTCCAAACGCTTTGCGATTGAGTCGATTCCGATCACGAGTCCGGCACCGAGCAACCGTGCCCCGACCGTGGCCATCAGACCAACGGGGCCTTGGGCGAATACGGCGACGGTACCGCCCAGTGGGATATTGGCATGCTCGGCTCCCATGAATCCGGTCGACAGCATGTCGCACGCATAAACGGCAACATCGTCACTGATCGAATCTGGAATCGGCGTCAGGTTGGCATTGGCATCATTGACGTGAAAATACTCGGCGAAACTGCCGTCTTTGATATTCGCGAATTTCCAACCGCCCAGCATGGTCCCGCACTGCGATGGGTAGCCACGCTGGCAGTTCTCGCATTGAAAGCACGGCGTGATCGCGTTCACGGCGACTCGGTCGCCTTCGTTGAAACCACGCACTTCGCTACCGAACTTGGCAACCACACCGACCGCTTCGTGTCCGAGTGTTAAACCGTGTCGGTCACCGATGGCCCCCTTCAAGGTATGCACATCGGATGTGCACACGAGCGCGCGAGTGGTCTTGACGATCGCGTCGTTGGGTCCGGGCTCGGGAATCGGCTTGTCGGTGAACTGCACCTTGCCGATTCCTTGCATCACGAACGCTTTCATGGTTTTGGTCCTTGCGATTGCGGGGTTTCTCGAAACCACCAAGAGTCGCAATCGCTGTGCCGTGAGCCGCAAAAGCCGGTTCGATTCGGCGAGTCAAATCATTCGGACCCGTCGAAGGTTTTCGGATCATGCAGAACCGCTCGTGCGAACATACCACCGCGCCCCGTGGCCAGGTTCATGCAGGTGTGCTTTTCCTGTCCCCTCAAGACGCAGTTTGCAGAGAGGGAAAACGGCACAGAGATTGCGGTCAGAAATCCGTATCACAAACCGTTTCACCCAGGGAATCGCTGACATGAAATTCTGCTCCTTTGCCATTGGCTTGATAATCCTTGCCCAAGTCGGATGCATGCCCGACTCCAAATCCGGAAAAGGGTTCACGTTGCCCGAGGGTGACGTCCAACGTGGGCAGCAAACGTTTGCGAAATTGAACTGCCAGGCGTGCCATACCGTCACCAGTGTGACATTTGATGACGCCGAAACCTCCCCGGCTTCAGAATCACCGGATCAAAAGATGATCGCCCTCGGCGGTGCCAAAACGAGCGTTCAAACTTACGGCGATTTAGTCACATCGATCATTAACCCATCGCACCGCTTCGCCAAAGGATATGCTGAAGAAGACGTGGCCGTGGATGGGCAATCAAAAATGCGATCATATAATGACGAAATGACCATTCAACAACTGATCGACTTAGTAACGTTCCTAGAATCACACTACTCGGTCATCCAGTACCACCCCACGCCGTACGCACCCTATCACTATTGATTCAGCGAGTTTCCATACGAGGTGGACTCTCAAAATCACGCTACCGCTTCGCAGCTTTCGGAAACATTCGAGGTTGCTCCCTTGCCAGCGTGCAAGCAACGCTGAGCACTCGAACGGCCGTTAAAACCGTCTCCAAAGAACCGGCCAACGTCAGGGCAAAAAATCGTCGCGAGCATCGCAAGTGACGGCGCTCGGCGGAAGTCGGTCGCCTTAGTATCCCATGATGAATCGGTGGTTCATGATCTGGTGAATGTCCACAGGGAACCGCCCGCGGTCCCGGGTACGGTTCCAATCCTGATAGTAGATATCGACGGCTTTCAATACGTCGCGACGACTAACCATGCCGATCAGGTTTCCATCCTGGACCACAGGCAAGTGATGGAAGCGATGACTGGTGAAGATCGAAGTCAGCGTGAACAGATCGGTCTCGGGGCCGACACAGGTCGGATGTTTCCGCATGATGGTCGCGGCACGCTGCGGCGGACTTGGGTTTCCATAGAACAGCTCGTTGCCGACATATTCTAGACAGTCCCCTTCGGAGACGAAGCCGAGTAGCCGCCGCCCACCGTCCTGTTCCTCCACGACGGGCGCGCTCGATCGTTTATGTTCCAGCAAGAAGGTGATGATGTCGGCGAGTTTCACTTGCGGCCCGATGGTCTGCACATGGGAATCCATGATGTCCGAGGCAAGAGGCATGGGTTGAGTATGCATGAATGTCTCCTAAGTTGGATGCGTGAACTGCCTAAAGCAGGAGCAAACATTGCGCCAGAGCGGAAAAATGAGGCTCATCCGACGGAAGGGTGCGTGGGAGTACAGTGGAGGTTTTTTGGAGGCATAGCCAGTATCCAATCTGTTTTCAAAGAAGCGTCCCTGTCGAACGAACGTTCGGCAGGGACTGGCAACACCATGGGCGTACCATCGACCGGGAGATCCCTTGCCAACCCCGCACCTCTGCAGGGCTTCGCTCCGTTTTTCCCGGCAGGCCCCGTCTCATTTCCCGGCAGGCGCAGTCTCATTTCCCAGCAGACGCAGTCTAACGCTGTCAATCCAACCCCACCAATAAATCATCGGATACTTCAGACAGTACTCCAAAATCTCCGGCGCACGCTTCCGTCGGATGATCCAAAAATGAAAAATCCGTGAGAAATCGTGACGAATTCCGCGTAGAGCGGCATACTACTTCCACAATCATTCATCCTCACTTGTGGTACACCGATGCTCTGTATTCGCTTGGCTAGTCTTCTGATGTTCTTGGTAACGGCGACCGTGTGGGGGGCGGAGACGCCAGCGTTGCATCAACTGCTTGAGCGAGCGGACCCGGCTGATATCGCTACGGAGGCTCGTCGCCGTGGCGATCCGACCCGCGGAGCCCTGGTCTATTTCAAATCTGCTGCAGGCTGCGTTCAATGTCATGAGAGTACTGCTGACCCGATTGCGGGCCAGGATTCGCCACTCGGCCCTGACCTATCGCGACTTGGCCAAGACGTCACCGACGTTCATCTAGTGGAGGCGTTGCTGCAGCCGTCTAAGTCGATCCGCAAGGGATTTGGGACGGTTCAGGTGTTAACGGTGGACGGTGATATCCTGTCTGGAATGTTCGTTCGCGAAGACGACGAGACACTTGTGCTGCGTGACGCCGCGAACCTACAGGCTGAAATCGTGATCGCGCAGGATGATATCGAAGCACGCAGCGAGCAAAAGATTTCGATGATGCCGGGCGGATTGATGGCGACACTTAACTCCCAACGGGAGGTCCTCGACCTCATCAGTTACCTGTTTGCGATTCAGGCGGGCGGTCCTTCGCGTGCTAGTGAGTTGAAACCGAGCGCGGATCAATTGGTCGTTGCGGACGACACCGCCAACCTTAATCACGCCGGCATCCTGAGGAGAATCGAGAAGACAAACGCCAAAGGCGGAAAACAGATTTTCGAAGCGTCATGCGTGCAATGCCACGGAGCGGATGGGAACACACCATCCCTGGCCACGGCACGCGCGTTCGGGAAACAGACAATGAAGTTTGGTGCTGATCCCTACAGCATGTTCAAGACGCTTTCCAAGGGCAACGGCTTGATGGCTGCGACCACGGCGCTCTCACCGAAAGAGCGGTACGCAGTCATTGGCTACATTCGCAATCGTTTCATGAAAGACTCCAATCCCGGCTACCGACCGATAACGAACGAGTATCTGAAATCACTGCCAACGGGCACAGACATGGGTGACTTCAAACCGGATCCCGATCGGGACTATGGTCCTGCGTTGGCATCTCAACTGGGGCGTGAAGTCAACAGCGCTCTGACAGTCACGCTGGGCGACCAGACGATCGCATACAATTTGCATACGATGGATCAAGCCGGCCTTTGGACAGGCGGCTTCCTCGATGTCGATCAAACCCAACACAAACGGGGGCGAGGCGAAGGGTACTCTCAGCCCCAGGGGACTCGGATCCCCGGTTTGTCGACTTGGCGGTGGGGCCATGATGGGCTGCTGGACTATCCGACCGATGACGTGCTTCCACGTGGACCGCTACCACCGCATTGGCTGGAATATCATGGTCACTATCTGCATGGCGACCGGATCGTTCTTTCTTACGCGATTGATGGACGCAAAATCCTAGAAGTTCCCTCCGCGATCGACGGTGAAACCGCCGTGCGTCAAACGCTCCGAATCAGCGAGGGAAAGGCTTTGGTTTTGGCCATTGGCCCACACCAACCTCAAATCACCGGAGACACCACGGGCGTCACCGTCGCGTTCGATGATCAGCAGCGTTGGGTTGTGAAAATTCCACGCGATACCGATTCTCGGTTGCTCGACATCGTACGGTTTGCTAGCGCCGATGCGGATTCGCTAGAGCGTGCGAATCTAAATCTGGAGCAGATTGATCCGGCCGAGATGATCGCTGGCGGTGAACTACGTTGGCCACAAACGCTTAAAACGGTTGGATACCGCGGCTTTCAGGACACCGCCTACGCCGTGGACACCGTTTCGGTTCCTGAGTCGTCCCCGTGGAATACCTGGTTTCGTACGTCCGCAATCGATTTTTTCCCCGACGGCCGACTCGCCGTCGCCACCGTGGGTGGAGATGTCTGGATCGTTTCAGGTGTTGATGACGAACTGATGAATCTCAAGTGGAAGCGGTTTGCGGGCGGAATGTACGAACCATTCGGGATCAAGGTCGTTGACGGACTCATCTACGTGACATGCAAAGACCGGCTGACGCGATTGCACGATCTGAACAACGATGGCGAGGCCGATTTCTACGAAAGCTTCAGCGCTGACACGGATGTTTCAACCTACTTTCATGCGTTCAACTTTGATCTGCAAACGGACAGCCAAGGCAACTTTTACTATGCCAAGAGTGGTCAGTACACCGATTACAAATTGCCAGGGGCGGTCGTGAAGGTCTCGCCGGACGGCAAGACGCGGAGTATTGTTTGCACCGGTCTGCGGACGCCCAATGGCATGGGCATTCTGCCCGATGACCGGCTAACCGTTAGTGATAACCAAGGCACATGGATGCCGGCGTCGAAGGTCAACCTAGTAAAACCCGGCGGTTTCTATGGCTACGTCCAAAACAAAAAGGGTGGCGTATGGGCACCTGATGGTGGACGGATCGACGTCAAGAACGTGGTGCCGCCGGAGACGTTCGACCCGCCGCTGATTTGGATGCCGCAAGAGGTCGACAACTCGTCTGGTGGCCAAGTGTTTGTCGATGACATTCGTTGGGGACCGCTGGCGGGACGTCTTCTGCACACCAGCTTTGGGCAAGGCAGTTTGTTTTATCTGATGACCCAGGATATCGGTGGCGCCGAGCAAGCAGCGCTGATCAAATTCCCGCACGACTTTGGCACCGGAATCATGCGTGGCCGAGTGAACCCCGTCGATGGTCAACTCTATGTCACGGGTTTAAACGGTTGGAACGACAATGGTCGCGCGGGACTCGCCGACAACGGTATCTACCGCGTGCGGTACACGGGCAAGCCGCTTCGCATGATTGAAAATTGCCAAGTCGAATCGGGTGGACTTCGCATTCATTTCAACTTCCCACTTGATGCGGGCTCGGCCACCGATGCTGCCTCGTACGTCGCCCAGCAGTGGAACTACAAGTGGACCGAAAATTATGGATCGGACCATTACCATCCCGAAACCGAAGAGCTTGGCGAGCAATCAGTGACAATCTCTAGCGTCGAGTTATCAGAAGATCGCACGTCGGTGCTTCTGCGTATCCCGGGGCTTCGCCCGGTCGATCAATTGCGTCTGCAATTAGAAGTCATCGACGAATCCGGCTCAACATTCAGCGAACAGATTTATTGGACCATTCATCACGTCGTTCCACCCAAATTCTAAATGAGGGATCATCCGACGGAAGCGTGCGTCGGAGGTTTTGGAGTACCGTCTCAGGTATCCAATGATTGATTGGTGGGATTGGATTGACAGCGTTAGTCTGCGTCTGCCGGGAAATGAGACTGCGCCTGCCGGGAAATGAGACTGCGCCTGCCGGGAAAAACAGAGCGAAGCCCTGCAGAGGTGCGGGCTTGGCAAGGGATATCCCGGTCGATGGTACGCCAATCGTGTTGCCAGTCCCTGCCGAACATTCGTTCGGCAGGGACGCTTCTTTGAAAACATCTTGGATATTGGAGCTCTGCCTTAAAAAAACCTCCCACTGTACTCCCACGCCCGCTTCCGTCGGATGAGCCTAAAAGAAGGCCGGAGGTCGCAAAGAGACGTGCTCTTGATCGCAGTACCGTTCATGAGTGCATGACTTGACCGCCATCGATGTTTATTGTTTGGCCGGTGATATTGCGGGCTGCGTCGGACGCGAGGAAGACCGTCACAGCTGCAATCTCATCAAGCTCTTGCCAGCGTCCTAGGGGAGCAACCCTTTGAATTTTCTCGGCCGCCCATTCCTCGTAGGTTTGTTGCGGGTCAGCGGACAAGCCACGAAGACTCGATTCCCAGACGGACTGGTTGAGATCCGTCTTGACCATTCCAGGTGCGATCGCATTGACGCGTACACCGAAGGGTGCCAGATCCTTTGCGGCGCACTGTGTGAAATTGATCAGCGCGGCCTTCGAGGCACTGTAGGGAGGATCGGTTTGAGAACCGGTTTGTCCCGCGACGGAAGCAAAGAACAACATGCTCCCGCGACCGCGTTCGGCTAAACCCGGGGCGAAAGCGTGCGCGACATTGACCGCTCCGATCAGGTTAACCTCCAAAACACGCTGCCACTTGGCCGGAGGCACATTCCAAAACGGAAATCCATAATGTCCACTTCCGACACCGACGGTAAAGACGACATGGGAAACGTCGCCACACTCGCGGGCAAGGTTTTCGACTTCCTCCAAGCGTGTAACGTCGACAACTCTGCTGGACATGCCAGCTCGCGACCTCTGAGACACGCAGTGGTCCGCATCAGCTGCGATAACCGAGCTACCCGCATCGAGAAACGCGTCCGTGACCGCTCGCCCAATCCCGCGAGCGGCGCCTATGACGACCACGGATTTCATGTCTTGTCCAGTTTCCATTTTGCGACCTCTGTTTCTGATCAGATGCGGTTGGTTCGCTTTGCCGTCGGAGCGAAAGGGAGCACCGTACCGCGCGCTACCAAGCCGAAGTAGTCCAGTTTGCTCGGGCGCTAAATCGGGGAAGTCCGTTTTGGCGGCTGATGTCGTCGGTTTGTGGTGGCGTCACGAGTACTCACGCCTATTTTCTTTGCGTGCGATTGCCTGGCGAGCCGACGATGGCTGTTTGATTCTGCGTGAAACCTGCTGCATCGCGTTTGGCGATCAGTTCTGCCCGCAGCATCTTCACCACCGAGGCATACTCTGGATTTCCTGCCTGGTTTGTGAATTCGTCCGGGTCCTTTTTCAGGTCGTATAGTTCCGAGCCGTTCTCGCCGAAGCCCCACTGAGTGAAACGCCAGTCCGTTGTGCGAATCGATTCCCCGCCGTTGCGGCTGATTGTGAATGCCTGCTCCTTCGTCCAATCCGGCGATTCCGTATCGACCAGCAGTGGTTTCAGACTTGTTCCCTGAAGAGTATCCGGAACGGGAAGGCCAGCCAGTTCGGCTAGAGTCGGATAAAGATCGACCAGTTCCGTAATCTTTGTGGTGCCACGACCATGCTGATCCTCGAGCCACGGGACGCTGATGATAAACGGCACGCGTGTGGCTTCTTCGAACAGGTGCTGCTTCTGGAATTTGTGGTGATGCCCCAGGAGGTAGCCGTGATCACTGGTAAACACGACAATCGTGTTATCCGCCAACCCCTTTTCCTGCAGAGCATCGAGGACGCGTCCGACCTGTGCGTCCATGTAGGAAACACTGGCATAGTAAGCCTGCAACAGCCCTTTGTGCAGCTCTGGCGTCACCCCGTAGGTTGTGCTGTTTCGTTTGTAGCCGCGGATGATTCCCGGCACGTCGTCCAGGTCATTCTCCGGAACAAGCGGCGTTTTCATTGCGTCTCGATTGTATTGGTCAAAATATGCTTTGGGTGCGACAAGTGGCACATGCGGTCTCACGAATCCCACGGCAAGAAAAAACGGGTTGTCTTTCACCTGGTCAAGAATCTCGATGGCACGATCTGCTGCCATCCCGTCGGCGTGTTCGCTGTCTCCGCTCGATGCAATCACGCCAGTGAAGGTCTGTGACCCTTTGTTCTTGGGCGACCAGTTCGTCCGTTCGCCGGGAGCGTTTTGTTCCGGGGCTTTGATATTGATCGCTTCGTCCCATGAGAAGGGATCATCGCTTTCCGCGGTTCCATCGATGATCTCAAACGGAATCCCCATATGATAAATCTTGCTGACTCGTCCCGCGTAGTAGCCGTTATTGCGAAAAGTCTGTGGCAGCGTCACCACGTTGGGCATACTGCCTCGCAAAGTGCCTTCATTGCCCAGCGTCAAGTTCGAGTACGGATACAGGCCGGACATGATCGAAGCACGCGACGCACCACAAACCGGATACTGACAGTGCATGTTCTCAAACTTGACGCCGCGATCCGCCAGGCGATCGAGGTTCGGTGTTTTGCACTGCTCGTGCCCAAAACCACTCAGGGCGGTATTCAAGTCATCTGCAATCAAGAACAAAACGTTGGGCTTTTCAGCATGTGCCGGTGATTGCGGCATCAGCGTCGCTGCGATCAGGGCAAAAATCATCAGACAAGTCGTTTTCATCAATCCATTCTCATTTAGCGGGTCACAGGCTGATTGAGTTCATCAGGGGAGTTCATTCAGCCTACGGTTGAGGCTTAGATCGTGCGGTGTCGTCCCGCGTTATTTCTGGCAACAAAAAGCTTTTCAGCAGTTGCGGCGGCCCGCTGAGCGACTGGTCGTCATCGACTTCTTTCATCCGTTTGACAACCAGATTGCGAAGCTCTTCCAGTTTGCCACGATGCCCCGGTGACGTGGCCAAGTTGGTTTCCTCGAACGGATCGAGTTCGAGGTCGTAGAGTTCTTCAGCTGGATTGCTGTGATAGTCGTGCAAGAATGCTGCCGCCTGAGGGTCGGTTTTTGCTGCATCGATGTACGACTGCCAGTGGTGGCCGGCGTGTGCCCAGTGCCCGTCGACGCGTGGAACTTCCTTGGCCCAAACGTCCGTGTGTGTGGTGTAGGCGAACTCGGGCTGTAGGTTACGGATGTACTTCCATCGGCCCACGCGGACGCTGCGAATCGGGTAGACGTTCTTGTCATTGTCCCCTTTATGCGTTGCGTAGATCACGTCGCGGTGATTGTCGGTTTCGCCAACCAATACTTTGGCAAATGAACGACCGTCGATGCCTGAGGGAGACGCGCCACCGGCCAGGTCGATCAGCGTCGGCATCAGATCAATCCAACTGACCATCGCATCGGTGGATGAATTCGGCGTAATCTTGCCCGGCCAAACAGCGATCAATGGAGTGCGAATTCCGGTTTCGTACAGAGACCACTTCGCGAACGGCCATGGCATCCCATGATCGGACGTATAGACGACCAAGGTGTTGTTCACGTCCAGGTGCTGGGCGATCAACTCTCGAGTTTTCCCGACGCGGCGGTCGATGTCCTCGGCTCCTTCGACGTATCGCGTCATCTCCACTCGGGCTTCGGGCGTGTCGAAAATCTTCGGCGGAATGACGACGTCTGCGGGAGCAATCCGGGCTTCTTCCTTCGGCGGCCAGGCGGTGTGCGTGTCTGTCCAGCCAAGGAACAGTGCCAGCGGCGGCGCGTCTTCGGGGCGTTGCTGGAGAAATGATTCAACCAGATCGAGCGTCATCGTTTGTTGCAAACCGCCGCCGCCGAGAATCTTGACACCGTCGGGCACGTACCGGCCGAAATGCTTTGGACCGGCATGGCCGACTTTGCCGTGAAAGACGACTTCGTAGCCTTGTTCGAGTAGCGCCGGCAGCAGCGAACGGACACCGGGCTTGAGTTCAAATTCATGGTTGCCGACGATGCCGTTGCTGTAAGGCATTCGCCCCGTAAACAATGCCGCACGACTGGGCGCGCAGGCTGGCGACGCGACATAGGCATTGTCGAATCGAATTCCCTGTTCAGCCATCTTTTGCAGGTTGGGCGTTTGAAATTCGGGCGACCCGTAAACGGATGAGTGGTACACACCGTGATCATCGGCAATGGTGATCACAAAATTCGGCTTCGCGGCAACGAGCGTCTGACCGCAAAGCAACACAATCGCCAGGCTAATGCCAAATGCAATTGCTCGTGTGATGAAATTTCGATAGCAGGTATTCATGGAGACTGGCATTTGGGGGTCAATGGTGTACTTCATTACGTCACGAAATCGTTTATCGTTTTTGAACAGGCTCAGAGTGAGCCGTTATCAGCAATGTCCAATCTTGATCGGGCGCAGTCGGTGGTTGCCCGATTGGGACACTGCCACCTGCAATCAGTTCGACGCGGGTTCCTTCAAACTGTCCGCTGCGTGGACTGAACCAGCGGCCATAAAACTTCCCGGTTGCCTCGCCCATGTCGATCCGCCCCGTTTCGGTCGCGACGGGGAAATAGATCGCGTAGGTCTCGCCTGGTTTCCGAAACACCTGTGCGCCCAACTGAAACGACTTGCCAGATCCCAGGCCGACTTCAAGCGTTGCCTCGCCACCGACGAGTTCGTCGGCCGGTTGCATTTCCCAAAAAGGGAGATGATCCTGCATGAACGTTCGCGCGATCCCCAATGACTTCCATAGCTCCATCCGCTGCGGTGTCTTAAAGGATTCCGTGCCCAGCAAGTCTTCGAGGATGAATTCGATTTGACCGCCCGACATCAGCGTCGGCCAAATCTTCTGCTTGCGATGGAGTACCGGGCGATCGAACGGCTTCCAAGACTCTTTTTGCCCAACATCCAACACGAATTCGTCCATCGAAATTGGCAGCGGTCGACCAGCCATGGTTGTCGCTTCACGGAAATCTTCGACAAGAGCGTCGATCCTCCGCCGGTTCAACTGAATCGACGTCAAGCCAAATCGTGGATCGCCAAACGTAAATTCCAGGGCCGCCAGCGGATCATGGGCCGAGTGAACAGAGATCGGGTGGTCGTAGGGATCAACCGCCTTCACGTAGTCGGCAAATGACCGAACACGCTCGGGGCCGAGGTCGAAACCAATGTTGTACTCCTCGCAAAGATTCCAACTCAGAGCATTGTGGTGACCAAATCGAGCGATCATTTCTCGGTAGTAGAGTTTCCGCTCAATACCCAACTCACCCTCATCGAGTTCCTTCTTGTTGGCGACTTCCGCTTCATTGAATACAAAGTGCAAGTTGATCCCTCGCGTCTGAGCGTGCGAGAAGACGGTATCCCATTGACGCAGTTTGCTTAGATCAAAGTGCCGGTTGTCATCCTTCGGGCTACCTTTGCGTGCTGGCGTGCCCGACCACGGCCACACGTCGTCGCCGTCACCACCGATGTTCATGGTCAGGAAGTAAATGCTGTTGACCCTTTGTTCAGCGAGGCGATTCAAAACGCCGATGATGGCTTTGCCACTGCCGTCATTCCAGTCGGGATCGCCCTCACACCAATCGGAAGCATGATCGGCGTAGCGATGGCTCGCGGGCGTGTTATCGAAGCCTGCGTAAGCAAGGAAATTCTCTGGACTATCGACTCCGCCGCGAATCCAATAGGGACCGTCGCGGAACTTCAGGTAGTGACCGCCGATGTATTCCAAACGGCCCCACTTCAAAAACCCAACTGCGGAGGAATCGCGTGGTTTCACCAAGATCGTTCCACGGTCGCTATCGAGGTCCACGGCTTCGCCTGCATCGGCCTTCAATGAGACCGCGACGTTGGGGCCGTGTCGCAGCGAGGCTTGATACGTCCACTGGCCGGCTTCATCCGGTGTGAAGTTGGCTGTCCACTGATTGCCTGCTTCACCGCCCCTTGCATCACCATCGAAATAGCAAGGCACATCATAGGCTTGACCTGACGGACCAACGAATTGCACTTGCAGCCGGTAGTCGAGAAAGGGATTTGGATTATCGTCCGTTTCCGCAGCCATCGGACCGCTGAAAGAGAGGGACAACGGATGCCACACGATGTAGTCGTCGCGGCTCGCACCCGTGTGGTCGCTCGCGTTGGATACAGTCGGTTCAGTTGGCAGCGGATAGTCTTTCTGTAGCTGTGGCGGTTTCGCGATGCAAACGGTTGCCTGCAACACCAAACTGAAGAGCATCAGCGGTAAAAACGATCGTCGACGGACGGTTAAAATCATAGGGGTCACTTAACCTTCATTGTTGTTTCTTACATCACCGATTTGCCTTGGCCTTTGCCGGTGACTTGACACGAGTGGGCGTTTTGCCTTCCAAGTAGAAGTCGTAGTAGTCCATCCACGTCGGCGCCATGGGGCCGGTCGTCAGCCCGGGTGGATCAAGCGTCTCGGACCACGTCGTCAGTTTGCGTCGCAGTCGATCGGCGACGTCCGGATATTTCGTTGAGAGATTGTGTTTCTCTTCAATGTCCGATTTGAGGTTGTATAGATATTCACGATCCCCTCCACGCAGCAGCTTCCAATCGCCTTCGCGAATCGCAGCCTGAGCGATCCACCGCCACATCAATGCGTCGTGGGGTGCGGCCTTGATGTCGCCGCTCAAAAAAGGAATCAGGTTGACCCCGTCCAGATCACCGGGCTTGGTTTCAAGCTTTGCCAATGAGGCTGCCGTCGCTGCGACATCCAACGCGCTGATCGGATGGTCGTAAATTTGGCCCGCTGGAATTGTGCCGGGCCACGAGACGACGAAGGGCACATGCATGCCACCTTCGGACAGCATGCCTTTTTCACCATTGAGCGGATCGTTAAGCGAACCGTCCCAACCAGGACCACCCCCCGGAGCGTCTCGTTTGTGAATTTTCAGCGGTGCGCCGTTATCACCGATGTAGAAGATCAGTGTCTTCTCGGTCAGGTTGTGCTTTGCCAGCGCGCTTGTGATCAGCCCCACGCCATCATCGACAGCCGAAAGCATGGCGAGTGCCTGTCGGCGGCGTTCCGGCATCTCTCCCGGAAAGCGATTGAGATATTTTTTCGTTGCGTCTAGTGGCACATGGGGCGCTCGGTAAGCGACGTACAAAAAGAATGGATCGTCTTTGTATCGGTCGATAATCGCGGCTGCCGCTTGGCTGCAACCGTCGATGTGGTAGCTCGTGGCCGGAACAATGCCCATCTCGCGATCTTGGCCGTCTAAGCTGATGTTGGCCGCAAATCGTCCGCCGCTGTTCTGGCTATAGACGTGTTTGAAACCGTGATCGGTAATCCGTGATCCAGCGCCGAGGTGCCATTTCCCGAACTGCGAAGTAACGTATCCGGCGGACTGAAGTCGTTCGGCGATCGTCAGCTCTCGGTCAAAGCCTTCGAGCGATTGACCATTGGCTTCGACGCCAAACTTGGATTGAAATTTCCCGACAAGCAAACCCGCCCGAGACGGGATGCACTGCGGCGCAGTGCTGTATCCGTGTCGTGCCAGTACACCGGTCTTAGCAAGTGCATCCACGTTGGGCGTGCGGATGTCGTTAACCACACCCTGGCATGAAAGGTCGGCGTACCCGTGGTCGTCAGTATAGAAAACGATAATGTTGGGTCGGTCGTTGGCTGTTGCCGTTGCTGACACCAGCAACATAAGCAGGACGGTCTGTAGGGGCAGCGATTTCACGTGTTAACCTTTCGGGTGTTTCAGGTTGCTTGGTTTGTCAGGCCATCGATCGCAAGAACGAGAACGTTCAGCTTGAGCAAATCGACGGCGGCAGAGGAGCCCATTGCAGTTGTGATCCATGCGATGGTGAATCACAACTTCCATCGATAAACCTCCCGCCCATCGCCCGTTGTCAATCGAATGTTGGCGAGCGTGATCCGACCTTGCCCGGTGGCGGGATCGATGCGGACGGCAAGAACGGGGTGATCGACCGACCACTGAATGCTGTACTGATGAGGCTTGCCGTCATGTTTAACGTCAAAGGGCATGCTCCGGTCTCGCAAGAATGGGGGAGAAACGCCTTTCTCCTGCCAAAACACCTGCCCCGCTCCCTTTGCATCGGAGCTCATTGTGAATTTCAACTCGAGCGTCTTTTCAGTCACCGCTGTGGGAAGCGTGTAGCTCAAATAGGGATCGCCGCCATCACTCGACAAGATCAGCGAACCGTCTTCGAGCACGAGTTGGCAGGTGCCGCCTGGCTGCCAACCAGCAACTCGCTGCGGGGTTTTCTGAGGCCGATTCTTTTGGGCTTTTCCCCCGCCTTTGCCGATGCCTTTCAAGGAAGCCTTGCCGATCAATTCAGGACGGTACTTGGTTGGATCGAACTTGGGATTGGACAGAGGCACGATAGCGTTGGTGTCAGCCAGAAACTGGTCGATCAATGAGTCGAGATCGCGCACACGGCCGGGCTGTGCCGAGGCGAGATCATTCTCTTCTCCCAGATCGTCCTTCAGGTTAAACAACTTGCAATTGTGCTGACCATTGTCGCCGCCATAAAAATTGCGAATCAGTTTCCAATCGCCAGCGTGAACGCTGACGGATGGGGGCAACCAATCTGGAATGTTGGGCGAGTGCGGAAAGTACGTAAAGATCGCGTCGCGATTGAGTGGCTTGCCCTGTAACGCGGGGGCGATACTGATACCGTCGAACGACTGGTTCGGCTGAGGATCGATCTCGAGCAGCTCCAACAGAGTCGGATAGAAATCGCAACTCTGAATGACTTCGTCGCTGCGTGAACCAGCTTTCACGTGACCTGGGTCCACGACGATCGCCGGCCCGCGGACTCCGCCTTCGTACATCGTCGCCTTGCCACCGCGGAGCGGGAAGTTGCTCGTTGCCGACGTGCCGTCGACTTCGTTGTACATGTTGCCGCCGTTGTCCGATGCGAACACGATGATCGTGTTGTCGGCAATGCCGAGGCGGTCGAGCGTATCGAGCAGGGTGCCAACAGCATCGTCCATGCTTTGCACCATCGCAGCATAGGTTGGGCTGCGTTGTGGATCGTTCTCATCAACCTGTTTCCGATACTGGTCGATGAGGGATCGCTTGGCATCAAAGGGCGCGTGCACGCTGAACATCCAATAGTTCAAGAAAAAGGGTTTGTCGCGGTGCCGTTCCATGAACGCGACGGCTTCCTTCGCCATACGATCTTCGATGTGCTCGTCTGGGATATCCGGATCGTGGTCGAAATCTTTGAACTTCCACGGCGCGACGTAGCTGCCTGCCGGTCCCGGACCTGGGTGGTGAGGAACATCCACTTCAAAACCGTGTTCCAAGGGCGAATACGGCTCCGATCCCAGATGCCACTTGCCAAAGTGCCCCGTCGCATAGCCGTTGTCTTGGAACATTTCAGCCAGGGTGTAGTAGTTGGTATCCAACCGAGACACTGAATTCGGAATCGTGCATTTCTGATTCACGGGGCCGGTTTTTGTCGCGGTTGCTGTCAGAACGACTTTCGGCAAATGGCAATTGGGCGAAGTGATTCCATGACGCGCGGGACTTAGCCCCGTCAGCACGCTGGCTCTTGTCGGCGAGCACAGTGGACTGGCCGAATACGCTCGCGTGAACGTCATGCCGCGAGCGGCCAGACGTTCGACATGAGGTGTCTTGTAGAATGATGTCGTGCCGTAGAGCGTCGTGTCGCTCCAGCCAAGATCATCGGCAAGGATGAAAACGACATTCGGTGGTGACTCTGCTCTTCCGGTTGAACAAAGACAAAATGCGGCGACCACTGACAGCATCAGCAGCCGTTGGGACTGAGAATACGAATTTCGATTGCGTTGGAAATGCGGCACGACCGGCTCGGGGTTGAGGTGGGAAAGTAATTCCGACTCGTTTTAGATCTGACTCGATTTTAAATCCAGCCGACCAGCATTTGTATGCCTGCGAACGACGAATCTCACACAGGAACTTGACGAAATTGTTCCGCATGCGTTCTGTGATCCTGATCGTGTGGGTGTCCCGGAAAGTTGGAAAGTATCCTTCAAATTCGTGGCAGATTCCTGAGCGGGCGGCAAACAGGTTAGAAGCACGCGAAAAAAATGGAACCGTCGAACAAGGGGGATGTGCTGCTCTCTTGTCGGAGGGCATAGTAACATTGATCACAAAGTGAATTGAGACGATCGATGGGGAGTACTAGCGTGTTTCGGAGGTGTTAAGTTGACAGATTTAGCCGAAACGCAACGAGCCGTTTCCCAAGTTCTCGCGGGCGATCGTGAGGCTTTTCGGCACGTCGTGCGCGAACACAGCTTGATGCTCCGAAGCTATTTGGGCAGCCAGCTGCATCGTGCCGACGAGGTCGATGATCTGGCTCAGGAAGTATTCATTAAGGCCTTTCGCAATCTTGACCAATTTGATCCTGAAAAGGATTTTCGGGCATGGCTTCGCGGGATCGCGAAGAACGAACTCTTGATGCATTTCCGGAAAATCGGCCGGCGGAACGCGAATGAGGCAAAGTTTCGTGAGGAGGTGGTGGCGACCATTCAGACGGACATCGACCACGCCTTCAGCGGGCAAGCCGAGGGCGACATCGAATCTCTCCTGCGATGCATCAATCAACTTCCCGAACGAATGCGTTTGGTAGTACGCTCTGGACTCGATGGTATCAAAGCGGCGTCGATGGCATGTGAATTATCGACGACAGTCGGAGCCGTTTACAATCTTCACTACCGCGCCAATGCGATGCTGCGTGAATGTGTTCGTAAGGAGACCGACCAATGAATGCGGATCTACAGCAGCTGCTTGCCGCCTGGCTGGGAAACGAGTTTGATGACGTAACGCTCACACCGATTATCGAGCGGCTCAAGTCAGACGTCCCATTCCGCGAAGCGTTCGCCAATGAAGTCATCATGCATGGTCAGTTGAGGGCCGTTCAATCAAGTGAGCCGCGTTGGCTGGAGCTTGAAGACTTGATCGGTGCATCGGTGATGGATCATGACTCGGTTGATCTTGAAGCAAGGGTGATGCAAGAGATCACGACGCCTGGCTTTGTGACGATTGCACGGCGCGGCGATAGACACCGCTGGCAATCGCTCGGTTTGGTTGTGGGCGTCGCTGCATCGTTGGTTGGTTTCTTGGCATTTTTGTTTTGGCCGAGCGATCGTATCGATCCCAACCCACCAAACGTCCAACCAATCGCCTCGGACTCGGTCATCGTGGATTCCAATGCAGCTGATACGGGAGGGCGCAATGGCGTGGCGATACTCAGTCAAGCAGTCGATGTGGATTGGGGGGATGGGGAATCGATTGTGACGGGAAAATTGCTAGACACGGGCGACCTGGTGCTGCGTAGCGGCACAATTCAACTTGATTTTCTATCGGGCGTGCGATTGCTGGTGCGCGGCCCAGCAGACTTGGAACTTCGGGGCACCGATGAAATTCTTTTGCGACAAGGATCGGCGAGCTGCTTCGTCTCTGAAATGGGCCATGGATTTCGCATCGTCACCAAGGAGATGGAGGTCATCGACGTCGGGACGGCGTTCAGCATTGACGTGGGACGCGATCGGCAGCCACAGGTGCATGTACTGGAAGGTTCCGTCGAGATCAAAACACCCACGACCGCGATGATGGCCTTGCAGGAGCATCAAGCGATTCGCATGACCGATGCCGGGCCGGAGACGGTTCCGTATTCACCCGGCCGTTTTCCGAATCCCTCCGGGCTTCGCCAAAAGCGGAACGAAAGTGCGCAGCGACAATACACGCTCTGGCAAGAAAAGACGCGTGAGTTGAGCAAGGACCCTGCTGTTCTGTTGCATTACACCTTTGAAGTCTCCGATCCTGGTGCGTTAGAGGTCCG
Organism: Rhodopirellula sp. SH410; assembly: GCF_055811895.1. Taxonomy (NCBI): domain Bacteria; kingdom Pseudomonadati; phylum Planctomycetota; class Planctomycetia; order Pirellulales; family Pirellulaceae; genus Rhodopirellula; species Rhodopirellula sp. SH410. The sequence goes on from NZ_CM147949.1 coordinate 6,448,957, forward strand.
AAACACAGCCGCCGACACGACCCATGCGACCGACGGCGTCATCATCGGCTGCGACTGGACAACCGGTCGCTGGCCTTCGAAGCGAGCCGCTCGATATCGTAACACCGGAGACCGTATTCTGTTCCAGGTCCCTGGTGCACACGAATCACTCACCATGCTGGCCTGGGTGCGCATCGACGCTCTTACGCAACCCATAACGTCTCTGTTGATGACCGAGTCTCCACGCCGCCGAACCCGCTTTGCTCCGACGGGCGACCGGGTTGTAGAGGAAGCTCTCGCTCGGCGGTCCGCGTCCAAAGTACAGACCGTTCGTTGGGAGCTGACTCAAGAAAATGCGAACGCGACATTCAATGTCGGCTATGGAAACGTCGCTCCTAAGAGTTGGTCCTATACCCAAATAGCCGCGCGCAACCCGGCGACCCTCTCCGACAACTGGGGCCAATGGTCGTGCTTGGCAGTCACTGCAAACGTGACCACAGGCGAGGTTGCTCACTTTCTAAATGGCAAACGCATCGGCACTGGGAAACTCGAAGATTCTTCGCCGCTGCTGTTGGATTTTTTAGAGCTTGGCAATTTCGGAGCTTCCGCAGACGAATTGGAGCGTTCCTCCGGGCGTTCGCAGCGCCGCTTCTATGGAGTGATCGATGAGCTTCTGATCGCAAATCGCGTCTTCGAAGATTCGGAAATCGCGGAGATTTGGTCGGCAGGAAAACCGTAACCAGCGACACCGACCCCAGACCCCAGACCCCAGACCCCAGACCCCAGACCCCAGACCCCAGACCCCAGACCCCAGACCCCAGACCCCAGACCCGCCGCACGGCGGAGTAGAAGCAAGGTCCATCCGATTCGGCCGTGAGTTTCGCAGTGGTGAAACCAGTGTGCGGAATTCCCAAGGATGGCGGTGCCGACGAGAAGGATCGTCTCGTCGGCACCGGTTGAGATCCGTCTGATCCTATCTCAGCGAGCGTGCCAAGGCAGCCGTTTGCCCAACCGGGGAAACTGATGACGGCTCAGCGGCGAGAACTGCTGATCGTCGTCAAAGTAGGTGTGGTGGATGATCGTGAATAGATCGTCATCGAACTCGATGATGTTGAACGAGTTCTTTTCACTCTCAGGACCACGACCACGTCGGGAGGTCGTTGTGCCACACTGCACAATGACGATGCCGCGGTCGCGATGGGTTCCGGGGTAGAAGTTCAGCGAGTTTCCGATGTAGGAGCGGTGCAAGTGTCCACCCAGGATCAACTCGACGCCTTGTTCAACAAATTGATTGATCGCGCGTCGAGCATGGGGCATCGTTTGGTCGTGTAGGTAGTCCGGTGCCGGAGCAAAATGGTGATGGGCGACGACGATCTTCGCTACTTCGGGCGGAACATCCGCAAAAACCTGACGAGTATGTTCAAGCTGTTTCAGTCCGATGCGTCCATTGGAAATCGTTCGACGGGGCGATGTCGAGTCGATGCCAACCAGGACGGCCTGATCCGATTTCAAGACAGGGTTCAGGTCGGGTGTGATGATCTGCTGGTACAGTCCATGCGGATTAGACCACCGCTCTTTGACCCGATAGAGTGGCACATCATGATTGCCTGGTATGACGAGCATCGGGCGATCAGGGAGCCGGTCGAGAAAACTGCGAGCGGCAATGAATTGATCCCGCCGAGCTCGCTGCGTTAAGTCGCCACTGACGACGATCACGTCCGGCTCAAGCTGGGGAGCCAATCGCAGAAACGCCTCACCGACTTTCGGCAGATAGGGTGGGCCGAAGTGCAGGTCCGATAAATGCAGGATTCTGAACATCCGTTTTGGCATGCACGTTTCAAGGAAGGAGTGCGGGATCAACGACTGCACTCGTGAATGCACAACGCGTGCCAACGATGAAAAACTTACCTGCGGGTGAACTCGGGCGAACGGAGTCACTGGCGGTCACAGATGAGCGAACGGGCACAGGGCTCGGCGACAGAGGGCCAGAGGCTTGCTGACGAAACGCCGCGAGCATCGAACGCGACGCTGGACGTCGTGCCTGGTCCGCTGCGGATTGCGTCAGAACCGAATCCGTGAGATTTGTAGGCGGTCGGCCAGAAAACACGACTAAAATAAACGAAACTTGTCAGCATTTCGGGTCCTCCCATGAAACCAAGCAATCGAACCGTGCGACGCAGTCTGATCGTATCGCTCGCGATGGTTGCCTTGCTCGCACTGGCGTGGTGGACGCACGGTGAATCCATTGACTGGGAATGGATCACAGAGCAGGAAAAGTGGTCCCGGGAAGCGATTGTGAAACATCAGGTCGTTTCGCCTGTCGTCGGGTTGTTCGTCTATGTGATACTGTCGCTGATTCCCGGCACGGCTGGCAAAGCGATTGTCTACGGTTGGCTGTTCGGTTTCTGGATCGGATTGTTGATCTCCAGCACGGCGCTCACGATTGCCGCCGTCGTGAGCTGCTCCGCTGTCAGGTATCTGTTTCGTGACATCGCCCAGGCAAGGCTTTCGCGACTGACCCACATCATCGACCGATCCGTTTCACGCGATGGTGCGATGTGGCTGGTAACGCTGCGACTATTGCATTCGCCGTACACGCTTACCAATTATGCGTCAGGTGCCACGGCGATCCCCATGACCACGTTTGCATGGACGACGCAGTTTGGAATGCTACCAGGAACGATCGTCTTCGCGCTCGCTGGGTCACGGCTCCCGTCGCTGCACGCGGTTGCCGATCAGGGGATTTGGGGCGTCGTCGACATCCCCTTCATGGTTCTGCTTTCACTGCTGACATTCTTACCGTTCCTGCGACGGTTGCTGCGGCGGAAAACATCCACCAAGTCCCTGTGTTTGGAACATGACTTGCTCGATCAAGACAAAACGTTTCATCCTCGTGATTGAAAGTGGCGTTATTTGTTTCCGATGAACCAAGATGCCGTCGCGCCGAATGTCGCCTGGGCTGCGATCGCCGCTGTGTGCGTTCTCGTTGTGAGTACGTTCGTTCGCTTGGTGGCACTGCGTCACCAACCGCCGGACATCGCAGGTAGCCGAATTCGGAGTCTAAAAACTTGGTGGGTCGTCACTGGCGCTGTCGTCGGGGCGGCATTGCTCGGCCCGATCGCAATCATCAGCCTATCCGCTGTCGTCAGCCTGTTGTCGCTACGCGAATTCTCAGCATTTCCGTTCGAGCCGAGGATTCAGCGGCGGATGCTCTGGGCAAGCTACGTGGTAATTCTCGCCAGCTACACCGCGCTCCTATTGGGACAGACTGCCACATTCACCACCGTGCTTCCGCTCGCGGCAGTACTGATTCCCAGCCTCGTTGTCATCCTGTCGGGCGATGCATCGTGCTTCACGCAGCATATTGGCCGAATCGCATTCATCATATTAGTGACGACTTATGGACTGGGGCACGTTGGATTGCTCGCCTCACTGCCACACGAATCGAATTCAGTCGCAGGTCCAGCCGGGTTGTATCTGTTCGTCGTCGCCATCACCGAATTGAATGATATTGCCGCAGCCTTGTTGGGGCGCAAATTCGGTCACCGCAGACTGTCCCCCCTATCACCCAACAAGACGTGGGAAGGGTTTGCCGGCGGGATGGCAGCCACGATCATCGCTTCGATCTTGCTGGGCCCCTTGCTAACAACGATGACAATCGCGAATTTGATCGCTGTCGGAGTTCTCATGTCCGTGGCGGGATCGTTGGGCGATTTGAATATATCGGCTGTCAAACGCGAGGCAGGAGTCAAGGACAGCGGACGCCTCTTGCCTGGGCACGGCGGCATTCTCGACCGAATTGATAGCCTGACATTCACCGCGCCGCTGTTCTATTACTACTGGTTGTGGTGTAGCCCATGAGTCAACCAAGGCCCGACACGACCACTCGGCGTGACCGTTGGCTCACCGTGCCCAATATACTATCGGTGATTCGTTTTCTTGGATCGTGGCTGATGCTGTGGTTTGCCTATCAGACGCAACCGCAGTGGGTCGCAGGTGCGTTTCTGTTCCTTGCCGCAACCGATTGGGTGGACGGAAAATTGGCAGTGCTACTGGACCAACGCAGCCTAATCGGTCCCCGACTGGACACGATCGCTGACGTCACGATGTACGCCTGCTTGTTCGGTGCGACACTACTGCTGCACCATCGCGTGCTGCTGGCCGTATCCCCGTTCCTGATCGCCGCGATCGGCAGTTACTCCGCGTCGGTTCTGTACAGCCTCTCCAAGTTTGGATGCATTCCGAGTTACCACACCCGCGCGGCCAAGACGTGTTGGCTATTGATGATCTTTGGCGTCATGGCATTGTTCATGCAATGGTCAATCTGGCCACTGCGAATCGGGTTGGTCGCCGTGACGCTGACGAACCTCGAAGCGATCCTAATCACGCGTTTAGCCAAAGAACCACTATCAGATATCGAACACGTCGGTTGGGTGTCGCGACAGACCGGACGAAGGCGGCGTCAATGAAAATGAAGGTGCCGAGTCGACACTGGCCTGGTCGCCGGTGCCAAACCCAATGCTGCTTCGTCCCGTTGGCGGCACTGCTGCGACAACGACCTCGTTCGCCAATCGAAGGACGATGCGGCGATGACGAAGGTTCCGATCGCGAATACGCCCAGCACGTCATGATCTCCACCGTTTCAGTATCCACATCCATTTCTTTTCGGCTGATGCCGGATTCATCAGACGAACGCTCATTCGAAGCCCACGAGCGAATTTTGAGATCGTTGATAAACGCCAAAACTGCCCCCAGAAAGGGTCTCGGAATCGCGGCGACCGAGGCGGCGACCTGGAAAAAAAAGAGGCACACGACTGGTACTATCAATGACAACGAGCGCAGCAAACGCACACCTGTGCGGACGTGGCGTGACGAAACGCGCGCGTTGGAGTCAGTGGGATAGACGTTCCAATGCGAGTGGGAAATTTCCTCGCAACAAGCCTGTCCCATGCTGCCTCGATCGGACTGCCATGCGCGATCGCGCGGGGCTCATCGGCGACCAACGGGCGACCAATGGATACGCCCGAAGGTGGCACAGAAGTTGCACGTCCGAGACCTGAAAGCGCTCCTCTTTCTAAGTCGTCATCGCTGTTCTCCTCGACGACTTTTAGACCGACAAGGATGAAGCTCTTGACGAGTTCTGCTACAAGAACGAAACTCTCGCGAGTTGCCCTCCACTAAGTCATCTGTACTTTGAGCTTATCGACCAAACGCATTGTCATTGTTGACGACCACCTTTCGGCACGAGATGGGTCGGTTACTCGTGTCGAGTTAGAGGGTGGCTTGGAATTCGTCGGTGAAGCGTCTGATGTTGATGAGGCAATCACCGTTAGTGGCGAACTGCTGCGAGACGGTGCCCGCATCAAAGAGAAATTGGAGATCGACGACATGGCGTCTTTGACCCGCGAAGCAACCCAGTGGGTCTTGGAAAACGGCTAGCATGACATTGCTTTATTACGATCCTGTGTTCATGGAACACCAAACCGGCGACCATCCTGAGCGACCGGGGCGGATCTTGTCCGCAGTGCGCTACTTAAACTTCGTAGCCCTCGATTCGGCGTGCAAGCGTCCCGGTTGGGAACCGGCGACGATCGAACGATTGTCGTACGTTCACGATCGAGCCTACGTCGAATCCATCCAAAAATTCGCCGAAGCAGGCGGTGGAAACCTTGACGCGGACACGGTTGTCTGTCGGCGTTCGTACGAAGTCGCCATCCAAGCGACCGGAGCCGTCTGCGATGCGACCGCGCGAGTGGTCGGTGGCGAAGACAACACTGCGTTCTGTCTCGTGCGTCCTCCTGGTCATCACGCGATGCCAGATCATGCGATGGGATTTTGCTTGTTCAATCACATCGCTGTGGCCGCCAGGGTCGCGACGAACGAACTGGGCATCGAGCGCGTGCTGATTGTTGATTTCGATGTCCATCACGGAAATGGAACGCAAGCGATGTTCTATGACGCGAGCGATGTCGCCTATTTCTCGACACACCGATCGCCGTTTTATCCTCACACCGGCGACGCGGGCGAAACCGGCAAGGGCAAGGGCCTCGGGATGACGATGAACCTGCCGGTCAAAATAGGAACGCCGCGCACCGAACAACTTGAACAGTTCGCACTACGAGTCAATGCCTTCGCCGACCACGTTCAACCACAACTGTTGTTGGTCAGTGCTGGTTTCGACGCACATAAAGACGACCCGTTCGGTTCGCTTGGTTTGGAAAGCGAAGACTTCCGTACGATCACGCGAGTGCTACGGGATGTAGCCGCGAAGCATTCCGATGGGCGATTGGTCAGCGTTCTCGAAGGCGGCTACAACGCCGAAGCCGTCTCGGAGTGCATTGCGATTCACCTAGAAGAATTGCTGGCCTGAGCGATACTTCGCCTGAGGATCACCACGTCGCGGTCACTCATTCGGTCAATTTCAAAACCGCGATGCCTGAACACTTCAAGCATGCGATGGTTTTGTGGTGCGGTCTCAGCGACGACCGTTTGGATTCCCCGCTGGTCGGCGATTGCCAAACAGAAATCGGTAAGCGCCGAACCAATCCCTTTTCCCTGCCAACGGTCAACCACGAGGACGGCGTACTCGGCTTGCTGATGGTCGGCATCGGCCACCAATCGACCGACGCCCGCAATCTGCCGTTTACCATCCACCACAATTTCGACGACAATCGCCAGCTCGCGGTCATAGTCGACGAAGCAGAACCGCGTCGCCATCGCGTGTGTCGGGCTTCTGAACAGATAGCGGAATCGAGCGGCAATCGTTTCTTCGGAACAGGCTTCAATCATCCGCTTCCACATCGGTTCGTCTTCGGGCCTGATCGGCCGCAACAGGACCTCTTGTCCATCGGAAAGCTGGTACTGGCGAACGAGCCTCTCAGGGTACGGGCAAATCGCTAAATGCTCATATCGCTCCGATGGTTTGGTGTCATTGACAATCGTTCTAGCGTCGACCGCAATCGCCCCCTCCTCGGTCACGACCAGCGGATTGATATCCAGTTCCGCGATTTGGGAACATTCCGTCACCAAGGCGGAAACACGCAGCAACACCTCCACCACCGCCTCGACATTCACTCCCCGACGACCGCGAAAACCGCTCAGTAAGGGATACATCTTGAGCGACTCGAGCATCCGTCGGGCCAGCAGTTCGTTGAGCGGAGGCAATTCCAATGCGTAATCTTGAAAGAGTTCTGCGGTCACGCCCCCGGCTCCGACCAAAATCACCGGACCGAACACCGGATCGCACTTGGCACCGACAATGAGCTCGCGACTGAGCGGCTCCATCAGCATCGGCTGCACGGTCACCCCTTCGATGATTGCAGCTGGTCGATCCCGCTTGGCACGGTTCGTAATGACATCGTAGGCTGCGACAACCTCATCCGCATTTTGCAGATTCAATTCAACGCCCTGGACGTCCGTCTTGTGAGTGATCTGACGCGAACAGACTTTCATGACGACGGGATAGCCGATCCGATTGGCAATCTCGACGGCATCATCTTTCGAGCAAGCGACCTCAGTGGCTGTGGTAGGTATCCCATATGCCTGCAAGACAGACTTTGATTCACTTTCCGTCAGCAAGGACAGGCCGCTCAAATCAGCAACGCGTTTGCAGCGAGATTCACGATTATATTCAAACTGAATGGAAACCTCATGTGGCGTTTCAGAGAGTGTCTCGCAGTTGCGATGGTACTGAACCAAGTGCATGAACACTCGCACACACTTCTCCGGCGTCGAGTACGTCGGGATACCAGCCGCGGTGAGCAATCGGTCACCTTCGGCAATGCGGCGGCCACCCATCCACGACGCCAGTATCGGCTTCGATGTCTTTTTCGATGCCTCGATGACCGAACGGGCAACTCCGGTCGGGTCCGTCATCGCTTGCGGTGACAAAATCACCAGCACGGCGTCAACGCCTTCGTCACGGATCACCCCGGCCAGCGCAGCGGAAAATCGCTCGGGCGTCGCGTCGCTGATGACATCCACGGGATTCCGACGCGACCACGACGCCGGTAATTCTGTGTCCAACGCGGCAATGGTTTCCTCGGATAACGACGCGAGCTTGCCTCCGAGCGACAACAGCGCGTCGGTCGCCATCACACCTGGCCCGCCCGCGTTGGTGACGATCGCAAGGCGTTCACCACGAGTCTTCGGGTGGCGAGCTAGATATTCAGCGCAATCGAATAAATCTTCGATTTCCAGCACGCGAACGATGCCCGCACGAGTAAACGCTGCATCGTAGACGGCATCGACGCCGGCCATCGCCCCCGTATGCGACGCAGCAGCCTGAGCCGACTCCGCGAACCGCCCCGCTTTGTACACGATGATCGGTTTCGTTTGCGAGAACGCTCGCGCCGCCGACATGAAAACGCGAGCATCGGTCAGTGATTCGATGTAAAGAATAATCGCTTTGGTGTGACCATCATCGGCGAAGTAGTCGATCAAGTCCGCGATGGTGACGTCCATCATGTTTCCAACGGACACAAATTGCGAAAAGCCGACCTTCCCTGTAATCGCCCAGTCCAGGACCGACGTGCAGAGCGCGCCCGATTGCGAGATGAAGGCGACATTACCGATTGCGGGCATATCGCTGGCAAAGCTGGCACTGAGCTTCCGGTGCGGTGACAGGATTCCGAGACAGTTCGGACCCACGATTCGCATCCCAGGAAAGGATTCCGCAACCACAGCAAGAGCATCTTCCAAGTCGCGTCCTGCCTCTCCGGCTTCACGAAAACCCGCCGTGATGATGACCAAACCCATGATGCCAGCTTCGCCGCACGCCTGAACCACTTCGGCTACGGCCACCGCAGGCGTGCAGATGACTGCCAAATCAACCGCTTCTGGCAAATCGGCTACCGAATCAAAGCAGTGTCGCTCTTCAACGCTCTCGTATTTCGGATTAACGGGATAAATGTTCCCGCGAAAACCGCTGTCGATCAGATTCCGTAACACCGTGTTGCCAACACTGCCAACGAGCGTGCTCGCGCCAATCACCGCTGCGCTGTTGGGGCGAAAGATTTTATCAAGATTCATCGTTGTCATTGGTTTCCTTCAACGCACCAGCACGCCGTTGTATGGGTGACTGCTTCCGTTCTGAGTGTTCTAAAACCTCATCGCCCATGCGAAACATCGGCGTTCCGGTGGAAAGCATCCGCAGCGTAAAGAAGTTTTTCACACATTGCCATCGGTTTCGTACCACTTCCTCGGGGGCGCTTCGGATTGCCTGCCCAACCACAATTGTCACTGAAATCGTTCGCCCCGTCTGCGTGTCTTCCTGGTCTATCCGGGTTTATCGTGGGTAAATCCCGCCTGCTGAATTTCCGAGGATCCCGCACACCTGGCTCACCGCTGCGAAATCCGTGGTAGAACCGGATGGACAGGGTGTGCCGACGAGCGCGTCCCACGAAGCGATCGAGGTCAGATCACGAAAAGCGAACAATATGCTCGGATCAGGACGCTGCCTCGCCCGGACGGCTAGCCCTGGCTGCCTCGTCGTCAGGCGTGACGGTGGGGGGTGAGGGTGGAATGTGATTGGACTCACCGCCTACGGGCCTGAGTGCGGATCCGCTAAGCTAGTGGGCATGAATGCACCCGAACCATCGCCGATTGACCGCGAACCGATTCCTGACCGTGATGCGCTCGCGGGGGAGTATTTTGAGACTCTGCCGTACGAGCCCTATGCGGTTCAAGAGGAAGCGTTGCTGGCCTATTTCACCGCGGATCCGGACAAGACGGGTGGGCATGGGGTGCTCGTTTGCGCACCGACGGGCACGGGCAAAACATTGATCGCCGAAGCGGCCGTGTACGAGGCCCTACGTGCGGGCACGCGGATGTACTACACCACGCCGCTGATCGCGCTGACGGACCAAAAGCTCGACGAGCTTCGCGCATCGGCCGTGCGGTGGGGATTCTCGGCCGATCAAGTCGGTTTGGTGACGGGCAATCGGACGGTCAACCCGGACGCCCCCGTGCTCGTCGTCGTGGCGGAAATTTTGCTGAACCGTTTGCTCAATCCAGAAAAATTCTCCTTTGACGATGTGTCCTGCGTGGTGATGGATGAATTCCACTCCTTCAACGACTACGAACGCGGGATCGTATGGGAACTCACGCTCGGGTTATTGCCCAAGAGCGTGCGGTTGCTGCTGCTCAGTGCCACGGTGGGCAATTCGCTCGAGTTCACATCATGGTTGCGGCGTTCCCATGGAAAAAACCTGCAGCTTGTGCAGGGCACCGAGCGGAAAGTTCCGCTGCAATACGCATGGGTGGAAGACGATCTGCTCAATGACTTTGCCGAAAAGATTGCAGCGGGGGACACCGTCAGCCGTCGGACGCCCGCGTTGATGTTTTGTTTTTCACGTTCGCAGTGCTGGACGACCGCCGAGATGCTCAAGGGCAAATCGCTGATCGACAAATCCAGGCAAAAGGAGCTCGCGGACATCCTCAACGAAGCCGATTTTTCGACCGGCGTCGGTCCGAAACTGAAACAGATTTTGATGCGTGGCGTCGGCGTCCACCACGCGGGTGTGCTCCCCAGATACCGACGCATCGTCGAAGACCTGTTCCAGCAAAAACTGTTGAGCATTTGCGTCTGCACGGAGACGCTCGCAGCCGGGATTAACCTCCCCGCCCGAAGTGTCGTGTTACCGTGTCTGCTGAAAGGCCCCAAGACCAAGCGGAAGTTGGTCGAGTCCGCAGCTGCGCACCAGATATTTGGCCGTGCCGGTCGCCCGCAGTTCGATGACCGCGGCTACGTGTTTGCGCTCGCTCACGAAGACGACGTGAAGCTACATCGATGGCGAGAAAAATTTGATCAGATCCCTGAGGACACGAAAGACCCTGGCTTGTTGAGGGCGCGTAAGCAGCTCAAGAAGAAGATGCCCAAACGGCGTGCTGGCGAAACGTACTGGACCCAGACACAGTTCGAGCAATTGCAAATCGCCAAGTCCGCCGACTTGGTTTCGCGCGGTCGGTTACCGTGGCGACTGCTCGCCTATTTGATCCTCAAGGACAACGAGCTCGTCCCGATTCGCGATCTCGTCGGCCGACGACTCATGCACGCCGGCGGGATCGAAGTGGCACAGAAAGAACTCAATCGGATGCTGATCACGCTGCACAACTCCGAGGCAATCGTGCTCGCCCCGCCGCCGCGAGCGCTGCAGGAAAAAGCCCCGGTCGACAAGGGGCCGCAGAAACCCGGCGACGTCGTGCGGGCACTCGAGGCCGCCGCCGCAGCACCGCCGGCCACCGGAGGATTGTTCGGTGAGTTACTCGACAACATGCGACCCGACGAGCAGGAGTCCGGTAAGGGCGGCAACGAAGACGAGTCGGCATCGGAGATCGGTGATGAGCAGGCAAACATTGCCAAGCATGGGTATGAGCTCGAAGACTATCGACCGATCACCGCAACCCCGCGAAATCGCTTGGAGCGGATCGTGCATCTCAAAAGCATGAATCCGCTCTTTGGAGTCTTCGTCGCCGATCACTTGGCGATGGCGGATGAGGAGGAACGGATCGCCGTCATCGAGAGCATCCTCGACGTACCCGGCACAGTCGCGCGGCACGCGCGGATGCCTAAGATCGAAGACATGCCGCCGGGTACTCTGGCGACGACCTACCTCGATCCTCTCCTGCTGCAACGCGGTCTGGCGTCGCCCGAGGAACTGGGCGGTGCCCGCGACGAAGAAGAGGAAGAGGTTCGCGACAAAGGATTCGGCCGCGTGATGTTCGAGGAACCACGTGTCTGGCCGCTGACCATCGGCGAAAAGCTGCTGCGACTGTTTCGTGATGACTACCCGCGAGTGGACGACGTGCGCGTCCAACCGGTGTGGATCGTGGGCGAATTGCTGCAATTCGGTGGCGACTTTGACAAGTATGTCGTGACGCGAAAGTTACAGAAGGAAGAAGGAATTCTGTTCCGCCATTGCCTGCGGATGATCCTGTTGCTCGACGAACTGGCTAACATCCCGCCTGAGAACACGACCGTGGAGACCTGGGAGGATTGGCTTGACGATCTCGCCGATCGCTTGACCGAGACGTGCCGAAAGATCGATCCGCAAAGTACCGACGAGATGTTAGAAAGCCCCGCCGCCCAAGCTGAGGAGTTATCGCTCCCGAGTGGACGGCGAAACAAAACGCCCCAGTAAGGCTGGCTAGTCATCCAGCCGGTCGGAAACGACTTTTGCCGTCAGTGGATCAACATGCAGCTCGTGTTCTTGGCCATCCTTGTAGACCTCGACCTCCCAGTACCGACGCTCGAATGAGACATCGTCGATCTCCTTGTAATGAGTGTCGTCAAGGATCTTCTGCAGGACTTTCGAGAGCGGCATGGCGTTCTTAGGCGGCTGCGTGTCGGGGTCATCACGGTACTGCGACAGCACTTCCCCGGTCTTGGCATCGACGGTTAGTTCGTAGGAAACATTGTCCTGATACGCTTCGACTTCCCAACTGCCGTGATCCATCGAGATTTCATTGAATGGTCCATAGCCCTTCGATTCGAGCTCTTGGACGATCTGGACAATCGGCTTGGCCTGGCTGTTTGCGGTCTCGCCAATCACGTCGCCGAGGGGGAGCAGTGCGGCCAAACCGGGAATTGCGTAGAGCATGAGCGACTTCATCATCATTCTCCTCTGTTGGATGTGGCCCACCGCACGAGATGTCCGGCAGGGCCGATGTCGTTGAGTGACGGTCAACTTGGCCGTCGTGTAGAGGGATACTAGGTGAACTTGCTAAAGTCTTGATGAGAGGAATCTAAAGTTTTCTTTATCTGCCACCTGAACCTGCTTTCCCGAGCAACGCTGCCTGCAAAAAGATCCCTTTGCCTCCCGAAGAAGTGACGTCGCCCAGCGTGCTGCTACGGTTGCAAGTTCTCGGCGAAGACGGTCGATGAGCAACCGCGTCGCTACTTCGCCAACTCAAAAATGCGCCGAGCTGCGGACGCGCCAAACTCCATCGTCTGAAACGGTACGCTGTTTGCGACTCCACTGGTGCAGGTACGACACTTCGTTGTGCTTGATCTCAAAAACCGCAACGTGGAGGAGCAAACATGACTCTCGAAACCAAGACCGACCTCAGCGACGAAACCATCGAAAAGCTGCAGAAGCTGATTCGTGCTAATATCGATTCGTTCGACGGCTTTCGCGAAGCAGCAGAGGAAGTGGACGATAAAGCGATCGCAGTGTTGTTCACGGAGCTCAGCGATCAACGCTCAGCGATGGCCAGCAAACTGCAGAAATTCGTTACGTTCAACGGGCGAGAGGCTGAGGAGGACGGCAGCGTCGCTGCCGCAACGCACCGCATCTGGATGAACATTCGCAGCAAGTTCAACGGTGGTGACGCGTATGCGATTCTCGCCGAAGCCGAACGCGGGGAAGATCATATCAAAGCGGCCTATGAAGAGGTCCTTAAGGAGACCGCCGGCAGTGCGATGAATGATGTGCTCACGGACCAATATCGGGCCGTGAAGGCGGGTCACGATAAAGTCCGCGACCTTCGCGATGCGTACAAAACCAAGTAGGCACTCGCACCTCCACTCTGTCGCGTTTGCGTTCGGCGAGGTCGATCAGCAAGCAGCGTCCAATCGCCTGAATGGAAACAGCACTACGGTGCGGCAGCGTTCAAGGCCCCAAAATTCGCCGAAACACGCCTCGTTGAGAGAGCAGGGCCAAATTCACGGAGTGATGGCTGCGACTGGCCCGCGAAATGCTAATTCATCACCTCCGCGAAACGGCCGCATTCGAACCAAAACGGCGGCCTTCATTCTTAACCCTAACCGAAAGAGCAGTACGATGAACTGGGATCAAATTCAAGGCAAATGGAAACAAGTCAAAGGGCAGGTTCAACAGCAGTGGGGAGACCTCACTGATGATGATCTTGACAAGGTCGACGGCAAGCGAGAAGAGCTTGTCGGCCGGGTTCAAGAGCGATATGGGATCGCCAAGGAAGAAGCGGAAAAGCAAGTCAAAGCGTTTGAGTCTTCGTGCCAATCATGCACTTCCTAACCCTGTGAGGAACTCCGCACCACTCGTTCCTCCCCCCCCCCAAAAAAACACCTTCCCCACACATTGATTCTTTTGGAGAACAATCATGAAGCGCACTACCCAAATCTTGACCACCTCCGCAGCGGTCTTGTGCCTCACCTATGCAACGGCAACCGCTCAGCAACCTGCCCCGCAGGACGGCGCACGCCGCGGTGCGGCGAACGCGGGCAAACTTGATAGTAAAACCCGTGGTTCGAATATCCGAGCGAGCCAATTGCTGGGGCTGAACATCCAAAATCCGAAGGGTGAAAGCCTGGGCGAAATCAATGATCTCGTGATTAACGCCAGAACCGGAAAAATTCGTTATGCCGCGGTTACCTATGGTGGCTTTCTCGGCATGGGCGACAAACTCTTTGCCGTTCCTTTCGAGGCCTTGAAGGTGCAGGTGGATCCTGAAGATCGGGACGACTATGTCATGGTCCTTGATATCACCCAGCAGCAGCTCGAAGGCCAGCAAGGATTCGATCAGAAAAACTGGCCGAACATGGGTGACCGGCAGTGGGCGATGGATCTCGACAAGCGATATGGTGTCGAGCGCAAGACGCCCGCCAACAAGCCGATGAATAGAAAAACCCCGTAGCCCGGCACCGCTGCGTATCGCATTGGATACCTGGATGTCCTTGAGGGGCGAGGTCGCTGTATGGCGGCCTCGCCTTTTTTTCGCATGCCTACTTCAGTTCAGTCACATCGATGTAGCGGTAGCCACCGCCGCCGCGGCGGACGAGTTGTTCGAGAAACGTGTGAGCCGGTGGCGGGCCGGTGCCGAACTGAATCGCATGGATCGTTGTCCCTGCGTCCTGAGCGCGTCGCGTGATGTCATCGAGTTGCGTTGACGACATCGTTTGGATTTTCGCGTCAGTCAAAAAGAAGATCACGTCCGGGGCCAGTCGCAGCGCCAACCTCAGTGCGGCCTCGTGCTCAGTTCCGCCCGTGGCGACGGTTCGCCGCACATAGTCGCGTGCCCGCGCAATGGTGGCTGGCTCGCCGGTGACCAATCCGGTCGCATCTCCCTCGCTGCGGAAGACGTCGGGCGTGTCATTGTAAAAAATAATTTGAAACTGCTGACGCTCGGTGAGTGTATCGAGACTGCGAATGAGTTCCGTTTTCGCCGCCCGCAGCGGCGCCGACCCCGCCGCACTCATGCTATCGCTCCGGTCGAACACGTACACGAACGTGCTACCGCTACCCGAGACACCGAACACCTGCGTGGTCGTTTGGCCCGCTCCTTGGCCGGTACGGGTCATGCCCGGCACCAATTCGCGATCGCCCAGTTCATCGGGTGACCGTCCATCGGCCAGTCGGATCCGACCTTGAACCAGCGAATCCGACGTGACTGCCGATGCGCCCGCTCCGGTTTGTGCGGAGTGAGGATTGCTGGTGCCGTTCATTTCAGCCAGCACCGCGGCCAAGTCGAGCGGTGGTTTCAAACCGAGCGGTGTGGTCGAGCGGGAGGCGGACGCTGGGTCGCCAGGGGCCGCCGGGGCATCGCCCGCGGATTGGCGAGACGCCGTGGAACTGGCCGACTCACTCTGTGCGGCGGCGACATTCCGTTCCGGTTCGGTAACGTAGCGGGTGTGATCGGGTGTCCGGTGAGCGATCGCCATGCCCACACTGCGCACCGTCGGCGGCGAAGTGGTGCCTTTGCCCAGTCCAGTGGCGAGTAGCCACAGCAGACCGAGGATCACCACCACGTGCGTCATGAGCGAACCGACCATCGCGGGCCACCGCGGGCGTGAGGGTGCGAACTGAGCCAACCTCGAGCGTTGCAGGGGTTGTCGTTGTCGGAAAAAATCGCTCATCAAGGGAGTCAATCTGGCTGTGCTGCTCAGCGGGTCGAATAGAATAGGGGGGGATCTTTTTTCTCGTCCTGATCATATATCCGCTATCATGGGATGGCATCCCACCTCCTATACGAAATTTAACATGAATCAGCTCACCCCCAACTTGGAACGTCTTCAAACGGACTGGGCCCGACGCACGTTTCTTTCCAAGTCCTTTGCTGGCATCGGGACCTTTGCGTTGGCGAACTTGCTCGGCAATCAGTCGGGGGCTTGCGCCAGCCCAGTTTCCTCGGCACCCGCCGGTGAGCATCCGTGGCCGCCATTGCCTGGCCTGCCCCACTTTGCTCCTCGAGCAAAGCGAATCGTCCACCTATGCATGGCGGGTGGCCCCTCGCATGTTGAGTCGCTGGACCCCAAACCGGAACTCGATCGGCTCGACGGCAAGCCGTTTCCTGAATCATTCACTGCTGGTCAACAACTCGCCCAATTGCAAGGCGCGACCTTGATCGCGCGGAAGTCGTTCACAAAATTTCGAAAATGGGGCGAATCGGGAATTGAGATGTCCGAGATGTTCCCGCTGACCGGTGCCCATGCGGACGATCTGTGCGTCATCCGTAGCATGACGACCGAACAGATCAATCACGATACCGCACATGCGTTCATGAATACCGGGTCGATCATCAAAGGCCGGCCCTGCATGGGTTCATGGTGGTTGTATGGACTCGGTGCCGAAACAGAAAACCTGCCTGGCTATGTCGTCATGACATCATCCGGTCCTGGGGCTCAGCCCGTGTCGGCGCGGCAATGGAGTGCGGGTGTGCTGCCGAGCAAGTTCCAAGGAGTCGCATTTCAATCCTCGGGCGCTCCGGTGCATTACATTGGTAATCCCGACGGCGTTTGTCAGTCGACTCAGCGGCAGGTCATCGACGAAGTCCAGCGACTCAACGGGATCCTGGCCCGAGACGTGATCGATCCTGAAATCGAAACAAGAATCGCACAGTATGAGATGGCGTTCAAGATGCAGACGGCCGTTCCCGAACTCGCCGACATGAGCACTGAAACCAAAGAGACCTTAGCGAACTACGGCGTCAAGCAGCCCGGTGACGGAACGTATGGCTCGAACTGCCTACTGGCCCGCCGCCTGCTCGAGCGTGGCGTGCGGTTTGTACAGTTGTATCACCGTGGCTGGGACCACCATAGCAATCTCGTCCCCGGTTTCACGCAATCGGCCAATGACACCGACCGGCCGACCGCGGCACTACTCAAAGACCTAAAAGATCGGGGGCTCCTCGAAGACACCTTGGTGTTGTGGGGGGGCGAGTTTGGACGCACACCGATGGCGCAGGGATCGGGACGCGATCACCACATCAACGCTTTCAGCGTGTGGATGGCCGGTGGAGGCGTGAAAGGGGGCATGACCTATGGATCGAGCGATGAACTCGGCTACGGGGTCGTCGAGAACGAAGTTCCCGTCCGAGATCTGCACGCGACCATGCTGCACCTGTTCGGTGTCGATCACGAACGTTTGTCGGCTCGGGTTCAGGGTCTCGATCTGAAACTCACCGGAGTGAAACCGTCCCGAGTCGTTCAAGAGGTTGTGGCGTAGCGGCTCTCGTCGACAGCTCCGGTCAACTCCTCAACCCTTCGCCCATCCAATGCTTTCCGCCATGCATCGCTATCTCTTCCTCACATCGCTACTGCTTTCCGTTGCCGTTTTGCGAGCAGACGAACCGACTGCTGAGCCCGCCGCGACGCAGTGGATCACGACCTCAAAACCCCGCAAGCTGCCTGAGCACGTAACCTTCAACGCTCACATTCGGCCGATCATGTCCAACACGTGCTTCGCCTGTCACGGTCCGGATGTCGAGAACAACCAGAGCGAATTCCGCATCGACTCGTTTGCCTCGGCCACGGGCGTGCTACCGTCCGACGATGAGGTTCACGGGATCGTGCCCGGTGCCCCCGCGCAATCGGAGGTGTACCAACGGATCATGGGTACGGGAAATGGCGAGCAGATGCCGCCCGCCGAATTTCGTCATCAATTGACGAGCTACGAGCGGGCACTCTTCGGTAAGTGGATTGAGCAAGGTGCTCAGTATGAACAGCATTGGGCGTACGCCCCCGTGACGCGTCCGAACGTCCCCCCAGTCAAGGATCCTACTGGAAAAGTCGAGAACGATATCGACGCCTTTATCGTCTCACGGCTGGAACGCGAAGGGCTCGAGCCCTCACCGATCGCGGATAAAGCAACCTTGCTTCGTCGATTAAGTCTCGATTTAACAGGGCTGCCACCGACCCCTGCCGAGCTCCAGGCATTTGCCGCGGACTCGTCTGACGATGCGTACCCCAAACAAGTTGAGCGGTTGCTCGCGTCACCACGCTTCGGCGAGCGGATGGCAAGCTCATGGCTCGATATCGTCCGTTTTGCAGATACCGTTGGGTACCACGGCGATCAAAACATGCGGGACTTTGCGTACCGCGACTATGTCATCAATGCTTTCAATGAAAATAAACCATTTGATCAGTTCACCCGCCAACAGATCGCGGGCGACCTGAGTCCAAATCCGACGACGGAAGATCTCATCGCGACTGGTTTACTGCGACTCAATATGGTGACGAGAGAAGGCGGTGCCCAACCGGGCGAGTATCTCGCGAAATACAAAGCCGACCGTGTGCGGATGATCGGGACGGCATGGTTGGGATCAACGATGGCCTGCTGTGAGTGCCACGATCATAAATTCGATCCGTTCTCCGCCAAGGATTTCTACTCCATGGGGGCGTTCTTTGATGACATCCGCCAGTGGGGTGTGTACTCGAACTATTCCTATACGCCCAACGAAGATCTAAAGGGCTTCAACAACGATTACCCGTTCCCCACCGAGATGCGTTTCTCTTCGCCATCGCTGCGAGCTGAGATCCAAGCGTTGATCCGGGAACGTGACGCCGAACTGCTGAAGTCGCTCGGAGACGAGGTGCTCGCCACGAACGAGTTCGCTGCATGGCAGACGTCAATTCAAGACGTGCTCGCCGCACATGCCGACGGTTGGGTGCCGATGGATGTCAATCGTGTTGAAACCTCCGCCCAGACCGCGCATCAGATGCTCGATGACGGCAGCGTCCTGCTGTCCGGGAAACCAACCCGCGGGGAAACCGTGGAGATCATGGCAAGGCCGCAAGCACCAACGGTCATCAAAGCGATTCGCGTGGAGGTGTTGCCCGATGAACAAAATGGTGGCAATGTCGGCCGCAACGACGATGGAAGATTTGAACTGGAGTTCTCTGCGGGTGTCATTCGTTCAGAAACCGACCAACCAAAGATGCGTCCCAATCGACCTCGCTTCGTGCGAATCGAACTGTCGGGAAAGCAAATTCTGTCACTCGCGGAAGTCGAGGTGCTCGCTCGCAAGCACGACGCGGACGGAAATCCAATCAACCTAGCCCCACAGGGCAGCGCGACGCAGTCCTCTGTCTATAAAACCGCAGCAGCCTCGCTGGCCATCGATGGGAATACCGAAGGCAACTACTACAAAGCGAACTCGGTGACGCACACCGTTCTCGACAGTGAAAACCCATGGTGGGAAGTTGACCTCGGTAGCGAGCAAGCGGTGGATTCCATCGTGGTTTGGAATCGCACCGATGAAGGCTATGCGAGCCGGCTGAAGGGTTTTCGCTTGATCCTCATGGACAAGGATCGCAATGTGCTGCAGCGTGAGACGCCTGATACGCCCATGCCGTCGACAACAGTCGCTCTGAATGAAGAGGTGATGATCGAACCGGAAACCCCCGTCAGTATCGCCTGGGGTGAAGCCGATCGAGAGGATCCGCTGCGATACAGCAGTGGCGCACCGCCGCGAACTCTCGGCCAGGTTTGGCGGAGCGGCCCGACGCGGTGGCAGTTACCAGCCAACGAAAACCAACTCGCCCATACAGCGGTCTACCATTTGGAAACGCCACTCCAGTTGGCGTCCGATCAGCAGCTCGTCGTGCGTTTGAAGACAGGCAGTGTCGGTCGTGTGCGACTGGCGGTCACCCCGATCGGTGGTGCCATCGCGGGTTGGCCAGCAGCGTCCGAGGACCTCGTCACGGCATTTGAGAAGCCTGACGCGGAACGCGACCAAGATGATCACGCCGCGCTGGCCGGGGCGTTTTATGTTTCGACGACCAAGGTCGGCAAACAGGATCGCCGGACCGTCCACTTCCGCAACGCGATCCAGGATCGGCATTCGGGAATGGCGATTACCGTAGTCACGCAGGCCGTGCCCGCTGACCAAATCCCAATCAGCCGCGTGCGCCCGCGCGGCGAATGGCAAGACGATTCCGGCGCCGCTGCACCGCCAGCGGTACCACATTTTTTGCCGCAGCCCGACGTCGGCAGTGACCGTCGATTGACTCGCACCGACCTCGCCGATTGGCTGACGTCGCCCGACAACCCGCTCGTTCCGCGACACTTTGCCAATCGCACTTGGGAACACTTCTTCGGCACGGGTTTGTCGGCGAAACTCGATGATCTCGGCAGCCAAGGTGAATGGCCGAGCCATCCGCTCCTACTCGACCGACTGGCCAACGAGTTCGTCCACAGCGGCTGGGACATCAAACATCTCATCCGCATGATCGTATCCAGCCGCACGTACCAACAAGCAGTTACCAACCGAGCTGAGCTTGTCGAAGCCGATCCATACAATCGGCTGTTGGCGCAAGCGGCACCGCGACGTCTGGAAGCGGAGGTCGTGCGTGACAACGCGTTGGCGATCGCGGGACTGCTCAACACGGACTATGTCGGCGGCCCAAGTATTTTCCCCTACCAGCCGACGGGGCATTACGGCAACCTGCAGTTCCCCAATCGGCAATACATGCCTTCAGAAGATGAACGGCAGTATCGGCGAGGTGTCTACATGCACTGGCAACGCACCTTCCTGCACCCCATGCTGGTGAACTTCGATGCGCCTTCGCGAGATGAGTGCACCGCGGATCGGTCACCGTCCAATAGTCCGCAGCAGGCACTGACGCTGCTGAACGATCCGACCTTTGTCGAGGCCTCCCACGCGATGGCGCGGTCGCTCCTGAACGAGCATGGCGATGCATCGTTTGAAACTATTTTGGACGCCGGCTTCGTACGTGCCCTCGCCCGCGAAGCGATGACGGAAGAAATGCAGTCGTTGCAGTCCCTATACGAGCGGCAACTTCAGTATTTTGCCGCACACCCTGATGATGCTGCGAAATTCATAGCCGTTGGCGACGGGGATGAGACCTTTGCGGACCCTGCGAAGCTTGCCGCGTGGTCACAGATATGCCGGGTGATTTTAAATCTGCATGAAACGATCACACGGTATTAAACACCCCTCACGCTGCCCGCACCCATTTTTTCATTGCGTTCACATAGAGAGTATTGATGTTGCGGGCAGCGAGGGCCTTCCATACGCGTCGGCGGGTGAATCCACGGTTTGTCAGTTTGCCCGCTTCGGCGTGAATGTATTTTAACTCGTTGCCATCACGCAGCACATAGTATGCGAGTTGCGCGGCGCCGACGCGGTCTTTTGCGTCGAGATGATCGCGTTCGAGCAAGTGCCAAAATTCATCGACGTTCGGCGGTGTGTACGCCACACCGAGCGCATCGTAGAAGGAGGGGCCGAGCATGATCGATGGTTTTCCCGCCCAACACGCTTCGACACCCACGGTCGAGTTGAATGCCACAATGATGTCCGACCGGTCAATCATCTCGTACGTATTGGCCACGTCCGTCGGCCCGTAGACCCGTACGTTCGGCAGACGTTCCACCGGAGTGAATCCGCTACGAATATCACTTTTGATGCCCGCCTGATTGGGGTGAAAACGGATCAGGAACAGGGTGTCAGGAAACCGGAGGCACGTCTCTCGCATGATCTCGTGATCCGGTGGAAACGGCGATTTCCAGTTCTTTCCCAGAGATTCAAATTCATCTTGGCTGCTCAGGAAAACGCTGACCACGCGTCGGAATCCATCCGCCGAAGGCATTTGAAATGAATTGCTCTGCGCACGAGCAAACCGGTTATTCCGCGGCCTACGTCGACCTTCATAAAACTGCGTCGCCAGGTCGATATCCACGGGCAAAGATCGAATTCGAGCTTGCACACCGTGGCGGTCGTGGGGCGTATGCCCCGCAAAGACGATGGGACGTTTATTCGCATTGACCTCCATCGTCGTAAAGGGAATCCCCAACTGTCTCGCGATCAGAAGTCCTGCTTTACTACACGCATGCCGCCCATTGAAGACTTCAAAACGATCGGGACCGATCGATGACATCAGGCGAAACAGGTCCGCATGCAATCGCAGCGCGGTCTGATACGTTCGCCGCTTGAGCCGTTTCAGAGACGCTATCTTTTTGATATCACGGGGCAGAATCCGGTAGGTCGAAATCAGTCCGCTGAGCACGCCTTCGACAAGTTCTTTGCGTTGTGAAAGGGGAAACTCGCTCGGTGAGAGCGACTGGGTTTGGGTGCCCTTTGCGTCTTTTCCTGCCAATCCAATCGCGTGCAGCTGCATGCCCGCGGCGGTCTCTTGCACCCACGATCGGCAAAGCCGACAGACAAGCGGGTTGCCCGATTGGTTGCAAATGCAGGATCCACCCTCGGCAGCGCAGTAGGTCACCGTAACGTCGTCGCCGCCATCCTGCAGTTCTTTGGCACGAGCTAACGCCACCAGCATATTTTTTCGCCACAACGGATAGGCGATGTGAACGACAACCTTGTCCATATTTATCCGTTCCATTCGTCGGAGTCATTCCAGCCAAGCCGGATCCACCACGCAGTTAAAATCGACTACGAACGATGCACCATGTCTTCCGAAATGCAACAAATCGTCGGTTGACGATCCTGTTGATACAGAATTCCGCCGATCACGGGAAGGCGGTTTTCCTACGAAACTCAGTCCCGTCGAACAGGCTGTTGATGGAGTCCGAGTTCGACCGGCAAGAGTGAGTCCAATGGCATTGAGTAACGCGATCACGCCGGCCGCTGACGCGACTCGGCTCATGAAATCAACACGCGTCGAAGCCCGAAAAGACGCGTCCTCCACCCCAGGGGCTCCGTGCCGGTTGGTGCGACTGCGGCCAAACGACGATCGTCGCAGTCAGTGGCAACCGGACTGCATTGGGACGCCTACCGCTGCTTCATCATATCAGCGTCTCCTTTCGATTCCTGGAATTCGCTCTCCATGTCGTTGAGTCGCTTACCCCCCGATGCCCTTGGGATACTGCCTCAGGAGTTCCTTCGCAACATCGTAGTCTGATCCCGCCGGGAAGACTTGGATGTTCTGCATCACAGCGTTGTCATGACCGCTGGTCGGTTGCAGAGGAAGCATGTGTTGCAGCCACTTGATGGTCCTGGCCCGCGTGCGATGAATCTCTCTGCCGATGCTTTCACGCCAGGGCCGACGATGCTGTTTCCTGCCTCCCATGCCCGAGATAAAATGGGCGTGCTGTTTGATCAATCGTTCAATTTCATCGGCAGTTTGATCGGATGAAGTCGTCAGGTGGGTCCGCAAACCCATTTCGTATCGACGGGAAAGAGCCTCAATCTGATCTTTGTTGAGCACACGTGGGACGATGCGGCTTTCATTTTCCCCGTGCGTTTCCTGGACGTACTGGACCTCAGGGAGAACCTTGACCTTTCCAGAGATCACACTCAATGAGAGCAGGAAGGCTTCGGTAAAAACTCGCCCCTGCTGATAATTGGTGTACTCGATCACTTCGGAAAAGGAATGGGCCAATTGCGGGGTGCGATAGACGCCATAGAACGTCGAGAAGGTACGCGTCGCGATCTGGCGGAACCGCTCAGCGGGGTCGGAGTCCTCCATGTCATACGCATCGAGCAGGTGACAGTCAAAGACCGCGTGATGTGCCGTACGCGAATTATTGGCGTGGATCACACGTCCCTGAGCCAAAGAGTAGTCGTCGTGCTGAGCAAGGAAATGCACACATTGCTCGACGACAGCTGGAAACTGAAAATCGTCATCGGCACAAAACGAGACGTAAGGTGTTTCAACTTCGGTGAGCCCTTGATAGCACTTCAAATCGAAGGCGAGATCGTAGTGCACGTAACGAATATTCAAGTGAGCGGCAGCATCCGAGCAGACCTCTCGGTTCTGAGCCGCTCGGCCTGGATCACTCGAATCAACCACCAAGATCGGATGCGTGAGTGCGATTTGCTCCCAAAAGCGAATCAACCGGCGCAAGAATGGCGTGCGATTGTGCGTCGGTGTCAGCAGGGTCAAAGTGCCTGGCATCATGCGGGCGACTTCCAAAAGGAGCAGAAATAAGAGCCCGACGCGACGGCATGGCTACCGCATCACACGGTTCACACGCGCGCAGTGTACGCTGGCGCCTCATTTTTCGTTGAGGCTCCGTCGTGGTCAAGGAGTCACTCGCTGCCGTGAACGCTAATCAATCTACGATTCCAAACCGGCTCACGCTCCGACACTGTGTAGTCAAGGTTCCGTCGACCCTCCATCGAAGGAGTTTGAATCTGGTCAACTTTGCCGCTGTGGTAGTCGAAACGGCTGCTCTCGAGATCCAGCACCGCCGGCCTCCTTTGCGATTCCTGCCCTCTCTTTGAGTTGAGCCAGAATCTCGCGGGAGAGCGTCGCGAGCCGATGAATCGATCATCGCACCCGGTGCAAGTAACCTTGAGGGGCCACACTAATCAGGAGTTGGTGATCGATTTCATGGTCGATCTCAAAATTTGAGTGGCTCGCCAAAAATTCCTTCACGGCAGATTTGGGGCTGTTGCCAGGACCCCAGCTGCGATCCGGATACATTCCACTCGGCAAATCTTCGACGATGGTGTCGAACACAACGCAGTAGCTGTCCACACTCGTCAAATCAGCGTAGGCATTCAGTTCGGCAAGCACGTGTTCGTGGGTATGATTACTGTCGAGGCATACCAAGACACTGTCTTTTCCCTCGGCGTGGAGTTTGACTCGCTCGACGATATCCGGCGCCACGCTGCTGCCTTCAATCATCTTGATCCGTTTGGCCAATGGATGTTCCAGAATGGCACGTCGATTGTGCTCTCGGATATCAATATCGATGCCGAGCACCTGGGCGTCTGCGTTGCCACCGCAGGCAGCATTGAGTTCGAGCATCGCAGCGGAGAAGATCAGGGAGCCCCCGTGAGCGATTCCGGTTTCAATAATCAAATCGGGCTGAATGCGCCAGATCAATTGCTGCATGGCGATCATATCCTGCGGATATTGGATAATCGGTCGCCCCATCCATGTGAAGTTATACGAGTACTTTGGCTCCGTACTGGCGCGCATGAACTCACGTCCAGCGTCGGCGATCGGGCCGCTCGCGTAACCCGCCACACGTTGCTTGCATTCACTGCGAAAGGTTTCGTTGGGATCGTTGGATGTCAAGATGATCGCTCAATTGATTGGAGAAGAGAATTGTCGCCCCACATTGCCAGGGGCTCGTAGTCGGGATAGGGATAGCGTCCAAGGTCTAGCTTTATCACAGCGTCTCGTGCAGCGCAGTGCTGCTCGACGAGACGGCGAACCGAAATGGGTTGGCCACTGCACACGTTCACAGTACCGTCAAAATGTATCTTCTCGGCGAGGGTTGCCAAATGGCTGGCAACGGCTTGAATCGGCAGAAAGTCTCGTAGTTGCTCACCACCAGACATCGCGAACGAGCCCTCGCCCTGGTCGATGGCCGTATCGAGCTGCGCGATGAGGCTGCGCGGATGTTGGCCGGGTCCGTAGGTATAGAACAAACGCGCCCATGTCAACTGAAACGGAACTGAGTTTTTTAGAATCCGCAGAAAACGATGCAAGCAATCCTTGGCGAGCCCGTATGCATTGGTAGGCTCGACGGGCATATGCTCACTGAGTTTCCCCTCGCGTGCGCCATACTCAAAACAGGTGCCCGTGACCAAGACATTCTCGCATCCCGCCTGGACGAAGGTCTCGATCCATCGATACGCGGCAGGAAGATTCTCTTCAAAATGGAACGGATCTTTGTAGTTGGGAAGGCCCGGCCAAGCCAAATGGACCAATCGATCGGTTGCCGCCAACCGCTTCCATAACTCAATATCTGGCTGATGAATGTCAACCCTCACAAACCGAACGTCCGCTGCCCAGTCCATTGTCAAAAAGTGCTCGTGACTGCGCGCGATCGCCGTGACGTCATGACCGCGCCGGAGCAGTTCCGAAACGAGGTGTCGACCGATGAACCCTGTCGCGCCCGTGACAACCATCCTCATGATCTTAGTCGTCCTAACTGCTCGTCTTTCAGCGACACAACGGTGACAGGCAGCGGCCATGGGATGGCAACCTCCGGGTCAGCATAATGGAACCCGCGAGCTGAGCTGGATTCAAAATGCTCACTCATCTGATAGTAGACCTCGGAATCCGCCTCCAAGGTCTGAAAGCCATGCGCGAACCCCTCCGGGACATAGAGACCCAGGTGGTTATCTGCATTGAGTTCGAAGCTGGCGTACTGCCCGTAGGTTTCCGAGCCAGGACGAACATCCACGATCACATCGAAAATACTGCCACGGGTACAGCGGACGAGTTTGGCTTCTTCGTGTGGGGCAGCCTGATAGTGCATTCCTCGCAATGTGCCCGCCTGTTTGTTGAATGAGACGCTGCACTGTACCAACCGACTGTCGAGCCCCTTTGCCGCGAACTCTCGTTCACACCAGGTCCGCGCAAAGAAACCACGCTCGTCCTCGTGTCGCTCTGGTTCGATCAACCAAGCCTTGTCGAAACAGGTGGGAATTAATCGCATGCGATCACTCCGATGCGGTGTATACAGAGTGATTCAATCGCCGACCACTTGAGTCGCAAGGAGGTTTCTGTGAGCACGTACATTCTAGGCTACTTTCGGCTGAATCCAGTCATTGGGTTCGGATGCGTAGAAGCGGATGGCCGGATGACGGAGCCGCATTTCACTTGCAATCTGATTGCACACAGACTGAATCTGATCGAAGGAAGGTGAGCCCGCAAGTTGCCCACATGCCGTTGCCGAACCCCACAGATGGTATTTCCAAACGTAACGCAGACAGCGACCGAACAGGCGCCGTCTCAGTCGAGCAATTAAGTAGGGCAGCGGCTTGAGTTCCAGGGCGTTTTGCAGCACCGCTAATCCGCATAGCAGTCGATCATGATGGAGCTGCGCTGAGTTGCCCGAAAGATGTTCAACGGAGTCACCCGTATTCGCAAAGTGCGTGTGGCAACCCAGGCGGAGGTAATCCGTGAGGATCAATGACAACATTTCAGGAATGGCATGATCCTGGACGGCGATGGGCGGAAAACGCCCATGCAACTCAAGCAGGGCTTGTCGAGGACAGATCAACGAACTGCCACCGGTTTTTGGTTCTAAAGCCAATTTCCACGCGGGATCCAATCGAACCGGTTCCCCCACTCGTTCGATGGAGGTAGGCGACTCCAGACGTCCGCTGCTCTGATGGATGCGCCCGTGCAGAAAGCGATCCATGCGGAGAAGCCGCGAACCGGCCAAGACCTCCAACAGATTCTCCGCCACCACGTCGTCGCCATCGAGCGTGACAATGTACGAACCGCGAGCGACTGCGACGCCAGCCAAAGTAGAGATTAACGCTCCACAATTGCGAGGGTTTTCGACCACTCTTATTTTCGAGTGGTAGTTCGAAAGTATGCTTAGCGAATGATCTGTTGATTTATCGTCGACCACGACCACTTCGAACTTCTCGCAGGCAATCGTCTGCTCAATTGCTGAACGCAGGCAGGCTTCTAGCAAGCCTGCCTTGTTGAAGTTCGTGATCACGATCGAAAATTGCGGTGCTGACATCATCGAATTTGACTAGGCGACGGCCTTGAATGCAGAGACTTGCGACGTCTCCGTTGCCAATTGATCGGCGTTCATGCCATCGGGAAACCGGCCAGTGAGTTCGATTGCGAGTCGCCACGCATCGCCCTGAAAATACTCGTGGTTTGCATTGAGTCGCCGCTTCGTCCACACCTTCGTCGGATGGTTCGAAACACCGTCTCGGATCTTGGCGATGCTTTGGCGTAGCTTGCGAGTGTATCTGCGTAGCCCCTTCGGCCGATGATCTCGCTGCATCATGGCTCCTGTGCGCCAGTGGCCGTAGCAACCTCGCACGGTACGGGTCGCGTTCTCGATCGTCACTCCATCGGCAACGGATAATTCGTTAGCGAGTGTTCTCTCGAACCGATCGTAGAGTTCGTTCGCTCGATCTCCGTTGGCGATGAGAGGGAGCTGCGAACTGTCATTCTGACCATGCAGTTCAAATAGATAGTGCGTTTGCGGCAAGACGGCCATCTTGCCATACATCACCCCCAGATGACACAGCATCAGCTCCAAGAAGATCCGCGCACTGGCGTAGTCACTCGCATCACCGGCCACCTGCCATGCACGCTTCAATGTTTCCGTTCGGTAGACTGAATAAAAATTCGAGAACCAGTTTTTAGCGAGCTTTTGGAATCGCCGCGTGACGGAATCATCGTTGATTTGGTCGCAGCGAATTTGCGTGCATCGGTTGTTTCGGTTCGCTTCGACCTGCACCCAAATCCCCGAGGCACAGTTATAGTCGTCGTGCTCCTTCAAATATTCGACGCAACTGCGTACCGATTCCGGCATCAAGAAGTCATCGTCAGCGCAGAAGACACTGAACGGAGTCTCACTCGCCGAAATGGCTGCGACGCACTTCTCGCCAAAACCCAGTGAACTGTGTTGATAACGAATATTCAGTCGCGAGCGGTATGACTCGATCAACTCCTTTTTTTCTCGTGCAATGGCTGGCTCACTCGAGTCAGCAACGAGTATGGACGAGCGAAATTCCTGCCGATCGATAAAATGCATTAGCCTTCGTAGAAAGGCAACGCGATTGTGAGTGGGCACAATAAGGGTTAAGTCGTCAGTCATGATCGATACTTGAAATGCTCCCTTTGGAACGATCGAAAAGGAAGTGCCCGAAGGATGGTCGACCGCAGAGCATTCGACACCGATTCAGCCAGTTATTTTCACTCGTTCCTTAGGCGACGCGGACGTCCGGTATGGGGATGATGAATTTGCCGCCACGGTCACGATAGGTTTGCTGCTGCTGCATGATTTCTTCCGCAAAATTCCAGGTCAGCAACAGGCAATAGTCGGGCTGGTCCGCCACTAATTGCTCAGGGGCGCGGATGGCCAAATGCGTGCCAGGGGTATAGCGTCCCTGTTTGACGGTACTTCGGTCGACAACATAATCGATCAAATCGCGGCCAATGCCGAAATAGTTCAGTAGCGTGCTGCCCTTCGCCGAGGCACCATAAACAACAATTCGCTTGCCTTCGGATTTTAGCTTGGAGAGGCATTCGAGCAGTGATGTCCGAAGTGTTTCGACGCGGCTAGCAAACTGGGCATAGTGTGCCTCGTCAAAAACCCAACCGGCTTCCACGGCAAGCAGATCGCGAACGGTGGTTTGGACCTCGGCCGTGCCAGCGTGAGCGGCGAAGATGCGTAGCGAACCGCCGTGAATCGCCAGTTGTTCGACGTTGACAACGTCCAATCCATGTTTGGCGAACAGTTCGGTCAGCGCGGTCAGCGAAAAGTAGCAGAGATGCTCATGGTAGATGGTGTCGAACTCGGCATGATCGATGAGTTCACCGAGGTAGGGGGCTTCCACGATAACACGGCCGTTCTCCTTTAGGAGTGCAGCGAACCCCGCGACCACTCCGTTAAGATCCGCCACGTGCGCGAGCACGTTATTCGCATGGATCACGTCGGCCCGCTTTCCCTCAGCGGCCAAGCGAGTGGCAACCTCGATCCCGAAAAACTCCGAGAGGGTGTCGACCCCGCGATCTCGAATGGCAACCTCCGCAATGTTCTTTGCCGGTTCAATACCGAGTACGGGAACGCCTGCTTGATGGTACCACTGCAGGAGGTACCCGTCGTTGCTGGCGACTTCAATGGCAAGGCTGTGTTCGTCCAACTCGCGTTCCTCGACCAGGCGCGTAGCGATCTGCTTTGCGTGGGCCACCATCGTGTCGGAAAACGATGAAAAGTAGGCGTAATCGCTGAATAGGCTTTCCGGTGGAACGGTTTCAGTGATCTGCACTAATGAGCAGTCTTCACAGCGGACGAGGTCAAGCGGCCACTGTTTTTCAGGTTTGGCCAAATCCGCCTCGGCGAGTAAGGCGTTGGCCAGCGGGGTACAACCAAGCGAAAGAACCGGTTTCAGGCGACCCTCTCCACAGCCCCGACAGCAGGTCTCTGTGGTGCTGTCTGCGTCGGTGCCGTCTGCGTCGCTGAGCGGTGGTTGATAAAGTTGGAGTACCATTGGATTGTTCTCTGTAACCCTTGATCAAAAGTATATAGCGGTCGCCAGTTCAGCACGTCGCGTGCTTTGGCGGCGTCGAGGTATTGGTGCTTGATCTCGTGCGAAGCCTGCCCCAACACAACGGGCTGCAAGTCACTACCAAGCTCGCCGAGCACTTTCTTCACCACGTCGAGCACGGATACTTGAATCTCCGTCGAGAGATTGAATGCTTCGCCAGCGAGCTCAGGATGCAACGCCATCTGTTCGGCTAAGTGCATGTACGCAGCCGCGCCGTCCTCGACGTAGAAGTAATCACGCACGAACGAACCGTCCGAACGAATGATCGGTGCCTCACCACGCAGTGCGCTGCGAATCGTCCCGGGGATGATACGGTTCCAGTTCAAGTCACCCCCACCGTAAAAGTTGCCGCAGCGCGTGATACAGACGGGGCTGCCGTAAGTGTTCGCGTAGGTTTGGGCGATGAGATCGCCACACGATTTACTGACGTCGTAGGGATGCATCCCTGCCAGCGGTGTTTCTTCGGTGTAGGGAAGCACCTTGGCGTCCCCGTAGGCTTTGTCGGAGGAAGCCATCACGATCTGTTTGACGAGCGGCGATCGACGGCAGGCTTCGAGTAGTTTCCACGTGCCACCGATATTGGCTTCGAACGTAGAGACCGGATTGCGGTTGGCGATGCCAACGATCGTTTGGGCGGCCAGGTGCATGACCGTTTCGATCTCATGCTCACCCAGGACACGTTCGAGGCATTCTTGATCGCAGATGTCTCCGCGAACGACGGTCACCTGATCGATCGTTCCATTTTGAACGAGTTCTGCCTGGGGCGTCCAATCACGGATTAAACAAACGACGTCAGCACGAGCTGCGAGCAGACGTTTGATCAGCCAGCCACCGACCAACCCCGTACCGCCGGTGACCAGCACACGACGATCCTGCCAAAAACTGGCATCAAAGGACTCACTGTTTTCGAGATTACGATCCATTGCGGAGAATTCGCTGGTGGAGGTGAATCGCCAAAGCAGGAGCGTGGTCCCGAGGCGGCGTGGGTTGAGTTCGCGTTACGATAGAAAGGTGGAGTGCTCGGCTGTGACTCTTACGCGACCGCTCGTCGCACAGGCATCACTCGCAGACGCGTGTGGTGTTCCTCGAGGGTGTTCAGCCAAGGAGCTTCACCGGAGTCCCACAGTCGCTGCAGATAGTGTTTATCACGCAGGGTATCCATGCATTGCCAAAACCCATCGTGTCGATAGGCAGCGAGTTGCCCAGCAGCGGCGACCTGTTCGAGGGCGTTGGCCTCGAGACTGCATTGATCACTCTTTAAGTAGCTGAAGATCTCGGGCTCAAAGACCAAGAATCCGCCGTTGATCCAGCCTTCCCCGGCAACGGGTTTCTCGGTGAAGTGTTCGACGGAATCGCCGTTCATGATCAAGCCGCCGAAGCGGGCCGGCGGACGCACTGCGGTCACCGTGGCGAGGCGTCCCTGCTGGCGGTGAAACGCCACTAATTCGTCGATGTTCACGTCGCTGACACCATCACCATAGGTCAACATGAAGGTCTCGCGACGAAGTTTGTCCTGCAGCCGCAGCAAACGTCCCCCCGTCATGGTGTGCAAGCCGGTATCGACCAAGTTCACGGACCATGATTCCATGTCCGCCTCGGATCGCTGCATCATGTCGCGACCGAAATCAATTTTCAGATCGCCGCTAAGATTGTACTGATCCAGAAAGTACTTTTTGATGAAATCGCCCATGTAGCCACACGCGACGAGGAAGTCATCGTGCCCGTAGCGAGCAAAGCTCTTCATGATATGCCATAGAATCGGCCGACCGCCGATTTCAACCATGGGCTTGGGGCGCGCGGTCGTCTCCTCTTGAAGTCGAGTCCCGAGTCCGCCTGCAAGGAGTACTACTTGCATGGAATCCATCCCTGTCGAAAGTGGCAAAACAAGCCGCCTCAGTGCGACTGAATTGCAAAAATAGCCAACTCCGCTTCATAGAGCAAGATGAATTCCTGTGGCAATCTCTTGACATCGCGTGCCGATTTAGAATACCTGGACCTCCGGAGGCGAAGCCCTCGCCAGCGCTGGACGCCTCCTCAACGGATGCCAAAAACCGTCTGGGCCCAATCAGTGTGCCATGCGACGGGTCCCCTATGGAATGATGCATGAGGTTTGAATCGACAGCCATGAACACGACCATCCGTATCAATACCTGCGTCGAAGGCACCGCAAATCGCAGCCGAACCCACTGCCGGATCGCCTATGTGGGAGATGTCCCCGTGGAGGAAACCTTCCATGGCTCGGCAGTTTTGCATCGGCTGTTCAGCGTGAATGCGGCGCAGTGTCGTATCATCGAGCTCGGACGAGCCTCCCATCCCGAAAATCGCGTCGCAGGGGCGCACTACGAAAACGTCAAGTACGTTTCTCAGAAGTTCCTTCGCAACGGCTTTGGTGGCGTGGGGAGGTTAGTCAACTACGCACTCTTGGACTCGACCATTCGACGGGTTCGGCGATCGTGCGAGAATGCCGATGCAATCGTGACGGTCGCACACGGGCTGGGGTGGTACGTCGCCGATGCCGTCGCGACGCAGTTGAACATCCCGCTGCATCTCATCGTTCATGATTCCCCACGCCAAACATTCCCGAAAACACTGACGAGAATGCTAGCGATTGAGAACGCTTTCCTCGGCGTTTACGCCGCCGCGGCATCGAGAATGTGTGTCTCGCCGTATATGGAAGCGTATTTCCGAGAACGAACCGGCGTCGCAGGAAGCGTTCTGTTGCCGGGACGTTCCCAAGTCGTCTCGGGGCTGCCCCATGCACCCATCCGAGTCCGCGGCGATGCCCCATTCACGATCGGGCTATTCGGCAGCGTGTACTCCAACTCCTCGCTGAAAATCATCCGGACTCTCGCACACTCGATCCAGGAAACGTTTGGAGCGGATTCTCAAATCAACATCTACGGGTTGTCGCCGGGTGTGAATCTGCGGGCCACCCTTAGCAAGGACCTCCCCCTTCGGTTTCGCGGGTACATCCCCACCTCCCAATTTGTCCCGTTGTTGCGTGCGGAGTTGGATGCGTTGTTTCTGCCTGTTCCGTTTGAGGAGAGCAGTTTCAATATGACAATCCATTTCCCGAGCAAGCTGACGGACTATACGGCAACGGGATTGCCGATTTTGGTATGCGGCCCACCCTCGTCGTCGGCGATTAAATGGACGTCACAGTTTCCAGATGCCTTCATCACGTCTGACTCGCCCGACGGACTCCCCGCCGCGGTTGCGCGCATGAAGAACGATGGTGACTGCGCCTCTTTAGGGGCCAAGAGCTACCTTCTGGGGGCGCAACACTTCGACTACTCGCGTATTGGCCATCAGTTTTGGGGCATGATTCAGACTTCGGCTTCGAGACGCTTGGCAGGCTGAGTCGGGACGACTCGAACCTCAGTGATTCGCTCGCCTCATAAACATTCCCATCACGACCGAGAGCGTTTCCGGAGGGTGGAAAGAGAAGCACCCCATCCCGATTGAATCGGTGACGAAATACTGATTCCCCCACGCCGAGAGGTCAGTGAGTCAGCCAGATTCGCGGGCTGAGCTGGCACCGCGCGTTGCATCGGACGGTCCGACGCCAGCCATTCAGGGCTGAAGAGCCTTGTTTTCTGGGCTGGTTCTCATCGGATGAACCGCGAGGGTGGCGGTCCATGTTCGCTAACCGAACGCGGCCGCCGATGGGCACGCGTTGGAATGATTTAGGAACGTGCGGAAAATTATTGTCTGAAATTGCGGCCGAACGCTCCGCAGTCGACTATTCCGACCGCGGAGCGCCCGGCCATTTATTTTCCGAACGCTCCTCTTAGCGAGCAGAAATTCAATGATTTGCCGCTTGGCGAATCTGCCGGACCAACTGTGCATCAGGCTGGTGGAGGGTGAGAACTTGCTCGCGGCTGTTGCCGTTGCGATCTCGCAGGATCACGATCATCTCGGTATCACCCGTTTCGGCGGCGAATGCTTCGGCGGCACCCGTGCTGGCGAACTGATCCATCGGCGACTGGAGCGAACTCGGCGCGTCAGGCACGCTGCGATCGAGGGAGCCGATCTGATCGCTGGCCAGTGTTTCGTTCGGGTCAGCCTGATAGAGGCGAGCCAACTGCACGCGGTCGAGTTGCCAGTGAATCGAGCCTGGGCCGGTGTAGATGCCGATATCTGATTTGTAATCCGCGGCGTTGCAGACACCGATCAAACGTCCACGCTCGTCGAACAATCCACCACCGCTGCGACCGTCGATCGGTGCACCGGAAATTTCGAGATTCGATCCGCCAATGTCCTGATTGTATTTGTTCACTCCCGTGATCCGGGTGTCACGCCGAGAAGGAGGGTCACCACGATCGCAACCAAAGCTAAATGCCGTCTGGCCAACTTTCAAGACATCGTTTTCGCGTACGACATCGACAGGCTCAATGGGCATGCCGGGGCGAATCGCTACCAGGCCGATGTCACGGTCGCCTGCGTCGTAGTCAATCAATTGACCGGAAACGGTTTGAGGCTGACCCCCGACAAAAATATCAACTTCGATTTTGCCTTTGCCATCGCCGTCCCGAAAAAGGTGACCGCAGGTGAGCACGAGGGCTTCTTCACCATGAACGTCAATGATCGTGCCTGTGCCAGCGCCGTAGCCACGGCCGTCATGCACTCGCAGTCGAACGGTCGCGGCTTGGGCACGCTCCACAGCATCGGCCAACGTGGCACTCGGCATGGCTTCGACGACGCGTCCCTGGGATGGGCTGGTGGGGCCAACTCCCGCGGAAGTCAGTGACGCCAATGATTGCCAAGAATCGCCGCTGGGAAGTGGGTCGTTTTCGTCAGGGCGATCGTCTTGTTCGCGTCGAACGGTTCGATTGGCCGATTGGGCCAGCGCGTTGGTAGGGGCGTTGAGCGGTGCCAGCCGAGTTTGCGGGTCCTGGATGCTCGAACTGCGGGCCGGCGGAGCAGCGATCTGGCTGCGCGTGGGGACGATCTCGCCACCGGGGGATTGCTGCAACGCCTTGTACAGACTCGCAGCGGATTGGGCTCCGATCAGTCGTGTGACCTCACGGCC
The DNA here is from genome assembly GCF_055811895.1 of Rhodopirellula sp. SH410. Taxonomy (NCBI): domain Bacteria; kingdom Pseudomonadati; phylum Planctomycetota; class Planctomycetia; order Pirellulales; family Pirellulaceae; genus Rhodopirellula; species Rhodopirellula sp. SH410. The sequence goes on from NZ_CM147949.1 coordinate 6,484,133, forward strand.
TCGTTGCACGACCACATACGTGGGTGTGCTGCGGATGTGGTATCGCTCGGCGAGCCGCGGCTCGGCTTGCACATCGACTTGGCGAACCGGCACGCCGCGGGCGATGAGTTCCGAAACGACGGGCTGCATGGCTCGGCAGGGCGGGCAGTTTGCCGAACTAAACTCGAGCAAAATCGAATCTGCCGTCGCGGTTCCCGCACAGGCGAAAAACGCCAGCAGCAAAGGGACGGAACACGCCAGAGCGCGTGTTGTTAGGTCGCGTAGATTGAATGAGCGAATCGGCACAGTTCGTCCCTCCTTGGACGCTGAGAAAAGGCGTGTCGCTGGCGAACGGGATCCAGGTGTGGTGGTCGCGGTCGTGATCCTTCACATCCGCTTCACCGGGCGTCCGCCGTGGCGAGCTGGGATCGTCCGCAATGGGCAACATCGATCACAACCCCAAAGCATTCGCGTGATCGCAAACTTGAGACTTTTTTGAGTTTCACGCGAAAAAAACACAAAAAAGTCGGTGTTTGCCTTCAGCGCCAGTTGGGGCGAACCTCCCCCGCCCCGGCTTCCTCCGCCTTCCAGCGAGCCTCCGGAATGATCCGCCGAAATTCACCGGGTTTGCCGCGAATCGATGCACTCATCAGCAACAACCCCAGCCGCACCTCTTCGCGTTTGCGAATCGGCACGTCGATCACGCCGGGGGCCAGCGATGCCGCCCTGCCACGCAAAAAAACGGTCACATTGTTGAGCCCGTCGCCCAGCCCCACACCCGCGTCGCCGCCCACGACGATGGTGCCCGCCAAGGCACCCGCGCCGGTGTCGTCGCCGACGTCGCCGCGAACAAAGATACTCCCACCACGCATCGCCGCACCGACCCGGTCCCCCGCCGAACCGTAGACGGCGAGCGTGCCGCCCATCATGGCGGCGCCCAATCCGCACCCCGCATTGCCCGTGATCCGCACGACGCCACGCCGCATGCCCTCGCAAGCACCATCGCCGACATTGCCTTCTAGATGCACATCCATGCCAGCAAACGACGCGAACGCATAATCACCAAGGTCGCCCACAGCATGCACTCGCACCCAGTTTGCCCATCGCATGCACGCGGCGTCCTGACGCTGCAAGCCGGTCAATCGCACCAGTGGAAAGATCTCCTCGGCGGCCGAGGAGTCCAGCATCGCGGTCGGGGGCGCCACATCGATTGCCGCAATCGCTTCACGCAGTTCTCCATGCGACATTTTGAGTAAGTCGAATGTGAAGTCGGGTTTTTCGAGTTCGTTCATGCCAATCCATTCCCAGCGTGATAAGACTGCCCCTGACGCGGTTGATCGCGACCGAGAGACGCGGCGATGGCGGCGACAATCCGCTCTAATTTTGCACCGGCCCGTGACGAGACCGCCAAAACGTCTGCGTGACTCGCCGTCGTCGGTGCATCGGGGACGGCCATGTTCGTCACCACGCCAATTGCGATTGTCCGCAATCCCGCGCGACTCGACAACACGACTTCCGGGACCGTGCTCATTCCCACCAGGTCGGCCCCCCAGCCGCGCATCATCCGGCACTCGGCGCGAGTTTCGTAGTTCGGGCCACTGACGGCCAAGTACGTCCCCCGATGGATGCGACCCTGCTCTCCAGCGGCGTGATCGACCTGGCTGGCAATGTCGGCGAAATACGCGTCACAGGTGGGACGCCCGCTACGCAGCCCTGCCGTGTCGCCCTCTGTCACCGCCGCGATCCCCATCTGACCATGCAGGAGGTGGATGTGTTCGTCAATGATCACAAGGTCACCGGTTTGGTAGCGAGGGTTCAGCCCACCGGCGGCGCAGCTCACGATCACAGCAGCGGGGTGCAAACCGGCCAATATCGCCATGCCTCGCGAGAGCGCATCGATGCCATGGCCCTCGTAGCCATGCAGTCGCCCCGCCATCGCGATGATCCGCACGCCCGCGAATCGCCCCAACAGGAACTCACCTCGATGCCCAGATGCGGTGGCCGCGGGCAGCCCCGGCAGTTCGTCAAAGCGGATCGTTGCGGCACATTCAATCGCGTCCGCCAACCCGCCCAGACCGCTGCCCAACACGACAGCCAGCAGCGGCGTCCCGGAGTCAGTAAACCAGTCTGCGGCCCTCCCGCGAAGACAGCCAATGGCCTCACTCACATCCCCCGAACAGGTATCTCGTGCGTTGGGTGTCATGCAGCTGGGGCTTGTGGGTTGAATGAAAAGACGTGATAGCGGAAATATTTTCCCACCGTGGATGATGTGGCCTCCCCCCTAGACACCCGGCAACAGAAACCGCCCTCGACCGCAGCCAAGGGCACGCGTTGGTGTCTTGTCATGGACACTTGGTGAAATATCCAACCACAGACACCACCTTCCGGCCATGCCCCTTGCTGCGGGCACTGCCAAGACCAGCAATCAAGCGGTCTTCTAGCGGTCGAATATCTACCGGTGGCCCGCCGATTGCAGACAATCTCAGGCTGATTCACTCCTTTTGGGCTTTTCGATTAGCCCCACCTTTGCGATATTTCTGCTTCGCGCACCTAATGGTGAATTGAATTTTAACCTTCCATACCACGACGATCGAGGCGTTCAGCCTCGCAAGCCGCCGGTTTTTTCTTGATGCAGACGTTTGCTGCATCCCGGGGTTTCAACGATCGAGTGTGTGCGTCAGCCTAGGTGAATGTAGCATGAAGTTGGAGAAAATCAGGAATCTTGGTATCAGTGCCCACATCGATTCGGGGAAGACCACACTGAGCGAACGCATCCTGTTCTATACCGGACGGATCCACAAAATCGAAGACGTCCGCGGTGGCGGTGACGGCGCGACGATGGACCATATGGAGCTGGAGAAGGAACGCGGGATCACGATCACCAGCGCCGCAACCAGCGTTCAGTATCACGGCTACCACATCAATCTGATCGACACCCCTGGCCACGTGGACTTCACCGTCGAAGTCGAACGCAGCCTGCGAGTGCTCGACGGGGCAATCCTGGTGTTGTGCAGCGTCGGTGGCGTGCAGAGCCAGTCGATTACCGTCGACCGGCAAATGAAACGTTATCAAATTCCGCGTTTGGCATTCATCAACAAGATGGACCGCACCGGTGCGAACCCGCGCCGCGTCGTCGAACAACTGCGCACGAAACTCGGCGCCGACGCATTCTTGGCTCAAATCCCCATCGGCGGGGAAGAAAACTTCCGTGGCGTCGTCGATTTGATCGAGATGAAGGCATACACCTTCGACGGGGAGCAAGGCGAGAAAGTCATCACCTCGGAAATCCCAGCTGACTTGCAAGACGAAGCCGCTGATGCCCGCATCGCGATGCTTGACTCGCTGTCCAACTACAGCGATGAAGTCATGGAACTTCTGCTCAGCGAAGAAGAAGTCTCCAAAGAGATGATCTACAAGACCATGCGTCAGGCCGTCCTCAACGGAGCCACGCCCGTGTACATGGGCAGTGCGTACAAGAACAAGGGCGTTCAGCCGTTGCTCGACGCGATCACGCAGTACCTCCCCAGCCCGCTGGACCGGGAAATCTACGGGCGAGACCCTTCCGACGAAACCAGGAAGATCGAACTTCTTCCCGATACCGAGAGACCTTTCGTCGGCATGGCGTTCAAGATTCTCGAAGATCCGTTTGGTCAATTGACCTTCATGCGAGTCTATCAGGGCACCATCAAGAAGGGCGAAACCTACACGAACCAGCGGACCAGCAAGAAGGAACGGTTCAGCCGCATCGTGCGGATGCACAGCGACAAACGCGAGGAAATCGACTGCGCCTCGGCCGGTGACATTGTCGCCGTCATGGGCATCGATTGCGCCTCGGGCGATACCTACTGCACCGAGCGTGACTACGCCACACTCGAGTCGATGTTCGTTCCCGAACCCGTCATCAAGATTGCTGTCAATCCGCTCAACCGCGGCGACGGCGACAAGATGAGCAAGGCCCTGCAGCGGTTCCGCAAAGAAGACCCGACGTTCAGCGTCTATACGGACGAAGAAACCAACGAAATCTTGATTTCGGGCATGGGCGAACTTCACCTGGAAATTTACATCGAACGAATTCGTCGCGAATATGGCGTCGAAATCGAAGTCGGTGCGCCAAAGGTGTCCTACCGCGAGAGCCCAACCAAGACCGTCAGCTTCGATTACAAGCACAAGAAGCAAACCGGTGGTTCGGGTCAGTTCGCTCACATCAAGGGCACCCTGATGCCCATCGAATCGGACAGCGAAGACAGCTTCGAGTTCGAAGAGAAGGTCGTCGGTGGACGGATTCCCAAGCAGTACATCCCTGCTGTTGAGAAGGGCTTCCGCGATAGCCTCGGCAAAGGCCCCGTGGCCGATTACCCCGTGGTCGGTACCCGTATTGAATTGACCGACGGTAGCTACCACGAAGTCGACTCCAGCGAAAAGGCGTTCTATACGGCCGCCCAAGGCTGTTTCCGTGAGTACTTCAAACAGGCCGCTCCGAAACTGCTCGAACCGATCATGAAGATCGAAATCGAAGTTCCCGAAGGCTTCCAAGGTACCGTTACCGGTGACGTGATTCGCCGCCGTGGGCTCATGCTCAGCAACGATACCAACGAAGGCATGACCGTGATCATCGCCGAAGTCCCCTTGGCCGAAACATTCGGCTATGCGACCGACCTGCGGAGCATGACTCAGGGCCAAGGTACCTTCACGATGGAACTGGCCATGTATCGCCAAACGCCGAGTAATATCCAAGAGGATATTATCGCCGAACGCAAGAAAGACGAACTCGCCGCAGCCCGCTAACCACGGACTGCCGAACGTTCAGAGATCGAAAGCCGGGAACGCAAGTTCCCGGCTTTTTTTGTGCCGCACGACCTCCCCGGTGCGAAATTCACAACGGGCGAACCGCACGTTCGGCAACCGAAGAATCTCGCCGTCGAGCACCTCACTTCCCAACATTCTGGCGATGCTCGATCGCAACTTTTAAGAGAAACCCCACGCACCCGTTCACGCGGGCGGCCGATCGCGAACCCAGCGAGAGAGATGGAAGACCCAGCACTCAATCGAGTGGTCAATTTTCTTTCGTGGGCGGAGCGAGCTCGAGCGAGCCACTGCTTAAATAGGTGGCCCAGAACAGCGGCTCGTCGCCACTGAGTTCGATTGCCTCACTGTCCGCTTTTCCGAGCAGGGGCTCGCGGGACAAGGACAGCTCGGCTTGCCGCAGCATCACGGTGCCCCGCCGAATCGCAGCGGCCAGCGACGTGTAGGGGACTTCATTGACGACCTCGGACAAAACCGTTGCCACCGACGCCCCGCCGGTGGCCCAACGGCTCAGGCCCACCTCCCGAACGCCCGAGGCCTGCAGTGAAATCATCGGGAAAAACAACTCGGCGCCGTCACCGAGCTTGGGCGTTGCCGCACTGGTGCGCAGCCCCGGAAGGAAGACGGACTGGGGACCACTCGCTGGGAACTGAATCCAGTCGCGAAGGGAATCCACACCACCTCCTCCCCGTCCTGCAGTGCTATCGACCGGCACGATCTGGGTAGAGAGCGGGCTGTTCAGGTTGGGCGTGACGGGAGCCGCCACGATGAGATGGCCGATATTGAGCCCGATCCGATCCGTCGGAGGCGCGTTCGCCAGGGAGCTGACGAGTGCGTCATCGGCGGTCTGCATGACGTCGCGGACCATCGACTCGTTGGCCTGCGCATCTCGAACGGCAAAGAAATTCCCCACGATCATCGCGATCCGCTCCGCGGAGGTTGCGGCTCCGGTGTTCCTGAGGGCGAGCCCCGGCGTGGGTGCGTACTGCACTTCAACGGCATCGGCCCATAGCGATCCAGGCTTGGGCTCACCGGGATCCTCGCCCGCGCCCTCGCCGTCTTCGCCATCCTCGGCGCTACCGGTACCGTTGCTCTCGGCAATGGTGCCGAGCGGCAGGAGCTCAAACGGGAGATACCACAGAGGGCCATCAGGGACCACAATAATCTTCTCCAGCCCCTTTTCGGACCAGCCTGAATCCGGTGGCAAGAGGAATCTGTGAATCTTAGCTGCCGTGGCTTTCCAGTTGGTGTCATCATCGGGCAAGCGTTTCCCGCGTGATTGCGAGGCGCCGATATCCAGCAGCAAGCGGCTGATCATGGCGGGCAAACGGCTCGCCCCCGGAACCACCCAGGTCCGCGTGGCGCCGTCGCGAGAAGCCGACGCGATAATGCGGCCGGAGTCGACGACGAAGGTCAGCAGCACCGTGCCGGCGGGAATCTCGGCCGCGTCGGTGGTGGCGACGCGCGGCGGATTGACTTCCGGCACCCCGATGCGAGAGAGCGCCAAATCGCTCACGAGGGCTTCCATCACCTGGGCATCGGCGAGTGAACGCACCGCTCCCCATTCCGCCCCCATCGCGGCTGGATCGCCCTTGGCTGCCGGCGCGACTGCCACCGGTGCGGGAACGATGAGCGACGCCTGTGTCAGCTCGCGCACTCGCTTGAGGGCGGGCACCGGAGCTGCCATGGATTGACGGACCGACGGCCACATCGATTCGGTCGATACCGACGCGAGCGTCTGCAATTGCAACAAACGCCCCTGCAGGGGAAGCTGGCTGGTGAACCGCTTGGCGAGCAACCGGTCGGTCTGCTGCAGGACTCCCGTCCCATCATTCTCGAGCGATGCCAGTCTCAGCAGGGCCGCGTGGAGAGCCGAGTCGTCAAAATTGATCGCTGCCAGAGCATTTAGCGGATCAAGACGCCATAGCCCGATCCCCGTGGGGCTCGCGTAGGCACCGAGAATCCGCTTGGCCGATTGATTGCCGACGTTGCCGCTCATACTCGCCATCACAATGTCGACTTGGTAGAGAAAGGGCATCGATATGATCGGGCGGCGTTGGTTTCGTCCATTGAGTATAAAGCTGTTCATCGCCGTGAGCGCCGAGGTCATTTCACCGCCCATGACCATGCCGATCGATTGCCCCTGTTTGGCAGCGATCCTCGCGCCAATGTATGCACTGTAGGCTTGCAACCGCGGCATCTGGATATCGCGTCGCCCCGTCAGCGCCAGAGCGGTCTGCAGATGCTCGGCAGCGGGCTCCACGCGGCCCGCCGAAACGGCTGCATCGGCGGCAACGAGGTAACAGTGCAGCGACGCCAGACGCGAACGCTGGACCAGCGCTCGCCCCGCCATCATCGCCGTCTGCTCGACCCGGCTGAGCTGCACGTCGTCGGCGACACCAACGGCCACTTGCAACGCCTCGCCAATCCATTCGTACTGCCCCAGAGCGGCGGCGGCGTTCACGATCTGTTGTGTGGCATTGACGAGCGACCGACGCAAATCCCCACTCAGCTCACCAAAATCGCCACCCGCTGCAGAAACCTTCAAGGCGCACAGCATCGACACCGGCGTGAGCGGATGAACCCCGCCGGGGGAAGCGTATTTGCTCGCCCGGTCGATGGCCGTTTTGTCTTCCCCGGTCGCAAAGTACTCACAGCCGCGCATCGTGTTCAACAAACTCTCGGCCAACGGATGGCTCAGCCCGGTGGGCCGTTTCGTTGCTTCGAGCAGTTCACTGCCACTGATGTCGTCCGCGGCGAGTGGCCCCAGCAAAACGCGCCGACGGTGCGACGCAATCGCCAGGCAACGCATGATCTCCACAGCGTCAATGCTCTTGATATTCGGCGGGGTGATCACACCGCCGGCAGCGAGTGATTGTTCCGTGACGGCCTGACCGGCGCGCAAGGGAAGCTTCGTCGGCACGGATAGAATCTGCACGGCAGCCACCTCCGGCCACAGATTTCCTGTCGCAGCGACCCGTGCGCCTGTGTTGAGGGCCGAGAAATCCAAGCTACCGATCCAGCCGCGACTGCGGATCGCAATCCCGGTTGCGGCATCAAGGTTGGCGCGACAGGCGGGCAGATGGCCGAGCTGCCAATAGCACTCGGCGAGCATGACGCGAGCGGGAATCGCATCAATCCACTTGCCGCCCGGGTCGGTGCGGGTCCCCCGCTCGGACGCCTCAAAGCCACGCACCGCGTTTTCAATGTCACCATCACGATACGCCTGTAACGCCTGGTAGTAGGTGACCATCGGGTCGGAGCCCAACTGCCCTTGGGCCATCGATGCGCTCGGCGCAGCACTTCCAATGATCAGGATCGTCCACGTCAGTAACAGTGCGGCGAAACTTCGGGACATGAGATGCAGACGATTTAAGGGATCAAGAGCGGCGATGTATCGTTTTCGTTGCCGCCGAGGACGGCGACAACCTATTCTAATGTAGGTAACCGGACAGCAGGACACGAATATTCCTTCCATGATACGGACGCATGTCAGCGGTGAGTAGTTCCGTTTGCGAGGGAGATAGCGATCCTACGCCCAGCATCGCGAAACAGCCGCCCGGTGACCCGAATCGGACACGTCTCGTTTCCTGGACACTGCGACGAATCGGGTCCCGCCGGGCATGGGCAGCCGCCACCTTTTAGCGTCCCCATGCCGGTCGCAGTCGCTTCGCACGACCTCCAGCGATTGGCGGAGACGCCTTCATTGGAAAGACATTGGTGTATAACTGACAGCATCTTCGCCCGGGGAGGGTGAATTTGTGGAAACCATTGCCGACAAATGACTCATCACTCACCCAACCTTTTTTCTCACCAGGCCCATGCTAGGCGCTGTCGTTTTCACCGCCGTGTTGCTGTGCCTCGGCGTGGGGCTGCGCTCACGGTTTCGCGTTTTTGCGACCGCGAGAATCCCCGCTTCGCTGATCGCTGGGGCGATCGGGCTGGTCATTTCCCAAATCCTCGCCGGAGTATTTGAGGCGGAGTTTCCGGCGACCGCGTGGCCTTCGGCGATCGAGTCATTTCACCTCGATTCGATGACGAATCTGCGGTCCTGGCCGAGTTGGTTGATCGCGGTCGTGTTCGCGGGGATGCTGCTGAGCAAATCACCTCAGCGGGCTGTGACTGGACGACCAGGCGATCGTCAAACGGACACCGATCAAAACCTGCACCACGGCGACCGCGAGGGATTCTCGCCTGTCGCCCGCGAGGCACTGATGGTTTGGATAATTGTGATCGGTCAAACGGCGATCGGATTGATGCTGGTGTGGTGGTGGATCGGCCCCCAGTTTTCGCTACCAGCCTCCGCAGGCATGTTGATTGAAACCGGTTTCGCGGGCGGCCATGGCACCGCGGCAGCCATGGGCACCGTACTCGCTCACCCCAGCATCGCGATGGACAACGGCTTGGATCTGGGCGTGCTGATGGCGACCTCAGGGCTGGTCTACGGCTTGGTTTCGGGGATCCTGTGGATTGAGGTGGGCGTGCGCTGCGGCTGGGTAGCCTCGGCGTCGCCGCCTGATCCGTCAGCGCCAGCGGACATGCGCCGCGAAGAAGTCGCAGAAGTCCCCTCGCCCCGTGGCCGAACCAGCGTTCCGCCTCGCCCGCTGCCGCCTTCGGACGCCATCGATCCGCTGTTACTGCAACTGGTGTGGTTGATGCTCGCCTTTGCCGTGGGCGTCGGCCTGCAGTTTGCCGTCGATCAGGTGGCCACGCTGGTCGATACCGCAGGCTGGTTCAGCAGCGAGCGAGCGGGCACCGCTGGAGACGAAGTCCTGCGAGATCGGCTTCGCGTGGCGTCCGTGGTGGGCTCATTCCCGCTGTTCATTTACACCCTGTTCGGCGGCGCGATCGTGCGTTTCGCAATCGTGCGTGCCGCCGGGGAGCACTGGATTGACCACGAACGCATCCAGCGATTGGTCGGTTCGAGCATGGATTTACTGGTCGTCGCTGCGGTGGCGACCCTGAATTTGGCCGTGGTGGCGTCATTGTGGGCGCCGATGTTAGGACTTTTCTTGGGCGGTGCGATCTGGTCCACGATCTGTTTGCTCGTGTTATCGCGAAAAATCCTCCCCGAGAGCCACTGGTTCGAGCTGGGATTGATCAATTTCGGGATGTCGACCGGCACGACGGCCACCGGATTCGTGTTGCTGAGGGTGGTCGATCCCGACCTGGAAACGCCGGCGGCCAAGCAGTACGCGTTGGCCGCCCCGCTCTCAGCGCCCTTCGTCGGCGGTGGCATGATCACGGTGGGGCTGCCGCTCCTGCTGCTCGAAAGAGTCCCCGTTGGCGTTTCCGCGGTCGGCATGACGGTGGTTTTGTGTGGACTCGTGGCGTGGGGGGTGAGCTGGAAATCACGACGCACAGTTGCTGCTGCGTCCGCAAACGCTAAAACCCGGTCTGCAGATGAGACCGTGTCCGAAAATAGGTAGTCTAGGCAGCAACATTGAATTGCGTTCTATCGCAATGCCGGTAAACTCAATGGGCTGTTATCGAACTGTCAGCCATCCGCTTATTTTGCGAACACTTGTTTCATGGCCGAACTGAACCACGAATGTGGCGTCGCCGCGATTTATCACCTGTCCGGTCGCGGGCGCAGCCCGATCTGCACCGACGACGGCCCGCGACATATCTCGCGTCTATTGCCGCGGATGTTGCTCGACATCCAAAACCGCGGCCAACTCGCTGCGGGGATGAGCACCTACGACCCCGATCGTCCGGGGCTGCTGAAGACCCGCCGCGATGTGGGTACCGTCACCGAGGTATTCCGACTGAACCATCGCGCCAAGGCCGAGGCGCTCATGAAATCGCTGGCCGGTCGGGCAGCGATTGGGCACGTTCGCTACGCCACATGCGGCAAAGACGACCGAAACTACGCTCAACCGTTTGAACGCCGACACATCCACAAACGAAAATGGTTTAGTTTTTGCTTTAACGGTCAACTAGCGAACTACTCGCTGCTCAAGCAAAAACTGCTCGCCGATGGTGATCATCACCTCACGCTGGACACGGACACTGAGATTTTCCTGCATGAATTTGCTCGATTGCTGTCGGCCAATCACGGGCGACTCGAGTGGATCGAAGTGCTACGCGAGGCGACCAAGGGCTTTGACGGTGCGTACTCGCTGGCGCTGTTGACGGCCGAGGGCGAAATGATCGTTGCCCGCGACCCGATGGGCAATAAACCGATGTGCTACATCCACGAGGGCCCACTATTCGCGGCCGCGAGTGAGAGCGTGGCGCTGTTGAATCTGGGTTTCGAAGCCGATCAGATCAAATCGCTGCCACCGGGCCATGCCATCATCATCGACCCTGAAAATGGGTTTCGGATGGAGGCCTTTGCTCCTCCCCAGGAGCCCAAACACTGCTTCTTTGAATGGGTGTACTTTGCCAACGTGGCCAGCACCCTGGATGACCGGAGCGTTTACCTCACGCGGACGAACCTCGGGCGTGAACTCGCCACCGCCGAGCGTTTGCTCGGTCGCGTGCCCTTAGACGATCCCGATACGATCATCGTGCCGGTGCCAGACACGAGTAAAGCGGCAGCCGATTCGATGGCATACGAATTGTCGATCCCCTGCCGCGAAGGCTTGATTCGCAATCGCTATGCGGGCCGGACCTTCATCGAAGGCGGGCGGGCACGCAAGGCCAAAGCGGCGGCCAAGTACACGCCATTGCGGGAAGTACTCAAAGGCAAACGGGTCATCCTGGTCGAAGACTCGATCGTCCGCAGCACGACCATGAACGCGTTGCTCGATCGCATTCGCGATGTGGGCGGTGCCCGGGAAATTCACGTTCGCGTGGCTTGCCCGCCCATTGTGGCACCTTGCTTCTACGGGATCGACATGAGCACGATCGACCAATTGATCGCGCCAAAGTACTTCTCGCTCAATGGTGAGTTGACCGACGAAGCCCAACAGCGACTCGCCGACGACCTCGGCGCCGATTCGCTACAATACCTTCCCGTCGAAGCACTCGCCCGTGCGATTAACTTGCCGCAGAGCCAACTCTGCCAGGCCTGCGTGACGGGCAAGTACCCGACCCCGATCGGCCAGCATTTATATCAAATCGCCTGTGACAATCGTGGTTCGCGAATCGATAACCAACGCACCTACGAGCAACTCGCCCACGCCGTCGGCGTGACTTAGTCCCGCTCTCTGGACCGTCAAAAAGGCCGAAGACTCATCGGATTGCGTGATACGGAATCTCGGTGAGCGAGCGAATCATTGAAAAGTTAAAAAGAAGTTTTTAAGAATGCAAAATACCAAGGGATCATTTGCAGTTTTAAATTCTCAACTTAACTTCTCCACTCTCCAACTCCCCCTCCCCCACTCTGCTTCCTCGTAACTCCATGCGTGTACTCTCGGGCATCCAACCTACCGGTCAACTTCACTGGGGGAACTACTTTGGTGCCATCCGCCAATACATCGACCTGCAAGACGACAACGATGGATTCTATTTCATTGCCGACCTGCACGCACTGACCACGGTACGCAATCCCGGAGAGCTTCGCGCGAACACGCTCGATATCGCCCTGGATATGCTGGCCCTCGGTCTCGATCCCGGCCAAGCGACGCTATTCGTGCAATCGCATGTTCCCGAGGTGACGGAACTGACATGGCTGTTGATGACCGGCACGCCGATGGGATTGCTCGAGCGCTGCCACGCCTACAAAGACAAGAAGGAGAAAGGGCTCAATGCGGACGCGGGCTTATTCAATTACCCCGTTCTCATGGCAGCGGATATCCTTGCCTACGATTCCCAAATCGTGCCGGTCGGCGCCGATCAAATCCAGCATATTGAAGTCTGCCGGGATCTCGTGGGCAGTTTTCACCACACCTTCGGTGAGACCTTCGTCATGCCCAAAGCGAAAACGCTCGACGTGGGCGCCCGGGTCCCCGGCACCGACGGCCAGAAGATGAGCAAGAGCTACAACAACACGTTGCCCCTGTTTGGTGACGTCAAGAAGATCCGCAAACAGATCATGCGAATCGTGACGGACAGTCGTCCGGTTGAGGAGCCGAAAGATCCCGAGGGCGATCACCTCTTTGATCTCTATCGCTTGTTCGCCTCGCCCGATGAAATCGCCGCGATGGCGGCCAAGTATCGGGCCGGTGGATTTGGTTATGGGGAGATCAAGAAAGCGGTTGCCGACGCCAGCGAAGCGTATTTCGCGGAGGCGAGGGAGCGACGCGAGGAACTCAGCAAGGACCTCGATACCGTGCGAGACGTCCTCTCAGCGGGTGCTCTGCGGGCCCGCGAAGTTGCGGGCGGTGTCCTCGATCGAGCGCGTTCGGCATGCGGGCTAAGGTGACGTCATGGCGATTGTGGCGGTCGGAACGGAAATTGTGCAATGCGCGCGGATTGCACAGATGATCCAACAGCACGGCGAGCAATTTCTCGAACGCGTCTACACGCCGTCCGAAATTGATCACTGTGCCCAACTGCCCGACGCGACCAGCCATTTCGCCCGCCGGTGGGCAGCCAAGCAAGCGGTATACAAGGCGCTGCACTGTCACCGCAAAGGGGTCCGGTGGACTGAGATTGAGATTCAAACTCGCCCACCATGCGGACCTGTCATCTCGCTATCGGGGACCGCCCACGAGCGTGCACTCGATGCCGGTGTCGATACGATCCACCTCAGCCTCGGTGGCTGCCGCACGCAAGCGATCGCCTACGTGATCTTATGGCAGGACGATACACCGGAGGACGAGAGCTAGCCCTCACTCCTCGGGCGCATTGCGCCGGAAGACCGCGACGATGTCATCGACCGGGACGACGAACAGTTGATTGTCGTGCTCCAGGTCCACGGGGATCGCATTCTTAGGGTGAAACAGGATTTTGTCGTACTGGCGTAGCGGCAGCTCGTCGTCGTGCTCGACCACGGCGCTGATCGTCACAATCCGCCCGGTAATCGTGGGGATTTCGGCGGCGTCGGGCAGTGCAATCCCACCGCGGGTTTCGCGTTTGGGTTCGTCCTTGCGGACGAGCACCCGATCGCCGATGGGTTCCACGTATTCGAACGTCGAGGGAGCTACTTTTTTCTTGGACATGAATTCAAAACCTATCCGAAATGGGGGCGGACCTTGTGCGACAATCTTCTGAATAAAGGCAAAACACGAAGTCGCATAAGGGGGCAAATCGCTCGTCGATGAGCGGATCAGTCGACCTTGGCAAAAATCATCTTGCCTGCGTTGGTTTGCAACGTGCTCGTCACACGCACATCGAGCTCTTGGCCGATCTTGTTGCGTCCACCTTCGACCACGACCATCGTGCCGTCGTCGAGGTATCCGATGCCCTGCTCGGGACCTTCGCCGGGCTTGATCACCCGCAACCGGAACGTTTCGTCGGGCAGGAAGACGGGGCGAAGCGCGTTGCTGATCTCGTTCAAATTGATCACGGGAACGCCCTGCACCTTCGCGACTTTATTCAAATTAAAATCGCCCGTGACGACTTTCCCTTCGAGATGCTTGGCCAGCAAAACGAGCTTAAGATCGACCGTCTGGCCTGCGAGTTCGGGCAGTTCGCGATCAAAAATTTGCAAGTCAACGTTCTCGTCAGCCCGCAAACGGTTGAGCACATCGAGCCCTCGCCGGCCGCGCGTGCGCCGCAGTTTATCGCTGCTATCGGCAATCGCCTGCAACTCGCTCAAGGCAAACCGTGGCATGATCAATTGATTGTCGAAAACGCCTGTGGCCACGAGGTCGGCGATGCGGCCGTCAATGACAACACTCGTGTCCAAAATCAGAGGCTTGAAACCCTTGACCTCGCGTACGAACTCGACGTACGGGATCAGAAACCGAAAGTCGTCCTTGGTTTGCAACAGCACCGACGTGCAGATGTAACACAGGCAGATTCCCAGCACCAAGCGAGCTTGATCCACACTTCCCAAATACTCGAGCAGAGGAGCTGCTGCGATGCTCAAAATATAGGTCAGCAGCACGCCGATCAGCACGCCGAAATAGATCGAGGTGATCGTGTCGATGCGTTTTCGAGGGAGATAAATATCCACCACGACCATGATCACCGACAAACCCATGATGGCAATGAAGTTCAGCCACGGCAGAGCCGCTGGTCCCCCGCTGGGAAGCGAGGAATTGATGATTGCTGAGACGCCGCCGGCGCACAACAAAAAGAACAGTCGCAGAACGATCAATGCCATGGATGCCTGCAGCCCACGTGCGAAACGCGGGCCGACCTGTAGCGAAAAGTGAAGGGAAACGGTGTGACGAGCCACCAGACAGTGTAAATGCTCCCGCCGAAACGCCCAGGGGTTTATCTGCACTTGGACTCGACAATGTAAAAAAGATCACCAATCGGCCAGCGGACCCGCTGCGGAGTGATCAAGGTTCACAAATTGCTGGTCACAGAAATGGTCGGTCATCCCGGCAATGTACTCGCCAACAACCCGCACCAACGGAATCGATTCCGCCCGTCGCCGAAATCGAAGTGGCAATCGACTCGGGTTTCGAGTCAACGTGTCGAATAACACTCGCACTCGATGCGCGGCGGACTCGCGCACCGGAAGCAATCGCGGGTGCCGGTAGACTGCATCGAAGAGATAACGCTCCAGTTCTCTCCGCTCGTCGGCCACCTCGTCGCTGTGATGGACGCGAAGCCCGGCGTCTCGGACATGGTCCGCCGACATGCCCTGTGCGGTTTGCAGTAGCTCAACGGACAGGTGCAACAAATCACTGACCTGCAAGTCAATCAGTTCGTGGACGAGCAGTTGCCGGGTGGGCCCGATCGGCAGATTTCCCGCCTTGTCGCGCACCCGCTGCAGGGCGCGGCGGATGATGGCGAGTTCGGACAAGCCGTCGATCGATAACAGCCCCATCTGCAACGCGTCATCGACATCGTGGGCGTCATAGGCGATCGAATCCGCTGCATCGACGATCTGGACCTCCAACAGGGGAGCACGGCCTACGGAAGCTTCGGATTTATGCGCCCGGATGTCCTGCCCCGCAAGCGTTTCGGCCGACAGATTCAATCCCGCAAAAGCGTGGTAGCGTTGCTCGAGCTGCTCGACAATCGTCAACGCAAATTGATTATGAGAAAACCCGCCCACGTCGACCATGCACTCGGTCAACACATCCTCGCCGCAGTGACCATAGGGCGGGTGCCCGATGTCGTGCATTAACGCAAGCGCCTCGGTCAAGTCTTCGTTGAGCCGGAGGACGCGGGCGAGCGTCCGGGCGACCGAGGCCACCTCGAACGTGTGCGTCAATCGCGTCCGGTGATAGGTCCCCATCTCCCCCGTAAAAACCTGCATCTTTCCCGACAACCGCCGAAACGCACTGCTATGCAAAATCCGATCCCGGTCGCGTCCGTATGGGCCCCGATATGCGTGTGGATGCTCGTGATACGCCCGTCCAGCGGAATCACTGCTGTGCATCGCGTACGATGCGAGCAGTAAGTGCTCCCGATCGGCATATCTCCGCAAATCGATCAAGGGGCCGCCGGTCGACATGATGGTTGCGGGTGGTCTTGGCAAAGGCGAGAGGCATGGGAACGAACAATTAGGGTAACTTGCAACGGCAGAAACGCCCAGGCCAACAACAACCGCCCCCCGGATCGGTTCCCCCCTAGAACACGGCAAGAAAGAGGGAGACGCCGCCGAGCGGTTACGGCAGCGACGCGACTTCGTGGCCGGCCTTGGTCCCGAGTGCCCCCCACAACCCGTACGGACTCTCCTCACCCGGGACGCCCGCTTTAGGCAGCGTCGCCCGACTTTGGTTGCCTGATTCGATGCTTTCGGTCGTGAACCGGACCGCACCATCGGCCATCAAAATATGGCATCCTCCCTGGTGGCGACTGCCCATCGTGAGCGTGCCGTCGGCGCCGTCGCCGCCCCACAGGCAGCTCTCCTTGTTGGGTGGGCGAACCGTATTGACGCTACTGTACATCGGTCGCCCGTCCGCCCAACGCTTGCCACGACGCTGATCACTACCGCCCGTATCGTCGGCGTTGGTCCAAAACTGCGGCCGCTGCGCGCTGACGTTGTCGCGATAACAACGCTGCGGGTCGAAAAAGAAAGGATCTTGCTGGTTGAACTTTGGCTGACCGATAATTTCCAAGTTCCCCAAATCCGTCACGATTTCACCACACATCAGCGTATTGGAGGTACCATCGAGAATGTCCCGAAAATGGGTTGTGTAGCGAGGCTCGAAGACGCCCCGCAGGCGGGTTTTCACACTCGCGTCCGTCACGATACCGATGGCGTTGACGCCCCCGTCGTGAGTGGTCTGCATCGCATCACCGATACAGCACGCGTAGTTCGACAGCCCGGTTTGCCCCGCTGTTGCGACGCTCGGGTCGCTGGGACAACGAAAGGCCCCGACGGTGGTCAACCACGGGGTGTAGTTGGTGTCCCAGGGCACCGGTCCCATCGCCGGGAAGGGTGGCGACCTGACCGATCCGTCGGATTTCAGAGCGAGCGGGTTGCTGATCTGCTGCCACAGAGCTTGCTGCTCGACGAAGGGCAAAGTTCCAACGATCCAGCTCAGCGTGTTTTGATTGCTAGTGGGCGAAAAGAAATAGGTGCCCGTGGATTGCTGAGGGAATTGTTCGTAGGCGGAGTGATAGTTATGGAGCGACAACCCGATTTGCTTGAAGTTATTACTACAGCTCATCCGGCGTGCCGCCTCCCGCGCAGCCTGAACAGCCGGCAGTAGCAGCCCCACAAGCACGCCGATGATCGCAATGACGACCAGCAGCTCTACGAGGGTGAAGCCGCCTCGACTCCCTGGACTACGATTCATAGAAACACCTGAACTGGACAAGAATTGTGGCAATCGCCATGACCGCAATCTTAATCTATCGATGGGTTGCAAGATTCGATTTTCATTCCATCGCCAGACGGGCCAAATGAACTCGCAAAACTAAGATTTTTCAATCTACCTTACGCAGGAAATTCACAAGTAGTTCCTCAGTTGCGACGGTCCCGCTCCCGCAGCTTTTTCTCCTGCGCAGCATATTCCTGGGACTGGGCCTCTAATTCTTCCGCAGTCGGCGGGTGTTCCGGGGGCGCGGCGACACGATTCTCCGTCGAGCCACCACAACCAATGATGCCCAAGATCCCACTGAGAACCAACGCCGAGACGGCCTTAGGAATCAATCGTTTCATGACGTAGCCGTTCCAAACCGGGAGACAGGAAAAACGGCGGAGAGTGCCCGCCGCACAGGCCGAAGCCCCGTTGCGGCGATCCGCCCAAGAAGTCCGTGCCACGTTGTGGCCAACGTGCAGCACGCTAAGGCAGTCATCCTAATCAAAACCACGTGATCGCACACGCCAAGAATAGGATGGCGCACGAAAAACGGGACAAGCTTTTTCCAGCTTGTCCCGTTGTCGTATTCATAAAATATGAATGTCTGAGTAGGGGGGCCTAGTAGCGGTCGCCACCGCCACCACCGCCGTAGCCACCACCGCCGCCGCCGCCATAGCCGCCGCCGCCACCGCTGCGGCCGCCACCGCCGCCGCCGTAGCCGCCGCCACCACCGCTGCGGCCACCGCCGCCGCCGCCACCGTAGCCGCCACCACCACCACCGCCGCCGCCAGTGCGGGGAGCGCGGGGACGAGCTTCATTGACGGTCACGTTGCGACCAGCAATCGATTGACCGTCCAGGTGTTCAATCGCTTCTTTCGCACCCTCGGCTTCCGCCATTTCGACAAACGCGAAGCCACGGCTGCGGCCCGTTTCCCGATCCATGATGATGTTGACAGCCGACACTTCGCCGTACTGCTCAAATGCCCCCCGAAGGTCATCTTCGGTTGCTGAGAACGACAGGTTCCCTACATAAATATTCGTCACAAAACTAACCTTACGAATCGTCACCAACGAGACAAAATGCCTCTCGCATTCAAGGCGGAATTACTGGAAAACACTTCCAAAAGTAACACACCGCCGAGAGTGTGGTGCTCCACTAGCAGGCAAGCGTGAACCAAAGGGGGGCGTCAGTCAATGCCGGATTCTTCAAAATCCAGCCCTTTCGCGTCGACAGAGTATTGAATGTGGGCGCTCGCGGCCCGACAATCAGGCTGCCCGGCGACACCCCTGTTCGTCCGTGCAGCTGGGATGCGAGCTCATCGAGTCAAGGTTGACCCCCCAAATCCTCCTCTGCCCCAAGCAAATCCCATGGACGAATTGATCAAACTCATCAGCAGCCAACTGGGCGTCGACCCCGCGACCGCCCAAGCGGCTCTGAGCAAAGTCATGGCGCTGCTCAAGAGCCAAGCGGGGCCCGAATTGTTCGGCCAGGTTTCAGACGCCGTGGCGGGCGCCGATCAAGCCGCCGAGGAGGCCCCCGAACCAGCCGCCGGTGACGGCCTGCTCGGCAAACTCGCCGGCACGGTTTCATCCATGCTCGGAGGCAAATCAGGAGCGGGCATCGAAATGGCCACTGCCTTGGCCAGCACGGGCATCGATGCTGACAAAATCGGACCGCTGCTCAAGATGGTTTTCCAGTTCCTCCGCGAGAAACTCGGCGACGATGTCGTGAACCAACTCCTAGCCAAATTGCCCATGCTGAAACCCCTGCTGGGCGGCGCCGATCGCTGATCGATCGCTGATCGATCGCTGATCGATCGCTAGTCGATCGCCAATGGATCAACCGCGTTGCGTCGTTCCCCAGAACGAGCACCCCACGCCCTGGCGAGCGTCGCGATGTTCCATTCAGCGTGTTTCGTGGGCTCGCGCTGCCGCTAGTCGTCCAGGCGTGTGGCCAGCGGAAAGGCGAGCCCCGCAATCGCTGTCGCCACCATCATGGCCGCGGCGGCCTGAAATGCACCGCCCAAACCGATGCGGCCGGCAATCTGGCCCCACAGAAACGATCCCGCCGCCATCGAACCGGCCATCATCGTCAGATAGCAGCCCATGCCGCGGGCTCGCAAACGCGGCGGCAGCGTGATCTGAGCCGTCGCATTGAGTGTCGTCAGGGTCGCCATCCAACCCGCACCCATCACCAACACCGCCGGAAGTAGGATTTCCCAACGCGGTGACCAGCCCATCACGAGCAACCCGGCGGCGAACAGCCCCATCGCGGCAGCAACCAATCGATCCGAACCAAAACGGTGTCGCAGTCGCGGTAGCAGCGCCGCACCCGCGACGGCGCCTGCCCCCACGCACGCCACCATGACCCCAAAGCCGCCCGACCCCCAACCCAATTCCCGCTTGGCAAACAAGGGCAGTAGCGACCACAACGAACTACCGGGCAACACAAAGAATACGACACCAATCATGACGTTCCGCATCACGCGATGCACCGCGACATAGCGAACCCCCTGCCGTAGTGATGCCGCGAAGGAGCGTCCACGACTGCTTTCGATCGCGGTCCGCTTCCATAAAAACAGCACAACCACCACGCCCGCAAATGTGCATGCGTTGATCGCGAACGTACTCCAAATCCCCAACAATGCGATGAGCACGCCGCCAATGGCTGGCCCGAGCGTGCGGGCCAGGTTGAAACTGATACTGCCCAAACCAACGGCGCGCGAGATCTGATTTCGCGGTACGAGCTCGGGAATCGCTGACTGCCACGTCGGCACGTGCACGACCATCCCCAGTCCCATGACGAACGTCAACGCGAGCAGCCCCCAGGCCGTGATATGACCGCTCCAGGTGAGCACCGCGAGCGTCGCTGTGACGAGCAGCAAGAGCGACTGCGTCATCATCAACAAACGTCGTTTGTCAAAACGATCCGCCAGCACGCCCGCTGGAATCGCCAGGAACACGATCGGTAGCGACATCGACGTACGCACCGCCGCCACCATCTCGGGACTGCCCTCGAGCGTTGTCATCAACCAACCGGCACCCACCTCGTGAATCCACGTGCCGAGATTCGATGCTAGCGACGCGAGCCAAAAAAATCGAAACAGACGCAGTCGCAGTGGTTCCCAGAACGGTTCAGGACGCTGCAGAGCTGTGATCGCTGGCGGCGTCACGCCTGCGGAAGCCGGCGCTGGCGATAAAGATTCTGTGGATGGGCGAGGGCGAGCGAGTTTACGTTCGGCGGGGCCAGGATGAAATGGGATAGCGAGTTTCATATCATTCAAGGGTCGATGACAACGCGATCGCCGTCAAGTGCATTCATGCGGCGGCGATGACTGGGGCAGTTTGCGGGATGGTCGAACGCCTTGATGCCGGAAACAGGACCGCATCGCATCACGTGCCTACAACGCTGAGACCACTCAAAACTCGAGTTGGCCGCAATGGCCCCCGTGAACGATCCTCATGCAGCAGGATCTTTCACTGGATTCACGCCCCCATCATTCGTCGGTCGCCCAGCACTCGTCCGCTAACCCGAACGGCGGCGGTGTATACTCTCAGCATCAATTTGACTTCCCACTCCCACCCCACCCACTGCCCGAGATAACGCACGTGAAATTCCGGCTCCCTATTCCGCGATGCGTGCGATTGAGGTTCGTCGCAGTGACCCTGTTTTCAGTGACAGGTTGTCTGTGGCCGGCAACGGCTCGATTGCACGCGGGACTAACGGGTGAAAATGTTGCTCTGGTCGTCAATGGTTCTTCGCTCGACTCGCTCACGATCGCGAATCACTACGCGGCCCTGCGGCACGTGCCCCCGCAAAACATCATCGTGCTCGACGACGTTCCCGATGGCCTGAGCGTTTCGCTCGACACGTTTCGCGATACCATCCTGAAACCAGTCCTGGAATCGATCAACTCCCGCCGCATCGCTCCACAGATCAGCGTCATCGCCTACTCGGCGGGCTTTCCGACATCGGTCGATATCACCCCGCTCACAAAACGCCTCGACGACGCGGGGCAGGACAAGTACCGCAGCCCGACCGCGTCGATTAACTCGCTGACGTATTTCTATCGTTGGGTGCTAAGCGATTCACCCGATTGCCTGGGGTGGGGAGCCAACCTCTATGCACGCGGGGCCTTCCATCGTCACTTCGCCAACCCGTTCGCCGGCGAGAAGGGCAAGCAATTTGACGCCGCCGTCGCCGCCAGCACAGCGGAGCAATTTGACGAAGCCGCCGAGAAATTCGAATTGCTTGCCGATGAGTTTCCGGCATTTTCCCCGCTGCATATCCTCGCCGCAGAAAATTGGCTGCGCAGTGGCGATGAGGACAAATCGCTCGCGCAGGTTCGCAAGGCCATTCAATATGGCTGGGCCAACCGGCGGTATCTGACCGAAACCGAACCGCTCTCACAACTTTTCGGCGCGGAGTCCGACCTGCCCGCCGATCGCCGCAGTTTGCTCGATCGCTTGCAAGATGTCCCTCGCGCCGTGCAAGGCCCCATCGCATTCTCCGCCCTTAGCGGGTGGACCAACGATGGGCACGCCGTGTCCCAAGAACAAGGCGGCATGCCCTACCTGCTCTCGTGCATGCTCGCCGTCATTCACAAAAACGGCAGCACGGTGCAAGACGCTACCGAATCGCTCAACCGCGCCGCGACTGCCGATCGCACCTACCCCGACGCAACATTTGGATTTTCGAAAACCGGTGACGTCCGCTCCACCACCCGGTTCCCCGTCACCCCAGATGCCCTCGCGTGGCTGCTAGCTCGCGACCAAAAGGTGGAGATTTTCTCATCGGCATTGCCCACCAAGGCAGAACCCTATATCGGCCTGATGCTGGGCTCCCCGACACTGCCCTTGAGTGGCCGCAAATGGTCATTCGCACCCGGAGCGATCGCCGAAAACCTAACCAGCTTTGGCGCCGTCTTTCAAAACGCATCCCAAACGAAGCTCACCGCATTGTTGGATGCCGGCGCCGCGATGAGCAGCGGGACCGTTACCGAACCGTACGCACTGCCACCGAAATTCCCAACCGCCATGATGTATCCCTTCTACAGCGAGGGTGTGACGGCGATCGAAGCGTTCTATTTAACCGTGCAGTCACCCTTTCAATTGCTCATTGTCGGTGACCCGCTGTGCCAACCCTTTGCTCAGGCACCGAACGATTTCGTACGTTTCGATGCGATCCCGTCGACGTCAAGTTCCGCAAGCAGTTTGCAGATCACTTGGCAATCACTGCCAAACACCCCTGTGAGCGCAGCGACGGCGGCGATGGAATTCTATCTCAACGGAAAGCTGGCGGGCCGCCTGCGCCCGGCACCGAGCATTCGCGTCAATCTCCCACCGGACACCCACGGGATTGTGGATGTTCGTGTCGTGCTCATCGGTGACCACCCCACACAACCTCGTATCGGAACCCGCGAAGAGCTTGTCATAGGCGAAGAATCACCCTTGCCACAGATCGAACATTTGCCCAGTGACCATCCGGACGAGATGTCCGTTTCAGTCGCATGCGAGGGCGCTGACCGCATCGATGTGATGCACCTCGGGCGCGCCGTCGGTACGATCGAACAATCCTCCGGCACGATCACACTCACCGCAAAACAGATCGGCCGCGGCCCCGTCCACCTGCAAGCCATCGCCACGCAATCGGGTCGCGCCATGCTCGGCCGCACGATAGAAATCGAGTGGTAGTGAAGACGGTTCCAACGCAGTCCTCACCGCTTCTTCATCCAATGCCTCTGAAACCACTTCGTAGGATCGTACTGAATGACATCTCCTCCCAAGACATTCGTTTTCGCTTGCTGCGTTGCTCTCCTGGCACTTACCGGTGGCTCGCCGGTGCTCGGACAGGAATCGCTATCCGAGAACGCCAAACCTCCTCAGCGGAGCGTTCTCCCCGCGCAGACGGATCTGGATCGCTACGTACAGCAACCGGATGCTGCGTTTGAATGGAACATCGTCAGCACGACGAAAACGAATGAGACGACGGTGGTGGTCGTCGACATGGTTTCCCAGACTTGGCTGACGCCCGCTGAAGTCAATCGGCCGGAGTGGCAGCATTGGGTTACGATTGTGATTCCAGACGAAGTGCGATCCGACATTGGATTCCTCATGATCGCTGGAGGCGGCAACGACCGCCGAGCCCCGACTTCGGCCTCTCCCGAAACCATCAAAATGGCGGAGGCGACCGGTACCGTCGTGACGGAATTACGGATGATCCCCAATCAACCGTTAGTCTTCCATAACGATGGCGTTCCCCGGAAAGAGGATGACCTGATCGGCTACACATGGGCTCAATTCCTCCAGACGGGGGACAGTCGCTGGCCCGCTCGCAATGCGATGGTCAAAAGCGCTGTCCGGGCGATGGATACCGTTAGTGCGGTTGCCAAGCAAATCGGAAATCACGATATCAACCGGTTCGTCGTTGCAGGAAGCTCGAAACGTGGCTGGACAACTTGGTTGACCGGTGCGGTCGACGACCGGGTCGTGGCCATCATTCCCATCGTGATCGACGTGCTCAATTCCAAGGAGTCGTTGCGTCATCACTTTGCCGCGTACGGCTATTGGGCACCATCGATTGGCAACTATGCCCAGCACCACATTTTGCAGCGGATGAATGAACCGCGGATGGACGAACTCCTTCAACTGGTCGATCCGTTCTTTTATCGACACCGCTTGGAGATCCCCAAACTGATCCTCAACGCAGCCGGTGACCAGTTCTTTCTCCCCGACTCGTCTCAGTTCTACTATGCGGATCTGGAAGGCGAAAAGCACCTGCGATACGTTCCCAACACGGATCACAGCATGAGGCAAAGCGATGCTTTGGAAACCGTTCTCGCGTTCTATTCATTGATCGTCTCAGGACGAGAGCGACCACAGTTTTCCTGGCAAGTGACCCCTGATGGAGAGATCAATATTGCACCAAACGAGACACCCACTGAAGTGCGATTGTGGCAAGCGACCAATCCGGAAGCCCGTGACTTCAGGCTGGAAACGTTCGGGCCTCAGTATTCCAGCACACTGCTGTCCGCTGAGCCCGATGGAACGTACGTGGCCCGCGTCGAACCGCCTTCAGCGGGTTGGACAGCGTATTTTGTCGAACTCACCTTTGACGTGGGGCTGCCGGTTCCGCTCAAGTTGACGACGGAGGTCGTCGTCACGCCCAACACGCTACCTTTCGCCGATCGGGATGGGTCGCAACCCCTGACGATAACGCTCAAGTGCGTCACCGAATCGGAAGCGATTGCCGCCCAACTGATGTCCGCCGCGCAGCAGCTAATACCGTCCAGGCTTCCCCTCAAAGACCTGGTCGCGCGGCAAGCGGGCACGACATTTTATCTCAATTGGTCGCCGCAAGATTTCCAACTGGAAGCGGGGTCAATTATAAAATGGCTCGAAACCCAGCCCTGCAAGCAGATCAATGTTCAGCTGGAATCCGGGCCCAACTTGACCATGACGCCATAGAACTCGCTCTTTGAACAAACGACGGTACTCGTCGAGAAGACGAAGCCAGGACGACGATTGACAAACGGCATGATGCTTTCGAACGTCAAAAACAAGCTAGAAATCGTCAATATGCTGGTAAAGTCTGACGTCAAGAGACCGCAAAAATGGCTCCTCTCGCAGTCGATGACCGAGTAACCCGTGACACACGGGGAACATCTGCCCTTAGGGATCTGGGCGACGATGCAAGCACATCCGCTCCAGTCTTACCGTTGAACCCCATCGGCATCCTCTGGAGAAAGCGTTTCCCGTGCACTGCGATCAATCGCTTCGAGGGCCCGGCTTCGTGACGAACCCATGAGCGGGCGAATCCTTCCACATTGGGAGTGATGGCCCGCAGTGTGTTTCGCTCCACGCATGCGGAACCCCTGTTCGCGTCTACCCGATCGCGGACAGGGAACTGACTAGGGCAGGACGACCGCGTCTATCTGCATATCGTCGATGTAGATTGAGTTGTCGGTCGCAATCTCCGGGTGTCGATACATGCCCACTTTCAGGTAGTGCTGGTAGTCATTGTTCATGTTCGGCCCATTGGCGGACATGACCGGATCTACCTTCTCGTCGAGGAACACTCGCACTTCGCCTTCGGCTCCCTGGGACCACCGAATCTCCGCAGTGATCTGATGCCAACGCCCACGCTCCAGGAGGACTGGCCCCACCGAGCGTTGTTGATGATCTCCATGTGTCGTGCCGTACCTCAGCCCCATTGCCAAGGATCCGTTGAGTTCGCCGAGACCGATCAGCACTGGAGGACTGCGTGATTCAAAGTCATCCCACGACTCGCCATCGACCGCGTTGGGCTGATCGTGCCACTGCCCAATCACCCACCATCGGTTTTGAGGAGCATCGGACACGAAATCGATTGGCAGCATGAATCGCCACGAGTAGCGGATCGTGTCACCTTGTTGAAACGGATAATCAACACTCACCTCCGCACGAATCCCCCCAGAGACCTTGCGCTGCCCACGAAACACATGCAGCCCCAAGTATTGAGATTGCCCATTCTCATAAATTGCGACGCTCTGCTCCGATGGGACCTCCAAGTGAGCCAACTCGACGAGAGAGTCCGGTAGCACACAACGGAGATAGCGGCGTTCATCGACGCTGGGAGTGCGTTTGTCGCAGCCACAGAAACCTGCACTGGCAATTCCAAGGATAATAATGAGGAGTTCACGCAAGGGTGTGTGCCCGAAGAACAGTGACGAACCGAGTCGCAGGAGTTGGTTGCCGATCGTAAAATCGCCCGGCGAGCGAGACCTAGGTGCATCGCATGGCGGTCGCTGCCACGTTGGATGGCCACGCCACCGGATCCATTATCGCGAATGATCCTGTCGGCCGCGACGACAACGCGTCGACGTTTGAGAACGTAACCGCCGATCTTCGCGTTGTAAACAAAATTGTCGTTGAACGGCCCCTCAGCAACAAAAAAAAAGCTGCATGCCGCCCGAGCGGGAACGCTCCAACGGGCAGCCACACACCGCAAAGTCATCGACGAAGTACATGGCAACAAGCCCCCATCCCTTCACGCTTTGATCGATCATTGCAAAGTGGCGACCACCGCTTCGCAGCGACCGGAAACCGAGGTGCCCCTCTCCCAAGACAGGAGAACCGGCCTAAGAGGAGCTCAATTTCGCATACAAATCTCGGTAGGCAACAACCATTCGCTGCACAGAAAACTCTTGAATCATGCGTTCTTGATTTGCCGCACCGATGCGAGTGGCGAGGTCCGCGTCGCCTAAAAAACGATTCACCTTTGCAGCGAATTGATCGTCCTGTTCAGGATCGAAGCCTTGATCGGGATCCTCGCCGATCAGTTCACGACTGCCCTCAACACGGCTGCACACGACCGGTTTCCCGCCCGCCATGGCTTCGAGCACGACGTTGGGCATCCCCTCGTAATGACTTGGCAGCACAACCACACGGCTCGCCGAGATCAGAGATGCGACGTCGGGACGCCAGTCGAGCACTCGTACGCGGTCGCCCGGTACCTCGCCTGCCCACTGCTGCAACTCAGAGGCGAGCGGCCCACGACCGACGATCACCAGTTTGCGATCCGAACCGACGGCCGCGAACTGGTCGAGCGTCCGCTGCAGTAGCTGAATGTTCTTCTGCGGATGCAGCCGACCGACAAACAGCACCACGTTGGCACCAGCGGGCCAATCGAGACTCCGCCAATCCACAGGCAACGCACTGGCAAACCGCTCCGTTTCGACCGCATTGCCGATCACGCTGAGACGGCTCGGAGCGATTCGGTATTGCTGCTGTGCGAACGACTCGACCGCCGAACTGACGCAGACCACATGCCCGGCGCGCCGTAGTGCGTGTCCCTCGATCGCGATACGGAACCGGTCCGGATCCGCTACCCGGACCCCGCCGATCCACCGCCCGCGGCAGCTCGATGGGGTGGCATGCATCGTCAGCACATTGGCGTGAAACAAAAAACTTTGACGCACCGCGGTCGGCCGCTCTTTCAACCAACTCCGCAGCCTGCGATAGACCGCCGGGAGATTCCCCACCCCCGTGCCCTCACCGCTGGTGAGCTCAATATCACGACATCGCAGGTCAGTGACGAGTGAATCGGATCCGGGCGAATCGGATCCGGGGGCATCCGATCCGGGTGCGGGGAGCGCCCCCAACGAGAACACACGAACAGCGTCTCCTCGCTCTTGCAATCCGGTTGCCAAACGAGTCAGCGCTCGCTCGGCGCCACCCACGTCGAGCTCGGTAATGACCAGATCAATTTGCAAAGCTACCCCTCCCGGAGCGCCTCGGAAATTCGCATCGTCTCTTTCACCAATTCATCCACTCGCCACGTGATATCCTCATCAGCCAATTGATCGCCTTCGAAATCGACTCCGGTCGCATAGACAAATCGCGGCACGATCAAACAGCGAAAATCCAACATCAAGCTATTGGCCAATCCCATCGCTGACATGTAGCTACCATGTCCGCCCGCAGCCAACATCAGGGCCACGATTTTGCCCGTCCACGCTTTGCCTGTCAGCTCAACTGCGTTCTTGATCGCCGCATTGACGTCATAATTGTAGACCGGTGAGGCGACGAAGATGGATTCTGCCTCGCGAATCAATTCGGCCAACGCCTTCACTTCCGGATTCCCATACGCCGCCGCACCATCACAGGGCGGCAGCACACGTTGCGACAAATCGAACACCTCCACATCGCGCCCCTGCGTCTTCAATCGCTGGGCAACCTCGCGGGCCAGAATGCGACTGCGGCTATTCGGATGAAGAGACGAACTGAGAATCAAATGCATGCGGTCAATCTGCGGCAGGGCCGGTGATCAAAAGGAAGGGCTAAGTAAAGAAAAAGCGGGTCACGTGATAGAAGATGGGCGCCGCGAAACAAATATTGTCGATTTGGTCGAGGATCCCGGCATGGCCCTCGACGAGCGTGCCCGTGTCCATCACCCCTCGGTCGCGTTTGATGGCGCTCATCGTTAGCGTCCCGACGCTGGCCATGATGGTCACCACGACGCCCATCAACAACGCTTCCCACCAAAAAAACGGAGTCGCCCAGCGCAACATCGCTGCGATCAATCCCGTGGTCATGACGGAGCCAACGACCCCCTCCCAGGTCCGAGAGGCATTGATATTCGGGGCGATCACATGGATCCCGATCCAGCGACTCCAAACCCGCTCGAGGGTCAGCGAGAGCTGTGAAATCAGCACAAAAAACATCAACAGGTTGGTGTTGCCGTGCCATGGCGTGCCGTCGGTACGAACCAGGTCGAGGTGCAGCAGCGCGGGTGCGTGCGAGAGACAATACACGCAAATCATCAACCCGTACTGAATCTTCGCACAGCGTTCCAGGAATCGTTTGGCATCGCCCGCGATCGCCGCTCGCGCGGGGATAAACAGGCTCGCGTAGACCGGGATCATGATGCTGTAAAATTCGTAATAGGCGCTGCCCAGACCGATCAGGATGAACTGCAGTGGATGAAAGATGAAGAACACCCAGAACAGCGTCCGATGATCCCCCCGCCGCGTCGGCGTCATCGAGATGAACTCGCGCAGGGCCCAAAACGAGGCGGCCGCGAAGATCACGACCAGTGTCGTGGGCCCGGCGAGTGTGCCGATCACGAACACGCCCACCATGATCCACCAGACACGCAGTTTGGCCTGGAATCGTTTGACCAATGCCGCGTCGGTTCCCGGCGCGTTGCCACGCCCCATCACAACCCCGACGAGGGTCGCGATCGAAAGCGCCGTCAGGATGACGCCGATCAGAATATAGGTGGTGAAATCGGGCACGCGGAGTCGTCTACCTCAGGGAAGGATGCAGTGGGGAGGTCACCTAGGAACGAGCGGAAAATGACTGTCTGATCTGGTGGCCGAACGCTCCGCGGTCGACCATTCCGACCGCGGAGCGTTCGGCCACTTATTTTCCGCTCGTTCCCTATCAGCCGACAATTTTCTTCACCACGGCCGCCCCCATGGCTTCGCATGAGATCGCCTCGACATCGCCACGGGCCAAATCAGCGGTCCGCAACCCATCGGTTAAGACCCCAGCGACGGCGGCTTCAATCGCTTCGGCCTCGGTATTCAAGGACAAAGAATGCCGCAGCATCATCGCAGCGGCTAAGATCGTCGCCAGTGGATTCGCGATCCCCTTGCCAGCGATGTCGGGGGCACTGCCGTGGATCGGTTCGTACAGCCCCGGGCCGGAAGCACCCAACGAAGCGCTCGGCAGCATTCCCAATGACCCTGGCAACATCGAGGCTTCGTCGGTCAAAATGTCACCGAACAAGTTCCCCGTCACCACGACATCAAAATCCGCGGGGCGGTTGATCAGGTGCATGGCCATGGAGTCGACCAGCACAACGTCGTAGTTGACGTCGGGGAACTCCTGCTGCATGACTTCCGCGGCCACCCGCCGCCACAACCGGCTCGGCTCGAGCACGTTCGCTTTGTCGACGCTCGTCAAGCGATTGGATCGCTCCCGCGCCGCGGCGGCCGCCATGCGAACAATTCGCTTAATTTCTCGCCGCGAGTACGTCATCGACTGGAACGCCGTTTCGTCATCGCCCTCGCCGCTGGTGCCGGACTCGCCGAAGTAAACACCACCGGTTAGTTCGCGAAAGAACAAGATATCTGTCCCCTTCACGATTTCCGGTCGGAGGGGCGACGCGTCAGCGAGTTCATCGAACAGTTTGATCGGGCGCAAATTCGCAAACAGCCCGAGCTCCTTGCGAATTCGCAGCAAACCTGCTTCTGGCCGCGTCTTGGCCGAGGGATCGTCCCATTTCGGACCGCCGACCGCACCGAGCAGGATCGCTGACGCGGCGCGACAGGCTTCGACGGTTTCGGCGGGTAGCGGATCACCGGTTTCGTCGATCGCAATCCCACCGATGCGATGCGTGCTAAACGCAAATTCATGGCCAAAACGGCTGGCAACCGCTTCGAGAACACCGCGGGCTTGGGTGACGATTTCAGGTCCGATCCCGTCACCGGGCAGCAATACGATGGAGTGATTCATGGTCGAAAGATGTGAGGATTGAACGGAATAAGGAACGATTTTGCCTCACAGATTAGCGGAATCCCCGCGTCAGCCCCAGGGTGCCACCGCGATCCATGACGCCCATGCCCTACTCCTCAAACTCCAATTCGACTCCGCCGAGAAATGTGGCACACAGATTGTACAGTAACGCCAAAATGATCCCGCTAATGAACCCCATCACACCGTAAATAAAAGGCGCCAAGATGGCCATTATCACGCCGCCAACCAGCCCCGCTGCCCATGCATTGCCAGCCCCATCCATTCCGCCACCGACGATTGCCATGAACGCAAAGAATACGCCAGGGATCAATCCCATCAGGGCGAACAAGGCTCCTTGCATCAACCCAAGCGAAAGTGGCTCGATTCGCCTGAGCTTTTTCAAACGTCGCTGGCTGCCGACGTACGCGGTTTCATTCGTTGAAGCCAACGGACTGCCATAGGGATTGGTGGGAGGCATACTCATGGGTGGTTTCCGTTCAAGAAAAACTGAATGCTGATGGGGCCGCGCCGAGCAATCCGGTGGAGCAGGATGCCGACGGACATGATGGATCGCGGTAACCATCGCTGCGGTCGATCGCTCGAAGTCGCTCGGAGATCGATTTTACTACAGAAGTACTTCGCGTAGTGGATGGGGCGGTGCGTCCTGCACGCGGGATCGTGGACCGGCGATTAAGTGAAGCTGGGTACGGAGTGGCCGGGCTGGCCGAATCGCCGGGTGCCTGCGACGCGCCGCTCACCGGTACGTCACCAAGAGCGTCACGTCTTTGTCATGGTCCTGATCGCCGAGCGATCAGCAACGATCGCCGGGGTCCATCGCTGGTGAATTCGTTATCGATTGCGAATGTTCGAGTTCTTCCACCGCGTAAGCTTCGATTTCAAACGGATTCTCTCGATAGCCGTCCCGTCGGCGCGCGTACAGCCATAGCGACGTGCCAAGATAGGCGGGCAAGAAAAAGGGCCCCCAGATCTCGTACTGCCGCACGTGCACGCGTTCGTGCACGCGTGTGACGGCCAGTGCGTCGCGATCACGACCCAAGACGATGTGCCCCATCGTGAGCGCACTGGCGGGAACAAGCATGCGTTCCAACACCCGCGACACGTGTGGACCATGGACTTCCAAGACACCATCGACGCATTGGAATCGTCCGCCCAGCAACAACCCGATCGCGATGCCGAGCACCGTGTTCGGTCCCGCCCAGAGATAGCCGATGATGCGGACGAAGGTGATCGGCATGCCTCAGGAGACTCGTCGGAGTTGCATCGTGTCGATGATTTTCGCGTGTGTCAGAGCGTTGGTAATCACGACCAACCAAGCACCCGAGGGGCACCATTGGTGGTTCCGCAACCGTTCGAGTGCGTTGCGAATCGTCACCTCGGGATCATCCGAGAACTCCATCAGGAATGGCTCGGTGCCCCACGGTGGCCCACGGTGCCCCACGGTGCCCCACGGTGCCCCACGGTGGCCACGTCTAGCGATAGATTGGTTCGATGTCAGTGAAGGCAAAAATCGGCACACCACGTGGGCGGAGTGCCCCGAGCGAGTCGGCCTAAAACCCACTCCGTGTGAAAACGAGAATACCCGATTGGCCAAGGGCCTGCGCGAGAATCGCCGACGAACGCAGCATTTTGTCGTCCGGCTCGACCTGATTGATCGGATCGGTGAGTTGCCTGCTGACGAACGGCTCAGGACTTCGCAAGACGCTCTCATAGCACGCCAACCGACTCGCGCCTGCGACGGTGGAGTCCCGAGGCTTTCTAACACTCCTCCTGCGAACCATGCAGTTCCCGCGGGATGAAACGCCCGGGACCGTCATCACCGTAGTGCGTCGCCATGGCCTGTTCAAAATCATCGCGAGTTTTCAACCTTGGGAACGCCAACCGCACGGCTTCGTAGTTGGGATGATTCTGGGAATACTTGATGCAAAACTTTCTCATCAAGAGGGGTGCCCGCTCAACCGAATAGGTTTGCTCGCATAGATCAAAATGTTCGCGCATCACCGCTGCCTGCTCGGCCAGGGTCGGTGGCGGCAGCAACGGTTTCCCCTGGGCGAGCCGCCGCGCCTGGTCAAAGATCCAGGGGTTGCCGATCGCTCCCCGCGCAACGGTAACTCCGTCCACGCCGGTTTGCTCGATCATCCGCAGGCAGTCCTCTGCAGAGAACAAATCACCGCTGCCGAGAATTTTGAAATCGCCACTGACATGCTGTGTGACATCACGCAAAAACTCCCAGCGACTCGGACCAATGTAGCGTTGCACGACGGTGCGACCATGGACGGTTGCCCCCGCCAGACCAGCGGCCATCGCACCATCGAGTATTTCGAAGAAGTGATCACGCGCCTCGGTACTGTCGTCGATGCCGCGCCGCATCTTGACCGTGACCGGGATCTCCGGCGGCACGATGTCACGCGTTCGTCTCAAAATATCGATCGCCACAGCCGGCTGGGATAGGTGAAACCCACCCCGACAGCGACCTAAGACTTTCCTCACCGGGCAGCCAAAGTTCACGTCAATGATGTCGAACCCAGCTTCGACCAACTTCATCGCGCCGAGTGAGAACTGCTCGGGCTCGGCGCCCATCAGTTGACCGCCGACAGGATGCTCTTCGCTGGCAATGTCGAGAAAATGTTTTGTCTTCTGGCGCTTCGTCAGCGACAGCAAGAATTGGTCGAGCATCACCTCGCAGACGCTGTAGCTGGCACCGTGCCGCCGCGCGATCACACGCATCGGCAGATCGCTGTATCCGGACAACGCTGCCTGGACAACAGGAAATCCGATTTCCACATTGCCAATTTTCAGCCCTGGGAGCTGGGTTCGTGGTTTGCAGACGGTATCGATTGGAGGAGCTTGATTCATGAGCCTGAAGTGACGGGCAGATAGCGAAACGGGTGTTCATCACCCTCGACGAGCAAGTATTCCGCACCGCCGACGAGCGGCGAGGTAGGGTCAATCGCAAATACCTGCGTCGTTCCGGAGGGCCAGCGTACACGCAATTCATTGATCGTTTTACCAGGGGCAATTCCAAACGACACGCATCGCTGCGACGCGGCTTGATAACCACTGCCGGTGGTCAGTTGCTGCGACCGCTCGACCCCGTCCACCTCGATCGTGACCAACGCACCGATCGCATTGGGGTGCCCGGCGGTACCCTCCAGGAAAAATGTGACGGCGCGAGCCGCGGTCTCGCTGCGGTTGATCAATAGTGAAATGGGATCAAACAGGTGGGTCACCAAGGCATCCATTCGACCGTCGCGATCAGCATCGAGCGTGATCAAACTACGACCGAGCCGAGCCGTTTGGAAATACTCACCCACCGACGCGGGATCCGGCGGCGACCAGGTCCCGTCCGCTTGCCGGCGGAATAACTGCATCGGCATGCGGTACGCCTCACCCCGCTTGCGGTGGTCGCTCAAGTGCCCATTGGCAACCATCAGCTCGGGCGTGCCATCGTTGTCAGCGTCCAACCAAGCCGTCCCGAACGCCAGCATCGCATTCGTTGGCGCGGCCAATTGCACCTGCGAGGTCAGGTCGGCCCACATCCCTGGTCGAATCTGCTCGTAGTACGTGTTGTACTCACCCGCAAAATGCGTCAGATAAAAATCGGTATCGCCATCGGCATCGGGATCGCCCACGGCCATGCCCATCGAGGCTTGCGGCAAGGAGCGGTTGTCCACAGCGAGCCCGCGCATCTTTGCTTGTTCATCCAATTGAAAATGGCCGTCTTTGTCTGTGCTAGCCGACCAAAAATGATTGCCCGACATATCGTTAGCCACGTACAAATCGAGCCCTTCGTTCTGATCAAAGAACCCGGCCACGATGCCGAGACCGTGGGCAATCGAGTGGGGTCCCAACCATGACGTGGTGCGTTCAACGAAGCGACCATCGGCTTGCCCCTCCCACACCCGATCGGGCTCGGCGGCAAATGATTTGGGCAAACACGCCACCACTTCGCCGTCAAGTTCGCAGGGGAGCGTCAATACACGATCGCCGGAACAGTAGCCCACATCGAACAAATCTAAGATGCCGTCTTGGTTGATATCCACCATCGCTACCGAACTGGTCCAGTCATTGCCACCGATCCCCATGACATCGGTCACGTCGGCAAACGTGCCATCGCCGTTATTTCGATACAAGCGGTTACCGCCGATGTTGGCCACATACAAATCATCAAACCCATCGCTGTTGAAATCGCCCACCGCAAGCCCCTGCGAAAAACCTGTGTCGCCTGCCCCGGCCGCTGAAGTGACATCACGGAACTGACCAGAATGATTTTGAAACAGCGCATTGGGCCCCGAATCGCGTTGCCTCGGCGTCCCATCGACGACTGTCAAATACACGTCCGGCCAACCGTCGCGATCAAAGTCCAGCGTGGCGGCGCCGCCTGCACCAGATTGAAAAACCCACAATCCAGCTTCACCGCCTCCGGCGGGCGCTTTCACCTTGCAAATGTGATTGAGATGGCGACGGGCGGCTTCGTCGACAAAGTGGACCGGCGACGTCGCATCGGCCCGTCCTGAGGGTGGTCGTGTGGTGAACCCTCGATCGACGGCGCTGGTTTTCCAGTCAAAATTCGGTAGGTCCGAGAAATCCATCGAGGCCGACAGCAGTGCGTCTTCGACCTGCCAAGGTGTACTCGCCGACAAGTCTTCATGGATCGAGAGATAGAGATCTTTGAGTTGTGGATCCGCATTCTCGGGCATCGATGCACCGACCCGTAGCCACGACGCTGCTTCCCACAAACGCCCCAGGCCGCGCAGGGTGCGGGCCACGCCAACGGCGTCGCGTTGGGACCGGTTGTGGTTGGTCCGCAATTGGTCCACTCGCTCGATCAACTGGCCAATCTTGCCGGCTTCGACCGTGGCGGTCTCGGCCTCGTCAACGTAGCCCGCCTGAGCCAAGGCAGTGGCGAGTTTGCCAAGCACCTCACCGTCGTTGGGATTGAGTTGATAGGCCTGCCAATAGGCCGCGACGGCTGGTTGGAACTCACGATAACGATTGGCCATCGCGGCGGTGGCAAGCCAGTACTGAGGTTGATTTTCGATGCCATCGGGCAATTCACTCGCCCACACCTGAGCTGCCTTCTCATCGCCCACCTCGACGAGGCCGCGACCGTAGTAAGCCGACGCGGGCGTGAAGTCGGGATACTTCTGCACGATCGGTTTCAACGCCTTGACGACGGCTGCCCAGTCTCCTTGATAGGCGTCTTGCCGGGTTGCCGGATACTGCGAGCGGAGATCGTCCGGAGCATGCTTGGCTGCGTACTCGGCGATCGCCACATCGCTTTGTGGCCGGGTCAAATCCGACACCATCACCAATTCATTCAGGCCTGCGTAGCCATGCATGACCAACCATCGAAGGTGCCCACCGGCCTCCTGTTCCAAGCCCAACGCTGCCAGCAGCCCCGCCAAGTCGGTGCGGATCTTGCGATCATTCGGGTAGTGTTTGACCGCCGTTCGCAGGACCGCAACGGCTTCGAACGGTTGCCCGAACTGCATCCACGCTTGCCCCGTTTTGTCGAGCAGTGCCTTCGAGGGCGGCGACGAATTCTGGATTGCAGCCTGGTACATCTCCAACATCTGCTGACGCCGGTTCATTGCCGCGTTCACATCACCCGCCAATTCCAGCGTGGCGGGATCGGTGGGGCGGGCGACCAAGCACTCTTGGAGCAATGCCGCGGCCGCGGCCGGGTCCCCCCGGCGCAGCAACCGCGTGGCCGCAGCGAGTTTGTCGACGCCCTCGTCCGGGATGCCATCCTCGGCACGGGGCACCGCAGTCGGCGGACCGGCCGGCGGGCGAGCATCACAGCCAACCATCAGCCCACCTGCCATCGCGAGCAATAGCAACGGCAACGAGAGGCAAGATCGTTGCATCGAGTTATGAATTCCACTAGCGAACATGCATGCGCTCTTCGTTTTCGATCACCAAATAACTCGCATCCGCTGCGACATCTACAAACGATTGTACCGCACCCGAGGGCCAGTGAATTTCGATTTGATCGATGTGACGGTATCCACCCAGCCCCATGTCGATCGTAGGCTCGTTGGCACCCATGTACCCACCCGCCAACATCCAGCCATGGAATTCTTGATCCCCGCACCTCGCGATGACTTCCGCTCCGATCGCATCCCGTTCGCTCGTCGTGCCCACCAGATCCAATCGCACCCAGTGTCCTGTGTCGGTGCGGTTTTCCAAAACGGCAACGGGAGCATCGAGCGAATTGGCAACCAGATCGGGTTTCCCGTCACCGTTGAAATCGATTCGCACGAGCGTCCGGCCGAGTGTTGGTTGGTTCCAAAATGACGACTTGGGCGATGCATCTTCCACTTGGGCATGAGCCACCAGCTCAAAACCTGCCGGGCTCCCCTGGAAGAGTTGTGGCAACATTTGAAACGGGATCTCCGGCGTCCCATTTTCAGCAGGGTCGAAGACGTGGCCGTTCAGGACGGTCAGATCCAACCAGCCGTCCCGATCCAAATCGACGGCTTGAATTCCAAAACCCACCGTCGCTCGACTCGGCTCGGCGATACCGAACTGAGACGCACCATCGATAAAAAAACCGGGCGCCCGCTGCAAAAACAGATTGGATGGTTGCTGCCAATAGTTCGTGACACACAAATCGAGCGAGCCATCGTGGTCAAAGTCGCCGCCCGCAACGCCCATGCACCCTTGAAACTGGGCGAGATCGCCGGCCGCGCAGCCGCGCAGCTCCGCCTGGTTGTCCAATCGAAATCCACCGGTATCGGTGTCTGCCTGACTGATCCAAAAATGATTGTCCGTCGTGTCATTCGTGATGAACAGATCGTTTCCATTCTGACGATCAAAATTGGCGATCAGTCCGGCAAAGCCATAGTTCGGCTTTTGGTGGCCTGGATTCACACTTTTCATGGACACCCAGCGTCCCTGCACAGTTCGCTTGAGAAATCGGTCCTGGCAACGATCAAAAATGCGAGGCGAACAATCGAAACCTTCCCCCCAGCATTCCGTTGTGAAAGCGGAGGGATCGTCGATGTAATTAATCTCCACCATCTCCGGCAATGCATCCCCATCGAGATCGGCACACACGCAACCGCTCGTCCAACCTCCCGAGCCCTCAATGCCCTGACGCGTGAACGTCCCATCGCCATTGTTGAGATACAACCAATTCTCGCCAATGTTTGCGACGATGAGGTCTGCGAACCCATCTTGATTCACATCCGCCGCGGTCACCCCTTCGCCGTACGACCGATCATCCGTGGCCGACTCCAGTGCCGATTCGACCATCGACCTGCCATCCCGATTGCGATACAAGCGGTTGGGGTAGGAATCGTCGCTGTGGTTCGGTCGTCCTCCCGCGTCACAAAAATAGAGATCCGTCCAACCGTCGCGGTCGTAGTCCAATGCCGCGATGCCGCCTCCATTGACCTGAGACATCCGCACCCGTTTGAGTTCCTGTTCACGACTGTTGTGATAGCGAAAGCGGATGCCAATCTCTGCCGCAACATCGACGAGTTCAATGGAACGCTGCTGCGACGGGAAATCGGTCGCTCTGTTTCTCGCCAGGCTCCCTGTTGAACCACGCGACAGCAACCCTGCATCGGGCAATGGCCAGCGAGACTTGTCGATGTGACACAGGCGGTCATCGACGGTCGCACCGGCGTCCGACTGCGCAAGTGCTTCACGCACTTGCACCAATTCGGGCAATGACTGTTCGAGGCCTCCGGATTCATGGGCGGAGACCATGCGCCAGGAGACAGCTTCCCAGGGACGCCCTAGCTGATCGAGCTTTTCCGCGAGTGACAGCATGTCAGCGGCGCGTGTCTCCCGGCTCAGCCCCACATTGAGAGCGAGTTGCCAGGCATCATCGAGGAGTGTTTTTCGCGCCGCGACTCGCTCGGCGGCCGCGAACTCACCGACCGCAGCCAGGGCTTCGGACAGACGCAGGTACGCCACGCGGTCGGTGGGATCGAGCGAGACGGCTTCGCAGAATGCACGAATCGCGGGCTCGGGCTTGGCGGATCTCAACATCCAAGCCCCGATCGCGGTCCAGTATTCCGGTTCGTCCTCGATCCCCGCAGGCAGCGAAGCACTCCACGCCCGCAGTTTATCATCGTCTTGCAAGGCTTCGTAAATCCGCCCCGCCAACGCCGCCACGGGGGCGGATTGCGGGAACTGCTTTCGCAACCGCCGAACCCAATCTTCGGCGGGGCCAAGTTCGCTGCGGACGACCAACTCTTTGGCAACTGCCAAGTCACGCATGTCGACCGCTTGCGGGGGCTGCGCTTCGGTTGGCAATGCCCGACGAATGTCGTCTCTCCGTTCATCGTGATAGGGCACACTCAACGTCGTCAGGCCGAGCAACTCCTTCTCGGTCACGTCGCCCAGGCGGATCAACGCGTCGACATGCTCCGCCGCTTCGACTCGCCGGGATTGCGAGTTGTATAAATTCGCCAACCTACGATGCACGGGCACGAGATCCCCAAAGTGCTCGAGCATGGCCTCAAACGCTAACTCGGCCTCGGCCAACCGATCTGCTTCGAGCAACCAATCGGCCGTCTGCCCCAGGGCCGGTAAACCAGCCTCGGGGTGGTCGACGGGGATCAACCTCAGCGACTCGATCGCCTCGTCGAGCCGACCTTGGCCGTGAGCCGATCGCGCGGCCATGAATAACAGCGACGCATTGCTGGGGTCGCCGGCCAGCATCGAACGTATCTCCGCGTCCGCCTGCTCAAAGTCGCCCCCCGCAATCAGTCCGCTGATTTCATTCACCGTCAACGCTTGTTGGGGGAAAACTCGAGCGGGTGACGCCTCTGACTTAGCAAGGCCCTCCGTTTCCATATCCGTCGACGAACCCGAGCAACCGGCCAACGCCAGTCCCAAGACCAACAGCATCGTACAGAGAAAGTCGCTGATCGCTCCGCGATCAGAACAATGAATCGCCGAACTATGAAGCACAGAACAATGACCCATCGAACGATCCGCGACATGAACGCTCTCCGCGCCCTCAATCAGCGGCGAATGAATGATCCGTGTCATCTTGCGGACGCCCCGCCACCGCTCGGGAGCCTGGAGTACGGGGCCTCATTGATGGATTCGTAGGTCCTCAACGCAAAGCTGAGTTTGAGATCAGGCATCGAACGGGCTCGCCAAGATGGAGCGGACAAGCGTTTTTTACGAGTCCAAAGAAAGGTTGGATCGAAAGAAACGTGGCGTGTACGCGAATAAACCACAAACGGCCGCTTCGCCTCAAACGCGGCGGAAGCCACCGGTTTGCAGCAGATGAGCCCGCAATCGCTCGCGGCACGCCATCGCGAACTCGGCCACCTCATCGGTGCGGTAGTCGGGATAACTCCAGCGATGGTGAATCCAGCGGCCGCCCATGTAGTTCAGCGTCACTTCGGCAAAGATGCCATCGTGCAAGTATAACCGATGGTCGCGATCTTTGATGGTCGCTAGCACCAATTTCGCTTGGGTGATGTAGCCGGGGTCGAGATTCAGGGGCCGTTGCTCGGCATGGTCACTCAACTGAGCGTATTCGCGTTCCCATTGGTTGGTGAGGAGTTTCCAGTCGGCCAGCCCCCCCGGATCGGACAACGGATCAAACGCGACGAGAACTTTAGCCAGCCCCACGCCCATTTCGGAATCGTAAAACCCACCGGCGGTGAACGCCGTCGGCGAAGAGACCTCCGCGGCCGCCCCCCAGTGCTCGCACAACCGTTCCTGAGCCCACTGACGGGCATCGTCGTGCCGCGAGATCACGGCGCAAAACCGCACCACCGGTTCAATCAAACGAATTTTAGCCATGGCAAAATCTTAACGCTTTGGCGGATCCCCGGTAGCCGTCGGGCGGGGACAGCAGCCCGTTTGGGATTGGGGCACCTTTTTCGGCTGGTGCACCCAGGCCCGCTCGCTTATTGTTGGGACCAACCATTTATTGTTGGGACCACCCATTTCATGGGATTTCAACGGTCTTTTCCGCCCCTCGCTCTGCTGCCATGTCTTCGCTGCCCGTTCTTCCCCAAAATCAATCCGCGACCGCTGGCGATGAGTCGAATCGGCCTCGTAAAGAGCATTTGCTCGACACCTCCGATGAAGCCCTCGCCGCATGGTTAGCCGAACGTGGCTATCCGGCGTTCCGCGTCAAGCAGATCCG
This sequence comes from Rhodopirellula sp. SH410, assembly GCF_055811895.1. Lineage (NCBI taxonomy): Bacteria > Pseudomonadati > Planctomycetota > Planctomycetia > Pirellulales > Pirellulaceae > Rhodopirellula > Rhodopirellula sp. SH410. The sequence continues at coordinate 6,524,828 of NZ_CM147949.1, forward strand.
CCGCTGGATCTATTCGGGCCGAGCGAAATCGTTCGACACCATGTCGGATCTGCCGGCCAAGCTGCGTGGTGAGCTAACCGATGACTTTGACTTGTTCAACGCGGTCGAAGCCCACGTTTCGACGTCTCGCGACGGCACCGAGAAAATCCTCGTGCGGCTGATCGACGGCGGTGAAGTCGAGTGCGTGCTGTTGCGTGACGGGGATCGGCGGAGCATCTGCGTCAGCAGCCAGGTCGGTTGTGCGATGGGCTGCGTGTTCTGCGCCAGCGGTCTCGATGGCGTTGACCGTAACCTCACCGGTGGCGAGATTCTCGAACAGATGCTGCGCCTGCAGCACCGCTTGCCCGACACCGAACGGCTCAGCCACATTGTCATGATGGGCATGGGCGAACCGCTCGCCAATCTACCGGGCGTGCTCGCGGCGCTCGATGTTGCACGAAACCCCGAGGGTCTCGGCATCAGCCCCCGACGGATCACCATCAGCACGGTGGGATTGCCACCGGCGATCGACAAATTGGCGGCGACCGGAGTCCCGTACAACCTCGCCGTCAGTCTGCACGCCCCCAACGACGAACTCCGCAGCGAACTTGTCCCTGTCAATAAGAAAATCGGCATTGAACCCGTCCTGGCTGCCGCCGACCGCTACTTCACCAGCTCGGGACGCCGGCTCACCTTTGAGTATGTCTTGCTCGGTGGCATCAATGACTCGGAAGCCTGTGCTCACGAACTCACCCGCTTGCTGCGCGGACGCTCGGTGATGATGAACGTGATCCCCTACAACCCGGTGGCGGGTCTTCCCTACGCGACGCCGAGCAAAGAATCGATTGCGAGATTTCGTCAGATCCTCGAGGCCGCTGGCGTCAACGTGATGTTTCGCCAACGCAAAGGCGACGAAATCGACGCCGCCTGCGGCCAACTTCGCCGCCACCGCGGTCAGCAGGTCGCCGCAGGGAAAAGCGAAACCCCGGTGCCGCTGGGCAGTCCCGACGGCGGCCTATAAGGACCTCCCGAAAGGTCCTTTGACAACAGGAGCCGTTCGGGCGTGCGCGGCCGGTTGATCCCATCGGGCTTCAACCGGCAATCGTGATTGCTGATTGCCGTCAGGCATCGCGTGCCAGACGGCCGCTTAGGAACGAGCGGAAAATAAGTGGCCGAACGCTCCGCCGTCGGAATGGTCGACCGCCGAGTGTTCGGCCACGATATCAAACAGTAATTCCCCGCTCGCTCCTTATGCGACACGGCTCATCCGACCAACGCATGGGGCACTCAGGGCAGTTCGATATCCAAGCCGTGATTGATGCGATTGGTGAAGTTCGCCAACGCCACCGTCGCCGCTAACGTGACGAGCTGAGTGTCGTTTAGGAATTGCTTTACCTTCGCCGCAGTCTCCGGCTCAACGTTCGCCGTCTTGGTCAGCTGCTCGGCATACGCCAGTACGGCTTTCTCCTCATCACTGAAGGCATCACTGCCTGCATAGTTGTCGATATCAGCGATCTGTGCGGCCGTCGCCCCCGCTTTCTTTGCCGCACCCTTGTGATAGTGCGAGCAATATCCGCAACCGTTCAGAGTCGACGCCTTGTAGTACGCAAACTCGCGGAGTTTCGCGGGCAAATCGTTCTGAATACCGTCATTGAGCTGGACTGTTCCACCGAGCACACCGGGCTGGTACGCGAGTGTGCTGAAGATATTCAGTGACTGACCAAATTTCTCCTCGATTGCTTTGAGGATCGGTTGGGACTCGGCCGGTGCGTCGGCTTGCTTGAGAGGTTGCACGAAGGGCATGAGGGTATCCTATTGAGGGGAGAGGGCTGACAGACGTTTGTTTTAGTCGAAATTCGACCGGCAAGGATGATCCGCATGCCCAAGGCGTCGGGCAACACGCGTCACGCGGTCGCTCACGCGGCTCGGCTCATGAAATCAACACGCCGCGATGAGTTCAACTCGCATCCCGGCGTCTGAGCGGCACGGGAACACTTCATCGTCCACGCAGTGCAAGTCTCGCGCCGAGTCAGGCCATGCCATCTTGCGAGCCCACGCGGGGCAGCCGAACGGATTCGCAATCGCCATTCAATTTGAACGAATCTCGCTACGAAGCGTGATTTCTCGCTACGAAGCGTGATTCGAGCCCTGTTTCGCGTTGTCAACCAATTCCGCTACGGTTTTCCGCAGCAGCTCGGCACCGCCAAACTGCATACCAAGGGACTCGATTTTGTCCGTCACGATCTGATGCTTGGGTTGTTTTGACTCACCGGATATTTGCGATGAACTTCCCGAAAGCTCTTTGGCTAACGTCGCGACTTCGAATTCCGAGATGTACCGATCGCAGCAATTGAACGCCTCACCCTTGATCCCATCGGCCTCCAGAAGGATCCCGATCGCCTTGGCCACGTCGGCGGCGTGGACCTCTTTCCCACCGCGCGAACATTCTACGTTTTCCCCACGAACGACGGCGGCAATCAAATCAAACCACTTGCTTTTTTCGACCGGACGAGCGACTCCGTAGACACCGGTGGGTCGCACTGCACAGATCGGATAGTCCTGACCGAGGCCGAAACTATGCACGAACTTTTCGATGGCTGCCTTATGGGCTCCGTAGTGGCTCGCGGCCCACAGTGGGTGCGTCTCATCGAGCGGACGATCCCCGAGAATCTTGTCATGAACGGCACAGGAGGAGACCACCACGAACCGGCCCACACCGGCGCTGCGTGCGGCCTCGATTAACTTCAGTGTGCCTACCACGTTTTTCTCGACGAACTCGATGAGATCGCCTTCGGCACCCATAAACCCCGTGCCCGGCCGATACAGTGCAGCGTGCACAACTGCATCGCAGCCTTCCACGAGAGCATCGGCTTGCCCTCGGTCACCCAGATCGCCGGCCACCCATGTCAAGTCGCCGATGGACTCGAAACCTTGCCGGTCACTCGACGGGCGGTGCCAGCATCGCAGCGAATGGCCTTCGCCATCGAGTTGATGGACGATGTATCGGCCAATAAACCCCGTCGCGCCAGTCAGTGCTATCTTCATCTCGGTGTCCTTTTTTTGCGTGGGCATAAAATCGATGAGTCTCGCCGAGACTCCGACGCGTGCCTCGGAGAGGGATGTCTTCTTAGAAATTGTGGCCGAACGCTCCGCGGTCGGAATAGCCGACCGCGGAGCGTTCGGCCACAATTTCAGCCAGTTATTTTCCGCTCATTCCTTATTCGGCGCGAGGGCGGGCTTCAAGTCGCCAGCCTCGGCCGTTGGTGTGGCATCGGCCGCGAGGTCGCCGATGGCGTATTGGATGCCATCGAGGATGTGTTGCAGCATCGCCGGGTTCCAAAATGTCTCGTTGCGGTGGCCAAAGTTGGTGTAGAAGACCCGGCCCTCGCCGGCGGTCCGAATCCAAGACACCGGCACCTCACGCGGTCCATCGTCAATTCGCTGGGAAACTTCGTCCTGGTTCATGTCCAGACTCACCAGCAACCGCAGCACCTGCGGTCCTTGATAGCTCGCGGGCTGGTACTGATAGATTTCGTCGCTATGCCAAAACCCTTGGCCGTCAAAGGCACCGTTCAAAACATGCTCGGGATCGTCGAGCTTGAACGCCCAGGTACCGCCCGCTCCCCAAGGGTGACCGCCGAACTGACCCCCGACCAGAGCGCGGCACTTGGGGAAATCGCCAAAGTTGTCACTGGCCGCATGGATGCCTGCGAGCCCTTTGCCATCGGCGATGAAATCGAGCAATGCGTTCTGCTGCGATGGTTCTTGGAACTGCATCCCGGTCGTGTTGTTCAACAGCACGAGGTCGTACTGCTGTAGATTTTCCTTCGTGAACACGTCGTAGGTATCAGCGAAGTCAACGTCGAAGGCACCCGTCTTTTCGGCGATCGCCTTGATCGCCTCGTTGGCGTACGGAATCGAACCATGAACATATCCTTCGCAGCGATAGAAAACGAGAATCTTACGGGCCTGGTGCGGTTGGGCCGTCGGTGCCTCGGGGGCAGCGTCGTGGATCGCTTGTTTGGTGTCATCGCTTAGCGGCTTGAAAATCTCTGCCTTTTTATTGTGCCATGGATCAACACTGTCCTGGGCAGACACCCATCCAGCACAGAACGTGAGCGAGCATAGCGCGACGGCAAACAGATGGTGAGAAAGTTTTGTCATGAGAGAGCACGGTGAGGGGTGGGGATGGAAACGGATTCAAGCTTAGTCGCGGAGGGAGCCGGGGCGCTCAGCGGCGTGTTGATTTCGCCAAAGTTCGATCGGCAATGGACAGCCCAATAGCAGCCAGGCATCTGGTAGCGTGAGCCACCCGGACGCTCACGCGACTCGGCTCATGAAATCAATGCGTCTGTTCGGAGACACGCGTTCACACCGGAGAGGATTCCCGGACGAGGAGTTGATCGACCTCGTTACTGACGATGACCCCGTAGTTGATCGCGCCGAGCCAGCCACTCATGATGATCCCTACGCTGCCGGCGTGATACATGCCACTGATTTGCTGGCCCAAAGCGCGGCTGACGGCGAGCCCTTCGAACTTGGTACCGAAACTCGCCCCGGATTCATGCATCGTGTAGTGCTGGAACGTTCGCGGCGTGGCGGCTTCGGCGCGGTCGATTTTCTCGCGCACACCCGGGATGTACTTTTCGAGCGCCTCGATCGTCGACTCGACCAACTCCAGTTTACTCGCTTCGTAGTCGACGGGATTCAAATCCGCCCAATCCGACCAGTTCGCATTCGTGCTGCTGACGATTGCAAAACGTTCTTTCTTGGTCGGTCGGGTGCGTGGGTAGTAGAAACTGAAGGTTCGCGAGGTGATGTCACGGCTGAGCAACAGGTCGGTACGGAACTCTTTGGCCGTGCTGGTGAAAAACAGATCGCCGCTCGACTCGTCGATCTCCTCGCCCGGCTTGAGCGCCATGTAGACCTGCGTGCTCGAGTTATTCAGTCGCACCGCCTGGGTCTGCTCCACGAAGTCACGATCGAGTTTTTCGGGGCCGATCATTTTGAGGATCGTCGTGCGAAGGTTCGCGTTGCTGATGACGGCGCGGCAGCGGATCGAGCGGCCATGGACGCGCACGCCCGCGACGCGGCTCCCTTGCAGGGGGCTCTCGGAAACATCAATTTTCTCGACAGGACAATTGATACGAATATCAACGCCGTTGGCGGTGAGCTCCTTCTTCATCCGCGCGACGAGGTCGTCCGTGCCACCCTCATAAATGAACACGCCCTTGCTCATGAAGTTACTGAAGACGATCCCGTAAGTGATCGCCGGGTCCTCGAGTGTCGAGCCGTTGGCGTAAGTGATCGGCTCCATCAGCAATCGCACGACATCGTCGCGACCGGGAAAGAATCGGTCGAAAAGTTGCCGGGTTGTGGTCGCTTGATCGTCGTAAAAATTCATCCCCCGCGCGGTATCGAAAAACTCGTTGACGGTGCTCTCTGGGATCGCGAAGCGGGTCGTGAGCAAACGCGTGAAGTCGTCGCGGTTGAAGGTTGTCGTGAGCGAAAATTGCGGGTTGTCGAAGCGAATGTTCTTGAGCTGCACGATGCGATCGGCAATATCGCGGCTCCAATACCGCCGACACGACTTGACCATGCCATGGGGGAACCCATGCAGCGAGATGTCAAAGGTATGCCCGCCGGGGCGAAGAAACCAAGTCGCCAGTCCGCCGAGCTTGTAGTGCTGCTCGAGCAGGAGCACGCGGTGCCCGGCCCGACCAAGAACGTTGGCCGAGGTCATCCCCGCCAATCCGCTGCCGATCACGACCACGTCGTACTCGTCGGCAATCCCTTTGAGAAAGTCCTTGGCCATGAATTCTGACTTCAGTTGCTATACGTGGATCGTGGGGAAAACAGGAGCGTCAGGCGGCACGCCGAAAGCGCGAGCGCCCCCAATTGTAAGGAAATTCCGCTGTCCGTCGCGGGGACGCCACCAGAAAAGAGAATGCGGCGGCTCACGAATCGCCCAGTCGGGGCGTTGAGTCTTTGCCGCTGCAACGCTACCCTGCCAGCAACGCTGTGAAGCATTTTTCGTAGCAACCGTCGCCAGACGGTGGAGAATCGCAGCCAACCCAAATTCCTCGCTCTGGCGGGCGTAGCTACCTCGCACTGTTTTTGATGTGATCGCTCCAAATTCGGCCTCGAAACTTCCTGACGATCAACGGATTGTCATCACGGGCATCGGCCTGACTTCGCCCAATGGCAACGATTTGGCCTCGTTCCGTGACGCGCTGCTGGAAAAACGCAGCGGCGTCCAGCCCTACGAAATCCGCTACTTCGGCAAAACACTGGCCGGGATCTGCGATTTTAACGCCACCAAATACCAGTCCAAAAAGGACATCCGGCGCGGCACCCGGGCTGGCAGCGTCGGGATCTACACCGCCAACGAGGCGATCGCGGATTCGGGATTGGACTGGAAAAATGTCGACAAATCTCGAGTGGGCATCTACGTCGGTGTGACCGAACACGGCAACGTGGAGACGGAAAACGAGATCTACATCATCAAGGGATTCGACTACGACACGAGCTGTTGGTCCCATCATCACAACCCGCGCACCGTTGCCAACAACCCCGCCGGGGAAATCGCCCTCAACCTCAGCATCACCGGGCCGCACTATACGATCGGCGCCGCCTGCGCGGCCGGAAACGCGGGGATCATCCAGGGGGCACAGATGCTGCGATTGGGCGAATGCGACTTGGCCATTGCCGGGGGCACCAGCGAAAGCATCCACACCTTCGGCATTTTTGCCAGCTTCAACAGCCAAAACGCATTGGCGACCCACACCGACCCGACGGCCGCATCGCGACCGTTTGACAAAGACCGCAGCGGGATCGTCGTCGCGGAGGGTGGGTGTTTGTACACTCTCGAGCGGCTCAGTGACGCCCGGGCTCGGGGCGCGGAAATCTACGGGGAGCTCGTGGGGTACGCGATGAACACGGATGCCACAGATTTCGTGCTGCCCAATCCCGAGCGGCAGGCGCAGTGCGTGCAGATGGCGTTGGACAAAGCGGGTTTGACCGCAAATCAAATTGATATTCTCAGCACGCACGCGACGGGCACGATGAGCGGCGATTCGCAGGAATGCAAAGCCCTGCGAACGATCTTCGGAGACTGCGACAATGTCCGGATTAACAATACCAAGAGCTACATCGGCCACGCCATGGGAGCGGCCGGGGCATTGGAGTTGGCGGGGAATTTGATGTCGTTTCGCGACGGCGTGGTGCACCCGACCATCAATGTCGATGAACTCGATCCAGCCTGCGATCTGCCTGGACTGGTGCTCAATGAACCCGAGCAGAAATCTCGCATTGATTACATTCTGAATAATTCATTCGGGATGCTGGGCATCAATTCCGTGGTCATTATCGGTCGGGTTTAATCGCATAGGCCTTGTGCGATTGCCCTCCGCCCCTGAAACTGTTGCCCCCGTGGTCCCCTTCCGTCCCCTCACGTCCAACCGCGTCCATGACCCCCGCTGAAATTCGCGTTGAAATCTTAGATATCCTCGAAGACATCTCTCCTGATGACGATCTCAATAGTCTCGACGATCAAAAACCATTTCGAGACCAACTGGAACTCGATTCGATGGATTTTCTCGATATCGTGATGGAGCTGCGCAAGCGGCACCGGGTGCAGATTCCCGAGGAGGACTACGGCAATCTCGCCAGCATGCATTCGACGGTGACCTATCTCGAACCGAAGATGAAAGATCTCTAAGCGATCACCGCGTGAATAAGCCCGTAGCTACGTTGGCGAGAACGTGAATCCCACCGTCCGACGACGATAGCTACCCTTGGATTCGATGTCTTTTACTGGCCCGCTATCCATTCGGCTCGTCCCAACCCCACCCGCCAAATAGCTCGAAGCGAATAGCTAGAAGCTAACCAATAGCTTCCCATGTACGATACGATCATCATTGGCGCGGGCATGAGCGGTTTGGCCGCCGGTATTCGCTTGGCCCATTTCGACCAACGCGTGTGCATTCTCGAGCGGCACTACACCATTGGGGGCCTGAATTCGTTCTACCGGATGGGCGGCCGAGATTACGACGTCGGTTTGCACGCGATGACCAACTTCGCTCGCAAGGGTGACAAACGCGGTCCGCTAGCCAAATTGATTCGGCAATTGCGATTTGGATGGGAGGATTTTAAACTCGCCGAGCAGATTGGGTCGTCGATCCGGTTCCCATCCGTTTCACTGGATTTCAATAACGACATCGAGCTGCTCGAAAACGAAATCGCGTCTCGATTTCCCGACCAAATCGATGGTTTCCGCACACTCTGTGGATCGCTGTTGGATTACTCCGACATGGATGGTGGTTCACCGGAGTTCATGCGGAGTTCCCGCGAGGTGCTCGGCGAGCATCTCACCGATCCGCTGCTGATCGAGATGCTGCTGTGCCCGTTGATGTGGTATGGCAATGCTCGCCAAGACGACATGGATTTTGGTCAGTTCTGCATCATGTTCCGCGCCTGCTATCTCGAAGGGTTTGGGCGTCCCTACAAAGGCGTGCGGACCATTCTCAAGAACCTCGTGCGCAAATTCCGGGGACTCGGGGGCGAACTCAAACTACGCCATGGGGTCTCACGCATTCACGTTGAGAATGGCCGGGCCGTTGGTGTGGTGCTGGATGATGGAACCGAAATCGAGGGCAAACGCATCCTGTCGTCCGCCGGCAATATTGAAACCATGCGGATGTGCGACGACATCACGACGCCTGAGATTGCCAAAGCAGGCCAATTATCGTTCATTGAGTCGATCAGCATTCTGGATCGCGATCCCAAAGAACTCGGCTTCGACCGGACGATCGTCTTCTACAACGACTCGGAAAAATTTCACTGGCGACGCCCCGATGATCACCTCTGTGATTCGCGAACGGGCGTGATCTGCAGTCCCAACAACTATATTTATGACGCCGAGGAAGGGAAACTGCCCGATGGAGTCGTACGGATCACAACGCTCGCCAATCACGATCAGTGGTGCGGACTGAGCGAGGCGAAGTACCAAGCTGAGAAGGTGACGCAGTACGATGCTGCGGTCGCCTCGGCGGTCCGTTTCATGCCCGATTTCCGCTCAAATGTGATTGCAACCGACGTATTCACGCCCAAAACGATCCGTCGTTTTACGTTCCACGACAATGGCGCGGTGTACGGTGCCCCCGACAAACAGCTTGACGGCTGCACTCATCTACCCAATCTATACCTATGTGGCACCGACCAAGGGTTTGTGGGCATCGTCGGCGCCATCGTCAGCGGGATTAGCATGGCCAACCGCCACTGCCTTCTCGAGGACGGCTAGCGACGCCAAACCGCTAGCGACGCCAATCAAAAAAACCTCGCGTGACATTCATCACACGAGGTTTTGATTTACGATCAGATTTCAGAGAGCCCAGGGGCTCTTTGAATTAGATATCGGACGCTTTCTCAGCGGCAGCTTTCTCAGCAGCGGCTTTATCAGCAGCAGCCTTGTCGGCGGCGGCTTTCTCAGCAGCAGCCTTGTCGGCGGCGGCTTTATCAGCAGCAGCCTTGTCGGCAGCGGCTTTATCAGCAGCGGCCTTGTCGGCGGCGGCTTTGTCAGCAGCAGCCTTGTCGGCGGCGGCTTTGTCAGCGGCGGCCTTATCGGCAGCAACTTCTGGAGGAGCTGGAGGAGCATCCTTCTCGTCGCTGCTGCTAGGCACGGCGTCGCCGTCCTTAGCCGACTTGTCGTCCTTCGCTTCGGCAGCAGCAGGTTCGCTGGTCGTGCTCACGCTACCGGGAACAAGCGATTCGCCTGGAGCGAGTTCGATGCCGTCGGTCGATTCCACGCTGGCCGATTCCACGACCGATTGACCTTCACCGCAACCAACGCAGCCAGCACCTGTTTGGGGCGATGCTGGTGCTGCACCGCCACAGCAAGGCTGGGCAGGTTTCGCATGGTGGTGGCCGTGATGATGTCCATGATGCGCGTCGCCACCACAGCAAGGCTGCGGTGCGGGCTCACAGCAAGGCTGTGGCGCTGGCTCACAGCAAGGTTCAGCGACTGGTTCACAGCAGGGCTGTGGAGCAGGCTGACAGCACTGATGCTTTGCAAACAGTTTATGAAACAGACCGGCTTCCGCAGGACTGCTCAAAACTACCGAGGCGCCTACGAGCAATGCGAAGGCGGCCGTTCCTTTCACCAAATTCCGACTCATCTAATTCTCCCAAAAGTTTCGGAGTTTTCGGTGCGATCCGAGTTCGCACACTGGAAACATTTGAGGTGCAACCAAGCACCCCTGTGAATTGATTTCACCAGACGGCACCGCACACTGCGAACCGACCGACCCAGAGACGAAAGGACGCCCATTGATTCCAAGGGGCGACTTTGCGGCAACTTTACCGCTTTCGTTCTGCGTTGCTGCCTACATTAGCCACGGCAAAGGCAATGTCAATTGCCTAAACCTCCTAAATCGACAACTCGGCCGCGCCGAGTGCGGTTCACGACCAACGATCGCGAGACCATCGCGCCGACGACCAAGACAACAACGTGATGTTGCGATTGTCCCGCAATCTCTGTGCCAGAGGCCGTGCTGCACCTCGGCGCCCCATCAGACACCGCAGTCAATCGGGTGCGAGGCACTTCCCAGAGAATAGAGGCTCACCAGCGGCATGCATACCCGCCGCGGGAACACTTTAGAGGAACCTAATTCGACATTAACACCGATGCGCGGCGATCGACCAGCATGTTCGAATTCGCGTCACCGACACGTGCTCGTGGCGACCAGAGCACGTCGATTGTGTTCAGACCGATCGGTCTTAGCGAACCGGGGCGGCTTCATCCTGATCGGGCGAAGTCGCCGTTTGTTCATCCGGCTGGCCACCGAGAATTTTTGCCATTTGGTCGCCATTTTCGAAATCGAGCACCATTGGGGGCTCGTCCGCGCTCATTTCCAGAACGAGACCGGAAATTTTCCAGCCATCTTTCTGTAGCATCACCGACCACACGACTTGGTAGGTTTGCGGCTCTCCGGCCGACTCACCCGATTCGCCCGGGACCGCTGGCTCGGTCCAAATGCAATGCACTAATCGCCCGGTGACATTCTCCGCTTCACCCGACGCGTCGATCGGCATTGGAGTGCTACGCGTGACGTCAAAATGGGCGTCCGGTGATCCAATGGGCTGGACGACCTGACCGATTCGCTGCAACTCCGACTGGGCGCGATCGGTCAGCAGGCTCATGGCATTGTGATTTTCACCTCCCCGGCGGATGCGGTCGAGGAAGTGGCTGACCACCGCCTCAGCATCCGATGCCTGTTCGGGGGTTTGTTCCGCCGCGACAGCAGTCGTCGCCGTGGCCGCTGGCGCGCTGGCAGTTTCCTGTTTGCTACAGCCACACAGTGCCGCGCCGCTGGCGAGCACGAACAAACATCCATAATGTGCGAATTGGCGCTTCATTTGATTGATTACCGTCGAGGATCCAGTGATTGGTTGGGGGGAGCGTCGAGATCGAGCGAGTCGATCGATCTACCCGTTTACTCGCTGCACGCATCGAAGGTCAAGGTCGAACCCGATTCCAACGAGAGTGCTCCCCGAGCGTGGGAGGCTAGGCTGTACCGTTCGGTTCTCGCCCCGAATCGGATAAGATCTCGCTCGGGCGAAAGGTGAACCCATCGACCTCAGTTCCCATTTCGCTCTTTGATACCCGCCCAACATTTGCCCCCTACTTATGGAAGCACCTATGAATATCAACGAATATTTCGATGGAAACGTCAAATCGATCGGTTTTGAAAACAGTGAAGGACGCGTGACGTCGGGCGTGATGGCAGCGGGCGAGTACGAATTCGCCACCAGCGAAAATGAATTGATGAAGGTCGTCTCGGGAACCCTGTCGGTACAACTGCCCGGCCAGAACGCATACGAAGACTTCTCGACCGGTCAAGAGTTCAAGGTTGCCGCCAACTTGAAATTCCAGGTCCGCGTGAGCGAGCCGACTGCCTATTTGTGTTTCTATCGCTAAGGGTCCCTTGTTCGCACGCCATTCTCAACGAAAGCACTGGGCATGACTCCCGTTCGAATCGCAATCGTGGGCGGAGGATTGTCGGGGCTCGCCACCGGAACGCATCTGCGACTGCTGGCGGACACTCACGACCTGCCACTGGAAATCACACTTTTTGAAGGGTCCGACCGGATCGGCGGCGTGATTCAGACCGAGCGAATCGTCGGTCGTGGCGGCGAGCCGTTTATCGTCGATCATGGCGCGGACATGTTCACGACGAACCCGCCGGCGGCAATCGACCTGTGCCGGCGACTCGGGGTGGAGGACCGCCTGCTGCGTCCTGAACTCGCAGGCCGCGGGGCGATGATCGCCCGCGGCGATCGCCTGATTCCGATCCCGGACGGGTTTGTGTTGATGCGGGCGACCAAAATCATATCGATGCTGTCCACGCCCTTGCTCTCCCCCGGCGGCAAGTTGCGACTGCTCGCAGAACGATTGGTTCGCCCCCGAGATCCATCCGTCGAGGACGAGAGTGTCGGTTCGTTTGTCTCTCGTCGGTTGGGCCGCGAGTGCCTCGACAACATCGTCGCGCCCTTGGTCGCCGGCATCTACACCGCAGATGTCAACCGGCTCAGCATGGCTGCCACGATGAAACCGCTGTGGGACATGGAGGCGACCGACGGGTCGCTCGCGCGGGCAACCCTGCGGCGAAAACGCTCGGGTGATGACGCAACCGAACGCACGAGCAGTGGAGCACGGTACGAACAGTTCCGAGCCTTTCCCGGTGGCATGATCGAATTGATTCAAACCCTTGCCGATCGACTGGGAAATGAATGCATCCGCTTGCGTTCGCCCGTTGAGTCCTTGCAGACCACCGCGACCGGGATTCAGCTCGGTCCCCACGGTGAATCGTTCGATCGCGTCATCTTGGCATCCCCCGCCCCGGTGTCCACCAAACTGCTCACCACGTTGCAGTCATCGTGTGATAACGGGGCGCAGTCCGACGCGATCGATACCGTTGTCTCGAACCTGGCCGCGATCCGTTACGCATCGACCGCGATCGTCGTGCTCGCTCTCCCGCGTCACGCGATCGCTCGACTGCCGAAAACCTTCGGCTTCGTCGTCCCACCGAATGAGCAGCGGGCGATCCTGGCGGGCAGTTTTGCGAGCGAAAAGTTCGCTGGCCGGGCGCCACACGATCACGTCATCGTGCGCGCGTTTGTGGGCGGTGCGTTGCATCGAGCGATTCTGCAGCAGAGTGACGAGGCGATCGTCGAGATCGTTGCCAACGAACTCGGTGAGTTGATCGGACTGGATCGTTCACGCAACATTCACGATTTCGCGGCATTCGTAAAAGTCGTGCGTTGGAACAACGCCATGCCTCAGTACGACGTCGGGCACGTGAGCAGAGCCGCCGCGATTGATTCTGCGATCCGCGAGATCCCAAACATTGAACTGGTCACCAATGCGTACGGAGGCGTGGGCATCGCCCCGGTGATCGCCGCCGCCGAGCGGGGTGCCCAACGCGTCCTCGCATCGCTTCGCAAGGGGTGACGAGCACCTCGGTCCTCGGTTGGTTGGCGAGCTATCTCGCATGGCCCGATGGGCCGTTCCGCAGGCTCTCGAAACTGGCGAAGTCGAGGGTGTTGGCGACGTCACCAGCCGTCAGGCCGCCCCGGCGGGCTTGCAGGATACCGAACCGCATCACATCGAGACCCTCGACGTTGTGTGCGTCGGTATTGATGACGATGGGGATGCCCATCCGCTTGGCTGCGGCGAGATGGGTGTCGTTGAGGTCCAGCCGCGCGGGATTCGCATTGAGTTCGAGAAACTTTCCATGCTGCACAGCCGCCTGCATGACAGCGTCCATGTCGACATCGTAGGCTTCGCGGCGGTTGATTAATCGTCCCGTGGGGTGCGCCACGCAATCGACGTGCGGGTTTTCGATCGCTCCGAGGATGCGGTCGGTGATCTGATCTCGTGGTTGCTTTTGCCCGAAATGCACGCTCGCGAGAACCCAGTCCGCTTGGCTGAGCACGTCGTCGGGCAAGTCCATTCCGCCGGCTTCCAAAATATCGCATTCGATGCCGCGGAGGATCGTAAGCCGTCCTTCGTATTCCGCTCGAATCTCGCCGACAATCTTCCATTGCTCGAGCAATTGATCGCCGGAGAGTCCGCGTGCCACGCTCACCCGTTGGCTGTGGTCGGTGATCGCGATGTACTGCAAGCCGCGTTGGATCGCGGCATCGGCCATTTCGCGGATGGTATTCTGGCCATCGGTGGCGGAGGTGTGCATGTGCAAGTCACCGCGAATGTCCTCCAGCTCGATCAAATCGGGCAACTCGTTTTTCTCAGCCCACACGAATTCCTGCCGATCCTCACGCAACTCCGGTGCAAAGACTGGCAGACCAATCGCCGCGTACACGTCCTCTTCGGTGGCCCCCGCGACACAGGTCTCATCGTCGATTCGAAAGACGCCGTATTCGTTGATCTTTAACCCGCGTTCTTTGGCGATCCGGCGCACATGGATATTGTGTGCTTGGCTGCCGGTGAAGTACTGCAGGGCGGCGCCGAACTGTTCGGCTTCGACCAAACGCATGTCGACTTGGAAGGCTTTGGCGAGTCGGATCGAGATTTTCGTATCCCCGCGCATGATCGTGGAGACGCGTCTCGGGTAGGCTTCGAAGTGATCCATCACGGCATTGCGATCACCGGCCACAGCCAAAAGATCCAGATCGCCCACCGTCTCGCGCCCGCGACGGTAGCTGCCGGCCCACTGCATTTGCGAGATCCCCTTGCATCCCCGCATGTGTTCGCCGAGCTCGTAGGCGATGTTGTCTGCCGAGGCCCAGTAAATTCGTTCGGAGGCGGCTTTGGCGATCGCGAGCCCATCGAGGATCGTGCTCTCGGTTTTTTTGCCGAAACCTTTGATCGACGCGACCTTCCCCGCGTGACACGCAGCGGCCAGATCATCGAGCGAGTTCAGCTCCAACTCCGCGTGCAGTTTACTCGCTTTTTTCGCACCCAAGCCTGGGATGCGTGCCATCGCAATCACCACTTCGGGAACGGCCTGTCGCAATTCGATCAATTGCGGCAGCGACCCCGTCTGAAGTAGTGTGCCGATCTTTTCAGCGAGTGTTTTGCCGATCCCTGCCAGACTGGCGAGATCCCGATCCGGGTCCGCCGCAATTTGTGCGATCGGTTCGTCGAGGTCACGGATCGCCCGGGCGCCGTTCTGGTAGGCGCGGATACGAAACGGATTTTCGCCGCGAAACTCGAGCAGTTCGGCGAGTTCCTCAAAAACGGCCGCGATCGCGGAATTGTCCATCAGAAAGCATCCTCAAAGGAAAGGGAGACTGAGAGCTTGAGAATCGGGTAGACTAGTAGGCCTAATCGGAGCATCGGAAAAGGAGTAGGCTTCTCAATGGATGTTAACACATGACAGCAATTCCTCGTCGACGTCGCAAGCGTCCTGTCGGTGGCCAAGTTTCGGAGTCGACAGGCAAGTACGTTCACGATGGGGCCGGTCCGTCGTCGCCGGCATTGGTGGGGCGGACGTCGGTCCCTGCGCCGGTGAACCCCTCTCAGCAACCACCCGCGGTGCGTCCACGAGACCCGACGGCGCTCACTGGACTTGCGGTCTGGATTCGCCAGAACCAACCGAGCCGCGATAAAATTCATGCCGAGCAAGCAAGAATCCACGCGGAGATGTTGCGTCTGAGCCGGGCGATCGACCGACCCAACTTCCGCCGTGTCGGACGCGATGACCTGGTTCGATTGATTCACTTGATGGACGAAGCATTTTTTGAATCCCGTGTGTTGCCTGTCGCGAAATCCGAAGGGCTCGATTTCAAGTTTTCCTCGCGGATGACGAGCGCCGCGGGCAAACTCGTCACCCACTATCCCCAAGGCCACAAAAACGCGCCGCGAACGTTTGAATTGATTTTGTCGTCAACGCTGCTGTTCCAAACCTTTGAGGACGTCAACCGCCCGGTAACCGTAACGGGTCGCAAATGTCGCGATCGCCTCGAAGCGATGCAGCGGGTTGCCGAGCATGAGATGACTCATCTGATCGAAATGCTGATCTGGAACACCGGCAACTGCTCCCAGTCTCGATTCCAAGGCATCGCCAATGCATTCTTCGCTCACACCGACTATCAACACGACCTCATCACTCAGCGTGAACGAGCAGCGGCGAAGTTTAATATTCGCGTGGGTGACATGGTCTGCTTTAACAGCAATGGGGCGAAGGTCTTCGGACGCGTCAACCGTATCACGCGCCGGGCGACCGTGCTGGTGATCGACCCCAAGGGAGAGCGTTTCAGCGACGGCGGGCGGTACACCCGCTGGTACGTACCGCTCGAGCAATTGCGGCCGGTCTCCTAGCGAGAAGACAGTAACGAAGCTCGCCGACCCCATCTCGCCGACACTCTGCCAATCGATTGCGCTGAGCGATCAGCGCCGACCTCAACGGTGATGTTGATTGCGGTGTTGGCCGAAGGCCATTTGACCAGGCGGATAGACCGGAGCGGTCCCGTAAACACGTTGGTGAAACATCGCTAAGGAACGTAACGCGTGTGCGCGATAGCCAACGCCAGCATCATCCAGGTCCACTCGCCGCATCGCTGCGGTCAGGTAACGTACTGCCGAGACCACCCGATCGTTGACAATCTCTTCATCGGGCAAGTGCGTCAGCAAAAACTCGAGGATATGTCCGGTCGTTTGAACCTTGCGTGACAGATCACCGTTGTCCTGGGGTGATTCAAACCAGTCGGTACTGAAGGAACCGTCTCGGTTTTGCAGCGTGTAGGTGTACTCGACGAAATCGTCAAGGAACTTCTCGGCGCGTTTCCATTGACCGTCGACCGGTTTCCCCTCGAGGCGACGTTTCCGCAGTGCGTGGGCAAAGCTCATCAAGCGATGCGTCCCCCCGCACGCAGCCCCCACGATGGGTTGATCCAATTCCGCAGCGATCAACCGTTCAAAGTCCCAGGTTTCGCCCCCGACACCTTCCCAGGTGGCATTGGTATCGAGGTAATGGGCCAGTCCGATCAAAGTGAAGGTGAGTTCTTTGCCGTCTTCGCATGCGGCAGCCTCGACCTGCACGAGATCCTCAATCGTGAACCGTTTGTTCTCAGCGTACAACGGATAGTTAGCCGGCACACTCGCGAGCGATAAGGTCGCCAGCCACTGGGCCTGGTGTCCTTGCAGTCCCGTGCCTTCGCGAACCTTGATTTGGCCTCGCTCGGTCGTCATCAAACGATTGCCGCGGCAGACATTATTGCCCGCCATCCAGGCGATTGCGCTATAGTTTCGGCGGCGGGCGATGATACGCGTGTCGGTACCGTAGATCATGATCGCATGCATCATGCCCCAGTTGCTCCGCGCATCGGCCTGCTCGGTTCGAGCGTGGAAACTGCGGAGTGTTTGCAAAATGGGTTGTTGCAGCCGAGCGATCGCAGGATCGAGTTGGGCCACGGCGCCCATGCCAGCATGCGATTTCGCCCGCCCCGTCGCGTCACGCAGGGTGTGCTCGCCCATCGAGGGTTTCGCGGCCGCGTCTTTGGATCCGTACAGACTCTCGATTGTCTTGCTGGTGCCGTCTTGGACGTCGCGTAGATCTGCGGTGTCTTGAGCGGGTTGAAGCGGATCGAGCGGTTCGATTTCGATCGGCTCGATGACGAGCGGCTCGACGTCGACTGACGACAGGTCCGAGGGGGCATCTCCGGCGTCTTTCGTCTCGTGAAGCGTTGTGCCGTCCCACCCATCGACCTCGGCGGGTCCCGCCGCGTCACCTTCATTGTTGCCTTCGTGAGCGTTTGTCTTGCTTTCCAGCGGTATCTCGAGGATCTCGGTGTCGGGCTGATCGGGCAGTTCATCGAGTGCGGGCAGCTGCTCGGTTTTCACCGTCCATGCAGGAATATTCTCCAGTGGAGGCATCTCTTGCACGGGTGATAATTTCGGCAGCCCACTGCCGACCGTTGTTTCGCGCGGCGGGACGACCTCGCTCTTGACAGGGCTTTTTTGAGGCGGTGCCAACTCCGGCAGCGGATCTCGCAGCGGTTGTGGCTGTGACGCTTCGCCGCGAGGTCGCCACGCGTCCTGGGATCGATCGGGTTGATCGTCAATGACCTCAACGGAGGTCGTCACTTCGTCCACAGCGGTCGTTTCGGCGGGCTCGATCCACGCGGGAAACCCACGCCGACTCGCTGTCAGGACAGCCTCTTGTCCGGCGAGTTGCTGCTCGACCACCGCCGTTTCGGGAGTATCCGTGGTCGCGTTCGAAGTCGCTGGCGACAGTGAAATCGCTTCGTCGGCGGGCGTGGCGGGCTGAAGATTGGCCGTTTGTGTCGGCGGTTGGAACGCTGGCACACGCGCCTGCCAACTCCGCTGTGGCTCCCCGAGTTTCGCAATTTCCCGCGTCACCAGAATCGGTGGCGGAGTCGGTTGGGCGACCGCCGCCGCGACGGGGGCGCGGGCCGCTGCTTGGGGCGCGGGCAACACGCTGTCGGCGACTTTCGTGACGGCCGGTTCGGGCGGCAGCAACTGAATCGAGGTGCCCACGGGATTGTTGTATTCCCCAGGCAGTAACCCCAGCACCGAATGCACCGTGGGCGTGGGCCGGAACGTCGGCACTTTGATCTCGACGACTCCGCCGTCAGCCGGACTCGTTGCCCGCGACACTTCCTCCGCAGCGCATGGCAGGGCCGTACCGAGCAGCGTCGGTGACGTGCATCCCATCATCAACCACAGCGCCAACCTTCGGCGACGAGGGCTACAGACAGCGGTTTGGCAGGATGGGTAAAGTACTGGCACAACGACTTCTCCGGAGACAACGGGTTCTACCGTACCTATCGGATCGCTGCGTGGATAAATTCACCCGAATGTTCGCTCCCGGAGGCATCTTTGGATGCGATGGGGTTTGCCTGATCCAACAACAACCTGTCAGCCGATAGAGGTCCATACCCCATCAACATTCCACCGATACGCTCTGTCAAAGACAAATCGTAACTTGGGGAAAGTGGGGAACGGAGACGGACTCGTCTGGGTTCGTCTTGCAACCGATCTCTCCGTTGGAGTAGCTTCCCCACTGGTTCTCTTCGCCGCCTGCGCGAAGCAAATTCGCACGTTCCGCATGGATGCTTGCCGTGTCGCCCCAACCGAAACCATCGCGTGTAGACGCTCAACCCGATCCCGACACGTTTGCACCCTCGCAGGATGCCTCCGGTTCGTTGTCGCAGGTTGAACAGGTGCGGATCATTCGCGACACGATGATGTGCGAATCCCGAGCCATTCGCGAGGCAACCGTGTTTGCGTCGTCCGCCGCCGCTGAGGCTGCGCAACGGGTGGCGACGTGCGCAGGTTCCGTCGTCTTAACGGGCGTGGGCAAGGCCGGCTGGATCGCACAGAAAGTCGTGGCGACCCTGGCCAGCACCGGTTCCCCATCCCACTTCCTACATCCCAGTGAAGCCGTCCACGGTGACTTGGGCCGCGTGCAAGCAAACGATTGGGTGATTGCTTTTTCGAATTCGGGACGCAGCGAAGAAGTCGTCCGGGCATGCGAATACCTCAAGACCCAAGCCGCTGGGCTGGTTGCGATCACGGCGGACGAAACCAATCCGCTGGCCGAACTCGCTGACATTGTTGTTCCGATGGGCCGCCACCGCGAAGCCTGCCCTCACGGATTGGCACCGACCACCACGACAGCGGTGATGCTGGCCATCGGTGACTCGATCGCCCTGCTCGCTTCACGCCTGCGTGGATTTGGCCCAGCCGATTTCGCGAAATATCATCCTGGCGGCGCGCTCGGCCGCAAGCTCTGCTGCGTCGATGACGTGATGCGTGGCTTACACGAATGCCGTCTCTCTCGAGATCACTTGCTCGTCCGCGATGCGATTGCGGGGAAAACCCCCGAGCGGCGCAGCGGTGCAGTGCTGTTGGTCAACGCGGACCAACATCTGACCGGCATCTTTACCGATAGCGACTTAGTCAAGTTGCTGCAGCGCCGACAAGAGAACAGTCTCGACCGGGCGATCCATGAGGTCATGATTCGCACGCCAGTCGTCATTCGCAGCGGCCGACCGCTTTCCGAAGCGGTCGCGATCCTGTCGGAGCGGCACATCAGCGAGCTGCCGGTCGTCAACGCAGAGGGGCGTCCACTCGGGATGATTGACATCACCGACCTGATCGCCGCCGGCGACGTCGCCACGGCCGACGTCGCTACGGCCGACGTCGCTTCGTCGATCCTGCCCCTGCACCCCACCCAACATGAGTCGCCCGCCACGTGAGCCCCACCATACCGACTCCCCAACGGCTGCGTAGCGACGCTGAAATTGCCGCTGAAATCACCTGCATTTTGTCCGACGTCGATGGCGTCATGACCGATGGCCGGATCACGTACCTCGCCGACGAGCACGGCTCGTGTCGTGAATCCAAGTCGTTTCATGCGCGTGATGGGCTGGGCATCAAACTATGGATGCGAAGTGGATTTCACTTTGGAATCATCACGGCTCGCTCCAGCTCACTGGTCGATCACCGCGCCGCCGAACTGGGCATCGAGCACGTCGGGCAAGGCGTGAGTGACAAATGGTCCGTAGCAACATCGATGATGCAAACGATGGGTGTTCGTCCCGACCAGGTTTGTTATATCGGCGATGACTTGCCGGACATGAATGTGATGCGGCGTGTCGGCTTGGCAGCGGCGCCCGACGATGCCGTAACCGACGTGCGAGAGGCAGCCCATTGGACTCTGCGCGCCCGCGGTGGCGAAGGTGCGCTGCGAGAACTGATCGAACGTCTGCTGCGCGGTGGTGATCGGTGGCACGAACACTTGACGAAAGAGGAGTGATGGCGAGTTCTTTTCGCGATTATCTCACCGGTCTTCTCGTGATCGTTGCCGCCGCAGGCGGCTATCATTTCACGGCATCCAAGTGGCTCGAGCCGCCTGTGGTCGAGCACGCACCGATCGCTCGTCGACCCCTGACGGATAATGATGAATCGCTGGCCGATCTCTATCCCCCCGATGCCTGGCAGCGTGGTCGGGCCATCCGTCTCAAGACTCAAGACGGCATGCTCCTATTTCAAAACTGGGAACAGAACAAAGACGAGCGTGATGGGGGCAAGAAATGGCGACTGTGGCCGATCACGATGGTGATTGGACGCGGGCTGTCCGCTGACGAATCGCGTGAACCGATTCTGATCGAAGCTGCCGAGGGCGCGGTCATCGAATTCAGCGCCGCACTGGACGTCATGAGCGGCGTGGCACCCACGATTCAGCGCGGCCAATTACTGGGAGACGTGCATATCCAACGCGTCAGGTCATCCGAAACAGCCGCGCAGATGTTGGCGCAGGCCGATCCGACATCGCCGGCAGACGGCGCGTCCGCCTATCACCTGAACAAGTCAACGCCAGCTGACAACGATGACCAAACGCTGGATATCCGCACCGCGAACGTCGGCATCGATCGGCGAAAAATCTGGACAACCGAAGCGATTGAGATGCACGTGGGCCGTGCCGTCATGGTCGGTCGCGACCTGACATTGCATCTCGCCGCCTCCCAAGGCAGCCCCACGTCCAAGTCGAGTCTCGCCCGCTCGCTCGACCGCATGGAACTCATCTATTTGCGTGAACTCACCCTGCCACTGGGAAGCTCCAGCGACCCCCAATCGCCCGGCGAGGAGGAAGACCGCGGCGTGGTGGAAGTTCACTGCGACGGGCGGATCGAGTATGACTTCGCAATGGACCAACTCTTGCTCGATCGCAATGTGCGCCTGGTCCATCGAACACCCGGCGGCGAGCCCGCTCACTCGGCATACCGCGCCGCCACGGACATCTCCACCAACGGGGCCACACCATCTGCCGAGACGATGGCAGACCTGGATCAGTTTCAGTGCAACACGCTTCGCTTGACGCTGCGAGATCCACTCAACTCCAGCCGCGAGCGGGCGACCGCTTTGGACTGGATCGATCGCCTGGAAGCCACCGGCACCCCCCTGCGATTGTCGATGGGCTCGCAACAGTTGGACCTCACGGCGGGTGAAATCCTCTTTGACCCGCTGCAGGGCTGGCTCGTCGCTCGCTCACGACCCAATCCCGCCTTGGCCGCCGGCCAGCGGGGCGCCGCCTCGCCAGGCTCAGACAGTGACTCGGTGGTGCGGATTCGCCGCGGCGATATGCACGCATCGCTCTCTCAAATCGTCTATCGGTTCGATCCCAAGGTACCTCAACAGCTCGGTTCGGTCGAAGTCGACGGCGGCGGGCAGGTGAACTACGTTGCCGCCGATTCGGTCTTTCAATCATTCTCTTGGCGTGACAGTTTGCGGGTGGCACCGTTGGACGTTGCGACCACCGACGACATGAACGTCCGATTCGGTGTGTGGTGCGAAGGAGCGATCCGTAGCCTCTTGGCCGATGGTGGATCGTTTGAAACCGATCGCATTGAAGGCGTGATCAAACCCACCACGCCAACGAGCACACCGATATCACAAACCTCAGCAGGCCAGCCGGGGAGTTCGGCAAACCTTGACCAAAGCTGGTTCCCCGATCGCTTTGCGGCGATTGGTAACGTGCGTGTGCGCTCACGATCACTGCACGCAAGCACTCCCCAAATGAACCTATTTTTCGAGCAGCGAGCGGTGCCGCCCGACGCCGCGCCCGACACCTCAGCCGATGCCGCGGAAGCCTCCTCGATACGAAACTGGGTCAGCCAACCCTCCCCAGCTCCGGATGGGACCGTTGGCGATGTCGCCAAGACAAATGCGAAGCCCAAACCAGACACACCCCCGGCGACCATTCGCGGTGACCAAGTCACTGCCAAACTGACCTTTGGGGACGGCCAATTGACCGCCACCGACTTGAGCGTCGTCGGGAACGTGGAAGTCACCCATTCGTTGCTTCTGCGCCAACAGGGATCAACTCGCTCCGCGGCGGGCGCTGCAGACGCTCGGACGGGCGAGACGATGACAGCGGTGATGACCGGCGACCAATTGAGATTGCGTGACAGCGGCGGCAGTGGTGATGTGCTGCAGCTGGGCAGCCGCACGGAAGTCCCCGCGAGACTCGAACTCGGCGATGGCTACTTTGTCGGCCCCGAGATTCAGGTGCGGCCGCATGACAATTACATCTGGATCCCCTCGGCGGGTGAGTTTGTCGTTCCCACCGCGTTCCTACCCGCACTCGGTAAGGGTATCGCCGGTAGCGGCGGCAATTCGAACCGAGACGCGGCTGATCCCGCCTCTGCGACACGTTGGACCCAGAGTCCACGCGGGCAGTTCGGAGGCTCGATGACGTTCGATGGACGCGTTGCGACGCTCAACGGTGGCGTGCTCCTGCAAGCCGCGATCGCCCAGGGACGTCAACCGAGCGAATTGAAAATGCTCGGTGATGAACTGACCTTCACGCTCGAAACCCCCGTCGACTTGCGAGCGCCAGGAACTTTCCGGGCGACTCATCTGTCGCAGATCTCGCTACGACAAACATCCGAAAATCCTGTCGAACTTCATGTGGAACGTTACGCCGACGACGGCGTCCGCGAGTCACGGCACGAGATGGTGGTATCCGAGCTGACCTGGTTCCCCGGCCAAACCGCACCCGGAGCATCAACGGATCAAGCGACCCCTTCGCCACTCCAGGGGCATATCGTTGCGCCGGGGGCAGGATCCTACCGCGGATGGTTCCGAACACCGCCTCCCCAGCCTGATACTGCGGACGTTGCGGCGGCCAATCACAGCGGCTACGCCGGAGCAGCCGTCTATAACGAGGGGATGATTGAGGACGAACGGATGCCCGGCAGTCAGCTCAATCTCGCCGCGACCACACCTCCACGGGCACCCTCCATCACGGGTGTCCATTTGATCTATCAAGACGGTATGCGCGGCGACCTCGTTGCCCGGTCACTCACGTTCGATCGCGGCGTGCGAATTGGCCGGAAAATTGTCCCCGATTTCAACACTCGCTTCGACGCAGGCGAGATGGATTTGCTCGACGAAGATGAGTTGACGCTCGACTGCGATCAATTGCGTTTGGCCGTCGATCCGACGGTGGCCGTGCGGCAATCACGGTTCGCCGAAACCGCTCGCGACTCCCAATCGAACATGGCATTGGAAGTTCAAGCGGCCGGCGGGATTCTCTTTCGCACCCGCACCGAAAAGGGGCTGTCCGAAGCGACAGCGGACCGCTGTGGATACGCCGTCGCCAAGGATCTGGTCACCATCGTTGGCGTGCCCGGACGCCCGGCGAGATTCCGGCAAACCGATATGAACGGTCGTCCCGTCGCCGATGCCGCGATCCGCAGCATAACCCTGCGACTCGATCCCCTCAAAATCGTATCATCTCAAGTCGAGGGCCTGAGCACGGGCTTGCGACCGTCCGACTTCCCCACCAAACGCTGACCACCACACCAGCATCAAAAAATCTCGTAGGCGACTAACGAATAGCGAACGATCAGCCCCGCGACGACGACACTGACCATACTCATCAATTTGATCAGGATGTTCAGACTCGGGCCGCTGGTGTCTTTGAATGGATCGCCCACGGTATCGCCCACCACCGCGGCCTTATGGGCGACACTGCCTTTGCCGCCATGGTGTCCGGCTTCGACATACTTCTTGGCGTTGTCCCACATCCCGCCGCTGTTGGCCATGAACACGGCCAAACAAAATCCGCTGGTCAAACAGCCCGTCAACAACCCCAGCACACCGCCGACACCGAGTATCAACCCGGCCGCGATCGGCAGCAGTAATCCCAATAGGCTCGGTAGGATCATCTCACGCTGGGCCGCTTTGGTACTGATTTCGATCGGTCGCTGATAGTCGGGGGTGACCGTACCATCGAGGATGCCAGGGTTTTCGAGGAACTGTCTGCGCACTTCGAGAACCATGCCCTCAGCCGCCCGGCCGACCGAGCGCATCGTCATCGCACAGAATACGAACGCGCTCATCGCCCCCAAGAAGATGCCGACGAGCACTCGCGGGTTCATCAACGTCGTGTCGAAGTAATGCAGGAAGTCTTGCAGGGATGCCTTGGCGACGTCCACACGAACGTCCACGACCATCGAACTCATGACACCGTCGTCGATGGACTGCCACGCCCCAATTTCCTGCCATTCCGCTTGTTGCTGTGCCGTTTGTTGACCACCCGGTAGGATCAAATATGTCTGCGTGCCATCGGGTGTCTTCTCAATCAGCAAATGCTCATTGATTTTAAAGTTGCCGTCCCCGGAGACTTGGGATGCAACATCACGCCCCCAACGGTCAAAGCCGTCTCGTACGCCCTCGATGTAGGCGGCTAGCAATGCCAGGGCGGTCAACGCTGCCGAGCCGATCGCGAATCCCTTTCCCGTCGCGGCCGTGGTATTGCCGAGACTGTCGAGCGCATCGGTTCGCTCGCGAACAATCGGATCCAATCCCGCCATCTCGGCATTGCCGCCCGCATTGTCAGCGATCGGTCCGTAGGCATCCGTCGCCAACGTGATGCCCAGTGTGCTGAGCATGCCCACCGCGGCAATGCCGACGCCGTACAGACCAAGTGAAAACCGGCTGATATCGTTGAAGTCACCGCCGTTGGCGAATCCAAACGCTAACAACATCGCCGCTGAAACGATCACGACCGGCAACCACACGCTCATCATGCCATCGGCAACACCACCGATGATAATCGTCGCAGGACCGGTCTCCGCCTGCGCCGCCAGGTGCTGAGTCGTCGCGTATTCGTCGCTGGTCACCCGCTGGGTCCACCAACCGATCATCCAACCCGCCATCAACCCGACGACCACGCTCACCGCGATGCCGGGCACGATACCGAACAGCATCGTGCCAGGGACCCGCGGCATCAACCACATCGCGAGCAAGACCGCCCCGATCGCGACCAACAGAGACGAACGATTGATGCCTCGAGCGAGTGCCTTTAACAATGATTTCTGTGACAGCGACTCGCCTGTCTTGACGGCATAGACACCCGCGATCGAGCAGGCGATGCCAACCGCCGCGATCGCCAGCGGCAGCAACATCGCATGCAACTGCGCCGCGACGGCGTCGTCCCCCTCCGCCAGCACTCCGTCCTGGCTCATCGCGGCGACACCGAGCGCCGACGCAGCAAGGATGGAACCGGTGTAGGACTCGTACAGGTCCGCTCCCATTCCCGCTACGTCACCGACGTTATCACCCACGTTGTCGGCAATCGTGGCGGGATTGCGGGGCGAATCTTCCGCCAGACTCTGTTCCACCTTGCCGACGAGATCCGCGCCGACGTCGGCGGCCTTGGTAAAAATCCCTCCACCCACGCGTGCAAACAACGCCTGGGCGCTCGCCCCCATCCCGAAAGTGAGCATCGTGATGGAGATCTGACGCAAACTCAGCCGAGCTTCTTCACCACCGAAAACCGGGACCAAATAGTACAGGATTCCGAACCACAGACAGAGATAGAGCAGCCCCATGCCGACCACCGTCAGCCCCATCACCGCTCCGCTGCGGAAAGCGATCCGCAGCCCGGTGTCGAGCGACTCACGCACCCCCGCGGCCGTGCGACTGCTCGCCTGCGTCGCCGTCTTCATGCCAAACCATCCGCACAATCCGCTGAACAGACCGCCCGTTAAAAATGCGATCGGCGTGAACACCGACAGCACATTGAGCCACAGTGCCGCGACGGCCAACAGTGCCGTCACCAACAGAAATACGACCGCCACAACCTTGTTCTGCTGATGGAGGTAGGCTGCGGCGCCCATGCGAACACTCTCGGCGATCGAACACATCGGCTCGGTACCCTCGTCGGCCAACATCATCTCCCGATGGAACCGCCACGCCCACACCAACGACAAAACCGAAGCGAACGTCGCCATCAACCAAACCAGAATAGCGTCCATGATGAGCTCTCTCGAAAAGGTGGTGGGATGGGATCACTGTCCCAACCGAGACCGATCTAATGGGGTTGGCGGTAGTGGATCTTGTCAAAGATCCTCATGCAGCAGGATCTTTGACAAGATCCACTACCACAAAAACTCGCTACTTCTCAGCCGCTGTGATTTTGCCATACAAATGGCCACCTTTGGCGCCATGCTGCCAAGTGCCTGCGTAGCGTCCGCTGTGAATCAGAACACGTGCCGAAAATGTCCCCAGCCCTGGGATCGCCATCGCATCGAGCGTGATGACCGGGGTCGAGCCAGCCCATAAGATGTCGAGATCCATCGGGAATTCACCGTCGACGTCGCCGTAGCGAATCTTGACCTTCATACGGTAGCGATCCTTCTCCGCCAGCGGCTCACAGGACGTGATCGTGTACGACTCCGCCTTGGCAGCGCCGTCTTCGTGGCCGTCGACGGTGAACGCGCCCGTAAACGTGGCCCCCGTCAAGTATCGCGACAACCTCACGCGGCGATCGCTTGGCGAACCTCCCTGGGCGTTCTCCACCACCCCAGGTTTTTCCGGTGAATTTGTTTTCCCCGGCGATTGGGCGAAGGCGGGCACAGCGGTTGCGATTCCCAGCAGAATGGCGAGTAATGGGCCACCTCGCGTGATGGCCGCAGGAGTATTCACGGATCGAGTCTTCATATTCGTGTCCCAGTTAGAGTGGCGAAGAGGTGGCGGTTCGTTTCCGTATTATTGCAGACGGCGCGGTCGATAGGTAGGTTTGCGGCCCTGGAGAGTCACATTCCCATCACCTTCACAGATGACAAACCCTTGAAAACGGAAGCCCACGAGCAGGAACCCGCGTCGCTCGCCAAGGATTTGTTCCCCTATCGCTCGGGTGAGTTACGCCTCGGCCGCCACACACTGCGGTATATCGACGAGGCGCCAGGAGGCGCCGACCAGTCGCCAGGGGCGGGCGACGAGACGGTTCCGACAATCCTGTGTGTCCATGGCAATCCGACCTGGAGTTTTTATTACCGCCGCGTGATCGAGCGATTTTCTCCGCGCTGCCGTGTCGTGGCAGTCGATCATCTCGGGTGCGGGCGGAGTGACAAACCACCGGTGAGCGAATTTCCTTACACCATGGCGGCGCACCGCGACAACTTGATCCGCCTGATCGATGAACTCGATCTCCAAAACATCGTGCTGCTCGCCCACGATTGGGGTGGCGCCATCGGGTTGTCGGCCGTCCACGAGCGCCGCGAGCGTCTGGCGGGAATCACCCTACTGAACACCGCTGCCTTTCCACCGCCGTACATGCCCCGCCGCATCGCCGCTTGCCGCTGGCCGATCGTGGGCACGCCCGCCGTGCGTGGACTGAACCTGTTCGCCCGCGCCGCCACGACGATGACGATGTCACGCACGAAACTGTCCGCGAACGCTACCCGTGGTTTGCTCGCCCCATACAACAATTGGGCCAACCGGGTCGCGATCGACCGCTTTGTTCGAGACATCCCGTTGCACCGGAGTCATCCCACTTTCGCGGTGCTCGCAGAGCTCGAAGCGAATTTACCCGATTTTTCAAACCTGCCGATCCAATTGATCTGGGGGATGCAAGACTGGTGCTTCCGCCCGGAATGCTTGCGACGTTTCGAACAGGTCTGGCCGCACGCCCGCGTCAGCGAACTGGCGACGACAGGGCATTACGTGATGGAGGATTCACCGGAGGAAACACTGGCGATCATCGAGTCATTCCTATCGCCACTGGGTCTGACCGGGCAGGCCGCCACATGAGCGCGTCTGAACCCGTCCTGCCAGACGATGAGGCCGATCCAGCCCATGACATTTGGCGGTTACTGTCGGCCGCCGCGCCGCACCGCGCCGCGGCGATCCGCATGGCCTGCGTGCTCGAAGCGACCGCGCCCAAGGTCGGCAACGTGCATCCGGCCGCGCATTTTCATGATCTGAATTACAGCCATTTTGTCGCCGCCGCCGATGCGGCGGCCGAGGGACTCAGCGAACTCAACGACGCCGGCCAAGTTGGGGCGGCCATTCGTTCGGCCGTCGCCGCCTCCGTGCTTGCGACCGGCACCAACGTCAACTTGGGCATCGTGCTCTTGCTCGCCCCCTTGATTGTCAGTGAACCGACACGGGATCTCGCCCCCCAGGGTCTCCTTGAGCAGCGTTGGTCAGCATGGCAATCGCGGGCCGCGGACCTGCTCGATCATTTGGACGACCAACAAGGAGCCTTGATCGCTGCGGCCATCGCCGGCGCCAACGCCGGTGGGTTGTCCGATGAATCGCTCGGCACCGATCATCCGCTCGACGTGACTCGAAAACACATGGATTCGTACGACATCATGGCGGCCATGCGGTTGGCGGCATCGCGTGACCGAATCGCGGTGCAGTACGCCAACGGCTATCGCGATCTGTTTGAACATGTGGTTCCCACCCTCCACCACTGGGTGGCCAAAACCGGTGACGTGCTCAGCGGGATCGTGTGGGCCCATATCGCACTGATTGCCGAGGATGGAGACAGTTTGATCGCGAGGAAATGCGGGCCAGCCGAATCGGACCGCGTCGCAGGCCTGGCGAAGGAATGCTTGGCAGTGCGGGACCAGCGGGGAGACAGCATCGCGAGCATCCAGCGGCTCGACACCGCCCTGCGTGCGGACGGCAACCGGCTCAACCCGGGTGCGACCGCCGACCTCATCGCCGCCGCACTCTACGTGCTGCTGCGTCGTAACACGATTTCTTAGTTCGCCTGTTGATTGAGGCGAAGTTCGACCAGCCCTGGCGGAGCCCCATGCTGTCAGGCACCGGACAACGCGAGCCCCCCGGCCGGCTCACGCGACTCGGCTCATGAAATCAATACGCCCGCAGGGCTGTTCGGGGGCGATACTCAGGCTCATCCGATATTCATGGTTCGCATGCCCGAAATCCCCGCCGGGACGATGCTGTCAGATGCCTTACGAACGCCCTCTTGGTGCTCAAACCCGCCGATTGAGCCAATCATCCGTGATCAAATCGACGCCCCTCGCGTTGTTCGACGGTAGACGGATCGTTGTTCGGATCCGCACAACCCCACCGACCGCTGCGATCACTCCAGCTTGTCCGCTCTCTTTGCCGATCAATTGTTCTCCTCGGCCAGGCTACGGGTTAAAATAGGACAGATCGATCCATTTTCTCTAGCTACGTATCTTTCATGAGTTCCGTCATCGCCCGGTTTTCCCAAGCCACTGTCGTGCTCGCGGCGGTCCTCGCGCCCGCTGGCCTGCAGGCCCAAGAACCGCTCACCCCGCGCGTCGTCGAACGGATGATTCAACCTCGGGATCCGGCGGTTGAGCAGACGATTCTCCGCGCCCAACGCAGTCCTACGGATTTGGGCAGGTCGATCTCCGCCCTGACCCGGATGGGACAGTTCGAGGGCGTCGAGCAGCTCCTCAGCTCGATCGCAGCTCGCAGGTTCAACGACCAACAGAAGATCCAAGTCGCCGAGCAGATCACGGGAGCGGAGCGTCTTCGGATTGCCACCAACGAGAATATTTCACCACCGTCCGTCGTGGCCCTCGACGGATTGTTTGAACTGCATCACAAAAACCTGGTGTCACCTGACCGGCTCGCCAAAGCCGTGCAGGCGATGACGCTGCAAGATGCCGACCAAACCCTACCGGCGATCCGCACACTCTTTTCGGGTGGCAACGCCTCCACGGCGGCACTCGTCCATGCCATCGTCACGACGAACGATGCGAGCAAACGGGACAAATGGCTGCGGGCGATGCTGCAGATCGATGAACCGTCCGGAGTGAACGCTCTCCGGCGCATTGCATTGTACGGAAACGAGGCTGCTCGCGCCGGCGCCCTGGCGGCGCTGATTCGATTGGCACCACGCGGATCGATCGAAAAGAGCCCGTCGATGACCGACGTGCTGACCGCCTTGTACCGTGGCACACCGGGCGATCCGACTTCCGATGATGCCGCGTCGCTCGCAGCGAACGTCTTTACAAACAGCAATCGCCCCCGCCCCTCCCGCGAAGCGGTGATCGAATTACTCCGCGCCCAACTCGCCCAGGACACGAGACTCGCTAATTTTGGTATGCGTGATTTTGGACGGAGCGAAGTATGGAGGATGAATCCCCAACTCGACGGCGTGCTGGCGCAACGCATCCCCGACTGGATGCTGAAATTTCGCAATGCAGCCGATGCGGCAGCCCGCTTGGTCGCCGTCGGTGACAATGACGTCCGCAGTGTCACCGCGCAGCTCAATGCGACGCTGGCCTACACCGTCGTCGCCGACCCCGACTGGGGCGACGCGGAACAGGTCGCCGCATTTCGCCGTGATCTGCTCGCGCCCGCTTTGGCGACCATGCAAGGTCTGTCGGAAGCCGACTTCGTTTTGGATGCCCTGAGTTCTGCGAGCGAGTCCGACAACGCCCCCGCCATGCTGGGATGGTTGCGAATGATCTCACCGCACGAAAACATCTCGACGATGTCCTGGTTGGTCGCCGACGGTGGCGACGTCTCACCCTTGGTGCTCGCCGTCGATGACGCCAGCGCCGCGGTCCGCTACGAGGCCGCCGCGGCAATCGCTCGCCTGGCTCCTTCTCAGCCCTACGCGGGCAGCAACCGCGTTCTCAGCCGCTGGGAACAGATGAGCGTTTTGCCCAGCCGGGCGACTGCCATCGTGCTGGAAAATCGCCCTGAGGTGGTCGCCGAACTGGAGATGCTGATCAATCAGGCCGGACTCGACGCGCAGTTCGTATCAAGCGTCGCGGGACTGCAGGTTGCCGCCGCACAGGGTGAAGACATGCGTTTGATTCTCAGTAAACGCCAGCCGACGGACGCGTCGGCCATCGAAATGATCGATGTCGTCCGCCGCATTCGTGTCGCACGCGACGTGCCCATCGTGATCTATTCTGATCCACCACCACGCGTCACCGAGGCATTCGAGCCCGAAGAAGATCTGTCCGGTCTGAACGAAGGCGAACTGCAAGCCCATGCCGATGCCGCAGCGATCAAGCCGGACCGGTTTGGCGTGATCGGCGGGATCGAGAACATTCCAGGCATCACGCATCGCGAATTGCTCTATGGCGACCTGGACGTCGACCACACCGGTCGCGAGCCGCTCGATTTGAGCTGGGTGGGCGAGCGACGCTGGGGGAACGAGTCACTCCGGGCCGGATTGATCAGCGAACTGGTTCGACCACGCTCCATCGCGGGCTTGTATGATATTTTGCGAGAGAGTCGTAGCCGTCAACACCTGCCCCCACTCAGCCCCATCGACCGCTCACGATACCGCGAAATCGCTGAACAGGCCCTCGCGTTATGAGCACGCCTGCCGCCAGAATCGTGGAGCGATGCGAGAATCCGCAACCTCGTAACGGGGGACCATCCTCCCGAGCGAGTCGTGCGAAGACGACGCAGTCCTCGATCCTTCGCCGGCGAGACCATGGTCACATCCTACGGATTGCCTGCCTGCTGTTCTTCAGTGCCTACTCCGCACCCGCCCACGCCGCCGAGCCGCTCGTCCGCGAGGGTGTGCACTTGCGATTGACCAGCGATGTCAACGACCCCGTATTGCTCGCCGACTTAGTTGACTCCTTTGATGCCGCCGTCCCCCAGTGGCTGGCGTTCTGGGGGCTGAGCGCCCATGCGGCCGACAACTGGAAGATCGACGGTTATCTGATGCGAGATGCCGACGCATTTCGTCGCAGTGGCGAGTTGCCGGATTCTCTGCCGCCATTCAAAAACGGCTTCGCCACCCCCGATGCGATCTGGGTTCACGATCAATCGACCGCCTATTACAACCGTCATCTCATCCTGCACGAAGGCGTCCACTCACTCGCCTTCACTCTGTTCAGCGGCAGTGGGCCGAGCTGGTACAGCGAAGGCACGGCCGAGTTACTCGCCACCCACCGCGATCGCACCCAGCACGATTTAGACTCCGGCGGGGAAAACGGTCTGCTCGCTCAGTCCACGCAGGAATTTCGCATCAACGAGCTACCGCAGACGGCTGATGAGTCACCCATCTGGGGCCGATACCGTGTCGTGGCCCAGCGCCGCGAAGCCGGTGAACTGCCGACCCTCGCCAGCGTTCTGAAACTACCGACGGATCTGAACGGTGACGTCGAAACCTACACATGGTGTTGGGCGGCGGCGATGATGCTGACGGCCTACGACGACACTCGGGACGCCTATCTCAACGCCGCCCGACAGGGACGCGATTCATCACCCGCGTTCACGACCCAATTTTTTCGTGAAATTAGCGGCCAATGGCCTGCTCTCCAGGCGCGGTGGCAGCTGTGGCTCAACGATCTGGAGTTCGGGTTCGAACGAGCTCGTTACCGCGTGAATCTGTCCACGGATGACCCTCGCTACGATGGGCAAAATCACACCCTCACTATCCCCGCCGAGCGGGGCTGGCAATCGGCCGGTTTCTGGTTCCCCGCAGGGACGCTGCAACTGCGTGCCAGCGGCCAGTGCGTCATCGTCGGCAAGGAAAATTTACAAGCCACCGCCGATGAGACCGTTGCACCTCGCGATTGGCTCAGCACCCCCGCCGGGATTACCGTGCATCGTCATCGTGGATATCCGATCGGACAATTGCAAGTCTGCGTGCTGCCAATCCCGTCCGGGAGGACCAAAGAGGTGGCCGACCTGGATATCCAAACCCCCTTCACAAGCCGTGTTGTCTCGACCGATGGCGACTCCAACGCCCCATTCGCGGCCACCCAGACGATCCAAATTGATCGTCCATCCTGGTTGTTATTCCGGATCCACGACGCTCCCGGGGAGACCGGTCGCTATCAGCGAGCCGACAATCGTGGTGGTTATCAGGTCGAATTCAGTCGCTGAGCACAGCGGTTTCAAAGTTTCTAAGGGATTTTTCCAAATAAACCGCTCCCTGGATCGTTAATAATAGGAGTACGGCACTGCCCTCTCTTCTTCTTCTCGCTCAGGAAAATCTCATGAACCGTCTCCTCGTCCTGCCAGCTCTGCTCAGCCTGGCCATCACGACCCATCTGTCCGGTACCGCGTCCGGCCAAGACGTCAAGATCACCATCCAAACAACTCCCACGGCCAGTGGCGATCCGTCGCCAGGCGAGAAAGCCCCGTTCACGGGTGATCGGCCGGCCGTCGATGTGGCAATTCTGCTCGACACATCCAACTCGATGGACGGGCTGATCAATCAAGCCAAAAATCAGCTGTGGAATATCGTGCAGCAATTCGCCAAAGCGAAGAAGGCTGGCAAGACACCGCAGTTACGGGTCTCGATTTTCGAATATGGCAACTCCAACCTGCCCGCTGCGGAAGACTACATTCGCCAAGTCGTCCCGCTCACCGATGATCTCGACAAGGTCTCCGAAGCTCTTTTTGCCCTGACGACATCGGGTGGCGACGAATACTGCGGCGCGGTGATCAACGAAGCGATCAAGCGGCTCGACTGGAGTGGTGAACCGAATGCCTATCAAGCCATCTTCATCGCAGGGAACGAACCCTTCGATCAAGGTCCTGTCGATTTCCATGCCGCCTGCAAGAAAGCGATCGGCGAAGGCGTCGTCGTCAACACCATCCACTGCGGAAATTACGACCAAGGCGTGCGGGGGCATTGGCAGGCGGGCGCCTCGCTCGCCGAAGGAAAATTCCTGAACATCAATCAAGACGAAAAAGTCGTCCATATCCGCGCCCCCCAAGACAAAATCATCATCGAGCTCAATGCCGCGCTCAATCAAACCTATCTGTGGTACGGGGGTGCCCAACAGCGACGGGCCTACGCGTCCAATCAAGCTCGCCAGGACACCAACGCCGGCAGCGGATTGAGCAGCCGAGCGGCAGTGAAATCCAGTTCCGTGTACCGCAACGTCGGCCGTGACTTGGTCGATACCTACGAAGACGACGCGGCCGCCATCGCCAAGCTGAAGACGGAAGAACTCCCTGCAGAACTACAGGATCTAACCCCCGAGCAGCGGCTCGACCGGATCAAAGCGATGTCCCAAAAACGAGCTGAAATCAAACAGAAACTGGCCGAGGCCAGCCGCGAGCGTCAAGCATACGTCCAAGCCGAGCGAGCCCAACAGCCTGCAACTCCAGGCGAAGCGACCCTCGGGGACGCCTTCTCCGAAGCCGTCGAAGTCCAATTGGAAGCGTCCGGTTTTGAAGTCGAGAAGTAGAGCACCTGCGCAGAAGTTTCCCTCTGGAATTAGCCGATGGGCTGCTAATTCTTTGCGGTTGTCGCACTTTGGGCTTGCGCAGTTTTTATCCCGCAGGGATGGTAGACAGTAGCCGGTGGTTTGAGCGCAGCGAACACCACCGGAAGGAAGGGAGAAGGGGAGGCGGGATCGATGGGTGGTGGGAAGCGGCCTTGAGATCGTCGCGGACTCAGAGCGAATCACTGTGGACCACGGACATCTGTCGAAGTTGCCGCGTGCCCACGTTTTCCAATCGCACCGTCACACGGATTGCCCGCGGTGTCTGCGTAAACGGAGCCGACGTCTCTCGCTCGCTCGCGTCATCGACGCCGAATTCGCCCGGGAACAATGCCGATGCGGTATCGATCCCGTTTGCCGCCAAGTCCGTGATGCCTGCATCGCCTGCGTTGTAAAGATTCCACTTGGTGCCCTGGAACAAGGTTCCGTTATAGCGTCGATCCTGATAAAACCCGTCCCGCTCATACGACGAGGTGTAGGTATCAAACGCGGGCTGGAATAACGTGATGCGATTATTGAGAATCACCGCTCGGCCCGATTTCAACAGCGAGTTGCTGTAGGTCCTCTCCGATGTGGCGGTGGGGAGTGTGGTGGCTCCCGATGCGAATTTCAATCCGGAGAATTGAGACTGAATGTTACTGAGGTTGCCATGCAGGGCAGCCGGAACCGAATGATTCCCCGCGCCAGGGAACGTCGACGTCGTCAGCGTTTCCCAGCCTCGAGTGGCACCGCCGGCGAGTACGGGGTACGCCAAATCAACGAATCCACCGCCCGGAACGGCAGTTGCGGTGTCGTTCAAAACATCGCGATATCCGGCATCGCTGGGGCCAACAACTAAACCGGTGGACGAAAGATAGAATGCAGCGGTCGGATCGAAGATCTGCACGTCGAGCGCACGCACGTTGCTGGCAACCACATCTTCGCCGCTACGATCACCCGACAGTACGAATTTACGATTGAGAAATCCGCTCATTCGCAAAGGGGTGACCACGGAAGCGGTAGCGGCAGTACCGACGTCACGTGGCGGCGGTCGATAGGTTGGAGGAGAGGAATTGTCCGTCAACAACAAACCATTGGATTCCAAATCTTCGAGCGCCAGTACCGGCATCGAGTAATCGGTTGATCCACCGCCGGCGTTCGCCCATCCACTCACAGTGGCCCACGGGACGCGAACGTGCGCGAACCGGTTGTGCGGTTTGGCAAGATCAGCGAGTGAATTCGCAACCACACTCGTCGAGGGTGAGCCATTGGCATTGAGCTGTCGGCGGACGGAAAGATCGGCAACCTGATGCACCCCGCCAACCTCGGTCATCCCCGTCAACCAGTTTGATCCCGCTGTCATTTGTAATAAGGTTCCACCGGTGCTCAGGTTCAAATCAGGTCGAATCAGCAACACGCGGCGGTACAGCATCAACCGGTCCGGCATGTGATCGCCGTCGACATCGATCGCCTCACCACTCGTCGCGTTGCGTTCCGGATTCACGAAGTACACGATTTCGGCGTATCGCGAGCGAATCACGACGGGTGTCTTGGCAGCGACTTCTGTTGTGGAACCAGTGGTGGGGTCGAGTGCGGCATTAAGCATGTACGCAGGCACTTGGCCGGTAAACCACGCTCCCGGAGGCGCGATGGCCGTGAAGGCGAGGTAGTCGTCGAGGTCACCAAATCGACTGTCTTGAGCAACCGTTGAACCTTCTTCGATCGTGGTGCTATAGCGTCCCATGATCGTCGATGTCGCGTCCGTCATCGGGCCTTCGTAGTATTCAAAATACCCGTTGGGCTCAGGATCATCGCCCGTCACGGGCTTGAGCGACACGGTACAGTTCCGCAGTTCATCATTGAGCCGCGTCGTGACATCGCGCAGTTCACTCGACAAGGAAACGTTCCCACGACTATCTCGTACCCGCTCGCCCACGAACGCAAACGCACGCGCCATCGCTGCCATCATGATCAGCGTGATCGCCATGGCAATGAGCATCTCGATCAGAGTGAAACCCTGATTGGTAGTCGTGCGGTCAGTGCGACGAAATGAGTTTAAGAAGTGCGACATAAAAATCAGTCGGTGTTGACGATTAAACAGTGAAATGTATCCCCCCTCTCCCTCCCGCTTCGTGGAGGCGAGGGTCGGGAGCGAGGGAGTTTCTGCGGTGAAAAATACCCAGGGCAACGCCCCGGAAAAAAAGATTAGTGTGCGATTAGCGAAGATTAGTGTTCAAAACACATGCGTTCTTTCGTGCAAGTCATCCAAGACAAATCGTTTCCATTCCAAGTCTCCCTTCCTGCCATAATTGATCAGGTAGCCCACACGCTTCTTGGCGATACGCATGTAGTTGAATAATTGGGCTTCATGATCTGAGATGAGTTCCTTCAAGGATTTCAGTTCTACAACGATCTCTCCGAAGACGAGTAGGTCAGGTCGATACTTGGCGGTCAGGAGAACTTTTTTGAAAAAGACATCCAGTTCAACCTGAGCGACGAAACTAATCCTGCGAAGTCCAAGTTCGATCTCCAAACTCTGTTGATATATTTCTTCAGCCATGCCATAGCCAAGTTCGTTATAAACTTCGAATGCGGCCCCCATTAAGTCGTAACCTTCCTGCTTGAACATGAATATTTCAGTGCGGTTCGAGAAAAAAGTTTTGGAACACTAATCTTCTCTAATCGCACACTAATCAAAGCCAAATGCTGAGTTCGGTTAGTGTGAGTCAGTGGAGGTGTTATCCTAATGTAGGAATAGGTAGATTTACTGTGTCAGCTTCAAGAGAAAAGATTAGTGTGCGATTAGCGAAGACTAGTGTTCTCACTGTCTCCAAATGGAATTAGGATTCTCCATCAAAATGGCTCACGGGTAGTACCTCTCGAACACGACGGTATCGCGAGCGTTCAGATCTTGGCCGGGTTTGAATCCGACTGGGATCGAGCGATCGATGATGAACATGGCCCGGTACCGCTGGGTCTGCCCCGTCGACTCGCCGTACTCGGCGCCAAGATTATTCGTGTTATTGGCATCGACCTCGAACATGCCCACCGTCATGCGGACCAAGAACGTCTGCGAGTTATCCGAAACCAAGTTCGGCATCCGCATCAAGGTTTGATATCGCATAAAAGCATTTCTGCCGCGATCTAATTGCGGCCCAACTGGCGCGGCACCGTCTTGCCTGACAAACGCTGGATACGACTCAGGCGTCACGTTTTCTTCTTTGGCAGGAAGCGTCATTGTCGCTGCTTGCCTGAACAACGTACCGTCGATTGGCTTTCGACGTAGTCGCGTCTGTGCTGCCGTATCCGCAGTGTCGTCGGGCGGTATACGAAGTACAGGGGCAAGTACTCCTCGTCGTGAATCCGTCAAGACTCCCGCGAACTGAGTGGGTAGCTCACTGTCTAGGTGTAATCGGTCGTAATTGTATGGCCCGTTTGCCGGACTTCCGCCCGCGTCCACCACCCCAAATGCTGGTGGTGCCGCGATCGTCGTGACGGGATATCCTCTGCGATTTTGTTTGAATTGATCGAACGCGAACTGGCCCGCACCACCCATTGTTGTGAGATGTCCCTGCATGAGTCCTTCCCAGACCATGGGTTCGCTAAGCGAATTTAAATTAACTCGTCCTTGCCGGCGATTGTCATAGGTCAGGTTAAAGGGCGCGGACATCACGTCCGACATTTGCGAGTTATTCGCTGCACTCGTGCGATTCGGATTGATCATCTCGACTTCACCGCGGTACGGCGGCAAAGTCTGAACGAAATCAAATATGCGGAATAGGTTGTTAGCTTTTGCGCTGTCTGGCGTAGCCGCGTGGAAAAAGTTGAACGCGTACCGATGTGGGGCATAGACCTCAGCGGGATTCGAGTCTCCGCCGCCGGCGGGTGCAGAAGGATAGATTGGAGGATTCGGCGCGTTGACAACTCCAAACTCCTCAAAGAGACGTCCGGCCGAACATGTCGGCACCATCATTAACTCATATGGCGTTGCGAACGGGCGATTGAGCCAGGAGTGAACTCCAAAAGCGGTTTGTGGGAGATTTCGGTCATTGCCTGTAATCGTCGTTCCGGTCGAACTTCCGATGCTCGCCGCAAAACCGACGAAACCACCATTGCATTGACCTCTTTGGGAAATATCTGCGGGCGGGCCTGGCACCGACGTCAGGTACGTATCGGTATTCAAGAATCCAAGTGATGACCGCAGAATAGTCTCATTATCCGGAGCAGCTGTTAAATGAAAGAAATCGAGGTTTGCGGCACTGGCATCATCGACTTGTTTGTCACCACCGCCAGTAAATTCGGAATCGTTCGTTGCGTAGGAGAACAACACGTTTGAGCCGTTACCATTGCGTTGCCGACTGCGGCCCGCGTAGTTGGGCGACATAGCGGGCGGGTTCATCGGATCGTCTAGCTCGCTAGGCGAACATTCTCCACTGAATACGGTAAGGTCAATTGAAAGCCAGTCAACCGTAATATAGGGATTGGTCACGGAGTTGAAAGCGAGTGTAGGGTCGGCAATTCGTTGCAGGAATGCTGAACAGTATGTTGGAATGGTCCCCAACTGAGTCTCACTGCCTTGAGTAGGCAGAATGCCGACAGTCACATCCAAGGGTTCGTCTACCGGCTGCGAGATCGTGGAGTTGCCAAGGTCGAAATAGGCGTCAGTTAGTGGGTAGTCACTACCCGCAAAGCCATCGTTGTTCAAGGGCGTGATCGCTTGGCCCGTTGTTCCGTTGTATTGCCACATGGGTACGGAACCATAATAGGCGTTGTGCAAGGGCTCAGAAACACTGAGTCCTACAACGCCTTGATCAAAGGTGTTGCTGTTCCAACCTGCCGGCAGAAAGCTACCTACCAAAAGCGTCGTAGGTGCTGTGTAATGCGACGCAGCACCGAATAGAGGCGACGTCCGAACTTCCGTGGGAGGATTGGTGGTTGCATCCGTATTTCGGAATTGGACGATCTGAGAACCCATTAACTCAAGACGTTGGCGACTCGGGTAGAGCGGCGTCCCACTACCATTGCTGCGTGAACCGAGATAAGTCGTCTCGCGAGGAGCCAAGACTAGGTACTGTCCGGGTGACAAAAGTCTGCGATCGCCTCCATTGGCGGTGTCAGATGCAAAGAAAACGCCATCGGATTTGGCGAACATGTCGGTGATACCATTTCCGGTGATAATAGCGTCAATGTCAGTGCTATCCGCGTAATCCGTGGACGTAAGCGTCGCGGCAGCATCAATCGGTCCCGGTTGGTTACGCGCTGCACCGAACCAGATGAAACGCTCATATTGCAGTTTTGGATCCGTGAATTCTCCAAGCTCGTCTGGATTGGCGGGGTCAAATGATGCCGTATCTGGATAATCCGTGCGGAGCTGGTCGGGATCCGCAGACGGTTTGTTCGCATGCGGTTCACTAATGGCGATTCGCCAGATCGGCGCTCCACTCACGCCGCCAACTCCTGGGGCAGTCGCAGCCAAGTCAAGATAACCCTGGGTGTTGTACAATTCTTGAGGCAAAGCTGATTTCGTCGCCTGGTCCGTAGTCGAAATCGTTGGGTGCGGCGCATAGAGTTCCAAGAACAATGAACCCTGGGGAACTCGGACTGAGTCCGTATGTGGATCAGGATTCATTGGGTCCGTTTTATTCTTTCCCGACGAGTCCTTGTCTGTATCGCGTACACGTACGTCGTGAAGTGCGAGTGATTCGCTAAACATCAGCTCTGGCGACTCGCAACCCCAGACGTATCCGCGTACAGTGGCACCCTCGTTTGTACCTATATTGCCGTCGACGCTCCAGCCATTGGCGTCTAACGGAGAGATATCGTATTCAAATGCGGTCATGATCGAGTCTGGATCTCGGTAGTCCACGACATTGACCGCCCACTGAGCGATCCGTCTCGCTTTGTATTGAAGTTCCGTCGTCGCATCAAATGGAGTTGCTCCGCTTGCTGGAAATGCGACCGTGTTGGTGTCGCTCGTCAGGGCCATCATGAGCACATAGAGATGCCGAGCGAGTAATTGCCTAGGATTTACCGCCGACGTATCACCGAAGTTGTACGTCGGCGATGTGCCTTGGAACTCGGAAGGAATCGAACCCGCACCTCCAGTGGGAACTTTGAATGCGTCTACATTATTT
Organism: Rhodopirellula sp. SH410; assembly: GCF_055811895.1. NCBI lineage: Bacteria > Pseudomonadati > Planctomycetota > Planctomycetia > Pirellulales > Pirellulaceae > Rhodopirellula > Rhodopirellula sp. SH410. Next base: position 6,565,924 of record NZ_CM147949.1, read on the forward strand.
GACTGAACGATCTCTTGTGCAACTTCTTGAGGTTCATCGATAATCCCATCTCCATCATCGTCAACGCGGTTACCAATCGGCCGGTTTACATCGATCTTTCGACCGAGGCGAATTTCCGGAGCAATCAATTTCTCGATCTCCACAGCAACCGTTGTGCCCAATAGCGATGCAAGAGAGGCGTACGCGGTTCGCTCGTTAGTTCCGAAAACTGCCGGGGGCGGAGTGTCGTCGGAGACACTTAGGGTGGTGATCGATCTCGCGATCTCCGGATTACTTCCAAGAAGAGTAGCTAGAGGTGCGTGCAGACGCTGCGGCAGCATCTCAATGTCAAACTCGTTTGAACGTAGAATTGCTTCCAAGTCATCGCCCTTAAACATGCGATCACCGGAGAGTACGCCGGTTGGATCACTTTCATAAGGGTCATTGAGGGCTTCATCCATCGATTCGTCATAGTTGGCTGTTGACGTGTTATCGGTGGCAACATTGGTTCCGGAAATCGCTGCAACGAGATGCCCAGACAATCCAATCCCAACACCACCTCGTCCATAAGGATCGACGGAATATCCAAATCCACCGTTGACCGTATGGGTGCGGGGCCGATACCCAGTTCGTAGAACATCGAGAGCATCCGCAAGATCCGAGCCTGGCGTAGGATTCGTGCTTGCAGCCGGAGTAGCAGTTGACCTCTGACGTGTTTTGACCAAGTTCGCGAGGTCTGCGAACGGCAAGGCGATCTCGGCGGGGCCGTAACCTAATCCGCGAAAAACGCTAGCCGCTGTTGGAGGCGTGTAGGCTCCAGCCCAATATGCTTGATCTGTGCTTAAATTGACAGTTGTTGGGCTCGTGAGGTGCGATGAATTGTGATGCGCGTTCACATTCAGCCGCGCACTCATGTCCTCGATCATCAGAGCAACGAGCGGTCTAAGCAGCTTCCCGTCGGGCGAGGTAATCAGAGGCAGTCCCATGTCCACCCAAATGCTGTCTGGCGTGCCGTCTAAGTCGTTATCAACATCCCACGGCCCTGTTGTCAGGCTAATGGCAAGTTGGTTAATGCGTGCCTCCGTCCCTGTTCCTCCCATTAATAGCGGTGTTCGCAATGCGAAATTTGTATTGCCGCCGTTGAACTGCTCGTTGATGGCAGCGCTTCCCGCGCCAAACTGATTTGCAGCAATTGGAATGGGACGCATCGTTCCACGCGCGAGACTGGTCATCAAATCTCGGTAGTCTACCGGCGTTCGACTGCTGGAGTCCCACGTGTCGTATTGGTTCAGGATATAGTTAACGACAGATGGGCGATGGAATGACGGGATGACAGCGTCATTGTCATTATGCCGGTAGCTGAGAAACCAGTTGTTGAAATCCGCAGCATCGTAGCCTTCGTCAAAATCGCTTTCTGCGTTCGAGCTGACGATGGTGCTCTTATCAACATTGCCTCCGAAATGGTTTGGCTGCAGTGCCGCAGGCAGAGGGAATCCTATGCTGCCAGACGTTCCAGCAAAGGGATAGGGCTGCGTGACCGCATTCTGATTAATATTGGTGCTATCGTAGCCGAAACCAGGTGAGTTTCGGGGAATGCCGTTGAGCCAGAGTGTTGTACCGGAAAGGATACTTGTCACATCGAGGTCTGAGCGCGGCTCGATGATTATCTGGTGATCGTCCGGCGTTCCAGGATCCATTGAAATGGAATGGAGAATACGGTAGCTCTGATTCTCCGCCACACCGTCCGTGAATGTCAGGACACGCCCCGCAAACGCATCATCCCAGCGACTAGCCGTTGTCGCAGTCACTTGAAACTGGGCAAAACCCGTTGTGCCGATGTACGAACCGCTCCCCACGGTCGTCAACTGCATGCCATCGGTGCGTCCGTAGTAATCGCTCAGCAAATCCTCCCCGTAAAATGGATTTTTGCCATCGCTCGTGCCACGGATCAGCGTCATCAGCGCATCATCGATGATGCCGTTGACGTCGGGGCGGTGGATGTTCCTCGCTGAAATCGCGAACGACGCCTGACGGGATTGGTTGCTGAAGACCAAATAGGCCGCTAACAGCACGCTGAAAAAGGTCAGCGAACTGAGCACGACTAACAAGATGATGCCAGCGGGTGGTTGCTTGCGGTTCATCGGACTTGCTTTTAACACGGAGAAGATAAGAGGGGGAGAAGAAGGAGAGGGGGTGGGAGACAAGGAGTGGTGGGAGGCAAGGAGAGGGGGGACAAGGAGTGGGGGGACAAGGAGTGGGGGGACAAGGAGTGGGGGGACAAGGAGTGGGGGGAGAGAAGGGTGGGGGTGGGAGCGATATTCGGCTACTTCAGGAAATCGGCTAGCAGGATTGTCTTTTGGTTGACCGCGACCACCTCTTCAACGAGCGTGGCGTAGGTCAGTGAATTGGATGCCGCGTCATTGGAGGGATTCGTTGAGAAATCCCAATCGGGGCCGTCCAACATCACCTTGAGTGACCACACCGTTGTAGCGTTACGCGGGTTCGAGGAGTCCGATGCGGGGACAGATAAAGCACCCACGGTGGTGTTGTTCGCGGGTGTGTAAACAGTGGGATCGCCATCGACACCGACAACGCGGTACCAACGAAACACTTGCGATGCAATGCGTGCATTCGGTGCTGCACCGGGCAGCGTCGTCCGCGAAAACATCAACCAATTGCCCGTGGTGAGCTGAGGCAAGGTGGCTCCCGACGATAACAATTCGACCGAACCGCCTGCCCCGCCCGTGAAACCGACCGCATTGGCTACCAAAGTGATACGCTCGGCGACCGCATTTTGGTTGGGCGTTTCCACCACCGCTGTTGGGAAGTCGGTCGTGCGCTCTCGTGATTGAAAGATCACGACGGCCATCGATCCATAACGTGACTTTTCGTCGGGATCGACCGTAATCAGCCAGCTATAGGCGCCGGTGGGAATGCGTTTCCCATCCATAATCGCATTCGTGCCCAAGGTCGCTTTCAAGCCCGTCAGAACGGCGGGAATCGAGCGGTCCTTGGGACGCAATTCGGACAGATCGTTAGGGCTTTCCACCCAGGTCCGCGCGATCTCGAAGCGCTGCGGCAATGTGTAACTGGAAAAGGCATTCAATCCAACACGCTGCAAACGGGGTTGGCCAGCGAAACCGGGTGACACCGTGTAACTGCTCGAGGGATCCATCAACGGATCGTGATCGGTCGAATAGAACGGAAACCACGACATGTCATACTGGGCGGATGCCCCCGGTGCAGTGTTGTCCGCCAACAGCGGATCCAAACAGAATGGTTGGATGACCGGGACCGCAGCGGTGCCCTGGTTCTGCAACCCCGTAAGGGCCGTTTCGCGAATCAACTCTCGCGCCATCACTTCCTTGACGACCCCGTCGGACATCGCTGCGGCCGTGTCGAAATCCAGTGCATCTTGAGCCCGGTGTCCCGCGAGCGGTAGGATCGCGGTCAGACCGACCATGCCGATGAGGATGACGCCGATCGCGAAAGTGACTTCGATCAGGGTGATGCCGGTGCGACGAATGGCTCCCAGGCCGGAGGCCGACATATCTATTGCCGGTGGCGTTAGCCACCGGTTAGCCTGCCCCAAGATTCTTGCAGGCCAGAGGCCGACACAATGTCTGCGCCAGTTGCGACCGTCAAGTCTGTGTCGCCCGCTGGGCTGGCGATCCACGGCTCCCGCGCACCGGTGGCTGACGCCACCGGCCGTTCGTGTAAGGCCCGCTGGGCTGGGAGCCTTGACAGCCAGGGTTAATGCCCAGCGGCCGATTTTAAAGAGTATCTTTTTATTGATATTCATATTCATTCCGCCACCGTGTCCGAGAGGGTTGCAAAGAATCGTGCTTCCTTCACTGCATTCTGATACGCGGCGTCGGTGGTGCTCGTCGTACCAGGTGGTGGAATCGTTCTCACCGTTCCCATCGGGACCGTCGTGACGCGACCCGACGCCGGATTGATCACCACCCACAAGGATTCGGGGGTCATGATGTTGGTGGTTAAGGTCTTGTTTTGCGAAAACGGATCATCCAGTGCCCCGCCCGCAAGCGACGCTACTCCATCGATTTCGCCAACGCAAAAGTAGATCAAACCGTTGGGGAATTCCCGGCCGTGAACCGTGTCATGAATGACCTGCGTGACCGTGCCGCTGGCATTGAATAAAACATCCACCGCTCTCACCGTGCCGGTCGACGCCGGAGCAAATTCGCTGCTGGAGATACCCACCCCTGAATAGTTCAGATCGATCGCCATCCCCTGCGGCAGTGACATGACGGTGCTGGTCGACGGCATGGGACTGCGGTGAATCCGATACTTGACGTTACCTCCCGCTGCACTGGAGCTGGCTGACCCTGGAAATTTGTTAACGAAGGATGTATCGACGGCCATGTTCTCGGCCAGATTAAACGTGACGGGCACGGTCGAACCGCTCACAACACCGATGCCCGTAATCGGAACCGAGCGGCCGCCCGGCAGTTCTAACATGTCGCCGCGTTGGATCGGAGCGAGGTAATCATTGTCAGGCATGACCGAATCATTCAAAATGATGGAGCTGAGATACAGCAAGGGGCTGTCCGAGGTATTGAAATTAGCCGTGTTGACGGGAGATCCCGATAGAGTCGCCACCGCGTCGGCAGCGTCGCCGGAATAGGCCGGCACACCGACGAGTTGTCGCAATCGCAGGCAGGTTGAGCGGGCATAGTTCGTATCGCCCAATCGTTCAAAACGCACGCCTACGGTGCGTCCTTCCGCGATTGCCCGGCTTCGGGCAGCACTCAGGAACGCTTCAATATTCTGCGCGGTGCGGGTTGCTTTTTGGTCACTGATCAATCCCTTCACGATCGGCAAAGCGATCGCCACGAGGATCAAAAAGATCACGAGGACGACAAGCAACTCGACGAGCGTGAAGCCCGCGCGAGCGCGCCGCACAGGAGAACCGCTGCGTTGTAACAAGCCGGCCATTATTGCTCCGCCTGCATGGAAAGGTTGCTGATGTTATCTAGCCGAAAATCAGCATTGTCGGTACCGGTAAGCCCCTGGCCTGGGAACACACTCAAGGAATTGAGCTCTCGAAAACGGCGGAGATACGGATCCGGGAATTGATAGGGATTGATATTTGATCGACCGCTAAATTCCACACCCATAAACTCTCTACCAACGGCCGAATTCGTGGGGATCGCATACGTTGTGTCTGCGTAGGAAATACTCGCAGGCGGAGATGTCGGATTAATTGCGGATTCCGACGTGTAGGGTTCCATTGCAATTCCGAACGATCCATCGCCGCCAGCCGAAATGATCAGGGGGCTCAGAGCCCACGGCTTGACCGACGCTCCGGCGTCGTTGACGTTGATCGCGTCGGAGCTCTTTGGAGTCATCGCGTCAAACGGTTCCGCGTACGCGAAATCGGCGCGAAATAAATCGAAGTCGTCCGGGACGCTGGGGTCAATCGTTCTCGAGGGATCCGAATATCCAATCGGCCATCGAATAAAACCAAGTGGCACGCCCCATCCATCGAGGATTTCAGGGAGCCCATCTCCATCGGTATCGCCGATATTGGACGATGGAATCGATGCGATGCCGGGACTACCACCGACGAATGAGTTGGCCATGATCATGAACAGGCATTCTGCGCCCTCGTTAGCCCTTAATTGGGCGGTAGTCGGGGTGGGTGTCCGGGACAGTGCTTCGCTATATCTGGCAGAATAGTTGTTGACCTTCGGTGACTCGTTATGCACGACATTTAACTCGTATCGAACCGTCCGGTTTGACCGCATCCCGACGATATTGTTTGATGCATTGAGCATAACAGGGCTGGCAGCGGCCGAAACAAGGCATGGCGTGGGGGTCCCAACGAAGTCGATAAAACGATCTGGCATCTCCATCCGTTGTAGATCTCGCAGCATCACCAGCCGCGCCCGGGCCGCTTCCGTTGCCAAGACTTCACGGCTCAGTTCACCTGTTCCCAAGGACTGACGGAGTGTTGGAGTCTCCACAGGAAACGGCCGGTATTTGTACGACTCGTATTGCTCTTGGATCACGCTGTTGCAAGCGGCGATGATGGTGCGAGTGCGGCTGGCGCGGGCGGTGTTGGTCACGCCGCGAACCGCTGCCAGAACCATTCCGGCCATCAAGCCGATAATGACGATGACGACCAGGATCTCGACGAGGGTGAATCCGGAACGAAGGGTTGATGTTCGAATCATGGCTGTCTCTCCTCGGGGTGCAGATCACTCAAGACCGTTTCCCAATGTAGATTGCGTAAAGTTGGTGACGTTGTCTAAATGACCATTGATTTTTTCGCCGCCACCCCACTGGCTGTCTTGAAAGCCTTTCGCGCCGATTAGGGAATTAGCAAAGGTCAGGCTAGTTGCATTCAAGGGGATTCCCGCGTGGTCTGCATCTTTATTCGGCCACATTGGAACACCGGCGTCAGTGAAGTGCACGGGCAACGCAGCGGGATTGGTTGCGTCAATGGAAACCAGTTTCCCAAAGAACAAGTCCGAACCCGGTGAGATGATTTGAAAGGTATTGGGATTTTGGAACTTGACGGCCTCGAAGGATGCCTGCTCTTTCGCTTTGTCGTTTCCGGTATAGCCACCCGCTGGTGGAGGCTGAATCGCTTGATTGGATTTGTAAGGGCGGACCCCACCAACGGACGACGCGAGGTACCCGTTATAGATATTGTTGCTACTGCCGTCCTGGCCTATCACGCCGTAGGTGCGTGAATCAAAGTACACGATCGGGGCGTCGTCACCATCCACGGCTCGATAAGCAGGTAACGGATCAGGCTGCGCTGCAGAAGCGCCATGTGCGTTGTCAACGATATTTAGTAATGCTTCATCGTTGCTGAGCAGTGGACCGGTACCGGTGCGGCTAATCGTCAGACGCTTGGTATCAAAATCGAAGAACGAGTTGTCTCGCGTGGCGTTGTATTGGTAGTCCGTGATGTTCCCTACAGTGCCACCGGACACCAACTCAATCGGACCACCAGGTCCAGTGAGCGGGTTCTGAATGTTTTTACTGAAGCCACCCAGGAAAAAAACGAGAGCTTCCGAGCGGTCCATCGCAGCAGCGCTAAAGTTCCCGACCGTATTGTCCGTTCTGTCGTCTGTCAGGAGCTTAAGAAGCACAAGCTCTGAGGGCGCCATGCGTGGAAACAACTTTTGCAAGTGACGCTCCATGACTGCCAGGCTGCTACCGTCGGGTGGATAGTCGCCGTACTTCGCCTCATACGCCTTGACCGCTTGATCGAGGGCATTGATCTCGAGACGCTGGGCCGATGTTCTGGCCCGGCCGAGCGCATTGTTGATTGCGGGAATCAACACGCCGGCCAAAATCCCGATGATCGCGATCACGACGAGAATTTCGACAAGCGTGAAACCACTGGTGACGGGATGCCGCTGGCTGCGGGATGGCTGGGGTGACGTGATCATCGGAAGTTGGTTGGGTTGAGGGGGAGAAAAGGTCGCTTTGCGGCGGGTTCTTTTTTTAGCTACTAGCGGCTAGCCAGTCGCTTTTCGGTTGAAGCTTTTAGCTAATCGCTAATGACGTCTGGGAAATCTGGCGACAGGGTGGATTGGGATTGGGCGGTGTCCGGGGATTCGTTGAAGTAGTAGCTCATCTTGCCGTCTTGGTCGCATTGCCAACATTCGATTGCTCCGGCTTCGAAGTACAACGCTCGCTTGCATGCCATTTCCGATGCCGAGTTGCTGGGGCTGAGAATTTCGACGCAGATTTCGGGTGGTAACTCAGCGAGTGAGTGATCGCCCATTTGTTCGACTCGCTCACGCGAGTACCAACCGGCATCGACGACTTTGACGCCGTCACTGGTGATGACGCCACATTCCGTCACGGAACATCCACCGAGCAGTTGATCGAGCAAATTCGCGACGCGAAATTGTCGGCGACTGTGAATGAAGGCGGGTGGTGGTGTCATGACAATCTGGCCCTGCGCGTTGGTCTCAATCCGTTCAGGTATGTCTCTCCAACGTGGGTCCGCAATCACCTCGGCCCATCGCTGGCGATTGCTCGTCAGGACGTCTTCACGGTTCGGTAGGTTGATGACTAATTGCATGGGATAAAGTCGCTTCGGGGCGGGTTCTTTCTTTTGCTATTAGCGGCTAGCCAGTCGCTTTGGGGGTATCAACCGGTGGGCGCTAGCCCCGGTTCGTTGAACGCTTCGCGTTTTGTGGGTGGCAACCGGTGGCTAGCGTCCACCGGCTCATCGAGTTGGTTGGAGGTAAAGGTTTGAGCGAATCGCTAGTCGCTAATAACTAGAAGCTTGGCTGCTTTGCGGCCTATGAAAGTCCTGTGATGAGTTGAACGAGGGGCATGAATAGGGAGATCACGATAAAGCCGACGGCGACACCGAGGAACACGATCATGATCGGCTCCATCAATGCCGTGAGGCTGTCCGTCATGATCCGGACTTCTTCGTCGTACGTGTCGGCGACTTTGTAGAGCATCGTGTCGAGTTCGCCGGTTTCTTCCCCGACGTCGACCATGTTGACGACGAGGTCATCGACCACGCGGCCCTTGATTTTGGTCAAGTAAAACAGCACGCACATCGCCATGCCGCCACCGATCATGTAGAGCGACATGAACGTGAGTGATTCCACCATGCCGTCTTTATCGAGTTTGCTACCTTTACTCGTCAGCGCCACACTGAGGACCATCAGCCCAGGAAACGCTCCGAACAATGCCCAGAACACGGCAGCCATGGGGTGAAAGCCGAGCACGGAGTGTTCCGCCAGCGGTTTGCTGATGACTTCCCCTTCGCGGATCTGTTCGGCAACCTTGGTATACAGTTTCTCGAACATCGCGTTGCCGGATGTCTCACGGGTGATGTTCAACCCTTCCATGATCGGCACCCCTGAACTGATCAGCGTGCCGAGAGTTCGTGTTGTCCGAGCAAGAATATTCTTTTCAATCAGGGCGCCGAAAATCGGCACACGCAGGATGAACATGTCGAACCCGACGCGACCATGTTTGAACTTGCGCATCAGCTTGATCAGGATGAAGGCACAGATCGGTAACGCGATCAACAGGAACCAATACCCCGCAACGTAGTTACTCATCGCGATCAGCAACTGGGTCGGCGCAGGCAGCGTCAACCCAAACTCATCGAACATCTTTTCGAACGTGGGGACGATCATGATCATGATGAACGTCAGAATCGCGATCGCGACCGTCACCACGATGACGGGATAGATCAACGCACCTTTGACCTTCCGCTTGAGCGATTCGGAGCTCTCGAGGAAGTCAGCGAGGCGGTTGAGAATCGTCTCGAGTGCACCACCGGCCTCACCGGCCTTGATCATGTTGACGTACAGCCGATTGAATACCTTCGGGCATTTCCCCATCGCTTCGGAGAGCGTCGCCCCACCTTCGATCTCGTCACAAACGTCCATCAAGGCATTCTTCAGCTTGCCCGCTTTCTGGTTGTTTTCGAGAATCCGCAGACTGCGGAGGATCGGCAGGCCCGCGTCTTGCAGAATCGATAGCTGGCGGGTGAACGCGCAGATGTGTTTGGTCTTGGCACCGCCCATGGCAAACGGGCGTTTCTTGCGTTCGCCCGGCGCGGCAGCAGCACCCGCAGCCTGTTTCTTGACGGCGATCTTCGTGACGAAGTACCCCATCTGGCGGATGGTGGTTTGCGCCTCATCCTCGTTGGCTGCATCGATCTCGTCCCGGATCTCTTGTCCGGTCGCGTCCATCGCTTCGAAGGTATAAATAGGCATCGCTCTGCTCTGGCTGTTTTGTTTTTGAGCTATTAGCTACTAGCGAATTAGCTACTAGCTTTTTGGGAATCGAGTGGTGGTAAATGGGCTTCGCGTCGCTCAGACTGTTTTGCGAGCAGCGACTCGCTACTCGCCTCTGGATTGAGTGGTCAGTTTGGAACCTGTAAAAGGCAAATCGCTAAAAAACAAACAGCAGCAGCCCCGCCGCTATCCGCATCCTCCGCTATCCATCAACCACCGTCTCACGAACAATTTCGTCGAGGGTGGTGACGCCTTGTCGGGCGACACCCATGCCGTAGTCCCTCAACGTGATCATGCCGTCGGCTTGGGCTTTGTCGCGTAGTTCGTCGGTACTATCGTTGGCCATGACCATTTCACGAATCGCATCGTTAACGACCATTAATTCGAACAGTGCAATCCGGCCTTTGTACCCAGTATTGTTACAGTTCTCGCAGCCCGTCCCTTTGAAGTAATCCACTTCGTCGACCTCTTCACGATTCAATCCGAGTTCCATCAACAGGTCGGTGCTGACACGCGTCTTCTCACGGCATTTCGTGCAGATACGGCGCACCAGTCGTTGCGCCAGAATGGCTTCGACAGTCGCACAAATCATGAAGGGTTGGATGCCCATGTCGGTCAACCGCGTCACGGTACTCGGGGCATCGTTGGTGTGCAGGGTGCTGAAGACAAGGTGACCCGTCAGCGCGGCTTGAATGGCGATTTCAGCGGTCTCGAGGTCGCGAATTTCTCCGACGAGAATAATGTCGGGATCCTGACGCAAGATAGCGCGGAGGCAGGAGGCGAAGGTGACCCCAGCCTTGGAGTCGATCGGAATCTGAATGATGCCGTCGATGTCGTACTCGACCGGGTCTTCGGTCGTGATGATCTTTTCTTTGATATCGTTCAGTTCGCTGAGCGAGGAATACAGCGTTGTGGTTTTACCGCTGCCGGTCGGACCGGTCACCAACACGATCCCGTTGGGGCGGTCGATCGCTTTGCGGAAGTTCGCGATCGTAACCTCGTCCATGCCGACGTTATCGAGCGACAGGTCGACGACACTCCGGTCGAGCACCCGCATGACCGTCGACTCACCAAAGATCGTCGGCAGCACACTGACGCGAAGGTCAACCGGGTGACCACCGACCATCAGCTCGATCCGGCCGTCCTGCGGCATCCGCCGTTCGGCGATATCGAGGTCCGCCATGACTTTCACGCGTGTCGTGATCGCGAAGGCCAAGTGACGTGGGGGCGGCACCATTTCATAGAGCACGCCCTCTGATTTGATGCGGATGCGGAACTCGTCCTCGAACGGTTCAAAGTGAATGTCGCTGGCGTGATCCTTGATCGCCAACAACAGCACCATGTTGAGCAGTTTGCGGACGGGGGCCGAGTCCGCCAGCGCGGCCGCATCGGTGATATTGAATTTCTCTTGATCGAGGATACTCGCGGCCGCCCTGAGATCTTCGTCGAGTGCGAGCTCCGCAACGAGCTTCTCGACGCTCTCAGATTCACTGTCGTAGTGCTTGGTGATCGCTTGTTTGATGTCATGCTCAGTGGCGACCACAACGCGAATGTCGTACCCCAAGAACGTCCGCAGCTCGTCTTGGATGTTCAGGTTCTGCGGGTCGCAGGTCGCGATCGTGAGCGAATTGGCTGCCTCGTCAAACTTGACGGGCACGCAGCGGTAGAGCTGGGCCATCGTCTCGCTGATTTTCTCGAGCACCTCGGGGGCAATCTTGGCCTCCTCGAGGGACACCGTCTGCATGCCCATCTGCTCGGCAAGGGCCTGGATGAGCTGCTCGTCCGTGACGAGCTGCATGGACTCGGCGACCTTCCCAAACAACGCACCGGGCTGCTGCTCCTGCTCATCGAGCACTGCCTGCAGCTGATCGTCGGTCAGGAAACCGAGGTCGACGAGAATCTGTCCGATGCGACGTGGGGCCATGGTTCTTTTTCTCTCGGAAGCGTCTAGCTACTAGCGGTTCGCTACCAGCTTTTTTTCGGGTGAGTTGGAAGTTGTGAGTGTTCGCGACTAGCTACTTTTCGTCCTCGATGGCGGTGGCTGAGTCATCGAGACCCTTGCGGGCCTGGACGATGCGGCGTGCCAAATCATCAGGGTTCTGGGCTTTTGCCAACGCATCTTCCACCGTGATACGATCGGCCTTCCAGTGAGTGAACAGCGCATCGTCCATCAGCTGCATGCCGAACTTGGCACCCGTTTGCATGGACGAGTTAATGCGGAATGTTTTGTTTTCGCGGATCAGGTTGGAGATCCCCGAGGTCACCACGAGGACTTCATAGGCGGCGACCCGGCCGCCACCGATCTTCGGGATCAGCGTCTGGGCGACGACGCCAATCAGCGTTGAGGCGAGCTGGGTCCGAATCTGGTCTTGGAGGTTCCCCGGAAACGCATCGATGATCCGGTTCACGGTGCCTTGCGCACTATTGGTGTGCAGGGTGCCGAACACCACGTGGCCGGTTTCCGCAGCACTGATGGCGGCTTCGATCGTTTCAAGGTCACGCAATTCGCCGACGAGGATCACGTCGGGGTCCTGACGCAGAGCCCGCCGGATCGCTTCGGAGAAACTCGGCACGTCCACGCCGACTTCGCGCTGATTGATCGTCGATTCTTTGTGTTCGTGATAAAACTCGATCGGGTCCTCGATCGTGATGATGTGGTGATCGACGGTCTCGTTGAGCAAATTGATCAGACTCGCCAGGGTCGTGGACTTCCCCGAACCCGTCGGCCCCGTCACCAAGAACAAACCACGGGGGCGATGGACCAATTTCACCACCACCTCGGGTAGCCCGAGCTGCTCGGGGGTGAGTTTGTCGTTGGGAATCTGACGCAGCACCATCGAAATGAAGCCACGCTGCTTGAAAATGGACACCCGGAATCGTGCCAACTCGCCAAAAGCGAACCCGAAGTCGGCCGAGCCTGTCTCTTGTAACTCCCGCTGACAACGCTCCGGCGTGATGCTCTTCATCAAGCCCACCGTGTCGTCGGCCTCCAGCGTTTTCGTGTCGAGCTTCCGCATCCGGCCACTTAAACGGAAGACCGGTGGCTGCCCAACGACAATGTGGATATCGCTCACGCCCTGCTTCACAGCAGCTTGCAGCAGTTTGTCGATAAGGACTTGGGCCATGTTGAAGTGCTTCTAGCTTCTAGCGACTAGCGAATCACTAGCCGGCGGGAGGTGGATTGTGTCAAACGAAAAGAACTGAACGGAAAAACACCCGCAGCAATGCCTGCTGCAGAAATGAAGTCTGACGAGCGAGGGGATCGTTCGTCAGGAATCAGGCTAATCGAGAGATAAGGAATAAGGTTCGATCAGACACTGAAGATAAATACTGGCGGGCGTGCCAATGCAAGCATTATCGTGAAACACGACCTAAAAGGCAACGATTTTCCCGTGAAAGCAACGATTGCATGTCCTGGCGGCCCGCGCGAGGCTGGTTCATCGCCGCTGCTGACGCGACGACCACAGCCACCAAGGGGGTAGCCACGGCCCGCAATCCCTCACCCTCTCGGGTTCGCTGCGTGAGCGACGCCAGTCTGCTGGCTGTCCATCACGACCGCGACTCAGACGCGGTACCGCAACAGGCGGCCCGATTGCATCTTGGCGCCAGCCGATTCCGCGACCCGACTAACGATCCAATAGGCCGCCGACGGGCCCTGCATGGCGACGAGAGCAACCCCTAGAGCGACGCCAGGTCCTTGGCGATGTGGTCCAGTGCGATGTGTTCCTGCTCGGTCTGCTTCGCAACCCGATAAACCTCTTCAAACGTGGTAATTCCGCGAATCACCTTGAGCATTCCGTCGGCGTAGAGCGTGGACATGCCGTTGCGAATGGCCTCTTCGCGGATGACGTTCGTGGTCGTGCCCTTGAACATAAGTTCACGCAATTTGTTATTGACCAGCATCAACTCGTAGATGCCGATCCGGCCACGGTAGCCCGAACGCCCGCAGTAGGTGCAACCCTTGCCTTTGCTGAACTCCGCCTGGGCCAACATCTCCGGCGGAATCTGTGAATCCTTGATCACACTCTCGGGTGGCTGATACCTCACCTTGCAGCGCGGGCAAATCGTCCGCACCAAACGCTGGGCCAGCACCGCAATCACTGAACTTGCCACCATATAGGAGGGTACACCGATGTCCACCATCCGTGATATAGCACTGGGCGCATCGTTCGTATGCAGTGTACTAAATACCAAGTGTCCAGTTAATGAAGCCTGGATTCCCATCGATGCAGTCTCGTGATCCCGCATTTCGCCGACGAGGATGATATTAGGGGCCTGGCGAAGCATGGCCCGGATGATGCGAGAGAAGTCGAGCCCGATGCTGTGCCGGACTTCGACCTGATTGATTCCCGGCAGGTAGTATTCGACAGGGTCTTCGGCGGTAATGATCTTGCGGTCGGGCCGGTTCAGTGCGTTCAGCGACGCATACAGCGTGGTGGTTTTGCCCGAGCCGGTCGGGCCGGTGACCAGGATAATGCCGTTGGGCCGCTTGATCAGGGAGTTGAAATTGCGGAAGTCGCGTTCGGAGAGCCCGAGTTGCCGCGTGCCGACTTTAATGTTGTCCTTATCGAGCAGTCGCATCACACAGGACTGGCCGTGGTTGGTGGGGATGATGCTCACCCGCAGATCGAGCTGTTTGTCACCGACGGTGATCTTGATCCGCCCGTCAGTGGGGCGACGCTTTTCGGAGATGTCGATTTTCGAGAGAATTTTGATCCGGGCGATGACGGCGGCGAGCATCCGTCGGGGGGCCGCCTCCCGCTCCACGCAAACGCCGTCAATTCGATAACGAATTCGCACCCGGTCCTCAAAGGGCTCAACGTGAATGTCACTCGCCCGCAACTGGACCGCTTCGGCAATCATCAGATTGACCAAGCGGATCACGGGGGCGGAATCGTCGTCACTGCCTCCGTCGTCGATCCCATCGCTGCCACCATCGGTTTCCGTAAAGTCGATGGCCGTGTCGGTGAACTCCTGCAGCATCGAGTCAGCGGATTCACCTTCGACCTGCCCGTAGTACTGGTTGATGGCCCCATTAATGGCTTCCTTGGGGGCCAGCGCCGTTTCGATTTTACGGTTGAGAATGAAGCGAAGTTTCTCGATGGTCTCCAGATCGAAGGGGTTGGCGATCAGAATCGTAAGGGCGTTGTTCTCGTCCTTGTACGGCAGCACCATGTTTTCGCGAGCGACGGACTCGGGGACGAGCTCGATGACGGATTCATGGATCCGAATGGACCGCAGGTCAACATACGGGATCTTGTGGAACTTGGCCGTCGCCTGGGCCACTTCCTCGGGGGTCGCATACTCAAGTTTGATCAACACATCGCCGATTTCAGCCTTGGTATTGCGAGCGATCTCCTCAGCTTCGGTGAGTTGGTCGAGGCCGATAACGCCCCCTTGGAGGAGGAGATCGGTGAAATCTTGGATGGGTTTGCCCATGGCGAGTTCCTTCGTCAGAAAAGATGCGGGTGCGCTTGCATGCAGTAGGATATCACGAGACTGCACAAAAGGTGCGAGAAACGGAAATTTCCATAAACGGGTTGATGAAAAATGCGGGACTTGCGAGCAGACGGCAGGCAGATTTTCCAGGCCGGCGTCGCGGCGGTGCGTGGTGACCAATTAATTCGAAACCGCGTGCGACTCGATGCCGAGCATTTGTGGCTGGGCGAGACCGCCATCGCCAGGAACGCCTTGGATCGCCTGATCGTGGTCGGGGCGGGCAAGGCCTCAGGTGCGATGGCCGTGGGGCTGGTCCAAGCCCTGACGGCGTCCCCGCCGCCCCCAGCGGGCCGTACCTCGCAGGGAGTGGACGAGAGGGGCATTGAAATCATCGGCCACGTCAACGTACCGGCCGGCGGGGAGTCGATTCCTGAGGGGTTGGACTGGCCCGCAGAGCTAAGGCTCTTCCCGGCGCGACCGGCCGCCGTCAACGAGCCAACGACAGAGGCGATCGCGGGGACAGACCGGATCCTCGAGCTGATCCAGTCAGCGGGTGCGCGCGACGTGATCGTGGTCCTGATTTCCGGCGGCGGCAGCGCGCTGCTGTGCCGCCCGGTCGCGGGTGTCACGCTCGCGGAGAAACTGGCCGTCATTCGCCATCTCAGCAGCAGCGGCGCCGACATCACCGAGCTGAACACGGTGCGAAAGCATCTCAGCGATGTCAAAGGTGGCGGACTCGCCCGGGCTGCTGGCGACGCAACGATGGTGACGCTGTTGCTATCCGATGTACTGGGCGACCCCTTGGACCTGATCGCCTCGGGGCCCACGGTGCCTGATCGCTCGTCGCCTGAAGATGCCCTGCAACTGCTCGCAGCCTTCGACCCCGACCGACACTTGCCCGCGGCGGTCTATCGGGCGATCTCCCAAGCACGCGACCGATCCGCTGCCCAGGTGAACGACAAAGAGTTCCCCACCATCGTACTGGGCAACAACGCGGTCGCTGTTGATGCGGCCGGCACGATGGCAGCCACCCTCCGGTACGATCCCGAAACGCAGTCGGCAGACTGCGGCGAGGGATTGGCAGAGGAGGTCGGCGAGGAGCTCGCTGAACGAACGCTGCAGATACTGCGGCATGCCGATGCCACGCAAGAACATGATGCGCTGATCACCGGCGGCGAACCGGTCGTGCGATTGGCGGCCGACTCCGTTCGAGGCCGGGGCGGTCGGAACCAGCAATTAGTCTTGGCAGCCTACCGCTGGCTGCTACGCTCGGGACTATCCGAGGATGAGTGGCGGCGACTGATGATCCTGTCCGCCGGCACCGACGGCGAGGACGGACCGACCAACGCCGCCGGCGCGATCATCGATCGCGAGGTACACGATCGCGCGGTCGAACTGGGATTGGCTCCGGATGAATTCCTGGACCGAAACAACGCATACGAATTCTTCGAGCAAACCGGTGGCTTGCTGATCACGGGCCCAACGGGAACGAATGTATGTGACCTGCGTGTCGCGTTGGTCGATGCGATCGCCTGAGGACCGGCGGAGCCCCACATCGCGGGAGCGACGACGTCCCTGCGACGACTTTTCGATGCCCACCACCTCATGCCTTCTCAACGGCGACGTTCGCTCGGCGGCAGACCAGTCGCCCGCTGTGATCTCATCGCCAACACGCGTGATGACCATCGAGTGCGACGGCAACATCGGGGCGCAACGAATGACTCATCCGACCGCAGCCTACGTTTTGCGAGAGGGGACTCGCTAGCATCCAACAGCACAAGCTGCATGGTGGATCCCAGAAAACCACAGTGGCGTCCGAAACGAGCGATGCCGTCGCGGAACAAGCGCGGAAGGCAGACGCAGTCGCCACCCGCCAACGGCACCTTTCGACTCACATGCGACCGCGAGAGACCCCGGCGAGTTGCTCCCCAACTGAACTCGCATTCGCGTCCCCCCGGCGCGCTGATGCTTCCACCGTTTCATCAGACCGACAAACATCCCGGACGCCACCGCGATGCCTTGAACACCCCGCACACGCGGCTCGGCAATGCGCACCTGACTCGGCACTGCGTACCTGACTCGGCAATGCACACGCGACCGCACACGCGACCGCACACGCGGCTCGTCACAGCGAAACGCACGGCCGAACCGGATACCGGATGAGCGCAAAAAAAGCCACGCTCGTCCGTTTCCGGTCTCACGTGGCCTGGCAGATGAATGATTGGAAGTCCCTCGGCGATGAGGAACTGCCAAGAAGAGCGTTTAGCGACGCTTTTTCTTAGCGGCCTTTTTCTTAACCGCCTTCTTCTTGGTTGCTTTCTTGAGCGTGGACTTCTTAGCGGCTTTCTTGGTCGCCTTCTTCTTCGTTGCTTTCTTCTTCGTCACCTTCTTCTTCGCGACTTTCTTCTTCGTCACTTTCTTCGCCGTCAACTTCTTCGCTGCCGCTTTCTTCACGGCCTTCTTCTTGGTCGCCTTCGTGCCAGCGACTTTCTTCACTGACTTCTTGGCTGCCTTTTTCTTGACACTCTTCTTGACGCTCTGCTTAGCTGCAGTTGCTT
This sequence comes from Rhodopirellula sp. SH410, assembly GCF_055811895.1. Lineage (NCBI taxonomy): Bacteria > Pseudomonadati > Planctomycetota > Planctomycetia > Pirellulales > Pirellulaceae > Rhodopirellula > Rhodopirellula sp. SH410. The sequence goes on from NZ_CM147949.1 coordinate 6,583,658, forward strand.
TCTTCTTGGCCATCTTTTCCTCCGCGAGAAAGAAAATGGTTGACGAGTCATTGTGACTTTGAAAACACAACGTGCTTGCAAAGCCACCGGCCACGGCCCATCAACACAAACTTGAATGATCACCTCCCCTCGCTTCGATGTTCCACATCGACCTTGCAAGCAAAAGCAATCGTTAACACACTTGCGCGTAACTGTACGCGCTTCCTCAGATTCCGCAACATCTTTTTTAAAAAAAAGCGGTTGCATCGTTAAAGAGTTTTGCTAAGCCGCAAGGGAATTGCAAGCACGCAAGCGCGTTTCAGAGCCGTTCATGTGAAAGTTTTCTAGCGCTGATGATGACTCACGAAACGCTCAGCGATATGGGTTCTGCATCATCTGATAGTTGCCAAAGCCAAGCGACAAGAACAACAGCCCCATGATCGGTTGATGACCTTGTGTCAGTGCGTAGATGGCAACGGCCCCGGCGCTGATCATGCTGATCCACAACCACGTGTCACTGCGATCGCCACTGAGCAACACGAGCGAGCGCATCACGCGTCCACCATCGAGTGGAAACACGGGGACCAAATTCAAGAGTGCCCAGAGGACACTTGGGAAGACGTAGAAGAAAACCACCGTCAACAACGCCACGCTTTCAATCTGCTTGCCATCGAAAGCGCCTTCGAGTTGGCTCAGCGGCCAAGGCATGCTACTGAAGGCAAGAACCTGATACCCAAACGCGCGAACCGCGCCGGCCAACAGGAATGCCGACGCGAGTTGCGCGACAGGTCCCGCCAAGGCAATCAACAGGTCAGCAGACTCACTCAATCGCGGCGGTGAAAACGCGTTCACAAAACCGTCACTCCCTCGGCTGCTCATGCTCGAGGGGATCGCTAAGCCACCGAAGTGATACAGCACGATCGAACTCTCCATCGAGTAGTGTCGAAATGCGAATGCGTGGCCGAGTTCGTGAATCAAAATCGACACGAACAAGCACGCCGTCCACAGGAACAGCAACGGGAAAATACCGGGGCTAAGATCCCTCAGTCCAGCGTCGAACATCGACGCAAAGCTGTGACCAATCACCACCGCGCCGATCCAAAACGTCCACGCGACGCGGACAGGAAACCCGAAGATCATGAAATTCAAGTCGTACGGCGATTCGTTAGGTGCTTGCAGAAACATGAAAGGAAGGGGTCAGGGAGGAAGGGAAGGGTTCAGGGTTCAGGGTTCAGGGAGGAAGGGTTCAGGGTTCAGGGTTCAGGGTTCAGGGTTCAGGGTTCAGGGTTCAGGGTTCAGGGTTCAGGGTTCAGGGGGGGCAGGGTTCAGGGGGGGGCAGGGGCGATGAGTTTCTTTTACATGTTTTCGATCAGGAACGCCCAGAGATCGGCGTATTCATCGATTTTCTTGCTGGTCGGCGTTCCTGCACCGTGGCCGGCTCGGGTCTCGATGCGAATCAATACCGGCTTGTCGCAGCCCTGTGCCGCTTGCAGCGCCGCGGCGAACTTGAAACTGTGCCCCGGCACGACGCGATCGTCACGATCGGCCGTCGTGATCAACGTTGCCGGATAGCACGTCCCTGACTCCAAGTTATGCAGCGGGCTGTACGACAACAGATTGTCGATCTGATCCTCTTCATCACTGCTGCCAAACTCGCTCGCCCAGGCCCAACCGATTGTGAACTTGTGGTAGCGGAGCATGTCCATCACACCGACCGCGGGCAAACACGCAGCGAAAAGATCGGGTCGCTGTGTCATCACGGCACCGACGAGCAGTCCCCCGTTACTGCCGCCACGAATGGCAAGTTTCTCGCGGCGGGTGATGCCTGCATCGATCAAGTGCTCGGCCGCAGCGATGAAGTCATCGAACACGTTTTGCTTGTTCAATCGCATCCCGGCTTCGTGCCATGCACTGCCGTATTCGCCACCACCTCGCAGGTTTGCGACCGCGTACACGCCCCCATTGTCCAACCATGCCGCGATCGCTGGCGAGTACGCGGGAGTCAACGAGATATTGAAGCCACCGTATGCGTAGAGCAACGTGCGATTGCTGCCATCGTTGCGTTGCTCGCGATGCCGTGTGATCAAGATGGGTACACGGGTGCCATCTTTGCTGATGCAGAAGACCTGCTCGGTGACGTACGCATTGACGTCGAACGGCACCTGCGGCTGCAACCACAACTCGCTCTTGCCCGTGGCAACATCAACACGGTGCAAACTCGGTGGCGTGACGTAGTTACTGAACGAGAAAAACGTCTCCGTCGCATCCTGTCGCCCACCAAAGCCTGCTACCGACCCTTTGCCGGGCAGCTCGACATCAGCGATGCGTTGACCCTCGCGGGTGTATCGCACGACTCTGCTGAGTGCATCGCTAAGGTAACTGGCGTAGATCGTTTCCCCGAGCAGCGAGACATCTTCGAGCGTGTCGTCCGTCTGCGAGATGATTGATTGCCACTGCGACCGATCACCCTGATCATTCCCTTCGGGGATGTTAGCGGCATGTTCTAAGTCAATCGCGATCACGCGCCGCCGCGGCGCGTCAAGATCGGTGAGGAAGTAAAGCGTTGAGCCGAGCGATGCGAAAAAGCGATAGTCCGCATCGAACCCAGAGATAATCTTTTGCACTTCGCCGTCGTTCTGTTGCAGATCACGCACAAAGACCTGCGTCTTGGGCTGGGTCCCCTTCCAGTTCTCGATCACGAGATAGCGTCCATCTTCGGTGACCGTTGGCGAGAATCCCCACTGCGGTTGATCCGGACGTGCATAGACAAGGACATCATCGGATTGGGGCGTCCCCAAGCGATGCAGGTAGAGCATCTGATTTTCGTTCGTACCGGTGAGCTCTTCGCCTTCACTCGGTTGGGCATAGCGTGCGTAATAGAAGCCGTCGCCCTCAGGCGTCCACGCGATGCCGCTGAACTTAGACCACCGGACGACATCGTCGGTATCTTTGCCACTGTCAACGTCACGGACGCGCCATGTACGCCAATCGCTACCACCATCGGCGATCGAGTAGGCGAGCAAACGACCATCGTCGCTGGGGTGCCATGACCCCAACGCGATCGTGCCATCTTCACTGAGTGTGTTGGGGTCGATCAGCGTGGTCCGCTGTTCATCGATCTGATCGGCCGAGGTGTCAGCGGGCACCACGTACAACACGCTTTGGTTCTGCAAACCATCGTTGTGCGTGAAGAAATACTTCCCACCACGCTGCATCGGCATTCCGTACCGAGCGTAGTTCCACAGCTCTTCGAGTCGATCTCGCATCGGCCCCCGCGAGGGTAGTTTGCTGAGATAGTTTTGTGTCACTTCATTCTCAGCGGCGACCCAGGCCTCGGTTTCCTCGCTCTCGACATCTTCGAGCCAGCGGTACGGATCAGCAACGGTGCGTCCGTGGTAGTCATCAACAATGTCACCGGTGGGACTGGATGGGTACGCGATCGATGGGGTGCTGGGCATGGCGGCTGTGGAGGGAGCTTGAGCAGCGGCGGAATGGGTAAGCATCGCGAGGCCGTAAATCGCCACGAGAAGGCGGGCGATCTTAGCCGTTGAAAACGCGGGTTGTGAAACGCTGGATGGTGTCATGGGTGACTCTCGATGGGTGTGTGGGCTGGGACCCGAGGGTTCGGAGCATAAACCCAAGCGTCTTCAATCGCAACGCGATGGCACAATTGTAGCCAGACGGCTCGGTCCGTCTAAGCTGATACGCGTCCAACTGCTCGCGATGGAGCAGGGCGATCGATTGACGAAGGGCATTGCGATGGGTTGTTCGCGCTGGATAATGGGTGAGACGAACACCCCAACGCGTTCGGGGCAGCCGCTTTCACTCTCTTGCACTTGGATTTGTCACTATGAACTGGCTCCGTACAAAGACCTCTCGCTCCCCTGGCGTCGCCGGGCGGGGCCTGATCATCGCGGGCTGCCTGGCCGTGCTGCTCGCCAGTGGATGCCGCGTCGAGTCGCCCCCGGAACCCACCGCGACCGAATCGACCACGCCACAGACGCCCAGCGTCGACGCGGCGGCATCGAAATTGGAAACGGTGACTCTGGAGATCTACAAACCGGAAAGCGACGGCAGTGCAACGCCGACCGAGCCCGCAGCAGCCGACTTCACGCAGTCGTTCGACGTTGAGGCAGGCACGACGCTCGAGCAAGTCATGCGGAAAATGGACCAGCCCAAGATGGTGATCACCGGCAGTGGGGTGACGGCGTTTGTCCAGAGCATTGATGGCATGGCGACCGATTCGTCACGCGGATGGACGTTCACGGTGGATGATGAGTTCGCCAACGTGGGCATCGGCTCGCTGGAATTGACTCCGCCACAAACGATCCGGTGGCGATTCACGACACTGGAGGAGGCGACGAAGTAGGCGCGCCCGAGCAATCGCGGAATCGCTAACGAACTGTCGATTCAATCGACTCAGGAACGAGCGGAACCAAGTGGCCGAACGCTCCGCGGTCGGAATGATCGAAGGCTCTGCGGTCGGATCGGCCGAAGGCTCTGCGGACGGATTGATCGACCGCGGAGCGTTCGGCCACAATTTCAGACAGTCATTTTCCGCTCGTTCCTTTGATGACGCGATGGTGAGTGGAGTGCCGTGCAGCACTTCGCTCACGAAATCGGCAGCCAGCGAACACGAGCCACGATTCTCAATCGCCATCACCAACATGAACTTGCCCAGCGATCATGAACGAATCCCGTGGTTGGCGTGGCCGAGTATGCTGTCACTCGACGCCGTGATGGTGGCGGTGGTCTGGCAACAGATGTTGATGCGTGGGTTTTGCCATCGCGGCTCGACGTGGCCGGAGGCCGGATCGCTCGGGGCCACGGTCTGGTTAATTTATGTCGCCGACCGCTTGCTCGATGCGGCACGCTTGGATGTCAACGCGGCGCATACGCTGCGGCACGGATTCTACCTTCGCCACCGCCGGATCTTCTTGGCGTTGTGGATTGCAGTGCTCGCGATCAGTGCGTTTGTCGTCGTGCACTACCTACCGCATGATCTATTGCGGGGAGGATTGCTGCTCGCAGCGGCCGTGTTGATCTATGGCGCTAGCGTGCACTTTTCCCCCATGCGTTCACCGGCGACATCAACTGCGACGCGGCACCACGGCGCCGGATGGAGCATCCCGAAGGAGATCCGCGTGGGCGCGTTGTTCGCCATCGGCGTCACGCTAAGCCCCTGGACGGAGCTGATCACCGGCGGAGGGAACGGGCCGAACATCCTCGCCCCACTCGCAGCCACCACGTGCGTGTTAGCAGTGCTGTTTGCGGGCAACTGCATTTTAGTGGCGAAGTTTGAATCGGAATTGGACAGGGCGCAATCGTTCCCCTCGATCGCGACAGGAGCCTCAAGGCTGGAGCATGGTGGCAGATTTTCATTCGTTCAGACGGCGATCGCCCTGATGATGGTGCTGCCGATGATACTGGTCGTGTTACCGATGCCCTTGCCCGTTCTATTGACGATCCTGATCAGTGCGGCAGGACTGTGCGGGGCAGCGATGTGCTCCGCCCCGTCACGCAGACGATCACTGCCATGTGACGGGCAGGCGTCGTTTGATGCTCGCGGAGCATGGGTCGATGCCGCAGTGTGGGCGCCACCGTTGGCCGTCATGCTGCTAGGCGTACTGTGAGCCCGCCCCCAACCTCGCGTTCGCAGCGTGGTTACGACCGCTTGGCAGCGGTCTACCACCCGATCGAATGGCTGGCCTATGGCGGTCGATTGCAGCGTGCCCGAACTGCGTTGATCGATGAGCTCAGACCATGGAAGCGGATGCTGATCCTCGGTGACGGCGACGGACGACTGCTCGCACGGCTAATCGCCAAGCAAATGCATCATGCCGAGCAATCCGATCACAGCGACGGCCAGCCGCCGCAACGGGCGGCCTGGTCGATCACCAGTGTGGACCAGAGCACACAGATGCTCGGGCGGCAACGCTCACGCGTCGAAGCGTACAACACCTCTGGCTGCGTCGAGTACATCCAGGCGGACGCTCGCCGCTATGAACCGGAGACGGACGCGTACGATGTGATCGTGACGCCCTTCTTCCTGGATTGCTTCAGCCCTGCGGTGCTGGACGTTTGTCTGCCCAAGTGGCTGACGGGCCTGCGTCCTGGCGGCATGCTCTATCACGTTGATTTCGTTGTCCCCCAATCGGCTTGGCAGCGATTACGGGCACGCCCATTCCTCTGGGCAATGCACGTCTTCTTTCGCTGGCAAACCGGACTTGAGAATCGACAGCTCGTCGATACCGCAGCAGCCATCGAGCGATGTGGGCTGCGTAAAGTCACTGAGCACGTCTGCGGTGGCGGAATGATTGCCACACAGATTTGGTGCGACGACTCGGATCAAGTATCGATCAAGTCTTCTGGGGCGAGAATCGGAAGCTGATTTTCTTCGGTCTCCTGTTTTTCTCGCCAAGGCTCTTGCTTCTGATACGAATCGAGTTCTTGTTGGAGTTGGTCGAGTTGCTCGTTGCCCTCCTGCGTGCCTTGCTCGACAGCTTTTTTGCTCCACTTAATTGCATTGTCGAAATCACCGGTCTCCGCATAGCCGGCCGCCAGAGTGCTGAGCACATGAGCCTCGGACTCATCCGTCAGCTTGACCGCACGCAGCCCCAGCTCCACGGCGCGTTTGCCATCGCGAACGTCGTCTTGAGGTGACGTTGCCAACACCCAAGCGAGATTATTCAGGATGCCGGACAAGATCACCTTGTTTTCCTGGTCGTCCTTCTCACCGATCTTCTGGAGCGCTTGCTCGTAGTCGGCAATGGCTTCGGCGTGCTCACCCACGGCGAGGTACGCATCGGCGCGGGACCGCAGCACGGCGAAATTCCCGGGATCTTTATCGAGGACATTGGTGAGCGTCTCGATCGCCTGGCGCGGCCGATCGTCTTGCAGGTACAGGCTCGCCAACTGAATTTGGCGGAACGTGTCGTTTGGATTTCGTTCGATCAGAACTTGCATGTCGTTGATGGCATCGGCCATGCGGCCCTCTTCGATTGCGATAAAGCAACGCACCACGATGGCTTGATCGATCTGTTCAACTTGAGGCGCGATATCGATCGCCGATTTGAGATCTTGCTTGGCCGATTTCACATCGTCACGGCCGAGTGCCAATTCGGCTCGCTGCAATAGCGCCAGCGGATCTTTGGGTTGCATGGCGAGGGCCTTGTTGAGATCGGCAAACGCTTCGTCCTGCTTGTCCAGCATGCGATACAGGATCGCGCGGAGTCGATAGAGACCTTCGCTGGGACTGGCGGCGATCGTCTTGCTCAGCAAGGCAACCGCATCGTCGGCGCGGTCCAGATCAACGAGTTGCTGGACGGTCGCCTGGGCAATCTGCTGGTTGGTGGGATCAATTTCCAGCACCCGTTGGAGATCTTCCACGGCACTGTCGACTTTGCCCGCCTGCAATTGGGCGCCGGCACGCTCTCGCAGAGCACCGGTGTTCTTGGGATCCGCTTTGATGGCCGCGTCCAGGTCAGCCATTTTGTCATCCAAATCCGTTTGCGTGACGGCTCGCAACAAATATGCCTTGCTCTGCTCGGTGGGATTGTCCTCATAGAGCTCGATCGCCGCGGTGGTCGATGCCTTGATCACGTCGGTGTCACCATCGGGGAGCAGATTGAGCTGCGCGATCAGCATATGAGCTTCCGCGAGCTCAGGGTCGTACTTGATCGCATCAGCCAGAGCTCGCGTCGCTTCGGTGCGTGCCATGAGCTGTTGCCGGCCGCGAAGTCGCACCATGGCGCCAGCGAGCCCCTGGCCGCGCTGGAGCTGGACGCTGCCGAGCATCTTGCGTGCGAACGAAGCGTTCTCCTCGCTGAGCCCTTTGGCGAGTGACGATTCGATTAACGCGGCAACCGATTCGAGGTCTCCGTTGGATTCCGCAGCGATCCGCTTCAGCACGGCTTCATCCAGATCCGCTTGGCCCGGGTCGACCTCCACGTTGACCGGTGGTGGGGCCATGGGCGGTGTTGGCGTCGGAGCCAATTCGAGCGGCAATTCTTCAGCGGGCTGCGGCGGGGTATCGTCCGCGACGGCTGGCTCAGCGGTGGCGGACTCCTGTTCCGCTTGCTGCGCTGTCGCGACGGCGACGGAACCGGGGCCAACGAGACCGCCGAGCAGGGTGAAACAAAGGAGCATCCGAAGCACGCGGGGTCGGTCGTGGAGGGTCGCGGATTCCGCTATGATTAACGTTCGATTCATCCTGCATTCTCGCATAGGGTGTCGTGGTGAATTATCTGAAAGACTTCCCAACACCACGGAGCAACATTCGGCGAGTGCCGTCGTCGCAGGCGTGATGGCTAGGTCTCATGAGCTGATCAGAAAACGAGATCTATCCGTTTTAGGGATAGGCTCAGGGTTTTCATGAATGATTATGGCGAACCCGGCAACCGCAGCGAAGGCCAATCTGGACTAAATTGGCGCTTTGTTAGTGGCAATCCTCTTCACTCTTTTACGCAGTATCCAATGTCAGACATTTCTCGGGGCAAAATTTTCGTCACCCGCGAGCTCCCCGGCACTGCGCTAGCTCGCCTGCAGCAGACGCACCAGGTCTCGGTTTGGCCGCATCCGCTACCGCCCACACGGGCCGAACTGCTCGACAATGTTGCGGGGTGCGACGGATTGCTGACGCTGCTGAGTGATCGCGTCGACGAGGCCGTGATGGAGGCCGCAGGACCGGGACTGAAGGTGATCAGTAATTACGCCGTCGGCTACAACAATATTGATCTTGCGGCAGCCAACCGGCGGGGTATCCGAGTGGGCAATACCCCCGATGTGCTTACCGATGCGACCGCCGATTTAGCGGTGACGCTCTTGCTCGCCGCAACGCGGCGTGTGAAAGAGGCATCCGATGAGGTTCGCGATGGTCAGTGGCAGACCTGGGAACCCGCCGGGCTGCTCGGGCGAGAACTGAGCGGGCAAACCCTCGGTGTGATCGGAATGGGCAGGATCGGCCACGCGTTCGCCCAGCGAATGGTCGGCGGCTGGAACATGAAACTGTTGTACACATCGCGATCGGCACGCCCTGAAGTTGACGAGAAACTAGCTGGCAGCCGTGTCGAAATCGACGAATTGCTCCGCAAGAGCGACTTCATCTCCGTCCATGTGGCACTGTGTGAGGAAACTCGCCACCTGATCGACTCGGCAGCCTTGGCGAAAATGAAACCCTCTGCCGTGCTCGTCAACACGGCTCGTGGTGAGATCATCGATCAGGACGCGTTAGTGGAGGCACTGCGTGACAACAGAATTTTTGCAGCGGGACTGGATGTGACGACGCCGGAACCGCTGCCGCCTGCGCATCCCTTGGTTACGCTTCCCAACGCCATCATCCTGCCGCATATCGGCAGTGCGACCGACACGGCTCGCAATGAGATGTCTGAAATCGCAGTCGACAACGTGCTCGCGGGCTTGAACAACCGACCGTTGCGCTGCGAGGTGTCTCTTGCCTAAATGGGTGAACTACCTCTTTGATGCCATACATCAACCGCGTGAAGAACTCTCCCGCAGGCAGCACCAACTTCGCTATAGCTGGGATGTAATCGTTTACTGTGGTCGCCAGCTCGTGCGTCATCGCGCCGAAGGGATGGCAGCGGAGCTGACCTACCGAACCATCTTTTCGCTCATCCCAGTCGTCGTGCTGGCTTTGGTCATGTTTCGCGTTGTCGGTGGTCTCGACGACGTTCAATCAACGGTTGAAAATCAGCTGTATTCCTTCTTCGGGGTCCCTGAGATTCCAACCGAGTACCTGCAGGAGCAGGTCGAAGAGGTCAAGCAGGAATCCGAACAACGCTCCAAGGATGAGATCGCCAAAGTACTGGCCGGCGATGACGTCGCCGACCCACCGGTCCCGGCCGACCCTCCGCCCCCGCTGGTAACCCGCCCGCCACTGGAGTCAGCCGCGGCCCCTGTCGAGGGCGTTGTCCCCGATTACAGTGGTCGGACTCGCGCCACCGAGAAAGTCGACGAGGCATTGGTTGATGCGGTCGCAAAGAAAGCAGGCGATGCGGCTACGGCGATGGAGGCAAGGGCGAGTATCAGGCGAACGCTACATCAAGTCACGTCGCAAATCGCAGCGCTCAACTTTGCATCCATCGGCGTCGTTGGCCTGGTGCTGTTTCTCTACGCAGCGATCGCCCTGGCCGATTCCACCGAGTATCTATTCAACATCATCTACGAGGCTCCGAGCCAGCGTCCCATTCACCTGCGACTAGCCATTCACTGGTCCATCATCACGCTGGGCAGCGGGTTGCTAGCGCTGAGCTTATACCTTTCAGGCGAATTCGTTGATTGGTTCGGAACCATGGGCGTGGGGACAAAATCAACCTGGATATTGCGCCACCTGCTATCGTTCTTGGCCGGCTGGGTGCTGTTATTCCTACTCTATTCGATGATGCCCAACACCCATGTTTCGCTGCGTGCGGCAGCCATCGGGTCCGCCGTCGGCGCCGTGCTATGGGAGTTCGCAAAATTTGGATTCCAGATCTACGTCAGCAAAGCGGTTCCGTATTCGGCGCTCTACGGATCGCTGGGGTTGATCCCGCTGTTTCTGTTTTGGATCTACGTGACATGGCTGATCGTATTGTTCGGACTGGTGCTGACCTACACCACGCAGACGATGCGCGGCCGTCGACTGCGCCGCAACTTCATCGAACCCGACGCGCTCCCCTCTGGCGACCCTGACTGGATGCTGCCGATCATGACCGAGGTCGCGATGGCGTTCACGAAAGGCGAGACGATTGGCCGGCAAGAACTCGCGGACCAGTTGGGTTTGAATAGCCGTGTCGTCCACGACCTCGAAAACCAGTTAATCAGCGGCGGGTGCCTGCGGCGTGTACCAGGAGATGACCAGGACGATCACCTCACTCTAGCGCGGCCCGCTGAAAGAATATTGATCGCGGACATCTTGCGGTTGGCTCACCAAGCACGCCCCATGAGCGCCCACCCGGCATGGAAGACACTCGTCAATCTGAAGCAGGCGGAACGCACCGCGGCAGGCGATAAAACACTCGCTGACGTCATCGATGGCTGACTGCTGAAACGGTCGCAAACATGCACGACCGCAAGACTCGTTCCCAGGCGGGAGCCCGGGAGACGAGTTCGGATGTGGCAACTGCCACTTCTACCGAGCGATCCACAAACGGATCGCCGAGCGATCACCGAGCGATCACCGAGGATCACTCAGCGTGGGTCCAAGGGAAGGGTAAAGATGCGGTGGCGGCTGACGTAGGGTTCAGGGTTGGCCGCGACGTGCTGCTGCCAAACCTCTTCCCCGTTGACGGAGAAATTGATCGGCAGATCGGAGAATCGTGCTGGCGTGATCTGCCACGACGATCTCCCCGGTTGATCCGATGGTTTGGGCTGGATCAAAACCAACAGTTCCGGGTCGGTGCCGGTCACCATTGCGAACAGGGCCGCAGTCTGTTCCTGGGCTTGGGGCGCATTGCGTTGCGGCTCCGTTTCATCTGTTGATAAAGACGAGGCGTTTGTCTGCAAGAGCGGCTGCGCCATCAGTCGCAGGGGCTGTTCAACATCGCCGTTGACGGTCCAGCCTTGGCAAGTCCGAGCGAGTGAACGCAACTGAGCCAGTTGCCGAGTGGGGCTGCTGAGGCGTGCAGCGGGGGTTTCGATCTCGACATCGAATTGATCCAAATTAGCCGTCTGCAGCGTGCCACTGACTGCGCGAAATTCGTAACGGACGCCTTCTTGGATGAGCGGATGCAATCCCATTGCAGCAACGCGTGTGTTCCCGCCCAATGGAAGGATGTACGAGAAGATCGTGCCAACAACGACGGGTTGGCCGTTGCGTTGCCAGACAAACAAATCGCCATGAGTTTCCCCCTCACGCACCGGGTTATGCCACCGCATGAGCGGTTTCTCAACCAGTTCGATCGCATCGCTGCGGTTGGTCGCCGTCAAGACAATTTCCTTGGCGGCGTCGAGATAGATCTCGCTCCAGGCATCGCGAATCAAGTCCGCCCCATCGGCGTCGGCACTCGCCACACCCGTGAACAGCCAAACAACAAAGGCCAATCGAGCGATTTGCAGCAACATGCCAAGGGCTCCGTGAAGCTTGAAATGAGATCGCATCGCGAGACACGAGACAGGATGTCTATAGTAGGCTCACTTCGATCGTCGGTCAACTAAAACATGGCCATGAGGGATGGAGGGGGTTGGCTGCCGGGCATCTCGATGGGGGTCCTCTGGAGGGCGTGGGAAACGAACACGCTGCTTTTTTCAACTCCTCTCGACGATTTCCCCCCCTGCCTGCTATGGTATTGCCTCCGATTCCCGCAGGGTTTCCTATATCTGAACAGCCTGGCAGGCTATTTCGTGATTTTAATTTTAAAAAACGGTGTCTCTGACGAGCAAATCGACCGCGTGATCGCACGAGTCGAAGGCTGGGGGCTGCAAACTCACCTCAGCCGCGGCACCTATCGCACGATCATTGGCTTGATCGGCGACGAATCCTTGGTCAGCCAGGAAACGCTGAGCTCGCTGCCCGGCGTCAGCCAAGTGATCCCGGTCCTGCCCCCCTATAAATTGGCGTCGCGAGAAGCCCATCCGGAATCGAGCGTGATCGACGTTTCGGGTGTCAAGATCGGCGGCGGCCAGCTCGGCATGATCGCCGGCCCCTGCAGCGTCGAGGATCGCGACCGGATGATGCGGATCGCCGAAAGCGTCTGCGAGGCGGGAGCCAATCTATTCCGCGGCGGAGCCTACAAACCACGCACCAGCCCCTACGCATTCCAGGGCCTGGGCGAAAAAGGGCTGGAAATACTGCGTGAAGTCGGCGATCGATTCGGCATCCCCGTAGTCACGGAAATCACCGACCCACGCAACGTCGAACTGGTTGCCCAGTACGCCGACATGCTGCAGGTGGGTGCTCGCAACATGCAGAATTTTGTGCTGTTGAGCGAAGTCGGCAAATCATCGCGACCGGTACTGCTCAAACGCGGCATGAGCGCCACGATCGCGGACCTGCTGATGAGTGCCGAGTACATTCTATCCGCCGGCAACCCCAACGTGGTCTTGTGCGAGCGAGGCATCAAGAGTTTTGACCCCTCGACACGAAATCTGTTTGATGTTGCCGCCGTGCCCGTGGTGCAAGGGTTGACGCACCTGCCCATTATCGTCGATCCTTCGCACGCCACCGGACGCCCCGATTTGATCCCGCCGTGTGCCTTGGCGGGGATCGCCGCCGGTGCGGATGGCGTTCACATCGAGGTCCATGATTGCCCGGAAGAGGCCAAAAGCGACGGGCCACAGGCTTTGCTGCCTGAACAATACAAACAGATCATGCACCCGATGCGATCGCTGGCCGAACTGCTCGGCAAGACAATCTCACCGCTCGCGGGTACCGCGAGCCAACCGAATCATTCACCCAAAACTAACCCGCAACCACCCACCGAGGCTCTCGCGTGACTCGACGTACATTGATCGCCGGAAACTGGAAAATGAACATGCGATCGGCATCTGCCCGTTCGCTCGCCAAGGGAATTGTCGACGCCGTCGGCAAGTCACCCGCGGTCGAAGTGGTCCTGTGTCCGCCTGCCGCCTATCTCGCTGCCGTCGCCGACGTGACCGCGGGCACACCCGTCGAAGTCGGTGCTCAGAATCTGTATGCAGCCGACGACGGTGCCTTCACCGGCGAACTCAACGCATCCATGCTGACCGATGTGGGCTGCCGATTTGTGATCCTCGGCCACAGCGAACGGCGACAGTTGATGGGCGAGACCGATGCCGACGTCAGCAAGAAATTGCACGCCGCCCTGGCGGGCAACTTGGTGCCGATCGTCTGTGTCGGTGAAACCCTGCAACAACGCGAGACCAACGAAACCGAAGCGGTCGTCGAATCGCAAATTCGCGGTTCGCTCGAAGGGCTCGACGAAGCCCGTGCCGCAGGCGTCGTGATCGCCTACGAACCGGTCTGGGCAATCGGGACGGGCAAAGTCGCGACGAAAGAGCAAGCCGAAGCAGTGCATGCGTTTATCCGCGACCTGCTCGGCAAAATGTTCACGCCCGATGTGGCGGCACAAATCCGAATTCAGTACGGTGGCAGCGTCAAACCCAGCAACGCCGCTGAGTTGCTCGCCCAACCCAATATCGACGGTGCCCTCGTCGGTGGTGCCAGCCTCAAAGTCGAAGACTTTGCGGGCATTATCAATTGCTAAGAAACTGCTAGCTATTCGCGTCTCGCGTTTTTAGATTCACGGCCGCTCGCGGCCTGCCAATTCAGTCGGTTACGAAAGATGAGCGTGAGCCGTTTTATCGTGAGCCCCGGTTCCCAGCATGGAAACCGGGGCTCACGATAAAACGGCTCACTTACTCAAATGGCCGTGTCGCGGCCAGCCAAAAACAATCTCCAAAATGACAGCTAGAAGCCAGCAGCTAATAGCTAGAAGCTTTTTCTAGGACCAAGCATGTTCCATTCCATCGATTTCACACAGTTTTGCCCCCTGGGCAGCTTCGTCAGCATGTTGCTGGGGATGCTCATGGCGTTCCTCTCCCTGTTTTTGATTTTGCTGATCTTGCTGCAGCGCGGCCGCGGCGGCGGACTCGCCGGCGCCCTGGGCGGAGCGGGAGGCCAGAGCGCTTTCGGTAGCAAGGCCGGTGATACGTTCACTGTCCTCACGGTTTCGCTGGCCGGTATCTGGATTCTGGTCTGCGCCTTTGCGATGTGGGAACTCGGCCCGCACATGACCTCAACGGCTTCGCTCGAGTCAGACCTGACCGCCGGACCTGGCGACGACGAAGCCGAAGACGCGTCGAGCGGCTTGGTGATCCCAACATCAGGCGATGAAGAAAACGCCGCAGACGATGCCGCACTCGTCCCTGCGGACGCCAAGGCCGAAGCACCTGCCGAAACGGAAAGCACCGTTGTGCCGACCGAAACCCCAGCACCCAGTGACACCCCGTCGCCATCAGACGCCCCTGCACCGGCCGAAACCACACCCGCCCCCGCAGAACCCGCTGACGCGGAACCAGCCCCGGCCGAGTCGCCCGAAGCCAAACCGGCCCAGGAAACACCTGCCGAATAGCAATGTTTTCGCAGCCCAAGCGAAAGCGAGAGCTTTCGCACAGCTGAAGACCCAAGCCAATGGCAGTCGATCTTGCCAACGATCCTCACCCAGCAGGATCTCAAACGAGATCGATGCCTCTCAAATCCAACTGCCCCTCTCCTCTCCCCCCTGCATGCTGAACCAACCTTACCCACATTTGCGAAGCATGACCGGGCAAGGTCGCAGTGAGGTCAACGGGGAGCCGGGAACGTTGGTCGTCGAGTTGCGATCGGTCAACCATCGCGGTCTAAAACTCGTTCTACGCACCAACGATGCCTTATCAGCCCACGAAGCTGACATCACCGCGGCTCTCCGCGGGCATATTGAGCGTGGTACCGTGACTGTCCAAGCCACGTTAAAACCGCCTGCGGGGCAAGATCTTCCGCGTATCAATCAAGCTGCGCTGCAGGCCTACGCCAGCCAGTTGGCCGCCGCGACGGAACAGCTATCCACGCCGACACAGATCGACCTGAGCGCCCTGCTGGCCTTGCCAGGGGTCCTGTCGGTCGCCAATGACGCTGAGAGCGATGACACGCAGGTCGAATCGCGTCGTCAACTCGTTGCCGATGCAGTGGCGTCGGCGGTGCAGCGATTCAATCACATGCGGCATCACGAGGCCGTCGCGATGGCCCGTGTGCTGCAAACGGATCTCGAAACCATTGCCTCCCGCGCCGCAGCGATCCAGGAACTCGCACCCACCGTCATCCAGCGATACCGCGATCGACTCACTGAAAAGATCCAGAAGGCGTTCGCCGAACAACATCTGTCTGCCGACCCCATCGATATCGTCCGCGAAGTTCAAGTTTTTGCGGATCGCAGTGACATCAGCGAAGAGCTCACCCGCTTGGCCAGCCACCTGGAGCTATTTGGCGGGGTGTTGGCGGGCACGCACGGGGCGGAGCAGGCACGCGGAGAGAAACAAACCAGCGGGACGGCCAACGAAGCGGTCGGGCGGAAGCTCGATTTCGTCATCCAAGAGATGTTCCGAGAAACCAACACCATCGGCAGCAAAGCGGGCAACGCTGAGATTGCCGAACATATTGTCGAAATCAAATGTGCGATTGAGCGGATGCGCGAACTCGTCCAGAATTTGGAGTGAACGCCACCATGACTGCACAAACCAATCCCAACGTACTGGATCACCGTCCCATGCCGCATGGAGAAACGGCTCGTCCGGGCCGGCTCGTGATTATCTCCGGCCCCAGTGGCGCTGGCAAATCGACCGTCACTAACCGGTTGCGTGAGGTCTGCACACTGCCACTGGCAACGTCAATCTCCGTGACGACACGCCGCCCCCGCGACGGCGAAGTCAACGGGAAGGACTACTTTTTTGTCAGCGAAAGCGAATTCATGCGTCGCCGCGAGGCAGGCGAATTCCTGGAGTGCAAACAGGTTTTCAGCCAAGGGCACTGGTACGGGACGCTGGCCGAGCAAGTTGCCACTGGTCTAAACGCGGGAAAGTGGGTAATTTTAGAGATCGACGTGCAGGGTGCGATGAGCGTGATGGCGGATTCCCGCTACACCCCCATCTCCATTTTCATCCACCCCGGCAGTATGAGCGAACTCGAGCGACGACTCCGTAACCGGGGTACCGAAACCGAGGACGCGATCCAGTCGCGGCTTGAAACCGCTGCTGGCGAAATGGAGTTCCGCCATGTCTACCTCCACGAAGTCATCAATGAGACCGTCGACCGCACCGTTGACGATATCTGCCACCTCTTGCAAATTCATAAGGAATCCTCGTCATGCTCGAAGAACTAAAAGAAGAAGAAATCGTCAATAAGGTGGGCGGACGCTTTAAACTCTCCACTTTGATCCAAAAGCGATTGGTCCAGCTCAACCAGGGCTCGCGAGCACTCGTCAATATCGACACCCACGATAAAATGTCGATCGTGTTGCAAGAGATTGTGCAGAACAAGATCTTCCTCAACCTCGACCGCGATATCGAGCACACCGATGACTTGGATGCGATCGTCGCCGCAGCCGAAGCTCCCGAACTGGATGCGTCGGACCTATAGTCGTATCGATGGGACTGGGCGGTGAAAAGATTGCGGCTGACGCAGTCTTGGGTCGCTCGGGTTCCGCTCGATAACCGAAACAGGCTGGCATGCCATGACGGCATGTCGATGCCATGAGCTCAGTCGCGTGAGCGGCCGGGTGGCGCGTGTTACCAAGGCCGCCGGGCATTCGGATCAACGCTGCCGGTCGAACTTCGACTCAATCAACAGCCTGATAGCCCCCCGGAGATCTGTCCGGGGCGGCAGGTGCACGAAATCCTGAAATCGCAAAGCGATGACAGACGTTGCCCGCTTCCCCCCCGCATCGTCCGGTGTGCGAGACGGTTCGGTGTGCGAGACGCATCGCGTCCCTGGAGACGAAGCGGTCACCCCAGACAATCGGCCGTGCTCGGAATCAGGAAGCCCCCTGATCGGGATGGTGTCGCGTTGTGATTTCGACCAAGGCAGGGTGCAATCGTCCGTTACTGGCCACGACACTCGTGCTGCCGACGGGCAAGTCATTGCCACGGGCGTCCGTCACCCGGCCACCCGCTTCCTGAACGAAGAGTGCCGCGGCGGCAAAATCCCAGGGCGACAGGTTGTATTCAAAGAAGCCGTCGAGCTTCCCGCAGCCGACCATGCAGAGATCGAGCGATGCGGTCCCAAACCGACGGATACCGTGAATATCGTTTGAGAAGCACTCTTCGATCGCGCCGAGCGTCGAGCGCATCATGGCACCGCGATCATAGTAAAAACCGCAACCAATCATGGCTTGGCGAAGAGAGTCGGTCCCACTGACCTGCACGCGTTGCCCACCCCGATGGGCGCCACCGCCCCGAATGACGGTAAAGAGATCATCGTGTATTGGATCATAAACGGCACCCACCATTGCCTGGCCACGCTCGTAGTAGCCGATGGAGACGGCGAAGTGCTCGATCCGGTGGGCGAAATTATTGGTGCCGTCGAGCGGATCGATGATCCACAGATGATCGGCATCGACATTGCCCCCCTGCAGCGCTTCCTCGCCGAGCATCTCGTGAGTCGGAAAGGCCTCTCGCAACAACGCGGCAATCGCCCGTTCGCTCTCGAGGTCGGCATCGCTGACGAGGTCGTAAGTTTTCCCTCCGTCGGCGGACTTGTCGCGGATTTCCACGCCTTGCTCGAAGTACCGGCGGAGGACGTCGCCGCCCTCGCGAGCGGCCGCCACAGCAATATTAAGATGATTCTGGAGTTGTGTCATGCGCGCCAGCCTAGCAGATTTCGAAGCGCTTTCCCGCCCGTGATTGATGCCACTGGAGTTTTGTGGTTCACTTAGGAACGAGCGGAAAATAAGTGGCCGAACGCTCCGCGGTCGGAATGGTCGACCGCGGAGCGTTCGACCACCATATCAGACAGCAATTTTCCGCTCGTTCACTTAAACCGCTAGGTTCATAGCAAGACCCCGGTGGGGTGACACATTAATCGAAAATTGGAAAAAGTAGTATGATTGGATCGATGATCGCGGATTCGGCTGCCATGGGCGTGGCCTATGCCGAGCGACTGCTGAAAGACATTCCGGCGTCGCAGTTTGGTCGATTTGCAGAGGTGCAGGGACAAATGATCCGTTCCAACCATCCCGCGTTCATTATCGGGCACCTCAGCCTATACCCCAGCCGCGTGGTGACGGAATTGGGCGGAGACGCGACCGCGATCGCCCCGACAAGCCAGTACGAATCGCTGTTTTCGCCTGCAGCAACCTGCCAGGACGATCCCGACGGCAGCATCTATCCGGCGATGGAAGAGCTCATCGAGAAGTTCGATACCGCCCATAAGACTGCCATCGAAACTCTGCTCGCCAGCGACGATGCGTTGTTCGCCGCGAAGAATCCGCTCGAGCGGATGCAAGCCAAATTTGCGACCATCGGGTCCATGCATGCGTTCTACTTGGGTGGCCACATGATGATGCACATGGGCCAACTCAGCGCATGGCGGCGGGCAGCGGGGATGGAAGCCGCATAGCTCGACTCGGGATGCTCGAGGCATCCCGAACGCGTTGCTCACACCAGCTTCTTTGCTGCCAGGTCGATTTGGACCGGACAGTGATCCGAGCCGAGAATCTCAGCTCGAATGCCGGCACCGGAGACACGTGGCATGAACCTTTCGCTGACCCAGAAATAGTCCAAACGCCAGCCGATGTTTCGGGCCCGCGCGTCACTGCGGTAGGTCCACCACGTGTAGTTGCCCGATGAGTCGTCAAAGTGTCGAAACGAATCGACGAACCCAGCGCCGGCCATCGCAGTCAGTCCGCTGCGTTCTTGTTCGGTGAAGCCCGCGTTCTTGCGATTGGCTTTGGGGTTGGCAAGGTCGATTTCTTGGTGAGCGCAATTCAGATCACCACAGATTAACACGGGTTTACTGCGGTCGAGTTCCTTGACATAGGCGAGGAACTCGGCGTCCCAGCGGCAGCGATAATCCAGTCGCGTCAACCCTCGCTGCGAGTTCGGCGTGTAGACGTTGACCAAGTGGAAGTCGTCCCAAGTTGCCGTGATCACACGTCCTTCCCGATCATGCTCATCCGCTCCGATACCCAGCGTATGCTTTCGCATCGGCTGCTTCGTCCACACCGACGTGCCGCTGTAGCCAGCCTTGTCAGCGGAATTCCAGACGAATTCATACCCGAGCGATTCCGCCCACTCAGTGTCAACCTGCTCCGCACGCGCCTTGGTCTCCTGCAAACAGACAATGTCGGGCTGTTCGGTTTCGAGGTAATCACGGAACCCCTTGCCCATCGCGGCGCGAATCCCATTGACATTCCATGAAACAAGACGCAGCGGGACGAGATCGGTAGCAGGAGCAGTCACAGGTTGTTTCGATGTTGTCGGTGATAAGTGACGTTCCGTGGTGATCATTTCTTACCTTCGTGCTGCAGCAAATACGTCGATCGTGCCAGAGACGAGTTGATCGCCAGGCGGCAAACTGAATCCACCGACGGGAATGCTCTGCATGTTGATGTCTTCGATCTCGTTGGGACTCTTGCCCGTTCGATCGATCGCGATGGATTGGATCCGCAGCCGATCGACGACCACTTCATATCGCACTTGCGGATCGATGGCAACACGGACTTCACGCTCGGTAGGGTTTCCCGCATCGTCCCAGGTTTGATAGCGATTGATCCGCGTTTGCCCAGCACTGCGAGGCAGCTTGACCCGCTGGCTGCCGCCGGGCGGGATTTTGTATTGCGGTTGCTTGCCGGGATGTTGGGCGTCGGTGAGCGTGACCAGCAGCGTTTCATTTTGAGTGTTGATGAATTCCATCTCGACGGGTGGCAGTTTGCCTTCATCGACCACGCGTGATTCGAGCAACGTCGATTGCGACGGGGCACTCGACAGCGGCGACCCCAGCGGCCCGGCCATCAAGGGCGGGGCTGCTACCGAAATCGAAATGCCGCTGTGGTAGTAACCGCCGAATCCGGGCCATCCCCCAAAGCCTGGGCCTCCAAAGCCTGGGCCCCCAAATCCGGGCCCACCACGCCATGGATCACGCCACGGGCCGCCGTACGGTCGACCGCCATACCAGGTCCCGCTGTAAAAACTGTATCCCGGTGCGGTGCCGAGGTTCGGCGGGCCCAGCCAGCCGGGCAGATAGGGGCCAAAGCCCGGTCCACTTCCGATCGGCCGGACCGAGACACTCGCCGGTCGGAACTGCGGGTAGATCGTATCGAGATCGGCGCGTTCGACGGGCCCGCGACCGCTGCGGGGAAACCGAATGATCCGGTTGAGAGTTTGATTGTAAAAGCCGAGGTACCGCCCATCAGGCAAGTCATACTCGCGGGCTCGTTGATAGAAAAACTGGTTCCCTGAATTCTCAATCACCAACAATCCCTTGCGACTGGCCTCGACCACCCCCGTGACAAAGCCGTACCCATCAACCATCTCGAGATCGGCCGCGGCGAGCGGAGCGCCGAACAGCACCAGCATGAGAAAGGCGGCGGCGCACCGTGTTCGAGGCATCCTACCGGCCAATGAGAAGAACACGGGCCAGCCGCCTAGGCCACGGTGAAGCTGGAGAATTCTCGATTTCTTCTGAGACATCGAAGGGCTCATTGTCAAAGCATTGATCATGGATAGGTGCTGACTTGGATTGTAGCGTTTTTTCACTGAGACCCATCTGGAAATTCTTTCGGGCGGAAATCGCCGCATCGCCGCGTCGGTCGCGTTGACCCAGTTTTCAATTACCGTGACAATCGGAGCGTTCGAATGACGATATCACCCACTGAGATTCAATGAGTACAGCTGCTTCGAAGATTGCTGCCGCGTCCGCCCAGGTCCCCGACCCGCAGGGCCGATTTGGCGATTTTGGCGGACGTTTCGTACCGGAAACCCTCACCTGCGCGCTCGATCAGCTCTCCGAGCAGTACGATCAAGCCAAACGCGACCCGGAGTTCCAACGTGAACTCAGCGGACTGCTAAAGACTTTCGTCGGTCGGCCCAGCCCGCTCTATCACGCCCGGCGGCTGTCCGAGAGCGTCGGTGGCGCCCAGATTTGGCTCAAACGCGAGGACCTCAACCACACCGGTGCTCACAAGATCAACAACACCATCGGCCAGGCGCTGCTAACCCTGCGGATGGGGAAAACTCGCGTGATTGCTGAAACGGGGGCGGGCCAGCACGGTGTCGCCACGGCCACCGCCTGTGCTCATTTCGGATTGCCATGCACCGTCTACATGGGCGCCGAAGACATCCGTCGCCAAAAGCCCAACGTGTTCAGCATGCAGTTGCTCGGCGCCAAAATCTCACCGGTCGAAAGCGGGTCGAAAACACTGCGAGACGCGGTCAATGAAGCCATGCGGGATTGGATGTCGTCGGTCGAAGACACGCACTACATTATCGGTAGCGTGATTGGACCGCATCCGTTCCCGATGATGGTCCGCGACTTTCAAGCCATCATCGGCCGAGAAACACGCGAACAGTGCCGCGACACGTTCGAACGATTGCCCGATTGCTTGGTGGCGTGCGTCGGCGGTGGGTCCAATGCGGCGGGGATGTTTTATCCCTTTGTCGAAGACGAATCGGTACGGATGGTGGGTGTCGAAGCGGGCGGACGATCCGCAGCCCCCGGCGATCATGCGTCGCCGCTGTCCTATGGCAAGCCCGGCGTCCTGCACGGCAGCTACAGCTACGTGATGCAGGACAACGACGGCCAGACCTGCGACGTGCATTCGATGAGCGCAGGGCTGGACTATCCCGGCGTGGGCCCCGAGCACAGCTACTGGAAAGATACCCTGCGGGCAGAGTATCTCGGTTGCCGCGATGACGAGGCGATGAAAGCGTTTGAGCAACTCGCCCGCAGCGAGGGCATTCTGTGTGCACTCGAATCCGCCCACGCGGTCGCCAAGGCAATGGACATCGCAGCGGAGATGTCGCCCAAGCAGCACCTCGTCGTCTGTCTGTCCGGTCGCGGCGACAAAGACGCGATGGAAATCGCCCGCCTGCGTGGGGAGGAGTGGTAGAGATGTCAAATCAAGATCGCACGCTCGACCACTATCAAGAACTGATGACGATCAATGCGACCTCGCACCTGCTGCGAACGGCGCGGGCGGTCGGTCTGTTTGATCAGCTCGCCGCTGGGCAGAAAACATTGCCGGTACTCGCCGAGAATCTGGAGATCCCCGAGGACCGATTACTCCTGCTGCTACACTCACTGATCTCGGTCGGCATCATCGAGCAGTATCAAGAAGACTACGCGCTGTCAGCGACCGCCCGGTTACTCTGCCAGTACGATACGGATCTCGGTGACGCGACGTGGGAGCAGCTTGCCGACACCCTG
Organism: Rhodopirellula sp. SH410; assembly: GCF_055811895.1. NCBI lineage: Bacteria > Pseudomonadati > Planctomycetota > Planctomycetia > Pirellulales > Pirellulaceae > Rhodopirellula > Rhodopirellula sp. SH410. Next base: position 6,606,507 of record NZ_CM147949.1, read on the forward strand.
CGGCAGAAGCCCGTCGATGCACCGGACCACGAGGCACTGGCGGAGAAACATACCGATCGGCTGCGGGCACGTGCTGACGCGGTCGCTGCGACGCAGTGGGTACACACTCCCGCGGCAATGCAAGCGGCTGAGATCCTAGGCTTTGGGCCGGGCGAGGAAACGCCTGAAACAAACGCGAAACCAGACGCTCCCACCGAGCCCGCCGCTGCCGAAATCGCCGCTGCCGAAATCTCGCCCGACTTGACTCCGACCGAACCCATCGAACTGCTCGATCTGGGCTGCGGGTCGGCGGTCTGGAGCTGCGCGATGGCGTTTTGCGAACCCGCCATTCATGTGACCGCCATCGACAGCGAAGCGGCCCTGGTGGCGGCGCAGTCGATGGCGGACTCGATCGAATTGAATGATCGCTTTGAGGCGAAAGCCGGGGACGTGCTCGGCACACCGCTGCCTGCCGATACCTATGACATGATCCTCATCGCCCAGCGACTGCATGCGTACTCGACGACCCAGGTCAGCCAAATCCTCAAGTCCTGCCTCGCGAGCTTGAAGTCGGGCGGCCGGATCGTGGTGATCGACTTGTTTCGCGGCCCGCATCGCCCGACGCTTTCGGAATCTCTCGAAGCCCTGCGGTTGCAGGTGCAGACGGGCGAGGGAGCTGTCCCCGAACTGAAGAATGCGGAACAGAGTTTCCGCGACGCGGGATACGAAAACATCCAGTTCACCTACATCGCCGCCAGTCGGGTTGGATTGGGGATGATGATCGGGAGCAAACCGTGAGTGAATCACGGACACGGGTTCCCTGCCCAAGCCGGCTCGACGAGGTGTGGTCATGGTGGCGAGATCAGATGCCCGTGACGCGACAGTGGGCCTACTTGGATCACGCTGCCGTCGCCCCACTGAGCGCTCCTGCCGCCGATACGCTGAGGGACTATACCGACGTCGCGGCGAGCTGTGGCGATGTCAGATGGCTGGAGTGGTCCGCCCAAGTCGAGTCACTACGTGACTTGACGGCGGAGTTGATTCACTGCGAAAAAGACGAGGTCGCGTTGATTCCCAACACGACCGCGGGGATCAACTTCGTTGCCAACGGCTATCCTTGGCAGAGCGGCGACAATGTGGTTCTGCCGGAGGGAGAATTCCCCAGCAATCATTATCCGTGGCTGAACCTGGCGTCGCGCGGCGTCGAAGTCAAGATCGTTCCCCGTCGCCAGGGGCGTGTTGACGTCGATGATTTGATCGCTGCGATCGACGAGCGAACAAAACTCATTTCGGTCAGTTGGGTGGGCTACGCCAGCGGGTTCCGGATCGATCTGCCGCGACTGATCGAGCAGGCTCACCAACGGGGTGTGCTGGTATTTGTTGATGCGATCCAAGGGATGGGCATGTACCCGCTCGACCTCCGCACCTGCGACATCGATTTTCTCTCGGCCGATGGTCATAAATGGATGCTCGGCCCCGAGGGCGCCGGCGTGGCCGTGATCCGCCGCCGACACCTGCCGCTGCTGCGGTGCGAGAACGTGGGCTGGGCCAGTGTCCGCAATGCCCACCTTTTTGCTGCAGGCGATTTGGAACTGCGGGATGACGCGGCGAGATATGAAACCGGCTCGGCGAACATGCCTGGATTGATGGCGTTTGCCGCATCCCTCGAGATGTTTGTGGAGGTGGCACGCCAGCATGGTGATGGGGCAATCGGCCAGCGCGTGCTCGAACGCGCCGCGCGGCTGCGCGCTTTGATCGTTGAGCGTGGCGGCAAGCCGCTCTTTGACAACTCGCCGGCGGCGGCCCATGACAGCGGTATCGTGACCTTTGAGCTCGATAACGAATTACCCGCCGACTTTCGCTGCCGTGCGATTGAAAACGGTGTCGTGGTTAGTTGTCGCGGTGGGGGCGTGCGAGCTAGCGTTCATGTTTACAATGACGACGCTGACCTGTTCCGTTTGGCCGATTTGATTTCAAGTTCCCCTTAAAACCAGGAATGCCGTCTCTTGCCAGAATCCACCACCGCTACCACTCCCCATAGTGACGGCACACTCTCGCACCGCGTCGCGGTGTATACGGGCTCGTTCGACCCCGTCACATCCGGCCACCTGCACATCATCGAGCGCGCGTCCAAAATTTTTGAAACGCTCGTCGTCGGCATCGGCATCAACGCCGACAAACGACCGCTCTTTGACATTGGCGAGCGTGTCGAACTGGTCTCCGAGGTCACCCGTGATCTCCCCAACGTGCGTGTGGAAACGTTCGATACTCTGGCCGTTGATTTTGTCCGCTCACTCGGATCAGGGGTCATGGTCCGCGGCATCCGCCCACTGACGGACATTGCCGGCGAGTTCACCATGCTGATGGCCAACCGCCAGCTCGACCCGGCAATCGAAACCGTATTCCTGATGGCAGATGAACGGTTCGCTCACGTCAGCAGCTCGTTGCTCAAACAGATCGCGATGATCAGCGACAACGACGAACACCTGACGAAGTTTGTCCCACAGCAGGTCGTCCCGGCGATCCGCAAGCGATTACGAAGCCACGCGACATAGAGGGACGACCGTCATTTCGGCTGTGTCCCCAGAATTCGGCTGTGCCCCCAGAATGCGCTCACGAAAATGCTGAGTACCGATTCGAAAAACGACGCAACTGGGGCGTAACCGCCCGCAAGTTGTGATCGTGACGTGCCGGCTCTGCTCGAAGTCGCGTGGACGGCCGGGTGGCTCGGGTTACCCGATGCATTAGCAACGCGGGACCAATAACTGGCGTAGTGGATCTTGTTAAGACGCGCCCGACATTAGGTGGCTTTGCTGCGGGCGACTTTTTTTGGTGGTGCAAAAGTTTTTAGCTGGGGATCTCTGGAGGCCCTGGTTTGACTGTCGAGGAGTCGCAGGCTCTACATGAACCGTCGTCCTAGTCGCCTATTGCCCCTGTTTTTCCTAGTTAGTGGCCAATTGGAGCGAATTCTTTCGCTGGCGGCGCATTGCCACCGCTCGAAGCAGATTCCAACCGGCCAGCTTCAGTAGGATCGAAAGCTTCACCGCATTGTGGCCGCGAACGCGGAGCCGACCCAAGCCCATCATTCGCTTGAGGCAGCCGTTGGTCCCTTCGATACCCGACCGCCAACGGTACCTATCGCGGAACTCGTCGCTCTGCTCGTGGCGACGACGCGCGTCGGCTCGAACCGCACTGCCGGTAAATTGAATGCGGCCGGTCGGCTGCTCGGTGTCCCGATTGCGTTGAACGCGGCAGTGTGCAAGCAGCGGACAGTGCTGGCACTTCTCGGGATCCATCTGTGCGAAAGTGTAGTCGCCTTTGGCGTTGTAGTTGGTCGACTCGGGAGCGTGACCAGCCGGGCAAGACTCCAGTTCACCGGCGCAGTTGAGCTTGAATTGGTCGTAGCCGATTTCATCAGCATCGTACTTCTTCGAGCCTGGCACCGGAGCGACCAATTCGACGCCTTCTTGCTTAGCCGACTCGACGTTGGCATCGCCACCGTAAGCGGTATCAGCCAGCAGTTCGTCTGGCATGGCGTCTCGCTTTTTCAAGTCCTCCAACACCGGCGAGACCGCATCGGCGTCGTTGTCCGCAGCGGTTTCGACTTTGGCCGAAGTAATCAAGTTCGGCTCGCCGTCTTCGTTGAACGTCTCGGCGATTTGAACCTGGTATCCGGCTCCTTTGTGACCGCTATAGGTGGCGTCGGCATCCGACGGATTGACGATCACATGGCCGCCGGTTTTCTTGCGAACTTCGACGAATTCCTCCCGAAGCTCGCACTGCTGGTTAAAGATCGTTTGCAGTTGTTTGAAGGAGTCCCAGTCGCAGATCGGCTTGGTTTCGGTTAATTCATTGAGGATTAAGCAGAGGTCTTCGGCGGCTTGCTGCAACGCAATTTTCCGCTGTTCGGTAGTGCGTGCGTCGCCAAAGATTCGGCTGTCAGATTGCTTGCGGTAGCGGGCCAAAAGCTCGTCGTCAAATCGGTCGATCAGCCTAGCCGAACCAGACTGAGCGTCGTGCTTTTCGACTTTCTTGAAGAACCGCCGCAGTGCCACGCCGATCATTTGGGCGCGTCCCAGGGTGGCCATGTCGCTGAGCACATGGGTGGAATCGAGACGCTGTTTTTTGACTTTGACTTCCATGCTTTGCAGCAGGGTGTCGGTAACGCCTGCGAAGATCTCCTCACCGATCTTCTCGTTGCTTTGCATTCGAGCGATGTAGCGTTCAATGGTTCGCTGAGTGACTTCGGTGCTTGGCTCCAAGTTCAGTGCGTACTGGATGTCGGTTCGGAACAGCAGTGCTTCGTGGGTCTGGGGGACCGTCCAGCCTTGAAAGTCACGGATCCAAAGGAGCGCGATGATCGCGTGCAACTCAAAGGTTGGTCGTCCTTGATCGTCACTGAGATGCTCACCGACGAGGCCGATGGGCATCTGCTCCAAGAGCACGTCGCGAAGGAGGCCCTGCCATCCGTTGTCGATCATCTTTCGCCCCATGGGGCCGATGACGCCCTCGAACGGGTCGAAAAGTCTTTGCTGCGTAGGTAGTTCGATGGTTTTCACTGACTAACCGACCACTCGAAGAAAAAAGCTAAATCCATACAGCAAAAGGTAACGCATCTCGCCCACGAAAGAAGCCGGTAGCATGAGACTTTTGTCGGGCGCGTCTGTTAAAGATCCATCCAGAACAGGATCTTTAACAAGATCCACTACGGTAAACCCGTCACTTATTGTTCCTGGTATCCTTACGGCATTCGGCTCAGGAGCAGCCCAGTGGTTACCCGATGCCTTACGGCATTCGGCTCAGGAGCAGCCCAGTGAGTTACCCGATGCCTTACGGCATTCGGCTCAGGGACTGCCCAGTGGTTACCCGATGCCTTACGGCATTCGGCTCAGGGGCTGCCCGGTGGGTTACCCGATGCCTTACGGCATTCGGCTCAGGGGGCAGCCCGGTGGTTACCCGATGCCTTACGGCATTCGGCTCAGGGGGCAGCCCAGTGGGTTACCCGATGCCTTACGGCATTCGGCTCAGGGGGCAGCCCAGTGGGTTACCCGATGCCTTACGGCATTCGGCTCAGGGGGCAGCCCAGTGGGTTACCCGATGCCTTACGGCATTCGGCTCAGGGGCTGCCCGGTGGGTTACCCGATGCCTTACGGCATTCGGCTCAGGAGCAGCCCAGTGGGTTACCCGATGCCTTACGGCATTCGGCTCAGGGGCTGCCCGGTGGGTTACCCGATGCCTTACGGCATTCGGCTCAGGAGCAGACCTGTGGTTACCCGATGCCTTACGGCATTCGGCTCAGGGACTGCCCAGTGGTTACCCGATGCCTTACGGCATTCGGCTCAGGGGCTGCCCGGTGGGTTACCCGATGCCTTACGGCATTCGGCTCAGGGGGCAGCCCAGTGGGTTACCCGATGCCTTACGGCATTCGGCTCAGGGGCTGCCCGGTGGGTTACCCGATGCCTTACGGCATTCGGCTCAGGGACTGCCCAGTGGGTTACCCGATGCCTTACGGCATTCGGCTCAGGGGGCAGCCCAGTGTGTTACCCGATACCTTACGGCATTCGGCTCAGGGACTGCCCAGTGGGTTACCCGATGCCTTACGGCATTCGGCTCAATCAATAGCCTACGAACGGCGTGCGTTCTGTTTGGCGCGGAGAAGGCGTTCGCTGTAGCTGAGTTCTTCGACAACTGGTTCCGTCGATGGTTTATCGAGGACGGCGGTCTGCTTGCCCGTGTGTGCCCGAGTTTTTGCTTGGCGGAGCGCATCGAGCCGGTCAATGCTGGTGGCGTCGCTGTCCGGTTCGGTGGCGGTCGATGCGAACAAGGACTTGATCCAACCGAATCGCGGAGCGATGCGGCGCACGGTCACATCGGCAAAGAACAGACAACAGGCCAGTAGTACCAGCATCGGCCAGGCGTCGCGGATGGACCCGATCGCGGCCAGGCCGCTGCGATAGGGATTGAGTTCGATGGGTTGCTCGGCATCGGTCTCATTGAGTCGAACAACCTCTCCGCCTGACGACTTGTCTGTTTGGGATTTGGCGACACGATCCATCAAGGGTGTATTGGTTTGTCGAGCGCGATACTCTTTACTGGCGGACACCGTCACGGCCGTCGTCAACGGAGCGGACGACGCGTCAGGCATGACTTGGATGAAGTAGTTCCCCGCTTGATCGGTGGAAAACGTTCCCGCATACCGACCCGGTGAGGTCTGGCTGAGGGTCAACGCGATCGGCTGCATGTCGGGACCGAGCACGGCTCCCGCCGGCTCGAGGAAGTTCAAAAATCGATCTTGGGCGTCGAGTGCATTCACGACCACCTCCACACCGTCGTCGCGCACGATTGTCGCCAGTGAGAACTGGCCGGTATCACCCGCCGGGCGCATCAACCATCGCACGAGTTGGCTGACGAGTTTGGAATCGCCCGACCACGCATTCCAATCACTGGCCCACCGCTGGCCACCATCCGTGGTCAGGACGGCGGACCGGCCGAGCCCGTATTGCCAAACCGCCAGCACGGGATGATTGGTTTCCTGGGGGCCGGGGGCCTCGATCAATGACTGCGCCAGTGGGCTGTCTTTCATCGTCGTCATCACATAGCCCTGAATCGGTGGCGGGGTATCGATTCCTGCGAGCAACTCGTGCGAGTAGGTAATTTGCGGCTGGACACCTTCGCCACTTTCAAAGATCAGCGGCCGCGAAACCCGGCGTGATTCCCGCATCACGATCTGCGGAATCGCTTTGGGAGAGATCACATGGTAGAGCTTGCCGCCTCCCGCATTGGCAATTTGTCGGAGCAGATTCACATCGGCGCCTTGGCCGATCGCGACGGAGGTGACCGTGATCCCTGCGTCCTTCATTTGCTGGACCAGCCCCAAAAAGTCGCCTGGATGGGTTTGCCCATCGGTCAACACAATCATGTGTTTAACGGATGCGTCGGCGCGGGTGAGTTGAGCAAAGGCTTGCCGCATGGCGGGGAACATGTCCGTTCCTCCACCAGGCCGAATCCGACCGATCATGGGCAGCATGTGCGAACGTTGGCCGACCTTTTGCATGGGGATGACTTCGTGTGCAGCGGAGTCAAACGAGACGATGCCGAGTGAGTCGCTGGGGCCGAGCATCATCACCGCCGCCCGCGCTGCAGCCTTGCACAACACCATCTTCTCACCGTCCATCGATCCCGAGCTATCGATCACGAGGGCCAGGGCACCGACCGCGTTGACTTTCGCATTCTTGATCTCGAAATCGACCGGCATGGCGGTTTCGAGCTCCGTGCCGGTCCAGCCTCCGGCGCCGAATGAATCCGGGCCGCCGACCATCAACAATCCCGCCCCGAGCTGCTGTGTGTTGCGAACGAGCAGATCGATTTGATCATCCGAAAATTGCGAAATCGTGTTGGCTGAATCACCACTGACACGGGGCACGTTGGCCAGGATAACGGCATCATAGGCCTGCAGTTCGGCCAGCGATGTGAACGTCGCATCACTGGGTTGGACGGTGACTTCGATCTCCTCATCCCGCAGCATGCCGACAAATTTCGCCCAGTCTTCGGATTGCTTTGCCGGTTCGATCAGCAGCACACGGCTCTTGCCACGCACATTGACAAAGGTGCTCGAACGATTGTTCTGGGGCCGCGAGTCTCCTGCGGCCGAGTCCGCGATGAACTGCGCCGAGTAGGTATAGGGAGCGGGCCGTGTGATGGTGTGCCGCAGCGGAAACACGTTCTTGCCGGGTGCGACCTCGACGGTCTGCTCGGCCAATAATTCCTCTTCGCCATTGAACTCTCGCGTGATTCGCAATCGCCCCTTCACGCTGGCCCCCTTGGCCTGGAAGGAGTCTTCGGTGTCCCCCGGTGCTAGCGAACCGTCTGCTAGCGCCGAGCCAGCCATGCCCTGCGAGATATTCTCGATCACCACCCGTGCTTCGAGTGGTTGCCCCGTGCGAATTTCGGTCGGCATGTCAATCCGCTCGACAATCACATCGGCCCCCGATTGCGGCGTGACGGCGACGAAGTCGATACCGATTCCTGACGCGATGATCGGCGCGGCGACTCTCTCCACTTGCCCTTGGGTTTCGTTGCCATCGGTAAAAACAACGATCCGCCGCCGTGTGTCCGTTGGCATCGATGCCGCCGCCAACGTCAATGCTTGTTCGAGGTTCGTGGCATCGGTGCGAATCTCGACTTGGCTGCGTCCCGAAACGCTTGGCAGGTCATCGTGAAAGGGTGGAACTTCGATCGACGCATCCGCACCAAACAGGATCACGCCCGCGAGATCTTCTCGCGATGCGCTGCGATGCTCGGCAGCGTTGCGGCGCGCGTATTCATACATCCGCTCACGTTGATCCAAGTTGATGCTCTCGGACTGATCGAGCACATACATCACCGACACGCGATCGGTCGTCCAAGCCAGCCTCGCGCCTGCGATCGCCAACACCACCGCAGCCATCACCGACACACGCAGCAGGATTGCCAACACGCTGCGCAGCGGTCCCAAACCCTGTAGATGCCGGTAACCATAAATGGCCACCAGCGGCAGCAGGATCAGCAACCACAAGTAGCCCGGAGCGTCAAAGGTGAATTGCATGGAGTGGAAGGTTCACTGAGTGACTTGTTCGTATTGGTCGGGGACCGAATAGCGATCACTAACGGTATGGACTCGATTGGTCGGCTCCCCGGCGGGTGTGACGAGTGGTAGCTCAGCATCCACCCACGCCAAAATACTTCCCTGGTAATTCTTCACTTCAACGCCCTTGCCGACGAGCTGTTTCGCATACGCCTTGCTCCGACCACCGCTGAGGCAGTAGGGGATCACCGTTCGACCTTGGTACTTTTTCGCATCCTTCTCATAGGCAGCCTTCGTGATCGCCCCCGGTATGATGGACACTTTGTGCTCCGCTTCGCTGCGTGCATCAACGAGAACGAAATGGGGTTCGGCTGGTTGCTCTCCGGCAGCTTTGGCGTCGGCTTCGGCTTGCTGCTGGGCGACCAGCATTCTGCTGAGGTCTGCCGTTTCGATCGTTTGGATGGCTGGTCCGCTGCGGAGCAATTCCAACAGCTGGGCCGACGCGATCTGCGGCTGGGCGGCGGCAAACAGAAGCACGGCAAGAGAGATGATCGATTGATTCATGGCGATAGCGAATGGAGGTTGGTCGTATCGGGAGCGATCCTCAATATAACGCACTCCCGCCTTGCCCGCCCACGAAATTCGCTCGCAGCCCATTTTCCCGCCGCATGCCGCACGACTCGCCGGGCCGATCACGGCCACGGCGTTGGTGATTCGCTCCCCATGCCGAGCGCCCCATCGAGATCAACGCGAGCCTGCCGGAGAATCCTCAAGCAGGCTGAGCGTCGATAGGACGTTCCGACGCGTTTCTAAACGCTGCTCTTGGCAGCGTAGAGTTCGGCGTACTCGATGGCCCAGGTGTCAATCAACCGAGCAAACTCTTCCGGATCGACATCCTGAATTTTAGTGTAATGAGCACGACTGAAAATCTCGCGGTTCATCACGGTGCCTTTGCCCTTGAGGTCGAGCACACGAAGGTCGCTGTACGGCCGGATAACGAGCTCGAGTCGGCTGTACAGGTTATTGCGGCGACCCGATTCGATGCGTAGATCATCGCGATAGCAGGCCTCGCCCCAACCCTCTTCACCGAAGATGGCTTCGGTGCGAAACCCAGGAAAGTGCTCGGCGACCCGTTGGATCGCAGACTCAATCTGCTCGGAGAGCGACAAACGATAGGAGGTATGCAGGCGTTTAAGGTCCTCCTCGCTGAGTTCCTTGCGTCGCTCCTCCGATGCCTGATATTCACCGCGACGACGACCTCGTTCAATGGCAGATTCGAGCCGTGAATTAAAATCGTCGCTCATTCGGATGCTCCCTCACTCGGACCGGCAGCCGATTTCTCGGCGGACGCACTGGCGGTCTCGCCAGTCGCCTCAGCTGGCTTTGAATCCGCTGGCGAGGCAGCAGGTGGCGTGACAGGAACGTCCGCCACGGGCGTGGCTTCGACTTTGGTGGGCTCAATCTCCGCCGAGGTTGCGGCCTCAACCGGCTTCTCTTTCGCAGGTTTTGGCTTTTCCGCTGGCGCTTTTTCCTTGGTGACAAACTGCATCAGGTCACCGAAGGATCGCAGCGGCTCTTTGCCCTTTTGCATGGCTTCGGAAAGTGGAGCCGAGTCCGGTTCCTTGCCGACGACTTCGTAAATCTCGGGGCGGCGTGGTCCACGACCGCCGCCACGTTGATCGCGTCGTCCGCCGCCTGCTGGGCGGCCTCGATTACCGTCTCGCCCACCGCCGCCACCGCCGCCACCGCCGCGATTATCCCGGCGCTGACCACCGCCTGCTGATGGGGTGCGTTCACCTCCTGGGCCCGAACTTCGTCCGCCGCTGGCAGCACCGGCTGGATTACCACCTCGGCCGCGCGAAGCGCCCGCCGGAGCACCTCCACCAGCAGCAGCACCGCCGCGTGAACCACGCTGGCCGCCTTGTCCCTGGCCACCGCCTTGACCGCGTCCGCCGCCGCGTCCGTCATGACGATGCGTCTGCATCTCGGCTTCTCGCTCGGGCGATATTGCGCTCAACCCGACCCGGCGGCGCTTGCTATCGATCCCCGTGACCCAAGCGGTCACGACATCGCCGACCTGAACCGCTTCGTGCAGGTCTTCGACAAAACCGTCCGACACGCGGCTGACATGAATCAAGCCACTGCACTCAGGCGTCAGCTCGACGAACACGCCAAAGGGCATGACGCCGACGACAACGCCAATCACTTGATCGCCCTGTTTCAGGTCGCTCAGCGCGGGCATGCTGTCCATCACAGCTGGGGCCGGACCGGTCACATTGCCTTCCCCAAAGGGTTCACATAACCAGCTAACGATTTGCAGGGAGCGATGAACGCCGACCTGCCACTCTTTGATCAATTTCTCGACCTTGGCCCGTTCCGGTTTCACTTGCCGGAAAGGTTCTGCCACAGGCGGCGTTGCCGGTTCGGCTGCCGTCGCCTCTGGCTCGGTTTCAGTTTCCGCTGCCGGGCTTGCTTCGGAGTCTGCCGGTTCTGCACTGGGTTCGGCATCGCTGCTCAGCGATGGCTCGCCATCAGCGTTCTCCGTTGCCTGGGCGTCCGTTGCCTCGGCGACGGGCGAGTCACTGGCCTCGGGTGCCGTTTCACCTTCGCTGGCAACAGGGTCGGTTGATTCCGTCTCCGTAGGCCCGAACGCCGTTGTCTCCTCAGCGGGTTCAGCACCCGCCGCTGACGACTCTTCGCTGACCACTTCCGTGCTCGCGACCGGCTCAACCTGAACAGGCGTGCTGTAGTCGGGCAGTTCGTAACCCACTGGCGATGCGGGCGGCAGTTCGATTTCGAGCGCCTTGGCCAAACGCTTCGCAAGCGGATAGTCCTCTGGATGGATCAGAGTTCCGTCGAGCGTCTCTTCGCTGCGGAAGACTCGCAAGAACGGCAGTGCCTGTCGCGTGTGAATCGACGAGGGCCAATCCGCCCGAGCGAGCAAATCTTCGCGTGAGCTGATCAGCTTTTCGCGACGCTGGGAGTCGATGGATTCCGCGGTTTGACGCGTCATGCCTGGTAATCGTTCCAGCCAGGAAGGTGTTGTGGAGTTGATGTCCACGCCACCGCGAGCGGCACCGCTGACCAGCACGTCTTCGAGTGCATCCAGGATGGCTTGATCGGAGAGCTCACGCTGGAACGATCCCAATCGCAGCTTCAAAGGATCGACTTTGACCATGGCCTGAGAAGGTTGCAGGGTCGAGAACGCGATCCAAGCAGCCGCCCGGAATCGACGTGGTGTCGATTTCATCTCCTGGTCACCCGCGGTGCTGCCCGCATAGGCGTCCGCGCCGCTGCGGTCAGCGAGTGTCCAGCGAATGGAATGCTCGGCGGATTGTTTGATCAGCTCTCCCGTAGCAATCATGCACGCGCGCCGCGCCGGACCATTGCTGATCACGATCAAATCGACGTGGTATTGGTGAATCAGCTCACCAATTTTTGTCACCGCGAGGGTTCGCATCGCTGCGGACAATTGGCATGGGATGTCTTCGTTGTGCAGAACACGACCGTCCGCCGCAACGATCGACGTCGCCGCTGTGCGGGGTCCGACCGCATCGATTGACATGACGACCTTGGCGGAAACACCCCCACGATTGATCTGGGTATGCAGATTATCGGCGGCGATAGACACCAGACGCGCGGAGGCCTGCTCCTGGATTTCGTCCCACCAAGCACCTTCGGCGGCATCACGGAGGGCCGCTTCGTTCGCGACGACAATGCCTGCGAGGTGATCACCAAAATGGCGATTTAAGTTTGTGGCGGCCTTTTGCATTTCGGCGACCAACTGAGCGGCGTCATAATCAAACGCACATTGGGCGACTTGACTCCGCAAGGCACGCCCGAGCATCACGATCTGGAATGCACTCAGCTTTGCCGCAGGCATGCGTTTGCCGGCGAGCGGCTTGAGTGTGCTGACGAGCCAACGACGGCGGCGTTGACGCGGCGAAACCTTTTTCTTCTTCGCAGGTTTGGCAGCGGCTTTCTGCTCCTTGGTCGCGACTTCCGCAGCTGGCGAGGTCGCTCCCGCGGCTGTTTTCGGCACCCCGAAATCACCCGGCACGACTGGAATCTCAGGTGCGGCCGCTTCCGCAGGGGCTGTCGGCTGAGCACTCGCATCGAGCGTGGTCGACTCGGCTTCGGCAGGTGCTGACTCCGCTTCGGCAGTGGGTGCCGACTCGGCTTCGGCGGGTTGCTCGGTCTCATCGCTCGCTGCTGGCGGCGTTGTCGCCGCTGGCTCGGCGACGACGGCCTCAGGTGTCGACTCGGCGGGGACCACAGCCGGCGATGTAGGAGCCACACTTGCCGACGAGTCCGCCGGCTGAGCGGGCTCGGCACCTGCTACCTCGGTTGCTGGAGATTCCGCTGCGGCAACTTCTTCCGCTGGGGCAGTTTCGGGTGCAGCAGCTCCCGCATCCGCCGCTAGCGCCGTCGGCTCACTTGACTCGGCGACTGCAGTCGGCGTGGCGTCGACAGCAGCACTCTCGGAACCAGCCTCGCTGGCAGGAGCCTGGGCAGCTGCGACCGCTTCACTCGGCTGTGGTTTGGTCTTCTTTCGTTTCTTGGCAGCCTTCTTCGATTTGGCCGAGCCCCCGGCTTCATCGTCGTCCTCACTGCCATGAGGATCGGTAACTTCGACGACATGAATCTTCGCGTGACGTGAAAGCCAGCGGACGGCAGCGCCCATGATCCGTGGATCGCCGCTGAGTCGTTTCGCCAGGGCATCGTCGAGTTTGGCGATCACGGCATCGGTTGTCGGAGTCGCCGCAGGCAAACTTTCGGGGGATTCCGCCTTTTCAGCTGCCCCTTCGCCCGCGTCAACCTGAGGTGTTGCTTTCGCGGACGCTTCGATCAGTGACGCAGCGATCGCTTCGAGATCTTCACCGTCGCCCTTTTCGGGGCTGAGCAGGCGGACTGCGAGTCGCTGGGCCAGACTGCCCGATTCACTCGCCTCGGATTTGATGCGGCGGCTGAGTCGATCCAATAGCCGACGTGACTTCGCTCCCGAGATCGCCCGTCCCAGTGCCGGGTCGGCTAACTGAGTTGATTGCCACGCAGCGTTCAATTGCTCGCGATATTCGTCGAGTCGTTGCTGAGAACGCACCGCGTGTGAGAGTGCCCATAAGCTCGCTTCGTCGATTCCCCCAAGTTCGTCTCGCCGATAGCGAGCCAGAAACGGGGGTGTGTAACCTTGCTCAATTAACGGCAGGGCCAAACGTAAACTCGACACCTCGCAATGCCCGCGTTGGGCAATTGCATCCAGATCAACGTTCATCAGATGTTCGGTCGCTTTACTAGCTTGAAGGGGACGACGCGAGAGTCAAACGGTCGTCCGCGAAACATGCAAAAGTGGGTAAGAAGATCAAGCGATCACCGTCGCGTAGGGTGTCACCATCAGGCAGAAAACGCATCCCATAAATCAGACGCGAAATCAGCTTGATCGAAACGCTGCGAGGACCATAGGCAAACCGCTCGTAATCGAGCCTGGAAAACATATGCCCATGACCCTCGCATTGTCAACATGGTCGATATTGTCAACCAACCCCTCGGCCCGTCGTGAGCAATCCAGGCGTTGGACCGGACCAGGCCCACCGAGCCGGCGGGCGACGATCTGTCGACCGACGTGATTCCGCCCATCGCGAGTATCCAGGCGATGGATCCGCCCAGACGACGCCGGCCGTCACTGCTTAATAATGACAATCCAGCAGGCCAGCCCTTGAACTGGAGGGCTGCTCTCGCGTACTATTTGCTGTTCAAAACAGCACACAACTCGCGTTCTGCCTCTGGAACTGCGACCCAATCAGCCCATTTTTTTGTGTAAACAGCCATGAAAGACGGCATCCACCCGAATTATCTAGAAACCACCGTCACCTGTGGTTGCGGCAACTCGTTCCAAACCAGGAGCGTTCGCCCCGAGTTGAAAATCGACATTTGCAGCGATTGTCACCCGTTCTACACCGGCAAACTGAAGTACGTCGACACGGCGGGCCGGATTGATAAGTTCCAGAAGAAATTTGCTGCGGGCACCTACGGTAGCCTGGCAAAGCCTAAAAAGGCAAAGAAAGCTAGCAAGTGAGCGGCTCGATCCGCGACAATCTCGAAGAAAAGCTCGCCCGTTTCCTAAAGCTCGAAGCTGACATGGCCGATCCAGCGGTCCTCAGCGACGGTGCAAAAATGAGCGCGGCGGCGCGTGAACACGGCGGCTTGGCCCGCATTGTCGGTAAGTATCGCGAGTTCAAACGGCTCAGTGAAGAGATTCAAGGCTGCGTAGAAATCGCCGAAGAGACTGACGATTTCGAAGAACGCGAAATGGCTGAAACGGAGATGAAGTCGCTCCGCTCACAGCGAGAATCGCTGTGGGAAGACCTGCTCAGCTTCACCGTTGGCGGCGACGACTCGCACCGGACACGCTGCGTGATGGAAATCCGCGCCGGAACCGGTGGCGATGAAGCCGCGCTCTTTGCACGCGATCTCTATGAAATGTACCGCCGCCATGCCGAGCAAATCGGCTGGAAGACGGAGGTCATGGACGCCAGCCCTACCGAAATGGGCGGGTTCAAAGAAATCATGCTGACCATCGAGGGCGAAAGCGTATTCCGCGATCTACAGTATGAATCCGGTGGACACCGCGTCCAACGCGTCCCTGAAACCGAGACCCAAGGACGAGTGCATACCTCGGCGGCAACCGTCGCCGTCATGGCGGAACCGGAAGACGTCGAAGTCAACATCAAGCCCGACGACTATCGCGTCGATAAGTTCTGCGCCAGTGGCCCCGGCGGCCAGCACGTCAACAAGACCGAATCAGCGATCCGGTTGACGCACTACGAAACCGGCGTCGTCGTGCAGTGCCAAGACGAAAAGAGCCAGCACAAGAATTTGGCGAAGGCGTTGCGGGTGCTCAAAGCACGCATTTACGAGAAGAAGCGGGAAGAGGAAGCGGCCAAACAAGCTGAAACACGCAAAGGTTTGATCGGCTCGGGTGACCGGAGCCAACGCATCCGCACCTACAACTTCCCCCAAAATCGCTTGACCGATCACCGCATCAATCTCACCCTGTACAAACTTGATCAAATCATTGCCGGTGACCTTAGCCCCGTCACCGAAGCGTTGATTGAGTACGACCGCGACCAACTCCGCGGTGACATGATCGATTGAACCGGTCCTGTTCTTTTTCAACAACGGATTCTTTGGCAACGGACGCTCCTTTTTCATGACTACCCCCAGCACCGAACCATGGACCGTGCTGCGGTTGCTGCAGTGGACCTCGGATTTTTTCAAGTCACGCGGCAGTGAATCGCCGCGTCTCGATGCCGAGATCCTGCTCGCCCACGCCCGCGACTGCGAGCGGATTGAACTCTACACGGCTTTTGCCGAAGTCCCCAGCGACGAGCAGCGGATCGCGTTCCGTGAACTCGTCCGGCGGCGCGGAGAAGGCGCTCCCGTCGCCCAACTCGTGGGCTTCCGCGAGTTCTACTCGATCCCGATTCGTGTCGACGAAAACGTGCTCGTCCCGCGACCGGAAACCGAACACCTCGTCGTCGAAGCGATCGATCAAGCGAAACGGATCGCAGCGAATGTTGCCGATCGCCCGCTACGGATTCTCGATATCGGAACCGGCAGCGGCGCGATTGCGATTGCAGTCGCTAAGAATCTCAAGGATGCCGAAGTCGTCGCGGTGGATGTCTCCTTGCCAGCCCTCGACATCGCGCGTTGGAATGTTGACAAACAGAAGCTCAACGAGCGGATCACGCTCATGCAAAGCGACCTGTTTGCGGGACTCGAACCAGACGCAAAATTTGACGTCATCTGCTCAAACCCACCCTACATCAGCCAAAGCGAATACGACGAACTGCCCGAAACGGTCCGCAACCACGAACCTCGCGGGGCGTTGCTATCCGGTGCCGACGGAACGGAGATCATTGCCCGCATCCTCGCCGATGCACCCGCGCATCTTCATGCCGGCGGACGACTGATTCTCGAATACAGCCCCATGATTGCCGACGCGTGCAAAGCGATCGCCGAAGCGAGCGGGCACTGGTGCGATATCAAGCGAATCCGCGACCTAGCCGGCCACCAACGCATTCTATCACTGGCCAGCCATCCGCTCCAAAGCAATCCGCCAGACACCAATTGATCAGCGACAACCTATCGCGATCATTCAGACGCCGTACTGCAATCGAGACAGTGCAGTTTTGCACCGACTCGTAACAGCAATCGGCCCGCGGCGAAGGCTGGTGCGGCACCCACGCGACCGCCGAGGTCAAATTCACTCACTTCACTCTTGCGGTCACTGGCGTCGGTGATGTGGGCGGCACCTTCAAGCGAGATCATCAAGACCTGCTCGCCGACGATAATCGGTGACGCACCAAAGTTGCCTCCCAAACGCTGACTCCATCGCGGTCGCCCCGTCTCAGCGGTGTCAAAACAGCTGGCGATTCCATTGTCAGAAACGGCGAACAGCAACCCCTCTTTGACGGCAGGTGTGGGCACATAGCACGCACCACGCGTGATGCGAAACACCTCCCGTGGAGCATCGCCGGGGTGTTGAGGGATACGGACAGCTGAGATGTAATTGCCCCCTCCGCCACTGCCACAACTCGCAATCGCGAGATCGCCTACGATCAGCGGCGACATGCAACAACGCTTGTTGAACACCGGCAGCGACCACAGCATCTCTCCGGTCGACAGGTTCAGCCCAAACAATCCGTCCCCCTTATTGGCCCCAATTAACTGGGGCGGCCCGGTTGACGGATTGCCCGCCTGATCCGAGGAGGGGCGATAGACCGACGGCGTGCCGTAACATGGACGCGTTGACTTCAGTGGCGTGCTCCACAGGTCTTTGCCCGTGGCGGCATCGAAAGACAGCATCCGGCTCTGACCGGCGACCTGCCATGACTCCAGTTCATCGGCTTGTTGCGAATTAAACAGGATCACTTGAGACCCCGTCACCATGGGACTGGCCCCAAATCCGTGCACGCCTTGCCAGGGCCCGAGCTGGCGATCCCAGAGCGGTTCGCCAGCGAGTGTGTATGCGTATAAATACGCTCCCTCAGCATCCCCGTACGCAAAAAAGACGCGGTCACCGGCCACCGCGGGCGTCGTCGAGGCGGGCGTATTGCGGGAGTGACGCTTGCGGTCCGCAAACGGGTGACTGTGTCGCCATTTCTCTTTGCCGGTCGCGAGATCGACCGCGACAAAATCAATCTTGCCCGTGAATGCCTTTGCCCCCGGCGTCGACGGATCTGTTTTTGCGTCTAGCAGAAAGACCGTATTATCGGTCGCGACCATCGAGCCGACATCGGTGCCACCGAGGTCCAACGACCACGCATAGTCACCCTCGGTCCATGTTTTGGGCAATCTGCCCTCGGGAGCATCGCCATAGCCCATCGCTCCGTGAAAACGCGGCCATGGGACTGCGTCGGTCGGAGCCGAGCCCGATACAGACACCGTCGCCGGCGATTCGGCCTGAGCAAAACCATTGCCGCCCACCAGGAACCCCACCAGCAGGCAGGCCCAATCGATTCGCAGTGGTTTGGAAATAATCCAGGGACGCATGTGTGGGGCTCAGGAAAAAATGGCGGGAAGGGTAATGGCCTCGCTAGGTGGGAGCGAAGAGTTGACCGCGATTATACGTCAAATCAGAAAGCCTTTGGAGCAAAGTCGGCAATTTGCTCACCCTCCCTCACGACGGGCTCATTGGCGGCGGCGTCGACGGGCCAGCCGAGTGCCCATTGCAGGCGAAACTGAGCTTGATTGAAGTCGATAACGGCTCTCAAGTAGGCGCGCCGAGCTGACTCCAAAGCCTGGACGGACTGCAAGACTTCGATCGGCAAGCCCTCGCCGTCGCGGATCCGCTCCGAGTTCGCATCATAGGACGCTTGGGCCGTTTGAATCGCTTGCTGCGTGACGGCGATCTGTTGGCGGCGGAATTCAATCTGACTAAAGGATTCCGAGACCTCCATCGCAACCTGGTCCATCATCTGCAGCTTTTCAAACTTGGCTTGCTGGACACGGGCAGACGACTCGCGGCGCGCCGCTCGCTCGCCGAAGCCAAGGTTCCTCACCTCCCACGTTACCACGGCGTTATAGTCGTACCGCCCCGCGACATTGGCGAGATCATTGCCCAGCCCACCACCAAAGCCGCCGGTGCTGTAGCCGAGCAAGACACTGGGCACGAAGGGCGCATACTTTTCACGCTTGAACGCTTCGCACGCCGCTGCGACGAGCGCCTGCGATTCCTTCAGTTCGGGACGCATGGAGAGCCCCGTGCTAATGAGCGACGATTTGTCAGACCCAACGTCGACCAAGTCCAGCGGAATGGCATTGACGTCCAAGGGCAGAATCTGGCTGCTCGCATTGATACTGATGGCTTGGGCGAGGCGCGCCGATGCCACCTCGATCCGCTCGCGGGCGGCGATCAAACGGTTGTCGATCAGGTTCAACTCCGTCTGCATGCGATCAGCGTCGGCTTGCAACCCCTCGCCCGCGGCGGCGAAGTCGGTCGTAATCTTCGCGAGTTCGGCGGCCCGCCCGCGAGATTCAACCAGAATGCGGGAGTCTTGGTGAGCGTCGAGCAACTCGATATAGGCCAGTGCGACGCGCAGCAACTGCTCGTTGAGCACCGCACTGGCGGCATGCCCGCGTGCCCACGCGGTTCGCTCGGCAATGGCAGGCTGGAAAATCGCATCGGCTAGATGAAACTGCGTGACCAGGCCCGGACGCTGCGTCGTGCCAGCACCGACCGCGCCGGCGCCCAATCCGTATTGAAACGAGTTGCGGTTGACATCAACGATTTGCCCGTCCACCGCTTGGTAGTTGCCGTCGTGGCGATAAAAGCTGAAGCCAGTTTGAATCGACGGTAGCCAGAGGACATTCGCGCGGTCGAGTTGGGCATATGCCTCCCGCACGCGCCACTGAGCAAAACCGACGATGGGATGCTGCCCGCTGACCATGGCGAGGGCCGATGGCAAGTTCAAATCGATGATATTCGGTTCAACCGAAGTCGAGTCGGGCGCCGAGGAGGGGAAACTCACGATGGCTGTTTCGTCGTCGTCAGTCAGTTGCATCGGCGTCACGTCTTGATCGAGAACGCCGAGAGCACCATCGCTCTGGAAGACCGCCAACGAATGCTTCGCGACGGCATCCCCCGCCTGAACCTCATGCCGCTGCGCTGGTTTCGGTGCAACCGGTTGCAACTGATCCGGGCGGCCATCGATCGCGAGCATGCGGTCCGGCGCTGGCTTACCGGCGGCAGCCGTCTGCACCGCCTCATCGTGGGCAACCGGCTGAACATCCGCTGGAGGACAAGAGATGATCGACGATCCCACCACTCCAGATTTCAACGCATCTAAGTCCTCTGCAGGATCCGGCTGGACCGATTCTACCGGTGGCACCGATTGCAGGGCCAAGTGAGAGCTGCTCGCGCATCCCGACAAGCCGACCAGACCCACGACGGGGATGAGGCCAAGCGTGAAGATTGAGCGTGTTCTGAGTAGGAAGCGGGGCATCCTGCCCTCCTTTGTCGCGGTTTCCGTACCGTTAGATGCATCGCTCCGAACGCGATGGTCACACTAGAAATGCATCGGCAAACGAAGGGAGCGATGGTGACGGATGCACCTATAAGATTAGCGACTTCTAACGTACGGCCTATCGAAATCGACTGTTGTGCTAACTAGACTAAGCGATCCGCATGGTGAAACTCTTTCTTCGGTAACGCTTGTGCGGGATATACGGGCGCACGACGCCTGCGCTGAGAAACTGCAAGGTCAATAGATTCTTATGAAACGAAAAAACGATATCGCCAGGCACGTTGCGATTTTCATGTTCGGAGCATGCTGGTTGGCCGCCGTCGGATGCACCTCCCACCAGGCGGTCGAGAAAAAGTCCGAGGAGGCTCATCTTGTCCCTGTCAAAACCGTCGCGGTGACCGCCACCGAAGTCCAGCGGAACACGCTGCAACCGGCGTCGGTGCATGCGTACTACCGGGCTGAGATTCGGGCAAACGCATCGGGGTTCGTGAAGACTCTCCATACAGACATCGGTGACTACGTCGAAGCCGGCGCGACGCTGGTCACGATCGATGTGCCCGAATTGATCAAACAACGGCAAATCATCGAAAAACGAATCCTTCGATTGCAGGCGGAAGAGCGGCGATCGCAGGCGGGAATCGATCTGGCCGACGCTCGCGTTCGCTCGTCCATTGCGATGTTATCCGAAGCGAAATCGCAGATGGCCAGTGCGACGGCATCCTTGGCTGGCTCCCAAGCCGAGTTCGATCGCACCGCAGACCTCGTTCAGCGTGGGTCCCTGCAGAACCGGATGCTCGACGAAGTGCGGTTGAAGCGTGATACCGAATCAGCGCGCCAGGACGCCGTAACCTCCGCGATCGATTCCGCAGAGGCGGACGTCGCGGTCGCCGAAGCGCAAGTCGAATCGGCCCGGGCTGACCTCGATGCCGCCAAGGCGGAAACCCAAATCGCGCGCTCGCAGCTGGAAGAAATGGATGTACAGATTGCCTACGCAACGATCCAAGCTCCTTTTGCTGGCATTGTTACAGCGCGGAACATCGAACCGGGCGACCTGGTTCGCCGGTCCAACGATGTCGGCACCGGCAAACCACTCTTGGTAATCAGCCAAGTCGACAAGGTACGAGTTCACATCCCAGTCCCCGAGTCTGACGCGCCGCTGGTGAGCCCCGGCGATGAAGTGACGCTGACGTTTCCTTCCTTTGCATCGGAACCTCCCATCGTTGGCAGCGTCACCCGGCGCAGCGGCAGCCTCGACCCCAGCACGCGGACCATGCTCGTCGAGGTCGAACTGGAAAACCAAGACGGCAAACTATTACCAGGAATGTTCGGTCAGGCATCGATCAACCTGTCGACCAAAGTTGCCGCCAACACGCTGCCTTCCCAAGCGATTCGCTTTGACGAAACCGGCAACGGCTTCGTCTACATTGTCGGCGATGACGAAACCGTCCTGCGTTCCGATGTCACCACCGGTATCGACAATGGAATTTCAATCGAGGTGCTTTCCGGAGTTCAGCCAGGACAACGGGTCGTGGGATCACACCTGAAACGGTTCACCGACGGACAAAAAGTCAAGCCGCTTTAGCAACACGCGAAGGAGAGTGGAGGAGACACCAGAACGCGATCTCCCACTCTCCGTATCTCCGTGGCTCCTCCTCTCCTCTCCTCCCCCCTCCCGATTGCAAGCTTTCCATGGGCTTAATTAACTTCTCACTCAGAAATCGCTTTGCAGTCTTAGCTGGCGTGATCGCCTTGTGCGTGTTGGGCGCCACGGTCATTCCGGGTATCACGATTGATATCCTGCCTGATTTCAAAAAGCCCGTCGTCGTCAGTTTCTTTTCGTACCCCGGTTTACCCACACTGGACATGGAAAAATCCGTGGCCTCGCGTGTGGAACGCGCCCTGACACTGGCGGGCAAGATCGAGCACCAAGAGTCACGCGTGGTCCCTGGGGCAGCGGTCATTAAAGTCTTCTTCCAGCCCGGTGCGGACGCCAGTTCAGCGATGAACGACATCGTTAATCTGGAGGCGAGCGATATGTTCCACTTGCCGCCTGGCATCGAGTACCCCTTCACGCTGCGCAGTGAACCGGCAAACCTGCCCGTCGTGCTGGCCGCGATCTCCGGCGAAGGCCTGAGCGAATCAGAACTCTATTCGATCGGTTACTACGCGGTCCGAAACAAGATGGGCGGTTTGCAGGGCGTCCAAATCCCACACCCCTTCGGTGGCAAATTCCGGCAGATGATGGTGTACATCGACCCTGCGAAACTGCGTGCCTATCACGTCAGCGCCACCGACGTTGTTGAGGCAATGCAGAAGTCGAACCTGGTCCTCGCCGGCGGAACCGCATCGATCGGAGGTACCGACTATCAAGTCCACCCACTCAACACATTGCCCAATATCGAGGACATCGAAGCGATTCCGATCGCCGTCCGCGACGAGCGTCCGATCTTCATCCGTGATGTCGGTCGCGTGGTCGATGACGCCGCGCTGCAATACAACATCGTGCGGGTCAACGGAAATCGTAGCGTTTACTGCCCATTGCTGCGGGAACCTGGCGAAAACACGATCGCGGTGGTCGATCGGATCTATGAAGGAATCGACCGAGAAATCCCCTTGATGAAGGAGCGAGGTGACATCCCCGAAGCAACGGAGGTCACGCTGGTCTCCGATCAGTCGAGCTACATTCGCAAAGCGATGTCGAATCTGTTGACACAGGTGGCCTTGGGCGCGTTACTCGTCGCCTTCGTCGTCTTTATCTTCCTGCGCAGCATCGTGCCCACAATCATCATTGTGTCGACGATCTTGCTGTCCATTTTGATCGGAGCACTCGGGTTTGCATTCTCCGGCCAAACGATCAACGTGATGACGCTGGGAGGGATCGCCCTGGCGATCGGGACGGTCGTTGATGCTGGCATTGTGGTGGTCGAAAACGTCATTCGCCATGCTCGGATGGGCAAGTCGCCCATGGACGCGGCGCGCGATGGAACACAGGAGGTGTCCGGCGCGATCCTGGCGGGCACCGCAACGACACTGGCGGTGTTCTTGCCCGCGGTGTTCCTGACGGGAATGATCAAGTATCTGTTTTTGCCTTTGTCATTGGCAGCGACACTCACGATCGGCGCGTCCTACCTGCTCGCACTGACCGTGGTGCCAGCCTACTGCGCCACGTTTGTGCGTGAAAAAGTACGCAAACGCCCATCGGCCGATGGCTCGATCAACGATGACAAAGACCTCGGGACCGCACCACGTGGACTCTACGGACGCATGCTCCAGGCCGCGATGGCAGCACCGGCAATCAGCGCCTTGATAATCGTTGTCGCCGTTGGCGCATCATTCATCTTATTGCCTCGGATTGGCACAGAACTCTTTCCAACGGTGGACGCAGGATCCTTCGAGTTGCGTCTGAAGACATTGCCGGGCACCTCGCTGCTGAATACGGAAAAGCTGGTCGCCCGGATTGAGGACACCATCAAACAGGTCATCCCCGAAGAACAGATCGAAGCCATTATCTCGAACATCGGTCTGCCCGTGGGCAAGGGAGCCGGTTTCTCGACGGTGCTTAGCTCTAACTCCGGCCCCGATACGGCCTACGTGATTGTCAACTTGAAACAAGAGGACCGCAGCGTCAGCACGCAAGCCTACATTGAAGAACTGCGGGCGATCCTGGCTCAGGACTATCCGCTCGATGAGTTCATGTTCGTATCCGGTGGGATCGTCAACATGGCTCTCAACGAAGGCGTGCCGACACCGATCAGCGTCCAAGTCTCCGCGGGGAGCCTCCAGCAATGTCGCGATGCCGCCGAACGAATCGTCGAAGCGGTACGCCCCATCGCGGGAACAAGGGATGTTCAAATCGCCCAATCACTCGAGTATCCGCAGTTCGATGTGCAAGTCGATCGAACGCGTGCGAAGTACCTCGGTTTGGACCAGGAAGAGGTCGCCAAAACCGTGCTGACCGCGTTAGGGTCGAGTGTAGGGTACGACCCCACAATCTGGATTGACCCTAAGTCCGGAGTGGACTTCTTCATGGGCGTGCAATATGAGTCCAACGAGTTTGAGTCCCTGGATGAGGTCCGCAACATCCCCTTGTCGTTGACCACGCCGGATGGCCCGGTCACGATTCCGCTGTCGAACATTGCGACGGTCAAACGCGTGACGATCCCCGGTGAGATCGCGCACTACAACATCTCCCGCGTCAACGATGTGCACGTCAATATCTCGGGTCGTGACCTGGGTAGCGTCGCCGCGGATATTGAAACCACACTCGCGGGGATGGAGTTTGAAAACGGCGTTTCAGTCACCCTCCGCGGCCCCATCGAGAAGATGCGATCGGGGATGAGCATGCTGGGTGTCGGCTTGGCCGTTGCCACGCTGCTCGTCTATCTCGTATTGATGGCGCAGTTTCGATCCTTTGTCGATCCGCTGATCATCATGCTGGCCGTGCCGCTGGGGATTGGCGGCGTGCTGGTTGTCCTGTACCTCACCGACACCTACATCAATATTCAATCATTGATGGGCACGCTGATGATGATCGGCGTTGTGGTGAACAACTCGATTCTGTTGGTTGAGTTCGCCAACCAGCGTCGAGACGAGGGACTCTCACCCACCGAGGCCGCACTCTCCGCGGCACAGATTCGCTTGCGACCTATTCTCATGA
Source organism: Rhodopirellula sp. SH410 (assembly GCF_055811895.1). Classification (NCBI taxonomy): domain Bacteria; kingdom Pseudomonadati; phylum Planctomycetota; class Planctomycetia; order Pirellulales; family Pirellulaceae; genus Rhodopirellula; species Rhodopirellula sp. SH410. The sequence continues at coordinate 6,631,231 of NZ_CM147949.1, forward strand.
CCTCGTTGACACTGGTCGCGTCGATGCTGCCGCTATCGTTTCAACTCGCCCCCGGCAACGAGGCGATGATCCCGCTCGCTCGCGCTCTACTTGGAGGCATGGTCGTCTCCACCGTCCTCACGCTCGTCCTCGTCCCATGCGTCTATTCGCTCGTGCACAGACCAAAGACTATCTAGGGCATGCTGCCCCGGCGCATCGCGGGGCTCCTCAGTCGCTCCGGTTTAACCGTGGGTTTCTCTACGGTGAGCCAAGGGTGCGGGATTTCCAAGGCATGGCCGCGGCTGGGATTTTTGTCGTGCTGGCGTGACTGTGCTAGGCTTGGTGCGACGGGAAAAGTGGAAGCAAACGCTGCTGGGAAACAGTTTGCCAAGGAAGATCTCGATCGCACACGAGCCAAAAGGTGCCTTCGGCTGGCGGCGACTGCGTCCATGATCCGCATTGTTTAGCGACGGCATCGCTCATTCCGGACGACACCGCCATGCCTCCAAAATCCAACATGCTGGATCTACCCACGGTCAACCCGAATGGACCAGGTTCTTAAACAAGCCGTGCCCGACAGGATTGCTCGGATCGTTTTACCCACCGATCCCGCGGAGGAACCTTCTGGCGAACGAACGGGCCCAACCCCGCAGATTGCGGCCACACAGATTGTCACCGTGTGCCACGCCGATCCCGGCAACATGGAAACTGCGGGAATGTGAATCGCGGAGGGGCCAGTGAAATCCCAACGTGATCGACGGCACCATCGAGGTGGTTGTGCGGGCACCGAAATCGATTCGGTCGCCTACTGACGATCATCCCGCAGGACACAACAGCTTTTTTTGACCGGTCCGTACGTCAACATGAACCTAGGATCCAAACCGGTTACCAGATTCGGCGGGGCAGCAGCTCTAATCGCATGTTCACCGGCCAGAAATCAGGCAGCTGGCTTCTAACCTCGGCGGCTCACAAGTGTGCCACCGCACAGTCATCTCCAAGGACCCCTGCGTTCTGCCCACACCAAGAGGAGCAGAACTCGGATCCGATCGTCACTCGCCGTCAGCCTAGGCCAACGCTACGGATCGTTTGAGACTCTGTTTGCGGCGGAGCCTCAATGCTCCCAGGCCCAACAGTGCTCCGATCGCCAAGGCGGATGAGGGCTCTGGCACGGCGGTACCGAAGAACGCGAAGTTATCACCCCGAGCCGCAGCACCAATTGCGGTGGCGTTGAGACCGACCGTCAGGACATCACCCGGCCGGAAAAGAAAACCATTGAGGTTCACCCGGTAATCAAGGTAGTTCGTGCCGACACCATAATCGATCCGATTGTTGACAAGCTCAGGATCAGCAAGCGCGGTGTCGAGTGCTTCCCCACTGAGCGTGTTGTAGCCTGCATAGCCTGCAGACGCCAGGAAGTTGATGGACGTGATATCGCCACCGGTGCCGAATCGACTGACGACAAAATCTCCGATATTAACGACCGCACCAACCGTCGAAGAATCCCCGACGAAAGCATCGAAAACGAATGAAGTCATCATGTACGTGTCGGTGCTGGTATTCGTAATTTCAAGGTCCGTTCCATTGAAGCTACGAATCCGACCGTCGGCAGTGGAATCACCTCCGCCGGCCGTGTTCAGCGGCGTTGGCGGGTTCACAGCGTATCCAGGCTGCAACCGTGGCCCCAATGGATCCGTTGTTTCGGCAACATAGGGGCCGTTGAGCACGGGAGGGCTGGTCGTGAGAAACGGCGTTTGATTGGTCATCGCGCCGCCGTTGGCGATGCTGTCAGGCCCATACCAATTGTCGGTGCTGCCCCCGGTGCTCGTACTGCCCGTGATGTAAGTAACCTTTCCCGTGGCGGCAAAAATCCCTTCATCAGCGCCAACTTTCACAGCTGAGCCAGTCGCGGCATCGTCAAATTGGTGGAACCCCGCCAAAAGCTCCGCCGAGGCATGCTGCGGAACCATGCCAATGCATGTGGCTAAACTCAAGATCTTGATGTATGGGGTCTTCATGGTGTTATCTTTCGAATCTCTATCTCACGGGGTCATGCCAGCAAGCCGGGAAGTCCCGGGGGGGGTATGGTTCTACTTCCATTCTAACTCTAGTTCTTCAAATTGCCACTCCAAGTATCATTTCGTAATCAATCCGAAGATTCTCTCCGAAAAATGCTGTTTGCCATGCATTTACTAGTAAAAGCGTGACGAACCGCTACTCCTGAGCATCAATTACGTCCCAAGATATGTCGGAGACGACGGCCTACCAACCCCAAACCGCTTCAGGGCGGACTCAAAATGCAGCAATTCTCTGCGGATTACGAGGCAATCGGCCGAAATCGAGAAGCGTCCTGCGTGTTCTCTCCCGCCGGGTTCGAGTAAGTATTTGCCTCGAAAAATGATAAAAACGATCGAATCAACAGGACGCGATAGGGCTCGGCCCGCCATCGATGCGGGGATTCGGGTCGAATACGACTTTTCTTGCCGTCCACTGCTGCCGCCCCCTCTCGACCTGAAACATCATGGCCAAAACGTCCCTGCCTTCGACCGCCACCGCACTATCGCCGCTGCGGGTTAAGGGACGGCTCGGTAAATATCGCTTGGACCGCCGCATCGGCCAGGGCGGTTTCGCCGACGTGTACGCGGCCACCGACACCCTCCTGTCGCTCAAAGTCGCCCTCAAAATCCCCAATGCACAGTGGGTGTCCAATGAACTGATCGCAACATTCCGCCGTGAAGCAAAATTGACGATGGGATTCGAGCACCCACACATCCTGCCCATCCGTGACGCCAGTTTTATCGATGGTCGATTTGTGATCGTGACGCCGCTAGCCGAACGCACACTCGACGATCGACTCAAAAAACGGATGAGCTTCGAGACCGCTTTTGAGTTCACCTCCCAACTCCTCGACGCGGTCGCCTACGCACACCAACACGGCGTGATTCACTGTGACATCAAACCCGAAAACGTACTGCTATTCGAGAACGATTGGCTGCGACTGGGAGATTTTGGGATCGCGAAGGTCGCCCAAAAAACGATCATGGGATCGGGCACCGGGACGCTTGGTTACATGGCCCCCGAACAGGCGATGGGCAAGCCGTCGATGCGCAGCGATGTCTTCTCCTTGGGACTGGTCGCCTATCGGATGCTGGCGGGAAAGTGGCCCGAATACCCGTTTGAATGGCCCTTTCCCGGTGCGGTGGGGATGCGGCGGCGAGTGCATGCTGATGTCATCGGGATCATTCGCAAATCCGTTGCCATCCGACCGCGTGACCGGTTCGCCGATGCCGAAAAGCTGGCCGCCGCGTGGGAAAAATCTCGGCTAAAAGCCAGCCGATTTGCGAAACGCAACCGTAAAACAGCGTAGACTTTAGCCGGATGCTCGCCTTTTTGATTCTCTCTTGGTCGCTTTTTGGGGTCTCGGTTCGATGACCACTACCGCCGCAACAACTGCACCTGAAGTGCCCCACGGCAGCGCTAAGCCGCGATTTTTTCTCGAGAGTGAGATGGATCAGCCAGAGTGGGTCCCGGTGGCTGGCGGGTCAGGCAATGTGTTGGCGTATTCACGGACGTGCCCAGGCAAAGAGGAGCCCAACGACGACAGTGCCGTGGTGATCCCAACGGCCGGCGGGGGGATCGTGATGGCAGTCGCCGATGGCGTGGGCGGGGCACCCGTCGGGTACAAGGCGTCCGCAATCGCGGTGCAATGCCTCGCCGAGAGCATTGCGAACCACGCATCACCATCGGACCTACGCCCCGCCATTTTGGACGGAATCGAGAAAGCCAACGAAGAAATCCTCGACATGGGCACTGGCGCAGCGACGACAATCTGCGTGGTCGAGGTGCACAACCGTATCGCTCGAGGATACCAAGTCGGTGATTCGATGGCCCTGTTCCTCGGCGGCCGCGGGACAATCAAGTGGAAATCGACGTCGCACTCGCCCGTGGGCTATGCAATCGAGTCGGGACTGCTCAACGAAGAGGAGGCGATGCATCACGACGAACGGCACATCGTCTCAAACCTCGTCGGTTCGCGAACGATGCATATTGAAATTGGACCCGCCATCCACTTGGCACCACGCGACACGATCGTGCTCGCCAGCGATGGGCTATTCGACAACCTGCCTGTGAACGAAATCGCTGAACTGGCCCGACTTGGCCCGCCACTCGGTCGCATCAACGCGTTGGTCTCCCTGGCACGCCACCGGATGAATTGCCCCGCCGCTGACACGCCCGGCAAACCCGATGACCTCGCCGTGGTGCTGCTGACACCCTGAGAAGGGCCGGCGACATCGCCTCCTCATTCGGCCCAATGACCCACGAGGTGCCATTAGAGCCCTTAGTGGTTCCAGGAACGACGGCCTCTCCGAAGATGCGATGGGGCCCGAGAGCCGTCGAATTGCCGAGCGTCAGAGCCCCCCCACCAGCCCGACGAAACGGCCCTCGTCGAGGACGCATCTGCTCTCGGGATCCCCTAAAAAATGGGACCGATCACTCGCGAAGGCCGAGTCAACGATTAACGACTCTGCACACCGAGTGAGCGTGCAAACAGCAGTCACTGGTGACAACGAATCACCCGGGAAAAGGGGTTGACATACGACACAACCACAGTGACAATATCGCACACTGCAGATAGATAAGGGCGGCTGGGCCGTCGTCAACGGCGGTGAGTTTTGGTTTCTTTCTTATTTTCTGGGTAGATAAACAGTGGTTTCACGCAGAAAACGGGGCTTTACGCTAGTAGAGCTGCTGGTGGTTATTGCAATCATTGGCGTGTTGGTCGGACTATTACTTCCGGCGGTGCAAGCGGCACGCGAAGCGGCGCGGCGGATGAGTTGCAGCAATAATTTCAAGCAGATTGGCTTGGGGCTTCACAACTATCACTCGGCATTTGACAAGTTGCCCCGACATGCGACGGGAACTTGGAATGATTCAGCAGGAGACGCCTGGTCTCGCCAAAACACGAACAACGGCGGCGGATTGAGTGCCTTGGTCGGGCTGTTGCCGTTCGTCGAGCAGCAAGCCTTGTGGGACATGATCAGTAACCCGCTGCAACTGAACGCTCCGGCACCCCTGACAGCTTGGCCTGCGATGGGCCCCCACCACAGCATCAATGGTGGTCGCGACCAATACGTACCGTGGATGACCGAGCTTGCGACCCTGCGTTGCCCGAGCGATCCAGGGACGGGTGCTCCTGGAGCTGGCCGTACCAACTACGGTGTTTGCATTGGTGACGCATGGTGGGACACGCCGTACACGCGTCCAATCCGTTGGAGCGGCAGTGGAGGAAGCCCCTATGATGTAACGACGGGCGGAAAGTCGACTCAAGATACCGTCGCTCGCGGCATGTTCGTGCACCGTCAATTCAAACAGTTCCGCGATGTCTTGGACGGACTGGCCAATACGATCGCGATGGGCGAGATGGCCACCGACCTCGGCGATTTGGACTCCCGGACGGCGCAGAATCGAACTCTGGATATCGACACCGCGACTCAGGGCCCATCGGCTTGTCGGGATGCTGGTCACATCGATCCGCAACGTCCGCAATTCTGGTGCAACGGAACCAACTGTGCCCTGCCATCGGGACCTGGAGGCACATTGCCCAGCTCGGGGAATGCCGACAACCGTGGCATGCTGTGGATGTCGTCCTACCCAACGTCGACCAGCGTGACGACGAACCTGCCGCCCAACGGTGAGCTGTGCATCGATCGCTGGAACGAAGGTGGAGGCGGATTGACCGTCAGCAGCCAGCACCAAGGCGGAGCCCACGTATTGATGGGCGATGGTGCGGTCAAGTTCATTACGGACTCGATTGAGGCCGGGAACAAGAATGCCCGAGGCCGAGTCAACAACGGTGATCAGAGTGCCTTCGGCTTATGGGGCGCCTTGGGAACACGTGCTTCGAAAGAAGTTGCCACCCTCCCGTAGGCTTGCTAATTGACGCTGAGAAAGATCTCTGCACCCAAATGCTTACGCCGGTGTCGAGCGACGCCGGCATTCACTTCAATTCGTTTAGGACGCTTTGTTCAATGAAATTACGATATTTTCTTTGCCTACTTCCGTTGGTCTGTGCCCTGTGTGTTGGTTGCGGTGGCAGGGACGGCAGTACGGTGATTGAGTCCGGCCCAGAAGTGGTTCCGCCATCGGCTGCGGAAACCGCCGAACCTGACTACGCGAAGGAAATGGCAAAGCTCGGAAAGTAATCCTGTGATCGCCTTCCCCTGCACCGCCACTCTCTCACCAGAGTTTGGCGGTGTTTTTTTTTACCGAAGACATGAAAGAGGGCCGTCCCTTTTTCAGAGGCGAAGGCCTGAGAGATGACGTATCGGCGTTTACGATTGAGGGGTAACTGGCCAGTTGCGGCGATGGCCGCTGGGATCATTTTGCTCAGCGGTTGCCGGGAAGAATCAACGCCAAAACACTGGCAGACTTGGATCAACGCCCGCAGCCAGCCTCAGCCTTCGGACGCAACCGTGCCGCTGACCCAGCGGCGACCAACGGGTACGGTCGGTACCCAGGCATGTATCACATGTCATCCGGACGAGCACGCCAGTTATCTGGCGACCACGCACAGTCGCTCGCTGCGACAACTCGACGACCTGCCCGTGGACGAACTCGAAAGCGAGTTCATTGACCCCGCCAGCGGTCGACAATACCAGGTCGAAATCGATGCTGGTAAAATGATCCACCGCGAGACGCTCCGCGGTCAAAAGGATGAGCTGATCGCGATGCAGGAAGGCGAAATCGCCTACGAAATCGGCTCGGGTCAACACGCACACAGCTCTCTCCTGCAACGCGACGGGTTCCTGGTTCAGTCGCCCCTGACGTGGTACGCCGCGGCCGATCGCTGGGAGCTGTCACCGGGATTTGATCCGACCACGCAAGCCACGTTCGACCGCAGTGTGAGTGTGAATTGTGTATTCTGTCATGTGGGCGAGATTCTCACGGCCGGAAATCACGCCGAACGCTTCGAGATTGCCGAACAAGCGATCGGATGCGAGCGCTGCCATGGTCCCGGGGCCCAGCATGTTGAGCTGCAAACACGGCTGTTGGGCGACAACCCGCTCCAAGCCGAGACGAACTCTGCGGAGCCGGGTGATCAGATCATCAACCCCGCGCGGCTCAGTCGAGAGCTGTCCGAAGCGGTCTGCGCTCAGTGCCACCTGCAGGGCATCGTCGCGTCGAGTTCGGCGGGCTCCAGTCGCTGGGATTTTCGCCCGGGCGAGCCCCTGACCCAAACGAGTACCGAATACCAACTGCAGGGCGCCGGGGCACCCTTTCGGATCGTCGGTCATACCGAGCAAATGCACGACAGCCAGTGTTATCAACAGACCACGGTGCTGACCTGCATCACGTGTCATGACCCGCATCATAATCCCGCTGCGGCGGCGACGAAGCAGCGGGATCTTTGCGCAACCTGCCATGCCGACGACGCGTGCCATGTCCCGCTGGAGACGCGTTTGACGACACAGCAAAACAATTGCGTGACGTGCCACATGCCGCGCCGCGAAACCAATGTGCCCCATGCGGCACTGCATGATCACCGGATTGCGGTCCACGAGGAATCGTTTTCGCTCGCGTCGTTGGCCGTACCGCTACGATTCACGCGAGATTCGGAGCCCCCCGAAGGCTCCGGCGACGGGCGTGTCCGCTTGCAACCGATCGACTCCGATGCAGAGCTTCCGGCATGGCAAGTCAAACGCCGCGCGGCGCTGGCATTGCATTCGCTTGCCTTCAACGGTCAATTGCCGGCGGCGATGCAGTCAGAGTTCCAACAAGCAAAGTCAGACTTGCTGGACCTGTATCGCGAAGGACATCGGGACGCGAACCTGGAAGTCGCGCTGGCCATGGACTACTTGGCAGCAGGCCAGCACGCTACCGCCGAGAAACTTGCCCGTGACGCCTTGAAGCAGTCGGCCGCTGGCGACGTCGGATATTTGGGAGCTGCCGACGTCTTGGCGAAACTGGCACTACACGATCAAGACAATTCAGCAGCCCGCAAGTGGTATCGTGAACTGACACTCTACCGCCGCGTCAGTGGCGATTATGTGATGCTGGCCGTCTGTGAAAACAATGCCGGAGATCGGCAGGCTGCGATCCAGGCACTTGAGACGGCACTGAGCATCGACCCCACCCTGTTATTCGCCCACGAGTTGATGGTCGAGATCCTAGCAGCCGATGGTCAACCACTGCGTTCCGAGGCTCATCGCCGAGCCGTGATCGCGATCCGCGCCGCTGGACCTCGCCTCCCCAATGAACCCGGAAGGTGAACCATTGAAACGTCGCCAAATATTCCTCCTCACGCTCGGCAGTCTTGCGGCCCTGGTATCAGTGGGCATGGGCGGTTGCGGGCATGGGGACTCGTCTCGCCCGAGTGCGAACGGCTCGGCGACCTCGGCAACGCAAGTGCCCTCGCCGCCTGACGAGGGCGAACATGCCGCGTCCCTTGAGCCCACGGAGGACAACACGGGCGGAATCCAGGCGGCCAGTGCCGCCCTCGCGGATGCTCGGTACGAAGACGCACTGAAGATGTCACGCCGCGCGTTGATCCAAAACCCTGACGATGTGAACTGGATCGTGCTTGCGGCGCGAAGCGAAGCGGGATTAGGGAATTTGCGTGAGGCGATCGAGACCCTTTCGGCAGTGTCGCCGCAGCACCCCCAGGCCGGCTTGCCCGCGTTGGGGCTGACCGCTGACTGGATGCTTCAGTGCGGTGAGGACGAACAAGCGATCCGCCGCTATGAGCAAATCCTGGCGATCGATCCAACGGTCAGTCTCGCACATCGCCAGCTTGCCACCACCTTGAATCGACTGGGCCGACGGCAAGCGGCGATCGAGCACCTGCGAGAGCTGTGTTTGCAAGGCGATATTCATCAACAAGAACTCGCCGAGCTGATTTGCTGTCGTCTTCCCGCGGGCAGTGACACGGGTGACGGTGGCGTCGCCGATGCGGCGCGGCGGTTGTTGAGTGGTGACCAATACCGACCCGCGATACGGCTGCTTCAGACTCCAGTCTCGACAACCGATCCGGTCGCATGTGCTCTGCTCGGTCGCGCGGCCGTCGAGTTTCAAGAGCGCCCCGCGATCCAGTTTTGGTGGCACCAAATGAACGATGAGCAATTGCCGTTGTCCGAACATTGGTATGCGCTGGCGGTGTTAGCGGACCGGCATTTAAACGATCCGCGACTGGCCGCTGAACTGCTGGCCGAAGCCGTACTGCGAGACGCAACGGACTGGGTCGCCTTTGGAATTCTGGAGAATCTGATGAACGAACTGTCGTTGGAGTCGTCCGCAAACGACTTCAAACGACGCGTGGCTTGGATCAAACGATCCCTGCTAGTCTCCAACCAGCTTGCGAGGAGGAAGTCACCCCAACCGGCGGACGTTCAACCGTTGGCCGAGGCTCTCGATCAACTTCAGCGGCCACTCGAAGCCAATTTGTGGCGTTATTTGGCGCTCGCAAATTCACCAGATACGTTGGCACGAGCCTCCCAGATGACGGAGCTGCAGGGTCGCCATCGGGAGCTGGTTCAAACTCAGCGGGCGTTCCCTGACGCGGCGTCCATCCTGGGGACTTTTCCCCGCGCCGAACGTCCACTCGATGTGCGTCGCGAAGCGATCGAGCGTTTGACCGTTGCGCTGCCCTGGCTCGCGGGTGAACCCGCTACCGACGCCCTGGCAGTGGACGCATCAATGGCCACCGAGCCACCAACGTCGCCCGAATTTCACGAACGGGCTGCGGAACTCGGCTTGGACTTTCAGTACGCCAATGCGGCGCCCGCAAAGTTGCGTGACTTCCTCATGTACGAACAGTTCGGTGGCGGCGTTGCGATCCTCGACTTTGATCGCGACGGCCATAGCGATGTGTACTTCGCCCAGGCCGCTGGCGAACCCTTCCAACGTAACGGCCAACTGGCCAATGCGTTGTTTCGGCAGGTCGACCATCGGTTTCTCAATGTCACCGACTCGGCGTCGGCGGACGACCGAAGCTACAGCTTGAACGTGACGTCCGGTGACCTCAACCAGGACGGATTCGATGATGTCGTGGTTTGCAACTTGGGGATCAACACGATTCTCATCAACCAAGGTGATGGCACGTTCCATGCGATCGAAGGTGGGAAACCTTGGAACAACCGCGTGTGGACGGCAGCGATGGCGATCGGTGACGTCAACGCAGATCAACTGCCCGATATCATTGAAGTCAACTACTTAGATGATCCCGAAATCTTTGACGTGCCACCGGAGGACGATCGAGGCCGACACCTGTTGACCCGAGGTCCGGAGTCGTTTCAAGCGGCTGCGGATCGCGTGTTGACCCAGCAATCCGATGGCCGCTGGCAAGCCCAAACGTTGGCGGATTCGCACAGCCAGGCGGCTCCGGGGCTGGGCATTGTGCTGGCGAATATCGATCGCCAACCCGGCCTCGAGATGTTCATCGCTAACGACACTCGCGCCAATCAATTGTGGGTTCGCGACCCGCGTGAACCGGCCAAGACAGCTTGGATTGATGTTGCAAAGCTGCGTGGCTGCGCGTTTTCGGGCAGTGGTGGGAGTGGCGCGTCGATGGGAGTGGCGGCGGCAGACTTTGATGGCGATGGCACACTCGATTTCCATGTCACCAACTTCTACAACGAACCGAATCACCTCTACCTGCAGAACAACGAGGCGTCGTTCGTCGATGCCGTGATTCCAATGGGATTGCATCATCCGAGCATGCCGATGCTGGGCTTTGGAACGACGGCGTTGGATTTTGAAAATGATGGAGATATGGATCTGGCCATCGTCAACGGACACATCGAAGATTTGCAATTCAAGTCAGCACCCTTCAAAATGACGCCCCAATTATTTCCCAATCATGGCGGTGGTTTCCAGGAGATGACATCCACGCTCGGTGGCGAGCAACTCGATGCTTACTTTTCGCGTCCAGCATTGGGACGTGGCTTGGTTCGCTGCGATTGGAACGGGGACGGTCAAGAAGATTTCATTGCCACACATTTAGACGCGCCCGCAGCGCTGCTGGAAAACAACACCGCCAATGACTTTGCATGGTTGCAAATCGAATTGGTCGGCACGCGGTGCGAACGATCCGCCGTGGGCGCCGTCGTGACGGTGCAAACCGATCGTGGCCAGTGGACGCAGTGGGTCAAATCGGGTGATGGCTACAGCGGTCATGCAGAGCGCCGCTTGTGTTTCGGGCTGGGCGACTCGACCGAACTGAAGCGAGTCACCGTTGACTGGCCCGACGCCGAGCAAGAGTCGTGGGATTCGGTCTCGCTCAACCATCGCGTGCTACTCATTCAAGGGCAATCACCATGGGTCCAGTAATCTCCCGCTTGCTCACAATCGCGTCGTGTTCACTCGCACTGCGGTTGCAATCCAACAAGCGTTCTGACGAATTGTTTCCTAGGCGTTTCTCCAGTGCATCGCCTGGGTTGTCTCAGCCGGCGGTTTTGCCGCATATCGATGTCACTTCGTTGCAACAGCGGCCAGATCGTCCTGCTTGCTCATGACCTGGGGATCTTGCTTGGTGACATCCATCTTGTCAGTGAAAATTGTTTTCGAGACGGTGTTGCCGGGCGGCGTGTAGACATGACCTTCGGCCTTGACGAGGTCGCCTGCTCCGACCAGTTCCGGGCGGCGTGCATTGACGCTAATTGCGATGTCATCCTGTACCGTGAGAGTCAAGCGATGCAGTTTCCCGGGCTGCACCGCAACCTGCAAACGATCGCTATGGAGGATTCGCGAGATCGTACCGACGACCATCTGCATGCGTCCGGCCTCGACAGGTTGCGGTGTGAATTCAACGCCGGCGCTGAGCACGTCCATGGACGAGAGCGGTTCGAGTCCGATGCCATGCTCATTCACATGGGCCTGGAACCGCACGATCATGCCTCGTTTCAAGTGGCTCAGTGGCATCGTACCGGTGACGTTCACATTCGACACGCCGGCCGGATGCGTCACCAAGGAGAACAGATTTCCGCTCTGATCCCGCATCTGGATTGCACCGCCCTGGACGCCTAACGCGACGCCCTCAACAGTAGTCTTGGGCAGTTTATTGATGTCGACCTCGTTATTCCGAAGCCGTTCATTGATGACGGGGTTGGTACCGCGGCAGGCACCGATTTGAAAATAGCCGTCAAATTTTGTTTTCAAAGCGGCTGACTTAAAGAATTTGGGCCAATTAACCTTTCCGTCAGGCGTGACGGCAGCCTCAAACTCCTCCGGCTGCGCGTACGGGTTATACTTTTCAAACTGCGCATTACCGACGATCGACGTGCACAGACAAACGGCAAAACAGGCGAGTATCCGGTTCATGGTGAAGCTCCTCAAAGCAGGAAAGGGTCATCAACTCAATTTACTCGAAACCCCCTGCTGGAGTGCCGTCACTTTCACATTTTTGACAGATCCACCATTGTTTTGAACTCGTCTGCAAATACCTGCAGAGCCGACGTCAACTTGCAGCATATCAGCACAGCACTCCCGCTCTTGCCCTACCCTGAAGTCCGATGAAAAAACTAAATACCTTGAGCCTGCTCTTCACGCTGCTGGTCTGGACACCTCAGCTCCATGCCGACCGTCCCAACGTGCTGCTGCTGTGCGTGGATGACCTGCGACCGGAACTGAATTGTTTTGGCAGGTCCTATATTCAATCGCCGAACATTGACCAACTTGCTGCGACCGGCCTCGCTTTCCATCGGCACTACGTACAGGCCCCGACGTGCGGCGCGTCTCGCTACGCCATGCTGACGGGGACCTACGGTCCGGCTGGCAATGGTGCGTTGCTTGAACGCGCCAAGGAAATCAATCAGCATCCCGATTCCGTTCCGCCAAGCCTGCCGGCATGGTTTCGCGATCATGGCTATACCACCGTTTCGGTAGGTAAAGTCTCGCATCATCCTGGCGGTCGAGGTGGCCCCGATTGGGACGATGAATCGATCCCGGAGATGCCGAACTCATGGGATCGTCACCTGATGCCAAGTGGACCGTGGCAACATCCGCGAGGTGCCATGCACGGGCTCGCCCATGGTGAAATCCGTGGCAATTCGAAGAAGATGGATGTCTATCAATCGAGCGTTGGTGACGACGCGATCTATCCCGATGGGCAGACCACCGACGAGGCGTTGCGGCAGTTGGATCAATTGGCAGCGGACGATGAATCGCCGTTCTTTCTGGCGGTGGGCGTCATCCGTCCGCACCTCCCGTTTGGAGCGCCCGCGAAATACATGGCGCCCTATGTCGACGCCGAATTGCCGCCGATCGCGCATCCCGAAAAGCCCAGCGGTCAATCAACCTGGCATCGCTCTGGCGAATTCAGGCAGTACAACCTCTGGGACCAAGACCCCAATGAAGATGCTGATTTTGCCACGGCGGTGCGAAAGCACTACGCTGCCTGCGTCAGCTACGCAGATGCCCAAGTCGGACGGATTCTGGAACGACTCGAACAGTCCGGCCAAGCCGACAACACCATTGTCGTGTTGTGGGGAGATCACGGCTGGCACCTCGGCGAACACGCGATCTGGGGCAAGCATGCGTTGTTCGAAGAATCGCTGCGATCACCACTCATCGTTCGATACCCAGGAATCGTCAATCCCGGAACCCAATCCGCTTCGCTGGTTGAAAGCATCGATATCTACCCAACTCTTTGCGAACTGGCCGACCTCCCAGTACCGAGCTTCCTGCAGGGCGATTCGCTATTGGCCGCTCAAGACGACTCCGCACATGAAGACAGCATGGCGATTAGTTACAAACCCGGAGCCCAGACGATTCGCACCCCCTTTCATCGATTGATCAAGCATCAAAACGGTTTCGTGGAACTCTACGATCACCGCACCGCGCCGGGCGAAACCGAAAACGTGGCCTCATCCCAACCGGATGTCGCCAAACGGTTGGTGAGGCAGATGGAATGGCGACTGAGAAAGCCACCCCGTGCGAGTTCGGGCGTCCGCGAAGCAGACACCCCGGGGACAACGAAATAGCCACCCCCGATTTGCGCACCATCATGGGCTCATCAGCGATACCAATCCGTGGATCGATCCGATGAGTTGTTCCGCAGCGGCGTGAAAACTCTTCTCGTCCGGGGCCGCTTCGAGTGAACTGAACATGGATCGGTAGTCACCCACCGATTGCAGGATACTCCCCAACATTGCCGGCGTGATTGCGATGGGCTCCATTTTCGCCGGCGGGCGAGCGCCGTAGGAGCCTGGGGCCCCCGAGGATTCCGGCGAACCATACGAGTCATACGAACTCGAGGTCCCCGGTGAGCCATACGAATCCGGCGAATCGGGGGAACGGTATGGGTCGTCGAATTCGCCATACGTGCCCGACTCGAAACCGTCTCGTCGCTCGGTCGGTTTCGGTGCACTCGCGATCGTCGGCACGGTGACAAACTGCCCGCCCAACCAATCCGACAAATCCATACTGCCATCCTCATATTTCTCCAGTGCAGTGGTTTGTTCGACAACCCAGGCATCGAACCCTTCGGCAACATCGGCGGGCACCCAGAAACCATCGACTTTCGTGAACGCCACCGTGGGGTTTGCCGATCGGTTGCTCTGCCCTGGGTAGGACTCGCCGTACATCGGGGATGCGGAGGGCTCCGTGGCAGCGGCCCCACCGGGCTGCTCGAGCAGCGTCGTATCGTCTTTCGTCTCTACCACGCTCCACTGCGGGCCGGGCGAGCTGTAGCTCTCGAGCAGCAACGCTGCGTAGGGGGCCATGATCTCGTCGCGTTGATGCAGCCAGGCCCCGAAGCCCATGTCGCGAATCTCTTTCACGCTCGCCTGGTCAGCGGGCAAACCTGCCCGGATCATCCCGGCTGCTGGCAATACAAACTTCTGAAACAGTTCGCCCATCATGTTGAGGCCCCCGTTGCCATCGCTTAAATGAGGTTCGGAACGAATCCAATTTTGGCGAGTGACCACGAGGTCAGCTAACCCATGGAGCTGCTCGAACGGCTGGGTGAGCGAGTTGGGATCGAGTTTGGTGAGCGCCAAACGAACCAAGACATCGAGCTGTTGCCGGTACTTCGGTGGCAACGCGTCATAGATGACGACAAGATGTCCGTTTTGAAATTGTTCGGCAATGGAATCCATCGCCTGGTCGGGCGCCATATCGGCCACCGGTGGTTGGTAGGCTGGCGGTGCGGGCGGCGTCGGCAACGGATCGGGCGCTGCTGCGGCCGCTTTCGCTGCGGCGTTCTTGATCTCGGTCGTCAACGCCTCGCGTTCTTCCTTGAGCCGCTGGGCAATCTTGCCCGCCTGGATCCGGCTCGCCGCGATCAGCTTGTCCATTGGCACGTTGATGCTGCGGCCATCATCGAGCTGCAAGACGACTTGATCGTTCCACATGCCAATCATTCTGGCTTGAATGGAACGGTCTCCGTCGAGGTTGGTCCACGTTTCGGCGTGACTCGCGTTGACACCCAGCGGCGACAACGACAGGCCGCCCAGAACCAGCAGGCTCAGCCCGCCGAGCACGTTTCGAAATCGGCTCCCCATCGGCGGCGACGTCCGCTGGCGGATGCCGTGGCTCCCAAAGGACGAAGCCGTCGGTCGACATGGATGAAGGCTTTCACGCTCGCAGGCGCGGTGGATACCAGGGGAAAACATGGGCAGACCGTGAGGAAAAAAATGATTGCAGAGGTGGGATCGGCGGAGGGCGAACGTTTCTCTAAGGAAGCGGAAATCCTCGCTGACGCCACACCATGGTGGCGCCGCAGTTCATTATAGTAACTCTTTCGAGACCCTGTCCGCGGCAAGAATCGCAAAAGGAATGAGCTTCGTGAGCGCCTCCCCTCCCTCCCGGAACCCCCCTGGGCCGAGCCAGCCGGTTTCGCCCCCAGGTGACCGCCTGCCCGATTTGCCTCCCGATCCCGAGGAGCAGCAGCAACTCCGAGATCAATTCTATAATGCGACGATTGTCGACCGGATCGACCTGACAGAAGATCTATCGAAATATCGAATCCGCCCCGACGAGCCACTGCCGCCGTTCGAGCCCGGGCAATACCTCGCGATCGGTTTGGGCAACTGGGAACCGCGACTGAGCGGTACCCAGAACCAAGAACTGCCGGCCAACAAGATGCGGAAAATCGTCCGCCGCGCCTATTCGATTTCGTGCCCGATGCTGCATGCCGACGGGACGCTCGCGACCCAGGAGAGTGTGGACTACCTCGAGTTCTACATCACCTTGGTCCGCCACGGCGAGACTGCCGCCAGCAAGCCACCTGTGCTGACGCCGCGATTGTTTTGCAAATCAACCGGTGACCGACTGGTGATGGAGCGAAAGATCACCGGGAAATACGTGCTCGGCAGTTACCAACCCGACGACACCATGCTGTTCCTCGGTACGGGCACCGGGGAAGCACCTCACAACGCCATGGCTGCGAAACTGCTCGCGACCGGGCACCGCGGCCGCATCATCGTTGCTACGAGTGTGCGGTATCGACGTGATTGTGCCTAC
Source organism: Rhodopirellula sp. SH410 (assembly GCF_055811895.1). Lineage (NCBI taxonomy): Bacteria > Pseudomonadati > Planctomycetota > Planctomycetia > Pirellulales > Pirellulaceae > Rhodopirellula > Rhodopirellula sp. SH410. The sequence goes on from NZ_CM147949.1 coordinate 6,647,665, forward strand.
CGCAACGAGCACGAAACGTTGATGCGGCAGTACCCCAACTACGTGTACCTGCCACTGACCACTCGCGAAGAAGAAAACATTCGCGCCGACCATCCTCATTTCGTTGGGAAGCAGTATTTGCAAACCATGTTCGCCAGCGGCGAGCTGGCCAAACTCGCTGGCGATCCGCTCTCGCCCAGCAACACGCACGCCTTCCTGTGCGGCAATCCTGCCATGATTGGATATGTCCCACCTGGTGCCGACACGCCCGAAAATCCTGGTATGCTACCGTTGTTGCAAGCGGCTGGTTTTCACTACGATGTTCAAGAGCATCAAGCGGGAACAATTCGCTTTGAAAAGTACTGGTGAGCATCCTCCTGATTTAGGCGAAACAAGATGGACCTGAGTAACACGATTGCGTTGATTCTCGGTGGCGGGCGCGGGACGCGACTGTTCCCGTTGACGAAGATCCGGGCCAAGCCGGCAGTGCCGTTGGCGGCCAAGTATCGCTTGATCGACATCCCCATCAGCAATTGTATTAACAGTGGGCTGAATCGAGCCTACGTGCTTACGCAGTTCCTGTCCGAGAGCCTGCACCGTCACCTGCGGCAAACCTACACCTTCGATCACTTCAACGGTGGATTTGTGGAGTTGCTCGCCGCCCAGCAAACCGTGGACTCCGAAACCGACTGGTACCAGGGCACCGCGGACGCGGTTCGCAAGAATCTCGTGCACCTGCGCGAGAGCTGGATCAAACACGTCTTGATTCTCTCTGGTGATCAACTCTACCGGATGGATTTCCGCGAGATGATGAAAACGCACATCGAGTCGGGAGCCGCCGCCACGATCGCTGGGATCCCCGTGACGCGGAAAGACGCCTCCTCGCTCGGCATCATGCAAGTCGATGCAACCGGCCAAGTGCGCGGTTTCGTCGAAAAGCCACAAACCGAAGAGCAAATTGCGACCGTGCGGATGGATCCGGGCTGGATCGACGAACGCGGCATCCCCAGCCAGGGTCGGGATCTGCTGGCCAGCATGGGCTTGTATATTTTCGATAAAGACCTGATGGTCGACCTGCTCGAAAACAGCCTGCACAGCGACTTCGGCAAAGAAGTCTTCCCCGAAGCGATCAAAACCCACAAGGTCCAATTGCACCTGTTCGATGGCTATTGGGAAGACATCGGAACGATTCGCTCGTTCTACGAAGCCAACCTGTCGCTGGCTAGTAAGAACCCGCCTTTCGATATTCGCAATCGACACGCCCCAATCTACAGTCGCCCCCGGTTCTTACCGCCGACCATCATGGGCAAATCCACGATCAGCAGCAGCTTGATCGCCGACGGTTGCCTGATCGGCGACAACGTCACGATCGAGAACAGCGTCATCGGACTGCGAACCGTGATTGGCGATAACGTCACAATCAAAGATAGCGTGGTGATGGGTGCCGACTTTATCGAAATGAAGGGGCAAGCCCAAGAGGGTAAATTGCCGGTCGGGATTGGTGCGGGTAGCCATATCTCAGGAGCCATTCTCGATAAAAACTGTCGCATCGGGACGAATGTCAAAATCACCAACGCCGCCGGTGTCGATCACGAAGGCGAAGAGGAAGCACTGCAAATTCGCGATGGCATCAGCATCGTCATCAAAGACGGACAAATCGAAAGCGGACACCAAAGCTGACCCCCGTTGTCGCGTTGGAGATCCGCAAGGGACTTTTCGTCTAAGCCACTTCGGTTTAGACTCTGCAGAACCTCGCTCGCTTTTTGCAGGTCAGTTGAATATCAGCAACTGACCGCAGAAACTAAAACCGGATGGGTGGCCGAGTGGACGAAGGCTCTAGTCTTGAAAACTAGCGTAGGGGTGACTCTACCGTGGGTTCGAATCCCACCCCATCCGCTTGATTGAGACCTGAGCGTCTCTCTGAGACGCTCAGGCCGAGTCTCAGAGAGACGCGACGACTCACGGCTGATAGCGAATATCGCCGCGCCGCAGCCGGGTCTCCCACTTTTTGATGTCGCTTTTTCGAGCGTTGGCATTCTCTTGATCGGCCCGGTACCCCAGCGTGTCGCCGACGATCCCCCGCAGATTTTCGATCGTTAGGACTCGGACGGCCATGGACGGCGAGTCCAAGAGATCGACCAGTTCGGCATCGGCTCCCGCAGCCAACTCCTCTGGGGTGAACCCGACGAGTAACTTGAAGAGCCGCTTGCTGTCGGCGAGCTCGGCACGCTCGATTGCCACCCGGACAACCTCGGCCGCCTCGGCATCCGAAGCGATCTGCTGCCGGAGCATCTCGGCGTGCTCTTGCCAGTAGAGCCGTTGCCGTGGGCGGTTAAGAATTCCATCACCACCGAAATAAACATCCGCGCGACCGAGCAAAAGCAGCGTCTGGGCAGCCAATGCCGCCACTTCCACACGGCGAAACGTCATCGCTTCCCGGAGTGATTTCTCAATCGGCTCGTCACGTGTTGTAAACTCAATCAACCCATCCCGAGCGGAATCGGCCAGCACATCCTTTTTCGCATCGGCATCGATCCAAACCGGTAAACGATCCACGGGGCCAATCGTCGCCTGCAGGATCCCGTTGCCTTGGTACTGCTGATTGGTTTCAAGTGTCAGCGTTTCACCCGCCGCTGGATCGGGATCCCCCTCGACCGGCACCGCTTGAATCATCACGGTCCCTTGGACCGAGATCACCCGATAGCTTGGCAATCGGTTGGCCGGCACTAAAGGATTGGCTCCCAGCGGTCGAAAGTGGCTCAATTCGATCGCCAAAACCGTCTGTGCCTCGGGCATCGCCACTTTGATTTGACGTTGGCCGAGCATTAGCATCGTGGTCACGTTCGGTTTCGTCGAAGCGAGCAGGATACGCCCGTCCAAGATCTGCGTTACCGCACCAATCGATTCATTCTGTCCGATTCTCATCCGAGTTGGCCCGGCGAGAGTCCACTCGATGCCACTCGGGCTGATCAACGTGGGGCGAAACAGCGCCGGTGCCACAATGGTCTGGCCCGCCAGGACACTGTCCGCCTTCGAGGCTGGGCCAACAGGGGCTGGGCCAACAGGGGCTGGGCCAACAGGGGCCGGGCCAACAGGGGCTGACTCGGCGGGCTCTGGTTGGGCCAGCGGACTGTCTGGTGCATCCGCTGGATCGGCCTTCACCTCACGCGCTGTCAGCCTCTTCCAAGTACCGCCCTGGCGAACAATGACCAGGCTACCGGTTTGGAGGATTTCCGCGACGACCGGCGCGGACGCCGGAGCCTTTGGCTCACCAGGTGTCGTATTCTCCGGCGCGATGGCGTCAAGATCCACGTCACCCTCAGTCCCCGGCTCCGAGTCCATGTCAGGCCCCGAGTCCTCGGGCGATATTTCGGGGGTGAACACGGTGTCCGTCATGTCGGCAGCAGCGTCGGTGACGCTGCTATCTGCTGCCTCTGGATCCGCTGGTTCTGCTGTCTCAGTGCCTGCCGGTACGGTGCCTGCCGGTACGGCGAGTCCGTCGGCCGGTGTCTCCATTTCCTCCGGCGTTGCGACAGGCTCAACGGGCGTGAGATTCTCCACCTTCGGCTCTTCGGCCTCGGGTTGCCCCACCACCTTCGCTTCCATCTCCGTGCGAGCAGTCGCCTCATCCGCTAGATCGGGCTCGTCCGTTGCGACCACCTCCGACGTGGAGGACGGTTCCGTCGCGACCGCGGCGAGCTTGCCGGGATCCGCGTCGGGATCGGTCGCCGGCGTTACCTGCGTCGTCGGCGTCGTCGGCGTTGCTGGCGTTTCGCTCTCGCGTTGGGCGACGGCACCGTCGCCGCTGATGTCTTCCTCGCTCAGCGGCGAAAAGACTTGGCCGAGCGCATACAGCAGCACGCCCGCGAGGGCTAAGGAGACCAGCCAGGGCGTGATGCGTGAGGGGCGGATGCCACCGCCATATCCCTCGGTTCCGCCCATCATTGCCCGCGTCGTTCCCGCGACAATTTCCGCTTCACTGCGCCCTGAATCCTCAGCCGGATTGGCCGTTTTACGCAGTCGTGCCGAAGCATTGGCAACCCCTGAATCCTTAGGCCCAACCGGGCGAATGGCAGTCGCCGCATCGCGGTCAAAGTCCGCAGCGCCCCGATCCAGATCTGCTGCCGATGCGTTGGCGAGTGCGTAGTTGCTCCCGCTGTGAGCCTTGGCGTCATCAGCCCCGCGATGCGGAATTTCAACCCCTGAATACGTGACGGGTTCGACGGGCTTTGCGGTGTGGGTATCCGCTGCAGGCTGAGACTGCTGCTCCATCGCTCGCAACTCCTCGCTGCCGGGCAGTTTGTAGATACGTTGCCGCAATCGGTCGCTCACCTGTGCGGGTTGGCCGAGCACCACGGTCAAGATCTGGTGGCAGGCGGCGGCTTCCGATAAGGAGGTATCCGATTCCAAACACAGACGCTCAATTTCCGCAATCTGCTCGGGCGATAAAGTACTGTCGAGATACTCGCTCATCACATTGGCATTCTCGAGCGGGCCGATCGCGTCGGGAGAAATCGCTCCAATTTCACGTTTGTCGACCGAATTGCGAATCCGCGAAATCAGTGTTGTGGCTATCCCGCTCTCATCAATCTTGGCCTTGAGAGCATTGGCGTCCTCGTCTTCGAGCATGTCGTCGAGGTAGGCCAACAGGGTACGGAGGGTGAGTCGCATGAGATTTCTCGATCAAAATAGCTATTCAGTGATATCGTCTCCTTAAATAGTGGCGCCCGCTGGCCAACTCCGTGCATCCAAACACAATTTTCGCAGTCTTTCTTAGCTTAGTGATGCGGAAGTCTTTGATCGCGTCGATGCAGCGTTGCGGACACGCTGCGGTGGTCTGAACCGCAATCATGACCGATCTGAAAATCGGTGCAGGCGAGGTCGTCGCTGATCAGCACATGATCAATTCGCAGCCCGAGTGGAAATATCGGGCGGGCATACCACGTCGGACGCAAATCCCAACGTGGAGCCGCCCGCCGTAATCCCGTGGACTCGAGCAGGTCGGTGAAGTGGACATTCCACGGCGTGAGATTAAGGTCACCGACAACAATCGTTCGCTGAGGTCCATCCGAATCGCGGCGCAGGTGCGCCGCGATCATGCGGAGCTGCCGATTACGGCGACTGAAGTTGGACCGGCCAATCGGCGGCACGGGATGCGTCGCGATGATACGGGCGTCGTCCACGACCGCCTCCAAGCTGAGGGGGCAACCCCTGAGCTGCAGAGTCTTCACCGACCGCATCGGCAGTCGAGACAGAATGCCGATGCCAAAATTACCGAAATCTTGCTCGCGGATTGCTTGATAGGGATGGGAATCGTGAAATGATTCACGCAGTCGTTCCGCAAGTTTCGTACTGAGCTCGAGCACGACGATCACGTCCGCGTCGATAGAACGCAGTTCGTCGACAATCTCGTCATGTCGCGCGTTCGACGTCAGCACATTGGTGGTGACGATCCGCAGCGGTGGGCTGTTTTCGAACGCTGCCACGTCGTCGATCGATCCGAAATTCATCATCGACAAATTGACCAGCGCCAACGCCGTTGCGATCGCGACGAGCCACCATCGCCTCAATATCAACGCTAGGCACCCGAGCACAACGATCGCGATCAGGCCTTGGACACGCAGGTTCGCAACCGTATCGAGCAACCAGTGATATCTCGCAAAAAGCGATGCCGCGGTCGCGATCGCGAGTAGGCCCGCGAGGCATGCCAGGAAATGGACCGCAGTGGTGGCGATGGCATGCATTCGTACAGCGGTGAGCCAGGTCATCCGATCGCCGCTTCGAGCAGTTCGTGCTCGCTCCAGTCCTCAGCCCCGCGGACGTCTACCAATCGACCTCTCGCAAAAACACCGATGCGGTCACAGACACCGAGCAGTTCCGGCAGATAGCTACTGACCAAGACGATTGCCTTTCCCTGCCCGGCGAGCTGGCCGATCTGCTCGTAAATCATGCTCTTGCTGCCAATGTCGATACCGCGCGTTGGCTCGTCGAGTAACAGGATGTCGCAGTCGTGTAGCAACAATCTCGCCAGGGCAATTTTCTGTTGATTGCCGCCCGAAAGCTCACCGATGAGCTGGTCCGGCGACGCCGCTTTGACGTCGAGCGTCTGCATCCACTTCTGCGTGTCGTTGGCCATGGCGGCATCATCGAGCAAGCCATGACGACGATAGGATCGCAGTCGTGTGATCGTCAAGTTGTCGCTTAGGCTGCGTGCTAAAAACAATCCTTCGTTCTTGCGGTCTTCGGAAACGATTCCCATCTGATCACGCGACCAACTCAGGTCGGGTCGTCGGCTGTTGGCCGTTCGCCCCTCGACGCGGACCTCGCCGCTGGTGAGTGGGTCGAGTCCAAAGATGGCACGCAGCGTCTCGGTCCGCCCCGCACCGATCAATCCGGCGATTCCGAAGATCTCGCCATGATGCACTTCGAACGAAATTTCGCTGGAGCCTTTGTCGCTGGAGAGTCCCTTGATCTGCATGGCCACGTCGCCGCGCTGGTGCGCGAAACGCGGGTAAAGAGTGGAGAGCTCGCGACCGACCATGCTATTGATGATCTCACCCAGAGTTACCGGCGATTCCGGAAGCGGGATGTGTTCCGCAAGGGGCTGGCTCGCTGGGGCCGGCGACGGAGCGTTCTCGAGACGTAGCGAGTTGAATGAGTCCGATCCCGTTCCCGAATCGTTCGGCACGCCCGAGCGATCGGGTTTGTCTGAGTGCTCGGGCATCGAACCGCTACGGACACTACGCCCATCACGCAGAACAGTAAAGCGATCTGCGATACGGTGGCATTCCTCGAGAAAGTGGCTGATATAGAGCACGCTCACGCCGGCTGACGCGAGCTGCTCGATGACGGCAAAGAGACGCTGGGTATCGATCAGCGTCAAGCTGCTGGTGGGCTCGTCGAGGATCAGCAGTTTGAGCGATCGCGACGGGTCATGCTGGGACGTCACGACCGCCCGTGCGATCTCGACCATTTGTTGCTCGGCAATCGACAACTCGCCGGCGGGGCGATCGAGCGAGAGGTGATCGCAGTTGAGCTTTCCGAGCGCTTCGCTCGCCCAGCGTCGCTCGGTCTTGGAGTCAATCCAGCCGAATTTGGCCGCGAGCCCCCGCAGCGCGGTGCCTGTGGGGCGGAGTTCATGGCCGAGTAAAATGTTCTGACAAACGGTCATTTCGGGAGCAAGATTCAGCTCCTGATAGATCATCGCCACCCCCGCCGCTTGAGACTGACGCGGATCGGGAAATTCGACCACTTGTCCATCGAGCCGCACCTCGCCTCGGTCGGGACGATGGGCGCCGCTGAGAATTTTCATCAGCGTGCTTTTGCCGGCACCGTTCTCACCAATGATCGCATGCACCTCACCCGCGGCAACGCAGAGGTCGACCGAGTCGAGCGCCCGCGTGGCGCCAAACGATTTACCGATTTCTCGAAGCTCGAGGCGTGGTGTCATGCTGCCCCCAGCAACCGCCGCGTCGCCGCGGCGATGTCGCCCTGACGCATCAACGATTCACCGACCAAGATGCCTTTCACACCGCCCGCCTGGAGACGCAGCACGTCGTCATAGCTGGCGATGCCACTCTCACCGACGATTAAACGATCCGCCGGTATGTCCTTGGCGACTCGCAACGTGTGGTTGAGGTCGGTATGAAACGAACGTAAATCGCGATTATTGACTCCGACGAGTCGCGTCTTGGTCGCCAACACAGCGGCGAGATTCGCCGGCTCGAAGAGTTCAATAAGCGTCTGCATCCCGAGCTCGCTGGCTCGCTCGTCGAGCTGGATGAGCTGCTCGGCCGTCAAACATTCAGCAATCAGTAACACCGCGTCAGCTCCGCTGGCTCGGGCCTGCAGCAACTGGTACTCATCCACAATAAAGTCTTTACGGAGGATCGGTAAGTCGACCGCTTGGCGAACGGCCCGCAAATAGTCCAGTGACCCTTGAAAGAATGGCTCGTCCGTCAGCACGCTAATGCAAGCCGCCCCACCCTCGGCGTAGGAAGCGGCAATCGAGGCGGGATCAAAATCTTCGCGAATCAGTCCCGCCGACGGGCTGGCCCGTTTGACTTCGGCGATCAACCGCACCTCGTCGCCGGCCGCTAAGGCGCCATGGAAATCGCGGCAGGGAGACATCGCAGCGGCGGCATCAGCGAGCCGCTCAGAGGACACGAGCTTGCGATCCCGCTGGATCGTGGCACGTGTTTTGACCAGGATATCGTCGAGAATTGTCAAGGGAGGTCAATCAAATGTCGGGTTGGCACAGGGTGAATTGCAGAACCAACATGTTATCAAGACGCGGCGATCGAGGGGAGCGTGTTTGTGATCGGTAGGCGAACCCGACACGCCAGCCCCAAAATGGGATGCGCCCCGCGCGGGTGCGTCCCCCATTCGCATGTGAGACGACTCAGACTGACGGATGTGCGCGATCTACGACGCAGCGGCGGCTGATCTGGATTCGCGGTCATTCGCGCCATTGGCGGGCAGTTCTTGTGTGTGGTTGTGCCCGCAAATGGCGAGAATAGACGCGAATGCTGCAAGCTTGTCTTCCACAAACGCGCTCTCGTGCTTCAGTAGGGGCGGTCGCCTAACATGGTTTTGCCGCAAGGCTGCGGCTTCGTCGGTGGAGAATCTCTCTGTTCGTCACGTTGAATCTCTTCGGCAACGCTGTCTGGATCGCGACACCGCAGACGCCCGATTTGATGATTCACATCAACGAACGTATCATTAGCTATTCGTCATTTCACGTCGCTCGTTTCGGTCACCACCGGCGTCGGCAAAACCTCCCGATCAACAACATTGGCCATGCCTTGCTGCTGGGCGAAGGATCACTGCTGGGCCAAAGCGATCTGCTGGAACTCGGGCAACGTCTCGCGGAGAATCGCAAGGATGTTGGCACGCATCTCCTTGCTGAGGTGCGCATACTGCGCCGACTCGTCCCGGTTTTCCAAAATATCCAGCAACCTCGCGAGAATTTTCGAACGGACCTCGTCAGGCAAACCGCCGAACGCATCGCTGTAAATCAGGTAGCTGCAGGGATACTCGAACAATCGCGTCTGCAAATTCAAATCACGCAGCGATCGCCCCGCCGCGTCTCGCTTCCCACGCGATTCGAAGTCGCTGGCAAACTTCGTCGTACCGGATACCGTGTCGGTGAGCTGGAACTCGTCACACATCAACATGTATTGCAGCACCCGGTCGGCCGCCGCTGAGATTCGCCGCTGAGCGCTATCGCTGAGAAAGTCCTTGGGTCGTTCGAGCAGATCGTTCATCTGATAGGACTGATGCAACGCCTGGCGAGTCTCGTAATTTGCCGCCGTAATCGCATTGTGCATCTGAGTTTGATGCTCGAGCACCATCAGGGCGACAATATCGCTGTGGGGCGTCAAATACGCGGCGGTGCGAAACCGGTCGCTTACGTCGTCTTCGTTGGCCCCCAGTTCGCGATCGAAAGTGTGCTCGTCGCCCTCACAGATCGTGTTGCCCATATGCCGCATCGACCCATGCTGCCCCGTAACATACCAACCACCCCAACGATCGCGAAACTCACTGGTTTGATCGGTGGTGAACGTGCCGCTACCCAATTTCGGACGGCCTGCCGCATCAGCGAACACACTCCGCACGAGAAAACCCGGCACGTTCTGCGTCCGGCTGGAAACATGGCACGAAAGGCACTGCCCGCGATCGCGAACGAGCTTCGGCGGTGTCGCCTCGTCGGATTGCTCAAGCGTATAAAAAATCGCCCCCTGCTGCGGATCCGTTGCCGCAAACTCGAGCGCCTTCCCATTTTGGCAATAGCCAACATACACGTCGTCGTTGAAGTACAGCGCCCGTGGATGACGCGGAGAAATACGACTGATCTGTAAACTCGTCTTCGAAAAGACGAGCGTTTGCGAACTAACGGGAACCCCCAGTTCCTCTAACGCTGATTCGAGATATCCGAACTCCGGGTCGTAGGCCAGTTCGGTCGTGCCCGCCTCAATTTTCGCCGCTAACTCCGCCACGGGGTCGTGGACCTCGGTATGGAGATAGTCGATCGGTGGCCGCTCAAATCCATTCATCTGAGCGTTCGCCGCAGCAGCCATCAGCACGCTCAGCAAACAACCCAGGCACACAGAGCGTGTGTTGCAGGGGACGCGGCGCAGCAGCATGGTGATCTCCAGTAGGGAAGGCGGGGCTGGATGGGGTGGGCGCGACGACAAAAAATTCGTGTTTGCTTTAAAGCAATTTTCACGATACCATCATAACTACATGACACGGTATAGGATACCTTTCTGTACGTCAAGGTATAGAATCGGTTCGAGATTTTCTTTTTTATTGGTTTGAGATGCTTTCAAAGACAGCGGAATACGCGCTGCGAGCAGTGGCTTCCCTGGGCAGTCGCGTGGGCAGTTCGGTGTCAGCAGACCAGCTCGCCGTCGAGACCAAGGTGCCCCGACGTTACCTCACTCGAGTTCTACAGGATTTGGCAGCTGCCGGATTGGTGACATCGCGACCAGGACCTGGGGGCGGGTACGAGCTGTGCAGCGATATCAACAAACTGACGATCCTGGACGTGGTCAATACGGTGGCCCCCATCGAGCGAATCCGCAGCTGTCCGCTCGGCCTGAAGTCGCACACGTCCCTTTGTCCGCTTCACGCGGAACTGGACAAAGCGTACGCCGCGACGGAAGCGGCCTTTGCCAATGTCACGATTCGCGAACTGGTCGAGTCAGCCAGCCCGATTCAGCCACTGTGTGAGAGCCCTTAGCGCCCCCGCTCTGTTACGAGCGAGTCCCTCAATGCGGCTGGCTCGCGGGAGGGGACGGGATGACGGATGCCTTGCGGTAGGCGGCAGACTTGGGGGCAACGCGATTCGTCGAGTGTGTCACCCGATGCCTTAGCAACGCGGGATCAATAACTGGCGTAGTGGATCTTGTTAAAGAGCCATCCAGAACAGGATCTTTCACTACGGTAAACCCGTCACTTATTGCTCCTGGTATCCTCACGGGAGGCGGCTCAGGGGGCAGCCCGGTGTGGTACCCGATGCCTCACGGCATTCGGCTCAGGGGGCAGTCCGGTGTGGTACCCGATGCCTTACGGCATTCGGCTCAAGGGGGGCAGTCCGGTGTGGTACCCGATGCCTTACGGCATTCGGCTCAGGGGGCAGTCCGGTGTGGTACCCGATGCCTCACGGCATTCGGCTCAAGGGGGGCAGTCCGGTGTGGTACCCGATGCCTCACGGCATTCGGCTCAAGGGGGCAGCCCAGTGTGGTACCCGATGCCTCACGGCATTCGGCTCAGGGGGCAGTCCGGTGTGGTACCCGATGCCTTACGGCATTCGGCTCAAGGGGGGCAGGCCGGTTGAGCGGGGCTTGCTGCACTATTTCGACTTGCCACGCATGTGCGGCAGGCGGCGGCCTTGGGATGCGGCGACCCCGAGCTGAGAACGCAGCTCGTCGAGGCTGAGCGGGCTGACGGGAATGGTGATCAAGTCCTGCAGGTCGATCTCGCTGGCCAGGTTTCGCTTACCGATTTTTTCGACTTCCCTATCGAGCTCACTCAGCCAAGGCGGCAGATCCAAGCCGACTCCGACCGGGTTTCGTGTGAGCTGATTGGCTTCCAATTCGAGTTGCTCGAAGGCTTGGCTGTGCTCCAGGTTCGCTTCCGCATCGGCCATTGCCGGTGCGATGAGTGCACGCATGCGGTCAATGGTCATCGGTTGCACAAATCGCTCTTCCAATCGATCGGCGACGGTGGGCATCCGCATCGAATAGCGTTTTTGCAGCTCTCGCAATCGTTTCACGTACCGCTCAGCTTCGGCAGCGATCCGTTCGTTAAGGCTCTCTCGCCACGCCAGCGCCGCTTCGCCCAGGCTCATGCGAACGAGCACCTGGTGCGTCCACATGATCGGCTTGAGATTCCACGCAACCCGTTCATATCGCGCCCGTAGCCTCAAAAAATCGAGAAAAGTGTAGACCATTTCACCCCGATCGCTTTGCGTCGTTGTGCTGTTGTAGTCTTGGTACTCTGCATGATGGTCCATCAGCGATTCGAACACCAATGTGATGCAGCGAGCGGCTTCGCCCAATCCGATCCTACCCGCTTCGATCGCGCGCATCAAATGGGTGTCATCGAGCAGGTCGTCGCCGTCTTGAAGAGCCCGGCCGAGCCAGCTCTCGACGCCTTGGTGTAACACCGCTCGGATATTACTAAGCTGCAAAAAACCTTGCGTGAAGAGGGGGTCACCATAGGCTTGGATAAACTCAACAAGCCGATTCCACTTCGGTCCATCGCTGACCGATTCCAGCGGTGAGAGGCGAAGCGTTTGGCTGTGGGCCAGCCAGCTGCCGAGCATCACTTCGGTTAACTTCTCAAGCAGCGGTATCAATGTTTCGGAAATCGCATGTTGGTCCGTAGCGGTGATTTCGCAGCTGTCGCTGTGAGCTTCGCTGGTTTCTACGGCCCCCGCTCGCTTCCGCTTCGACTGTGCGGCCTCGCTGTGCAGGACCGAGTCGGAGAAGGATCCCACGAGCGAGCGATAGCCGGCTCGATACAGTCCATCAAATTCGGTGACCGCGCCGGCGCCGATGGGGTTGCGTTGTTCCATCTGACGAGCGGTTTCGATCAGCCGGCAGGTTTCAACAACCAGGCCGCGACGAGGCATCCAGTGCAACAGATGCCGGAGCACACGTTCACGCAGCCGCGCGACGTAAATCTTGACGGGATCCCCGCCACGTGATAGCGGGATATACAGCAGGTTACGCTGGATAATCGACTCGACAAAAGCGGGGAACGATGCTCGGGCCAACTCCGAATCGCCCGCGATCAAGGCGGCGAATAGCTCGATCGCACCCGCGTCATCCTCAGCGAATTCTTCCGTGAGGTCCGAGGAAAGTTTGCCATTGAGGGCACACAATGCGCTACTGATCAGTCGCCGGGCATCGGACATTTCCACGGCGGTCTCAATGATGCGTTCCATCAATCCGTCACGCAGGACACGCCGGCGGTCGTAGGTCCGCATCGACTCCTTATCGGTGCCAGCGGGTTTGATTTTGTAGGCACGCACGTCACTGAGCAATTGCAGCAGCCCGATACGGTTCTTAACCGCGCGTCGCGCCCATGCCTGCAACGACTCGATTTGCTGTTCCTGTTGCCCACGGTCGATGGGGGGATCCCCATCGGATCGAGCGGGCGATGTCGAAGGCGAGTTTTGCAGCTGGTGGTGGGTGATTGCGACATCGGCGCCGACGGCCCACATCCTGGCCAGGGCTTGCAGGAAGTCGAGCCGGCTGCCAAGCCGCTTCACTTCCGTTTCGATTTCGTCAACGCTGTCCGAATCGCCGCCGGTGTCGAATATCGAACCTTCGTTGCCATCGTCGGTAGTGTCCTGATAGCTCATGCCCTCATAAGCGGCGGCAAAGATGTCGTTGCCGTCATCATCAAGATCATCTTCTGGATCGAGCAGATCGTCGGTGGCGGTGGCGAGCTCGCGTTTCCAATCGTCCGCGGAGTGATTCCCCAGGGCCGCGTCGCCGACTTCGAAATGAGGCGCCGACCAGTACGACTCGGCGTTTGCTTCGAGGTAGTCAAAAAACTTGTTCACTCGCGGCCACAGCTCGGCCGGTTCATCGCGCAGATGCTCGCGGAGTTGCAGCAGCCAACGTTCGGCAAGCCGCGGCAGGGAACTCGCACCGGTCCGCAGCCCCACCCGCTCAGCTTGCCCGAGCCAGTGGATCAACAGCGCCTGGGCGGGGATAAAGTCCTTGCGTTCGAGCAGCGCCGTGATCACGAGCATGTAGGCGCGAGGCGAATCAAACAGTTCGGCGTGAGGTGCCCAAAACGCAATGTCACCATGCCGGGCACCACCGCGATGCCACAACCGAAGTGCCTGCGCGACCAACCGTGCCGACTCGTAGGACTCCCATGGGTCCGCTGCATCGACCGATTCGACCGTATGTGCCGCGAACGTCCGCCACCACTGGGCAATATCGCGGTACTGCGCATCCATCTTGTCGTAGGCAGCTTCGTCATCCCGTGCGGCCGCCTCGCTCCAAACCCGCGCGGTGTACCCGAACAGACTTTCGATAATGAACAGCAACTCGTCCAGCCGCGAGTCGTGAATCGTGTTCTCGATCCCTGGATACAGGCTGAAGTTGCCGGTAAATCCGAGGATATCCCACGGGTCCATCAGGCCACCGCACTCAATCGCGCGGCGAATCAAATCGAAACTCGCGGCAGGAACTTCGATCGCCGCGGCAAGATCGCCGGCGCGGAGGGCGCGCAGCCCGAGCGTCATGCCACAATCGATCCGGCACATCAATCTCGCCGATGCCGCCGACACCACATCGGCTTGCTTCGCCGCCGAATCGGCATAGCCCATGCGGGCGTAGATCCGGGCGAGCTGCACGTGCTGCAACTGGATGGCCCTGCTCCGTGCCAGCGACGCGTTGAGATGTTGCCGCGCGGCCCCGAAAGGCTGGTGCCGAGTCTCGGCTTCAGCGAGCAAGCGTTTGCCGTGCTGGCCACCAATCTGTGAAATCCGCCAGCGATAGAATTCATCGCGATAGTTCGCGATCGGCACCATCAGCGAACGCAGCGTGACGTCACTCGAATAGGCCCCCGGCCCCCAACCGGATACGCCCGATGCCATCAACATCGTGCCCGCGAGCACCGATGCCGCCTCATCGAGCAGTTCGTCGGCAGACGCGTCAGGCGTCTCACTGAGCCGGCACAACAGCGCGTCGAGCGTGACGCTGCGGACCATGAATCGATCATAGCGTCCATCGCTATCGATGGATCGTTCGTCCCAGCCACCGAAATGATAATTCGGACGGCGATTGACAGGGTGATCGAAATCGTAGGCGCGAGGGTCCAGACATAACTCACGGATCTGGTCGGGATCCATCGCCGCGGCGCGCAGGATGTCGTCAGGAGCCTCTGTGATCGCCTTCAGTGCTCGGCGGATCAATTCGCGATAGGGTCCCGCCGTGATTCCCACACCGTGAATCATCATCGGGATGGGGCGGACGAACTCATGCGGGTAAGGCTGGCAGGCACGGTTCTCCAGCACTGCGACCGGACGATAGCCAACGTAGTCATTCAGCTGTGAGATGATCTGATCGACGAGCTCGTTTTCATCTTCAATCGTGGCGGCCTCACCGACGTGAGCAAGCACCGCCTCGGCGCATCTCGCCAGGAAAAGTCCGTTGAACAGGACTTCCGGTTCGAGGTGAAAGAGCAGGTCGCGATGAAAATCCAGATAGGCGGGCAGCAGCTTCGACCACAGCACGCGGATCACCGTCCGCGCCCGGCTGACGTCCCCGAACGCAGAGGACTCGCTCGACTGCAGTTTCTCGGCGGTCTCTTCGAGCCAGTGACGGATGATTAGAAACGGGGGCGGCCCGGACAGGACATCCCCGCCGGCGGCTTCGTCATGCACCCGGTTCCACGCTTTGAGGATGGCCGGGGCGGCCGCTCCAGAGGAAAACGTGAGATACCCCAGTAGGCTGTGCAGTGCATCTCGACCGGCAGCTGACGGCCCTTCGAGAGCAGCCCGCCATGTCGCTTCGAAGTCATCGTCGGACAGGATCGAGTGCAGCGGCAAGGCCGCTCGATCGTTTGCCCCAGAGTCCTCACGGCGAGGCGAGTCCTGCGGACGTTCGCTGGGAGGATTCGATGGCATGATTCAGGCTTTCTTAACGCTCTTTTTCGACGCCTTCTTGGACGTCTTCTTCATGGGCTTTCTAACCGACTTTTCAACGGCTTTTTTCACGCTCTTCTTTGCCGCCTTCTTACTCACCTTCGCAGTCGATCGTTGGACCGACACGGCTTTCTTCACGGACTTCTTCACGGACTTCTTCGCCGTCTTCTTGACGGCTTTCACAGCCGACTTCTTCGTTGACTTCTTGACTGACTTTTTGGCGACAGCAGCAGTTTGAGCCGCTCGCTTTTTCACCGATTTCTTAGCGGCTTTCTTTACCGACTTCTTGGCGGTCTTTCGCTTGCTTGCGGTGGAACCGCCGCTGAAAGCGGCTGCCCAGCCATCGGTGTACTTCTCGTTTGGGCCGACTCGTAGGATCGTCATCGTGTCGATTGCCTAGTGTGTGATGTGATAGGTGTGTGGGAAAAGTGCGACGCATTGAACGAAACGCATCGCGATCAAGTCACATGTTTTATCGCATCTGAAATATTTAACGAGGGGCTTAACGCAGGGAGGCACTACCCAGCATGGATGCTTTTGTAACGAGCCTTCTTGGAATCGTCATCGGCGTCCTCGCCCATCCGCTCTCGGCGGTTGCGTTCGTAGGTGTCAAAGTTGCCCTCACACCAGACGACTTCGCCGTTGCCTTCAAACGCCAGGATGTGCGTCGCCAGGCGGTCGAGGAACCAGCGATCGTGCGACGTCACGACCACGCAGCCCGCAAAATTCTCGATGGCTTCTTCGAGGGCACGCAGCGTGTCGACATCTAAATCGTTGGTCGGTTCGTCCAGCAGCAGAACGTTGCAACCCTTGCGTAGCAGCGATGCCAAGTGAACCCGGTTCCGTTCTCCACCGGACAGGATCCCCACCTTTTTCTCTTGATCGGGGCCTTTGAAGTTGAATCGCGACACGTACGAGCGGGCGTGCATGGGTCGGCCACCCATGTCCAGCGACTCGTGGCCACCGCTGATCTCTTGGTAGATCGTTTTGTTCGGATCGAGCGCATCACGCGACTGGTCGACGTAACCAAGATCGACCGTCTCGCCAATCTTGATCGAGCCCGCGTCGACCGGTTCGTGCCCGGTCAGCATTTTGAACAATGTCGTCTTGCCGGCTCCATTGGGGCCGATGATGCCGACGATCCCGCCCGGCGGCAGACGGAAAGACATGCCCTTCATCAACACCTTGTCGCCGAACGCCTTGTCCACCTTTTCCGCTTCGATCACGAGCGAACCAAGATGCTTGCCCGACGGAATCTGAATTTCGAGCTCGTCGGGGCGGTCTTCGAAGACCTCCTGCGACATCTGCTCGTACGATTTGATCCGCGCCTTCGATTTCGCTTGCCGCGCCTTGGGACTCATGCGAATCCACTCAAGCTCGCGAGCCAAGTTCTTCTCACGCGCCTTCTGTTGGCGTTCCTCGAGCGCCATCCGCTTGGCCCGATTCTCCAACCAAGCCGAGTAGTTGCCTTCAAATGGCATCCCCTTGCCGCGATCGACTTCGAGAATCCACTGGGCCACGTTGTCGAGGAAGTAGCGATCGTGCGTCACCGCGACGACCGTCCCAGGATACTTCGCGAGATGCTGTTCCAGCCACGATACGCTCTCGGCATCGAGGTGGTTGGTCGGTTCGTCGAGCAGCAACAGGTCGGGTTGGCGGATCAAGAGCTGGCACAGCGCGACCCGGCGTTTCTCGCCACCGGAGAGATTGGTGATCTCAGCATCGCCGGGCGGCAGGTTCATCACGGCCATCGACATTTCGACAAACCGATCGAGCTCCCACAGGTTGTTCGCGTCGATGACGTCTTGTAATTCAGACATCTCGTCGCACAGCTTCGTCATCTCTTTATCGTCGGTGACCTCTCCGAGCAGACCCGAGATTTCGTTGAAGCGGTCAATGATCGCTTGCCGTTCAGCCACGGCCACCTGCACGTTTTCAAAGACGGTCTTGGTCGGATCGAGCGGTGGCTCCTGCTCGAGGTAGCCGACCGTGAAGCCCTTGCCCAACCGCGCCACGCCCTCAAACTCCGTGTCGTAGCCCGCCATGATCTTCAGCAATGTCGATTTACCGGCCCCGTTGGGTCCGAGCACACCGATTTTTGCCCCGGGATAGAAAGCGAGGTTAACGTTCTCGAGCACTTTTTTCGGACCATGCTTTTTGGTCAGATCAGTGATTTGATAAATGAATTGTCCGGCCATGAAAAATCAGTGGGGGCAGTTTGGAGGAGGGGGAATTGGGAGTTGGGAGAGAGGGCGGTCGCCGTCAGGCGAATCGTCCGCGGACTCTCCCTCAGAGGGCTGGTTGCCCTGAGAGGGCTGTTTGGATTTCTGGGATTTCGAGCTTGTCGTTTTCGCTCATCGTCTCATTCCCATTCGATCGTGGCGGGCGGCTTGCTGCTGATGTCGTAGCACACGCGGTTAACGCCTTTGACTTCGTTTATGATCCGCGTGCTGATGCGTGCGAGCAAGTCGTAAGGGAGGTGACTCCAGTCTGCGGTCATGAAATCGTCCGTATTGACGCAGCGAACGGCGACTGCGTTGTCATAAGTCCGGGCATCGCCCATGACCCCGACACTTTGCACAGGCAGCAAGACCGCAAAGGCTTGCGAAGTTTCGCGGTACAAACCCGCATTCTCAATTTCCTCGACGACAATCGCATCGGCTTCCCGCAACACCACGAGTTTTTCACGGGTGACTTCGCCGAGACAGCGAACGGCCAGTCCCGGGCCGGGGAACGGGTGCCGCCACACAAGCTGTTCAGGCAAGCCGAGTTCGATGCCGAGCCGGCGGACCTCGTCTTTGAACAGATCCCGCAGTGGCTCGATGAGCTCAAAGCCCAATTCGTCGGGCAGCCCGCCGACATTGTGGTGCAGCTTGATCGTCGCGGCCGGGCCGTCCTTGTCCGCCCCACTCTCGATCACATCGGGGTACAGCGTCCCCTGAGCGAGAAAGTGAGCGTCTTCGATCTTTTCGGCTTCCGCTTTGAAGCACTCGATGAACGCATATCCAATCCGGCGGCGTTTCTCTTGAGGCTCTTCAATCCCGGCGAGGTCATCGAGAAATTGGTCTTCCGCATCGACGACGTGCAAATCAGCTTTGAAGTGATTCGAGAACTCATCAATCACAATCCGCTGCTCGTTTTTCCGCAGCATCCCGTTATCGACCAAGATGCACGAGAGCTGTGAACCGATCGCTTTATAGAGCAGAGCCGCGACGACCGAGGAATCAACGCCCCCGGACAAGCCGCAAATCACCCGTTTCTTGCCCACGACCGCCCGAATCTGTGTGATCGCGGCCTCGGCGAAATCACCCAGTCGCCAACTGCCGTCGCAACCACAAATGTCGCGGACGAAGTTATGCAGGATCTGACCGCCGTGCGGCGTGTGGGTGACCTCGGGATGAAACTGCATCGCGAACACGGGCCGCGTGTTGTGGCGGATCGCGGCATAGGGACACGTGGAGGTTTTCGCCATGACCGTGAAGTCGTCGGCGATCTGTGACACTTGATCGCCATGGCTCATCCACACCTGCTCGGACGCCTGCATGCCGCGAAAAATCGAATCGTGATCGATGAAGTCGCACATCGCCCGGCCATACTCGCGACTGGGCGTGTTGTCGACTTTGCCACCGAGTGCTTGGCAGGCGATCTGCATCCCGTAACAAATCCCCAGCACGGGGATGCCGAGCTCAAAGATCGCGGGATCAATCTGGGGCGCGTTCTCCTCGTAAACGCTCGACGGTCCCCCGGACAAAATGATGCCTCGAGGCGCGAGTTCAGCGATCCGCTCGGCGGTGATGTCGTGGCGAACGATCTGGCAGTAGACCTGCTGGTCGCGGACCCGCCGTGCAATCAGCTGCGCATATTGCGAGCCGAAGTCGAGCACGACAATTCGCTGATCGGTCAACGGCATCGTCGGTTCGCCCATTGTTGACGGACGACTCCGCTCGCCGGGAGTGCTCCCGTTAGGAGGATTGCCGCCGTCAGGCGAGTTAGAATCAGTGCGGTTAGAGTGGATCGTCATCGGTTTCGCCGAAAGTCTGCGGTGCGGGCCAATTCAACAGTTTAGAAGCTGTTTCAGAAATTCCCAAGGGGCGGCATCCGTGCTACCGAATCACTGCAGACGGGTTCATTTTGGATTCCCGAGCGTTTGCGGTTTATGATGAAAGGGATTCCCCTGCCATGATCCGGTAAAACGGGAGCCCCCCATGACATTGAAAGATTTCTACCCTTTGGCATTTTGATGGCCCTCAATCCCATGACCGATGCTCTGCGCCCCACCTCGGCCCAATCACGCCGCGTCTCGGGATTTTGGTGCTCCGCCCCAGGCTTACTGTGCTGGGCCTTCGCCTGGATGGCAATTCCAGCGGCAATTCCAGCGGCGGATGCCGCCGCCCCCCCCGCACAGATGGACATGCGGTCTCGCCAGGCGTATGCCGCCGTCGGAGCTAGCATCACCAAGGCGGGTTCCGAATACGTGGGGGGAAATTTTGAGGCGTCGGCCCGAGCTTTGGAAAATGCGATGAAACAAGTCGAGGTCGCCGTCCGCGCCGGCAGCCCCGAACTCTACGATGCCTTGCTGCCCAAAATAAAACGCATCACGGATGCCCGGGTGATGATCGAACTCGAAGGCGTCGCGATCGCTCCCTTCATCCCGCCGCCACGCCCAGGCTCCGAGCGTGCGACCGAGATGGCGAAGATCGCGCCGAGCCCGCCCGCGCCGAGCCCGCCCGCGCCGAGCCCGCCCGAGCCGAGCAAAGCCGCGAAAACGATGCCGCCCCCCAGTCCATTTGAACGCGCGGGCAATGGCGTCAGCTTCGTTTCTCAAATCGCACCGATCCTCAGTTCTAAGTGCGGGGGCTGCCACGTCCGCGCCCAAAAAGGCGGATTTTCCCTCGAGAGCTATGCCGTGCTAATGAAAGGGCCGCGTGAGGGAGTGGTGGTCTTTCCTGGCGATACCATCGGCAGCCGCTTGGTCGAAACGATCGAAACCGGCGACATGCCCCGCGGCGGCGGCAAAGTCAGCGAACAGGATCTCGCACTGCTCAAACGCTGGATCAACGAAGGGGCCAAGTTCGACGGCGATGACCCGGCCGCCAAACTAGCCAGCCTGCAGGCCGGCGCCACCCCCGGCGCCACCCCGCCGCCCGCACCCGAGATGGCCAAAGAGATGCCCACGATGTCGGCGCCGACGGGCAGAGAGACCGTCGATTTTGCCAGCCAGATCGCGCCCCTGCTGGTCGAGAATTGCCGTGGCTGTCACATCGCCGCGATGCAGACTCGAGGCGGCTTGCAAATGGACACGCTGGCGAGAATGTTTCGTGGTGGCGACAGCGGGCCGGTCCTCGAACTGGGCGCGGGAGAAGCCAGCCTGCTCGTGAAAAAGCTGCGGGGCACCGAAGGCGCCCGGATGCCCGCAGGCGGTCGCCCGCCACTCGCCGACTCGGACATCGCTCTCATTTCGAAATGGATCGACGAAGGTGCTAAAGTCCCCGAGGGCGAGCGTAACGAGTCGCTCAATGTGATGACTCAAAAGGCTTGGCTGGCCGCGGCCTCACCCGCCGAAGTCAGCGCTCGCCGCCAAGAAATCGCGGCCGAGCATTTTGCTTTGGCAGGTGGCTCAACCAGTGATCTCGCGTCCACTCAAACCGACCACTTCACCGTCTGGGGCAATCTCGACACCGAGACGCTGAAACGCGTCGGCGAGCAGGCCGAAGCGGACCTGCTGCGAACCTCCAGAGTATTGCCCACCAAGGCACTAACCGCCCAAGGCAGCGCCGCCGAAGCCTTCTTTCACGGCAAAGCATCGATCTACGTGCTGCCCCGCCGCTACGACTACAGCGAATTTGCTCAAATGGTCGAACAACGCAGCGTCCCCACGGACTGGCAGTCTCATTGGTTTTACGACGGCATCCAGGCCTACATCGCTGTCGTGGCCTCGGACAATGACGAGGCCACGACCATTGCCGAGCGGCTCGCCGCACCCGTCGCCAGCCTCGCGGTGGCGAGTCGGGCAAGCTCAGTGCCGCGCTGGTTCGCCGACGGGCTGGGCAAAGTCGTCGCCGGATCGGAAACGAAGTACGACCGAGCCGAATTGGCGAGCATGCAGTCCGAACTCGTCCTGGCCGTCGGGACAATGGATTCGGGCAAAGAATTTTTCGCGGGCAAACTCGCCCCCGAGCGAGCCGACCGTATCGCCGCGGCCGTCTGCCAGTCCTTCTTAACCCGCGAGCGAAAACGCGGGTTCGATGCCGTGATCCGAAACCTGGAACAGGGCATGCCTTTTGATGAGGCATTCCAATCGGGCATGGGCGGTTCACCCACTGCGTATTTCGACGCTTGGCTGAAATGGGTCAAATAAGACCTGGGCGAGAAAATGAGCTCATCCGACGGTAGTGCTCGTGCCACTCCAGTTCGCCCTCCTTACTAATTTTCTAGAGAAAATCCGGCAAAACCATCTTTACTAATTGCGACCCCCCCGAAAAGGATATAATCAGGACTGAGAAGGCGGGTAATCTTCCGCTGTGGGGCAGCGACGAGTTTGTCCTCCGCGTTACCGATGTGCTGTTCTTCCTATTCTGGAGTGGTAGTGATGAGGTTGATCGTGCAGGTGCCATGCCTTGATGAGGCAGAGACACTGCCAGCGGTGTTGGCGGACGTGCCAGCGTCATTGCCGGGCATCGACGTCATTGAGACACTCGTGATCGACGATGGCAGCCGTGATGGCACTGCGGCGGTAGCGTTAGCCGCCGGGGTCACCCATGTGATCCGGCACACACACAACCGGGGGCTCGCGGCTGCTTTCGTGAGCGGACTGGAGGCGTGCCGCTGTTTAGGTGCCGATATCGTCGTCAATACCGACGGCGACCACCAATACTGCGGCGGCGAAATTGGGCGGCTGATCGAGCCGATTCTGGCGGGTCGTGCCGATGTCGTCGTGGGCGACCGCTCGCCGTGTCACGATCGAAATCTGCCGCGATACAAACGATGTCTCCACCAGATCGGCCGTTGGGTCCTTAGCACGCTGGCCGGCCGCGACCTGGCAGATCCCGTGAGCGGCTTCCGCGCCTACTCAAGCGAGGCGGTTCGGCGAACGCAACTCGTGACGCAGTACAGCTACACGATCGAGTCGCTATTGCAGGCGGTCCGTCAGGGGCTGGCCATTGAATTCGTTCCCGTTGGCGTCAACCGCGTCACTCGGCCCTCGAGGCTATTTCGCTCGATCCCACAATTCGTTTACCGCTCGGCCGTCACGGCGCTGCGGGTCTCGTTCATGCATCACCCGGTGGCGATCTTCGGCGGCCTTGGCTTCGCCACGGGCGTGATCGGCCTGGTACCGATCGGGCGTTTTCTTGTTTTGGCAGCTCGCGGGGCGAGCGACGGTCATGTGCAGTCACTCGTGCTCGGTTCGGCTCTGATCGTGCTCGCTGCGGTGCTGCTGATCGCCGGGATGCTGGCTGAATTGATCGCCGCCAACCGCTGCCTGTTTGAGAAGCTCCTGCAGGAAAACCGATCGACTCCGACAGACGTTTCAACACCGGTTGGTTTCTCCGAGTTTCGTCCGCCCGTGGCCCAACCGCGTCCGCCGTGGACCACGCCGTCGCCACCGGTGCGGCGTGGCTTCACGCTGATCGAGCTGATGGTCGTGCTTTCAATCCTCTCGTTGCTGTTGGCGATGCTGATGCCGGCGGTGCAGGCGGCACGCGAAGCGATGCGGCGGACGCAGTGCGACAATCATTTGCGGCAATTGTCCCTGGCTGTGTTGCAACATGATTCGACTCACCGTCACCTACCCAGTGGCGGTTGGGGCAAAGAGTGGTCGGGACTGGCGGGGCTCGTCAGCGGCGCAAGGCAACCGGGTGGCTGGATCTACCAGGTCCTGCCTCAGCTTGAACAGGAGGGACTGCAGAAACTCGGCGGCACCGAGGTCACCGGGACAACTGGAAATGGCAATCGATTGCAGACACCGCTGTCGGTGCTGCACTGTCCGAGCCGTCGCGGTGCCTTGCCGCTGCCCAACCAGCGTGATTGGCAGCCCCGTCTCCATCCGCAGGTGATCGCCGTGGCACGCAACGACTACGCGGCCAACGGCGGCGGTCGATTGATCCCGTTTGGCGCCGGCCCCGCCGATCTGAAGTCGGCCTCAAAGTTCACATGGCCCGACGCCAAGGACGCCAATGGGATCGTCCGCCAGCGGTTGCCGGTGCGGTTGCGAGAGGTGATCGATGGCTTGTCCCAAACTTTCTTACTCGGTGAGAAACACGTACCGTTCACCCGATACGGCGACGGCAAAGATCGCGGCGACAATGAGGGGGCCTACAGTGGGGACGACCGCGACACCATCCGCTATGTCGGCACGGTGTCGGATCCCCGTTTCCAGCCGTTTCCCGATTCGTTCTTGGCCGGTGTGGAAGGAGCGATCTTCGGTTCGGTACATCCGACCGGTTTCACGATGTCGTTTTGTGACGGGTCGGTCCGTCATCTAACGTATTCGATTGATCTGAAGACGTATGCCAATCTCGGTGCGAGGGATGACCGCCAAGTCGTCAATGCCGATGCGTGGTGAATATACAAGCAGGCCGTGTTCAGTCCGCGAGGCGATGGAACTAGTGATGAAACCCAAAACAAGCCTTAGGAACGCGGGATCAATAACTGGCGTAGTGGATCTTGTCAAAGGTCCATCCAGAACAGGATCTTTAACAAGATCCACTACGGTAAACCCGTCACTTATTGTTCATGGTATCCTTGCAGTCCTCGGTCTAACAGGCTGTACCCTTTGGCTACTGCTCGCGTCATCGGCGATGGGACAAGACTGGCAATCGCGAGGGATCGAAAACTACAAACGGTTTTCCAATGTGCAAACACTGTGGGTCCAAGGTGATCTCCTCGAGTGCAATACACGAAAATCGCCCCCGCTGCCGCTGGAGCGATGGATGCAGTGGTGGGATGCTTGGCCCGCAGGGTTGGAGAAGGTCAATCGCGACCATCTGAAATCACTGATCGGTGAAGCCGGATTGCTGGACTCTTTTCTGTACAAGGTTGAATCGTTCGTTGGCCCCGATCGGGGTCGTGCCGTCTACAAAATGCCATGGATCGAAGGTATCGAGGGAGGTGAAATCACCGAGAACTCACACCTGACGGTCAAACATTTGGATTCCGATGGATCGACTCATGATGTGAGCGTTCAAATGCCCTATTGGGGCGGCCCTGGAAATTGGAGCAAACCGATCATCGGCAAGACGCCATGGATGATGCGATTGTTTGACCCAACGAAGGCGGATAAAATCCGAGCCGGTCGGAAGGTTCTAACAGCGGATGCCGACGCGGAAGTCCGGTACGTTGACATCACATTGAGGGAGGGCGGCGAAAGTAATTTCGCCATCACCATCGACAAGCAGCATGGGGTGTTTACCCGATATGAGGCTGGAGATTCGTTTCTGATGCTCGCTGCGGACATCCGCACCCTTGACAATGGCTGTGCTCTGCCATTTCGTGTCATCCAATTTTTCTTAGATCGCAATGATTCGGACATCGTTGTTACAAAAGCCGAACTGATTGTGTTGCGAAGCTGCGCCGTCAATGCCAATCTGAACGAGCGACTGCTGCACCCCGTCGGGCAGCACCAGTACATCGAGGCCGCGAACCTGAAGATCAAAGGCGGGCCGTCGTTCTTTCTCGATGACGGGACGCCGGATGCCTTAGCATTCGTTGAGGGTAACATGGTTCAGCCCCAATTGCGAGAAACCAATGGGTCACCATGGCGAATCGCTGCGGTAGTACTGGCGATCCTCGTGTTACTTCTTCCACTCTGGTGGTTTTACAGGCGGCGGAATGATACCGACGCCAGTTCTTAGTGTGTTTCCAAGAGGAGTTTTCCAATGAAAGTTAGCCGAAATCTTCTATTACTATGCACAACCGTCACCGTGTTCACGTTGAGTGGGGTGCCTCAACGTCTGGCGATGGCAATTACTTGCACGCAATCCACTCGCTACAATTCCAAATGTTTTGAAGCAAAGAGGCAGGAACCTAAACCGAATGGACAATGCAAAGTTACTGCCGCTACATGGATAGGGGACGGAGGTGCCCCTGATTCTACCAACAATTACTGGAGAGTCGTTTGCGTGCAGAAGCCAAACGGGCGACCGTGCAATGGAACGCAAGACGCCACCGCCATCCCAGGTCGCTACGCGGTGGAAGGATCTTACCAGGGAGAGAATTGCGAAGATCAGGCGAGTATAAAAAGCTTTTCTTTGAATCAATATACCTTTGAATGCCCGGACGGCGAAGTGATTCCCATTCCGAAAAATAAGCCGCAGCCGAAAGTCGGCGGAAAGTGTCCCTGTGGTTCCGACGAAACACCAGGCGGACCAATCACGGTGAAAAAAGTCTGTGATTGTGAGTGACAAGCAGGTTCAACGTACCTCACGAGGTAGGAGTAATTTGCATAGCCGCTACCGATCGCGGACACCCTCGGCAAAATGACTGTCGGCCTCCGGGCTTGGCATGCCCCACAGCGACCGAACCGTTCGCAGAGATTTTAAGTTCTTGGTAAGGGAGGAATTGCGATGAGTTTTCGGGCTGGTTTTTTGATCGTCTTCAGTGTCGGCGTTTGCATGGCGACGATTGTCGTCGCAAGGACGTTGGCGGTTCCGGCCTATCCGGTCGTCGTCTCCAGCCCCTCCATTTTGATTCCAGCCCTCGCCGATACGCCTGTCGAAACGTTGCCCATCGTGCCAACAACCTTTCGAAACCAATCGTCTAAAATCGCGATGGTGACGCTGCTGCAGAAAAGCTGCAATTGCTTCGATGTTCATGTTGGCGAGCGGACGATTGAAACGGACCACGGGTTCGAGTTGCCGCCACGGCAAGACATTCATGTTTACCTTCCGCTTGGCGGGGAAGTGTTTCCTGGTGGGACCGATGTTGTCGACGCATTGTTTCGTATTGAGATCGACGGATTTGACGATCGGGTCGTGCGGGTCAACCGAACGGTTCGTGGCTACGAAACCGTCGGCTTGTAGCACGCTTTGCCTCGGGTTGGCACTGGGGTTGAGTATGCTAGTCAAAACGACAGCGATCGTGATCCCGCCACTGATGCTGCTGGCGTGGACGGTCTTTGCGGCGATTCGTGGCGAAGCAACGGCATTGCGATTTGCCAAGGATCTAGGCCGCATTGCCGCCGCGACGGCGACGGCGTTGGTCGTGCTGAATCTCGCCTATGGCTGGCAAGAGTTTGCCTGGCCGCTGAAGCGTTTTGAGTTTGTCAGCACGACGCTCAGCGGCGGTCCGGTCGGGACGATCGGCAACCGCTTGATTGGCACCTGGTTTGGCGAATTGCCCAGTCCGCTGCCGGCAACATTTCTATCGGGGATCGACTTGCAGAAGGCCCATTTTGAGGCCGAGGGCACGTCTTATTTTCATGGTCGATCGGCTGACCACGGATGGTGGTGGTACTACCTAGCGGCGATGCTGATCAAGACGCCGGTCGCGATGCTGGTGCTCTGGGGTATCGGAGTCTTCTTCGTCGTGGGCTCAGGGTTGATGCGGCAATGGGACCGACCGACTGCGGCGACGGTTGCGTTCCTGCTGGTTCCAGCCGCCGCTTTATTGATCCTGGTCAGCAGCCAGACCGGCCACACGCGTAACCTTCGCTATGTGCTGCCATGTGTGCCGCTGGTGCTGTTGTCGCTTCATCCACTGCTGCGGCACGGGGCCGGTCGGAAGCTGGTTTGGGGGCTGTTAGTGATTGCGGCCTTCGAAACCGCACTGGCATACCCGCACCTGTTCAACTACAGCAACGCGATCGCTGGCGGCCCGACACAAACCCACCACTGGTTTCGCGCCTCCTCCTACGACAATGGCATCGAAGATCGCGTGGTTCGTCGGTGGATCCAAAACCATCCCGATTTGCGGCCGATCCGAATTGCTTCACGACAGCAGCTTGCAGGCGTGGCGGCACCGTTGCCGCTGGATCACAAGCATCGAGCCAGTCGTTACGTGGTTGTCGATCGTATTGACCGCGAAAAGCTCCACTGGCCGCTGCGTGATGTGGTTGCCACGATTGGTTGTACACGCCTCGTATATCGGATACCCGAAATGAATGAAGGAATAGACTGATGATCTCTCTTAGATATTCTCAGCGATGCGGTAGTTGCTTGTTGCTCTGCCTCATTGCCGCAGTGGGTTGCCAGAAAAAGCCCGCCGTGGGGCTGCCCAAGGTGCAGTGTCGCATGCTGTACGGCTCGGGCGAGACGCAACCGATGTACCAGTGGAAGTACCAGCGGGTGCGGGAAAAGATTGTGGAGGTGATGCAAGAAAACGGCGGCGAGATGGAATTCAAACAGCTCCGCAAAGATGTCAAGCGGCGGTTGAGCGAGCAGGATCGTGAGGAAATGGGCAGCCCACTGTGGCTCTTTGAAACCGTGGCGTTGGAGATGGAGGTTCAGGGGGAACTGAAGCGGCAGAGCGACGTCACGTCGCGGTTCCCGGTCGATGTGATGCTGCAGCTTCATGAGTAAGCGTGACTCAGGCCGCGGTGCCGCCAGTGAGCAGCCGACATCGGCATATTGGCGTTGGCTTCATGCCGTCGTGGCGACGCTCCTGTTGTTGCAGTCAGGACTGTTGGCCTACAGTGCCGTGCGTCACAGCCCGACTTATGATGAGGCGGCTCAACTGCCTGCAGGGATTAGCCATTGGCGCGGCAACTTTCGGCTTTTCCGCGTCAACCCTCCGTTGCCGCGAATGATTTCCGCCCTGCCGGCAATGTTCATGGGGCACCAGGAAGATTGGGCGGCACTGAATAAAGTGATTCGGTCCCATTCGCAAAAGCGGGTCGACTTCGATATCGGCAGAGACTTCATCGCCGTCAACGGATCGCGAGCGTTTTGGCTCTACACCTGGGGACGCTGGGCGTGCATTCCGCTAGTCACCCTGGGCGGATGGGTCGTGTGGCGTTGGTCGTCGGAATTGTACGGACACGCATCCGGAGTATTAGCCCTCATCGTATGGGTGTTCAGCCCCATGATTTTGGGACACGGTGGACTGATGACGCCCGACGTACCAGCAGCGTCGTGCGGGGTTTTGGCGCTGTATCGTTACATGAAGTGGACATGTCGCGGGCGGTGGAGCGATGCCTACTGGCTGGGATTGGCTGGCGGCATGGCGTTATTGACCAAGACGACATGGCTGATTTTGGGAGTGCCGCTGCTCCCGCTAGCACTGCTGAAGGCTACCTTTGATCGTTCCTTGCCGGATTCCCAGCGACGTGGCCGGATCGTGCGGGTGTCGGAGCAAGGGATGTTGGCCGTTGCGGTGGCTTGGTGTGTGCTGCTGATCGGTTACCGCAGCGATGGTTTCTTTATGCCGCTGGGATCCTTCCCGTTTCAGTCGGCGGCGCTCAGCGGGCAGATTTTGGAAAAGGGGCAAACGGGCAATCGGTTCGCGGACTCGGCCCTGGGGGCGATCCCCGTGCCGCTGCCGCAGCAGTACGTGCTGGGTATCGACGTGCAGAAGCGGGCGTTTGAGGACAAGCCCCAATCGTACCTTTTCGGCGAACTGCGCAACGGTGGCTGGTACCATTACTATCTGGTCGCGGTGTTGGTCAAGACGCCGATCGGTTGGCTGTTACTGTTTGGGTCGGTAATCGCGGTGCGGTTGGTTCGGCGTCGTCGACTTCCGCTGAGGTGGGGCGAGGTGTGTTTGTTGCTGCCGCTGCTAGCCTGCATGCTGCTGGTTAGTTTGCAGACGGGAATCAACAAGCACCTGCGTTATCTTTTACCAGCGTACCCACTTGCGATGATCTGGGTCAGCCAGGGGTGGCGGCTGTTAGATGGACGGCTAGCGAGGGGCTTCGTGATCATCTGTGGGGTCTGGGCTGTTAGCAGCAGCCTATGGATCTACCCACACAGCCTTTCCTATTTCAATGAACTGGCCGGAGGGCCGGTTGGGGGGCACCGAGTGCTGATCAATAGCAACATCGACTGGGGGCAGGATTTGTTTTTCCTGAAGGAGAAAATGCGGCAGCGGGGTTGGAGTCGCGTCAGCCTCGCGTATTGGGGCCGATACGATCCACGGATCGCGGGGATTGAATTTGATGTGCCGCCGCAGGGGCCGCTCGATCGGGTGCCGCCGGGACGGTATGCCATCAGCACCAATTTTTTGCACGGCTACGCCTTGACGATTCCCAACGGTGACGGCGGGCTGATGACGGCTGGGCGAGACGCCTTTGCCTATTTTCAAGAGCTACAACCGGTCGACTCCGCAGGATATTCGATCCTCATGTACGAGGTGTTGCCGGACGCACGTCACAACGATGCGTCCGTGCTCACCGGACCATCGGCGACCCATTCACGTTCGACGACGCCTCGCGATCGTTGATCGCCCCCCGAGCCCATTGCGCAAGTCGCGGCGACTCCCGAAGAATACCGAAACAATCGTTTTCCGGGCGACGCTTGAAAAAATGGTGATTGAAAAAATGGCAGGCTCGACTGGATTGATTGCGTTGAACACCAGCGGGCCCTCTTTTCGTGGCTACGGCCACTAGTGAGCTCGGATTTTGGCTATGCTTTACGCATCGCGACCGTTTCAAAAGTCGCGAGGTGGGGGCAGCCATTTCGTAGGATGGGACCATTATCCCGTCCGACATCGATTTGCGCACTCGCAGCAATGCGACCGCTCGAAACCGATTTGCTCGCTCGGGACAACGGTCCCAAGCTACTCATTTAATCCGCGATTGACACACGCGAACTTTCCCAAAAACACTCATCATGAACTCCTCCGACGAACTCGACGCGGTTGCCGAATCGCTGCCGCAGCTCGTAACCCGCGTCCGCCACACTCACGAAGAAATCTACGGAAAGCCTCCCGAATTTGTGGTCGCCGCGCCCGGCCGCGTCAACTTGATTGGCGAGCACATCGACTACAACGATGGCTTTGTGCTGCCGATGGCCATCGAGCGTTACGTTGTGATGGCGGGCTCTCGGGCAGGCGACGGCCACGCCGAGTCTCGATTTCACAGCATCAGCTTGGATTCCGACGCGTTGCTCGCCACCGACGGCAGCCCCACCGACCACCCCGACACACCAGGCTGGTCCTGCTACGTCCAAGGCGTTTTGGCGGGGTTCGCGGCAATCGGCCATCACGCGTCCGCGGTGGACGTTTGCTTCGATTCCACCGTGCCACTGGGCGGCGGATTGTCCAGCAGCGCGGCGCTCGAAGTCGCCACCGCGACGCTACTCGAAGCCGTCACGGGCACCACGCTCGATAAGCGTGAGAAAGCCCTCCTCTGCCAACAGGCCGAGCACGATTTCGCCGGCGTGCCCTGCGGGATCATGGATCAATTCAGCAGCGTCTTCGGCAAGGCCGGAGAACTGATGCTGCTGGATTGCCGGTCGCAAAAGATCACCGCGGTGCCGTTCACCGGCGACGGGGTCACGCTGCTAATCACCAACAGCAACGTCCAACACGAACTCAACGGCGGCGAGTACGCCGAGCGCCGTTCGCAGTGCGGCGCGGCTCTGAAGAAAATTGGCAAAGCATCCTGGCGTGACGTCGCCCAAGAAGACGTCGAAGCGTGCCGCGATCAGCTCAGCGTCCCTGAATTCAGGCGAGCTTCCCATGTCGTGGGTGAGATTTACCGGACAACACGCGCCGCCACGGCCCTCTCGGCAGGACGATTGGCAGTGGTTGGGGAACTGATGTACGCCAGTCACGATTCGCTGAGCAGGGACTTCGAAGTCAGCTGTCGTGAACTCGATTTGCTCGTCAACCTCGCCCGCGCCGTCGGTGATGCCGGCGGCGTGATCGGCTCACGCATGACCGGAGGCGGCTTCGGCGGGTGCACGGTGACACTCGTGAAAACCGACTTCGCCCCCGCCTTAATCGACACCCTGATCAAGAACTATGAAGCCGAAACCGGCGTGAAACCATCCTGCTTCACCAGTCGCCCCGCCCGCGGCGCTCATGTCGTGAAGTAAGTCAATGCGGTGCGCAGCATGGCTGCCTCTGCACTCTCGCAACCGTCGCCTCACCGCTCGGCACCGCGACCTTGGGTCGGCCCGCAACGCGGCGGTCTCGGAAACCTCAAACGTTCATGTTCCTCCAGATAGGTAAATTTATGAAAACGGCAATCTGCACATTGCTGATGACCCTCGTCGCGTCCTCGGCTCTTGCCGAGCAAGGTGCGTCTTCATCGCATCGCCTCCAGGTCGTTGCAGACGACGAGAACGCTCATTCAGATCCATGGGAAACGATTTCACCCTATTTCTCACCGCCCGCAGCATGGCAGGGTCATTTCGATGACTATCAATCGCCGCTCGAGTTCGCGGACGGCACACGGGTGCAAACAGCCGACGACTGGAGTCGCCGACGCGCTGAAATCCTCCAGGAGTGGGAGTCAAAATTGGGCACGTGGCCGGAGCTGATCACCGAGCCGAAGGTACAGATCCTCGAAACGACCCGTCGCGAGAATTTCACGCAGCATCGGATCCGATTTAACTGGACGCCCAACGAACAAACGACCGGTTACTTGCTGATCCCCGATGGCGACCGCCCACGACCTGCCGTCGTGACGGTCTTCTACGAACCGGAAACGGCGATCGGACAGGGCACCGCTGATCGCGATTTTGCGTTGGCACTCGCCCGTCGTGGGTTCGTCACCCTCTCCATCGGCACGAGCGAGGCAAGCCAAGCGAAAACCTACTCGCTGTACTATCCCAGCATCGAGGACACCCGCGTCGCACCACTCTCGATGCTCGGCTACGCGGCTGCAAACGCGTGGTATGTCTTGGCAAACCGCCCCGAAGTCGACGCAAAACGAATCGGGATCGTGGGGCATTCCTTTGGCGGCAAGTGGGCCATGTTCGCATCATGCCTGTTTGACAAATTCGCATGTGCCGCCTGGTCCGATCCCGGGATCGTGTTCGATGAATCTCGCCAGAGCGTGAACTACTGGGAGCCATGGTACCTCGGCTACCACCCCCAACCGTGGCGCAAGCGAGGCCTGATCACACCCGAGAACCCGGCCTACGGACTCTACCCGGAACTCAGGGCAGCGGGCCGCGACCTGCATGAGCTCCATGCACTGATGGCCCCCCGCCCGCTGCTGGTTTCAGGCGGCGCCGAGGATCCGCCTCGACGGTGGGAAGCTCTCAATCACTCGATCGAAGTCAACCGCATCCTGGGCTACCAAAACCGGGTGGGAATGACAAACCGCCCCGAACACTCACCCAACCAAGCGTCTAATGATATCATCTATGCGTTCTTCGAGCATTTTCTGAACCTGTGATCCGTGAATCGACGCGTGATCGCAGCCCACCCTGACGAGCATTCCTAATTTGAAGGAGAGACCGATGACCATTCGATCCAACCGCCGC
This sequence comes from Rhodopirellula sp. SH410, assembly GCF_055811895.1. Taxonomy (NCBI): domain Bacteria; kingdom Pseudomonadati; phylum Planctomycetota; class Planctomycetia; order Pirellulales; family Pirellulaceae; genus Rhodopirellula; species Rhodopirellula sp. SH410. The sequence goes on from NZ_CM147949.1 coordinate 6,680,689, forward strand.
TCATTTCTGCGAACGGCGACCATAGCGGGTACCGCGATGGGCCTCAACGCAGCGTCGTACTCCCGCGTCTACGGAGCCAACAACCGTCTACGGATCGCCAGTGTCGGCACCGGCGGGAAAGGCTGGAGCGATCTCACCGGGGTCGCGGCCAGTCCCGATGTCGAGGTCGTCGGCCTGTGCGATATCGATGACTCCACGGCGCATCTCGGTCGTGCTGCGGAGAAGTATCCGGCGGCGAAACGCTATGCTGATTGGCGTAAACTGCTCGATCAGTCCGGCGACGTTGACGGTGTGCTGGTCTCCACGCCCGACTTCATGCACGCACCGATTTCATTGGCCGCGATGCAGTTGGGCAAACATATCTTCTGCCAAAAACCCCTCGCGCACACAGTCCACGAGGTGCGGCAGATGCAACAGGCGGCCGCGAAATACAAACTCGTGACGCAGATGTGCAATCAGATTCAGTCGCATTCGGCCTATCGCACGGCCGTCCATTGGGTCCACTCCGGTTTGATCGGCAAGGTCAAGGAAGTGCACTCCTGGCAGGGCGGCACACCTTCCTGGCCCCGAAATATCCAGCGTCCACCGGGCAGCGATCCAGTCCCCGCGTCCGTCCGCTGGGATCTCTGGCAAGGCGTCGCCGCGGAACGCCCCTACAAAGCGAACATGTATCATCCCTTCAACTGGCGTGGTTGGCAGGCCTACGGCACGGGACAGCTCGGTGATTTCGGATGCCATATCATGGACCCCGTTTTCAAGTCGCTTCGCTTGACGTCGCCAACCCAACTGACCGCCGAAGCGCCGCCCCTGCTCCCCGAAACATGGACTGATCGCGCGACCGTGCGGTATGAATTCCCTGGCACCGACATGACCGCTGGCTCGACCCTGAAGTTGACCTGGTACGACGCCGCAGGGGCACAACCACCACGGGAGAAACTGGGACCGATCCCCGCCGATTACGCACTCCCCGGTGCTGGATCGGTACTCGTCGGCGAAAAAGGGTCATTGGTCATTCCACACGTGGCCATGCCGAAGCTGTTCCCCGAAAATCAGTTCGCAGCCGCTGAGCTGCCGACGATCGACAGCGTCGACCACTACACCCAGTGGGCCGACGCGTGTCTGGGCAACGCCGAGACGACGTCCCACTTCGATTACGCCGGGCCGCTCACCGAGACCGTTCTGCTGGGCACGATCGGAATTCGTTTCCCCGGACAAGAACTGCAATGGGACGCCAAGTCTCTGGAAATCACCAATCATGCTGACGCCCAGAAGTGGATCACCAAGACCTATCGGAAAGGCTGGGAACCAGCCTGGGTGTGAAAGCATGCCTGTCACCAGGGCAGGCACCAGGGCAGGCACCAGGACGGGCAGCGGAACGACGTCTCGCAAAATGAGGTGCTCACGCGCCTCGTAGCCCTTCCAGTTGAGCGATTGACGAACGAGACCCATTGCCCTCGTTCGTCGGCATGGCGAGCGAACGGATTCGCTCCCGATCGGCGATGAGATCACCCGTGATCTCTCCCCATCTGCCCAGGAGTGCACCTGACAGTTTGCAGGTTTAAGCTGCGACGTAGGCGCGGCAACCGTTGGCCGTTTGTTGGGCGTGCTTCCAATAGCGTTCTATTGGCTTGCTGTCGCTAATGTACGCCGCTCGCAGGCCCAAAACGGCCTCTCCGCCAGCGGTCGACCAGAATTTCTCGCTTCCTTTGATGCGGCGATTGACCTGCTTGACCGTCGATTCCATGATCGAACTCGTTAGCGGATAGCCACGCCGACGGTACTCCGGATAGTTCATTCGCCCCCGATGGTTGCGATAGTAAACTCGCGATCGACGAACAATCTCTCGAGGGTCCGTGTCGCTCGCATCGGCAGGAGGATCCCCAAGTTCCTTCTGGTGCTGATCCAATTCCAGGATCACTTCGTCGACCTTTCCCTGCCAAACCCATGTTGCGAAACGACGATAGCACTCCCATGATTGCGGCTGCTTATCGTAGATCGCGCGGGCAGCTGCCAAGCTGTAAGACAATGCGTGCATGATGTCCAGCACGCTCGTGAAGTTGCCAAACCACTGCTGCTGCATCTCTTCGATCGCCGAGGATCCATCGGAGACAAAGACCCTTTCAGTCGCCTTGAAAAAGCCGGCGTACCAAGCGGAACTGGCTGCCATCGGCCCAAACTCCTTCCAGGTTTGACCGCTAGCAACCACGTCTTTACTGAGCAGTTCAGGCCGTTGCCAAGGAGACTCCTGCGTCACCTCGACGCGCTGGCCCTTGGGGTTTTCCCCAGCAACGCTCCCCATATCAGCAAGCTTTTTGGCGATGCAAACGTCTTGCAGGAAGTCAGGCAACTCCGCGTCAGGATCTTCCTGGTGTGACTTAGTTTTCATCGACAGTAAGATCGCCATTCGACTTTCTTTCCAAAAACTACCCGATTCAGGTTTCTCGCCAGCGCGATCGAATCGCTGGTACCGACCGCCATCGCTCATCACCACCGCCAGTTCAGGAGCCTCTTTGTCAGCGGGCCCCGAGTAGTTCTGATCGGGAATGGATTTCTCGAGGAAGGCGTCCTGCAAGATCTTCTCAAGTGCGCGCCGAGCCTTACCGTTTCGCAGCGTAGCCAGTCGGATCCGTTCGGTCTTGATGTCCAGTTCAGCCAGTTCTTTCAAATCGTCACTGGCGATCTGATAGCTGGCCTTGTTGGCTCCCGCGTAAACCATCTTGCGTTCGACCTTGGGGCTGACGGTGGCTTCAACGCGAAGCGCCAATTCAGCGAGCCGAGGGAAAAAAAGACCGGCGACATCGCCGGCAATAGAAGCCTTCGTTGATCCACTCGACTTCACCGCGAGCGGATTGAATGATCATCGGCTCGTCGTCGTCAGGGTCGTGCGGCTTGGGCACGGCTTTGCACTTTGGACAGCGAATGGGCTTTTCTTCGTCGGGCAGATCCTTGGCCGAATCGTTCAGTGCCATCGAACTGAGCAGATCGGTTAGGGCATTGGTTTCGATTTCCAGCTCATCGAAGGTCTTGGGCGTCCCGTCGTCGTGGTAACGACCACCATTGATTTCATTTAATTCCTTGGCGAGCTCGAGCGCTCGAGCGCGATTCTTGGGTGAAATGGCCATCCTAGCCCTCCTGGTTTATCCGAAGTGAACCGTGAAACCGGGATTCTGACCGATCTACAGATCAAAGGCCATGCCAATTGCAAACCGTCAGGTGCACTCTCTGCCCAGAAGCCGCTGGGATCAATCTTGACCCAGTTTGCCAAATCGGTAGAATCAGATCGTCACGGCAATTCAGCGAAGACAGGGCGCCTGGATGTGGAGCGAGTTATACGCCGCCTCCGGGCTTTGTGCCCGCCGCAAGGGTTTAGGGATGCTTGCTCGACTGCACGGCATAAGTGCTAGTGCATCGTGCCCGAGGTTTTGCTAAATGAAGTGACACAGTGAAGGTGGGAGACCTAAACCTTCACTCTATTTTAGGTAATGGTACTACCCCACAGGGAGGATGGTTCCGGCCATGACCAAGAAAACTGTATTTACGACTGGCGAAGCTGCAAAAATTTGCAAAGTGAGCCAGCAAACGATCATCCGTTGCTTTGACAATGGTTCGCTCAAGGGCTTTCGAGTCCCCGGTAGCAAGTTTCGTCGCATCCCACGTGAACAACTGTATATGTTCATGAAGGACAATGGCATCCCTACCGATGCCCTCGAAAGCGGCAAGAAAAAAGTGCTGATTGTTGACGATGACCAAGATCTCGTCGATTTGATGCAGGACGGTTTCCAGCGCGACAGTCGCTTTGAAATCCGGACGGCCAACAACGGCTTTGACGCCGGGATGGGTGTGAAGGAATTTCGTCCCGATATCGTCGTGCTCGATGTGATGTTGCCCGACATCAATGGCAAAGAAGTTTGCCAGCGAGTGCGAAACGACCCCTCCATGGACACGGTGAAAATCCTGTGCATTTCGGGGATGGTCGAACACAGCAAAGTCGACGGATTGAAGGCCGCCGGTGCCAACGATTTCATGCAAAAGCCGTTTTCGATCGACGACCTTGTCGCGCGAGCATGCGGATTGCTCGACATCGAACGTAGCGTGAATGGCTAATGCCTGCGACGACGTGTTACGCCGGATGGCTACCACCCATCCGCGACGGCGCCAGCACCGGGTGGCTGGCGTTCAAAACAACGTCACTCGCGGCGATCAGCAGTGTCCTCCTATCCGAGCTGGCGGTGTCGGCTCGGATTCGAGACTCCCTATGCCGAGCGTTGGCGAGCGATCCGGCCCTGTTGTTGTTCACGGTAGCAGCTTCGTGCCAGCATGGCGGCGACTGCGCCGGAAAAATCACGCTCTCCGAACTCGCCGATTGGTGGTGTCGTCACGGGCGTTCGTCATGGCGTGACACGGACTGGCTGGCTGCCCCAACGGGCGCGGCCGCAACGGCTCAATTGTCTCGTTTGACGCAGCTCGATGACTACTTCCGCCTACTTCCGCTGCCTCGTTGGGTCAGGGAGGCGGACCTGTGGTTTGCTGCCGCTGGCGTCAAAAACCCGATTGCGGATTCGATCGAAGTGGTATGGTCGGCTGCCGACGAGCCTGCGTTGGCAATCGAAGCGTTCCCCGATGCGCACTTGGCAATCGCCTCGTGGATCCGAACCAGCGACCATTCCAAGGTTCGCGACGAGCAGTTCGCTGATGCTGTCGAATCCAACAAACGCGAACTCGCTCACACCTTGGCCTACGGCCTGAGCCACGAAATCAATAATCCGCTGGCCAACATCTCGACGCGTGCCCAGGCGCTGCAGTCGCGAGCGCCCGCGGAGCTTGTCCATTCGGTGCAACGGATCGTGGACCAGACCTCCCGTGCTCACGCGATGATCGCGGACCTGATGTTCTACGCCAACCCACCGGCAATCGAGCTCGGCGAGTTCGACCTGCGGGTCCGCATGGAACAGGTTATCGAGTCTCTCGCCGAAGAGGCTTCAGCGCGGGGCATTGAGATTCGCTTGCCTGAGGCGATGTTGGACGTGTCGATGATCGTGACGGCGGACGCGGAGATGATCGGCGAAGCGATCGCCGCTTTGGTTCGCAACTCGATCGAAGCGATCGGTACCGATGGGCATATTCGCATCGATGTGTCTCGCGACGAATCCCACGTGCGGATCTCGGTCGCCGACAGTGGCCCGGGGATTTCTGCGGACGCCGCAAAGATGGCGGCATCACCCTACTACTCGGGCCGCGAGGCGGGTCGCGGACTCGGACTCGGTTTGTGCCGCGCAGATCGGATCGCAGGTCTGCATCGCGGTTCCCTGCAGTTAACCCCAGCCCTAGCAGGGTGCGTGGCGACGATTCTGCTCCCGGCAGCATCGTAATCGGCAGACCCACGCACCCGTCATCGACGAAGACGTCGTTGACGCCGCATTGCAATCAGCATCATGCCCGACCGGACGCCGATCCATTGGCAATCTGCTTGACCATTTTCTGATGCTCGAGCGTGACCTCCTCAAAGACATCGCCGACGGCCTCGTACCCCAGTTTTTCATAGAAGGGTACGACAGCGAGTCTCGCATTGAGCGTGATTTCACGAAACCCGCGGTCCCACAAGTTTGCCTCGCAATACTCGATCAAAAATCGCCCCACACCGCCGGTTTGGCGACTTGGGCGGACGGCCATCTGCCGCAGTTGAATCAGGCAAGGCGAGCGGGGGCGAGCGACGAGCGTCGCGATGAGCTGGCCCGCTTCCTCGTCCAACTCGTCAAAAACACCAAAATGAAGCTGCCCGTGTTCGCCGTCGAGTTCCTCGGCGGTCAATTTCAGCCCCAGAGGTGCTCGTAGCACCTCGTGGCGGAGTTCCAAGGCTGACTGGTACTCGGGCGAGCACCATTCGATTTCGATCACTTTCATCGCGAGTTCCGGTAGGTCAATCGTCAGTCAAGTTTCGCTCACTCGTCGGTAACGCAGCCTTCGGAGGCACTCTTGACGCACTTGATGTATTTGTACAGCGTACCGCGTGTGGCCTTCAGGGGTGGGGCGATCCAAGCATCGCGGCGGCGATCGAGTTCAGCGGCATCGACGTCGACGTCGAGCGAATTGGTTTCGGCGTCGATGGTGATCGTATCGCCATCTTGGACCAAACCAATGGGGCCGCCAACTTGCGCCTCTGGAGTGATGTGGCCGACAATGAATCCATGACTGCCGCCGCTAAACCGCCCGTCGGTCAGCAACGCGACGTCGCTGGCCAATCCCGCGCCCACGATCGCGCTGGTCGGCGTCAGCATTTCCGGCATCCCCGGGCCGCCCTTGGGTCCTTCGTAGCGAATCACGACCACGTCGCCCTTTTGGATTTTGTTTTCCTCCAGTGCCGCCAGCATGTCTTCTTCGCTGTCGTAGACGCGGGCCGGGCCCGAGAACTGCAAGCCCTCTTTGCCGGTAATTTTTGCGACGGCTCCCTCGGGTGCTAAACTACCACGTAGGATCCGGATGTGACCGCTCTTTTTGATCGGCGATTCGATCGTCGAGACAATTTTCTGGCCCGATTTGAACGAGGGAACGTCTTGCAGGTTCTCCGCGAGCGTTTTGCCGGTGACCGTCATGTGCCCGCCCCGAATCATGCCTTTCTCGAGTAGGTACTTCATCACAGCAGGGGTCCCACCAATGCTGTGCAAGTCTTCCTGAACAAAACGGCCACTTGGTTTGAGGTCGGCGAGTAACGGTGTCCGATCACTGACGGATTGGAAATCGTCGATCGTCAGCGGCACATCGACCGCCCGCGCCATCGCGATCAGGTGCAGAACCGCGTTGGTGCTGCCGCCGAGGGCCATCAGGGTCACCATGGCGTCTTCGAACGCTTCGCGGGTCATGATGTCGCGTGGTTTCAGGTCCAACTTGAGCAAATTCAATATCGCTGGGCCGGCGCGGTGACATTCATCCTTCTTCTCTGCGTCCACGGCTGGAATGCTTGCCGAATACGGTAGCGACATGCCGAGCGCTTCGATCGCGGTGGCCATCGTGTTGGCGGTGTACATCCCACCGCATGCTCCCGCACCTGGACAGCTGCGGTGGACAATTTCGGATCGCTCATCTTCGCTGATTTGGCCTGCGATGAACTGTCCGTAGCACTGGAACGCACTGACGATGTCGAGTTTCTCGTTCTTGTAACTACCCGGTTTGATCGTGCCCCCATAGACCATGATGGCAGGGCGGTTGAGCCGCGCCATCGCCATCAGGCAGCCCGGCATGTTCTTGTCACAGCCCGGTAGGGCGATCAACGCATCGTACCACTGCGCCCCCATGATCGTTTCGATGGAGTCAGCAATCAGGTCGCGGCTCTGCAGCGAATAACTCATCCCGCTGGTGCCCATCGAAATCCCATCGCTGACGCCGATCGTGTTGAACCGCATGCCCACCATGCCAGCGTCGACGACGCCCTTGCGGACCTCCGCGGCCAGGTCGAGCAGGTGCATATTGCAGCTGTTTCCCTCGTACCACATGCTGCCGATGCCGACTTGAGGTTTGTTCATATCCTCCGACGTCATCCCCGTGGCGTACAGCATCGCTTGCGAGGCACCTTGGCTCTTGGGCTGCGTGATGTGGCGGCTGTATTTGTTCAAAACGGTGGTGTCATTCGTGGTCGTAGACTTCGGTTCGGCGGCGGTGCTCATGGCAAAATTGGCGGTGTGTGTAGTTGAAAATCTGGGGAAAACGCGACAGGGTTCAAAAGCGAGTATGATCTTTTTGACACGATTCACAAAGATGAGGGAAAAAATGACGCAAATATCCAGTAGTAGCTTGGGACCATTGTCCCGAGCGAGCAAAATCGCGACGGTTCACCGAAATGCAGCCTCGGACGAAACCTACGCGGATTCGGACGGGACCAACGCGGATTCGGACGGGACAATGGTCCCATCCTACAGTCCGCAAACCTGGGGCTATCGCCCCGGGCTATCATTTATCGTCCCTCCGGCGCTGGTGCGAATTGCCCTGATACTGGCCTTGGCCGTGCCGGTCGCCACTACCCAGGCCCACGATGCCTCGCAGCTCACGACGGTATCCGACAAGGAATTTGAGCAACGCTCACGGCCCTTGTTTGACGGCACCGTCCTGGCCGGCTGGGAGGGCAACGCACATTGGTTCCGCACCGCAGGCAAGACGATCATTGCCGGGACGCTGGAGAAACCCATCCCCCAAAACCAGTTCCTCTGCACGACCGATACCTTCGCCAACTTCGATTTACGGTTGGAGGTTCGTATGCGTGGAGAAAATCCCAACGCGGGCGTCCAGTTCCGCTCGCGGCGACCACGCAAATCCGATGAGGTGCCCAACCATGAAGTCATCGGTTATCAGTCCGACATGGGCAATGCTTGGGGACGCTCGGTGTGGGGATGTCTCTACGACGAATCTCGCCGCCGAAAAATGCTCGCCGAACCTGAAACCCCGTTCGAAGTAACGTGGATCACCCCAAAATCAACCGATGACGATCCAAACGGCAAACGCGCCGCCCCGGATGTCCCGAGCGAATCGCCCGATGACTCGAAATCCGCCCGCGAAACCGAATGGGTGCGGATGCGGATCGTCTGCCAGGGCGACCAGATCGAGATTTTCCTGAACGATCATGTGACGGTCCGCTATACCGAAACCGACCCCGAGATTCCACGTGTGGGGATGATCGGCGTACAGATCCATAGCGGCCCCCCCGCCGAAGCGGAGTACCGCAACATCCGCATTCTGTCGCTCTAAGGGCTACTCCGCACCGGTCCAATAGGTAATCAATCCCGTTAAAAACCAGAACAGACCAGCAATCCCCACCAGCACCGTCCAGATCCAAACGAAGCCGAGAAAGTAAGCCGTGCCGGTGGTTGAGATCACGCCGATCAGCAGCAGGGGACCACCTTGCCACATCTTCGCAATTGCTCGGTCCTTCGCCGACGGACCTTCAAGCCATGGTTTTGAGCTGGGCATCCGAATATCTCGCGGTTTTCTTCGATTTTGGTCGCGGGTGAAGCTTGATCTGGCGACTGATCATCGCAGATTTGAATTGAGCACATCATTGTAACTGGTAGCCTTGATCGCTTTGGCAGCCATGTTCCCCCATCAATGCGCCTCGGCCGGTGCCAAAGCGGCTTTTTGATACGGCGGTCAATCGCGATCGGTAGCACGTCAGGATTGCGGCCAAGCGAGTGCACGACTTTTAGTCGTGCGGATATTTTGCTTGCATGGCGCATCCACGCCCGATAGCATTGGGGATGTGCGATGCCCCCCCCCACGCGGTGTAACCCAGCTTTTTCCGCGGTGCCGGGAGTCTACCTGGTTGCGATTCAAACAGGATGCGTGGCACTCTATTTTCTTCCTGATTGCTCGAGGAACAATGTGCGTGTCATTCAATAGAATCGTTTTATCGTGTGCTTGTCTATTCCTAACCACGACTTCGGTTATCGCGGGGCCGGAAAATCAATTGCGCAGGATCGGGGACGCGATTCGTAGCCCCGACACCGAACGCATACTAGAGCTTGCGGAGCAATCCAACGGCCAACCGGGACTCCCCGACGTCCAAGCTGCGCTACGAAATGCCGCCATTGTCTATGCCTACAGCACCGGCGATCCGGGCCAGATCCAGATGGCCACCGATGCGTTTGGTGAATCTGGAAAGGAAGGTTTCCCGCAAGTTGAGTCGTTGAAGAAACTGGGGCCTCTTGAGCTAACGATTGATCCGCTGCTGGTTTCCTCCGACACTCTGAGTATTTTGTCGGAGATTCGACAATCGATTGTCCAAGCCACAATGATTGGCAACACGACTCGAATCCAAGATCGATTGAAGCAACTCGAGGAAACTGGACTTCCTGAAACGGTCAACCAAGCGATGATGCAGTACGGGACAGATTCGCTTGCGGTGGCAAAAGGAGTCCCGCCATCACTTCTGAAAATCGCGGTGAACCTATCCGCTGCAACCGCACGCCAAACCGATCTCGCCGAGGACAGGGCCTGCGAGGAACTCGCTGCCTACATTGATGCGAGCCCAGAGGAACGCGAGAAAATGGCTCGCTCGCGAGACTCGGGAACCAACAAATACGACCTCATGAAGGAGGTGGTTGCTCAGCAACCCGAACTCATTGCGGCCTTGTCGAAAGTCCGAGAACAATACTGGGCGGGGGAACTCAAGCGAGGTGAGGCGATCATCAAAATGCAAGAGGCAATGGGAAACAGCCTCGACTTGAAACTGAAGCGTGCGGTCATCTACTGGCAACTGAGAGAGATGAAGCAAGAGAAGACTGCTGATAGACGTGAGGAAGCTTACGCCCGAAATCGGGCAATATCCGAGGCACTCCAAAATCGCACCTTCGAAGATATCTCGCCCACCTGGCCCGGCATTCTTCAGCATCCCGACTTGCGTGTCGCTGCCGATCAACTGCTGCAGGAGATACGAGCGTACTCACCCCAGAACTGTGGCTGTCTATCGGCGAGCTATGCGCGGTGCAAGGTGCACCTACGTCAACTGCATCGATCGCTCGCAGGCGATTTGGAAGGCCTCTCGATACAACAACAAGCCATGCTCAGATCATACCTCCGTGAGCTGGAAGAAGAGCTCCAACAGCCCTTTGATCGGGAGGGCCCTCTCTACGCTCTCGCGATACAAGTCAATGGCCAACCGAACCAAGGAATCGTTGCGTCAAGTCAGCCCGCTGACACTCTCGACTCTAAAAAGACCGACCAACCCGCGATCACCGTAACGCTTTCGGAAGACGAAAGAGAACTGGCTAGCTTCGCCGTCTACCAATCTGTCTTGGGCTCCATGGTGCGAGCGGGCACCGATCGCGAGCAGTTATCAGAGATCGCCAACAAGATCCAAAAATCGACCTTGTTGAAAGAAAAGCATCGTGATTCTTTGCAGCAGATTGGCTCAAAGATATTCCGTGGCCAAATTGACATTACGACGGTCGCCCGTCTCGACGACCCTGTCAGTGCGCTCGCCAGGATTGCGGGCGTGGTCGACAGCGACGATTTCGGCACGGGGTTGCCTGAAAGTATGCGTGAAGAGGCATTTCAAATCTTACTCGCCGAGGTCACCCGCAAGCCGACCCGCTAGGGAATCCTGGATGTGGGATCAACCGATACTTGTAACAGCCCCGCAATGACGAGGTAGTAGTGTGCTCATGGTCAAATGCCGAGAAATTCGACTTCTATTGACCTCATCGATCTTCTCGGCCTTGGTCTGCGGCGTCTGTGTCGGAACGAGCGCGGAGCCAGCGGCCCCGACGGTTCAACGCTTGGCTCTGTTGATCGGTATCAATGAATACCCTTCCTTGCCCGACGCGAAGCAACTCCGAGGCTGTCTCAACGATGTAAAACTAGTGCGTCAAACACTGTTGGAACACGCTGGATTTTCCGAGGCAAACATTATCACGCTGAGGAATCAGAAGGCGACTCAAGCTGGAATTTCCCGGGCGTTTGACGAACTCGCCGAACGAGTTGATGCCGTGAATGCACAGGGAATGCAGGCTGCTGTCGTGTTTCACTACAGCGGTCACGGATCGCAAGTCCTTGACCAATTCAGTGGGCCGGAACGCGACGAAGTGCATTACTTTGACCAGACGCTGGTGCCATATGATGCCGAGAGCGAAGGGGGCGAGAAGGACATACGCGACGACGAACTGAATGCTTGGGCACAGCGTCTGACTGCAAACGTGGGCAATCGCCTACTCGTCGTTCTCGATTGCTGTCACAGCGGCACTGGCCTGCGTGACAACGGTGGCCGAAAACGCCAATTGGACCGACGATTTGACATCCCGAACAAAGACGCGTTCAGTGATCCAACGCCCTCATCGCTGCCAAAGAATGTGGCTGTTGTTTCAGCATGCCTACCCACAGAGACCGAAGACGAGTGCACGGTTGCCGGAGACGACTACGGGTTGCTGACAGCGCACCTCTGCAAATTGGCCCGCGACGTCGAGTACCACGGGAGCGTGCGTTTACGTGATCTCCCCGTGTTGCTGCGTTGGCAGTACCTGGCACGTTCGACGCCTCCGCTTCCGCCGCACCCGCAGATTGAGTTGGCGCGTGGCACAGAAACGTTGCCGCTTTTCTTTGCATCGGAGTCTCACCAATCGAACCGCCGGCTAGGACTGCTCGAAGTCACGGAACCGGGCGTCGGCGTGCTCAACCGCGGCATCATCGACGGTGTGACCGTTGGCAACGAACTCAAGATTGTAGGCCAGGTTGATTCGAACTCCGCGCCCTTCGACGCCAACGCCTTCCATGCGATGGTTACCTCAGCAGGTGCTGCCAAGAGTTCAGTGCGAGTGGTTCGGAAGACTGCCATGGAAATCGGTGACTCATCGACGCTTTCTTCAGGCACGTATTTCGTGCTCCAGCAGCAAAATGACGCGATACCGAGCATTCGCGTATTGATGAGGGTCGAAGATGCGAACCAGCAGGAGGGCTGGCTGAGAGCATTGTCCGATCCCGTCATTACCATGGTCGATGCCGAAGAAGATGCTGATCGAGTGCTGCGGATTATGCCGGACCGAGTTCGTATTGAAATGCCACAGCATACTGCCCTGCGACCCGAGTCATCGGCCCCGGAGCAAGCCCACGTGGATTCCAGTCGACTGGCCCCGCATCACGCCATTGTGTTGGAGCGAGGAATCGCCCAGCGAGAAACAAGTCTCCCGACTTGGCACGCGATCGTCCGTCATCGATTGCGAGAAATCGCCGCTGGTGAGTTTCTGACAAGGCTCGTTGCCCAACATGCAAGTGGCGCATTGGGCGACCACATGGACGAAGAAGAGCCGAAACTCGAACTGGTGGTTTCCAAGTTCATGCCGCCGGAGGGGCAGTTCCCCGACCTGCGACCATGCGAAACGATCGAAGCAGGAATCGCTGTGCTGGAAACAGGGGATCTCTATGCAATCCAGATTTCCCATCCCCGAGCGCACAAACTCGAGACCTACGCCACGATCATCCACATCGACCCGTTGGGCGAGATCTCCGTCATGTGCCCGCGAGAATTCTCACAGACCGAGATGGATCGACAACGCATCGACGCTTCGAAGGGGATGCTTTCGTCGATTTACATGTGCAATGGCGATGCCATGTTGAAACCCCATGATGCTGGCTATGCACTACCGACACGAGGTGTCCATAAGGCAATCGTCTTGTTCGGATCCTCCCCACCGGATCTATCGAGCCTCGAGGAGTTTTTACGAACCGATCGCGCCGTCGGCAGTCTCGAACCGAGGCCTATCGAAATTGAATTCAACCGTGGCCAAACCCGTAGCGGAGACAAAGATGACAAAACGTGGTGGGACGCAAGAATCGTTCAGTGGTTCAGTCGCTAGCCGCTTGGGTATTCCGGGGTGCGACCGCCAGCGAGCCACAATCATGCTCTTGGTCTTACTTCTTTTCGTATTAAGCGTCTCCAGTGCGCAGCTCTGGGCGGTCGACGGTGACCCATCCATTGACGTTCCAACGATTCAACAGGGGCGAGCGATTCTCGCCCGAGACATGTTGCATCAGCAATGCGAACTGGCTCGGCAAGCCCAGGATTGGCAACGGCTGGATCGGTTCGCCAAACAGGCTCTCGTAGCAGAACAACGTATTTTCGGCACGGACTTCTCCGGTTCAGTTGGCACGATGCGATACCAGGGGATCGCTGACTTTCGCCTAGGAAACAAGCTGCACCTGGCCAGGCAAGCAGAGCAGGAACTCGCGGGATTCAAAAACGAGTCGCAGGCTGAAGTTCATTCCCAATCGTTTGCCACCTCAGCGGAGGCATTGGTGATCGAGGGGCAGGTCTCACGACTGATTTCCATCGCCACCCTGTTCACGGAGTTCGACGATGTGGCTCAAAATGCGCTGATCACAGGCGACTACTCTGATTTCGACGCCAAAATCCCTGCTCTCTATGAGGCGACAAACCAATGGTTTGAGAGCCACGCCAACAACACCAAGCAAAACATCGGAGTCGGAGGCACTTCTGAGCTCGACGAGTTTTCACGAGACCAGAAACATTTCCTTGCCATCACGGCGTTGTTCTATTCACAAGCTCAACAGCGAAAAGGAGACGAGACGGCCGCTCGAAGTCTAGCGAGACAGGCCTTCTCCCATATCCAAGAAGTAAACGAATTCTGGGAGTTCGATACACAGCCGAATATTGGAGGCCGGGCTATCGGAGAGCACTTATTGACACTGCTGCATGCAGAACAGCTAAACCAGCGTCGATCGGGCAACTGGATTCTCGCGTATTCAACTGCCGAAAAGATGATGCCGATCGCTCGCAAGTTAGGGGACCCACTGCATGAAGTCGTTTTACTTGCAGAGGAAGCGAAACTTCTTTCAAAGCTGCCAGTATCGGATCAGGCGGCATACGCAAACACGGTTCGCGAACAGGGCGATTTTGAGACGGCCATAGGCAACCGGCTATTCGGTGTCGCCATTGACATTGGCGTCCAGATTGCTGATGAACGCATCCGCATTCTTGGTCCCGATTGCATGGAAGCGGCGAAGATCAATCGCAAACTCGGCTACCTCTATTGGACCCAGGAGAAATACGCAAACGCGTTTGCGAGACTTCTCGACGCCGTCCATGTCTTTGCCAAGAAAGTTCCCGAGAGTGACCCATGGTTCCGCGGGGCGACTTCCGATCTATACGTCAACGCGAGGCTGGTAGCGGAATCGGAGGACGGCGACCAAGAATTGCCGTCTCGGTTAAAGGACGCGGTGGAGGAGATGTCCAAAAGACTCGGTGATGAACATTTTGTTGTTGCTGAAGGAAGACTCTGCCTGCAGCATGTTCAACACATTTCAGCGATGAGTGAGCACGATAAACGGGCCTTTGCCGCATTCTCTTCCCAGAGCTCGAAACGCAATAGCCTGTATTCGAACGGACGATTCGCGGAAGCGGCACAGATGGGCAAGTCCCTCGTCGAACAAGCAAAAGATACTTTTGGTGAGCCGTCGGCTCAGCATCTCGACAACCTCCGCGCCTATGCCAATTGTCTGGCAAAATCAGGGAACGCCGACGAATCCGTCGCCATCTATCGGGACTTGCTTGATCAATACGACCGAACGCCATTCAACCGCACATCCGACTTCCATTGGGTGTACCACGGAATGGCCAATACGTTGCGAGGTTTTGGAACGCTACATCACGATAGAGAAGCCTTGCAGTGGCTCGCAAAGGCACGCAAACGGGTCTCGGAAACACTCGGCAACCAAAGTGCCTACTATGCGACCCATCTTTCGATGGAAGGTGAAATCCTTCGAGATAATTTATATGCGACTGCCCAGGCACTATCCAAGTTCCAGGAGGCCAACGCGATATTCGAATCCATTTATGGAAACCAAGACAGCTTCGACTACTGCCAAGGATTGGTTCAGGTCGGACTATGCGAAAACGATTTGCAGCTTTGGGATGCCGCTGAGCAACACCTGAAACTGGCCATGGAAATTCGCAAACGCAATCACTACGAGAATCCGCACATGACGGTATGGAATCTCTGGGCTTTAGGGACGAATTCGTTTGATCGACGGGAGTATGAAGATGCGGTCAAATATTTTTCCGAGGCACTCGCCATCGAGGAGCGTGAAACGCCCGCTGCCACAGCGATCGCGTCACACTATGGAAATATTCTTGTCGCGTCCGTCCTGCAGGATCAGGGTGGGGACCAAGCTCAGCGAGTGCTCCATCAGTTCCTTGATCGCCGGAAGGCGTTTCACGTGGATGATCCCGAGGCGTTTGCCGATGAATGCAGGAATGCTGCACAGTGGTTGTTCGATAATCCGAGCGAGTTCATGAAGTCCGATATGACTGAAGAAGGGCAGGCCATCTTAGAAGAATTGGTTGCCGCTGGCTTGCATTCCTATCAATCGGCGGGCGTATCCAATGACTGGCGAATCCTTGAACTGAAATGGATGAAAGGAGGCGCCGCGGAAATGCTTGGCCAGCGGGAACAAGCATTGTCCATCTTCCGAAACGTGCTCCAGCAAACGCAGGCGTTGACGCGTCCCCGTCACGAGCTGATCGCATATATCCACAACAGTTTGTCAAAGCTGTACCAGAAAGAACATTCACTTGATCTTGCGCTCACTCATCGGAGGATCGCTCGAGACGCGATCAAGCTAGCCTTCGGTGAAAAGTCAATGCAATTTGCATACGCATTGAATGGTGAAGCAAACGTTTTGCTTGCGTTGGGAGACTACGCTCGGGCCGAAAAATTGACCCAAGATGCGGCCCAGATTTCAACGGATTCTGGACATCCGATGCGGGCGAAAACCTACCAACAACTCGCTCGAATTCATTGGCTGCGTGAAGACTTCGATCTCGCCGAACAGTATCTCTATGCAGCCCGTGCTCACCTGGATGAACTGGGCTTCGGGAGGGAACTCGATCTGGAGATTCGCATGTGGCTGTCAAAGCTAATGCTCGTCAAGGGTGAGTTTTCACTGGCGTGGGACAGTGCAGAGCACTTGAGAGCGAGTGCATCCGATTCGTTGGATACACAATTGATCTTGTCAGCCCGTTCAATCCAAGGCATTGCTCGATTGGGTCTGGGGAAAAACCAGGAGGCTTACACGATTTTGAAAGAGGTCTTGGAACAGGCGGAGGACGATCCTCGGCTGCAGATCTCAACGGAGACACACGCGGCCTACGCAGCTGCATGCGATCGGATCGGCCATCGGCAAGAGGCAAACAGTCAGTTTCGGTTGCTCTTTGACCAATTGGTCCGCCAACATGAAGTCTACCGAGACGTTCTTTCCGAACGGCAACGGCTCGAACTGCGCTCGAAAATCCATCAAGCGACCGGTCTTTACCTTTCCCATGCGATTGAATCAGACACCCCTCTCTCGGGATGCTACGAAACAATCATGCCGCTAAAAGGCCTTGTTTTCGCCAAGGGTCGTGAACAACGAATGGACGGTGAAGCGATGACTTCAGAGCACCACGATCTTTCGCAGCAAATTGATCGCATCAATCGAGAGTTATCTTCGCTTCTCTTCGGTAGTGACGACTCCGACCCGAAACAGTCCGTTAACCGAATTGGGAAACTCACCGAACAGCGGGAAGCACTGGAGTTACAGAAGAATGGGTTGCAACAGACTCAACGCGGACTAGCTCGATCACCCACATTGGAGATCGGCTTGAAACAACTTCAGAAATCACTGAATCAAGATGAGTCGTTGGTTGACTTTGTCACCTATGTTCACCACGACCAACCCGGACTGCCAGGTTCAACGACTCAAGAACGCATGCTCGCATTTGTGGTTACCAAGGCCACAGTGCACGCTGTGCAATTGGGGGATATCGATCGGCTCGAAGCCCTGGTGACGCGATGGCGAGAGACATTGCAACAAGGAACGGATCCCGATTTTGCGAACGCGAATCATCAACTCGCTGACTGCGTATGGAACCCCATCAAAAATGAACTAGGCGATTCGCGGGTCATCCTGCTGAGCCCCGATGGAGCGATTTCCAAAGTCTCTTTTGCTGCGCTGCCCACCGAAGACGGCGGATACTTGCTCGATGAGCGAGCCTTCGTTTCGATCAGTGCACCGCGTCTTCTCCTTCAAAAGCGTGCTCGTGAGGCCGCCCTCGAAGGTGCTTCCCACGGCACCGATGCCCCCAAGACGCTGTTGTTGATAGGCGGCGTGAATTATGATTCACAATCAAATCCTGAGGAAGTGGTTCCACCGTCGCCCCAACTCTTGGCATCCAATTCGGCGGGTTCAGCAACTCCTGGCGCGGCCCTGCGATCGGCCAGTTCCGTCAAAAGCTGGCGTTTTCTGCCTGGTACCGAGGACGAAGTGAAACAACTCGCAAGGTTGGCCAAGGACGCCAAGGTGACATCATCGACGCTGACGCTCGGTGGTGATGAATCAACCGAAGCCGCTCTTACGGACCTTGCCGGTGGAGCAACGTGGATGCATTTAGCGACCCACGGCTTCTTTGCTGAGCCAAAATCGGAGTCAAAGGCATGGGCTTTTCAATCGCTGAGTCGGCAATCTGTCGTCGGTTTCGACCCCCGGTTACTGACCGGCATTGTCTTGTCTGGAGCGAATCATCCTGCGGAGTATGGGGCCGACGACGGCATTTTCACAGCTGCTGAGATCGAACGTCTGGACTTGTCCCAAACGGATTTGGTGGTTCTGTCAGCCTGCGAGACGGCACTGGGCGAGGGACGCAGCGGCGAGGGAGTCATGGGGTTGCAACGTTCTCTCCATCTGGCCGGGTGTCACCATGTGATCGCGAGTCTTTGGAAGGTCGATGATCGCGCCACTGCAAGCTTGATGATCGAATTCTATCGCCAGCTCTGGAACGAAGGCAAAACACCCACCGATGCTCTCCAATTCGCACAACAAAAAATGAGCCGAAACCAAGTTTCTCAAAGAAGCGTGGATCGTGGTGATACGCAAATCAATTTTGGAAGCTCCACTCGATTCGATTCCTCCAAGTTGCGTGCACCACCTCGGCTCTGGGCCGCTTTTTGTGTTTCAGTCAACTGATGGTGGTTCTGGGAAAATCTCGCTGCATCGAAGGAATCGGTGGATCACCGCAATCACATCCGACATGGCCTAGCAAGATCATGGTATCTTGGCTCCCTTTCAGCCACAGGACGGGCAGATTTCAGGGACCCACGACGCAGGACTCTCCGGAAGTTTCTGCAGCGAGCCGTCCTGTCAATTCCCCGGTTTCGAACTAGCTGGACAAACAAGACAACCTCATGTCGCACGATCATTCCGTATTGCTATCCGTCAATGACGTCACGAAAGACTATCCCGACGGCAACGTGCGGGCACTCGATCATGTCAGTTTTGAAATCGCGGCCGGCGAGTACGTGGCGATCATGGGGCCGAGTGGTAGTGGCAAGTCGACCCTGCTGAGTATTCTCGGGACGCTCGATCGCCCATCTTCGGGCTCCTTGATTTTTGAAGGCAAACCCGCTGATTCGGATACGGATCTGGATGAACTTCGCTCGCGAGCGATCGGGTTCGTTTTTCAATCGTTCTACCTGCTGCCGACACTGACGGCGCTGGAAAACATTCAAGTCCCGATGTTCGGTCGCGGTTGGCCGGTCGCCGAGAGGGTGGCGAAGGCACGTGAGTTGATCGAGGCCGTCGGCATGGCCGATCGGGCCAAGCACCTGCCCAAGCAACTGTCCGTCGGACAGCGGCAACGAATTGCAATTGCTCGCTCGCTCGCCAATGATCCGCGATTGCTGCTCGCCGATGAACCGACCGGAAACCTCGATACCGTCACTGCCGCCGGAATCTTGGAACTATTCGAGCAGCTGCATTCTGAACGCAAGATGACGCTCATCACGGTGACGCACAGCGAAGAAGTTGCGTTGGCGGCCCAACGCGTCATCCGCATGCGGGACGGTCGAATCGAATCTGATCAATCCGTTGCACGGTCACCAAACTGAATCGATCGGCTCTCGGCCGGCTTCGCGGCGTGTTGATTTCTTGAACCGAGTCGCGTGAGCGACCGGGTGGCTCGCGTTCCCCGATGCCTTCCGGCATTCCGCTCACCATGGCTGGTCGAACTTCGGCTCAATCAACAGCCTGTTGTGATCGGGTGTATCAGAGTCGCCTTTCGCTCTGCGAGAGTTGCGTGGAACGTTTCTATCACGCAGCGAAAGACCACACAAAAAAACGTGTTCCTCACTCCCAATCAATCGCCTCAAAGAGTCGCATCAGCTTCTCGTATCGGCCAGGATTCGTTGGTCCCATATGCGCGATGCGGCCTTGAAGGTGCAAGCGAAACTGAGGGTGCTCGTCTCGATTTTGTGAGCGCCAACCCTGTCGGCGACAATTCGTGAGGATCGCTTTGAGAAGTTCGTAACTGGATCGGTCGGTGCTCAGCTGAGTGTTCACATTGAGCCCCAGGATGCGTTGTCGGTCGCCCGAATACATTTTGCGAGTCTTGCGATGCTGAATTTGAAAACCTTCTTCCATCGCGATCACGCATACCGTCGTCGCGACGCGGTCGATTTTCGGTGCGAGATCAGCACCGCCACTGAATAGCAGGTCGTCGGCGTAGCGTGTGTAGACCGCACCCACTGAGGTGGCCAGCCCAGCCAGGCGCCGATCCAATTGAAATGCGATCGCGTTGGAGATCGCCGGCGAAGTGGGCCCCCCTTGTGGCAGGCAGGTCACCGTCGTGTGGCCGTCTTCACGACCGGATGTCGTGCGGGCGGGAACCGTGCACAATCGCCCCAGGGTCACGGCGACCTCATCCGGATATCCCGCGGTCCGAAACAACGCCGCCACACGCCGCAGGCCGATCGTCCCAAAGAAGTTTTCCAAGTCGATCTTGAGCACGACACGATGTCCCACATGCGGCATGGCACAGCCACGCACCGACCGTCCCGTTCGATACGCGTATGCGTCCGCGTGCAAAGGGATCTCGGAGAGAATCTCATTCGCGATGCAGCGTTGCACCCGCATCAACAACGGTCGGGGTTGGTGCAGCAACCGTCCACGCCCCTGGCGTCCTGGGATCAGTCGCCGCATGTAGTGATCGACGTGGGTATTTCGACGGAGATGGGGGCGGACCAACCATTCGATCGCCAGCGGAGTGCGTAGACACAACAGGTCCGCAAGTTCGATGAGGTTGGCGGCCTCCGGCACCGGCCAGCGATACCCTGAGTGGTTGATCTGAGCGAGGGCAGCAGCGTCAAGACGAAGGGTCTGACGATTGCGAAATGCAGCCTTCATGAGCGGATGCTCGCCTAGCCAAACCTGCAACAGTGCCTGCCGTACATGTCCCGAGCGGCCAAATTGCTGGTAGATTGATTGAGCCAATTGGTCGACCCAACGGGCGCGACTGCCCGTGATCCTGCGCAGGCGGCGTTTAACCAACGAGGGACTTCCCAGCCACCGCGGCGACAGATCCCTCGCGATCACAGTCGTTAGTTGCGAGCGCGTCAGCGACGACTCCATGGGGCAAGCTCACGAGCGAGGAGTTGCTGGAAAATGATCTCGAAGCCGCCGGAATCCAACCTGTCCAAGTGGAGGCGCGAGCCATGATCCGTCGGTAGACGGATGGTTGCTCGCGCCATCAAAGCCGAGAGCAAAGGAGCCCGCGAGGTAACCTCGCGTGGGGTGTCCAAACGCTGGTACAAAACAAACGTCTAACACCGATCTTGGCAATCCAGACGTGCTCCGAGATCAACCCTCATGATGGCGTCATTGACGATTCGGGTCAACGCGATTTCGCACAACTTGAGGCGGCAACGCACTGACGTAATCTTTCGTATCGAGTGTCGCCAGACGGTGGAGGATCGTAGCCAAGTGCGGATATCCACGCTCAGGCGAGCGTAGCGACGACTTTCAATAGAGCTAAAACCGTCTCACCGCGTTGCCGAGAGGGGTTAGGTGAGCTTCGCCCAGATTACCCAACCGGACACTGCTCGAAGGGATTCGAGTTCGTGCTCAAAAGCATCCGAAAGAAGTGGATAATGAGGCGAGACACCCATTATCTTATCCATAAAATTCCGCGTATCTGCTTCGTTTGTCTCGTCGGAGCGACAGATCAGGGTGCGACGCCAATGTCATTGAAAAAACTTTGGAATTCACTTCGCGGCGGGCGCAGCGAACCGGAATCCCCCGCCAAGGCGAGTGTAGCCAACCCCAGCCCGGCATCGGCCCCTGCACCGGTGCAGACGCCTGCACCGGCACGGACTCCTACCGCGGCACCCGCTCCCACGTCGCAACCGGTGCGAAATGTGGAACCGGTATCCGCACCGGTCGCCGAAGTCACACCTCCTCGACGCAGCATCCTGTCGCTACGCTCCCGCGGTGAGCATGATGCGCTGCTGAAACGGATCAGCCAATTGCAACCGACCAGCGTGCTCGAGATTGGTATCGGGAACGGCTCGCGAATGCCAGCGATCCTGGCATCGGTAGCCCAATCGGGATCCGACTCCAAAACCTTCAAGTCGATCGTCGTCGACGAATTTGAAATGGCAGGCGGCGAGGTCACGATGCGTGACTACCATCGTCAACTCGCGGGTCTTGCGATTCGTCCCGTGATTTTCCCCGAATCGGTCGCCCGAGGACTCGTCAACGTCGCTCACCGCTTTGGAGCTGTCGACATGGTCTTGGTAGACGCCAGCGTGGAAACCGCTCACGCAGAAGGTTTGGCCAAATACCTGAGCAAGGTCACCCATAGTGGAACTACCGTGCTGAGCAACGCCTCGGGTCAATGGGCCACGCGTCCGAGCGGCGCTGAGATTGCCCGCCGCGCCGCCTAACGCATCGCGTGAAGAAAAACGGACGTACCTGCGTTCGCCAGAGTGTGACGGCACACGGTCTGGCGACGGTGGCTACGGGAGAATTCGTCACTTATTGTTCACGCGACACTAAGTTCGACTACCCAGGCCGTCATGTGCCCAGGCCGCCACGTTTCCCAAGTCGTCAGAACAACGGGGTGTGGCGGAATCCACCACGCCAATGAGGTGCACTCGGCACAGGCGGATCGACTAGGATGATAGTGAAACGAGCACTGTCCTCCCAACGTTGACGTCGGGCCATGGTATTTTTTGGGGGGATAGGTCTGATTGACCCCGGCGTTGCCACGATTCTGATTTCAATCGTGGCCCGACGACTCCTCCCCCTGAACCCACCGCCCCCATGGTCTATCGCCTATCACTTTGCATCTTTTGGGCTCTCTCATACTCCATAAGCTGCGGCTTGGCCTACGCGGATTCGCCGGCGCCTCCCAATCTGTTGATTTTGCTAGCCGATGACATGGGCTATGGCGATCTCAGCTGCACGCATAGTACGCATCTGCGGACTCCGAATATCGACGCCTTGGCCGATTCCGGGGTGATGTGCAGTGCGGCATATGTCGCCAGTTCCGTGTGCTCGCCATCACGGGCGGGACTGATGACGGGGCGTGACCCGCGGCGATTCGGGTACGAGTCCAATTTGAACCAATCCGCCGCCGCGTACAGCACGAGGCCCGAGCTGCTTGGGCTGGCGCCGTCTGAACACAGCCTCGGCGATCAATTGCACAGCGCCGGCTACGCGACCGCGCTAATTGGCAAATGGCATTTGGGCAGTGGCTCCGACTTCCATCCTAATCGACGAGGTTTTGATTATTTCTGTGGCATGATCGGGGGCCATCACGACTACTTTCCCAAGCCCGAAAAGAATCAACTCGAGAGAAACGGGGAGCCGCTGCGTGAGTTCAGCAGCCCCTACCTAACCGATTTCTTCACCGACGAAGGCATTCAGTGGATCGACCGGCAGAACGAGGGCGCAGAGAAATCTCGCAGGCCGTGGATGCTGTTGATGTCCTACAACGCGCCGCACACGCCGATGCAAGCGACCGAGGAGGATCTCGCTCGTTTCAACAATATCCGAAACCCCAAACGCCGAACTTACGCCGCGATGGTGTGGGCGCTCGATCGCGGGATCGGCAGAATCGTCGAGCATCTGAAATCCACCGGCCAGTACGAAAACACCCTCATCGTCTTCTTTGCCGATAACGGTGGTGCCACCAACAATGGCAGTTGGAATGGGCCCTATTCCGGTGCCAAGGGTTCACTCCGCGAAGGCGGAGTTCGCGTGCCCATGATCTGGTCTTGGCCAGGTCACCTTCCGGAAAAGACCCTACACCGCGGCGTGGTGTCGAGTTTGGATGTCATCCCCACTTTCATGGCTGCGGCAGGGCAAGAACTACTGCCACTGCAGGATCCGCCGTCCCATGAGGATGCGAGAAACCGGCGCCGGGGTATCCAACAGTACGGAGCTTACGACGGTATTAATTTGATTCCTCAACTCTCCGGTGAAATACCGCCTGTTCACCGCACGCTCTTTTGGCGTTTGCAAGGCCAGAGCTCTGTTCGTGATGGCGAGGACAAGTTGATTTCGCTATCGCATCGCCCGGCGCAAATGTTTCGTCCCGATGCCGATGCGGCCGAAGCAAACGATCTCTCGAAGGAATCAGAGACACGATTCAAAGAACTCTACAGCAAGCTCGGCGAGTGGGAGTTCTTACTGCCGACCGTTCCGCTGTGGGCGTCATCACCCGTCTGGTCCGGCGAAAGCGCCGGAATATACGATTCCTGGCAACCCAAGTCCGAGCCGGAGTGAGCCTGCGGCATTGCCCAGGCAAGGACAAAATGACTCGGGGCATAGACCAGCGCTGGCAGCCCCACCAACAACATGGTCAACCACGCCCAGCCAGGCATCATGGTTTGCCGTGCCTCCGAACCCATTCCGTAAACATAGTTGACGTTGCAGGGTTGATTCACGTAATCCAGTGCCGCATCGGGTGCCGGCAATAAGAAATAGCTGACCAGCATTGCGGCCCATGCCGTCAGTGTCCAACCCCAGAACGCACGGCGGTCATAACCAAGCTTGAAAATGATCCCGAGTAATAGAATGGGCAGCCAAAAGTGGAAGAATGACAGCCCACGGCCCACCAATGAGATCTCGGGATTGAACATGTAATTCGTCACGCCGGCGAGCGGCACGCCCGCCAGATTCCCGAGAAAGTCGACTTGCCACAGTAGCTGAGGCACCGTGATCCCAACGGCGGCCATCGATGCGTAAATCGGTTTTTCAGTCCACACCGATGCCAAGCCGAGAAACAGGGCGATGTCGCAGAAATACACAAAGTTCGTCGGTCCGTACTCGATCCAATAATACGGGACCAAGACCGCCATAAACGCGGTGAAACCAATTTTCACGGCCAGCGGGAGACGCGGGGTGGAAGGTGATTGCGGCGATGTGTTCATGGGAGACTGGGAAACAGCGTGACGGGGAGGACTTGTTGGTTTACTGGTGACTGGCGGGGCGGAAATGCTGCGCGGGATCGACCCAGATTATTAAAAATCACCATGGATGTTGTGAAAATGAAACGTGGCACGGTCCAGCCAGTTGTTAACCGGCACCGACCGCCCATCGCTAAATCCATTGTGATCAAGGACTTACGCGATCCACCACACCAAACGCTCCAGCGGGACCAGGCCAGCAGGCACGATGAATGCACTTCCATTCACTTTGCGTCCGGGGGGACGTCGATCGGGCGCTCACGGGCGCGCCCGCGCCGCCGTTTCCACCGTCTCCCCTCGATGCTCCGCATACCATGCACGTTGTTGAACTCGCCGAACTCGCTGCTGTGATGGCTCATCACGGCCCGACTCTGTTGTATCGGCATGCCAGCGTGCCCCCCGAGGCGGTCAGTTGCTATTGGACCGCATCACGCCAGCGCTTGGATCTCTGGCACCACACGTTGATTCGATTTGATCGAGCTGAGAATGACGAAGACCAAAATTGTATGCGGCTATGGTGGCAAGAGCACTTCGGTGTGCTCGAAGAAATACTGGTCAGCGAACTACTAACCCGTGTGATTGCCGCGATCGCTGACGGTGCCGATCGAGCCGCTGGGCGTGACGAGTTCTCTCCGATCGCTCAAGCCATCTATCTCTCGCACTTGGAAGCTCGCAATCGTGTACAAACGTTGATTCTTGATCGCCGAGGATGCAGCGTGACCGATGCGATTCGATTGAACCGACTCCGCCGTACCATCGAGCGTTGGATTGACGTCTTGATCGGCCAGCTTGCCGGGCACGACCGGACACTGGTGCGATATGGGATCGATGTGGAGCGGACGAGGTGCCACGCCGACGATTCTGACTGGCAGGCGACATCACCACAGCGAGAAACCATGGCATGGTTGATACGCGCTTCGATGACCGATTCGATCCGCCGAAAAGTTTCCAAGCAGCCATCGCTGCCGCAAGCAAACAAATCGATTGCCGATAGCGTGTTACTGATTTTGCGCCCCGAACTATTCGATAGCGTCGGAACCTTGAAATCACTGTGCCTGCACCGGATCGAGAACCAGGCCCACCGCACCGATCAATTGATCGACGACTACCTGCACGCGGATATCGACGCCTCGCCAACGGCAGCCGCATATGACTCAATCCAGGATGCAGCGATCACTCAGTGGTTTCGCTAAGCGACAGCATTGGAATACACTGCGTACAGGTAGTTTCATCTTTGCACCTACGGATTGATTTTAACTGTGTGATGCCCAGCCGAAAATCACGACGAACGCGAGTAGCCCTGCCCGAGCAATTGCCTCTGGCACGCCACAAAGACATCCAGCACGCCGATGACCAGCTGTTACCGCTGTCTGATATCGAACTGCTCGATCTGCGGATGTGCGATCTGAACCTTACGATTCGTGGTACCAATCTCGAAAAACGAATCGCACAACTCAACGATGAACTGGCGGCTCGAGGCTTGAAGTTCAAACCTCACTTCTGGTTGAGCGAGGATTGGTTTTCGCCCGACGGTGTGCCTGGAATTGCGATCCCATTCTATTTGGCCCATCGACGCTTAATGCGATTGGAACGCAAGCAGTTACTCGACGTCGAAGGCGGGACTCATGAATGGTGCATGAAGATCCTGCGCCATGAGACCGGCCACGCAATCGACACCGCCTTTCGGTTGCGGCGGCGAGCACTCTACCGCAAAGTGTTTGGAAAGTCTTCGGAACCCTATCCCGAGTCCTATCAACCCAAACCGTCGAGTCGCAACTATGTCCATCATCTCGAGATGTGGTATGCCCAATCGCATCCGCTCGAGGATTTTGCTGAAACGTTTGCGGTATGGCTGCGTCCCGGGTCGCGGTGGCGTACCCGCTATCGAAATTGGCCTGCCATCAAGAAACTCGAGACCGTCGACGAGTTAATGAATTCGATCCAGGGCAAACGGCAATTGGTTCGTTCGCGCGCGACCGTTGATCCACTTTCGCGTCTACGCAAGACCTTGCGGACTCATTACCAACGCAAACGGACACACTATGGTGTCGACTTGCCAAGTGTGTACGACGGCGATTTACGCCGTCTCTTTTCAACTGACGCCGCCCACAGTCGCAACATGACCGCCGCTGCGTTCCTAACTCGTATTCGCACCGAACTGCACCGGACTGTCTCGAAATGGACCGGCCAATACGCGTACACCATTGATCAAGTGGTCCAGGAGATGATTGAACGATGCCGCGAGTTGAAACTACGGCTGGGTGGCTCCATCGAAGATACGAAACGGGACGCGATGATTTTGGTCGCCGTCCGCACCACCAATTTCTTGCACGAGGGAGGCCATCGTGTTGCCATTTAAGAATCGATCCCGTAAAGAATTAACATGAGCAAACTTCGCGTCTTGGTATTGGTGCGGGATGGGCACGTGCCCCCTGAATCCCTGGAGGGGATTGACGAAAAAGAATGGGGCCCCTGGAAAGCAGAGTTCGATATCTGCGAGACGCTGCGTGGACTCGGACACGACGTGCTGCCGCTTGGACTCTACGATGATTTGGGGCCGATCCGACAGGCGCTTAAGGAATTCGAGCCGGATATCACATACATGTTGCTCGAAGAATTTCATGGCGTGGTGACCTATGATTTTGCGGTGATCAGCTACCTCGAACTGATGCAGCAGCCCTACACGGGCTGCAACCCCCGAGGGCTCTTGCTGAGCAAGGATAAAGCACTCTCGAAAAAGATACTCGCTTATCACCGGATACCAACACCACGATTTGCGGTTTTCAAACAAGGCCGCGCTGTTCGGCGCCCGAAACGATTGACGTTTCCGCTGTTTGTCAAATCGGTGACCGAGGATGCCTCATTTGCGATTTCACAAGCATCCCTCGTCCACAACGACGCAGCACTTGCCGAACGAGTCGCTTTTATCCATGAAAAGACACACGATGATGCACTCGTCGAGCAGTATGTCGATGGTCGAGAAATCTACTGCGGCGTGATTGGGAATGAACGCCTCGTCTGCTTTCCAACCTGGGAAATGGATTTTGGAAGCATGCCCGACGACGCAGCCAAGATTGCCACCAGCCGAGTGAAATGGGATCGAAATTATCAAGATCGCCACCAGATCACGACCCATGCGGCCAAGGATCTCGATCCAGCAATCGATCAGAAAATCGCTAAACTGTGCAAGCGGATCTATCGCGCCTTAGGGATGAGCGGATACGGCCGCATGGACCTGCGGCTAACGCCCAGCGGCGAGATCTTTGTCATCGAAGCCAATGCGAATCCGAACATTGAGTACGGCGAGGATTTCGCTGAGTCGGCGGAAGCAGCTGGCATCTCCTATGAAGCCTTGATCCAGCGCATCCTGAATCTGGGACTGAACTACAAAGCCGCGTGGATGGCGTGAGGGATCGCCTTTACAGACACACTGCACGCGATCGACCCCACTCACTCAGCAGCTTGCTTGTCACACCAGCATGGAATGAAATGACAACCAACGGACGGTCAACAGCGTCATGGTCAGGCAGCACCACCAGGTCGCTTTTCGCGTCAAGGGCAAGCGGCGTTGCCAGAACAGCAGACCAATCGAAAGACCGGTAACGATCATTTTAAAGGCGATCAATTTCGTGGTGTCGTCAATCAACATACTGCCGATCGGATTGAGTTCTCGCATCGCTCCGTTGTTGTGCGCCATGACGGTCCAGACCAGATCGATCGCCGACATGGCCGCCATAATCACCAGTAGCAGAACGATATTCTTGGACAGCTCAGCCGTGTCCTGACGGTTTAACGCCGCCGAGAAAACTTCATGCGCACTGGCCATGAGATGCCCCAGACCGGCAACGACCAATACGAGAGCCAGCATGGTGAGCGGGTAGCTCAACCGTTCACTCCATTGCACTGACGCAAGCTGGGCTTCAATCTGACGTTGAGCGAGATCGACCTCGTCGATGTATTTGGAGGCACTCGCGACGAAAACGGGCGTCGATTGAAAGCTCCCAACCAACTGTCGCCACGTTTCGTGATCGACTTCATCCCTAAGGTTGTCGGGAACGCCCGCCAGCCGCATCTGATTTTCTGGAATCACCAACAGTTCTTTGAGCAGTTCGTACCCCGTATCCCTCGAACCAATGACCATCGGTTTCGCGCCCGAGCGGAGCACAATGACCGCGTCCTGGCGCAACAGTTCAAATTCGTTAAAGAGTTGTCGCATGGCGAACTGTGATACGGCAGCGTCCGCCTCTTCGTCCGCGGGTGCATTACTGCCCTTTGATGCCCCCCACTCCCTAGATTCATCTCCGCCCATCGCCCCGTTCGGCCGACGCTGGCTTCCTCTGTCGCCTCGCCTACCACCGCCCTGACGCCCCATGCTGTAACCACGGTATGACGACAGATCGAATGCATCGACCGCGATGTCCTGCCCATTGATCGTCAGCTCACCCTCGTTCAACGTGATCGCATAGGGTGATGGAATGTATTCGTTGTCAATGAACAGGAACCCGCTGTCCAATGAAATCGAGGCCGTCACGCCCCCGAAAGCGGGGATATTGCCGCGTTGAGCGAGGGCCGTGCTGGCAAACATTGCCAGCATCAGCGTTACCAGCATCATACGAATCGATTTCATGGCGAATTGTTGGGGGCGAGGAGAAGTGACTTCTGAGCGAGATTGCCAACCCGTCTTGAAAGACCAGCGATTGCGGGACATTTTGGCGGGCAAGACACGCAGGAAAGTACCGCAGGCGTTCAAACCCCAACGCCCGCTCAAAGTGTCGGAGGATTTCAGGTCAATATTTGACGCTGCAACGCCTTTCAGGATGGCCTGTTGTCGTCGCAGTGCGCACGCCCCTCCCTCTTTCCTGGGGGACCAAACGCATCGAGGTCAAACGCTGGCGTTCTTGTTTTTACGAGGCAGGCCGATCACCATCGGCCCCGTTCGCATCATTTTCTGCGAGAGCGTCGCTGGCGTTCCATCCGGATTCGACATCCCACCGGAACCGTTTCCGTCACGGCAATCGGTTCACCCGCCAACAACCCGTCAATGGCGTTTTGAACGTGCGACTCGGCCACGTTTCGACCGTCGGGACTGTCGTCAAGTGATCCCATATAGGCGACTCGGCGCCCTTGATCGAGCACAAAAAATTCGGGCGTGTACTTTGCCCCGTAGTCACGGGCGATCTGCTGAGTCTCATCGAATGCATAGGTGAATGGGAACGATTCGGCCTTCGCTTTGGCCCTCATAGCGGGCATCGCGTCCTCTTCGATCGTGTTGACGTTGACTGCCACGATCGCAACCGAGGAGTCGGCATATTGCTTGGTCAACTCGATCAGTCGCTGTTCGACGTCAACCGCGTAGGGACAACTGTTGCATGTGAACGCCACGACAATCACTTTGACGTCGCGCAATCCATCCAACGACGATGTCTTGCCGTCCGTCGTTGGCAAATCGGTCCACCCCGGAGCGGGATCGCCTATGTCGAGAACCGAATTGAATTCCCCCGCGGAGGCGGGGTGATGAACAACGAACAGAACCCAAGTCGTCACGAGACCAGCAAGGAGGCAGCGAAAGCGTTTCAACGGGAATCTCCCAAACGAGGCGAAGGAACCAACGACGAAAAATCAAACCTATCGATCACGCCAGAATCCAGCGAAGAATACCAGAGGAGTGTTTGCGTTACTTGAGAATCACAGATCGATGCCCCAAATGGAGCATCTTTCGTAGCGTTCCCGGGATCGTCCCCCGCAAACGGACATTCGAAAGTGTGCTCGGCAGAAATCCGCCAGTAGGGGTTTCCCCCGGCAAATCAGGATAGAAACACTGTCCGCCCGGTGGGATTCAAACCCGCAACCTTCACCGTCGGAGCTGACTTCTCGTGTGCCTGCAAATCACAGTTCACAAGGCTTTACGCACCATATCGGCAGAATCGCCCGCTTGCAATCACTTGTCATTTGTCGCGGTAAAACGCCCTATTTTCGGGAATCGAGATTTCGCAAACGGGAATCCCCCCGGAATCTCACTCCTCCAAATATTCAACCGCGCCTGCGGGAAGAAAAGGCGCCGCGTGTCGAAAAGGTGACGGGGGGAATATTCGCGATCAATTGTCCATTCCTGCTGCGATGGCGTCTGTCGAGGACGTCCGATCCAACTCAACCTGTGCCATGGTCCGTGCCGTTCCGAGATTTCGTCAGTCCAGGTCTCGTCACCAAAGGGGCGACCGCCATTGACGGAGGTGCGCATCGCGTCGATGCTCTTTTCCTGAGAACGATGCATTGCTCCGCTTGACCCAATCTCGCAAGCGAGAAGTCCGCCATGGCGAGATGCCAGTGATTGGGAATCCAACGGAATGAGAACAGCTCCACACCACACTTCAGCAATCCTTCCTCGAGGATGCGAATGAAGGCATCGTAGCCCTCCAGCTTCTTGAAAACTCCCTTGCGATCATTCCCACGATTCATTGCATGGCAAATGCCCCCCCGCTTCGTCCGAACGTTTTGAACGCAGCAATGTGATTCCATCACTACCATTTGCGATCGATACAGTGTCGTTTACTCGGTTGTGGGAAAACCGTACTCTCTTGGGTCATCGCGAGTGCCTCGACTAAGTCTGAACGTCGGCGTCGACGGAAGTCAGTTAAACGCAATTTCCATACCGAGCACGTTCACGAGGTTCTCCAGCGAATGGTCAAAGACGCAGAATCGGTGAACCAAAACCCTGGAACTTGCGGTGCGTAATAGAAAATGAATGGCGAAAAGACGAAGTTAATTGCCGAGGCTACCCGACTTGCGATTCGCTACCTCAACTCGAGTGATTCTGCGCCCACTTTCCCCAGCGCCCCAGCACTTGCCACGCTCGACGAGTTTGATGTCGCGTTGCCAGAGGACTCAACCGACGGGCAAGCGATCTTGGAACTGCTTGATCGTATCGGTTCGCCTGCAACAGTGAGATCAACCGGCGGGCGATATTTCGGTTTTGTCACCGGCAATAGCGAACCGATTGCGAGTGCCGCCGCCATCTTGGCTCTCGCTTGGGACCAGAATATCGCGGTGCCGATCATGTCGCCGATCGCATCACGCTTGGATGCAATCGCAACCGAGTGGATCTGCCAATTACTTGGATTGCCCGATTCAGCCACCGCATCGTTTTGTGCAGGTGCCTCCGTTGCCAACTTGACCTGTCTGATCGCCGCTCGCGACGCACTGCTTTCCCGGGCGGGCTGGGACGTTGGGGAAAACGGTTTGTTTGGCGCACCGGAGATTCCGGTTTTCGTTTCCGACGAGTGCCATGTTTCCGTTGATAAAGCGCTCCGCCAGGCCGGTTTTGGTCGCCAGTCGATCGTGCGTGTCCCAACAGACTCGCTCGGACGCATCAGAGCAGATCGAATGCCTGCGATCACGAAACCAGCGTTAGTGGTCTTGCAGGCGGGCAACGTCAACACAGGTCACAGCGACCCGTTTGAGGAGATCATTCCTCAAGTCCAACGCAGCGGCGGTTGGGTTCACGTCGATGGTGCGTTTGGGCTGTGGGCTGCGGTGTCGACGCGGCAACGTCACCATGTTGCCGGGGCTGAACTCGCCGATTCATGGGCCACCGATGCTCATAAATGGCTTAACGCCTCCTACGACTCGGCGCTTGCTATCTGCCGAAGATCCGAGGACTTGCGTGAGGCGATGTCGGTGAATGCGGCCTACATTCCGTCGTCGTCGGAAAGAGTTCTCATGAAGATGAGCTTGCAAATGTCGCAGCGTGCGCGGGGTATCGAAGCCTGGGCGATCGTCGCCACCAAAGGCCGACGAGGGATCGCAAGCATGGTTGATCGTCACTGCGACCTAGCCAATCGAATGGCAGAGAAACTTGTTGCAGGGGGAGCCGAACTGCTGGCCCCCGTTGGCCTCAATCAAATGCTGTTTTCCTTTGGATCTGACGAGACGACCGATAAAGTTATCGCTGCGGTCCAGCACGACGGAACGTGTTGGGCTGGCGGAACGACATGGAAGGGCCGTCGAGCGATGCGAATTAGTATCTGCGACACGTCGACAACCATCGAAGATATTGATCGTTCGGCAGAAGCAATGACAAACCTATTCAATCAAAAACAATAGGAATTTGCACTGTGCAGCTTCGCGTGCAGAACCAAGGGTAAACCTCTCTCGAATCTTCCGCACAGTGGCCCCTGGGAAAAGGCGTCTACCGGGGAAAAGGCGACGGGGGAATATCCGCGATCAATTGTTCATTCCTGCTGCGATGGCTTCTTTCGAGGACGTCCGATCGAACGCAACGTATACCATAGCCCGTGCCGTTCCGCGATTTCGTCAGTCCAGGTCTCGTCGCCGAAGGGGCGACCGCGGTTGACGGAGGTTCGCATCGCGTCGAGCTCCTTCTCTGACAGCGCTGCATTGACCCGCTTGACCCAATCTCGCAAGCGAGGAATCGGCCAAGGCGAGAGGATCTTCGGAGTTGGCTCTGGCCGCATGCACCAACGCCGAAGTGATCCATGCGGCCATTCCTCGGCCTTTTCGACCAGACACGCCCGCAAAGGGTTACGTTCGACATAGCGGCAGACCACGTAGAAATGCTCGTCGCTCTGAACCGGGAAGCTCTTGTACCGCGACTGGTATAGGTGCCCGTATCCGTGACGCTGGTAGTGCCCGTGATAACGCAGCGTGTGAGTCGCTGAGACCCACCGCAGCAAACGCCCCATTTGCCCGTCTTTCCTGGGGCGCAACACGAGGTGCCAGTGATTGGGCATCAAACTGAATGAGAACAGTTCCACCGGATACTTCTGCAATCCTTCGTCGAGGATGCGAATGAAGGCATCGTAGTCCTCCGGCTTTTTGAAAATTTTTTTTCGATCATTTCCACGATTCAGTGCATGGTAAATGACTCCCGCTTCGTCCGAACGCTTCTGCCGAGGCATGGATCGACTCATGGATGAGTGTCTGAAACCCCCATCCTAAACGCCTGGTTTCACGAAAACTACCCCCGTCACCTTTTTCTCGCCTACAATCAATTGGGCGGGTTCGGCGGCACACGCCCAGTTGTTTGGCGTCCTGCAAACCGATCTAATCGGATTCTCGGTAGAGCACTTGGCATGGAATTTACGGGAGACTGATCATGGCGACGAGAACGAAACGGAAAACGACATCCGCGGGCACCACAGAAAAGCCAAAAGATACTCCTACCGCAAACGGGAAGTCGACTAAAAGCAAACCGAAAGTCAATCGCTTTCACCAACGTCTCGGCACCCTGACCTATTCGCAAGCCTGCAAGCTGCTCGGTGAGGAAGGAGCAAGCCTGATCCAGCGGGGCGGACGGGCGTTCGAGATCCAGTCTGATCGAGATGTGTTCTTGGGCGGTGATCTGTTTCGTGTCCGCGTCGAGGATGCCGAGGTCGATACCGGCGTGGCAATTGCATCGTTCACGCTGTCGTCAGATCGCAAAAAACAACTCGCCTTGAATTGTGATTATTGTGACGCGCCGTGCGAGCATCTGGGTGCGGCGATGGAATACTTGCTCGACGCCAAGAGCGTACTCGGGCTGGCGATGCCGCCCGATGAAGACGTGCCGCTGGAACACTTAACCCCTGCAGAACTGCGGCACCGCATGCTCGCTGACCGAGAGAAGCGAGCGACCGATGAGAAGATGACTGTGCGATCGGTCAACTCCGACAAACCGTGGACAGATTACGTCGTCACCAGCTCGGGCAGCGGACGGACGTACCGCGTGGCGGTGCGTAGCCGCGACGGAGACGATTCGTTCTGCACCTGTCCCGATTTTCGCACCAACCGGCTGGGCACCTGCAAGCACGTGATTCACGTCCGAGCGAAGATCCAGAAGCGATTCTCGGCGGCAAAATTGCGATCGCCCTATCGTCGCAAACGATTGTCATTGGGACTTCGCTACGGCGATTTCGAAGGCGACCGTACGACGGGGCTGCAGTTCTTTTTACCGGACGAATCGACCAAGGCGGGGGGCGATGAAAAGATGAGCGAACTCATCGGTGAGTTCGCCCAATCTCCCTCCGGCGACGCCGCGGACATCATGACTCGGGTGCAAGCTCTGGAAACGGCCGGTTATGACGTCACGATCTTCCCCGATGCCGAAGCGTTCCTGCAGCGACGATTGACGCAGCATCGATTGCAGCAGCAGTGTGAAGAAATTCGTCAAAATGTCGAAACCCATCCGCTACGGACCGAGCTGCTCGACGCTGAATTGCTACCATACCAACTCGATGGGATCGCGTTTTCGGCCGGTGCCGGCCGCGCGATCCTGGCCGATGACATGGGATTGGGCAAGACAATCCAGGGCATCGGAACAGCGGAACTGTTAGCTCGCTTGGCCGAGATCCGCCGCGTACTGATCGTCTGCCCCGCGTCGCTGAAGGCCCAGTGGCGGGCCGAGATCGCAAAATTCTCTGGACGCTCGACGCAGATCGTGCTTGGCAAAGGAGAAGAACGGATCGAGCAATACCAAAGCGATGCGTTCTTTACGATCTGCAATTACGAACAGGTACTGAGAGATCTATCCGCGATCGAAAACGTCCCGTGGGACTTGATCATTTTGGACGAAGGCCAGCGGATCAAGAATTACGAATCCAAGACCAGCAATGTGATCCGGCAACTAGAGAGCCCGTTCCGTCTGGTCCTCTCGGGGACGCCCTTGGAAAATCGGCTCGGCGAGTTGTTCACCGTCGCGAGGTTCGTCGATGATGAGTTGCTGGGTCCTGCCTACCGTTTTTTCCATAATCACCACGTCGTTGACGAACGCGGCAAGACGCTTGCATATCGCAACCTGGACGCACTGCGGGAAACGATGGCTCCGATCCTGCTGCGGCGGACACGCACAGAGGTCGCTCGACAGTTACCCGAGCGGACGGACCAAGTCATTCGCTGCGAAGCCACCGCCGAGCAACTTGAAATTCACGACAATGCGGTTCGCACGGTGGCGCAGATCGCTGCCAAGAAATTCATGACCGAAATGGACCGACTGCGGATGCAGAAGTGTTTGTTGCTTGCCCGAATGGCTTGCGACAGCACGTATCTGTGCGATCAAGATGCGGCGGAGTACAGCAGTAAATTGGAACGCATCACCGAAGTGATGACGGAACTGGTCGCCGATCCAACTCGCAAGATCGTGTTGTTCAGCGAGTGGCGGCGAATGCTC
The DNA here is from genome assembly GCF_055811895.1 of Rhodopirellula sp. SH410. Classification (NCBI taxonomy): domain Bacteria; kingdom Pseudomonadati; phylum Planctomycetota; class Planctomycetia; order Pirellulales; family Pirellulaceae; genus Rhodopirellula; species Rhodopirellula sp. SH410. The sequence goes on from NZ_CM147949.1 coordinate 6,716,623, forward strand.
AGCCGGATCGAATCACGCTTGGACGACATGGGGTGCGAATACGTGCGACTGGACGGCAACGTGCCGCAGAAAAAACGCGCCGAGATCGTGTCGCGGTTCCAGAACGATCCGGAGTGCCGTGTGATCTGCATGACCAACGCGGGGTCGACAGGCTTGAATCTGCAGTCGGCCAACACGGTCGTGAACGTTGACTTGCCCTGGAACCCTGCAGTGCTCGAGCAACGCATCGCACGGGCATACCGCATGGGTCAGAAACAACCCGTTCACATCTACAAGTTTGTGACCACCAACGCGTTGTACCCGACCATCGAAGAAGGCTTGTTAACGACGCTGGCGGCGAAGCAGGAGTTGGCGGACGCATCGATTAATATTGAAAGCGACGTCAATGAAGTCGCGATGCAGAGCGGTATGGAGGATTTGAAGCGGCGTTTGGAAGTCATCTTGCCACCAAAACTGGCCGCGCCGGTTGACGAGAGTCAGCAGCGCCGCGTCGAAGCCGAAGCGGAGCGGTTGGCAGGCGAAAAACGACGTGAGCAAGTCGCCCAAGCCGGCGGCCAATTGTTGTCGGCAGCACTGTCCTTGGCCGGTGGCCTGGTCGGCAACACGGCGGTGGAACCTGACAAAGAGAAAGTGGACGCGTTGACGAGCAAATTGAGCGAATCGATCGAGCGGGATGAACAAGGCCGACCGCAACTGAAAATCAGCTTGCCGAGCGACGATGCACTGAGAGACCTGGCCACGACGCTCGCGAGGCTATTGGGTTGACCAGGGTTTTGCGCCGACACTCAATCGCGAGGCGATGAGGCGATGCGAGGCGGAGGCGAAAAAGGTGACGGGAGGCGAAAAAGGTGACGGGGGGAATATTCGCGATCGTTTGTTCATCGCTGCTGCGATGGCGTCTGTCGAGGACGTCCGCTCCAACTCAACCTATGCCATGGACCGTGCCGTTCCGCGATTTCGTCCGCCCAGGCCTCGTCACCCAAGGGGCGACCGTGATTGACGGAGGTGCGCATCGCGTCGATGCTCTTTTCCTGAGAACGATGCATTGACCCGCTTGCCCCAATCTCGCAAGTGAGGAACCCGCCATGGGCGAGAGGATCTTCGGAGCTACCGCAGCACGCATGCACCAACGCCAGAGCGATCCATGGGGCCAGTCCTCAGCATGATCGATTAAACACGCCCGCAGAAGGTTACGTTCGACACAGCAGCAGACCACATGGAAATGCTCGTCGCTCTGCACCGGGAAGCCCTTCAGCAGCGGCGGGCTAAGGTGCCCGAATCTGTGACGCTGGTAGTGCCCATGATAACGTAGCGTGTGAGTCGTTGAGCCCCACCGCAGCAAACGCACCATTTGCCCGTCTTCCCTGCGGCGCGCGCACGAGATGCCAGTAATTGGGAATTCAACGGATTGAGAACACCTCCACAGCATACTTCTGCAATCCTTCGCCGAGGATGCGAATGAAGGCATCGTAGTCCTCCGGCTTCTTGAAACTTTCCCTTGCGATCATCCCCACAATTCAGTGCATAACAAATGACCCCCGCTTCCTCCGAACGCTTCAACCGGGGCATCGACTGGCGCAACAATGAGTGTCTAAAAAGCCCGTTCCAAATGCCTGGATTCACGAAAACTCCCCCCGTCACCTTTTTTCGCTCGAATCTGTGACGCTGGTAGTGCCCATGATAACGTAGCGTGTGAGTCGTTGAGCCCCACCGCAGCAAACGCACCATTTGCCCGTCTTCCCTGCGGCGCGCGCACGAGATGCCAGTAATTGGGAATTCAACAGATTGAGAACACCTCCACAGCATACCTCTGCAATCCTTCGCCGAGGATGCGAATGAAGGCATCGCAGTCCTCCGGCTTCTTGAAACTTTCCTTGCGATCATCCCCACAATTCAGTGCATAACAAATGACCCCCGCTTCCTCCGAACGCTTCAACCGGGGCATCGACTGGCGCAACAATGAGTGTCTAAAAAGCCCGTTCCAAATGCCTGGATTCACGAAAACTCCCCCCGTCACCTTTTTCGCTCCACGTCACCTTTTTCGCTCCATTGACCGGTGCCACGGCGGATACCATGGCGACGAATTCCTTGCCCGTGTCTCCGTCCTGGGCGTAATAGTCTTCGGCGAACTCCAGGTACTTCACCAGGACCTCGCAAACCAGTAGCGAGCCGTGCTTTCCCGGATTGGCGGTCGGTCGGGGGTCATCCGGCTCGCCAGCCTGCGACATCTCCGCCAGCAAGCGAGCGTAGCGTTGACGGCTTTCTGGCGAGTTATACTTGCCAAGATAGATGTGCTTGCCATTCACGATTGAACGAGCTTGACCGGAAGCCTTGTGCAGGCGGTAAGAGGGCACTGATTTTCGGGGCACGACGTATCTCCGGGAAGAGGCTGTGGCCGAAAGTGGTAGTACTACCACTTTCGACAACCTTTCCGATCACACTGCCTTTGATGGGGCAGGTACGCTAAGTCGTGCGTTTGACTCGGTTTACAAACAGTACGCCCGGCGGGATTCGAACCCACAACCTTCGGCTTCGGAGGCCGACGCGCTATCCAGTTGTGCCACGGGCGCGGCTGACGAGATGGGTGAGTGTGACGTAAACGCGAGGTTTCCGCTAGGGGCGAGTTTTGCCTCCGCTTGCGTTGCCAGACGCCAAAATCCACAATCAGGGACGCTTGACTCTTCACGTTCCCACTTCACTTTCAGAACCATCCGATCCGCTGTGGCTAATCCAACCCCCCAGACATCCGAAAGCCTTGCTTCCGATTTGACCGACCCGCATGCGGCGCGGCGACATAAACTCGAGGAGATCATTCGGCGGGGCATCGATCCCTACGGCCAGCGATTCGACGATCGGCAGTTCGTCAAGGAATGCCGCGACCGAATCGGTGAGATTCGCTTTGCCAAGGCAACGGGTGAATCTCTGGAGCTACCGGACGTTGAAAGTCCCGAGGTGGACTATCGCCAGTGGAAGACCGACCATGGCCCCGGCGAAGAAGCCGGGCCCAAGGTCCGCGTCGCCGGTCGCATCATGCTGTCTCGACCGACCGGAAAACTGATCTTCATCAATCTGCGTGACTGGACGGGTGACATTCAAATCTTCATCGGCAAAAAACAAGTCGGTGACGAAAACTTCGATCTCGCGAAACTCCTGGACTTGGGCGACCTGATTGGGGTCGAAGGCCGCTTGGGGCGGACCAATACCGGTGAGCTGACGGTGTTCGCCGAAGAAATCTTTCTACTCACAAAGATGCTCGAAGTGCCGCCTGAAAAGCATGCGGGCATGACCAACGCGGACCTGCGGCAGCGGATGCGTTATGCGGATCTCGCGTTCAACGACGGTGTGATGCAAACCTTTCTAGACCGCACCAAAATCATCAAGAGTGTGCGATCGACACTCGATGAGCGTGGCTTTTGCGAAGTCGAAGGGCCGACGCTGCATACGATTCCCGGTGGTGCTGCCGCCCGTCCATTCGAAACGCATCACAACGCCCTCGACATGGGCCTGACGATGCGAATTGCCCTCGAACTGCATCTCAAGCGACTGATGGTCGGTGGGATGGAACGGGTCTACGAAATGGGGCGGGTTTATCGCAATGAAGGGTTGTCGCCGCGTCACAATCCGGAGTTCACCATGATCGAAATCTACCAAGCCTACGGGGATTACGAGTCGATGATGGAGCTGACCGAGCGGCTTGTCTGCGACGCGATCGACAAAATTGGCGGTGGTTACGAGCGTGAATTCAATGGCCAAAAAATCGACTTCACACCTCCATTTCAACGAGCGACCTACGCAGAGCTATTCGAGAAAGCGACCGGCGTGAATCCTGTCGACGAACCCGCAGTGATGGAACTGGCAGGTCGCCTGAAGATTGAAACCGCTGGCAAACATCCAGACGTCGTTCGCAATGAAATTTTCGAAGAGAAGGTTGAAGACTCCCTGCAGGGCCCTATTTTCGTCATCGACTACCCCGCGAGCATCTGCCCCTTGACCAAACGCAAACGCGATAACCCTGAAATTGCTGAACGTTTTGAGATGTTCATTTGCGGTATGGAGCTGGCCAACGCCTACACAGAACTGAACGACCCCGATCTGCAGGAGGAGCTCTTCAAAACTCAACTGGCGGGACTCGACGATGAGGATTCGATGGCCAAGATGGACCACGATTTCGTCCGCGCCCTCCGCTACGCGATGCCGCCTGCCGGCGGACTGGGCATCGGCATCGACCGACTCGTCATGGTGCTCACCAACAGCAAGTCGATCCGGGACGTGATTCTGTTCCCGATCCTACGACCTGAGTGAAGCATTTTGCAAAGCTCGGACGGGACCATTGTCCCGTCCGAGTGGCTTTCGCATCAAAAGGTCCATGCTTTAATCGCTCGGGACAATGGTCCCAAGCTACGCGGATACCTCTGCATTCGAAAATGGCGGCGGGCAGCCAGCCACCGCCTCCGCAGATCGCTTCCCGCCGGTTCTCTAGCGTTCCAACTCGCCGGTGGCGGGTTGATCGTAGATGGGCTCAAACGAAGGCGATGTCATATGGCTGTCGCTGAGCGTGATGATCACGAACAGCCCCACGAAGACGAACGAAGACAAGAACACCATGATATTGAAGGGCTTGTCGAACGCTAAGTGCATGAAGAACGCACCGACGAGAGCCGCCTTGATCGTCGCGATCCCCATGACGATTGCGATGTCAAAGCTGCCGAGGTCGAGGTTCGCCTGCGCGACGGTAATGAACGTTAAAATTACCAGCGCGAAAAACACCGTTAGCAAAACCCAAACGGGCAAGGGGTGCGCGAAATCAGTACCGTCGTCAGAGTGTCCGTGAGCAGCCATGGGATTGGTATCTAGAAAGGTGAAGGATGAGTGGTCAGTCAGGCTTCACAGCCTGAGCGAAGCCTGGGTAGGCTCAGAAGAACCGTCGCGTTCTCAGCGGATCAGGTACAACAGCGGGAACAGGTAGATCCAAATCAAGTCAACCAAGTGCCAATACAGACCGACGAAATCAACGGGACCGAAGTATTGCCGGTTAAAGTCTTGCCGAATCGCTCGGACGAGCAACCAAACCAACACGCCGATACCCGCGAGAATGTGGATCGCGTGAACACCGGTCATGCAGTAATAGATTCCGAAGAACACCCCGGCTTGGCGTTTCGTTTCGACGCTCCGCTCAATGCGATGAATGCCCATATCGACATCGGCATCGGGTGGCACCACTTTTCCGGAGGCAAGCAACGCTTGTTGCTCTTTCGCCACGAGCATTGCTTTGGCACCCGTATTGAGGTCACTCTCGGCGAGCAGTTCGACGGCGGCGTCATCACTGCTGGCATCAAAGGTCATCGGTTCGGTGTAGGTCGCAGCAATGTCCACGCCCCCGTCCTCGGCATGGCCGTGCTGATCACCTGCGTGAACCGCTGCCACATGCTCGTCACCAGCGTGCTCCTCAGCATTGGTAAGAATCGTGCCCAGCCCCACGCCGCCGAAGAAGCTCAAGCAGACAACCACCAAAGGTTTGGCACATGCAAACTGAAACTCATTGTTCTTCAACTTGGCCACGATCGCCCAGATCACAACGCCGATCAACAGCAACATGAAGGGAGCACACAGAAAGTACACGCTATGGGTGAGGAAGTACGCGGTGTTCTCGGTGAATCCGTGCTGAGACACAATTTGGTCAACGGTCGGATGCGGATTGGATTCGTCGTAGAAGTACGCTCCCGGAAAGAGCAGTCCCATCGCCCATTTGTGGGAATACTCGATCGTTTTGACACCAAGGAAGACCATCGCACAGCACAGCGTGCTGGCCAGCATCACCACGAGTTTCTTGTGTTCTTCGGTCTGTGAGCAGCGAACCGCCCAAGCCATTGTCAGCGAACTGAACAACAGCACGCCCGTGTTGATCGCACCGAGCTTCGTATTGAGAAAATGGCTCGAACCCTCAAAAATCTCGGGGCGGAGCATGCGAAACATCGCGTAAGCACAGAACATCCCGCTGAAGAACAGGATTTCAGTCGTCAGAAACAACCAAATGCCTAACTTACCACTGTCGAACTGCTGCTCGGGCGTGTCGAAGTGGTGGGCTAGCCAAGCGGGATGATCATGGTCGTGACCGTGGTCGTCGTGTGCTTCTGATTCAGGAGAGAGTGTGTCAGTGGTTGCCATGTGCCGAAAACCGTTCGCTAGGTAACCGCCCAGCCTGGGCGACCGCGGTGGATGTGTCGAGGAAAAAGGTGGCGACCACAGCGTGGTCGCCCGGGAATCTGTCCGAACTTCTTAGTGATGAGCGGGTTGTTCGCTCGGCTTCTGATCGGGAGCCAATTTGCGTTGAGGTTCCGTGATAACGTATCTGTCGCCCTCAGCATCCCAAACCACATCGTGGAAATCGTAGGGGTCACCGACCACTGGTGGACGTTCAAAGTTGTAGTAGGGCGGTGGGCTGGTGCAGGTCCACTCCAAGGTCACGCCGCCCCAAGGGTTGGCAGGCGCCCGTTTGCCCTTGGCCAGCGAAATCATCAACACGACGAACGCGTAGAGTAGACCGCAGCCAAGTAGCAACGCACCGTAGGTGCTCAACTGATGCAGGAACGCGAATTCCGGATCGTAGGTCGCGTAACGGCGTGGCATGCCGCGACTGCCCAGCAGAAACTGCGGCAGGAAAGTACCATTGAAACCGAGGAAGACCAACAGCGAAGCGATCTGCCCCTGACTGTCGTTGTACATCTTACCGACAAATTTTGGCCACCAATGGAACAGACCACCCAGGAACGCGATCAACGTGCCACCGACCATCACGTAGTGGAAGTGAGCCACCACGAAATACGTATCATGCAGGTGCAAGTCCGTCGCCAACGTTCCCAAAAACAGTCCGGTCAATCCACCGATCGTGAACAGGAAGATAAACGAAATCGCATAGCACATCGGAGTCGTCATACTGATCGATCCTTTGTACATCGTCGCGATCCAATTAAACACCTTGATCGCCGACGGAATCGAAACCGTGAAAGTCAAAGCGGAGAAGACGATCGTCGTCAGCGAGCTCATGCCTGAGGTGAACAGGTGGTGGCCCCACACGAGGAAGCCCAACAGAGCGATGGCGATCGAAGAGTACGCGATAAAGCGATACCCGAAAATATGTTTGTGGCTATGCACACTGATCAGTTCACTGACAATGCCGAACGCTGGCAGAATCATGATGTAAACGGCCGGGTGGCTGTAGAACCAGAAAAAGTGCTGGTAGGTGACCGGGTCACCGTTGTACTCGGGATCAAAAATTCCGATGTGCATGGTCCGTTCGGCGATCAGCAACAATAGCGTGATACCGAGCACGGGCGTTGCCAAGACCTGGATAATGCTCGTCGCATAGGTCGCCCACAAGAACAGTGGCATCTTGAACCAAGTCATGCCCGGTGGCCGCATCGTGTTAATTGTCACGATGAAGTTCAATCCCGTGAAGATCGAGCTAAAACCGAGGATGAACGCACCGAGCGTCGCCAGAATCACGGACGAGTCGGAGGTCGTACTATAGGGTGTGTAGAACGTCCAACCCGTATCCAAGCCACTGCTCAGGAGAGCACATACAAAGAAAACCGCCCCGCCGCACCACAGGTAAAAACTGCTCAGGTTCAGGCGTGGGAATGCCACATCCTTGGCACCGAGCATCACCGGGACGAGGAAGTTCCCCAACGCCGCCGGGATACTGGGAATGATGAACAAGAACACCATGATCGCCCCGTGCAGGGTGAACACTTGGTTATAGATATTGTTGCCTTCTGGGCCCGTGAAGAGCATCCCATCGGGGCGGAGCAAATGCAGTCGGATCGCGAGAGCCAAACAGCCGCCGATGAAAAACGAGCTCACCACGCCCACCAAATACATCATCCCGATCCGCTTGTGATCGAGCGTGAAGATCCAGCTCAAAATTCCGGAGGAATTTGTTAGGTAATTTTCGCGATCGGTCGGGTAACCGGGGTCTCGAATGGTCACGGCGGTGGACATGGCAGGGTTGTCCTTCATAGGAACGATCGAACTTAATATATGTGGGGGGTGGCAGTGGAACGTGCTGGCAGTCCTCTCCGCAGAGAGACCAGACATGATCCATATCAGCAAGTCTTGTTTTCGTCGAGCTTCGTGAACTCAGGAAGCGGGTTCTGTTTCAGGGGTCTTCGCATCCGTGCTGGTGGCTTCGCCGTCTTCTGCCGCGGGACTCTTCGCCGCTTCACCGTTGGCACTGAGCGTCTTCAGGAATTCGATGATCGAGGCGATATCGTCGTCGCTGAGCTGCCCCTTAAAGGTAGGCATCACAGGCGAATAACCCGCGACCACTTGAGCCTTCGGATCGAGGATGGATTCGCGGATGTAATTGTCATCAGCGAGCACTTCTTCACCGGAGGTCATCGCGTGACTGAAACCATAAACATCTTTGAATGAGGGGCCGGTGTACCCATCTTTGGTACCGTCGAGTGAGTGACAGCCGACGCAACCGCGACGGTTGAAAAGCGTTTGTCCCCATTCGACCATCGCGATCTCACCGCGGGAACTGTTCGCTTTGATCCACGCGTCGAGTTCTTCTTGGGTCTCGTGGACAACCACTGCGGTTTGCATTTCAGAGTGGTCTTTGCCGCAATATTCCGCGCAGTACAGGTCAAAGAAACGATAGCCTTCGGGCGTGAACTGGTATTTATCGTAATCCCAGACACCACTGCCTTCGCTCTGTTTCTTAGCCTTGGCGAGATCTTCGTCGGATACCTTTTCACTGGCGACAACCGCCTTGAACCAAACGTAGTTATAACGGCCCGGCACGATGTCTTTCTTAATCCGGAAGGCCGGGATGAAGAGTGCGTGAATCACATCGGTACTGCGCATCGATAGCTTCGTCGGCTCATCCTTGACCACGTGCAATTCGTTGTGAAACGTCCCCCCACCATAATCCATGGTGAAGTTCCATTTCTGAGACTGCACGCCAATATCATACGAGCCTTCGGGGGGAGTCCGCATGTCCAGGTACGAGATCGAACCCTGAATGAACATCCACACGAGGACGAATGAGGGTCCGATCGACCACGCTAATTCGAGCGGTGTGTTGTGCGTGATTTGACTCTCCGCCTTTTCACCGTTCTTCTTGGTGTACTTGTACATTGAGTACGCAGTCACCGCCATCATCGGAATGAAGAAAGCGAGACAGACGTACAGGATCATGTCGTAAACCCAGTCCACGCCAGCGGCGAACGACGAAGCTTGCTCTGGAAACCAAAAGCTCTTGTGGAGGTCCGCAAGCAACGGCATCGCAATCGTTAAGTTGGTAAGTGCCGGGATCATAGTCATCCAACCAAATTGGCTGTCAAAGGTATCGGTGAAGGTAATGTGTCAGTATCTGAGGCCGGAAAGCCCATCGTCGTCGTCTTAGCCACCAAACCATTGGGTCGGTTTGAGCGGTGCCGCGCCATCGGCTGCGGGAGTCAATTCGTTTGCAGACTGCTGCCGAGCCGCTGCGTTGCCTTTGCGGCCGAGCCAATATGGCACCAGGGCCAGCACAAGTAGTAGCAGCGTCGCGGCGCCACCCAAACGCATGATCTTCCATGCTTGAGGGACGTAACTGTTCGCATCAGGATCGTACGAGTAACACAGCAAGACGAATTGGTCGATAAAACTACCAATCTTGCCTTGGCCGGCTTCGACCAGTGCCAGCTCCATTTGATCAGGCGGAAACGCCACGCCGAGCGAGTACCGCGTGATCACGCCATCGGGCGTCAGGAACGCAAGCATGGCCGGGTGAGCGTACTCTTTCGTCGCCTCGTTATAATTATACGAAAATCCAACTTCTGTCGCTAATTGATCGATCACTTTTTGCGTTGTGCGACAAAATGCCCAACCTGTTTCGGCCTCAGGGTGCGAAGGAAGCTGCTCGACGTAGCGAGCCTTCGTCTCTATCAGACGCTCATCCGTCTCGGTTGGATCAATGCTAATGCTGATGCAACGGAAATCCTCTCCGATCTTCAAGCCACCTTTCTCAAGCGACTGGGCAAGCTGGTTAAGCTGGACGTTGCACAGCATCGGGCAGTTGCTGTAGTTGAGCGTCAGAATCAGCGGTAACTTACCGTCGAGATAATCACCCAGTGTGACGTTCTCGCCATCGGAGTTAATCAACGGCAGATCTTTACTGACCGAATCACCCAGATTCTGCTTAACGGCAACATCCCGAGCCTCTCGCGGAACCGCATCGTTGAGAACCACGTTGGCATCGCCGTCCTGCATGATCCCCGGAGGAGGCTGTGCAAACCCCGGCGAACTGCTCAGCGCCAAGGCCGCCAGCATCGCGAGGAACATGAAGCAGAACCCGTCGTAGCCCCTCCGTGCCGCCGCTCGACGATGCACGACACCACTCTGTCGAACGAACCGCACCCGCGCTCGACAATCCAACGTTGCTGCGGTAGCGGCAACCATCGTCGCCGGCCGAAAGCCTGCGGAGATTGATAATCGAGTGTGGTTTTGAATGGACATCAGTACAGATGATTGAGATGGAAATCAGTCGAACGCCGGACTCTATCGCCTGACAGAGCATCGCCGGAGGCGATCAGCTAGGTAGTTTCATTATGCGCATTTTTGGCCTCAGCGACCATTTTTTTTATCATTTCGTCAACGGGGATCATGATATTTCCGTTCTCAGGATTGACGCCGTATTGGGTCAGTTCCTTCGACTGCAGCTCCAACGCATGATTGGAACGGGTATAAGCCGATTTGCTGATCTTCTCGGAATCGACCATGCCAGCCATCGCGAAATAGATGACTTGCACCGCCAGTACGGTAACCGCAGTGACCACAATCGAGATCACACTGATCGTCGCAAGTCGATTGCCGTTGATGTCGTCGTAGGCAGCCATAGGAGATTAAGATTGAAGGGAAAAGAGTAAAGGTTTAGAAGCGAAGGTGCGTGGAAAGGCGGATCAAATATTCTCGAACGCCAGTGATTCCCGCAGTCGTGGGTCACGAACGGGGATCAAACGGGTTCGAGCCCCGACGATCACGATCATGCCGAGCATCAAACAGACCATTCCGACCACGGTCAACAGGCTCGCGAGAACTCCCGTGACGCCACCGGCATCGGACTTGGCCTCAGGCATGATGGCCCAGTACAAGTCGACATAGTGCATCAAAAGGATGTACGCGGACCAAAATGCAACAGCCCAGGGGAGCCGGCGCACGTGCCGACTCATGATGCCCAGGAACGGCACACCAAAGTGCAACACCATCAGGGCGATCGAAATCGGACCAAATGTCCCTGAAAATCCAGGGTAACGAGTGAAGAACCAATCGGTTTCTTCGGGGATGTTGGCGTACCAAATCAGCATGTACTGACTGAAGGCGATGTAGGCCCAGAAGCAAATGAAGCCGTGAATCAGTTTGCCTAAATCATGGTAGTGCTCGACCGTGACCTCATCTCGCATCGCACCTTGCTTCTGCAGAATGAAACTCAGCAGGCCGATCGCACAGTGCGCCGAAAGGATACTGCCGGCAAACAGGTAGACCCCGAACATGGTCGAAAACCACATCGGTGCCAAACTCATCACCCAGTCGGCAGCGGCCAATGAGGTCACCAATGCGAACAGGATGATTGCGGGGCCACTGCGGGCCTGCATGGATTCGCTGAGAGTGATTTCGCCGGTCTCATCCTGACGCTGACTCTTGGTGTAATAATACCCGGCGATCAAACAGTAGACACCCAAGTACGCACAGGCACGAAGCGTGAACCATTCTGGATTGAGCCAACGGACCTTTTCACTCCATGCGGCATCTGGGATATGGTGATCAGCCTGGTAAGCGGCCGCATCCGTCCAAGAGTACAGGGAGCCATCCCAAACCGCCCAACCGATGGGGATGAACAGAACGGCCAGCGGCACGATCATGATCATGATCAACTCGGCGACGCGGCGAACAACCACGCTCCAACCTACCCGCGCCAAGTGCTGAATCAGCACAAAGAACATCGCACCGATTGCGATGGTCAGAGCGTACATGTACGCCGTCAAGTAGGTTGACATTCCGAACCGACTGCCCACTGCACTGGTGCCCAGGAACGAACCACCAACCAGGGCGATCAGTCCGACAACGCACAACGGGAGTGACAAGCCCGACAACATCGCTGGCATCGTGAATGCCGGGTCATCAGCGGGCTTCGGAGCGACTGCGTGGTGATGAGACATGGGAATCGAGTAAGGTAATAGGCACCGCCCTCGCTGCCGTTGGCAAACGGACTTCAAGGACGACTACGGGGTTGAGAATCGGTATGTCAGTAATAGTTATTGTTGGCGAAGCCAGTGTCCCGGCTTCTCGCCAGACCACTGTGTCCACGCCGTGGGCGAGAGAGACTATGTCTTGGACGCTTCTGATTTGGCCTTCGCTTCGGCTTCGGCAGCCGCCTTCTCGATGGCAGCCTTCACTTCCGCTTGCTCTTTCTTGATCAACGCACGCTGCGAGGGTGGAACGTCCTCGAGCGTCGCATCTTGGCTGGCCTGCAGTGCACGCACGTACGCGACCACAGCCCAACGATCTTCGGCGCGAATCTGTGCGCGATACCCTGGCATCTTGCGAATGCCATTGCTGATCGTGCTGAACAGCTTGCCGTCAGGATAGACGTCTTGAAACAGCGTTTGATCGTGCAGATTCGAGGGTGGCGTCCAGGTCGTCGCCAAAATCCGCTGGGCACGCTGGTTGACCAAGCCGTTACCGTTTCCGTCCATCCCATGGCACACTGAGCAATACACGCCATAGACCGTCTTTCCGCGATACATCATCGCCTCGGTCAGCTCCACGGGGTTTTCAGTCAGCCAAGGCGTGGTGTCCACCGTCGGCCCAGACGCAGCAGAGAGCGAATGAGGCTGTTCGTCGCTGGACTGTTCATCCGCAGGTTTTTCATCAGCAGGTGTTGCGGCCGCAGGCTTTGCATCCGCTGGTGTTACGTCCGCAGGTTTTTCATCCGCAGCTTTTTCTTCCGCTGGCGTTTTCTCCTCGGACTTCATGTCAGCTGTCTGGTCTTCGGCGGCCGGCTCTTCGGCAGGCGTTGCCTCGGCAGGAGCCTTCTCGGCAGTGGGCTGATCGTCTGGCTTCGCGGCTTCCGATGCGGGTTTTTCCGATGCGGGTTCCTCGCCCTGAGGCTCGTCAGCTGCGGCGACCTCATCCCCTTCATCAACGGCTGCGTCGGCCTGCATCATCGCCACGAGGCGGCGGGCGCGGGGAGCGTCGATCTGGGACAGTTTCTGCAAATCGATCCCAGTGTGGTAGTCCAAATCCCAGTCCATCTCACCGCGATTGACCGTACCGGGAACATCGGGACGCATCGCCCGCCCATCGGCAAACAACGTCGACGTTTGCTGCATATCCTTGGCGGGCGAGAAATCCATGTCGGGGAAAATATGAAAACGCGGCGCGGTGCTCTTGGTCACTCGCATCCGAGCCACCAACAAAGCAGGGATCAACGAAAAGGAGATCAATACTGCAATGCCCACCAACAGGAACTTGGGAATCGCCTTGGGTGAATCGTCATCGCGGACCGTCTCGATGTACTCGCCACCGAGATCCCCCAAGAATGTTTTGGCGCCCGCCTCTTCAAAACGCTTGTCCTTGGCGTCCAAAAACAGAAAAAACGTGTCATCGGTAACGCGGTCGAATCGCGGGCTCGTGAACATCGGATTGCTGAAACGCGGCAAACCGTTGAGCGCCCACATCCCTAAAAACGTCGCGAACGAGGCAAACAGAATCGTCAACTCGAACGCCACTGGAATGGACGCCGGCAGCGAGATAAAGGGCTTGCCAGAGATAATGTATTGGTAGTCGATACCATTCATCCAGACCTGCATCGCCAGTGCCGTGCATGTACCGACGCCCCCGGCTGCCAGCGATATCCAAGGCAGGATCGTCGGCTTGATGCCGAGCGCCTTGTCGATTCCGTGAACCGCAAAGGGCGCGAACGCATCGGCCTTGGTATATCCCGCATCGCGAACTCGCTCGCAAGCCGCCAGCAGCGCACTGACGTCAGTGAACTCTGCGACCACGCCACGCACGACGTTACCGTCATCGACCGCTTTTGGTGAAGTGTTAGGTTTTGACATGAGATGAGCCGTCGGAAGCAAACCGAATGAAATGGGAAGTTATGTAAAAATGATGCTGGTCGTGACGTTGATCGCAGGGCGTGGCCCCGTGCCGATCAACCTTAGATCTCGGTGGCAGTTTCGCCCTGGTGAGCAAGGTGCATTTCCTTGGCCAACGTTGACTTGGTCTCGGCCATATTGACGATCGGCATCAACCGGCAGAACAACAGGAACAGCGTGAAGAACAAACCGAACGAACCAACGAGCATGGCCCAGTCAACCCAGGTCGGCGAAAAGTACGCCCAGGCACTCGGTAAATAGTCGCGTGACAAACTGGTACAGGTAATCACAAATCGCTCGAACCACATTCCGATGTTCACGAAGATCGACACAATGAACATGATCCAGGGAGTCGTGCGAGCCTTCTTCCACCAGAAGATATTGGGCGAAATCACGTTACATGAAATCATGATCCAATAGGCCCACCAATACGGCCCCAAGGCACGGTTCTTAAACGTAAAGGCTTCCTCACCCACCTGGCTGTACCAAGCGATGAAGAATTCCGTCCCGTAGGCCAAACCGACCATCAAGCCCGTTGTCAGAATGATCTTGCACATGTTTTCCAGGTGCCGGATCGTGATCAGTTTTTCGATTGCGAAGATCTTCCTCATCGGCACCATCAGCGTGATCACCATCGCGAAACCGGAGAAAATTGCCCCCGCGACGAAGTACGGCGGGAAGATGGTCGTGTGCCAACCGGGCACCTGCGACACAGCAAAGTCAAACGACACAATCGTGTGCACCGAAAGGACAAGCGGAGCAGCGAACGCGGCCAGCAATGCATAGGCCTTTTCGTAACGCATCCAGTGCCGCGATGACCCCGTCCACCCCAGCGAGAGGACACCATACACTGCACGGCGAAACGGGTTCTTGCTGCGATCCCGGAATGTTGCCAAATCGGGGACCATCCCCATATACCAGAAGATCAACGACACCGATGCGTACGTGCTGACCGCGAACACGTCCCACAGCAAGGGACTGCGGAACTGCGGCCACATCCACAAATTCAGGCTCGGATAAGGGGCCAACCAAAATGCCAACCAGGCGCGACCGACGTGGATACCCGGGAACGTTCCGGCACAGACAACGGCGAAAATCGTCATCGCCTCCGCTGTGCGGTTAATACTCGTCCGCCACTCCTGGCGAAACAAAAACAGAATCGCACTGATCAACGTCCCCGCGTGGCCGATACCGACCCAAAACACGAAGTTCACAATCGGCCAACCCCAGAAAACGGGACTGCGATTACCCCACACACCGACACCCATATAAAACAGGTACAGGATGCACAGGCCCAGCATCGTGGCCAGATTGACCGCCACGATGAAGCTGAATATCCACATCTTCGATGGCGGGTTCTCGGAGATTCGGCAAACCGATTCGGTGATCGAATGGAACGTCGAACTGCCGAGCACAAGCGGAGCACGCTGGCCGGGGCGTTCGACGGTATTATCCAAACCGTTGGAGACTGCGAGCGACATGAGAAGAAATGGGAAGTTGAAAGTGCGAAGTTTAAAAAATCAATGCGGCGATTACGTCGTGGTGAAACTGAGAGATCCACCCAGTTTCCGAAAACTCTAAACGATCGGCAGTGCGTACCGAGCGAGATTACGGCGGGCGTGTTGCTCGCCCTCTTCATGAGCATGATCGCCCGAGTTGTGTCCGTGCTCACCGCCATCACCATGCTCGTCGTGGCCGTGATGCGGAGCCTGGAGATTAGCCAGATCATCGAGTTGCACCCGTGTCATCAACGCGACGGGAGTATTGCGAATCCGAGACAGGTAACTGGTCCGTGGTTTCACATTGAGCTGGCTGAGCATCCCATAATTACGAATGTCCGCTTTCGCCTTGGACACCCGCGACTCGGGATCGACAACGTTGCCGAACTCGATGGCACCTGTTGGACAGGCCGCCTGGCAAGCTGTCACGATGGCACCGTCGGCAACCGTCTTACGACCTTCCTTACGAGCATCGATCTTGGCACCTTCAATACGCTGCACACAATAGGTGCATTTCTCCATGACGCCACGACCGCGGACGGTTACGTCAGGATTGAGCACGAGAGCCTGCAACTTGCGACTGGCCTCTTCGATGCTGCCCGGGTAAGCGTCGATTCCGTAACCAACACCGACATCTTCGTTGTAGTTAAAGAAGTTAAAGCGGCGGACCTTGAACGGGCAGTTATTGGCACAGTACCGCGTGCCAATGCAGCGGTTGTATGCCATCGCGTTAAGGCCTTCGTCGGTGTGCACTGTCGCGGCAACCGGACAAACCTGTTCGCAAGGTGCCGTTTCACAGTGCATGCACGCAACGGGCTCCTGCACGATGTCCGCGTGATCCTCATCGCCTTGGAAATAACGATCGATCCGCAACCAGTGCATCTCACGACTATTGCCAACCTGTTCTTTACCAACGATCGGCACGTTGTTTTCACTTTGGCAGGCGATCACACAATCGTTGCAGCCAAGACATTTGCTCAGGTCAACCGACATACCCCACTGAGGCACCAACTTCTCTGTTTTTTCAATCTGATTGATCGGTTCCTGCCACAGCGAGCCGTCGATCCCAACCTTGGGAACGTGAGGCCCCTTGGCAGCGGTGAACTCCGGCAATTTATCGAGCAGCGTTGTCGTGCCTTCGCGAATCAACGTGAAGCTGCGTTCCTCGGTTTCATCACGACCGAGCTCGTCGATCGCCCAGTGATCCTGGGTCGCACAGAGTTGATATTCAGTCAGTCGCGGGCGAGCCCGCAGCGAACTCGCCAACAGCATCGAGTCTGCCTTGCGGATCGCGGACACATCGAAGCCCACGGTCGGCACATCTTCACTGGGCATCCCACCGACCATCCCGACACGCGTACGGCCATACCCAATCGCCACACTGACCACACCCGGCGCACAACCAGGGACCTCAAAGACGGGCAATTCGACCTCGCCGTCATCAGTACGCAGCGACACCATCAAACCGTGCTTGGTACCAAGCGCTTTTGCTGAACGCGGGCTCATGATCGCCGCGTTATCCCAGGTCAGCTTCGTGACCGATTGCGGCATCTCCTGCAGCCAGCCGTTATTGGCAAAGCGACCGTCATACAACCCCTCAGCGGGTGTAAAGAGAACTTCAAAGCGATTATGGAACGACTCCTCGTCGTAATCCCATTCCAGGACAGGCGACTCGGCAGGCAATTCAACCGAAACATCCTGAGGCTCGACGGCCTCCGCCTTCACCACCATGTCATCGGAATACCCGTCATGCAGCAACTTTCGCCATTGACGGTCGCTGATCGCCGAACCCGAGACACTGTCGGCGGTGCGGCGAACGAGCTTACTGATTTCATATTCCTCTTCGCCCAACATCAACGCCAGCACTTCCGCGGGAGCCTGGCCACCGAGCAGCGGCAGAATCTGCGGCTGACAAACGCCGTAGTGACCTTCGCGTCCGACACAGTCACCCCAACTCTCAAACGGGTGAGCCAGCGGCAGGGACCACTCGCACTTCTCAGCAGTCTCGTCGTCATACATACCGAGATAGATCGAATGCTCGACGCGTGTCAGCGCCTCGGCAAAATCAATATCAGCGGGCGAGCCATAGACCGCGTTGGTGTCGACAATAAAGATTTCGTTGACATCCCCTGAGTTCATCTTGCCTACAAGCTGGCTCAGGGTGAGCTGATTCTTCAGCGATCCAGCGGCGAGGGGCGTGAACTTCTGAATCGAGCCCAACGAACCGAGCTTGGAGTTCAAGTCGATCCCCGCAGCAACCATCTCGGCCCCAAGAGCTTCGCCAACGACCACAACGCCACGATCACCTGCGGCAGCCAAATCCGAGGCAGCGGAATCAAGAAATCGCTCGAGCCGATCCTGTGGATCAATTTCATTGTAGGCTTGCTCGTCCTCAGTCACCGCCTCAACCTTCATCCCAGCCTTGGCGAGCGGGCCCGACTTCGCCTTCTCAATACGCCGACCGAGCTCAGCGATAAGGGCTGGCATCTGAGTAGGCCGAATCGCGATTCTCGCGTCGGCAGCCGCGCCAGTCGTCGTAAAACCACCTTCAGCGACATACAGACGACTCATCTTACCGACAACCGGATCCGCTTCACCGGTCAGCGGATCACGTGACTTCGAAAACGTCTTGGCGTTGTCGCCCGCACCGGACTGGCTACCGAGCAGATCGGACTGAATGGAAACGATTACCTTCGCACCGGTAAAATCAAAGTCTTGGCGAGACTCCGCACCAAACACCTTTTGCGTGGCCTGCCCCATAACGCCGCCACTAACGGAGTCATAAAAACACACCGAGGCCGCTGGCATCTTCGACTGGAGCTTAGCGAGCATCCGCAGCGTGGTGGGCGAGGTCGTCGGCGACATCAGAACCGCAAAACGTTCACCTTTACCGCCCGAACGCATCACTGCCGAGCCATACTTAACAAACGACGCCCAGTCCGACGCGACTCGCTTCTTACCTTCACGGCGAAGCGGCACACCGGTTTCACCACGGGTGCGATCCGGGTCATACAACTCCAGCATCGCAGCCTGAGCGTACGTGCCTGTCACACCACCGGCAGGGTGCTCGTTATTCGGCTCAACCTTCGTCGGACGCCCGTCGACGCAGCGAACCAACAGATGCCGAACCTCGCCAGCGATCTCGACATTGGTCGCCGAGAAATAAGTCTCACCGGGAACCCGGCCTTCGGGACGCACAACGAAGGGGGCAATCAATTCTTCCGGATAACGACATCCCGCCACCCCGGCCATCGCAAGCGAGGCACTCATCAACTGCATCCAACGGCGACGCGAGACGCCATCAGGAAATTCAGAGGCAGCTACCGGAAACTCGCGATGCAGAAAATCGTTCGTAAACGACTCATCACCGTTGAGTTCAGCCAGACTACGCCAATAGCGAGGCGCCTTCGCCGCTGCGGTAGCGTCAGGAGCGTCGGTGCCGGAGGGAGCATCGGAGTGCGAAGTGGTGGTCATATTCTAAAGAATGGCTGGCGGTTAGCTGAAAACAATGTGCAGACGAATAGTCGAAAAACGGGAACGCTTGCTCAGCGGTGGCAGACCGCACAGTGGGTCTGAGGGTTAATATTGAGCTTTTCACGCTGCTCCTTCGCGAACGCCGCCTGATCCCAATCCTTCGGCGGAACCCAGTCGAGCTTGGTCACCAATTCGATCGGACGAAGATGCTCGTCGGGCTCGCGGTGACATTCAATGCACCACGCCATCGACAACTGCTCGGCCTGATAAACGGTCTCCATCTGATCAACTCGGCCGTGACAGGTTTTGCAACTCACACCGGAATTAACGTGCACGGCGTGATTGAAATACACGAACTCGGGCAAATTATGGACACGCATCCAGGCCATACTCCGACCAGACTTCCAGCTCTCATGAATCGGCTGCAGCCGCTCGCTGTCAGTTCGCACAGCCGATGTCGCAGGCTGGCCGTTACTGCCGGCCGGTGCGTGGCAGTTGATACAGGTTGCCGTAGGCGGCACCGCTGCGTGAGCGGCATCAAACACGGTGTTGTGACAGTACCGGCAATCCATTTTCAACTGCCCTGCGTGCAACGCATGACTAAACGGCACCGGCTGGGTGGGCATGTAGCCAACATTGAGCGTTTGCGGGTCAGTGACCAACCCGCCCATGGCAGTCGCGTACACGAGACCGCCAAGGACCGCTAATCCGAGTACGCCCAGGAACGGATTGACCCATCGTGGGAATAGAAATCGCTTCATGATCGACCTAATGAACTCGGTGGCAAAACAGCGTCGCGTCGGGTACTTATAACCGCCTGCCAAGCCCTCTGGAGGTGGCGGTAGGCGGGGATTATCAGCCGCACACCGCACCGATGACAAGGCCACCATCGCGACCGCGACATTGTGTCGCACAAAAGGCAGCACGAGATCGCGGGCGAAAATGCAGTGGCAGTACAAAATGACAGGGTAAAACTATTCACGAAAATCGAATCGCACAACCAGGCTACGGCGAAGTTCCTCGTTCCTGAACCGGGAACTCTCCGTTTCTATTTCCTCAGCTGCTCATTCATCTCTTCAGTCGCTGCCCGCACGGCGTCCTGCCACCTCGCGTCGCCGTATTTCTCACCAAAATCACTGCGGGCGTGAGCGAAAATGATGCCGCGAGAGCTATTGATCACAGCCCCACGACCGGTATCGTCCAGTGCCGCCCGCACATCGTCCGCTGCGCCACCCTGAGCCCCGAAGCCGGGTACCAGCAGAATGCTGTGCGGCATCGCAGCCCGCAGTTCGACGAGCTGTTCTGGATATGTCGCGCCGACGACCGCCCCAATCGGCCCGTACCCGTCCGCGTCGAGCCGCCCCAAATTGAGCGACGTGACCAACTCGGCCACGGCCTGGTAGACCGTGTGCTCGCCGCAGCGCAAGTCCTGTAAATACCCACCGCCGGGATTGGATGTTTTCACCAACACAAAGATGCCTGCCGCCCGCTGATCACAGACATCCACAAACGGCTCGATGCTATCGCGGCCCAGGTACGGGCTGACCGTCAACGCGTCGCCGCCCCAGGGACTCGCCGACGCCGCATCACCACCCGCCGCCGCGATTCCGGCCGCACTTCCCAGGTACGCGTCGGCATATGCGGTCGCAGTACTGCCGATATCGTTGCGTTTGCCGTCGGTGATCACGATCAATCCAGACTGCGTGGCATGCCCGATCACCTCGCCGAGTGACACCATGCCGGCCGGACCGAGTTGCTCAAAAAAGGCCGCCTGCGGCTTCACGCATGGCACGATATCCTTCACAACATCAATAATCTCGCAGCAAAACTGCGTGTAGACCTTCGCCCAGGCCTGCGGCGAATCGTCGGCGACGCTGTCGCGGAGCGGCGCAGGCAATTGAGCTTTTCGTGGGTCCAGCCCCACGCACGTCACCGAACCGGTGCGGGAAATGGCGTCGTTGATCCGGGTCGCAAATGTCATGGCGTGTCGCATTGTGGCTAAGAGTGGACCCCCCATCGCTCGTCGAACAAGGGATCAAGAGGTTTTCGGGTGTCGCCGATCGCTCCGCAAACGCAACGTTCCACGCAACTTCCGCAGCGAGAAAGGCGACAGTTTTCCGCTCGATCCTAACGCAGAATTGCCTCGACCTGCATCCCCCGGAAACGCTGCATCACTCCATCCCCCCCCGGTGCCTCCTTGGCAGGGCAGTGGTGGCCGCCCCCGCTGGCGGCCACCCACCGGTGCGCTCGGCTCGGTAACTGCCGCTCAACTTGCTATGCTTACGCTGCCGTTCGATTGGGCCGGTAAATAGGGATTCTCTTTTTCTTCGCGAGATACGTTTGCTCTGGCAGGTCACGTCGTACGGTTTACTGATGCTAGCCGGCTTTCTCGCTGGCATCGTCAACACGGTTGCTGGCGGCGGCTCTTTTTTGACCCTGCCAACCTTGATGCTATTCGGCCTCGACCCCAAAACCGCCAATGCAACCAACCGCATTGCGATTTTGTGCTCGACCGCTGCAGCAGTCGCCACATTTCGCAAACACGGGCACGTCGATCGCACCCTCACGATCCGATTGGCAACCCCGACCCTGATTGGGGTACCCGTGGGCGCGCTGCTCGCGGTCTACCTCTCGGCCGACGCGTTTGAGAGCACGTTTGGTGTCCTGTTCATTGCGATGGCGATTCTATTGATCGCCAATCCCAAACGTTTTCTCAACGCGGGAAAGCACAAAACCTACCCGCCCACACTTCAAATCCCGGTCTTCTTCGCGATCGGGATTTATGTAGGATTCATCCAAGCTGGCATGGGGATCCTGCTATTACTGGCGTTGAGTTACTTCACAGACTCGACACTCGCTGGCTCCAACGGAGTCAAGAACAGCATCGGCCTGGTCGTCACCTTGACCGCGGCGATCCTATTTATCGCCTACGGCATGGTTGACTGGGTGCCAGGCCTGACGATGGCGGTTGGAAATGTGTTCGGTGGGGTGGTCGGCGCCAAGCTCGCGATCAAACGCGGCAGCCGTTTCGTGTTTGCGTTCCTGGTGGTCGTGATGCTGGCCACGGGCATCAAACTCGTGCTGGCATCCTAACGGATCGAGTGCCGCCATCTCGCTGCCCGGCAGCAAAGACCACTCCAATCGGTAATGAAAGCATTGCTGACGATGCATTTCCAAAGGAGGCGGGGAATGTGATTCACGTCCGAATGGTTTCGCCGGAAAATTAATGGCAAACCTAAAAACAAGACGTAGAGTTGGTCACTTCAGCCACGATCTCTCTAGCGGAAATCCATCATGTCACGCGTTCTCTCGATCTGCGTCTGCCTGCTCCTGACCGCGTCGAGCGCCAGCGCGGGCGGCCATCGCCATCACCGCTCCGCCGCCGGCCAGTCGATGACATTCGGCGGGGGTTATGTTGGCGGATACAGTGGATATGGCGGTTACTCTGGTCTTAGCGATTTCAATGGGATACCTTATTACGGATATGGATACGCGTACGATCCATACCGTCACGGGAGCTTCCGAGCCCCGGACTTGCTCAACGAACCCTACTTCCGAGCGCAACACAAGTTCGATAGTCAGTTCCCAGGTCGCTATTCGCGGCGGCCTCGATTGCAACTGCGAGGCACTGTGCCTGGCCATTGAGATGCAGGTACCACCACGATGTTTGCCAGCGAAGTGTTGAGTCGGGTACGAGTTGCCGACGTGGTAGATATCGGGATCGTCTCGATAACGCTCTATGTTTTGCTAATTTGGCTGCGAAGTCGCGCATCGCGATCCCTCGGGATCATGCTGGTATTGATAACAGGAACCTTCCTGTTGGCACGTTGGCTCGATCTCTACATGACGACGGCGGCGTTCCAATATGGATTCATGGGACTTCTCCTAGCGTTCGTGCTGGTCTTTCAACAGGACATTCGGCACGGCGTGGAGCGTCTGGGGGCGTACCGATGGTTTGGGGGCTCCCCGCCGGGCACTCCGTCTGACGCGATTCGCGATGTGATCGTCGAATCGGTCGTCGCCATGGCAAAACAGCGAATTGGGGCGCTGATTGTTTTCCCCGGTCGCGAACCGCTCGACCAACATGTTCGGGGCGGGGTGAACGTCCACGCGGACATTAGCTATCCACTCTTGCTGAGTATCTTTCACCCCGAGTCTCCCGGGCACGATGGTGCCATTGTGATCGATCGATCACGAATTGAGCGACTCGGGATCCACCTACCGCTGACCTCCGAACTGGGCAAGATCGGAGGCGGTGGAACTCGTCACGCCGCCGCGTTGGGCCTCACAGAGCGATGCGATGCGATGGTGGTGGTCGTTTCCGAAGAGGTCGGGACCATCACAATCGCCCGTGACGGCGAACTCGCAGTCGTTGACTCCTCCGTCTTAACTGAGCGTCTGCGTAGCTACTTCACCGACCAACTACCGTCCCAGCACGAGTCAACTTCGCCGCTACTGCGAAACATTGTCCTCAAGTGCATGGCCGTCGTACTCGCGTCGACCCTGTGGTACCTGTTCGCATATCGCACCGACACGATCCAGCGGACATTCTCAGTGCCCGTTGAGTACCGCAACCTGCCGAAGAACTGGGAAATCGATGAGCCCAAATCCACCCACGTCGAAGTCACGCTGTCCGGGTCCGAAGTTGCGTTTTCAATGCTGGACCCCACGACCATGATCGTCTCCTTAAAACTCGATCAGATGGGAGGTCAGCGTGTCGTCCACAAACGGATCGCACCGAGCCTCAAAAACATCCCCAAGGACCTGACCGTCGAACGGACGATCCCCGACGAAGTCCGCATTTCGATTCACCCCAAGTCAGGCGAGTGACCCACCGAGCTAAGCAGCTCTTCAATCGCGGTTTTGGTAACCGGTTTGACGAGGTGAAAATCGAACCCAGCCTCGTCACTGCGTGCCCGGTCCTGCTTTTGCCCCCACCCGGTCAATGCAAATAGTTTCACCGCGTCGCCGCCGGGCAGACTGCGGATCCGCCCAGCCACTTCGTAGCCATCCATCCCTGGCATACCGATGTCGAGAAACATGCATGATGGAGAAAACTCCTGGAACAACTCAATGCCTTCTGCACCCGATTCGGCCGTGGCGACGTCGTGCCCCATGGCGACGAGTAAACGTTTCAGACTGTGCAGCGCATCGACGTTGTCATCGACAGCCATGATTTTGAGCGACGTGCAAGCCGCCACGTCATCCGCCCCTGAGGCGTCGTCCGGTATCGATTCACTGGTAACCAAAGGCACCGCGACCCGAAATTCAGCTCCCTGATTCTCACCGTCACTGGCAACCGAAACGATGCCACCGTGCAACTCGACAATTCGCTTCACCAGCGCCAAACCGATGCCGAGACCGCCGTCACTCTGCTTGAGCTTTCGATTGACTTGAGCAAATAGTTCAAAGACTCGCTCTTGCATGTGAGTGGGGATGCCGATCCCGTTGTCTTTTACCGAGATGTACGCAAGTTTGTCGTCGGACGTGACATCCAATGTGATCTCACCGCCACTGGGTGTGTAGCGAGCGGCATTGTTGAGTAAATTTGAGACGACTTGAGCGAGTCGTGTCATGTCGCCGTTGACGATGAGACGCTCAGTAGGCCCGTGGGTGGTTAACCGATGAGACCCCGCTTCGATATTGGGTTCGCTCGTTTCAATGGCATGCTTGACAACATCAGCAAGATCGATGGGGTTTGTCTGAAGATGGATTTTGCCACTCGTGATCCGGCTGACCTCGAGGAGGTCGTCGACCAGCCGAACCATGTGATGCACCTGACGCTCGATCATCTCCAGCATTTCCGCATTTTCGTCCGGATCACTCTCTTCCTTCGACATCATGCTCAGCAGCTGGATTCCACTGAGAATGGGCGATAGCGGGTTTCGCAGCTCGTGAGCGAGCGTCGCCAAAAATTCGTCTTTGCGTTGATCGGCTCGCTGGAGCGCTGCTGCAAACTGCCGACTCTCCTCGAGCAGTCTCGCATTTTCGAGGCTTATTTTCGCCATCTCGTCACGTTGCCGAGTGACCTCTTGGCGTTCGGAGTAGAGATCGAAGAACACCGTCGCTTTGCTCTTCAAAACATCATTTTCAATGGGCTTTTGAAGGAAATCAACCGCTCCCTTTTCATAGCCTTCAAACCTCCGGCGCTGATCGGTTGTCCCAGCGGTAACAAAGACGATCGGAATTCGCCGAGTGCGATCCGAGCCACGCATCAGCTCGGCTAATTCAAACCCATCCATCCCCGGCATCTGAACATCGACCAGCGCCAACGCCACGTCGTGCAGGAGCAGCAACTCAAGTGCCTCGGCGCCAGAACGCGCTTTCAGCAAATTCAATCCGTCCCGCTTCAGCAGCCGTTCGAGGGCAATCAGATTGGCTTCACGATCATCCACAATCAAAAAATTGACCGCGGCGGGTGGCTCGTTACTCATCTGCTCAAATCCGATCATTCAAATATTGTGAGATTTCCTGAAGGCTCATCACCTTCGCAGTTGGGCAGGCGACAATGGCCGCCTCCGGCATCGCCCGGCAATGAGCCTCACTAGGCTCCTGAACCAGACCGAGCCCTCCGGCGCGAATGACCTCGCCGAGTCCTTGGGCGCCATCTTTATTGGCGCCCGTTAAGATAATTCCGAGCGTGCCTTCCGCAAACACATCCGCGGCCGTTTCAAAGAGCACATCGATCGATGGCCGCGAATAATTGACTTCCTCGTCACTACTCAGCGCCAACGAAACCTCATCTTCGACCAGCACATGGTAATCGGGCGGCGCTAAATAGACGTGCCCTGGCTCGAGCGACTGCTTGTCCTCAACCTCGATCATCGGACGCCGACATTGTGATTGCAACAAGGTGACAAGTTGG
Source organism: Rhodopirellula sp. SH410 (assembly GCF_055811895.1). Classification (NCBI taxonomy): domain Bacteria; kingdom Pseudomonadati; phylum Planctomycetota; class Planctomycetia; order Pirellulales; family Pirellulaceae; genus Rhodopirellula; species Rhodopirellula sp. SH410. Next base: position 6,742,605 of record NZ_CM147949.1, read on the forward strand.
GTGTCCTTGCCCGATGGCATATGAATGACAATCACGATAGGAGCACGCAACTCCGGTCGCAACACCGACAAAATGGCAGAAATGGCCTCGATGCCACCCGCAGACGCTCCCATCACGACGGCTTGAATCTCATCCGTCATAGGTCACCTCGGCGACGGTAAATTCGTTCCTTGGGATCAAAATCCACAAACCCATCAGCGTGCGTTGAAAATCGGATACTCTCCTTTGCCCCCAGTCCCAAAAAACCGTTTCGTGGCAACGAATTCTTAAACAACCCGATCGCGCGATCCTGCAGCTCCTTGCGAAAATAAATCAACACGTTGCGGCACGAAATCAAGTGAACCTCGGCGAATACGGCATCTGAAGCGAGGCAATGGTCAGAAAAGACAATCCGGGACTTCAGACTCTTGTCAAATATCGCGGCTCCGTACGCTGCCGTGTAATAGTCCGATAGCGAGCTGGTGCCACCGGACTGACGATGGTTCTGTGTGAATAGACTAACTCGATCGAGAGCGTAGCGACCGGCTTCGGCACGCTTGAGTGCCTCCGCGTTAATATCGGTCGCATAAAAAATCGTGCGATCCTCCAATCCCGCCTCACGGAACAAGATGACCATCGAGTACACCTCTTCCCCATTGGCGCAGCCAGGGATCCACACCTTCAGCGACGGGTAGGTGCGCAGATGAGGGATCACTTGCTCTCGCAATGCCTTGAAGTAAGGCGGGTCGCGAAACAGTTCACTGACTTGCACCGTTAGATACGAAAGCAGGTCAGGCAGGGTCTCTTCATGATGCAAGACCAGGTCTTGCAATTGCGAGATTGTCTGGCAATCGAATCGCTCCAATGCAAGGACCAGCCGGCGTTTGAGTGAAGCGGAGGAGTAATTGCGAAAGTCGTAGTGGTACTTGAGGTAAATTGCTTCGAGCAATAGCCCCAGTTCGATATCGTGAATCTTCGCTGTCAAAATGTCATCCTGATTGCAAAATCAAACCGTACCCTAGCGTTCCAGCCCATGTTGGTACTTTCACCCAGGCCAGCCCTCTCTCCTACTAACTCTTAACGTTTTCGAATCCATACCCTCACCAGCGACAACAGCTTGTCGATATCCAATGGTTTTGCCATGTAGTCGTTGGCACCTGCGTCAATGCACTCGAGTTGATCATTCTTCATCGCTTTGGCCGTCAGCATGATGATAGGCAGGTCGCGAAACCGAGGCTGTTTTCGAATCTCACGTGTGGCTGTCAATCCATCCATTTCCGGCATCATCACATCCATCAATACCAGATCGACTCTGGTATCAGCTTGAGAGTCCGACTCGTCGAGGGCGACCAGTGCTTCTTTCCCATTTCGGGCGATCTGCACTTTCGCACCACGTGGTTCCAGAATACTGGTCAATGCGAAAATGTTCCGCACGTCATCTTCGACCACGAGTATCCGTCGGTTCTCCAATGCCGCCTCCCGGCTGCGGGCCTTCTTAATCATCTGCTGTTGCGCTTCGGGCAGTTCCTCGACGACTTGATGCAGAAACAATGTCACCTCATCGAGCAATCGCTCGGGGGACATCGCGCCTTTAATAATAATCGACTTCGAATACCGCCGGAGCATTTGCTCTTGCTCGACCGACAGTTCGCGGCCGGTATAGATGATGACTGGCGGGAACGAATAGTCGTCGTTACTGCTGAGGGTTTCCAGCAGCGAATAGCCCGACGAATCGGGCAGCGTCAGATCGAGCACCATGCAATCAAACGTCGTCGTTTTGAGATGCTGCAAACATTCCGCAACACTTTCGGCGCCCACGGTTTCAACGTCGCGAGAGGCCAGCAGTTTCTGCAGGCTGTCTAGTTGCACCGCATCGTCCTCGACGACCAATACGCGGCGCGTCCGCTGATTCAATTGAGTTTGCAGGGACTGCAAGGTCTCCAACAACATCTCACGAGTCACCGGCTTCACGGCATACCCGACGGCCCCCAGCGCGAGCGCGGTTTCAGAAAAGTCGTTTGCCGAGATCATGTGCACGGGAATGTGCCGCGTGCGAGCATCCTGTTTGAGTCGATCCAGAACCACGAGCCCGGTCTCGTCCGGCAACCCCACATCCAGCACAATGGCTTGAGGCAGGAACTGTGCCGCTAGCGCCAAGGCTTCCTGAGCCGACGTTGCGATCACGCACTGGAACTCCATTTCACGGGCGACCTGGGCCAAGATATCTGCAAAGGACTCGTCGTCTTCGACAATGAGGATCACGCGTTGGTCCCCCCGCAGCTTCTGCCGATCATCGGCGACCCGAGATCGCAGCGGCTGGATCGGTTTCAAGCGATCGACCGTCGTCACCGCTGACATTGCCGGTCTGACATAATCGGATGGAATGTTCTGAGGGCGCGGCATCGGCGCGGTGCCAGCATCCTCCGTCGTGGGCTGATACGAGACGGGCAGAATTAGCGTGAAGACGCTGCCTTCATTCACCTTGCTGCTCAGTCGCATCTCACCTCCCAAGATCCGGGTCAGCTCGGTCGTGATGGAGAGCCCCAGCCCGGTACCACTGAATTTTCGCGTCGCGGCACTGTCGACCTGCCGGAATGCCTCGAAGACAGCTTGTTGGTCTTCATCGGCAATGCCAATCCCGGTGTCCGACACCTCGAAGGAAACGGCGTCCTGGGAATACTTCGACACGCGCATCGCTACCTGGCCGTGATCGGTGAATTTGATCGCGTTGGATAGTAGGTTTTTCAGAATTTGTTCGAGTCGCTGCTGATCCGTAAATATCTGCTCAGGAACATCGCTCTGGACACTAGTGTGGAATTCAAGTTCCTTCTCTGCGGCCAGTGGACGCATCGTCTTGTCCAGTTCACCCACCACGTCGGCCAACCACGCCTGCTCGGGACGGATGGTCATTTTCCCGGCTTCGATTTTGGACAAGTCGAGGATGTCGTTAATCAGGTGCAACAGATCATTACCCGCGGAATGAATGGTCTCGGCGGACTCGATCTGCTCGGCCGTGAGGTTGCCCGTGGCATTTTCCGCCAGGAGTTTGGCCAGGATCAGCGATGAGTTCAGCGGCGTCCGCAGCTCGTGCGACATGTTGGCAAGAAAATCTGATTTGTAGCGACTGGCCGCTTCGACTTCCTTCGCTTTCGCCTGCGTCGCCAGGGTCGCGCGAGCCAATTCGTCGCGTTGCGATTGCAGCAAGTGCGTGTGCTCTTCCAACTGGAGATTGCTCTGCTCGAGCTCCACCTGCTGCTGCTCCAACTGCGCCTGTGATTGCTGGAGCACCTGACTCTGGACCTCGAGTTCCTCATTGGAGACTCGCAACTCCTCTCCCTGCTGCTGCAATTCTTCGGCCTGCTGCCGCTTTTCCAGCAACAGTTGATGGAGGTGGGAGCGATACCGGGACGACGCGACCGCGACGCCCACAGGCTCGGAAATCGACTCCAGAAACGCGAGCACTTCCGCCGTAACGGGGCGCATGAAACCTAGCTCCGCGACCGCGTTGACTTCCTTTTCCGTATTCATCGGCACAATCACCAAACCATGCGGCTTGGCCTGACCCAAAGACGACCCGACCGTGAGGTAGCCGTCGGGGACATCGGTGAAATGAAACAGGCGGCCGCTCTTGATTGCCTGGCCGATCAAACCTTCGGAGGCCGATGCCCGGTCGAGCACATTGGCGGCACTCGGAATGCCGTAGGTCGCCGTGCGATGGAAGACCTCGTCGTTGCGGACGAAAAAGGCACCCACGTCGGCAGCTAAGAAATCCGCTAAAAACGTCAACACATTCTCACCGAATACCGCTGGCTTCAGATCGCCGCCCATCGTTTCAGCGAGTGCCGCTTTGCCCGACTGAATCCATGCTTGCTGCCTGACGATGGCGTTGTTGGCGATATAGAAATAGCCGACCGTGCCGATCACCCAAAAGCTCAAGATTCCAAAGGCGCGATTGACCTGTGCGATGTCCCGGTCGGCACCACCCGTATCCGTGATGAAGGTGACCGACATCAGCACCGTACACGCCGCTGTCACTACCAGCGGCATACTCTTTGATCGCAAAAACAGCGAAAACGTGATCGGAAATAGGTAGAAAATCCAGACGGCCACGCCCAGCGGAGTGAAGTAGTCCGCAAATAGCACCACCACGAGCGCAGCACTGATCCCAAGATAGATGAGGGTCGAACGCTTGGCCGCCTGATCAATCGATTTGCGGTAGGCGAGCGATAGTTGATAACCCGGGGTGTCGGACATGGAGAATGGGTGCATGAGGTTAAAATCAGTGAACTTCACTCGTCTCTAATCGACAGACTTCCCACGACGAACACTGATATACAACAATATCACCGCCCCCACGAGGGAGCCCACCCAGCCGCTGGACTGGACCAGCGAACCACCTTGAAACAGATACCCGAGGGCACCGCCGACAAACGATCCCACAACCCCCAATAGCATCGTACGCAAGCAGCCCATCTGTTGGTCACCTGGCACGATCACTCTCGCGATGAGTCCAACGAGTAGCCCGAAAATGACCCAGCCAATCATCCAAAACATGGGGTTATCTTTTTGCAAATAGAAAGTTATTAAGTGGGTTTCGGGAGAGCGCCCAATCGCCTCGCTCCAGAGTCCCTGCGAAGAGTCTCACTTCCGAGAGTTGGATCCGATCGTTTCGTCCCGAAATGGCAGAGGTCGATCCGGAGAGACTGACATGCCAGAGCATCGAGATGCATTTCATGTGCCAATATTCCTCAGGACGATCGTAGGCAGCAGCGGCGTGTTGCTGCGGTCGCATTTCGATCATCTTGGTCGCTCAGGCACCAGCCTATTCGCGGGGCATACGACTCGTTGCGCAGCCGCGGAATGCTACAATGCGGTCGTGTTGGTTCGATGCCTCGGTTGATGGAGATTTCAAAATGACGAATAGTAATCGCAAACCCACGACGACTGATGCGGGCATGGGTGTCGCCAGCGACGAGCAGTCGCTGAGTGTTGGCCCCGACGGTCCGATCTTGCTGCATGACCATTACCTCATTGAGCAGATGGCCAATTTCAACCGCGAGCGAATCCCCGAGCGTCAGCCGCACGCGAAGGGCTCTGGCGCTTTCGGCCATTTCGAAGTCACCCACGATGTGAGTGCCTACACCAAGGCGGCTGTGTTCCAGCCGGGAACGAAAACCGAAATCTTGGCTCGTTTCTCGACCGTGGCGGGCGAACGAGGAAGCCCAGATACATGGCGTGACCCACGGGGGTTCTCCCTGAAGTTCTATACGAGCGAGGGCAACTACGACATGGTCGGCAACAACACGCCTGTGTTCTTCGTGCGTGACCCCATGAAGTTCCAGCACTTTATCCGTTCACAGAAACGACGTGCCGACAACGGGCTTCGAGACCACGACATGCAGTGGGATTTCTGGACGCTGTCACCAGAGTCCGCTCACCAAGTCACTTGGTTGATGGGCGATCGAGGGATCCCGAAAACTTTTCGGCATATGAACGGTTACTCCAGCCACACGTACATGTGGGTCAATGCAGACGGTCAGCGGTTCTGGGTGAAGTACCATTTCAAAACCGACCAAGGAATCGACTTCCTGACCCAAGAGGATGCCGATCGACTGGCCGGCAGCGATAGCGACTACCATCGTCGCGACCTGTTTAACTCGATCAAGCAAGGCGACTATCCCAGTTGGACGCTGCACATGCAGATCATGCCGTTTGAGGATGCAGCGACCTATCGCTTGAACCCATTCGACCTCACGAAGGTCTGGCCGCATGCGGATTACCCGCTGCACGAGGTCGGCCGCTTCACGCTCAACCGCAACCCGACTGATTTCCATACCGAGATCGAACAGGCAGCGTTTGAGCCAAATAATCTCGTGCCGGGCATCGGCATCAGCCCCGACAAAATGCTGCTCGGCCGGATGTTTGCATACGCTGACGCCCACCGTCACCGCATTGGAGTCAACTACAAACAGATCCCCGTCAATAAGCCACAATGCCCCGTCTTCAGCTATAGCAAAGACGGCTCGATGCGAGTGGAGAACGTGTCCGACCCTGTTTACGCTCCCAATTCCAAGGGCGGCCCGGCGGCCGATCCGGAGCGTTATCCGGAATCAGCAACCTGGTCCGCCAATGGCGAGTTTATCCGTGCCGCCTACACACTGCGTCAAGACGATGACGACTTTGGCCAAGCTGGAACGCTCGTCCGCGATGTCATGGACGACGCCGCACGCGATCGCTTAGTCTCCAACGTGGTCGGGCACCTCAAGGCGGATGTCACGCAACCCGTACTGGAGCGCGCATTGGAGTACTGGCGGAACATCGACCAGACCACCGGTGACCGTATCGCCAAGGCGTTTTAGGAACGAGCGGAAAAGTGGCCGAACGCTACGCGGTCGGGATGGTCGACCGCGGAGCGGTCGGCCACAATATCAGACAGTCATTTCGGCTCATCCGACGGAAGGGTGCGTGGGAGCACAGCGGAAGTTTTTTTAAGGATCGCTCCCGTATCCAATCTGTTTTCAACGAAGCGTCCCTGACGCAGGTCTTGGAAATACATGAAGCTCGGGTCCGAAAGCCATTGGGCATCTCCGTCGGGTTTCCAAACAAAAGATGGATAATGTCGCAGAAAGTTCACACTGATGGCGTAGCCCCCGGGCTGCGGTCCAGACAACAAGGACAACCTGAATAGCCACGGCGGCAACCGCAAGACATGGTATCCGCTTGGCGAACCATTCGGCCGTCATGACGCGACCTCAGCACTCACTGATGTTAACGGCCAGCCCGCCGCGGGATGTTTCTTTATAACGTGATGACATGTCTGCTCCGGTGCGCTTCATCACGCGGATGACGCGGTCGAGTGAAACAAAATGCTCGCCGTCGCCGCGCAGCGCTAAACGACTCGCGTTGATCGCTTTGACCGCTCCCATGGCGTTGCGCTCGATACAGGGTACTTGCACGAGGCCTTTGATCGGATCGCAGGTCAATCCGAGATTATGCTCCATGCCTATCTCGGCAGCTTGCTCTACTTGCCGGGGCGCCCCCCCCAACGCTTCGGTCAACGCCCCAGCGGCCATCGAACAGGCGACGCCGACCTCGCCTTGGCAACCAACCTCCGCACCGGAGATAGAGGCGTTGCGTTTGTAGAGTGAACCGATCACGGCAGCGGTCAGCAGGAACCGTTGGATCGTATCCGGCGTGACCGAATCACAAAATCGATCGAGATAGTGCAGCAGTGCCGGGATGATGCCTGCCGCCCCATTGGTCGGTGCCGTCACGACTCGACCTCCCGCTGCATTCTCTTCATTAACTGCCAACGCATAGAGGTCGACCCAGTCGAGCACGGTCATCGGGTCGCGCATTTCCAACTCGACCTGTTCGCTCAGTTTCCGAAATAAAGCTGGGGCGCGGCGGCGGATCTTCAGTCCCCCAGGCAGGATGCCCTCGATACGGCAACCGCGCTCCACACAGTCCCGCATCGTTTGCCAGATCCGATCAAGACCCTCGCGAATCTCCTCGTCGCTCCGCAGCGCTCGTTCATTCGCAAGCGCCAGATCACTGATTGAAATACCATGCTGCTGAGTCAACTCCAGTAACTCGCGTGCGGACGAAAATGGATAAGGAACGGGCACCTCGAGTGGCGCTGGCATGCGAATTCCCATCGTCTCATCGTCTGCAGCCTGGGCTCGGATCACGAACCCGCCACCAATGGAGAAGTAGGTTGCTTCGTAGACGGCACGCTCAGCGTCGCAAGCATCGAAGGCCTGGAATTTCAGTGCGTTGGCATGCGTGTCCAGCGTAATTCTGCGATTGAACACCAGATCGGTAGTTTCATCAAAGGCGATCTGTTGGTTCCCGGCCAGTTGCAGTTTTTTGTCATTGCGGATGGACTGGATCTTTTCGGCAGTCAATTCAGGATCGATCTGATCGGGAACCTCGCCTTGCAAGCCCATCAGCACGGCGATGTCGGTGGCGTGGCCGAGGCCGGTCAGGGCCAGAGAGCCGTACAGATCAACACGCACACGCTGGACGCTGCCAATCAGACGACGCTCGGACAGTTCGTTCAGGAACATCTCCGCAGCGCGCATGGGGCCGACCGAATGGGAGCTCGATGGGCCAATGCCTATCTTGAAAAGATCAAAAACACTGTAGTAGGGTAGTTCAGAGGTCATCGTGCCATTGTAACCGTTGCCGAGTAAATTAGTCGTCGATCGCTCCGCCGATCCATTGTTTTGGCGACCGGCAATGAAGCATTTGATCGGCGGAGCGATCAGCGACTATCCAATACCGTGCGGGAACGGGTCACCGTCTTGTGCGACGAAGCAACATTCGCCGTAAACGTAGGCGGTCCCGGTGATGGTGGGAACGATGACGCCGGGACGGAGCGTTTGATAGGTGCCGACAAATCGGCTGCCGATGATACTTTCCTGGATCCATGGCTCGCCCGGTTCCAACTGATGGTCTGCCGCCAAGCACGCCAACTTCGCACTCGTTCCGGTTCCGCACGGCGACCGGTCGTAGGCACCGCCAGGACAATAAACAAAGTTTCGGCTGTTGGCATCGTCAGCCTCGGCTGCGCCGAAAAACTCGACATGATCGATTTCGGCGCCACCGACGCCACTGATCCCATCGCGTTTGAGCGCAACACGGATGTCCCGTGCCGCTCGATTGAGTTCACTTAGATGCGAGAGAGATAGCGGGAACGGCGACTCGGTGAGGAAGAACCAGTTGCCGCCCCAAGCGATGTCGCCGAGGACGGTTCCCAAGCCATCGACGTCCACCGCAGTGCGGTGATGCAACCGATAGCTCGCCACATTATCAAAAGAGACTTCATTGGCACCGGTCAGACGAAACGTGATCACGCCGACCGGCGTCTCCAGCCGATGGACGCCGGGCGCGATCCGACCAGCATAGGCCATTGCCACAGCGACTCCGATCGTGCCGTGACCACACATGCCGAGGTAATCACGGTTATTGAAAAAGATCACCGCCGCAGCACAACTCGGATCAGTCGGCTCGCACAACAACGCGCCGACCATCGCTTCGTTGCCGCGGGGCTCGGCGATCATCATGCAGCGAAAATGATCGGCGTCGCGCTGCATTCGTCGAACTCGCTCGACAAGCGGCCCGCTGCCCAAATCGGGCCCTCCTTCGATCACCACACGAGTCGGCTCTCCGCCGGTGTGCGTGTCGATCACTCTCACATTCTGAAACTGCTGTGCCATTTACGATGACTCTAGGTGCTGAGATTTATTGGATTCGTAGCTTGGGACCATTGTCCCGAGCGAGCATTGTCCCGAGCGAGCATTGTCCCGAGCGAGCATTGTCCCGAGCGAGCATTGGCCCCGAGCGACCATTGGCCCCGAGCGAGCAATTTGACGAACGTTCAGCGAAATGAGACCTCGGACGGGACAATGGTCCCATCCTACGGGCAATCATGCTAAGTCATTGATCGAGGGGCGGGCAGAGTTTTTCGCACCCGGCCACTGCGCCCACCAATCCTTAAACAGACGCCACTGGTCGTCGATGAACGCCCGTTGGCTGTCACTCAGTGCGTCGGAATGATTGAAGTGGTGTTGGTATTCGCTGTCACCTTCGAGCACCATCAAACGCTTATAGTACAAGACGAGATCGGCACCTTCATCGAACTTAGAGAGCACCGCCATCGCCGCTTCGAGTTCCAGGGCCAGTCGTCTCGCTTCAACGTCGCCGGTCGCCGCCTGTTGGCACAATTCGACCAACCGCAGGACTTGACGTGGCAACGCATTGCCGACGCCCGTAATCGCGCCGACGGCACCGCAGCGGACGAATCCGTGAAAGACTTGCGTGTCCACGCCCACCATCAATGCGAGGTCAGGGTCACCGCTGGTGATGTGTTCGGCAGCGTAGCAGAGCGATTCAGCACCGCCAAATTCTTTGAATCCGACGAGATTGGCATGTTCTCGGCGAAGATCAAAGAACAGGTCGGCCTTCGTTTGGTACCCGTAGTAGGGACTGTTGTAGATCACCGCCGGGATATCGCTGGCCGCGCGAAGGATGTCCGCAAAGTGAGCTCGCTGGGCCGGAACGGAGGTGCCGCGTGAGAGCACCCGGGGGATGACCATGAGCCCGGCGGCACCAACGCGATTGGCGTGGGCGGCATGGTCGGCGGCGAGCTTTGGGTTTTGCGCTCCCGTACCAACGACGACTGGAATGCCGGCCTCGACCAATCTCGCCACCCCCTCTTGTCGCTGGGCGTCGCTGAGCAAGGGCCAGTCTCCCATCGAGCCACAATAAACCACTCCATTCATGCCAACGTCCATCAACTCCTGCCCTTTGCGGACGAGCGAGTCGAAATCGGGCGTTCCGCTGGCGTCACAGGGCGTCATCAACGCAGGGATACAACCGGTGAAAATCTGATTGGCAATACTCATCGCTACAGTCAATTGCGTCGGGAGGAAGGTTTGAACGGGAAAAGCGACTGTCACTCAGTCTTTCCGTCGCCCGATGGTAAACCTAAAAATACCTGCGGTCTAGCGACGTGATTGAAGGCGCGAGCGGCCCGAGCGATGGGTGTCGCGATGGACGCTTCGGCAACGTGCGATGAAACGCCATCACCCCTCTATAGGCGGAAACAGAAACTGCGTCTGCATTTTAAAATCCGTTTGACAAATTTGCCGCCCTCAAAAATGCCCCCCAGCAGCCTTGACGCTCAGGTGTCCGACACCCGTGCCCCATTTCGATCACCATCATGGCCGGGGCACGGCCGGCGGGAAATAAGGATCATCCGACGGAAGCGTGCGCCGGAGGTTTTGGACGCATGTCTCAAGTATCCCATGATTTATTGGTGGGATTGGATTGACAGCGTTGGACTGCTTGCCGGGAAATGAGACGGGGCCTGCCGGGAGAAACGTAGCGACGCTCTGCAGAGGTGCGGGCTTGGCAAGGGATATCCCGGTCGATGGTACGCCAATGCTATTGCCAGTCCCTGCCGAACATTCCTTCGGCAGGGACGCTTCTTTGAAAACAGATTGGATACTGGAGCGATGCTTTCAAAAAACCTTCCACTGTATTCCCGCGCACCCTTCCGTCAGATGAGCCGAAAATAGGTGGCCGAACGCTCCGCGGTCGGAATGATCGACCGCGGAGCGTTCGGCCACAATTTCAGACAATCATTTTCCCCTCGTTTTTAAATCTTTTTTCGCCGCCGATACGTATGGCAAGAACGTTTTCCCACCATTCCGCGTTTAAAGTTCCACCCCAATGAATGAGTCAGAACGCTTGATTGCCCGCCGCCGGGCGGTGACACCACTGGGCATCTCGATGGTCACTTCCCTTGTTGCCGATCGCGCCCGAGGGGCGATCATTATCGATCCCGAGGGGCGTGAATTCATCGACTTCGTCGGTGGTATCGGCGTGATGAACGTGGGGCACTGCGCACCGGAAATCGTCGCTGCGATCCAAGAGCAATCGGCCAAGCTGCTACACACGTGCTTTCAAATCGCAACGTACGAACCGTATGTTGCATTATGTGAAAAGCTGGTCGAACTGCTGCCACACGGCGACCACACCAAGGTGCTGTTGATCAATTCCGGCGCTGAAGCGGTTGAAAACGCGATCAAAATCGCTCGTCAAGCAACTCAGCGGTCGGCCGTTATCTGCTACACGGACGGCTTTCACGGTCGGACCATGATGGGGATGTCGTTATCGAGCAAGTGCACCTACAAGAGCGGGTGCGGCCCCTACGCGCCGGAGGTTTATCGGCTGCGGTTTCCAAACTTCTACCGGTACGGAGATGGATTGACCGAGGAGGTGTTTGTCGAGCGAGAGTTGCTTCGGTTTCGCGAATCATTGATCAACACGGTCGCAGCCGAGCAGGTCGCCGCAGTGTTGATCGAACCCATTCAAGGCGAAGGCGGATTCACGCCGGTTCCAGTGGCGTACCTGCAGGGACTTCGCCAGATTTGTGACGAGCATGGAATCTTGCTGATTCTGGACGAGGTCCAATCGGGATTCTGCCGCACGGGACGCTGGGCAGCTTTCGAGCACTATGGCATCGTCCCCGATTTGTCGACGTGGGCCAAATCGATGGGGGGTGGTTTGCCGATCGGATGCGTGATCGGCAAGGCCGACGTGATGGACTCCGCGCGTCCAGGCACCGTCGGCGGAACCTATGGCGGCAATCCCGTTGCCTGTGCCGCCTCCCTGGCAACTCTGCAGGTAATGCAGCACCAAGGTCTGGCCGATCGCGCGATCGTGATAGGGAACACCGTCAAAGCTAGACTCAACGAGCTGAAGCATCGCTACCCTGAATTCATCGGCGACGTGCGTGGGCTTGGGGCGATGGTGGGCGTCGAGTTGGTACTGGGCGGCGATCCGCACCAACCCGCGACAGAATTGACGTCGAGCATCTTAAAAGCCTGCGTCGCGCGTCGACTACTGGTCATCGGTGCGGGCGTTCATGGAAATGTGATCCGTTTCTTGGCACCCCTGGTGATTACCGACGAACAGCTTGACGAAGGCCTGAACATCCTGTGTGATGAAATCGCGTCAGCGGCCGAGCGAGCCAGCACGCAGTCGCTGCATTAGCATCGCGGGAACAAGGTGCGATCGATTTCGCCCGCTGTCAGCGAGTTTAGCAGTGGGCGATTGTGCGGCCTGCCGGGCGTGAGCGGCGGATCGGTCCACGTGGCTAAACGATCGCCCCTAACGCATCAATTGCATCGCTTTTTGGCGGTTTTGAACCAGCACCGGATCGGGGTGCGGTGTCGCTAACCTCGCATCGAGCTCTGCAATCGCCTTGTTCAACTCGCGATTCGCGGCGGCGTGATCATCCGACAGCAGCAACACCTCAGCCTTACGTATCCGCCAGGCGCTTTTGAGGCGGAGGTCACGCAGTTTTTGTTCGATCATTGCGAAAGCTTCCGCTCGGGATGCGGATGCACGTCCATCCTCGTGAGCTCGGCCTGCATCGGCGATCAACGCATCACAGAGTGCAGCCTGAACGACGGGGCTATCGGTGAATTCATAGGCGTGGCGTAGACCGCGAATTTGCGGTTCGGTCTGACCTGCTTCCCGCTGGGCCTCGGCACGCCACAGATACCATTGAACTTCGCTGCGATGGGACGCCAACGCGATGTCAAACTCCGCGATGGCGGGCTGCCATTGCTGGGAAGCAAGAAAGATCTCACCACGAATTGCATGCCCCGCAGTGCGCACCGCAGCGTCATGACTGTCGAGCAACCCATCAACGCGATGCAACAAGTCGTCCCCATCGCCCTCTGCCAATTCCAGCCGAATTAATTCGATCTGCATAAACTCCGACGTCGGATCGAGACGCAGTGCGTGCCGAAGATCGATCGATGCCGAATCGTAATCTCGCAGCGCGCGATATTCGCACGCCCGCCGAAACAGCAGATCCGCCGTGGGACCCTGGATCGACATCCTTTCGCTAATCCTGGCGATAACGTCATGGGGACTGTCGTGAGCCAGTGACGTGGACGCCGCGACCAAGACGGCCAGCGACGCGATAGTCCGACAGAAATGTGACATGGCTCTCTTCCTCTTGCGATGGCATGTGAATCGAAAACAGCAAGTGCTTCTTCCAAGTCCCCTACGCCAACGGCGCACAGGGAAAACAACTGCGCAGGCGTCAGTCGCCGGCACTCGCTTTCAACGCTTTCGGTATGGCCAACAAATAGGGATCGAGCGAAAAATCGCTGCTACCGAGACTGACGTTGTGCCCCTCGATCGAGAGAATGTTGTCGTCGTCAACGAGCAACTCCGTAACGTTTGTCAACGGAAAGTATTCGTACGCATCCGCTTCGTGGCTTTTGATACCGACAGCATTCGCACCTCGTCCATCTTTCACACCAACACGCAGCACCTCCTGCCCGTTGAGGTAGGCGATAAAGCCATCGTCGTAGGCAATCGCCAGCCCCAACTCGGCTAGTTTTTCCTTGTCTCCGGGCGCCAGCTCAAATTCCATCCTTGCGTAAACGACCGAATACGAGTCTTTCATGCCTTTTAACTGGGTGATGTCATCGCTATCGCCGTAGCCAATGCTGGGCTTGCCAACCTTCCAGCCATCGGATTCTTCGGGAATCGCTGCGATGGCTGTCCAGTTTTCTGCCGCGTGCCTCCCGGCCAGATAGTCCCATTCCGCATTGGGCTTGATCAATTCTATCGCGTTTTTCGGGAATGGAGTTGCCAGAGACTTGTAACGCTTTGGTTTATCGATTGCCACCGAGTAGGCAGGCAGGGTGCGTGGACTGTCCATGATTTCTGGAATGACAGAACCTTGCTTGACGATGCTAAACAGGTCGCTCGTTTCGCCCCCGCGATCGACCATCACGCCGGTCAAAGTATCGCCTTCGACATCTAAGATCGTCGAACCATTTTCAAGAATCACGCGTTTCATTACCGGCGATGTTCCCATACGCGAAGTCCTGGCCCCACCATGGCCCGCGACAACTTGCACGGTTCCCTGATGCGCGTGCAGCCCTTTGCTCTTGCGGTACGCACCTTCCCCGTGAGGATCCCCGTCACCATCATCCAAGACCACTCCCGTCGCCGTCGTAGGCGTTTGATAGGCACCGTCGATAAGCATCGATCGCTCGTAGATGTGCGAGTGTCCGGTCAACACCACATCAACGCCGCCGGCTTCGAGTACCGGCATGATCAACTCGCGCATTTCGATCAGCTGCCTTTCCTTGTCACTATCATGCGACCCCTTGGTATAGGGCGGGTGGTGCCAAAAAGCGATGATCCAATCTTGCTTGGTGGCTTCCAGGTCGGATCGCAACCACTGCGACATCACGCCCGTCGGTGCGCGATCGAGATCATGTGAGTCCAGACAAATGAAGTGAATGTTGGCATAGTCAAACGAATAGTATGCCTCACTCGCCGAGGCCAGACCGCCAGCTTCGGCTCTGGTGGGGCAGCGGTACGCATCATAGTACGGCCCAATCCCCAGCAACCCTTTGGAAGTCTTGCCCTCATGATTGCCCATCGCAGCCCAGCACACAGTGCTGCGCAACGTCGATCGATAGACATCGAAAAAATTGCGTTGAAATTCGGCGTCGGTGCCCGAGGGATACGCCATATCGCCGACGTGTAAGAATAAATCGAGTGGACGATCTTGCTTGGTCACGTAGTCCTGCATGGCTTGATAGACCGCGGCTTGCCGGGAGTCGCCCGTTCCTGAATCACCAACCACCCAAACTCGCACCGGCTCGATGGTGCTGGGATTGGGGTGGGTTCGAAAACGGAACTCAGCGCCGCCCGCTAGCGGTGTCGCCCCATCAAAAACAGCGTAATAGTACCTGGTTGCCGGCTCCAGATCGGAGAGAAACGCTTCGTATTGAACCGTTCCTGCGGGTGCCGAGTGCAACGGCGGAGCCGCATCGCTAGGCGTTTCGCTCGGCAACGGTTCCGCTGGCTCGGCACCGTCCACCGGTGCGTTACGGACTAAGATGGACGAAGGGGTGACGAGTCGATCGAGGTTATCCGGCTGCGTCCCAAACCGCACGACAGGTTCAGTCGCCCCACTGGTCCGCCACAAAATCGAGATCGACGTCGGCGTGGACAGCTGCAAATACGGCCCACGCGAAAGGACGATGTTGCCCGTTTTCGCAACGCCCGGTTGCTCAGCCAGGGCGAGCGGCGTGGCAACACAAACGAACGCCGTGATGCAGCAAGCGGTCCAGGCGAAGCCAGCGGACGAGAATCGCCGCGGTCTTGCCGCGACGGACGAATCAGCTCTTGTCATGGTGGGTTATCAACTAGCGAGGATCGGAGGGATCAAAAAGAGGTGTCCAGCAACTATGCAACGAGCGGAAAATAAGTGGCCGAACGCTCCGCGGTCGGATTGGTCGACCGCGGAGCGTTCGGCCACAATACCAGAAAACCATCTTCCGCTCGTTCCTTAAACGTCATATTGCTTGCTTTCTGGAGCGTTCGCGAGGTCGATTCCAAGTCGTATGTTTCTCACGATCGGTTCCGCCCATGCTTCGTCACCGAAGGGAACGCCGGGCTGGACACTCGACTGAATCGGCTCCCATTCCGGCCTGCACCCGTTGAATCGAATTCACTCGCCGAGCAAACGGCCAAGGACTCAACAATTTGCTCCCCAGCATCGCCCGCATGGCGAATGAGGGACACGGCACTTTTGCGAGGGGGACACCAATTGAAAACCTGCGGCTTCACATCCCCTGCAAGGCTCGCATTCATTTCAGCTACACAATTGCGCTTCAAGTGTGCTGCGTCCCTCAGCAACTCCCCGGTCGCAAGAGACATGCAAGCCGGCCCAGCAACCAGCGTGAGGTTTGAACCACGAATAACACGAATGACACGAATCCTCTGTATGGAGCAAATTCGTGTCATTTGTGTCATTCGTGGTCGAATCGATGCTTATCACCACAGAGCGACCATCCGAGCGGACAACCTAATCCTGACGCTTGCAGAAGGTGCTATGGACCTCTGAGTGTCCCCTGCCGTCGGATGAGCCGAAATTGATCGCCTGTTGTGCGGTCAGTCACCGGGCGACAAGTAGATCGCGGGGTGTTATCGCCGGTTCGAGGGAAAGGTTATCGCCGGTTGGCGTCTGGTGAGTATGAGGGGTTTTGAATTCTTGGGTCAAGAAAAATCCTGAACAAATGCCCGGCACAAGGATGGACCTGTTTAGTGGACGCGCGAAGAACCAGTTCGGTAATGCTGCGGCGATCGTGGTACGGCGGGGAGGACGATTTCACTCCTGGGACCGCCCTTGGCTCGCATCGAAAATGGTCGTGGAAGAGGGCGGTGGTCTGCGTTGGGAGGCTGCGGGAGACGGGGACGGAATCTGCTGCGTACGATCGAGATGGCGAGTTTCTCTTGCCGAGTCGGGTGATTGCACAGGACGAATCCACGGCACGCCTTTGAACACCCACCGCGTTGGATCGGCCGGGACAATCCGCTGCGCGCCACTCCATTCTGAGAAACCCCTCCTGATTGCACCACCGAGACGCCGTTTGAACTACGATTTTACGGACAACATTTTCTCGAGAGCGTTAAGCCCCGTCATTCCAACTTCCACACCGAATTTTGCAGCCTGATCACTGACTGCAACGATCTTCGCACCATATAGATCCTCAGGGGTCCTGAGAGGATGCTCCGGCGTCCCCTTGGCAATTGCAAACGCCATTTGAAACTCATTTGCGCAACCGATGTCGTAGATCCCACATCCTACAACACCAACGGAAGTATGAATGGCACAGTACTGACCACCGTCCCATTGGTACGAGGCGCCAATGGCAGGACCGTATGGGGTTTCGATTCGGCGTTGATCGGTCGTCGGAAGGCTGGTCATGAATCGGGCAAAGTGGTTGTTAGCGTGGAAAGTGGATTCGCCGAGCGTGACAGCGATTCAGACCACCCATCTCGCGATGCCGGGGTTCTCGATCGGTGGGCGTGGAACGAGGCTGGTGCATCGGACCGTTTGTGCTGAGCCACGCGTGTGCGGTTGCCAGTTTCGAAATTGCAGTCACGACCGGGCTGACATGCCTAGGAGCTTACCACCGGCGACGATCTTTGCAAAGCAAATTGCAGGCCCGTGGCGTCCGGATGGTCTCCCGTCTCGTGCACCTCCAGTTGCCCGGGTGTCATGTGTTGCTTCGCAGTGATGTTTTCCTCGATCGCGTCAAGCGACCTGACTGGACCCTGAGTGACGAGATACATTTGCCTGTGAGCTGCGTCCAGGTTAGGAACGAGCGGAAAGTCACTGTCTAAAATTGTGGTCGAACGCTCCGCGGTCGAGCATCCCGACCGCGGAGCGTTCGGCCACCTATTTTCCGCTCGTTGCTTAGAGCGAGTGATAACAGGCCAGGACCGCCCCGCACTTCGGGCCGCCGTTGAGATCGCGTGGCGACTTACCATGGCGTCACCTGCGACATTTCGTTCTGATTCGCTCATTCCGGAAACCACACTTTGCCGTGCGAATGAGATAGACTGGTGGGTCGTCACTCAACGAGCAAAATTCGCGTGACGATTCCACCTTCACTATCCGAGAGCCATTGTCGATGCACCGAAATTCCAGTCTGTTTTTCCATCGCTTGCTAGCGTACGTGGGCCTGACGGTCCTGGGCGTCGCTGCGCAGCCTGCCCTCGCTCCGGTATCGGTGATGGCCGACGGGGAATCTGCGACCGGCGTATTGATCGAGGCCGAGTCATTGAAGTCAGCGGGTGGCTGGAAGCTCGATACGCAATTCATTCGGGAGATGGGATCGCCCTACCTGTTGGCTCACGGACTGGGCGAACCGGTCGCCGACGCGTCTGGATCGATTCAGGTGCCTGAAACCGGCGAGTATCATGTCTATGTCCGCACGAAAGACTGGGTCGCTCGCTGGGACGCGCCCGGGGCGCCCGGTCGCTTTCAACTTCTCGTCGATGGCGTTCCACTCGCCACGGAATTTGGTACCGAAGGCGCCGATTGGCACTGGCAAGACGGTGGGACGGTTCTGATTTCCAACAAGACCGTGGAGCTAACACTGCATGACCTGACCGGATTCGATGGCCGGTGCGATGCGATTTACCTGACCAAGTCGAACGAGGCGCCACCTACCGACGATGCGATCCTTCCCGCTTGGCGACGAAAGCTGCTCAACGTTGATGAAGAATTCGAGACCAAGGGCGATTACGACCTGGTCGTGATTGGTGGAGGCTACTCCGGCCTCGGCACATCGATCGCTGCCGCCCGAGCCGGTTGCCGTGTCGCCCTGATTCAGGATCGCGGCGTGCTCGGCGGCAACGGTTCGAGTGAAGTGCGGGTATGGGCCAAGGGTGAGATCCGCCGTGGCAAGTACCCTCGCATCGGTGAAATTGTCGAAGAGATTGCCGATGATGCGAAGAAGTCTCCCGGCACCTACGAAGAGTTTGAGGATGCGAAGAAAGAGGCGATTGTGCGGGCCGAGCCGAACATTGATTTATTCCTAAACCATCACGCCTATCAGGTGGAAATGGACGGAAACCAAATCCAGAGCATCGATGCCTTCGACACGAAAACCAGTCGCCGCTTAAAATTCGTGGCACCCTTGTTCGCTGACTGCACCGGACACGCCACGATTGGATTTTTGGCTGGCGCTGACTTCGACATGTCAGCCGACGGCCGGATGGGCATGAGCAACATGTGGGCTTGGGACGAGATCGATGAAGAGGTCGATTTTCCCGAGACGCCCTGGGCACTCGATTTAGAAATGCAAGACTTCCCCTACCCGCGAGACCACCACGCCCAGTGGTTCTGGGAGTCCGGGTTTGACCAAGATGCAATCGGTGACGCCGAAGGCATCCGTGACTGGAACTTGCGAGCATCCTATGGTGCTTTCAATGCGATGAAGAATCGTGGCGGAGCAGCCGAACACAAAAACGCAACGATGACGTGGTTAGCATACATCGGGGGCCCACGCGAATCGCGACGGTTACTGGGCGATGTGATACTGAATCACGACGACATCATCCAAAAGAAGGAGTTCGTCGACGGCACGGTGCCGAGTACGTGGTCGGTCGATCTGCACTACCCTAAAAAACAATACGCTGAAAAATTCCCCGACAACCCATTCATCTCCATTGCCGTTCATGGATCGGGAGTTGATCGAATGGTGGGTTATCCCATTCCGTATCGCTGTTTTTACTCGCGAAACATCCCCAACCTGTTCATGGCGGGACGGTGTATCAGTGTGACGCACGAAGCGCTCGGAACGACGCGGGTGATGAAGACCTGCGGGATGATGGGTGAAGTCGTTGGGAAAGCGGCCTCGCTGTGCCGGCTTCACGAGTGCCTGCCACGTGACATCTACTACAACTATTGGCCCGAACTCGATGCGATGCTGAAACTGCCGGGCAAGGCAAACCGCAAAACCGTGGATGCGGAATTCGTCATCCCCGACGATGCCATGGAACTGGCAAAACCGCCGGTCCCCAAACAGGCCAGTGACCCGTCTAAGGGGATCGATCCCAAGACGTTCAGTGGGCTGGTTGTTGACGACGCCACCGCCAAACGAACGGGCAACTGGACAGCGGGAACCGGTCTGGCAAAGTTCATTGGTGAACGCTATCTCTACAGCAGTAGCCCGGATGCCAAGATCCGCTTTGATTTCGTGACGCCTCCGTCGGGAAAACAAGAGATTCTGCTGGCATATCAAGCTCATGAAAATCGTGGCAAGCGAGTTACCGTTACTCTGCAATTAGGAAACGATTCGCTACAGCAGACGATTGACATGACCGTCGAACCGCCCATCGACGGCCTTTTTGTGTCACTCGGAACGATTGATGTGAATCGGGCCGAACGCGGCTCTGTCACTCTGTCGGCCAAAGACGCTGGGGGTCACGTCCACGCTGACGCGATCCGTGTGAAGCCTATCGACAAGTAATGCATGTTCCGGAGTCGGCTCGCCGCGTCCTGGTTCACGCTATCCGCGTGGGCCTGTTCGCGGCGATCATTCTTCTCGTGCACTCACGCTTCGCCGTGGGCACGAGCCAAACCGCCAGCGAACCCGACGTCGAACTCAATGACGTCGCTCGCCTGCTGCCTGATGCTGCTGCGCTCAGTGAGCGCCACGACGACGGCTCGCACAGTGTGCTGAACTCGGACGCCGATCCGATCGGCTACGTGCTGCAGACATCGCCGCTCAGTGACCATATCATCGGCTTTTCAGGGCCCACGAATATGCTCGTGGCTTTCGCGCCCGACGATACGATTGTCGGTGTGAACATCCTCAGCAGTGGTGACACGCGCGAGCATTTGGACGAGGTGCGTCAGAGCCCTACCTTCCTCTCATCATTTAACGGGGAATCACGTAGTGATGTTGCGAATCACATTCGCGTGGATGCCGTCTCTGGAGCGACGCTGACCAGTATGGCGATCAGCGAGTCGATCATTCACCGATTGGGCGGAGTGAAGTCGTCATTGCGTTTCCCTGAACCGGTCGCTCTCTCGCAAGTGCAATCCCTATTCCCTGATGCCGATCATTATCAAACCGACGACGCATCCGCGCTCACGAAGGTGTTTTCACGCGACCAATGCATTGGACATATCCTGCGAAGTTCGCCTGCGGCCGATAACATCGTTGGGTATCAAGGTCCCACCGACACGTTAATCGGATGGGCGTTGGATGGCAGTGTGAATGGATTCGTTGTTGGCCAGTCCTATGACAACGAACCCTATGTCGGCTATCTGCGGGAAGACGACTATTTTCGGCGGACGTTCAACGACCTGTCACTCGACCAACTTGCGGCCGCCGATTTGCAGGCGATGCAGGTCGAGGGTGTGTCAGGCGCCACCATGACGAGCCTGGCCGTTGCCGAAGGAATCGTTGCGGCGGCGCAGGCGCAACTGAGATCAGCTCGAGAGGCCGTTCCGCCCCCAAAGTCGGGTTGGCTGAGCATCCATGACATCGGTACAGCACTCGTGATCATGGCGGCGATCCTCATTGGGTTCACCCGACTTCGAGCAAACAAGCGAATACGGATAGCGTTTCAGATCGTGCTCATCCTCTACCTGGGGCTGATGACGGGCAACCTGCTGTCGCAGGCAATGATCGCGGGCTGGGCGAAGCATGGCGTGCCATGGCGGAACGCGGCCGGGCTCGCGATGCTGGCGGTTGCGGCGTTCGCATGTCCGATTTTTACCAAGCGAAATATCTACTGCTCCCATCTATGCCCCCACGGAGCCGTGCAGCAACTCGTCAAGCGGCGGATTGGTTATCAGGTCTCGCTCAATCGAATCGTGACGAAACTGCTGAAACTCGTCCCGGGGCTGTTATTGCTCTGGTGCTTGATCGTTGTATTGGCGGGTTTGTCCTTTAGCTTGGTCGACATTGAGCCATTTGACGCATACCTATTCCCGATCGCTGGCTGGGCAACCATCATCGTTGCGATCGCGGGGATTGTTGCGTCGCTATTTGTTCCGATGGCCTATTGTCGCTTCGGCTGCCCCACTGGATTGCTGCTAGAATATCTGCGTTACAATGCGAAAAGTGATCGCTGGACCATCCGAGACTGGATCACCACAGGATATCTGCTGTTAGCGGTCATGATTTATTTGGCTTAACGATCGCGTGAAGAAAGACTGGCGTACGATACGCTCGCCAGAACGTGGGCCCCCACCGTCGGGCGACGGTAGCTACGAGAGAATCCGTCACTTGTTGTTCAGGCGATCAGAACCTTGTTTTTTATTGAGTGAGCGAGTCTCTTCGACACGCACTGAAGTCTCGGAGAGACTCGGCTGCTCACTGCACCTTTGAATGACTCCCCTTCCCCTCCCCCCCACACACCCCACCGAGTAGTCACACATGCATCGTGTCCCCACCTTACAAACCCTCTCACTGATCGCGTTGTTCTACGCGTCGACGTTCTGTTCGATTTCGCGAGCTGCCGATGAAACGGCATATGACGTCGTGATTTACGGCGGCACTTCGGCCGGGATCGCAGCGGCGGTTCAGGTCAAGCGGATGGGCGGGTCCGTGATTGTCGTCGAGCCCAGCCGACGCATTGGCGGTTTGACGACGGGGGGCCTCGGACAAACGGACATTGGGAACAAAGCCGCGATCGGCGGGATTGCCCGTGAGTTCTATGAACGGGTGCAGAGATACTACGAACAACCCGAGAACTGGGACGGGCAACCCCGCGAAAGCTATCGCGACGGCGGCCAAACTCGCACGGGAAATGCTGAGAAAGCGATGTGGACGTTCGAGCCTTCCGCCGCCCTTTCGATCATGCAAGACTTAGTGCGTGAACACGAAATCCCCGTCGTGCTGGAGGAGCGACTCGTTCGCACTGACGATGCCAATTCCACCAGCAACACTGGGGGCGTGACACTCGACGGGCAAAAGATCACCGCAATCACAACGGAGAATGGGCATACCTATCACGGTCGTACATTTATCGACGCCACCTATGAAGGTGACCTGATGGCCGAAGCCGGCGTCGCGTACACGGTCGGGCGGGAGGGCAACGCACAATACGGCGAGACACTCAATGGGGTGGAGACGCGGCACGCGAGATCGCACCAAATTGTGCCGGGGGTCAACGCCTATGTCGTGGCCGGTGACGTTTCGAGCGGCTTGCTACCGGGCATCGATCCAAATGGACCGGGCGAAGAGGGCGGCAGCGATGCACGCGTGCAAGCCTACTGTTATCGAATGTGCTTGACCGATCGCCCTGAAAATCGGATCCCGTTCGCAAAACCCGATGGTTACGATCCACTTGTCTATGAAATTTTGCTGCGGAACTACGAAGCGGGGGAAACGGCGGTGCCATGGATCAATTCGAGCATGCCCAATCGCAAGACAGATACGAACAACCGGACGGGATTTTCAACTGATTTCATTGGCCAGAATTACGACTATCCCGAGGCGAGCTACGACGAACGCGAGGCCATCGCACAGCGGCATCGCACCTATCAGCAGGGGCTGATGTGGACGCTCGCCAATCACCCGCGAGTGCCAGAACACGTTCGCAAAGAAGTCAGCCGTTGGGGAACGTGTCGGGACGAGTTCGAGCGAGAGGATGGATGGCAGCAGCAGCTCTACGTTCGCGAGGCCCGGCGACTCGTTGGCGCCACGGTCATGACACAGCATCACTGCCAAGGTCGTCAAGTCGCCGAAGATCCAATCGGTCTGGCCGCCTACACGATGGATTCCCACAACGTACAACGCTACGTTGACGCCGATGGAAATGTCCGAAACGAAGGCGACGTCCAAGTGGGCGGGTTTTCACCCTATCCGATCTCGTACGGCTCGCTCACGCCGCGTGCCGATCAGTGCGAGAACCTATTAGTTCCTGTCTGCTTGAGCGCCTCACATATCGCGTTCGGTTCGATCCGCATGGAGCCCGTCTTCATGGTGTTAGGGCAATCGTCGGCGACTGCTGCGATGCAGTCCATCGAACAGGAAGTCCCCGTGCAATCCATCCGTTTTGAGGCATTGCGTGAACAATTACTCGCCGACGGCCAGGTATTGACCTGGACCGGCCCGGTGCGAAAGTCAGCCACCCACATCGACCCCAAGACACTTGACGGGATCGTGGTCGATGATGAGGACGCAGAACGAATCGGATTTGGGTCCATCAGCGTTTCGCTCGGCCCCTTCGTTGGAGCAGGTTATCGCCATGATGGAGACTTGGACAAAGGCAAGCAGAGTATTCGCTTTCGGTTCACCATCGAAGAGGCAGGTGACTATGAGGTGCGTATCGCTTGCTCACCCAATGCAAACCGTGCGACCAATGTTCCCGTTACCATTGAAGCGGGCGGCGAGTCCCGCACGGTGAGAGTCAACCAGCAGAGGAAGCCGGAGCACGGAGCCTTTGCATCGATCGGCAAATTCCATTTCCCAGCGGGCGATGCGTTGATCGAGATCAGCAATGCGGACACCGACGGCCACGTCATCGCCGACGCGGTTCAACTCTTGCCACAGAACTAGTACGCCTTTGACGCCGTTCTGAACGGTTTACTTCCTCAATCGCCCGGTGGCGAGCTATGCGACCCCCGAGCGAATGCATTTGATGTCACCCATCCAGCGACGCAGCGACGTTCCTTTTTTCCTGGTGATGGGTGGTATCGCATCGTGTTTTGTGCTGCTGATTGCATTGCTGCTGGCGGCCGATGTGGCATTCACCTCGTTTGCGGACGTTCGAAACGCGTTAGCGAAGCCTGAGATTCAAGCCTCAATTCGATTGACCGTCCTCACCTGCACGGTGTCCGCGATCCTCGCCGTCATCGTCGCCATACCGCTCGCCTACCTGCTATCGCGGTTCCGCTTTCCCGGGCGGGTGATCGTCGACACGTTGGTCGACATTCCCATGGTGCTGCCGCCATTGGTGCTGGGGCTGAGTCTATTAATCCTGTTTCATCTTCCCTTGGGCGGTTCGGGATGGGAGTTGGAGTCATGGCTGCGTGAGGATGTCGGTTTCCCGGTCACCTATCGCTGGCCGGCCGTGGTACTGGCTCAGTTCACCGTTGCGTGCGCGTTCGCCGTCCGCACGATGGGTGTGACGTTTGAGCAGATTAGTCCTCGCAGCGAGGATGTTGCCCGCACCCTTGGATGCACGCGGATGCAGGCCTTCACCCAGGTCACCCTACCGCAAGCCGGGCGTGGGATCATTGCCGCGTTAACGATCGCTTGGGCACGGGCACTCGGCGAGTTCGGGCCGATTCTCGTCTTTGCCGGCGCGACTCGGATGCGGACGGAAGTGCTATCGACGTCGGTGTGGCTCGAGTTCAGCGTCGGCGACTTGGACGCCGCGGTCGCGGTCTCCTTGCTGATGGTATTGATCGCGATAGCGGTCTTGCTAACCCTGCGCGGATTGGGCACGTTGCGACTCGGTGTCGCCGCATCACCGGGAGTCCGTTCACGATGATTCGGCTATCGGGCATCACGATTGAGGCGGGGGATTTTTTGCTGCGAAATTTCTCGCTCGAAATTGAATCGCGAGAGTATGTCGTCTTGATGGGCAAGACCGGCTGCGGAAAGACATCGATTTTAGAGACCATCTGTGGTTTGCGCCGCCCCGTGGCCGGCTCGGTGTGGATCGGTGGTATCGACGTCACGACGTTTTTGCCAGGCGACCGGCAGATTGGATACGTGCCTCAAGACCTGGCTCTCTTTCCAACGATGAGTGTGGCCGAGCACCTTGAGTTCGCATTAAAAATCCGGCGCGCATCCCGCCATCGCATTGCCGAACAAAGGTCACGAACCGCCGAAATGTTGGGGATCACGCATCTGCTCGCGCGCAATGTGCAAGGGCTCAGCGGCGGCGAGTCGCAGCGGGTAGCCTTGGGCCGGGCGCTCGCGTTTGAACCGGCAGTACTCCTGCTCGACGAACCACTCAGTGCACTTGATGAACAGACACGCGACGAGATGCTAGCGTTGCTGCAGTCGATCAAGGAATCGACGCACGTCACGACGCTGCACGTCACCCATCACTCCGCCGAAGCGACAGCCCTCGCGGATCGCTGCGTGCGGATCGAGAGTTGAGTAGCAATGTCTCTCCGGGAGGCTCGATCGAGCCTCCAAGCGATGCGTCGACTCAGCAATCCGCCCAGGTCGGCCCCGAGGCCACGTCAACCTTCAGCGGCACATCCAAGTGCATCACGCTCGTCATTGCCTCGACGACCAGTTCGGTGAGTGCCTCGACCTCCTCCGCAGGTGTTTCCAACAGCAACTCATCATGGATCTGCAGTAGCAACCGAGCTTGTAACGGGCTCTTTTTGAGTTGATCGTGCACACGCAGCATCGCGAGTTTGATCAAGTCCGCGGCGGTACCTTGGATCGGCATGTTAATCGCAATCCGCTCAACCTCAGTCAGGCTGCGACGTTTTTCGGGTGGCAACTTCGATAGATCTCGGACGCCCTGCAGTTCACGCCGTCGGCCCAACATGGTCGACACAAAACCTTCCGTGCGACAACGAGCGAGCGTCTCCATCATGAATTTCTCCACGCCTGAATAACGCTGGAAGTACAGCTCGATGTAGTCGCGTGCTTGTTCTTTGGGAATGCTAAGCGTTTTGGCCAACCCGAACGGGCTCTGGCCATAGACGATCCCGAAATTGATCGTTTTCGCGATTCGCCGTATGTCGCTCGTCACATCGGCTTCGGAGATACCATTGACCTCGGCGGCAACGCGGGTGTGAATGTCGGCGTCCTCGCGATATGCCTGCAGCAAGGCTTCGTCGCCGCTGTAGTGCGCCAGCACGCGGAGTTCGATTTGCGAGTAATCCGCCCCGAGCAGGACCCAGCCGGGCTCGCTCGCAGTGAACGCACCGCGGATCGCCTTCCCCTGTTCGGTTCGAATCGGAATATTTTGTAGGTTAGGCTCGCTGCTGCTGAGCCGTCCCGTCGCCGCGACATCTTGGCGATACGACGTGTGCACACGCCCTGTTTTCTCACAGATCAACTGCGGCAAAGTATCGATGTAGGTATTTTTGAGCTTGGTCGCTTGCCGGTATTGGAGCAGATGTCGGGCGATCTCGTGATTGACGGCGAGTTGCGATAGGACGTCCGCATCGGTGCTGATGCCCGTTTTGGTTTTCTTGATGACAGGCAAGCCGAGTTCTTCAAACAGCACGCCGGCGAGTTGTTTGGGACTGTCGAGATTGAAGGAATGTCCTGCGGCGGCAAACACGATCGTCTGCAGGTCAGCGATCTCCGCCTCAAAGCGACCGCTCATTTCCGCCAGGGTGTCGGCATCGACGCGGATGCCGTTGGATTCCATCTCAATCAGCACCTCGACGAGCGGCATTTCGAGCGTTTGGTAGAGTTCGTCGAGTCCCAGTTCGGCAAGTTCACGATGCGAGGCATCGGCGATACGCAGCGGCACGTCAACATCTTCGCAAGCATACGGAGCGACCACATCGACGGGTACTTGGTCCATGCGGATTTGCTTCTTGCCCGCCCCGATCAGTTCCTTGATCGGCGTCGTGGTGTGATCGAGCCGTCGCCGCGATAGATCGTCGAGCGTGTGATTGCGACGACCTGGATTGAGCAAGTAATCCGCGATCATGGTATCGGTGCGGATCCCACCGAGAATAACCCCCGAGATATCGTGACCGTCGCCGCTGCCGGTGGTCGCTTGGCCAGCGGCCGATCGCAGGACGATGGCATCGAACTTGATGTTGTGTCCGATCTTTTCAATCGATTCAGACTCAAGGACCTCCCGCAGCGTCTCGATCACGAGGGTTTCGTCGAGCGTGACATCCCCAAGCGGGGCGCGGATCGGAATATAGGCCGCCGCACCGACATCCCAAGCGACAGAGATGCCGACCAAGTCGCACCCGCGTGCATGGGTGCTGGTCGTTTCCGTATCAAGGGCAATGCGAGATTGCCCCGCCAAGCGTGCGGCGAGTTCGCGGAGTTCCGACTCGCTCGTGATCGTTTGGTAATCCGTCTTCCATTCCGCTTCGCTGGGTTCGCTCGAGTCAGGTCCACTGGCGACGCCGCCTAGCAGCTCGGCGGCGCGGCTGCGCAGGCGGCGGAAGCCAAACTCTTGCAACAGTCCATCGACGCGTGACAAATCGGCCGCCGAGCGGACCGAGCGACTCCATGGGATTGGGGAGTCGACGTCATTGCGCAGCGCGACCAGCGAGCGGCTGAGCATTGCCTGCTCACGTCCCTCCATCAAATTCTGTTTGCGTTTCTTGCCCGTCATCTTGTCGGCGTTGTCGAGGACGCCCTCGAGCGTGTCGTATTGTTCGAGCAAGCTCTGGGCGAGTTTCGGGCCGATCAGAGAGATCCCGGGCACGTTGTCGACCGGATCGCCGACAAGCGACTGATAATCGACGACTTGGTCGGGACGCACTCCCCATAACTCCCATAATCGGGCCGCATCGATCAGCTCGTCTTTCCGCAGATTGTAAATTTGGGTGTGCGGTGTGATGAGCTGACGACAATCCTTGTCACTGGTCACGATCAGGCATTCGCCACCCCCAGCCTGGACCTTGGCCGCCACGGTGGCGAGCAGATCGTCGGCTTCGAACCCCGCTTCTTCCATGATCGCAATCCCCATCGCGTCGACAATCTGACGGATCAGCGGGATCTGCTGGCGCAGTTCATCGGGCATCGATTCCCGATGCGCTTTGTATTCGGGATAGAGCTCATTGCGAAACGTCGTCGAGCCCTTGTCGAACGCTGCGATCAGATAATCTGGATTCTTGCGGGCGATCAACTCCAACATATCCCCGACGAATCCGTAGACCGCGGCAACGGGGAGTCCACCGGTGCTGGTCATCGGCGGCAAGGCATGGAAGACCTGATAGATCAGCGAGTGGGAATCGATGACGACGACGAGCTTCCCTGCGAGATCGGGCACGGGCTCGTCGAGTGACGGCGCGACCGTGCGCCGCAGGATTTCCGGCAGCGACTCCGCTGCGATCCCCACAGCATCGTGCCGTTGCTGCCGCGTGGCGGCATCCTCACGTGTCCGCGATGACTCACGCACCCGCGATGATTCTCGCCTCGCGTCAACACCGGCATCCGGTGCGGGCGAGGCGACGGGATCACGCGGCGAGGACTTTTTTACATCCGCAGTGCCGCCGCTCGGCTTGCGGACGACTTTCGCGTCCGGAGTCGGTTCCTGCGTCTCGAACCCACTGAACATCATTTGATCGTCGGGTTTCGATGCGGGTCGAGCTTTGGCCATGCGGTCGATGAATCTCAGAGAAGGCAGAACGTGAAATGAAGTGGGAACGATCCGATGCAGCCATCGTCGTTCCCGATTCTAGCAGCGCGCCGGTCTACCGAAAGGCACAGCCGATCGTCCGCGAAAGACTCCTGCGGTGGACAATGAGCGAATCAAAAAATCCTGGCGGGAGCTACCGGCTTGGCCAGAGCGCCCCCACGACCGGATCGGATGAGTGGACCTGGGCTCGCCCAATGAATCTCGGTGAGCCCAGCATCCCAAGCGATTTTTGAATCACCGTGAAAACCGCTGGGGCGGCAAGTTTGCCGACCGACTATCGCTTGATCTCAAACGCGACGGTGGCTTGACCGTACTTTTTGCCGTGGATGTCTTCCATCGTCAGACGCAATTGATAGCGGCCCGGATCGATGGCTTCGGGAAGGTACATCTGGTAGGCGATGAAGTAGTCACGCAGGTGATTCTTGGACACTTGGTGATCTTCGGGGAGCGTTTGGCTGGCGATTCGCTCACCGCTCGCGTCGAGCAGATCGTAGCTGCCCCGCAATCGCGTCTCAAATCCGCCTTCGACCGAGTTGGCCACGAAGTTGTCGATTTCGCAGTACAAAATCACTTCCTGTCCAGCGGCGAAGCGGCGATTCGGGAAGGGTTTAATCTGACCATAGGCCTCGATTTCCGTGCAAAATTCAAGTGCGCGGACTTCCAGCGAATCGCTCGCGGCAGCCAAGTACCCGGTTGCTTTGCGGATTTCCGGCAGTGCGGAACTGAACCGATGCGATGGCACCGGGTGCCCCTTGGGATCGACGATTTTCCACAGCCCCAGCAATTGGTGACGCAGGTACTGCGCCTCGTCTTCGGACAGGCCTTCCAAGTGATCGACGGCTCGATCGGGGTCACCGGAAAGGACCATCAGGTGACGGGCGACGACTTGGCGGCGATGCCGTTCGGAGTCACTCTCGGCCGGGACCTCCTTTTGCAAGCGGGCGACGAGAGCATCAAACAGTTCGGCATCACTGAGCGTGGCGGCGCCATTCGATTTCCCGGGCGTGTTGTGAATCGCTGTGGGGACCAACGCATCACTGAAGGACATCGACACGCTGGCAAGCGGTTCCGCCTGATCGCTGAACGTCATACTTTGCGGAGGGTTCGCGACTGCGGCGGACGCTTGCATCAGCCGAGCGGACGCTTGCATCGGGCGAGCGGACGCTTGCAAATCGCGAGCGGGGGTCCCCATCTCGGCGGCGGCGGGGGGCATCTCACGGGCGGGAAGATCTAAGATCGCATCAAGTTTGGCCTCTGGGAGCGTTTCCAGTGACGCCTGTTGAATTGCGGGCTCCATCGTGAGTGTTGTTTGTGCCGCTACATTTGCGACCGTGTTTGTTGCGTTGCTCGCGCCGACCATAGCAATGTTCCTCGGGGCCGGCGGCTGGGAGATACCGATTCGCGCCGGTTTGACATCTCGCTCAGGAACGACGGTCGGCAGCTCGGGCAATTCGTCGAAGGCGGCCGCCAAGGCTTGGTCGATCGACCATGGCTGTGCGGATTCGCGAGCGCGGCGGCGTGCGCTGGCAATCAACCTGGTGACTGCCGCTTTTTGAATTTCCGGCGGTGCACCTTCGAGAGCATTGATCAGATCGCTGATGTCGACACCACTGTAGTTCTGGGGTAGCTCGAGCGAGGGTCCCGCGGGCGTGGTTTCAATCGGCATGCTGGCGGATACCTGCGCGATTTCCGAGGCAGCGACCTTGTCTGGTAGCGGAGTTTGATCGGGAAGTGCCGCTGGCGATTCGGCCGCGGGCGGTGGGGAGGTGTACCCCGCCAGTTCACTCATCGTTCTGCGAATTTTCGCGGGCTCAGATCCAGCGGTGCGGCGGGCGACTTGGCGGGTCGTGGCCAACCGCTGTTCGACGGGCTCAATCTCCGTTTCCGGGACGGCGTTTTCACTGGTCACTCGGACTTGAGAGGGGGAACCCTCTGCCGCAGCGGAACTCTCGCCCATCCGGCTGGCCGCTCGCACTTGCGCGGGCCCCGCCATCGATGGGCCGTGCACTGAGGGTGGTGAATTGTCCATCACCCGCTGACTGGCCAGCGGCGACATGAGCCGTCCCTGTTGGCAGCCGGAAAGTATCGCAATCAACCCACAAACGGCCAATGGAACGGTCCCGAGACGCTGCCGTGAATAGGTCGCTGTTCGCCGTCGGAGGCCTAACGGCGAGCAGAACAAGCGTCGAGATCGATGGCGAAATGGGATCGCGTGCATGAGGGAACCTTGCGAATGATGTCGCGACTAAAACAGAGTGCGGGCCCATGGAACAGCCCGTAGCCCGTCGACGCTACAAAATTTCCCGTCCCCGCAACAACGCCAATTGTTTTCCGGGGGCACAACAGGGTGCATGACAGGGTTTGCGGCTGGGATTGGGGTCGGCTTGAATTTGGATATGAATTACACTTTGCGGCGTGCAGCCGGGAAGGCTGGGAGCTTTAGAGAACACTTTTCGAGGGAATCGCCATGGAATCGGCATCAGCCACACCCACCGCCCAACAAATCGCTGACCTCGTCATGCAGCGGCTCATCGATGGTGGCGGGATTCCCGATCTCGCCAACGCCAACTTGATGACGATCGAGCAACGGACCATCGAGGAAGTCGACCGGGTCACGCAAATCGTCATGAGCGAACTGCTCGCCAAGCAGTCTCGAGAGGCCGATCCGGTGACCGCCTGTCCCAAATGCGGTATGGAAATGACACCGAAAAAGGCTCAGCATCGCTCGCTGCAAAGTAGACGAGGCCAAGTGAAATTCAAAACCGACGTATCTCATTGCGAGGCTTGCCGCCTCGATTTTTTTCCCTCAGATGAGAACATTGCAGTGTGACATCGACATCGAGCAAACGCCCGCAGTCCTACAGAAAGTTACCATCGCCGCAGCGAGAGACCGTTCCTATGCGGTGGCCAGTCGCAACCTGCGAGACCTCGCTGAACTGACCATCTCTTCCAAGCAATGTCAGCGGATCGCCATTCGCATCGGCAACGAACGACTCGGCGAACAGCAACAAAGCATTGATCGCTACACCGCCGCGAGCATCCCCGAGCAACAGCACGGCCAAAGCCACGATGCACCAGCAAATGATTGGAGCGGACGTGCCGCAGTGATACAGGGTGACGGCGGTCGTGCTCAGATTCGCGATTCGCTTTGGGGGCAGGACAAACCGAGCGACAAAAAGCACCGTTGGTGGCGAGAGACTCAGGCCGGCGTGCTGCAAACGTATCAGTCCAGGCCATCGGACGTGGACCCTCACCCCGAGGTCCCAGAATGTTTGAAAGATCCGCTGTGGATTATTCCCAAAGTGAATGAAATCCATCGCAGCAGCGGTTCATCAAGTGATTCAGGCGAACCTGAGAGTGAGCCATCGCGTGACAGCCAGCCGTCATCAAAGCAATCAGCTTCGGCAGAACCAGCCAGCCAAAACAGCAAGTCGTCACGCAAGGATCACAAGCGTTGGAGCGGCGGTGATCCGTTGGTACAAACGATCGTTGCGACCCGACTGGGATATGATCATCTCGGGTTGGCGTTGGCGGCCGAGGCGTATCGGCGTGGTTTTAACAAAGCCAAAATCAAAGCCTTCATGGGCGACGGCTTGAAAGTGAACTGGTCGCTGTGGTCGAGTCACTTCTCGCACTACACGCCGATCGTCGACATCATGCACGCCTTGGCTTACGTCTACGGCGGTGCGATCGCATCCTGCGGGCGGATCGAAGATGGCTGGCAGTTGTATATCCAGTGGCTCGAGTGGACGTGGAGCGGTGATGTCGATCGAGTCATCACGGCGATGCAACAGCAAGCTGCCGGTCACGAAGATGTTCCCGAAGACCTGCGTCGGGCCATCACCTACCTGAGCAACAACGCGTCGCGGATGCAGTATGCTCGTTATCGGCGTGCGGGACTTCCAGTGACCACCTCGCCCGTGGAATCGGCTCAGAAGCAAATCAACGAGCGGATCAAAGGGACGGAAAAGTTTTGGCGAGACGATTCGCTTGAGCCACTACTGCAGCTCAAAGCGGACGACCTGAGCGAAACGCACGACCGAGACGCCTTCTGGCATCGTCGAGGCCAGCGAAACGACGGCTTCCGCCATCGCAAGACCAAAACCAAAGTTACCTAACAAACCCTGTCATGCACCCGGCACAACATGTCAACATTCGCGAAGACATCGAACACGCCCGTTCGATGGCAGACAAAAGTCCGGTAAACACGCCGCTAGGCGATGGGCTTGATTTCAAAGCCGGGTCGGTATTCCCGTCGCAAAAACGAGTTAGCAAGATCGGCATGCTCGCCGGTAAAACGCTCCGCTGCGGGATCATGCTCGAGCATCGGGCTGGACAGCAAATCGCCCGTATCGGCACCAAATCCACTTAGCGGCGCGGTCATGTCACCGACAATCGCTTGCCACTGCGGCAGATCGCTGGCGTTGGTCAGCTGATCGCCATCGAACGCTTCACTGGCGCGGAAGGCGACATTGGCCAGGTTGCACCAACCCGTGCTGTAGTGACCATTTTCAATCGGAGCCGCTAAACTGTCTGCGTTGCGGCTGCGGACGGCATCGACGAAGTTTTCAATGTGTGCCGGGACGGTACTGACGTCAGCCTTGAAATTGCGGATGTGCTTGCCGTCGGCATCGAATGCGTCGCCGTGACCGCGCTGGCCCAGGTACGTTCCACCTTCGCAGACAACAGCGTAACCGCTGGCGGGAGCATCCATTTGCATCTGCCCCTTGGCTTTCCAAACGCCCTTGGCGCCCGGTTTGGTCGGCAAGTTGCTCAGGGCGATCACGGTCGGGAACGTTTCCGTTTCAAACAGCGCAAAATGCACGTTCGGCGTATCGCCGGCGTCGTCCCAACCGATCCGGCCACCACCGCAGATCAAACGGCTCGGTGTCGACACTTGGTCCTGATAGGCCACGTTGCGAACGTCATCGAGAATGTGGACGCCCCAATTCCCCATTTCGCCGTTTCCGGTGTTCCAGTCCCAGTGCCAATCGTAGTGGAGGTTATTGCGATAGATGGGTTGATCGGCAGCGGGGCCGACCCACAAGTCGTAGTCCAGTCCTTTGGGAGGCGTCAGCGGGGTATCGCGGCGACCGATCGAACCGCGTATCCCAAGCCGGTTGGCTTGAACGTACTTGACTGGACCGAGTGCCTGATCATCGTGCAAAAACTTGCGGGCTTGCATTTGGATGGGGTCGCTGCGCTGTTGCGTTCCGAGCTGCACGATCCGTCCATGCTTCTGAGCCGCAGCGACGACTTGGCGGCCTTCCCATTGAGAGTGCGACAGTGGCTTTTCGACGTACACGTCTTTGCCTGCTTCAATCGCCCAAATTGCGGCCAGACAGTGCCAGTGGTTGCAGGTCGCGATCACGACGGCATCGACGTCATCCGAATCCAGCACCGTGCGGAGATCGGTGACGGCTTTCGCGTTGTACCGCGCCGCCATTTTTTCGGCGCGGCCTAGTTCGGGATCAGCGACCATCACCAATTTCGCGCCCGCGGTGGTGCTGATCGGGCCGGCTAACTGCCCACCTCGTCCACCCGCGCCGAGCAGGGCGATGCGGACCTCATCGTTCGCAGCAGCGGCGCCGACGACGCCAGGCAACGCCGCAGTGCCGACACCGGCGGCAAGAAGACCGAGGAACTGGCGTCGTGCGGTCGAGGAGCATGACGAGGACTGGATCTTGGTGTGGAGATGCGAGTTCATATTTTCAAAGAAAGGGATCGTGGGACGCGTGAGTGAAACCTCCTTCATGATACCTCAACCGAATCGACTGTGTTCATTGCGATTCCGCTAAAACGGATCCGTCCAGCGTCAACGCGAGGCCGTCGTTGTCCGGCGGCCGATGCTCTGCGATGCGTTGGCGTGTCGATCAGGATTCGGGTAAACTGCGTGCGAGAATTCTGGTCAGAACCACTGGGGACTGTTGATCTTCACGAGAGGGCCGAAATGGCGAAAGACACCGACAACGCGGAGTAAAGTGGTGGAACCAAGGAAATTCAAAATCTTGATCGTCGAGGACCAGCGGCCGCTGCGAATCGTGATGACTCGATTATTGCAAAAAATGGGACACGAAGTCCAAGCGGTCGAAAGTGGTTCCGAGGCGATTGTATTTCTCGATACGTATCAACCCGAGTTGATCTTTTCAGACATTTCGATGCCAGGGATGACCGGCTATGAACTGGTCAGTCACCTGCGAAAACGCGATGACTTGAACGACACCTACTTCGTCGCCATGACGGGGCTCGGCCAACAATCCGATCATGATCAAGCGATTGAGTCTGGGTTTGACGAACACATGGTCAAACCGGTCGACGTCGACCGCCTGCGTGAGCTGTTCGGCCGGCTCTCGTAGCGACCCTAGCCGACGTGACTATTTGATCGGCTCAACGGAGATCACCGTCGCTCCGTCGGGCAGAACCATGCCTGGGCGTAGATCGGCAGTGCCCGGATCGACCCGTCGTGCCGTGCTAGGCCGGTACTGTGTCGCGCCACTCCGGTAGTTGCCCGCACCGCTCATTGACGGCGCAGTTGAATAACCTCGGTACGCCGATGAATACGGGGAGGTGGACGGATATCCGTAGCGGCTCAGCCCGTATCCACCGCCGTAGCCACTCAATCCATATCCGTTGATCCCATAGCCTGTGCCGTACCCGCCCAGCCCGTACCCGACTCCATACCCACCGACTCCATAGCCACCGACTCCATACCCACCGACTCCATACCCAGGGCGGTATCCCCCGGCACCGTATCCGCTGCGGTAACCGCCAATCCCATAGAGGCCGGGTCCATAGGCCCCTGACGCCGAACCACTGGGGCCGTACCCATAACCGAAACCATAATTGGGCAGGCTGCCCCCCACGTAACCAGAGTTCAGGTTGCCACCTGAGTACCTGCCTGAGCCGATCATGCCGCCGGTTGCCAGGCGACCACCGCCACCGAGACCGGATCCCCCTGCGAGCCCCCCGCCCAAACCCCCGCCACCGGCCATCATGCCACCTCCGCCGAGCCCTTGTGCGATGGCGGTCGAGCCCGCCAAACTGGCCGCGACCACGATCGCGACAGACAAACCGATACGAACCGCTGGGACGAACATGGGACTCAACCTGTGAAGAGAAACGGGAGCGGGAAACGAGCGTGAGTGAAAGCTTATTGTAGCACGCGGCATGCCAAGGCTCTCGTCGAATGACACAATTTGCGTCCCTGTCGTGTTTCGTTGTATGTGAACTAAGGACACCAGGAACAATAAGTGACGGGTTTACGGTAGTGGATCTTGTTAAAGATCCTGTTCTGGATGGATCTTTAACAAGATCCACTACGCCAGTTATTGATCTCGCGTTGCTAACGAGGGGCGCCGCGGTCTAGCAAACAAACTTACACACGTATGTTGTAGAATCAGCCACATGAGCGAGCAAGCAACCGCACCGGTGACGCCCCCCAAACCCTCCGGCCCTCACAAACTCGGCGAGCTCGCGTCGACAGCGATTTGCGGGAACGATATCACGTCGTCGTGCCTGTACGTGTCGTCGTTGGCGATTGTCTACGCCGGGCGATGGGCGCCCGTGTGCCTTTTGTTGGTGGCGGGGACACTGTATCTATTTCGCGCCATTTATGCCGAAGTCGTCGGTGCGCTGCCGCTCAACGGCGGTGCATACAATGCACTCCTGAATACGACGAGCAAGTACCGAGCTTCCATTGCCGCCTGCTTGACGATTCTCTCCTACATGGCGACTGCCGTGATCTCGTCCAACGAGGCGATGCACTATTTGCATACGATGTGGAACGGGCTGCCGGTCATCGGGGCCACGATCGGTTTGCTCGCGTTTTTCATGGTGCTATCGATCATTGGAATCACGGAGTCATCGAAAGTTGCCATCGGCATCTTTCTGTTCCATTTAGGCTCGATGGTCTTGTTGCTGGCCGTGGGAGGGTACGCTGTTTTCGCGCTCGGTACTGACGTGCTCTGGAGCAATCTTCAACAGCGCGAGCCCAATGGCATTGGCATGGCCCTATTCTTTGGTTTCGCGGCAGCGATGCTGGGGATTTCGGGATTTGAGTCTTCGGCAAACTTTGTTGAAGAGCAAGCCGACGGTGTGTTCCCCAAGACGCTCAGGAACATGTGGATCGCCGTCACACTGCTCAATCCAGGCATGGCGTTCTTGGCCCTCGCGTTGGTCCCGATCGCCGAGGTTCGTGGGGTCTATCAAAATGATTTGCTCTCACACATGGGGGAGGTTGCCGGCGGCACTTGGCTGTCTTGGTTGATCGGCATCGATGCGGTTTTGGTGCTCAGCGGTGCCACGCTGACGAGCTATGTCGGCGTGACGGGCTTGATCAAGCGAATGACGCTCGACCGTTGCCTGCCACGATTCCTGTTAAAGGAAAATCGTCGCCACACACCGCATCGAATCATCTCATTATTTTTTCTCCTGTGCGTGTCCGTGTTATTGATCACCAAGGGTGAGCTGAAGTCGCTCGCCGCGGTCTACACGCTGTCATTCCTTTCCGTGATGGCTCTCTTTGCAATCGGCAACTTATTGTTGAAAATCAAGCGGGCCAAATTACCGCGGCCGTCGCACGCCTCCTATTTCACGGTGCTCGTTGCGTTCGCGGCTGTCGGGATCGCCATCATGGGCAATGCGCGGCTGAACCAGAGCTACCTGATCGTGTTTCTAGAGTATCTCGTGCCGACGGTCTTGTTCGTCACCGTGATGTTAACGCGAGTGGAGATACTGGAGCTGTTGGTGTTCTTTGTCGACGAGGTTCGCGGCAAAGTCAGGAAAGAGAAAAACGAAGCGATCGAGCACCATGACCGCAGCTCAGCAGCATGGTGGGGGATCGCTCATCGCCGCGTCAACCAGTTTGACCATCGCATCCACGAGCTGCTCGATCACATTCGCTCGCAGCGGATTATCTTCTTCACCCGCGGTGATCATCTACCGAACTTGAATAAAGTAATTCAGTACATCCAGGACAACGAGCACACCGATAAAGTGAAGTTTGTGACACTCTATCGAGACCCGAGTGAGATCCCCTCAATGTTGGCCGAACAGATCCAATTTCTCGATGAAGCCTATCCTGAAATCGATATCGAATACGTCAAGGTGGAAGGGGAGTTCACTCCTGAAAAGATCATTTCCCTGGCCAAGGAATGGAATATCCCCACCAACCTGATGTTCATTGGTTCTCCTACCGGTGATAGCATGAAACATCGCTTGGAAGACTTTGGAGGCGTGCGATTAATCATCTGATCCGAGTCAACTCGCCTCGCCCGCGGCCAACGAGATAATCTCCAGAGCTTCGTTCACTCGTTCGGCGTGAGTGCGGACGGACAAGATGGCCAGACGCAGATACACGTCACCGCCAATCCGGGTACTGGAGAGCAGGACGCGTTGTGTGCGATTGATGCGGTCCAAGAATTCGAGCTGAGAGGCATTATCGCGGCCTCGGAGCCGGAAAACGATGACGCTCAAGTCAGGTGTCCAAGGCACGTCGAGCCGCTCGTCTCGGGCAAGCCGATCGAACGCGTCGGTGGCGAGATCGAGTTTCTCATCGATCTGCTGGCGGAATGCATCGACGCCATGTAGATGCAGCGGAAGCCACAGCCGCAGGCCGCGAAACTCACGTGTCAGTTCGGGCGAAAGCTCGTCAAAGTCAGGCAGTCCGGCGGTGCGATCGAGAGCACGGACGCCGTGGATGTCTTGCATGTAGTCGGCGGGCTCGGCGAACGTGCGGTGCAGCAAGTCTCGTGAACGAACGACGACCGCCCCGGTACCGAACGGCAAAAAGAGCGTTTTGTGCGGGTCCAGGGTGATCGAATCGGCCATTTCAATTCCCGCGAGACGAAGGCGGCCCCGCTGCGTCAATTGAAAGAGACCACCGTACGCACCATCGACATGAAACCAAACCTGAAACTGACGCGCGATCGTCCCGATCTCGGCAAGCCGATCAATGGTACCGGTATTCGTTGTTCCCGCAGCGGCACAAACGCAGACGGGAATCAACCCGGCACCACGGTCGGCATCGAGACACGCCCGCAGATGCTGGGCGTCTAAACGGAGAGCCGCGTCAGATCGGATGACACGCACATGTTCGCGTGAGATTCCCGCCGTGCGTGCTGCCTTGGCAATCGAACCGTGGGCGTGTTCGCCGATGTAGAGGGTTGCCCGGTCGACCTGGCCGTCAGCATGGAGCGTGCGCGCGGTGGTCACGGCGATCAAATTCGCCATCGAACCGCCGGTCGTGAGCAACGCCTGGGATTCGGCGGGAAACCCGAACAGATCACACATCCAGCGCAGCACACTCTCTTCCAAGCCAACGAGTGCCGGTGCGGTTTTGACCTTGCCGGTATACCGATTCAAACCGCTGGCCAGAAACTCCGCCAACGCCGACGTGAAGATGCCACCGGAGGGAACATAAGCCAGATAGCTCGGCCC
Organism: Rhodopirellula sp. SH410; assembly: GCF_055811895.1. Classification (NCBI taxonomy): domain Bacteria; kingdom Pseudomonadati; phylum Planctomycetota; class Planctomycetia; order Pirellulales; family Pirellulaceae; genus Rhodopirellula; species Rhodopirellula sp. SH410. The sequence goes on from NZ_CM147949.1 coordinate 6,782,199, forward strand.
CGATGTCTGGTAGCTCTGCTCGGCAGCGTGACGGACCCTCTCCAGCAGATCAGGTAGTTCCCCCGGTTCATCGGCCGGTGGTCGGGAAACGTCGTCCAAGCACTCGGCACTGAGATCTTTTCCCGATGCGGGACTGTTCTCGATCGCTTCGGTCATGTCGATCAACAGATCGATCACGAGCTGAGTAGCCGATCGCATCTCGTCCGCGTTTGGCTCCAAGGGATGTGTTTGCGAGTGAAACATTCGATTCAGGGTCTACGAGTGGGCGGTGGAGTTCGCTGCCCGGCGACTGCAACATCCCAACGTTGGAAAGTGTTCGGTCATCGACCGAGGCCATTGAGTAGCCGTGTTCTCACCGAGGCGCTGAACCGAGCCTTGAAAAGACGCAGCTACTCAGTTGTTCTTGCTTTCTGGATCGCGTTCATTTCCTTCGCGGCATCAAATTGGGGGTTTTGCTCAGCCGGCACCGGAGCCCCCGTCCGCTGGCGCCACTGTACCAGTTGTCCGTGCAGTTCCGCGGTTTTTTCTGGCATCGCGTCAGCGAGATTCTTGCGTTCCCCCGGATCGCTGCTCAGGTCGTAGAGTTCCAGCACACCGTCCTCGAAATATTCGTGCAGCTTCCACTGGCCACTTCTCATCGCGGAGCCAGGGCGGGTGCGGTAGAGCGGATCGCGTGCGTCATCCCTCCGGCCATCGTAGGCCTGCAAGTAGATGGGGAAGTGCCAGTACTGTGGCACCGGTTCCCACGCTCCGACGCCGGTCATCAGCGGCATCAGACTCACACCGTCGAGCGTGAGACCATCCGGGCGACTTATTCCCGCGGCCGCGAGAAACGTTGGGTACAGGTCCATCGTGTTGACGGTTTCGTCGCAGGCTGTCCCCGATGCGATCTTGCCCGGCCACCGCATCACAAGCGGCTCACGCACCCCGCCTTCGTAGTACGAACCTTTTCCACCACGCAGCGGATGCTGGGAATGAATCGCCGCGATGCCCCCGTTATCGGATGAGAAAACGACGAGCGTTGAGTCCGCCAACTCGAGACGATCGATCGCCGCGAGCAGTTTGCCGATCGACTCGTCAATCTTTTCGACCATCGACCCGTAGGTGGCATTGATGCCGCTGCGTTGATAGTGATCCACATATTCGGGAACCGCCGTCAGCGGCGAGTGAACGAGGTAGGGCGAGAAGTGAATGAACATCGGCTCGCCCTGATTGGCCTCCATAAAGTCAACGGCTTCCTTGGCAAACACGTCCACACGGTGCGTGTGGGCATCCACTTCACGCGTCCATTTCGCCATCGCGCCCTTGGACCACGGCGAATAATAGCCTCCCGATGGACTGCCGCTGTGATCGCCACCGACATTCACGTCAAACCCATCCTGCAGAGGATCCTTGCCGATGTGGTACTTGCCCAGATGAATCGTTCGGTACCCGCCGGCCTTCAGAGCCTCCGCCATGGTGACGACCGCGGGCGTCAAGGAACTGGTGTTCTCGACCGGAATCAGCCGGCGAGTCTTGGCGTTGCCGCGTTCGGACGTGCCCACCGTGTAGACGCCATGCCGCGGCGTCCACTGGCCGCTGTGCACGCACGCACGACTGGGGGCACAGTTGGCCGCGGGTGCATAGGCGCTGGTGAACACCATCCCTTGCTTTGCCAGTCGGTCAATATTGGGGGTGCGGAAGACGGGATCGTTGTAACCCACGTCCATCAACCCCAGATCATCGGCATTGATATAGACGATATGTGGCTGTGCGGCGGCAACCGGTTGGTAGGCGACCGTCCCCGCCAACGCGATCACGAGTACGTTCGTTTTCAACAGCACGGAATTAAATATCATGTCCTGCTCGTTCATCACCGGAGAAATTTTGGTTAGAGTATGACGCACTCCCCACGTTTGCTTTCTATCTACCATGCTATTTAACTGATGTCCCAGCCCGAATTTTCGGATACGCGATCTAGAACGTCAAACGCGGAACAGCCAGTCTACCTCGGCATCGATGTCGGTGGGACGAACGTCAAACTGGGGGTCGTCAGCGGCGGCGGCCAAATTCTCGCACAATCCTCGACGCCGACCCCATCGCTGGAGACCCCCACGCGGGTATTTGAGCATGCGATGAAGTTCGCGGCCGAGCAACTGGACTTGCTCGGGGGCAATCAGACCTTGCATGGCGTCGGGCTGGCAGTTCCCGGTGTCCTCGATACCTCGGCGATGGCATTGCGTGAGGTCGTGAACCTGCCCGGTTGGCTCGATCAGCCATTACTGCGTCTGTTGTTCGATGCCGCTGGCGTCCCGACCATGGTGGTCAATGACGCCAATGCGGCCGCGCTCGCCGAGCATTCGCGGCGGGGCCTGGGCACGCACTCGCTGGCGCTGGTGACACTCGGTACAGGGATTGGTTGCGGCGTTGTGGTCGGCGGTTATCCGCATAGCGGCGACCACGGGTGTGCAGGCGAACTCGGGCATATCGCGATTCGCTTCGGCGATGACGCGGTGCGATGTACCTGTGGTAGTCGTGGCCACTTAGAATCTTACGCGGGATCGGGAGGCGTCGTTGCGAGGCTGCATGCCGCGTACGCATCCCAACCGGCAGCGACGGCACCAGAATGCCTGTCCTCCGAAAATGTCACACCCCGCGAGATTGCCGAGCAAGCCGCCGCCGGCAACGCCATTTGCCAAGAAGTGATTGACGAGACAGCTCGCTTCGTGGGTGCGGGAATTGGATTGATGGCCCAGGTGGTCGATCCCGCGGTCGTCTTGCTCGGTGGCGCGATGACATTCGGTGGCCCAGACACACCGACGGGTGCCCGATTTATCGAGCACATACGCAGTACGGTCCGAGAAACAACCTTGGCGCAAGTTGGCAGACATCTCATTGTCGATTTCGCATCTCTGGGTAACGATGCTGGGATCCTCGGTGCTGCACTCGTTGCCAAACAAGCTGCTGCGGATGCATCCATTCAAATTGCGAACCATTCAGACTGAAAATGATTGCCAATTCCAACGAACGAATTCCTTGCCGAATCTTTGACCGTGCATCCGACGCCAGCATCGCGGCAGCTCAGGAAATCGCGGCATTGATCCGCCTGTGCAGCGAGCAGAACCGCCCCTGTGTGCTGGGGCTCGTCTCAGGGTCTTCCCCGGTGAACGTCTACCAGGAACTGGTGCGAATGCACCGCGAAGAATCGCTGTCATTCGCCAATGTGTTCACGTTTAATTTAGATGAATTCTTTCCGATGCAGCCACTCGAGCTGCAGAGTGTGGCGAGGTTCATGCATGAGCACCTGTTCGAGCAGGTCGATATCCCCACCGCTCAAATCCACTTGCTCGACGGGTCGCTACCCCGCGATGAGGTCGCCAAGCATTGCCAGGATTTCGAGCAGGCCATTCGAGACCTGGGCGGAATCGAACTGCAATTGCTCGGCATCAACCGGGCCGGACACATTGGCGTGAACGAACCGGGCTCGGATCGTGGCTGCCGGACACGCATGATCACGCTCGATCAAATCACGCGAACGGATGCGGCGAGCGACTTCTTTGGCGCCGAAAATGTGCCGCGTCACGCGCTCACGATGGGAGTCGGGACGATTCTCGAAGCGAAACGAATCCTACTACTCGCCTTCGGTGAAGGCAAAGCGGACATCGTCAAACGTACCGTCGAGGGATTTGCAGGAGCAAGCGTCCCATCCACGTTCTTGCAGAATCATCCCGCCACGGTGCTGCTGCTCGATGCGGCGGCAGCGTCGAACCTGACTCGTGTGCAAAGTCCCTGGCTACTCGGGGAAGTCGCGTGGGATGACACCACGATTCGTCGCGCGGTGATCGATCTATCCGAGGCGACCGGCAAAGCGATCTTAAAATTGACGGATGCCGACTACAACGAGCAGGGGTTGCAAGACCTCCTTGCCGCCCACGGCAGCGCCTATGACATCAACCTGAGAATATTCCGTCATCTGCATTCGACGATCACCGGTTGGCCGGGCGGAAAACCCGCACACGCCAAACAGGTTGGTGACCGCCCCGGTAACCGCGACGACATCTTCCCCAAACGTATTGTCCTCTTCTCGCCACACCCCGACGATGACGTGATCTCGATGGGCGGCACGTTGATCCGCTTGGTCGATCAAGGCCACGAGGTGCACGTTGCCTATCAAACCTCCGGCAACATCGCGGTCTTTGACGAAGACGCACTGCGTTACTCGGAATTCGTCGAAGACTTCTGCCGGCGGTTCGATCTACAGCCGACCGGACTCAATGAACTCGCCGACCATGTCGACACCTTTTTACGAAATAAGAAGGCCGGCCAGATCGATAGTGAGCAGGTACAGAATATCAAGGGACTGATTCGACGCAGCGAAGCGCGAGAGGGGGCGAGATGCTGCGGCGTCGCGGACGAGCATCTGCATTTTCTCGACCTGCCGTTCTATCAAACCGGACGCGTGAAAAAGATGCCGATCTCGGAAGCTGATCTAAAAATCACAATTGATTTATTGCAGCGAATCCAGCCACATCAAATCTACGCGGCCGGCGATCTCTCGGATCCGCACGGCACGCACCGCACCTGTTTGTCAGTCATTCTGCAGTCGTGCCTGCGATGCCAAGACGATCCGTGGTACACGTCCGCTGCGGTTTGGCTATACCGGGGTGCGTGGCAAGAATGGGCGCCACATCAAATTGAGATGGCAGTGCCGTTGAGCCCTGAGGAAGTGCAGCGCAAACGCATGGCAATCTTCAAACACCAATCGCAAAAAGACCGCGCCCTATTCCCCGGCAGCGACGCGCGCGAGTTCTGGCAGCGTGCCGAAGCTCGCAACGCTGACACCGCCCGCCGCTACGACGCCCTCGGGCTCGCCGAATACGCCGCTATCGAAGGCTTTGTACGCTGGGACGGGCAGTCGGGAATCGAGCTTTAATCACCGAACCCGAGCTGCCGTGGGCTACCGTGGGCTACCGTGGGCTCTGCAGCAAAACCGCAAGAGCGTGCACACGCTCAAGTGCTCCCGTGGTCCACCTGCACGCGATTGCGGACCTGGTGGACACCCGGCACGCGGCGGACGAGTTCTTGGGCGAGTTGGTTCAAATAGAACGATGGCAACCGTCCGCGGAGCGTCACCGTCACGTGATCGTCCGCCGAGACGAAGCAATCACACAGGAGGCTCGCGATGGGCTGACGACCACTACTGCGCAGCGACGCGTGCACGGACTCCTCGATTGCCTCGACCCGGCGCGTTGCCGCATCGACGATTGTTTCACTTCGCACAGGGGTGGCTGGGCGAACGGGAACTGTCTGATCCATGAACTTTTGACTCCGATGCCAATGCCCACACGACAAGGATTCATCCGTGCTCGCAACCGTGGCAGGGCCAAATTCGGTTGCTGCGCTCGGAGCTCTCGTATTAGGCTCTTTACAACTATTCTTGAGACGCTTCGTCGCCGTCTTCAGCCTTGACCTGATCCTCTGCGGCCACGGGGGTCCCGTCGTCGATCATGTCGGCGGAGAAATCGGTGGCGACCTCCCCGTCTTCAGTGGTAATCGCCTGCCCCCGAGGTGGCTGACACCCCGTGCTGGCCAAGACAAAACAGCTCAGAACGAGCGACAAAGCAACAAATTGGATTCGAAAGCGAAACGGGATCATGGGAATTCTCGACAGAGGGTTTGGGGGCGGGAGGGCACCGTACCGGCCGATGGTGGTCACAGGGAACAGCCCTTCGTTACGAATCACATTCACGAGCAACGCAAAATCCATACCGAATACTGGTTCTCCGGCGTCCAATCGGCCCACAGGCAATCCCACCAAGAAAGAATCGCTATCTACCATCGCATTTACAGTCTCCGACGTGTACCCTGGTTCGCTCGAATTTCCGTGCGCCGCTTGATTTTGGTTTTGACCTTTTGAATCGCGGTTGGACAGGGAATGCTTGTTTTTTCACCAGAATGGGATTGATGACGGCATGGACTGGATCGCCGAAGACCAGATCGGATCGCTTGGGCTGCTGCTCGGTGAAGCAATTGAGCGCCTGGTCGATTCCCATGATCAAGAATTCGACAAACATGCGGCCATGATGACCGTGAAAACGCCCACGCTAACGCAGGGCGATGACGGCGTTCGGTTCGAGTTTCAGGTTAAAGGGAATCGACAGCGGATGCAGAGCGTGGTTGTCACCGTGCAACCGCTCGCCGACCCCGAAGATCCGAGCGCCGAAGCGATGCAGTTGCGTGGTGAGTGCAAGTGCGGCTGTCTCGCCCACGAGCGAAACCTCCGCTGTGCGCATACGCTCGCCTGTGCGTGGTGGATGCAGGAACAGATCACCCGCCGGCGGGGAAACGGGCAGTTACTCGAATTTCTCAGCGGGCTCAAAGCGGACGCTGTCGCGGCGGGCAAACAGTTCGTCGACGAATTGCTGCGCCGGGCTGCCAGTGCCCGTCCCGAACGGGCCGACGAGGAACCGACGCAACTGCAGTGGCGGCTCCGCGTGAACATCGCCTCGCAAGCCACGCCGCTGACGATCACGCCGTTTGAACAGCGCAGCCGCAAGGGCGGTAAGGGCTGGACCAAAGGCCGCGAGGTCCGCAGCTTCGATCTGCTCGAACAAAACCTGCTCACCGAACCGCTCGACAGCCAGATCGCCTCATTGACGTCGATCCCCACCCACGGTTTTCGCGAAGACCAATACGGAATGTTCCAAGCCCTGCGGTTGCTCGCCGGTCACGAGAACGTCGCTTGGGACGATTCCGACGCGTCGCCGGTCGATGTCTTCAGCAGTCAGCTCAGCTTGACGCTGCATCCCGTCGAGGTCGACCAACCGGCCAAAGCGAAAAAGCGAGACAGCCAGAACTCAACGGCCAGCACCAAGAAAACGGGTGCGAAAAAGCAACCCGCCAAGTCTGCTCGATCACGAACGTTTGCGGAACTCACCGACTCGCCCGAGCTCGACGAGGCGACTGAATCCGAGGCGACCGCCACGATGACCGTCCCGCGCGACGGCGATGCCCCCGTACCCGACGCGCTCGCTGCCCCTCCCGGCGAATCCACCGCCGTCCAGTTCCGGCCGCGGCTGACGGTCGAAGGCATCGATATCGACGTGCACTCCTGCGAAGTCCTCTTCGGACACACCAGCCCGGTCGAACCGGTCGTCGTGCTGGCTGATCGGGAGCACAATCGTCTTGTCGTTTGCACGCTGATCGATTCAGCGGCCAGCGGGCTGGTTCAATTTCTGTTGCGGGAGGACTACCGCGACACGATGCTCGATGAGCAGTCGGCGGCCAAGCTGGCGCTGTCCGCGGGCACCATCGATTCGCTGATCCATGTCTCCTTGCCACCGCAATTGGCGGGGCCGATTCAACCGATTCAGAGCGAGTTGATTCTGCAGATGCGTCCTCGGCCCGGTGCGGGTTTGAAGATCGCCCTTCGCTCCCACGACGCAAGATTCCGCAGTTCGCTCATCCCCGGACAACAGCCCGATATCGTTCCCTGTCTCAGTGAAACGGGGCCGGTCCGATTGCAACGCGACCTGACGGGCGAATTGACGGCTGGCCAAGAAATCATCGAGCGTTTCGCGTTCAACAAACTGTCCAGCGATGGGGACCATGAATGGGTCGCCATCAGCGACCACGCCGCCCTCGATCTACTCGGACGCTTGCACGATGCGGGCGACGAAGCCCCACGGATCGTGTGGCCAGAGGGTGAGACGTTCCGGGTTCGCGGTGAGATCACGCCGAAATCGCTCCGCGTTCAAATCGACGATTCGCCGGATTGGTTTGGCGTTTCCGGATCCGTCACGATCGATGGTGTGGAAGTACCGCTGAACGACCTGTTGCTCGCCGTTCGCGAAGACCGCCAGCTCGTGCGCGTCGGTGATCGCAAGTTTGCGAAGATCAGCGAAGCGTTCCGCCGCCGGTTGACCCAGTTGGCTGACACCCTCGTGTCGGAAAAAGGGCACCTGAAACTGCCGACGGCTGCGGTCCCCCTGGCGCAGGAGGTTCTCGGCGACGACGTGTCCCTCGAGGCGACCGCGGCCTGGCATCAAGCCATCGAGCGACTCGAGTCACTGGGCAGTTGGAATCCGGAGCGTCCCACGGGACTCGATGCGACGCTGCGTGACTACCAGCTCGACGGATATCGCTGGCTCGCCCGCCTGAGCCGGTGGGGAGTGGGTGGTGTTCTTGCCGATGACATGGGTCTGGGGAAAACCGTCCAAGCCCTCGGCATTCTGATCGATCGATCTACCGATGGACCGGCCCTCGTGATCGCACCGACCAGTGTCGGTGAAAACTGGGTTCGCGAAGCGGGCAAATTTGCCCCCGCGCTCAACGCGGTCTTGTACCGAGATTGCGACCGCGATGAGATCATTAAGTCCGCTGGGCCTGGCGATATCTTGATTGTCAGCTACCAATTGATGCAGCGTGACGCCAAACGTTTTGCCACCCGGTCGTGGACGACGCTGGTGCTCGACGAAGCCCAATTCATCAAGAACTCGCAGACCAAGACGTCGCAGGCCATCCGCACACTGCAGGCGGATTGGCGGTTGGGGTTATCGGGCACGCCACTGGAAAACCACCTCGGCGAGCTATGGAGCCTGTTTCGCACGCTCAGCCCCGGACTGCTTGGCTCCTGGCAGCGATTCCGCAGCCGGTTTGCCGAACCGATCGAGCGGCACAATGACGCCGAGCGCCGCGAGGCGTTGGCCCGGCTCGTACGCCCGTTTATCTTGCGGCGAACTAAAAACAAGGTGCTCACCGAACTGCCGCCGCGGACGGAAATCACGCTGCGGGCGGAACTCAGCGAGCCGGAGAGAAAACTCTACGAAGACGCGCGTCTGGCCGCACTCGCTGAGCTCACCCACGCGGCGAGCGATGGCGAGAAATCGCACGAAGGTCGTCGCCGGATTCAAACACTCGCGTGGCTGACCCGACTCCGCCAACTCGCGTGCCACCCCGCGTTGGTTGACCCCAGCTGGAAAGGCTCGTCGGCGAAGCTTGATTTGTTGGTGTCGCTTGTTGATGAATTGCGTGACGGCGACCACCGCGCGCTCGTGTTCAGTCAATTTGTCAAGCATCTCGGGGTCGTGCGGGAAGTCCTCGATCGACGTGGAATCCCCTACCAATACCTTGATGGGTCCACGCCGTCGCACGAACGACAGCGCCGCGTCGACGCGTTCCAAGCCGGTGAAGGCGATTTGTTCTTGATCTCGCTCAAAGCCGGGGGCACGGGTCTTAACCTGACAGCCGCTGACTATGTCTTGCACCTTGATCCATGGTGGAACCCGGCGGTCGAAGACCAAGCGACTGACCGTGCCCACCGCATCGGCCAGGAACGTCCCGTGACGGTCTACCGACTGGTCGCCGAACGCACGATCGAAGAGCAGATATTGCAGCTCCATGCCGACAAACGAGAACTCGTTGCCGGCGTGCTCGATGGCACCGATGCTGCGGCCCGGCTGCAAACTCAAGACCTGATCGAATTGATCAAGAACGAGATGGGATAGTCGGCGCGTCTCGGAAAGACAGGGGGACTCAGCGGACTTTGATCACGCGTGTCCCCGACAGGCTGTCGTGCCATCCGGTAGCCTCGCTGCCGAAAAAGGAAAACGGTTCAAAGGGGATGAACCGAGCGAAGGTGCGGCCAATGATGGCGCCGAAGCCCGCGCGACCGCCCGTGGCGCTGACGACGCGTGTGCCCGTGCAGAATTTTCCGATCGTGGCACCGAATACGGCTTCCATCACGATGTAGTACAAAACGATTGCCACAAACGCGATTGCGTTGGCGACCATCCCCAGTTGCGCACTTTCCTCCGGTGAGATCTCACCGCCCCCATTGGAGGCAATTTTAGCAATGCCAATGACCACTCCCACGACGAATGAAAGGGCAACGATGAGCCCTTGGTCGATTAAAAAATTGGTAAATCGCAGTCCCTTCGAAGCGATGGGGCCGCTCGCCGATCGCGCCGTGGTGTCGTCGATCGACTGCGGCGCCGCGTAGGGATTGGAGGCGGCTCTGCCCGCGGTGGGAATCGGGGTGGACTGCACAGGAGCCCAGTCCGCATCGCTGAGATCATCGAACGCCCCTGCATCAACTTGCAGCGACTCGGCAGCAGCAGAGCGTGAGTCTGCCGGAGGGGCGGGGGCCGAACGAGGGGCGGTGGGCCGCTGTGCGGTGCGGCCACCGGCTGCGGCGGGACCAACGGACGCGGTGCGGCCACCGGCTGCGGGGACGCGAAGTTGTTTCCCACAGGGGCACTTCACGACCTTGCCCGCCGCGGCATCTGGGATTTTGAGCGTGCGAGCGCAGCCGGGACACTTCAATTGCATCAGTGATTCATCCGAAATGAAAGAGACAGGGATCTTGATCGCCGAACCGGGATCGCCCTTAGAACGAGCGGAAAATAAGTGGCCGAACGCTCCGCGGTCGGAATCGTCGACCGCAGAGCGTTCGGCCATCATATCAGACAGTAATTTTCTGATCGTTCCTCTTAGCGGCGTGTTGATCAGGTGAGTCGAAATCACCCGGAGAGTGCCCGCATGTTCGGCGCCCTGCGTGATTCGCGAAGACGCGGCACGGGTTACTCAACGACGCTAATTTGATTGTCCACTGCGGAGACACCAGGTTCCAAACGCATCAGCAATTCGCTCATGCGCCGGTGCGTGTGACTACTGACGGTGCCCTGCAGGACGGCGGTTCTCCCTTGCATCTGAACACTGACGCCCGCGTGCGGTCGTGTGGGAGTGCCGTAGGATGCACCGGGGATAATCATGCCGCGTGCTCGCGGACGCGGCCCCAGTGTGCTGGTTCCTTGGAGGCGGTTGTTGACGTTGACCACAACGGCGACTTGATCCTCGACTTTGCGTGGTGGCAGTGCCACGGCGCTGCGGAGTCGGGTGCGCAGTGGGATGACCGATTCGCTCGCACCGAGCCCGGTGTCGAGCGTGTTATTGAAGGCGGCCCCGAGTCCACCCAAGCCGCCGACTCCTCTTGTCGTCCGTGCCCCCGTCGTGCCCAACGACGCCGCCGAGGATGTCACACTGGCTCCGACAGGTTCGCTGAATTGCCCGACGCCACCGGTCCGGTCGATGTCACCGATGAATTCTTCTTGCAGGTCGACCAGGTCGCTGCCGCCTGAGCCGGTACCACCTGTCGTGCCACCTGCGGTGCCGCCCGTCGTGCCCCCGCCATTATTATTTGCTTGGACCGAGGCAGCCGAGCAAACCGCCAAGCCCATCAGAACGATACTGGTTAGTAAGGGTTTGTACCAAACGTTGGATTTCAAGAGCGGCATCGGATACTTTGGGGTTTGAGCTCGAATGGGATCGGATAATGCTATTCTAGCTTGCTTTCAGGTGTCTTTCCTCTTTTTTGCTTTTGAATTTCGATGCAAATGAAATTGCTCTCGGTCGCATTCGCTGTTGTTCGCTGTCGCTGGTTAGTGATCGCGTTGCTGGCCGGAACATTTGTGCAGCAAACGGCTGTCGCACAGGTCCGTGGGCCGAGGGGGGAAGCGGACTCCTTTGAATCAAAATGCCCGCCTGCATCGCGGCTTTTACCCACCGATACGATGGCGTACATGCGGATCCGCAACACCACCGAGCTGAAAGCGGGCTTCACCCGTTCGACGCTCGGCCAGATGCTGGGCGACCCAGCGATGCGGCCGTTCGTTTCGGATACCTACCAAACCCTCAGTCAGCTGGTGGAGGAATTTGCCAGCCAAGTGGGGCTCTCACTGGACGAAATGCTGTCGATCCCGCAAGGGCAAGTCTCGTTGGCATTGGTCCCCGGCGCACCACCGGAGCAGCCCGAGGCCCAAAAGGGAGACGAAAAAAGCGAAGAGAGCGACGAGGAAATCTCGCGGCGGATGCAGCGGCAACGCCGCGATCAAAACAGTTTCGGGGGTGTGCTGCTCATCGAGACTGGAGAGCAGAACGAATCCGCCGCATCGATGCGAAAACTGATTGCCCAGATCAGCGATTTGGCGAAGAAGAACCAGTTTGTGCAGAGTGAAGAAAAGATTGGCGATCATAGCGTCACCTCATGGCAGCCACCGCGCGGTCGCGGTCCCGTTGTCGAATCGTTCGATCGCGATGGTGTGTTTGTGATCGGTTTCGGTCGCCGGGCCGCCGCCGACGTGCTCGAACGCTGGCATGAAACCGACGCCCCCGAAAACCGGAAGGCTGCCGCCGAGAAATCGCAAAACGCGGTCGCTGATTCATCAAGCCTAGCGAACCTATCAAGCAACCCGGACTTTGGTGCCGTGATGACGCGCTGCGTCGGTGCCGAGGCGGAGACACCACAGATCACCTTTTTTGCGAATCCCTATGCGATTGCCCAAAAGATAATCAGCCGCAGCAGCTCGTCATTCTTCATTCAGCCGATCGTCGAAGAACTGGGGATTGAGAAGATTCGCGGGATCGGCGGCAGCGTGTTTCGGGGCGGTGATATCGTCGAGGGAATCCTCCACCTGCATGTGGTGATCGATGCCCCTCGTGACGGATTTTTTGGCGTCGTGCGCCCGGAACCTGTCGAACCGACGCCGCCCGAATGGGTCCCTGCTGACACGACGAGCTATCTGACGGCAAACTGGGATATCGTCACGGCGGCGGATAATCTCGCGAAGATTGTCAACCGTTTCGCGGGCGAGGGCACCTTCGAACGATTTACCGAAGACCGGGTCCAGGCGAGATTGGACGTCAGCCTGAAGGACGATCTACTGGCAAATCTCACGGGCCGCTATGTCGGCGTGCGTCGCTATCAGTCCCCGGCCGCGTGGAACGCGGTTGCTCGCATGGACGCCGTGCAAGTTCGCGACGTCGATAAAGCACGCGAGATGCTCGACAAGATCCGCCTCAAGCTGCCCGCGGCTGACATGCGGCCCGAAACGATCGGAGACGTGCAAGTCTACTTCGCGCGAGCTGGCCGCGAACTGCCCGACACGATGCGGCAGGTCGAACGCAGCGTGATGCTGCTCGACGACTATCTCGTCCTCTCCGATTCACGGGAAATCGTCGAGCAGGCGATCCGGGCGCGTGGCGGATCCAAGCCCCGGCTGATCGATGACACGGACTATGCGCTGCTGCTGTCGGAATTGGGTGCGAAACTGGCTGGCGAGAAACCGTTTTTTCTGACATTCAATCGCGATGCTGACAATTACCGGGTGCTCTACGAACTTGCCGCCTCGCCCACATTGGCCGATGCGTTCGGCCGACGTGGCGAAAACAATCCCGTCGCTCAAAAGTTCAGCAATCTACTGCAGAGACAAACGCTACCGAAATTCAGCGAATTGCGGAAATATTTTAATGTCAGCGGCAGTTTCGCCTACGACGAGTCCGGTGGGTTGCATCTCGGCACGATGACGCTGCGTCCACTGGAGTGAACAGCGGCCCCTGGAGTGAGCGCCGCAGACCCCCCCACCTGACCACCGCTCCGCAAAATGGCGGAGAAAGAGAGACTGGGGGGCGTCTCGACCGCGTGAAAGGGGAAACAATGCACCGTACGGATTCCGCTCATCGCCGTGCTCATCAGCCCGACTCCCGAGCGGCAAATCCGACTGGCCGCATCCACCCTGCTCAGCGGGGGGGGTCTGGAACTGTCGACGTCAGCGAGTGTTCCGGGGAAAAAAAGTTTTCGAGGCCCGAGTGATATTTTCTGGCACAATCATTGCATAAACCAAAGCCTGCTGCTGCAATTGCCTGTTTTTTAGGGTTGCCTCTCCCTCCCAATGGATACCCTTGACCGGGTGAGGCGTTCACGTTGCGTCAACGTGGCCGGCAACTTTGAGTCCCCATCGCACGCTTTCGAGGTAGTACTGGTAGCGAGGCAAATCCGATTAGCGAACTTTCCGGCGTCCATCCACGTCTGAACGGTTGCCAGCACCCGGATTTTTTCGGTTACCCCGGACGCCCCTCGTCTGAAAGAAAGGTTTTCCCATGCCCAGAAAAGAATCTCTGCAAAACTTGCGAGCTACGTTGGTCCGCCGTCGTGACGCCCTCCGAAAGGCGTTGGCGGGAGATCTCAGCCTGCTGAGCGAACTGCATCAACAAAAAACCGGCGATGCTCTTGATGCTGCTGCCGACACCGTCCAAGACGAGTTAAACAGTCAATTGGTCGAGGTCGAGAGCAAGGAATTGGTAGCGATCGAAGAGGCGATTGCGAAATTCCAACAGGGAAATTACGGCGAGTGCGAGGACTGCGGTAAACCCATTCCGCTGAACCGACTCCGCGCGATTCCCTATGCGAGCGAGTGCATTGAGTGCCGACGAAAGGCCGAGAGTGACAGCGATGGTGCGTCACCCTCAGTGCCGTGGAATCGGATCTTCGATATGACCGAAGCTGACAAGGTAGAAGGCTGACGAGGGGCTCGCGAGAATCCGAAAACTTGTCAATCGATGCCTTCATTCCGGTTGGTCTGGCGGTTATGGTCTGGAGATACCGAGTTTCCACACCTCACCCGAGCATCGCAGAGACAACGTCATGACGGACCTTCGCTCGTTGATTCGAGACATTCCTGATTATCCCAAACCAGGAATTTTGTATCGTGATATCACACCGCTGCTGTGTAATCCTGCCGCACTGCATGAGGCTGTCGATCAGATGGCCGCTCCGTTTCTCGATGCGGGCGTCGATATCGTTGCGGCGGCCGAAGCCCGTGGATTTATTTTTGGTACACCACTGGCATTGCGACTGGGAGCTGGATTCGTCCCAATCCGCAAACCCGGCAAACTGCCTTTCGATCTGCACTCCTTCGCGTACCAGTTGGAATATGGCAGCGACGAATTGCAGATTCATGTTGACGGGATCCAACCCGGCCAGCGGGTACTGATTGTCGACGATCTACTGGCCACTGGGGGCACGGTCGAGGCCTGTCTGCGACTGCTCGAAAAATGCGACGCTGAAATCGTCGGCTGTTCTTTCTTACTCCATCTGGAGACACTCGGCGGCCAAGCGAGACTGGAGCCGTATCATGTCCACAGCGTGTTGACGTATACGGGCGACGACGGTGAAGCCGAGCTCAGCATTCAGAACCGTGAACCCGGACCAAGCGTTTAGGTACGACTCCCGTACGCGACGCTCTCCCGCCCGCCACGCTCTCCCGCCCGCCACGCTCAACCGTACGCCACGCTCAACCGAGCGTGGCTCCTTGGTTTTGCCCTCTAATACGCCAGCCCCGGTGATTCATTGACCCGGCGGGGCTTGAAAATCTGGCGTACGGTACCACTTTGCTGGCTGATTCGGGCGGGCGTCGGTTGGCCGGTCATGTGCGATTCCACAATTCGCTCGCCCTCGCCGAGTGCATAGGGCGGCTGTCCTTCAGCATAGCTACCGATGTACTCACCGGTCGGGTGCAACGATCCATGACCATCGCAACCGCAATCGCCGCCACAGCTGCCTGAACTGCAGCCACCATCGCAACCGCCGTCGCAGCCGCCATCACAACTGCCGCCGCAACCATCATCACAGCGATATCCCCACAGGCTTTTGATGCCTGAGAAGACAGGGCGGCACTTGCCGCAGGATTGTCCATTGAAGTTGCCACATGAATCGCAGGGATCGTTGTAATCGGCGGGATCGTTGATCCACGGATCGATGTACAGTTCACCACAACCATTACAGGCTCCGCAGCCATCGTTGCAGCCTCCGGCACATGCCCCTGCGCGGCCACCGTGATTCCATAACGGGCCACAACAACCGACCGTGAGGGTCAAACTGAGGGCGAGTAAAAGAGTTTGAGCGGCGTGATTCATCGCAGACGTCCATGTCACTTGGGCGGTAATTTGGGGTCGAGGATGCGTTTGGCGAATGTCCACCGATGCTGGCAACCTCGGGCCGAAATCCAGGGATGAGGATTCAGCGTCACAATCGTTATCGTCCGCATATCCGCTAAACTTTACCAAATCCCTGACCTGGATCGATCGCTTCCCGTGAACTCAACCGCCGCGAAACTCCCGCTTGACCATCGCTTCTTTCGGCGCGATCCCGCCGAGGTGGCGCGCTGCCTGCTGGGCCGCGGGATTGCCCATTTCGTCGATGGCGTGTGGCTCGGCGGCTGGATTGTCGAGACGGAGGCCTATCTGGCACATGACGATCCGGCGAGCCATAGCTCGAGAGGGCCGACGCCACGCAATGCGTCCATGTTCGCGGACCCTGGCACGCTGTACGTGTATTCGATTCACGCACAACACTGCATGAACCTGGTCACCGAGGACGCCGGCATGGGTTCGGCCGTCCTGATCCGCGCGATCGAACCGGTCTGGGGTGTTGAGAGAATGCAGCAGAACCGCAGCACGACTCACCCCCGCCGGATCACATCCGGCCCAGGGATGATCTGCCAAGCGATGCAGGTCCGACGAGACTGCGACGGCCTCGATGTGCTCTGCTCTCGCGACTGGAGGCTGACGACGGGTGACGACTTGCAATCGCCTATCATTGCCTCACCACGAATCGGGATCCGCCATGCCGCCGATCTTCCGCTCCGATTTTTCGTCGATGGCAACCGCTACGTCAGCGGATTAGCAGGCCTGCATACCCGGCCTCGCCACGACGAAATCGGAAGTTCGATCTCGATGCAGGCGTTCGAAGATATTTAGGTCATCAGGCCCATGAATGTCGTGGATCAATCCGCGATCCATCGCTGGAGTCGTAGCTCCCCACACGGGTCGAGAACACGTGGGTCTTAATTCCGCCCCACTTCGGTCACTTTGCGAATGTAGTCCACTTCCGCTTGACGGTACGGGGTACCATCGGCGCGAAAGATGTCGTGGAACCATACCGGCGGTTCGTCGGCGTACGGTTTCTGCCACGAGTCCCATGGATAGATCGTATTGGACTTGCCGGCCACAAATCCCCAGTTGTAGGCACCGATATTCTGATCGGCAAAATAACCCAGGATCGGATCGAACTCACTGCCGTTGGGCCGAGCCATGTACTCGGTGCAGATCAACGGCCGGCCGAGCGGGCTCAGGTGATTGACCCACGTCTTGAGGCGTTCCAGTCCATCGTAGCAATGGAAGCTGATCACGTCGGATTGTTCGAGCTGGACCTTCTCGATGTCATTGAGTCGTTTCGGATCCGCCTTTCGATCGCCCAGCCACACGCCCGAGGTCAATGGCTGGGTTGCGCCGGCCTCGCGTGCCCACGCGAATGCCTGGGGCAGCAGTTCTAAAACGAGGGCCAGCTTTTCCTGCGGTTCTTGGTTGAGTTTATTCTTGCCATAGCTACTGTCATTCAAATTGTCAGGCTCGTTCCAGACGTCCCATACCTGCACACGTGGGTCGTTTTTGAATTTGCCGACAACACCCTTCACGTATGCTTCGAGCAATCCGTGCCGCGAACGGTCTGTTAGATCCTTCGCACCGGGACTCTGTACCCAACCGGAGTTGTGCAGCCCTTGCACGGGTGCCCGCTGCTCGCCGAGCTGCGGATTCGGATCCCAGACGCTATCGAAGAGCACAAACATCACACCAATATGATGCTTGTCGGCGGTAGTGAGGAACTGATCGAGCCGTTCGAGGAACCCATCTGCGTCTTGCTCCCAGAGCAAGTGATGCAAGTAAACGCGAATGCTGGTGAATCCAAGATCCTCCGCCCATTCCAATTCCTGGTCAATCGCGGCGAGGTCAAACGTATCGGCTTGAAACATTTCGAGTTGGTTGATGGCATAGGCGGGCGTGAAGTTGGCGCCGACCAGCCACGGTGTTTGTTCCTGCCAAGCGTTCGCTTTTTCCGCGGACCAGCGTTCACTCCGTCCCTGGGCCTTCAGCGGATGTGCTGCGGCAATTGCCACCAGGAAAGTAAGGGATGCGAAAATTCGAAAAACACGTGTTCGTGTCAACATGGTGGGCCCTGGGGAGTAGTGAAGACGAAGCATCGCGACAGTGTATCCGCCCGCCGGTGAGATTTCAATTTCGTCGAGTCCTTGATTCATCCGACACGTCGCTGGTGATCCCATCTCGTTGGGCGAGGTCACGCAGGAACATTGGCTGGTTCCGATCGGGCAAGAAATCAGCGGATATCGATGCGATCAGGATAGGGCCCCGGTTTTCCGGGGTCCCTCCCACACCACCTAGCATCCGGGTCCGCACGAGGCGGTTCGGCTCAAGGTGCAAACTTCTGCCACCGCTCTTCGAGACAAACAAGGCCTGCAACTGTGAGAGATTCGATCGACAGCGTGCATTGGGCTCTCGACATCATCGAAAGACGCTGCATCGAGAGACGCCATTGCCCCTTGCGGCTGCAACCGAAACCCAGTGCGTCTCGCCTCCTGTTTGCGTTCTTACGAGCTATCCATGTGGTATCATGACTCTCTTGTTAAGAGGACTGGAATTCAACACAGGGGACTAAGTTCCCAAAGGAACGGCACCCCATAAGATCACGCCCATGCAGGGCATACATGATGACGGAGCGGTTGTGATCGCCCTTCTTGGAGTGATTGAGTCACTCGCCGCCGCCGGCATATCGCTCCCACTGATTCAGCGGAAGCGAAATCGAAGAAAGTTTCTCAATATCGAGCGAAGAAGTCACAATCTTAGTTCTCCGTTATCAAGAGTCTCATGAAATACAGATCCTCCGCGTTGTTTGCCGTCACGGTACTATTTGCCGTCACGGCGTCGCTACGAGCCGACGACGATTCAACGCAACCGAATTTAGTGTTCATCATCGCCGACGATTGCACGTTCGCGGACATCGGCTGCTACGGTGGGCAAGCACTCACACCGCACATCGATGCACTGGCGAAACAGGGCATGCGTCTGACCCGCTGTTTCCAAGCCGCACCGATGTGCTCGCCAACGCGGCACAACCTGTACACGGGCCAATATCCTGTCAAAACAGGTGCCTACCCGAATCATACGTTTGCTCGCGATGATGTCAAAAGCATCGTGCACTATCTCCAACCGCTCGGGTACCGAGTCGCTTTGTCGGGAAAGACGCACATCGGTCCCAAAACAGTATTCCCCTTTGAGTACTCCAAAGGCGGCAATGCCAAACAACCGCACGCGAATACAGCCCCGGGGACGGACCCGAGCGAGCGGTCCGTAATCAACATGGGCGCCGTGGACAAACTGATGGCAGAATGTGCGGAGACGGACCAACCCTTCGCCCTCTTCGCCTGCTCCAACGAACCCCATGAACCGTGGAACAAAGGTAAACAGTTTCGTCGCCAATATGACCCCGCGACGTTAAAACTCCGTCCCTACATGGTCGATACGCCCGACACACGAATAGCCTACCGCGACTACCTTGCCGAGGTCAGTTTCTTTGATTCCGAAGTCGGACAAATCCTCTCCATGATCGACCAGCATGAGCTTGCGGACAACACCTTGGTGATGGTGGTTTCCGAACAGGGCAACAGTTTCCCATTCGCCAAATGGAGCTGCTACGATGCAGGTTTGCAGTCGATCATGATCGTGCGTTGGCCGGGTCAAGTCTCGCCCGGCAGCGAAACCGATGCGCTCGTTGAATACGTTGACGTGTGCCCCACATTTGTCGAGGCTGCCGGCGGGGTCGCTGCGGAATTGCTCGATGGCAAGAGTTTATTGCCGGTACTGCGGGGGCAAACCAATCATCACAAAGATCATGTGTTTGGCATCCAGACCACGCGAGGCATTATCAATGGCCCGCGCGACTATCCCATCCGCAGTGTTCGCGATGAACGCTTCAAATTGATTCGTAATCTCGATCCCGAGGCCACGTTCCATAACACGATCAATGGAAGACCATGGTTCCACAGTTGGGAGGCATTGGCAGAGTCGGGCGATGCCGATGCAAAAACGATCATCGATCGTTTTGCCACCCGACCGGCGGTGGAGCTCTACGACATCCAGACAGACCCGCATGAACTGAATAATCTGGCGGGGGACCCCCGTTACGCCGCGGTCGTGTCCGAGTTGGACGAGACCCTCGCCGCATGGATGCAGTCCCAGGGCGACCTCGGATTGGAAACCGAAATGCAAGCCTTCTCACAGATGCGTGGCGGGAACCAGGAATACAAAGAGTGGGCCAAACGTCAAAAGAATCCTCAGAAGGCTCTCAACAAACCGAAACCTCGCGTGAAGAAAAACTGACATAGCGACGGGAGCGGCGCGAGAATTCGTCACTTGTTGTTGACGCGAAGCTTAGGAATCTGGATCCGCCAAAGATTGAGGTTCTGGCATTGCTCAATCGAGGCAGGAATGGAGTGTGAGTAGCGCGAAGCTGGTGCCGTAGGGTTGGTGGTAGTCGTAGAGTGGATAGTCCCACCAGGAACCGTCGGCTTCTTGACGGTCGAGCATCAATTTCGCGAGCAGGGGCTGGTAGGGCGAGATTTCGGATTTCGGTAATAAATCCATCCCGACGGCGGCGTAGTAGTGGCCGAAGTAATAGAAATAGCCTGCCACCTGCATCCATGCCTCATGAGGAATGGGTCGTTTGCGGCCGATATCTAGCCAACCATTGCGAAGATACAGACGGCACAGCCAGACCTTGATGACGTTGTCCGTGATCGCCTCATCGCCCCATAAACGCAGGGCAGCATTGCAGCACTGCGATCGGCCCAAACTGCCTCCCGGACGATTGATGCCACGCATCGGTTG
The DNA here is from genome assembly GCF_055811895.1 of Rhodopirellula sp. SH410. Taxonomy (NCBI): domain Bacteria; kingdom Pseudomonadati; phylum Planctomycetota; class Planctomycetia; order Pirellulales; family Pirellulaceae; genus Rhodopirellula; species Rhodopirellula sp. SH410. The sequence continues at coordinate 6,802,752 of NZ_CM147949.1, forward strand.
ATACTTTAAGCCTTCGCTGTAGACATAGCTGAAGTCGGGTTTCTGCTGTCGATACAGCGCCGCAAGGGCCCGGTTTACCATCCGCTCGGGAGGGTCCAGACCGATGGCCTTTGCCTCGGCGAGAGAGACCAACACGGCACCGTTGACAAAGCTCGTCGACGAGGAGGTTGGCTGGTCGGCCTGATAACGAAAATCATAGTATCCCCACCCGCCGTCGACGGACTCGTATCGTTGCAGCATCTCAAACTGAGTTCGAATCAGTGCGACCAATTCGGCTTGTTTTTTGGGATCGTCGCCATGCCAGCGATGCAGCTGGGTCAAGCCTGTGATCGAATAGCCGTGCCCCCAGACGTTGTAGAGTGCATCGCCTCCCGCACGCCGCAACCGCGGCAAATTTTCGATCAGCCAAGCCTCAGCTCGTGACACACTATTGCGTACCCGCCCGCGAATGTCGGCGTCGGCGTTCTCGACCGGTAAACGCTCGAACGTTTTGATCAAGGCAGCGATCGACAGGGACGTCGTGGCGGTGCGGAATGCGTGGTGGGCCCCGGGAACGGGCGCGTAGATATTCAACGCTTTCGTCCGAGTCGCCGACCCCCACGAGCCGTTCGCATTCTGGTCAGCCAGCATAAACTCGATGCCGCGAATCATTGCGTCGACGATCTGGTCGTCGGTCGGCCCGTCGACCTGTGGAGGTATCGGCGTGTGTTTCCAATCAAACTGATTGGCAGCCACCGCTGCGGTTGACTGCGGAGTGGAAGGCGACGGACTGTCCGTGTCCGGTCCTTCGGCAGCCACGCTCATGCATGCAAGCCCCGCGATCAAGAGTGTCGCGCCGCGGAGACTCAGCGAAAAGTGGTTGGACATGATAATGATCCGGGGGTGGGGGAGCGAAGGCCGCAGGAAGGACGAGTGTCGTGGATCGCTCAGGGCATCGATTCGATTACAGCGGTAATCGATCTTGTTAAAGATCCGTCGCGTGAGGAGGATTTTCAACAAGACCCACTCCCCACTGCGGCTTCGCCGCCGTACTAAAATGCTGCAGTAAAAAAATCGACGTCCCCCGCGATCCACGGTTCGGATCGCGGGGGGCGCGATCCGACGGTATGCAAGTGGGATCCTTCACAGGCCCCACTTCGGTCAGGGGTGAAGTTTCACTTCGTGAACTCGACGGAACAGGTCATCGTGGGCACGATCGAGTCATCGATCTTACCCTTCAGTTTGACGACGGCATCAAACTTTTTAGCAGCAAACGGCACCTTGTCGACGTGAGCGATCACGCCCGTGAGGGATTGATCGGGCAGCGAGGTGGGCTTGACCACGCACTTTGCGTCGCGGATCACGCTGGCCAGCTGGGCTTCGGACAACTCCAGTCGCACTCGCAGGCGGTTGGGATTGACGATCGTCGCGATGACTTGGTCTTGGTTGATTTTGGAGCCCTGCTCCAACGTAGTCGGTTTGGCTCCCAGGGCACCACGGGTCAACTCGCCATGCAACAGGATCCCGTCGCCAGGAGCCTTCATCACGATTTGTTTCCGTTGTTCTCGCAGCGTTTCAAAATCGTTCGTCTTCTCGGTGAGTTCCATCGCGGCTTGTTTGCGTTTCAAATCACGCTGCTGCCTGGAACTCGTCAAATCGCGAATGGCTTTGTCGTACGCCATCTCCGCTTTCGCCAAATCCGCCTCTTCGGTTTTGTCACGCAGTGGGATGGTTTGATCCATGATCCGGTTTGAGCGAACTTCAGCTGCCTTCAAGTTGAACTCAGCCGACTCAACCGCTTGCTTGGCCCGCTTCATCACGATCTCTTCGGACTCTTCGGTCAAATCATCTTCTTCATACATCTGAGTCAATTGCGTCAGTTCTTCTTGCACATTCTGAAGATAGTACTGCGAATTCTTCAGGCTGTGTTTCGCGTTTCCAAGGGTCTGTTCACGATCGACTTTGACGTAGTTGTCGTAGTTCTGGCGGGCTTGCTGACGGGCCCGTTCAGCGGCCTCGCGATCGAGTTTTTGAGTTTCGAGAAATTGGTCGTAGGCAAATTGATCGTCCGCGGCGGCTAGCTCAGCGAGTTTGAGTTGGATCTCGGCGGTTGCCATTTTTCGATCGATGGGTTCGGAATCGAACCAGACAACATTCTGCCCTTTCGTGACGACGGCGCCATGGGGCAGAATCCGTTCGACCTCGAGTGTTTGTATTTGGTCTTGATCGTGAATCAACTCCCACGACTGAACGGCTTCGAAAACGCCCTCCACCTTCACGGTTTCGGCCTCTTTGGGCTCGTCCTTTTCACCCGCGGGCGAATCCGGCTTTTTCGTGTCGGAGGTCTCCTCCTCAGCCGATTTCGGCTCAGCCGATTTCGGCTCAGCCGATTTCGGCTCAGCCGATTTCGGCTCGCCCGGTTTTCCCTCAGCCGATGTCAATTCAGCGGGTTGCTGGCTGTCGTCGGACGGGCTGACGATGGCCCGAACGGCATCCTCAGCCAGCAGGTTTAGGGGGAACGCGGGCGTCGCGAGGACGCTCATGACCAGGGCGAGGTATAGGGAACGCTTCATTCTGCTCTCCGGAAATTTGTTGATCGCACGATTGCTCACCGCCCATTGTGATCGCCCGAGCCCGGGGATGCCAACGGTAAACTGGGACGCCAGCAGCAATTCATCGATAGCTCAACTCCCGCCGAGGCGACCACGAAATCTGCTACTGTGGTGGTGGATGTCAATACGGTACAGTGTTTGCTCATGGAATCGGTACGAAATCGGCAGTGAAATCTCTATTCTAGCGAGCATGGATACGCAGGATGCTCGCGGAGGATTTCCATCACGCTGATCATTGACAATCACACGGAGAGGATAACTGAACGATGACCATCCAGAGAGATCCCACGGCCGATCCGCTCGGCCGGGAGAGCGAGAGCACTGACATTTGGGATCATGAATCCCAACTTTCGCACGTCGATGATAATGCGAGTTACGTTTGCGATAACTGTGGTGAGGAGATCGTCATCCCGGTGGACTTGGCCGGTGGCCAAGAGCAAACGTATGTGGAGGATTGCCCGGTGTGCTGCAGTCCCAGCGTGATTCATGTTCATGTTGACGATGATCATGTCGACGTGCGTGCCGAACCAGAACAGGATCGATATTAAACCGATGCAGATTGAAACATGGTTATCGCCTAGTGCCGTCGGACCGCACGAACGCACACATGCCCGCGTCGCCGTGGTGATTGACGTGCTGCGTGCGACGACGGTCGTGACGACTGCGATTGCGGCGGGCGCGAGGTCTGTGACGACGTGCCTCAACATCGATGACGCGAGGGCGTTGCAACGCGAGGGTCCTGCGGACGCCGCGCCCCTGCTGTGTGGGGAGCGCGAGTGCAGACCCATCGAAGGGTTTGATTTTGGGAATTCCCCCTCGGAGTATTCTCCCGCAGGCGTTGGCGACCGCGATCTGGTGATGACAACGACCAACGGCACTCGGGCCATTGATGCGGCTGCGGATTGCGACGTGATGTTGCTGGCCTGTTTTGCCAACCTGACCGCGGTGGCCGACGCGATCATTGAGGCCGTGACCGATTCCGATTCGGCTGGAGCGAATCACCCTGAGTTCGCCAGCAGCGAACCCGCTCGCACCACTGGCTTGGTGCGTATCGTGTGTGCAGGCACGAATGGTGCAGTAACGAGCGAGGACGTGCTGTTAGCGGGGGCATTGATCGCCGTTTGTCACCGCAAACTCAGCGACACGTCGCGGTTCTACGACGGCCCGATTGAGTTGGTGAACGATTCGGGGGCGATTGCATTGGCGGCGTGGCAACACTGCGTCACTCACGACAAGGTCGTCGATTCCGAATCGCTGTCACGACGACTGGCCCTGACAGGAGGCGGTCAGAACCTGATCGCGGCCGGGTATGAAAATGATCTGGTGGATTGTGCCAGTATCGACGTGTTCGATCAGGTTCCCTACCGCGACCAACTCGCCCCGCCGAGGTTCATGGGTCGATGAATTCACCGGCTGCTCGCAACCGAAATCGATTTATCGACACCCGGGGCCGGCTACCGCCCCTGTGGCCTCGCCGAACCATTTTCTTCGCGAACTTGCTGTCCCTGTTCTTTGGCAATTCCGAACAAACCCGCGTGCTCGGCGAGGAGGTTGGCGAGCTGGACTCGTACAGCAACCGGCTGATCCCCATCTTGGATTTGCTGTTCGCCGGACCAGAAAATCTGTTGGTCGTCGAGCGTGCACCCGATCGGGATCTATGTCGCTACATGAACCAAGAACTCGGTCTGTCACTGCCCGAAATCTGTGTGTTGACCCACGAGGACTACCTGGAACTGGGCCGCCAGCTCGAGTCGCGGCCGGACGCATCGCTGGGCGAGATTTTGCCGCCAGGTCATCCGCTGACCTCGGCGGCCGGTCTCCAATCGGACCGTTGGCTCGATGGGTATGTGATCGATGACATCCTGCCACGAATTGCCGAGCGGCTGGGGTGCCCGACGATTTCATCGACGCAGGCCAGCCAGGCGGGCAACAACAAACTGCTGTTGCATCAGTTTTTGCTGGCACAAAACCTGCCCACGGTAGCGACCGAGATTGCACGCCAACGGAGTGATGTCGCGGGCTGTGCGGCACGACTGCAGGCGCAAGGCTATACCGCTGCGGTCGTCCGCGCCCAGGTTGGAGCGTCGGGGGTGGGGATGCGGAAACTAGATGATTTGAATCAAACGGATCCGTTGAACTTGATTCCCGAGTATTTTTTTCATGAAGGGCCATGCTTGGTCCAGGGCTGGCTCGGCCCCGGGATCCAAGGGATCGCTGAAATACTGAGCCCCAGCACACAGTTGTTTCTCGATGAAGAGCATGTCTACGCGTTTGACATGACGGAACAGATCCTCAGTGACCATCATGTGCATGAAGGGAACGAGTCACCGCCCCCGTATCTGAACGAACGCCCCAATATTCGGGCGGAAACGATGCGTCAAGCCGAGATCGTCGGCGGCTGGCTCCACGAGACGGGTTACCGTGGCACGGCGAGTATCGATTGGCTGGTCGTCCAACGCGAATCGAAAGCGGACTGGGACGTCTATGTTTGTGAGATCAACGCACGAGTCACGGGGGCGACCTACCCATCGCTGCTCGCCAAACATTTCCATCCCGAGGGCGCTTGGCTGCTGCGCAATCTGCGACTCTCCCAACCGGTCACCGCAGCCACCCTACTTGAGATTTTCGCCGCGAAAGATCATCTCTTTCAAATGGGGCGACGAGCGGGCGTGCTGCCGCTGAATTTCAACTTCGGCAAAGATGGCCTGGTTCACAAAGGTCAGTTCATTTGCATTGGTAGAGACACACAGGAATGCCACCGGTTTCTCACCCTCGCGGAGCAGGATCTACCAGGCGGTTGGATCGCCGATCGCGATTAAGGAACGAGCGGAAGACAAGCAGCCGAACGCTCCGCGGTCCGAATCTTCGACCGCGGAGCATTTGCACCCAAGTTCAGACAGTATTTCTCGACCCCACCGAAGGCAAATCGACTTGACAGGCACTGACAAGCACGGGCATCTCAAATCGCGTTTGACTTCGTTGACTCGGGATTTGATTTTGATCCCCAGTACGGAGAGTCGCCCCGTCGAGCGGCAGAAGTCTTTCGAATTCCTACGGCATCACCTCGACTCATCGCCGGGCGTCCGGCTCGATACGTTCGAACGCAACGGCCACGAATCATTGGTGGTACGGCCGATAGGGTGCGATGCACCGGAGATCCTACTGTGCGGGCACGTCGATGTGATCGAGCACTCTGAAGTGGACTGCTACCATTCCAAAGTCGAGAATGGCAGGATCATTGGGCCGGGCAGCGGTGACATGAAGGGACAGATCGCCATCATGATTGAGCTGATGCGGGCGATCCATCGCCGTGGCACAGACGCCAGCGTTGGGCTGGCGATTACGTCCGACGAGGAACGCGGTGGCGCCGATGGGGTGCAGTTTCTGCTCGACGAAATCGGGTTGCGATGTGACGTCGCCATCATCCCCGACGGCGGATCGCTCGACCAGATCACGACTGCGGAAAAGGGCGTCGTGCACGCGCGACTGATGCAACATGGCCGGGAGGCACACGCGGCACGACCCTGGCTCGGTGAGAATGCGATTGAGCGGTTGTTGCCCGGGCTGAATCGATTGATCGAACATTTCGCGAAGTATCGGCCGCCGGGGATCATCGATCCGAAGGTCGATCACTGGTTTCCAACCTGCAGCATCACGATGTGCGAAAGCGAAAACACGACCGTCAACCGCATTCCGTCAGGCGCCTCGGCGGTCGTTGACATTCGCTTTCCTCCACCGCATACGGTCGCATCGATCCTCGCGGAAGTCGCCCGCGTTGTGGGGACCGATTGCACCCTGGAACCCCTCATGACCGCGGAGCCAACCAACCTCGATCCCGACCCGTTGTTCTGCCAAGCAACCGCCGAAGAAACGGGAAACCCCGTCCGCCTGAACCGTGCGTCCGGTGGCAGTGATGGTCGTTTCTTTCGGACCCACCATATTCCCGTGAACCTGTCTCGACCACTCGTCGGCAATCTTCATGCCATCGATGAATGGATCGATATCGATTCGATGGTGTCCTACTACCAGATCTGCAAACGCTACATCGACCAGCGTTTGTCCAGCTAGTCCGAGACGCGACTCCGCTGGTTTCTCGCATCGGCGACGATCGGCTCCCAATAGCGTCGCCCGTTCGCAGAAACGAAGTGGGTGGAACTTGATTAGGGGCGTTGTGACTCCAGCGGTCCGCGATCAAGCGTTGCATCGACGTCGTCTTTCGCCCGGTCGACCTGATCAACGGCCTGCTGAGTGAGTTCTTTCGACTTCTCGACGATGACTGACGTATCCTGCTTGACCTTGTTAGTATCCACACGCAAGGTTGGGTCTCCATCGGGTGAACTGAACTTGATCCAACCCACAAAGCCCAGAACCACTAAGACGACGACGACTGCTATTAGAACTCGCATGGTGATGTTTCCGTTTTGTCCGTTGAGAAATGGCGACCACCAGAAGTTCAGTGGCGACGATCGTTTGAGTGCAATTAGTGCGCCGTCCACCCCGTCTTACGAATACTTGCATGACCCAGTCAAAATCTGAAATGGCGACGATTGCCGCAGTCGCTCAATTGCTCGCCGTCGTGCTCACGGTGGCCGCGTTGTTCTTTGCACGGGACGTTTTCATTCCGCTGGCGTTGGGACTGCTACTGTCGTTCCTGCTCAGCCCGATTGTCGATCGATTGCAACGCAGCGGCGTCCCCAATGTCGTCGCGGTCGTCCTGACGGCGACGTTGACGTTTCTACTGTTGGCGGGGGTCGCGACGCTGATAGGCCGCGAAGTAACCAGCTTGGTGGGTGCTCTCCCCGAGCATAAGGATGAATTGGTCACCAAAGCAAGGAGCATGGCAGGCATGACCACGGGGGTGGGCGGTTCGCTCGATAAGCTCGCTGATGACGTCACCGAAGCGATTGAGCATGGTGCGGAGCCCGCCGCCAATAACCCCACTGACGCGTCCACTGCGCCGGATGCTTCGGGGGAGAATGAATCTGCAGCGGAGATAGAACCCCCTGTCGCCAACGAGGACCCAACCGCGGAGCCCCCGGTAGGCGAGGATTCGGTAGGTGGGGATTCGGCAGGTGGGGATCCGGCAGGTGGGGATCCGGCAGGTGGGGCGGCCACGAAATCGATCCTGCAGCGTTGGACGGACAAGTTCCTACCTGTCCCCGAGACAGGTAATTTAGAAAAATCGAATGATGGTTCCACACGGAAGACGCCGCTCTACACGGTGCTGGTTGAAGATAGCCTTCCCCTGGCATCCTGGGCGACGACGGCGGGAACGATGCTCGGCCCCTTCGCGACGGCCGGTTTAGTGTGCGTGATCGCCCTGTTCATGCTAATTCACCGCGAAGACTTGCGAGACCGCATCATCGCTGTGGTCAGTCACGGGGATTATGTCACGACGACCGAAGCGATGGATGAGGCTGCCGGTCGGATCAGTCGCTATCTGATCGCTCAGACCATCGTCAACACATCCTATGGGCTGGTGCTAACGATAGGGTTGACGGTCATCGGGGCCACGATGACCGAAGGCGGTAGTTTCCCCAATGTGATTTTATGGGGCGCGTTGGCGACGTGTTTGCGGTTCGTGCCCTACATCGGCCCCGTCGCATCGGCCGTGTTCCCACTGACGATGGCGTTCGCGGTTTTCCCTGGATACGGCGTTTTCATCGCCGTGGCGGCTTTGATTATCACGATGGAGCTGCTCAGCAACAATATTCTCGAGCCCTGGCTGTACGGAGCCAGCACGGGGATCTCCGCCGTCGCGGTGATTTTCGCAGCCGTGTTTTGGGGCTGGTTGTGGGGACCGGTCGGTTTGTTTTTGTCCACGCCGCTGACCGTTTGCTTGGTCGTGCTCGGTCGCTACGTGCCCCGCTTCAAAATGCTCGCGATTCTACTGGGCGAAGATGTCCAGATCGAAACCTCGATGCGGTTCTACCAACGGTTACTCGCCAGCGACGAGCACCGTGCGCGAACGATCCTCCGTGATCACGTTGCTGAGCATACGATGGAGGCGACCTGTGACGCCGTCTTAGTTCCTGCGCTCAAGCGAATTCGTTCGGATCACGATGCCGAGCATCTCTCCGACGGCGACGCGAATCGCCTCTTTGCACTGGCCGGAGGCCTGATCGAAGAACTGGATTCACGCAGTGGTTCCGTAGACGCCGAAGACGAGACCGCCGATAGCGGACCGGATTCAGCGCCGATTGCGGAGTTACCCACCGTCATCGGCTGTACCTCCCACCACTTCAGCGAATCGCTGGTGTTGAACATGCTGCGGATCGCGGGCGAGGGCATTTATCAACTGCGTGCGATCAATGAAGAAACGCTGCCCCAGGACGTTGGCCGAGAGGTGAGCCAGGCCAATCCTCCCGTGGTGGTGATCGTGGTGCTGCCCAAGGGCGGTTTTGCCCAAGCCCGCTATCTGTGCAAGTCCATTCGTAGCGAGGGTTTCAAGGGCGCCGTTTTGATCGCGTGCTTAGGCAAGTTCCGAAACTACGATGGATTGTTCGTCAAGTTTCGCAAGGCGGGTGCGACCAGCATGACGACCTCCTATTCACAGACCTCGTCAAAAATTCAATCCATCTTGTCGCGGAAGGATCCCGTTCCTGTCGGCGATCAAACGCCGCAAAACGCATCCGCTTAGCGACCGCGAGACGATAAAAAGCGGCTCATCCGACGGAAGCGTCGCTAGTGCATTTGCTGCTCGATCAGCGAGCGAAGTGGTGGCAGGAACTGTCGCAGGGCGCGTGAGCGGTGGCTGATCGCTCGTTTGACGCTGAGATCGAGTTCGCCGAAGGTACGGTGGTACTCACGGATGACGAACAGGGGATCGTAGCCAAACCCCGCTGAGCCGGAGAGAGACTCGGCGATTCGGCCGCGACAAATCCCCGCTGCCGTCAGGTGCACGCGGCCCTGTGGATCGGCAAGACAGAGGTGGCAATTGAACTGGGCACCTCGTCTTTGGGGCGGCACTCCCTGGAGTTCCACCAGTAATTTCTGATTGTTGGCCGCGTCGTCACCATGCTCTCCGGCATAACGAGCGGAATAGACACCGGGGCGACCGTCCAGAGTGTCGACGGACAATCCACTGTCCTCGGCGAGGACCCAGCGGCCGAGATGCCGCGCCTGATCGCACGCTTTCTTCGCCGCGTTCTCAGCGAAGGTTTCGCCGTCCTCGACGACGTCAATCGCACCTTGGATGTCCGCTAAGGTTGACAACGCCGCGAGACTCTTGGGGAGCATCATCTGTAGCTCAATGAGCTTCTTTGCGTTGTGGGTGCCGAGAACGAGATCGAACATATGAATTTTCGAGGCCAATGGAATCAATAGTGAGGAGACGAACGCCAGCTAAAAAACACTCGCTGTGGGCAGCCGGATCTCGCCGAGACTCCGACAAAACCCCGGCACTGCTATCCATGCCACCAGTTGCCGTCGGCGGTGATCGGGCGCACGTCGCAGCACATCGAATCCAGCGCGGAGGCCAGTTCACCGACCGCCCAATCGAGATCGTCGACCTCGAGTCGGTACTCAGGCCAGCGCCATCCTGACGGCCAGATTTGATGTGGTGCCGGCCAACGTGTGGCTTCCGTCGTGCGTTCGATTCTGGCGATTAATCGCGGCAGGTTACTGGATTCGGGGAAGGTGGTGTGTTCTGGTTCAGGAAGCTGTTCACGCAGCACGCGGGGGACGCTGGGGGACACCCAGGCGCGCGTGCGGTCCCACGGGGACTGGCACGACACCGGTTCGGCGGACCGTGCATCGGCGTCGATGATCTGGATGTCATGTTCGGCCGCCAGTCGCTCGCAGATGGTTTGCCGCAGCGCCTCGTCGCCACCTGTCAGCGCCATCGAAGGGGTGCCGGCGGCGAGGTGAGTGGCGAGATCGGCGAGTGTCCAGCCGAAGCGCGGGTCGCGGTAGTCCGCGGCGACGTCGCAGGCTGGAACGACCACGAATTTTCTCGCCGTATAACGCGGGTGCGGCACGACCAGTGAATGGGGGCTGCCGACGGGACCGCGGCCACCGATGAGCCCGCGGCGGCCCGCAGGCGCATCGCCACACAGCTGGCCGTGCAGGACCACATCGAGATCGATCGAACGGGCCCCCCAACGATTCTCTCGCTTGCGACCGAGCTCCTGTTCCGCGTGCTGCAGTACATCGAGCACTTCGGCCGCAGAGGCGTCCGTCGCAAAGGCCGCGACGGCGTTGAGAAAGGGTGACTGCCCACCGGGGCCACCGATGGGCGGAGTTTCAAACAAGCGGCTGGCACGCAGGCCCCCGCTCGGCGGCAGGATAGAACCGTCTGTCGGCGAGATCAAACTGCCCGAAGAAAGGGTGTCGCAGTCCCGCGAGGGCGCAACGATGCCCGAACGATCGACCAACTGAGCCGCGTGAGCGACCACGGCGTCTCGATCGCCCAAGTTGGATCCGAAACTGATCAGGCAATGCGTCGGCATGCCACAAGATTAACGACCAGGGCGTCGTCCCTACAGGGGGCATCCGAGCGTACGAGGATCGCTCGAAACGTAGACGGCCCTCCTGGAAAAGCTCGCCGCGCGATCGTTTGCAACCCGCTCCGCTTCATCGGGAGGGTTCAGCAACTCATTTTTTCGTCAGCACTGAGTCGTCCTGTAAAACGAAACGAGCCCAGCAGGCCGACACACTGACTCGGTGTGCCGACCTCTGGGCGAATGACCTTTCGTTTCGAAAGCGTTCGCGATTTCTCGCCTATGCACTCTTGGTCGCGGGCATCGTGAAGAGTTTTCGTGTGCCCATGATGACGGTCTCGTCAATCGTGTAGACACGCCCATCTTCTTGGTCGGGCAGGTCGTACATGATGTCGAGCATCACTTCTTCGGTGATCCCGCGAAGGCCCCGAGCACCGACGCCCTTGTCGATCGCTTTTTCGGCGATCGCTCGCAGGGCACCCGCAGTGAAGTTCAGCTCGCAGTTCTCCATCGCAAACAGAGCTTGGTACTGTTTGACGAGTGAGTTCTTCGGTTCGGTCATGACCTGAATCAAACCTTCGACATCGAGTGGCTGCAGGTAGGAAACCACGGGCATCCGGCCGACCAGCTCGGGAATCAAACCGAATTTCAAAATATCTTCGGTTTGGACCTGAGCGAGCAAGTCCGAGACGCTCTGCTCGTTGCGGAGGGAGCCAGCGTCGCCGAAGCCGAGTGTCCGGTGGCCGAGGCGACGACGGATGATGTCTTCGATCCCGACAAAGGTACCGCCGCAGATAAACAGGATGTTACTCGTGTCCATCTGGATGTACTGTTGTTCGGGATGTTTGCGTCCACCCTGCGGCGGCACGTTGGCAACGGTGCCTTCGAGCATCTTGAGCAAGCTTTGCTGGACACCTTCACCGGAGACGTCGCGGGTGATCGAGACGTTACCGTTGGTACGTCCAATCTTGTCGACTTCGTCGATGTAGAGAATCCCGCGTTGGGCCGCTTCGACATCGAAATCGGCGGCGTGCAAGAGTTTCAAAAGCAGGTTTTCGACGTCTTCGCCCACATACCCGGCCTCGGTCAGCGTGGTCGCATCACCGATGGCAAAGGGGACGTTGAGCATTCTCGCCAGCGAACGAGCGAGCAGCGTTTTGCCGCTGCCGGTAGGCCCCGCGAGCAGGATATTGCTCTTCTCGATCTCGACGTCGCCTTCACTTTCCCAGCCGCTGCTGAGACGTTTGTAGTGATTATGAACCGCGACGGCGAGGACGCGTTTGGCGGCGGTTTGACCGATCACGTAATTGTCGAGGTGCTCGACGATCGAACGTGGGGCAGGGATTTCACTGAACAGTGATTTCGACGGGCCGCGTCGACGCTGTTCTTGATCGAGGATTGACTGGCAAAGCTCAATACACTCGGCACAGATATAAACGTCGCCCGGCCCTTCAACGAGCGGTCCGACGTCACGGTAACTCTTGCGACAGAAACTGCAAAACGCATTCTTCTTAGTCGACGCGCTACTGCGGCGTGAGTTCGAAGATTCCTTGGTGGGCATACACGACTCCTTTTATAAGAGCTCCGTCGCAAAATCCAGACGTGTGCGGGCAAACGACTCTCATGAACTTTGATTCACGACCCGGATGGGAGATCCGAGAACGAAATCTTGTTCGCGTTTGCCTACGATTCGTCTGAATCCTCGCTATGAGAACTCGACACATCGAACGGTTCAGGCCACGACTCGAATGCTTTTCAAAGTGCTACGATCCCATCAACAACCCGCATGGGATTGAATTCGTGATCGCAACGCGTGCTTGAAGGAACATCCGTGTCCTCGAAGCTCGAGCCATTCGTGGTTTTGGTAAAAGTGATTGGTGTCAGTGATTGGTATGCCCGACCAAGGTCGCTACTGATGCGTGTCCACTTGCGTGAGACGCGAATGAGTTTTGCACTTGAATCATAATTGGGAGGGCGAACCACTGACTGGATTGGGTATCGGCGGGTCACTCACACGTTGACCGGTTGTCTTGCTCTGCTTCATGTCCCGGGTAAAGTCGGCTGGCTTGAGATCACTCATCCGAGGAATCGGATGGCGGCTCGGGCGAGCGGACTGGTTGGGACTGGGCGGAGGTCGACAACACGACATGTGAGTGGGCCGATGCTTTTATATTTCGGAATTCTGCTTCGCTGATGTCACCTTTGCGAAGCATTTCTTCCAGGTTTACGAACCCTTCCTGGGGTGCTGGACGGTCTTGAGTGTTGTAGTCGCGCAATCTTCCCAGCAACCAAATCGCGCCAACTATCATGACGAGCAGAACCGTTATGGCGAGACCAGCCTGTACGGTCGGTGCTGCGAAAATATCAGGCATAATCGTAAGTGCGAATGAGTACCGATAGGTACCGGGGACGAGTGCGAGACTCCATTGGGTTTCGACCGATTGAATCCCTTCTTGGGGGACACCTTCATAATAGGCGTGTCCGCCCCGGGTGGTCCACTCTTTTTCATGGAGGAAACCGCGACTTTCCAGTTTCACGGGCGTTTTTTCACACGTTACCCACGATCCGCTAAGATGACCTCAGAAATCACACGTCGCCGCGAAGCCTCTCGGTATGGTAAGGCTCTTTTCACTGCAGCAACGCGGAAGTCTTGCCGCTCGACCGCATGAGCAAACACGCCACGCTTGATCCGTCAAAGACGCGCCGCGATCCGGCTACCGGCGGATCATGGGCACGCCGCTCAACGGGTCATCCGGCAAGACCTCCCCCCAGCTGCTTGGCGAATGAAATGCTCTCAGAACCCCTGAAATCGGCCCATGTCCTCAACTGCTGAAAATCCCTTTGAACCACCGGTCGATGGGGAACCTCGAGACGACGCCCCTGACCAGCCGGCGGTGGGCAAAATTAACCGGCTCTCGCATCCCGCGTTCCTCGGATTCCTGGCGACCCAGTTTTTCGGTGCCTTCAACGACAATCTGTTCAAACAGTTACTGTTGCTGCTGGCGATCCCGACCGCCATCGTCGCCGGTGCCTCCGATGCGGGCATGCTGGATTCGCAGCAGGTCCAAGATGTAGCCGCTCAGACGGTCGCCGCTGAAAAGGGGTCGGCGGGTGCTGCCGAGGGCGGGGGCTCGGACCTGCAGGGGATTGCGACGATCGTCTTCGGTATTCCGTTTGTGCTCTTCGGCGGTTTGGCCGGCTATCTCGCCGACCGCTTGAGTAAGCGCACCATCATCGTGTCCAGCAAAGTTGCCGAAATCGTCATCATGGGACTGGGGCTGGTAGCGTTCCTGGCCACGCCAACGATTGGGTTCATGGGCTTATGGATCGTGCTGTTTTTGATGGGGCTGCAGAGTACGTTTTTCGGCCCAGGAAAATATGGGATCTTGCCGGAGATGTTGCCGCGTGACCAACTCGGCCGCGCCAATGGACTCGTCTTGATGACGACCTTTATCGCCATCATCATCGGTACCGCGGTCGCCGGACCACTCAAAGACGCGATCGTTTCCCCCTCACTGCCGCCGATGCAAGAGGCAGCCGGTTTGTGGGTCGCATCGCTCGTGTGCGTTGGCATTGCCGTGGTCGGCACCCTGACCAGCCTCCTGATCGTTCGCATACCCGCTGCCGATCCGACGCTGCAACTCAAGAGCGAGAATCTGTGGTTGCCCCACACCATTCGCTCGTTGCTGTGGCGTGACAAGCCGCTGCTGCTCGCATTGTTCGCCTCCTGCATTTTTTGGTTGATCGCTGGATTGACGATTCAGTCGGTCAATTCACTTAGCAAGGTGCAGCTGGGGCTGAGCGACACCTGGACGAGTCTCCTGGTGGCGTTGATCAGCGTGGGGATCGCTGCCGGCGGCATGATCGCAGGTGCGTTGACACGCAAGATTTCCGATAACTTCGTGATCCAAATCGGGATGTGGGGCACGGTGGTGTTTTGCGCCCTGTTGGCGATCACGCTGCCCGGGGCCGATGACAAGCCCGGCCACGGACACTTGCTCGGTTTCGCTGGCAGTGTGCCCGTGTTGATGTTACTCGGAGCTTCGGCAGCGTTTTTCGCCATTCCCATCCAAGTATTCCTGCAGGATCGCCCGCCGCATGAGCTCAAAGGGCGGATGATTGCAGTGATGAACCAAGCGAACTTTTTTGCCATCGTGATTTCGGGCGCCGTGTACATGGTGCTCGACCGCATCATTTCCTCTGCGGATTGGCCGCGTAGCTTTTTGTTCGCGGCGATGGCACTTTTGTTTTTGCCCGTGGCGATTCTATACAAATTGGATTCGCCTGATCGCCCGAGCGAAGTCGTGAAAGCCTAAGTGTCAACACTTTGATGCACGCCGCTCAGCGATCGGTCGACTCCCGCATGGCCGCACCGAAAGCCGACCGCGAGGATGCTCTTTCGTTGAGCCACATCGGCCTACCTCTGCAGGGCCGCACGGATCCGATGGGGATCGGTGGACGGCAGTAAAACGCCGCACACAATCGCCCGTTGCGGGGCACGATTGCCCCATTCGCCCGTGGTATGGCGGCCCATCGTTGCAGATCGAATATCACTACTGAAATCCTTCACTCATCCGATTTGGTAAGCTAGAATGATTAAGTAAGCAATCACGATCGTGGTTGCAGTCGTGTGTCACGACGACTCGCACGAGCCCCGACTTACAAGTAGGAACAATGAAGTTAGTCATTTGCGTCGCTGCGGCGGCAATGCTGGTCACCTTGGTGAACGCGGATTCAACATCAGCCAACGAACCCGGATGGTCGCCCGTGGTGGTCGCGCGAGGTGAATATCGCGATCAGATCAAGTCCATGCCGATGGAGCAGCGTCCTTACCGGCCGTTGCATTTCTACGGAAACACGGTTCGACGGATGCACTACCACGGTACGCCCGCACCCTCGCTGCGCGACATCGTGGCCCCCGTCTTTGTCCAGCAATCACGTTTTGGCAGTCGGTAGGGATTCTCGGATGCGACCCCTGTCCCATCCGAGATGATTTTCCCACGTTGAGTTAGGAACGAGCGGAAAATTGCTGTCTGAAATTGTGGTCGAACGCTCCGCGGTCGACCATTCCGACCGCGGAGCGGCCGAACATTCCGACCGCGGAGCGTTCGGCCACTTGTTTCCGCTCGCTCCTTAGCGAGCGGAATTTCGGCTGAGGATCCAATCGGCCAGCCGAGGTGAGATGGCACCGATGCCCATCAGCAATCGGGTTTTGCCTGGCATCACGATCTCGATCTCGCGTTTCTCGATACATCGCAGCACGGCTGCTGCGACGGCATCGGGGCTGAGCAGTTTCAATTGGGCACCGCCACCTGGTGCGGCGGCCCCGGCGGGCAACTTCGAATTCTCATCGACTCCATATCGGTTGGCCGGGCGATTACTCGCGATGGGGCCGGGGCATACCAAGCCAACATGCACGCCATCGTCTTGGCATTCCAACCGTAGCTGGCGAGTCATCCCCGCCAAGGCGTGCTTGGCAGTCACGTAGCCGCCCAGGAACCGCGGCGCCACACGACTGGCGAGCGAGCCGATGTTGACGATCACCCCTTTCGCCTGACGCAAACTCGGCAGACATGCTTGGCTGCACAGCAGAGCCGTGATCACGTTGGCTTCGAAGAGTTCGCGTAGCACGTCGGGGTCGAGTGCATCGATCCGACCCCGATCGCTGCGTCCGACCACGTTGACGAGCACGTCGACCTGCGCAAATCGATTCAGGTGCGCCTCGACGGCGAGTGCCAGGTCCACCGGTGACGTTGCATCGGCCATCAATGTATGCAGCGACGTCGGATCGATCGCATCGCCGGCGAGCTCCTCTTGGGCGGCCGCGAGCCGGCCGGCATCGCGGCCAAGAATGGTAATGGCATAACCTCGCTGAAGCAGCATTCGCGAGATCGCCAACCCCAGACCTGACGAGCCACCGCTGACGATCGCGGATTTTAGGGTCGGTGAAGTGTCAGGTTGCATGCGTGTCGTCCTTTTGCCATCTGTTGCAATGGGGCATTCGAGCGGGGTGCGACGAAGCAGTTGGCTCTTCAGCAGAATCGGTGGGTAAAAACTAGCCGAGCCATCCGATCTGGCAAGGCGAACCGCTGGGTTTCAGCTAGCAACACTCGCTCGCGAAAGTCGCGTCATGCTTCAAAGTCGCAGCTTGTGCGTCGACAATGGCGTGGGGGGGGCCAGGGCGGACGCAGCAAGCGTTTCCCGTGTGGCGAATCGAAAAAAATGGGTATGAATGTGCATAACGTAAAAATGGTCACCCGACGCGGGGTCGAGGGAAGACATCGTATCCCTCGCATCGGCCGGGTGCGTCAATCAGCAGCCCACCGGCGGTCATCGATTACATTGTTTTTATCGGCCTACGACTTGTCGAGTTGCCAATACTAACCTGAGATGCTGGCGAGGGATCAGATAGACTGCCTCGCTGGCGCGTGGGGTTCGTAAATCAACAGGCCGCGTGCCCCCCATTCCGATACTCTCATCGAAAACTGGTCCCATGTCACGCCCACGCTTGAACGAAGCCCGTACGAAAATTGTTGCCACCGTCGGCCCCGCCTGTGACAGCGTCGCGCAGCTCGCCGCGTTGATCGAAGCGGGCGTGGACGTGTTCCGCATCAACAGTGCACACGGCAGTATCGAGCAGCACGCAGAAAAACTCGCCAATATCCGGGTGGCCTCGGAGCAAACGGGGTTTCCCGCGGGCGTCCTGCTCGATTTGGCGGGACCGAAAATTCGTCTGGGACAACTGCCCAGCGAGCCGCTGGCGTGCCCACTGGGCGCTCGATTTACTTTTGTGCGTGGCAGCGACTCGGAACGAGAGGGCGAATTGACGAGCACCTACCCGCGATTAATCGACGAGCTCGAGCCCGGCGATCGCGTGATGCTGGCCGACGGCATGGTGGCACTGCAGGTCGAGTCGGTCACGAAGTCACGAGCGGAGTGTGTGGTCGTCGCAGCGGGCGAAATCCGTAGTCGCCAGGGAGTCAATTTACCGGGCGTCAAATTGTCCGTCGCGGCGATGCTGCCGTCTGACATCGAAAACGCGATCTGGGCGGCCCACCACGACATCGATTTCATCAGCCTCTCGTTCGTTCGCACGGCCGAGGACGTCCGCAGCCTCAAGGATCTGCTCAACAGCTACGAGTGCCAGGCACTCGTGATCGCCAAGATCGAGAAGCCCGAGGCGCTCGACAATCTCGAGCGCATCGTCCAGGCAGCCGATGGCATCATGGTCGCCCGTGGGGACCTGGGCGTTGAGATCGACGTCGCGGAAACACCCGTCGCTCAGAAGCGAATCATCGCGACCTGCAAACGGTTGATGAAACCTGTCATCGTGGCCACGCAGATGCTGGAGTCAATGCATCACAGTCCACGACCAACACGCGCCGAAGCCTCTGATGTCGCCAATGCGGTGCTCGATGGCGCGGACGCCTGCATGCTCAGTGGCGAGACGGCGATCGGCAGCTTCCCGCGGGAAAGCGTCGCGACGATGGACCGGATCATGTACAAAACCGAGCAGTCCATCGTGATGCCCCCGCACGCGGAAGCCGGTGACGTGGATAAAATGCACCGCACCACGCACGCCATCACCCGGGCGGGAATCGAGGTCGCCGAGGCGATTGGCAGTAAACTGATCACCATCGCCACGCACAGCGGTGGCACGGCATGGGTCAAGAGCAACACACGTTCCCTCATCCCGACCGTGGCCGTCAGTGATCACCTCGCCTCGGTCCGCCGCATGAACCTATTTTGGGGGATCGAGCCGATCTTCTGTGAAAATATCGCTGACACGGCGCATCTGATCGAGCAAGTCACTCGGTGGGCATGCGAACAAACGCAAGACGGCCGAAGCGTGATCCGTCCCGGCGACACAATGGTCGTCGTCAGCGGCAACGACGTTGTCGCAGGCGCCGACAACGTGATCTCGGTACACACGCTTTCTTAGTCGCCCCGCGGCCGGTTGAACGGGTCAGCCGAAACGCCGAATCAGCCGGGTGGGCGATACCCCCCGGAGCGGGTCCGCACTCGGCGCAGCTCGGGCATTCCAATCGCGGGACGATTGACCGATACTCTTCCAGCCCGCCCTTTTTGTTTTTCGCTTTGGTTTTGAAAGATATGTTGGATTCGACGTCGACGATTCTTGAATTGTTGCGATCCGGTGACGCCACCGCTCGCGAAGTCACCGAACAGACACTCCGGGCGATCGGTGCGGTCCAGCCCACGATCAACGCCTACACACACGTGGCTTATGACGCGGCACTGAACGCCGCCGACGCCGTTGACCAGGATCGCAAAGCCGGCCGACCGCTGCCACCGTTGGCCGGATTGCCCGTCGCGATCAAGGATGTCTTGTGCACGTCGGACATGCCGACGACGTGCTCGTCGAACATGCTGCGAAATTTCACGCCGCCCTACGACGCCACCGTTGTCGCCAAGCTAAAACAAGCCGGCGCGATCGTGATCGGCAAAACCAACATGGACGAGTTTGCCATGGGTGCGTCGACTGAAACCAGTGCGATGGGGCTGACGCGGAACCCGTGGGACGAACTGCGGACGCCGGGCGGTAGCAGCGGTGGCGCCGCCGCTGCGGTCGCATCGGGAACGGTGCCCCTATCGATCGGTACCGACACGGGGGGTTCGATTCGGCAACCCGCCGCCTTTTGCGGGATCACGGGCTTGAAACCCACCTATGGTCGCTGCAGTCGACTCGGACTGGTGGCGTTCGCCAGCAGTCTCGATCAAGCCGGACCGATGGGCTGGTCCGTGGAGGACGTCGCGATCGGCCTGCAGGCGATGGCCGGCTATGACCCCGCCGACAGCACTTCGGTCGACCAGGAGGTGCCGGACTTCCAAGCCGCCATCGCCGGGCGCGACATGAAAGGTGTCCGCATCGGCGTCTTGCGAGACTCGATCGATCAAGAAGGCGTCGCGCCCGCAATCCGCAAGGCCGTGGCGGATGCGGAAAAAGTCTTCACGGATTTGGGCGCCGAAATCGTCGAAGTCTCACTGCAGCACAGTCCATATTGGGTGCCAACCTACTACGTGATCGCACCCTGCGAAGCGAGCAGCAACCTATCTCGATTCGATGGTGCCCACTATGGCTATCGCCATGAGGCGACCGGTGCCGACGAATGTGTTGACGAATCGCTGGTGAAAACGCAACCGCTCGAGGCAATGTATCGGGCCAGCCGCGCGGGCGGTTTCGGCAGTGAGGTTAAACGGCGGATCATGGTCGGCACGTACGCACTGAGCGAGGGTTACTATGACGCGTACTACAATCAAGCACTGAAGGTGCGGCGGTTGATTAGCGGCGATTACAACACAGCATTCGAAAGCGTCGACCTGCTCCTCGGGCCCGTGACGCCATCGCCCGCCTTCGGTTTGGGCGAAAACATCGACGATCCCATCGCGATGTACCTGTGTGACCTCTTCACCGTCGGCGCCAACCTCGCCGGCGTGCCAGCGATCTCATTGCCGGCGGGACTCGACGACGACGGCTTGCCAGTCGCCATCCAACTGCAAGCTCCCCTCATGCAGGAGGCGAAATTGCTCGCCGCTGGCGCCGGGTTCCAATCTGCGACGGAGTACCACCGGATGCGGCCCAACGGCTTTGTGGCGTTATGAAGGGATGGCTAAGCACCCGCGAACAAGTTCTTAGATAGACCCCGGAAATTAGCCGATTCCTGCCCGCAACCCTGAGCCAAATGCCGCAAGGCATCAGGCAACACGCGGCCGCCCCGCCCGCCGAGAGCGTGCGGCCACCATCAGCAGCTCGGCTCGTGAAAACAACCAGCCGTTAACGCCCAAACGGTGGGTCCTAGCGGCCCTCTCCAGCGAACAGTGCTGAGAACACTTCTACGCCAACCCTTCAAAGGCGGCCTGGATCAGTTCCGCTTGCTCGAGCTTGTGAGCGGCCATGCTGCCGGTACTGGGACTGGCCGATTCGGCACGTGTGGCTTTGGACAGTTTGAAGCGTGCCGCCAAGTCATCACCGAATTTAAATTTCATGTACGGCCACGCGCCCATATTCTCCGGCTCGTCCTGGATCCACTTGACCTCCGTGCCCGGGGGCAGGCCGTTGAGCGAATCAAGGAATTCCGATACCGAGAGCGGGTAGAGCTGCTCGACCCGCATGATAGCCACGTTCTCGATTTCTCGATCGGTGCGCGCCTGCAATAGGTCGTAGTAGATCTTGCCCGTACACAGCAGCAGACGCCGGGCGTCTTCCAGTGGGACCTTGCGATCGGGGAGGACTTTTTGGAAGCTCCCCGTTGCGACGATCTCCAATGGACTGGTCACCTCGGGGTGCCGCAGCAAGCTCTTAGGGGTCATCACGATCAGCGGCTTGCGCCACTTACGGATCACTTGCCGTCGCAGCAGATGGAAAAACTGCGCCGGCGTGGTCGGCTGGCAGACCTGGATATTGTCTTCGGCGGACATCGCCAGCCAGCGTTCGATGCGGGCGCTGCAGTGCTCGGGGCCTTGGCCTTCGAAACCGTGCGGCAGCAGCATGACCAATCCTGACAAGCGATCCCATTTGTCTTCGGCGCTGGCGATGAACTGGTCGACGATGACCTGAGCCACGTTCCAGAAGTCACCGAATTGAGCTTCCCAAATGCATAGCCCATTGGGGCAATCGAGCGAGTAGCCGTATTCGAAACCGAGCACCCCCGCTTCGCTGAGCGGGCTGTTGTAGAGTTCCAGCCGGGCCTGATCTTTGCCGACGTGTTCCAACGGCACGTAGAGTTCACCGTTACGAACGTCGTGCAGCACGGCGTGCCGATGGCTGAACGTTCCCCGTTGACAATCCTGGCCCGTCATGCGGATAGGATGCCCCTGGTCGAGCAGGGAGGCGAACGCCGCAATTTCAGCGGCGGCCCAATCCAAAGGCAGGTTGCCCGCGGCCATTTCACGCCGCTGCGAAAATGGTCGCTTCAGTTTCTTGTGCGAGGAAAACCCGTCGGGCAGCCGCGTCAATGAATCGAGCAACTCGCTCAGCTTCTCGACGTCGATTGTGGTATCGACGGGATCGTCGGGTTCGGGACCACCAAAAAACTCGGCCCAGTTCGCGGCCAGAGTCTGAGTATCGGGGGTGAAGGACTCGTTCTTACTGGCTTCGAATTCACGCTCGAGTTTCTCGGTTCGCTCTTGGCTGATCTCCTCGGCTTCGGCTTCGGTGATCTTACCGAGTTTCAACAATCTGTTGAGGTACTGTTGCCGGACACCTGGTCGACTATCGATCTCCGCGTACATGCGTGGCTGGGTGAAACGCGGTTCATCGCCTTCGTTATGTCCCCAACGGCGGTAGGCATAGAGATCGATCACGACATCGCGATGAAACTCTTTGCGGAAATCCATCGCCAGGGCAACGACTTGAGCGACCGCCTCGGGATCCTCCCCGTTGACGTGAAAAATCGGAATTTGCAGCATACGGGCGATGTCGGTCGCGTACGTGGTGCTGCGTCCGTCTTGAGGATCTGTCGTGAAACCAACTTGGTTATTGATGACCACGTGCAACGTCCCGCCGGTGCGGTAGCCCGGCAGTTCGCTGAGGTTGAGGGTTTCCTGCACGATGCCTTCCCCCGCGAACGCGGCATCGCCGTGGACCAAGATCGTCATCACTTCTTTGCGTGCCGCGTCGCCTCGATTGTCTTGCTTGCAACGGCTACGCCCTTGCGCGACGGTGTTAACGAACTCCAGGTGGCTGGGGTTAAAACACAGCGAAATGTGCAGCATATCGCCGGAAGCGGTCTTCCAATCGCTGCTGTAGCCGAGGTGGTAGCGCACGTCCCCACCCCCGCGACTGAGCTCGGGATTGGGATCGTCAAACGACCAGAAAATATTCATCGCTCGTTTTTTAAGGATGTTCGCCATCACATTGAGCCGTCCGCGGTGGGCCATGCCCAACACGACTTCCTGCACTTTGTGCTGGCCCGCCTTCTCCAACGCCAAATCGAGCAGCGGGATCAGACTCTCGGCGCCTTCGAGCGAAAAGGTTTTAGCACCGACGAATTTGCGGCGCACGAATTCTTCAAAAATACTCGCGTCTGCTAGCCGAGCATAAATTCGCCGCTGCCGTTCGTAGGACAGCTCGAGTCGATTCTCGGTCGTTTCCATTCGTCGCTGCAACCAATCGCGGATATTGCGATTGTCGATGTGCATGAACTGGGCGCCGATGGAGCGACAGTAGGTTTGCTGCAGCTTTTTCAGGATCACGTCGAGCGTGCTGCCGGTGACGTTCTCGAGGATGCTGCTATCGAAGGGACGCGCGAGGTCCTGATCACTCAATCCGTAGCTTTGCGGCGAGAGTTCAGGGCAGCGATTTTCGTACAAACCGAGCGGGTCGAGTTTGGCGACGAGGTGCCCGCGGACGCGATATTCCCGCACGAGCTGGTCGACGCGGTCTTGGATGCGGGCCAGCCAGAGGGCTTGGTCGACATTTTGGTTGCCGGTTGAACCGTGTGGCAACGCACCATTGACGTCGATTGCTTTCGAACCGGCAGCACTCTCGATGGCTGCGCCGCGACCTTGGGAGGCAGTGGTCTCCCCCATCGGACCGGAAGCCCGGGTCCGAGACGTTCCAGCAGCCTGGGGCGGTGCTGTTTCCTGCACCGGAGCACCTGCGCCCACGAGGAACTGTTCGAAATAATGACGCCAAGTTTCAGAGACGCTCGACGGATCACGTACGTACTGCACGTACAGATCGTCGATGTAGTCCAACGAATAACTATTCATGAGCGAGGGCGGCGACCCAGCCGAGCAGGCGCTGGTCGCAGAATTGGCTTCAAAAGGAGTGGGTTAGCAGTGCCAGGAACGCGGTTCATAAAGCGAATTGCAGCCGCTTTAGTTTATCTCGAACGGGCGGATGGATACTCTACGCAAGCAACGCCCATAAGGGTAGGCAAGACATGGTGAACTTTTTCGTGTTTCTCGCTACGTTGGGGTGCCCGCATTGTTCCTCTTAACTTCCCCACACAATAAATCTTGGATTCATGGCCGTTCTGATTCAGCTCCGCGACGCTTTCAAACGCTTCGGTGATCAAATTTTGCTCGATGGAGCGAATGCCAGCCTGGTTGATGACGTCAAAATTGGCTTCGTCGGCCGCAATGGTGCCGGCAAATCCACCCTGCTGCGGATTTTGCTCGGTGAGGAGGAAGTCGAGAAAGGCGAGGTGATTCATCACCCAAGTCTGCGGATCGGCTATCTACGACAGCATGATCCGTTTGAAGAAGGCGAATCGGCACTGGATTTCTTGATGCGTGACAGCGGGGCCCCTGATTGGCAGTGTGGCCAGGTGGCGGGCCAGTTCGAACTCAAGGGCGAGTACCTCGAAGGTCCTGTTAAGGCGCTCTCGGGGGGCTGGCAGACGCGGGTGAAGCTGGCCGCGTTGCTGCTGCACGATCCCAATTTGTTGATGCTTGACGAACCGACGAACTTTCTCGACTTGCGGACGCAGATTCTGCTCGAGCACTTCCTGCGTGATTTTGGCAAAGCGGCGTTGATCGTCAGCCACGACCGCGCGTTCCTAAAAGCGACCTGCAGCCAAACGCTGGAATTGGCGAAGGGACAATTGACGATGTTCCCTGGGAAAGTCCATGATTTCCTGGAATTCCGGGAAGAGCGCCGCGAGCACGATCGCCGTGTCAACGCGACCGTCATCGCGAAACAGAAACAGCTCAAGCAGTTTATCGATAAAAACCGCGCCAATGCGTCCACGGCCAGCCAAGCGCGCAGCAAGGCGAAGCAACTCGAGAAACTGCAGACCGTCGAACTGCAGGTCGACGAGCCGACCGTCAATATCCGGGCCCCACGCGTCCAACCCCGGCAAGGCACCGCCGTCCGATGCGACCATCTCGCGATCGGCTATCCCGGCCACCGTGTCGCTGACGATATCACGCTGGAAATCGAGCACGGCCAGCGAGCGGCGATTGTCGGTGACAACGGGCAAGGCAAAACGACGATGCTGCGGACGCTCGTGCGATCGCTCGAACCGCTCGATGGCACGATGAAATGGGGGCATGGGATCGAGATCGGCACCTATGCCCAGCACGTCTACACGACGCTCGACGAGCGACAAACGATCCTCGAACACCTCGAATACGCGTCCGACCCCGACACGACTCGGCAAGACGTGCTCGCGATGGCCGGAGCGTTATTGTTTCGCGACGAGGCGATTCAAAAGAAAATCAAGGTGCTCAGCGGGGGCGAGCGAGCCCGCGTGTGCATGGCCAGCCTCCTGCTCGGGACCGCCAATGTGCTCGTGCTCGACGAACCGGGTAACCACCTCGACGTCGAAACGGTCGAAGCCCTCGCCGAAGCCCTGCGACTGTATAAGGGCACGGTTATCTTCACGAGCCACGACCGCCACTTCATGGCCCGCGTGGCCACCAACGTGATCGAAGTCCGTGACGGCCGTGTGCGAAACTACTTCGGCAGCTACGACACGTACTGCGAGGCGGTCGAAAAAGAAGTCTCCGAAGGCGAGCGACAACGCAATGCGGTTGCCGGGAAGTCGAGCGCGCCCGCAGGCGGTGGGGCCAAGAGCGATGCCAAGGATGATCGCCAGCAACAGAAGAATCAGCGAAAAACGGGCAAGGAGCTGAAGAATCTCGAACGCAAAATCGCCAAACTTGACGGTGAGAAAAAAGAGCTCAGTGAACTGTTGCTCAAGGAGACCAAGCCGAATGAGGCGGTCCGACTGCACGACCAGATCAAAGCCGTTGAGGTCGAACTGAGCGAAGCGGAAGAAAAGTGGATGGAACTCAGCGATTTCTAATTTTTTTGCCTGCCCCGCGATCGAGTGCACCCTCGCTTGCGCATTAGGCATGTCTTTGTGTAGGATAGGGCGATGCTCCCCATGCTCCATCAAATTTCGATTACTTGTTTCACAACGAGCTACGCCATCGCGCTGCTAATTGAGCTGCTGCGGTTGGTGGGTCGGCGCCTGCCCGGGCGTGGCCTGGCGGGACTGGTGATGATGGCGATCGGAATTTTCACGAATATCCTCTATCTAACATTGCGCGCAACCGTAGAGAACCCAGGGGGTGCCGGCGCCCCCGGTGGCGCCTCGGCAATCGAGGCGGGGCGGTTGGCGACGTGGACGGATTTCTCGCTGATGGTCGCCCTGGGACTGGCGATCTGTTATTTCATCCTATACTTGCGGCGACCGGACACCGTCATCGGATTTTTCTTCCTGCCCGCCATTCTGGCGTTGATCGCATTAGCGATTTCGGTGCGGCATCTGCCTGCCTTTGATCGCGGGGAAGCGACCGCGTTCTGGCGAAATGTGCATGCGATCTCGATGATGCTCGGGACCGCTGCGGTGCTGTTTGGTTTCCTAGCCGGAGCAATGTACCTGGTCCAGTCCTGGCGACTCAAACGCAAGCGAGCCGGATCGGCATTGCGGCTACCAACCTTGGAAACCCTGCAGAATCTCAACCGCCGCTGCCTCGTGATCAGCACGATTGCCGTCGGTGTCGGTCTGGTTTCCGGGGTCGTCATGAATCTCAACCGGTGGGGCGAAATCCCGTGGACCAATCGTGGCATCATGCTGTCAGGGGTCCTTTTCGCATGGCTGGCCTCCGCCACGATGGTCGAATTTTTCTATGCCCCGGCGAGCCGGGGCCGCAAGGTCGCCTACCTGACGCTGGCGAGCTTCGGTTTCCTCGTATTGGCAATGTCGGGCTTGCTGACGACCTCCCACGGTGGCACCACGGCGAATGCGGAAAACGCGCCAGCCCACCCCGCAAACGCGCCGGACACCCCCGCAGGCGAACCGGACACCCCCGCAGGCGTGCCCGCCCACACCGACGGCGTGCCTGCCAAAGCGATCGCCCCCCTGGCCCCGCAGCGAGGTGACTCATGACGCTGCAGATGATCGGGTGCTCGCACCATGACGCCGCCGTGGAGATCCGCGAGCAACTATCGTTCTCCTCCGAGCACTCCGCGCAAGCTCTCGCGACATTTGGCGAGCGGTTCGATGGCGCCGAATTGGTTGTGCTGTCGACCTGCAATCGGGTCGAACTCTACGCCGCCGGTGGCGCATTTGGATCGGGGATGACCGCGCGAGAATCGGCTGGGGGATCCTTGTCGGACGAACAGGTGCAAAAAGCGCTGATCGAGTTCGTGGCAGAATGCTTGGAAAAGCCCCCCGAGTTCGTGGGCGAGCACATGATCGTTCGCCAAGGCAACGCGGCACTCGACCACCTGTTCTTGGTCGCCGCGAGCCTCGATAGCATGGTCGTGGGCGAAGCTCAGATCCTCTCGCAGGTCAAACAGGCCTACGATCTGTCGAACCTCGCTGGGGCGACCGGACCGCTGACGCACGCGGCCTTCCAAGCGGCCAACCGCGCCGCCAAACGGGTGCAAACCGAGACCACCATCCACCGCCGCCGCCTGAGCGTGCCGAGCGTTGCAGTCGGTGAGGTGGTCCCCGAAGTCTTCGAAACCTTGCGTGGCAAACGCGTCGTCGTATGCGGCGCCGGCGAGATGGCCGAGGAAACATTGCGATATCTCAAGAGCGGTGGCAGCGACAATCTGTGCATCGTCAACCGTGGACTGGAGCGTGCGTCCGCGCTGGCAGAGGTTTTCGGTGCCGAGGCTCGCCCCTTGAGTGAGCTGCCCGAACAAATTGTCGCCGCGGATCTGCTGATCGGAACCACCTCTGCGGAAGAGCCGCTCGTCGACGCAGCGACCTTTTCCCGGCTCAATGCCCAGCGGGGCGGGCGAGTCATGCTGGTACTCGATCTCGCCGTCCCACGCGACTTTGAGCCCGTCATTGGCGACGAACCCGGCGTCTATCTGTACCAGATCGATGATTTACAAGCCGCCTGCAATCGCAACCGCCGCGAACGTGAAAAACAGTGGCCCCACGCCAAGGCGATCCTGGACGAAGAAGCCAACCGCTTCTTCGAGTCGCTCCAACAACGGGCGACTGGGCCGGTGATCCAGCGTCTGCGGCAGCGGGCCGACCAAGTCAAATCGGCAGAACTGCAGCGGTTGTTCGATAAACTCAACGGCTGCACGGACCCATCGATGACGAAAGAGATCGAGAAATCGTTCGACCGCCTGACGAATAAACTGCTGCACCCGCCGATGGCATCGCTGCGTGATGACGCCGCCGCTGGCCACTCGCGGGGACTACTCGAAGCCCTGCGACACCTGTTCAATCTGGGCGACGATTTGTAGGGTTTTTGTAGGTCGCGGGGAGTTTTGAGGTATATTGTCTGCTGCATCGCGATGC
Source organism: Rhodopirellula sp. SH410 (assembly GCF_055811895.1). Taxonomy (NCBI): domain Bacteria; kingdom Pseudomonadati; phylum Planctomycetota; class Planctomycetia; order Pirellulales; family Pirellulaceae; genus Rhodopirellula; species Rhodopirellula sp. SH410. The sequence continues at coordinate 6,831,024 of NZ_CM147949.1, forward strand.
TAGCGGGCGATTGACGCCCACAACCCGACGCGTTCGTTTCATTTGCGTGTTCAAAAGCAATCAACCTGGGGCGGCGCTCCAAACGATTCGCTGTCGTGCCTCCGGCACCCGCAGAACTCTTTCCCCTCACTCCCTCACTCCCACTCCCCAAAATGCTCCACCGCCATCTCCTGATCACTGCACTCGCACTCACCGCGACCATCTCGCTTTCGACTCGGCCCCGCGCCCAAGAAGCGGCGACCCCCGAAACGGCCCCCGCCGCCCCCCGGTCCCTGCAAGGTGGCGAAGTGACCGTATTGTTCGATGGCGAGTCACTCGATGGCTGGCGCGGCCGAAACGATCTTTGGGCTGCCGAAGATGGCATGATCGTCGGCAAAACGAGTGACGAAAAGCCGATCAAGCAGAACACGTTCTTGATCCTGGACGAGGAGGTCAAGGGCGATTTCGAACTCACACTGCAGTTCAAAATCGATGGCGGCAACTCAGGAATCCAATATCACAGCCGCGTGGTCGATGAAGACGAATTCGTGGTTTCAGGTTACCAAGCCGATATCGATGCAGCGAATCGCTTTGCCGGTATCCTGTACGAGGAAAAAGGCCGTGGAATCCTCGCTCTACGCGGCCAAAACGTGGTGATTGGGGAGGATGGCAAAAAGAAAGTCGAAACGTTCGCCGATGCAGTCGAATTGGGCAAAGGAATCCATCCGGGCCAGTGGAACGACTACCGCGTCGTGGTCCGGGGGCATCAGCTCGAGCACTTCATCAACGGGACCCAAACGATCCAGCTAACCGACAACCAGAGCGACAACTCACGCGATTCCGGCGTGATCGCCCTGCAACTGCATCAGGGCCCAGCGATGACGGTTCAATTCAAAAACATCACGCTGCGGCAGTGGAAGTAGCACACCGATGAGCAAATCCATTTGGCCGCAGGGGGACAAGACCGACGTGCTGATCCAATCAGCACGCGCGGGTGATCCCGATGCGGTCAATCAGTTGCTCGACCGGCACCGTGCAGCCATCCATCGGCTGGTCGAAATGCGACTGGACCGCAAAGTCCAGCAGCGAGTGGACGTCAGTGATGTCGTCCAGGATGTCTTGGTCGACGCCAGCGGGCGGCTCCCGCAGTACCTGAGCGATCCCGGCATGGCATTCCACCTGTGGCTGCGGCAGATTGCGTGGGACCGAATCATCGATACCTATCGCCGCCACCGCGTCAGCGCCAAACGCAGCATGGATCGCGAGCAGCCGATGCACCGCGGCGGCGTCAACGAATCGACCATCAATCTCGCGATCCAGCTCAGCGATCCAGGCCTCGGACCGGCCGCGGTCGCGACCCAACACGAGATTGCTCGCCGGGTCGAAGCGGCAATCGAGAAACTCGATGACGCCGACCGTGAAGTGATCTTAATGCGTCACTACGAACATCTATCGAACCTGGAGATTTCCGAAGTACTCGGCCTCCAGCCCCCCGCTGCTAGCATGCGCTACCTCCGCGCCCTTCGCCGTCTCCGCAGCGTGCTCGAACAAGACGACGATATGGAAATCGAATGATCTACGACTTGCAACAAACCGACGACCCGCGTGACATCGTCCACCGCAGCGTGCAAGCGCTGGCCGAAGGTGACGTCATTGGATTGCCGAGCGAGACCGTCTATGGCGTTGTCGCCAGCGCGCTGTGCCCTGCGGCAGTGGAGCATCTTGCCGAATTGGTGGTGGGGGCTTCTGCGGCAAGTTCGGAGCGGGCAACTCCAGCAATCCCGCCAGGACATATCGCTCTTTGTGCCCGCAGCAGCGACGCAGTCGGCGATTTCCTCGTCCCCCGTACCAAACTCGCCCGCCGCTTGAGTGAGCGCTGCTTCCCGGGGCCACTGACTCTGATTGCAAACTGTGACCGGCAGCAATCGGCTGTCGGGATGCTGCCCACCAGCGTGCAGGCGGTACTGCACCGCTTTGCTCGCCCCCAAGGCGAGCACGAGGGCGAGCCCACGGAAAAAACCTGCCCAGTGGCCTTCCGGGTCTCCAATCATCGCTTGCTCAGCCATATCCACCGGTACCTGACCGCACCCTTGGTGTGGGGAGAATTCTCGCTTACCGGTGGGTCAGCGATCACCACGGCGGCGCAGTTGGATGCCCATTTATCGCGGCACACGGGCTCTAATCCGGTACCTGTCCTGCTAGATGATGGTGTCAGTCGCTATGGTGGAGCGGGTACGATCGTTCAATTGTCAGGAAACTCCTGGCAAATCCTACGAGAAGGAGTGATTCAGCGAGCCGCCATGAACCAGTTTGTCAAACCTGTGATTGTCATTGTTTGTACGGGCAATACGTGCCGCAGTCCCATGGCAGAAGCCTTGCTGCGAGATATTTTGGACCGCCGATTCGGCCGGGAAGATGTCGCTCGCGTGCTTTCGGCGGGCGTTGCGGCCCAGCGCGGCCACGGCGCCAGCCCGCAATCGGTGGAAGTGATGGGGCGCCGCGGATTGGATTTGACCGGACACGCCAGCCAACCGCTTGATGATCCCGTGATGTCGATGGCTGATCTCGTACTGACCCTGACCCGGCAACACCGCGACGCAATCCTGGCGGCGTGGCCGAATCGGAAGGGACGGGTGTTCACGCTCCGCCGAGACGGTGGTGACGTCAGCGATCCCGTTGGCATGCATGTTGACGTTTACGAACAATGTGCTGATCAGATCCGCGAGGAACTGGAGAAATGGGTTGACGCATTGGATGACGATTTTTTTCCAATAGCGACTGACAACGAGCCTCATAAGGGCCATAATGGAAGCGATGCCACGGACGCCCGAGCAATCCCTGAGGAGTAATCTATTGAAAGTTGGTTTAGCAAGCGATCACCGCGGGGTGCATATCAAAGCGCGACTGGTGCAATGCCTGACGCATGAAGGGTATGACGTTTTCGATGCTGGCACCGATTCGTCGGATCCAGTGGACTACCCTGATTACGCGATTGAGATCGCTGGACGAATCGCCAAGGGCGAACTCGATCGCGGTATTTTGATCTGCGGGACAGGCATTGGCATGTCAATTGTCGCCAATAAGTTCCCCGGCGTGCGCGCCGCGCCCTGCTATGACGAGGTCATGGTGGAAATGTCGCGGCGTCACAACGACGTCAATGTGCTGTGCTTGCCCGGCGACTTGATTGGCGAACGTTCGGTGGACGACCTGGTACTGATGTGGCTGAGCACCGAATTTGAGTGCGGTCGCCACGGGACCCGCGTCGACAAAATTTGCGACTTAGAGGCAACCGTCCATTCGGACCGGAACCAAGACAGTCGTGCGGTCCCGGCAGCGACCGTCGCGACGCCCTCGTCGTCTACCTCCCGCGCCAGCTGAGCGTCTCGATTGGCAACCCCTCGCGTCGAATCGCATGCGTTCCCCCGTTCTTGGGACGATCTAATCGGTCAAGAACGAATCCGCTCCACGCTCGCTAATGCGATTGCCAAGCGTCGGCTCGGCGGCAGCCTGCTGTTCGTCGGTCCACCTGGCGTCGGCAAAACTGCCGCGGCGCTATTGCTCGCCCAGACCGTATTATGTCGCCGCAATTCATCGGCGGACATGCATCCCTGTGGTGAATGTGCCGACTGCGCGCAAATTCGTGCGGCGACGCACCCTGACTTAATTCAAGTGTCCAAGCCGCGGGACAAATCGCTGATCCCGCTCGAGCTGCTCATCGGCCCCGTCGATGCCCGCTTGCAGGAAGGGTTTTGCCATGACGTGCATTTGCGCCCCATGCAAGGCGAACGCAAAGTCGCCATTCTGCACGACGCTGATTTCCTCAACGAAGAAGGCGCTAACTGCCTGCTCAAAACACTCGAGGAACCCCCCGCCAACGCAGTCATCATCCTGATCGGCACCAGCGAACAACGACAGCTGCCGACGATCCGCTCTCGCTGCCAAACGATGCGGTTCACCAGCCCCACGGGAGCAGAGGGACGCGAGTTGCTGCGGCAACATCTCCAACGCCTTACCGAGGAAGGCCAATCGCCACCCTCACTGACAGACCCGGAACTCGACGAGGCAATCGAGTTGGCAGCGGGCGACCTGCAGGTTGCTGCGCGTCTGGCGAGCGGTCAGAGCAGTGAGATACGCGGGAAACTTCTTGCTCAACTCAGTGCTCCCGTTCCCGATCCGATGATCATCGCTCGGTGCATTAATACGCATCTCGATGAGATCAGCAAGAAAGAGGCTCCGCTACGCCGCGCCGGCCTCCGCGATCTATGCTCGATCGCGGTTCAGCACTACCGCAGCGAATTGCGCGAGGCGGCTCGACAAGGCCGATTCAACGACGCCGGTGCGCGGCGACTGGATCGAACCCTCCGCGTGTTTCGCGAGATCGACCGCAGTGCCAACCTCAACGCACTCGTTGACTGCTATGCCGCTGACCTCTCCCTTGCCATCACCGGCGACCGCGGCAGTATCGGCTGATCGGTCCTGTTAAACTGTCCCGACTACCCAGCTTGCGACAGATACAAAGGATGCACCGACAGCGGTGAGCATGATGCCGCTACAATCTTAATAAACGTTAAAATCGCGATTCTTCACGAGATCGGATCGATAGCAAGGTCGATCGTACCTATGCCCCCACGCGGAAGTCTTTCCATTCAACCGCGTGGCGGCTGCCCCGTGCGTCCACCGCTGATCATGCGGCCCGATGGACAGGCGATTCAACGACATTTGGCTCGATCACTTGCACGCCGGTGCTTGGTGCGAAGCGAACCTCAATCACGCCTTTTCGTGCGAGAGAAGGGAGGTTCGAGTCGCCGTATCAAAGGATTGATACGACGCGGCGACTATTCAACCGTTCACGGAGGACTTTTAAATCGTGATGACCTTATCCAAACTGCGTCAGCAACGCACGAAATTGGCGTTTATTCTGCTGGCATGTTGGGGAAGCACCAGTGCCCTGGGCGGGGATAACGGCGATCTGGATATCGCTCCGAGTCTATTCCAGCCGAGCTTCCATTCAGCGTTACTCGACGCCCCGTCATTCACTCCTGCGGACTTAAGCGAAACGGAGAAGTCGAGCAGCGCTGTCGCTGGGCTACTCGAATCCGATTCCGTTGCTCCCGCGAGCAAAACGGTTCCTGCCGAGGACTACGAGAAGCTGCTCGAACGAGTCGGAGACCTTGAATCTTCGTGGAAGAAGTACCAGGACGAGCAGAGCGATGAGTCGGCTGCCAAAAAGCAAAAACCATGGCTCAAAATCAACGGCCGCGTCCACCTAGACAGTTGGAACTTTCCCAGTAGCGATCCGGGGATCAACTATTTGGAGACAGGGGACCCAGCGATGGATCCTCAGGACCGCATCCTTTTCCGCCGGCTCCGCTTAACGTTCAGCGGCGAGATACCGCAGAACATGCTGTATCGGATTCAGATTGACTTTAACAATCCGAATGCCCCCGAACTGAAGGACGGGTACCTCGGCTGGAACCACCTGCCCCATAACCAGACTTTGCTCTTGGGGAACCAGAAGCGACCGATCGGTTTAGATCACCTCAACAGCAGTCGTCACAACTTGTTCATTGAACGACCGTTGGCGGTGGAAGCGTTTAATGAAGATGCTCGCCGCTTGGGTTTATGCATGTACGGCTTTACCGATGACGAAATGATCAACTGGCGATACGGCGCGTTTTTGCTGGAGAACATCAGCAATGACGGTCGGTACATCGGTGATTCCAAGCAAGCCGGAATGTATGGTCGCTTGGCCGCCAGCCCCTGGTACGACGAAATCAGTGGAGGTCGCGGTTACTGGCACTGCGCTGTTGCCGGTTCGGTCAATCATACCGATGGCAATGGCACACTCGATGACGACGATAACAGCAATGATGCGAGATTCCGAACGCGTCCGGAGGCCCGCAGCAGCTCGCGATGGTGGGACACGGGCCGAATCCTTGGTGCCAATGGCTATCAGCAATTGGCGTTCGAGTCGATGCTGAATATCGGAGCGTTTCAATTGACGGGGGAATACCTCAATACCTGGGTACAGCGTGAGCCCCTGGGTGGATTCAACGGCAGCGGGCTGCATTTCCAAGGCGGCTATCTATTCGCGAACTACTTCCTGACCGGTGAGTACGTTCCTTTAGATCGCGAGTCAGGCACGATCGATCGCGTCAAACCAATGGAGAACTTTTTCTTGGTCGACCGACTCACTGGGGGACGAGGGGCCGGATGGGGCGCTCTGTCGATGGGGCTTCGCGGCGATTACCTCGACCTGTCGGACTCGGACATTCGCGGTGGCCAAGGCTATACCGTGACGGCGGGGATGAACTGGTACTGGACCGCCTATTCCAAGGTGCAGATGAACTATATCGCCGGGTCGATTGATGATGCCGGCCAGGGCCGCGCCACCGGTCCGATGCCCGCTGGCGTCTCCGGAGATTTCGGGATCCTTGGATTCCGCTACATGGCCGATTTCTAATTCGCTCGATGGTTCATGCATGCTGAGGGCGACCAGCCACCGCTCGGAATCGATTGCGACCCAAACTCTTTTGCAACGGAAGGAAAACCATGATCATAAAAAGTGCTTTCCAAGTCGGCCTGATGGTCGCGGCAGCGATGTGTGCACTGACCACCCACTCCGCAGTCGCGGGGCATGGCAAACTGCTCGATCAAACGGGCTGCATTTGCTGTCCCGCCTGTGACCATGTTTGCAAGCTCGATGCCAAAAAAGTGGAGGAAGAGCGAGAGGGCTTTCAAGTAGAATCCAAAGCCATCTGCATTCCTCGCGTCGTTTTCCCGTGGCAGAAGGAACGCAAAGCGGCTTGTGCGTCGTGCGATGCCTGCGGTGGCCAAGGTTGTATCGCCTGCGTTCACAATGGTGCACGAATACGAAAGGTTTGCGTCCTGAAATCGGAAAAATACAAATGCCCGGCGTGCAAGTACTCTTGGTCGGCAGAAAAGAAGGAACACGGTGGCACGTGTGCGGGCGGACCGTCCTGCGATTGCCCCCGTCGTGGTGGTGACGGATCGGCCAGCGTCAATACTCAAGCGGTGCCGCAGCCGTCGCCACAGCCGTCGCCGCAGGCCACCACCGCGCGTGCCGCAGACGAGACGCTAGGGTTGATCGACTACTATCTACCGTCGGCGGGGCACTCACAGCGATAAAGATTTCCTGAAGGAACGGAGGCACGATGGAAAATGCGAAATCTGCGGTCCCAACTGACCGCGTCCCAGCGACAGGCCGGCACCGCTGGCTGCGGTGGGGCTTGTCGTCGCAGATTCTAGTGGGGCTGTTCAGTGGACTGCTGGCTGGTTTGTTCTTCGGTGAGATGTGCGCGCCGCTTTCGCTTTTGGGCGATGCATTTGTCGGCCTGCTGCAGATGACGGTGCTGCCCTATATCGCCGTGTCGCTGGTCGCCAGCCTGGGGCGACTATCGCTCGGCAACAGCAAACGTTTGGTCAAAATTGGTGGTATGGTGCTGCTGGTGTTGTGGGCCATTGCGTTGGGCACCGTCGCGATTCTGCCGAGCGTGTTTCCCGACTGGAGATCCGGCTCGTTTTTCAGCACGGCGATGGTTGAGGCACCCACCAACGTCGATCTGGTGTCGTACTTCATTCCCGCGAATATCTTCTCTGCCCTGGCAGCTAACCACGTCCCCGCAATCGTGCTCTTTAGCCTCTGCATGGGGCTGGCGTTGTCCAAGATCCCGCAACGAGAACAACTGCTTGATCAGTTAGACATCTGCTCGGCAGCATTGATCCGAATCAGCGGCCTCGTCACTCGCTTGGCACCCATTGGGATTTTTGCCATCGCTGCCAGCACGGCAGGCACCGTGTCACTCGCCGAGGTCAGCCGCTTGCAAGTCTACCTGGTGGCCTACTCGGCCGGGGCGGTTTTCTTGGCGTTCATCGTGCTGCCGCTGCTGGTCACTACCTTAACGACATTGTCCTACCGCGACGTCATGTCAGTGGTGAAGGAACCGATGCTGACGGCCTTTGCGACCGGCAAGCTAATCATTGTGTTGCCGACTCTCATCCACAACACCGAGCAGATGCTTCGCCGCCATCAGATCAACGATGGCGATGATCGCTCACCACCGACTAGCGCATTGTACGGCGTCGCCTATGCGTTCCCGCACGTCGGAAAACTGTTGAGCTTGCTGTTCGTTTTCTTCGCCGCGTGGTTTGTTGGAACGCCGGTCCAAACCAGCGCATACCCCAGTCTCCTGGGCAGTGGATTGTTCGCATACTTCGGGGGCCCCATCATCGCGATCCCCTACCTGTTGGATCAGATGCACCTACCGCATGACATGTTTCAACTCTTTCTCGTTTCGGGTGTCTACGGCGAGCGATTGGGCGACGCCGTTGGCGCGATGCATCTATGCGTGCTTACCCTGATTTCAATCTTTGGGTTGAATCGATCGCTCCGATTCAATCCCGTGCGACTGGCCAAGTTCGCGCTGACGACCGGGATCGTGGGGATTGTCATTTTGTTTCTCATCCGCGCGTCACTCGATCACTTTGTCGCTGCCGCCGCGGATCGCACGGAAATCATTGACAAAATTCATTTGCTCGAATTGCCGGTCGAGAACGTGGTGATCGAACATCCAGGCCCCAACCCCACGCCGCTGCTGGCCGGCGAAACGATACTGCATCGCATTCAGCGACGCGGCATTTTACGCGTCGGCTACAACGAGGACAAAGTGCCGTTTGCGTTCTTCAATGGGCGACAGCAACTCGTTGGCTACGACATCAACATGGCCCACGTGCTGGCTCGAGATCTTGGCGTCACGCTGGAGTTCGTTCACTTTGACCGCGCCACCCTGATCGACCAACTCAATGCCGATCACTTCGATGTCGTGATGTCTGGCCTGGCCGGAACCCTGAATCGTGTCCAGGCGATGCAGCATTCCTCCAGCTACATGGATGTGAACCTAGCATTCGCATCCCCCGATTTTCGCGTCCAGGAATTCCAATCGTTGAAATCCATTCGGATGCAACGCCGTTTGAGAATTGGAGTGGTTGATCCGAGCCGTGGATTTGCCGAACGACTGCGGACCTCGCTCCCCAATGCCACATTTGTCGAAGTCCAGCGATATCGTGATTTCTTCACATCAAAGCAGGACAATATCGATACGCTGCTCATCAGCGCCGAAAGCGGCTCCGCATTCACGTTGATGTATCCGCACTATGAAGTCGTGATCCCCGAAGGATTGAAGGTGCAGCTTCCCTTGGTCTATGGCATCGGCCATCGGGATGCCGAGTTTCGCGACCTATTGGATCACTGGATCTCGCTGCGCCAGCGGGATGGAACCGCAGAAGAATTCTATGATCACTGGATCCTGGGCAAAACAAACGCTCACCAACAGCCCCGCTGGTGCATCATCCGCGACGTGTTGCACTGGGTAGAATAAGCGACATCGAACGCCGCCAAATTTAAAAACAAGCATTTGACAATGTGTCGCAGCCTGCTATCATGCGCAGCAAGTGGTATAATGCAGCGGTTGTAGCGGCTGTGACAATGAGCCACTCCCACCCATTTCAACGGTTTATTCATAGCGTCTTGCTGTTTTAATCCGCCCTACCCTTAATTTGTGCATCGCGTACGTCAAGAGCTGCTTGCCAGCGGTGAACGGGCGTTCCAACAAATTCCTACCTCGCGTTTCGATCGAACCTTCACGGCAGCGGAAAGTTTCTCCGCGAGTCGGGCGAGGATCGTATAGGAACCTTACTCCCTGCTCTTTTTGAGGAGCCGACAACGATGTTGTGTCACGGAAATCCATTGACCCGGTCGGGTCTGTTCGGACGTCGCGGTTTTTTGATGGCCGGTGCGGCCGGTGGTTTGGGGCTGTCGCTGCCCGAGCTGTTGATGCGTCAGGCAGCCGCCGAGATGAAACAGTACGAGTTTATCAAAGCCCGTGCCAAGAGCGTCATTCACGTTTTCCTGCCGGGTGGTTTGGCTCAACAAGAGTCGTTCGATCCGAAGCCTTACAGTCCCCTCGAATATCGAGGTGAGCTCGGCACCATCAAGACGAACACGGGCGAGGTCGTCTGCAACTCGATGCCGAAACTGGCTCAACAAGCCGACAAATACTGCGTGATCCGCAGCATGACACACGGCGAAGCGGCTCACGAACGCGGCACGCACAACATGTTCACCGGCTACAAGCCCAGCCCGGCACTGAAGTATCCGAGCTTCGGAGCGGTCGTTAGCCACGAATATGGGCCGCGTGACAACATGCCGGCCTATATTTGTATCCCCAACGTCCCCAACGAATATGCGGGCACGGGCTATCTGCCGAGCAGCTACGGCGGATTCGCACTCGGTGCCGATCCGGCGCGGGATGATTTCCAGGTGCGTGACCTCAATCTGGCAGGCGGTGTCGATGCGGAACGTTTTGTTCGCCGCAAAGCCGCCTTGGAACAAATCAACCGGCGTTTTGTCTCGACGACCACTGCCGACAATGTCGGTGCCATGAATACGTTTTACGAGCGTGCCTATGATCTGCTCGATACGCCGGCAGCGAAGGAAGCCTTCGATCTGTCGAAGGAAGACGGCAAGATGCGTGATCGATACGGGCGCAATCAAGCCGGTGCGCGGATGTTGATGGCGCGGCGTTTGGTAGAGGCTGGCTCACGTTTGGTGACCTTGACCTACGGCAGCTGGGATTTGCACACCGATCTCACCGGCGGTACGAAGCGTCAGATGCCGGCGCTTGATCAGGGCCTCTCGGCGTTGCTCGAGGACCTCAGCGAACGGGGCATGCTCGACGAGACCCTAGTGATGGTCACCAGCGAGTTCGGCCGCACTCCGAAACTCAACAAAGACGCCGGTCGTGACCACTGGCCGAAGGTGTTCAGCGTGATGCTGGCCGGCGGTGGGATCAAGGGCGGGATGATCCACGGCGCCTCAGACGCCACAGCGACTGAGCCCGAAATCGATCCCGTTTCACCCGCTGATCTCGCTTCGACGATGTATCACCTGCTGGGTATCGTCTCGGACAAGGAATTGATGGCCCCCGGTGGCCGTCCTATTGAGATCGTCGATGGCGGCAAGCTGATCCAAAATATCATTAGCTAGCAGCCGTTTGGCCCGATTACCCGCCATCCCCTCCGAAAAGATTGTTAATGATGCAACGATATCCCCGCAGATTGACGCGACGGATCGTCGCGGTCGCTTTCACCGCGTTGCTGGCTGCTTCGGTTCCAGCCAGCGCTGCCTTTCCGGTCGTCCGGTATCACCAACCGCTCGGGGTGATGCGTGGTAGCGAGGCCACGGTGGTGCTCAAAGGTGAACGCCTGACCGATGCCCGCCAAGTCATCTTTGACCAACCCGGCATCGAAGTCATTGAGGTCAAACCGATTGACGATAAATCGGTTGAGCTGAAAGTCAAAACAAACGCGGATCTGGCGCCAGGGCAATACTCATATCGTTTGGTCACCGCCAGCGGTGCTTCCAATCTCCGGTTCCTCAGCGTCGGGGCCATGCCAACGGTTGAGGAGGTGGAACCCAATAATGACTTTACGGCGCCCCAAGACATCGAGATGAACCGGACGGTCGAAGGCAATGTCGACCGCGAAGATGTCGATTGCTTTCGTGTCTCACTGAAGGCCGGCGAGAAACTAACCGTTGAAATCGAAGGCATCCGGCAGCGATGGGATCTGCAGAACCGCGATATTCTCGATCCTTATATCGCGATTCTTGACGACAAGCGATTTGAGGTTGCCGTCAGCGACGATTCGATGCTGTTCCAACAAGATGGTGTGTGCTCATTCACGCCCGAAGAAGACGGGCAATACACGGTTCTCGTCCGAGATAGCTCGTTCCTCGGTCAGCGCAACGTATGTCGCTATCGCGTGCACATCGGTTCCTACCCGCGCCCCACGACGGTCATTCCCGCCGGTGGCGTTCAAGGGGATGTGCTGCATGCCAAACTGATTGATATCGATGGCAATATCACAGAGGCATCGCTGCAGTTGCCTACCGACCTGATCGATCCAGCGAATAGTTCGGCACCGCCGACCCAGCCCTATCCGGTGATCACCGAGGATGCAGCGGGCATCACGCCAACACCCAACTGGATTCGCGTTGGCGATCTGCCCATCGTGACCGAGGCCGAACCCAATAACGACCATCGCAAGGCACCACTATGTACCGTGCCTGCACTCCTGTGCGGTGTCATTGACCAGCCCGGTGACTTCGATTGTTTCGCGTTCGAATGCAAGAAGGGTGAGAAGTTTCGGGTTCGGCTCTTCGCCCGGGAAACCCTGCGATCACCGCTCGATGGCGTGATGAATGTGTTCGACGCAACCGGCAAGGCCGTCAAAAGCAGTGACGACAGCGGCGGCAAACCGGATGGATTCTTTGACTTCACTGCCGCGAGCGACTCACAACACACGATCCGCATCTATGATCACTTGCGTGGCGGTAGCCCGCTGCACAACTATCTAATCGAAGTCAGCCACCTCAAACCGAGTTTCCAACTCGACCTGAAAGAACTGCGTCGAGATGAAGCGATGGTGGTCCCGGTTCCGATCGGCGGCCATGGTGCGATGGTCATTCAAGCCAAACGCGATCAATATAATGACACGTTCGACGTGATGCTCGACGGTCTGCCTGCCGGTGTGACGGCGCAAACTTACCCCATGCCGGCCGGCCGTGTCGAAATTCCGGTCGTGCTCAGTGCGGCCCCCGACGCGGCGCTCGCCGGGGCCTTCTTCGACATCCGTGGCAAGGGAAAACTCGGCGAGGGGGAACTCACTTCCGATCTCGAACAGTACCACAAGATCGTGCTCGGGCAGAATCGCCGCGCCATGCTCGACTACCGGACTCCCAAAGCGGTGATGGCCGTTTGCGAGGCCATGCCATTTTCAGTTGAACTCGTCCAGCCCAAAACGCCTTTGCTGCGGCGTGGATCGAAGGATCTGATCGTGCGGATTAAACGCGATGAGGGATTTGACGGTACGGTCTCCTTGAAAACCCTCTACAACCCGCCCGGCGTTGGCGTCAACAACAGCCGGAAAATTGACAAAGGTCAAACCGAAACGAGCATTCCGATCACAGCCAATGGCAGCGCTGCGATGGGGGCGTGGCCGATGATCATGCAGGTCAGCTACGGCACGAGTCTCGGTACACAAACCGTCGCCACCGCACCCATCATGGTCGATGTCGAGGACGCCGTGTTCAACTACACCTTCCCACGCGCGGCCGCCGAGACCGGCCAAGAAACGAATTTGTCCATCACGATGGCCAAGATTCGCGATCTGGCGGGCGATATCGAAGTCCAATTGGTTGGGCTGCCCAATGGCGTGACGTGCAGTGCTCCCGTTCAGAAAGTGAACCTCGAGAGCACGACGGTAACGTTCCCGTTGACGATTGCCGCCGACGCCAAGACAGGGATGCACAAGACGCTCAATGTGCAAACACTGATCCACCGCGATGGCGAAACGATGATCCAGACCGACGGGACTGGGGAACTTCGTATTGATGCCCCCATTGTCAAGAAAGAACCCGTCGCTGCACCGGAAAAGAAGCCCGAGCCTGCTCCGCCGAAAACCGCTGCACCCGCCAAACCTCTCAGCCGGCTCGAACAGCTTCGCCTTGAAAAGGAATCCTCATGATCCAATTTCGTTCTGTCACCGCCGAGACTGCGCAGCCCCTTGCGTCGCCACCACGTGCGATCGCCACAGTGGAAGGAACACGTTCCTCCGCGGGATGGCTCGTGATGTACGTCGCGGCCATGGTGGCCTGCGTTTTGCTCTCACACACTGCTCAGGGTGCATCACCCGATGCGCCCGTTTCGCCGCCCGATCCGCTTAAAACAATCGATTTGAATGTTTATCCGGAAACCATTTCGCTTAACTCCGGCGAGGATTTCCAATCCGTCGTCGCTGTCCTGCGACGCGACGACGGGGTGACGCTCGATGTCACCGATCGCGTTCGATGGTCATTGGAGGATGAATCGCTCGCAAAAATTGATGGACATATCCTTCGTCCCCTCGCTGATGGGAAGACGATTCTGGCAGGGCACTATGAGGGGGCATTGGTTCAAGTCGAGGTCAACGTTTCCAATGCCGCCACCAATCCACCGGTTAGCTTTGCCAAAGACGTGATGCCCGTCCTGACTCGATCGGGATGCAATACGGGCTCCTGTCACGGGGCCGCTCGCGGTAAAGATGGCTTTCGGATGAGCTTGTTCGGATTCGATCCCCAGGGCGATTATCAACGTGTGACACGTGAGATCGGTGTCCGTCGGATCAACCTGGCCGTGCCTAGCGAGAGCCTGTTTCTCAAGAAAGCCACTGGCGCGGTGCCGCACACCGGCGGAAAACTGTTTGACGTCGACAGCGACTACTACGCCACACTGCTGCGATGGCTGCAGGCCGGCGCCCTCAACGACGCCGCTGACTCGCCGCCGCCCGCGGTCAGCTCCGTGGCAATCTACCCTCCCCAAGCGGTGCTCGAAGGCGATGCAGCCACGCAGCGGATGGTTGCTGTGGCGACCTATGCAGATGGCACCACTCGCGATCTCAGCCGATTGGCAGCGTTCTCGACCAACAATTCTCCGGTCGCCTCGATCGAGCAGGACGGTGTGGTCACCGCGGGAGCTCGCGGCGAAGCATTCGTGATGGCGCGGTTTGATACGCACACCGTGGGTAGCCAGGTCCTGACCTTGCCTGCCGATTTGAAATACACCCCGCCCGCACCCGAACCGGGGAACTATGTTGACGAACTCGTCGATCTGAAGTTGCAACAATTGCGACTCGTACCGAGCGGCCCGTGCAGTGACGCGGAGTTCATCCGCCGCCTGACGATTGACGTCACAGGGTTATTGCCCACCGAAGAGGAAGTGCTTCGCTTTACCGCCGACCCGGCGCCCGATAAACGCGAGGCACTCGTCGATCAATTGCTCGAACGAAAAGAGTTCAGCGAAATCTGGGCGCTCAAGTTTGCGCAGCTCTTGATGATCAAGAGCAGCAACGTCGTCAGCAAGAAGTCAGCTCTGCTATACGCGAGCTGGCTGACGGACCAGTTCGCTCGCAACGTGCCGATCAATGACATGGTGCACGATCTGCTCACCAGTACCGGGGGAACATTCGGCGAGCCGGCAACGAATTTCTATGAAATCGAACGCGACACGCTCAAAACATCCGAAAATGTCGCCCAGGTGTTCATGGGAATTCGCACCCAGTGCACCCAGTGCCATAACCATCCGTTCGATCGCTGGACGATGAATGACTACTACGGGCTCGCAGCCTTCTTCGCCCAGGTCGGCCGGAAACAGGCTGAGGACTATCGCGAGAAGATTGTCTTCAACCAATTCAGCGGCGAGACCAAGCACCCAGTGACCGGCAAAACGGTTGCGCCGAAGTTCCTCGGTGGGGCCGAGCCGGATACGAATGGCAAGGACCGTCGTGAGGTGCTCGCGGATTGGCTGGTATCACCCGAAAACGAGTTCTTCGCCCCCAGTATCGCGAATCGCGTATGGGCCCACTACATGGGCGTCGGCATCATCGATCAAGTCGATGACATTCGCGTCAGTAATCCCGCTACCAACCCCGAGTTGCTCGCCAAACTCGGTGAAAAACTGATCGAGTACGATTACGATTTCCGCAAATTGGTCCGTGACATCTGCGTCAGTCGGGCGTACAGTCGCAGCACCCTAGCGAACGAATCCAACGCTCACGATACGCGAAATTACGCCCACGCAGTGATTCGCCGGATCCCAGCAGAAAGTCTGCTCGATTGCCTGTGTCAGGTCACCGATTCACCGGAGAAATTCAGTGGATTGCCGCTGGGGAGTCGAGCTGTGCAGATCGCCGATGGGGCGGTCTCGAACTACTTCCTGTCGACCTTCGGCCGATCACCCCGTTTGACGGTGTGCGATTGTGAAGCCACAACGTCGCCATCGCTCTCACAAGCGCTTCATTTGCTCAATGGCCAGTCCGTGCACGACAAAATCGTGCGTAGCAAGGTCATCTCCAAATGGCTCGGCGAAGAAAAGCTTAGCCCTGATCAAGTCCTGGATCGCATTTACCTTCGTTCGCTCGCCCGGCTGCCGGACGATGCCGAGCGTGCCGCCACTGCCGAGATGCTCGCCGCCGAGGGTGCGAATACACCCCAGGTTTTGGAAGACGTTTTCTGGGCGGTACTGAATGGTCGCGAGTTTGTTTTCAATCACTAAATAGACATCATGAATTTATCTCGTTTACTAGCGGTCGGTTCGTTCGGCCTGACGTTGATGTCCGCGCCCCTTGCGCTGGCAGCTCCCGCCGACGACGTCGCCAAGAAGGTGACATATGACGACGATGTGAAGCCGATCTTTCGGCAGCACTGTTTGACGTGTCACAACCAAAGCGACAAACGTGGCGGTCTGGCGATTGATTCCTATACCTCGCTCCTCGAAGGCGGCGGCAGTGGGGAAGTGGTCTACGACGATGGCGATCCCGACGCGAGCCGTTTGTGGCAACTCGTCAATCACGACGACACGCCCGTCATGCCGCCCGAGCAACCGAAGATTTCAGCGGAGCAGCTCGCCACATTGAAAGCGTGGATCGAAGGCGGCATCCTCGAGAATTCCGGCAGTACCGCCAAGGCGAAAAAGAAGAATTCGCTCGCCTTTGTGGCTCCTTCGAGCGGGAAACCGGAAGGTCCACCGCCCATGCCAACAACCCTGCCGCAGAAGGTTCCTGTCGTGACCGAGCGGGCTGCGGCAGTGACAGCCATTGGCGCCAGCCCCTGGGCCCCACTGATCGCTGTTGCCGGCCAAAAACAAATCGCGTTGTATCATGCCGAAACGGCAGAACTGCTCGGGATCCTCCCGTTTGAGGAAGGCATGGCGCAGTCGTTGCGTTTTAGCCGCGATGGTAGGTTTCTAATCGCCGGTGGTGGTGAGCACAGCGTGCTCGGTATCGCTGCGGTTTACGAAATTGAAAGTGGCAACCGCGTCGCCGTCGTCGGCGATGAACTCGATGTCGTGTTTGATGCTGATTGCAATGACGACATGTCGCGAATCGCATTGGGCGGTCCCCAGAAAATGCTGCGGATCTTTGACGCGACCGATGGCACACTGCTGTTCGACTTAAAGAAACATACGGACTGGATTTATGCCGTCGCCTTCAGCCCTGATGGCGTGCTCGTCGCCTCGGCTGACCGGGCCGGCGGCTTAGTTGTCTGGGAGGCCGCGACCGGTCGACAGTTCCTCGATCTGGCCGACCATAAGGGCTCCGTGAACTCCATCTCATGGCGTGATGACTCCAACGTGCTCGCCAGCGCCAGCGACGATGGCACGGTGAAGCTTTGGGACATGATCCAAGGCAAAGCGATCAAGTCGATTAATGTGGGCGGCGGTCCTGTCACCGCTGTGCGTTTTGACCATAAGGGCCAACTCGTGACCGCGTCGAATGACCACAAGGTTCGTCTGTTCGATGCCGCAGGAACCAAAATCAAAGAGTTCCCCGCTATGTCCGAAGCGGTGCTAGAAGCCGCGATCACGCATGACTCCAGTCATGTCGTGTACGGAGACTGGACAGGCGCAGTGCAGCTGACCACAGTCGCCGACCCACCCGTCGCCACCCCGCTGGCGGCGAACCCGCCGCCCGCCGCCGAGCGACTCGCAGCGGTTGAGGCCACGCTGGCGTCAATTCAAACCAAGCTCGAACCGTTGGCCAAGGCGCAGCAAGTCGCCAAAACGCAATTTGAGGCTGCCCAACAGCAACTCAAGGACGCTCAGGCGGCACAAGCGGCCGCCGTTGCGGCGGTGCAGCAAAACCTAGAGAAAGAAGCTGCCCTGCGACTGCAGTCTCAGCAGTCCCGCGAAAAACTTCCCGCCATGATTTTGCAGTCTCGCGATCAGCATGACACGGTCATCGCGGCCCGCATCGGACTCGGTGACGCATTGGACGCAGCCAAAACGGAAGCCGTCGCGGCGGCAGAAACGAACCTGGCGACACTGATGACGGATATTGCCAACACCCGCCGTGTCGCGATTGACGCTGCGAACAAAGCGGATGCTGAGAAGGCGGCCGCACCCGGGTTGGTCGCCAAGGTCAAACCTGCCGAAGACATGGTCAAGCAGAAGCAAGACGCAGTCAACGCGGCCAAGACAGCCTGGGACCAAGCCCAGCAGGCACACGATGTCGTCGCCGCCGAGATGACCGAACAAGACCGCAAGAAACAGGCTCTCGCCGCAGCCGTGCAATAGTCGTGGATCGCTCCGCCGATCCAGCGTCCGATGACGGTGCGCTGATCGAGGAGTTTCGCGGCAAAGGCCGAGTCGCTCGGAGAACCGAGCGATGGAGGGAATGTGGCTGAAGTGGATCGGCGGAGCGATCCACGACATTAACGCAATGCGTCTCGCAGGACCTCGGCTGGGTGCAGCGCTCGGCGGTTGGTGGCGTCACGGATCTGATGGCGGCATGATGTGCCGGCCGCCGCGATGATCGTGGCTTCGCTGGCCTTCCGAACTGCGGGCAATAGGACGAGCTCACCGATCTTCATCGAGACGTCGTAATGCTCATGCTCGTAACCGAACGAGCCCGCCATGCCGCAGCATCCACTGGGAATGAGTGAGACCTGGAAGTTGGCGGGCAGTGCCAGCATCTGGAGCGTCGAACGCATCGAACTGAGAGCCTTCTGGTGACAATGACCGTGGACGAGCACGCTGCGGTCCTCGTCGCAAAAGGCATCGGAACGGATATGCCCGGCATCCACCTCGCGTGCAAACCATTCGTCCAGGAGCAGGCAGTTTCCGGCCAGCTTCAATGCGTCCGCCTTCTTGTCTTCGCCGACCAGTTCTGGGTATTCGTCACGGAACGAGAGGATTGCGGAGGGCTCGATGCCGATCAGTGGCACCTCCTCGCTCACCACACTACCGAGCAGCTCAACGTTCTTCCTAGCGATCTCGCGGGCTTGACGTAGCATCCCCTTGGACATGGAGCTGCGCCCGCTTTCGGTATGAGAGGGAATCTCGACCTGATACCCCAGACGCTCGAGCAGCTCAACGACCGCGATCCCAACCTCAGGCTCGGAGTAGTCCGTGAACTCGTCGGCGAACAGCAGCACCTTGCGACCGTTGGCTGGCAATCCAGCGAACCGCTCCGTTCGCTTGCGAAACCAGCGTGTAAAAGTTTGTCTCGCCGTTGTGGGAATCGATCGTTGAGGGTGGAAGCCAATCGCACGATTGAGCAGACCGCGGATCACCGGTGTTCGCACGCAAGCGTTAAATAGAAACGGGGCGATACTGACAATTCTCTGCGCGCGAGCGTAGCCGGCGATCATGCGGCTGCGCAGTGGTACGCCATTGGCATCGTAGTAATGCTGCAGAAACTCGGCTTTTAACTTGCCCACGTCCACTGTCGAGGGGCATTCAGACTTGCATCCCTTGCAGGACAGGCACAAATCCATCACGTCGTGAATCTCCTCGCTATCAAACGGATTGGATTTCGTCGACGAGGTGAGGATCTGGCGCAAGGTATTCGCGCGTGCTCGCGTGGTGTCCTGTTCATTGCGAGTCGCCATGTAGCTCGGGCACATCACGCCTCCGGCAAGTTGCGTTTTACGGCAGTCTCCGGATCCGTTGCACATTTCGGCAGCCCGCAGGATGCCTTGATTGGCAGAGAAATCAAAGATTGTGGCAATGTTCTCGCCCGACGTCTGGCCGGGCCGATACCGTAGCGACTCGTTCATCTGCGGCGTGTCGACAATCTTATTGGGATTGAAGACTCCGTCGGGGTCCCACACCTGTTTGAACTCACGCACGAGCTCATAGTTCGAGCGACCGATCATCTGCTGCAAAAATTCGCCGCGGAGTCGCCCGTCGCCATGCTCTCCCGACAGCGAACCGCGGTACTTCTTAACGATTGTCGCCACCGTCGAAGCCACTTCGCGGAATAGCCGTTTGCCATCTTCCGTCTTCAGATTGATGATTGGGCGTAGATGAATTTCACCCGAGCCCGCATGGGCGTAGTGCACGCACTTCAGACCGAATTTCGCATCCAGAACGTCACCGATTTCAGCGATATAGGCTGGCAGGTCTTGGACATCAACGGCGGTGTCTTCGATCACAGGCACGGTTTTTTCGTCGCCAGGAATATTGCCGAGCAAACCCAATCCAGCTTTCCGCAGGTCCCAAACCCGATCGCAATCGCTGCCGAGCAGGACCGGGAAATGATAGCCAAGTCCCGCCGCAGACATCTCCGCTGCAATTCGCTCGGCTGCCTGTCGCACTTCATCATCGCTGCCTCCGCGCACCTCCGTGACCAGTATCGCGGCGGGATCGCCCTCGATAAAAAACCGGTTCTGGCGATGCTCGGGACTTCGCTGCGTACAGCCGAGGATGACATCGTCGATCAGTTCGCAGGCGTTGATGTCAAACTTGACCGCGACCAGGGTGGCAGCGAGGGCCTCTTTCACGGTCGCGAAATGGGCACACAGCAAACCACTCCGCGGCGCTGGTAAGGGCAGAATCCGCAGCTTGATCTCAGTCGCGAAGAACAGCGTGCCCTCACTCCCGGCAATCAATTTACAAAAGTTGAATGGCTCGTTCGTGTCCATCAACACGTCCAGTGCGTAACCGGTATTGCGCCGATGGATGCTCGGTTTGGGGAACTCGCGAGTGATCTCCTCCCGGACCGCTGGTTCGCTGAGTCGATCGCGTGTGTGCTGATAGATTCGCGTTTCGAGTGAGTCCGCAGCCTCACACTTTTGCGAGACCTGATCGGTCGTCAACTCAGTAAACGTCGCCTCGCTACCGTCCGATAGAAAACCCCGGATCTCGAGCAAATGATCCCGGGTGCTGCCGAACTTGATGCTGTTACTGCCACACGAGTTATTGCCCACCATGCCACCGATCATCGCTCGATTCTGCGTCGAGGTTTCCGGCGCGAACCAATACCCCAGTGGTGCGAGATGCTGATTGAGTTCGTTACGAATCACGCCGGGCTGAACCCGCACCCAACCCTCGGTGGCATTGACCTCGATGATGCGAGTGAAGTGCCGCGAAACGTCGACAACGATACCGCTGCCAACCACCTGTCCGGCCAGCGACGTGCCCGCGGTGCGCGGAATCACCCCGATGTGATGCTCGCGAGCAAACCGGATTAAGGCACGGAGATCGTCTTCCGATTCTGGAATGGCCACTGCCACTGGCATTTCCTGATAGGCCGACGCGTCGGTGGCGTAGATCCGCCGCATCAGATCGCCCGTATGCAACTCACCGTCCATCGAGCGAGCGAGCTTTTCCCACACGGCGTCATTGATTTCTGCGGGAGAGTTGGTTTTCATGAACAGTGATGGCTTGGCGGGAAACGGATGGATCGTCGACGGCCCGCCATTGTAGCGCAGTCACGCAGTCACAACAGCACGCCTGCCATTTTCCTAGACCGTCCCCCCCCCATCGCTCACTCAAACACCCTCTTTCCCCCCCAACCCGCCCCGACGAGGGTGCACAACAGCACCCCGCGTCCAGCACGGCAGGCGGCCCCCGCCGCCGGACGACTATGCTTAAGGTGTCTGCCTGGTAGGAACGAGTGGGAAAGTACTGTCTGAAATTGTGCTCGAACGCTCTTAATTAAGGTGTCCGAATTAAGGTGTCCGGTACCGACTCGTCGATACACCAAGCATTGCCCCGGAGTGAAACGCCTTTCGGGTCGGCATGTACAGCAGTGAGCCGTTGGTCAGCCCAAAAAAGAACGTCTATTCGAAGGGAGATTGATCGCGAATTTTGATCGCAATCTCACAGAACAATTACAGCGGTGTTGCCCAGATGACCGTGTTGTCGTTGAGAGACAAGGAATAGACGGGAACGCGGATCATCGCGACGCCGTTGTCATTGACGCGGGAAAATTCAGACAGTTCCTCCCGCCATCCGAGGCCGGGTTTGCGTGGCGTTTCCACCATCATCTGTTCCTGTTCGATGCGAACGTCGCCAGTGGACTGCTCGATCGATTCACCTAGCTGAATAATCTCGTCCCTCAGCGGCGGAATGAAGAGCGGGCAGGGTGACCGCCCAAGAGAGTATCAGCAGTTGAGCGACATTCATAATGCGATCAGGCAAGCAGGAGTTCGAAAGCGATGATCAGACTTGGGTGACAGACAGTCGCAACCAGTTTAGCCGTGTGGGCTCCCCCGTGGCGGATCGGTTAGGATATCGACATCAAACTCAAAAGCGGCGAAACCGATGAACCACACTCCCATCATTTTTCTCGCGCTCGTCTGCGCATCATTACAAACGGCCGTCGATGCAGCGGACGACGCGGTTCACCCCCTCCGACGTGTTCGCATTGTGGAAGCACATCAGGCTGTGGCGGTGGACGAGTCGTCGTTTTATGCGATCTCGAACCACACGATCGCTCGGTATGACAAGCAATCTGCCGAGCGTCTTGTTCGCTGGGAAGCACCCGCCCAATCGGGGATCCAGCATCTCAACAGTGGCGTCGTGATTGATGGACGGCTGTATTGCGCCAACTCCAACTGGCCAACGAAACCGCTTAAAAACACCATCGAGATCTTTGATGCCGAAACGTTAAACCATCTGGAATCGAAACCGTTTTCCGAATCGGAGGGAGCCATCAATTGGATCGATCGACATCTGGGGTCGTGGTGGATCGGGTTCGCGTTCTACGGCGAGGCCGAGGTTCGCCGCACGAAACTGGTTCGATATGACGACCACTGGAAGGAGACTGGAGAGTGGACGTTCCCCGAGTCGGTGGTGCAGCGTTTTTTACCCAACAGCAACTCCGGAGGCGTGTTCGGGCCCGGCGGACAATTGCTCGTGACCGGACATGACCATGCGGAACTCTATGTCCTTGACGTCCCCACCGGCAGCGGCGAACTGACACATGTCGCCACCGTGCCAGCACCGATTTCTGGCCAGGGAATCGCGTGGGATCACGCCGATCCGGGAATACTGATGGGAATCGTCCGTGGCCGCCGCGAAGTCGTCTTCTTCCGGATGCCAACGACTCGGCTACCCTAACGGAATTGATTCCGTTTGGAGGCGGCATTCGGGCCAAGCCTCTTTGACGAATGTTCCACGTTCTGCACGGGTGGAAAACAAAAAATTAACGAGCCACCGCAAGGTGGCCTGTCTGGTTGACGGGCACGGAGTCCGCCATCTTCGCGGCGAGAAGCCACCGGAGCCGTCCGGCTACTACGCAGCCCGGTAGAGATGCTCGCGTGTGGGAGGCATTCCCGAGAGTCCCTTTTTGGCTCGCTTGGTCGCCACGACTTGGTAGAGTTTGATCGACCCGGCAGTGAAACCGGCAGAGGCTCCAGCGAGGTAGGCGACCCATAGGTTGTATTTCTCGCGGCCGACCAGCTCAATCGCGCGTTCGCGATTTGCCGATAGGTTTTGACACCAGAACCGTGTCGTGTGGGCATAGTGCTCACGCCACGATTCAATGTCATGGACTTCAAAGCCGTTCAGTTCGAGGCTCTCAGTCGTTTCCCCGACCGGTGTCAATTCCGAACCCGGGAAGATGTATTTCAGGATGAACTGACGTTCTGGGCGAATCCGCTGGGCAGCCTTTTTGCTCGTCTTGGCCCGACGTGCGATGGCGTGGTTGAGCATCACGCCGCGGTCGCGGAGCATCGAGTTGATTTTCCCAAAATAGCGTGGGTAGTTCGCCGCACCGATGTGCTCGGACATCCCGATGCTGCTGATCTTGTCATAGGTGCCTTGGTGATCGGCGTAGTCACAAATCTCGACCGTGACCTTGTCCTGCAACCCGAGCCGCTCGATCTTGGCCTTGGCAAAGTCGTGCTGTTCCTGGGAAAGCGTCACACCGTGGGCCGACACACCGAAGTGCTGGGCAGCGTGACAGATCAATCCGCCCCAACCGCAACCGATATCGAGCATCCGCTCGCCCGGCTCGAGGCGTAGTTTGCGGCAGATCATATTGAGTTTGTCATTCTGGGCTTGGTCGAGTGAGTTCGACCAATCGGTAAAGTAGCCGCAGGTGTACTGCATCTCTTCACCCAGGAACAATTTGTAAAAATCGTTGCCGACATCATAGTGAAACTGGATGTAGTCCGTATTGTTGCGAGCGGACTCTTTGCGACCGACCATGTCATCACGATATCCATGGTCGAGGTCATCCGTCTTGGTTTTGGCGAATAGGAATGGAATCGATTTCCGCGCCACCATCGCTTTGCTGATTTTCTTCAGTTCGGCGCGGTTGGAGCGTTCGGTACGGAGAGCTTTGGTGAACTCGATCAGGTCGCCGCCCTCGAATTCGATATGACCAGTCGCGTACAATCGCACCAAGGTTTCCAGGGTCGGACGGCGCATCATCGAGCCGATCACGCCCGGACCGGAGAGGGAGAGGATCAGTCGCCCGTCCGCGTTCGGACCCAAGGGCACCACGCTGCCATCCCACAGACGGACCGAGACATTCAGGTCCAGCGGTCCAGCGATCGTGCGTAGGACTTCTGTGATCGAGGCGAGCTGTGTTTTTGCGGAGAACGGTGTACCCATCAGTGTGACTCTTTGAGCGTGTGGACGGCGAAACAGCGGTAGAGCGATGCCGCTAAGATCGATTCATTAGCAAAAACTCACGAGGGAGTGTCAGGTCAAAATAGAGGTGAATCCCTCTCGGTTTGCCGATTCGAGTCTGCTATTTCTGCAACAATGCAGGTGGAACACACCGAGTCGGCTCTGAGATCGGTGCCGTTGAAGACCGTCGGGCACGGGGGCTAGGATTTGTGACCTATCTATCAAATCGTTTAAAAATCCGCTGAGGGGTCGAAAGAAATGATTGATTTCGCCACTGTTTTCGCGTGGTTCGTCATCGCGTTGCTGTTCTGTGTCTTCGTGTCCATCATCGTGGCGTTGGGATCGCTTCCCAAAAAGATTGCGTTGAAGCGAAACCATCCGCAGGTCGATGCCATTAACGCGGCAAGCTGGATCGGGTTGGCGTGCGGTGGCATAGGATGGCCGATTGCGTTTGTCTGGGCATTTTTGCGATCGGGCATGCGGGAAACCAAACGATCGGAGAATGATTCATGATTGCTGTCTTTACGATTTTCTACGTCCTCGGCATTTGGCTGTTTTACGTGAAGATGCGGATCAAGCCGACGCCGACGAACGTGGCCATTGCCAGTTCGACGGGTGTCTTGGCCGTCGGCTTGATCACCGTGCTATGGCAGTTTTCATCACCGGTCTCAAGCAGCTTGGTGGTGAACCGATACACCGTGCAGATTGTGCCGCAAGTCAAAGGTCCGATCGAAAAGATCTACGCAAAGCCGAACGTGCCACTGAAAAAGGGCAAAGACAAACTCTTTGAGATTCAAAAGACGCCCTATCAATTCGCCGTCAACCAGCTCAGCGCATCACTCGATGCGGCCAAGCAAACGGTCGAGCAGTTGACCGCTGGCGTCGCAGTCGCGGACGCTGCCGTCCATGTTGCCATCGCAAAAGGCGCCGCTGCCGAGGCGCAGTATCAATCCGCCAAAGAATCCGAGGGGGCTCTTGCGGGCACAGTTGGCGCGGTGCAACTGGAAAAGTACAAGCAGGAACTGATCGCCGCGGACGCGAGCATCGACCAGTCCCAGGCGTCGAAACTATCAGCCGTCGCCTCGCTCGCCGCCGCGAAAAGCACCGTGGAATCGATGAAGGCGAGTTTGGAGAATGCCGAGTTCAACCTGCAGCAGTGCACCGTTTACGCGCCGGCCGATGGTTTCGTTACCAATTGGCAGGTTCGCGAAGGATCCATGGCCGTTGCGTTGCCGTTTGCACCGATGGGAACCTTCATTGACACGTCCGATGCGGCCATCGTGGCCGCATTCGGGCAAAATATTGTCAAGAATGTGAAGCCAGGGGACCGCGCCGAAATCGTTCTCAAGTCGCATCCCGGTGAGGTGTTTGCCGCCACAGTGGTCGCCGTGATCCAGGCCAGCGGTGATGGGCAACTCACTACCTCAGGGCAATTGGTCACCACGTCTGCCATCCAATCGAGCGGTCAGTTCGCGGTGAAATTGAAGCTCGATGACGAGTCAGCGACAGCCTCGCTGGCCATGGGCACAACGGGGGTGGCAGCCATCTACACCGATTCCGGCCGCGCGTTCCACGTCATCAGCAACGTTACCGTCCGCATCAAGGCGTGGATGTATTACTTGCTGCCGTTCTAGGCCTCATACTGCCGTGATGTGCCGGGGATGGATATCAGTACTCGATGTATTCGTCCCGACGGGTACACAGTGGGTCAATGACTTGGCCGCACCAACGCACGAGCCGTTGCGTGGTGGGCCACTTCGATACGATTGCAATCACCGATAGCAAACACAGTATTTCGCCCACGAAATAATCACTTCGAACCAGTGCCGCGAAGCTGCCCGCAGCCGCAAAGCAGCCGATCGTGGCAAAAAACTGCAGGTCATGAACTTTGGCCAACCGGGCGCTGAGCCGACACGACCGATAGATCGCTTGGGCCGGGTTATCCCATTTCGAAATGAAACTCCGCAGCGACACGCCACGGTGGTGATAACGCAGACTGTTGCGCAGACGGCGGCGATGGGAGGCCCGATAGATCGGTACCGTCAACAGCCCAATGCACGCTCCCACTGCACCGCAAAAAAGGGATGCCGCGAGCAGGGGAAGGAACCAACCCGCCAGCAAACCATCGCGATCGGTTAACGCCAAACCGATCCTCAAAATCAACACCGTGATTGGCAGAGCCGCCAACGCAATGAGCCAAATTCGCAGGCGTCGGAGCTGGTCGGCGATGCACACATAGCGATTGCGCCAGCCAAGACGTCTCGGCAATCGACGCCGAACTTGGACGCTCAGTAGACGTCCTGTGCGTGGCATGAGCGAAACCGCGCATGGCATTCGAGCGGAGCGGTCAAGTTCCATGGGTGCATCCTGCAACGGCACGGATACACCGGCCGGCGGAATGGGATCAGACGATCGCGTCGAGTTGACGTTCCAGTGCACGGGACACCCGGGAAAACAGACTGAAGTGAACTATTTTAGCTTAGCTGGGTGATTTGGGGACGGATGCTGAACGACCTTGAATATCAGCAAATAGACGTCAACCGCCCCTCGAATCCGGCATCACCGGGATGATTGGTAACGAGATTTTGGCGAGTGGCGGCCCCCGATCCGTTCACGGGGTGACCAAACGTGTCACCGGCCTAGCGAAGAATGTCTGTCGTTGAAGGGCATCAGCCCATTCCCCGACTGCAAAGGACTTTCCGATGACTCAATTGACCCTGTTTTCCGACCTCACCGATTCCCATGCCGGCGATGCGAACAGAACTGAGTTGGACGCTTTGTCGAGACTCGCCACCCTGGTTCGCGATGGACGGGCTCAGATGAAGGCTCAATCACAACGTCGCAGTCGCCCGATTCAGTCCATCGGCGATCTGGCTCAAGCGGTGCTGCTGCGTCACGACCTCGTCGCCCGCCGCCGCGCCGCCGCGGCAAATTCGACAGTCGTCGCGGCCCAGTCCACCACCATCGCCCAGTCCGCTCTCACGCGCCTGCCCGTGATCGCAGGGGAGCTCGCCCCCGCACACGTCCAGGTCGCGGGTTAGGCGAAGCATGAGTAGCCGGGTCTCCTCGAGTCTCCTCGAGGCCCTCCGAGGCTCGGACGCGTCTTGTCCGGACGGCCCGGGTGCGTGTCTCAGTAAGCACGCCTACTCAATCGAAACGCCTTCGCGAAAGGTTCAGCGGAAAATGGTCGATGAGAGACTGGGAGCCGAGGAGATTACTTCGTTAATTCATCCACCGCATCGTTTTGGGGGGCGGACCCGAACGACTTCCGAGTTGGTGAATCTTGGGGGGAGGCCTTCTTGGAATGCGTTTTTACTCGCGTTTTCTCCTTCCCACGCCGATGCCCTCGCCACATCGTGCAGACCGCCCCCAAGACGAAACTGAGGCCTGATGTCGCCAACAGCAACAGCGTCAGCGGGTACCGGCCCTGGAAAAACAGAATGTTGAAGTCGACTCGATCCTGGTTCTGGAATGCCACCACGATCATGGCGAGCACCGCGAGCAGAAACAGAAAATAGCGAATTTTTTGTAGCATGACAGAATAGAATTGGATTCAAAAAAGATTTGCTAGCAAATGACTTTGCCAGCATAATGACAGGGACTCATCCGGCATACCGGACCCTTCACCCAAGGTAGCTGGGACGCACACGCCATGGCAGTATCAAAAACGCTTTCACGCCCCTCACGAGAATCGCTTGCCCAGCAAACGTTCGCGTTTTGGCAGGCCGCTGAGAATGCGCCCGCTGTCAGAGCAACCACCAAACCTGTTGCCAGAGTACCAAGCCGACGGCCTCGGGCCACACCCCCCCAGGAAGTCGCACGGCATTGCGATAGCGAGACCCCCAGCGTTTCCATGCTTTTCCCGACATCGAGAAGGGGTGAGCGAAACGGAAAGAGAGCAGGGGATTCCACCAGCGGCCTGCCTCCACGGCCCGGGGCGAGCCGCCCCTCCCAGGGAGAGGTCGAAGAAAACGGCACGACCTGTGAGGCCGTTCCATCGGCCTCCGCTGGCCCATTGCGGGCGGACTCGCTGCCGGTGGATCGCGGAGCCCTGATGGCTGCGTTGCGGGGCCGTGCCGCGGCGATTGCGACCAATCCCGCGATGGATTCCGCCGCCCGGTTCTCCACCGGTTCGCAGGCTTTGGATGCTGGCGTGCCCGGCGGCGGTTTGAAACGGGGCTGGCTCTGCGAATGGGTCGCCGGTCATGACGCCAGCGGTGCGTCGACGCTCGCGATGTTAGCGGCTGCCTCGGCGATGACGGACCGAAACAGCGAATCGGTCGCTGGCCGAGCCGGCGATACCGCACCGCACCGAGCGACGGCGCCGCACCAAGCGACGGCGCCGGACCGAGCGACGGCGCCGCACCGCGGTCCGATCATTGTCGTCGATCCGAGCGATACCTTTCATGCCGCCGCCGCGATAGCCTGTGGGATCTCGCCACAGCGGATTGTGGTGTGCCGTCCCAACAACCAGCGTGATAGCGTGTGGGCGATGGATCAAGCCCTGCGATGTTCGTCCGTCGCAGCAGTATGGTGCACACTGCCATGGAATCTTGCCGACCACGACGCACGGCGATTGCAATTGGCCGCCGAGGAGGGACGCACCCCGGGCCTGTTTGTATTGCCGGCATCGGCCCGCACTCGACCCTCCTTCGCAGCCGTCCGCTGGCACGTTGCCGCGGTCCCGATCGACACGTCACGGTTGTCCGCCGATCAGCGTGCGGCCGCTGGTTTGCCGTTGCGCCCGCCGGTGGACCTGCGGATCCTCTGTGTCAGCCTCGATCGAGCCCGAAATTTAGACCGTGCCAGCAGCCCGCAAAACACATCTGCGGCCAGCCTAGGTCAAACCAAGGCCCAGGGAAAAACGTTCCTGGCGGTCACCCCCGACGCCCGCCTGTACCCACTCACCCCGGCGGTCGTTGCGACACTGCAGCGGCGACCCGCCCCCCCAACCAACCACACTCCCGCGGAGAATCGACATGAAGCGGTTGCTGTGCCTTTGGCTGCCCGACTGGCCGATCCAGCGTCGACGCATTCCCGCGCCGTCGCCCACACCCAACCCACCCGGCGAAGTGGCGGAGCAAGCCGGGCCGGTTGACGCCCAGCCCGTCAACGCCGAGCTGCCCGTTATTCTTTGGCACACCGATCCACGGCGGGGTCGAATCGTCGCAGCACTCTGCCCGCTGGCCGCCCGCGCCGGCGTGCGATTAGGGATGCCGATTGCCCAAGCCACCGATCTGGCCACGATGTCCGGGGCCATGATCGAGCCCTACGATCGCGATGCGGATCGCCGGGCTCTGCAGTCGCTCGCGATGGAGTTGCAAACCGAGATCAGTCCTCAGACCGCCGTCGAAACGCTCCAGCGGTTCAAGTGGGCGGGCCGGTTTCGCCACGACCCCGAAGCCATTTTTTCTGAGATCCAAGGTGTCACGCATCTATTCAGTGAACCATCCGAGGCTGCGTTGACGCCGCCCCCCCGGTCCGCTGCCCCAGATCGAGCCGGCGAACTGGGGTTGCTCGCCGCAGCCGCCAAGATTCTCAATCGGCAAAATCTCCGCGGCCGCATCGCGATTGCCGACACGCTCGGTGCGGCTTGGGCGTTGGCCAATCATGCCGTCTCAGAACCCCGTAGATCGAGCTCGCCAGGACAACACGCTCACCAATTCTTCATTGCCCCGCCCGGCGGCGCGGAGGCGGCGTTGGCGACGCTGCCCTGCAGGGCACTGCGACTGCAAGGCGATATTGTCGCCACTCTCGATCGGCTCGGCATCGCGACAGTCGGCAACCTCATGCGACTACCTCGCGAGGGACTGGCCACTCGGCTCGGCCCGGCGCTGTGTCGCCGGATTGCCGAGGCTCTCGGCGAGGTCGATGAATCACTGATCGCAATGCCCCTCCAGTGCGAGCACACTGCCACGCTCGAACTCGAATACCCCACCGACGCGACCGACTTGCTCGCCGATCGCCTCTCGCGTTTGATCGGGCAAGCTACCGCGGAACTCCATTCGTTGCACCGGGGTGTCTTGCGATTGAAGTGTCAACTCGAACTGACTCAGCATCCACCAGTAATTTTCGAGACGGGGCTGTTCGCGCCGACGCTGGATCAATCGCATCTGACCGCATTGACACTCGGCGCATTGCAGTCCATTCGGTTGGGGTCGCTGGTCACGCGGATAACAGTGGGAGTGGCTCAGCACGCCGCCCTGTCGAGTCGCCAGCCATCGATCTTCGGTCCCGATTTTGCTGCGACGTCACGCGATGACTGGACCGGGCAAACCGAAGCGGCCCGCCTAATTGACGCTTTGACGGGCCGGCTCGGCGAAGACGCCGTCCGCGGCGTTCGCGTCAGTGACGATGCCTTGCCAGAGAGCACCATCGTCGATTTCCCCATGACGGCGCATCGCATGAACAATGCGGTCAAGCAGGTCAAGCGAGCGGCCCGCGGCCCGACGGCGCGTCAGAGGTCCGCTGCTGCGGCCGAACAAGTTGATGCTCCACCACAATCAACACGCCGACGCGGTTTTGCCCAGGGGCCGCAAACAACCGACCTTGGTCGACGCCCGATGGAATTGCTGTCCGAGCCACTGCCAATCACACCGATCGGCGACAGCGCATCAGGCCCCGGCGGCGAATTCCCCGACCGGTTTCGCATCCGTGGCCGCATCGAACGGGTGTGTGAGCATTGGGGCCCCGAGCGGATTGAAACCCGTTGGTGGAGCGGGCCGCTGATCCGCCGCGATTACTTCCGCATCGAACTCGAAAACGGTGCCCGGCTATGGATCTATTACCACCTTGGCCATGACATGCCCGCCGACTCGCCCCAGCAAACACGCTGGTTCCTGCATGGACGATTTGCCTAGCAGGGACCTCATCGATGCCACGGACACCCTTCGGCCTAGGATTCAGCGAAGAACAATCGTCACCATCTGCTCCGCAAGAGTGGCGTTGGCAAGCCCCATGCCGGCGTGCCCAATCGTTGAACTGCGACGCGACTACGGAGTGATGGTTAATCGCAATCCGTCGTACGCGAGGTGGATCCCCGCGGGTAACTGTGAGTCCACGACGGCATGATCGATGTCATGACAAAGATGCGTCAAGAAAGCGCGGCGGGGCCCAATTTCACGGATGACTTCGATGGCCTCTTCGACACAAAAATGGGTCGGGTGGGGACGGAAACGGAGCGCGTCAATCACGAGCGTGTCGACGCCCCGCAATCGATCCATCGAATCCGGTGGAATCGAGTTGGTATCCGTGCAATAGGCAAAATCACCCATCCGAAAACCAAGCACATTGAAATACGGTCCGTGCCGCATCGGAATCGGCAGAACTTCGACTCCGAGCACCTCAAACGGGTCGTGTGTGATGCGTGCGAAATCCAGCTGGGGCGTCGAACCAGGGTGGGTTGGTTTGCGGTCGCTGAAGGCATAGTCAAAGACGCGACGGATGCGTTCTTCGACGTGACGTTCGCAGTACAGCGGCATGGCGTGGCCGAGCCGAAACGGAAACAAACGCACGTCGTCCAATCCATACAAATGATCAACGTGCTCGTGGGTAAACAGCACCGCATGGACGAGCGGGATCTGCTCTCGCAACAGCTGGGTCCGCAGATCAGGCGGCGTGTCAATCAGTAAATTGCCCGTATTCAATCGCACCACGATCGCGCACCGCGTGCGCTGATTATGGGGGTCATCACTCGTGCAAACGTCACACTGACATCCAATCGTGGGCACTCCCACGCTCGTTCCCGTACCCAGGAAGATGACTTCTGCCGTCGTTGCGGGCTCCGCAGGGTCAGCCATCGCGTCAGGAATCGAATCGGTATTCATACCAACCAATCGTATCGATTGACAGGAGATTTTGCACGATGGGGCACCGCTACCACAGCAACAACACAAACCCGGCCAGAGCAGCGGACTGGCTGATCGCTCCCCGGCCGGTCACGGCGCAACCATCGCCCAACGGCAAGGGCTCGACGGGACAACTGTATTCGTGACAGGTTAGGCAATCGCCATAACCGGGGACGCACTCACAGGGTGGTTGGGCCGCTAAGCGAAACGGTAGTAGCGAGGTATTGCCCACAAACCAAATACTGGAATAGAGATTTTGTAGATAGCCACAGCGCTCGCAGTCGAGTTGTCCACATCGCTCCAAATTCAGTTCTTGGTAGTAAGTTGGATTGTGGTAGAACACGATATGAACCCGCTGTGCGGGCGGTGGCTCGCTTGGACCGCCGACGATCCAGTACGGCGTTTGGTTGAAGACTTCTGCCGCTTGATTGACGGGGGTGTCACCAGCGGTGCCCGGTGGTAAAGCGACCGTCAGCAGCGTGGCGGGCTTGTTCAGCTCGGCCATCCTCTTCGCCAATCGGGCGTCATCACTCGGTGGAGGTGTCTCTGGCCTGCGGTCATCACCCGCGTCGTCCAAACTGGCGGATTTGACAGCCTCCACGACGCGATCGCCCGTCGTGCTATCCCGATCCTCGTCGCCGCCTGGGTTTTGCTGGCCTGCGGTCGCGGTGCCGGGCGACTCATCGCCCTCGTCGACGAGCCTGAGTTTGAGATCGGAATCATCATCCCGGGTCTGGTCGTCCACGTCGATCAAGGCGAGTGAATCATCGTCGCTGAGAAACGTCACCATCCGAAGGCCAAACGTGGTGGGGCGTTCGGACGAGGCCAACAATCGCGACAGCGAATCCGGATCTGAGCGGCGTTCCAAGAACGGTGATTCCGCCCGAACTGCTGGCAGTGCCAGGAACATGAGGCCGGGAAGAAGGAATAGAAAACGTCGCATGGGGCAAACTCGATCGAGAAGTTTCGTCCCCACTTTTATCGTGTTTCAGCGCAGTGCCCCGCGAGTTTGATTGGTCCAGCCCACCGATGCAGATCCAGCCGAGTGATCGGTCTCAGCCGAACAATGCTGATGTTCGTCACATCTTGCCTTTCTGTTGCTCGGCCAATACTGCTTCAGGAGTAGCGGTACGCATCGCCAGCGCCCGACGCCCCACACTGGCAATGGCGATCAACATCGCGATCAACATCGCAGCGACCGAGATCTCGAAAACCCACGCCGGTGGCTGGCCATCGATAATTCGACCCATTGTCCAAACCCAATTCGTCATCTGCCAAGCGGAATACTCAAACGGGCGGTAGTCGTTGGCGTGCAACTCAATCGAATACGGCACCAGCGCCGCCAGCACCGCGACGGCAATCAATGCGGCCAAACCAATCTCAACGCGAGGATGATTTCGGATCCGGACAATGGCGACAACGGCGCGCACGCACAACAACAGCACCATCAGGTAACTGGAATAGGCCAAGATCAGCAGTTGCGGCATCGCCATCGCAGACGGCGACAACACACTACCGAGCGACTGCATCCGCTCGATCCCCGCCAACGCCGCCGACATCAACAGCAGAATTCCTAAGCAGGCGAACACTAAACCCGTCGCCGGGCCAGGCGTGAAGAACAGCAACAACAACCGGCTAAGAAAATTCCCAGGCAACTCACGCTGGATCCTCGGCGTTACGGTCGCCGACTCCGCAGTCATCAACGCACCACTGAACGTCCACAGACCGGCCAAGCACAGCAGCGAAGGGATAAAAACAGCGAAGACTTGCTCGCGATCCTCTTGAATCCATTCGATTGCAAACGCGTTGCACGCAAACACCAAGATCGTCAGCATGAGAATCGACCAGCGGATCCCACTGCTACGATTCTCGCTCTCGGGGGTCAACTGAGCGGCGGTTGCCGTCAACAGCAGATGACCGATCGAGATCGTCAGCAAGATCATCGTGATCAGCAGGAACACGGTCCAGCCAACGGTGAGTGGATTGCCGTCGATGATCAGGAAGACGACCCCTGTACCAATCACGTATTCGGCCATCATCAGCACCATCAGCACGACGAGCAAAGTCGTGATCCTGCCCGAACGTCCTCGCGCTAACGGTGCGAACGCCAACGCCACGATCGTCAGTGCGATCGCAGCGGTAATCAACACAGCCATCATCAGTGCGATGGTGGGCAAATCGACGCCGCGCAGCGTGTAGGCATATGCCACACAGGGAAACAAGGCGACGAGATAGAGCATCATCTGCAGCGATGCACTGGCCAGTTTCCCCAACACGATCTGCCACGGGCTCAACGCCGTGATCGAGAGCAGTTCCAGCGTCCCATCGTCAATCTCGGACTCGAGTGAGCGGTACGCCGCCAGCGGCACCACCAACAGCATGGGTATCGCCAACACGATATAATACCCAATGAGCAAACGCGGTGCCGATGGCGTCGTATAAATCATCGGCATCAGCGACAGGCTGCCCGCTACCGTCCAGGCCAAAGCAGCAACCAACAGAACCGAGAACGTCAACACGAACTGCCGACTCTTGAGTGCCTGACGCGTCTCTTTGATCAGAATGGGATTGACGGTGTCGCCCACCGTTTCCGCCCAGTCGTCGATTCGCTGCAGCCAACGTGCCGACGCTGCTTGCCCATCCGGTCGGCCGCCTGTCGCGACGGAGTCAGTAACAGCGGTGACCGTACTCATGGGCGATATAGAACGAGAGAGAGGCGGCGTGAAAAGGACCGATGTTATACCTCGAAATCGGCCCGAACGCAAAAAACCTCGCCGCACTCAGCAGAAAACCCAGGCTAGGCCGCGTCCGCAAGATCGCTGCCGTAGAGATTGCGATAGAAGCCATTGCTAGCGAACAATTGGTCGTGAGTGCCCACAGCGGCAACACGTCCGTGGTCGAGAACGGCGACGCGGTCAGCCATCGCCAGCGTGCTGGCGCGATGCGTCACCATGATCCCCGTTCGGCCTTGCAAGAAATTTTCCAGGGCACGGTGAATCAACATCTCGCTCTCGATGTCGATTTGGCTGGTGGCTTCGTCGAGTATCAAGATGTCCGGATTGCGTAAGAACGCGCGTGCCAGAGCGATCCGCTGCATCTGCCCACCCGAGAGCCGCACGCCACCACTTCCAAGCCTGGTTTCGTAACCATGCGGCGTCTTGCGAAGGATAAAGTCATCGGCAAAGGCGAGTTTTGCAGCGCGGACGACTGCGTGCCGGTCGGCACTCGGACTGCCATAGCGGATATTATTTTCGATGGTGTCGTCAAACAGCACCGTCCGTTGGGTTACCAACGCGATCCGACGCCGCAGGTCTCGCGTGGCCATTTGATCAATCGAACAATCGTCCAGACGCACGTGTCCCTGCAGCGGATCGTCGAACCGGCACAGCAGACTGATCAAGGTGCTTTTGCCACAACCATTGGGACCTACCAACGCGACCGTTTCTCCATGTTTAATGGTTAAATCGATGCCCTGGAGCACCTGAGGCCCGGCGGGGTATTGGAAATGCACGTTCTCAAAACGAAGTTCACGATGTGGGCGAGGCGGTTTGATCGCGACGGCCGGTTCGGTAACACGTACGGGAGCATCAATGATTTCGTAGATTCGAGACGAGGCCACGATCCCACGCTGCAAAGCACTCCACACGTCAGAGAGTTTTCTCGCAGGATCAGATGCGCCGATCAAGAACGCAAAGAACAATAACATTTTAGAGCTATCGAGCGGCCGCTCGGTCATCCGCATGCCAAGCAAATGAGTTTCCTGATTGATCGTCAGATAGCCGCCTGCAATGATTGCCATCCCGACCATGATCAGTCCCAACAACTCGCTCGTGCCGCGCGCCATCGAGTTGTAAAAGGCGACCTTCATCGAGCGCCGAAAGTAGCCATCGACATGGCAGCGAAAACGGGCGCGTTCATGTGATTGGGTATTGAACGATTTGACGACGCGGATTCCGTTGAAGGCATCGTTGAGCATCCCATAGAGCCCACTCATCTCCTCCATCACTCGGCGGCTGGCCCGACGGATGGCGCGGCTGAGTCGTTGCATGACAATCGCGACGAGTGGCGAAATCACCATCACCAACAGCAGCAAACGTGGACAGACGGCACAGGCGCCGAACAAACAAACGGCCATCTTGAGCGGTTCACGGATCACGCGACCGATCAAGGTACTCAGGCCGACGCCGACGTGGGAAACGTCGTTGGTTAAGCGGCTGGTCAGATTCGCAGAACCGTTCTCCCCGAAATGGTCCAAGTCCAACTGGAGCGATTTACGGAAAAACTTCTCGCGCACCTCCATCACCGTGCCCTCGGCGATGTACTGAACCAATATCAAATTGATGGTCAGGGCTACGAGTTTGATGACGGTGCAAGCGATCAAGAACCCGAC
Organism: Rhodopirellula sp. SH410; assembly: GCF_055811895.1. NCBI lineage: Bacteria > Pseudomonadati > Planctomycetota > Planctomycetia > Pirellulales > Pirellulaceae > Rhodopirellula > Rhodopirellula sp. SH410. The sequence continues at coordinate 6,867,719 of NZ_CM147949.1, forward strand.
CACCAGCAGCAGGGTATTGAACGGCCCGGGCGGTGCCCAGCGGTTGACCAACGGTTCCGCCCAATGCAGCCAAGACGACGAATACGCGACAGCCTGGCGTCGAAAACTCAGCGAGGATTTTTCGGCGAGTTCCTGATCCTGTTCGGCACCCGCGACGGCCGCCGCATCAATACGAGCGATTTTTTCATCGATTTCACGGAGTTCTTGGTCTGTCGCTTCGACTTGAGCGTGCACGTAGGACGCCAAGTCCTCCCCCGCAAAGACCACTTCGGTCATCGGGTAGAGTACCCCGATATTGCCCCCCCACATTGCTGCAATGATCAGCGAAGTCAGCAAAACCCCTATCAGCGAGAGGCGTCGGCGGCAGGCGAGTAGTAAAACTCGGCGGAAAGACTTCATGGCGCGCGTGAACGAATCAGTTGGGAGGTGCGTGGAGCGGACGTCATGGTTTGTTCATATCAAGTGACGGCCGGGTGACGCCAGCCTGATCGGTGTGGACTTATATCGGCGGGTGCATGACAGGGTTTGCGGCTGGGATTGGGGTCGGCTTGAATTTGGATATGAATTACACTTTGCGGCGTGCAGCCGGGAAGGCTGGGAGCTTTAGAGAACACTTTTCGAGGGAATCGCCATGGAATCGGCATCAGCCACACCCACCGCCCAACAAATCGCTGACCTCGTCATGCAGCGGCTCATCGATGGTGGCGGGATTCCCGATCTCGCCAACGCCAACTTGATGACGATCGAGCAACGGACCATCGAGGAAGTCGACCGGGTCACGCAAATCGTCATGAGCGAACTGCTCGCCAAGCAGTCTCGAGAGGCCGATCCGGTGACCGCCTGTCCCAAATGCGGTATGGAAATGACACCGAAAAAGGCTCAGCATCGCTCGCTGCAAAGTAGACGAGGCCAAGTGAAATTCAAAACCGACGTATCTCATTGCGAGGCTTGCCGCCTCGATTTTTTTCCCTCAGATGAGAACATTGCAGTGTGACATCGACATCGAGCAAACGCCCGCAGTCCTACAGAAAGTTACCATCGCCGCAGCGAGAGACCGTTCCTATGCGGTGGCCAGTCGCAACCTGCGAGACCTCGCTGAACTGACCATCTCTTCCAAGCAATGTCAGCGGATCGCCATTCGCATCGGCAACGAACGACTCGGCGAACAGCAACAAAGCATTGATCGCTACACCGCCGCGAGCATCCCCGAGCAACAGCACGGCCAAAGCCACGATGCACCAGCAAATGATTGGAGCGGACGTGCCGCAGTGATACAGGGTGACGGCGGTCGTGCTCAGATTCGCGATTCGCTTTGGGGGCAGGACAAACCGAGCGACAAAAAGCACCGTTGGTGGCGAGAGACTCAGGCCGGCGTGCTGCAAACGTATCAGTCCAGGCCATCGGACGTGGACCCTCACCCCGAGGTCCCAGAATGTTTGAAAGATCCGCTGTGGATTATTCCCAAAGTGAATGAAATCCATCGCAGCAGCGGTTCATCAAGTGATTCAGGCGAACCTGAGAGTGAGCCATCGCGTGACAGCCAGCCGTCATCAAAGCAATCAGCTTCGGCAGAACCAGCCAGCCAAAACAGCAAGTCGTCACGCAAGGATCACAAGCGTTGGAGCGGCGGTGATCCGTTGGTACAAACGATCGTTGCGACCCGACTGGGATATGATCATCTCGGGTTGGCGTTGGCGGCCGAGGCGTATCGGCGTGGTTTTAACAAAGCCAAAATCAAAGCCTTCATGGGCGACGGCTTGAAAGTGAACTGGTCGCTGTGGTCGAGTCACTTCTCGCACTACACGCCGATCGTCGACATCATGCACGCCTTGGCTTACGTCTACGGCGGTGCGATCGCATCCTGCGGGCGGATCGAAGATGGCTGGCAGTTGTATATCCAGTGGCTCGAGTGGACGTGGAGCGGTGATGTCGATCGAGTCATCACGGCGATGCAACAGCAAGCTGCCGGTCACGAAGATGTTCCCGAAGACCTGCGTCGGGCCATCACCTACCTGAGCAACAACGCGTCGCGGATGCAGTATGCTCGTTATCGGCGTGCGGGACTTCCAGTGACCACCTCGCCCGTGGAATCGGCTCAGAAGCAAATCAACGAGCGGATCAAAGGGACGGAAAAGTTTTGGCGAGACGATTCGCTTGAGCCACTACTGCAGCTCAAAGCGGACGACCTGAGCGAAACGCACGACCGAGACGCCTTCTGGCATCGTCGAGGCCAGCGAAACGACGGCTTCCGCCATCGCAAGACCAAAACCAAAGTTACCTAACAAACCCTGTCATGCACCCTATATCGGCTGCGGCTACCCGGGAATCCAGCAGATAACGCGATTCCCCCCTCCTGGCCGCGTCTGAGCACGCCTCATGCACCCCCAAACCCGCGTCTCCCTGCCGCAGATAGTTTTTTAAATAAAGACTGGCGGAGAAGCCCCGCAGAAGGCGCCCACGGCCAAGAATGCGATGCGTCGATCGGGAGCGTCGATGCCGAACCAGCGGCAAAACATGATGCACGGAGCCCAAATCTCATCACGAAACGTGAGTTCCGATGTGACCAGGTGCCCACCCACTGCGACTCTTCCTGGTCTTTGTCAGTCATAGAACGCTCCCGAAAACCGCTCGGGGGCAGTTTTCTGATTACAATGGTTGGCCTCGCCCAGACGCTCTGGATTTCATGCCAGACATAGCCCCGCCAAATTGCCCCGCCAAATTCCATGCGATTGACGCCACTCCACACATTGCGGCTATCGGGCTGCTTGGTTTTCGGCCTGGCGGTGATGGCCGCCGGTGGTTGCCAAGAGCAGAACCCCGCTCAAGAGAGTCTTGACCCGACACGGGAGCTGCCCGAGCTCACCGCCGAGTCGTTCGTCATCGACTTAAAGAGCTGGCCTACTGTGGTTCGCTGTCAGGGCAGCATGCTGCCCGATGAGCAGGCCGTCGTCGGAGCCAAGATTGGCGGCCGGGTGGACACGGTGCACGTCGAAATCGGTGACTTCGTCGAGCGTGGGGCGCCGCTGGCGACTCTCGATCAGCAGGAGGCTCGGCTTCGTGTGTTGCAAGCCGAAGCGCAACTCCAGCAAGCGAGATCGACGGTGGGACTCTCCGCGGGGGAATCCGCCGAGAATCTCAATCCCGAGGCTGCCGCCCCGGTGCGCGAGGCGAAAGCCGTTTGGGATGAGGGCATTGCTGTCTTTCAACGAGCCAAGATGCTCAGGGATCGCGATGCGCTGTCGGTCGCAGAATTCGACCAAGCGGCCGCGGCCGAGCAGGTTGCCCAAGCCCAGTATGCCTCGTCCCTGAATGCTGTTGCAGAATCACTGGCACTAATCAGTGTGCGGCAAGCCGAGTTATCGATTGCTCAACAGCAGTTAGCCGACGCGGTCGTCAAAGCTCCCTTCAGCGGGTACGTGCAACAACGCGGGATCGCACCGGGATCCTACGTCGCGACGGGCCAGCCGATTGCGGTTCTCGTTCGCACTTCGCCGCTGCGGTTTCATGGTGCCGTTCCAGAGCGTTTTGCTCAATCATTGCAACTCGGGCAAGAAGTGCGACTGACGATCCAGTCCGTCCCCACACCGGTGATTGCTGCGGTCACACGAATCAGTCCGATGCTGGATTCACGCTCGCGAACACTGATGTTCGAGGCAGATGTAGACAACGACGACCAGCAACTGCGGACGGGGCTGTTTGCCGAAGCGGAAATCGTGATTGATCCCGATGCACGGGCCATTGTGTTGCCCGAGTCCGCCATCGTCGAATTCGCGGGCACTCAGAAAGTTTGGAAGGTGGTCGATGGTGTCACCTCCGAACAACCCATCGCGACGTCCGACCGCCGCCCAGGATTCCGACAAGTGGCGGAGGGTTTGGAAATTGGCGACCGAATTTTGATCGATGGCGAGCAAGGGATGGTTGCGACCGTAACCGATCCAAACTCGAGTCCAGCGCTGGCCACGAGTTCGCATGAGCCAAGCGTCCCCCCAGCCAACGGGACAACGTCTCGCAACGACAACAAGACGAACGAACAGCCCGCTTCGGTTGAATCCTTGGATGATCCAGCGGAAGGCGTTTCGAGTGAGAGGGCATCTTCATGAGACGTCCCGCCCCTGCCATCCTAGGAGGATCCGATGTATTGGCTCGCTGAGGTCTCGGTCAAGCGACCGGTTTTTGCGTTGATGTTGATTACCGCGTTGGTCGTCGCTGGCATTGCGGCATTTCCGACACTCGGTGTCGACCGTTTTCCAAACATGGATATGCCGCAGATCTTCGTCAACACGGAGTATGTCGGGGCGGCTGCCGAAGAAGTCGAGTCAGAGATCAGCAGCGTCATTGAGGACGCGGTGGCGACGGTGGCAGGCATCGAGGAACTGCGATCGATCTCGAGTGACGGCCGTTCCTTTGTGATCATCACCATCGAGCTCGATCGCGACATTGATGCTGCCATTCAAGATGTCCGTGACGCCGTCGCGAGTGTCCGGCGGCAGTTGCCGACCGGCATCGATCCGCCGATCGTCGAGAAGCGGGATCTCGATTCCTCGCCGATCATGACATTGGCTGTTTCCGGCCAACGCTCCTCTCGCGAGCTATTCGTGCTGGCGGATCGATATGTCAAGAATGTGATCGAGTCATCCCATGGCGTCGGTGAAGTCGTCATTGCGGGGGCAGCGGACCGGGCGATTCAAGTCGATATTGACGCGGATCGTTTGGCGGCTCACCGCCTCTCGATTCTCGAAGTCCGTGAGGCCCTCGTCCGGCAGAATGCCGAAGTGCCCGGCGGGCGAGTGGACGAAGGCGGGCGTGAATTGACGATGCGGACGCTCGGACGCGTAGCGGATTCATCCACTTTCTCGGATCTCGTTGTCGACACCGTCGATGGAGTGCCCATTCGGCTGGGGGACCTTGGCACGGTAACCGACAGCACGAAAGAAGTCCGGACGCTGGCGAGTCTCAACGGCGAACCCGCGGTGGTGCTGGAAATCCAACGACAATCCGGCGAGAATACCGTCGCCGTGATCGATGGGATCAAGAAACGTCTGTCGCGTTGTGAAGACCTCCTCCCCGACGGTGTCCGCGTCTCCATCATTCAAGATCAGTCGCGATACATTGTCGAGGCACTCCACGAAATTGAGCGTCACCTCATTTCGGGAAGCATTTTGGCGTGTTTGACCGTGTTGCTGTTCATGCGGTCATGGCGTTCGACGATCATTGCCGCCGTCGCCATCCCCGCGTCGATCATCGCCAGCTTTGCGTTCATGAGATGGTTCGACTTCACGCTCAACAACGTCACGATGCTGGCGTTGGTACTGATGGTCGGTGTGGTGATCGATGACGCCATCGTGGTGCTCGAAAATGTATTTCATTGCATCGAAGAAAAGGGCATGGATCCCTTCGAAGCGTCCATTCAGGGAACTCGCGAGATTGCCATGGCAGTGCTCGCGACAACCATCTCCCTGGTGATCGTTTTTTTACCGGTCTCGTTTCTGTCGAGTGTGACGGGCCGGATGCTGTTTCAGTTCGGCGTCACCGCGACCGTGGCCATCTTGATTTCGATGCTGATCAGTTTCTCGCTGACACCGATGATGTGCAGCAAACTCTTGCGTCCGAGTAAAACGAGAAAATCGGGGGTCACGCCAGCCTCGCGGCGTGGCTTCTATTCGATGATCGAGCGGAGCTATCTTTGGATGCTCGCCAAGTCGCTACGATTTCGCTGGGTCGTGCTCGCGGTCGTCGTCGTGGTGATCGCTTCGAACGTCCCTTTGAGCCGGTTGGTGCAACGCGACTATGTCCCTTTGAACGTCGACGAATCGGAGTTCGAGGTGCGGGCCGAGGCTCGCCAAGGGGCCAGCGTGCTGGCCATGCGTCAAGCCATCGAACGAGTCGAGTCGGTGCTGAACAACATCGACGGGATTGAGACGGCCCTGGCCACCGTGGGAACACGCGGCGGTAGCGATGTCAATCGAGCCAGTTTTTTCATTCGATTACTCGATAGCAAAGAGCGAACGTTTTCGTTTGCGAGATTTTGGAATGGTGTGCTCGCCGGAGATCCGAGGGCCGCGTGGCGAGGCAATTTCACACAGCGTGAGAAGATGTCGGAAATCCGGGGTCTGCTGAAAACGATCCCGGGTTTACGACTTTCGGTGCGTAACTTGACGTCGCTGCGACAGGGGGCCCCCGTTGATATCGATTTCGCGATCACGGGTCCGGACGCCCATCGGCTGCTGACGTTCAGTAACGAACTTCGCGAGCGAGCGAAACAGATCCCCGGCCTGGTCGATGTTTACTCCACATTGCAGATCGACAATCCGGAGCTCCTGATTCACATCGATCGACCACGGGCTGCCGCAATGGGTATCGAAGTGCAGGAAATCGCAGATACGCTTCGGGTTGCTGTTGGTGGCGATGACCGGGTGTCGCGATACTTCGACCGTACCGCTGGCGATGCCTATGACGTTGAACTGCGTTTGGCCGGTTTGGATCGCAATGACATCCCCTCGATTTCTCAGCTGTTTGTCCGGTCCAATCCCAATTCCGCGATCCAATCGACCAGCGTGGTAGGGACGCCGGTGTCCATGACGGGATCGAACCGTGGCTTGGCATCGAGCGCGGAGGCTGCCACCTCAACGCACACTCGGCTGGACAATGTAGTCTCCTTTGAGGTCAGCACCTCAGCGTCGCGCATCGATCGGCTCAGTCGACAACGGATGGTTGCGGTGCGTGCCAACATTGCGGATGGATACGCGTTGGCGGGCCAGGTTGAAGCATTGCAAGCGGCGGCCCATGAGATTGGCGTTCCGCTGGGATTCAATATCGAAGTGCTCGGAGGCGGTCGTGAACTCGAACGCACGATAGCCGATTTTGGATGGACATTCCTGCTATCGTTCGTGTTCATGTACATCGTCTTAGCGGCTCAGTACGAGAACATGGTTTATCCCGTTATCATCCTGTTGTCGTTACCGATCGCCGTCCCCTTTGGCTTGATCAGTCTGTACTGGGGGGGCGAAACGCTGAATTTGTATTCCGCGCTCGGGATCCTGGTCCTGTTCGGAGTCGTCAAAAAAGCGGCCATTTTGCAGGTCGATCACACCAACGCCCTTCGCGGCCAGGGGCTGGCTCGGCACGACGCGATCATGCGTGCCAACCGCGATCGATTGCGGCCCATTTTGATGACCACGATCTCGTTCGTCGCCGGCCTGCTGCCGCTCCTGATTGCCACCGGCCCGGGTGCCGAAGAGCGTCGTTCGATCGCGGTGCTCGCCGCGGGTGGCCAGACGTTATCCTTGCTGCTGACCCTGCTGGCGATTCCTGTGCTGTATACGTTCGTCGACGACTTCAGCGGCATTTGTTCTCGCATGTGGCGTGGTACTGACACCCCATCGACGAGCTGACCCCACCGAGAATGCGACGCCGTGGTGAGCCGCGGCCGTCATGGTCCCGCGTGCTCTCATGGTCCCGTGCGGCCATCACCGTGCGGCGCGGCGGCAGGCGGCGTAGCGACGCCGAGCGGGCCGCTTAGGAACGAGCGGTAAAGGACTCTCTGAACGAGACGGTCGAACGCTCCGCTGGTTCCTGACGCGTCTGGACTCACTCGCTGATGCAGACCAGGTATTCCTGACGCTGGTCATTTTCCATCTTGGCGATGCGGGTGTAGATTTTGCTCCCCACGATGGTCGGCGTGGCAAAGACACTTTGCCCGAGTTTGTTTTGACCGGCGGACTGATATTTCTCAGGGGTGGCGCCGAAGATGAACGTTTCACCGTCTTCGTTGGTCGCATAAACGAGTTTTCCGACGAGCACGGGTGAGCTGCTGAAGGTACCCCCGAGCCGTTTCTTCCAGATTTCTTTTCCGGTCGCGGCATCGATACATCCGGCAATCCCGTCGTCGAAGGTGACATAGAGATAGCCCTCGCGAATCACCATCGAGGGCACGTAAATGCGTTTGTTGATTTCCCACGCCACCCGGCCACTGCCATCGGCAACGATCGCGGCGACGTGGCTCTTGGGATAGCCGCCGGAACTGTAGACATGCGTGCCGTCGGTCACGGTCGTCGTGACGCACTCAGTCGTCGCTCCCGGGATCTCCCACAATACGGTGCCGGTGAGCGGGTTCAGGCTGGTCACGAGATCGCAACCGGTGAGGATCAACTGATCGCGTCCATCGACGTGATGGACGATGGGGGAGGAGTAGTTCGGTTTGGTGGGACGCTCGTGTAACCAGACGATTTTGCCGCTTTCGCGATCCAGCCCCACGACGGCACCGCCGCCTTTGTTGTCGGCTGATACGATGACGAGTGGCCCATACAGTAAGGGCGAGGATCCGTAGCCTTGATGCATGGTGTAGTCGGTTATTTTTTGCTGCCAAAGAATGTGGCCAGCATGATCGAGCGCGGTCGTGTAGACCGCGTCATCGTTGAAAAAGTTGACGTACAACCGCTCGGAATCCGACGCAATCGTCGAGGAAGCAAAGCTCGCCTTGGAATTGGCTTTATCCGCATTTTTGTTATTGAAGCCGCCCTCATGGACGATTGCTTCCCATTTTTGTCGGCCGGTTTTCGCGTCATAACAAAGCACGCATTGAACTTGCCGTTCGTGATCGGCGGTCGGCAAGAAGACTTCATCCCCCCAAATAATCGGCGAGGCGTGACCGCGACCGGCAATGGGGGTCTGCCAAGCAATATTCTCTGTTTCGCTCCACTGCATCGGCGGCCGTTGATCGGCATCGGTACTGCCGTCCGATAGCGTGCCGCGCCATCCAGGCCAATCGCCCGCTGTGCTCGCTGGATTGCCGTGGCCAGCAACCGAGCCCGGCTCCGTGGCAGGTAAGGGTGCGACGAAATACCCTGACGCCCCCACTAGAATGAGGGACAGTCCCGGCGCTCGTAGAAAGTTTAAAAAACGCATGAGCCGGTAAGTCTCGCTGGTGATGGTGGGGAGCCAAAAAGAGACTGCTGATCGAGTCCCGATTCGCAAAACAACATGGGCGGGTGGGTCGTTGGGTACCTAGCGTACCAACGTAAATGGAAGTGTAACCATACCATCAGCGAACGTTGCGATGTCGAAGTGAGAGGCGAGAATCGCCAGTGGCTCCGAGCGACGAGCGTCCTTCGACTCAGTGCGCCATGGGCCTCAATTATTACTAAAGTGCAGTTTCAGGGCGCGCTCGCGACTGAGCGGATTCTTGGCGTACTCGGCATAGCACAGCGGGCACAGATCGAAGCTCGGGGGTAGAGAGACGTGCTCACTTTCAAACTCATCCTCATGATCGGAGCTCGAAAACGAGGAACCGAGGTGATCGAGATCATCCCCCCGGCAGAGTGCCTCGTGGAGTTCGTCGAGCGGCTCACTGTCATCAAGGGACGTGCTCATGCTCGCCGACTCGTGCGCGAGCGTCTCGTTCAGTTCGGCAAGAAAGTCAATCGATTCGTCGTCGCTGGCATCTTCAGATGCATCGGCAATCACCTCGACATCAATGCGGACGACATAGCGAGGACCTTCGCCGAGATCGATCGAACGTTGGCAACGATCGCAAGTGTAATGAATCATTGGAGCGGTGCTCACATTAATACTGAGATAAGAAATGAAGAAGAACAGTCGACCCTCATTTCTTCTATCGTAGTTCTCTCGCGAGGCACCCCGCAAGGGTTTTTCCAGTGCCACGGGGGGGAACGCCGGCGATTTTTATTCGCCGCTGAGCGTGCTGGCGGCCGCCGCGTCGGACGCCAGCACGCGAAATTTGCGACCAATGGTTGGTCTTCTTCCACTGCCGCGGTTAGACTGGGCGCTCCGAATCCCACCTTCCCTACAAATCCCTACAAACGAATTCGAAAACCGAATCGGAACTCACTCCCGCCGTCGTCGGCTCACGATTGATCGGTTTGGTTCTTGCCCCCACCTCTAACTCCAACTCACACGAATGACATCCATGATCCAACCAGTGCCTCGTAAGTGGCTATCGCGTTCGCTCGCGCTATTGGTTTGCCTATCTCCACTTCCGACCAGCCTCGTCAATGCCGCGGGACTTGGCGTGACACCGCCTGAACAATTCAAAGTACCTGCTGGGTTCGACGTCGAGTTGATCCACCAGGTCGACAGCGAGAACGAAGGGTCCTGGGTAAGTTTGACCGTTGACCCAAAAGGCCGATTGATCGCCTGTGATCAAAACGGAGGACTCTTTCGGATCGACGTGTCGGCTGATCCGGCAACCGTGGAAAAGCTGGACATCGAGTTTGCGGGTGCCCAAGGGTTGCTGTGCGCGTTCGGGTCGCTCTACGCCAATGTGAACTCCCGCCAGTTTCCGGCGGGCCTGTGGCGATTGACGGACACGAACGGAGACGATCAATACGACAAAAAAGAGCACATCGTGCCGCTCAATGGAGGCAGCGAACACGGACCGCACGGTTTGATCCTGACCCCCGATGGGAAACGCATCGTGATGGTCGCTGGTAACAACACCACGCTCCCCAAAGAGATCGCCGACAGTCGCGCGCCGAAAAACTGGGCTGAAGATCACCTGCTCGGCCGGATGCCCGACGCACGCGGCCACAATGCGGACCGCATGGCGCCGGGGGGGTTCATCATGTCCCTCGATCCCGATGGCAAAAACCGGGAACTGATCGCGACTGGTTTTCGCAATCCGTACGACATTGCACTTAATCAGGACGGAGAACTGTTCACCTACGACGCCGACATGGAATGGGACGTCGGCACACCCTGGTACCGCCCCACCCGCGTCAATCATGTGATCAGTGGCGCTGAGTTTGGCTGGCGAAACGGTACAGGAAAATGGCCTGCCTACTACCCGGATTCCTTTGGCGCGGCCGTAGACATTGGCCCCGGTTCGCCAACAGGCATTTGCTTTGGTTACAACTCCAATTTCCCAGAACGATATCGCGACGCTCTCTTCATCGCCGACTGGAGCTACGGAAATATCTACGCAGTCCATTTGACTGAAGACGGGGCGTCTTATGCGGGTGATTACGAAACCTTCGCCACAGCAGCTCCTCTGCCCGTGACCGACATGGTCATTCACAACGGCGCGATGTATCTGACGATCGGCGGCCGCGAAACTCAGAGTGGGTTGTACCGAATTTCCTATACTGGATCGCCCGCCGAAGAGGCCGATTCCGAAGCGGCAGTTCAAGACGAAGCGAAACTGCAAGCACAGTCGCTGCGGGTGCTCCGTGGCCAGATCGAGAGATTGCACGTCGATGACGCTGATTTACCAATCACCGCCGACGCAGCAACGGCGATGGCGCTGGAGTTTTTGTCGCACGAGGACCGAGCGATTCGTTTTGCATCGCGGATCGCACTGGAGCATCGCGACGTGCAACTGTGGAAAGCGAAGGTACTCGCATCCCCATCGGTGCGTGCTCGACTGCTGGGCGTGATCGCATTGGCCCGTCGCGGCGAGGCTGCAGACCAAACGGCTGCGATGGAGAGCTTGCTGGAACTGGATTTCAATTCGCTCAGCCCCAGTGATAAGATCGCATTCCTCCGCGCTGCTGGCTTGGTCGCAATGCGATTGGGTCCATTTAGCGATCAGCAACGCGCCGCGTTGACCGATGCGATCGGAGACACCTTCCCCTCCGAGATCGATTCGCTCGACCGCGAACTGGCGATCATGCTCGTTTACCTACAGGCACCGGGATCGACCGAGGCCGTGCTCGAAAAACTGCTCACTTCGCCCAGCCAAGAAAGTCAGATCCATTATGCGATGACACTGCGTGAGGCAAGCGAGGGCTGGAACAACGAGATGCGTACTCGCTATCTGGGATGGTTCAATGAAATGGCCACAGCGCGTGGCGGCATGTCCTTTGGCGGATTCGTCGACAACATCAAAAATGTATTTGTCGATCGTTTGACCGACGCCCAACGAGAAGAGCTCGCGGCGGTCATCACCCCGCCCAAGGCCACCGGCGAAGCGGGGCCTTCCGAAGCCCGGCCGTTTGTCAAAAACTGGACCGTCGAGGAGCTCGACGACACCGTCAGCGACACCTCTCGCCAGCCCAATTTCGAGCTTGGCAAGAACCTGTTCGGGGCCGCGCAGTGCTTCAAGTGTCACCGGATGGGATTGCAGGGCGGGATTCTCGGCCCCGATCTGACGAGTGCCGGCGGCAAGTACAACGTCCATGACATGCTTGTCTCGATCATCGAGCCGAGCAAGGTGATCAGTGACCAGTACGGTGCGACCCAGTTCCTCACCGAGGATGGCGAGGTGGTCACGGGACGTGTGATCAACATGCACGGCAAGAATCTTTCAGTGCTGACGAACATGCTCGACCCGTCAAGCTTGACGAATATCGATCGTGACAATATCGCTGAAACGAGTACGGCCAAAGTCAGCATGATGCCCAATGGGCTGCTCGACACGCTCAATGCCGACGAGATTGCCGATCTGGTCGCTTACCTGCGTTCGGGAGGCGATCCGAAGAGCCCGATCTACGCGAAACCATAGGTTTCGATTTGTTGACCCAATACTCCTGACGAGTTTTGCAAGGATGAAATCGACGTTCCTTTTCCTATTGAACTTGGTCAATCCAGTTCAATGGGCGTTGGCGCTTCGGCGGTCGCTCACGGCGGCGTCGGTATCCTTGTTGATTGTCGGGATTGGGTCACTGAACATCGTTTGGGGCTACCCCTGGATGGGCATGTTCGCTGCCTGCGCGTCGCTGTTTATCGTGGGCAAGATCGTCAACCACTTAGCGATGCCGGTCTTGGAGGCGACGGTCAGTGCGCCGCGTTGGATCGCGGCGGGAACGTCTCTGCCGATGCCAGTGCGTTTGATCAACCAAGGCCGCTGGCCGGGAATGAACCTCTGGGTCGAGACCGCCGGGACGTGTGATTGGTTGCCACCCGAGGGCGAGTTCGCAACCATCAAAGAAGTGCGTTTACCTCGTCGTGGCATCCACCCGCTACCGGCGATCTCGGTGGAATCCTATTTCCCGTTCTATCTGTTTCGCGCTACTGGGAAAGTAGACCCTCACACCAACATTGCCGTCACGCCCGCGGCACCGAGCGACGAAGATGATGAGTTGTGGCGTTCGCTCCAAAGCACGCTCAAGGGGATTGCCACACGGATCTCGCAGGGCGATCAGGTCCACTACATCGGTTCGCTCGAGTACCGCGAAGGCATCCCGGTTCGCCGGTGGGACTTTTCATCGTGGGCGCGATTGGGCAGACCCATTCTGCGCGAGTTCAGCACGCCAGCGGCGAGATCGGTACGGATTTGGATCGACAACGCGTGCCCCGATGTTCCTCGCCCTCGCGTTCGTGCCCGCCTGTGGCGGCGGTTGGTCACGTGGGGCCGCCCATCCGAATCGGTGCATCCGCCATTCGAACGGATCCTCGCCCTGGCCGCGGGATCCATCCAAACGCTCACACGAAAAGGGGCCGCGGTGACTCTGTCCCTGGCCAGTGACGAGTCAAAGATACCGCGGCGCTGCGAAGCAGGCGGTGACCCAGGTGAATTGTTGATCGCCCTGGCTGCCCTCGATCGCGTGGAACCGAGTTCGCAATCACCGCAACAGCTCGCCCGCTGGCAACAGGAGTTGCATGCGGGACGAGATGAAGCCCTGTTCGTTTTTTCCTGTCGGGCGCACGGCACCGTTGACATGGACGTCCCCGACCAAACACGCTGGGTTACCGACCGCCACGTGCAACAGGTTCCAACCGGGCAGGCCAGCGGTGCAAGCAGCGTTTATCCAGATGTGATTGACCAGGTGCCGACGTCATGAGTAGCGACCCATCACGATCCCCGCAGCCGCTACGAATCGATAATCGTTTCGTTTTGGGGGCGGTGATTGTTATGCTGGCGTGGTTCGTCGGGGCGACATTCCTCACCCAATCGGCCTGTTTGTCGTACGTCGCCGCGGCTTTACTGGCGGGGATTCTCGGCGAGAAATGGTCGCACTTCCAGGCAGGCAGGCCCGGATCGCTGCAGGGCGATCGAGGGCTGTGGAGTGCATTATGGCGTGCTGCGGCGCTCCTGCTCGTCATGATCGGCGCACTTGTGCTGATCTTTCTGTGGCGCATTGCAGACCAGATGACCGAAACGTCGAGCATGCTGATACTGGCGGTCGACACGATCGCACACTATGGCATCGCGCTGACATGCATCCTGTGGGCGGTGTGGCCTCGCCAGGGGCATGTCACCATGATGGTGATTGCCTTGGTCACGGTTTTAATGGCCGTCGCTGGCGGGGGCGTCAGCAATTCACGGACGGCCCAGACCGCCGTGGGACTGATCACGGTCATCGGGTTTGTGCTCGCCGCCCAAGTGATCGTTTCTCGTCACCGTTTCCGATCGGCGCCCCGTGGTGAGGGACGAGCGACGTTCCGGCCCGAAACGTGGCCCTATCTGTTGCTCACGATGTCTCTCTTTCTGATTGCCGCGTCCACGCTGGTGCAGGTGACCGACACGGTATTGCCGAATGTCCAAGCCGAGGTTTTCGCGCAGCTCAAAGGCCGATTTGAGAATACCGATGCCCCCATTTCATGGGCCGGGGGTGGATACGTCTCAGGCGGTCGCTTGGGAAGTGTGCAACAACGGATGCTTTCGGATCCCACGGGCGTCGCCCTGCGTGGCTATTGCGACAACACTCCGGGGTATCTGCGTGGCAATGTTTATGACTCGTACACCGATCGACGATGGCGAACCCAACGTCGCTGGATCGAGTGGGACCAACAGGGTGACGTCATCGACATGGTTCGTTCACGGCCGGTGCGGGCATCGAGCACCGCGAGTGTTCCGCTACAGAAACCTAGCAACCAGTTGCGACATCGCTTTCCGTTAAGTTTCAATCGTGCCGAGTCGGGCGACCGCATCTTCGCCGGGACGGTCGAAATCCATGGGCATGCCGAAAAAGGCCCCCAGACGTTCTTGCCCGCCGCGGCGATGTGGGTCGAAGGGCACGGCGACATGATGGGAATCACGCCTGATGGACTGATCAGTCAAGGTCTCGACACGAGCCAGCCCTGGGTGGCCGGCGTGGCGATGTCGACCGAACACGAAGTCTTAACCAAACATGCCCGCCAGTTACTCAGCTCGGTGGAACCCGCAATCGAGAAATTGATTACTGAAATCACCGACGAAATCTGCCGCGATGCAACCTCCCCGGAACAGAAAGCACAGCGGATCGCAGCCTATTTCCAAAACAACTTTTACTACTCGTTATCGCCTCCGCTGCCGCCGCGCGGGGTGGATCCCATCGCTTACTTTTTGAACACAAAACATGCGGCGCACTGTGAACTATTTGCATCGGCATCCACTTTGATGCTGCGGACGCAAGGCATACCGGCCCGATACGTCACCGGCTACGTCATGGACGAATTTGACAATTCGCAAAAGGTTTATCTGGCGCGGAACCGGGATGCTCATGCTTGGGTAGAGTACTACGACGACTCTCAGGGACGCTGGGTATCGCTTGAGTCCACACCCGGCCGCCAATATCGGACACTCAACGTCGCACAATCGGAACCCACCGCGGACGTGACAGGCGATCCGACGGAAGGGAAACCGATGGCGGCACTCAGTTGGCTGCGAGAGCAGTGGGGTAAGTTCTTGTCACTCCGTGTCACCGACGCCGTCGCTACTGTTTTTCGTGTGCTACAGCTACCGCTGCTGCTGGGACTGGTACTCTGGCTGTGGTGGCGAAAACGGGGGCTTCGGGGGGATGCCCACGCCGCAGCTCTGGCGTCCGCCCGCAAGAAAATGGATCGGCGACTACGACGGTGGGGATGGACGCGCCGCGCCAGCGAAACGCTGCACCAGTTTGCGGATCGACTCGAGTCCGTTTCGGACGAAAATGGATCGGAGAAGGCACTCCAGCAACAAGCTGAGTTCGCTCACGCCGCCCAGTGGTATCGCCAACACGCCATCGCGTTGTACCGCCAGCCCCCGCCCGCGGTGAAAACCTAAGCTCTCCGCAGCCACCGCCGCCAATCCGCTGCGCCTGCGGATTCCTGGTAAACCTTTCCGGTTAGTGGGCCGGTGTAAACTCGGGGCGTGGCGAAGTCTGGCAATTCAACACGTTGGGTGACAAACGACTCAACCCAATGCCCCGGCGATTCCGAAACCCTTACGCAGTGACCCCTTCGAATTTGACCCATGCAGGTGCAGCGGTGCCAAAGTTTCCTACGATTCCACGGTTGTCGATTGTTGTCCCCTTTCGCGGGGATAGCGAATCATTTGAGAGTACGCTCGCCAGCGTGCTGCAGCATCTACCCGATGCGTGCGAGGTAATCGTTCCGCATGCGGGCGATTACGACGATCCTTTTGAATTAGCCGATGAAATTCGGTTCATCGAGACCTCGGCCAGCCTTACCAAACAGATAGGTGAAGCCGCGGACATTGCTCGAGGACGGTTCGTCCATGTCATCTCGGATGGCTATCGAGCCACTCCAGATTGGACAGAAACGGCATTTGATGCCTTTGAACAATCCGATACCGGCGTGGTTGTCCCCGTCGTCCGGAGTTCAGATAGCGACGAAATTGTGCATGCGGGCTGGATGCGTTCCCGTGGGACGGCCTGTGACCTGATCGGTGCTGGTGTCGATACGCTCACCGGCAAACAACTCCGCAGTGTCGAAGGCAGTTTCCTGTCGGCCAGTTTTTGGCGGCGCGATCTCCTCCGCAGTCTGATGGGAACGTTCCGAGGCGATAACGTTGTCGAGGCGTCGATGGCCTACAGTCTGTTGGCACGGCAAGCAGGCTGGAGATGCGTGGCTGCTGCCGAGTGTACCCTGCGAGTCGCTGAAAGCACTGCCATCGGTGACGACTACCAACTCCAGATTGCCCGCAACCATCGCCGTTTGCAAGCGATCGCCGATCACTTCGGCAACGGTGGCTGGGGCAAGAGTTTCGGACGCTTGATCGCCACTTGTTTTTCAAGCGGTATCGGCTCGGCAGTCGCCCGAGCGAGCGCACCACTGGCGGCACGGTCCGTCGCGGCGACTCTGCACACCAAAGGCGTGCTCCGCAGCGACGAACAGGCAGAGCCGATTCGCATCCCGGTTACGTCGCATGAACCACTGCGACGGGCCGCTTAAGACCCCGCAGAAAATCGCAGCTCGGGACCATTGTCCCGAGCGAGCAAACCGATCTCTGGCGAGCAAACCGGCATCATCGGACGGGACAAGGGTCCCGTCCTACGGGCGCTAGCGATAGCCTTGCCAAGCCCAGACGAGGGTATCGGCGAGCGTTTGCTTGAACACCTTCTGATCGCAGTGCCGGGTGCCACGGCTGAACACGAAGCGATAGTCATAGCCTTTCGCCGCCAGCACCGCTGCGGTGCGGCGGTTAGCCATGACCCAGTTGTGGTAGGTCTCCGCAGGATCTTGGTTGCGCAGATCGTTCTCAGCGACATGCGTGAAAATACGCAGCGGTTTCTTCTCGCTGTTTTCAATCAGTTTCTTTCCCGAGTGATATTCCCAGGCGCCAAGTGGATAGTCTGCTTCCTCGGCGGCGTCTTCGTCCTGCTGGTCGACGAAAGTTCCCGAATAGGTGATTAGCCGCCGAAAGAGATCAGGACGAAACCACCCCATCGTCAGTGCCGCGGCGCCACCACTGCTGCACCCCATCACCGCCCGGCCATCGGGATCCTCGGTGAGCGCAATGTTTGGGTATGCGGCGAGAATTTCGGTGTTGCTGACGACCGCTGGCAGGACTTCGTCGTTGATGAATCTCGCCAAGCGATCGGACATCGTGTCATATTCGAGCCCACGCTCGCTGCCGTAGCTGTCATCGCCACCGTTCTGAACCGCGATCGCAATGAATGCGGGCAGCCGACGATTGGGATCCTTGGAAATGGTTAAATTGTCGAGTGCATTGCGCACCAGATCGAGTCGAGCGGGACCGTCGTGAATGACCAGCAACGGGGCCTTCGTACCGTCTTGGTATGCTGCGGGAACGTACACGAAAATTTTGCGTGCCACGCGGACCGTCTTCTTGGGATCGAGCGTTGTATCGTCGCCCCGGAAGATTTTGCTGTCGGCCAAGGGCATCTCGAATTCGAAGGATTTGCCTTTCGGGTTTCCCTGGTCGGTCAGATCTGGATCGGTCGTGTAATCGGGGCCAATCTCAAAGTTACCGTCGCCGATAAGATGTTTCAGCGTTGGTTTCCCAGACGTTTTCGCAGCAGCATCCTGGCTGTTTGCGGGAACCGCAGGGTAACCAACGAGAAGCGCACTGAGTGATAAGGTAAGGACGCCAAGCGAGCGACGATGGAAGGGGGAGGGAAACGAGGGAGAGTGCATCATTTTTTCGGGTTAGGTGGAAACGGGATCGATTCAAAGGAATCGATATTCTAACCCCTGGTGTCCCACGCGGGTTGTCCCCCCACGTCGATCCCTCTATCAACTGATTTCTGCTGTTCGATCCGCCAACTCCTTTCGTCGCACGCCGAATCAATGAACATTTCTACGCTCGTTGCCAACTACCACTGTCGAGCTCACCGCGTGGCGATTCTGCGACTGCTCTCCGAATACGCCGCTGATCCTGCAATCGGTGGCACCGGATTGTCGTTCGAAGTGCGGCAACGGGTCGTCGATGAACTCGCCGCGCGCGAACACGCCGTCTCAATCTTGGCCTTCAACGATCACTCCGATGGCAGCTCGACCGCTGTCGGATTGATCAATGGATTCGAATCGTTTTCGACCTTTGCCGCGATGCCGGTACTCAATCTTCACGACGTGATGGTCACGAATCATTATCGAGGCCAAGGCGTCGGCAAGCGATTACTCGATGCCGCCACGCAGTGGGCCCGCCAACGTGGTTGCTGCAAAGTGACCCTGGAGGTCTATCGCGGTAACGAGGCCGCCGCGGGACTGTATCGAAACCACGGCTTCTGTGATCCAGCGAGCAACCGTGACCTCGGCGAAACGATCTTTCTCAACAAGATCCTGTAGCTGCCAAGAACGATGGGACGCGTGGCAGATGAGTTGCTTCGAGATGGCGTTTGAGACGGGCCCCCGAGTCGTGCAGAGGCTCGGCGACTCAGAGCGGATAGCCATGAACGAATCATCCATGGCCCGTCACGAAGCATCGCGGTCCCGCCGGCCGCGTCCTAGCGATCAAGCTGCGTGGAAGACAAGGACTCTGACCGTGCGGACGAGTCGGTTTGTTGCAGTCCGAGCCTTTCGCCATCGTAGAATCCACACATCCGGACCGTTGCTGGATCGGGCCGCATCAACGGCATGGGAAGACTCTGAAAGTGAGTCGGTTCGGTATCCGGTTTTGCCACACCGCGACAACCCACACAGACGAGGGCAACGGCCAACAGCATGCGACGCTTGCTGCGGAACTCTGAGTTACTGGTTGTGGCCGAGTCCGTCATACCCTGTGCACCTGTGGCGCTGTGCTGATTATCGATATACCCTGAACTCTTTTCGGCACGAGGCCATCGCCCGCGATATCGCGATGGATCGATTCCGTTGACAAGCTCGTCACGGCCCAGCGAATTATCCGCATTGCTGTCACATTTTCTCGGTTCCGCGGCCGAACGATTCGCCCCAACTTCCCCAGCGAGCATTGCGATCGGATGGCGATCGGCTGGCGATCGGCCGGCGATCGGATGGCGATCGGCTGCCATCGAGCCGATGGTCCCCTGGTTTGGTTTCAGACGCCTGCGAATCCAGGCGTCACCCCACAGCGACTCGAGCGAGGTGACGGTATTTGCGGCCGGCGGATTCGGGGGCGAAGGTTTGTTTCAACTCCGTGCGGTGTTTGCGGAACCACGATGCAACGACGGAAACGGTATAGGGGTAATCTGACAGGGTGCGTGTGTGGCGGGCTGTCAGTCGAGTTGCCCACTCGTTCAGCTGCGGTTTGAGTGTTTGATACGCCGCTGAATCCTTAGGGGCAGCAGCGACATCGACGACTTCACCCCGCCGGATCAGGTACCAAATGGCTCGCCCGTCGTAGCCGGTGGCGGCATAGATGAACGAATACTGTTCACGTGCCTCGGCCAAGCGTCCCAGCTTCTTCTGGGCATAATTGAGAGACAGGAGCGTATCGCGAGCCCGCGCGGCGAGTTCGTATTGGCGATTGGCGGCAGCTGTTTCCATGATTTCCTGGGTCGCCGCGAGCGGCTCGTCGTTGAAACCATCGAGAAAACTCTCGGCTTCGTTGACGCGGCGGAGATATTCCTGACGAGTGCAAGCGGCGGCACAGGGGCCCAAGCAGGTACCGATCTCCAGCCGCAGGCAGCCCGCACGCGGATGCACCTCAAAGAGCGACATCTGATCCGCATACACGAACGGGGTTAGATTACTGCAATCGCGTAAGCGGAATGTCTTGTTGAGTGCATCGACGACACGGGCCATCCGCCCCGCACCGTAGAACGGGCCCTCCACGGCGACCAAGTCTTTCGTGGGCGGTGAGCTGGCAATGAAAAAGGTCTCGGCCGGTTTGCGTCCCAGGCAGAGATAGACGGGCCGCTGGCGTTGGGGGACCCCCTGGACATTGAATCGCGGAACAAACCGGCGGATCAATTCCAACTCACGGAGTTGTGCCGCGAAATCACAGGGCTGGGTCTCCCACTGGATTGCGCGGGCGTGTCCGATAATTCGGCCCGCTTTCTCACCCGCTGCCGATTGGCCGAAGTAGCTCAGCAATCGGTTCCGAAGCGAGCTACTCTTGCCGACATAGATCAACTCGCCCGTACGATCAAACATCCCGTAAACCCCCGGGACCGGCGGGCAAAACGCTTGCACCCGATCGCGAAGTTCGGAGCGTGAATCGCCGCCAATCATGTCGCTCGGGCGGCTGGGGATCGCGGCAGCGGAGCCGTCGGAGACGTCCGCGGTGGCATAGGGGTCGAGGGGATTGCGGCCGAACCCGCATCCACCGACGGGCGATTCTTCACTGAGCCGATCGAAAGTGGGCCGATCGAAAGTGGGCCGATCGAAAGTGGGCCGATCGAAAGTGGGCCGATCGAAAGTGGGTCGCCGTCGGGATATCCTTTTCCGTGCCATCGGCGTGATTGCCAAATCCGTGGAAGCCGTGCCATGCCGGGGCCAAAATAGCCTCGTCACCGGGTGATTATGCCGTGTCGGTGCGAAAATGCCAAGTTGAATTTGGGCGGGGGCTTCTCGCGGACGCGGTTTTTGCGTCTAATTAGCTTTCGAATCCCTCGCACTTTCCCCTCGATGAGTGTTTTCAGACGATATGACCACCGAGCCGACCGAAGAAGCCGAAACGGAAGAAGTCGCCCCCGAAGTCACGCTTCAGTACAGCAAGGACGACGTCGACGAGCACGGTTTCACCTCTGTGTGGAACGTTGCATCGGCAACCTGTGAGGGTGATCAAGCACGCACGCGAGAGATGGCAGGTCGCATGCTCGGGTTCTTATGCAAAAAAGAATACGAGCACGTCGTCGTCAGCTCAACCGACGCGCAGTACCTCGATGAGTGGTTCGAACGCGAGAAAGCGATCCTGTATAACTGGAAAGCCGACGCCGAGACAACCGATGCCATCACGCAGCACGCACAGGTACCCGCCGCGTCGATGATCAGTTTCCTCAAGCGTGAGAAGTTCAAGCCAACCGCCAATTACAGCCCCCGACGAGCCGACCGTGTGGCCTGGTTCCAGGAAAAATGGGGTTTGGGTTGAGCGTGAGTGCCGAATAATTGTCTTTAATTATTCCTAGTCTACTGAACCACACGCGTGCCTTCTCTACGTTGGCGACTTTGCCGGCACCGCCCAATGGCCTGTGCCCGGCGGGCTCAGACGACACGGCCGCGATCACCGACGAAACACTGCAGTGGCTATCGACGTCGCCACGGGATGGTTTGCCCATCACGCAACCAATCCGCGACCACCTACTCCGCAGTAAACATGTGCTCACCCTCGACGGTGACGGCACCGTCGAACCTGCCCAGTCCCAATCATGGGGATGGCAGGCCAACGTCATTTGGGTCACTTCGGATCTCCGCGTACTCGATCCGGCCGGTCGGTTACTGCTCGATTCCCAGGGCAGCGAACCTGACCCGCTCGCCGTGATCCCGTTTCCCCGGGACGCGCGTCAGCGGCAGAGCGAAGCCACCATGTCTCTTCGCAACCGCTTGGTTGACCCCGTCGAAGGGATCCTGCCCGTTCGCGGTGAAGATGAGATAACGGTGATCTCACCAACGGAGGTGGCTCGCCGATCTCTCGCCCTGTTTCTCGTGGCAACCCGTGCCGAATCAATCCTCAGTGGCCAAACGCTCGATATGCAGCGAATGCGAGCGAGGTGCCCACTGGGCTACGCAGCGATGTCGCCGCAGGAACTCGCGTTTTTCGACGAGGGGCCTCCTCAGCACGCCGGCGCGGTTGATGTGCAAGCCAAATTAGCGGACGCCGCGTCGATGATCTGGCGATATGAAGCCCTGGCAACCCTCCAATGGGCGCTGGGAATGCAGTTCGATCTACCGTGGCCTGATGAACGCGCTGACCTCACCGCCGTCACGCGATTAATGATCGATCTCCCTGATAGCGAGATCGTCGAGCAAGCCCGTTTGCGCAGCACAGCCGAACTGCTCGATGCCGCCGAACGACACTACCAAGCACTGCATGCGATCGCGATGGCACAACAATCCGGTCAAGACACGACAGGAATCTTTGATCCTGGCATCGTTTGCGAGCGATTGGCAGTACTCGCATGGATCTGCCGCTTGGCGCCAATGGGATCGGACTGGGATGCGACGTCGCAGTGGGTGGACAATGGGTGCGCATGAGCTGAGACGCTATCGACTAGCGAGCATGCCATGCGTTGGAACCCCCGCCCAAATCTGGACCGAATCGCTCGCTCGGGACAATGGCCCCCAGCGACCCGCACCCACCCATACGACCTGACGATACCGTGCCCCATCTCGATCAACGGCTCCGTGCGGTAGCCCGACAAATTCGCTGGCACACGCATGCTGACATTGGTTCTGACCATGGCCATTTGCTCAAGGCGCTCTTGAAGGCGGGCCGAATTGAGCACGGCATCGCCATTGAGAATAAATCTCAACCGTGGGAGAACTCGAGCCGCACACTCGCTGAGCTATCTGCAGATGTTCGCCTCGCTGACGGGTTGGCAGGGCTGTCAGTGCGAGAAGCAGACGGATTGAGCGTGTGCGGGATGGGCGGCGCGGCGATCGTGCAAATTTTAGAATCACACCCCGAACGCGTCCCCGACACGCTTATTGTGCAGCCCAACTGCAAGCCAGAGCTGGTACGGCGCTGGGCAATGCAGCGGCACTATGACCTCATCGATGAGACCCTCGCACTCGGATCTGCAAAGCGACTACGCCCCGCTCTGCTCAGCACACGCCGACGGTTTATCGTGCTGCGTTTCCAGCGTTCGGACGCTGAACCGAACTTGCCGACACCGTACCAAGACAGCGCGTATGCGGGGCTCGACCAAGAGGCTGCGATACTCTTTGGACCGCGTTTAATACGATGCTGGCACAGCGAATTGGTCGCATCGTTGAACGAAGAACGAGCATACCTAAACACCCTGACTCGACTTGGCCCTGAGCCTGCTCAGCGATTGGCAGCGATTGAGCGACTGCTCTCCGCCGGCCCACCAACAGTGTGATGAGGCCTTGTCGCGTCGAATCATTTTCCAGGCTGCCGATTTCATCGCCCCTGGAAACACACGGGTGAGCGGCGTGCCGTCGGTCACCGGATAACAACATCATCCCCGTCGCTTACCGCGTCGCGGATGACTCAATCGACGCCCCGCAACGGGCCTCTCGCTACGCTGCCGCTTTAGTGGCAACGGGATGGGTCTTAGACACTTCTCGTTTTGAGTTGCTCGGCCGGATCACTTCGGTCTTCAACGCAATGGCCTCCTTGGCACAGATCGCTGCGATCAGCACGGCGGCAATGGCAGCAACCATTTTCAACATGGGCAAGGCGACCAGCACAACGGCAGCGGCCCCACACAGTAAGGCGGCCCCCATTTGCGCGTACTTCAAAGTGGCCTGGCTCGTTGTTTTCTGGCTGCGTGGGGCCGTATTTCGAGCAGGCGAAATGGTTGGCTTCCGCGCGGCCGATGGCCCCTTATCTTCTTTCACTGGTTCCGCAGGAGTCTCTGGCGAATCGCCATGCAAGACAGGCTTCATGGACACTTCGCCGACCTTGGTGACAGACTGCGCCGCGATGCTGAGCTGCTCGGGCTCCTCTTGATCTTCCTGCTCGGATTGAGCCCCGCGTGGGACGGCATCGGTGATGCGGCCCTGAACCCGCTGCAGTAACCGGTTCATGTAGGCTTCGATGGAATCGTCTTCCGCAACAGGGGCATCGCTCGCGACAACATCCTTCGCGACAGAATCCGTTGTGACGATGGATAACGATGGTGGGCCGATGGGTTCCTGGTCCGGCCCGGCGATCTGTGGATCAGGGCCATGGAACTCGCGATCCATCGCAGGCACTGCCTCGCTGAGATCTTTGTTCGTGCATTCATCCACAGGATAAAAATCAACAGCCTGGGTCTCCGCCGCATCGTCACAGTCGACCGAGCAGGCCGGCTCGACACATACGGCCGGAGTCGCAACTTCGGCCGGAGTCGCAACTTCGGCCGCAGTCGCAACTGCGTCTGGAGCCACTGCCTCGGTCGGAGTCACCGCCTCGGTCGGAGTCACCGCTGCGGGCGTTTCATCTGGCTCGAGTTCTTTGGTGGAATAGGTCGGCCAAACGTCGGCTGCATCGAATGGTTCGTTGACCACACTCGGCTCCGAGGCGGCGAGGGTCATTGAGCGACAGCTCTCGACGTCGATCGCGGCAGCGGCGTCGACTCCGTGATCGAGCAGACTGAGTCGTGGAGATCCTGCAGGCGTGAGATCGGGCACAAAGGTCCCCATCACTTCGCGAGTTTTTTGCTCGAGGCGCTCAATCAGCTCGAGGGTATCGTCATGGTCACGATTCGATCGATCGAACAACTCCCGCGTATCCTGGGCGTCTTGTATCGCATCGTCTCGCTGACGTCGCAGGTCTTCCTGAAGAGCGATCGCGTGATCTCGTTCAGCCTGCATCGCCTTCAGATCCGCGGTTGCGATCGCGAGTTCTTCTTCGGCGGCCAATCGAGCCGCTTCGGCTTCGTCACGCGCCCGCACCGCTCGTTCGCACTTCTCCCGTGCATCTGCGAGATGCGCCCGGGCCTCTTGATAACGACGATCGGCATGCGACTTCTGCTCCGCCCATGCAGCTTGCTCGGACACCAGCTCATCACGCTGCTGGGCAATCGCTTCATGACTGAGGGTCTGCTCATCTCGCTGAGCGGCAATTTCGTTTTGCTGCGCTGCGATTTCGTCTCGCTGAGCGGCAATTTCGTCGCGAAGCGCTGCCGCCTCGTCGCGTTCTTGACGTGCGAGTTTAACATCCAACCGAGCGTTATCGAGCTCGCGGCGCGCCGATTCACAATCCATCTTAGCGATGTCGCAGGCCTGTTGAGCGGCCTGGCGTTGCTCAATGGCCGCTTCCCGCTCAGCCCGAGCTTCGTCGCGTTCGGCTGTTGCCCCAATCAATTGATCCGAGAGTCGTGTATTGTCTTCACGAAGCTGAGAGAGGTGCGTTTGAGCGCTATCCAGATCGAGCGAAAGCTCGTCGATATTCTTCCGCAACGCGTCGACCTCATGTGTCCAAGATTGTCGATCGGTTTCGTGGCGATCATCTTGGTCGCGGAGCGTATCCTCCAAGCCCGAGATCATATGACGGGCTTCCCAGCAATCTTGATCGAGCGTGTCAGCATCAGCCCGGGTGCGTGCAATGTCCCGCTGCAACTCTCCAATCTCCATTCGCAATTGCTCTTGGACCAATTCGAGTTCCTGACAGCAGGCGGCAATCTGATCGCGTTCGATCGCAATATCATCTCGCTGCATCGCGATGTCATCTCGTTCGATAGCGATGTCGTCTCGCTCGATGGCAATGTCATCTCGCTCTGCGACAAGCTCATTCCGCTGGATAACCAGATCATCCCGTTGGGCAGCAATCTCGTCCCGCTGGGTCGCGATATTGTCGCGTTGAGCCGATACGTACTCGCATTGGGCGAGTGCTTCATCGCGGGCGAGCTCAAGTTCGTCGGTGCGTTGTCGATGCTCGAGGGTTCGCTGCGCTTCGAGCTGCTGCAGAGAGGCTTGGTGCTGGGACAGCCGCACCAGCTGTTCGCTCAGTGACGTGAACTTCTCTCGCATCTGCGCGACCGCGGACGTTGCCGCTTCGGCTTGCTGACGCGACACGACGAGCTGACTTTCGCTGTCGGCTAGTTTCTGTTGGGTGAGCGCCCCGGCGTTTTTCAATTCCTCCTGCTCACCAATCAGCTTGTCGATCTGTTGGCGATGCAATCGATCCCGACCTTCGAGCCGCTCCTGCTGCAGACGCAGCTGCTCGCGTCCGGTCGCTAGTTCTTCCTGTTGCAGTTGCAGCTCGTCGCGATGGCGCAACAGCTCCTGGTAGTGATGCAGGAACTCATCATGCACCTCGGCAGCGGCAGACTCCTGAGTCTGCAGAGCTTCCTCACGGTTGTGCAGCGCCTCCATCTTTTGCGTGAGGGAGGCATCCTGCTCCTGCAGTTCGCGTTCACGTGCCTGACACCATTCTTCACGACGCTGCGTGTCCTGTTTGAGCGCCCGCCACTGCTTGGCCTCTTCATGAAACGATCTGGACCAATCGTCTTTCTGAGCCTCGCCGTGCTCCTCTTCGCCAACGACGCCTTGCGAAATCGTGTGGCTGATCGAATCGGCCAGGTCGAGCGATGTCTCGAGAAGCTCGAACTCGTACGCCCCCAGACGCAAACGATCCCCCGTGCTCAGCAAACCTTCCGCAACACGCTTGTTATTGATCTGCAAAGGGACTGAGTACGCTCGCACAAGTATCCGCTCTTCGTCACGGATCAGGACGGCGTGCAAGGGGCGCAGCGATGCATCCTCGAGCGGTATCGAGCAGCCCGTTCCGCTGCCGAGAGTGTACCGAGCGCCAGGCAAGCGGAGCCGCCGGGTCGGTTGCCCTCGGCGGCGAACGCGAAACTCAATGTCCGAATTCTGCCGCCACGTCGAAGGGGTCGTCGCCCATGAGTCGAGTGTGGTCGATGTGATTGAGCTGGTTTGCGAATCTTCGTTGGCCACCACGGATGTCCTTCTCACGGGGGTAAGTTTCCAAGTGGACTGCAAAGTTCCACTGCGAGGCTGCTCCATAGGCCGAAACCGTTTCAGACAGCAACTTATTTCACTTTGAATCGGTTATGACGATCGTACGCATGAGCGAAACTGTGAACTTTACAAAAACTGCCGATGGCATCAACTTCTACCCACAGGCCGCAACTCGATCCCGCTGCCCCTCTAAAAGATCCATTTCAAGAGCGCAGTCACAGCCATCGCCAACAACAGGAACAGGCCGCCGAAGACAGCGAACACGATCACTGCGATGCATAGCAGGATCGGCCACGGGTGAGCACGGTGCTTGCCCTGTTCGTAGTGTTCTCGCATCAAACGGGCGTTGCGGAGATTCGCTCGAAAAACGAGGTCGAACAGGTTTCCAGCCACGGGGACGGCACCGACGATCGCGTCCAAGATGACATTGCCGAGCATCAACAAAATCAACCGTATACTCGCGCCGTTCTTGGCCATCGTCGCGATCAGCATCCCCGAGAACCCCAAGCTGACCGCGTCGCCTGCACCCGGGACCAACCCCAGCAAAAAATCGAGGCCGAATCGAATTCGGGTGCCAGGGATACGGTATTGGGCGTCAAGCAGATTGCTCGCACCGTCCACCCACCGCATCGCGTCGGCGTCTTTGTCAGTGAGAGGGGACGACGGCGGGGAGGTCGGTGAGGGTTTCACAAAAGGAGCCGAAGGCAAGAGATGACGGATTGAGTGAGCCATCGAGCGGAGTCCACCACCTGGTGACGGTAGCCGCCTTGGATTCGACGCGTTTGAGGGTCTCGCTATCGCTAGGCCGCCCGCACGACGGACATGTGGTGCATGTTGTCGAGCACTGCACACACATGCTCAACGCCGATCGCCCGCATCGCTCGATTGGAGGCTTGCCGCCGATGGCGACGACTGCCGGCTTCGTACTGCAACTGCAGTGCCGCTTGCTCGTACGGACCACTGTCGCCGGGGCGCGTGGCACCATAGAGCCCGATCGTCGGCGTGCCGACAGCGACCGACATATGCAGCGGCCCAGTGTCACCGCTGATGAACAAGTCGGCAGTCTGAATAAGTGCGGCGAGCGTTTTCAGGCTTGTGTTGGGAGCGAGCGTCGCGGTCCCCTCCGACATGGCGACGATCTCCTCTGCCATCAATCTTTCCTCGAACGACCCCCACACGACCAAACTGTGATAGCCATAGCGGTCGGCCAGGTATCGCGCCGTGGACGCAAATCGATCGGCTTCCCACAATTTCGACGGCCACGTCCCACCCGGGTTCAAGATCGCTACCCGCGGCGTACCAATCGTATTGCGGAACCCTTCCGCCCACTTTCGATCCCCGTCATCGAGCGGCAGGTCCCAACGCACCTGCGGATGATGGATCCCCAGCGAGGTGAGTAACTCGAGGGAACGGTCCGTGATGTGATGAAAAACCGGCGTAATTTTTTCGTTGTTGAAGAATCGGCTCAGCTCACCACCGTGCTTGCCGGAGAACCCGATCCGCCTAGGCGCCCCCGACAACTTTCCCGCCAGCGCAGACTTGGTGTTTCCCTGACAATCAATCGCGATCTCAAATCGATGCTCTCGGAGCGTCGCACACGCCTCGCTCAGTCCCCGCGGGGAAGTGAACCAGCCCCGCTGAAGTTCGATGACTGCATCGAGCGCCCGATGGCCGCGAACCATCGGTGCGGCCTTGGACTCGACGACCCAGGCAATGTAGGCATCGGGGAAGTAGTCACGCAGACAACATGCGACCGGCAGCGTCAGGATCGCGTCGCCGATCGCACTCATGCGAGAAATCAAAAATCGCGGCGCCACCAAATCGGAGAGTGGATTAGGCATGGGGTTGTCGTACCAGTCGCGGGGGATCGTTCAACGCTGCCACACGCAACTCTGCCAGGCAAGCACGGGATTCCCGCTTACCCTAGCAACCCACGCAAATCGATCACCAGATCAATTGGTAGCCGAGGCTCGACTCAGCGTCCCGGAACGAGACTGCTATTTAGCCGGCACGCGAAAGCGATGGTTCCCTTTTTTAGCGGCGCGCTGCGAGGCCATTGTGTCCTGCTCGATGCCGGGATCGCCTTGAGATTCCAGCCAGCGGTCCAGCTCATCACTGAGCGTTTGCTGGATCTCGGCAGTAGAATCCGAGTCGATTAGATCCTGCATCTCATAAGGGTCCGAAGCGGTGTGATACAGCGTCTCGGCAGGGCGGCGCTGGTACCGCTCAACCAGTTCATAAACACGCGGCTTGGTGGTCGCATCCCAGACCCACGTGCGCCAATAGTTGCGGGCGACGTGCGTGCTGGGCTCGGACGCCATCACATGTTTTTCGATATACATCTTCTCTGGACTCAGGTTCCGGATGTAGCGATACGTTCCGTTGCTGATCGATCGGATGGGGTAGGGCGGTCCCTCGGGGACGTTGTTGTGAACACCATAGACGTAATCGCGATGGTGCTCGCTCTCGCGGCGCAACACCGGCAAGAAACTGGTCCCATCCAAGGCGGTAGGATCCACTTCGCCACCGGCCACGTCGATGAGAGTTGGCAGCACGTCTGCGTACTGAACCAATGCGTCGGTGCGTTGTCCGGCCGGGATCACGCCCGGCCATCTCGCGATCAGCGCCGTATGAAGCCCCGTGCTCCAGTTCGTCCATTTGTTGCCAGGAAACTGCGATCCCTGCTCGGAGGAAAACAGCACCAGCGTGTCATCGTCGTGCCCGGTCGCTTTCAACATCGCTAGCAACTCGCCGACCTGACCATCCATGTAGGTGATCTCCGCGAGATAACGTGAAAAACCTTCCCGCGTTAACTTCGTATCGGCAATGTTCGGTGGCAGCTCAATGTCAGCGGGCGGATAAGCCGACGCATCCCCCATCACCCAGGGAACGTGCGGATCGACCAGGGCCACGACGAGGCAGAACGGCTCGTCTTTGTTTCGCGTCACGAAGGTCTGCACCTCGCTGATGTCATGTGCCCGCGTCGGATCGCGAACGCAGCTGGCATCATAGCCACCGACAGATTCAAACGGGAACGCTTGATCAGGTTTGACGTGAACCTTGCCCGCAATCCCAACGCGATAGCCGACCTCGCCCAAGTAATCCGGCATCGTCTGGATGTCGTCAAAGCTCGCCGAGTGGTTCCACGCACAGCCGTTTCCCATCGGGTACAGACCGGAATACAGTTCGGCGCGACAGGGCTGGCACATCGCCTCGGCCACGTACGCCTGATTGAACACCAAACCCTCGGTGGCGAGTTGGTCGATGTTGGGGGTGAGGGCGTTGCGTCCACCGTAAACGGGCAGATCGTTGTAGGTGCAGTCATCAGCGAGAATGACCAAAACATTAGCCGGCGGCGCGGCATAGGCCACCCCGGTGATCAAGATTAAAAAGCTGAAGGCGGCGAACAATCGAGGCATGAGGAGGGCACCTATTAAAAAGTGTGACATCGGATTCACGAGCCATTCTAGCCGATGTGAGGCAACTTCCACACCATAAAACACCTTTGGAACGGCATTCGCGTCCTCAGGGTGATTGACGTCATTTGACGAGCCGGAATGCCAGGCTGGCAGGCTGGCAGGCCGCCAGCGGCATTTGCGTTCTGTCTGTCCGACGGTGTCGAGCACTCATGCAAGGTTCAATCATGTTAATTCGCCTCTTTGCCCTATTCATTTGCGTCCCGTTCATCGAGCTCATATTGCTGCTGCGGATGGCGGACGCGACCAGTTGGCTGACCACGCTGACGATTGTGATCGTGACGGGCGTGATCGGCTCGCTTCTGGCCCGCCGTGAAGGCTTGGCCGCGCTGATACGATTCCGGGAGGCCCTCGCCTCCGGACGGATGCCGGGGCGTGAAATCCAAGATGGCATGATGATCGCATTCGCCGCGGCGCTCCTGCTCACCCCGGGACTGCTAACCGATTCCCTTGGATTTTTCATGCTGACACCATTCGGCCGCCGGACCGTGGGCAGTTTTCTGCGGCGACGCTACGCCGGCAGATTTCAGATCCACACGTCAGGTTTTCAGCCGCAACCACCGCCGCAGGTGGATCCCGATTTGGACAGCGCTGATTGGTCGCCCACCAACTCAAGGGGAGATCGATTCACCATCGACTCACCGAGTTTCGGGCCGAAGCAACGCCAACCGCACTAAACACCTGCGGATCCGTTCGTAGATAGAACTCAGAAATGAGGGATCATCCGGCGGAAGCGTGCGGACTCCCCGCCGTGAATGGTCGCCGAGTCAGGCAGCTCGGCGGAACTGCGGGCACTGCCCACGGTATTGATCTGTCAGATCCGCAAGAATCGCCGCCAACATGCTGGAGATCAAACGATTGGACTTGCCCCAATCGTACCACTGTCCCGAAATGATCGTATTGAGAGTGATTTCGCAGTGTGATGGGCAACTTTCAACCAAAATAATCAGCCGGCCTCGATTGGTAATCAAGCCGGATGGAATCTCGGTGCTCAGCGAACATTTATCAGGTGCTTGATGCACTTCATCAATCACCAAGGAATGGGATGCGATCGTGCAAAGCGTCGCTAACATCAACCGCCCCGGCGCTGCGTCATAGCTGCACTGGGCCTGGCGGTCGGTCTTGATTCCCAATTTATCGTAGAGTGGCAGAATCGCTTTGGTGAACTTGGCCAGCGAAAAACCGATGGGCGATACCGCATCGAAAACTTCTAAGATGTCCTCGCCAGTCACGCTTGGCCCCGCCGCACGCGAGGCCGCAGCGATTCGCTGCCGCACATGGGCGTGGTTCAGAATCGTCTCGTAATGAATCGAATCCGTCCACCCAACCTCACAGTCGAGATCCGTCAGTTCGATGATGTCACTCGCCGCCATTGGTGAGCTCACGCCGGACCTGTCGCCCGATGGCACTGGCGTTGGAACTGGCTGGCTTGAAACGGGAGACTGGCTCTGCCCGCAGGAAGCGCAGAACTTCCCCACGCCAGCGGCGCCGCAATGAATGCAATACATTGGGATCCGTTCCCATTCGCAGAATAGAAGATTAACCTGAGAGTACCGCGCGAAAATACAGCGTGCGGAGGTGACGCGGCAAGATCAGAGTTTACGATTGTCGCATCATGCATCACCGTTCCGTCACAGGCGATCCATTCCGCCGCGGCCCTTAGGAGAACTTGATTTGGTCGTTGAGCGTGCAGATATCGTACACGTAACCGATCCCAAACAACCCGCCGGTCAACAGGTACACCAATCCGGTTACGAATTTCCCCATGTAAAACCGATGGGCGCCGAAAATCCCGAGGAAAACCAACAATACCCAGGCGAGGCTGTAGTCGGTTTCCCGTTGCGGATAGCGAGCGCTAGCCTCCTCGGACATGGCGGGGATCAGGAACACGTCCACGATCCAGCCGACCAGTAGCAGACCGCCGGTGAAGAACCACAGCGCCCCGGTCAGCGGTTTGCCATAGTAGAAGCGATGGGCACCGGTAAAACCAATGATCCAGAACACATATCCCAGCAGGACCGGGTGAGTGGGTTGGAAAAACACCGCACCCTGCTCACCGGCGGGATGAAAATCGCCGTGCGTCGCAGGATGGGGGCCGTCTGATGTGCGTTCGTAGGTAGACATGGAGGTTCTGCAAGCGAGTGGTCGAGACCGGAGGGGACAAGCGTCCTAACCAGATAGGCCAAGATTGAAGCCAACCAGGGCGGAATTTCTGGCACCCGATTGGTGGACGCTCACCTGAACACGCAGATCACATGCCAATTGTCGCTCGCCTCTCCACGCGACGCTACGACGCCATTTTGGCTTCGTAGGCCGTGATTTTGTCTTCGTACTGCAGCGTTTGAGCGATATCGTCGAGACCATGCAGTAGCTTCTCACGGCGGCTCGCGTCGACCTCGAAGGATCGCTCGAAGCCCTGACCATCCGAAACCGTTTGGTTCTCCAAATTCACGGTGAGCTGATAGGGATTGCCCTTAGCCGCCCGCTGGAACAGCTCTTCGACATCGGCTTCGCTGAGCACGATCGGCAGCAGACCGTTCTTGAACGCGTTGTTGTAGAAGATATCCGCAAACGAGGGTGCGATGATCGCGCGAAATCCATAATCGTCCAGCGCCCAAACAGCATGCTCACGGCTGCTGCCACTTCCAAAGTTCTGGCGTGAGACCAAGACCGAGGCGCCTTTGACATTGACGCGATTGAGCTCGAAATCCGGATTCTCAGTCGTCCCATCATCGAGAAAACGCCAATCGAAAAAGAGGAACTGGCCGAACCCAGTCCGCTCAATGCGTTTCAGAAATTGTTTTGGGATGATCGCGTCGGTATCGACGTTGGCACGGTCCAGCGTCGCGACAACGCCTTGATGAATGGTGAAATGTTGCATCAAAAAGAGTTCAGGTAGAAAAAGGGTTCAGATAGAACAAGGATTTAGAAAAGCGGCGAGTTCAGGAGGCCAGCGGTGGCTTCATGGTTGCTCTGAACCCTGAACCCTTCGCTCTCCTGAGCCCTCGTTTTAGTTTTTGTAATCCCAGTCGCGGATATCCACGAAGTGGCCTTTGATGGCGGCAGCGGCGGCCATCGCGGGGCTGACCAAATGCGTCCGTCCGCCCTTACCTTGCCGGCCTTCAAAGTTGCGGTTGCTCGTGCTGGCACAACGTTCCCCCGGTGCGAGCTTGTCAGGGTTCATCGCCAGACACATGCTGCATCCGGCCTCACGCCAATCCAGACCGGCGTCGATAAAGATTTGATCGAGGCCTTCCTGCTCGGCTTGAGACTTGACCCGCCCGCTGCCTGGGACGATCATCGCACTGACATCACTACTGCAGCGATGCCCTTTGACAACGGCGGCGGCGGCACGCAAATCTTCGATGCGGGCGTTGGTACAGGAGCCGATGAAGACCCGATTGATATTAATATCAGTGATCGGCGTGCCTGCTTTGAGATCCATGTATTGCAGCGACAATGCCGTTGTTTTCTGATCGCCTGCGTCGGACGAGTCGGCCGGATCGGGAACGCGACCGTCCACACTGACGACTTGACCGGGGTTGGTACCCCAGGTGACCTGCGGCCGAATATCGCTGCCTTGGTAGACGTTGCTGCGATCGTAGCTCGCGCCCGCATCGGTCGGCAGCTTTTTCCACCGCTCGACGGCTGCATCGAAATCCTTCGGGGCTTCGGGACGGCCACGGAGGTAATCGAATGTCGTTTGGTCCGGCGCGATCATGCCCGCCCGAGCACCAGCCTCGATCGACATATTGCAGACCGTCATGCGTTCTTCCATCGACATCGCACGGACACAGTCGCCGGTGAATTCGATCACGTACCCCGTGCCGCCCGCAGTGCCGATCTGGCCGATCAGATACAGAATCATGTCTTTGGCCGTGACGCCACGAGGCAGTTCGCCATCAACGCGGAGTTCAAACGTCTTAGGCTTGAACTGCAGCAGCGTTTGCGTGGCCAAGACGTGCTCGACCTCACTGGTACCAATGCCGAAGGCGAGGGCACCGAATGCACCGTGGGTGGCTGTGTGCGAGTCACCACACACAATGGTCATCCCGGGCTGGGTGTAACCGTTCTCAGGGCCGATCACATGCACGATGCCTTGGCGGACATCGTCGATATCGAACAACTGCACACCGAATTCTTTGCAGTTCTGTCGCAGCGTCTCGATCTGTTTGCGGGCGATCGGATCGGCGATCGGCAGACTGCGGTCGGAGGTCGGCACGTTGTGATCGGGTGTCGCGATCGTTCGCTCGGGTCGACGAACACTGCGCCCATTGATTCGCAGCCCTTCAAACGCCTGCGGGCTGGTTACCTCGTGCACGAGGTGCAGGTCGATGTAGGCAATCGACGCTTCGCCTGCAGGTGCATAGACGACGTGTTCGTCCCAGATTTTATCCAGCAACGTACGGTTGCCGGTCGAGACGGGGGAAGAAGCCGGTACAGGGGCGGCGGCAGCGGATGAGTCAGGCATCTAGCAGCGGATCGTAAACCAGGGTCAGGACGATGAGCGAAAAACATTTCTCGCGAGCTATCGCTCCCACTGTCGGCACTTAGCCCCCAAATGTCAAGTTCCCCCGAATGAAAGCCTGCCTTCACGACATGCCATCCTCCGGATTCTGAACCCACTGATTTTGCTGAATATTGAACCCTCTTTTCCGTCTGGACCCGCTCTATACCGGTTCCTCGATGTATTCGCGGAGGTGCTCACGCTGGCTCGGGACAATCCGAGTGATACTCACTTTGGTTCGACGCAACTCTTCCACTTCACTGAGCAATTGCGATATCAAATCCGCCAATTCGGTGGCGGCATGCTCACCAATATTAACCGTCAGCGCTTTTCGAGAATTAAAACTAAGGCCTCGATTGTCCATAATGCTAGTTTCCGTCGCTAAAAGAAGAGGAAGAGTGTCGGTTTGGAGAAAAATGATAGTCCGTCCCGCTCCCCCCCACAGCGTAAATCCTACTCGACCGTCACACTTTTGGCCAAGTTGCGTGGTTTATCCACGTCGCAACCCCGTAGCACTGCGATGTGGTACGAGAGCAACTGCAGTGGTATGACAGATACAATCGGCTGTAAGAACTCTGGAACTTCGGGAATCATGATCACGTCGTCAGCGATTTTACGAATTTCCGTATCGTCAGAACTGGCGATTGCGATTACGGGTCCTCCCCTCGCCTTTACCTCCTCCATATTGGCTAGAACTTTGTCGTAAGTGGTGCCTCGCGGCATAATAAATACACTGGGAGTCTTAGTGTCTACCAATGCAATCGGCCCGTGCTTCATTTCAGCCGCGGGGTAGCCCTCAGCATGGACATAGCTGATTTCCTTGAGTTTCAAGGCGCCTTCGAGCGCCGTGGGGAAGTTGTAGCGGCGGCCGAGGTAGAGCACATTGGTCGCGGACTGGTATTTCTCAGCGACTTTGCGCACCTCACGGTCGCACGTCAGGGCCTGCTCAATGGTGGCTGGCAAACGGCGCAGATCCTCGATGATCTGCTGGCCAGTCTCGAAACTCATGTGCCGCATCCGCCCGAAGTACAGCGCCAGCATCACCAGCACGCAGCACTGGCTCGTGAACGCCTTCGTACTCGCCACGCCGATCTCGGGGCCTGCATGTAAGTACACTCCGCCATCGGACGCTTGCGCGATCGAACTGCCCACGACGTTGCAAATCGCCAAGGTGCGGTGCCCCTTGCGCTTCGTTTCATTAAGGGCTGCGAGCGTGTCCGCGGTCTCGCCGCTCTGCGTGATCCCGAAGACGAGCGTGTTGTTCTCGATCGGCGGGTTGCGGTACCGCAGCTCACTGGCGTACTCCACGCAAACTGGAATTCGCGAGAGTTCCTCGATCAGGTATTCGCCCACGAGGGCCGAGTGCCAGCTCGTCCCACAGCCGGTCAGAATAATTCGCTCGACGCTGCGAAGCTGCTGAGGAGTTAGGTTCAAACCGCCGAAGACGGCCGTAGCGTCTTGGTCGTTCAGCCGCCCCCGCATGGCGTTTCGCAACGCATCGGGCTGCTCATAGATCTCCTTGAGCATGTAGTGATCGTAGCCATTCATGCTCACATCGCCGGACTCGGCTTCGAGCGGCTGGATATTCACGCGCACCTTGCCGCTGTCGCGATGCAGGACCGAAAATCCGTCCGCAGTGAGCACCGCGAGCTGGTGGTCGGCGAGATACACGATGCGGTCGGCGCGGCCGGCGATCGGCGACGCGTCGCTGGCGAGAAAATACTCACCGCGCCCCACACCGATGACCAGCGGGCTGCCGAACCGGGCGGCGATCATGAACCCGGGCTTATTGCGAAAAACGATCCCCAAACCATAGGTGCCACGGAGCTGAGCGATCGCCCATTGCACCGCCGTGACGTACCGGGCATGCGGTTGGCCGTCGACCGGCGGGGTGTTGGCGAGGCCTTCGGCGATCAGATGGGCGATGACTTCCGAATCGGTAGCCGAATGGAATTGATACCCCTTTTCGATCAGCCCCTCCTTGAGGACTTGGTAATTTTCGATCACCCCGTTATGAACCAACACAACCTCACCATCGCCACCGATGTGCGGATGGGCGTTGGCCTCGGTCGCAGGCCCGTGGGTGGCCCAACGCGTGTGGCCGAGACCGAGTGTCCCGGCGGGCGGTTCGCCTAAGCGGTCGGCCAGCGACTGAATGCGCCCAACCGACCGGGTGACGTGAATCTTGTCCTCGCAGACAATCGCTACCCCCGAACTGTCGTAACCCCGATACTCAAGTCGGCGGAGCCCCTCGACGAGAAAATCGGCCGCGTCATCACCACCAACATACCCAACAATTCCACACATCGTACTGATTCAGCTTTCATGCCGGCGGCGGCAATTGCGTGGTTGCCACCCAAATCGCGTGGTTGCCACCCAGAGTCAAGAAAAGAAAACGCGAAATACTTAGACCTTGAGAATATCGCGTGCGCACGGTTTCGCAACTCGAACGCTTCGCGTCAAGTGCTAACGATCGGGTCCACGCCCGGAGCTGATGAGGTTAGGCCTGGACCTAAATTTGGCGGGCGAAGGTTGGGTTCCACTGCACGCGGTGTGTGATCGGGCGGACCGTGGACGCCGCTGGGGTGCGGGTCTGCCAGCCAGTCTGAAGAGCATCGAGTTCCGGGATTTCGACTGGATCACTGTCTTGCGGGTCGGGCAACGTCTGAGGGGCATCACTGTCCTCAAACATCTCCTTCAATTGTTGGTCGGCACTGCCTTGGGAGGTGCCTTGATCGCCCCCCGTCTCGCTCTGCGGCGCGTCGATTTCGACACGCCCCATTCGGGATAGCGGTTGATCGTCATCATTTTGAGCGGGGCCCTCTAGCACCGACTCGCCATCGTCGGGGCTGACCCGGTTTCGCTGCACCGAATCGCTCGGTTGCGTCACCGTCGCCGAGGAACTCGGGTACTCGATGGTCGATTCGATGACCGGCGAGAAGGACGAGTAACCGCTGCTGATCGCAGAGCTGAAGGGGTCCACATAGGACAGCGGCAATCGCTCGACGACTTGGCGTGGCACCATTCTCTGCACTGTATACGGCTCGTACTTGGGAACCGTGACAGGCCGCAGAACCGTTCGCCGCACCTCTTCCTGCTCGTAGTACCGGACCGTCACCGGCTCGCTCTTGGTTTCATAGACCATGCGAGTGCTCTGCACAGGGACCTTGCGGACACGTTGCTCAGCAACCCAGCGTTGGTGCTGGACAGGAACTTTTCGCGTCGTTGTCTCGGTTACCGGCCGGCGAATGGTGTAGGGGATCTTGCGGACCGTGGTCTCGGGGACCATGCGAGTCTTCTGCACGGGGATGTTCTGGGTGACCACTTCGGACTGCATCCGTTGCACTTGAACGGGCACATTCTGGGTGACCACTTCCGACTGCATCCGGGTGACCTGCACCGGACGCTGGACCTGGTGCGATTCGGGAACGTAGGACGTCTGAGAGATATCCTGGGTGATGTAGTTGGGGCGGTAGACCATCTGGGTCTGTGCGACGGGTGGCGTGACGGTCTGAGCCATCACGGGTGCGCCTTGGACGCGTGCAAAAATCCCCAGTGGGCCAGGAACCGCATAGGCACGTGGGTTCCACGCCATTGTGTTTTGTACCGAACCGGGAGTTACAGTCGTCTGCGGCACATAGCCACCCGCATCAACGGTTTGCTGCTGCACGGTGGTCACGGGCCGGTAGGAAGTGACCGTTTCATTCTGATACTGAGTTTCGACGACGGGCCGCTGCACGGTGTACTGGCGTTGGTACATCTGCGTTTCAGTCACCGGCCGCTGCACGGTGTATTGCTGCTGATACATCTGCGTTTCGGTGACCGGTCGATAGGTCGTCACCTTCTCTTCTCGCTCTGCGGTCTCGTCAACATAACGGGTCTGCGTGACCGTTTCGTCGCGGTAGGACGTTTCGGTGACCGGCCGATAGATGGTGTAGCGTTCTTCGCGGTAACTCGTTTCAGTCACCGGGCGCGCGACCTTGTAGGAGCGTTCCTCGGTCCGCGTCTTGAGCACCGGCCGGAAACTGGTGACCTCTTCTTCGACCATTTTGGTCTCGTAGGTCACCCGCAATCGCTCCACCGTCTCGGGCTGCATCACCGTTTCACATTCGAGACGGTAGGCAGGCTGGAAACAACAGGCATCTTGCGCATTTACCGCTGAAATACCCGTCGTCAATAACGACGCGAGTATCGCCGCACTGCTGGAACGATTGAAAATGGAGCCGAGAAATTGGTTTCGCATGATGTTCATGACCGTCAGTTTCGTTGTGTTGCTTGATGAAGCCATCGTGGACAATAGCAATTGGACTGGCAGGTCAATCTTTTCCCCGAGTGATGGCAACATGCCATCGGTTCGATTATTCGATCAACACCCCGTCCAGGGAAATCCATTGGTGCTGCAGCAGGCTGCAAAAGTCGCTGCTGAAATGGATGCCGTCTCAAAGGAATGTCCCTGCTATACAAGCCTAGGCAAGACTTGAGGGAATTGTGGAAAAAACCCTGAAAAAAGAGGACTTTTACACGCCCCCTAGCGGGACAGTTTCACCAGTTTACCGAACCCGTTTCCCAGTCGCCACAAACGTTGCATTTTTGCATCATTCTGAAAATCGATGATTTGGACTGGAAGCCTACCACGGGAATCCGTTAAGCCTGGGGCGACGAAGCGGGCCCGTATGGATTGTGGCGCTACCGCTGATTCGTTTCCACGCACATCTGTTCACCTGTCTCTTCCTGCTGATTCGTTCGGCATCTCGGGGCAGGGGACATTCACCGGCAGGGAGAGACCGCCGTGCAAACGCTCAAAACATCCGCCATCGTCGTACTCATGATGACAGTGCTCTATGGCGCCTATGTATCGATGACGACACCGCCCGATGCATTGCCCCCGGGCCTGCAGTCGTTACTCGTGGAGTCCGAGGACGGCGAGTTCAGCGATGGACTGCCCGCCGATTTCGCCGACTTTGGCATCGAGACGGGGACCGCAGAGAACGCCGGGGAAATGTCCATGGCAACGGATATGCTGAGCTCTCCTGGGCCTGAAAAGGACTCGGCAATGAGTTTTGGCGAGACGGACCCCTCATTTGGCAGTGAACCGACGGCGCTCGGTGAACCCCCTTCGTTCCAGTTCAGTGATGTCGACGCCGAACTGCCGCCTGCGGCCAGTCGCCTACCGGCGGTTCCCGAAGGCACAAGTGTTGCAATTTCGCCTGAACCAGGGCGTGAATACCCTTCAACCGGTTCGGATTTCAGCCTGCCCGACCCAGCCGAAACCGCGGAACTGGAATCGCCGCTAACCGCTAGCGAACCGGCTTCGACGGATACCCCCACGGATGCGGAATCAGACGTTGCCGCCGCGGGCCTCGCCAACGCCGTCGCCACAGCAGATCGCCAGTATCAAGAGGACCGACGCCGCGAAGCGCTAGCCACGCTGAGCCTCTTTTACGAAACCCCCAATCTGACGGCCGAGCAGCGTGAGCAACTGCTCAGCCGCCTCGACCCGCTCGCTCGCGACGTGATTTATTCATCCGAGCACCTGCTCGAAGAACCGCACCGCGTCGGCGCCAATGAAACACTCATGGACGTCGCGAAGAAGTACGATGTCCCCTGGCAGTTGCTCGCCAACATCAACGGAATTAGCGATCCGATTACGGTGCTGCCGGGGACCGACCTCAAGGTGGTCCGCGGCCCGTTCCGCGCCGACATTGACCTGACCAATCACGAGATGACCTTGTTCCTCGGTGATCTCTATGCGGGTCGTTTTCCAGTCGGAATCGGCAACGACCCTGCCCCCCGTGCAGGCAGCTACACGATCCAGGAAAAGAAGTCAGCCAAGACCTATTACGACATGTCAGGCACGCCAGTGCCCCCGGGAAATCCGCGTAATCCGTACGGATCGATGTGGATCGACTTGGGACAAGGTATCAGCGTCCACGGCAGCCCCGTGGCAGAAAACGCGACCGACCAAGGCTGCATCAGCATCGCGGGCAATTATTCGCGGGACGTGTTTGGGATCCTTTCCGAAGGCTCATCGGTAACGATCCGCTGATTGCCCTCGAAGCCGACACGCACCAGCGGCCAGCCGGCCGTGGCCGGTGCTGCAGGGCACGTGGCTCACCAATTCCATGCCACTGAGTCGCTGATCGGTTAGAATTGCGTGGAAGTGTTGCTCGCGACTTCCCCACGCTTCCTCCCCAAGTCGACCCCATGATCACCTGCGCCTTGTCCGCCCTGCAGCCAGCACCGTGGGCTATTCCGCCGTGGCTCCGCGGCTTGGCCGCCCTGAGCATCATCACGCTACTGCCGCCTGCGAATAATCGCGTCCAGGGCGACGAAACCGGGGCGCCATCGAGGCCGCAGAGTTCGCCCGCGGAGACGGCCCCCAACCTCGCCCAAGAGGTACCGATATGGGTGGCGGAGCTGGATGCATCAACCTCGCAAATCCGGCGTGAGGCGGAGCAGCGCCTGCTCGCTGCGGGCCCCGAGGCGAGCGAGTACATCCCCGTGACCCTGGACGACCTCTCGCTCGATGCCCGCGAGCGGATGGAGCGAATCAAAGCCCAGTGGCGACAGATGAAGACTCGCGTCGAGACGGAAACGACGGCCGTCAAAATGCAAGACGCACGCACGCTCGGTGCCGCCCTCGACGCGATCAGCCTTGCCAGCGGCGTGGAATTCGATCTCGAATCAGCGGGCCCAGGCATCGATCGAGGGCAGGCGATTCGCCCGCCCGGGACCCCGCTGGGCTTCTGGCAGGCGCTCGATCTCGTGCTCGACCAAGCGGACCTCGATATCAATTTCTACGCGGGCGACAGGACTCGGTTGGCGATCGTGCCCCGCCGCCTGGGACGCACCTCGCGCGCCGATTCGGCAGCCTACGCGGGCATCTATCGCCTCGAGCCCACGATCGTGACGGCGCGACGCGTACTGGGCGATGCCACACAGAGCAGCCTGAATCTGACGATGTCCATCTCCTGGCAGCCCAACCGCACCCCCATCGGCTTGAGCATTCCGATCGCTGAACTCCGCGGCAAACTCGACAACGGGGACGACCTCCGCCCCCAGGCCTCTGGTGACCGCATTGATATCGCCACCTCGGGCGAGATCGCCGAGAGCCAGTTCTATCTGCCGATGCAATTGCCTCACCGGCGACTCGAACTCCAAGCCGACGCTGCCGCTGACAACCAATCCGACGCACAGGAAATCACTCGCGTCTCAGGCCAAGTCACCGCACTGATCCCGGGCACACGAAAGCAATTCGAACTGGCCATCGGGGACGTCGCCCCGTCGCAAACCCATGACGCGATGACCGTCAGCATCGAGGCCGTTCGAGATGCCTCGCCCCTAAGCGAAATTCGCGTGGGCGTGGAACTCTTTGGAGCCGGCCGGGCCCTGGAGAGCCATCGGCAGTGGATCTTTGAGAACGAGGTCTACGTGCTCATGCCCGACGGAACTCGCAAGGAACATCTCGGTTATGAGGTCTATCGACAAACCGAATCGGGCGTCGGGATCGGCTACCTCTTCGACCTCGGTGGCGTGGGAGCACCTCCGGCTGGCGCCAAGCTGATCTATGACTCGCCCACATCGGTCCGCCGAAGCGAAGTGCCCTTTGTGATCAACGGGATTCCGCTGCCCTAGGAAGCTGTCGATGGAGCCGGAG
Source organism: Rhodopirellula sp. SH410 (assembly GCF_055811895.1). Taxonomy (NCBI): domain Bacteria; kingdom Pseudomonadati; phylum Planctomycetota; class Planctomycetia; order Pirellulales; family Pirellulaceae; genus Rhodopirellula; species Rhodopirellula sp. SH410. The sequence goes on from NZ_CM147949.1 coordinate 6,910,470, forward strand.
TTCGCCCGGCAATCGTGAACCGAATGTCCCGAGGCACCCGGTAACGCGGGCCACCCGGCCGCTCATGCGACCCGGCTCACGCGACCAACTCGCCCGCTAGCCAAACAATGCCACGATGCCGAGAACCAGGATCAGCAACACTGCGATCATGACGAGTTTCCAGACCGGAATCGCCGCTCGCGGCTCGCGCTGCTGTCGAGATCGAATCTGCTGCTCGAGCATCTCACGCCCCTTGCCCGTGACACTCTCGGCGGCCACATCGTGGGGCTGTGGTGCAAGCTCACCCTTGATCTGCGCCGCCTCGAGGTGCGGCTCGCAATTAGCGGGCAGCTGGCTCAGCCCATACTTTTCGCCGATCGTCAGCATCACGCCTTGAACGGCGCGGGCGTTGAAGGGACGGTCCTCAGGCCGCTTAGCAAGACACTGGTCGATAATATCGTCCAGTTCAGGCGGCACATCGGGCACGAGCGTGGAAACTCGCGGCGGGGTCATTCGCAAATGCTGCTCGAACAACTGCGCGAAATTCTCCCCGAGGAAGACTTTCTGGCCGCTCAACATTTCGAACATACAACATCCGAGCGCATACAAATCAGCCTTGCCCGAAATCGTCGTGTCGCCGGTGATCTGCTCGGGTGCCATGTAAGCGTGGGTACCGACAGTGAGCCCCTGGTGAGTCAGGTCAGCAGAGTGCTCGTCCCGCGCGATGCCGAAATCACCCAGCTTCACCTGCGCGTCGCGCGTCAGGAACAGGTTCCCTGGCTTGAGATCGCGGTGAATGACACCGTGGTTGTGGGCACACTGGAGTGCCGAACTGACTTGCCGTGCGACATCCACGACAACAGGCCACGAGAGTCGACCCGACTCGACGATCAGGTCTTTGATCGTCCCCCCGTCCACCCTCTGCATCACGTAGAAGAACTTCCCGTCCTCGCTACCACCCCCAAAATACCCAATGACATTGGGATGCTCGAGTCGCTCGAGAATCATCATTTCACGCTGAAAGCGAGCTTGGATCAAGTCATCACTGCTGACGCCGGGGTGCAGTATCTTGATCGCCAGGTCTTGCCCGGCGAGTTCTTCCAAGGATGGTGTCAGCTCGACATCGGCACGCACTCGTCCGTCGTAAATGGTGCCGACAGTGCCGACCCCGAGCACGGTGCCTAATTCAAAATCAGATAGATACAGGCGTGGCATCAGTGGGCCAACGCATGGCTAGACGCCTGCGATCTCTTCGATTCGCACGCGAGTGTTTGGCTGGCGGTGGCCAGTGCGTTTTTTGCTGTGTTTACGGCGACGGAATTTCTGGACGTAGATCTTCTTGTCCATGGACTTGCCGAGGACCGAGGCTGTGATGCTGACACCCTCGAGCGTCGGGGTGCCTAACTTCAGGCCTTCGTCGCCGCCGACGGCCAAAACGGTGCCGAATTGCAGGTTTTCGCCTTCAGCGGTATCGCGGAAATCGACGTCGATTTCCATTCCAGGCTCAACGCGGTATTGGCGTCCACCGTCAACAAAGATGGCATACATAATATAAAATATGGTTCAGGGGTGAGTGATGGGGCGCGAATGCTCGCACAGCGGAGGGCAGATCATAACGAGACCGCCCTCGAAAAACTAGACCTAACGAGACTGAACAGTTATAAAAAAACCGGGGCGCCTTGGCGGGAAGGCGCCCCGGTTTCGCTGTCGACCATGACTTGATGCGTTTGCGAAAAAAATCAAAAAATCCAGCGTCAATCCGGACGCTCGCTCCGACACCCCCTCCGTGGGGCACCTTGTTCGACAGTTGCTCACTACCCTTGCCGAACGAATTCGACGTGGCATCCGTGCATCCGGCTAACGCGTCCATCCATGGTCGCCGCCGAGGTAGTCAACATGTTTTCAATCCAGTGCAAAACCAGATGAGAACACTGCCGAGCGATCGAGTGATTTATTGAGCTTCGTTCGCGAACGTTCTCTCCGTAGTACCTGCAGCGACAAAGTCCCTGCAGTGCTTCGAGTCCTTCATTGCGTAGCGTTATGCGACGAGGTGGAAGTTTTCCGGTTCGGTCTGCTCATCGAAGCGATGGCCGTGCTCACGAACCGCATCGACAAACTCCTCGAAAATTCGGATGTCCAATGCCGAGGCAGCGTCGGATTCGGGATGGAACTGAGTGCCGATTGCGAACCAATCGATCATTTCACTTTCAATGGCCTCGATCACGCCATCGGGACAGCGGGCTGTCACGCGGAATCCTGGTGCAACCTCGTCGATCGACATGTGATGGCGACTGGTGACCCGAATTTCACCGTCACCGTAGACACGGCCGATCAGGGAATCACTGACCACGTCGAGCGTGTGTCGGTGATTAGTGTCTTGCAGGTCGAGGTGCGGCACCGCTGTCGGGAGGTCTTCTTTGATGTGCAGGAACAAATTGCCGCCCTGTTGGACATTGAGCAACTGGTGACCCACTCCGATGCCGAAAACGGGCATGCGACGCTCGGCAATCTCAGCCATCAGCATGCGGTCGCTGAACTCACGCCCTGGATGGAGCGGGCGAACGCTCGGATGCAACATAAAACCGTCATTTCGAGGATCCAAATCGGCTCCGCCGATGAACATGAACCCGTCCACTGCGTCGAGCACGCGGTGAGCGGACTCCTCGTCCACCTGCGGTGGAACGATCACAGGTACTCCCCCTGCCTTGATAATGTTTTGGTAGTAGCCCTCGCCGATATAGGCAAATGCGGGCGTCGTCCGAGCGGCAGCTCGGAAATCAGCATTGATCCCGATCAGGGGTTTGCGTGGCATCTGAAGGTCCTCTTCGATTCGGCAAATATTTGGGAAAAGCCCGTTGCGATTAACCTTGCCGAGTCCCTACAACAGATCGCCACGCCAAGGTGGACACTGCCGATGAAGGGACCCTTTCAGATTGAGTTAAGCCGAATCGTGACACACGCAAGATTTTACTTCCGGGGACGGCCGTCGTGGCCCGCATGCCCATCGTCAAATCTGCCACCTGAGTCTAACCACAAAACGTTAGCGATTCTCACGAACCTCTTCCCCCTGATATCCATCAATTGAGAGCGAGAGAGGAAAACCATCGAACGTTAACATGACTCGTCTTGAGTCACGGTGATTCGATTCGAACCAACCTTTCACATAGGGGGGGATTGGGCGGCGCGGCAAAATGACGCGTCCGACGTGCAGGGAAATTAGAAACCTGGGCATGCAGATGCTAGCGAATTCGACATCTTGCGAAATTGCAGCGAAAAAACACTACAGGTAGTGCTAGCAAATGCGTTTTTTGCTAGCAAAGCAAAAAAATGCGGCGGCTTCACCGGTGCTGGCGCCCGGTCAGCAGGCCGCAATGCAGGCGGTGGAACAGCCGTCGAATTGCAAGCTTGCTACGTTCGCCAGAGCGTGGGGATCCTCGTTTTGGCGAATGCAGCGACTCGCTCGATTCCTTCGCGTTCGCTCAGCTATTCGCTTCTGTAGACGGCTTTGGATGGATTGACCACTCGTTTTCCGGTAACGTTGTCATGACGTACGCATGTCAGCTGTCCACCGGGACGTTCCTGAGTCCATATGAAATCACCGTTCACCAACCGTTCAACATCGCGTCGTGGGACGTCGCGTCGTGGGCAGGATCGGATCTCGATGACACCGATGATCGACATCGTGTTTCTCTTGATCATTTTCTTTCTCGTCTCCAGCCACCTGTCGCGGCAAGAAAACCGGCATCCCGTCACCCTTGCCCAGGCCGATGGTGGTGACTTCGACGATGCCGACGCCGCTCCGCTAACCCTCACGCTCGACTCCTCCGGAAAGTTCTTCTTCGCCAGCGAGCAACTACCGGTAGCGGATCTCCATGATCGCCTCGTCGCCTATCGGCAGCTTCACACCCGGTCGGACCAACCGCCGAGTGTGCGAGTACGGCTGCGCATCGATCGGTCGACACCGTTCGGCGACGTCGAACCGATCCTCAAAGAACTGGCCGAACAGGGCGTGGCGGACGTAGCGATCGTCGTCAGCCCACGAGATTCGACGTCCTCGCAAGCGAGCGCGCCATGAAAGCACCTCACCGACGAAGCGCCGCTGACGATGCCCCCGGCATGACATCGATGATCGACGTGGTCTTTCTATTGCTCGTGTTCTTTGTTTGGACAAGCAGCTTCGACAAACCTGAACGAGACATCGCCAGCCAAATTGCGATGCCCGAAAAGGCGACCAAAGCGGTCCAACCGGAGGGCAATTCCGCAGCACCTCAATCCACGCAAAACGATTCAGAACCACGTCGCGAAGAAGTCGTTGTGCGAATCACCATGGGCCCGCGCGGACCGCGCTACCAACTCGGTGCCGTCGAGGTTGCCACACTCAGCGAACTCCTTCCCAAACTCTCAAGAATTGCCTCCCTGCCGACCAGCACCCTCTTGATCGTGGACCCCGATGACAACGTCAATTTCGCGGACTGTATCGAAGTCTATGACCGCGCGATCGGATTCGGATTCCACCGGGTACTATTCGCCGTCGATTGAACCGCCTGGCTGGTTCGTAGCCTGGGACCATTGTCCCGAGCGACCAAATCGCCCCAACACGAGCCCCTGCCCGGGACAACAAAGATGGGGCCCTGACTTCCCCTCCTGCAGGACGAGAGGAAATCGATGCTCGCCCATCACGTCGCTCCAAACTAGTATATTGAGGTCGAAACCCCCACCGCGGCGTGTCAATGAAAGACTGAAAAATCTTGCACGCCGCTTCCCTTGATACCCTATCCCCACCGAACTCAATGGCTCGTCTCTGCTTCCTCGTTTTTTTGCTGCTTTGTTGGATCGCTGGAGCAGAGACGCTGTTCTCCGATCCGCCGCGTCGCGAAATCGTTTCGAGCGACAATGACGAACTGATTCAAAAAATCCACACGCTCATTGTCGAAACGACGGGCGACGCACCGAAGGTTCCGCTGACGAACTATCGCGAAACGATCCCGGCGACGGGTGCTGAATTCGACATGGTCGCGATCCCCGCGGGCCGCTTCCTGTTCGGGGCTGACGACGCGGACGCGGATGCCGACGAGACGGAGAAACCGTCGGTGGAGGTCAGCATTTCTCCATTCTGGATGGGGCGATGTGAAGTCACATGGGACGAATATGAACCGTTCATGGTCACCCAAGTCGATCGGGAAAAGCACGGCGGTCGCATCGACTTCGATGCGGACGTGCATGCGGTGGTCGATGGCATTAGCCAACCGACGCCCCCGTATACGGAAATGAGTTTCGGGATGGGCCAGTCGGGTTTTCCCGCGATTAGCATGACGCAGCACGCCGCCAACAAATACTGCCAATGGCTGTCCGCCCAGACCGGCCATTTCTATCGTTTACCGACCGAAGCGGAATGGGAATACGCATGCCGCGCCGGCACCACGACGCCCTACTCGTGCGGCGACGAACCGCTGGAAGACTACGCTTGGTACTACGACAACAGCGATGATAAATATCAAAAAGTCGGTACTCGAAAACCAAACCCGTGGGGGCTGCATGACATGCATGGAAACGTTGCTGAATGGGTTGCCGACGCATTCCAGCCGAACCATCAAGCGACCGCCGCGGGCGCACAGAATCCGTTGATCCTTCCCCAAACGCTGTATCCACGTTGCGTGCGAGGCGGCAGCTGGGACGATGACCCGGAAGACTTGCGCAGCACCGCACGCCGTGGAAGTGATTCGAGTTGGAAGGATCAAGATCCTCAATTGCCACGTAGTATGTGGTACCACACCGATGCCCAGTGGCTGGGCTTTCGAGTCGTTCGGCCCCTGACAGTGCCGGATGCCGATACAATGGATGCATTCTGGAATTCAGCGACCGGGTTTAGCGATTGAATTCCGATGCCATCCATTTCAATTTCCATTTCAATTATTTTTAGTCCCATCAGGAATATTCGATGACCAACCCTTTACCCCGAAGACAATTCGTAACGACCACCGCGGCCAGCGCCATGGTCGGCTCGCTTCTTCAATTGACGAGTCATTCGATGGTCCATGGTGAGGAACCGGGTGAGAACGAAATCCGACTCGCGTTGATCGGTTGTGGCGGGCGGGGGACCGGGGCCGCGAACGACGCATTGCACGTCGACAACGCGAAAACGAAGCTGGTCGCGATGGCGGACGTTCAACCGACTCGATTGCAGTCGAGTCTCGATGCACTGACGAACGAGTATGCCGACCGCCCTGAAAAAGTGGACGTTCCCGAAGACCATCGATTCATCGGCTTCGACGGATACAAGAGCGCGATGGACGTCCTACGCCCTGGCGACATCGTGATCCTGACCACGCCGCTGGCGTTTCGAGCGCCGCACTACGCGTATGCGATCGAACGCGGTTTGCACGTGTTCATGGAAAAACCGCTCACCGCCGACGGCCCCACTTCCATCAAGATGGGCGAACTGGCCAAACAAGCCGACGCGAAGAACCTGAAGTGCGGAGTTGGTTTGATGGTCCGGCATTGCCGCGCCCGCCAAGAACTGCACCAACGGATCCAAGATGGTGAAATCGGCGATATCCTCACGATGCGGGCTTATCGGATGCACGGCCCCGTCGCCTCAGCGCACTCCACGGCGAAACCCGATGGCATGTCCGAGGTCCTGTGGCAGATCGAACGATTCCACAGTTTCCTGTGGGCCAGCGGCGGGTTGTTCAGCGACTTCTATATCCACCAAATCGATGAAACATCATGGATGAAAAATGCGTGGCCGGTGAAGGCTCAAGCGATCGGCGGGCGGCATTATCGCGGCGACTATGTCGACCAAAACTTTGATCACTACAGTGTCGAGTATACGTATGATGACGGAGCCAAACTGTTCTTCGGTGGACGCACCATGATGGGCTGCAAGAACGACATGTCCAGCTACGCGCACGGCACAAAGGGATCGGCCATCATCAGCAAATCGGGCCACACGCCTGGGAACGTGGCGATATTTGATGACCAGTTGTTCAAACGCCGAACCGAACGTTGGAAATTCGGAAAACCCGAACCCAACCCATACCGCATGGAGTGGGTCGATTTGGTGGACGCGATCATCAATGATCGTCCCTACAATGAGGTCCATCGCGGCATCGAAGCGAGCCTCGTGACCAACATGGGGCGGATGGCAGCGCACACAGGCCAAGAGATCACGATCGAGCAGATGCGGAATTGCGCGCACGAGTTCGCCCCCAACGTAGCCTCCATGACAGCGGACGGGCCCGCCCCCGTCATGCCCGGTGCAGATGGAAAATACCCGGTACCGCAACCAGGGATCGTGCGTGACACGGAGTACGCCGTCTAGAAAACTCTGATTGAAAGACGATTCAACCGGGCCGGTTCGCCAGAAGCGTAAACCACACGGTGCACCCGAGAAAACCAGACCCTCGCAAGAGGGTCAGCTCGCAAGAGGGTCAGCTCGCTGGCGTGATTAGGTTTTGCTTTTGCATCCGGTCGAGCAACCGGCGGCCGGTGGTACTCATTGGCAGGTGTTTCAATTCATCAGCAGAATGGAACGACCACGGCGCCGGCAACTTCCCGCCGCGGCGAGTCGCGCGATGGGCATGCAGGGTGATGCGATACTTGGTGACGGCATGCTTCATGCTCGTCACCTGGTCGCCGATGGTCAATTGTCCACCGACTTGGGCGGCCAGCCACTGCATGAACTCATCGAGCGTCTGGGCTTCGGGCGGACCGGCTTTGGGGAAATCCCACATGCCGGCGAACCTGGCTCCCGCTGGGATTTGACGCACGAGCCAGCGACCTGCCGCGTCGCCAATCAACGCGGCATATTCGGTTCGCGGTTCGTAGACCGTCTTCGTTGCCTTCACGGGAATCTCGGTTTGCCAACCCCGCGTGTTGGCGACACAACATTTTGCCAGCGGACAGATCAGGCATTTGGGCTCGCGGGGCGTGCAGATCAAAGCACCGAGCTCCATCGCTGCTTGATTGATCGCAGCGGGCCCCCGGTCTCGGTCGGCGGTAGTTTTTTGAGGCAGCAGACCTGCGGCGAATCTCCACAAGACATCCTGCGACGGCCTTTCATCGATGGGCTCGCGCAACCCGATCAGGCGGCTGAATACCCGCAGCGTGTTGCCTTCGAGAATCGGCACAGGTTGATTGGATGAAATCGAAAGAATCGCACCGGCCGTATAGCGTCCAATCCCCGGCAGTTTGATCGCATCGTCGTAGCGAAGTGGAAACTCACCGTCGTGCTCAGCGACAATTTGCTTGGCGGCCGCGTGCATGCTGCGGGCGCGGCGGTAGTAGCCCAGCCCTTCCCACATCCGCATCAGCTCGTTCTCGTCGGCCGCCGCGAGAGTCGCTGCGTCTGGGTACCGTCGGAGGAAGCGTTCGAAATACGGCAGGACCGTCGCGATCTGGGTTTGCTGGCACATGATTTCGCTGACCCACACCCGGTAGGGTGTCGGCAGCCTTCGCCACGGCAAATCCCGGGCGGCTGTGGCGAACCACTCGATCAGTTGCCTGCGCATCCGTGAACGCTGGCGGGTGTCGGGGATCAGTTCAGCGTACGGCAGCGAATCGCAATCGTGTTTGGGTGCAGTGGAAGATCCTCTCACGGCAGATTGAGTTTCCCGAGGTCTGCGGTGGTCTCTCTCGGAACGCCACCACGATGGTAGCGGATTGTGATCGTATCACCGGGCAGGTGGGCGTCGATCGCTTTCTGCAAGTCTTTGAATTTCTTAACCGTCGTGCCATCGATTTCGACAACCACATCGCCCGGTAACAGCCCCGCTCTCTCGGCAGCTTGGCCGGCGACCACTTCTGAGATCAAACAGTCGCTGAAAGTACTGTCACACTTCACGCCCAAGAAGCCACCCTGTTTGAAAATAATCTCCAGGCCGGGGACGGACTGCTGTAAGGTCGCGACTCGGTCCGCAGGGGCCGATGTGCCGTTGAGTGTGAGGGAGACGCGGATCGGCAGCGTTGCGAGCTGATCGATCAACTCGCCATTCATCGGCACGTACCGCAGTTCGAGGCGGCGTAGCTCCTTAATATCGCCCAGCACGGCGAGTTCGGCGGCGTCGATCTCACCGTCTAATAGAACGAGAGTTTTCAGATCGGGCATCTGCACGACCCCCTCTAACACGTCCTTGCGAATGGCCGCGCCTCTGACGCGGACATAGTCGATGCCGTCGATCCATTGCAGCAACGCCAGTGCCGCGGCATCTCCCTCGAACTCATCGTTGACTTCAACGATCCGCCTTTGTTGACTGATCGCACCGATTGTCGACTCGGCAATGCCAATGAACACGCCCGCGTCACCGAGGATTTCGACCGCTTGAGCCCGGCGGACATCTCGGACCTCGCTCGTCGCGACCTTGGCTCGCGTCCCGCGACTGCCCCCGAGCCTGGAAATCCGCAGCAGTTCCTCCCAGGCGCTCTTGCCGGATCGCTCGCCGACGTCGTCAGCGGACACGCTCATTGCCAGCACGGGGGCTCGCGAGGCGATTTCTTGCAGAATGCCGAGCACCCGCTCGGTGATTTCCAGCTCACCTGAATCGAGTTCGGCCACGAGTGGGGCGACCGCCCGTTCCCCGACCCGCGTTAAATTCGCTGTGGCGCGTCTGCGGAGCAGATAGGAATTGCTCGACAGTTCCTTGACCCAACCCTCGATTTCGGCAGGTGAGGCCGCCGCCTCGCCGTCCGCAACCGGCGGGGGCTCGTCACCGTGGGCGGCGGCCATGGGCACCGCATCGCCGCCCAACAGGCACAAGACGGCGAAGCCTGCCAGAGTGAGCGAGATTCGATGCACGAAGTCAGAAGGTGATAACACGAGATTTCGCAGGGGAGGAGGCTGGAGTGCAAACGCTGGTGACGTGGTAGCGGAATCTAGGATCGCTGGGCGTCTGCTCGGGTATCAGCGACCTCGCCACCACACTATTCTAACGCATACTCCTCTCTGGCCAACATCACCTCTAATGCGTCGCTAGGTCCATGATACCGATCTCTCGCCACACCGCCGCCGTTCTCCTATTGGTCACGACGATTGCTGGAGCAAGTGTTCTATCAATTTCGTCGAGTTGGGCGCAAGACGCCACGCTCAGCTCGCCGACGCCGGATTTGATTGCCGATGCACCAGCTTCGGCTGCCGAAAGCGTTCGCGATGAACCTGGAGCGGCGTCCGCGATGGCGGTCAACGATCTCTCCCCCGCGAGTCTCAAACGCGAGGTCGATGCCGCGGCCCTGGCGGGACATAATGCCTGGATGTTGGTGTCGTGTGCCCTCGTCCTATTCATGACGGCCCCTGGCCTGGCGATGTTTTACGGTGGCCTGGTGCGTCGTAAAAATGTGCTCAGCGTGATGATGCAGTGCATTTTCCTGATGGGGTTGATGACCGTGATCTGGGCGCTCTACGGCTACTCATTAGCCTTCGGGGGCAGCGGTGGCTGGATCGGCAATCTTGATTATCTGTTCATGAATGATGTTCAACGGAGTTGGGACGAGGCGGCCGGCGTCGCCCTGACCCCCATGGAAGGCCGCATTCCACGGATGACACACATGCTGTTCCAAGGCATGTTTTTCATCATCACGCCCGCATTGATCTGCGGTGCATTCGCCGAGCGGATGAAATTCAGCGCGATGGTGATTTTTTCGATCCTGTGGGGCACCTTCATCTATTGCCCCCTGTGTCACTGGGTCTGGGACAGCGGCCCATTGGCCTATGGAGCGGGAAGTATCGCCGGAGGTGCCTTGGATTTCGCAGGCGGCACGGTCGTTCACATCAGTAGCGGCATCTCGGCGCTCGTCGCGGCGTTACTGATCGGGCCCCGAATGGGATACCCCAGCGAACCGCTGCAACCCCACAATTTGTCCTACACGGTGCTCGGGGCAGCAATGTTGTGGGTGGGCTGGTTCGGATTCAATGCCGGCAGTGGGCTGTTGTCGGACGAAATGTCCAGTAGCGCATTCATGGTGACCCATTTCTCCGCGGCCGCTGGAGCGGTCGCTTGGGCGGTTGCAGAATGGGTATGGCTCGGCAAACCCACCGTCCTCGGCGCCAGCAGCGGTGCGGTCGCGGGTTTGGTCTGCATCACGCCCGCCGCCGGGTTCGTCCAGGCGATGCCGGCCCTGTTGATGGGTGCCGCCGCGGGATTGATGTGCTTCTATTCATGCTCCCGACTCAAACATATGTTCGGCTACGATGACGCCCTCGACGCGTTCGGCGTGCATGGCGTCGGCGGCACGCTCGGCGCCGTCCTGACGGGCGTCTTCGCCTCCCGCGCCGCAGTCGACGTTAGCGGTGGTGTTCCGATCGGGTTGATCGAATCGGGCGGCAATGTGAGCCTGTTGATTGGGCAGATCGTTGCCGTTCTGATTACCTACCTATTCGCCGGCATCGGCAGCCTCATCTTGCTCAAACTGATCGACGTTGCCGTCGGACTACGTGTCCCAGCCGAGAGCGAGCAACGTGGACTCGACATCACCGATCACGGTGAAGAAGGCTATCAATTTGCCTGATCCGGCCCGAGTACGCACATGGCAGCCCATTAGCCTGAGTTGTTCTCATGCCAATGGAGATCGTCGAGATCGTTCCGTACACTCGGCAGGTTGAAGTCAGGCATGGTCAGTGGCGGGTCGTGTTCGATGACAAAGCTGTCGATGCGGTCGGTCTCGTGGGCCAGCTGAAAATCGATGTCCTCTGTCAGAGGCGTCATGCGGTCAAAGATCGGTTGATTGAGTATATAGCTATAGGTCGAGGGCGTCTCGTTGGGCGGACAACGCACGAGATGCTCGTTAACGACACCAGCCGGGTATTTTGCGGCGCTGAGGTTTTCGTTGTGGTAGGAAAGATGGCAGACATCCCAGGGGAGGCCATCGGGAAAATCGATCGCGGCCAGATATCGAAAGAATTGAGGGTGGATGGTCGCGTCGTCCTCGAAAATAATGACCGGAAGCTCGGATGCATCCCACTTCATTAAATCGAGATGAGAAAGGCCGCACGCGGCAGATCCCCACATATGTCGTAGATCCGTTCTCCATCGGCCTTGCAACACTTCAGGCAGCCCCTGTTCCTGGAACCGATCTCGTTCGGGCGTGTGAGCTTGCACGACGTCAACATTGCGAAACCCAGCGAGGGCAAGATGGGTTTCGATGCGCCGCAGGCGTTCGCGAGCCCGATCGTCGAGCGTGCTGATCACGACCGTGCGGGTATCTCGATCAATGTTCTTCACGGAACAACCTTTCAATCGTGATTAGGAACGAGCGGAAAATTACTGTCTGAAATTGTGGTCGAACGCTCCGCGGTCGACCATTCCGACCGCGGAGCGTTCGACCACTTATTTCCCCCTCGTTCCTTAGTGAACAATTGCCAATTTGGCCAACGACCGTGCGTTGCCATGGGCGGCATAGATCGGGGTTCCGCTGCGGCAGGTGATCCGACCATGGGGCATCACTTGGACTTCGCCCACGGGACGGTCATGAACGCAGTAGTTCCAACCTTCGGCAACCTCAATCCAGCGCTGTGGATTACTGTGGCAGTATAGATTGAAGGCGGTCTGATCCCCCCAGTCTGTCGTGCCGCGAAGTTCGACCGAGTCACGCAGCCGAGCGGCTTCCTTGAAATAACGGTGCATGGCCCCGGCGGTGCCTGCACTGAACCCGCTATTGAGGAATGGTCGCGTTGAAAACAACTCAAAGGCGCGATGACGCATGATTGGGTTTTCGATCGAATGCGTCCAACCAACGATCGCTGCGTTGCCCGGATAACCCCGCGGTTCACGCACCGCAAAAACCTGACCGGGATGCTCCTGCGTCATCTCCCACAGGGGATCCAAACGAGCTTGGATCACCACGTCGCTGGCGTCCCAGTACGCGACGGGCAGGTTTGGGTGCAGGGTCTCGGTGATCTCCGCAAAATCGGCCAAGCGTCTCACCGGAGGCATTTGACCATTGCTCGTACGGTCGATCACACGCACCCCGCGACATGCCGACAACAGTCGCCGTTCACTCGGATACAGGCCATAACCAACGGCAATGACCTCTTGCTCGTTTCCCGACGCCCTCAACATGCGGAGGAATACGTCACGAAAGCGTTGAACATCGCGTCGGTTGAACGCGACGAGAATCTTGGCGTCCGCTGCCTGAGAGGTGCGCCCCGCAGGCGGCGAAACGGGTGTGCGCGACTGGCATGCCAGGGCGGTTTCAGGTTTTGCCATGTGCCGTGCCCTGGCGTCGGGCAAGTATTCGATGCGTGAACCCGCCCGGCGGATGTCTTCGCAACAACATAGACACTCACACTTATTGGCTTCCCAGCGAAACGGGGTCCGCTGAAGTGTCGAGCGACGAAACAAAGTAGCGCCCATCGAGATGTGCGGTGAAGAGCCGTGGCGTGAGCAATCACCTAAATAATCGGCCCCCAATGCGGCATACTCGGGACGCGTTGCGAGCCCGTGATGCAGCCGAGCGATGCAGTCGGGTGCCAGCGCAACGTCATCATCGAGGAACATCAACCAGTCTCCCGATGCTCGCGCGACGCCCTCGTTTCTCGCCCGTACAATCGTCGCAACGCGATGGGCATCATCGCTCATGGGCGTGCCGACCACACGATGATACCGAAGTTGCACGCCGCGCTGCCGATGGAGCGCACCGCTGACCGATTCCGGCAGCTCGCTCTCATCCCGTGTCAGGACAACGACATCAATCGTGGGCAGGTTTTGATTCAAAGCATTGGCTCCCGCTATTTGCTAACTCAGATGCAACCCGCCGAAACACCCTTGGAACACATGTTGTAGTGATCGACGCTGCGGTCTTCAGGCAATGGTGGGTAATACTGGGCGCTCTCGGCGGCGGTTAAACCCGCTTCCATTTCCAGGATTGATTGAGCGTATTCGCGAACGTAAATAATCCCGGTCACCGCTGCCTTGTCTAGCAAATCGTAAACCTTCTCAGCCAACACCTCCCCTTCAAACCAAGTCCCCTTTTCCAAGTCAACTTGTTTGGCATCGTCGGGGACAAAGAGTGACGTGACATCTTCCGCAAAGAAAGTGCGTTTGATCAACACTTTCGGCGACATCCGCTGGGTTGCGGTGATGAAGACGGGCCCATTGCGATTCTCACTGCGGCTGAATGAAATCGCTGCGACGTCAGGAAACCGCGGTGGGATCGATACGGTTCCCGACAAGTACATTGCTCTCAGTTGTTCTTCAGATTTACTCACGTTGTTGTCCTTTGTAATAGGTTACCATTGCATTGCCTTCTCGCCCGGGCACCACGGTAACCCCCCAATGTTTAGTATGCAATATTTTTCCGTGCGACTGGCATCAAAAAACGTTTAACAGTCATCTCCCTTCTTCGGAAACTGACGTATGCGGCCTCAAAATTCTCTCTTGCTGACCATTGCATGGCTGGGTGCATTCCCCACTGGCATCGCGTTCGGCCAAGGTGTCCAGCTGACACCCCGGGACAGTTATCGACAGATCCCGACGCACGGCGTGCGAGCAGCTCAGACCGATTCCTCAAGCACAATCCAGCCACTGCCCCGATCCGCGGTGGAAGACCGCGTCACCGTGGCTCCCGGCCTCGAACACGATACCTCCGCCCCGCCGCCCATGCTGCGCAGCCTGGCCCCCAGGATCGATCCTCGATGGGGTGCCGACGCGAACATCAACTTGCCATCTCGTTTCGACTTAATCGACTACCTTCCGACCCCAGGCAAACAAACCCAAAACGACTGCGTTGCTTGGACGATCGCACACGCGGCATATTCATGCCAAATTGCCCAGGAGCGTCGCAAAAAGCCTACCGAGGCCAACGATCAATTCAGTCCACGCTTCATTTTCGACCAACTGAGTGAGAACGGCAACGGTCTCCGCATGCTGCAGGCGATCGATTTCGTGAAGCAGCACGGCTGCGCGACCCGGGCGACAATGCCATTGTCACAAACACAAGTCAGTCAGGATGCCCGAATCGAGGCCAAAACCTTTGTCACGCAACGCAACGAGCGCGCCGCCAATTTGCGCGAGATCAAAACCTACATCTATGAAGGCTATCCCGTCGTGTTGATCGTGCGGATGGGAGGTGATTTCCGATCCGACACGGAGCTGGAAGCACCCTATCGATGGCACAGTGAAAGTGCTCCCAAGGCTGACTACCACGCGATCACGGCGGTCGGTTTTGACGATGCGCTGCAATCGCTTCTGATCATGAATTCCTGGGGGACGCAGTGGAAAGACAGCGGATTTTGCTGGGCATCGTATGACAACTTTGACCGCATCGATTCCCAGGGCTGGTGCGCCGAAACGCATGTCGTCGGCGTCAAACGCTTTGCGCCACTGAATGTGTCCCTGCCCGCCAGCGGGCGGGGAGGTTCGGTGCTGAGGCCATCGAATCGGTTCCGACGACGGACCTTCCAACTGGCGACGGATCGTCGTGTCTACGAATCCAACCAAGTGATCTCGCCGGACCAATGGGTATTCGACGACATTGCCTGCAATAGACAAAACAGTCTGTTTGCACTCGGTCGCAATCAAATGGTCTATCGAATGAATGATGAGCCCGGGGGCCGGCCGAGTTGGACGCATCTGGACGATGGGCCGATGAAAAACAAGCAGGTCGCGATGATGGCCGGCGACCGTTCATCGGACTTGTGGGTGCTCACCACAGATCAGGAACTGTTTCAATACAACGGAAGCGGTGATTGGGTCCTCGCGACGTTGCCTTCATCCCGAACCGAGCCTATCGATCTGCGATCTGTCAACGGGGAAATTCACGTAACCACCGCGAAGGGCAGGGTCTTCGTTCACGAGCGGTCTGGAAACTGGCAGCTCGCACATTGAATATCAATCTCAAACGGCCGGGCGCCACCGGTCCGGCTCACTAGGGATTGACGGACACCGGCATCGTGCGAGCGATCCGGAGCCCCATATACGGGTGATGTGCATCCATGCGAGCTTCCTCACGCTTAGAGCTTCGCATGGTCGTCGGCACATAGAACACTGCGCTACCCCGGAGGATGCTGTAGTCGGATCGAGAGCGTTTGATCTTCACGCGATCGTCCACCACCACGGGTGACATCGCCTCCCACGATGGTGATGTTTCACAACATTCCATGACATTGCCGAGCGTATCAAAGAGCCCAAAATCATTTGGCAAGAGTTGTTTGACCGGATGAAAACGAACCTGGGAACGGACAGTGGAACTCTCGGTTGTCCATGCATAATTTGGCAGGAGTTCGTCAGCGTTTCCGAAATAGCGGGGGGTGGTCGTCAACGCGCGAGCGCAGTATTCCCACTCCGCCTCGGTGGGCAAGCGATATCCGGTCCGCTGCAAAAAATCATCGGGTAACGTGACACTATCGGTGGCATTGAATTCGGCCTGCATATCGCTGATCGGCGGATAGCACATCTGATCTTCGGTGATGCCTTCCTGCTCGCTCAACCACCGGCAATAGTTCATCGCATCAAACCAGTTGACCGAGGTAATGGGGCAATCGCTGCTGAGCGTGTACTCCGCTGCAAACAATGCCGCCCGATTATATTTCTGGAACTGTTCAACAGTCACCTCTGCGGCACCGATCGCGAAACTGCGTGGAATTCGCATCTTCATCGAAACCTCCATGTGGTGCTCCCGAAAGGCCTCATGTCCTGGAGACCCCATGGGAAACTCGATGGGGCCGGAAATGGCAACCATCGTTTGCCCCTGACCATTTCGATACCAGGTGGGAACCTTGATGGAATCCGGGAGGGGTGGTGATGGGGCCGTCTCGATCTCCGCATCAATGTCAGACCACTTCCATTGGCGGGCCAGGTAGCTGCAGATGGAGTGGATCGCCGCCGATGGATCGCTAGTGCCCCAGCGGTGAATTAGTTCACGCAAGGATGCCGATTTATCGATCGGCAACTGCGAAGGTCGGTACTGAGCGAGCGCAGCGATCAGTGCGAATTTCCTCGATTCATCCTTTTCGATCATCAATCGATTCAGAAGAACCATGGGATCGGCCCCCAGGGACGCCAAACGATCGATCAAGAAAGAACGCAAGCGAGGATCGGCACGAGCTTCCAACAGCGGCCACAGGCCGGCCGTTGAACCGAGCCTGAGCAGCGCGACCACGGCGTTGGCCTGCCGGCTTGCCAAGGTGTCTTTCACTTCATCGGATACAAACGGGCGATGCCAAACTGACGCGGCAACAAGCTTGTTCGTGTTCTCGTCGAAAACGACCGACACGCTGACAGGCCGAAAGCCCTCACCGGCAAGCGTCAGACATTGCTGCAAATGGTCGTTGCGTTCCAGTCGCGTCAATGCCTTCGATTGCATGACACCGCCATTCCACCATACCGCCGCATAGCTGATGTCGTATTCATCGAACTCCCCAAAAGGATTCATACGCACATCGGCCTGTTGCCAACCATCCAACACCTGTGACTCATACTTGAACTGTGAGTCGTTCCACGCGTCTTTGGGTGGTGGATGGAAAATCGTTCGCCACCGGATCGAACTGTAGCGATCCACGCCATGGGAATCGCGAATCTTCAAATTGGATTTGGGGATAAACCCGCCCTCGCTGAGCGGTCCCCATCCTTTGCTCTGATGTTCATCTTCGCTCAAACCGACGTAGATACGTGAGTCAACCACCGCCTCAGACGCTTCGGTCCACAGGATCCCATATTCGATCTCGTCGTGGCCGACCTCGGACCCAGGAATGGCCGTGACGTCCATCGGATAGAAGCCGCTCTGACGCATCTGCGTTTGTGTTTTGGCTATCTCGTCGGGGCTCCGTTGGCGGGTGAACTTCCATTGCAGATGATCTCGCATCCAGATCGCCGCGACCCAGTTTTGGTCGTCGAATTCGTATGCGCGCACACACTCGGGGCGGTAACCAAACTGACTGAGTCGACCTGTAAATCCGATGAACTCATCGAGGGGAAGATGCTGACAGAGCACGAACGCGGAGGTCGCGATCCCCTCAAACGCTTCAATTTCAGCACGTGTTTTGTCATCGATTTCCACGCGGGTCATGAGCTCGGCACCATCGACCTCGGGCCACTGCGGCGAGGCCACATTTGCCAGTTCACCCCGTAACGCCGTCATCACGTATTCGGAATCGGCTGTCGCAACCGGCAGCAATATCTCGAACTGATCCGGCATGGCGATGCTCAATAGCTCCGTCAACTCAGGATCGTTGGGCTGGAGGCATTTCGACAACACGATCGCGGCGTTGAGCCGAACGACGTTGGGCTCAGGAGCTGCAAAGAATGCTTGCACCGGTTTGGAGATATGTTGGGCCACGTTTGCGAACCCCGTTGCCATCTCGACGACCAGCGGCGTCCCCTGGTGCACGATCGTTCGCGAGAGCCGCTCGGCGTGCGCTCGCCATTGTGTATTGGCAGGGTCGAGCTGGGCCAGTGCGAAGGCGGCTTTGAGCCATTGAGACTCATCCATGGTTTCCGACTGCACGATCCGCCATAGCGATCCAATGGCCTCACTTTTTCGCAACATCAGCCGGGCGCAGATCAGATTGATCTGTTCAACCTCTGAGGTCAGCAGCGAGTCGATCAAGGGCTGTATTTGGTCGGGATCATTGTCGATCAGAGCCAACCGCGCCGCCAGGACCTCGTAGGCTGCCCGATTGGGATCCCCAATCACCGCCTGCAAGATCGGAGCGGCTTGTTTTCGTTTTGGATGTAGCCTCGTGATGGACTCCAACACATGATCGGTATCGGAGGCCAACAGTCTTTGCACCCCCAGTTCCGTTTCGTGGGCGGCTAAGTTTACGCGAATGCGGTTACTCGACCACATCGCGCCCCAACCGACCAACAGCGTGATCACCGCCACCATCGCCCACCGCGAGCCGTGATAGCGGGTCGCCGCTGCCATCAACTGTTGCTCATTGGGACTGCGTTGGGAGGCGTCTGTCCATGCCAAGATCCGCAAGTATTCCAGGCTGCTTGGCAAAAAACGGGTCTCGCGTTTGCGACGCCAATACTGGGCCAGTTCCTGAAGCCGCAGCACCGCTCGTCCCCGGGGTGTTTGGCGATCGTTTCGAGTCAACCACTCGCGCAGCGGCGGAACCAAAAAGTCATGCGTCAGCTGGTAATACCGCATTCCTGGGCCTGCGTCTTCGCTCGCGGCATCGTCGAAGATCGCTGCGGTAGGCGTGATCAGCCGCAGTTCGCCATCGAGGGCCTCAACCAGCTCCTCGAAATCACGCTGGTTGAGTCCCGAGACTTCGCGCAGACGCGACGAGTTTTTCATTTGCCCCTTGATGTTCGTGCCGACCTCCGGCAATAACTCGGCCAACACCGCCCGCGCGGGCGATTCCATGGCGCGGTGCGGTGGCGACGCGATGGAATCATGGAACGTGGCGTCTAAGAAGTTGATGTCGACTCCCTCCGTGCCAACGATGCTCGCGAGCGATTTACGATTCCACTCACGCCCCTTCAACATCTGAGCGAGCACGACCAAATGAATCGAAATCACTTTGCCATCCTCGGCAACGGAGTCGACCAGAGCGTGAACGAACTCTCGCTGCTCGGGATCCAACGCAGTCGGATGGTCGGGCAAACATCCATAGGCCCGACCAAACTCTGAAAGCACATACCGTGCATGCCGCAGTTCAAATCGCTCCACCGCAGTGCTGTTGACGTCTTGAATGAGGCGAATATCCAACTCGTGAAAAAACCGCGTCGCCGCCATCCAGAAATCATCGCGAATCAAAACCAAGCATTGCAGATTCACGCCATCGCACTGCCGAATCGCATTGATAAGCTCGGCGTCGTCCATCATGGGATGAGCATGGAGCCATTGTTCAAACTGATCCAGAACAACAACGACCTTTTTGTTGCCCGCGACGGCGCCCTTGCGAATCGATGCCATCGTTTCGATAAGTGTTCTCGGTCTCTCGATCGGTTCCAAAATGAGCGAGAGGGCGTTGAGTAGTCGCGATTCGGTATGCTTCGCGTTTGCCTCCACGTACGTGAGGTGAACCGAGTCGTCCAGCAAGGGTACCAATCCAGCCCGGACCAAAGAGGATTTCCCCGAGCCCGAGGGACCGTAAATCAGGCCGACACGAAATGAGTTCTCCGGTGTGCGAGACTCCACCCGAAGTTTCAATCGCCGAATAATCTCAGGAACGCCGTGGGCATCTCGGATACCAGGAACCAACTTAAGAAAGAAATTCTGGTCGTGTTCGTCGAACGCGCGCAGACCCTTGGGAATCACTCGCGGTTCGGCGCCGGGCCCATCGATGGCAGTTGCGTTGGGTGACACCAACCTATTCGCCCCGGACAAATCGACACTGAAATCTACGGTACTGTGACAATCGGCGAACCGGCGAAGATCCTCGGCGAAGTCACCACAAGTGGCATAACGGTCCGACAATCGCTGTGCGAGTGCCTTCATGCAGATGCGCTCGAGTTCCGCATTGATGGTCGGATCTAACTGCCTCAGGGGCTGCGGTTCGGCGCGAACGATGCTCAGCAGGAGTTGTTCACTCGAAGTCCCGGTGAAGGGTCGTTTCCCCAGCAGCATCTCATAGAGCACGATCCCCAATGCAAAAACATCCGCCCGACCGTCGACGAGATGCCCTTCGCCACGGGCTTGCTCGGGACTCATGTAGGAGTATGTCCCCACCAGCATTTTACGTTCGGTTTGCCGCTCGAGATCATCGCCATGGATCGCCAAACCAAAATCGGTCAGCCACGGACGGTTATTATTCTCAATCAGGATGTTACTGGGTTTCACATCGCGATGGACGAGCCCTTTCTCGTGGGCATGTTGCAGCGCGCCGGCGATGTCGACGATCCAACCGAGGCTCTGCTCGATCTCCGGTTGACGCTGCTGCAACCGCTCCCGAAGATCGATGCCTTCGATGAATCGCGAAACAACAAAAAACGGAAACTCGTCGGTCGATCCCACGTCATAGACAGGAACGATATTGGAATGGTCGAGCATCGCGGCCATCCTCGCTTCCGCGTTCCATTGCGGCGGAGCGGCACCATTTTTGGGAAACCGGCGGGGAACCTTGATCGCGACGTCCCGCGCCAACAAATCGTCGACCGCGCGAAACACTGTCCCGAAACTTCCCTTGCCGATCACGCCCAAAATCCGGTACCGACCGATGGCCTTGGGCTGCGCAAACTCTTTGACAACTTCGTCAGCAGCACAAGTAAAATCGCCTTGCTTCGTACTTTCATCAATTTCCGACACGGAGCGTTTTCCTCGCGAGATTCAACTGGGAGACTACCGCCCAGTGTAGTTGATCTCCGCGGCAAACGGGTCATCGACCATCCCGGCGACCGGTGGGCGGCCTGACCCTGGCGAGGCAGCGTTCACGGCCGACGCGTCGCGGTCACGCCAAAGGCACACTGCATGATGGCCATGACCACAGGGACCGAGACGCTGTTGCCTAGCATTTTCCAGCGGCGACGGGTGGAGATGCGTTCCGGGAACGTGTACCGGCTCGAAAACCCCAACAGCCTCGCAACCTCGGTCGGTGAAAAACGACGCACGCGATCGCCCTGCCGAAGGTAGGAGCCCGATCGAATGATCGACTTGCCGTAACCGCTACCGAAACACGCAGCGCGTCCGAATTCGTCCTGGGGATCGATCAAGTCCATCGCTTCGCCGTATGCGTCGACGATCGACGGATCAATCACCAGTTCAGGGGCCAATCCTGAACCCGGTTCTACAATGCTGGCGATGGAAAATCTCCACCCCGGCTCCCGTGGCGGAATCACCGGCGGCGAGACTTCAGCGGCCCCGAGCCGTGCGATCAGATAGTGCCTTCGACGGAGATTCGGGATTCCAAATTGGGTCGGGCAAAGGTTGCCACTCCAGGTCGCATAGCCACGCTCCCGCAGCACCGACGCGAAGTCCGCTGCGTCCTGCGACGCAGCAAATTCGGGCACGTTTTCTAGCAACAGCATCCGGGGCAGCAATTCGTGATGCGACAGAAACCGGGTGATCGCACGAATCGCGTCGCAACGATGGTCTTGATGCGGGAGGCCGCGACCCCGGCGACAATAGGGCTGGCAGGGAGGCGACAGCCACCATGTTTGCTGTGGGTGCCTTGCGACGACCTCCGATAGGTTCATCGACTCAATACTACGGCAGTCGACACGACCTCCGAAGTTGTGTTCATGGACGGCAGCGCAGTCGCGATCGATGTCGATGGCCTGTTCAACACGCAGCAGGGGATCGGGTACATGAACCGCGTTGAATTGGCGGATCGCCTCGGAGACACCTCCGAGCCCGCAAAAGAATTCGACGAACGCATTCATGGGCAAAGGGCAGACCCGGTAGGTCAGATCCTCACTCCGCCAACGTACGCAGCACGAGATTGCTACGGTGGATCACGTTCTCGTAGGGGCGGTGCCCGAGCACTGATTCGATTTCCGCATTCGATTTGCCAGCAATCAGCGAAATCTCGTGACTGCGATAGTTAACCAAACCACGGGCGATCTCTTGTTCGTTCGGGTCGAGGACTCTCACGACATTGCCGTGCGAAAACGTACCTTCCACCCGGACGATGCCCACCGCGAGCAGACTTCGGCCCTGTTCGGTGAGCGCGCGGGCGGCACCCTCGTCCACGTGCAGGTTCCCTTGGATGATGGCGGCACTGCCAATCCAACGCCGCCGGCCCTTGAGTGTCCGCTTGGGGGGAATGAAAAGCGTCCCCACCTGGGCACCGGCAAAGATCTGATCGAGCACATCGTCTTGGCGACCCGGACCGATAATGGTGGGATTGCCATGCGAATTCGCCAGCTTGGAGGCGCGCAGTTTGCCTTCCATGCCGCCCTTGCTGACGGAGGACGATTTGTCGTCGGCCATCGACATCACGTCGCCATCGAGATCGTGCACGACCTCGATCTTCTTACTGCCGTCGGCATCGGGATGCCCGTCATAGAGTCCGTGCACGTCTGTCAGCAAAATTAACAACGCATCGTTGAACAAGCCGGCCACATGAGCTGCCAAGCGATCATTGTCGCCAAAGGTTGTTTTCAGCTCCGCGACCGCGACCGAATCGTTCTCGTTAACAACCGCAATCGCCCCGAGTTCGTGGATCCCATTGAGTGCGTTACGAACGTGCAGATAGCCGCTCCGCCGCCGCAGATCACTCTTGGTCAACAAGACCTGAGCGGCTTGGTAACCGTGCTGCAACAACGACTTCTCGTAGGACTTGATCAGGTCAGCCTGGCCGATCGCGGCGACGGCCTGCAGTTTGGCGACCTCGGTCGGGCGAGTTGCCAGGCCGAGCTTGGCAACTCCGGCACCGACGGCACCGCTGCTGACCATGATCACGTGACGGCCCGAATCAGCGATTCGGGCGAGTTGAGCGGCCAGTAGGTCCACACGTTGAAGATCGAGCTTGCCGTCGCTCGTCGTCAAGACGCGTGTGCCGACTTTCACGACGACGCAATGCGTCTGGGCAATCACTTTTGCCCGCAGGGCATCGTTGGTCGTCTCGTTGGCGTTCCCTTTGTCGGAGCTGCCGCGGGAGGGTGTATCGCTAGCGATATTCAAAACGTTTCGGTCAATGGAGGAGAGGAACTGACTACAGCGATTTCGCGTCGAAGGTGTCGCCTTGGCTCATGTCGCCGGTCTTGAGTCCTTTGGTAAACCAGAAAACTCGCTGTTCGCTGGTTCCATGGCTGAAGGTTTCCGGCTGCACGTGGCCCGTGCTGCGTCGCTGCAGTGTATCGTCGCCGATGGCTTGGGCTGCCGTCAACGCTTCTTGGATATCGCCGTCCTCGATAATCTGGTGCATGTTGTTGTCATGATGCAGCATCACGCCCGCATAAAAGTCGGCCTGCAGCTCGAGTTTCACCGAATACTTCAGGTATTCGCTTTCAGGTACCTGGTGACGAATGCGATCGACTTCATCGGTGACGCCGAGCAATTTTTGCACGTGATGGCCGACCTCGTGAGCAACCACGTAGGCTTGCGCGAAATCGCCGGGGGCACCGAGTTGCCGTGCGAGTTGGCTGAAAAACGAAGTGTCGAGATAGACTTTCTCGTCGGCGGGGCAGTAGAACGGGCCGGTTCCACTGGTCGCTATTCCGCATCCACTGCGGACCTGGTCGGTAAACAACACCAATGTCGGCTTGCGGTACTCCCTGCCGATTTCCTGAAACTGCTCGGTCCACACGTCTTCGGTGTCCGCGAAGATGGTCGCCGCAAATTCACCATCTTCTTTTTGCTGGGGGGTTAACGCCTGCGACTGACCCGCAGCCCCCCGACCGACGTCGGCCTGCTGAGCCTGCTGGAGAAATTCGACCGGGTTGCCACCGAGCAATCCGATCACGATCGCCACCAAAATGACGCCCACTCCGCCAACAGCGGCTGGGCTCCCCATCGAGCGCCGGTCCTCCACATTTTCACTCTGCCGTCTGCCTTTCCAACGCATGGTAGTACCTGATGTCTAAGTGATATGAGCGAAAAAGGTGGTTCCAAGTGCGGGAGTGGAGGCTGAATTGTGGCAAACTTGAACAGGCTTCGGAAGGTGCCCGAAAGCAAACGGATGCACACGAATTGCAAATTTCAAATTGTCAATCCCGTTTTTTCTGGTTAAATACACGCTCGCAGCCCTACACACGCCGTCCGCACTCAGCTAACCACCCGTCGTTTGATGCAGCTCCCGATCTACCAAAAGCCCGAACTCAACGTCGCCACCCCCCCGCCGCGGGAGTCCATCAACCCTGACTCCGCTGCCCAGGGGGCGACTGCGACCGCCCGAGCCCGGGGGCAATATGCCGTCATTTCCCTCGGTTGCCCTAAGAACCTCGTCGATACCGAGCAAATGCTGGGCCGACTAGATGCGGATGGGTACCGAATGGTCGACTCGGTCGAGGGCGCTGATTTTGTCGTCGTCAATACTTGCGCATTCATCGATTCAGCCCGAGCGGAATCCATGGAAGCGATCGACGAAATGCTCGCTCTCAAACGCGAGGGGAAACTACGCAACGTCGTCGTCACAGGTTGCTTGGCCGAACGCCAGCAAGGCAAACTGCTGGCCGATCGCCCCGAAATCGACGCCCTGGTCGGCGTCTTCGGACGCAACGATATCGTCAGTGTCGTCGACGATCTGTACTCCGGTCTGGAAGAACAGCGGACCGTTTTCAAACCCGCCGCAGTCAATCCGCTCAGCGACGCGGTTCGCTCGGCCGTCACCCCCCGGCACTTTGCCTACCTGAAAATCAGCGAAGGCTGCGATCGACTGTGTACGTTCTGTGCCATTCCGAAAATGCGTGGCAAACACTTCAGCAAACCGATCGAGCAGATCATCGAGGAAGCCGAACGGCTCGGCCGCAGCGGCGTGAGGGAGCTGGTCGTCGTCGCTCAAGACACAACCTATTACGGCATGGACCGCTACGGGAAACCCCGGCTCAACGAATTGTTGCAACAACTCGATCAAGTCGAATCGATTGACTGGATTCGATTGATGTACTTTTATCCGATGTACATCGACGACGCCCTGATCGACACCATCGCCTCCGCAAAACGGATTGTGCCGTATATCGATATGCCGTTGCAGCACGCCAGTGACGCGATGTTGCGGCGAATGTCACGCAAGACCACACGGAAACTGCAGACGGAGATTGTCCAACGGTTGCGGCAGCGGATCGACTCGCTCGTCATGCGCACCACGATGATCACCGGTTTCCCTGGCGAAACGGAAGACGACTTCAAAGAACTACTCGATTTTGTCGATGAGTCGCAGTTCGAGAACCTCGGCGTCTTCACCTACTCGGTCGAGGAAGACACACCCGCAGCGAAACTTCCTAACCGCGTCGACCCGGAAACCGCCATTCGCCGCCGTGACGAATTGATGGCCCTGCAGCAACAGATCGCCTTCCGGTTCAATGGCAATCGTGTCGGTGGCGTCGAAGACGTGTTGATCGATGCGGCTCTGCCCGAGCAGGACGGAGTGTTCATCGGCCGTACACGCAACGAAGCCCCTGATGTCGATGGGCTCGTGTATGTATCCCAGGTCAGCGAAGAGTCACCTGTCGAAGTGGGACAACTCCGCCCCTGCGAAATCGTCGCCTCGCAGGGCTACGATCTCGCCGCCGCCGCGCTGGAATGATTGTCCCCGAGTATTGGGCGGAGGCAAAATGTCAAGCCGCGCAAGAGAATCACTGCCTAACAATCCGCCGCTTTGGTTGGTCCGACGACAGCCAAGCGGCAGCCCAGCAGCACGCTCAGGACCGGCTCGACAAAGCGATCGAGCGAATCAAGGCTGGTGAACAGACCCTGCTCCGCGAGCCCAAGGTGGCCTACAACGGTGCGGACGGATTGCCGATCCGCGAGGAAATTATCTCGCGACACGGCGACGCCGTCGTGACGCGTAACAGTTACGGTGCGCTATGCCTGAATACGCCCAACGTGCTCTTTGCGGACGTCGATGCACCGGCGAAGAGCAGCTGCTCGCTCTATATCTACTCGCTCTTCGTGTATGCCGCAGCGTACTTCGTCTTCGCCCGACTGTTCGCCGACGCACGCTCGATTTGGCTGTTCCTACTCGGCGCCCTTTTCTTTGTGACGCTCTTCGGCAGCGTTTGGCACTGGATCTTCGATCGACTGGCCGGATCACCGAAAGAAATGGCTCGGCAACAAATCGCCCGGTTTGCGAAGCGTTCTCCGAACTGGAGCCTGCGACTCTACGAAACGCCAATGGGCTGGCGCGTGCTGGTCACGCACAAGATCTTTGACCCGCGCAGTGACGAGGTCCGTGAGTTCTTCCAAGCCATCGGTGCCGATCCGATTTACGTGCGAATGTGCTTCAATCAGAACTGCTTCCGAGCACGCGTCTCACCGAAACCATGGCGTATCGGCATCGCCGACCACTTCCGTCCTCGCCCCAGCGCGTGGCCCGTCCCCGCAGAGCGAGCGACCGCTCGCACGCAGTGGGTACAACACTACGAACAGACCGCCGACGGCTTCGCCGCCTGTCGATTCGAATCCACACTGGGCCATTCCGTGTCATGCCCCGAGGCAAACGCGATCGTCCAGCTGCACGACAGCCTTTCACGTGCTCAGTCACACCAACAGATTGCTTAGTTGTCGCAGGTGCACTCGCCAGAGCGTGGGACCCCACCGCTTGGCGACGGTAGCTACGGGCGAGAATCCGTCACTTGTTGTTCACACAATGCGGTTGCCGCACGGTCGCGGCAACAGCATGAAGAGAATCTTTCGGCTGACAAACGTCGATCGCTTCGGTTCCGCGATCAGCTGCCCAGTCGTGCTCGATCCGCGTTCACTCGCGTGATCGCGGGGCTACCATCATTCACCGGCAATCGGTGTCGGGAACGATTCATCCAGGCGGCGGACGCGGATATTGCGATACGAGACGATGTCACCGTGATCCTGCAAACAGATGTGTCCGGAACCAGCGGCTCCGAAGCCGGGGAGCTTCCCGAATTTGCTCTTGGCGAGCTTCTGATTCCAATCGTCGCTGCCGATTTCGTAGGTGAAGTATTCGACACCGTTGACGACATGCTTGCAGCCTTCCGGCGAAATCACAACGCGTAGTTTATTCCACTGCCCCGCGGGCTTGGTCGCGTCCTTATCGCTCGAATAGAACTGATAGAGCCAACCGCATTTCTGAGGATCGTGTCCCGCGACATTGTCTTGGATTTGGATTTCGGGACCGGAGTACCAAGGTGGGCCGTCCTGTTCAACGACATGGAACATCACGCCGCTGTTTCCCGCCGGCGAGATTTTGAACTCGAGTTCCAGCTCAAACGCATTAAATTTCTCACGAGTGATGATATCGCCGGCACCTTTGTCGGCTCTCACCAGAGCTCCATCAATGACCTTCCATCCGCTGCTCAAGTCGTCTTTCTTGTAGTTTCGCCACGCCGCCGTGGAGTCACCGTCGAACAGCGTTTCCCACGTCGAGTCGGCAGCCGCGGGCGCGCCGGGTTCATCGCCACTGACGGTCAATGGTTGAAACGGGGGTAATAAGAACAGCAGCAGGGTGACAACAGTCCAGGGGCGATTCATGGATGATCTTTGTGTGGGAACGAGTTCGTGACGGGGAAGATTCTAGGTCGCTCGCAGACAGAGCGAGCAACGCGTCACATTGTAATCGATCGGCAGCACGGATCGAGGAGCCAGCCGAACTTCTCCACGTTGAGCGTCCCAGGCTGTCGGGGGCACGGTCGTCGGCGCGATGGCAATCCGCCGTTGTGATGGGCAGGGCTTCACGCCACGAAATACACGCACGACACGAAATAGACCCACGCCGACTTTCCGGGTGATTCGTGTCTGTCGTGGCTCAAACCTCGTGTCGGTTGATCCGTCAGCGAGCATCGTCTCGTCGAACGAACCGTCCTTCGCAACGCCCATCGTCGCCGAGCAAAACCTGAGCAACCCAGCACTTCACCGGCGTCAGAAATCCAAAGGCGGTCATTCCCTGCTACGTTGCCAGCAGGTCGTCGACGGCGTCGAGGACTCGGCCGGCTTCGCCCTGGAGCGACGCCAACAGCCGTTGGGAATGCACGGGGTCGGCCAAACCAAGGTTCCCGGCCTCCGCCTCGATCTCACAGACGACTGTTTGCAATTGATCGGCACCGAGCAAGCTACAGGCACCCTTGAGGGTGTGCGCATTACGGCGTGCCGCGTCATGGTCACCCGCGATGATGTCTTTTTCCAGCTCAGCCACCAAGCACTGGCACTCCTCTCGAAACACAGCAGCCAACCGCAGCACACCGGAAACGCCACCCGGGATCCGCGACCGGGCGGAGTCTAAATCCAAGCACCCCGCGTGGTCCTCGGCGAGTGAGAGCTGCTTATGCGAGGGTGGCGTACCGCCTCCACCACCGGCCAACTGGCTGTATTGATGGCTGCTGCTTTCGGGTGCATTCGCATCCCCGGCCATGGGCGCGGCGGGATGCACAGGATGAATGCAGGCGAGGATTTCCTCCAGGCGACGACGGCGAATCGGCTTGGTGAGGAATTCGTCCATCCCGGATTCACGGCACACGCGAGCATCTTCGGCCATCGCTGCGGCAGTCAATGCGATAATGGGAATATGATTATCACTCCCCAATTCCTGCTGGCGAATTGCACGCGTTGCAGCGGGACCGTCCATGACCGGCATATGCATATCCATCAACACCAGATCAAACGGTTCACTTCGCCATTTCACAAACGCTTCCCGCCCGTCGCTCGCGATAGAGCATTCGTGGCCAAGCGACCGCAACAGCCCCGCGATCACGTGCTGGTTGGTCACGCCATCTTCGGCTACGAGGACCCGCAATCGCTGTGTTGGCGGCGACTCATGGACAATAAGATCCTCGTCCTGGTCGGCATCGTATCGATCCGCTGCGGCGGCATCCGCGGTCAATAGCTCGAGATCAAAATAGAATTGGGTCCCCACTCCCACTTCACTGTTGAGCTGCAGCTTCCCGCCCATCAACTCAACAAGTTGGCGGGTGATACTGAGCCCCAACCCCGTGCCACCGAAACGTCTCGTGGTCGATGCGTCGGCTTGCGTGAATGGGGCCAAAACGGCGGCTTGCTGGGCAGGCGGAATGCCGATGCCCGTATCGACGATACTGATGCGAAAGGCGACCGATGGCGCTGCCGTACCCGAGCCGGACGTCGCCCCCGCCGCGGTTGTCCCCGACGACATCGTCTCACCCGGTGACGACGTGTTCTCGCCCGGCGACGACGTGTTCTCGCCCGGCGACGGTGCGGCAGAGAGTTCCTCGATCTCGATCGTGACACTCCCACGGTCGGTAAACTTCACCGCATTGCCGATCAAATTGACCAGAATTTGACGCAGCCGCCCGGGGTCACCGATGAAGTGATTGGGCAGCGATGAGTCACTCGTATAATGGAGTTTGAGCCCCTTCTCGGTGGCTTGGTACCTCAACGTGGAGATGGCCGCTTGGATCTCGTATCCGAGCGAGAACACGATCGATTCGAGTTCAAGTTTACGCGCCTCAATTTTGGAGAAATCCAGAATATCATTAAGCAATCGCAACAGGGAATCGGAGGAGCGGCGAATCGTATCGACGCATTCACGCTGGTCTTCACTGAGTGGCGTCTGCGCCAACAGGTCGGCCATCCCCACCATGGCATTCATGGGCGTCCGGATTTCGTGGCTCATGTTGGCGAGGAAATCACTTTTGGCACGATTGGCCGCGTCGGCCATACGGACGGCTTCCTGGAGTGCCGCCTCACTGCGTTTGAGTGCGGTAATATCACGGGAAATCCCGCACGTCCCAATGATCTCGCCGGTATCGCTGCGGAGCGGCATCTTCGTCGACAGGCACCACGTATCTTCTTGCTCGGGCCAGGTTTCTCGTTCCACCCGGTCGACCAACGCTTCCCCCGATTCGATCACACGGTGCTCGTCTTCAAGCGCCTGCTGGGCATGCTCGGGTGTGAAAACGTCAGCATCGGTCAGCCCCAAGATCGCTTCGTCGTGAACGTAGCCAAACTTTTCGGCCATCGCGTGACTGACGCGGAGGTATCGGCTTTGCAGATCCTTGAAATAGATCGAGTCAGGAATGGTTTCGAGCAGGGTTTTGAGCAGAGACTGTTCAAAGCGGCTTTTTTCCTCCGCTTCGATCCGCGACGTCACATCCCAAAACAAAACCTGCAGCCCGATCACCCGACCGCTGGCATCATGAATTGGACTCTTGACGCGTTCGATCCATCCGAGGCTGCCATCAGCCATGCGGGTGCGTTCGACATTGTGATTGGAACCGCCTCCGGTAAGCACGACCTGATCGTCGGCAGAGTACTTCTGGGCGATCTCAGGCGGAAACAGCTCCGAGTCAACCTTTCCGACAACGTCCTCCCACTTTACCCCACGCCATTTCAGGTAAGCGTCATTGGCGAACACTCGCCGCCCATCGCAGCCCTTGATCAAGACGCTCAGTGGCAAACTGTTCGCCAGGGCTCGGTACGTGGCCGAGCTTTGAAACTCACGTTCCATATGGTCGCTCGCTGCGTCGGAGTCAGACATTACTTATCACGCCATGGGGAACCGTTCAAACACGACAACGTTTTACTAAAGTGACTTGGTTTCCCTTTTCATTGTAAACCAGTTCATCGACAAAACTGGTCATCAAAATGAAACCCTGACCATGGGGCACGTCGCAGTCTTCGGAAAGTGATTTGGGGTCAAACTGGCCCTTCTTGGGAACCGTCGTCGTGTCGAACCCATTGCCTTGGTCCGTCACGATGACGCGGACTTGATCGGGCTGGGCGATCGCTTCGACGCGGACGGTGCGATCGCGGTAGGGAGATTCCTTGAGTCGCTGCTGCATGGCGGGGCTGGTCTCCCCAAACCTCGCCAAATCGTGGTGACTGGGACTCTGACCCGCCGGGATCTGCAAATTACCGTGCACCATCGCGTTGGCAACCGCGTGTTCGACAGCCACCCCCAAACGCACCATGTCAATGCTCGGCAGCAGTTCCATGCCCGAACTGACCTGCATGAGCAAACCCACCAGCGGCGAGATCAACATCGGATCGTTAGGCAACTCAAAGATGAAAACATTTTTGCGGAGTGTGGAAATCAGTTTCCCGTAACTGGCGTCCGTGCGAATCACGCCCAACACATCCACGATCGCATTGCCGAGCATCTCATCGATACGGTTTTTCGGGACATAACCCGCTGCCCCCAGCTGCAGGGCCTCGGCGGCGAGTTCTTCGCTGCCGTGCCCGGTTACGAGAATACAAGGCACATGCGAAAAATCGTTTCGCATCTGCTCCACCAGTTGCAGCCCATTGAGCTCCGGCATCTCAAGGTCCGTCACGACGATATCGAACGATTGGCTGTGCAACTCGTTGAGTGCCAAACGACCGTTGAGTGCATGGCCGACCTCGTGGTTGGCCGCCTCCAAAAGCATCCGAATTTGAGCCGCCTGGGTGGGACTGTCTTCGACGAGTAGGATCCTAGCCATGATGTTCGTCCTTTGGTGATGAACTATTCGCGAGCAGCTACTTACTCACCTATCTGAAAAACGGGCACCCCCCTTTTCGGATAGGATCGTACCTAAAACAATATCGGGTTGCGGCGAGTAAAACCAGTAGCCGACCCCCGTTCATCCCCTTCAACTTGACTGGATCGCTGAAACGTGACCATCTATTACGCTAACGGATCGCCGACGACCGCGCTGGACACCGACGACCTGCGTGAGGCTCTCAAAACCACATTCGCGGCGATTTCTCGGCCGCAGAAAGTACTGCTGCTGCCGCCCGACCAGACTCGTTTGTTTAGCCGAGCGGGCGAACTGACGGTCCTTTCACACGAGCTTCTCGGCGAGCGAGTGTCCGACATCATGCCCGCGTTGGGAACACACTCGCCGATGAACCCGGCGCAGCTCGACCATATGTTCCCCGGCGTGCCCCATGATTTGTTCCGCGCCCACCGTTGGCGAGATGACGTCGTGCAGCTCGGTGAGGTGCCCTCCGACTATGTCTCCGAGGTCACTGGGGGTATCTACCAGAACGCTTGGCCCGCCCAAGTCAACCGACTGCTCCGCGACGGCAATCACGATCTGATCTTTTCGATTGGCCAAGTCGTCCCGCACGAAGTTATCGGGATGGCGAACTACAACAAGAATGTGTTTGTCGGCACCGGCGGCGTCGAGGGCATCAATGAGAGCCACTACCTCAGTGCGATGGTCGGCATTGATCAAACGCTGGGGATCGCCAACACGCCGCTGCGTCAGATCCTGAACTACGCCCAAGACCACTTCTGCCAAGACCTGCCGCTGCTCTACGCGTTGACGGTCATCGAGCAACTCAAGGACGGCACGAAGCTGACTCGCGGTTTGTATATCGGCGACGATCACGACACCTTCTTTGCCGCCGCGGAACTATCCCGGCAAGTCAACATCACGCACCTGCCTCGGGCCCCTCAACACGTCGTTGCCTACCTCGATCCACGCGAATTCAAAAGCACGTGGCTGGGCAACAAAGCGATCTATCGCACACGCAAGGCAATCGCCACGGGCGGCCGACTGACAGTGCTCGGCCCCGCGGTCGAGGAATTTGGCGAAGATTCGCGAATCGATCAACTGATTCGCAAGTATGGCTATCGAACCAAGGCCGAGGTGATGGAACTCTTCGCTTCGAACGAGGACTTGGCTGCCGACCCATCCGCCGCAGCCCACCTCGTCCATGGCTCACCCGAAAACCGTTTCGAAGTGGTCTACGCGGCCGGCAAGTTGACCGACGACGAAATTCGCTCGGTCGGTTTCATTCCAGGTGATCTCGACGAACTGCTCCGGCGATACGATGTCACCAAATTACAGGATGGGTTTCACGAAGACATCGATGGATCAGAGTTTTATTTTGTGCAAAACCCAGCCTTGGGTTTATGGGAAGCACCGCTAGGATAAGACGCCTCTTGATTGCACTTCCATCCACGCTGGCCTCGAATCGGCGATCGATTCGAGCGTCTTGGTGACGTACCCGTGAGCCGCGCACCCGAAGCATCCGGCGATGCCGCCAGCTCGGCCCGCCTACGCGTCTCGGCTCACTCAATCGACAGCCCACGCATGACATCACACTCGCCACAGTCAACCGAAATGCAGAGTCCGCAGCCCCCATCCGACGATCCGGCATCCATGCCCAAACATGTCGCTATCATCATGGACGGCAACGGGCGGTGGGCACAGAACCGGGGACTGCCGAGAATCGAAGGGCATCGACGCGGTGTCAATACCGTCCGTAGCACGACGGAACTGGCCGCGAAGCTCAAACTCGAGGCACTGACGCTCTATTGTTTCTCCAGCGAGAACTGGAAACGCCCGCAAACCGAACTCGATTTCCTGATGCACCTCCTGCGTCAGTACCTGATCGAGGAGCGGGCCACGCTGATGGAAAACAATCTGCGTCTGCGGTTCATCGGACGCGTCGATCGGCTCGACGCGGGCGTACTCGAGGAGGTCGAGCGGACACAAAAACTGTGCCGCGATAACACCGGTACGGAACTGGTGCTCGCGGTCGATTACGGCGGCCGCGATGAACTCGCCCGGGCCGCCCGCTCGCTCGCTCGAGAGGCCGCCGACGGCCGGATCACCGCCGAGTCGATCGACGAGCAAGCGATCGCACGCCGCTTGGATACCCACGGATTGGCCGAAGTCGACCTGATGATCCGCACGGGGGGTGACATGCGAATCAGTAACTTCTTGCTGTGGCAACTCAGCTACGCCGAACTCTGGTTCACGTCCAAATGCTGGCCCGAATTTGAAGAAGCCGATTTCCGCGAAGCACTCGCCGATTTCGGTGAACGCGCCCGCCGCTTCGGCGGACTCGATTCGTGAGCCAACGAAAACGAAATAGGCCGAGGCGGACTGGCGACAATGGCCCGAGGGTGATGAATGACGCAAGGAGATGAATAACGCAAGGAGAGCGAAGGGCTAACTCAACTCTCCATACCAGCTCCCGGGGAGCACCCCCCCTCGCGTTGGGCCAACCGAGTTCTGCTCCCAAGCGAAGATTTTTAGCTACCCCCCCGCCAGCCCCCTTCATCACCGCCCCAATCGCTCCACCCAATCCCGCAGCAACTCGTTATCGGGAGGCCCGTTCCAATTACCCTGTTCATCGAGCACACCCCGCGGCACCATCGTTTCATCGAGTAGCGAAAACCGCACGCCTGTCCCAAACACCGCGTTCGATCGACGACCGGCTGAGGGAACGAGAATGATATCCCGGCCGACTGAGTTCGAAATGGAAAACACGCGTGCTCGCAACTCAGCCTGCGTGGCCGTCGCTAGATCGAGACCATCGAATTGATCGGGCCGCGAAACCTCGATTCCCGCTGCTGCGAGCAGGGTTGGCAACACGTCCATATGCGTCGTTCGCTCGTCGATCTCGCGGTGGGACAGTCGCGGCCCACGGATCATCGCCGCCGTTCGCGTCTGAACCCGTGATAACTTCGTGCCGTGCCCGACCGTGCCATCGTCGAGAAATGACTCGCCATGGTCACCGACTAACGCGACGACCGCATCGCTGCGGAGCACCTCCGCCAACTCGGCATCGAGCGATCGAGCGGCATTGCGGTACCGGTTCCACACACTGTTTCGCCACGACTCCGGGAAGGGGATGGGATAGCTCGCTGAGGCCGACGGTTGATCGCGTGCTTGAACGTCTGCGACCGCAAAGGGAGCGTGTGTGCTGTAGAGAAACAGCACCGCCAATCTCGGTGAACGGGTCGCGGGCGACTCAGGCTTCCGAAGAAACTGCTTCGCCTTAGCAATCGACCGTCGATCCGACGCCAACCAATCCATCGATTCGATGTCATAGCGATCGAACTGCCGGGGCGATAGAAACGCATCCATCTGGAATGCATTCCAATCATCATGGCCGGCAAAGAACCCCAACTCGTAACCCGCTTGACGAAACAGTCGGTTCATTGCCGGGGCGAAACGAACCTCGGAGCGATAGAACCAGATCGATTCCAAACCACTGACCAGCGAAAAGATCCCCAAACTCGTGGCGTTGCCGCCTGAATAATGCTGCCGCAACCACCACCCCGAACGCGCCGCGGCGAAAGTGTGCGGCATGATACCGGGATGCAGCATTTCGCTACGCAGGGACTCAAGAATGATGATCAAAACATCCGGTCGCTCGCTAGCCTCCGTAGCGGCAGGTCGCTCCATGACCACGTTCATTCGCATCTGTGACATCCTGCTGCTCACGTCCTCGACAAATCGCGAGCGGTCAAACCGAAAGGCCCTGATCGGCTCAACCGAGTGCTGGTCGGAATCGCTCTGGCCAGCGACCGAGATAGGGACGCTGCCATACAGACCAAGAAGGTTCGCGGGATGACGCGTCGCGTGTGCCTGCATCATCGCATGCGTTTCGTCGCGGCCTTGCGAAAACCATAACCATGCACCGGACGCAACCGAGACGATCGACAAGATGGTGGCGAGCCAACACACACGCAACGGCAGCGGATGCTTGACAACCCACCGCGACCACAGCTTCGAAAACGCCAACCCAACAACGACGTAGATCGCGAACCCGAGTATCGGAACAAGCATCCCCCAGGAAACGAACGCAATCAATCGCGGCAGATGCTCACGAGCCAACCCCAGAAAATCACCCTCCGCCAAATGCATCCCGCTACCGCGAAAAACGAGCACATCGCCAGCGAACCCGATCGGCACCCACACAAATAAATAGGAACCGAATCTCTCCGCCGCCAAGGGACGCTTGAGACACCAACCGATCGCAATCAGCAGTGGCACCATCTGCAGCAAAACACACTCTGCCGCAATCCACGCCACCTCTGCCACACCAAGTGTTAAAACGGGCGTTCCGAGCGGATGCAACACCACCAAAAAAAACATCCAAACGCACCACCACCACCACTGCACGAGCAGCATTCGCAGCGCGGTCGATGGGTCACACGGATGCATAAAATTCAATTCGATTCAATTCAATAAACTTGCTCGGCCCACCAGAGTCGCTAGCGCGTACGCCCCTCGCTTTCGCTGCAGCATGCTGGGGGACACTCATACAACGCTCACCCACCACAGCCTATCGACGGGCCCCATCCTTCTCGGCAGGCAAAACCCAACACCACAGCAATACGAACAATCCCGCCAACGAATATCCAACCACATACTGCAGCACTGCCGAGAGCGATTCCGCGGGCAACGCCAGTGGGCTGCCCTCGCCGACCAAGAACGGGACAAACAAACGGTTGCCTTGCAGAGGTGAGTGCATCACGCCGATCGATGTTAACGCGGCGCAGAGAAACAACACACCAGCGGCGAGTTTGAGCTTATGGTCGATCATAGACGCGAGCATCCACGCCCATAGCAGGCCTGTGATGATGAATCCATTGCTCAGCATCCGCAGCGTTTGCAAGTCTTGACGGAGCGGCTCACTGGCGAGATCTCCGATCGACATCTCGGCAGCGAACATCGCCGCATCACCAAAAATACGATCCGGCAAACTGATGGCCAAATACGCCAGGGCTGGCAAACAGGCAATCGCCACCGCAGCATAGTGTCTGCGAGGTGTCGCCAGAAAGGTTTGCGACGTGATCTCCAAGCCCACGAAAACCAAAATCGGATAAACCGCCGGAGCGGGAATCCAAGCGTTCAACCAGGCAAAGTAGCCGAACGTGCCTGCCGTCCCAATGAGGATCGCGGTCGCCAACGTGTAGGCCGCCCGGCCACCCATCGCTTTATAAGCGGGGTGCCCGATGTAGGGCGTGGTCTGGATCACGCCACCGGACAAACCAGCGATCAGAGTCGCGACGGCCTCGACGCCGATCACCACGCGGGTGTCATACTCATCACCGACCGACGCGGCGCTCTCGGTGCAGTCGATCCCGCCGACCACCGTCACCAGTGCAAAGGGCAACACAAACGGCAGGTACGCAATCGCAGCGGGGAGGGCTTCGATCCAGCCACCCCGCCAGGCATCCATCCACTGCACCGAAAACCACTGAACTTCAACAGCCTCCGGGAACTCATAGCCGAACCACCCCAGCCCACACATCAGGTAGTAAACCGCTCCGGCAACAACGAGTGCCCCCAGTGTGCCTGGCGTGCGACCGGGCAAGGACACTCGCCCGATCAATGTCCCCAGCACGATTACCAATGCCAGAATCCCCGGGATCGGCGAACCTAAAATATGCGTCAGCGGAAAAAAGCTAATCAAGACGAGCGCAATCGCTGCGAGTGAACCGAGCAACCCCGCGCGCGGCACGACGGAACGCACCCACTGCGAAAACGGAGCGCAGGCAAGTTTGACGACCGCACAAAAAACCATGCACCAAATCCCGATATACCAGGTGTGCAGTGCGGCCGCCTCGACCTCCATCCCCGTCGCCCGCGCGGCCGTGAATGCAGGGCCGAGCACCAACAGAATCATCCCGAACGTCGATGGGGTGTCCAACCCCAATGGCATCGCCGTCACATCGACCCGCTGTTCGCGACGCGCCAACGACAGGGCAATGAAGAAGAACGCCAGATCGCCGACAAAGACGCCGATCGCCGTTCCCGGAACCATGTGCGTCACCACAAACGAGGCGGGCAAGCCGAACCCGGCCAGCAACGCCACCATCAACAGGAGACCTGCCAGGTTGTCGAGCATCAACCCAAAGAAGGCATTGATGTCACCCGCTGTCGCCCACCAAAAACGCCCCGGCGTCTGCGCGTCGTCGGTCATGAAGTCGGGCCAGACTTTTCAAACCGATACAGGGCCGTGTCAGTGCGCAGGATCAATGCATTGTCGATCGCGGCAGGAGACGCCATGATTTGCCCATCCACTTGATTCGTCTGAACAATCTCGCTCTCAGCGCCCAACGTCAATACAAAGACTTCACCCTCATGGTTGCCGAAGTAGAGATGCCCGCCAGCGAGTAAAGGGGATGCCGAAAACTTACCCCCCAACCGCTTCTTCCACACCATGTCGCCCTGCGCTGCGTCAAAGCACGCTGCGACGCCATTGTCATCGACGAGATAAATCAAACCATCGTGCAGCAGCGGCGATGACTTCGATGGGATGCCTTTTTTGACTGCCCAAACCGCATGGGTATCCGTGACATCGCCCTCACCGTCGATCCGCCCAGCCCAAAGCTCCGGCTTGCCGAATCCGGTTGCAAAGAATACGACGTCGTCGAGGACAACCGGACGCGGCACCACCGAAAAACCTTTGCCGTGATACAACCGCCAGTACTCCTCGCCGCTCTCTGCGTTGTACGAAACCATCCACTGCGATCCCATGCACAACAATTGCTCGCGTCCTGATGAATCAGTGGCGACGACGGGTGTGCAGTAAGACTTTTTCGAGTCGCCGGTAGGCGCTTCCATGGGCGGTCGCTGCGTCGTCCATAACGTCTGCCCTGTCGCCGCATCTAAAGCGGTGACGTACTGTTGATCCATTCCGTCTTGGATCAATATCAATCGTCCGTTGTGAACGATGGGTGAACTGCCGGGGCCCACACCGTGCTCAAGCGGCAGGGTTCGCTGCCAAACAATTTCTCTCGACCGGCGATCGACACAAAACGTCCCAAAGGTACCGAAGTGGCAGTAGACAAAGTCACCCTCAATAAACGGGGTAGGGGAGGCATACGAGTTGGTGGCATGAATGGCATCGGGTGCTTCCACCGTCTTCAGGTCCACGGCACCGAGCAGCTCCCCCGTCTCCACGTTGACGCTGAGCAACTTCAGCTCAATCGCTTTGGCAATCGCCAGACTCTTGAATTGTCGCTCGTCCGCATTCGTGTTGCGAAGCAGTGCTTCACGTTCGTCCTCCGTCGCCGTACGCTCGATGGCCGTTGTTAACCAGGCGACGCCATCGGCGATCACCGGTGAAGACCAAGCCTTGCCGGGGAGTTCCGTTTTCCAAACCAGGTTTTTATCTTCGCCAAATTCAAGGGGTGGCGTTTGATCGGCCGCGATCCCGTCCCCTGCGGGACCTCGAAACTCCGGCCACGCATCGGTCCCCGAAGCGGTTGGCGCCAGACCGATGAACAGTATCCAAAAGGAGAACGCGGCAGCCAAAGGGCCTAGAAAAGGCGGTTGGTGACAAAACGACATATTGGCTGGCAGCAATCGAGATGGGAAAGCAGGGAAACTCCGCGGGGAGGGCCCCGCTAAGATACTCGATTTCCACTCTCCTCACAAAGAAGCACGTTTGCACAATCACGATAGGCTGCTGAGAATCCGCAATTTCCGTATACTGCTACCTTATGAAAACACTCTTCATCACGCTGCACGCGTTCGCCCTATCGTTGTTCGCATTGGTTTCCGTGACAAACGTCTCAGCCACCGATCCGACGGTTTCCACCCTCAGCAAACCTAACATTGACGTCGATCCGGCATTGACCTGGGATGCCATGCTCAGCCGCGGCTACACACCGCTGTTCAACAAGCAGAACCTCAACGGCTGGCGGAACCCGTACTCCTACGGCAACGCCGCTGTCGTTGACGGGGAGATCCATCTCACCGCGGACAAAAAGTTCTTCCTCGTCACGCAACAGAAATTCAAAAACTTCCGACTATCGGTCGACATCCACCTGCCCGATGGGCCCGCCAATTCGGGTGTGATGTTTCGCTGCCACGTCGACCCGGAGCAGCAGAAAAAAGTCTATGGCTATCAAGCCGAATGCGATGGTTCGGATCGTCGTTGGTCCGGCGGTCTCTACGACGAAGCGCGGCGCGGCTGGATTTGGCCAAGCACGGCAGGTCGATCCGAGGAGCAATTCCTCAAGCATGAACAAAAATCGAAAGCGGCGTTCGCGAAACCCGAAATTCGCGATGCCCTTCACCGAAACGGCTGGAACCGGTATGTCATCACCTGCATTGACGACTGGATCACGATTGAACTCAACGGCGTTCAGACCGCGAAACTGCGTGATGATACCGATGCGTCCGGATACATCGGTATCCAGCATCATGGCGAAAAAGATCAAACCTATCGTTTTCGCAATCTATTCATCAAAGAACTGCCAGTCATTCCTGCCACTGAAACGGTCGAACTCATCGAGCAGTCACCCGTCAGCGTTCGCAAGATCAATGAGACCACGAGCCTCGTCGACTTTGGCAAAGTCGCCTTTGGCAACGTTGCGATCGATGTGCCAGACTCCGTCACGATATCAGGAACAGTGAAAGTTCACTTTGGTGAAAAACTCCAGGGTGACCGCATCGACCGCCAACCGCCCGGTACTGTGCGCTACGGCGTTAGCGAAGTATCACGGGCGGAGGCGTCACGGGCGAACACGTCGGGCGCGACAATTGTTCCGGCCCCCATCGTTGGACGCAACACCGAGCAGACCAATCCCGCTGGGTCCCACCCTCCCGCAGTGCTAACACCGCCCGAATGGCAACCGGTCATGCCCTTTCGCTGGGTAGAGATCGAGGGTTTGACGGGCGATTTGCCACCCGAGTCGATCACCCGCCGGGCCGCGTTCGCAGACGGCTGGAACGACGACGCGAGCTCTTTCGAGTGCTCCGACGAAACTCTCAATCGCATCTGGGAACTATGCAAATACAGCATCAAAGCGACGACCTTCGGTGGCGTCTACGTCGATGGTGACCGCGAGCGGATTCCCTACGAAGCCGACGCGTACCTGAATCAACTCAGCCACTACGCCGTTGATGATGACGTAAAAATGGCGGCGAGAACTTACGACTGGCTCATGGAAAACGGCACCTGGCCGACCGAATGGGCACCCCACATGGTTTTCATGGCCTACGCCGAGTGGATGAATCACGGCGATCCCGAGTGGCTGGCCGAGCGATACGAATCACTCAAAACGAAGACGCTGCTCCAGCGTGCGGGCACGGATGGGTTGGTCCGTAGCGACCAGCAAGACCGCACCAAGCACGACATTGTCGACTGGCCCCAGGCCGAACGCGACGACTTCGTCTTTACCGAGATCAATACCGTCGTCAATGCGTTTCACATCGAAGCGCTCCGCGGCATGGCCGAAATGGCTCGCGTGGTCGGCAAAGACGATGAAGCGGACCTCTTCGCAGCTCAAGCCAAACTCGCCACCGCAGCATTCCAAGAACAACTCTTCGACGAGGAGGCGGGTGTCTACCGCGACGGTGTGGGCACCGACCATAGCAGCGTCCATGCCAACTTCATCCCGTTGGCGTTTGATTTAGTACCCGATGACAAGGTCGCCGGTGTGGTCGATTGGCTGCGGAAACGCGACATGCAGTGCTCGGTCTATGCGGCTCAGTATTTCCTCGATGGTTTGTTCATGCACGGCGCGGATGATAAAGCCATCGAGTTGATCCTGGCGGACAACGATCGGAGCTGGAAACACATGATTGAGAGCGGAACATCGATCACGTGGGAAGCGTGGGACATGAAGTACAAACCCAACCAAGACTGGAACCATGCATGGGGGGCGGCCCCCGCCAACCTCTTGCCTCGTCACGTGCTCGGCGCGCAGCCGGCTTCACCGGCTTGGACGACTGCATCGATTCGACCTTGCACCGGAGGTTTGGAATACGCACGCGGCAAAGTCCCCACGCCCAATGGACCGATCGAAATTGATTGGAAATCAAAAGAGGGATTCGACATGGAGCTGAGACTCCCCGACGGGACGGACGCCTTCGTGAATGTCCCCGCGAGCGAAGGCAGCACGCAGGTACTCGTCGATGGAACACCCGTCAGAGCTACTCGGGTTGCCGATCGCTGGGTGCTCAGCGATAAAGTCAGTGGAAATGTAGTTGTCAGCGTAAAGTGACCCAAACCGAGCGGGCGTCCTGCTCGGCCGAGCTCTACCTGACATCCTGAACGCCTGTCTTACGCTATGCCAAGGAACCCACCATGCCGTCTGCTCTCGCCATTGCCGCTCATCCCGATGACATTGAGTTCCTGTTCGCCGGGACGATGCTATTGCTCGCCGAGCAAGGCTGGGACCTGCATTACATGAACATTGCCGACGGATCTCGCGGCAGCACAACGATGGACCGCGAAACCTGTGCGGCGACGCGGCTCACCGAAGCACGAAACGCGGCAAATCTGATCGGCGCCAGGTTTTACGAGCCGATTTGCCACGACATGGAAATCGCCTACACGACCGAAAATTTGCAGAAGGTCACCGCGGTCGTCCGCCAGTCCAAAGCGTCCGTCGTGCTCGTCCACTCGCCGATCGACTACATGGAAGACCATGAGATCGCCTGCAAGCTCGCCGTCAGCGCCGCGTTTAGCCACGGGATGCCCAACCTCGAAA
This sequence comes from Rhodopirellula sp. SH410, assembly GCF_055811895.1. NCBI lineage: Bacteria > Pseudomonadati > Planctomycetota > Planctomycetia > Pirellulales > Pirellulaceae > Rhodopirellula > Rhodopirellula sp. SH410. The sequence continues at coordinate 6,953,110 of NZ_CM147949.1, forward strand.
GCATTCCGGCAACGGCGCCGTACTACGAACCGGTCACCGTCTATCATGCCCAGCCGCTCGGTAACCACCAGCCCACCGGCGAGTACGTCCGACCCCACTTCTTCGTCAACACATCCTCGGTCATCGAGAAGAAAACCCAAGCGTTGGGCTGTCACGCCAGCCAAAAACAATGGCTCGATGAGAGCCAAGGCATGGAGAGCTATCTCGAGACGATGCTCGAAGACTCCCGGAATGTGGGCCAGTTCAGCGGAAAGTTCGAGCATGCCGAAGGCTGGCGGCGGCGCGAGCACCGCGGATTTTGCGGTGCCCAAGACGATCCGTTGCGTGCGGTACTCGGGGACCTCATCGTCGAATCAAAACCGTAACGCTGCCAAACCGGTATCCTGCAATCCCAGCAGGCAGTTGTTCAATTTGTCGAGATCGACGCCGTGTGAGTAAAAACTGCGGCGGGTCGGCCGAGACGCCCGGCGATGGGGCGAGCCACGCTGAGATCCCGCCGCGTCCGATCCCGATCGCGCGAACCCCCTCGCCCAAACGATACGGCCCCGCCGTGACGTATCTCAAGTAAGCTTCTCGTGGCCGATCGGCCACGAGCGTCGGTAGCCCGTTCTGTTCGATCAGACCAGCATCAACCCATACCTGATCACCGTCGGTCGCCGACCTGCGAATGAACGCCACCGCCGAACTCCAATTCTCGCCACGGCGCGCCAATTGCGATTCGCCTCGCAGCCACGCAGCCACGGTCCCCTGGTGATAAGTCAGCAGCAGGACGCAGGCGAATGCGAGCCCCAATGGGTAGATCGGGAATCCAGGTCGCTCACAGGTACCTTCCAACCGCCCCCTGGGGGATTCGAGCGTAGCGGGAAGAGTGCTGGGCGTGGAATCAGCACTCGCGTTGCCCGGCCTGAAGCGGCCCGTTCCTCCCCGCCGGTGGGCAACAGCGACGCCTGAATTTCCGATCGCTCCGATCAACCAGCCCATCGACGCGCACAACAACGGGAGCGCCGCGATCAGGTATCTGCGATGCCACAGCGGGATGCCCGCGTAGGCGGTCAACAGATAGCACGCGACCGTCGAACCGATCACCCCCGCCAAAACCAACAAAGCGATCAGTACGTTTCGTTGACCGAACGCTTGACGCAGAGAGCGACCTGGCAATCGACATCCTATCACCGCGCCCGCAACCGGGACCAATACAAGCGCCCCCCACGGCCACATCTGCCACACGTCGCGCCAGCCATGAACCGTTGCAAACGCACCCCAATTGCCGCGTGATTGCCATAGGCCAAGATGCGAGTTGAGCCACCACAGAGCCACCGCGCCCCACGCCAAACCAGCGCATACATGCGTGAGCACGACGGCGCGGCGGGACGGCGATGTCGCGGGACGTTGCCACACGTCACCGATCGCAAAAATCAACATCTGCGGCGCCAGCACGATCAGCGAGGTGATGTGAATCGCCGCAGCCATCAGCACAACTCCATGCAAGGCAACCCGCGATAGGCAGCCACCCATTCCGATCGCCCCTGGCGGAATGAAACTGCCGACCGAACGAGTCGCGTCGGGCTCGGCCAGCCGACGACCAAGGGCCAACGCCGCCGTGGCGAGAAACATGATCGCTGCGTAGGGACGCAGTTCGGTGCCGAAAAAAATCGCGTTGCGTTCGAGGCTGAGAGCCAGTCCTGCGGCAGCACCACCGACGAGCAGGCTGAGGTGCGATGCCCCTCGTTCGACGGCCACGCGGTTGTATTTCCCACTCACGATCGCCACTAACCAGGCCGCTGAAAACGAGGTGAGGAACACGCTCGTCGACCGCAGTGCCGCCTCGGTACCGTAGATCGCAACCACGCTCGCAGGCAAACAGAACCGCCACAGATAAAGAACGCCAAAGTAGGCAGGCTGCTGATTGCCAATCGCCGCCCGATCCACAACTTGATCGAACGTTCCAGCGATACACCACGCCGTGTGCAGTTCATCCACCCAAAAACTCTCGCCGCACGAGGGCCATCGCGCCGCCACAGCAATCACGAAAACCCCGGCGATGATGGCCAACCGGATCAAGAGGGACCTCTCGCTGTGGTCAGGGCATCTCGCAGGATCCGGCAAGCCTGATCAACTTGTTCGGGCGTCACGTCCAAATGCGTGACAAACCGAATCATTTGCTCTCCCATGGCAAAACTATCCACCCCCGCAGCGAACAGCCGTGATTGCAAATCCGCAGCCGACCCCCACGACGGATCGATCTCCAGCATAACGATATTGGTATCGACCCGCCCGCCACGCACCGTCACCGCAGCGTGAACCGCCGCGGTATCAGCGAGTTGCTCAGCCGCCTCGTGATCAAGGTGCAGCCGATCGCGATGATGTTGCATCGCGTACAGGGCTCCAGCGGCAATGATGCCGGCTTGCCGCATCGCGCCGCCGAAGAGCTTTCGCGCCCGACGAGCTTTGGCAATGAAATCTTGCGAGCCAACCAACGCCGAACCCACAGGCGCGCCGAGCCCCTTACTGAAACAGACGCTAACCGAGTCGAAAGGCGCGGCCATCCGCGATGGGTCCATTGCCGTGGCGGCGGCCGCGTTCCAAATCCGAGCCCCATCCAGATGTGTTTTCAATCCGTGGTCGTGCGCCCACTGACAGACCTCATCGATCGTGTCTTGAGGCGTCACACGTCCCCCCCATCGATTGTGCGTATTCTCCAAGGACAACAATCGGGTCCGGACCATGTGGTCATTTTCGGGACGAATGGTCCCGCTCAGATGATCGATACCGAGCACCCCTTCGCACCCCGCGATGGGCTGGGCTACCAAACCGGACAATTGAGCAAACGCTCCCTGCTCGTATTGATAGATATGGCAGTCCGCCTCGCACAAAAACTCGCTGCCGCGGTCGCAGTGGATCCGAACACCAACCTGGTTCGTCATCGTGCCGCTGGGCATGAACAAAGCGGCCTCCTTGCCGAGCAACGCCGCTGTCTCACGCTCGAGCAGGTCCACGGTGGGGTCGATATCAATCACACCATCGCCCACCGGGGCGTTGGCCATCGCACGCCGCATCTCAGCGGTGGGTTGGGTGACCGTGTCGCTACGCAAATCAATCATGGCAGGGCGGGGAGACTGGGAGAGCCTTAGCAAACGGGGACCGCGTCGCTAAGATGGTGGATACTACGGAAACCGTTGGAACGAATTAAAAGTTGTGAAATCCAAGCTGCAAATTGCCCCCCAAATCGCGTGACTGGGTTTGACAATTTGCAACGATCATTTTGCAATTTGCGATCGTGGTCAGCCGATTTCGATCTCGTATCGCTCCGCAGGCTTGCGGGGACGTTCACGTTATCGCATAGAGTCCCTTTCCTCCGCCACCACACCACTTCCGCTACCAACCCCAAATCTTCAAAATGTCTGAACGAACTGAAACTGTGATCCGATACGTCGATGCACGCGACGGTGGCGAGGGCGTGCTGGCCGAGCTTCGTGAAAAGCTCAGCCCGCGCGGCGACTTGGTCAGCCCCCGCGGACGCGAACTCACTCAGGCCGTCTTCGGCAAACCGCTCAGCCCCGTCGAAGTTGTCGAGACGATTTGTCGGGACGTGCAGACGGAGGGGATCACTGCGTTACTGCGATACACCCGCGCCCTCGACGGGGCGGAATTGACCGCCCAGAGCTTACGCGTCCCCGCCGCCGACTTGGCCGCCGCTCACGCCGCGGCCGATCCGGAACTCCTGCAATCGATTCGGCGAATTCGCGACAATATCATCCAGTTCCAGACCGCGATTCGGCATAGCGACGTAACGATTCAACCTCGACCAGGCGTGCGTTTAACGCAGCGATACGTCCCTCTCCGGCGAATCGGCATCTGTGTTCCCGGTGGCGCAGCAGCGTACCCTTCAACCGTACTGATGACAGCGGTGCCCGCCCAGGTCGCTGGCGTCCAGGAGATCGCAGTGGTCGCGCCGCCCACCCCATTTGGTGCCTATAACAACGACATGCTGGCGACCTGTCACGAACTCGGGCTGAGCGAAGTCTATCGCTGCGGGGGAGCGCAGGCGGTCGCCGCGATGGCGTACGGGTGTGATGGCCTGCCCGCGGTCGACAAGATCGTCGGCCCCGGCAACCTGTTCGTGGCACTGGCCAAGAAGCATGTGTTTGGCACCGTCGACATCGATTCCTTCGCCGGCCCCAGCGAAGTCATCGTGCTGGCCGACGAAACGGCGTCCCCCGCTTTCGTCGCCGCCGATCTACTCGCCCAAGCCGAACACTCGCCCGGTTCGGCGATCTTGATTACATGGCATCCGCAGCTAATCGAGCAGGTGCAACGAGAACTGACCTCACAGCTCGCCGATTTGCAGCGAAGCGATCTGGTGCGGGATGCGTTGGCTGATTTCGGCGCACTCATTCTGGTCCGCGACGCCGAGCAAGCCTGTGCGTTAACGGACTCGTTTGCTCCGGAGCACCTCCACATCCAAACGGCCAGCCCAGGCGAATTGATCGAGAACATTCACAACAGTGGTGCCGCGTTTCTGGGCCACCACACCCCGGTTGCTCTGGGCGATTACGCTGCCGGACCGAGTCATGTCCTGCCCACCGGCGGGACATGCAAATGGGCCGAAGGGCTGTCCGTCAACAGCTTTTTGCGGTCCGGCAGCGTCACGTCGTTTGCGAACGATGCCACGCATGCGATCTCATCGGACGTCATTCGATTGGCCGAGAAAGAGGGACTCACCGCTCACGCAAACAGCGTTTCCATCCGGTCCCAAGCGAAATAACAAAGGCCGCATCGAGACATTCCCCGAGGGCGTTCGCTTTGCGAAACCACCGGCGAGTCTCTCCATCGCCCGGCGACGTGAGGCTCTTCACGCAGAGTTGTCCCGCCGAAACCTCACGCCGAAACCTCCAGTCGCGACAATCATCCAGCCGCAGTGACGAAACTGGGCTCGGGTTGCCAGAGGTACAAGAAGGTTGGCATTTTGGCCCGATCGAGCCCCGGAATGCTGATCGGCAATAGCGAACTCATCGGCGAGTTCGGCGTGACGTCAAATTCGCTCAACGCCCGATCATTGTCCCGTCGCAGCAGCACCACGGGAGCGTCGGCGGGCAACCCGGCCATGCGGCCCGCGATATCAATCGCATCATCGAGGTACCCCGTGCTGTCGACTAAACCCTGCTCAACGGCTTGCAGACCCGACCACACGCGACCGTCAAAAATCTCATCGACGTCACTAGATGAATTTGGCTCGTCGCCGTCGGGATCGCTACCCAACTTCTGATCGCTCAAGCCGAGTGCCAATGGCGATTGCCCCACGCGGAGTTTGGTACCGCGTGAACGCTGGACTTGAGCAATGAAACGCTCATGAAATTGGTCCGCCATCACTTGCAAGATTTCTCGCTCGGAAACCTTCATCGTCCGCTGTGGTGATCCCAAATCGATTTTTTCGCCGGATTTCACCGGCACCGGAATAATGTTGTACTGCCCCAACGTGTCTTCCATGTTGTAGCTGTTCAGGATCACGCCGATGCCCCCGACGACCGAAGTCGGATGAGCAATGATTTGGTCGGCATGAGTGGCGAGATAATACCCACCGCCACAGCCTGTGGTCATCAAACAGGCGACGACCGGGATGTCCCGGGATTGTTTCAATCGGGTCACATCATGTGCGAGAATGTCCGACGCTGTCACACCACCACCGGGTGTGTTGATCCGCAGCACCACGGCGGAAATCGACCCATCACATTCGATCCGTCGGATCTTTTCCCGAAAGATCGCAACCGGATTTTCACCCATCGAGTTCAGGCCACTGAAGTTGCGGTTGACGATCAAGCCGTCCACATCAACGATCGCAATCCGACCGCCCGTACTTCCTGCCCGACCGTCAACCACCACGCTTTGAATCGGCGAGGCCGTATTGTCGCTGCGTGAGACCGTCACCATCTCACCGCTCATCCTGACGTCGCCATCGATCCCCATCTTGCCAGCAAGGTCCATATTGCCGCCCACGAGCGCCCGGATCGGCGTCTGGCAACCGGCGACCGCCACCACAAGTACAATGCAGCCCACCAGCCATGATGCCGCCCCGCGAGAACTGGCGTGTTGGCGAGACGGGCGGCAGGAAGTAATCGGCGAAAACATACGAGTCCATTCGTAATCGAACGTGGGGACAATCTCCGTAGCGTGTGAGTTGCCCGTACCGACCTCATCATCGTCGCCAATCACCGATTGCCTCAATGCGCACTGTCAACTCAATTGCGATCGCTACGTTGCGGCCAACCGGAATAACCGGCATCGCAAACGCAACCCACACACCCTCTGCGAACCCTTCGAGCCCGCCGCATGAATGCCCCCCCAAACGCCACCGCTGACCCCAATGACGACCATACGACCGTCGAGCAACTCAAAATGGTTGTCGAACAATTTGTCGACGAGCGAAACTGGCACTCATTTCACAACCCGAAGAATCTGGCGATGTCGTTGGCCATTGAAACGGCCGAATTGATGGAGCACTTCCAGTGGCTCACGCCCGAACAATCGCTCGCCATCATGGACGATCCCGAGACGCGTGTGGCCGTGGGTGAGGAGGTCGCCGACTGCCTCGCCTACCTCCTCTCGATTGCCAACCAACTCGATATCGACCTGGCAACGACACTCCGCGCCAAAATGATCCGCAACGCAGAAAAATATCCACTCCCCGATGAGACCGGGGCCCATTGAGCGTTTTACCTGCCCCTGCCGAGGCAATGCAATTGCTTCGGAAACGAACTGACGCGATGCGAATTCGATTCCAATAGCGTATTCAATACGTTAGAATTGAGGTTCCCCTGGACTGCTCGCACCTTTCCATCCCGCCGCGCACCGCAGTCACCCGCCCGCCCTTCTATCACCGTTCTCTCGATCATGCGCACGTTTTTTAGCCTGCCGGTCGCTCTCGCGTGGCTTGTCGTCTGCGGCCTTGCCCTGCTGGTCGATACGGCTACGGCCGAGTCGCCAGCGGCACGTGAAATCCCAAAATCGTCCGTGAATTTCCTACAGGATCACTGTCTTGATTGCCATGACGGGCCGGGGGGCGAGGGTGATTTCGATGTCTCGTCCCTGACGAGAACGCTCGACGACCCCCAGGACTACGAATCGTGGGTGCGAATTTACGACCGGGTTGAAAAAGGGGAGATGCCGCCGCCAGAGGACGGCGTTTTGGAACGCCGGGAGCTGAAGTCCTTCCTGCCCGCCACCGGCGACGCCCTCAACAACGCCGCTCGGTGGTACCGGCAGCGCGACGGTCGCGTCCAAGGCCGCCGGCTGACGAACATGCAGCTGCAGAGCAGTTTGCAGGATCTGCTCGGAATAGACGTGCCTCTAGCCAGGCTGATGCCCCCGGAAACCCGTACCAGTGGCTTCGTCCATTTGGCGGATTCGCAAACGATGTCTCACTTCCAATTGCAGACTCACCTGCGGGTCGTCGATGCGGCGCTCGACGCGGCAATGGATCGTGCGATGCTGCCCCCCAAAGACCTGTCGCTTGATTACGGGCCATCCAAAATCGCGGACAAGAAACCAGGACGCCGCAATCGCGAACCGGAACTCCGCGACGACCTCGCCGTGATCTGGTCGAGTGGCATGACTTTTTACGGCCGCATCAACTCGACGACCGTTCGCCATCCAGGTTGGTACCGGATCACGTTAACCGCATCCGCCGTCCGACCGACCGCTGGTCAAGCGGCGAAAACGAGTTCATTGTCCTCCGAGCCTGGTGTGTGGTGCAGTGTTCGCAGTGGCGAATGCGTTTCGAGCGCTCCGCTGCTGAACTGGATCGGTGACTTCCGCGCCACCGAGCAACCCCAGACAATGACCTGGGACGCATGGATCCCGAAAAATCACAAGCTCGAAATCCGCCCCGCTGATGCCACGCTGCCACGCGGCCGTTTCCAAGGCGGCCAAGTTGGCTTCGGCGAAGGCGAAAGCCAGGACATCCCTGGGCTGGCAATGCATCACCTGAGGATGCAACAAATTCATCCTGGCGGCGACATCCCAACGGTTCGATCTCGTTTGTTCGATCAGGATTCATTTCGCTACGACAAACCGACAAAACGCAGCCTACCGGACCTCTCCGATCTTAGCGATGCCGACGTCGAGTTGCGACTGAGTGAACAGATCGAACGTTTTTCCCAACGTGCCTTTCGCCGGCCGACCCCGCGTGAGGATCTGTCGCCATTCATCGACTTCGCCACCGCCACGTGGAAACAAAATTTATCCGCGGGTGAGGGTCGTGAACCCGCCTACGTCGAAGCAGTCCGCGCCGGATATCGAGCGGTCCTCTGCTCGCCACGATTTCTGTACCTCTGCGAATATGCCGACGCGAGCGAAAACACCGACGCGAGCGGGCGACTCGACGATTGGTCGGTGGCGTCTCGATTGAGTTATTTCCTATGCGGATCGATGCCCGACGACCAGCTTCTTGACGCCGCTTCGCAATCCAAGGTGCACACGCCGGCCCAGCTCCGCCGGCAAACCGATCGACTGCTCGCGACGCCCCGCGGGCAGCAATTTATCGCGAACTTCGCAGCCCAATGGCTTGATCTGGTTGATATCGATTTCACCGAACCGGACCGGCGACTGTTTCGTGATTTCGATCCTCTCGTGCAAAACGCGATGCTCGCCGAGACGCATCTCTTTCTGCAAAAACTGCTCGACGAAGACCGCCCCATCGCCCGGCTCGTCGATAGCGATGAAACCTTCCTCAACGAACGGCTGGCGCGGTACTACGGCATCAGCGTCGATGAGATTCGTGGTGCAGCGACGCTCGGCGGGCAGATGCAGAACGTAGCCCTCGATCGTAGTTCGCATCGCGGTGGCCTACTCAGCCAGGGATCCATTCTCAAAGTCACCGCTAACGGCAACGACACCTCACCTGTCGTCCGTGGCATTTGGGTTTGTGAGCGTTTGCTTGGGGAAGAGATCCCACCTCCTCCGAGTAATATCCCCGCAGTGGAACCTGACATTCGTGGGGCGACCACGATCCGTGATCTGCTTGCCAAGCATGAATCGAATGCGTCTTGCGCAGCATGTCACAAGAGCTTTGATCCGCCGGGCTTTGCCCTTGAGGTCTTTGACGCCGGTGGGCAATGGCGAGAGCGTTATCTTCAACTTCAAAAGGGCCGCTACAAGCCTGGCCCGCGCGTCGATCCCGGCCACACCATGGTCGACGGACAATCATTTCAAACATTTGATGAGTTTCGTCAGCTCGTCGCCGCTGACGACGAACGGCTCGCGGCGAATCTGGCTGCCCAGTTTCTCGTGTTTGCAACAGGAGCAAAAATTCAATTTTCAGACCGCCCCGTTCTCGATCGGATCGTCGATCAAACGGGCGACACGGACCACGGATTCCGTTCGATCTTGCATGCTGTCGTGGCGTCGGACACGTTTCTCAATAAATAGGATCTCGCGATGAAATCGCAGACAACTCAGTTTAATTTCCAAAAGCAATTGCATCGCCGGGCGGTGCTCCGTGGCAGCGGTGTGGCGATGAGCCTGCCGTGGCTTTCGGCGATGCGGCCTGCCTTCGCCCGCGACGTCGATGGCCTCGATCGCCCCCGCGACCAACCACTGCGATTCATGGCCGTGACGGTGGGCCTCGGTTTGGTCAGTGAAAACTGGATGCCCAAAGAGGAAGGTAAACAATACACACCCTCTCCCTACCTTCGCTCGCTCTCAGACCTACGCGACCGATTGACCGTTGCCTCGGGCGTGTCGCATCCGGATGTGACGGGCGGACACCGGGCCGAAGCAAGCATTCTGACTGGCACACCGATGGGTTCGGCGGGGCGCGCGGTCAACACCATTTCCATCGACCAGTTGCTGGCGAAGCATCTTGGCGATGCGACCCGGTTTCCCTCACTCGTGCTCGCGACAGGCGGCAGCAACAGCCCCTGCTACACCGATAGCGGCGCGACCATTTCACCGACGACCTCGGCGGCGGCCTTGTTTGCCGAGCTGTTCATTAATGATTCGCCTGTAGAACGAACGAAGCAGGCCGCGCGGGTTCGCCAGGGACGCAGCATCATGGATGTCGTTGCCGACGACGCTCGATCCCTACAACGAACGCTCGGACGTGGCGATCGCGATCGACTCGATTCCTATTTCACTAGCGTCCGGGGCCTTGAGCAACGGATGCAGCAATCCGAAGCATGGGCGCAGCGCCCCAAACCCGAAGTGGATGCGGAACAGCCGGTCGATATCCGCAACCCAAACGACTTAATCGGCCGATTCAAAACCATGTGCGATGTCGTGAAGTTGGCGTTGCAGACGGACTCCTCACGATTCATTACACTGCACCTGCCGGGCACGGGCGGCGTGGTGCCCATCGATGGGGTCAGTCAAGCCTACCACTCCCTCAGCCACCATGGACGTGACGAAACCAAACTCTCACAACTCGCGATCGTCGAAGAGGCCATCGTGAACCAGTGGGGCGACTTCATGCGTTCGCTCGCTCAGGTCGATGACGCCCATGGCAGCCTGCTCGACGACACCACGACGATGTTGACGAGCAACCTTGGAAACGCCTCCAACCATAGCAACCAGAATATGCCCGTGATGATCGGCGGCGGACCGTTCCAGCATGCCGGGCACCTGGCGTTCAGCCAGCAGAACAATTACCCACTCGCAAACTTTTACGTTTCCGTGTTGCAAAAGTTCGGATTGGAAATCGACCAATTCGCCAGCAGCACCGGCACCATGAACGGATTGAGCTAAACTATGCGGTACGTCACTCTCATCTTGCTCGCCTCAGTAACGTGTGCTGTGCCGTCGGGCGTGTTCGCCGAGCGACCACAGGGCACACCGCCCAACATCGTGCTCTTTGTGGCCGATGATCTGGGCTACGGCGAACTCGGTTGCTACGGCCAAAAAACCATTCGCACCCCGCGGATCGATGCCATGGCGAGCCAAGGGGTTCGCTTTACAAATTTCTACAGCGGCAACGCGGTCTGTGCCCCCAGTCGCTGCTGTCTGATGACCGGCAAACATCCCGGCCACGCATTTGTGCGCAGCAACGGCAACCCAAAACACGATCCCGATTTTGCCCGAAAAATGGGATTTGAATTCCCCGGCCAAATCCCGATCCCAGCGGAGGAGACCACGCTGGCGGAATTACTCCAACAGCGCGGCTACGCAACGGGTGCCTTCGGCAAATGGGGACTCGGCCATTTCGGTACCTCCGGCGATCCGAACACACAGGGATTTGACCTGTTTTACGGTTTTAACTGCCAAGTCCACGCCCACAATCACTACCCTACCTTCTTGTGGCGCAACCGCGTCAAAGAACAACAACCGGGCAACACGAGGGCGCTGCGCGGTGAAACGTACTCGCAAGACCAATTCGTCAATGAGGCTTGCAATTTCATCGAAAGCAACGCGGCCGGACCGTTCTTTGTCTTCATGCCGATGGCGGTGCCACACTTGTCGATCCAAGTTCCCGAAGAGTCGCTCAAGCCGTACCTCGAGACGATTGAGGAAGCCGACTATGTTCACAAAGGCTACCTCGAACATCCCCATCCACGAGCTGGGTACGCCGCGATGGTCACCCACATGGACACGGGCATTGGGCGAGTCATCGATCAAGTCGAATCCCTGGGCTTGAGCGAAGACACATTGTTCATCTTCACATCCGACAACGGCCCTACCTACGATCGGCTGGGCGGATCGGATAGCGATTACTTTCATTCAGCCGGACCGCTCAAGGGACTGAAGGGCCAGATGGACGAAGGCGGCATTCGCGTGCCATTGGTCGCCAGCTGGCAGGGACACATCACCGGACCACGTCAAAGCGATTGGATCGGGGCCTGGTGGGATTTCTTGCCCACACTCTGCGAAGTCGCTGGGCAAACCCCACCGGATGCCACCGACGGCGTCAGCTTCCTGCCCACGCTACTGGGCAATACCGAGGAACAACCCCAGCACGAATTCCTGTACTGGGAATCGCCCGGGTATACCGGCCAACAAGCGGTCCGCATCGGCAACTGGAAGGCGATTCGCAAAGGACTCTCAAAACGCCCCAAGCGGGGCGAAGCGATCCCAGGTTGGCAGCTCTACGACCTGGCCAACGACATTGGCGAAACCACCGATATCGCCACCGACCATCCCGACGTGATCGAGCAAGTCGAATTGATCGCTGACCGCGAACACACACCCAGCAAACAGTTTCCCTTGCGCGCGATCGATTGAGAATGTCGCTCGGCTCCCCGAGGCAAAAGCCGAGCAACGGAGAGGCCCCGTGCGACACATGCAACCCCGGATGGACCGCGTGCGGGGGCATCGAGATGCCAGGGGCGATCGCTCATCCATAGATTCTGCGCCCCCAACCAACGAGATCAGAACGTGATGGAAAGCCGAATGATTCAGAGAATGCTGTCCCGTGGCCTACGGAATGGCCTGCTACTTGCCGTCGCCAGCGTGTCGCTGGCAACAAGTGCTGCTCAGGCGGAAGGGCTGAAGATCTTCTACATCCGTCATGCCGAAGGCGGACACAACGTGACCCAGGATTGGGCGGATGTGCCGCAGGAGCAATGGCCCGCCTATGTTGGGGATGCCAATGCCTTAACGCCCAAAGGAAAAGAGCAACAGGCCGCAGTGTCGGAGAAGCTTCAGGAGTTTCAGCCTTTTGATTTCATCGGCGTCAGTCCCGCTTGGCGAGCACGCAACACGGTGCTGCCCTACCTCAAAGAGCTGGGAATCAAGGGCGAAATCTGGCCGGAGTTAAACGAAATTTACGCCAGTCACCTGGTTATATCCCCCGATCTAACTCCGCCCGTGGAAAAGATACTGGGGGCAGGGGCGCCGGTAAAACTGCCCTCCGATGAAGCCCCCTATTTTTCCTTGCGAGAAGGGGGCGAGAAGATGTTCAAGCGGCCTCGCTTCCCAGCAGACCATAAGGACATGGAGGGCGAAGCGGCGGTGGCCCAACGGATCCTCCGGCATGTGATTGACATGATTCAGGAGCGCTTCGGTGGATCGAACAAAACCATTCTATTGGTGGGGCACGGTAGCAGCGGCAAAGGGCTGCTCCGACTGCTCACCAACGACCGGCAGTCGGACCTTCCCGCCGGCATCGCCAACACGGGTATTTGGATGGTGGAGGAACAACCCGGCGGCGAATTCAAATTGAAAATGTACAACGACGTTCCTATCGAAAGCGAAGAGCCGGTCCCTGCTCAGTAGCGCACTTCGTATGCCGGACGCGACATCTCACCTCATCGCTCCGCTGCCCGGTCAGGCACCATCGACGAACCGACCGGCGGCAACGCAGCCGTCACTTCCGCTTGATCCAGACTCCGCAGCCTCGCGTAGCTGGCCGCAGGATTAAAAAACTACGTTCTTCACGGAATTGAGTGGCACGCTACCGATTGCGCAGACCGATCCAACGTGATGGACTTTCTAAGTACTTAGAAAATCTCGCATCCTGGATGACGGCCACTCATTTCCGAGAAGAACCCAAAACGAAACACCTCAACGCAGAAACTCCAGGCGGGCGCAACCGGGGGCGGAGCATGTGACGGTAATGTCACGCACCGCCGAATGATGAACGTCAGCCGGAGATCTCTTGACTCATAGCGCGGAAGGCGTCCATCGAGGGATGCCTCGTTCTCTGAGCTGTTTTTCATAGCGAACGTCCTGGGGATGCTCCGCCGCGTAGGGTGCATCCTCGTTGACCATCAGCGGCAGCGTCTCGGTCCACCATTGATCGTAGGCTGCTCGCATGTCGGCCACGACGTCGGCATGCGACTCCGCGACGTTCACCTTTTCGTACGGGTCAGAAGAGATATCGTACAGTTCGCTGTTGTTGACGAAACGCCATCGCTGGGTTCGCACCGCACATTTATTAAACTTGCTGTCCGACGGAGCCGCACCCTTTTCCCAACGACCAACGTGAACGAACAAGTGGCGATCCGGCCACGCCGCCTTCGGGTTTTCTAACAGCGGTAGCAGGGAACGCCCATCGATTGGCTGGGCGCCATTGGGGATTTCTGCCCCGGCGAGATCACAGAACGTCTTGTAGAGGTCGATCTGCGCCGTCAGGGCTGGAATATCGACTCCTTCGCCCAGTTCACCTTTCCATCGCCAAAATGCGGGCACGTGGGTCCCACCTTCGTAGGGCGAAGCCTTGCCAGTCTTGAAACCCGCGGTAAACATCGCCTTGCGTTTGCCGTTGAGCTTTCCGCTCCGCCCTGCTTGGCCATTGTCCGTCATGAAGATCACCAGCGTATTGTCCCACAAATTCCACTCGTCCAACTTCTGCATCAGCACGCCAAAATTATCGTCGATATTCTCGATCATGCCGTATCGACCCTGCGTGCCGGCATCCCAGCCCAAGTCCGCGAACCGCTCCTTGTACTTCTCGGGAGCCAGCATCGGTCCATGCGGCGCATTGGTACTGACGTATGCAAAGAACGGCGTCTTGGCGTCATGTTGCTGCTTGATCCAGCCCAGTGCTGCCTGAAAGAACACGTCGGTGCAGAACCCTTCGGTCTCGACAATCGTGTCGTTGTGCAGAATCAGGTTGTCAAAATAGCGCCCCTGTTTCTCGCGATTCGGCGGGAAGTCCGCACAACTCCCCTCGTAGGCCTGCCCAATGCCTCCCGCCCCATGGATGAAGACTTCACTGAAACCACGGTTGTACGGTTGGTACTCGTCCTCGTCGCCCAAATGCCACTTGCCGAAGATGCCCGTCTCGTAGCCAGCATTCCGGAGCAGTTGCGGAAATGTGATTGTCGAAAGCGCCATCCGCTCCCGCTCCTTAATCGTGTGTGTCACACCATTTCGGAATTCATGGCGGCCACTGAAGATCGCCGAACGAGACGGAGCGCATGTTGGACTGACGTGAAAATCGGTAAACCGAGTCGACATTTTATAAAAGCGATCGATATTCGGCGTCCGCAACACCGTGTTGCCCAGGCACGATAAATCACCCATCCCCTGGTCATCAGTCATCACCAGAATGATGTTTGGTCGTGAACCAACCAGCGTTTGCGCATGTGCCCTTGGAGCTGCGACCATGGAGGCCATCATGCCAAGCCAAGCAAGGACCAACGTTGCGTATACTGAGAAAACTTTCATGAATCATCTACCTTTCATTCTCTATCTGACACCGGTTTTGTCCCGGCACACCCAGTCACATTTCCCGGCAAGCAGTCTAACGCTGTCAATCCAATCCCACAAATAGATCATTGGATACTTGAGACAGTACTCCAAAACATCCGACGCACCCTTCCGTCGGATGATCCCGAAATGGTCGTTGTTTCTAACCTGGCATGACCCAGTACTTTCTGGATGCGGCGAATACCACAACCGTCTTAAAAACGGTGGGTGGCGAAAAAGTAACGCAAGCTGTGCGGCGTGGCAGGCTTGGTGATCCCCGCAGCGTCACGGCAGCCTCAATCAACTGCCGGACCTCGTCCTTACTCAACACAATTGGTTTCTTTTTGTCTCGCTTGGGTGTCTCAATCCCCAGCGTGATATCGAGAAAGCAAAACTTATCGAACGCATCTCGGATCGCCGATAGATGAACGCCCAGATGAGAAAAGCCGCGGTCTGTCTCGACGAGGTATAGCAAGTATTCCTTGACCGCCTCTCGATCCATTTCATGCGGGAGTCGCCCCGACCAACGCAGAAACGATTTCAGTGCGGCGATGTAGGGCTTCACCGTCCTCCTCTTAAAATTCCGAATCTTCATCTCACGGTACATCAGCCGGACAAATTCCTGCTGGGTTGGGCGCTGTGTTCTCAGATCGACGGCTGCCATCTCACTGCGAAAATCCCGTGTATCGATCACTCGATCGCGCGGCGCATCGCGTCCCATCGCAGCACGGTACGCCGTCGCGTCGCGATAGCGATGAATCGGATCCCGCAGCGGTTTCTCTGTTCGTTCCTGACCAGAGGCCTCATTCGACCTCAGCGTCTCCTGGGAACTGGCACTCCCCAGAGCCACGGGGGAGGAATTACCCATCAGTGAACGCTGCTCCTCGCAGGCTACCGAGACCGCATTTCGCGAGGTGATCTTCGCCGCCTCATCAAACAGATCATTCGGGTCCATCGCCTCGCTCCCCCTACGCGGCCGGCAGTCGTCGGCGGCCGCATCCGATAAAAGCCTTCAGCTCAAATAGCCAAAATATCCATCTCGAATCTAACGCTCGACACTCACCAATCAAGAAAAAAGACGTCGAATCCGTTGGAAAATCAAGAAAAGCAAAAACCAACCTTGCACACCGCTACCCAAACCACCAAAATAACCCACTTTCCGACACCTTGCGTTTAATGCGACAGGGTGTCGCCTATAAACATGTTAGGCGACCTAGATCAATCGTGACTCAACGCCAACCAACTGCTGCGGAACTGACGTCAATGGTGCGTTTGTCCCTCTGGCGCGATTGGGACCCAATCGGAATCAACGACGTGTCACCTGCTGATGACGAATACGACTCTTACGTCGGAGGCGTTTGTTCACTACTGCTTTCCGGCGCAGACGCCGTTAAACTTCGCCAGCATCTCGCACACATCGAGACCGACAACATGGGACTCTCGTCGCCATGCTCGCATCTGGACGCTGTCGTGACCAAACTTTTGGCGATGGTTGGCCGATAACCAGTGGCAACGGTCGCCTAACATGGTTTTTACGCAAGGCCGCGGCTTCGTCGTTGGAGAATCGTTTGGCTTGTCACGTAGCTCGCTTCGATGACGCGTTTAGGTTTGCCACGCCGTGGACACCGCCTCTTTGGCAACGTCCATTCTTTTTGGTAAACTGTTTGGTGTTGCGACGCTTTTTGCCTTCGGAGAGAAGCGGTGTCGTAAAAACCTTCCGTTGCACGACCTCAGGTATTCGATGGTTGACAATCCCATCACCATCGACGATTCGCTTCGACTCGTGTTCGCCCGCCTCGAAGGTGCGCTCGGCGTGTTCTTCCCCGCCGCCGAGATTGACAGCGTTTTCCTTGATGCCCGCGAGAATCAGCGCGACGAAAAACGCTACGTATTCTTTGACTCGCCCAAAATTCGCGTTTCCGGCTACGTCGAGGATTACGAACCAGAGACTATTGAAATCACGGTTAGTGCGTCGCGTCCGCAGATGGCACGCGTGAATTCGATTATCGCGGATGCTTGCAGTCGTGGACTATGATTGCGGCCGTTTTGGCGGCGCGGCGGTCGTGCAACATGGTTTTTACGCTAGGCCTTCGGCACACCTTCTTTGGTTGGTCACGCACGCTTGCCTTGGTACAATCTCTCGTAGTTCAGACATCACTCGCTTCGTTCAGGGCGGTGTCGTAAAAACCTTCCGTTAGGCGACCTACCGTATCCAGATGACTGACATTCACGATTCTGTTCGCGACAAAGTACTCGCAATCTTCCGCGAGGGTTTCGGCGATCTTGCCGGCCGCCTCGACGGTTCTGTGATGGCAACCCCCGCGATGGACGCAATCACCGCTACGCTGATGGATGAACACGGCGTGGATCGCGCCAATGACATCGCGCTGCACATGGCCGACTGGAATTGGGACGCCGCATTTATCGTCGCTCTTCACCTCTACCCCGAACGATTCACCAAGGAGGAGATCGACGCGGGGCTCGGACTGTTTCTTTGTCATGCGCCAAACCACATTCGCGAAGCATGCCGCCTGACTGACACTTACGTCTGGGAATCGTGGCCGGAATCGTAGTGCACCGGTCGCACAACATGGTTTTTACGCTAGGCCTTCGGCACACCTTGGCTCTTTGGCAACGGGCCATGGCATTGGTATAATCCCTCGTAGTTCAGGCGTTGCTCGCTTCGTTTAGGGCGGTGTCGTAAAAACCTTCCGTTGTCGGACCCTAGTCGGTTGCATCCGATGCCAAACTGGCTGCCACGCCGAATTCGTTTGCGAACTTTGTTCGTCTTGGTCGCAATTGCTGCCGTTCTGATGGCATACGCCGGACGCTACGTTCAACTACGACAACGCTCTTACGCCGAGAGCGTCGAGCATGGCATGGTCGGGATACTCTACACGCCTTCCGCCGACGTATTCCGGACTCAAGACTTGTCGCTACACTATCGGCGTTGCGTGATCTTCGCGCCCGCCAACTGGGTTGACCAAACATTCTTTGGCGGTGATGGCCCGATACGTTGCATCATGTTTTCGCTCGAATAGCGATTTGCGCAGTTCAGCCGGGGCGGACAACATGGTTTTTACGCTAGGCCTGCGGCACACCTTCCCTGTTTGGCGACGCGGGCTGGCCTTGGTACACTTTCCCATAGTTCAGGCATCGTTCGCTTCGTTTACGGCGGTGTCGTAAAAACCTTCCGTTAGGCGACTCAGGTTTCCCCGATGTTTGACCGTTTTACCGAACGCGCCAAAGCAATCATTGCAAACGCACGCGAACTTGCATCGCAGGCTGGCGAGTCCGAACCGCGAACGACTCACTTGCTGACCGCAATGCTGTCCGAGCCGCGCGGAATAGCGGGCAACGTACTTCGGGATCGCGCCGTCGATGCCGCAGCGATCGAAGCCGCAGGGCCACATTGCGGAAATCCTGATGCAACATTCTCTGAACTTGCGTCTGCCGCAACGTCGTCGGCGGTTTGGCTCGGCCACAATTTTCCCGGTACCGAACATCTGCTACTTGGTGTGTGCAATCTACCGCACTCCCATGCGTACGCTTGCCTAACTGCGTTTGATGTTCCACCTTTGACGTGCTGCCAAGACGTTCTGGAAATTCTGGGCCATCACGATGACTGGGATCGGTGGCAACGGGATCACGCGGGTAACGTCGCCTAACATGGTTTTTACGCTAGTCCCTTCGGGATCACCTTCGTCCTTTGGCACCGGGCGCTCGCATTGGTACAATTTCATTTACTCAAAGTCGCTCGCTTCGTTCACGGCGGTGACGTAAAAACCTTCCGTTAGGCGACTCAGCTAATGGCAAAATTCGACGACGAATCCCTCGTGGAACACGGATTGAATATGCCTTCGATGGTCAAACGTGATGAAGATGGCAGGATTGTCGACGCAGACTTTACTTGCGGCCTGTTGACGGATGGCGCCGTCAAATTGCTCGCAGCTCGCAATGATGTGGCTAGTATTCTGATTCTGAATCTCAGCTGGTGTCCAATCTCCGACGATGCACTTGCATCTCTGACCGTTCTCCAGTCCCTTGAAACGCTCGTACTTTGCAATACCCGGGTGACCAACTCCGGCTTGGCCTTCCTCGCAAAGATGCCCAACTTGTCTCACATTGCCCTTGAAGACACCGATGTTACACATGACGGCGTTGCCAAATTACAACAACAGTTGCCAAATTGTGTGATTGGCGCGAGAGTCGCCTAACATGGTTTTTACGCAAGGCCGCGGCTTCGTCTTTGGACAACTATTTGGTTTACCATATTGACCGCTTCGATGACGCGTTTTGGTTTGTCACACCGCGGACACCGCCTCTTTGGCAAACTGGTTTGTTTTTGGTAAACTGCTTGACGCTGCGACGCTTGTTGGCTTCGGTGAGAAGCGGTGTCGTAAAAACCTTCCGTTATGCGGCCTACGCTCGATTGAAATCCGACCCATACCGCAGCCCAGCCGTAACACCCGACGACAACGTCGTCCCCTCCGTCCCGGAACGTGGTTCGCGTTTCATCCGCTTCACGCTCTACGCACACCTGTCCGTCGTCGTGCTGACTGCGATTGCATTGGCTCACGACTCCGCAACGTGGGTGTGGTCTGATTGGTGGGAACCGATCCTCAAAGTCCTTCTCATGATCGGACTGCTCGGGTTCATCGCTTGCCCTATTTTGCTGATCGTCGCGGTATTGCGTTCCTCTCTCTCGCCCGCTCGACGGTTGGTGGTTCTCTGTGTTGGCGGCGCGATAGCGTTCGCCCACTTCGTTGCTCTCCTCCCCGGCGTCCAGTAGTTGCCGGCCGCATAACATGGTTTTTACGCTAGGCCTTCGGCACACCTTCGCTTGTTTGGCAACGGGCGTTGGCATTGGTACAATCTTTCGTGATTCAAACTCCACCACTTCGTTTAGGGCGGTGTCGTAAAAACCTTCCGTTAGACGATGCTGGGGTTTGGTTGCGCGGACGGGCTGGTTGACGTGGAGCATCGAATCACGGGCTTGAGTATCAACCGCTTTGGCGGCGTCGTGGGACTCACGACGAGGCCCCCCTTGCGCAGATCGGTGCTCTGACCATCCGTGTAAATCCGTGCCGATCCGTGGCTTAAAACGTGTCCGATGTCGTGCCACGAATGCACACCGGTTTGCGCGGTCGGCTTGCACATCTTTCGCGAGTTGATACTGTCTTGGCACTTCAACGCATCGTCTAACATGGTTTTGCCGCAGAGGCCCTACGGGCACGCCTACGTTGGTAATTCACCTTCCCCCAGCGTATCATTAGCTGTTCGCAATTCCACGCCGCTCGCTTCGGTCACCACCGGCGTCGGCAAAACCTCCCGTTAGACGATGCTGGGGTTTGGTTGCGCGGACGGGCTGGTTGACGTGGAGCATCGAATCACGGGCTTGAGTATCAACCGCTTTGGCGGCGTCGTGGGACTCGCGACGAGGCACCCGTTCCGCAGTTCGGCGCTCTGACCATGCGTGTAAATCCGTGTCGATCCGTGGCATAAAACGTGTCCGATGTCGTGCCACGAATCCACACCGTTTTGCGCGGTCGGCTTACACATCTTTCGCGAGTGGATACTGTCTTGGCACTTCAACGCATCGTCTAACATGGTTTTGCCGCAGAGGCCCTACGGGCACGCCTAAGTGGTAATTCACCTTCCCCCAGCGTATCATTAGCTGTTCGCAATTCCACGCCGCTCGCTTCGGTCACCACTGGCGTCGGCAAAACCTTCCGTTATCCGCTCGCAGCCAATGGATGCTCCAATCGCCGAGACCACGTTTGATTGCGTCGACCGTGAAGGTGCATCGTTCACGCTTCACGTGCGCATCGGAGACCGCCACGATATCCCAACGAAATCTGGTGACACCGACGTCGGTTTCTACGTCGAACTCGACCCTCTGATGGAACGCCGGCGTCAAGGTGGTCACGACACTCTCACCGCGATGTGTTTCAGCATCCAAATGGTGCGAACCGCACTCAAGACGTTTGTTGCGCACGGTGGGGCAGTGTACTTCGCGGGCACCCGTTCACCGATCGACCTCGACGACTACTGGTTCGCGCCGATTCACGGCCTAATTCGTACTGAATACCTGCTACCCGATCCGGATTCCGCTCCAAGCGGCGGATAACATGGTTTTTACGCTAGGCCTTCGGCACACCTTCCTTGGTTGGTCACGCGGGCTGGCATTGATACAATCTCCCTTAGTTCAGGCATCGCTCGCTTCGTTTAGGGCGGTGTCGTAAAAACCTTCCGTTATGTGACCTATGTCGATTCGTCTTCTTGCCGCTGCGAACCTTGAACGCTGGGTCGATGCTAACGCTGGTGCGACGGATAGCGACATCGACGCGTTGACTAACACGTCACCTCATCCGCTCCCCAACACATTTCTTTCGCTGCTTCGCACCGCCAACGGCGGCGAAGCTGAAATTGCGGGCACTGACACCAGCGATGAATCGTACCTCGTTCTTTGGTCGGCCTCCGAGTTTGTACCATTTAACGCCGAATACGAACTGCACGAACATGCTCCTTCTTTCGTTGCGTTTGGCTCCAATGGCGGCGGCGAACTCTTTGTCTTTGACTCTCGGCTGTCAAATGATGCCGTTTTCATACTGCCCACGATCGGCATGTCCGACGACGACGCAACGCCTTTCGCTGATTCGATGGACGCGTTTGTGCGACGCATAGCGGCGACGTAGCGCACCGGTCACATAACATGGTTTTTACGCTAAGGCCTTCGGCACACCTTCCTTGGTTGGTCACGCGGGCTGGCATTGGTACAATCTCTCGTAGTTCAAACATCGTTCGCTTCGTTCAGGGCGGTGTCGTAAAAACCTTCCGTTAGACGATGCTGGGGTTTGGTTGCGCGGACGAGCTGGTTGACGTGGAGCATCGAATCACGGGCTTGAGTATCAACCGCTTTGGCGGCGTCGTGGGACTCACGACGAGGCCCCCCTTGCGCAGATCGGTGCTCTGACCATCCGTGTAAATCCGTGCCGATCCGTGGCTTAAAACGTGTCCGATGTCGTGCCACGAATCCACACCGATTTGCGCGGTCGGCTTGCACGTCTTTCGCGAGTGGATACTGTCTTGGCACTTCAACGCATCGTCTAACATGGTTTTGCCGCAGAGGCCCTACGGGCACGCCTAAGTTGGTAATTCACCTTCCCCCGGCGTATCATTAGCTGTTCGCAATTCCACGCCGCTCGCTTCGGTCACCACCGGCGTCGGCAAAACCTCCCGTTGTACGCCCCAGTCACTCGTTGATGCAGCCATCACCTCCATTTGACGACGCTGTTTCGACGTTTCGCGACTTCCTCCGATCGCAGAACGTGTCGGACACTCTGCGCTGGATTTGGCGTGACTCTATCATCTCGCGCCGCGGTGTTGGCTCCCGCTATCTGGCGACTCGGCCTATCTACATCGACCAATCACAGCTCGCCGCCGAATCCGACATCCGCGACTACTACCAAACTGGCGTTGACCGCAATCTTGGGATTCGACTCGCCGTATTCTGTGTCGCCAACGACGATCCATACTGCTACATCGAACTTCCTGAGGACGAGGCTCATGCCTCGAACATGATGATGTCGTCCCTCAAATGCTCAATTCCCGATCCACCACCAAACGGCACGCTCATTTGGTTTGCGCTTTTCGCGCGGTTTATGCGTGTATTCAATCGCATGCCCGAATCGTCTTGGGCCAACGAATGTGTCCCGCCAAAACCCAGCGAGTAGGGGCGTACAACATGGTTTTTACGCAAGGCCGCGGCTTCGTCGTTGGAACATCGTTTGGTTTGCTATGGCCTTCGCTTCGGTGACGTGTTTTGGTTTTTCCGTGCCGCGGACACCGCCTCTTTGGCAACGTGGTTTCTTTTTGGTAAACTGTTTGGTGTTGCGACGCTTTTTGACTTCAGAGAGAAGCGGTGTCGTAAAAACCTTCCGTTAGTGGCCACTAGCGTTCCCTGATGCAAACCGACCTTTCCGCAATTGAATCCGCTCTGGCTGAACATCGCGTCAACTTGGATGCATGGCTGGACACCGCATACGACCAACCACACGCTGACCGTGAGTACTCCGGCGAGCTTGATTGCTCCTACGACCTTTGGGGCCACATTGAATCTACCGTCGGCGTCGTTTTCGACTCCGAACTCACCCAACAGCTATCACCGGACGCACTCGATTCCGTACTCTTCTTCGCGTCACGCAACGAAGAAATCGGCTGTGTCATTGCGTGGTTGGGGCGTATCGGCCCGTTTTCCCACGCTGGAAATCTCACACTTTCAGATTTCACGTTTCTCTGTGAAACCTCACTCTCCCGACACGAGGATTACGTCGACTACGAACTCGTCAACTGCTTCCACAAACTCTCTGACCTAACGACCGCACAATTCGACATCGTTCTTCGATTTTTTCGCCGCGACTATGCTTACACAAAGCGATGCGCCATCGACGTTCTCGCCACAAAGGGTTTCGTCGGTATTCCTGACCTTGCTCGCGACTTGTGGGCGCACGACGACTGCGAATACACGAAACTTAGTGCCTTAACCGCCCTTAAACATTCATCTTCGGACGATTCGTTGTTTCGTGACCTGCTTGTGGACTTCAAGACGCAGTTTCCTGTCGACGAATGCAAATACCGCGTCAAAAATGTCGCATACCTTGAATCTTAGCCGACCGTCTTTCACAGGCCACCGTGGCCACTAACATGGTTTTTACGCTGAGGCCCTTCGGGCACACCTTCCGCGTTTGGACACGCGGGCTGGCATTGGTACAATAATTCGCAATTCAGACATCGTTCGCTTTGTTTAGGGCGGTGTCGTAAAAACCTTCCGTTATGTGACCTATGTCTATCGGTGCTATCATTGCCTCCAGCCTGTCGCGTTGGGTTTTCGCCAACACTGGCGCAACCGACGACGACATCCGTGCGCTCACCGGTGCTACATCGTTCTCCCTTCCGCCCGCATATCTCGATCTGCTTCGCGCGGTCAACGGCGGTGAGGCCGATATCCCTGATTTGGACGGCGACGACGGCAGTTACCTCGATCTATGGGCGGCCGCGGACGTTGTTCAATTCAACACGGACTACATGCTGCCCCAATTCGCTCCATCTTTCTTCGCGTTCGGGTCCAACGGTGGTGGCGAGCTTTTCACGTTCGATTCTCGCCGCAACGACGACGCCGTGTTCATGGTTCCCTCAATTGGCATGTCCGACGACACCTCACTGCCCTTCGCGGATTCGGTTGACGCTTTCGCCCGGCGCATAGCGGCTACGTAGCTCGCCGGTCACATAACATGGTTTTTACGCAAAGCCGCGGCTTCGTCCTTGGAGAGTCTTTTGGCTTGCCGCGTCGTCTGCTTCGTTGACGCGTTTTGGTTTGCCACGCCGCGGACACCGCCTCTTTGGCAACGTGGCTTCTTTTTGGTAAACTGATTGGTGTTGCGACGCTTTTTGACTTCGGTTAGAAGCGGTGTCGTAAAAACCTTCCGTTATGCGGCCTACGCTCGATTGAAATCCGACCCATACCGCAGCCCAGCCGTAACACCCGACGACAACGTCGTCCCCTCCGTCCCGGAACGTGGTTCGCGTTTCATCCGCTTCACGCTCTACGCACACCTGTCCGTCGTCGTGCTGACTGCGATTGCATTGGCTCACGACTCCGCAACGTGGGTGTGGTCTGATTGGTGGGAACCGATCCTCAAAGTCCTTCTCATGATCGGACTGCTCGGGTTCATCGCTTGCCCTATTTTGCTGATCGTCGCGGTATTGCGTTCCTCTCTCTCGCCCGCTCGACGGTTGGTGGTTCTCTGTGTTGGCGGCGCGATAGCGTTCGCCCACTTCGTTGCTCTCCTCCCCGGCGTCCAGTAGTTGCCGGCCGCATAACATGGTTTTTACGCTAGGCCTTCGGCACACCTTCGCTTGTTTGGCAACGGGCGTTGGCATTGGTACAATCTTTCGTGATTCAAACTCCACCACTTCGTTTAGGGCGGTGTCGTAAAAACCTTCCGTTAGACGATGCTGGGGTTTGGTTGCGCGGACGAGCTGGTTGACGTGGAGCATCGAATCACGGGCTTGAGTATCAACCGCTTTGGCGGCGTCGTGGGACTCACGACGAGGCCCCCCTTGCGCAGATCGGTGCTCTGACCATCCGTGTAAATCCGTGCCGATCCGTGGCTTAAAACGTGTCCGATGTCGTGCCACGAATCCACACCGATTTGCGCGGTCGGCTTGCACGTCTTTCGCGAGTGGATACTGTCTTGGCACTTCAACGCATCGTCTAACATGGTTTTGCCGCAGAGGCCCTACGGGCACGCCTAAGTTGGTAATTCACCTTCCCCCGGCGTATCATTAGCTGTTCGCAATTCCACGCCGCTCGCTTCGGTCACCACCGGCGTCGGCAAAACCTCCCGTTGTCGGACCCTAGTCGGTTGCATCCGATGCCAAACTGGCTGCCACGCCGAATTCGTTTGCGAACTTTGTTCGTCTTGGTCGCAATTGCTGCCGTTCTGATGGCATACGCCGGACGCTACGTTCAACTACGACAACGCTCTTACGCCGAGAGCGTCGAGCATGGCATGGTCGGGATACTCTACACGCCTTCCGCCGACGTATTCCGGACTCAAGACTTGTCGCTACACTATCGGCGTTGCGTGATCTTCGCGCCCGCCAACTGGGTTGACCAAACATTCTTTGGCGGTGATGGCCCGATACGTTGCATCATGTTTTCGCTCGAATAGCGATTTGCGCAGTTCAGCCGGGGCGGACAACATGGTTTTTACGCTAGGCCTGCGGCACACCTTCCCTGTTTGGCGACGCGGGCTGGCCTTGGTACACTTTCCCATAGTTCAGGCATCGTTCGCTTCGTTTACGGCGGTGTCGTAAAAACCTTCCGTTAGCGGACATAAACTAAATGGAGTTCGACGCTTTTCGCCAGTTCGTTGAATCCAACGCCGACTGGTTTCGCGGGCGTCTTCCCGAATCCGATTGCACATTGGCGCAATACGAAGCTGACCTCGAATGCCGCTTCCCACCTTCAATCAAGTGGTTGCTCACGACCTACGGCTACTGGCACGCAACGGGCATTCCCAACCTTTCTGAATCGGTTGCCCTTACTCTCGAACTGCGGCATTCAATCTCTCTTCCGCACCATTTTGTGATCCTCAACGACATGGGTGATGGCGGCGTCGTTGTGCTCGATACTTCTTCGCGTACGCTTGGAGATGAATTCGCAATCCATGACGTTGATGCCGCAGAACTGCACAATCTCAATTCGCGCCCCTTCACTCCTGATATCGTGCACGAATCGTTTGGCCTTTACGTCAAATCCGTCTTGGAAACGGAGCGGTCAATCATCGACCCGCCAAATGTTGTGTACGATCCGGATGCTTATGGTGATTGATGCGTCTTCTCCGCTCCCATGTCCGCTAACATGGTTTTTACGCAAGGCCGCGGCTTCGTCGGTGGAGCATCGCTTGGCGTGCAGATTCGTTCGCTTCGTTGTCACGTTTTGATTTGCCACGCCGCGGACACCGCCTCTTTGGCAACGCGGTTTCTTTTTGGTAAACTATTCTGTGTTGCGACGCTTGTTGGCTTCGGTGAGAAGCGGTGTCGTAAAAACCTTCCGGTGGGATTTGGTGTTTGTTTTTGTGCGTGTTTTGCGGGGTCAAATGCGTGGTCGGAGCTGGCACATTCTTGATTGTGACAGGAGTGTGACAAATCGCTCGCCGTTGCTGCCTATGTTTCGTCTGTGTCAGGTGCTTTCGAGTCGCCAGCCTCCGGTTCATCGGGGTTCAAAAGTGTGTCGTCGGTACAGCCCTCGGACACGTCCAAAAGTGGTTCGAGTTTTTCAATGTTGCGCAGGGAGGCTTCGTCGTTGCGGTGGAAGTATCGCTTTGACATTGAGTCGGTACGATGGCCCATCCACTCCATCACTGACTGCTGAGCGATGTTGTTGGCGGCGCAGTTGGAGTTGAAGAAGTGGCGAAACGAGTGTGCAGTGATTTTTTGAAATTGGGCGTGCGGGAAGCGGCTTTTGAGGGGTTGCAGCGCGTGCGTCCGCAGGTGATTTGCGAAGGTGTCACACCGAAGTTTGCCACCCCGTGGTCCGTGCATGAGTTGGTCATCATTGCTGTCTCGGCTTAGCCCGTCGAGGATTTCCGCAACAAAGCTATTGATCGGAACCTTGCGGCTGTACTTGGACTTGGTCTTCTTCGTTCCTTGTCCGGATTCGTGTCTGACATGGAGAAACCCCTTGCCAATTGGTTTGTCTGACTGGATACGTTCGACATCATCATAAGTCATTTGAACCAGTTCGCCAAACCGCAGGCCGGTGTGGCTGAGGATTGCCACTGTGTCATACAGCCATTTCTCTGCGGGCAAGTTTCTCAACGTCTCCAAGATCGTTCTCAGTTCCTCGGTCGATGGACAGTATCGGGTCGGTTCACCGGAGCGATGAATCGGATAGTCTAGAGCATGCCTCGGATCGAGTCGCTTTTTGCGAATGAGATAGCGATGAACTTGACAGAATAGCGTTAGCTCAGTCGCCACCGAACTTTCGGTGCAATCGATGGATCTCCAGTTAGCATACTCGTCGAGAAAGTCCTCATTGATTTGTTCCCAATACCGAACATGTCTAGTTGCGATGAAGCGTTCGATTGCTTTGAGACCGCGTTCATAACGACTCTGCGTGCTAACTGCGATTCCCTTTGAGGCCTTCGGGCGTTTCATATGTTCGCGGAATACCACAAACCCGGTTTCGATCGGCAATCCAAAGCCTGTGCTTTGCTCGAGCAGCCGCGGTTCAGCCAGGCCGAGCTTGACCGCAATGTGCAGGTCCAAATCGTGAGTGAGTTTCTTGGCCTCTTCAAAGTCTCGCGTACCGAGACTGTGTCGCTTCAAATCTACATCGTTGCTTCGTCCATCTGCTTGGTAGACTCCATTGCGTGCTGTGAGCAGCCAGGTGAAAAATCGCCCGTCGACTCGGTAGGATTGGTTTCTCTTCTTCTTGCCCATGAGGTC
Organism: Rhodopirellula sp. SH410; assembly: GCF_055811895.1. Classification (NCBI taxonomy): domain Bacteria; kingdom Pseudomonadati; phylum Planctomycetota; class Planctomycetia; order Pirellulales; family Pirellulaceae; genus Rhodopirellula; species Rhodopirellula sp. SH410. Next base: position 6,981,244 of record NZ_CM147949.1, read on the forward strand.
CTCCTATATTATTTGCCACGCAACCAATTTGGGCGTCGGCGTGGCTCTGGTTTTTGACTTGGAAAACTGGCTTTGCCGCGTTTGGCTTTCGGGCTGCCAACGGGTACAATTGCTAGACGTTCTAGCGCGTCGGCGGGCACCAGGATTTTGGTGTTCTCGCCACCGGGCTGAATCGATGGAATGTGGCCGGCCTTAATTCGGCGGCGCACGGTCGATTCCGAAAGCGGGCAACTTTGGATAAATTGCCGCAAGGTCAGGTAGTCGTGCGCAGATTGTGGATCGTCCACGTTGGGGTCTCCGTGAGTGTGGGCTAACAGTTCACGGATTTTGCACTGGCACAGCGGTATGTCGAAGTGGAAATGAATGTCGCTCATTTCCACTATTTCTTAGGCGGCAATTCGAAGCCACGAAAGCAATCGACGTTTATCTCTCGCTCAGGCGACGGTCAAGCTGGGTGTCCAACTCACTACGATCGGACTTGATCATGTCAGTACTAACATCAAAAAAGGATGCGAACAAACTGTCCAAAACGCCCACTTTCCGAGCGAGCGGCCCCGGGTAACGCTGGGTAAGGATTCGCCAGTAGTGCTGGAGTGCGAATCGACGACGGTATGTGTCGAGCCGTTTTTTTGATCGCGAAGAGGAGGAGATCAAGTCTTTCCACGACTCAAGATGGGGTGCATGGACACTTCGACGTGCCGCTTCCAGAGATCGGTTTAGGATCCCGCTTCCATCGATTGGGAAAATGTCGGGAATTACTGGATTGACCGTTCCTGGCAGGGAAGCGAGATTGTAAACCGTGGTTGCTGTCAGCTGTGGAGACAGACAAACGGGCAAGTCGTGTGTCGCGAGAGACTGCAGCCTCCACTTTTCGTAGAACTCTTGGTATCGCTGCATGACAGCAGCCTGCTCAGCAGTTGCAGGAGGTAGTGCTTCTCCTCCAAGAATTGCTGGCACAGGCGCAGGTAGCTTGGACGATTCGATATCCTCTTGCGCGACCAATTGATCCAAGTCGGACCAGAACGCGGTCTGGCTCACGAGCCATCCGCAGTAGGCTTGAGAATATCGAAAATAGTGTGGCAATGTGTCGCCAAGTTCTTCGAGTACTTTTTTGGAATCTTTGGCCCCGGCCGCTTGGAGAACTTCAATGGTAAGAGCGGGACTACGGTCAATCAGATACGGGTATTGAACCGCCACACCACCTCGAAGAGCCGCGGCGCCTCGCTGGTCGGCAAGTTCGGCGATCTCACGTTCATCTGCGACCGCTACTTTGCCGATGATTTGCGCAAGCTGCTGGTCAACGAGTTCGACCAGCGGCATCGGCAATGGATAAAACAGATGACCACTCAGTTGCAGACGTTGGGACAGTGCATCCGGAAAATCCGGATGCCGTCGAACGTCTCCCTGGGTTTGGGCTGCAATTCGCATTTCAAGGTTCCACGAGTTCTGGATCGAGTGTGCCAACACGAACTTATCCATACACCAATGGCCACGCAAACCCTTCAACGACCCTTGTTCGTTTTTTTGCAGAGCGGAGGTGGCACCGACAGTCGCAGGCGGAGCCAATTGTGCTAGGCGATTGGTTGGACCTCTGAGAGCTAAGTGGTCTCTCAAGTAATGATGACACCGATTCGACCGAAATTCGGGTGCGTTTCCATCCATGAATCACGAGGCGATCTTTGTCAATCGGGCATCACCACCCAGGCCAGTTTTTGCTTCCAATTTAGCAAAATCGCCGTCAAAAAGGCTCTCGCCCCCGGGAAAATCGCGTTTTTACCCCGCAAAACACGTGAAAACGACATCAACGAGTCGTCCGCGCCGACATCTGCGGGCGCGCATGAATCGTTGATTTTGTTGTCATCCGTGCACCTACGCAACCGCTGTTCCTCACGCGATAGATCGGTGGCTGCCAGCAACGCCATCGAGCCTAAGACGATTCCGCGTCATCCGCCGGTGGCGTATCACTTTCCGGTGAGTTCTGCTTGCTCTCACCTTCGAGCATGCGCGACTCCGCTACTTTCTGCAACTCCGTCAATGTCTGGGGATAGTCGCCAGCCAGATAGCGGACGCCGCGCGCTTTAACCAAAAGGACCCTCAGATAGAAGACCGAGAGAACCAGGATTAAAACGTTCTTCCCGTGGACCTCGTCGATCTGTTTGAAGTCCATGGCCAGTGAATCCATTTCTCGCTGCAAACGAGCCATGTCAATAGACGACAGCCCGCTGACCTCCCATGAGGCAGCCTTGTCAAGATTCTGTTTAACTGGCCATTGCTGAACAGCTTTCGTGGCACTTGCGGCAGCACTGGACGCACTTGTCCATGTCGCCCACCTTTTCGCAACTGTCAGCACATGCCTTGCAGATTTCCGCACACGCTTTGCAGTAATGAGCGTGGTGATCGCTGTTTCGGCTCATGAAGTCGATGCAGGCGGCGCAGGCCGCCGCACAATCGAGCATGAGCTTGACGTGTTGCTGCTCGACGTGTGCACCGCCTTCGGCAAGGCAGTGGTTTGTCAACATTTCGTTGAGGGTGGTTTGGCATTCTTGGCAGTTTTTCAAGCAGTTTTGCATAGAGGCGGTTTGGCTTTCCATCTGTTTTTCCTGTGAATTGTGGTGAACGATTGGCGAAGTTGCCGTGTTCTTTGGAATGCAACTTGCATACCATTACGGGGTATAATGCAGCCTGACAAATTGACACCTGAGGAATTCCCCGATGGACCATGCTCAACACGATCACACTTTGCCCGTTACCGATTGGCCTTCGAAGGTGGCCCCGGTATGCGGGATGACCGTACCCGCTGACAGTCCGCGTTCTGCGGATTTCGAGGGGAAGAGTTACGCCTTCTGCAGCGATGGTTGTCTGAAGAAATTTGAAGCTGATCCCAAAGGTGTGTTGGCGGCCAGGAGGAAGAAAGAGGGGGAGCAGAAAGAAGTGGAAAGGGCGAGACAGGGAGAAGGGGAGCATTCGTGTTGCGGTGGATCGTCGAACACGGAGAACGTTAGTCGCTCAAGCTGCTGCTCTCCCGCCTCCCAGTCCCCCAACTCCCAGTCCCCCAACTCCCCCTCTCCCGACTCCCAGTCTGTTTACACCTGCCCCATGCACCCTGAGATCGAACAGCTTGGTCCCGGTGACTGCCCGATTTGCGGGATGGACTTGGAGCCGAAGTTCGTCGATATGACTGATGACGGTGATGACAAGCAGTACACCGACATGAAGCGACGTTTTTGGGTAGGCGTGGCATTGTCGGTTCCGCTGCTCATCATCGCGATGGGGCCGATGGTGGGACTGAATGTCGCGGATTGGATGAGCAATTCCGCGAATGGATGGTTGCAGTTGGCGCTTGCGACGCCGGTGGTGTTTTGGTGCGGTTGGCCGCTGCTGGTGCGGGGCGCAAAATCGTTTCGCACCATGAACCTCAATATGTTTTCTTTGATTGCCGTGGGAACGCTGGCTGCGTATCTGTTCAGCTTCGTTGTTGTCTTGTTGCCAGGTGTGATCCCCGAAGCGTTCTTTGAACATGGTGTTCCGCCGCTGTACTTCGAGGCTGCCGCGGTGATCATCACGCTGGTCTTGCTCGGTCAGGTACTGGAACTGAGAGCACGCGAACAAACCGGCGGAGCGATTCGGGAGTTGATGCAGCTCGCGCCCGAGACGGCACACCGAATCACCGACGACGGCGAGGAAGTGGTGTCGCTCGATGCGGTTCACAAAGGTGATCACTTGCGAGTTCGGCCTGGCGAAAAAGTGCCAGTAGATGGACGCATACTCAGTGGATCCAGCAGCGTCGATGAGTCGATGCTCACCGGCGAGCCGATCCCGGTCAAAAAGTCGGAAGGCGATGATGTCACTGGCGGAACGCTGAATCAAACCGGCGCACTGGTGATGGAAGCGGTTGGTGTGGGCGGTGATACCGTGCTCAGTCGTATCGTGCAGATGGTTGCTGACGCGCAGCGAAGCCGGGCTCCGATTCAAAAGTTGGCCGATGTGGTTGCTCGGTATTTTGTTCCGACGGTGATCGCATGCTCGACTGCCGCGTTCTTCGGCTGGGCCGTTTTTGGGCCTGAACCACGACTCGCTCATGCGTTTGTCGCAGGAGTTGCAGTGCTGATCATTGCGTGCCCGTGTGCGTTGGGATTGGCGACACCGATGTCAGTCATGGTTGGCGTCGGGCGTGGAGCAACGGAAGGCGTGCTGATCAAGAACGCCGAAGTGCTGGAGGTGATGGAGAAGGTTGACACCATTGTGGTGGACAAGACCGGAACCCTGACGCAGGGCCGGCCGGAATTGACGGCCATCGAAGTTTTCGGTGACTCTCAGGAGGCGGATGTCCTGAAACTCGCCGCTGCGGTGGAGGCACAGAGCGAGCATCCATTGGCTCAAGCCATCGTGCGACGTGCGAAACACGACAATCTCAATATTTCCGAAGCGACAAATTTCGATAGCATCACGGGCGGTGGCGTTCACGCATCCGTGGATGGTCGCGATGTCATGATTGGGAAGGCCGCATTGTTAACCGATCGGAGAGTGGACGGCGTGGAGGCAGGACGCGAGCGAGCAGATACACATCAGTCCGAAGGTGCAACGGTCGTATTCGTTGCAGTCGACGGAGCGTTGGCCGCCATCATGGCGATCACCGATCCGATCAAAGAGTCTACACCCGCCGCACTGCAAACACTTCACGATCTGGGCCTGCGCGTCGTGATGTTGACGGGAGATGCGGAGCCCACCGCCAAGGCTGTCTCAGCGAAGTTAGGAATCGATGAATTTCACGCGGGCGTCTCGCCTGAAGAAAAGCATGACTTTGTGCGAGAGCTGAAAAAAAGTGGCAAGACGGTCGCAATGTGTGGTGACGGAATCAACGACGCACCGGCGCTGGCGGAGGCCGATGTCGGAATCGCAATGGGTACGGGAACCGGTGTCGCGATTGAATCGGCAGGGGTAACGCTCGTCGGTGGCGATCTGCGTGGCGTGGCGGCAGCGGCGAATCTGAGCCGCAAGACAATGAGCAACATTCGGCAAAATCTGTTCTTTGCATTCGTCTACAACGCGTTGGGGGTCCCTGTCGCGGCGGGACTCTTGTATCCATTCTTCGGTGTGCTGCTGAGTCCGATGATCGCTGCTGCGGCGATGAGCTTCAGCAGTGTGTCCGTAATCGCCAACGCGTTACGATTGAGAGCGGCAAAACTGACCAGCTAGGATAGATTGCCCAGCCCGTACAACCGGAGCTGCGATACGGAGCGAGTCCATTCCGAGTCGAGTTCAATGTACCCCAACAGGGTATCGGTCCGAAAAGACTTCTGCGGCGAGATTGCCGATTCCAAGTCTGAGCAGGGGCGAACAACTATGAAACGACAATTCTCACGATCAAGCGTGCTGGGGACAATTGCATTGGTAGCCTGCGCATCGCAAGTTACGGCTCAAGACGGTTCATTTCGCCAAAACGCGGTGGGTGGGGTCGCCGCTCGTCACGTGTTGCCCAGCAGCGACTTGCCGCCGCTTCCCGAGATGCCGTCGGGCTTCATCGACGCCGATCTTGCCTTTGCCGAGTCCGATCCTCAAACGATGTCGAGTTACACGCTCGACGGACTGCTCAGCATGGCGGCAGCCAATAATCCCACGATTCGGCAGGCACGATTGCAAATTGGCGGCGAAACCGCGAAAGCTTTGCAGGCAGGCTTGTATCCGAATCCCGTTTTGATGTACGTGGGTGAGAAAATCAACAGTGATGGAACAGCCGGTGAATTCCAAGGGTTTGAAATTCAACAGCGGTTCGTTACCGCGCACAAACTGCAGCTCAGCCGCCTGAAGTACCGGCAACGCGCACGCGTCTCGGAGCACTTGGCCATCGCGCAACAGTATCGCGTCAGCAACGACATCCAGCGACATTTCTATCAGACGCTCGCCGCCATGGAGCGAGTGAATCTGCAGTCGGAGCTGCTTAAAACCGCTGAGGATGGCAGCGTCACGTCACGTGAATTATACAATCAAGGTCAAACGAATCTGCCGGGTATCCACCGCTCGAACGTCGAATTGCAACAACGGCGACTCGATCTGCTCAACACCCAGAATGAGTTCGCTGAATCGTTTCGGCAATTGACATCGGTCGTCGGCTGCACCATGCCGATCGGACGAATCGAGGGTAGCCTGCGACCTGAAGAAGCAATGCCACCATTTGAAACCGTGTACGCCGCCTTGGTGGAGGACAGTCCAGAAGTTCTCGCGGCCAAAGCAAAACTCGTTGCCGATCAAACGACGCTACAGCGAGAATCGGTACAGTGGGTTCCCGACGTCGTGGTCACCGGCGGACCTGGATACAATTTCACCAACAACGATCCAGTTTACAACGCCGCCGTGCGGCTCGAATTGCCCATCTATGATCGAAACCAGGGTACGGTCCTGCAGGCCCGGCGTGATTTGCAACGTCAGCAGGCGGAAATTCGTCGCGTCGAATTGCAACTGCGTGAACGACTAGCGATGGCATATCGCATGTATGCGACCGCCTTGCAACATGCCACGGAGTACGATCGCGTGATCATTCCACAGCGACAGCATGCCTATCGAGAGCTGTTGGAAGGCTACCAAGACAATCGCGTCGATTGGCCTGATGTCTTGCACGCACAACGCGAGTACTTTGCAGCTCGCTTACAGCAGATTGATCAGTTCCGTGACGTCCGAATTCAGGAGGTGATGATCGATGGCTTCCTGCTCGAAGGCGGACTGATGGCCGCCAAGGGACCAACGCCTCCTGGCCACATCGATGCCGTTGCGAAACCAAGGTAGAAGAAGGAGGGGGGAGACACGGAAGTGCTAAAAACGGATTCTCTCTCTCAGACCTTTAGCTTCCAACTTGCACCTTTTGTCCGCCACCACCAACATTCTCGCAAAGATTAAGAAAATGTCATCAACTGAAGACCGTCGCAAATTCTTAAAGCTCGGGTCGCTCGCTGCGGCTGGCGGATTGGCCAGTGGACTACTGGCCGACAATACCAAGGCCCAGAAGCCGATGGACGTGGAAATGGAGGATATGCCGATGAAGAAAGGGCATACACAGCATTCCAACCATCCTGAACCGAAAGTGCCTGCGGATTCGGATGTGAAAGCCGAATACGATGGGTTCTCACGATTCAAGCCTTCGCGTGGCAACGATCCTGACAGCGACTACTACCTCGGCAAATTGATGCCGGGATTTCGCAGTGCCGCTGCGGGACCAGCCCCCTTCGAAGCGCCTGACTTAAAAAAACTGGCTTGGAAAATGGTGCGAGGCGCGAAGGAGTTTCATTTGGTCCCGATGGCGGTCGAGCGGGAATTCTTGCCCGGCTACACGATGAATGTCTATGGCTATAACGGCAGCATGCCCGGGCCGACGATTGAAGTCACACAAGGCGATCGCGTTCGCATCATTGTTACCAATGAGTTGCCTGAACAAACGACAGTGCATTGGCACGGATTCGAATTGCCGGTTCAGTACGACGGCAGCGAAACGCTGACTCAGAATCCAATCGAGCCGGGAGAGTCATTCGTCTACGAATTTGATGTTCACGAGGAAGGGACGTTCTTCTATCACTCGCACGTGCCAATGCAGGAAGCGTTTGGCAGCGTCGGATGGTTCATCGTCCATCCAAAGAAGGTATTTGATCCGCCGGTCGATCGCGACTTCGGGCTGATCTTTCAAAACTTTTTTATTGATAGCAATCAAACCATCGCCGATAGTTGGCGGATGGATTGGAATTGGCATACGATCAACGGACGTAGCGGTCCATACACAACGCCACTGGTCGTCAAGCATGGAGAACGAGTGCGCGTTCGCATCATGGATTTCTCACCCATGCAACATCACCCCGTTCACATGCACGGCCACACGTTTTGGTTGACGGGACATGAAGGCGCGCGCATTCCGAAATCGGCTTGGATACCTCGCAATACGGAATTGATTGGAATCGCTCAAGCAACCGACTTTGAGTTCATCGCCAATAATCCCGGCGACTGGATGTTTCATTGCCACATGGTCCATCACATGATGAACCACATGACTCGTCAAGTCGGTCCGCGAATCCGTCAGAATGCTTCCGTGGAGAGTTACCTCGCCAACATCACGAACCGGCCTCCCGTCGACGCGGCGCGAACCGATCCGGGTTTCGCGACACCGGGATACCCGCAAGAAATGAAGTCGATGAATATGTCCGATTCGATGATAGAAGCGATCTGGAATCGTCGCGAAGTCAAGGGCATGCGTGCAATGTGGCCGATGTCAGTCATGGGGCTGATGACAACGCTGAGAGTCTTGCCGGACGATCTATACCACCGTGTGATGGAAACGGACGAAGAGATTCCCAAAGGCAGCGTATTCGAGGAAATTGTCAATCGTTTCGGCAATCCCACTGACTACGAACCCGGGAAAATGAACATGATGAGCGGGATGAAGATGTAGCACAGACAGGGGCGAGTGGTTGCTATCTCGCTCACATCTCTTCTTTGATGCCTTTCCGGATCAACCACTGTCTTACCCGATATCGATCCTCAGGTGGGCCAAGCGTTCGATCGGGAACGTGGAGTTGGGCATTTTCAGCGTCTAGTGACGCCTTTTGCGGTAAGTTACACTGGCGGCTCGCCCCGGATAATTTGCGATCCCATTTCCGCGTTAGTTCTCGATATTTCCCTATATTCCCATGCTTGACGACAACGAGAAGAAAAAACTGAGTCACCGATTGGCTCGGGTTGTTGGACAAGTCGAAGCGGTTCGCCGCATGATTGACGAGGACAAGTACTGCGTCGATGTCCTGATGCAACTTTCGGCGGCGACGGGAGCACTCGGGAAGGTCGGGCAGATCGTTTTGGAAAATCATCTCAAAACATGTGTTGCCAAAGCGATGGAGGATGGTAAATCCGCTGATCGCGATCAAAAGTTGGAAGAGCTCGTTGCGTTGTTTCGAAAGTATGCGAGCATTGTCGATTGACGTGCCACTCGCACGAGAAAGATGGAAGCGATCGTCGAGTAACAATCGAATTGTGCCCCTGCATCATTCTTCCCACTCTCCACTGGTATAGGTGTATCAGACATTCAAAGATCGCTGGTATCAGTTACCGATCAGTCGCCAATTTGCTAATCCTTGGAAATTCAATTTTGCTGGGCTTGCTCGTCATTTTTTTTCTGTTGACTATCGAGTGCGAACCGCCCGGCGACTGCATGAAAAGCAGACTGCGCTGACAGAAGAAGCGAAGACGATGTACGAATCGCTTTTAGCAGTAGAGCATCACGGAGCTGAGGCCGTGCAAGATTTAGTCGACAACGTCTGTGCTCGCATGAACTCGAAGGATTCTCCCGGCCATCACATTGCGGCGCAGTGGAACGATCGTTTCTTTCAAGCACGATCACACGGTCACGATTCCGCTGAGATGTTCTCCGGATACTCACGTCATCGATGCGTGGAAAAACACGTATCAGTTGCAGCAGCCATTTGAGCAACTTCCACCCGATCCACCACTTGGCGGTGCCGTTTTTGGAGCGGTGTAGCTTGCCGCTGGTAGTGTGCTCGGCTGATAGTTGCTGTTGAAGTCAACGGCAGTGTCGTACTGAATGTTGGACGCAGATTGAGCAATATAGCTATCCATCGATGACACGTCTTCGTTTTTCGCGAACCATGGTAAACGAACTGCTGTGCAGCCTGTGGTAGCGACCAAGAAGCCAGCAGCGACCAGAAGTATTGCGATATGTTTGATGTTCGTATTCATTTTGACAATCCATGTCGTTACAGAGTAAAAAGGCGAGGACGGCGTGACTTTCAACCGCGAACATGCCGCGATTTCCAGGGACACCGCCCCCGCGTTGCTTCAGTTGGAAGACAAGGAGTATTCGTCGAAGTCACCCTCCGTGTCTCCCCCTCTCCTGTCTCCCCTCTCACTTTCGTTCCTAGCGAAGCATCGGTGCGTCGACTCCCTGTTCGGCGAGGACCGCCAACCATTTTTGAGGTTCCGCTGCAATCTTCTTTGCGCATCCGGGACAGCAGATGTAGATCGCCTTGCCCGCAGCATGCACTTTGTACGGTCCGCCCATTGCATCGAGCGGTTCATCCATCACAGGGCACTTCTTCTGGGCAGCAATGAAGGGGGCATCGGCTGCCGATACTTTGAAAATTCCTTCACGCACTTGCTCAGTTCCTGCTGACACACTTCCATTTTCGTGGGTACCCGCTTTCCTACTCGCATCCCCATAAACCATCGCCAGATACTTTGCGGGTTCGGCTTCCAATTTCTTGATGCAGCCCTTGCAGCATAAGTAGATGGGTTTGTCGCCAACGGTCACCTTGATCGGAGTGCCCATGCCTCCGAGCGGCTCGTCCATCACGGGGCAGACCTTTTGACGAGCGATCGCGTCGGCATCGGCGGCCGTTGCGGTCGCGACCGTGATCTGCGGCCGCCCGGCAGCATATTTGGCGGGATCCGACTTAACGGCGTTGACACAGCCAGCACAACAAACGAATACACGCTGGCCATTGACGTCCACGGCAACGGGATCGCCCATGCTGCCGAGCGGTTTACCACTGACCGGGCAAATCTTCTGGCGAGCGATGGCAGCGGACGCCAGCTGAAGATCGCTGGCGGGCACCGTAGCGACTTCGTTCAGTGTCAATGCTTGGCCACGAACAGCGTCAATGCCAACCAATTGAATATCAATTTCGATTTGACGTCCAGCAATCTGGGAAAGGTTGACAGGTGCGGTCAAGCCATCTTTGCCGTCAGGCAGCAGGTCGTAGCGATAGCGTTTCGCATTGCCTTCCACACGAAGTGACGCAGCACCACGTCCACGATCGACCTTCACCGGTTGGCCGTTGAGGTCAAAGACGAACATCTGGATGCCCGCTTGAGACACTACGGTTTCGAGCTGGACGGATCCAGATTGCTTGAGCGAGCCGCCGTGTGGGCCAGTCGCCGAGCGACTCACCTGAGCAGTTGCCGTTTGTCTGGGCATCGCATGGGCATGACCGGCGTGATTATGCTGTGCACTGGCGGTCGACACAGAAGTGACTGCGATCAGTGCGGCAGAAAGTAAGATTTTGCGTTTCATAATTGAGACTCCGTTAAAGTTTCACGACCAATCCATTCGGTCGCCCGTTTCGTTAGTTTTGGTTTAGATGCTCGATCCGATTCGTTTCTTCACGAGCTTTTCAAAAAATCATGCTGCTTTCATCAATTCCTCCTCGGGCATGTCCTCAGTCCCGTCCCAAAGTTCATCCTTCATACCGAATCGCATTTTCATTTCCAAATAGGCCGAATAGAGTGTGGGCACGATGAACGACGTGAATGGCTCGGCAAGCATGCCACCAAACACGGGGATCGCCATCGCGCGGGCAACGTCGGCACCACGACCGGTGGCAAGTAAAACAGGAATCAACGCCGCGAGTGTCGTCACCGTCGTCATCATGCAGGGACGAATTCGCTTTAAACCGGCTTCATAGACGGTGTCTCGTATGTCCTGCACGCTCTTGATCCGGCGTTTCTGCAGAAGTTGATGGATGTACGTTGCCATCACGACGCCATCATCGACAGCCAAACCGAACAACGCGATGAAGCCGACCCAGACCGCGGTATTGAGTTCGACGTGCATCCAGGCGACCAAAATCATGCCACCTGCGAAGGCGACCGGAATCCCAGTGAACACCGCCATCGCGATGGGCAAGTTTCGGAACTCAAAGTAGATCAAGAGCAGATTGATCAGAATCACCACCGGGATGATCCACATCAGCCGCAGATTGGCTTCAATCTGGTTTCGAAAACTGCCAACCGGTTCGAGGGAATAGCCAGTCGGCAGTTTCAAATGATCCGGATTAAATGTCGGCAACGACTGTGCTGAACGCAACTGTGCCTCGATTGCTTCGACCGACTCCAGGTCGCCCATCGCACCATTGGTCATGAAGGCAACATGAGCAACCAAGCGACCATTCTCGCTGTTGATCGCCCCCGGACCCCAGGTGGTTTCTAACTTTGCAAGTTCTTCGAGGGGAACCACCGCGTCGCTGTTTGTGACGACAGGCAGCCGGTTCAATTGATCAATTCGCTCTCTCAGGTCGCGATTGTATCGCAGTCGAACCGGGTAACGCTCCCGGCCTTCCACGGTTTTAATCAGGTTCATCCCGCCGAGAGCGGTTTCGATCACTTGGTTCACCATCGAGGCGCTCATGCCGTAGCGCGACGCGGCGTCTCGATCGACCGTGAATTCGATATACGGTTTCCCCAGGACGATGTCTGGGTTGACGGTGCCGGCATTCACTAAAGGTGACTTCTTCAAGGTCGCTGCGACATCCATGGCCGCCGTTGCCAGTTCGCTTAAGTCGTCGCCGTAAATACGAATCGCCATCGATGCTTTGATTCCGGATTGCAGCATCACGACGCGGCCTTCAATCGGCTGCAATGCCGATGCCGGGGTGACACCTGGTAGCGTTGCGACGCGGTTGATCTCGTCCCAAATGTCTCGCGACGTCACGCCTTCACGCCACTCGCTTTCAGGTTTCAACATCACGTAGGTTTCCACCATCGCCGCCGGAGCAGGATCCAGCGCAGAATCAACGCGGCCGATCTTGCCGAGCACGTCTTTGACCTCGGGAATCTGCCCGATCAAAACGTCTTGCGTCTGCAACACCTGCATCGCTTGTGAGAAACTGGCGGCCGGATACAGGGTCGGCATGTAGAACCAACTCCCTTCGTCGAGGGCAATCCAATCATCGCTCTGCAATCCGGTAAAGACATGTTTGGCATCGACGTAGCCAGGGAAATCATTCAGTTCCGCACCGAAGACGCGGGCCACACGCTCGACGGGTTGCAATATTGTCGGCATTCCAAAAAAAGCACCGACGCCGATAAATAGCAGGATTACCGGAAACGACAGAGCAAACGCTTTGTGATTCAGAGCGTGTTTCAATCGTGCTGCGTAAACCCAGTGTACGAAGCGACTTGAAGGGATCTCTTCGATTGGCCGGATGCGTTCACGAAACAGTTGCCAACCGAAGACAAATGCTAAACATCCAGCCGCAGCAGTAATGATCCAGGTGTCGACACCGAGGTAGGCCGCCAAATCATCGCCCCACATGAAGTGAGATGTCGCGGCCAACAAGCCAGCAAACGAAATCCCCGCAGCCAGTGCCGTCCGCTTTCGATAGTTCGCGCTCTTTAGCAATAGCCGACTAAGGGCGGGCACAATCGTGACCGCTGTAATCATCGCAGCAGCAATCGCAAACGTTTTGGTATACGCCAGCGGCGAGAACAGCCGGTAGTCCCGTCCGGTCAGGAAGAACACGGGAAGGAAGCTAACAATGGTTGTCGCCACCGCAGTAACGACGGCAGGGGCTACTTCGATCGTTGCTTCATAAACGACGTCGCTCCGTGAACGAGAGGGGGAGTCAGGGAGACAAGGAGACACGGAGCTATCACTCGCCTTGTCTCCCTGTCTTCCTCCCTCCGTGTCTCCTCGTCTCCCCCTCTCGATGTCCCCTACTTCCCTCTCCCAGTCGGCCAGATGCTGATAGATGTTTTCCGAAACGATGATCCCCATATCGACCATGGTGCCGATTGCGATTGCGATGCCAGCCAACGACATGATGTTGGATCCGACACCCACGACGTGCATGGCGATGAACGAGATTAACACGGCGGCAGGCAAGCAAATCGCGACCACGAAGCTGCTGCGGATGTGCATTAAGAAAAGTAGAATGATGATCGCAGTGATGATGATCTCATCACGCAGAGCGTGGGTGAGCGTCGCCATCGTCTCGTCGATCAAGCCGCTGCGGTCATAGACGCCGTGGATTTGCACACCTTCGAGCGCCGGCGTGATTGCAGCGATCTTTTCCTTGACCCGATCAATCACGACGCGAGGATTCTCGCCGTATCGCATCACGACCACGCCGCCAACCGCTTCGGATCCGTTGTAATCGAGAGCACCGCGTCTGAAGTCGGGACCAAGTTGGACTCTGGCGACGTCACGGACGCGAACAGGAACTCCGCCGCGCTGCATGATCACGGTGTCTTCGATATCGGAAATCGCTTTCTCTTTATTTCCGTCGGTACCCAAGAAACCTTTGCCGCGGACGATGAATTCCATGCCAGTCGTCTCGACCGTCTTAGCGCCCACGTCAACGTTCGACCCCTGGATTGCCATCGCAAGTTTATCGAGCGAGATGTTATGGAACCGCAGTTTGTCTGGATCCACTTCAATCTGGTATTGGCGAACGTAGCCGCCGATGGACGCCACCTCACTCACACCCTCGACAGCTTGCAATTCGTATTTGACAACGAAGTCTTGCATGCTGCGAAGCTCCGCCAAGCTCATGCCGTCTTTGGGTGGCTGAAGCGTGTAGTAATAGATCTGCCCGAGACCGGTGGCGTCTGGTCCGAGTTCCGGCACGACACCATCGGGCAATTGAGACGCGGCCGAGCCGAGTTGTTCAGAAACGCGACTGCGTGCCCAATAAAAATCAATCTCGTCTTTGAATGTCACCTGGACGAAGCTGTAGCCGAACATACTCTTGCCACGTACCGATTCCGCGCCGGGAACCGCCAGCAAGGACACACTCAATGGGTAGGTGACTTGATCTTCAATATCTTTCGGCGAACGGCCAGGCCACGGCGTCAGCACGATTACCTGGTTCTCACCGACGTTGGGAATCGCGTCGATGGGAACCGCTTTGAAGGCAAAGTAACCACCGACGGACGCGGCAATGGTTAGTAGGACGACTAGCCATGGTTCTTTCACGCAAAAGCGGATGATGAGGTTAAGCATCGCTTCGCTCCGAGTTGGGAGAAGGGGAGTTGGGAGCTAAGAGAAGTTGTTGATCGAGTACTGGGCAATCAATCTCAATAGAATACGTCTCCCTAATCTCCTTCACTCCCACCTCCTTGAAATCAACGCACCACTTCGATGATCCGTGAATCATCGCGACGATCATCCGCAGAATTTCGTCGTAGAACTCGATGGCTTGTTTAGTTGTTTCGGCATCAAGGTAGCCATGGGCGGCGGCGTATTCGATCCAAACCTGTGTTTCGGCGGCCTCTGCCTCAGAAACATTCATCGTGCCGCAAAAGTGTTTCTCGTAACGCCGCTTCCTCCATGCTTCCGCAATGTTGGCACCTACGCTTCGTGAAGACCGTCTCACCTGATCTGTCAGCGAATACATTTCTTCACGAGGAAACGATTTCGACAATTTAAAGATTCGCTTTCCCGCCGCGAAGGACTTCTGATAGACGATTCGATCTCGATGCGTCTTAATTCGCTCACTCATTTCATCACCCCTAACGACCCACCAACGGCGAGCTGTTTCTCCCCACGCCCAGCTCCCAACTCCTCCACGACTTCCCCGCACTCCAGCATTTGATTGCCCCAGTACGGATTGCGAAGCTCAGCGTTGGATTGCATCCAATCTCCACCGCCTCCTGGGACCATCGGGCAATACATGTGGTAGATGCCACCTGCCGTGTGTGGCCCCATTGCAGATATCGTGGCCTTCAACATCGCGTGACTCACGCTTCGGTAGGCAGTGCGAGCGGATTCGAGCGAACCGCCCATGCGACCGGCACCGCGTCGCGCTGCCGCAAACTGTGTCTGGGCGTCGTCGGGAACGTCAGGCAACATCTCTAGCTTGTTTAGTGAATCCAGCAGCGTGTTGAGCGCAACTGGTGGAGGCGTCAAGTCGGCAGCCATCGCACACTGAATCTCGAAGTAGGCGTCGTAGGCTCGGTCGAACTGCTCGCCGGATTCGCCTGCCAACATGGCCGGGTCGCGTGTGGGAAGGTTAAGCGGTCCAGGTGAAAAGCTCGGCGCTCTACTGGGATCCATCAACGATGGATTGCCTGCGAGCTGCATCTGCGAGTCGATGAGGAAATTGCCGTTCGTTGCAACGGTCTCGCCCGCTGCCATCCCCTCGACAATGATCGCATCATGATCATTCATTGCGCCAACGGTAACGCGGCGAATTTCAAACCGTCCCGGTTCGGTTTCAACATAAATAACACCGTATTGCCCCGTCAGTAGCACTGATTCACGTGGTACGGTGACGACACGTTGAGACTCAACGGGTTCGGATGAATAGCCCAGTTGTGACGTCGGGATTAGGTCCATGCCGCAGAGCGGACACTCACCCGGTTCGTCGCGGATGACCTGGGGGTGCATGGGACTAATGTACTTGTCTGCCAAAGCGGGATCGTAGACCATGTCGGTCGGGATGGCGGGGACGCTGATGCGCGCCGTCGCGAAATCTCCGGGACGAAGTTTGCCATCAAAATTCATCACTTCGACTCGTACTCGCACCGTCCGAGTCGTCGGGCTGACAGTTGGATCGATAAACGCGACGCGACCGGTAAATACCTCGCCCGGCATCGACTGAATCTCCGCTTCGACTTGTTGACCGAACCGCACCGATGCGGCATCGTCAGGGAACAGATCCAGCATCATCCAAACGGATGCCAGGTCGGCGATGCGATAAATCTTTTGCCCGGTTTTTACATAGTCGCCCTCGACAGCAGCCTTCTCTAAAACGGTTCCCGTCTGCGGCGACTTGATACGGATACGCGATTGCGGCTTGCGGCTTTTACGCAGATCTTCGATTTGAGCGGTGGTCATTCCGAGTTCATTCAGATTCTCACGAGCCATCGCCTTCATGTCAGGACTGTTAACACTAAAACGCCCCATCGAATTGCTTTCTAGGCTGGTGATATACTCGGTCTGCGCGGAGTAAAGTTTCGGGCTGTAGATGAGTGCGAGGTCATCGCCCTCTTTCACTTCGACACCCACATAATCTGCATACAACTCTTCCAATCGCCCGTCGATATAGGCGGAGATCGTGGACAGTCGGCTTTCGTCGAAGTCGATCGAACCGATGGTGCGAATCGTGCGATTGACTTCGCCCATCTTGCTGGTCGCGGTTTGAATTCCAACCAAGCGACGTGCAGACGATTCAATCGTGACCGAAATGCCGTCGCCGCCACCGCCTCCAGTCGCTTCGACTAGCTCCATCGCGCACACCGGACAACGTCCCGGTTCCGTCGACGGTGGAGTACACATCATGGGACAGATGTAGCGTTTTTCTTCGCCTCCATCCGTAGCGGCAACTGATTCGCCGTCGCCGCCACCGGAAAACCCATTTGCCGTCACCCATTCAGATCGCTGTGCCACACCGATCATCAATAGAATGAGTGCAGCGAGTGCAGTGACAACGACCGCGTTCACACCGACGCGGAGCAGCCATCCGAAACCACCAACGCGCGTCTCGACGACCGGCGAGTCAATCGCGGCCTCTTCATTCGGTTCTGTTTCACTCGCAGATGTCTCAGGCGTCGACTCGTCCTTTGGATTCGCGGTTGCGATAGGCACACCAGCATCAACGTTGATCGCATTGCTCGATAGCGAGGTCGCCGACGTTCCCATCTGATCAGGCTGGATATCTTTGTTGGGGTTATCTTGGTTCATATTCAGATACCACCTTGTCAATTAAAAGGGATTGTGGACTGCTCGAACGAACTAGCTGCGGATATTGCGTGGGAAGAACGGCATACAGAGGTCCCAGGGCTTACGCCGTTGGCTCAG
Organism: Rhodopirellula sp. SH410; assembly: GCF_055811895.1. Taxonomy (NCBI): domain Bacteria; kingdom Pseudomonadati; phylum Planctomycetota; class Planctomycetia; order Pirellulales; family Pirellulaceae; genus Rhodopirellula; species Rhodopirellula sp. SH410. The sequence continues at coordinate 6,998,813 of NZ_CM147949.1, forward strand.
TACGTCCACGCGACTGTAGACTGCGTCATGAAACGCCTGTGAAACTGCCTAAACAGTTACAATCACAGTCGCCAGATACAGAGCTGGATTTGAGAGAAATGGGGCCGCATGAAATCCTCGCTACGAACGCTGCTTGGGCGTTGTGGAAGAAGCGGGCCACCGAAGAGGTCATCCAATTCCGAGTGTCGGATTGCAACCGAGTCTCGGATCGGAAGCGTGGGGCGAGCAGGCGCAGACTCTCCCAGCGGCGAGCTTTCCACTCCGCAACGACAGGTGGAAGTGAGTTCGACGTCCGCAATTTCGCCGCTCATGGCCACATCCGAATCCGCAGCAACCGAGGGTTCGGCTGTACTGATTGTGATGACCTGGAGTTCCAGGATTTCGTCGGACTGCGTCATCTCAACAGAGCTGTCTGCCGCGCTGTCTGATTCTGCTTCGCCCATGCAGCAAGTTTTTTCGGCCGCGGCAGGTTCGCCGCCATCGCAGCAAGAGCACTTCTGTTCCGGTGAGGCGACTTGGCAGCATCCACAGCCGTCGCAAACGTAGGCGGAAGCACACTTCACGCTGCAATCATTCGCAAGGGCCAACGCAATCCCCGGCTGAATCATCATTACGACGATCAGTGAAAGATTAGCGACAGTGCGAATTAAACGCGAGCGATACACCTGGTTTTCCCGAAACAGATACCTGGACCCGGTATGCCAAAGTATATCGCAAATCGGGCTCAAAAGTTCAAGACGGATTTCAATTCGTTCTAAACTTTGTAATCGAAGAGTAACTGGATGGAGCCAGTTTGTCATGCCACAGCGTCAAAAAAATAATATTTCTAGCTCACGAAAACGCCGATTTCTGGCGTTATCGCTGATCGCATGCTCCACAGGTGGCTGTGCCACCGGACCGTCGAAAACCAGTTTGGCGACGCACGCGACATCGCCTCCGGTAGTCAGCCGTATAGCTCCGGAAGCCGCCGGGAATGACGCCAAGGAGCAATCCAGTGGGGAATTATCCGACCTTCGATCGGTCGGATACGAAGACGTTCAATTGGTAAATGACAGCAACGAAGGTGCTCCGGTCTTCGCTGCGCCCGTAGCGCAACCTCAAGTCAAAATTGTAGAAAAGCCATTCAGCAAACTTCTCGAAACAGGCGGCGAGACGAGCGACAGTGACTCCCAGCCTCCCTCCCCCTCTCCCACTCTTCCCTTCTCCCAACCTTCCCACTCTGGCCAACCGGTCGACTACTTTGTGCAGCAAGCCCTGGTCACACACCCCAGCATCCGAGCAGCCCGTCAACGGGTCCAAGCCGAAATGGACCGAATCCCGCAGGTCACCGCCCTGCCTGATCCGCAGTTCAACAACACGTTCTGGCCTTTAGAGAACAATGCAACCCAAACGGCAGCGGGTCGCGTCGCCAACCAAATGTCGCTGCAACAAGGCGTGCCGTTCCCAGACAAACTACGCACGAAGGGTGCTATTGTCAGCCGCGAAGCTCAGATGGCTCAGGCTGAACTCGAGGGCATCGAACGACAGATCACCGAATCGGTTCGCCTTGCTTATTATGAAGTTTGGTACGCGACTCGAGCGATGCAGATCATCGAGGAAACCCGGGATCTCGTCGACGACCTGACCAGGGTCGCCGAAGCTCGCTATCGTTCGGGCGGCACACAGCAAGACGTACTCCGCGCTCAACTAGAGATCGATCGGTTGGACGATCAGTTGGTTCAGCTTCGGCGACAAAAAGAGGTTTCTCAAGCTGACCTCGCGGCGTTGTTGCAACAGCCCGTTTCATTGATGGCCGAAGCAACGGAAGAACTCGGCGTTGCCGACGCACCGATGCAGCTTGACGCATTGATTGCGCAGGCCGAGCAGTGCAATCCCAATCTCCGTGGGCTCGCAGCCGAAATCCAACGCGATCGCCAAAAGCAGAAGCTTGCTTGTTTGCAACAGTATCCCGACTTCATGGTGGGGTTGAATTGGGGCATCATCAGCGACAACCATAATGTGATCAGCCCCGTCGCCAACGGCAACGACAATCTCAGCATTAGCTTCGGCACGACCCTGCCGATTTGGCGAGAAAAGATCAATGCAGGTATTCGCGAAGCCAGCCGCCGCACGAGCAGCACCCAAGATAGGCTCGAGGCCGAACGGTATGAGATTTACGGTCGTTTGCGCCGCCTGCTCGCTCAAGCAGACTCGCTTGTCGAGCAGACCGATATCTACCAAACGCGACTCGTTCCGCGAACGGAAGACACGTTGAAATTGGCGATCGCCGACTATCGCGGCGAGCGCACCGACTTCTTTACGCTCGTCGAAACCTACCGGGAGCTATTGATGTTCGAGACCCAGCTCGCGCGTATCAATGCCACGCTTGCCGGCACGATCGCCCAAATTGACCGCACCGTCGGCTGCCCGTACTGAGACACGGAGAGGGGGAGACATGGAGACTTTGATCCCGTTTTCTCTTTGCCTCCCCCTCTCGCCTCTCTCTTCTCAACCCCACCCGAGCCTCTCAACGTGGTCACGCAACTCGCGTCGCGCTCGATTCAATCGCGACCCGACCGTGCCCTCGGGAATGTCCATGATCACAGCGATCTCGGCGTAGGAAAGCTCCTGCACTTCTTTCAGTGTGAGCACAACACGTAGCTCCGGCTCCAGCTTGGCGAGGCCAGCATCGAGTATCTCTGCATCCTCCATGCGTAGTTCACTTTGACTCGCTTCGGATTCCGGGTCGAGGCTGAGTGAGTCGACCTCATGTCGTCTACGACGTCGCAGCAATTGCAAAGCCTCGTTGGTCGCTACTCGATAAATCCATGTTTCGAGACTTGACTTACCGCTGAAGCGATCAAGCTTGCGAAAAACCTGCATGAACGTCAACTGCATAGCATCGTCGGCGTCCTGCCGCCCCACCACGCGAACCAGCAACGCATAGACGCGGATGCTACACAGCTCGTACAGCTGTTCCATCGCATCGTGGTTTCCCTCGATACACCGGCGAACCAGCACTTCGGTAGTTGCAGAGTCAGCGGTCGCTTCAGCCAATTCCTGGTCGTTCGTTTTGCGTGGGTTGCTCAACAAGTGGCACTTTCAGGCTAACAACAGAGTACCGAGCTGTATGGCACAAGAAATAGAACCGCGAACCAGCTTAAACATACCCGGAAAGGGTATCAAGGGCGGGTTGCTGCTTACATCGAGACGAATATCGCATCGTGGATATACCGCCAACACAGCCTTACTGTGTCTTCGTTCGATTCGATTTCGACAACTGGGACGTCACGCAACATTGGGGTGCTTCGATTCGTTTTGCTCATGCGATTGGTGGCCAATTGCTTGGCGAATACGACTTGAAAGCCGGAAGAGGTCGCCGCCATACTCGATCAGTTGTTCGATACCCAGGAAGTCAGCCATCGCGTAGTCGTAGATAGCCACTTCAACATCATACAGTATGACCTGCGTATCCACGCCGAACGTCGCGAGCCTCGGAGCCAACTGCCACGCATTTAAATACGGAAACGCGAGCGATGCCACGATCACCCTTGGCTGATAGGTGCCGCAGGCTTTGATCGCATCGGTTGATGCCATGGCTCGCACGACGCGATAGCCAGTTTCGATCAAGTCTCCAGCCAGCCGAGCGTAAACCTCATCACATGGCTCGATGACGAACGCGACTGGCTGCAGGCTTGATTGGCCACGTCGACGCGGTTGGGGAAGCGGTTCGCGGGTTTGCCGCGTCGATGTCGAACGGCGCTGTGAGGCCGGTCGTTGTGCCTGGATGACGGTCGATATTGATCGTGCGATCCTGATGCCATTCAATTGTTCGGTCACGATAAAGGTGCCGTTGCAGTGACCACACGCGACACTCTCGCCAATGAGTTGCTGACGTATCTTCGTGGGGCGTCCGCAAACTGGGCAGTCGATTAGGAGTGGCTCGCTGGTCGTACGCTGATACATTGCGGTTGCGACGGGCGCATATTGTTCTTGCATGATCATATAGAAATCACTTTCCGTTTGAGAATGTCGTATAGTTTGCTTCCGTGGGGCGAACGTCGAAAGGACGTCCGCTACAAACGAAAACGACACAAGAAAACGCAAAGCGAGGAGCCCGCCAGAACGACGGGCGACGCCTGTGCTGTCACGAGAGATAGTGAATGACCGGTCCGGTATGAAACGCGAACTCGTTCGCTCGCGAAGTTCAGCGACGGTGCCTCTGACTGCGGCTTTAAGCCTTGGTCAGGCGACGCCTCCCGGCACCCACACGGACAAGGTTGACTAGGGGGTAATGGATCCATCCCGCAGCAATACTCCGACGCACACTCGCCACCAGTGACGGATGTGCCCGTTTTTGATGGGCATTGTTCGCACTTACAAGTCGAGGGCTGCGGCGCCCCCGCCGAGAAAAGGACGACGGCGATTAGAGCTGAAAGTTTCATCAGGCTAAAGAACATTGGGTTCATGTGATCGTCCGTGATCGCGAATGGGTCAACGCCCTGGTCTGGGGCCGGTCTCGCGTGGTTGGATGCACCGGCAGCTTCGGTCCTTCACGAAATTGCGAAAAATTTGGCGAACGACTTTTTTTGTGATTTGTTGCCGATCAGGTTGGCGTGAAGTCGATCGCTGGGGCGACAGATCGGAGCAGCGGAGTTTCCTCCAGTTAAACTTGGTGAAATTGGTGGATCGAATCGGTTTTTCCTTTTCTTCTCATCTTCCTCTCATTTGCCATTCCTAAGATGTCACTGATGTCGCGATTCAGGACGTCTGATTGCGAATGAATTCGTCGCTGGCTTCGTCGCCTGACATTGAGTGAAATCACTGATTTCTGGCGATACAGTCTGCTGACTACTCTCTCTTGAGGAAGAATGTAATGTTGAAACGAATCGTACTCTCGCTGGTATTGGCGACAACGGCAACGTCGGTCTCGTGGGCGTTGTTCGAGGAACGCGAGGAAAAGAGCGAATCCTCTGAGTCCGCAAAGATTCAGTTGGATCAGACACCGGCGGCGGTCCAGAAGGCGATCCGCAAGGCCGCTGGTAAGGCCAAAATCACGAAGGTAGAAAAGGAGACCGAAGACGGTCGGACCTGCTACGAGGCTGGTTGGAAGGTGGGTGACGTCGATCAGGAAGTTGTCGTCAGCAAAACGGGGGACGTCATGGAAACGGAAATGGCCCTCACTGCAGATGCCGTTCCCGCAGCCGTTCGAAAGGCTGCCGCGAAACACTCTCCGAAAGGAGCAACCACCAAATTTGAACTCAAGACCGTGACGCTTTATGAGATCGAAGTCATGGTTGACGGCCACGAAACCGAAATGCTCGTGGACGCTACCGGCCGCGTGGTAGAACTGGAAGCTGACGATGAACACGACGAAGTCGACGCCGATGAGGAACACGAGGACGATGATGATGATGATGGCGACGACGACGATGATAACGAAGAAGAAAATGAGTAGTTTCTACTGAGTATCTGTAGAGAGATTTGGTTTCCAGGGCGTGCCACCGCGTCCATTGCAGTCGTAGGCAATTCTGTGCGTGTATTGGTAATCGAGGACTACGAACCGGTTCGCAGCGCGGTCGTACAGTCGCTCACAGAAAATGGCTTCGCGGTCGATGATGCGGAGGATGGAAACGCCGGCATGTGGCTGGCGAAGTCCGGGGAACACGACGTGATCGTCTTGGACATCATGTTGCCGAATATCTCGGGAATCGAGATACTCGAATCGATGCGGCAGCAACAACTGCACACGCCCGTGCTGTTGTTGACGGCCGCTGACGAAGTCGACCAGCGGATTCGCGGCCTCAATAGTGGAGCGGATGACTATCTGGTAAAGCCATTTGCGATGGCGGAACTGATAGCGCGAGTGCGCGCGTTGGTCCGCCGCAGTTTTGGCGATGGTGTGTCGATCATCCAGGTCCGGGATCTCCGCATCGATACCTCTTCACGATTGGTGTATCGCGGCGACAAAATCGTTGAACTGAGCGCTCTCGAATACAACTTGCTCGAGCTGCTGGTTCGGCGGCGAGGCACAGTGGTTTCCCGAACCGATATCTGGAAGAGTCTTTACGATATGGACAGCGATGCAACAAGCAACGTGGTGGATGTCTACATCGGTTATCTGCGCAAAAAGCTGGACCTGCCCGGCGAACCGTCGCTGATTGTCACCCGTCGCGGCCACGGCTATCTCATCGAGAGCAGCGATTCATGATCCAGTCCCTGCATGCACGTCTGATCACATTGATTGGAATCAGTGTGATGATCCTGTTCGTGATTAGCGGTTGTGCTGTGTGTTGGTTGATCGAAGCATCGTTGTGGGCTGAATTTGATCGCGGGCTACGCGACCACGTGGAATCACTCAGCCAACTGGTGGAACGCGATCAGCAGAAATTGGTCTTTGAGTGGCAAGAGGCTGGCGGCGTCACTCCGCGAATTGACGACAAATGTGAGGTATTGGAGATCTGGGATGCTGGCCACCTTATCCTTCCACTAGACGATCAACCCGCCCGGCTGAGCATTCCTCCCGGCACATACGCGGGAATTTTCAGCGTCCAGCTCGCGGGAAATCAGCCGGGACGTGCCGTGATATTGACGTTCCAGCCGCGTGTTGAGAGCGAAGCTGTGGAGTTCGGTGCTGGCGATGGAAAACCGTCAGCTGATGTCAGAATGGTGTTTGCCCGTCCCACTGCACGCCTCGACGCCACGATCAATCGTGTACGAGGAGTTCTGGCTGCCGTTGGAATCGGTGGTGTTCTGGCGACACTCGTCATCGTTTGGTTTGCGGTCGGCTTGGGCCTCAAGCCGATTGATCGCACCGCGGCTGAGATCGCGGCAATTGGCTCCGAGTCAATCGATAGACGTATCGGCGACGAGAACGATCAGCCTTGGGAACTGCGGCCGCTGACACAAACCATCAATCGGTTGCTCGCACGGCTGCAGGCGACGCTCGAACATGAACGCTCCTTCTCTGCCGATGTTGCCCATGAGTTGCGGACCCCGATGGCAGGATTGCGTGCCAAACTCGACGTTGCCCTCGCCAGGTCTCGGTCGGTCAGCGAGCACGAACAAACTCTGGAAAAGTGCATGGCGATCACCCTGCAAACCTCAGCGATCATCGAAAGCCTGTTGGCGACGACCAAGCTCACCCAGCGAGATTCAGCGAAGACATCGATTGACCTGCGGCGAGTACTCCTCGACATGATCCAATCCAGCGACGACGTAATGAACGAACGTCAATTGACCGCTTCGACTGATCTCCCTAACGACTTGATGATTCTGGGGCAACCCACGGCCATCAAAATGTTGCTCCGTAATTTGATCGACAACGCGCTGGCGTACGCCGACGTTGGCTCGGCGATCAATATCTCCGCCCACGAGTCACCAGAGTCATGGCAGGTACGGATCAGCAACGCAGCTCGGGGCTTTCCTGCAAGCGAAATTGAAAGAGTCTTTGAGCGATTTTGGCGTGCCGATACATCGCGAACGGCGACGGGTCACCATAGCGGACTGGGGCTGCCGCTATGCAAGCGACTAGCCGAATCACTGGGTGGACAGATCCACACTTCATACTTGGAGCAACAGTTCATCGTTGAGGTCGAGTTCAGCAAACGCGGTGTTTGACACATCTGGGATTCTCTGAAGATTTACGTGCCGAACTCATCGTGCTCTCATAAAGCGACTCTATCATCGCTTAAGGAACTATTATTTCACGAAGCAGAGCGATTGAACACGGCAGAAAATATGAGTGTCAGTAAGGTCCCCGAGATTACCTTGCTATTTTGCTTCATCAAGATCGCGGCGACAACCTTGGGCGAGATTGGAGGGGACTCGCTCGACGTTGACTACACGTTTGAGGGAGAAGCTGATTCAACGACCGAATCGACGTTCGTAAAAACTGAATCACACAGCTATCATCAAGGCAAGTGACCTGCGCCTTAATGGAAGGCTTGGTACATACGAATACACACAGTATTGATCTGAAGGCGTGACGAAACCTGTCCGCCCGCTGTGCTGGTGAAATCTTGGCCGAATGATAACGCATCGCTCCGTGTCGAGCGATCGTTGCGAAAGAATAGCTAAGCACTATTTTTCATCGGTTGAAGACGATTTGTAAGCCAACAACCTCAGTGCATTGAAGACGACGACGAGGGTACTGCCCTCGTGCAGTGCGACGGCGGGACCAATATTGAGACCTAGAATCGTCGCGGGCACCAGAAACGCAACCATGCCTAAACTCACCCAAAGGTTCTGACGGATGATGCGGCGAGTGGCTCGACTGAGGCCGATGGCAAGTGGCAGGTGATCGAGATTGTCTGCCATTAATGCTACGTCGGCGGTTTCCAGAGCCACATCGCTGCCAGCCGCCCCCATTGCGATGCCGACCGACGCGGATGCCATTGCAGGGGCATCATTGACGCCATCGCCGACCATCGCAACGCCGCCTTCACTTTGCAGTTTCTTGATCTCGGCGACTTTGTCGTCGGGCATCAAGTCGCCAATCGCTTCGTCAAGGCCGACTTCTTTGGCGACCGCGTCGGCGACTTGTTGGTTGTCGCCAGAGATCATGATCATTCGCTCGATGCCGAGTTCACGCAGCCGAGCAATCGTTCGCTTGGACGCTTCGCGAGGGGTATCCATCAGCCCAATGACGCCGAGGTAACGGTCGCCGCGACGAACGATCATCGTGGTACGCCCATTCTGTTCGAGTGAATCAACAGTCGAACGCACGCTATCGGGAAGCGGTGGGCCATCGACTTCCGCGAACAAGTCGTCCTTCCCCACATGAACCAACTCCCCTTCAACCATCGCCTGAATCCCACGCCCGGTAATGCTCTTCAAGTCAGTCGCAGCCGGAGAATCTCCCCCACTCCAAGACCTCCCCTCTCCCAACTTCTTCGTCCCGTCGCGGACGACGGCCTTCGCCAACGGGTGTTTGCTGAGTTCCTCGACTGCGACGGCAATCCGCAGGAGTTCGGATTCGTCTACCCCATCGGCGGTGCGAACGTCGGTTACCTTGGGATCGCCTTCGGTCAGCGTTCCGGTCTTATCGAATGCAATCGAGTCAAGTCCACCAAGACTCTCCAGTGGCCCGCCACCTTTGACAAGGATGCCTCCGCGAGCAGCCCGAGCGACGCCGCTTAGCACGGCACTGGGCGTGGCAATCGCGAGAGCGCACGGACTCGCCGCAACCAGGACTGCCATCGCTCGATAAAAAGAATCGCTAAAACTCTCGTCGATGACCAACGGTGCAAAAATCAGCATAACGACCCCGGTGATAACGGTCGGGACAAAGTATCGCTCAAACTTTTTAGTGAACTTCTGCGTCGGTGAAACTCGCGTTTCCGCCTCACCTACCATCGTGACGACGCGGGCGAGCGTGTTCTCCGCAGCAGTCTTTGTTACCTGCATTTCGATTGCCCCAGATTGGTTGATCGTCCCAGCGAAGACACGATGTTCAGCGGAAAGTGATTCGGGAGCAGCCGCTGCGACGTTGACGTCGTCGACCGGGCGTTTGTCGACGGGGACACTCTCGCCGGTAATGGGCGCCTGGTTAATGCTCGATTCACCTGCGATGACGAATCCATCGGCGGGAACCCGTTCATCGGGTTTGATGACAACGACATTACCAACGACCAGCTCTTCGACGGGAATTTCCATTTCCGTGCTGCCTCGACGAACACGCGCTACTTTCGGCGCGAGTTCCGACAAAGCTTCGATGGCGCGCTTAGCTTTCCCCATTGCATAGCCTTCCAGCGCATGCCCGATGCTGAATAAGAACAGCAATAGAGCACCTTCGGCCCACGCACCGAGTGACGCTGCACCCGCCGCCGCGACGATCATCAGGAAATCGATCTCGAACTTACTCGATCGAATCTTTTCGATCGCTTCGGTGACGGTGTAGTAACCGCCGAACAGGTAGGCCGTGATATAACATCCCAGCGGAATCCATTCGTTCAGTTGAGCAAAAGTCTCGATCAGCCATCCGACCAGTAAGAACACGCCACAGAGGATTGCAAAGACCAGTTCGGACTTCGGACCAAAAATGCCGCCATGTGCATGATCGTGACTGGCATGGTCGTGATCATCATCGTGGACTTCCTTGTCGTGTTGGTGCCCCTCGTGCTGGTCGGCAACGCTGGTGGGCTTTGACGCCCATTGCCCGAAAGCATCCTCAATAGCTTGCTCGGATGTTTGGCGCCGGTCGTACTCGACACGCACCGCACCGTCCGGTGAAACAGCGGCTTCCAGAACGCCTTGAATCCTTGATAGTCGGGCTTCAATGGCCGACGCCCGACGGGAGTGCATCGCGTCCGACTTGCCAAGCCAGTGTCCATATTGCTGATCCAACTGCGATCCAGTTCGCCTGGCCAGTTCTCGGACATCGCCCGTGGAAACTACGTTGCTGTCGTAGTGAATGCAGATACTTTGCGGATCGTCATCAGACGAATGTGTCACGTGAGCTGCGTCAACACCAGCTCTCGATACAAGCAAATCGGTCAGACGCTGGATGCAACGATCGTTCGCGTCGGTGACCGATGGCAAGAGCAATCTCATCTCGATCTCGTGTTTATTCAATTCTTCTGGCATAGGTCAGTTTTGTCAGTAGGCTAAGATGCTTGTTACTATTTATATGAATCTGATACAGCGACCGGCTGAGACGCTGACGTCTCAGCACGATATCGCCCTATTCGTCAGGGTTGGCAACGTCACGATCATTCAATCAAGCAATTATCATGCCCGCGAGCACACGCTTGTTGTCGCCAGCACTGTACATCGCGACACAGGTGATGAAGATAGTGCCTGCGTCCGGCAGCAAGTTCGGTTCGTGGATTAGTTCATCATTAGGTTTGTCAACCCGAATCGGAGTGTTTCGTCGAAGTGCTCGCAGGTCCGGTAGCTCCACCACGATGGCGGACCTAACGTTTCGTAGATCAACGAACCTCCGCATTGCAGGTTAGTACCGGGCAGGTTGCATGACGGACGACATGCTCCGCGACGCTGCCAAGCAGGAATCGTTCGAGGCCGCTGCGACCGTGGGTTGACATCACAATTAAGTCAATGGCCGTGTCTCCTACAAATGTGACGATTTCTTCACCAGCGACACCGCGAAGCAGTACGTGTTCGTAAGCCACAATCGGGTCATCCGGCGTAACGCCCCTAAGTTGTTCCGACAGTTCGTCATGATCTGGAACAACGGGTGGCAACGCGGTTGCGGCTCCAGCCGGTGGAAGGACCGTGACCGGCACGGTCGTTTCAGCGACATGGACAATGAATAGTTTGGCCTGATATTTTGCCGCGAGACCACTGGCCAAGGCCAAAGCACGCTTCGAATCATTTGAAAAATCAGTCGTGTACATTAGTTTTTTGAACATAAATGTCTCCTTTAGTATCGACGTCGTTACCTAATTACAGTTATCTCGCTAAGGACTTCTTGCACGCCGGGAGTGGTGCGGGCGATCGCGACCACCAATGCACGGTCATTGATGTCGCTGACGCTACCGGACAGCGTGACTTGTCCTGTTCGCCCATTGCCAACCCGAATGGTCCCAAAGCCAAACCGATGGACGATGCGTTCTACTTTTTGATGCAGTTCTTCTTTCATGACTGGGGCGTCTCCGAGCACGGTTGCTGTTTGGCGTCGATGCGGCGGCATTCGGCGATCAAGAATGTGACATCGTCCTCAATCGGCGCGGTGCCGCGATGTGCCGTGATTTCTCTTTCCAAATGAGCCGCAAAGTCTTCAATTTCACGCGAGTGGCTGTTGTTGAACAACTCCGCCAGTCGTGATCGACCGAACTGCTGGTCGTTAGGATCATGCGTCTCCGCAACACCGTCGGTGGCCAACAACAGCCGGTCACCGGGCAACAAGCTATGATGTCTCGTTGTCCAACACGCGGAGGGATCAATACCCAACGGGATGCCAGTCGCGTCCAGCTTGTTTAGCCTCCGTTGGGTGGTCAGCAAGATCGGCTCATGTCCCGCACTGGCGCAGGACAGTTCTGCCTTCTCCGGATTCCATCGCAGGATTGCTGCGGTCGCAAACTCACTGTCGGAGAGATATTGCGGGAGTATCCGATTGACGCGATTCATGATTCCGCCTGGATCGGTCGTCCCACCTGCTGCGGAGTCGATCACCATTTTCAACACCGCCGCACTGATCGCAGCGGGAATGCCATGCCCGACCAAATCCGCGATGTAGATCAACCACGACTTGTCCCGCATTTGCATGACACCATAGATATCTCCCGCAACATCTTCGGCTGGCTTAAAACGAGTTGCAAACGCCAAGCCGGGAACACTGATACGCCGCGGTAGCAAATGATTTTGAATGTCGCGAGCTCGTCGCATGGCACCGATTCGGTCGACTTCCGCATCACGCAGCGATTTCGCCATCCGGGCAATCTCAAAACTCAAGTCGTTCAGCTCACGACTGGCAAACGAAGGCGGTTCCATGTTGAAATGGTTTGACTGGAGTTGTTCAACAGCTTCAGTCAGTCGTCTCGTCGGGTTGGCGATCAAGCGAACCAAGACGATGTCGACGATAATGGCCGCAAGTGAAGCCAGACCTAATATACCACTAAGGTGAATGAACGTTTCGCCTCTGGCACTACGTCGAATCTCGGCGGCCCGCTCGGTAACTGCGACCTGCAAGTCGCTGGCTGCATATCGACCAACGATCACATCTCCTCCCTGACCGAGAGTTGGTTCGCTGTTCTGTTGGGTGCCCGGTCCTGTATGGGTGTGCAGTCGCTTACCATTCCACCGCACGTCGATCCAGTGTCCAGGCGTATCCGGTCCTGCGGTTTCCGAGCAACTGCTCTCCAGGAAAGCCGTGATCGCGGTCTCGTCATCGGGATCGCCCAGATTCAACAGTGCGTTGCCGATCACGCCGGCTTCATCACTGAGCGTGGTCCGCCGAGCTTCGGTCGCCCGCCGCATTTCGACTCGATAGTCGCTGACGAGCAAAGCGACGACCAATATCGCTAGCGGAATGTTGACCGCCAGCAGCAGCAAGGTGACCGTGGGATACGATCTCGACCGGTTTTTGGTGATATTATCCAAAATCAAATCTCGCCCGCGAGACGCTTCTCAACGATCTGCAAGATCTCTTCGCAAACGAACTCACGCGTAAAAACGGGTTCTATGTCGCGCTCGTTGGGCTGTGGAAAGTTCAATAGAACGACCGGCACCGAAATAAGCTTCGGGTCGCTTTGCATGACTTCAGCGACGCCATCACCACTGCCCCAAAGCAGATGCCGATCCAGGACCAGGATGCCGAACGTTTGATCGCGGAGTGCCGACAAACAGGACAGGCCATCGGTTGCCACGGCCACCCGGTAGCCCGCGGCTTGAAAGGCGTCGGCATAACGGAGACGTTCCTCGTGATTCCCGATCGCAATGAGCAGTGAACAAGCATTTGGTTGCCTCGATGGTCCTGTTGCGGCCGGTTGCAAATGAGCTGCGAAATGGTCTTCCACGCGTCTATTTTCGTCATCAGCCGAGTGTCGATTTCCATAACAAACAGCGAAGTCATTTGAAATATCGACGGATACCTCAAGACGCGATTGAGATGGCAGGATTTGACTCACATGTTGTTCGATGAGACGCTGGAGCTCATACTCATCAATTCGTTGTTTAAATCCTTCGACGGTACCATGACTTGCCTCGATGGGAACGCACTCCACGAGGATGGTAGGGATCGTACCGATGCGATCTTCGTTGAGCATCGCTTCGACAATCCCCTCACCATTTTCCCCTGGTAAGTTGCGGTCAACGATCAACAATGCATAAGCATTTATGCGAAGTTCCTGCAAGCAGGCTAACCCATCCTCCACTTCGACCACCGTCAACCCTTCATCGCGAATTCGTTGAGCGTAATCACGGCGGATCGTTAAGTCGGCGATCGCCAACAGCACGGTGGGCGCTGTGTCGGTTTGCCGCTCCGTCGGATGCATTGGTGGGTCATGTCTAACGACTGTTACCTCATTGCCTGAGTGAAGGCTTTGGATGGATAGAGGGACACCACTGGGGTCATCACGCCAACTTGGGGTTTCTGACGATGTTGGCTGAGCTGAGGCGGTGACATTTGATGTGTAAGATGATGCGACTTCGTCTTTACTGGTTTCATCTTTGTGGGCGAACATTACGTGCTCCATGTCGAACATTGGTTCCGGGGTGATGTTTTTTGCGCTGGTCATGATCGCGGTCATCAAATCAGAAAACGACATAGCCAAGCACATCGACCGAGACTCCTATCAAGCGAACAGAGCATGGGACGCCTCAGATGCTCCGAGCCTCCCAACACTTCAATCGCCTTGGCTGCAAGTTCGGTGAAAGGAGATGTGCGGGCAAATTGGCGTCCCGATAATTGCGGCTTCACTGCTGGTAGTTCTGTTTCGCCGCGACACGAACAGGGGGGCATGGTCGGCGGTGAGAAATGACTCGGCGTCTTTGTCTCGTAATCGCAATCACAGCAGATCGCTGGACCGACGCTGGCACAGCATCCCGCCGCGTTGTTCATCAGGCGCGAACACTCGCAATTTGACATCCCACTGAGCAGCGCGGCGGTCAAGACGACGAAAGGCATAGAAGAGTTGAACAACGTCTGAAGACTGCGACGCGAAAACCAACGCTTGATTAACCGCTGCATACGCTCACTCCTTTTTTCCCGATCGTCATTCCAGTCCTATGCATGTCCCGTTTTCGCGACACTTCTGATTCAATTTGATGGCACTTTTGGCCTTCGGGAAATGCAAGGCAGCGGAAAACACCGCCTTTTCGGTCTGCTTCACGGTTTGGCACAGCGGATGCGTATAAAGACCGCTGTTCCTTCCCTCTCACTTCAGGATGACGAAGATGAAACGTTTTTTGATAATTGCCTTTGCTACTGTCGCTTTGACGCTTGTGGTTACCTCGGGTCGAGCAAGCGCGGGTGACCACCACTACGGCGGTGGGCACGGCTACGCTAGTGGCCATTCCAGCTACGGGCGTGGCTACACGGGCGGATACGGGTATTCGAGTTACGGATACTCCGGCCATGGTCGGGCGACGCCATATTATGGATCTGCCTATCGCGGAAATGCACCGAGTCACGGTGGCGGACACTATGCTCCCAGCTATCGTTTTTACCGACCGGTCGCTGGCGGTCATGGAGGCGTCCATTTGGACGTCGGTCGCTTGCACCTCGGTGTTGGTGGACATCACTAGGTTTGAGTTCAGAAGCCCCTTCGCTTTAACTCTCTCCCCTGCAAAAACGAGGAGGGAACTGGAGCACAACGGCTGAGTGTTGATATGACTAGGTTTCTCTTCCCAATAGGCTAATGGCATTGCTATTTCTCGGTAGATGTGTTTGTGGATGAATGTTGCGTTTCGAAGTCGTCGTCATCTTCTTTTGCTTCTGCCGACGGTTCGAACCAATGGTAGATCGATGGCAGTACGATCAGCGTCAGTAGGCTGGACGTGATCACGCCGCCAATGACGACGGTTGCCAACGGGCGTTGCACCTCGGCACCACTACTGGTCGAAAACGCCATCGGCAAGAATCCCAGCGCGTCGGTAGTCGCCGTCATTAACACGGGACGCAGGCGGTCGACTGCACCGGAGAAGACAGCGTCATCGACGTCTTTTCCGGAGCCCCGCAACGCACGGATATGTTCGATCAGCACCACTCCGTTCATAACCGCGATGCCGAACAACGCGATAAAGCCTACACCAGCGGAGATCGAAAAAGGCATGTCACGAATCCATAGCGCCAGAATCCCGCCGACCGTGGCGATGGGCACGTTCAGGAAAATAAGCAACGCGAGCTTGACCGAATGGAAGGTCAGATAGAGCAGTGATCCGATGAGAAACAACGCCAGGGGAACCGCGATTGACAATCGCCCCACGGCATCTTGCAGGTTTTTGAACTGTCCGCCCCAAGTGATTCGGTAACCGGGCGGCAATTTGACTTGTTTCTCGACGGCGGCTTGCGCCTCGCCCACGAAGCCGGCAAGATCACGACCACGAACATTGACTTGTACAAGAAAACGTCGGCGGATGTCATCACGACTGATTTGCGCAACGCCTGGACCGACCGTAATCTCCGCGAGTTGTTCCAAAGGAATTTGTCGACCGGTCTTGTCCGCGATGCGTATTTTTTTGAGCGACTCCAGGTCTTCGCGATACTTTGGTGCAAGCCTTACCATCAGCGGGAAACGCTTCTGGCCTTCAAAAACTTCACCCGCCGACTTACCACCGATCGTGGATACCGCGTCGAGCACGTCGCCCGCGTTGATGCCATAGCGTGCGATCTGGTCCCGCAATATTTTCACTTGAATGTATGGCAAGCCGCCTGTCTGCTCGGGCTGGACGTCCGCCGCACCTGGGACCTGAGATACCACGCTGGCGATTTGATTGCCAATCGTTTTGAGAGTTTCAAGATCGTCACCATAGAGACTAATTCCAATGTCGCTGCGAACACCCGACAGCAGTTCTTGAACCCGTAACTCGATTGGCTGAGTGAAGCTGAAGTTGTTACCAGGAATCCGCTCATTGAGCGATTCGCTCATCGCCGCGATCAGTGCTTGCTTGTCGTCGAACCGCCACTCGCCCCGCGGCTTCATGATCACAAAGATGTCACTGGCTTCGACTCCCATTGGGTCCGTGGCGATCTCCGGACGTCCCGTTTTCGACACGACCGATTTAACCTCGTTGCCGAATTCGTCCAACAGTACCTGCTCGATGTCGGTGGTCAGCTCAATCGAACGTTCTAGCGAAACGCTGGGCAAGCGGACAGCTTGAATCGCCATATCACCTTCATCCAGTTTGGGTACGAACTCCGCACCGAACCGAGTTGCCAAGAAGATACCGATCACCAGCGAAGCGGTCGCGATGCAAACGATGACCACGGGGTGCTGCATACTCCGACGCAGCATCGGCTCGTAGCCGCGTTTGGCCCAGCGAATCAAAAATGGATCTTTTTGCGTAAATTTGCGAGCCAAAAACAGCGATGCGAGTACCGGCATCACTGTCAACGAAACGATCAACGCGCCGACAAGTGCCGACATAAAGCTGAACGCCATCGGGCCGAACATTTTGCCCTCGATACCCTGCAAAGACAGGATTGGAAAGAACACGATGATTACGATCGCACCGGCGAACAGAATCGGGCGGGCGACTTCGTGTCCGGCGTCCCGAAAGACTTTCAGCGGTGCCTTTTGCAAATCAGGATTGCGTTGTTTCGATAACCCGACTTGTCGGATTACGTTTTCGATCATCACGACAGCCCCGTCTACAATGATCCCGAAATCGAGCGCCCCCAGGCTCAACAGGTTGGCCGAGACACCGAAGTACTTCATGGCCATGAAAGTGAACAAGGCGGACAGAGGAATTGCCGATGCAACGATCAAACCGGCTCGCCAGTCGCCGACCAGCAGGAATAGCATGATGATGACCAGGATGGCTCCACCACTGACGTTTTCGACCACCGTTGCGACAGCACGTTGGACCAGGTCGGTGCGGTCGTAGAATGCGTCGATGTATACGCCTTCGGGAAGAGATTTCGCAATCTCGGCGACCTCTGCCTTGACGTCTTCGACAACGACGCGGGAATTCTCTCCGATCAACATCATCACGATCCCAACGACTGCCTCGCCCCGCCCATCGCGGGTGACATAACCTTGCCGCAATAGTGGCGCAAATCGCACCTCGCCGATATCGCGGATGTGGATGGGCGTACCATCCTCGCGACTGTCCAAGCACGTCGGGTGAATTTATTCGGCATAATTAAAAAGCGTAGGCATATACGACACTTCTCCAAACTCATTGAGTGTTTTCGTAAGTGTGTTTAGCAGTGTACTGAAGCGCTCCCAGGCGCCAGCGGGGAGCAGTTGGTACTTGAGTTTTTTCCAAAGCATTTCAATTGCATTCAGCTCTGGACTGTATGGCGGCAGATGGTAGATGTAGAGTCCTTTCTCTGCCCAGTCTTCCATGCGAGTTTGAAATGCTCCGCTCGTGTGGACTGAGGCATTGTCAAGGACCACAACAGTTGGACCGTCGATTGTTTGGCAATAATCATCGAAAATTGCAATCACCATTTCGCTGTTCACGTAGCCTTTGTGGAGATAGGTGTGGGTTTCACCGTCTTGACCCTGAAACCCAATCGCTTGAACGTTGCTGCCGTGTGCCCCGGTTACGGGTATTTCGTAGCGTCGACCGATCGGTTGCCATCCGTAGGGAACAACTCCTTTGAGCGAGAAACCCGCCTCGTCAAAGTAAACAACGTTCAAATCCGGTTCTTCGAGAAACTCGGCTAGCTCTTCCTTGGCCAATTGAAATTTCTTTTCATCCCGTTTTTGCCGCAAACTTCGACGATAACGTTTCCAACTCAGCCGAAACCGCCTCGCGTATTCTCGCAGAGTGGGTCGCTTGATTTCCTTGCCGGTTTTTTCTTTCAGCTCTTTCAGCACCTTGGCTGGTCGATTCGGGTATTTTCGAAGTAGTCGCCGGAGAGTTTGCTGCTCTGAGGCGTTGAGTATCGGCGGCGCACCGGGATGCTCGGAGTCTTCAAGTGCGTCGGGGCCGCCTTCTGAAAATCTGTCAATCCAACTGGATACCGAATCTCGATCCACGCCAAAGATATCGACAAGGGAACTTATTTCGTACTGTTGGTCGCTGAGTAAGATTGCGTGCGCACGAACTCGCGTATAGTGGCAATGATGACTTTTCCACATTTCCGTCAGTTGCTGTTTTTGCTCGACTGAGCCAATTTGTGCGAATTTTGTAGAGGGGCGTGCCATTTGAATCTCCCGGTTCGTGAAACAGGGAGAAACATGATGCTTCGCATAATCTCGACCATCGAGCATTTGCTAGCAAATCAGAAAGGATTCCCAACTCAACATGGGTGCAAAAAGCTTGCCAGTTATACCGAAATACTTACCCAGATGTGCTCAGAACGATGTCGCCGATATCGTCGAGCGAAGACACCAAACCTTCCGCTCGAATTAACTGTTGTTCGTCGTAGTGTTGGATATAGCCGCCACCAGCATTGGCATTGTTTCGATCCAACGCGTCGAACACGTCCTGCAAGTTGATGCCATAATTCAGCATCAAGGTCGGATCGACTTGCACCTCGTAGGTTTTCAATTCACCGCCGAACGAATTCACTTCAATCACGCCTGGTACACCGCGAAGCTGGAACGCGACGTTCCAATCCAGGATCGTCCGCAAGTCTTGCAGGCTGTAGTCATAGCCTTCTTTCGCTCGCACCTCGAACTGGTAGATCTCACCCATGCCAGTCGCGATGGGGCCCATCGTGGGCACACCGATATCCGCTGGAATCTGGGCGCGGGCTTCGGTCAGCCGTTCGCTAACCAACTGCCGGGCCCAATAGATGTCAGTGCCTTCCTCGAATACGACGGTCACGTTGGAAAGCCCGAATCGCGTCACGCTGCGAATTTCAGTGACCTTCGGTATCCCACTCATGGAGGTTTCGACCGGAAAGGTCACAAACTGCTCCATTTCAACTGGCCCCAGTGCAGGCGATGTCGTCAGCACTTGAACCTGCACATTGGTCAAATCGGGCACCGCGTCGACGGGCAGGCGCAGCATTGAATAGATACCGGCGATGACCAGTAATACGACGCTCAGCAGGACGACGATGCGATTATTCAGCGAGATGTCGATGATACGGTTAATCATTGGAGATTGCAGATTGGAGAGTGTTCATGGCTATTTCTTGCTGGCGGGCTTTCTTGAGGCGATCATGATTGCAGTGATTTGATTGGCTTCGTCGAGTAGTTCTTCGATTCGTGGCGCTGGCAGCAACTCGCCTTCGATGATGAGTTCCAACCAGTAGCAAATTTCGTCAGCTTCCTCGATCGCGATTTGCAGCTTCGAGAGAAATCCTGCTTTAATTCGACCGCGACATGCCGCTCGATAGTTCGCGCCCACAGACGTCGCACAGCGAACAATCTGTTTCGCAATCACCACTCCCGTCGTCGTTTTCGGCAACGCTTCAATCATCTTCATCACACGCAAAGGAATTACCTGCGTCTGCCGTTTCAACTCACGGTCATCCACTCATCAATCTGCAATCATCAATCTCCAATTCCTAATGCCCGTGGCTGATCTCCCCCTTCATCATTTCCGATTTCAACGCAAACGCGCCGGACGTCACGACCTTATCGCCGACTTTTAGACCTTGCCGCACTTCCACGACACCGTTGCTCGTCGTCCCCGTGACCACGGCAACTTTGCGAAACTCGGTTTCACCCTCCTGCACAAATACAACCTTCTGGTCATCCACTTCCAAAACGGCCGATCCTGGAATCGCTAGGATGTCCTGCGAATCCTGAGACGGTATCTCAATTTCGACAAACATTCCTGGTTTCAGGTGCCCGTCCTTGTTCTCGGCAACAGCTTGCAGTCGCATGGTCCGCGTGCCCGGATCGAGTACATCACCGCGATAGAAAATCGTAGCGGTGTGCGTATGCAGCGAACCGTCTTGGGCCGTGGGAGCCCGAAACGTCATGGTGTCGCCAAGCCGCGCGATCGCGGGCAAGTCCTTTTGGTAAATATCCGCTTGCACCCATACGGTCGACAGATCAGCCAGGCGAAACATCTCGGTGTCGGTACCGACGCGTTCGGCCATCACCACATTTTTAGCAATAATGGTCCCGGCGAACGGCGCGACGACTTCGTAGTGAGACAGGTGTCCGCTCTTCTGATCCGGTTGGATATCCGTGAGCTGCTTTTCCGAGTATCCCAGAATTTCGAGTTTGGCCTTGGCGACTTCCACTGCTTGGCCAGCCTCTTGGAGTGTCTGTTCGGCCTGCAGAGCATCTTGGGGCACCGCAAATCGCAACTGCTCGAGGATCGCATTGAAACTCGCTTTCGCGGTGTTCAGATTCGCCTCAACCTGAATCAGTTGTTTTCCCGCAATCGCTCCCGTCTCTGCAACGGACTGGATCCGATCATAGTCCGCCCGTGCTTGGACCAGCATGGTGTACGCACCCAGCAACTGCTCGCGGTATTTTCCAATCGGTTTGTCACCAAGCTTCTTTTCGATTTGCTCCGGAGAGTCCTGCTGATCGAGCGAATCGATCAGTTGCAAGGCATTGGTCTTTATCAATTGGGCAAAATCGTTCGCTTGCGTTGCGAACTTTTCCTGCAGCCTCGCTTGATACAATTCCAATTTTGCGGTTCCGACTTCCCGGCTATCAATAATCGCGAGTGTTTGTCCTGCTTTGACACGATCCCCAAGTTTGGCGGGAACCTCGTCCGCTCGCCCCTCGGTTATAGAAAAAATATTGGCACTGCGATCTTCGTTGAGGGTTAGCTTTCCGGTGGCCCAAGTTTGGACGTTGATCGTTTGGCGAGCAGCCGGCTGGACCTTCAGCTTCGCCGCTTCCCACATTTCTTTGGGCAACTTGACAACGGTTTCTTCGCCCTCCTCGTGCCCCGCTTCCTCGTGTCCGTGTCCGCCTGCGTGACCTTCTTCAGCCGGGTTTTCTTGGGTTTCTGACAATCTCGACCAATAGGGAACGCTCAAATAGACAACCGCTCCCGTAATCACCGCAGAAACGAGGCAGGCACCGATGAGGGTGAAGTTGAAAGAGGATTTCTTTTTCATGGTGGTAACCGGACTTGGCAAATGGGAGTTTTCTGACCGATCGAAATCCTTTTCGTCGAGAACACTGAATTTGATATAAAAGCGGTTCCCGGCCTCACGAGGCTAGTCGTATCCGAGGCCGGGAACCTTGCCGACCGCGGCAACGCACCGCGAGCGACTGAGTTGATTGACGATTGTTGATTTCGGATCGGAGTTTGAAAAACGTAGTCTTCAATCTGAAATCTCCAATCTTCAATGGCTGTGCCCTTCGTGGTCATGGTCATGTGAAATCTTGCCGTTGAACGACTTGCCTTGGATCTGCAAAATGACGACTCCTTCGGCTCCATATTCCATCCATTCAGCCATCTCGGGATCAATCGAGGCGAACCGAGATGACTTGCCCGGTTCATCATCTGCTTGCCTGTCCGCCAGTAACTCGAACGTCTTGACTTCGCCGTCCTTCTTAAGACTGACGGTCACCTTGTCAGCTTCGATCGCAACTGGTTTCGTAGCCGAGTCGTCGAGCACATAAAATGCTACCGCATCGGAAACGTGTAGCATTTCAATGTGGAAGGCTTCGTTGCCGAGCTCGATTAATTCCCCACCATGTGGTCCGTGTTCAGGATGGCCGCCCGTATCGAACATTGGCGGCATTTCGTCCATGACGATCGGCTCCGACGATTCGGCAGGCGCGTCGTCGAATTGAATGTCTTTCTGGGAACAGCCCGTTAGGACGAAGCATGCCAGCGTGACGGTGAGGAGTTTTTTCATTGTAGATTGCCGATTGGAGTTTTGAGATTGGTAAAAACGAAGGGCAAGTGAAGATCGCAATCTGCAATCTTCACTCGCCAATCTTCAATTCCCTTAGTGAGCGTGCTTGGTTTCGAAGCCGTACTTCTTCAACCAACTCTCCCACTGATGAGCTTCCTTGTGGCTCTTCAGAGCCAACTGCTGCCACTTCGGACAGCGGTAGTTCACATCGGCATGTCCGCCGTGTGAAGCGATTTTCACTTCGCAGCGAAGCTTTTTAAGCGTTGCCGCCAGCTTGTCTTTCTGGTCGCCTTCGGCGTGCATCGTTTTCCACTTTTCCAAGCGGTATTCGACAAGCTCTGAGGCGGCGGTGCTTGGCTCGGCGGCGCGAACCAACATGCCGCCCATCGTGACCGATGCAACCAAAGCCGCGACTGCAAGTATCCGTACTTTCAACATTGACATTCCTTCGTGGGAGTCTTCTGCAAAACAAACATCATCGTCTCGGCAACGTACCGAGACGGCAAACCATATCGCTCGCTACGAGAACGAGCGCGAGGAACCATTCCCCGGATCAGTGATTCTTTTATCATGACGCGACCGCCTCCGGCGGACCAAGGCTGCGGTGCTTCTCCGCATGTCCATAGTCTTCATCTTCCATGGCCTCGATGTGGTCGCGAACAATTTGCTTCCCAGCGCCACGGCCGATTGTCCAAAACAAGGCTGGGCGAACAAAGAACTCGGCCAGGGTGCTTGTCAGCAGACCACCCACGATCACCGTCGCGATCGGGTACAGAATCTCTTTGCCGGGTTCACCCGCAGCGAGCGCGAGTGGCAGCAACCCGATTCCGCTCGTCAGCGCGGTCATCAACACCGGAGCCATCCGTTCTTGGCCAGCCCGCTTGACCATCTCCCGCGTCCAAGATTCGCCCTCGTGCTCGACCAAATGGATGTAGTGATTGAGCAGTAGGATCCCGTTTCGACTGGCGATGCCGCATAGGGAGATGAATCCGACCATTGCGGCGACCGTTAAGTTCTGGTCCGTGAGCACGAGTGCCGCGACCGCTCCAATGAACGCGGTCGGTAGTGCCACGAGAACCTGTAGTGAGAAGTTCGTGTTACCAAACAGCGTGTATAGAACCAAGAACATTCCTAACAACGCGACCGCAGATAACACCATCAGCCGCCTCGACGCAGATTGCTGACTCTGAAACTGGCCCCCATATTCAATAAAGTAACCTGGCGGGATTTCCATGTCGGCCAGTTCGGCTTTGATATCACCCACTGCATCCACCACGCCTCGCTCAGACACGTTGGCTTGCAAGACAATCCGGCGTCGAACCTGTTCTCGCTTGATCATGTTTGGTCCGCCACTCTCGTAAATATTCGCAACCGTTTCAAGCGGCACGCTGCCGCCATCAGCCAACGGCACCGCTAATCGCTTCAACTTCGAGACATCTTCGCGATAGGGTTCGTCCATCCGTATCATCAAGTCAAACGTTCGCTGGCCAAGCAGCACTTGGCTGACCACGGTTCCGTTCATTGCCGTCTCGACAAGTTCCATGACGTCGGCTGGACGCAGGCCGTATTGATTCAGCGAAGTGCGGTTGAGCTCTATGCGAAGTTGAGGGATATTCGTCTGCTGTTCGATGACAATGTCAGTGAGGCCTTCGACACCGGAAATTCGCTGCTTCATCTCTTCCGCTTTGTTGCGAAGCACATCGAGATCGTCACCGTAAAGCTTTATCCCGATTTGCGCTTTGACACCCGAGATCATGTGGCTGATCAAGTGCGCCAGTGGTTGCTCGGTGCTGGAGACCACGCCTGGGATATCTTCCATCGTTTCGCGGATCGTTTCGAGCGTTTTCTCGCGATCTGCGTCATCGTCCATTTCTAGGAACAGCTCCGTGACGTTGACGCCTTCGGCATGTTCGTCCAATTCCGCCCTGCCCGTCCGGCGAGCGACGGACTTGACCGAATCGATCTTCATCAACTCCTCCTGCACCGCGATGCCGATTTTGTTACTGGTCGCTAGTGATGTGCCCGGGGCCAGCAACGCATTCACCTGCACCGCACCCTCATTGAATGGCGGCAGAAAGTCGCTTTCCAGTTGTGTCACCGCAATGAAGGCAAAGACCGCCATCACACCCGCGACACCTAGGACGGGTCCCGCAAATCGCGTGCTGAAATTGATAGCCAATCCCGCGATCCCTTTGAGCCCTTCCAGCAGTTTGCCCTCTTCGGCTTCTTCGCCACCGAGCAACCATTCAATGACGACCAGCAGAACCCATATCACGGGCGTCAAAACGATCGTCCACCATAGTGGATCGCCAGGCAGTTCGACCGGCAAATGCAGTATATGGATCACACGAGGCACGACCCAGTACATCGTCAATCCCGCAATACCCAACGCAAGCACGGGAACGACGAATCGCCAGAACTTCTTGCCCGAGAGTAGCAATGACGCCAGCACCGGGGTGACCGTTAGTGAAACACCGAGCGAGGCGATCAGCGAAACGACATAGCCCATTGCCAGCGGTACGAACAACTTGCCTTCCATGCCTTCGAGCGCAAAGAGCGGGATGAAGACAAGCACAACGATTGCCGTTCCGTATACCACGCTACTTCGCACTTCGATACTGGCTTCGTAAACGACTCGCAACACCGGTCTGGGATGATCGGAATGACGATTCTCCTTCAGCCGCCTGAAGATGTTTTCCACATCGACGATCGCGTCGTCGACCAGCTCTCCAATCGCCACCGCTAATCCCCCTAGCGTCATCGTATTGATCGATAACCCAAAGGCTGCGAACACGCACGCGGTGGCAATGATGGAAAGTGGAATTGCGGTCAGCGTGATGAACGTGGTGCGAAAGTTCAGAAGGAAGAGGAACAGGATCACGAGAACCAGAACACCGCCATCGGCCAAGGCCTCGACTACATTTTCAATCGCGCGATCGATGAACGCTCGCTGCGAATAGACATTTGCTAAACGTATGTCATCAGGCAACGAAACCTTCAATTCTTCGAGTGCCTCGGCGATCGCAGTATCCACGGCGCGAGTATCAGCGCCGGGCTGCTTGTTAATAGTCAATACAACCGCTGGGCCGCCTTCGATTTCACCGTCCTCAGTCCTTAAGAAAGTTGACGAGTCACCCCGCATAACCTGTGGCCCCTGAACCACATTCGCGATATCGGCGAGCGTGACAGGGCGACCTTCCCGCATCGTGATAGTAACCTGCCGTAGATCGTCCAATGTTTTGATGCGTCCCAAGCCGCGGACCAGCAACTCATTTGCGCCGCGTTCGTCCAAGTATCCACCCGTCGCATTTAAGTTGGAGCGTGATACAGCTTCATGGACATCGCCCATCGTCAACCCAAATGTGCGAAGGGCGTCTGGATCGACCAGCACTTGATACTGCATCCGTCCGCCGCCCATTGTGAATACTTGCGACACACCAGGAATCGTTAGCAGACGCTGCCGCACGACCCAGTCGGCCAGCGTCCGAACTTCCATCGGCTCGGTGACATCGCCCTCGCTCCACATGCCGTACATTAGTATCTGGCCCATGATCGACGAGATTGGGGCAAGCGTGGGGCTGACATTCGACGGCAGGCTCTCCGACGCGAGCTGCAATCGCTCGTTGACGATCTGACGGTCGTTGTAGATATCCGTTTCCCAACCGAACTCGACATAAATCACCGACAGCCCGATACCGCTGCTACTGCGAACGGCTTCGACGCCACTAGCACCGTTGAATGCTGTCTCCAGTGGAAACGTTATCAACGCTTCGACTTCCTCGGGCGCCATCCCCGGCG
This sequence comes from Rhodopirellula sp. SH410, assembly GCF_055811895.1. Taxonomy (NCBI): domain Bacteria; kingdom Pseudomonadati; phylum Planctomycetota; class Planctomycetia; order Pirellulales; family Pirellulaceae; genus Rhodopirellula; species Rhodopirellula sp. SH410. Next base: position 7,024,953 of record NZ_CM147949.1, read on the forward strand.
CTTCGGTCATGACAACCACGCGCGGTCGGTTCAAGTTGGGGAATACATCGATCGGCAACTGCGTCGTTTGCCAAGCGCCGACCCCGAGCATGATGCCGGCCACAGCCAGCACGATCAGTCGGTTGTTCAGCGAGAATTGAATGATTTTATCTAACATGATCTTTTCGCGAGTCGATTGAGTTGTTCAAATATTGAAGTTTGGGAGACAAAGGAGATGAACGCTCCTTGCCTCCCCCTCTCCTTGTCTACCGCTCATTCTTAATGGTTATGTCCTGCGTGTGGATCAATCGCGCCACCTGATTTATTCTTAAGCGCCATTTGCAATTGATGAGCACCATTCACAGCGATGGACTGTCCTGGCCAAACTTGACCATCATTCTTGATGGCAACATTCATTGAATCGCTCGCTAAAACCTCGACGGCAACTCGATCGAAATGATCGTTGTTCTCCACAAAGACAAAACGCTCAGGGCCTTCCTCGGCCACGGCTTCCTTCGGGACAACGATGGCGTTGTCGAATCCCGCGACCGGCACGCGAAGCTGCAGGCGTTGGCCCGGTTTGTAACGCCAGCTGACGTACTTGTGCTCACCGACTTTTTCTGACCGCTCTATTTCGTTCGTTAGCGACACATAAAATGGCAAAGCTCGCGAATTGCGATCGACCTCATTGCCAATGTAGATAATCTTCAGATCGTCAATGATTTGCGGTTGACCTTCTCGTGATTCGATGACCGCCTGCAGTTTCGCACCTGACTTCGACGCTTTTTGCAACGCCTCACCGTCCCGCTGGTAGGCTTGGCCCTCGATCAAAATCTGACTGTAGTCGGAGAGCTGCCCCAAATTCTGCCCCGCTACGACTGACTCGCCGCGTCTCACGCTCAGTTGGGTAACCAGGAACTCCGCCTCAATATGAGCCGGATGTGCCGACACCGGCGGTTGCATTGACGCGAATCGGGCACTCGTCGATTCCGTCGCATCGGCAGATTGTGGATGCGTCGGAGTCGCTGACTCATGCAACGATTCATGATGCAGGGATCGGTCTGAATGAAGGGAGGGAGCGTAAGTAGTAACCTCGCGAACTAGCTTTCGCGACTGCTCGATCCCTTGAACCTGGCCCTCAGTCAGTCCGTGCAGCAACAAAGACTGCTTAGCGGCAGCGAGGTTTGCCAGCAGCTTGTCCCGCTCGTATTCACGGGTTAGCAGCGTCTTGCCAGCAACCGCTCCGGTCTCGGCGAGAGTGCTCAAGCGAGCCACCTCGCGTTTCTCAACGTCCAATTGCCCCAGCGAGGCCAAAAATAGCTCTTGAGTTTGAACTAAGTCCTGGTGCGTCAGCCTTAACGTAAACATGGGCTGGCCACTTTCGATCAACTCCCCTCGCGACACGTCGATTGCGTTGATGACCCCCGTCAGTGGTGCGTTGATGGCAACGTGCGTCCGTCCTGGCCAATCGGAAACAGCAGCCGGGACTTCGATGTACTCGTTGAAGCGACCCACCGACACCGTTTGCGTCGTTAACTTCAAATTAGCTCGTGCTTGGGCACTCAGCTCGATCGAATTGGATTCGTCATGCCCTTCATGTTCATGGCCCGCGTGGTCGTCAGTACCAGCATCGCCGTGGTCATGACCCGAGTGATCATCGTGAGCATCTTCGCTATGGTCATGTCCTTCGTGGCCAGCCTCTTCGGATGCGGTAACAAGACCCAGTTTTTGAGGGAAATCCGTGAAGGCAAATCCGCCAACGATGATCGCAATCAAGATTGCGACGACCGTTAAGACTGGCCCAGCGAGTCCCGCAAAGAACGATTTTATCTTTGACATGTCACTTCCAAGGTAGAGAAATGGTGAACGGAGAATTAGCGAATATGCAGGCGCGCAATCGCCTGCTACGAACCATTTTGGGAGACCTCGTTTTCAAACAATCGCAGCACTTATGCTACGAGGACTGAATACGAACGATCGCTGAAGAACAGAAGTGGATCTTACAAAGAGACGTATCAGGCCTAGCCTGCACGAAGCTCCTCGCGCCCAAATTCTTCAGTTAGATACGCCAAGTGCAGAGAGATGCACATCGCGAAAGAGAGCTTTCCACGCCAGAAAACGGTCGCAGGCGATCGTACTGCGATGCATACGCGCGAACCCGCACCGCGCTGAGATCGATATCGTACGAGATCAACCCCACCAAGGTTGCGTCGCAATGAAAAACGACCCCGCTGGCAGGAACGAAGCTGCAACTTGCATCCGAATGGCAACCCGGAGAGTTTCCGTCGCAGGGGCCCGGTTGACACCCCAAACATGAATGAGCGACGTTCAACTCGCAATCGGAGTCAACGTCGCCTGCGCAGGAATCATCCGCCTCACAGCCATGGTCGTGCCCAAAATGGCTGTCGCAGCAATCATTTTCTACGGCGACTGTTGCGTGATCGCCTGCAGAACCGGCGTGGCTACAAAGGCCATGAGCATGTGAATCACAACCCACAGCATGATGCAACGAACACCCGAATAACGAGTGCAGCAACATGGCTACGACAGTGGTGATTCTACAGACGGCAAGCACGAACCGGCTCCTGGATTTTGAGTTACCGCGATTATCGGCAGAAATGGCCAGAAAGTCCATAGTGATTGAGGTCGCTGCGGTTTTTTTTGGGAAACTGCCGAGGTCTACCTGGCCGAACGCCGCAGCTGACAGAGTAAATCGCATCGAATCAAAGCTGGACTAAGCTCGCCAGAGCAGTGGAATCCACGTTCTGGCGAGCGCTGTAAACCGACTTATTCATTTGTGATCGCTAATATCGCTCGCGTGACGCGAAGGAGTGTGGCAGGCGGTTTTAACCCAGCTCGATCTGCGTAATTCGAAGAATGTCGATTAGCGATGCACAAAAAACCTGGCTCAGATCCATTGAAGATGCCGATCAATTGACAAGCAGATCCCACATACCGTCAATGCAACAGTATTTTCCAATGATGACTCGGTGCCGCAAACGAATCGCTCGACCAGCCATGCTGTGGCTGTTAGTGGCGATCTTTGCACTGCCAACATCGTCTGTCCGGCTTTGCCCCTGTAGCCTGCTAAGCTGCAAAAGTCAGTGTGACTGCCATGTACTGGTGACCGATCTCTCCGCTAACAATCAACCGAGCTGTTGTCGCACAAGTCACGCGTCAGCTCCGTGCAAAGCGGCTGAACCGCTTTCCGATCACGGTCTTGGTTTCAGCTTGCCTATTTGTCACTGCACAAATCACTGTCCGTGTGATTGCGAACGTGATGAACGAAAGGTTGAGAGAACGATCGGCAGTCGCCGCTTCGACCTTCGACAATCGATTGGGCGGACGCTTGAGGTCGCAACGGAATATTCTTGCGCGCAGCATCGCCAAACTCGCACCTCACGTTTCGACTGCGCACCGATCGTATACGGCACAACTGCTCAGCAGCGCTGCGCAACTCTTTCGCGTTTTCTCATCTAACGCCACCCGCTGTGAATCCTACGGGGTAGGTCATCAAAATCTAGTTTGATGCGCCTTCCGTATTGACCCCTTCCAGGTCGGTTCGCATTCATTCGCTGTGCTGTGAGTTTCGCTCACACCTCCGTCCTGGGCTGCTGCTACTGCACGCACGTTGGCGGCTGGTTGGTCACATCTAGCGACAGAATCCTCGTAGGATCGAGCCGTTTTCCTGGCTCATCTTTCGCTATGCGAGAGCAACGTCCTACGCAACTTTCGTGGAGTGAAACGCGAAAGTATTTTTCCGATCAATTATTTCATCACACAACTGGAGCAACGGATGTCTACATCTCTGGACCACCCCATTCAGCCCCATCAACAACCCAGCGAGACATCACTGGCTCGGACCCGTTGGCAGTGGACGCACGTATCACCTGCAATGTTCCTGGCCACACTCTCGCTCTGCGCCATCACGGCACTCGCATTGCATCTTTCGGCATGGACCGGAGTGGCAATCGGAGCGGTACTGTTGGTGTGTGTATCACTCTATGAACGCTCACGTCTTGATGTCCTATTGGTGCATGGTGAAGAACGCTACTGCCTCGTCGAGCTTCGTGGTGCGGCGACCATGCTGCGATCGCCACTACTGACCAGGACACTCAACCGGCTACCGATTGCCAGCGACGTCCACGTCGACATGACAGGGTTGTCACGCGTCGACCATACGTGCATCGAGTCGATGATGGCGTGGGCCGAACGACATAGGCGATCCGGTGGAAGTTTGGCGGTCGAATGGGGGCCGCTCCATGTTGACTTCAAGAGGGAGGCAATCAAAGGCGGTCGAGCACAAACTGACGCCACGCCGATAGAGCCCATTGCGGCGTGTCGCAACGCTGCCTAACAAGTCACTCGTAAACTTTTTAGTAACCACTTCCCTCACCTCTGATAAGCGACAGCGAAACAACAAAACGCGCCAAATGGTAGTGGACGAGGCGACGAGTCCCGTTATTCAGGACTCGTCGCCTCGTCCACTACTCAGGTTATTGATTCGCTGTCGCTAAGGATATCAAAAATGAGTATTTCTCAATTTCGCGGCATTTTAGCCTCTCTCGTCGCCCTAACCCTGATCGCATCGAGCGTCGGTTGTGGTTCGCTGCCATGGAAAAAACACTCAGCTCCCAAGGATATCGCATACCAAGAATACGTTGACCAGTCAGTGACGAATTCTGACTATCACGCCTCCGCTGGTACCCCTCCACCACCCGTCCGATTGTCGGGCTTGCCACCGGCCAGCCCATCGGATCGCATCACCGCAGCGGCTGATGGCGAAAGCTGCACCAGTGGCTGTTGTCATTAGGCGGTCGCGGGAATGATTGGCGGATGCCTGATGTGGGGTTGCCGCTCATTCAAGATCCCGATTCACGCGATACAGGCTCTTTGCTGGGCTCTAGATGGACGAGGACATCTCGTAAAATGGGGAATTCACTCATTAGACTCGCCTTGGCCACATGTCCGATTCGGTGGCCATCGGCCACCGTCCGCTGTGGATCGACCTCGATATGAATGTCCGCGAAGTACTCAATGCCGGATTTGCGAACCCGGAATTTCTCCACACCCAGCACACCATCGATTTGTATAGTTGTGTTACGCATCTCAGCAATCAGGTCTTCGTCAGCTTGGACATCCATTAACTCGTTGGTGCATTGACGCAAAAGAGCAATCGAGGTCCACAGAATCATGCCGACAACAATCAGTGACGCCGCTTCGTCGGCCCAAATGTAAGGTTGCCCTCCGAAATGAACAAAGGCAAGCCCGATGAGAACAGCGAGCGAACAAAGCGCGTCGCTGCGATGGTCCCAGGCATTTGCAATGATCGCGAGCGAACCCGTCCGCACGCCGATTCGAATCTTGTAGCGGTACAGGATCTCCTTCACGACAACATTGCCACCCGCGATCCATAGCGTCCAAAGGGGTGGTATCGGATGCGGCGTCGCAAATCTATGGATCGCCTCCCATCCAATCCATATTCCCGAAACAATGATCAGGACGGCTACGTTCGATCCCGCGATCGCTTCAATCCGCGTATGCCCATAGGGGTGTTCTGCGTCGGCTGGCTTCTGTGCAAGCCGAAGTGCGAACAAAACAACGCAGGAGGTCAGCACGTCCCCCAACGAATTCGCCGCATCAGAAAGCAATGCGAACGAATGGCCAAGAATGCCGCCAGTGAGCTTGACAACGGCCAATATCAAATTGACCGTCAGCCCAATCCCAGCGGCATGCGTGACTTCACGGTAAAGAGAGTCGCGACTCGGTTTCACATCAAGGTTTCAATTGATGCTCGCCATTGGCGAATTGCTGATGGCAGGCGTTGCAGTTGTCGAGCATCCTACGATAGACCTTTTGCGACTGAGGTTCATCCTTCTGCTTCGCTGCTCGATAAAGCTGTCCGCCGAACTCACGAATCTTTGTGGCATGCTCGTTCCAATCCGTTGAGTCGGATTTGGGGCTACGTATCAACAGTAGGTTGCCGCCCTCCGCCAGGATTAAAGAATCTGACTTGATGCTTTTCCAAGCTCCGCCGTCTTTCTCCGTGCCTGCCATCGATGCTTTGAGCCGCTTGTAGGTCGGCTGGAAAACGTATTCCATGAATTCATGCATGTCGTCTTCGACCGGCTGTACGCCGGCTGCCGATTCCGCATCGGGCGCCTGGGCACGAGCAGTCAGGTTAGATGATTGTGGCAGCAGCAGCAGTGCCGCCACAGCAATCAGAATCAGCAAGATTGTGATCGTCTTTGCAAAGCGTTTTTTCTTCATCAGTAAAGTTCCTTGGGTAGCGAATGTAGTTAGCCTTCAAATTGTGCTTTGTCGACCACCTCCGGTTCAACGTGTCGCGGTTCAAACCAGCGATAGATAGTTGGCAGCACCAGTAGCGTCAGTGCGGTCGACGTGATCAATCCGCCGATCACAACGGTGGCCAGCGGGCGTTGTACCTCCGCACCGGAACTGGCTGAGACCGCCATCGGAATGAAGCCAAGGGCACCGCAGCAGGCTGTCATCAGCACGGGACGCAACCGGTCGATGGCCCCGTTGATCACAGCATCGCGTTGCGAATCGCCTCCGTGACGTAGATGCCGGACATGCTCGATCAGCACGACGCCGTTCATCACTGCGATGCCAAATAATGCAATGAATCCAACACCTGCCGAGATCGAAAACGGTAAGTCACGTGCCCATAAAGCGAAGATGCCACCGGTCGCGGCAATCGGCACGTTGAGGTAAATCAGCAGGGCTAACTTGACGGAGTTGAATGTCATGTACAGCAACGCAAAGATCAGGATGAGTGCCACTGGAACGGCAATGGATAATCGCTGCGTTGCTTGTTGCAAATTTTCAAATTGGCCGCCCCAACGAAGTGTGTAACCGGTTGGCAACTCGACTTCGTCATCGACGACACGTTGAGCTTCGGCGACAAAGCCGGCCAGATCTCGCCCGCGCACGTTGCACTGGACCAACAAGCGGCGGCGAACCGCTTCGCGACTGATCTCAACGGGTCCGTCCTCCGTAATGATGTCTGCGACTTGTGAGATCGGGATGGGCCGTCCCTGCGAATCATCAATTTTGAGGTTCAGTAATTGCGAGGTGTTTTCACGCGACTCGGGACGCAGCCTAACCTGTAGTGGAAATCGTCTCTGCCCTTCAAACACTTGTCCGATCGGCATCCCGCCAACCGTGCTGACGGCATTGAGTACATCGCGAGTGTTGATCCCGTAACGTGCCAGGTCACCGCGACGCACCTTGACGCGAAAGTAGGATAGTCCGGCAATCTGCTGCGCCATGACATCGGCAGATCCTGGCACCTGGTTCAAGGCACGGACTAGCTCATCGCCCTTGACCTTGAGCACGTCTAGATCGTCGCCGTAGAGGCTCAGTCCGATATCCGAACGTACGCCAGCAACCAGTTCCTGGACTCGCAATTGGATCGGCTGAGTGAAACTATAGGAGTTCCCGGGAACCTCGCTGATCAACGCAGCCTTCATCTGTTCGATTAAATCGGGTTTGGATTCTCCGTCAGCATATTCAGCGTGCGGATCAAGTCGTATGAACATATCGGTTTGATAAACTCCCATCGGATCATTGGCTATTTCAGGGCGACCGGTCTTGGAAACTACCGTTTCCACTTGCGGAAATTTCAGCAGTGTCCGTTCCATGGCCTTAGTCATCTCGGTCGAAGTCTCCAATGAGACACTCGGCAAGCGTACGGCCTGAATCGCGATGTCGCCCTCGTCGAGGGTGGGTACGAACTCGACTCCGAAACCGCTGGCAAGCAAGACGCTGCCGACGAACAAGATCGCCGAACCCGCAAACATGGCCGCCGGTCGCCTCATCGAGAACATCAACATCGGACGATAGGTTCGCTTGAGTGAACGCACCACGAAGGTCTCATTCTGTTTCACCCGGCGGGCGAGGAACAACGAGGCCAATACGGGCATGACGGTCACGGACAAAATTAACGCTGCAGTGAGCGCAGACATGAAAGTAAACGCCATCGGACGAAACATCTTGCCTTCCATTCCCTGCAAGCTGAGAATCGGCAGGAAAACAATGATCACGATCAGGCCGGCGAACAAGATCGGCTTGCCGACCTCCTTGGCCGATTCACGAAAGACACTTTCAGGAACCTTTTCACCACCGTGGGCTTTCTGATACTGCATTGCGCGTCGCACGCAGTTTTCGACCATCACGACAGCACCATCTACAATCACACCAAAATCGATTGCCCCCAGACTCATCAAGTTAGCCGATACGCCTGCGTAACGCATGGCAATGAGCGCGCACATCGCCGATAGCGGGATCGCTGCGGCGACGATCAAGCCCGCCCGCACGTCGCCCAGCAATACAAACAAAGTCACGATTACCAACAGCACGCCCAAGCCGATGTTTTCGCCAACCGTATGGATGGTTTTGGCAACCAACTCGGTACGGTCGTAAAACGTGTCGATGCTCACGCCTGCGGGCAATGATTTCTGAATCTCGGCAATCTTGGCTTTCACATCACCGACGACTTGCCGCGAATTGCCGCCCATGATCATCATCACCATGCCCACGACCGCCTCGCGATCCCCGTCCCGGGTCACGGCACCTTGTCGTAACATCGGGGCAAACGCAACGTTGGCCACGTCAGCGATCCGAATCGGTTTTCCGTCGCGGTTGTCGACGACGATGTTGCGTATGTCATCGAGCGAACTTACCAAGCCTTCGCCGCGAATCAATCGCTGCTCAGCATTGTGGGCGATGTAGCCGCCGCCGGCGTTCCCGTTATTTTGCTCAAGTGCGTCCGTGATTTGCGTCAAGGAGATGTCATAGTTCTGCATCTTGTTGGGATCGATCTGGACCTCATAGGTTTTCAACTCACCGCCGAACGTGTTGACTTCGATGACGCCGGGAACACTTCGCAATTGAAATGCGATTTGCCAATCGAGAATGGTTCGCAGATCCGTGAGCGAATGATCAGAACCTGGATCGGCGCGGACCTCGAATTGATAGATCTCACTCATCCCGGTTGCGATCGGCCCCAATTCAGGCGTACCCATGCCGGGAGGAATCTCTTCGCGTGCTTTCAATAATCTCTCATTGATAAGATTGCGAGCCCAGTAGATGTCCGTGCCATCCTCGAACGCGACCGTCACGGCCGACAATCCGAAACGACTGATCGAGCGGATTTCATCCACCTTCGGAATCCCACTCATCGCATTTTCGATAGGAAACGTGATGAACTGTTCCACCTCGACGGGGCCGAGCGAGGGCGAATTGGTCAGTATCTGCACCTGCACGTTCGTTAAATCAGGCACCGCATCGAGCGGAATCGTCGATGCAGCAAACACACCCATGCCCAAAATCGCCAACGACAGCAGCACGACGATGAAGCGATTGTTCAGAGAGAAGTCGATCAGATGGGTAACCATGATTATTCCTCACCCATCAAATCGGCGAGCAATTGCGATTTAAGTACAAAGCCGCCTTGGACGACGATCGCGTCACCTTCGGCCAAGCCGTCTTCGACGACAACAGAAGTCTCATTGGCCATCCCGAGTGTGACATCACGTCGGTGAAACTCGTTCGCTTCTTTCAGAACGAATACAAACGTTTGGCCCTCGTGTTCTTGCACTGCCGACGAGGGAATTGCGATTGATTTGATTGATTGCGTCATTGGCAGTTCAATGTTGATGAACATACCCGGCTTCAGTTGACGACCGGCATTGTCAGCAATGGCCCTCAGTGAGATCGTTCGCGTAGCTTCGTCCATAACATCGCCGGTGTAAAACACTTTCGCGGTGAATTTCCCATCTGGTAACGCATCATTGCGAAGCTTAATCGTTTGATTCTTGAACGAATCGAGCAGCGGCAAATGCTCTTCATAGACGTTGGCAGTAACCCAAACCGTCGACAGATCGGCAATGCTGAACAAAATAACGTTGGGGCGAATCTGTTCGCGCAACACGACGTCTTTAGTTAACACGGTACCGTCGAAGGGGGCCCGGATGGCATAATGCGATATCGTTTCACCTTGTTTGACCGGATCGATATGCTCAATTTCATCTGCAGGGACGTTCAGAATCCGTAGGCTCGTTGCGGAAACAAGTGCTTTGGCTTCAGCCATTTTCACCGCTTGGGATGACATGATGGTGGTGGTGTGGAGTTCGTGCTGAATTTGCTCGATGCGAGACTGGAACGTGGCTTGATCGGCATTGCGATTTGCTCGCGCCGTCAACAAAAGCTTTCCTGAAACGGCACCTGTCTGAGAAATGCCTTCCAGCCGCAGGACATCCGCTTCCGATTTGAGAAAGGCTGCGTATGCGGCGACAACCCGTTCGCGGTAGTCGTCCATCGGTCGATCACGAAACTGACGCTCAATTTCTTCGATCCCGGTCTCCTTGCGAAGTGCATCCAGCAATTCATGGGCGTTGCTAGCAACTTTGGTTTGCATCTGGTGCTGGATATTCGCTAGTTCCACTTGCAAGCGATCTTGAAAAAGTTGCAGTTTTGCAACACCAACCTCGCGGCTGTGGATGACCGCCAGCAGATCATCGCCTTGTACGTGTTGCCCCAAGTTCACAGGAATATCACTGACAGTCCCTTCGACCATGGAATAGATGTGCGCAATGCGATCCTCATTGAGTGAAATCTTGCCCGTCAATCGCAGGGTATCCTGAAAAGCCCCGCGTTCGACCGACTTGATCTTGATCCCGGCGGCTCGCCATTGCTCTTTGGGAAGCTTTACGACAGCGTCACTCGCAGTGGTAGAGTCAGCCGATTCGTTCGAGGGAGATTGAGCGTTCGCAGACGAAAACGCGGCGAGCATACCGAGAACGATTAGCGAGAAGATCTGCATATTTCGCTTGTATCGACGTACTTTCATCGCGGGGAATGATTTGTTCATTTGGCGTTATTCCGATTGGCGGATTGACTGTATGGATTTTGGTTGTCGTCACTATCGTCGACAGACGGTGAATACCACGCGTTAGCGAGCGCAGATAGTCGCTGATCGCTCCGCCGATCAGATGCCGTTCGGGCACCGCTGAATCTGACGCAAGAGACTAGCTGATCACAAGAACGTTGGATCGGCGGAGCGATCCACGACTATCCCGCCGATTAGCAGCGGGTGACGCCCAAGAGTTCGGGCAGAGATTGACGGCTGTGCAGCAGCGCGACGCTTTGGAACGAGCACCGGCGATGCAACGGAATCGAGGGCCTGGCGAGTCGTACCTTGGTCGCAATACAGTCCAATGGCGAAATACGGGGCAAAACGAAAGTGTCGAGGGGACGCCCCATCACGATCTGGTCAGTCCGTAGTTGTGCGTCATCAACGTTCAGTTGACCGCAATGGTCCGTCGGGTAGACCCAGTGCCAATGCCAATCGTTTGGCCAGTTTTCAGAGTTTGAAAAACCGCCATGGTAGCACGCAAGATGGCGAGCCATTTGCTGACCCGACACTCGCGATGAGTAATCGCAGTGGCGATGTCCCAACGGGATCGGCGCAGGCCACATCATCAACGCGAGAAGGATAATCTCGGTCAACATGGGAACAGACGAGCGAACGAACTTCGGAAACATGCGTGCCACGCAAAGAATGGTGAAAGCAATCTTATGGCTTGGCCTTTCAGTGTAGTTTCGCGGCAGCGACTGTCAACACAACAAAACCCAACCCATTTTCCCGGTAAGATGACAGAACTGTCATGTTGCCGTCATCGTGTCGGTCGGGGACGGAACTAAAGTATGACCGCTGAATGCACAACATTCGATCGCTACTCGGAAACTACTCGGCTTTGAAAACCTCCAAAACACGATGGAAATCTATTATCTGCTTGGCGATGGCGATCGCCGTTGTGGGCGGCTTTGGCGTGTTTCGGCTATTTCGAGTGGTTAGCAAAGCCAAGGATGCGACCACGGACACAATCATCCTCGGCGACGAGCAAGTCGGTGCCAGCGATCGATTCACGTTTCCCAAAACGAAGTGGGACGTTGCTGGCATCGAAGTCCAGGCTGCTGAGAAGCTGACCATCTCGCAGGTCGTTCGCGTCACGGGAACTTTAGCTCTCAACGAAGATCGGATCGCCCAGATATCTCCACAGGTCGAGGGCGTCGTTCACGACGTTCCTATTCAATTCGGCCAACAAATTCGAGTCGGCGAGCCGCTATTGATCATCGACAGCCAGCAGATTGGTGCGGCCAAACTGGAGTTGATCCGAAACCGCTTGGATCGGAAATTGGCGGAAGTCGATCATCGATGGAAGGAGTCGGTCGCTGGCGGCGCGTTTTCATTAATCAAGTCGCTGCAAGACAACATTCCGCTCGACCAGATCGAAGCGAAGTTTGCCGACCGGGATCTGGGTGACTATCGATCGCAACTGATCACAGCCTACGCCCAGCTTTTCAAATCGCGAGCCGACTATCAGCGATTGAGAGGCTTGTCCGATCAGGGTGCCACGGCGGGCAAGGATTCGCTGGCGGCGAAGGCGGCATTTGAGGCTGATCGAGCAACGATGCAGGCGCTGCTCGAACAAATAAAATTCACAGCTAATCAGAATGAGATCGCAGCCAAACAAGCACTCGAAAAGGCTCGCACGGCAGAGTCGATCAGCGAAACGAACCTGCGGATACTTGGCGTATCAGATACCGCGTCAATCGGCGACACGCCGCCGGAGTCAGACGAGCAGTTTGCTCACTACACACTCACCGCACCGCTAACCGGAACGATCATCGCAAAAGACGTTTCATTCCGAGAGCATGTCGACCCAACGTCCCAACTGCTGACGATCGCAGACCTGTCAACGCTCTGGCTGCGCGCAAATATCTTTGAGAAGCAGGTGTCGTTGGTAGAAAGCTTGGTCGACAAAACCGTTAGCTTTCTCACCGCCTCGTACCCCAACAGAACCTTTCGAGGGAAGGTGTTCTTCACAGGTTCAGTGATCGATCCACAAACGCGGACGCTGCCGATGACGGCGCTGGTTGAAAACAGTGACGGGCTGCTCAAAGCGGGCATGTTCGTCGACATCGAGTTACCGGGCGAAGCTATCCAAGACGTGTTGGCCGTCGGCACTGATGCGCTGTTGGATTCTCCATCAGGACCGACATTGTTCGTGCAAGTCGCCGAAGAGACGTTTGAAATGCGTCAAGTTTTGACGGGGGCGTCCGGCGGCGGGCTGACGGAAATCAAAGCTGGCTTGAAATCTGGTGAATCCGTGGTGGTCAAAGGGGCGTTCTTTTTGAAGTCCGAAATGCTGGCCGATCAATTCGCGGACGAAGACTGAGGTCACCATGATTCAGAGTGTTATCGATGCCTGTCTTGCCAATCGCTTTGTGGTCATTCTGCTGACCTTGGTGCTCATAGTGGCCGGGACGGTGTCGCTCATCAACCTGCCGATTGATGCGGTCCCTGACTTGACCAATGTGCAGGTTCAAGTACTGACCCAATCCGGTGGCTTGGGGCCGGTCGAAGTGGAGCAGTTCATCACGTTTCCCGTCGAAACGTCGCTCAGTGGTCTGCCCCAAATCGAAGAGATACGTTCGCTCTCGTTACCCGGTATTTCAGCCGTCACGGTAGTGTTCGAGGAAGGCACGGACATCTATTGGGCGAGAAACCTGATCAACGAACGATTGCAAGAAGCCCGTAGCATGATCCCCGCTTCGATCAGCGATCCGCAGATGGGACCGATTGCAACGGGACTCGGCGAAATTTACCACTTCGAGGTTCGAAATGCACCGGGTTACGACCATGACCTGATGGAACTGCGAACGATCCTGGAATGGGAGATCGCGTATCAACTTCGGAGCGTCCCCGGCGTGATCGAAGTCAATACGCAGGGCGGCGAACTGAAGTCATATGAGGTGCAGTTCGATCCCACCAAGTTGCTCAACTATAATATTTCGTTGACGCAGTTATTCGACGCGTTAATGCAAAACAACGGCAACGAAGGCGGCGGCTACATCGTCCATGCGGACGAACAACAACTTGTTCGTGGCGAAGCTCTGATCACTAGCCTGGATCAAATCGCATCCATCGTCGTCGACAGTCGCAGTGAAGGCACTCCGATCACCGTCGGCGACCTGGGCGACGTTCGCTTTGCCCCCATGATCCGCTACGGAGCGGCCACGCGCGATGGACGCGGTGAAGTCGTCACTGGGACTGCAATGTTGCTGATTGGCGAAAACTCTCGCGTCGTCGCCAAGCGGGTTCGCGACCGATTAGCTGAGATTCAGAAGACGTTGCCCGAAGGCGTCGTAGTCGACACGTTCTACGATCGTACCGCGCTGGTGGATCGAACGATCGCGACGGTGCGTGAAAACATCTCAAGTGGTGCGATCTTGGTGATTGCGATGCTGTTCCTACTATTGGGGAACTTTCGCGCCGGGCTGATCGTCGCCGCGTCGATACCGCTGTCCGCGTTGTTCATGTTTACAGCTATGTATCTGGCGGGCGTACCAGCGAACCTGATGAGTCTCGGAGCGTTGGATTTCGGCATCATCGTCGACGGCTCAGTGGTCATGGTGGAGCAGATCGTTCGCCGTCTTTCCCTTGCGGGGAAATCGCAAAGTGGCAAGGCCCGAATGTCTGTGATTCGCGGCGCCGCAGGCGAAGTCGGGCGACCAATACTCTTCGCCGGTATCGTCGTCATCATCGTGTTTCTGCCGATCCTCAGTCTGCAAGGCATCGAAGGCAAGATGTTTCGTCCGATGGCGTTCAGTTTTATGTCGGCTCTCGCCGGGGCGTTGGTGTTGTCGGTGACGGTCATACCAGTGATGGCATCGTTGTTCCTGGCTCGAAATATCACGGACAAAGAAACTTGGCTGGTACGCGTTTGCAAACGAGGCTACGGCCCGATCCTGCGAGCGTCGATCGCCCATCCGGTAGCTGTGACTGGTATCGCCATTGGTGTCTTTGCCAGCAGTGTGATCATCGCAACTGGATTCGGGGCCGAGTTCATTCCGAAGCTCGATGAAGGAGATCTGGCGATGGAAGGCGTGCGTTTGCAAAGTGTTTCGCTGGACACGTCGATTCGGCTGAGCACCGATATCGAAAAATTGCTGCTGACCGAGTTTCCTGACGAAATCAAATCAGTCGTGACCAAAATCGGGCGTCCAGAAATCGCGACGGATCCAATGGGTGTCAACCGTAGCGACATCTTCGTAATGCTGAAGCCTAAGAGTGCATGGACGCGTTTCAGCGACAAAGAAAGTTTGGTCACGGCGATGGAAACCTTACTCGCCGAACGCATCCCTGGACAATCGTTCGGTTTTAGCCAACCGATCGAATTACGAGTTCAAGAATTGATTGCTGGTGTCCGAGCCGACCTCGGCATCAGCGTCTATGGACCTGACTTGAAGGAACTCTCAAGGCTGGGCGATCAAATCGCGACCGTCGTGGAGCGGGTCGATGGAGCTGCGGATGTCCGCGCCGAACAACTCGGCGGCATGTCATACCTGCGAGTCAAAGTGCGTCGCGACTCGGTGGCCCGTTACGGCATCAATGCCCGCGATGTTCTCAACGCAGTTGCGGTTGTCGGCGGCTACAAGGTCGGTGAAGTGTACGAGGGGCAACAACGGTTCGCGTTGCAAGTTCGCATCGGATCGCAATGGCGACAGAGCGCCGAGACCCTCAAGAGCATGAAAATTTCCGACCCACGGGGCCGACAGATTCCGCTCGAACAGGTCGCCGACATCGTTGTCGAAGAAGGTCCGGCGATGATCAGCCGCGACTCGATCCAGCGTCGCACACTGGTGCAAGCGAACGTCCGCGGACGTGACTTGGCCAGTTTCGTCGCCGATGCCCAATCAGCCGTCGAATCTTCCGTGACGCTGCCAACGGGCTACCGCATTGTGTGGGGCGGTCAGTTCAAGAATTTACAGGAAGCAAATCGTCGGTTGATGATTGCGGTTCCGGTGGCATTGTTTCTGATCTTTTCGTTGCTCTACATGGCGTTCAAATCCGTTCGACTGAGCTTGTTGATCTACCTCAATGTTCCGATGGCGGCTACCGGCGGAATTCTGTTGCTATGGTTTCGTGACATGCCGTTTTCGATCTCGGCGGGGGTGGGTTTCATTGCTTTGTTTGGCATTGCCGTGATGAACGGCGTCGTATTGATTGAACACATTCGAGAACTACGAAAGCAACCAAAATCGTCGAACACGGCAATTTTCGACGGAGCGATGGACCGTTTACGCCCCGTCTTGATGACGGCAACCACCGACGCGCTCGGGTTTCTTCCGATGGCAATATCGACCAGTGCCGGTGCCGAAGTCCAACGACCGCTGGCAACCGTCGTGATCGGTGGGGTGCTGACGTCGAGTCTGCTGACTCTGCTCGTACTACCAGCACTCTACCGTTGGTTTGAGGGGAAAAACGAATCTCAACCCGTAAAGTGAATTCGAGTTTATATTGGTGCTGCAGGGCTTATGTTCCCTGCTTCGCCAACCGATAATCGGTTCGGACATACGAGGCGATGATGCCATCGCAACTCTTGCCCGCTCCAATCCGAGCCACTCGATGGCGAGAGCTCACTGAATTTGCAATGCACCAAATCCTTGTCATCGAAGATCAACCGAATTTACTCAGAAGTGTTGCGCGCTCACTCGTGGAATCGGGATTCGATGCTCTCCAAGCCAATTCGTTGCGATCTGCTGAGCATTTGTTGACGCCGGATGTGGATCTTATTGTCCTGGACTTGATGTTGCCTGATGGAAATGGATTGGATTGGTTGCTGAAGTTGCGGGCGATCAGCCGGCATCCACCGGTGCTGGTGGTCACGGCACGCGACGCGATCAAGGACCGCGTGGCGGGATTGGATGCGGGGGCCGATGATTACCTCGTCAAACCATTCGCGATGGATGAATTATTGGCTCGCATCCGGATGCTGTTGCGCCGCGAGCACGCTGATTTCAGTCGACTGGTAACGTATGGTGACTTGCAGGTCGATCTAGTTTCGCGGACCGCCAGTCGAGGCGGTCAACTGCTGGATCTTCAGAATCGGCAAATTGAGTTGCTGGTATTTTTGATGCGAAACCCCAATCAAGTCGTGACACGAGAAAAGATCGCCAGTTCGGTGTGGAAGGAAGACACCGCGACCTGGACGAACGTCATCTCGGTCCATATCAATCAATTGCGAAAGAAACTGGAGGCGAACGGTCGGCCCACGATCCTGCATACTATCCGTGGACAAGGCTATTTATTAGGCGAGATTCCATGAACAAACTGTCGATACGTTGGCGACTCACGTTGTGGTACGGACTGGCTTTGGTCGTTGCGTTGGCGGGATTCTGTCTGTTGATTCTTGTGATTGCGCGGCATCATGCGTTGGCGAACGTCGATGCGTCGCTCGAGGAGGAGCTAACCGAGCGTGTGCTGGAGGTGCAGTTGGCTCGCTCGTTTCCAGAACTCGACTCCCAACTTCGCACTCGATTCTTCCAACAAAATCTATATGAGTTCCGGGTGATTGACGGCACCGGAAAAGTAGTTTTCAGTAGTGTCAATTTGACAGAGTATGCAGGGGCCTTGCCAGGTCTCGATTCACCCCCAATCGCGTCACCGAATTTTGAGACGATCACCGTTGGCCGAAACGGTGACTATCGCGTTGCGACGGAGTTGGCGAAAAGTGAACTCGGTCAGTTCATCGTCCAGACGATGGTTTCGATGAAACCGTTTTACTCTGAAATTCACACGCTCCAATCCATCATGCTAGTTTTACTGCCGCTCGCGGTCGCATTCGCGTCAGTTGCTGGATATTGGATGGCGGGGCGAGTTTTGACTCCGATCCAACAGATCATTAACGCCGCAGATGCTATTACAATTGATCGTTTAAACCGACGCATCGAGATCGTCAATCCAAACGATGAGATTGGACGGATTGCGACGACTTTGAATTCGTTAGTTGCACGACTTGAAAACGCCGTCACGGAGATCCAGAGGTTTACCGCCGATGCGTCCCACGAATTACGCACACCCTTGGCTGCCCTCCGCGCCGAAGCTGAAACGGCATTGAGCGTTCAACGCTCACCTGAGGAATACGAACAATCTCTCAATGTTATTGTCGATGAAGCGACAAGGCTGGGACGCCTCACCGATCAATTGCTGCATCTCAGCCGTCTCGACGCAGGAACGATGGACGTTTTACCTGAAGCAGTTCGGTTAGACGCGCTGCTGTTGGATGTGACAGAGCAGTTGCGCCCCGTAGCTGAGCTACGAGGTGTGACAGTTCAAATGGGCAAAGTACAAGCTTGTGAGATCCAGGGTGACGATATTCGGCTAAGGCAATCCCTTTTTAATGTTCTCGAAAATGCTCTGAAATACACGCCAGCAAAGGGACGGGTTGAAATAACTTGTCGACTTTCCGCGCGTTCGGTTCTCATCGAGATCGAAGATACGGGCATTGGTATTGCAGCGGAAGAACTGCCCCATGTGTTTGACCGTTTTTACCGAGGTGATCCGTCACGTGACTGCACGATAGGTGGAACTGGCTTGGGGCTTGCGATTGCTCGCGCCGCCGTTCACGCTCATCAGGGGACGATAAAAATAAGCAGCCAACTGGCAGCGGGCTCGACCGTGTCAATTCAGTTTCCGAACGCCCGTCCGGTCGTAGACGAGTGAGACGGATCGCTAAATCGTTTCTCTTAAGCAACCCGCCGTATCATCGGCCATTCCATTCGGATGGGGTGATTTGCAAAGCTCAGGCGGAGAAAAAGGGCCAGCCACCGCCCTGAGTCGCTTGGTGAATTCGAGTTTATGTTCTGTGTCAAAATAGATAGTTTGGCGTACAATGCCGATATTGAAGAAAAGGACTTGTCGCACGATTGCGACGTTGGATCAACACTTGCCGTTAAAACTTAATCAACCGTTTCAAGCTGCCATTGGTGTTGGCGTTTTGATGAACGGACCAAGGAGCATAGAGCTATGAATTCTTTATTGACGACTCTTCCGAGTCTTGGATTGGGAGCACTGATGGTGCTGCTGCTTGGGCCAGGATGCAAGAGCGGCAGTTCTCGATTTGCGTCGGTTAGTGATTCAAATGTCATGGCGTCGCCTGTCTCGTTGCGAACGCCTGGTGAAGAGCTAACGCCTGGTGAAGAACTAACCCTTGGTAAGAAGGCGACGACTGCCGACAGAGTTTATCTCTCGCAAAAGCCGGTTGTTGATGAAAACGTGGCCACACCGTCGAGCTTCGAGGTTCGGCTCGCTTCGGTCATTTCGCCAGCGTCGCAACTTGAAGCAGTTCAAAGCCAAGATCTCACCATCGAATCTGGTGGTTTCGTTGATGTTTCCAGCGATCCGCTAGCCGTGCCATCGCCGCAATCCGCGGAGTTGGCCTATTCGCTACAGGGTGCCATTGCTACATCACTGATGCAGAATCCTGACCTAGTTGCGGCACGCGGGCAAGAGCAGGTCAGTAGCGCCGCTGTGGGTGTCGCAGAGACCTACATTTGGAATCCATTTGTGCAGTCGCAGATCCGACCGGGTGATGGTCGCGGCGGTGAATACAATTACTACATTTGGCTGATGCAGCGTTTTGAGCTTGCTCATCAACAGAGTTATCGCGAGCAGAGCGCGACGTCTTTTCTAAACCAAACTCGCTGGACCATTCATCAAACGGAATTGACCAACATCGCGACAACCACCCAATTTTACTTGACGGCGTTGTATCAACGTGAATTGCTGGATCTGGCGAATCAAACGAGAGATTTGAACAAAGATTTGCTAGGAGTTGTCGACCGACGTTACAACGCCGGTGTTGGCTCGGCACCGCAAGTCACGACCGCGAAGGTCGCACTTCGTCAATCACGAAACCAAGCCCAATTGGCGAGTACAAATTTCCAAACGGCATTGTTGGCACTCCGGCGACAATTGAATCTGTCTCCATCCGAGCCGTTGGCCCTAACGGATCGTCTGCCCGCATTCTCCTGGAATCCCGCTAGCGAGTTTTCCAGTAGCAGAGCGCAGTCGGGGTATTCAAACGAATTGGCAATGCGGCTGATGGCTGAAGAATTGGCCGAAGGGCGTCCCGATGTTCTGGCCGCGTTGGCAGGCGTGAGCGTCGCCTGCGCCAATGCACGCTTGGCCAAGGCCGCGCAAACACCCGACGTTCAGATAGGTCCGATTTTAGATAAGAATGCGAATGGATCCTATGACGTCGGCGCTCGGATTCAACGGGACTTATTCGTTTGGAACAACGGCCGGCCCTTGACTCGCCAACGCAATGTCGAATGGCAGCAGCAGAATCGGGTTTACACGCAACTTAAAACGCGTGCGTCGCGAGAAGCCGAAACTGCGATTAATCGCTATGAGCGGGCACGGCTATTGGCGGAGGACACGCAAGTCGATTTGTCACCGTTCGATGAGGCGATGCCGCAGGATCTCAAAGACATCAAGAGCCAGTTCGAAGCTGGTCAAGCAGACATTCTAATGGTTTATGCCACTCAGAATTCGTTGCTTCAGGAGCGTAGGATCTATCTGGACTCGCTTAATGAGCTCGCGTTATCGGCGGCGACGGTCGTTCAGTCGACCGCGTTACCTGTCGACCGAATTGTTACCTTGAAGGACTCCAGATTTTAGAAACATGGGCGAAATCGCTCGCGATTTCGCCGTACCACGCGGGCACCATGCTCGCACATCAAGACCGCACTGAAAGACTATGATCGAACCGTCCGAGATTTCCGCCAATTATAGTAAACCGGGGCTAGTGCTGCGATACAGCAAGGCGATTTTGTTTATCGTGATTGCTTTGTGTTTCGCTGGGGTTTACGCCGGATTCACGATGCCGTCATCGGTCTTTCCGGAGACCAACTTCCCCCGTGTCGTGATCTTAATCGACAATGGTGTGATTCCCGGCGACGAGATGATGGCAACGGTCACGCGACCCGTCGAAGAGGCCATGAAGAACATTCCTGGCACCACCAACATTCGTTCGACAACCGGACGTGGATCAGCCGCTGTTAACGTGTTCTTCGATTGGAAGACCGACATGAGCGAGGCGGAGCAGTATGTGCTCGGTCGACTCGCTCAGATCCGCAATACGCTGCCACCCGCAGCGGCGATCCAGGTGCATCGCATGACGTTCTCCGCGTTTCCGATTCTCGGTATCAGCTTGACGAGCCAAACACGTCCCAAGACCGATATTTGGGAGACGGCTCGATATGACATCTATCCTCGCTTCCTGCGGATCCCTGGTGTCGCGCGCATCAATTTGGTCGGTGGCCGCGTTCCAGAATTCCATGTCATCGTGGATCCCTCCAAATTGGATGCCAATAATCTGACATTGGGCCAAGTCAGTACGGCGCTCGCAGGAACAAACCAATTCACTTCGGCGGGGATGCACGAGGAGAACTATCAACTCTACTTATCGGTGGTTGATAATCGTTTGCACGATCCCAAAGAAATTGAAGATGTCGTGATCGCGTGGGTCAATCAGGCACCGATCCGCATTCGTGATGTCGCGACGGTGCAGCGGGGGGCGGCACCGCAATTCAACCGCATCTCTGCGAACGGTAAAGATGCCGTATTACTGAATATTTACGGTCAGCCGAATTGCAATACGGTTCAAATAGCCGACGATCTCGACGAAGCCTTGCTACGACTTAAGAAAGAGTTGCCACCGGACATGCAACTCGGATTTTTCTATGATCAGTCGCAGTTCGTCCGCGAGGGCGTAGGCAGTGTATGGGAGGCCATCATCCTCGGACTCATCCTCTCGGTGATCATACTTTACCTATTTCTGCGGAGCCTGGCGTCGACCATCGTAGCGGCGATGGTGATTCCCGTAACTGTGATTCTGACACTGATTGGACTCCGTCTGCTGGGCATGAGTTTCAACCTCATGACGCTTGGTGGTATTGCCGCCGTGATCGGCATCGTGATTGACGACGCGATTGTGGTGGTGGAATCGATTTATGCCAAAGTGTTGGCCGGCTATCCGTCGACCGAGGCTGTCGCACTGGCCATGCGCGAGGTCGGACCGGCGTTGGTGGGCAGCACGATGACACCAGTGGTGGTGTTCATTCCACTGGCGTTTCTCGATGGCGTCGCGGGCGTATTTTTTCGTGCTCTCGCGGTGACGATGGTTGTCGCCTTGCTGATCTCATTGGCCCTGGCGGTGACGTGGACTCCCGTCACCGCGGGGTTGTTGATTCGCAGGCGAAAAGGACAGGAACAAGGCCAGCATGAGTTGGAACAGGGTGGTCCGATCTTGCGACGATTGATTGACCTATATGCTGCCGTGATGAATGCGTTGCTTCGCGTGCCGGTAGTCGCGACGATCGGAATGGCGTTGGTGGCCGTGGGAGGCTTTTGGATGTACAGCCAATTGGATTCCGATTTCCTGCCCGCCCAGGACGAGGGCGCGTTTATCATCGACTATTACTCGCGTCCCGGCACAAGTCTTTCAGAGACCGACCGGATGCTGCAACACATCGAGGAGATTCTCAACGATACCCCCGAGGTGGAAGGTTTTTCACGTCGAACCGGGGCTCGTTTGGCGCTCGCGATTGCGGAACCCAACACGGGTGACTTTTTGGTCAAACTCAATCGTCAACGTGACCGCAGCACCGAGGAGGTGATTGAGGAGGTGCGGGCGAAGTGCAATGAGGCCGAACCGGCATTGAGCTTCGAATTTCCTGGCGTGCTGGGTGACTTGATTGGCGACTTGACGTGGTCTCCCAAACCGGTCGAAATCAAGATCTTTTCGACTGATACGAAACTGTTGAAGGAGAAGGCCGAGGAGATTGCCCAAACAATCGAACAGATTCCCGGTGTCGTCGATGTCGAGGACGGTCTCGTCGTCGCCGGTCCCTCGATGCGACTGAAGACCGACCTGGCCGTTGCCGCGCGTATCGGAATGACTCCCCAAATGCTGGGCAGCGAAATTCAGAGCACCCTCCTGGGGACGATCTCATCTTACGTATTGCAAGGCGATCGTACCTATAACGTCCGCGTGATGTCGGCACCCGAATCCCACCAACGCGAGCGTTCCCTGAGCACGCTGCCGATTCACACCGCCACCGGCGCGAAATTGACGGTCCGTGACGTAGCCCAAATCGAACACGAACCGGGTTTGCTCGAAATGCACCGAGAAGACTTGCGGCAATTGGTGGCGGTCTCGGCCCGATTCGAAGGCATCGATTTGGGACACGGCATCGCGACGATCAAGGATGAGCTGGCCAACAACGTCACGATCCCGCCCGAAATGACGATCGAATTTGGCGGGTTGTTCCAGCAGCAGCAAGAATCCTTTCGAAACCTTAGTTTCGTGCTGATCGCAGCCTTGGTGCTAGTGTACGTTGTCCTGATTCTGGAATTTCGAACGTTTCTCGCGCCATTGGCAATTTGGATGGGTGCCTTGCTCGCGCTCGTTGGTGTGGTGGGCGGGCTATGGGTGACCGGCACGACACTGAACATTGTGTCGATCTTGGGAGCGATCATCGCGATGGGGATTGTTCACAAGAACGGCATCTTGATGTTTGACTATGTCGAACATTTGCGTGCGCAGGGCCTACCACTCAAAGAGGCGATGGTGCAGTCGGGGCGACGACGGCTTCGCCCCGTCTTGATGACGTCGCTGACCACTTTTCTCGGGCTGTTACCGCTGGCGTATGGGATCGGTGCCGGAGCTGACATGCTCCGTCCGATGGCCATTGCGGTCATCGGTTCCCTATGTATGTCGCTGCTGCTGTCGTTAGTGGCGACTCCCGTGTTTTACTACATGCTTGTCCAAATCTTCCGTCTCGATCAATCCGATACCCAGTCGGATTCCGTTTCAGCCGGAGCAGAGCCAATCTTATGAAACTGAACTCACTACTAAAATCTATTCTAATCGTTGCCGTGCTGGCCGTCGCCATCGGTGCCGCATTGATGATTAAATCGAATTTTGTGAAGGCGGGTGACGAACCCGTGGGTGCCGAGGCCGCCGCCGATCCCACTCAACCCGAGCCCGTTCCTGTACAAGTCGCGACTGTTCGGCGAGTCACGATGCGTCCCACCCTGGATTTGGTGGGTACGATCATGGCGATCCCGGAAAAAACCGCTATGGTCTCGGCACAACTCGGTGGTTGGGTCACCGAACTCAATGCCCACGACGGTCAAATTATTAAAACTGGGCAGCCACTCGTGCATCTGGATGAACGTACTGCCAAGAACAACATTCAGCGCACCAGTGCCGTCGTGGCGGAAAAGGAAGCGGCGTTGAAGCGTCTCAAACGCGGCTACCTGCCGCAAGAACTGGAAGTCGCTCGGCAAGACCGCGATAAAGCCAAAGCGACGGCCAACGGATTGAGATCCGAATTGAAGGCATTGGAAGACTTACGAGTACGCGGTGAGATTTCACCGGTCCAGTATGAATCGAAAATCAAAGCCCTGGAGTCAGCGGATGCGGCGCTCGCATCAGCCGATGCGCACCTCCAGCTCATTGAAGAGGGAACGCCTACGGAATTGGTTGAGGAAGCCCAGGCGTTTCTCGAAGCCGCCCAAGCCGATGAGGAACATGCCAAACTGACGCTACAGTGGTGTACGATCAACAGTCCCATTGACGGTGTCGTGACGCTCATGTCGGCTCATCAGGGGCAGTATTTTGCCCAGGCCCTTCCCTTGGCGACGGTGATGGATCTATCAAATATTTTTGTCCAACTGAGAATCCCCAGTCGTGACTTTGGCAAGGTCACCATTGGCACCCCGGTTGACATCGAATTGACATCGATTCCCGACCGCACTTTTCATGGAAAGATCTCACGGATCAGTGCTCAAGCGGATCCTCTAACCGGCAACGTCATCATGTTTGCCCTGATTGAGAACCCGGACGGCTCACTGCGGCCTGGATTGGCCTGTGACGCGAAAGTTTCGCTACCCGAGATTCCCGATGCACTCGCCGTACCCGTATCCGCCATCGGTGACCATTCCGGCACCTCGGTGGTGACCCTGGTTCGCGATGGCAAGACACAAGAAACGAAGGTGGAGCTGGGGGCGGAAACCAGCGAATTATTCCAAGTCACCAAAGGCCTCTCCGAGGGCGATGTGGTCGCGACTTCCGGCGGCTACGGCCTACCTGACGGATGCCCGGTCCGAGTGCTCGAAGACAAGCCAGTCTCGAAGTGATTTATGTCGCCTGAAAATAATCTATCCCAAGATTCCGGCGATCATCAGTCAGCACGTCCCAATTTTTTTCAGACTTTTCGCTCTTCTCATCTTGTTCTTATGTTGGGCCTCTACAATCCAAAACGTTCGCCGAGCTCACTTGCGAGCTTGGGACAAACCTTGATGACTCGAACGAAGGATTGAAACATGAAACGTTTTGCACTCGCACTGTCTGTCGGCTTGATCGGACTATCGACCGCCTGGGCCATGAAACCTGTTGAAGATGAGAAAGGGGAATCTGGCGACACCAAAATAATGCTAGCTGACGCTCCCAAGGCCGTTCAGAAGACGATCAAGAAGGAGGCTGGTACGGCTAAAATCGAAGAAGTCGCGAAAGAGATCGAGGAGGGCTTCACCGTCTACGAGATCAGTTGGAAAGTCGGCGACGTCAAGCATGAAGTCAATGTAAACGAAGCTGGCGACGTTCTGGAAACCGAAATGGCCGTCTCTGGCAAAGACGTTCCCAAAGCAGTACGGGCCGCTGCGATGAAACACATGCCCAAGGGTGCCAAGCCAGGATTTGAAAAGAAAATGGTGGTACTTTACGAGATCGAAGCAATGGTAGACGGAAAGGAAGTGGAATTGCTGGTCGATCCCAACGGACGTGTCGTGGATCTGGAAGCCGACGACGATGACGAAGAACACGAAGTTCACGGGGACGACGAAGAGGGTGATGAAGACGAAGACAATAACGAAGAAGAAGACTGAATGATTGAGGAAAAGGGGAGGCAAGGAGACAGTTAGTCTTCGTCATCGTACTTCCTTGTCTCCCTGTCTCCCAACTCCCAGAATTTCAATGCGTGTCTTGGTAATTGAAGACTACGAGCCAGTTCGCAGTGCGGTCGTCCAGGCGCTAACAGAGGACGGCTTCGCGGTCGACTCGGCAGAGGATGGGCGCAATGGGATGTGGTTGGCAAAGTCAGGCGAACATGATGTCATCGTTTTGGACATCATGTTGCCACACACCAGTGGTTTGGAAATTCTGGAGTCGATGCGGTGCAAGCAACAGCACACGCCAGTGCTGTTGCTGACGGCACTCGACGAAGTGGACCAACGGATTCGTGGACTCAATTGTGGTGCCGACGACTATCTGGTCAAACCGTTCGCCATTGCTGAACTCATTGCTCGCGTTCGCGCGTTGGTGCGACGCAGTTTCGGTGACGGTGTGCCCGTCATCCAAATTCGCGATCTGAGCATCGACACCGCTGCCCACTTGGTTCATCGCAACGGTGAGCAAATTGAGCTGACCGCTCGCGAGTACAATTTATTGGAACTCCTGGCCCGTCGGCGAGGCAAGTTGGTCACGCGAACGGAGATATGGAAGAGCCTGTACGACATGGAAAACGATTCCACCAGTAACGTCGTCGATGTCTACATCGGCTACTTGCGGAAGAAACTGGATGTTGCCGACAACCCATCGTTGATCGTCACGCGTCGTGGACAAGGCTATCTCATCGAGGCCAGTGATTCATGATCCCGTCCTTACATAGTCGTTTGATCGCATTGGTTGGCATAGGCGTGCTGGTCCTCTTTGCCATCAGCGGTATTGCCGTTTGTTGGTTGATCGAGGCATCGCTTTGGTCTGAATTCGACAGCGGATTGCAGGGCCGCTTGCAATCGCTCAGTCAACTGGTGGAGCAAGACCAGGATGGACTCGTTTTCGAATGGCAAGAAGACGGCGACGTGCAGACGCCATACGATGTCGACCATGAAGTGCTTTCGGTTTGGAAAGATGATCAAGTCATTTCTCATTTTCCTCGCCAAGCTTCGGCGTTTGAGATCCCCTTGGCAAAACGGCACGGCTTCGTCGATGTTCTGCTTGCCAATACGACGCCTGGTCGAGCCGCATTCTTGACATTCGAGCCACGTGTTGAATTTGAAAACATCCAGGACAGTGCGCAAAGCGAGTTGCCATCGGCTCAAGTAACGATGGCGATTGCAAGACCAACCACCGCGATCGAGACCACCATCGGTCGATTGCGGGCGTTACTCACTGCAGTTGGATTCGTTGGCGTACTGACGACCCTGGCAACGACATGGCTTGCCGTCAACCTTGGACTCCGCCCCCTCGGCGAGGCCGCGACTCAAATCGCTTCAATCAGCTCGGAATCACTCACTGATCGTATCGACGAAACTGAGCGGCAACCCAGTGAATTACGTCCGCTTGTACAAACGATCAATCAACTGTTGACACGATTGCAATCGACACTCGATCGCGAACGCGCTTTTTCTGCCGATGTCGCCCACGAATTGCGAACGCCGCTTGCCGGGTTACGAGCCAAACTCGATGTCGCACTCTTGAAACCACGGTCAGTGAGCGATCACGAACAAACGATGCGTCAGTGCTTGGCAATCACTCAGCAAACCGCAACCATTGTTGAAACGCTGCTGGCGACCACGCATTCCCAGCAACGAAAGAGTGCCGCAACACCGATCGATCTCCGTGAAGTGGTAATCGAAAACATCGCGACGCTCGACGGTATATTGACACAACGAGGACTGACGGTGTTATGGGACATCCCCGATGGCACGGTGATCAATGGCCCCGCCCAGGCGATCAGCATGTTGATTCGTAACTTGATCGATAACGCTGTTGCCTACGCCGACTCTGGATCAGCGATCAGCATCGTTGCTCAATCGAAGTCCAATCCTGAGAGACTCTTCGTCGGCATCAGTAATCCGACAGAAAATTTCCCAGCATCGGAGATTGAAAAAGTCTTTGAGCGGTTTTGGCGTGCCGACGGCTCGAGAACAGCAACGGGCAAACACAGCGGTCTTGGATTACCGCTATGCAAACGCCTTACCGAATCCCTCGGTGGCACGATTGATGCAGCTTACGAAGACAAAAAGTTCACGATCCGGTTGGAGTTCTTAAACTATGAAAATTGACGAAACGATTGAGTTGGATCTTGCATCGCCCACGGATCACAGCGATGAAAAAACCGACGTTTCGAACGCGGCTGAGCAGCCACCCAGAGAGCTTGGGGACTTCCAAATCGTTCGCGAACTGGGGCGTGGTGGCATGGGTGTTGTCTTTGAAGCGATGCAATCGTCTCTTGGACGTCTCGTTGCTCTGAAGGTGTTGTCGAAAGCCGGCGCTTTGGACCCCGTTCGAGTCCAACGTTTTCGCAACGAAGCGATGGCGGTCGCCCAACTCGATCATCCAAACATTGTTCCTGTCTATGCGGTCGGTAGTGATGCCGGTGTGTACTACTTCGCGATGCAACTGGTGACCGGTAACACATTGGAGTGGTTGATTGAGACGATGCGGGACGATCCCACGGTTCTCGCTAATTCAACGGTGCGCACTGACTATTTTCGCCGAGTCGTTCGGTTGGTCATTCAATCGGCGACTGCCATCGAACATGCCCACGTGTACGGTGTCGTTCACCGAGACATTAAGCCTGCCAATCTGATGTTCGACGAGCACGACCGAATCTGGGTTACCGATTTCGGTGTTGCACAAATCCAGCAAGCGGATTCGCAACTCACAGGCAGCGGACATGCTCCTGGAACACTGCGGTACATGAGTCCCGAGCAAGCTGCGGGCGATCACGCTGTGCTGGATCATCGAACGGACATCTATTCACTCGGCGTGACACTCTACGAATTGCTGACGCTGACACCTGCGATTGATGGCTTGGGCTACCATGAGTTATTGAGGAACGTCGTCGAGCATGAGCCAGTGCCTCCCAAGCAGATGATGCCGTCGTTGCCAACCGATTTGGATACGATCATTCGCAAAGCGATCGCGAAATCGGCGACTGAACGCTATGCGACGGCGCAGGAAATGGCGGACGATTTACAACGTTGGCTTGATGACATTCCCATCTTGGCGGAGCCGCCCACGCTGCCGCAGCGTTTTGCCAAGTGGCGTCGGCGTCATCGCCGCATCGTTCAGGTGGCTTTCACGGTGTTATTGATAGGATCAATCTTTTTAACGGCGACCACCGTCTACGTTGTCCGCGAGCATTCGCGAACCAAGATCGCACTCGCAAACGAGCGGCATCAACGGCAGGTCGCCGACGAAAACTTTGCCGATGCCAGACGAGCCGTTGATACCTTCAGTCGACTGAGCGAATCCCAGCTCGCCGGGCATCCGGAACTTCTCTCGTTGAGACGCGAGTTCTTGGAAACATCATTGGCGTTCTATCGGGGTTTCATGCTGCGACAAACCGAAAATGCCGCTGCCGTCTCAGCATTGCAAGACGTTTCGCAACATGTCGAAGGGATGGTTGACGAGCTAGGGGAACTGAACCGCAGTGCGATGTTCCTGCGACTCTCCGAACCTCAGGTTCAGCAGGAATTGGGTATCGATGTTGCGAAGTCGCCCCAACTTAAATCAGCCATCGACGATTTAGAGAATGCTTACCGTGAGTTCGGCGAAAAGCTGGCTGAGTTGGACGACGCGAGCATCGACGTGATGGAGAGACAAATCGCCGGACGCGTAGTGAAGGTCGCCAATCAACTGAGTGCAAAGCAGTTGATGCTGCTGGAACAAATCTCAAAACGTCCGTAATCGCAGCCGGTTTTGCCATCGGCTAGCGTATTGGCATCGTAAAGTTTCCGATCACGAAGTAACGCAACAACGGGTAACTCAAAGACAGAAATCGCACTACTACAGGTATGAACGAAATCATTTTTGGGTTGCTGCTGATTATTTGCACGCTTGCTGCGTCGATGCTGTCCGCCGTGACGGGGTTCGGGGGTGCTGCGATATTGCTGCCGGTGCTGGTGCTGGTGCTCATATTTGGCGTTCGAGACGCGGTTCCAATTCTGACAGTGGCCCAATTGATCGGCAACGGAAGTCGAGTTTGGTTCAACCGAAGCGACATTCACTATCCAGTTGTCGGATGGTTTCTCCTTGGTGCGGTGCCGATGGCAATGCTTGGCGGATGGTTGTTCGCTTCGGCCCCCCTTCCGTTGCTGACTCGGCTGCTAGGATTCTTGCTATTGGCTCTCGTCGCCGGACGTCACCTCATTCGGCGAGAGCTACCGCCGATGAGGCTGCCGTGGTTTGCCCCCGTCGGTGGATTGACCAGCTTTCTATCTGCACTCGTAGGAACGGCTGGCCCGATTGTCGCACCATTTTTTCTGGCGTTTGGTTTAGTCAAGGGAGCTTTTATCGGAACGGAAGCACTCGCGGCCGTGCTCATGCACGCCACCAAACTGGTTGCCTACGGCGCCGGTTCCGCACTTTCGACGCAGGCAGTGAAAATTGGTCTGCTTCTCGGCCCTTTGCTGGTGTTGGGTTCGTATCTAGGTAAACGACTAGTTGATCACGTTTCCGAAGAGCTGTTTCGGCGACTCGTCGATGTAACTCTGGTCGTTGTCGGATTGGCGTTCTTGATTTTGGGGTGATTCGGTCACGCAGCTATCATCAAGGGTTAGTGACCTGCGTGTTGATGGACGGCTCGGTGCATACGATTACAGACAGTAACGATCTGAAGACGTAGCGAAACCTGTAGATCTCTTTTGTTTTAAGCGACCGAGTGTTCACGTCTGGACATGCAGTGTGAGGTACCAGAAAGCAGCAGCTAACATCAGCAGCCAAATCGAGACAATGATAACGGCCATCCAGCGGCTCGTCGGTTTCTCGTCAGCCTGTTCGGCCCTGCGGCGACAATCCACCATCACGTTCGGCGGAATCAAACGGACTGCCAGCCAAATGCCGATTGGCAATAGCAGCAAGTCGTCGAGCAACCCGAGCACCGGAATGGGATCGGGGATCAAATCAATCGGACTCAGTGCATACGCAGCGACGGCCGCCGCAATTGCCTTCGCGTACCATGGCGTTCGCTGATCTTTGCAAGCAAGGTACAAGGCATGTACTTCTCGCTTCAATTTATTTACAGCGTTCCTCCAGCGTTGCATCCATTTCATGACTCGACGTCCACGCGACAAGATTCAACGGGGAATCGCATGACAATCCTCGTACCGCTGCCCAATTGGCTGTGCACCGTTATCTCGCCGCCATGCAAACGCACGATGCTGCGGACGATCGCCATCCCCAGCCCAGATCCACCCGAACGTCTCGAACGGTCCCGCTGGACCCGATAGAACCGATCGAACAACTGCGGCAGATGTTCGCCCGCGATCCCGCACCCGTTGTCAGCAACTTCCATTCTCAATTCGTTGGACTCGCGAAAAGCCGCCACTGCGATGGTCCCACCGTCGGATGTGTGTCGGATGGCATTGTCGATCAGGTTACCGAGTGCTCGTTGCAGCAAAGAACGGTTGCCGTGAAAACGCAGCGGCTCTTTGGAGTCAACAACAAAATCGATTCCCGATTCCGACATCACCGCATCATAAAACTCTCGTAGTCGCTCAAGCTCAATGCTCAGAGAAAACCAGTCGCGGTCGACGTCGGCTTGGGGTGATTCGGACCTTGCCAGCAACAGCAGGTTGTCGATGATGGCGGACAATCGGGTCGCTTCTTCCAGTCCCGATGCGAGTGTCTCACGATACTCTCGATCGCTACGAGGACGGCTGAGCACCACCTCCACTTCGCCGCGCAGATTGTTGACGGGCGTTCGCAGCTCATGCGCGATGTCGGCGGAGAACTGTGACAATCGGTCGAACGATTCCTGTAATCGGTCAAGCATCTCATTGAACGTCTCGACCAATCTTAGCAATTCCGACGGAAAGACGCCCGCTTCGATGCGTTCGTGCAGCGTGGTGGAACGAATTCGCCTTGCCGATTGCGTGACCTCGTCAATTGGACGGATGCCGCGATGAGCGATCCAGTACGCCATCACAACGCTGACCAAGACGACGAACACCAGCACGGCCAGTAGGGTGCTGCGGTACGCTCGGATCAACTGAGTCTGTTGCACGCGATCCAAGGCAATTTGGATGATTTGGCCCTCCCCGGAGTCTTTCGTTGAATACGTGGCGGTCATCAATCGATACGGACTTCCGTCGGTGGAAATACGATTGACGCCCACGGATTCTACTTCGCCGATTTCGCGAATCGGAAACGCATTGGCCGGTAAACGCTGTGGCATGCCTGGCGTTTCGATCAGCGTAGTCCCATCGGTGGCCAGCAAGCGGACGTAGACGCGAGCGTATCGCCGCGCCGCGGCTTCGAATTCAATCTCTTGCCGAATCGCATCGTTCTGCTCGCCGTTTTCACTCAACAGGTCACGCAGAATATGCACTTCGTCGATCAGGAATTGATCGTCCTGCTCATCCAAATGAGCGATCAACGTCCAATACATCAAACCGGTGGCGGTGGCGACGATCAGGCACGTTGACGCCGCGTACCAAAGTGTTAGTCGTATCGCCAATGATGAGAGGAAACGCCGATGATGTAGCTCAGGCATCGCCGGAGTCCTCCCGTTCTTCCAAGACATAGCCGACACCACGAACGGTATGAATCAATTTGACATCGAACGGATCATCTACTTTGGAACGCAGACGACGAACGTGAACATCGACCACGTTCGTTTCGCTGTCGAAGTTCATATCCCAAACTTGCTCGGCGATCATGGTCCGTGAGAGAACCTCGCCTTGCCGTCGCGTCAGCAGCGACAACAATGAAAACTCCTTTGGCGTCAGGTTCAACCGCACGGCTCCCCTGTTCGCGCGATGGCGGACCAGGTCCAACGTCAGGTCGGCAATGGTGACTCGTTCGGTCTGCCGAAGCGGACCGCGACGCAGCAAAGTTCGGATGCGAGCCAGCAATTCCGAGAACGCGAACGGTTTGACCAAATAGTCGTCGGCCCCGAGTTCCAATCCGCGAACTCTCGACGGAACATCGTCACAAGCCGTCAACATCAAGATCGGCGTCTGTCGACCGTCGCCACGCAGTCGCGACAAGACTTGCCAACCATCCTGGCCCGGCAACATGACGTCCAAAACGATAGCGTCGTACTGACCCGTCCACGCTTGATCCAAGCCATCGACTCCAGAATTGGCGACATCCACGACAAATCCGTTTTCCGAAAGGCCTTTTTGCAGGTAAGCCGCCGTCTTGGGCTCGTCTTCGACAATCAACAGTTTCATTTTTTCGAATCAGTGTAGAAGCCGCTCATCGACCGTACCATGACAACAAAATGACAATTCCGTCATGTACTGCTATCCAAAAACAGCGCACACCGACTGGCGACAGCCTCCGTCGCTTACGCTTCGGGTTGTGATTTTTGCGAGCGTGTTGCAAAAACGTTGAAATCAACTGTCCAGTACTGGCTACTGCCCAAACAGCAGAAATCGCTGGGTTTGACGGCCTCCTTCGATCTCTGCCTCACTACCGAAGAACGAAGTAGACGCACTATCGAGACTCGCTGGCGGTAGCTTTGCTAGCACTTCATCATAGAATTTCGCAAACCACGCGCCACGCAGCAGATCGCCCGACATCAACGATTGCGGGGTCCAAAATTCCACTCGTGGATGTTCGTCCGTATTCAGAATTGATGGTTGCATGACACGCCAAACGCCAATTGAGTCCAGCCGAAAGTCATTGACCGTCTTCAATTGCCAGTCGTTACCCCCAGGCAGTCGATTGAGTATCGCCAGACGTGATGCCAGCATCCGTTGATCCAGCTCCATTGGCTGCATCGAACCGACTAACCCGATGATTGGTTTACCAGGATCCATTTTCCCCCACCACAACGTCGTCTCGGGAAAAACACTGGCGAACGTGTCCGCGATCATCGTGAACTCCCGCTGGCCCATCTGATAGACCGGCAACCATTGACAGAACAGACCGCCGGGTTGTAGGCAATTGGCGGATGTCACGTAGTGCTCGCGAGTGTATAGGTATCCCGTCTCGCTTTCCCAAGGTACAAACAAATCCGACACGATCACATCAAAAGATTTTTGCCTGCCCAATAGATAATGCCTGGCGTCGTCCGTCGTTACATGCACGCGACTGTCGTCCAATACATGATCATTTCGATGGCCGAGTTCCTTGGCAGCCGCGGTCACATCGGCAATCAGTTCAACGATCTCGATCGTTTCGGTCTCGGAATGCTGGATCGCCCCGGCCGCAGTCACGCCAGTGCCCATCCCTAGAAATAAGACCTTCTCCGGATCGGGGTGAAGCAACATCGGCAGTCTCGCTTGCCTTCGTTCACGCATCGCCGCTGTGCCGGTGCCGCCGAGTCGGTAGTGAAGGTTCTGGCGAATGTACCACGCCTCGCTGTCTTCGCTGCGCGTCACGTCAATCCATCCATAGGCAGACTCTCGCCTCGTCAGAAACACTTCGTCAGGGTCGCGTCCCAACTCAGACCACGAAAATGAAGCAAACCAAGTCCCCAAGATGGATAGTGCCGCGAGAACGACAGAGGCCGATCGCCATTTCAGTGTGTCGATGCGCGCTGGAGAGAGTTGCACCGAAAGTAGCGCGATCAGCAACAATATCACTGCGACGAAGAGAAAGCCTGCCCACAAACCGATCGTCGACAATATGACGAAACTGGCTGCGAGCGAACCCATGGCGGCTCCAATGGCATTGACCATCGCGAGCTTTCCCACGACTTGCCCAGTTGAAAATCCTTTCGCCAGCACCTGCCACGTGGCCGGAAAGATCATCCCGCAAATCGTTACCGGCAACATTACATAAACAAACACCAATGCAAAACCACGCAGCAAATGTCCGACGAACGTCTCGCCCGAAACGAAGTACTGCAATCGCGTGACATTTACAAATAAGGCTAAGCACATGCAGCAACTAACAGTAGCCGCGATCCCACACCAAAACAGCAGCTTGCTAGGCTCGACGCGACGCATCAGCAGGGCAACCAAGCCAGCACCTACGGCCAATGCCAACAGGAACACAGCGACCACGTTGCCAAACGTGTAGGTGCTATTGTGAAACACCAACGAGAACAACCGTGTGTAAAGAATTTCAAGTGCCAACGTGGCAAAGCCGCTCAAGGCAGCAATTGCAAGTGCCACGCTCGTTTGCCTCCCGTATGACTGTTTATCATCCTCGACGCGCTCACGAGGAGCTTCGACTGGGCCTCCATGTCCCCGAGTCGTGATGACTTGCGCTGCCTGCTTTTGCGACAACACAATCGCAATTGCTCCCGCGATCACGCCGACCGCCGCCGCAACATAGCTGCTTCGCGACACTCCTACTTGGACCAATAAAAAATAGGTGCAGACCAACGTACCGGCCATCGCGCCAGCCGTGTTGATCGAATAGCCGATCGCAGCACTACGAGTCGGCTGTTCCGATACGCGGGCTAGCGTCTGCGACATGAGCGGCAGGGTTGCACCGAGTGCCACGGTGGCGGGGAGCAACAGCAACACGCCGACACTTGCTCGACTAGCAAACTGCCAAGGCATGCTTTCGCTCGACATCCATACGACGATCGCCTGCGACTGTAACATGCTCAGGAGGGTCGGAACGCACATAGCCCAGGCGGCTGCGGCAATCTCGCAAATTCCAAACCATCGCAAAGAATTCCCCGAAATGGAAAGCCTGCCGCCAAAGTAATATCCGATCGCTAGCCCCATGAACAAGCTCGCCAGCACGACGCTGCCCGCCAGAACGGTGTGCCCGAACAGCAATCCGGTTTGACGTGTCCACGAGATTTCATAAACCAGTGTGGTCGCACCGGAAACGAAGAACAGCAAGTACAACGGCAGCGCGTGACACGATTTTGCTGGCATCTCTCGTCTTCAAGTGTCGGTAGTTGATTGCAAGGTGCTTTGAGGCACACTTCAACGTATCGAAAACAACGTACCATTATTCCACGTGCATGCCATTGACCGTTCGTGCAACATCTTCAAGCGGCTTTGCCACAATGTCGCCCAGCTCTCCGAGCTGTTAGCGAATCTCGCGCCGTCCGAATGCTTGCAGCTTGGAGAGCTGAGCGACAATCGCCACGAAAATGCATCGAAGCTGGAGCGAGCTGACCTAGAGCATGCGGCGTCCTTGGGAAAGGACCACTTCAAGGCTGACACTTGCGATGAGGAGGAGCATGTTCCGCCAATTCCGTTTCCTCTGGTTCGCGGTTGGGTAATGCGATTGTCCGACGGCTGGTCGCTTGATGGTGCCATCGTCCAAATAACCGTCACGACCGGACTTCGGTGTGGGTTGGAAATATCGGATTGCAGCGATTTCACTTGATATCCGATCCGTGCTGCGTCGATGGGACACGTAGGCTGGTCGATGTCAATCACATGGAGGTGAATCCGATGACCACGTTCTCGAAGACCGGCTTTTTAACCCGGCGGACCAAGCGTTCGCTGCTGCTCGCGTCCTTGGGGCTTACGACAACTCTCAGTTTCACGACCGGGTGCCAGACAATGCGGCAACCAGGCGTAAACACCGACCCGGTGCCATACAACGACAGCATCCATGCCGCCGCTGCGGACACGGAGTTAAGCTCAGATGGTGAGGAAAGCCCCGTCCCGACCCCACCCGTCCAACCGGTTGGCTACACGGACGATGTCGTTGACGTCCCGCTGGATGATCTGACCGCTGATGCTGTCGGCATGGTCGCTGACGACACGTCGATGCAGCTTGGGGACCCGATGGCGCTGGATCCGATCCAGGGCGAAGTCAATCTGGCAACGCCAGTAGTCGACAATTTTAACGCTCCCCCGGAGCAACTCTCTGGCATCACGCTCGAAGCGATCGAGTCGATCGCGCTGTCAAACAACCCAACAATCGCAGAGTTGGTCGCGACGACGCAAAAAGCTGCCGGATTTAAAACACAAGTTGGTCTGCGAGCGAACCCCACGATCGGATACAACGGCAACCAGCTTGCCGATGTGAAGACCGATCAGCATACGGTGTTTATCTCTCAGACAATCATCACCGCAGATAAGCTGCAGCTCAACCGCAACGTGCTCAACGAAGCCCTGCGTGCACAGCTATTGCAGTTGGAGGCTCAGAAATACCGCGTGGCGACGGACATTCGGATTACCTTTTATACTGCCCTCGCCGCCCAACGGCGACTGAGCCTCATCGGTGATTTCCAATCCGTCGCTGACAAGGGACTGGAACTCGCGGAGCTGCGTAAGCAAGGCCAGGAGGGATCTCAACTTGACGTCGTGCAAGCGGAGGTTCAAAAGAATGAGATCGACCTGTTGCTGCAACAGGCTGAAGTCCAGTACCAGGCAGCTTGGCGTGAACTGGCGGCCCTCGCAGGTAGTCCAGAAATGCAACCGGTCCCACTGTTGGGTGATTTGCCCACCGAGGCTGCCGACTTGGACTGGCAGGAGGTCGCGTCGATGATGGTCGTATCGAGTCCTGAGTACGAAGCCGCCCGGGCACGGGTGTCCCAGGCGAGAGCCAACATCAGTCGTCAGGAAATTCAAAAGATCCCTAACCTGAACGTGAACCTCGGTGCTGGGTCGGATCAAGCTACCGGGACGGGACTCATCAATCTCGTCGTCGGCGTACCGATCCCGGTATTCAACAGGAACCAAGGAAACGTGTCGGCGGCGATGGCGGAGTACATCCGAGCTTGCCGCGAGGTGGAGCGAGTACAAAACTCGATCAAAGCACGTTTAGCGGTGGTTTCGCGAGATTATGGATCGTCTCGTGTCGCGGTGGACCGCTATGCCCGGCTGATTCTCCCAAATGCGGCTGAGTCGCTTAAATTGGCTGAGGTCGCATACAAGGCGGGCGAAACGAGCTTTGTCCAAGTCCTGGTGGCGCGGCGGACCTACTTTGATACGAACTTAAGGTACGTCTCTTCACAAGCGTTGCTGGGCCAGGCTCGCGCCCAAGTCGACGGATATGTACTCACCGGTGCCCTGAACCCCGTGTTCGACGGCAGTGGTAGTGCGAGTCTACGTGGCCAAGCACTTAGTCAACAGTAATCGTCTAGCGGGCGACCGTCCGCAGCAGATACGTGTAAGAGTCGTAGGATGAGACCGTTGTCCCGTCCTACGGCTAGCCTGCTTGCTTGGAATAGCGATCCTAAGCAAGCCAAGGTACATTGCAGCACTATCTATTCCATCATCCCCAAAATCAGAAACAACAGGAAGCCGATAAAGAAGGTGGCCGTCGCAAGTGGCGTTTCTGGTTCCTCGTGAGCTTCGACAAGTAGTTCTTCTGTCACTAAATAGAGCAGTGCTGCCAATCCGAACGAGAGAACGATTTCGATGACTTCTGGCGACGCACCTTGCAATGCTACCGAACCGACGACGGCGCCAACCACTACTAACGAAAAAAGCAACGACGTCGTCAGAATAATCCGACCACGACCTGATGCAGCTTTCGCCATGGACGACGCGACGGCCAATCCCAGCGAAAGTAACTCGACTGACAGCGCAAAGGTCAACAATCGACCCGCAGTCGCTCCAGCGGCAAATGTAATTCCAATCAGTAGTCCATCCAACGCGATGTCGATACCGACGGCCACCAGCAGACCCGTTGTGTCTCGATTGTCAGCCTCATCGTTGCCACTGAATCTCTTCGTCAGCCAACGAATTCCAAGCATCACTGCGACGCCAAGCGAGAATCCGAGGGCAACTTCGTATGGCTCATGCTTCGCAACGATCTGCGGCAGCAGCTCAACCGCGACAACGGAAACGACAACTCCTGCAGCCAAGTGCTGAATGTAGCTGCGGGCCATTGCTTGGGGCGGTCGAAATGCTGCAATGACGGCACCAATGAGCGCAGCAAGCATGGGCAACAGCGAAAACAGCAGCGAGTTTGCAATTTGGTCACTCATTTGGCACTTTCCAACTTTTAGTGATCGTGATCGCCATCGTCGTGATGGGTTTCAAAGCCGTTTTGCTTCAGCCATCCCACCAGTTGTTCAGCGATCTTATGATCGGCAACGTGAACGTCGCGCCAGGTTGGTGCGCGGAAGGCAATGTCAGAATGCCCGCCATGCTGGTCAACGCGAACCTCCACGCCCAGCTTTTTGAGCGTATTAATCATCTGTGTTTCTTCAGCCGAACCGTTACCGTGCATCTCCTTCCATTTCACAATGCGGAATTCGACTACTTCCGGCCCCTTAGCGTAGGAGGGATCGGCATGGCTATGAGAGACGTCGAAGCCTGATTTTGAAAGCCAGCTAGCCCATTGCTCAGCCATCTGATGGTCCTTTACCTGCATCTCTTTCCACTGCGGTTGGCGGTAGGACACGTCGCTGTGACCCGAGTGACTGTCCTGCTTGACTTCGCAACCGAGCTTTTTCAGCGTCGCGGCCAACTGAGTGGCTTGGTTGGCGTCATTCACATGCTGCGACTTCCAATCCGGCAAGTAGAACGCGAGTGTTTCGCCGTGCGAGTGATCGCCGTGGTCGTGATCTTGGCCCACATGGTCATGATCTTCGTGACCAAGCTCTTGGGCCGGCAGGTTGGCAGCTCCGAGTGACAAAGTCCCGACTGCGGCAAGAGCGAGAAGAGATTGTGCGAGAGTTAGAGTCGTTTTCATTTTAGTTTCCAGAGGTTTGAAGAAGGGGATATCGTGTTAGTAAACGCATGTCCGAACGCGATGCAAACATAGGTGCA
This sequence comes from Rhodopirellula sp. SH410, assembly GCF_055811895.1. Taxonomy (NCBI): domain Bacteria; kingdom Pseudomonadati; phylum Planctomycetota; class Planctomycetia; order Pirellulales; family Pirellulaceae; genus Rhodopirellula; species Rhodopirellula sp. SH410. The sequence goes on from NZ_CM147949.1 coordinate 7,064,479, forward strand.
GTGCGCAGCATAGAACGCATAAGCGTTTGTGATGGGGGACATTCTGTCGCCGAAGAGTGGGCGATAATACGTCAGCGTGATTTCGCTACAACACGGTTGCAGCGATCGCTACGTCGAGGAGTGGCAGCTCAAATCTGCCAGGATTGCTGCAGCGCGCAGCGATGCCCCACGAGCGTGAAAGCATTTCGGGGTTCAAACGCGGCTCGATTGAAATGGGATGCGTCCACGTTCGATATGAGACGCAGTTGGTCGATCGCCACAAGTGACATCTCGGCAGCGAAGTCAAGCTGCTGGACGGGGCGGGCCATCACGAATGTGCATGACCCCTCATCACAGGAATGCGTATGATCGCTCGGTGACTGTGTTGGATTATCGCAACCGACCCAAACGGCTACGAAACCGTTGATCAGACTTTCAGTGTGCTCGTCGACACCATCGTGAGTGTGGGAATCGTCATGAGTACTCGAAGCATCGCAGACGTCCGCGTGAACGCACGTGCTGTGCTCGTGCCTGTGATGCCCGCAACATCCAAACAACGCATGTACATTGAATGCAATTAATGTTAGCAGATGGATGACGGTCGAAAACAAACGCGAAAACCAATGGCGTGAGTGATTGAGGCTAGAACTCTCGACTGGCAGAATTATGCTGGTTGTCCCGAATGGGGTCAATCCCAATCCGTCCGCCGGGGTGCATGGTGCATGACCTATCTCTGACTTGGCCTTGACGGCCACTTCAGGCCCCTCTCCGCCTCCTCGCAAGAAGTAGAGAACCCCCCTTGACGGGGGTGGTGCGATGGTGTCTGCTGAGGAGATAGTGGTACCATGCTGCCACGTTCCCTTCGTCACAATCTAAGGCAGGACTCGTGCTATGAATCGGTTCATGTTTTCTTTAAGTGGAATGGCGTTTTCATCCCTGATGGTGCTGTCGGCTTTGCCCGCCTTCGCGCAGCACCTGCATCAACATGGTGGACACTATGATGTTCATCAGAACGTTCCGCACGGCCACGATGCCGCTGGGCACCTAACGGACAGTTGGGGTCATCACATCAATGGGCATGGGCAACATACGGGCTCGACTGGTGTCTACGAGGACGGGAGCTATAGCGTTCCTCGGACGTATCACTATCCGTATCAATCTTCGTATCCGACCTACGTGACACCCTCTGTCGCTACGCCGACGTACTACCCCAGCGTCAGTAGTTCGAATCCGACCGTCGTCGTGTCCTCGCCTCCACCTGCCAGAGTGGTTTCCAATAAAGTCCCGATCGCATCGCCGAGCAATTCCATTCCGGGCAGAAGTACGAGTGGTGGTACTGTGAAGCTGTCAAATCCACTGAACTCGGGCGGATCAATCAGCTATTCCTTGAACCAATATCCCTATACCATCAAGCCAGGTGAATCGCAGACGATAAAACTGACCAAAGAATGGACCATCAAGTTCGACAACGGACTGAGTCGTGAGGTTGTCTATCGCTTAGAAGACGGTCAATACAAGTTCACGGTCAACCCTCAGTCGGGTTGGGATCTCGCCAAAATCGAAGAGGAACTTCCAAGTGCCCCGGTCACAATGGACGGCCCACCGCCCAGCCTTGTCGGCAATACGATCCCTAGGCAATAGTGAGAAGCTGCCGTTGCCCGCTAGATGCCAGAACGCGTCGACGAATGTCGGCGCGGCCGCCTTCGGCAAGGGTCAACTCGATTGGCAACATGCAGCAGTCCGTCTCGTGTACGCTTAGGGCGAATGAGCCGCAATCAGCCGTGTTAATCGAGAATTGTATTGCGTTGACATGCAATCCGTGATGATGCAGACGGATGTTTATCTGGTACGAAGCAATCGCAACCCGTTGGCGATTACTAGAAGCGAGGCTCCCATGTCGGCGGCAATGGCTGCCCACAGTGATACATGACCGGCAAACGTCAGGACGACAAACACGACCTTGATTCCAATGGCAAAGAGAATGTTTTGGCGAATGATGGCGAGCGTGCGTCGCGAGTGATGGATCAACCACGGTAGTTTCGACAGGTCGTCGGACATCAACGCGATATCGGCGGTCTCAATTGCAGCGTCGCTTCCGGCGGCACCCATGGCAATACCGAGCGAGGCGCGGGCGAGAGCAGGCGCGTCGTTGACACCATCGCCGATCATCGCGACGTTTTCATGTTTCTTTACCAATGTTTCTACCACCGCTACTTTGTCTGCGGGTAGAAGCTCAGCATGGACCTCGTCGATGCCAGCTTCTTTGGCGATCGCCTGTGCCGTGCCCTCGTTGTCGCCCGTCAGCATGACAACGTGTTCGATACCGGCGGCGTGAAGCTGCTCGATCGCCGCACGAGATTCTTCCCGGATCGCGTCCGCCAAGGTGATGAATCCACAAACATGCGCATCATTTCCAATGACAACCACGGTACGACCTGCCGTTTGCACTGCCTTGAGCTGCTCGTGGATTTGAGGCGTTTCCTGTCTGCGCTGTTCTAAATAACGATGCGAGCCGAGCCAATAGGCTTTCCCGTCAATGCTACCGGACGCTCCTTTCCCTGGGATTGTTTCAAAATGCTCGACGCGAGGAATGGTAATACTGCGGCGATTTGCTTCTGCAACAATGGCTCGGGCGAGCGGATGATTGCTGTGGGAATCCAAAGCTGCCGCCCGTGACAACAACTCGGCCTCGTCATGACCGTTCATGGGTACGACGTCCACGACGGTTGGTGTTCCCTGGGTCAGCGTGCCGGTCTTGTCCATTGCAATGGCTTTCAATCGGGCTGGCAATTCAATGAACACGCCGCCTTTGATCAGCACCCCGTTGCGAGCGGCTGTGGCGAGGGCAGCGACGACACTGACTGGAGTGGAAATGACTAACGCGCAAGGGCAAGCGATCACCAACAGTACCAAGGACCGGTACAACCAAACCGACCATTCGCCTGCGGACAATAGTGGCGGAACGAGGAACGTGAGCAGCGCCAGAACCAGCACGACAGGCGTATAGACGGCAGCAAACTTCTCGACCCATTTTTCGGATGGCGCACGTTTTGAATTGGCATCACCGACCAACTTGATGATGCGAGCAAGCGTAGTGTCCTCCGCCGCCTTGGTGCTTTCCATTTCCAGCAGTCCGTCACCGTTAATCGTGCCGGCAAAGACTTCGTCTCCAGTTTCCTTTTCAACTGGGATGCTCTCACCGGTGATCGGAGCTTGATCGACGCCGCTGGCCCCTTTGATCACTCTCCCGTCCAAGGGAATTTTCTCGCCGGGGCGGATGATGAGAACGGAACCGACCGTCACATCGTCTGGCGAAACATTCTGGATCTCACCGGACTCGTCACGCAAGTGAGCAAGCGGAGGCGATAAGTCCATGAGAGAGGCAATCGCACGTCGCGCCCGTCCAATGCTCCACGATTCCAGCAGCAACGAGAGCGAAAAGAGAAACGCAACCGTCGCACCCTCGAACCATTCGCCAATCCCAATCGCCCCCAGCACCGCCACGGACATCAACAAGTTCATGTCCGGCCGTAGCGCAACAATCGATCGCCATGCTTTCGGCAATACCAAATACAAACCAGCAAAAATGCCGAGCAGGTAGCAAACAATCGCGACGGGCGACACCGTGTCAACGGATGGCTGCCAGAGGGATTCGATAATCAGCCCCGTCAGTCCCATCACACCGCTCGCGGCGGTGAAGATGACTCTCCGCTGCTGCTCCGTAGAAGGTCCATCACGGGACTCGCTTGCGCCATCCTTCCAAGCTTCCGCCCTCAAGCCCGTTCGTTGGATCGCTGCTAGAATTTCATCAGAGGTCACAGTCGTCTGCGACAAATCGACGGAAAGTTTACTGTTGAGGAGGTCAAAACCCAGTCGCTCGTCGTTGCCCAATAGCGGAACGAGTTCACGTTTCAACAGCGAGACTTCTTCGACACAATCCATGCCGTGAATGCGCAGTTCAAATTGATCCATGATGGAATCTCTCAACCTATACATGACGCAGCGGATTGACGATCGATATGGCCGCCGTTTGCAGGCCGGGAGCGAAGCCAGCGGCCAGGGCAACGAATCGTGAATTGAAGATCATGGTTATCGTTAACCCTAGAGCGCCGAAATGTGATCGCGGCACCTCCGGCACCACTCGCGTAGTCCCAGAGCGGGAGTGCAAACACCGTTCCGGAGACGCCGCTAGCGAGGCACAGCTTAGCAATTTCAGATAGGAACAAACGCATCGCTCGCAGCGAGCGAACACCGATCGTTAGTAGTACAGCGTACTCGTTGAAACGATCCTGCACGCTCCCTCACCGTATTCCCCAAGTGACAGCATTTGATTGAATATTTCAGATCGTTAATTGCTGACTTGGGAACAGGAGCAGAGAGTGGGAGATTGAAAGTGACCTCCCATTCTCCCGACTCCCATTCTCCCAACTTTCTTCTAAGCCTTTGGCTTGGAAGTGAACGTACCTCTTGGCGTGACCATCTTCTTCGGCGTTTTGCCGATGCTTTCCATGATCTCCCAAACGCCCTTCGGACTCAGCCGAACGTCTTTCGTGGGAACCAAGGTGACGGACTGCTTTTCGATACTGCATTGCACCTTAGCGATGCCTTCGACGCCATCAAAACGCTTGGTGATCTTTTTCACACAACCGCCACACATCTCGCCCACCGTCACCACGATGCTCGACTTCGGGACATCTGCCGCCTGGGCAGGGGAACTTGCGACGGAAACCGCCAGCAACATTAGACCGGTCACAAGACCAGTGCTACGAAACAATCTAAACATGCCAAAACTCCATTTTAGATAGGCATCACGAAACACCGTCACTCACCTACGAACGACCACCGCGCGCAGTACAAAAGCCACGGCAACAAAAAAGACAGGACCTAGAGAACTGGGGCCAGAACGATCACTCGCGTATCAGCAACACAAGCTGCGAGCGATTGCGACCAATCACTCAACGGCTTGTTGATTTAGTCGTTTTTGCAAAAGTAGTGTGCAAATCATAACTCGACGGGTCAGCGAGGGATCACATCGAATCCCTCGCTAACGCATCGGGTTACTAAATCAACAGGCCGTCAAGCGGTTCAGATCAACCAAGACTGATGCGCGGCGCGCAACTCTCGACCGCAGAGGAATTGCCCAACTGGAGCACGCGATCGACGTAGAGAAATTTTAATTAAGAGAGCAGCAGTCAGGTTCGCAGTCAGATGCGGGGAAACCCATTGCCCGGAGTGACTCGCCGAGTCAAGCAACTCCACATCCGCCTCGACGACCGCACCTTTACAAATGCAGTTCTGACAATTGCAGTCATCTCTGCATGGTTCAGGTGACTCCGGTGTCGGAGCGTCATCTCCCCGCGAGCAGCACGAACAGGCTGCGGGCGCACCATTCTCAGCCGTCGCCACGTTCGCTTCACACGAAAGGCAACGCAACGGACACGCCAACAGATTGACGATCAGCAGCAGGGCAAAGAGATGACTTCTCATACTAGCAACGATACTAATGGAGGCAGACTACCGCAAGATGAATCTTACCTGCTCGGGCTTTGGATGTTGTGTTCATTCCGATGCGGTCTCGGATTGATTTCAATGTTGCGACGTCCACAGCCGACCTGAATCAACACAAGCGTGGCAACCGCGATGAATAAAGATGGGCTCGAGATTCCGAAGTTGGTTTGGAGTGGAATGGTTTCGTGTTGCTCGGTTGAGGCAACCCACTCGGAACGCCGTGGCTCCAAATGCGGAAGACTTGCGGAGACGAGGGAAAAGCGGAAAAGCTGAAAAATGTGGCTGGGGGCGAGCGTTCTCGCTGGCTGGCAAAGCGCGCTCTTCATGCCCCCAGCCACGACGATCAAATGGGCGACACGCCTATTCGGGCTGTGGGGGTTTTTGCCCTGTCTTGGCTTCGTAGGTCGCCGCAAACTTATCGAATCGTTTGGGACTGCAAATGAAGCACTGTGATTCGGGGCGGTCGTGCTCATCGCACCAGTCGCCAGCCTCTTTGAACGTCGACACCAATGACTTGTCACACCGCGCGCATTCTTCCTCAGGCACGCCGTGCTCGACACACCACCAGCCACCGTGACTGAGATCGACATTCGTTGCCGCGACCGATTCGGCAGTCCCGTCCGATGCTGTCTCGCTCTTACTGCATCCAGCCAAGGCTAGCGTGCCGACCAATACGATCAACGTAGAAGCACGCATTGCTAAAATCCAACTCATCTTCATATCAAGTCTCCTTCGGCATTGCCGAATCAAGGGGGAAAACTAAACCGTCACGGGTTCGGGCGGTTGCTTGCGCTCGGGCGAATGCCCTGGCTCAAATTCCTGCTCGACCTCGGGATCGGTCGGTTCATTCGGTTGACGATGATGACCATCATCATCGCCTCCATCTCCATCAAACTTCTCTACTGGCATATTGAAGACAACGTAGAGCACCCGAAGCACGAGCAAGCTCATCACCATCGCGCTGCAAACGCCACCAATCACGACCGTTGCAAGAGGCCGTTGGACTTCCGCGCCCATGCCGGTGCTGAATGCCATCGGGACGAAGCCAAGACTGGCCACCAGCGTTGTCATTAAAATCGGACGCAGTCGTGTCATCGCGGCTTCTTCCACGGCTTCGTCAAGCGAACGACCAAGCCTGCGCAGTTGCCGAATCGTCGACACGAGCAGCATGTCGTCGAGGACAGCGACACCGGACAAGGCAATGAATCCGACCGCCGCTGAAATCGAAAATGGCATGTCGCGAATCCACAGAGCCAGGATTCCTCCGATCCATGCGAATGGTACACCGGTGAAGACACGTATCGAGTCAATCCAGTTGCGATAGGTCATGTATAGCAATGCCAGAATCATCAGTAAGGCAATCGGCACGACGATCATCAAACGCAATTGGGCACGTTGCAAGTTTTCAAACTGCCCGCCCCACTCGACCCGGTAGCGGCCCGGTGGCAATGGAACCTTCTCGGCAACGACTCGCCTCGCTTCGGCAACGAAGCTGCCCAGGTCACGTCCGCGCACGTTCGACTCGATTGTGATCCGGCGCTGATACCAGTCCCGCTTAATCGTATTGGGGCCATCGACTTTTTCGATGGTCGCCAATCGCGAGAGCGGAATGCGTTGCCCCGATGGCGTTGCGACCAGAATTTGTTTGATGGCTTCCGGATTCGCTCTCGCTTTTTCTGGCAAACGAATGATCAACGGGAAACGCAATTGACCCTCGTAGACTTCGCCCACGTTATGGGTGCCGAGGGAACGAACCAGATTCATCACAGTGCTGGCAGGGATTCCATACCTCGCGATTTCATCTTGCTTGATGCGAATCTGCAACAGCGGTTGTCCCGAGATTTGCTCGACCTTGACGTCTTCGGAACCGGGGACGGAATTGAGTGCCTTCTCAATCTCGCTGGCCTTTTCCACCATCAAATCCAAATCGTCGCCGTAGAGAATCGCGGCAACGTCCGAACGAACGCCTGAGATCATTTCATTCATTCGCATCTCGATCGGCTGCGACATCGCAAGCCGTGGCCCAGGTAAGTCTCGCAATTCTTCCTGAATCGCGACGGTCAACTCTTCCTGTGTCTCGGCACGTATCCATTGCTCACGCGGATGAAGCGTGACAAAGAGGTCCGTCAGTTCGGTTCCCATCGGGTCAGTCGCAACCTCCGCCGTGCCCATACGACTCCACACCTGTGCGATCTCATCGGGAAACTTTTCAAGCAGCACCTGCTCCATTTTCGTGTTGTATCGAATGGATTCTTCCAGCGTCGTTCCCGCCAGCCTGACCACATTGATCGTGATCGCCCCTTCGGATAAACGCGGTACGAACTCGCTGCCAAGGTTGGGCGCCACCAGTCCAAAGACACTGACCAGCAGCAACAGCGCTGAGCCGATTACAAACGTCTTGTGGTGCATCGTGAATCGCAGCACCGGCGCGTAGAGTCGTTTGAGAACTCGAATCAGCAGCGGCTCTTTCTCTTGAATGTTCTTTGGCAGAAACAGGCTGGCCAATACCGGCATCAAGGTGAGCGAAAGAACCATCGAACCGGCCAGAGCCATGATCACCGTCATCGCCATGGGACGAAAGAGTTTTCCCTCCACGCCTTCGAGCGTAAGAATCGGCAGGTACACGATCATGATAATCAGTTCGCCGAACATCGTCGGTTTGCGAACTTCAATCGCCGCATCTCGAATGATTTCGAGCCGGCTTTTTCCGTGTTTGTCATGAGCCAAATGCCGCACGCAGTTCTCGATCATCACGACCGAACTATCGACAACCAAACCAAAGTCGATCGCCCCAAGGCTCAAAAGACTCGCCGCAATGCCGAATTTCAACATGCCCGAAAATGCAAACAGCATTGAAAGCGGAATCGCCGTAGCAACGATCAAGCCTGCTCGCAAATTGCCAAGGAAAATGAAAAGCACCGCGACAACCAGCAGCCCTCCTTCAAAGAGATTCTTTTGGACGGTGTGGATGACGTGGTCGATCAATTCCGTGCGGTCGTAGACGGTTTGAATCTTGACGCCTGGTGGCAACGTAGCTTGGATACTGGCAATCTTTTCCTTGATGGACCAAGTGACTTCGTTGCTGTTTTCGCCCATCAGCATGAAGCCCAGGCCCAGCACGGCTTCACCGCGTCCGTTCGCTGTGACCGCACCCCGCCGAATCTCGTGTCCGAGTTGAACGTCGGCCACGTCGCTCACTCGCACCGGAACGCCTTTGACCGCAGTGATGACGATATCGCCGATCTCCTGAAGATTGACGGTTCGCCCCACGCCGTGGACCAGCAACATCTCACTGCCATCGGTGACCGTCCCACCGCCAACATTTTCGTTGTTAGTCTTAATTGCGTCAGAGACTTCCTCGAACGTCAGCCCGTATTTGAATAGCCGCTCGGGATCGAGTCGCACTTGGTATTGCTTTTCGTAGCCCCCCCAACTGTTGACCTCAGCAACACCACGAACCGATCGCAACTGCGGCTTGACTACCCAGTCATGGATCGTTCGCAACTCGCTCATCCGCTTGACGCGTTCTTCCTGCGTAGTATCCGAGAAATCAGCACCGTCGTAGACCAATACATAGTGAAACACCTCTCCCAAGCCCGTCGAGACTGGACCCATCTGAGGTCGCTGAATCCCGTCGGGTAATTCGACGGTCGTCAACCGTTCGTTGATCAGTTGTCGGGCAAAGTAAATATCAACGTCGTCATCAAAGATCACGACGACCTGCGACAATCCGAATTTGGAAGTTGAACGGAGAGTATTCAATCCCCGCAATCCGCTGATCGCTTGCTCGACCGGAAACGTGATCTGTCGTTCGATCTCTTCGGACGCCAGCGATGGCGCGACGGTATTAATTTGAATCATCACCGGCGTGGTGTCCGGAAACGCATCAATGTCAAGTTGCCTTAGCGAGAAACCACCGACGACCGCGAACAGTAGCGCGGCCAGGATCACCAGAGCGCGATGCCTGAGTGAAAAATCAATGAGCCAATTAAGCATCCGTGCTCTCCCTATTCGGCGACGCAGTCACAGCCTGCACCTAAGTTGTTTTTTAGTAACTGGGCACGCAGCACGTCGCTACCCGCCGTTGTGATGACTTCCCCCGGTAACACGCCAGAAAGCACCTCGGTTCGACTCCCGTTGACGGCTCCCAGTCGGACGCTGCGCACATGAAAAACCTTGTAGCTTTCCGGGCTATCGAAATAATCCTTGTCGCGAACGAAGACGACTTGGCAGCACCCTTCCCAGTGCGATGCACCAGTCGGAATTACGATCGCGTCGGATTCGCTTCGCAAAATGATCTCGCCTGTACCGAAGGTTTCGTTTCGGAGGCGCCCGCCAGGGTTATCCAACACGGCCCGGACCTGAACCATCCGCGTCATCCGATCCGCCGACGTGCTGATCCAATCCAGTTTTCCCACCACCGTTTCGCGGCTTCCATCGGCGTGAAAATAAACTGGCTGACCAATCGCGAGTTGGTTCATATTTTCGAGTGGCACGTTCAATGTCAGCCACATTTGGCGAACGTCCGCCACTTGAAATAGAATCCGTGCTGGATCAACAACTTCACCACGGGCCACGCTTCTCTCGATAACGACGCCATCGATCGGCGAGCGGACCGGCAGTAGGTTGGATGTGACCGTTTCCGAATCGACTTGATCGCGAATCGAATTGGGGATACCAAGCAACCGCAGTTCATCGAGCACCTGCTGCTCAGAAAGCCCTTGCAGCGAGTTGACATCGGCGGGCAGTCCCAGGTTCCGTAGCGACTGGTCAGCGGCCAGCACATCAGCTTGGGCTTTGGCGAGTGCCGCCTCGGCATCTAAAATACGCGATCCAGCGACGGCGTTACGGGCCTCGCGCAGTCGCGCGACGTTCTGCTGCTGTAGCTTCCGTTCGGCCAGTGCTCGTAATAATGTCGTTTTCAGCTCGCTAACTGCTGCCGCATCGATCACGGCCAGCACCTCGCCTTTGGCAACAGGGTCGCCAACGTTCTTGCTTACCAACCAAACCGTTCCAGGTAGTCGCGAAGCCAGACTGGCTTGACGGGTTGGGTCATAAACGATTTCACCACTGCCGGTGATCGATTCGATAACCGGAGCACGTTCCACCAGCTCGACGTCAACGCCAGCCTGCCGTACCGATTCAACCGAAGCGAACTGAATCCGCGTTCGATAAACCTGGCAAGCGCTGTTGTTCTCTTTCCGCGGTGCGATCGATAAGGCGCGGGATGCTCGTTCCAGGTCATCTGGCAAAACTGATGGAACCTCTTTCAACTGCGCGATGTCGGGATGTTCCAGAGTGCAGTTATGCACGCCGTGAACCTCGCACCAACCATAGTCAGGACCTTTCGGCATCAAGGTCGGATCGCACTGAACGCAAATGGACTCGGGCACCCCGTGTTCCTCGCACCAGTCGCTGACGACCGGTTCGGCAGTACCTGTCAAAGCGGCGAATTTCGGAATCCGCCAATCGTTTTGGTGTCCGTAGTAGAAAACGGCTGCGAAACCAATCAGGACCAGCGTCGGCCCGATGCTGCCCAGCACAAGCGATAGCCCGCGCCGCAGCGGTCCGCGATGTTCTGTTTTTGCACCTGGTAGAGTCTCGGTTGTCTCAACACGATGGCCGTTGACGGACGGCGGGGATGGATGACGCATTGGACTCTGCTTCGGCGCATCAACAATGGAATGACTCATGGAAAAACTCCTGCTGGCAAAAGACTGGACGAACCGGGAATGCAACAGTTGCGATCCCAGCCACGACCCATGGGTGGATGCAGGCTAACCAGACACGACAAATCAATACGCGCAGCGACGAACCAAGATTGGTAACGGCAACGCAGTTCGCTGGTTAGCGAGCGATGGCCAGCAGCGGCCTAGAGCAAATAAGAAGCGTGCGCAATACGCACCGATCGCCCCGTAGGCAGATCGAGTCGGCGAGGTTGTTCCTCGAACCTGACGACGAAAGTTTCGGCGAGGTCAAGCGTGTCCAAGCTGAGTGGTACAAACCCCAACATCCACTGAGCATTCACGATCACCCGATGTTGAGTTTCAGGGGCGAGCTGGCATTCACAGCCACCTTCGCAAGGACAAGGGGAGTCCGCTGGTGGCACGTCACCCTCACCACACGGCTCGCCATCGTGCCTGCAACAGCAATCCGATTGCAATGGCCCAATTTCGGAAACCACGCCATGCGCATCATCGCCTCCGCCAGCACAACATACCGGACACGCAATCACACGAAGTGCGATCAACGACAAGAAAAACAGGCGAAACACGAGTGAGTTGGTTGCTTCTGGATAGGAGAATTGGACCGAGGCATTTTCAGCTTACACGACAAAGAGCCTTGGGGCAATAGTTTTTTGCCGCCAATGACTTAGCGTCGTCAAGGCATCGGCAGACGTGAGTTAAAAACGCCTTCCGAAGCTGCAGACCTATCATCCTCATGTCACAAACAGCCTGAATTGTTCGTTTTTTGTAGAAAGTGTAGGCTTTTCGTGAAGAGGACGACGACGGACAAGCATCCAATGAAGCGTGTGAGGGCAAAATGTCGCTTAGTGCCACCGCAATCGGGTCGGACGCATTTTTGGTCGTTTTCTCAGCCCTCAATGATTCTTACCCCGATCAAGAATGCAGTCTGTCCTGGACGTCGGCGTTAACTCAGAGTTAGATGACTACCATGCGTTGCGAAACCGTTATTGAACAACTTTCGGCCCACTTTGACGGCGAACTCTCTCAGGCTCTGTCCGGAGATATTGAGTTACACATTGCGCATTGTGAGTCGTGTCGCGCAGAGTTGCGTAGTTTTGGGCTGATCCGTGACTTGATCAGTGCGAGTAGCCTCGATGGATCGCAGCCACCGTCATGGGCTGCAATCGCGGCACAATTGCAATCCGAGCACGCGGCGCTGGTCACTGTGCCAAGCAACCCGCCTTCAATGCGTACAACACCATCGAAGGCCAAGAATATCCTCGTGATCGCCGCGTCTCTGGCTGCGTCGTTCTTGATTCTTTCCTGGGCCTGGCGCGCGTCTGACCAGTCGACGCATTTGGCTGATTCGGGGCATTCACATCAGACGGATCACTCAGGTCATGCGATGAACGCGACAGCCATCAGTTTCCAAGACACTGTTACTCTTCAGCAACAGGACACGGGACTGGCGATGCAAGCCTTGGCACGCAAGTACGCAGGCCGTGAGGCCTCAGTCGACGACGTGGTCAAGAATATTGGCTTCCGATCGATGACGCAGTCGTCGCTTCCTGACGGCACCAAGTTGGTTTCGGCGCAACTTCTGACACTTCCGCAGTGCAGCTGCGTCGAAGGCGTGTGCACATGTGGCCCCGGCGATTGCAATTGCGTCGCATGCGTTTGCGAGCGCCCCGACGGCTCGACTTTCCTGGTCATTGAGCAGTGCAACGGGCAGAAAGTCAACTTCGGCGACCTGCCCGTCCAGCTTGTACATCGTAGTAACCATGAGCTGCTGGTGACCGGCAATGACAAGGGGTTGGCTGTTGCATGGACGGCCAACCAGACACGCAAGATTGCTATCGGCTTACGTGATCTTAGCGAAATAGACCAGTTGCTGGCCGCCAACTAAGATCATGTACCAGATAGTCGTTGATCAGATGCTCTTCCTTCATCCGCTTTTCATTCAAGACTCGGGTTGAATCTGCTGATTGGCCAGTACCAAGACAATGGATCGACGGAGCGATCCACGACAATCTAAAGATATTCCGAATTTGCGTGAAGAAGCGGTTATGCCGAAGCATCTAATTTGTAACGTCACACGCGCAACGCGTTTCAGTGGTGCGTGATTTTTGTTGGTAGGCCGAATTTATCAGCCCCGCAAATTGCGCCGCACCCCCAAAACTTCCCCCGATTGAAGGACAATCAAAAGATGATGATGGCACGATTCCCAATGATGGCCTTGGCCCTGACCGTTTTCGCAAGCGGCTTCATCACGATGTCGGTATCCGCCGACGACGGCCACGAACATGCTGCTGACCACGATCACGCTGGTCACGATCACGCGGCGATGCAGAAGGCCGAGAAGAAGATATCCGAATCCTTGTCGAGCTTGTCACCGGAAGACCAGAAGCTTGCTGTGGCTCAGCGATTCTGCCCGATGATGGCGTACAGCCGACTGGGCGCAATGGGCACTCCGATCAAGCTGACGATCGAAGGCAAGCCGGTTTTTGTATGTTGCAAAGGTTGCATTGACGATGCGAAAGCTGGCGGCGCGGCGACCGTCAAGACAACTGCCAAACTGACGGACGCTTCCGCAGAACTTGCGAAGCTTTCCCCAGCAGAACGAGCCGCTGCTGAATCACAGAAATTCTGTGCGATCAACACCAAGGGTTTCCTCGGCTCGATGGGCGCCCCGATCAAGCTAGTGATCGAAGGCAAGCCAGTCTATCTGTGTTGCAGTGGCTGCACTAAGAAAGCCCAGGCCAATCCTGCTGCTACGCTCGCCAAGGTTGAAGAGCTGAAGAAGGCGGGAACGAAAAAAGGTCACGATCACGCGGATCATGATCACGCCGACCACAAGTAATAGCAAAAGATAGAGTCTCGAAAGCACGGAGACGCAGTGGAATTTCTCCATCACTCCCCTCGGAGGCTCCGCAAGTCAGGTTTCGTTAGACCGCATCGACGCGTACCAAAACGGTGCATGTCGCTGCGGTTTTTTCGTGCAAAATCTTCAACTTCCCATGGAGCTGTTCTGTTCCTGCTTTGTTGGACGGATTGGATCGCAGGACGGCAAACTTTTAAGCAAAAAACAGGTGAAGAATGAGCGATACGGAATCATCTGGTGGTTACGAAAAAAACAGCCTGTCGCTAGCTGGGTCAGTTGCGATGGGAACCGGCGTGATGATCGGTGCAGGGATTTTTGCCCTCACTGGGCAAGTCGCCGAGCAGGCGGGCGGACTGTTTCCATTGGCGTTTCTGGCAGCAGCTGCCGTGGCGGGATTCAGTGCATACAGCTACGTAGAGATGGCCGAACACTATCCGTCGGCCGGCGGTGTCGCCATGTTTCTGGTGCAAGCGTACGGCAAGGGAACTGTCACCGCAGCCATGTCACGATTGATGTACCTTTCGATGGTCATCAATGAAAGTCTCGTTGCTCGAACGTTTGGGACGTACACACGAATCAGGAATCCATCGTCGGCGGATTCGCACCAATCATCTCTGTCCTCGACATTGGCGGCGAAGGCCGCTACCCAAAAGCCTGGAATTTGAATCCCCGATCATCATGGAACGAGCACCCTTGCGACACGCCGCTGTCATTGAAATGCTTCGAGTGATCGCGTCGGGTGGCACCATCATTCTCAGGCACCATGGTGGCACTGATCGAAATCCGCACGCGATTGCTCAGCAGTTAATCCAAGCCGACGTTGCGGTGGAACAGACCACAATCGGTCGCCAAAAACTCCAACAGTCACGTTTTCTGAATATCCGTCACAACACGATGGTGACCGCAGGCGGAAATTCACCCAGTCCAGTCTCTGCTCAAATTAGCTAGCGTCGGCACCGGTGGTCGAGTGTTCACGCTGAACTGGCTTCGGAGACATCGCGGTCGATGCAGCGACGATGGAGATAACGCCAAGGATAAAGATCGCCACCATCCAGGTCTTCGCACGGGATGTTGGCGAGGGCGTCTGTGATCCGCATTTTCGGCACATCTAAATGTTCCCGTGTGAACGAAAGTGATTCATGAGTGAAAGGGGTCGGTTTACGCGAGCGATTCTTGGTGAACATCCTGCCCTCAATTCCCAACTCTAATTCGCATTCCATTGCCGCACAATACAGCACCGGCACGGCTACGATAGGCATGCCCCCGGATCCGGGGCCCGCCAACGGTTACGCTCGCAAGACTTTGCCGGTTGTTTGGATTTTGCCGCAATTTCAGCGAGGATGCTGACATTTTATCGGTTTTGCAACACACAGTTGCGACCATTCTTCCGATGCCTCCATTGAAGGCATTCACAACAGACGTAGCGATAAATTGGGTTGGCAGGGACGCCAGCCCGGTCGGTGCGGATTTCGTTGTTCGTTCGTTGCATGGATGCCATGAAAAATCATTTCCATTGTCTGTCCGCTAGTCTCTGTTTGCTGCCCCTTGGGTGCGTGCAACTCTCGAAGATGGCGAGTCCCTCTGCATCGACACAGATCGAGAACACGTCCTCGGCAGCCGCACCGGAACAGGTTCAGAACTCTAGTCCAAGTAGTCTCGTTGACGACGAAGTCGAAACAGTGGCGTTCACTCAACGCGAGGAACACGGCGAGGCTTCGCCATCCAGAGTCAGTGATGCAGACAGCGCGGACGAATACACGACCGATAGCAATTTGATGCTTCTCGAACCGGTCAGATTATCGCAGTTTGATACGATGGACGTCGCTGACGTCGCCAGCTACTCACTCTTCGATATTGAGCAGCTGGCCCTAAGCAACAACCCCACGATTGCTGCGGCAGGCGCGGCGTCCAGCAAGGCGGCTGGACTGCGGCAGCAGGTCGGCATGCGTCCAAACCCGACGCTCGGCTACTTCGGCTATCAGATCGCCGACCGAAACACGGACCAGCACGGCGTTTATGTGCAACAAGAGTTTATTCGGGGTGACAAGCTGGCACTTAATCGTGAAGTTTTGCAGCAGACAACAAACGCTCAGCAATGGGAAATCGAAACGCAGCGGCTCCGCGTTCTGACCGATGTTCGAGTTCGCTTCTTTGAAGCATTGGCTGCACAGCGTCAGCTGGATGCCATTACTGAGTTTGTTGGCGTTGCGGAGAGAGGTGTGGAGGTGGCGACCGATCGAAAAGATGCCGACGAGGGCACGGCCATCGACGTTCTCCAGTCACAAACACTACTGAGCGAAGTCACACTCGCTGCTCAACGCACCGAAGTCGCTTACCGTGGCGCTTGGCAAGACCTCGCCGCGGTCGCGGGCTTGTCCGCTACCACGCCTGTCCGATTAGCCGCCGAGTTCAACGCCCCGGAAGATCCACCAAACTGGGATGAGGCGTACACTGAGACCGTCTCGCAAAGTCCTGAATTGTCGGTCGCTAGAGCATTGGTTTGTGAAAAACAAGCAATGCTTAAACGGCAACAAGTTCAGATGGTTCCCAATGTTACGGGCCAACTTAGCGGGGGATATGATGACGCGACCAACTCTGGAATGCTCAACGTTCAAATCAGCGCACCTATCCCAGTCTGGAACAAGAACTCAGGAAACGTTTCCGCTGCGTTCGCGGACTACACACAGGCAGTTCAGAACGTCAAGCGAATTGAGCAAGCGATTAAAGCTAGGCTCGCACGGGCGGCTCAGGAATACGACGCCTCGCTGGCTTCGGTGAGGAAATATCAGTCGCAAATACTTCCGCAAACGAAAAAGAGCTTGGAACTTTCAGAGCAAGCCTATCGCGTGGGAGAGCTAAGCTTTTTACAAACGCTCGTTGTCCGGAGGAGCTATTACGAATCTCGAATCCAAATGATCGCGGTGCAAGGACAACTAGCTCAGGCAGGTGCGAAGGTCGAGGGCTTGCTGCTGACCGGTGGACTCGATGCACCAGCAGACTACACCAACGGTGACGGTATTCGAGGTCAAGCACTCAGCGGTCTGTAAGTGATTTTGTCAATTGGCAAAATCGCCAATTGCGTACACGGTATGACAATCTCGAAGAAAGTGGTGGGCGGAGGATTGCCCCTTCGGCCCTATCATAGAAGGCATTCACAGATAGGACCGACGACCGACGAAATCACCGATCGCCGCCCACCGGTTTTACTGTCGATTTTCAATTGAAGATCGACGGTGTGTCGGTGGCGATGAAACCCAGAACCAAGTTCCGATTGTTAACGAGGCTAAGACGACGCCGATCAGGAACGACGGCCAAAACGTCAAGCCAGTGCGATTCGATAGTGCGAATGGGACGAAGAACGGAAGTCCGAGCGGCACGAGAATCAATGTCTCGCGGGCCAGTCCGGCAATTGCGCTCATATCATGGTCTTTGCTCCACGCCATTATGAATGCGAGAATGCTGACGACTGGAAGTGTCAACAATAACGCACCCACTCGCGGCATCCGTCCCGCGATCTCAGCAACCGCAACAATCACGATTGCCGAGATCAGAGCTTTGACTATTAGCATGGTAGATTGTCGATTGAAGATCTAAAAAACAGATGACGTCGATACGATCGCCGTCAATTGGCGATCGACAATCTTCGATCGATAATTATTCATGTCCGTGCGCTTCTTCTGCAAAATCACCGGAATACGGAGTGCCATCGATGACTCCCGCTATCGTCCCGGCGTATTCTTGAACGACGCCCAGCTTTTCGTGGTTGCCGACGAAGCGTGACGCTTTCCCTGCTGGATCGGTGTCCTGAGGGGCAGCTTTCAGCGTGACTTGCATCACGGGATCACCAATGCTCAGGTCGATTGACTGGACGTCGATGGGAACGGGCGACTTTTCGTCTGAGCCGAGGATGTACACCGTGCCCTCTTGTTTGTCATGATCGACAGTGAACTCGACGTGGTATTTTCCGCCGCCCCAGTCAGCGACAGTGCCGTCGTGTGGCCCTGTGCCATGAGCGCCATGGGGAGCGTGCTCGGTGCCGTCGGCATGGACGTGCCCGCCGTCGTCGCTCGTGGCTGCGGTGGGTGCAGGCGTCGTCGTGGTGGTGTCCTGTTTGCAACCGGCCAAGCCGATGAGTCCACAGAAAACGAGTGAAAATGTTGTGATCGAGAGTTTCATTGAAAGGTTCCTTGAGATCGGGAGGTTAAAGGCTTGGGGCCAAAGGCCCGGCGAGTTTTTGTAGCGAAACTCGCCAAGAGTTTCGGCAACCATGCGCAAGACGCCGAAGTGTCGAAAGTCTTGGCGACTTTTGCTACGTCAGTTAATGGTCGGAGCTTCGCCCCTTGGTGTGTTCACATAAATTCGTCCTCCTCTGTTTCAAGTTTTGCAAGTCGAGCGGCATCTTTACCACTGAATTGCCAGAACAATCCTGGGTGAATCAGGAATTCACAGAAGGTCGAAGTAGTCAGACCTCCAAGGATGACTGTGGCGACGGGGTAGAGGATTTCTCTTCCTGGTTCCTGGCCTCCTAAAACCAGCGGTATCAGTCCGATACCCGCTGTCAGCGCGGTCATCAACACCGGTGCGAGTCGTTCGAGGCTACCCCGAACCACCATTTCTTGCGTGAATTCTTCGCCTTCTTCCTTCATCAGGTGGAAGTAGTGTGTGACCAGCAGAATGCCGTTGCGAACTGCGATTCCACCGAGTGAGATGAAACCAACCAGACTCGCAACGGTTAGACTTTGCTGGGTGATGACCAGTGCCAACACACCTCCGATGAATGCTGTTGGTAACGCGTTCAAAATTTGCAGCACGATGCGGATTGACGGGAACAAAACCAACAACACCACAAACATGCCGATTACCGAGATACCCGCCAGCACGATGATGAGTTGAGTTGCACGCTGTTGGCTCTCGAACTGTCCGCCGAACTCAATGAAATATCCGATTGGCATTTCAACTTGATCGCCGATGCGCTGTTTGATGTCGCCCACAGCTCCGGCCAAGTCCCGACCCTCTGTATTGCAGCGAATCACAATCCGACGACGTGCATTCTCGCGATTGATCGAGTTTGGCCCAGAGCCGATGCCCACATCGGCGACTTCGCGAAGTTCGATCTGTCCGCGATCGGGTTGTCCCTCACGGTCAGGCAAGTCGATGCGGAGTCGATCGAGGTTGGCATAATCGGTGCGGTATTCTTCTTCGAGCCGAACGAGCAAGTCGAACCGACGTTGACCTTCGAGTACTTGTGAGACCACTTCGCCTTGCAATGCCGTTTGCAGCACGTCGGCGACATATTGGCGAGTCAGCCCATACAGCGCCAAGTCGTCCGCTCGTAGCGCAATATGCAACTCCGCCGTCTCTTGAATCGGCTCAACCACTGGCGGCGTGATTCCTGGCACGTCTTGAATGGTTGTCTTCACTTGCTCCGCGACTCGCCGCAATGTGTCTAAATCGTCGCCGTGAATTTTGATCGCAATTTGAGCGTAAACGCCCGAAATCATGTGACTAATCAAGTGAGCGAGCGGTTGCTCGACTTCGATATCAACTCCGGGAGCTTCGTTGCTGATTCGTTCTCGCAGTTGGGCAATGAGTTCGTCTCGTTCCGTCGGTGACTCGGGATTCATGCTGAGGATGTATTCCCCGAAGTTGACTGGTGATGCGTGTTCGTCCATTTCGGCTCGACCGGTTCGACGCACGAAGTGCAGGATTTCACCGTCGGGGTTTTTGTCAGTTTTCTGCATCGAAAGGAACACGGAGTCAATCGCGCGAGAAACCCGATTCGATGCGTTGAGCGATGACCCTGGCGGAAGGGTGACATTAACTTGCACACTGCCTTCGTCGAATGGTGGCAAAAAGTTTCGGCCCAACATTGACATCTGCCACGCGGCGACAGCGACGGCAAGCCACGTCAAGATCAGCAGCGTTCGTGGGATCGCCATGCTCAAACGGATTAAATGGGATACGCCCAGCTTCAGAGCGTGTAATAGAAAACCATCGCCCTCGTGATGAGTTGCCCGCGAGTTCGGTAGCAGGTAATACGAAAGCACCGGCGTCACTGTCATTGAAACCACGAACGACGACAGGATCGACACAATGTAGGCAATCCCCAGCGGAGTGAATAACCGGCCTTCAACACCTGAGAGTGCGAACAGCGGCATAAACGACAGAATCACGACCGCCGTACCGAACACGATCGAACTGCGGATTTCTTTACTGGCCTCAAACGTAATGACGATTGAAGATTTTCGATTGCCGATTGGTTGCAGATTATTTTGCTTGAGACGTCTGAAAATGTTTTCGACATCCACGATGGCGTCGTCGACGAGTTCGCCCATCGCAACGGCGATACCGCCCAACGTCATCACGTTGATGGAAAGCTCGGTGCCGCTGAGCCACCCCATGACGCGAAACGTGAGTATCGTCAGCACGAGCGAAAGCGGTATTGCGGTGAGAGTGATGAACGTCGTGCGAAAGTTCAGCAAGAACAGAAACAGCACGATGATGACCAGCACAGCACCGATCACGAGAGCCTCGGCGACATTAAAAATGCCTCGGTCGATGAAGTTCCGCAGTCGGAACAATTCCGAATTGACGACAATGTCGGCTGGTAAGGACGCTTCGACTTCGACAAACGCTTCCGCGACGGCATCACTCAGGTCGCGAGTATCTACATGAGGTTGCTTGACGGTCGTGAATACGATTCCAGGACGACCGTTGACGCTGCCATCACCACGTTTGAACTGCGGACCCTCGGTCACACGCGCGATTTGATGGAGCAGCACCGCACGTTTGGCATGGTTGCCGACAGGAACCTTTTTTAAATCCTCGATCACGACTCGCGATTCCGGCCCCAGTCTACCGAGCACGCGAATCGGTCGCTCGGTTTCACCTGTTACCGCAAAGCCGCCACTGGTATTGATGTTGCTCGCGCGGAGTGCCCGTTCCACGTCTTGAACCGTGACGCCGTATTCGAGCAGCGCCGTCGGATCGATCAGGATTTGATACTGCTTACGATCGCCTCCCAACATGAAAACTTCGGCGACACCGGTCGTCTTGAGCAATCGTGGTCGAATGATCCAGTCGGCAACGGTGCGAAGTTCGAGCTGTTGTTTCGCATCGCTGTAGAAATGAGTGTCATACGACTTGCCTTCGATCTTGATCGAGGCGGAGCCGATCGGTGTCCGTTGTGAGTCGAAGACGCCAGCCTCGGTCTTCTTGCCGTTCGTCACACGCGCGGCGAACGAAGTCGGCTCAATTTTGGATGTTTCAGCATTGGGGTCGTCGTTCCACTCAACGTCCTGCGTCTTGATCTTCTTCCATGTCGAGAAATCATGCCGATTGCCGGGCATCCAAACCGTGATCTTGAAGTTACCGTTTTCATCAATGACCATTTCGGCCATCATTTCGGTGTTACCAACTTGGGCAAGTCGCCCACCATCGGGTCCATTCTGCCTGTAAATTCCGGCGACGATGATTTGTCCCATGATCGAAGACGGCGGCGTCATCTGAGGACGAATCCCATCAGGCAGGATGCCTTCGAGCGTCGACAATCGCTCTTGCACTGTTTGTCGGGCAGCGCGAATTTCGGTTGACCAATCGAATTCGATGTAGATCACGTTCAATCCAGCGGTCGATTGACTGCGAACCGCTTGGACACCGTTGGCACCCATTAGCGCAATCTCAATCGGCTGCGTCACCAACGTCTCGACCTCTTCCGTCGCCAATCCAGGTGCTTCCGTGATGATGACGACGCGCGGCCGATCGAGATCCGGAAAGACGTCGATCGACATCTGAGTCGCCGAGTACGATCCGTAGATCAGCACAAACAGGCTAACGACGACGACAAGCATCCGGTAACGGAGCGAAAATTTGATAATTGAATCTAACATTGTCGATCTTCGATTGTTGATTTCCGATTGGCAATTTCCAACAGACTGTTCACTTTTGCTACTTCTCGTTGATGATGGATCGCTCGTCCGACTGAGTCATTCGGCAACGCACCAATCATCTTCATTGCACGCAAACCAAATTGTTTCGTCCGCTTCTTCAGTTCTGCCTGATCCATTTTCGTTCTCCCGGTTTTCAAATCGACAATCGACAATTCAAAATTTTCAATCAATGCGCAGCATGAGTAGTGCCGTCGGCGTGGACATGAACACCGGGTTCTTTGCCACTGGCCGACTGTGACTTTAGTACGCGATTGAGGGACGCTGCGGAGTTTTGTGCCATATACGCTCCCGCCGTGATGCTGCCGTCGTTCGCGATAACAACCGAGCGACGGTCTTCATGGAGAACGTGAACAGGGATCTGCTTGAACATCTCGCCGTTTTGCCGGAACACGTAAGCTTCCGGTCCTTCACGCACAACCGCCTCCGCTGGAAGCACGAACACGTCGTCAAACTTTTCAACCGGAACGTGGATTCGAGTGCGCTGTCCAGGTCGAAAACGCCAAACGAGAAAGACACGTCCCTGATCGTTATAGGATCGTGATTGATTCGATAGCGGAATATAGAAATCAAACGTGCGGCTGTTCTTGTCGATCGAGTTTGACAGGTGGCGAATATTGAAGGTCTGATCGAGTTCAGGCCACTGTCCTTTTGCATCCTCAGCGAACTCAACGTCGATGGGGCGTTTCTCCTGTGCGGCTTGTTCCAAAAACGTCGCTTCGCGTTTAAAGGCGTGGCCGACGACGTACAGCATCTGATGGTTCGACAGATTCGCGAGCAACTGACCGGCTTGGACTTGTTGGCCCAGTTCGACAGCGAGTTCTTGGACTTCATACGCGATGCCTTCATCGCCTGCGGCTTGGTTGATGAACTTGACCTGCTGAATCGTCTGAGGTGGCGAGCGATCTGAAAAAGACGCGAGATCGCGGACCGGTGGAGCAACGATATCAACTGTCGACACAAATGTTCCTGCTTCAATTTGCGCGACTTGATCGGGCGTCAGCCCGCGAGTGAGTAGTTCTTGGCGGGCAGCTTGGATCAGCGTACTCTGGCGACTGATCTCGCTCTGCAATTCAATCATTTTCGATCGCGAAACCGCCCCGGTTCCGACTGCCTCCGACAGCCGATCGATCTCGGCCTGAACGATCCCCGTCTCCTGTCGTGCCTTGAATAACTGCGTCTGTGTGGCTTGCAAGTATTCGCTGAACAATCGCAGCGTAAACAAAGGTTCGCCGGGGCGCATCGTGTCGCCTGGGAAAGCATGAATCGCAGTCACAACGCCGACGGCCGGCGAGGTCACACCGCGATCCGACAACCCGGGACGATCGGCGACTTCGCCCGGAATCGCCACTTGCCGCCAATAGGTCTGCGGACGCGCCGCTTTCGACGTCAGCGATAAGTTCTTGCGAGCCTGCTCACTGATCTCCAGGACGGTTTGCTTCTCGGCGGACTCTGCGGATTTGTCCGTCGCTGGCGCTTCGCTCGCCTGATTGCCGCCAAACAGTTCCGCACGAAAGAACCAAAGTGCCGCAAGCACACCAATGATGATTACCGGCCCAATTAAAGCCTTCAATATAGATATAAGATGTTTCATGTGGATTTAGTTTTCACGGATTTTCAGCAGGCAACACAAATGGGTGGCGAAAGTCGCGCGGACTTGCAGCCAAACATCGAGCGGATCAGAACTTTGAGTAAGTTTTGCTAAGAAAAAGAGAGCGGCTCGCGATGAAAGCAAGCGCGCAGGGGGCCGCTACAGCCGAAGAGAGCCGGTGAGAAGAAAGAGCGGTAGTGTCGCCGTTCGATCCAACGGAACTACCCCGCGTAATCCATAACCTGAGTCGACGACGCCACTGATCCAACTGGGAACCCAGTCCGTCGCGATTACACCAATCGAAATCGAGTTTGCAGGGCGGATTGAAGATTGATCCGTTGATGCCAAATAGATTGCATCCGAATCATGCTCTGCTGCGAGCGAAACAGTATCGCCAGTCGAAATCGCTTCAGTGTCCGCTGCATGTTGATGGTGGTGGTCGTGACTGTGACCATGCGAATGTAGATGCACATGCGGACGCTCAGCATGATCGTTCGGCTCACCCACGCGAGACCCCGCGTGCGAATGAGGCAGCGGTTGCCCCAGCACAAAGAAAGGTATCAGCAAGAGAGAGACGAATCGAAACATGTGAGTGATTGTAGATTCTGTTGAGGAGAACTACCAGAGGGATTCTTCAGAAAATGCACGACGATGATTCAATGGTACGGAATCAAGCATTCTGAGCGAACTTCTCGTCATGAATGCATAGCTTGAGCTTCCATTCCATTGCCGCACAGTATAACACTGGCACGACTAACATCGTCATGATCTCAATTGACATGCCGCCGAAACTGGGGATTGCCATGGGAACCATGATGTCGCTACCACGACCGGTGGATGTCAGAACAGGAATCAATGCTAGGAGCGTTGTCGAGGTGGTCATCAAACAAGGCCGAACACGTCGCACGCCAGCCGTCACGGTCGCTTCGCGTGCGTGTTCGGCGCTCGTGATTTTGTCTTTCCGGAAGCTTTCGTCCAGATACGATGCGATCACCACACCATCATCGCTAGCGATTCCAAACAATGCGAGGAAACCCACCCACACTGCCACACTCAAGTTGATCGTGTGGACCTGGAACAAATCCCGCATGTTTGTGCCGAGGAAGCTGAAGTCGAGAAACCAATCGGTCCCATAGAGCCACAGCATGATGAAACCGCCCGCCCACGCGATTCCGATCCCACTGAAGACCAACGAGGTCGTGATGACCGACTTGAATTGCATGTACAGAATTAAGAATATCAATCCGAGTGCCAGCGGCAGAACGACGATCAGAGTCTTCTGCGAGCGAATTTGGTTCTCGTAGTTGCCTGCGAACGTGTAACTGACACCGGCTGGAAGTACCAGCTCACCACTGTCAACCTTCTCCTGCAAGAAAGCCTGGGCATCTTCGACCACGTCGACTTCCGCATTTCCAGGTCTCATGTCGAAGAGCACATAGCCGACCAGGAATGTATCTTCACTCTTGATCATCTGCGGTCCGCGAACGTATTTGATATCCGCAAGTTGTTCGATGGGAATCTGTGGTCCCATCGGTGTTGGCACCAGTATCCGACCGAGTGACTCAAAATCATCTCGCAGCTCGCGGAAGTAGCGAACGCGAACGGGATAGCGCTCGCGTCCTTCGACAGTCGTCGTGATCATCTTGCCGCCGATCGCCACTTCGATCACGTCCTGAACGTCACGGATTTGCAAGCCGTATCGCATAATGGCATCGCGATCAATGTCGATTTCCAAATACGGTTTCCCAACAATTCGGTCCGCGATGACCGCGGCGGGCTCCACCGTGGGAACCTGCTTCAGATAGCCTTCGATCTGCAGGGCAACACGTTCAATCGTTTCCAGATCGGGGCCTTTGATTTTCATTCCCATCGGCGCACGCATGCCACTCTGCAACATCACGATTCTCGCGGCGATTGGTTGCAACTTCGGTGCCGATGTCGTTCCAGGAATGTCAGCGGCCACGGTGATTTTCTCCCAAATGTCATTGGGCGATTTTATCTCTTCTCGCCATTGCCGAAACGGCCGACCGTATGTCTCGGGGATGAGTTTTCCATCTTCATCCCGCGCAAAGTCGCCTACTTCCTCGTCAAAGCGGAACTTCAATCGGTTTCCATTCTGGTCGGACTTGTATTCAGATTTGTAGGTGATGAAGGTTTCGATCATCGAGATGGGAGCGGGGTCGAGTGGGCTCTCGGCACGCCCAATTTTCCCGACAACCGATTCGACTTCGGGAATCGAAATCAGGAACTTGTTCTGTAACTGCATCACATCCATCGCTTCGCCGATCGACGCATGCGGCATCGTCGTTGGCATGTACAGAAACGACCCTTCGTCCAGAGGCGGCATGAATTCCTTGCCCAGCCCTGGAAAGGCGGAACTGGCCGAGACCCACGTCTTCGATTCCCGCACCGTCGATTCCGAAACACCCACCATGGAAACAGTTTTGGGGATGAATGAAAACACCTTGTCGAATCCTAACCATGAGCAGGCACCTAGCAACAGGATCATTAACGGCATGGAAAGGAAAAGTAATTTGTGCCCCAGACACCAGCGAAGGATCGGTTCATAGAGGTAGCGTTGGAAGACTGTGAAGAAGCCCAGCAGCACGCCAATGAGCAAGCTAACAAATATCAGATTACGGATCACGCCCTTTTCAGGACCAAGCGGCAGCCAATGCTCGGCCAAGATGTAGGTGACGACGACGACTGCCAACGCATTGGCGATCGTGGGCCCGAACCATTGAAATTTCGCGGGAATGCGATCTTCCAGGAGTTTATACAAACCAAGGGCGGCGATGATCGCACCGGCCCACCATGAAACGAGAGCGGAAATCAACACGCCTGCGCCGATCAATGCGGTGTTCATGAAACGGCGCAGGACGCCAGATTTGACACGCCCGCCCATCAACACGTGGGCGGCGGTCGGAATGATCGTCAATGCGACGATCACCGATGCTGCCAGGGCGAAGGTCTTCGTAAACGCTAACGGTCTAAACAGTTTCCCCTCCGCCGCGACCATCGTGAAGACGGGCAGGAAACTGATCACAGTCGTCGATACCGCCGTCAGCACCGCGCTGGCGACTTCATTCGCGGCTCGGAAGATGACGATGGCACGATCCTCGTAGGGATCGGCTTCATCCAAGTGTTTTAAAATATTTTCACACAAGATGATCCCCATATCGACCATTGTCCCGATTGCGATTGCGATGCCGGAGAGGGCAACGATGTTGGCGTCCACACCGAAAGTCTTCATCGCAATGAAGCACATCAACACGGCAATCGGCAGCAAAGCACTGATCAAGATGGAGCTGCGCAGGTGCAACACCATGACGATGATCACGATGATCGTGACCAAAATTTCTTCGCTGAGCGCCGTGTTCAGGGTGCCGAGAGTTTCGCTGATCAACCCGGCCCGGTCATAGAACGGAACAATGCCGATCTGGCTGGTGGTGATCCAGTTGGGCCACCGTTCACGAGGCATGTTCTTGAGATGCGCGACCCAACGATCATGAACAGGTTCGATACCGTTGGTAGGGGGCAGTTCATTCGCCGCCGCGTAGGCATCGACCTGTTCGGCAGTGGTTCGCGAGTAGTCGATGACGACCTTTGTCGGAAGACCAGTCGAAACCTCCGCGATCTTCTTCTTGACGTTCTTGATCGCTTGCAGCGGATTGTACCCGTAACGAACGGTGACCACCGCCCCGACGGCTTCCGCTCCGGCTTTGTCCAAGGCTCCGCGGCGTAGCGCAGGCCCCAAACGCACACTGCCGATGTCCTTCACTGTGATTGGAACGTTATCGGTAACCTTGACGACTGCCTTCTCAAGATCCTCCACCCCTTCAATGAAGCCAAGGCCACGAATGATATATTCAGCTTTATTCAGCTCGATCGTGCGAGCACCCACATCCACGTTCGACATTCTCGCCGCTGTGTAGACGTCTGTCAGACTGGCCCCAGTAGCTCGCATGGCATCGGGGTCAACGTCGATCTGATACTCTTGAACGAATCCCCCGATCGACGCGACTTCGCTGACACCCTCGGCGGCGGTAATCGCATAGCGGACGTACCAATCCTGGTAGGTCCGAAGTTCGTTGAGGTCCCAGCCACCAGTCGGATTGCCGTCGGGATCGAGACCTTCGAGCGTGTACCACATGATTTGGCCGAGCGCCGTCGCATCGGGTCCGAGTGCGGGTTGCACGCCTTCGGGCAGCGTACCCGCCGGTAGGCTACTGAGTTTCTCCAGGACCCTCGAGCGCGACCAATAGAACTCAGCATCTTCGTTGAAGATGATATAGATTGTCGAAAAACCAAATATCGAATAGCTGCGAATCGTCTTCACTTCGGGCAGCCCCAAGAGTGCGACGGTCAGCGGATACCCGATCTGATCTTCAATATCTTGCGGGCTTCGTCCGGTCCATTCGGTAAAGACGATCTGCTGGTTCTCGCCGATGTCGGGAATTGCATCTACCGGAACCGGATCGCGTGGCAGGTCGCCGACCTTCCAGTCAAACGGCGCGACCATCACTCCCCAGCCAATGATCGCCACCACAAGCAAGGCGACAACGAGCTTGTTCTGGATACAGAACCAGATAATACTACCAAGGAAACTCCGCTTCGCTTCGTTTGGTTGAGAGTCGAGAGTTGAGGGTTGAGAGTTGGACATGTTTAGACGTTTAAGCTCCGTTTGAGTCCGCTAATCATGCGTGCGATTTCTTCGCAATTTTGATAAACGATTCGAGCATCCTCTTTAGAGATTAACTCTTGACGCTGAGCGATGGGCAGTTGCGACACAACCTCCATGACCGATCCGTATGCGATTTGCAGGAAGCGAGCAAAGTCCTTCTTGGATTCACGACCACTTCCCTCTGCAA
Organism: Rhodopirellula sp. SH410; assembly: GCF_055811895.1. NCBI lineage: Bacteria > Pseudomonadati > Planctomycetota > Planctomycetia > Pirellulales > Pirellulaceae > Rhodopirellula > Rhodopirellula sp. SH410. Next base: position 7,092,942 of record NZ_CM147949.1, read on the forward strand.
TGTTGGATGAGATCGACACAGCCGCCCGCCACACCTGACTTGCCAATCCGAACTTCTCGTAGTCAGGAAAGTTGCGAGTAAGTCGATACACTTCATCAGCCAAATCGACCGCTTTCTGCCAAACGTCAAGTTTTTCAAATCCAAACACTGGTTCCCTTATTGACTCTCAACTCTCGACCCTAAACTCTCCACTCGATCTGCACACTGCAGCATCGACTCGCCGTAGTAGGGATTGCGGACTGTGTCGCTATCCTGAATCCATGTCGCTCCACGTCCATCAAACGCCATCGGGCAATGCAGTTCAAACAACTGATTCGCATTTTGGAAGCCGAATGTCCGCTGGATTGTCAGCATCTCGTCAGAGAGTAACGCAAACGCCGAACGCATCGAATCGAAATCGTTGGCCTTCGAAAGTCGCCTCGCGATCGCCGATAAACTTTTTTCCTCGGCCTGCCACCTCTTTCCCGTTCCCGCATTGATGCTGCTGCTGTCAATCGAGTCGAGCACGTCCTGCAATTGGTTGACAACCTTCGTTGCAGCACCCAAATTGTCCGACGCGAGTCCTTCGCTGATTGCCTGATAGGGTGACAATAGTCGATCAAGTTGTTGGCGGAACGCCGCTGGCACGTCGAGCGTCTCGACTGGCACTTCGTCGATAGGAAGGGATACGCCGAACATTGTCCGCAAACGCTTCGCATGGTCTTTCGCGACCAAGTACACACGGTCGGCGTCGTGCAACGAATCGACATCATTTCCTTCGACGGAGTCGTTACGCAGCAACATCGCGAATTCGCCCCATTGCGCCGCCTTGTCCCCCATCAACGCTTGTCCATTCACCGCCGCAACCTGTTTCCCGAGAGCAGCAAAGGCCTCACGAATTCTCTTCAGTTCAGCTTCTTCGATCGCCGTCTCAATGTCATGAACCGAATCGAGGACCGCCACCATTTGCTGATTCACTTGGGGCGGAAGCGACATCGCCGAATGGTCGGTCATCTCTCCGCCCTTTCCTGTGGGCATCGCGTCACCACCGTGGTGGTGCATTCCCGCACTGCCACCACCTTCGGGTGTCATCATCGATGGTTTGGCTGAGATCTGGAGCGCACTATCGAGTTTGAAGTTGCCGTTCGTCACAACTAACTCGCCTTCTTGAAGTCCCGATTTGACGAGATAGTAATCGCCCGCACGTGGGCCGAGTACGGTTTCGCGACCCTCATAACTGGGCTCCTCGGCATCAGGAACCTGGACGTAGACGATTGCTCTCGTTCCCGTCAGTAGCGCCGCCGACACCGGAATCACCAGCGGCTTCGCCACATCGCTGGGTTCCGCCGTGACGTAACCGAGCGACTCCGCACGAACGAGCGGCATCCCGCAAATGTCGCAGTTCCCCGGCTTATCTTTGACAATCTCGGGATGCATCGGACCAATCCATTTTCCCGCCAAGGACGCATCGAGTACTCGACCACCCGAAGCGATCTTGGATCGAACCACGGCACGGACAAACATTTCGGGCTTCAATCGACCGTCTTCATTGGAAACATTCACGCGTACCTTTACCGTCCGCGTGTCTTTGTTCAAAACGGGGTCAATGAACGCCACGCGTCCCTTGAAAACTTCGCCTGGATAGGCTTCCGTCGTGAACTCGACTTCCTGACCGTATCGCAACCAGGTGAGGTCCGATTCATAGGCATCCAACTGCACCCACAAATGGCTCAGGTCCGCGACGGTGTAGATGCGATCGCCCGTGCGAACACGATCACCTTCTTGTCGCAATTTCTCAATGACAATACCGCCGACCGGCGAGTAAATCGTGATGTGCTCATTCGGCTTGCCACGCTGTTCGATTTCTTGAATCTGTTCCTCAGTGATCCCCAGCAATCGTAATTTCTCGCGAGCGGACTTGGCTAAGTCGATGGGTTCGACAAAACGTGAAGTCGGGCGGCTGGCATTGGATTCCAGTGCCGCAATCAATTCCTGCTGCGCGGTGTAAAGTTCCTCGCTGTAGATGTAGACCATGTGGTCGCCCTTCTTGACCTCGACGCCTGTGTAGTCGACGTATAGCCGATCTAATCGACCGGAGACCCAAGCAGTAATGTAGGCGAGCGTTGTTTCGTCATAGTCGACTTTGCCGACCATCCGCACCTCGGCCGTGACGTACTTGCGAGCGACGGGCACCGTTTGGACCTGCATCAACTTCCGAATATTCTCGCTGATTGAAACCGTGCGGATACCTCCAGCCGATTTTTTGACCGGGACCAGATCCATTCCGCAGATCGGACATTTCCCAGGGCCGTCGCGGCGGATTTGCGGGTGCATGCTGCACGTCCAAATCGCCACCGCGTCGGCTTCGCCGCGTGACGCCTCCGTTGTAGTCGTATGCAAAGATTCCGAAGGCCTGCTTGATCCACGTAACCACCAAGCCGCGACGAAGCCAATCGCAACAAACGCTATCGCTTGTAAAAACCAACCTTGAGTGACGAGTCGTTTCAGAAGATCTTTCATTTTCGATTATCCTATTGAGGAGCGATTAGCCCCCCTTGAACCAATTGACCAATGACACGACCTCAATTTGATCTCTCACCCCAACGGCTGTCACACTGCGCGTCCCAACTTGCCAAGACGCGGCGATGCTCGAATCCAAAGCTACTAGACAGCACTCTTTGTCGCCACACATGGCCATCTTAGTCGGGCGATCACCGAACCAATCGGCTTTCTCATCATCATGCTCAAACAGAACGAGCGTTGACCCGTCGGTACGCTTGCAGACTGCCTTCACACACGTGCAGCACGGCATTTTCAAGACGCTGGTCGAAGCCAGGGTATAACCCTTCGGAAGCCCGTCGGCGACAGTCGGACGATAACCAACCAGGCTGATGGCCTGCTCCGGCGGCACCACCTTGCCGTCGTACTTTTCGAGCAAAAACTGTTCTGCTTGGTCCGGATGCTCCGGCAGTAGGTTCACGTAGTGATCCATCGTCGCCACGAATTCTGTTCCGTGGTCGTGGTGCATGTCCGCTATTGAATCTGGATGGCGGAGCCAGGTAGCCAATCCGAAAACGATCAGTATCGACGCAGCGATGGCCAATCGCTGATAAGTCACCCAAGGCCGCTCAGATCGTCTAGAACCCGAAGCCTTCACGACTTCCGGCTTATCCGACAACTTGCCAGGCTGATTCAGTTCGTCGACGATATTTACCCAGACATGCTCGGAAACAGCGTCCGCTCGAGCCGTCGAGAATGACTGGCTCACTCTTCCGTACCCAGCCAGCACATCGGCACAAGACGTAAAGTTTCGTAAGTGCTCAGTAACCGAAGTGCGTACGTCGCTCGCGAGTTCACCGTCGTAGTAAGGCGAAAGCAGTTCTTGAATTTCGATGCAGTTCATTGTCGCTTGCCTCCGGCTACTCACAGTGGACACCAGAAAAAGGATCGCAGGCTCCACGTTCGAACACGTCTCACCTGACATACTATCTGATGCGGCGGCGTGCGATTCCCTTCACGGTCTCCTTTGATTTTTAGAGAAACGGCCTAGGATGTCAGCCGATTTTCCGTAAATCCAATAAGTTTCATGAAGGACGGCAAGCTCGCGACCATCCAACGCGTAGGTTGCAAACTCGAATCGTTCCTCCCTGTGCTCCGGAGCTACGCAGACGCCGCCACTCGATCGCCCCAATTGACCGATCGTTTGGCTGGCATGAAGAAATGTTGGATGAGAACCGTTCCCGCCTCGACTACTCTGTGATGCTCCGACTCAAAAATCAAATCTTCGGACTTTCGGTAGCGGGAAAAAGCTAGCTTTTCTCCGAGCATCCGGATCTGCTCCCGTTTTTTAGCAATATTCTTGCCGACGCCTGTAAGGCGAGCGGCAGGAATAAATTTACCAGAAATTGATATTTGAGGAAATCGAGTAATCGGTCAAACTTGCTGAAGATGTTTGTGGAGGAATTCAACTTTAGGAGCCGAGGCCATGGATGGTGTTATCGATGAATTGTTAATCGATGCTGCGAGAGAATTGCGAGGCAGTCAGCGGCGGATGTTTCTTGCCAAAGTATGCGACGTCTTGTGCGATGGCAGCGTGCGCAAGGCTGAGGAGAGATTTGGTTGGGGGCGAGAAACGGTTAGCAAGGGAATGCAGGAGCGACAGGCCAACGGTACGCTTGCACTTTCGACTATACCAGAGCGACGCGGGCGTCCGAGAAGCGAAGATAAGAATCCTCAACTTAAGATTGATATCCGCACCATTGTCGAACCACATACGCACTCCGATCCAGAACTCAAAACGGCTCGGAATGAAGTGGACCCCAATATTCGGACCACGAGCGCGCTTCGCTTAGATAGAGAGTGCGAGGCGTTTTGACCGGCCGCTGCGGTACACTTCCGCAGGCGTTTGGCGATCGAGCGAACTGTGTTTTCGTTCGCGGGTGTAGAAGTCAAAGTAACTTCTCATCCCTTTGTAAAGATCGGTTCCTGTGGCGTACTCCTTGAGGTAGATGTCCTCGTATTTGACAGTTCTCCAAAGTCGTTCAATCATCACGTTGTCGATTGCGCGGCCCTTTCCATCCATACTGATCGCAACTCCGTGTGATTTCAGTTTCTCGGTATGTTCGCGGCTCGTGAACTGCGAACCTTGGTCGGTGTTGAATATCTCCGGTGTAGCGAGTTGCAACGCATCGTCGAGGGCCTCCACGCAGAATTCCGCGTCCATGCAATTGGATATACGCCAGCTCCAAACGTGGCGGCTATACCAGTCCAGCACGGCGACCAAATACATGAAACCATGACGCATCGGAATGTACGTGATGTCACTGCACCAGACCTGGTTGGGACGTTCGATTTTGAGGTTTCGCAAAAGGTACGGGTAGACCTGATGCCCCGCGTTTCGCAGGGTCGTTCGACGCTGAGGCGAAATGCCCTCGATGCCCATTTTTCGCATCAATCGCTGCACACGTTTGCGGTTGACAATGAATCCTTGGTCTTCAAGGAAGTCGATCATCTGCCGAGATCCACGGGCCGGATGCTTGAGGTGTTCTTCATCCATCAGTCGCATGAACTGAAGATTCTCCTCGGTCTCCGGCTGGGGACCGAAATAGATGTTGCTTCGATGGATTCCAAGTAGCCGACACTGCTCACGCACACTTAGCTCAGTGTTCTCAAAGTCAATCCAAGTCCTGGCTTCAGTCACTGTCCTGGGCCACTTTTTTTTTGAGCCATTCCAACTGCACCTTGAGCCGACCGATTTGCTCGTAGAGTTCTGTCGACTCGGGTTCGTCGGTTGGTTTTCGCGGCGTCTTGGCTTTGCCATCGAGGAAAACGTCCTCGGCCCCGTCGAGCAGCTGCTTCTTCCAAAGGTTGATTTGAGTCGCGTGCAGCTTGTGCTTCTGGGCGATCTCAGCGATCGTTTTAGCTCCCTTGATTGCCTCCAAGGCTACCTTGGCCTTGAAAGAGGGAGCGAATGAACGGCGTTTCCCTGCCATAATTTCTTCTCGGTAAATGGGATCTTGGATTAGTCCTGGTTTTACCGCTCAAAACGAAACATTTCTATCTTAGCTCGTGGTCCGAATATTGGGGTCCACTTCAGAAGTACACTAATTATTCTGCCGAAGAAGTCCGTGCCGATTTGATTGGCATGGGATACACTCCCGATTCGCTACCGAGCGAACGGACCATTCGTGATATTCTCAATCGGATGAACTATCGACTCAAACGGATTCAGAAAAGTAAGCCGCTGAAGAAAACAGAGCACACCGACGCGATCTTCGAGAATGTGCCTGCGGCACGCAAGAAATACGAGGCAGATCCTGAGACCCTTGAAATCTCGGTGGATACGAAAACAAAAGTCAAATTAGGCGAATACGCTCTCGGGGGAAAAAACACGGACAGACAGTGAGGGTAAAGTCACCAAGGGTTGGGACCACGATCCTCCTGCTGAAAACAAATTGGTTCCGTTTGGGATTTTGATGCTTGCCACCGGCACGCTGACGCTGGTCTTCGGTAGGCACGAGACGAGTGACTTTTGGGGCGACTGCTTGCGTTTGTGGTGGAACAGCGTCCGCGAAAAACATGGTGCTGTTCGTCGCCTAGCAATCTACTTGGACAATGGCCCGAAGAACTCGGGAGTGCGAACTCAGTTCCTCAAGCGAACGATTGAGTTTGCCGATTGGTCGGGGCTGGAGATACATTTAATTTACTATCCTCCCTACCACAGTAAATACAATCCGTGTCAATTTGCGCCTGAAACAGTACCACCGGACCGCTACGCGGCCCGGCTTCACCAACTGGTACCGTTTGAAGCGCCAATGAGTGGTACTGTTTCAGGCGCAAATTGACAGGGAAGGACGATTTCGGGCACGGGTGTTCCTCGATGAAGCAAGTTTGTTGGCATGTGCGGCGTACGTTGATCTCAACCCAATTCGAGCCGCCATGGCGGAGACGCCTGAATCGAGCAAATACACCGAAGCCAAGGACCGGATTGCCGACTTCACTCAATGCTCAGATCGGACCCGCCAGAGCACCCATGACTGGGAGCGAAGCCGAGGTCGCCAGCTTATTCCGCGACTAACATGCCTAAATGCCGATACGATGCTCGTTCGTAGTCACCGACCCACAGAACCTTGATGCTTGAACCGCCATCGGCGAATTCACAGACATCAACTCCTCCATTGTCATCAATGCAAACCACCCTCTCATTCCCGTAAGCAGCCCATCGTTTATTTGTTGAAAGTCCGTTGATTATGAGTACGCCCTTGGAGCCGAACGTCCATTTTTTACCTCGATTACCTTGCTTTTCGCCAAACTTAATCAGGTATGTCTTACCTAGCAACTGATTCGCAAGAGGGGCTGCTTGTGAAGCAAACAGATTCTCTAACGAAGACAGTTTCTTTTGGAGTTCCTTGTTCTGTTGGTAGAGTCTGATTGCTGGCTCGCTAAGCGATTTTTCGGTTTGAGACGAGTTATTCTTGTCGGTCCCTGGCACTGAGGTCGGTGCCGATGTGAGTTCCTCGATGACATCTCGAATTTTTACTGCCTCATCCAAGTCCTTACTGGCAATTTCAATCTGTTGTTTTTCAAGCTTGTTGATTGATCCCGCCCGTAGTGTTCGCACTTTTGCAGTATACGCCGCGTCAAGCTCGCGTTTTTTGTGCGCGTACACGTCGTTCAGCGCCGCAATATCCTCATCCAATGCTGCAACAATATCGACCCTAGCAGATGTGCTGATGGATTCTTGCGCAGATACCATGCCGGCCACTAAAACGAGCATCTGAGTAACGATCACGAATTTCATTGCAGTTAACTCCTGCGTTGGCGCACATTTCGACTATGGCTCATCCGACGGAAGAGTTCGCTGGAAGTTTTCCACGCAGGCCGCAAAGAAACTCCGCTGAACTCTGCGCACACTTCCGCCGGATGAATGTAAAAAGAACTGCCTGGATGCGTATCCATGCTTGGACCAGATCCTACTTCTCCGAATATACCAAGACATCACCTGCAGGGCCATGGCCAATCCCCTCTTCGGTTCTCGTTTGCATTCAGACTGGATTGCTCCGGCAAAAGAGAAAAGTGAAAGGGCAAGAGAAAAGGCCACCAAGCGAAAGCAAGAGAAAGAGCCACCCAAATTTTAGATAGGGTCTGCGCGGTGGACAAGGCATTCTGATTGAAAAATTGCTACCAACAACGTCGAAATCAGCTCATTGGCTACGGTGACTTGAGCAAGGAACGCTGCGCAGCGGTTGCCCCGTCTCTCGCTAGCAGTCGTTCAAAGTGCTTATTTTGCGGGCGATCTGCTGGATACTCGTAGTAAAAAATGCTCCCGCCGCCGTAAACGCCCAACGGCACCATGTGCCGTTGGGGCGGGCGGATCGTTTATTCGGACTCGGGTTGGCTGAGGCGGCGATCCAGACGGGCTCGGTCGCGTCGAGCGTTTCGCTGTCGACGTTCCTCGGCTCGGTAGGCACGAACCGATTCGGGGTGTGACGTCGCCCACGCGTCCGGGCGTAAACTCGCGTAGTCCTTGCTGCCCGATAACAACTGATCGAGCACGTCCTTGATGTAGGCGTAAACATCCAAGTCATTGCGGATCGCACTGCTGCACAACGTCATCAAGTCCGCCGTGCGATAACCCGCCGCGACACTGCCGATGAACAGCCAATTCTTACGACCCAGTGCAACTTGTTTCATCAACTGCTCACACTCGTTGTTGTCGATCGGAATCCGGCCATCGGCGAGGTACTTCACCAAGCCATCCCATTGATTGAGCAAGTAGCCTTTCGCTTCGCCGATCTTCTCTTTCGTCGACACCTTCGACATCTCGTTTTCTAAATAGCTCCGAAGCAGCGTCCACACCGGCGCAGCATGCTCCTGGCGAAACGCCAATCGCGCATCCGGATCCATGTAGCGACACTGATCTTCTAAGTCGTATAGTCGATTGAAACACTTCAATAAAGCTGTTGCATGCTCGCGATGATTGCCAAGTGCGTACTCCGCTTTGCGACGCGCATGGGCGACGCAGGCGGCATGGTCGACCAAGCCATTGGAGCGCATGTGGATCCCTGTGTTCGCGCCGTAGCAATCGCCAAGCAGCGTCCCTTCGTAATCGTGATCAATCAAGAATAAGTCCGGCCCATCGCGATGCCGACTGACCGTGAAATCGAACACGTTGATCGGAACGCTCACCCCGCGATAAGCCCACATCTTCGCTCGAACACTCTTCGCGTTCTCCGCCTTGGCTTTCGCAATCACCTCCGCAGCCCGCCGGCTCTTGGAGTCCTCTTCGTCAATCTTCGGGATGTCTTTACAGCACTGCCCGTTTACCTGTTCGTCATATGCGCTTGTTAGAATCACGCGGATCGCACATCCAAGCCGAATACGCTAGCGGGCAGTGCTGTAGGAAGCAACAGCAACACACCGGTATCATCGCTGCCGATGCAATGATCGGTGCGAACCAGGTCGGCCAGGTAGGCGGCAAACGGACGAATCAACTTCGCCGCCGCCTCTTGGATGTTCAGCAACGAGCTACGTGAAATCGTGATCCCGCAGCCGGCGAACAAATCCTCTTGGCGATAGATCGGCATGTGATAACTGAACTTCGCGGCAATGATTTCTGCGGCGAAAGACGTATCTTAGCGATCCCCGGCGATCAGCGATTCGGGCCGTGGCACCTGCATCACGCCCGCATCAGGCTCTCCGCTGCGGACGTACTTGGGATAGATCTTCTGCAAGATGTAAACGATCGGCCGGCGATAGTGAGCCGTCTCGACGATGTCTTCACCGATCCGCGTCAGCCCTTCTTTCTCTTCGTCGGGCAAGTCGACGATGACTTGCTTTCGTTCCAAACTTTCGGGGAACCGTTCGCTGCGTTTGCGACGGCGTGGTTTGGGTTTCGGCTTACCAGTGTTGTTGTTGTTTTCATCGCACGCCTGTTCGATGCCTTCCCGCGCGTCGGCGGCTTGCTCGGGCGTCGCGAATTCAAACTTGAGTTGGTCGACATCGTCGAAACGTTCGCTTTGGCGACCAAACAGACGACGGATCATCGCTTCGAGTTGATCCCGAGACTTGCGAAGTTCATCATTGAGCTTTTCATTCTCAGAAACAAGCTTCTTGTTTTCATCATGGAGTGTTTGAACTTCATCAACGTGCACCTTGGCATCCCGCGCGAGCTTGTCATTCTGCTCACGCAGGATCACGATTTGTCGCTCGAGTTGCTTCAGCTTGCTCATGACCCCAAAGGTAACGATGCTGTCCCAAAGCGCAATAGCAAACCGAGAAAAGCGACAAAAAAAAGAGGGCTCATCCGTCGGAAGCGTGCGCGGAGCACACGGGAAGGTTTTTCTAGGATCGCGGTAGGGACGGCTGTTGCCAGCCGCCCCCCGCACAGATCCGTACGTGAGCCTTGACTCATACGGCTCCTGCCGCAAGTCGGGCGTGAAATCTTACGCTGGGATAGGGGTGCAGTATCGTCAGCTCAGGTAAGTACCGTTCAGACATCGCAGTAAAACGATCCCAAGTCCAGCGGTGGCGTTGGCTTCGTCGTCGAAGCTGATGCACCCACATTTTCTTGATCTCGTCGCTAAACTGTTCCAGTCTCTCGTGGTTTCCAGGAACGGCATAATACTGCAACCAGCCCTGGATCACTTGCCTCAGCCATCTTCCAACTTCACCAATCGAGTGATGACGACGCTTCCGTAACTCCTCTTTGATCTTCGCCAGGGATGCCCGCATCCGCTTCGCGATCGTTTCTCTGCGAAGTGCGAACCAGCCTGCCTGGGTCACATCGCAGCGATGCGTGAAGCCAAGAAAGTCAAACGTTTCCGGTCGACTTTTACCGCGAGCCTGGCGACGTCGGGCCGCATGGCGGCCAAACTCGATCAGCCGGGTTTTCTTGTCGTGCAGTTTCAAACCGAACTTGGCGAAACGAGTTCGGAGGTCATCCAAACAACGCTGCGCGTCATCCTTACGTTCAAAGCCAATCACGAAATCATCGGCGTAGCGGATCACGACAACTTCGCCGCAAGCACGCCGTTTTCGCCACCATTTTATCCATAGATCAAACACATAGTGCAGGAACACGTTCGCCAGTAGTGGTGAAATCACCGCACCTTGGGGCGTCCCGACGGTTGTAGCTGACCATTGTCCATCGTCACTGACTCCCGCGCGGAGCCATTTACGAATTAACCAAAGGATTCGATTGTCGGCGATGCGGTGCTCTAAGAATTTAATCAACCACTCGTGGTCAATCGTGTCGAAGAAGCCTTCTACATCACCATCTAATACCCAGTTCACCTTTCTGTCCGAGAAGCCAACATTGAGCGCATCGAGCGCCTGATGCTGACTTCGTCCGGGCCGGAAACCATAACTGAAATTGGCAAAGTCCACTTCGTAGATGCTCTGCAATACCCAAACAACCGCTTTTTGGACTAGCTTGTCCTCAAGGGACGTGACGGTGGCTGCATACTGCACCTTTTACGGTAGGCTTTCGGGGTCTTGAAACTAAAAACGTCGTGATTACTTGGGTTTGATGCGTGTTGAATTTGCGATGCGTTTTGCTAGCCGTTGTTCAACCTCCGGCGTGAACGCTAGCAAATAGGGCGAGCCGGCATTGCGGCGGCGGCCAGGAATCAGTCCTTGGTCGATCCAGTAGTAGATCACTCCAGGGCCGACACCCATTCGCTTGGCCACCTCTTTGACTGTCAGTTCGCCTTCTTTTCTATCATCGGCTGGCGGGATGCTGTGCTTGTGTCGAATCCACTTGATACTTTTCACCGTGAATGTATTTCCCTTGTTCGTCATCAGGCCGTCATGGTTCAACCGCTCGGCGATCTGAGCGTCGTCAAGCTGCTTGGCCAACTCTCGCACTCGCTCAATCAACGCCTCATCATGCCGCCAGCGATCGCATGTAGATTGAGGCAGCTCCACTCGTAGAGATTCGTCTGCCCCTCCCTGCCAACGCAGTTGTAATAATGCGACATGTGGCTCTGGCTTGGCCACTGTGATGTCGCGAATTAACAGTTGCAAGATCCGTTTTTTATCCTTCCAGGCGGATGTCGTGTTATTCCACAGCTTAGGAAGATCCTGTGCCAATGCGAGTACTTCATCTCGCTGTTGCGAACTAAACTGAAGCGTCTCTTGCTGAAGTCGATCGATTTGATCCTGGACGTCCTGCAGTTCGATCAACGCGTCGTTCCAACGTTGTTCGAGTGTCGAAGCCACCAAGCGATTGTTCGGATCAACTTGCTCGTAACGACACTGAGCCAACTCTGCTTCGTACTCCGCTCGTTGCAATCGCATCTTCCACTGAGAATCGATTTGCTCATGTCGCTGCATGATTATCTCATACGCCTGGATCGCTAACTGCAGCTGCTCGTTATTGAGTACATCAAGCACGCGCCGCTCGACGGCGCGATCCAAGGCCGCGCATTGCACTGTCATACACGCTGATTTTGACAGGCCTTCACGCTTTCGCCAGTTGCATTCGTAGATTGGGTAAATGCCACCATTGCCGCGATAGCGTGGGGTCAAACGGCGACCACAACAACCGCAGATCAAAAGCCCTTGAAGCAGTGCCAATCCTTCTCTTGCCGGACCGCTCAAAATCATCTCCTTTGCATTCGTTCGGTTGCGTGACAGCTGTTCCAGATTCTGCGTGTACTGCTCGAAAGTGATATAGGCTTCATGATGATCCCGCAAGTTCACCAGCCAGTTCTCCTCCGGCATGCAGCTAATGCGTGATCGCACTTCTCCGTTCTCCAGAATCCCTTTAACCGATTGACAACGTCCGAATGCATAAACCCCGGCGTACGATGGGTTTTTTAAAATACCTGCGACGCGTGATTCGGTGAGTCGTCCCCAATGCAGCTTTCCGGCCCAAGTACCACCGTAACTCCGCTTGGGGAAATCCAGCTTTTCCCTGGCAAAACGCTGCACAACACCGTAGGCACTGCCGCATTGCCGGAAGTAGTCAAAGACCAAGGCGATCATCGAACGCACTTGCGCATCGGCGTCTTTGACGATGCAGCCCAAGTCATCGAACACATAGCCCACCGGCAACGGGAATCGCAGTTCCCCCTTGCGAGCCTTGTTGAGTTTGTTGCCTTGCAGACGAGCGCGGATGAAATGCAGCTCAGCTTGAGCCATTGTCCCTTTGAGTCCCAACAACAGTCCATCGTTGAAGTCGCTCGGATCGTAGCAACCGTCTTCGTCAATGATGAGCGTGCCGGTGATGCCACAGATTTCGATCAGTCGATGCCAATCCGCGTTGGAGCGAGCCAACCGCGAGGCCTCGATGGCCAGCACAGCTCCGGCCTTACCAAGAGACACGTCGGAAACAAGCTTCTTAAAATCTTCGCGATCAGAGGTGGAAGTACCCGACTTGCCGAGGTCGCGATCCAGTACAACAATGCGTGTGACTGGCCAACCCAGGATCTTCGCATGATCTTTGAGCGCATACTGTCGCTCGGTACTTTCGCGATGGTTACGAACTTGCCCCATACTCGATTGCCGCAGGTACACGTAGGCAGTCTTCTGAAGGTGACTTTCGGTGATCTTGGTCGAACGTTGGTCCGTGGTGTTCATGACAATCATCCTTGACTGAGCGGCTATGAAGAGTGGAACGATCGCTTGAAGTCGCGTCGTCGTCGGGCGTTGACTCGGGCTGTGCCCGATCGTTCATGTGAGTTTCGATCAAGTTTGCAATCAGCATTGCGAGTTGATTCTTACAATCACGCGATAGAGTTGGTCGCGGTGAATGAGCTTGGACTGGTGACTGCTGTTGGGTCGCCGCCATGGCTTTGACTCCTAGTCAAGCGATGGCCCTCCTTTGTCGCCGGACGAATTGGCTTGCCATCTCGAAGAAGAAATTGGATTCGGCTAGAGCGCACACCCAGCCGTATCCAATAGACCGTAACGGGGCTAATTTTCAGAGGCTGATTCGCCAAGTGTCTTGAGGAGTGCAGCCATCTCAATCAACCGCTCCAACCGGAGGATTGTCGGAGGAACTTCACCATCCTCGTAGCAATCCATGGCGCGAATCGAAGTCCACTGTCGAGGAACCGAAAAAGTTCCCGATTCCGATCCCTTGAGGATCACGCACTCCACGCCGGAGACGGTTCGAGTTTTGAGAATGGGAAACTGTTGTCCAAGCAATGGATGGAAAGGATGGGTAATTTCGGCGATACCCGAAGGCTGACTGCACGAGTGTGCTTTTAGCTGGTTGTGTCGCTATTCCGATTGGTCGCTGTTGACCGTCCGGCTTGGGGATATAGATCCTCTTCGATGGTCTCGCCCTATAGGCTCCGCGGTGAATACGACCGTGGAGGTCCGCAATCCGATCCTCCAGGCCGATTTCGTAGTCCTGCCATGTGACCTCATCGACGCCCACAGCGGATTTCTTCTTCAGAGCGAAGAAGGCTTCCATTAGGGTTTGTTCGTCGACATGGTGTAACAAGGACGTGAATCGAAACTCGGGGTGTGCCCGAGCCTTGATACGCACGCCCGTCAGTCCGAGGGACCTTCGATTTATCCGCTTCAGAGGGCGGTCGAGGTCAGACTGCTGGGCGTTCCTTTTGGCTAAGTCCCTTTCCTCGACGGAGTCCGCTACTGGTTCAGCTCCAGCATTGTTCCCCCGCGTCGACGGTACTACGGACTTATCTGCCATCCCATCCGCGTTCATACCAGAATTTCCCTCGGAGAGGTTCGCTGGCCGCCCTGGTCGTGTGTCATCGCGACATGACCCCAGGGGCAAATGGGACTTCCCGGTTCTCGCGTTTGGAATTTTCCACGCATGCACAGGTTCTTCGACTCCGCCATGCCCAAGCTATCCTCACCTTGACGGTATAGTTGGTGTTGCCTTCCCGACGCACATGACACGGTCGGCACATGGAAGACCTGATTTCGGAGCTCAATTAGCTGGCCTACGCTTCCCCCTGCACGGACGCTCAGTGCGATGTTGTTGCCTTCATCGCTCCTCCGCCGGAGGCCGAAGTAGTTGGTTAGACCTTCCTCGTAAGAAACTTTCATTCTCTATTCCAAACCGGTTTTATCCCGGCACTCCATGGCTCTAGTATCCAATAATCTTGCAAAGATGCGTCCCTGACGAACGAATGTTCGCCAGGGACCGGCAACACCATTGGCGTACCATCGACCGGGATATCCCTTGCCTAGTTGCACCTCTGCAGAGCTCGGCTCCGTTTCTCCCGGCAGCTCCAGTCTAACATTCACTATCACATCCGACAAATCAATCATTGGATACTGGAGCCATGCCTCCAAAACCTCCAGCGCACGCTTCCAGCTTGTCGATTTAGTGAATGTGGATTGAGACTAAAAAATTTCTGAGTTGATGTGCAGTTCTTCGATGCGTCTTGCCCCTGTAACTGTGTGGCCTGAGCCCGCTGGCAACGGGTGACAGGGCCACCTATTTACCCCGAACTCTCTAGTGTATCGCTGCCGTACTGCGTTCCGCGTCACCTGCGCGAAGCGCGGCCATGATCGACATTAATTTCTTCAGGTTGTGTGCCGAACACGCCCACAGCCATTCCACCCCCACCCCCTCGATACCCCGCAGCAAGAAGTGACGCAGGTCCATTGCCGCTTTGATCACCGCGAAAGGACGCTCGGCGACCGACTTGCGTTTCTTGTATCGCTCCTCAACATCGGGTTTTCGCATTCGCGAACGCTGACGACGGCGGGCCGCATCGTGAACATCATGAATGATCCGCCGCCCCCCGCGAGCCTCAGGATTCTTGCGGCAACTTGGTGCCAGTGGGCAGCCCCGGCAATCGCCGCACATGTAGACCGATTGCAAAACCACATGGCCACCGCTGAGACGTTTGTTTTGGGTTCCATTCTTCCGCAGTAGTTTGCCGGCCGGACAGTAGTAACAGTCGGCCGCCTCGTCATACACAAACGCCGATTTGTCAAACTTCTTGGTCGTCGGATTATTGGGTAGGTCAACAACAAGCTCCGGGGCAACGGGCCGTGTCGGGTCATCACGATCCGCTGGGTTCGATTCGCACTTCACATCGGCCAGCGGAGCGAGGATCTCGATGCCGGCCGCTTCAGCACCGCTGAGGTTTTCGCCCGTCGAATAAGCCGTGTCGCCCATCACTGTGTCGACTTCGCAATCAAAAACCGAAATAATTTCCTGTACCATCGGCAGCAACTGATCGTGTTCGACGTTGCCGATCGCGACATCGGCTCCGACAATGAAGCCGCTTTCGGTTTCAGTCACCGCCATCGGCGTGTAGTTAGGTGCGTAACCGCCTTCCTTGTTAAGCAATGTGCGAGCGTCGGGATCGGTTTTGGGAATCTGAGCCGGGTTGGTCTTGGGGTCTTTGCCGCACTTCTTTCGTTGGGCGTCCATCGTGTTGAGCTTGCCGAGAATCTCGTCGAGCTTCTCGCGGCGCACTTTTAAGTCGGCGATCTCCGCGGGAAGTTGGTCGTCGGCAATGTCTTGGCCGATCAGATCTTCGACGCTGTCGGCCGTTTCGATTTTCGCCATTGCGTCGGCAAGTTGCTCGTCCAGAGCCGCAATTACTTTGCCGACCCGCTCGGCGGTCCAAGTCCGATAACGGTTCGCGTTGGCGAGCACGCGGGTGCCGTCGATGCACAGTTCGCCGAGCTTGGCGACTTTCATGTCGATGGCGATGCGAATCATCTGGCGGTAGATGTCTTTGAGCTGGTCGGTGTGATTGCGACGAAACACGCTGATCGTGGCATGGTCGATCGTACGTCCGGAAACCAGCCACATGAAGTCGATCGAGTGACGGATTTGATACTCGATGTTTCGGCTGCTGCGGACACGTCGAATCATGGCGAAGAGCAATACCGACGCCATGATGCGTGGGTGAATGGGTGGTTGTCCGAAGCTACCGTGGTACTTCGCTTCCCAGGAGGTCCAGTCGAGGGAGCCGAGAATTTCATCGAGCAAGCGAACGGGATGATCCTCAGGAATTCTCGACTCCAGGGACTCGGTAAACAGCACCAGCTGGTCGCGTGGTGCCGGCGCATCCTGCCAGTAGGCGTTTTTGGGTGTGCGCTGACTCATCACAGCTTCCTCGGTGGGCGCCCGGGTAAATCTCAAAACCAAAGCATAGCGTGATCGGGCAGCACAACTACCGCCCATTATGCGGATACACTAAATCGACAAGCTGCTTCCGCCGGATGAGCCAAAAAGAGCAAGTTTTCTCAGGCCGGATCAGGACCCTTTGAAAACTTGCTCTTCGCGTGTAACCGTTGGTAGCGGTGTCGTTCTAAGCGGCCTTGTATCGTTTTCGTCGCTTGGCATTCTCGATCGAGATGCCGCCGAGCAACATGGCCAGTTCGGCTGCGTCGATCTGAACGGTCGCCTTGCCTTGATCGGTGATCCGTTCAAAGGTTCCTGATTCGAGTCGCTTGTACCACAGTGCCAAGCCGTCGCGGTCCCAGTAGAGTGCTTTGAGCTTGTCTTTGTTTCGGTTGATGAACAAGAACAGGCTGCCGTCGTTGGGCTCGCGCTGGAGCGAATCGCGGACCAGGCCGGCCAGTCCGCAAAAGCTCTTTCGCATGTCGGTGGGCTGGGAGAAGAGGAAAATGTCCGTGTTGGTTGGCAATGCGATCACGAGGCGTGCTCCTGGTGAGAACGCGAGTGCGGATCGCTTGTCTGAATTTTCTCGATGACGGCCAGCAGCACGTCGGTTCGCTGGGGCGGAATTTCGATGACAGCACCGTCGGTCAATCGAACTCGCAAGGGCACGTCGTCGTGGATTGACTCGGCCGCGAGAATTTCGACGGGCAAGAAGGCCTGTCGCTGTTGGTCGCCCGTTTGCGAGAGTTCTCGCCGCCATTTGTAAAACGATGCGGTCGAGATTTCTTGTGTTTCGCAGAATCGAGCGATGCTCAGTCCCGAGAGTGGTTGCCGCGAGATCAGTTCTCGCCAAGTCTGCCGCAGGGCAGGGTCCGGTAGTCGCGCCATGGTGGTCTCCGTATGGGCGGGTCAAAACCCGCCAAACTAAACCGCCCGTCAAGATGGAACCCACGTGCGCTTACCCGCCGCCGACAGACGACCATTGTAGCGACACCGATCTACTTTGCCGCCTCCCCCCAAGAATCACGCAATCACGCAATCACGAATCACGCAATCGCGGGAGTCGCATTGCGACAGGCAAACAATTTGATCCAGTACCACTTAAAGAACCTTTCGCTTGGATCGAAGTATCTGCCCTTGCCATGTCTATCACGATGAGGTAGACATGGTATCGGGGAAAACACATGCGATACGATCAACTTTCTGAAATCCAAAGCCGACACAGTCGCCTCATTGAACTGGTTCGCGAAGGCGAGCACTCGACGCCCTACATCTCTTCTAGCCTGGGCGTTTCGGAGCAAACCATCTACCGCGATATCGACTACCTCAGGAAATCTGGCGTGGCGATAAAAGCGGTACGAGTCGAGCGCAATTGGGCGTACCGGATCGAGGAAGACGGCACAGCCAGCGACAAAGGAAAGGAGTCATGAGCGCATCCAATCAGAGTTGGCAAGTCGATTTTGGTGTCGACAAAAGATTGCCGCCAAACTTTTTCGTAAGCACGGATCAAGTCACTGCAACGACGCCTCAGTCGCATCTGTTGCGGCGCGCATTTGATTTGTTGGAAGTCGATGGTGTCCTGTACGCGCAAAATAGCCCGCTGGTCTACTTCAGAGTGTTGGACCGAGACCAGCCCGAAAAGTTGGCGCAACTTCACCGGCAATTTTGGAATCATGGAGGAGCCGCTGTTCTCGTCGTTGTGACGCCGACGGTCGCGCATATCTATTCAGGAATGGTCCGCCCAGAGTTCGACGACGAGGGCGGTGATGCAAGCCTTGTTGCTACGCTCTCGCGAGTTTCTGCGGAATTAAAGCAGTTTGTTACGTCGGTTGAGTCAGGAGCCTTCTTTCACCAACATCGCAAGTCGTTTGACCCATCGCAGCGGGTTGATCGAGATTTGCTGGGGAGTCTCAAGAACGCCCGTGAGCGGCTTGGCGAGATATCAAAGAAACGAGTGTCTTCAGATGCCCTCGATGCCTTGCTTTGCAGACTGGTATTCACCAGTTACCTCTTTGATCGAGGCGTCATTGGTCAAGATTATCTTGCAGCACTGGGACTCAGTGAATCCGCGAATTTGAGAGACGTGCTGAGTCTGCAGCCGGGAAGCCGAGCGAAAGATGCGTTGTATCAACTGTTTGACCAACTCCGTTTGGATTTCAATGGCGATTTGTTCAACGATGATTTGATTGCTGAAAAAGGACTCATTGGAGTCGAGCATGTTCGAGTCATTCGTGACTTTTTTAACGGGACCGATCCAAAGACAGGTCAACAATCGTTCTGGCCGTACGATTTCGGTATCATTCCTATCGAAACGATTAGTGCGATCTACGAAAGATTTTTGAAGCCGGACGACAAAGCGAAAGGGGCTTTTTATACACCTCGTTTTTTGGCCGAGGTGGTCATTGACGCTGCACTGATGGGCCAAACAGAGATTCTTGGAAGAACCTTTCTTGATCCCGCGTGTGGGTCAGGAATTTTTCTTGTTGGGCTATTCAACCGCTTGGCGGAGGAATGGACACAGGCCAATCCTCGGGCGAGGAACGATCGACGTTCGCGTGAATTGATGCGACTGCTTCAGGATAGCTTGTTCGGTGTTGACACAAGTCGGACGGCATGTCGCATTGCCGCGTTTAGCTTGTACCTGGCGTACCTCGATCAATTGACGCCTCCCGACATTCGCGAGTTACAAGCGAAAGGGCACGCTCTTCCACGATTGGTTGGCCAATCAGGTTCACCGTCGGAATCAGCCAACATTTGGAATGTCGATTTCTTCCAAACCGAGATCGACCTTCCAACCAATGTCGGTTGCATGATCGGGAATCCGCCATGGGGCAGCTTAGCTCAGTCGGAAACACAAGCGGGGCAATGGTGTCGGACCAACGGCAAGGAGATTCCCGACAACCAAATCGCCGCCGCCTTCGTCTGGAAAGCGGCGGAGCACGTTTCCGACGATGGCGTAGTGTGCTTTGTTTTACCGCATGGAACACTGTTCAATCATGGATCCAAAGCAATTCAGTTTCAGCGTGATTGGGTGACCCAGCACCGCGTCGATCGTGTGATCAATTTGGCGGATCTCCGTCTCTTGCTCTTTGAGGACGCGATCCACCCGGCGTTGATCGTAAGCTACGCAAAACATCCGCCGTCAGCCAGCCATTCGATTGACTATTGGTGTCCCAAGGCAGATTGGACGGTAACGCAAGCGGAGGTGCTGACGGTTTCTACATTGGATCGTGGAAAGGTGAGGCAAGCTGATTTAGTTCGCAATCTCAATTCCAAAGATGCCCCTCAAATATGGAAACATCGGTTTTGGGGAACAGAGCGAGACGTCAGACTAATCGACCGACTGGCAACGATGACAAGATTGCGTGATACAGTAAGGCAAATTCGCGAGCGAGACAGCAATAAGCGTTGGATGATTGCTGAGGGTTTTCAACCGATTGGAAAAAATGATGATGTCAATTTGGCTGTGACGCTGCAACTGCCGTCAAATAGATTTATTCGTGCAACACATCGAAACATTGATTTGGTTGTTGTGGAAAATGACTGTGAAGAAAGAGAAACTCCAGACGTTCAAGTTCGAGGCCGTTCAAATAAAAACACGTTTGCGTTTAACGCACCACATGTGCTCGTCTCCAAGGGTTTTGGAAAAGTCGCGTTTGCTGACTTTGACGTTTCGTTTCAACACGCACTGCGAGGGATATCTGGTCCTAAAGAGGATTCGTCTCTGCTAGCTTTTCTCGCTGGCTACTTGTCGAGTTCCGTCGCTCGATATTTCCTTTTTCACACCTCCTCGAATTGGGGTATCTACCGACCCGAAGTCCACGTTGAGGAATTGCTTAGCGTGCCGTTTGTGTTGCCTGAGCAGCATCCCAACCCTGAGCGAGCGAAGGAAATCGTAGAGACGGTTGCCAAAAGGATGAAGGCAGCCAAGGCCGTGATCAAGCAAAATATGCTCGCGCGGAAATCGGAAATTGATACGGCGACTGCGGAGATCGAATTGCTCGTTCGCGAATACTTCGATGTACTGCCAAAAGAGGCAGTTTTGATCGACGACACAATGAACACTATTGTGCCGAGCATCCAGCCAAGCTATCGAAAGATGCCGGTCCCAACTGTTTCCTCGGCAAAACAGAACACCCTGACCAAATACCGCGTGACTGTCTGTAACCAACTGAACGAGTGGGGGAAGCGTAGTGGCCGCATCGTTTCAGGAAGAATGCTTTCATCTGTCAGTGCTGGTATTGCCGTAGCAAAGTTCTGTCTTGCGAGTTCAGACTTGGGCGCGGATAGCGACGACGGCTCTCAACTGGTCACGGTCCTCAACGATTTACGAGGACTATTAGCCATCAAGAGCTCTAGCCTCGAACTCAGTCGTGGGTTGCTGGTCTTTGACAAGGGTTGTTTGTTCGTAGTAAAGCCGCTTGGAAATCGCTACTGGACTGAAACCGCAGCATTGAATGATGCCGATGAAATTGCCGCTACCATCTTGATGGACGAACTACCGGGCCAGTGATGGAAAAATTCGGATCAACCTCTCATTGGCAAGGCTTTGTTGTAACACAAGTGCCCGATATTCTTTCGATGGTTCTTTCGACGTGGGAGAAATTCCCAAGTCCGTTTTCGGATGAGCTTGAAGATCCCGTTACGAACCGATTTTGCGTAGCACTGAAACGCGCACGCGACCGCTGTGACTTGCCATTCCGCATTGACGTGCAGCTTGTCGAGCTTGATCTCGATGCAGGCGAAGAGCAAGGTCGCATGGACATTGTTTTTTCACCGCCTGCCCCGCGAGAGGATATTTACTTCTGTCTGGAGTGCAAGCGTGTCAACGTGGTCACAGCGAAAGGTCGGCGTGCGTGCTATTCTGAATATGTCGTTCATGGAATGCTGCGATTCGTTCAGGGCCAGTACGCGCAGAAGGTTCAGAACGGAGCGATGGTGGCTTACGTGCTCGACGGCGATTGTCAAAGGGCAATTGCCGGAATCGAAGGTAATCTTACGATCAACGCGACCGCTTTGCGGATGGCAGGGTCGCCTGTATTTGCGACTTCAATCCTGTTTCCATCTGACCATCGCGTTAAAGAAACTTTGCACAACCGAACATTTGGCACAGAGCAGTTCAAAATACATCATCTGTTCCTCGCGGTAAGTCCGACGTTCAAGTTTCGCGACGTGAGCTAGATTTTTGGAAGTCGAGTTCTTGCGAGCCAATTGAGTCAGTGGACCAGATATTCGAGCCATCGAGAATTAGCTCGACTGATAGCTAAAAAAAAGAACGCCGTGACCGCCCCGAAGGGCGGCCACGATGTTCCGGTTGTTAGCGGCGTTGTTTCAATTTCTGCGGCTGCGTCCGATAATGTAGCCTTTACGGCTGCCGGTGCGTTTGCCGAATTTGTAAAACCACCATGGCAATGCGACAATGATGATGGATCAGGCTAGCCTCACCATTTGAACTCTTGGGGAAAAACGTGTTGGAGCTGGATGCCTTGATGAATGCACATGCCCTGAACGTTTTCTTACGGAGTGTCTCCGACGGTCCAATCGCCGGAAAGCAGATTGACGCAGGTGTCGGCGTCCGTCGGTATGTTTCGGAGCCAGCGTGTGAACTGGTGAACCATCAATCCCGCCGCGATGCTTGCCGCGTAGATCGTGCTGCGTGACGTGCAGGTTCCTTGCTGAGCTTCCGAGGCGGCGAACAAGGTTGTCGCGTAGTGCTGTGATGACGGTGCGTCATCGGCAGTCAGCGCGCGAATCACCTCGCCCAGCATTCGGCCATCCGCCCAGAAGGCTGCTCGGCCTTCCACTGATTTCCAAATCGCTGACCGCGCCGTGATCGAATCGACACAACAGAAAACTGCGTTGCCGATGGTTTGCCTGGGACGGAAGCGATCCTCGATTCGAGTGACCTCGATCGTTGAATCGAGTTCACTGATCGCTTCGCCGCATGCAAACGGTTTACTCCAGCCGATTTCGTGCTTTCGATAGCCCTGCGTCGTTGTGTTCGACAAGTCGACTTGATCGAAGTCGATCAACTGGATCCGGTGCGTGCCGATGGCGGCTAGTTGCAATGCTACTTGGCGACCGATCGCGCCGACGCCGATCACCGTCGCGGTGACCTGAGCGAGGCGGTCCATCGGGACCAAGTCGCTCTGGCGGCCGAACCTGTTGGATGGTGTAGTGGTCATCGGCCAACCTCAAGCAAGCGATCGCTCCACAGATCGGCTGCCGTGGGTGGTTGCTGCCACCAGTCGGTATCGTCGTAGCGATCGGTGAGCGAACGTCGCGATGCGAATGGGTCGTCGATCGTGACGTTGTCGCAGTATTCTTCGAACCATTGATCGTGGTCGGTTCCCGGGAACTCGCAATCGAGAATCGTTCGGCAGCGCAGTCGCCGATCCGTTCCAGGGCCCACATTGAAGCGGGCTCGGGTATAGGTGTTCCCCTCCTCCGCCAGAATGTGCATGACGCACCAATCGACGCCGCCGAAACAGCGACTGAACGTTTCCTCATCGGTTTGACTCGGTGAGGGTGAGGCGCCGGGGTGCGTGTGGACCCAGACTCGCGCGAATTGCTCTGGTTGGCGCCCGGCATCGACTTGGCTGTCAAAGAAGTCGGCAACGCTGGCGTCGTCGAACTCGACGGAGGTGACCGAGCAGGTTTGTCGGACCAACTGAATGTCTTCGATCAGCAACAGGTCATCGGCATTGGAAATTCCAAAACCGCCGATTTCGGTGGGCCCGATGTCACGCAGGTACACTAGCTTTGCCAACGCAAACGGGCTGAACCGCAGGACACGGTTGCTCCGGTTCGTCTTTTGCATTTTCTGCATTTTCGTTGTTGAGGCAATCATCACAGGTTCCTTCAGAGAGGCAGGAGGGACAGAAACTTTCGCCGCAGTCGTCGCACGACTTCAGGCACATTTTGCACGCATCGTCGCCGCAGCTTTCGCAGGACGAGGCGCATTCTTCGCAGTACCGTTCGCAGCATGAATCGCAGCACGTGCTGCATTCCATGCACAGTTCGGTTTCGCAGTTGGAACAAGCGAGTGCTTGGTCGGAATCGACGGTGTCGCCGCAGGATCGGCAGTTGACTCCATTCCAATCATCCAGTTGAACGTAGGCAGAACCCGAGTTGTAAGTCCGCAGAATCTGATCGACGATGCAGAAGAAGTCATACAAACGACCTTCATCCAGGGCGCGACGAATCGCGTCGGATCCCTCACCCTCGCAAAGCGAATCGCTTTGGACGTGGGGATGCGTCACACCCTCGCCGCTGGCCGGCTCGTTAGGCTCGAGCGCGATCACATCGAACGGAGACGATTCTTTGATATACTTCCAATTCAAGCGAATTTCGAAGCTTCCCAGCAGGACGCCTTCAAGGACAATGCTCGACGTCGTCACTGTTAGTTGCTGTTTCGAACGGTCGATCGTCACCGCTTCGAACTCCCCACGCAACGCTTGAATCTCTTGAAAGATCAACGTTGCGGTGGGTTCGATGTGAGATCGAGATTGCCGTTTTAGGTTGTCGATGGAATGAGTCGCCCGCATTCGAAGGATGTCGAGCGCGCCATGAAGTCGATCACGAGCGTCTCTTGCCGCGGTGGGCCAGTTTCGCTGGGTCGCCATTTCGAGTCGTCGCTGCCAACGTTTGCATTGCTCGATCGAGTCGTCGAAATGCGACATCGATGTTACGTCACGTATGTCGAGCAGAGACTGCAGTATTTCAACGGCCGCTCGATAGTCTTGTTTGATTTCGTTTTTCATTGCATTCCTCGGTGGAAACACTCAGTTGGGGCGAATGAAAACAGAAATCAGGCAGCACCTTCGATTTTCTGTGGTGTGAACGAGACCCGGTCGCCGTCTCGCAGCAGTTGATCGGCCGCCGCGGGTTGGCGATTGACGCGGATGAGATAGCTGTCGGCGTGAAATGCGCCGACATGCCGCTCGAACATTTGCTGAACGGTCGTGCTGTCGGGGGCTTCGACGTGATGGGCGTATCCACCGGCGTCATTGGAAATGAGAAGAACTTTCATGCTTGGTGCTCTTGGGTTTGGAGTGTCGAGTAAACGTTTTGCGTTTGGGAAAGCGAAGCCGCCGCTGTCCACGAATGCGGCAGCGGCGGCATTTCGCTATGAAGAGTGGGGGCTGATAGCGATGAGGCTTCATCGCATCAGCCGATTGCGGCTTCCAAAGTGAAGCTATTTTCATCGGGCTCATCTTGAAGGAACTCGAAATCGTCCCAGTCGATGACTCGACCGCCGTGCACGGGATCGGTCGGGTCGTCAATCAGGTCACTGGGGTTAGCGATCATGAAGCCGAGTCGTTTGACTGCGGAGATGGTTTCGCCAGTGGCATGGGCCACGGCACGATTAAGATCGTTCTGGTTCATCGGAAAAGTTCCTTACCGAAGGGGGGAAACGAAAAAAGCCCCGCTCACTTGACTTGCGTCAGACGAACGGGGCTTTGGTAAAGGGAGATGTGAAAGAACGGTTATTCCGGCGAGCGGACTAACCAGTTCCGGTGCAGCCAAGCCACTTCTGCCGCCAGGGCTTCGCTGCGTTTGTCGAATGGTCCGAGTGTCGGCCCCGTGACTGGTGAGAGATCGGCGGTCCATTGACCGCCGGATGTTGGCTCAACATGCGAGCCACGCTGGATGGAGATGCAACCTACCGAGCGAAGGTCAACGCGGTCGTCGAAGACCATTCGAGTAACGCCGTTGGAGGTCACGACCAGTTCGATGGCACTCACCGCGGGCCCCGAATGATGTTTCGGCGTGGGCGATCCGTCATGAGTTCATCGAGACTCGTTTCGACATCCGTCAGCGATCGTGCCATTCGATCACGCAACGACGCGCGATCACGCAAGTCTCGTGGGTCGACACCGCTGACGACTTGTCGTGCATTTTCAACCAGTTGATCGAGGTCTTCATTGCTGCCAATGCTGAGATGCTGGAAACGCTCGAAAAACTCGTTCAAATTGGAAATCGCGGAATCGCGAAAGACTTTCGGTTTGCCGTCCACCGAACCCGACAATCGCTCGGCTAGATGGCCGACCAACTGTGACAGTTCCTCGGCAAAGGTTTGCTCGGCCAGTTCAACCGCTTCCGCGAACTTTGCCTGCACGCGTTGGCATTCCTGCTCGTACAGCTCAGGATTCACCGTTCGCAGATACGCCGGCGGTGTGACGGATGGGAAATCCCAAGCAATCGCGAACAGATCCGAAACGGAAACGGGATAGTCAGCCGAATCGAACAAGTTTCCAAGTTGTGTGCGGGCCTGATCGACGAGCTCGGTGAAACAGCGGTCAAGGTCGTCAACGGCTTCGCCCAGATCCGCTTGGATGATGATCATGCGATCGTCGAACTCCGAAACGTCACCGCGGCGCAACAACCGGACTCCCGGCTCGATGTACGGCAACGTCATGCCCTTCCACAACGCACCCGCCTTCGTTTTGATCGCCGAGACGGCACGGAACGACGGATGCGATGTGTCGAAGAGACGCTTCGCTGCTGAGAGTGTGCGGCTATCTGCGTCGAATGCGCCGGCAGCTTGTTGTTTTTGGTCGCGACTGAGACTCTTGCGAGTGCCCGGCCAGCGGATGTGCAATCGCACGGCAGTCGTTTCGGCTTGCAGCCGCGTTCCGTGCGATGACTGATTCTGGGTCACAGGATCTTCGAGCATGGTGCTCATGGATTCTCCTTGGTTAGAGTAGGTTTTTCAGTGAGCGCGTCCCATCGCTTCAATTCTGAGACGGACTGGAACGTGACACCCGCCGTCGTGATTGAGGCTTGGCCTCGTGCTGGTAGATCCCAGACTTCTCCGCATCCAAGCAACGACCGCTCGCCCATTGACGCAAACGGTCCACCGATTCGGTGGCCGTGACTGCGACAGGAACAACGTTCAGCCCGGCTTGCGAGAGTGGAATGTCAAGCAGTGCAGACAACCGACAACAAGCACGGATTTCCGCGCCGGTCCATTTTTCGTCGACCGGACGCTTTTGCTCCGTTTCAAGCCCGAACATGGCGGTGTATTGGCTCCAGATGCGGTCTTTCTGGTCACGCTGCGGCAGATCCAGGAACACGATTCCGTCAAACCGTTCGGCGCGAGATAGCTCCGGGGGCATCCGCGTGATATCGTTGCAGGTCGCGATCAGGTAGACGTTCGAAGTGTGATCATTCATCCAGCTGAGCAACGTCCCCAGCATGCGAGACGACACACCCGAATCATTTTGCCCCGAACCCGCCGCCCCGCTCAGAGCCTTTTCGATCTCGTCGATGAACAGAATGCAGGGAGCCATGGCGTCCGCGATTTGCAGCGCACGCCGAACGTTTTGCTCTGTCTGCCCCACAAGACTGCCCATCAATGCCCCGACGTCGAGTATCAACGTGGGACGTCCGGTCTCTTTGCCAAGTGCTTTGGCGAATGCCGACTTGCCTGTGCCGGGAACCCCCAGCAGAAGCACGCCGCGAGGCCGCTTCAAAGGATTGTCACGCCCGTGTTGCAGCAATGACCGTTTGCAGAACGCCTTCAAACTGTCCAGCCCTCCAAGCGATGTGAAGTCGTCGCTGCTCTTGTAGAGTTGCAGCAGGCCCGACTTTTTGAGCATGCTTGCCTTCAGTTCCCAGACCGATTCCGGCAGGATCACCGAGTCGCGAACCAGACTCAATCCAAAGGCGTTCTCGGCCTCCAATCGCGTCAGTCCCATGGCCGCATCGAGCACGGTTTCAAGTCGTTCGGCGCCGGGGAGTTCACCCTCTTCGGTGGCGATGCCTTCGGCAATTTCCTTGAGTTGTTCCCGGGTCGGCAACGGATGGTCGATGACGATGAATAGCTTTTCAAGCTCGACCGGGATTTGCACGAGCGGCGACAGGATTACGAAGATCGTTCGAGTTGACTTGCCGTCAACGATCTGACGCGCCAACGCCTGCATGATTTCAGCGGAACTGAGGAAGCGATGGAAGTTCGTCAATACGACGATCGACGGCGAGTCATCGCCAGCGAATGAACGCATCGAGCGAATTGCGGACAAAGGATCATTTGACCCATCATCATCACCGAGCGGACTTCCGCTCATTCGCAAACCCTGATCGATGTCCCAGTTCACGAGTCGCCACTCGTGCTCACGACAAAGCTGGCTGATTTCGAGCAATGCATCGTCATGCTCGTGACTTTCGATCCAGATGCCGGTGAAACAGGCTTTCACCAATTCCGCCAAACGATCGGATAGTTTCATAGATTCTCCTTGTTTTAGAGTGAAATTCAGGATGCCAGCAGGTCATTGATCGCCAGCATCCAAGACGTGATTTCTCTGTCTGGGTCACGCTCGGCCAGCAAGCTGGGCGTCATGTGTTCAACGGCAACTGTGTTGAGCCAACGTTTCGCCATTCGGCTTTGCGAACGTTTGGCCTGCAGTAGCCATGCGGTCTCGCCAGGACGCTGGCGGTAGAGTTCGCGGGCAGTCAGTTCCGCAACGCGATCGAAGTCGTCAAATTGCACGGTGATCTGTCCTGCCGCAAATATCGCTCGAGGATGCAGGTAGTTTTCGAGACACCGTTTCCGGGTGATGACCGCCTTGCATCCTTCACGATCATTGACCGACTCTGCAGCTTGCCTGCGGAGATCGGTCTCGGGAGGCAACTCGTGATCGTAAAGAT
Organism: Rhodopirellula sp. SH410; assembly: GCF_055811895.1. NCBI lineage: Bacteria > Pseudomonadati > Planctomycetota > Planctomycetia > Pirellulales > Pirellulaceae > Rhodopirellula > Rhodopirellula sp. SH410. The sequence goes on from NZ_CM147949.1 coordinate 7,121,143, forward strand.
GGAACTCGGGACGACCGAGCGGGGCAAAACGATTAATCCATGCTCGAACGTGACCGCCCCCGAATGGAACGAAGATGAGTTCACCCCGCTGTTCCATCTCCGCCAAATTCGGTAGCTGATCATCGGTGGCATGAAGCATCAAGCTGATGCGACGCAAAAATTCGATGTCATTCATGCCCTCGACGACCAACAGCAGACCAACGCGATCTGCTGGTTGGATTCTTGCATCGTTTAAGCTTTCGCTAGATATGTCGATTATCTCTCCTTTTGTGTTTCCGTGTTGGCGCTGGACTGAGTCGAATAGAATTCGGTTGTGAGTCTTTCGGACTGTCGTTTGCCCAGCGCGGTTTCGAGGAATTGAGTGGCTTCGCGGCATTCACCGCCAGAAAAGCCAATCGTTTCGATCTTGGTCGCACCGGTCGGAGAGATGACAATGTTGAACGTTTTCAACTGGCACCTCCAACTTGGACGGTGAGCTTGATCGATCCGTCAGCCAGTGATTGTTCAGTCACGGAGTGCCCCTGCTTGCGAGCTTCCAAAACCGATTTTTCAACCGCATACCGCTGGATCAGCTTGTCCAGTTGAGCCTGTTCACCCCAATGACCTCCGTAGTTGTCGTAGTGAACAGTGCCGCTGTCGGTATCGCAGACGACGGGGTATCGCCAGCGTGGAAGCTGGACACAGTGTCCGGTCGCTTCCGCGGAAAATAGTTTGATGGTCTGATGAATGGGATCATCAAGACCAAGCTTGCGACACGAAGTTCGCAGTGCGTTTGGATCACGAATCTCGGTCGTGATCGTGACGATGTGTGACAATGTGGTCTCCTGTTGGTAGTGCTAAGTGGATCAGGTAGGTTCGTCATCCGGTGACGATGCAACGCGGATGCGTGGCGAGTTTGATGATGCTTTCGGCCTTTGGGAAAGCAATCGCGGCTTGTCCGCGACCAAATCTTCCAACATCACATCGATGATCGCCTGGTCGTCGGCGGAAGATTGCGGTTGGCGAAGTACGAGCCACGCAATCACGAGAGGCAACAGGCAGGCGAGCCAAAGTCCAATATTGACAACGGCTGCCGCAGTGAGCGAATCGAAGCGGCGCTCCGATGCGACTGAGCGGCGATCCACTTCGAGTAGGTCTCGCTGCTGTCCGATAGCGGTGCGTTCAGCTTGTACCTCACGCTGCATGGCAGTCACCTCTCGGTGAAGCTGGTTGGCCTGTTGGGTTTGCTCGGCTTGCCGGAGTTCGTGTCGCTCCGACATGTCAACGAGACGAGTGTCATTACTTTCTTGGCACCCGGCTATCGAAAGCGTCACGATCATCATCGTGAATGGGAGCAAAATCTGATTCAGGTTCATCCGACCTCCATCGTTGAACGAGACTTTTAAGGATTTGCTGCAGTGCCATTCGCAGCCGACGCTCTTTGGCGAACGCGATAGCGAGCAGTAGTACGGCAACAGACATGAGCGTGAGAATGATGTGTGCCAGCGGGCACCTCCTTTGAGTTGAGTGGGTGGATTGAGTGGGCACGGAGGGCTAAGACAACCCTTGATGTAACGTGCCCCATTTTTTGCTCGGATTTAGATTTGTTCCGAGCGTTAGGGCGTATTTCTGCTTGCATCGCGTGGGCAACCGCATTTAACGTTTGTCGGTGACGGTTCGTCGAGAGCACGTTCTTCGGAGAGTGCCAACACGATCCGTTTCGCGAGGATCCGAATCAGTCTTTCCATGACGGACGGTTTGCTGGGATTGATTGTCATAGGTTCCTTCTAGGCATGAAAAAACCTCCGGATGTCGAAGCACTCGGAGGCTCTTGAAAATGAGAGTCGTCGAGCTTGCGAGACTACGTGCTAGGAAACTTGCACAGGAATTCTGGTAAGGGATTGAATCGATACCGGTCGTTGAGAATCCGTTTGTAACAATCTGCTGCGTCCTGCTCCTGGCAAACTGGTACCCAAGGATCGGTCAAACCAAGTCGGTTCATCTCACGGTCCAAGCTTGCCGCACGTTGCGCCGCCGCGTGCGTGATCGAAAGTCGCGTTGCCACTTCCCGTTCGGTCATTCCAGTCGCCCGCAATTGACAAACCCGTTCACGAAAGACCACGCGTTGCGGCGATCGCGTCAGATCGACCATTGCTGGAATACTTGTTGTCCCCAAACCATCTGGTAGCTCTACTCCACGAAGGGCAGCTAAGTTTAAAGTGAAGACACAACGTGGAGAGATCAGCCCGCCGTCGATGAGTCGGTACGGCAAGACGAAAAAATCCGTCACGATTTCACGCATGATGTGGCCAAATTCGAGATCTTCAACTGCCAACCCCAGAAAGGTTTCATTCGCGATTTTACGAATTTCATCGGCCTTCGGAATCACGATCGCCTTCGGTGCGTTTTTATTCGCGTCGGCAATTGCATCCGACATGGATTGCAATTCTTGCTCGGTCGCGGTCAGCCGAGCCAGAATCGTCGGGCTCGCTAGGCCACCCGCAATCACGTTGGCAAAGTTATCAAGCTCGAGTTTTAATCGAGCGGATTCCTCGTGAAGCTTCTTTAGGCCGCTGTCCTGTTGCACCCGCCATTGCTCGGCTTCCGCGTGAATCTGTGCGTTCAACTCGGTATCAAAGTCTGGCAGGGACTCGATTTCGTGAAGGACTCTCGCGGCAACTGCCTGCGCCAGTTCACTCTGGTCCACCGTCATGGCATTCCAGCAGTCGTAGCTTCGAACGCCGTCGCACATCATGCGTTCCTTTCGACCATGCCCACCCAGAACAAACTTTCGTCCACAAATACCGCAGCGAACATGCTGGCTCGGCCAGCGAGCGTCGTTGCGGGTTCCCTGCTGCCGCCCACGGCTACCATTCGCTTTGGCGATTCCTTTGGCGAACCTTTCGTTTCGCCGTTTGAGCATCCGATTAACGCGGTCGAAGCGTTCGGGTTCAATGAATGCGAGACGGGGACATTCGCGTTGCATTAGCAATGTCGGGGCCGCGGCGACAGATTTGCGCCGACCAGTGCTATTCACTCGAACGGCGGTCCGACGATTATGCTCACGGATGCCTTTGAGGATCGGGTTTCTAACTGTCTGACCAACCAAGGTTCCATCCCATTGGGTTTTCCTCGCAGACATTCCCAACGGAAATTCAATCGTGTTAAACCAAGTCGCAATTTCGGCGAATGACTCGCCACGTTCGAGTCGGTCGAAGCACTCGTCGTAGACTTCCTCGGCGCCAGGAGCCTTGTGACAATCCGCCTCGCTCGCGCCTGCATGCGGCTTGACGTAACCGGCGGGCAATTGCCGCACCATGTCTCCGTTGGCAAACCGATTCCGATGCGACCGCTTGATTCGGTTTGACGTATCTCGATTGTAACTTTCATGCCGCATCGTAGCGAAAAACGCATTTTGCCGCCAACTTTCGGATTCTAGCGTGTCGACGCGATCGTTAATCGCGATGATCCTGGTCGCCGAATCCTCAGCCTCTTCACACAAAATCATAACGTGAACCCGTCGCGCAATCCGACCAAGGTCCTCCGCAATGATGAAATCGTACTCACCGGACGCGATCTTCTCGGAAAGCTCAACAAACTCTACTCGGTCAAGGATCTCTCCGCTTCCCTGAGTCGCCATCGTCTCGAGGTCGTAGTCACCTTCGAGGTAGTCGGGAAGCCGCTCACTGTACAGGGCTGCCTGGTCATCCAAGCTCATCTCGTTCTGCTTGTCAGTGCTGATCCGGCACACTGCCACACCACGGTAACGCCGCCCATTCTTTGGCGGCGGCACTTCAATTCTTCCAAAAGTCATAACGTCACTCCAGTCCGGAACGACGACCCGCTAGCGTTGGCACAGTGTGACAAAAACAGTGACTAAGGCTGACCGAGCATGACGAACGCTGAACGCACCTGAATACCAGTAAGTCCTTGCACCAAAGGGGGTTATTGCCGTAAACTGGCATTCCGTAAGAACTTACGAAAGGCCGAAAACGGTTTCGTAAAAACCTTCCGTTGTGTGACCCTAGCGTGCTGATCCCTGACGACTACGCACCGTTGAACCTGACCTTTCACGAGGCCCAATTTGTCGATGGTGCATTCGTTGTCGGCAGTGATGGTGGTGGACGACTTGAACTCGCCAAGACACAAATCCACTCCCGCGATCCTCAAGGTCAACTGCCAACCAGATTCGTCAACTCGTCGATCTCGCAGCTTCAATCGTGCATTAATGCGCATCTCGCGTATGCTGCATCTGTCACGTGCGATGATGACGGCGCGGCTGCTGGTGCATTTGCTCACGCCATCCGCAAAATTGACGCTAAATGCCTTGCCAACCCAGAGAACTGGTGGGCTGTCGTGGTTGAGCAAACTCGTGATGGCCTGCTTTAACGGCGATTCACCGGGTCACACAACATGGTTTTTACGCAAGGTCGCGGCTGTCGTCGTTCGAGAGTTTTTCGGTCGGCAAAAGTCAATCGCTTTGGTTGTGTTCCCTCTACTACAAGCCCGCGATCGCCTTCGCTGTTTGGCGACGGGCGTTGGCGTTGGTAGAATCTCTCGTAGTTCAATGTCGTTCTCTTCGGTGGAGAACGGCGACGTAAAAACCTTCCGTTGGGCGACTCAAGCAACGCAGATGGCAACCTTCAACGATTCTCGCGAGCTTGCCGACTTCCTTCTTCGTGATGCCACCAAACGACTCGCGGACGCTGCACCCAAAGTAAACTACTATTCGTTGTGGTCAGTCGGCGGTGCTTCTGCACTACTTGGCTTCGACTCTTACGCCCAGTCCTGCGAATCTGTACTGCGTTCCCTACCTGATCGCAACTTCTCTGATGGCATAATCTCGAACTTCCCCCTGCCCAAGAAACCCGCTCCGGCACTACGGCAAATCGCCCCGCTAGAACGCTTGGCATCAGACCATCCGCCGCTGACGAACGAATCAATCGCCGAGTACATTCGCAAGAACGGTGACTCTCAGCAACACTTGCGGCTTGCCAGCGATGGCCTATATTCTGATGCTTTCGCCGCTTGTAAATCGGAACTGGACACCGAAGAAACTGCCACCGCACAAGCAGTGCTGGGCGATATTGATGCGGCACTCGTTTCCGCCGAATCGGTTGTCACACCAGACTTCCGTGCTGACAACGTTCGATTCATTTGCACGATTGAACTGTTCCGCCGCGAACGATGGGACAACGCCAATACACTGTTCAACCTGATCTTCCCTAAACAGATTGGCCCTGACGCCGCTGCTCAAATGGCTCTTGGCGCAAACCATCGCTTACCGTGGTTGGGGTATCCGTTTCCTGACTGGTAGCATCGCTCGTCGATCAGAGTCGCCCAACATGGTTTTTACGCTGAGGCCCTTCGGGCACACCTTGGCTCTTTGGCAACGGGCCTTAGCCTTGGTACAATTTTCGTAGTTCAGGCATCGCTCGCTTCGTTTAGGGCGGTGTCGTAAAAACCTTCCGCTGGGCGGCTCAAGAATGGTCGAATCCGAAGAGCACGAAAGTCCCGACGGGTTGCTGATCCTCGCGGTGGAGGCGTTGCCGGATGGGGACACGTCAATTGGGTTTCGCGGATTTTCATGGCATACGCACGCCGACATTCTCGCGTCAATCTCGGGCCTCCCGGAGTCGGACGCGGTTCGCTCGTTCGTGGATGAAATACTTGCCGATCGGGCAACTATTGTTCTGTTAACGATTGACGGTCGAATCCACGACGCATGGATAACGGACGATCCGGCAGGGGATCGCAAGTACCAACAACCAAACGAACAGCTTGCTTTCCGATTATGGTCGGGGCGTCATCTGGCTGACGCGAATTGACGCCGCAGAGCCGCCCAACATGGTTTTGCCACAAGGCCGCGGCTTCGTCGGTGGAGAATCGTTCGGCTGGTTACGGTCAATCGCTTCGGTAACGCACTCTGGTCGATCACGCCGCGGACGCCTCGTTTGGCGATTCACCTTTACCAGCGTATTATTAGCTGTTCGAAATTCAACGTCGTTCGCTTCGGTCACCACCGGCGTCGGCGAAACCTCCCGTTGGGCGTCAAATCCATTCGCAATGAGACCACGAGACCTACTGCACAAACTTGTGTCTCTTGCTCCGGCATTCACGGAGCAATGGGAATCTGACCGCAACTACTTCCGCGCGGACAATGGATCGTATTCACTTCACGGCGTCTGCTTGGGGTTTAGCGAATTCTTTCGCGATCACTATACAACGCTCGACACCGACACCGTCATCGAGCTGTTTGATTACATTGAATGGAACCTTGTCGAACCCGGATCGGTTGCGTCTTTGGTCGACAATGCACTCTGTACCTGTTTCCTCGAAAACATTTCTTCGGAACCTTGTGGGCAATTCGCGATTGGTTTCATGGGCCGCAAATCGCGAGCATTCTTCGATCGCTGTCATGTTGGCCCGCCGTATTGACGCCCAACATGGTTTTTACGCTAGGCCTTCGGCACACCGCTGTCGTTTGTTCAAGCCTCCTTCCGGTGGTAGAATCTCTCGTTGTTCAAACTTGAATGGCATCGCAACGGCGGTGTCGTAAAAACCTTCCGTTGGCCGCTCGAGATCACCCATGACATGGACGCCGTTTGACTCAGGATCGTCGATCGGCACTGAAGGTTCCGAGTCTGGCGCGATCGTTGCCGACTACGAACACGATCTTGGTGCGCGTATCACGATCGAACGCGATACCAGCATTGCGCCCTTTGCCATCACTTGCGGCGTTTACGGTTGGTTCTTCCACACGCGGTACTTCTCATCGCGCACGGAAGCTGACACTGAATGTGCCGCCATGCAATCGGCGATGGTCGCGATACTGGATTCGATCCCGCTGACGAATGACCCTGACTGCGACGCCAAATCTGCTGCGGTGTCCGCCGCAATCTCAGACTTCGTGGACACATATCCGTAGCGCATCGGCGGCCAACATGGTTTTTACGCAAAGTCGCGGCTGTCGTCATTGGAGAGTCTTTTGGTGGGCAACGATCAATCGCTTCGGTCGCGTTCCCTCTGGTGCAAGCCCGCGAACGCCTACGATCTTTGGCAACGTGCGTTCTGTTGGTACAATGTTTGGTGTGCGACGTTTTCCGCTTCGATCAGAACCGGCGTCGTAAAAACCTTCCGTTGGCCGCTCGAGATCACCCATGACATGGACGCCGTTTGACTCAGGATCGTCGATCGGCACTGAAGGTTCCGAGTCTGGCGCGATCGTTGCCGACTACGAACACGATCTTGGTGCGCGTATCACGATCGAACGCGATACCAGCATTGCGCCCTTTGCCATCACTTGCGGCGTTTACGGTTGGTTCTTCCACACGCGGTACTTCTCATCGCGCACGGAAGCTGACACTGAATGTGCCGCCATGCAATCGGCGATGGTCGCGATACTGGATTCGATCCCGCTGACGAATGACCCTGACTGCGACGCCAAATCTGCTGCGGTGTCCGCCGCAATCTCAGACTTCGTGGACACATATCCGTAGCGCATCGGCGGCCAACATGGTTTTTACGCAAAGTCGCGGCTGTCGTCATTGGAGAGTCTTTTGGTGGGCAACGATCAATCGCTTCGGTCGCGTTCCCTCTGGTGCAAGCCCGCGAACGCCTACGATCTTTGGCAACGTGCGTTCTGTTGGTACAATGTTTGGTGTGCGACGTTTTCCGCTTCGATCAGAACCGGCGTCGTAAAAACCTTCCGTTGTGTGACGCAGTTTAATGTTCTCCGAGGCCGATTTCCAAACCGCTGCCCAAGGCATTTGCCCCGGCCCTGACCTTGAGTGGTTCGCGGTTGACGAACGCGGCAACGTCGGTGCGTTCTGTAATGCCGGTTTTGCTGCCGTGCCTTCTGCCGTCTTCGCATCGTTCAGGCTCTACGCGCGCACACTTGACGAGGTTGACTCACTGCCAACGACCGGCGACGTTATTTGGTATCGCTCGGCCCCGCCAATCCACGACACGTGGGACGTCTGGTCCCAACGCGGACTGTTCGGCTTTGACTGGAACCATTGCGTCGGCCAACCCGATCCTTCGTTGCCATATCGACTTATGACACGTCCTTCGGTGCCCATTACGCTTTCGTCTTTCTCTGATGATGTAGCAAACTATCTCTCTTCAAACCGTCTTCTGGTCGCTGACTTTTTTGCTGCGTCTGAAATCTTGGTTTGAGCTTTTCCCCGCTTCAAGCGTCACACAACATGGTTTTTACGCTAGGCCTCGGCACACCTTCGCTCTTTGGCAACCGGCGTTGGCTTTGGTAGAATCCTTCGTAGTTCAGACTCGCTCGCTTCGTTAAGGGCGGTGTCGTAAAAACCTTCCGTTGTGCGGTCCAGATCGAATGGACGATGTGACGATACACCCCATTATTCAATCGCCGCATCTTTACGACGTTGTTGGCTTTAACTACCAACGCCCGGAAAACGTCGAACCATACGTTGACGTAACCCTGCGCCTCGGTGACACCGAACGCCGGCTCCGGTTTTCCAACCCGTCCGAAATCGAACTTGAGGCCGGATTCCCAATGTGCTCTGGCCTGCAGATCACCGACGTCAGCGACCGTCAACTTTCTGGCATACGCGTCCGTGTTGATTGCTTTGAACCGATAACGGGCGCAATGCGGTTTTGGGCACGTGATGTGGTTGACCTCGACGTGGAGGCCTAGGGCCGCATAACATGGTTTTTACGCTAGGCCTTCGGCACACCTTGGCTCTTTGGCAACGGGCCTTGGCATTGGTACAATTTCAACTAATTCAGACGTCGTTCGCTTCGTTCAGGGCGGTGTCGTAAAAACCTTCCGTTGTGCGGCCCAGATCGAATGGACGATGTGACAGTTCACCCCATTATCGAATCGCCGCATCTCTACGATGTCGTTGGGTTCAACTACCAACGTCCGGAAAACGTCGAACCATACGTTGACGTAACCCTGCGCCTCGGTGACACCGAACGCCGGCTCCGGTTTTCCAACCCGTCCGAAATCGAACTTGAGGCCGGATTCCCAATGTGCTCTGGCCTGCAGATCACCGACGTCAGCGACCGTCAACTTTCTGGCATACGCGTCCGTGTTGATTGCTTTGAACCGATAACGGGCGCAATGCGGTTTTGGGCACGTGATGTGGTTGACCTCGACGTGGAGGCCTAGGGCCGCACAACATGGTTTTTACGCTAGGCCTTCGGCACACCTTGGCTCTTTGGCAACGGGCCATGGCCTTGGTACAATCCCTCATAGTTCATGCATCGCTCGCTTCGTTTAGGGCGGTGTCGTAAAAACCTTCCGTTGGGCGTCCCAAGATTTTCGTAACTGCCGCGAACACCCTGCTGTCAAACCTCTCCTATTGGAACGCTCAATGAAAAACGCAATCTACGAATACAAGCTCCACTACCTCGCCCTCGAAGCTGGGCGAGGCAATGACGAACAACTTCTTGAAGCGCTAAACAACTTTGGAAAGGACGGCTGGCGACTAAACCGCCTGTACGGTGAAGTCAGTTTGCGTTCAATTACGTCGTGGAAAGGCGGACTAAACCTATTGCTCGAGCGTGAGACTTCTCCGCAGTAGCGGGACGCCCAACATGGCTTTTACGCTAGGCACTTCGTGATCACCTTCGCTCTTTGGCTACGTGCGTTCGCATTAGTACAATCTCTCGTAACTCAAAGTCATTCGCTTCGTTCACGGCGGTGACGTAAAAACCTTTCGTTGTCGGACAAATGCAGAAGACACTCGATCGCGTAGCGAAACACCTCGCCGATGCAGGCATAGCCCTAAACGTCGAGCTCAATCCACCCGCCACAACCCGTGACGTCGATGCGGCCCAATCGCGGATTGGGCTTGCTCTCCCACCCGCGTACGTTGATTTCGTCACGCGATTTGCGAACGGCTTATCTCTCTCATGGACAACCGATGACGGCCCTTTCGGTTCGTTTGAGCTTGAACCCGTTGCCAACTCTGTTGGTGGCGCTTTGGAGATGCGTGACTGGCGATTCTACGATGATGATGCGGCCCGCAATTACGGCTTCCCATACACGGACGATCCTGACTTGGCACTTGTCACCAACAAGCTGATGCACAACTGGATTCCGCTCCATGCCGAAGGCAACGGCGACAACTTTTCACTCAATCTGAATCCCGAGGGCTTCGGCAACATCGTATTCGACCATCACAGTTGGCTCGACGGCGGCACCGGTGCCAACGGCTTCCTAATGGCAAACGATATCGCGAGCTTCTTCGAGGCGTGGTCAACGGTTTGCTTCGCGCAACCGAAGAGTCTTTGGTGGAAATCCGTACTAACCGATGACGGCGTTGATTGGGCGTCTGACCAATTTGACGACCGTTTCCGATTGACGCCGTAATTGTCCGACAACATGGTTTTTACGCTGAGGCCTCCGGCACACCTTGGCTCTTTGGCAACGGGCCATAGCATTGGTACAATCTTTCGTAGTTCAGGCATCGCTCGCTTCGTTTAGGGCGGTGTCGTAAAAACCTCCCGTTGTGCGACCTACCGAGATGAACTGATGGCAGACCTCGATGGCGATGCGATCATCACGAAGTATTGCGGCTTTCTCGGGGATCGCGTCCGCTACGACGCCGATCTGTCCACGACGGTGCTTGCCGACCTGCGTTGCGCCGTCGTTGTCGTCAACGCCTTCTGGTCTGGCCCATCCATGCAAACCCTGATTCGGGTCGCCAAACTACTCGACGACGTTGACTCTCACGGCTGCGCTCAACTGATCGTTTGCGACACTGACCACATTCCTGACCTTGCAGCTGAACCGTGGCTTCTCGATACTCACGGCGGCATGGGCGAAATCGCGTGGGTTCTCAACGGTCGTATCGTTGCTCGCCGTGACCCGGGTCGCAATCCCGATTTGCGAGTGACGACTTGGAGCCTTATACCTAAATGCCCTGCCTGAATGGCGAATCACCGGTCGTGCAACATGGTTTTTACGCTATGCCTTCGGCACACCTTCCATGTTTGGCAACGCGGGCTGGCATTGGTAGAATCTTTGGTAGTTCATACATCGTTCGCTTCGTTCAGGGCGCCGTCGGCCAAACCTTCCGTTGTGCGGCCTACTCTAAGGAATACCCATGCTTACCCCCAACTATAACGCTGTGATCCGCCAAGATGGCGAATGGTGGATCGGCTGGATTGAGGAGGTTCCCGGCGTTAACTCGCAAGGTGCAACCCGCGACGAACTGCTCAACAACCTCCGCGAGGCGCTTGCGGAGGCCATTGAAATGAACCGCGAGGATGCCCGCAATGCTGCTGGCGCAGCCTACGAAGAAGTGGCTATCCAGCCGTGAAACGCCGTGACCTCATCCGGCATCTGATCGACTGTAGCTGCGTTTTGGTGCGTGAGGGTGGCAACCATTCTTGGTGGGGCAATCCAGCTATTGGTGCGCGGTCTGCGGTGCCGCGTCATCGCGAGGTTTCTGATTACTTGGCGCGTAAAATCTGCCGTGATCTTGGAATCCCAGAACCGTAGGCCGCACAACATGGTTTTTACGCTAGGCCTTCGGCACACCTTCGCCCTTTGGCAACGCTCGCTGGCTTTGGTAGAATCACTCGTAATTCAGACGTCGCTCGCTTCGTTCATGGCGGCGTCGTAAAAACCTTCCGTCGTGTGCCACTAGAGAAACGGGAACTCAAGATCCCCGGAAACGACACGAACGATTTCCAGCGTACTGTCTTGCTCGCGAAAGTAGATGATGTAGCGTCCGACGTAGGTTGATCGAATACCCTCGCCAAGATCGCTTCGGTCGTCGCCGATATCTGGGTGCTTTGCAGCCAATCGACACTTCTCGCGAAGTTTCGCTACCCATTGTCTTGCGGCATCGGGCTTGTCTTTTGCGATAAAACGAGCAATCTCTTTCAGGTCCTCTTTGGAAGCCGCAGAATACCGAAGCCTTGGCATCAACCTATCCTTGATTCTCTGATGACTCGATGCGGGCAATCTCAGCTTCGATTTCGTCGAAGACGGATTTCTCATCAAACGAATCGCCACGATCCAATTGGTCGGTGCTTGTCGCGATCTTCGCGCGCAATTCTTCTCGCCCCTTCAGTAATCGGATGCCATCGACGACTGCTGCTTCTTCAGACTGGTACTTGCCTTGGGCTACAAGGCTTTTTACAAAATCGTTCGCATCAACGGGAAGATTCAAATTCATAGCCTGTCTCCACTGCTACCGGGGCACACAACATGGTTTTGCCGCTAAGCCGCGGGTTCCACATTGGAAAATTCCTTATTCATTATAGCTCCAACGCTTCGGTCACGTCTATTGGCAATTCAAGCCCGCGGCCCCCTGTTTCGGTTGTTCAAGCATCACTCGATTGGTAAAATCGCTCGACTTGCCACGTTTTCTCGCTTCGGTCACGAACGGCATCGGCAAAACCTCCCGTTGGCCGACGCCTAGTGACCAAAAGCATCGAACCAATTCGTCGTCGCGCCTTGCGTTTTGCTGAGACGATGGACTTTGACGATCCCATTGTTTTGGACGTGCGAGATGCTGACGAAACAGTCGTGCTTGAACGAGGCTCAGGGGACATGTCGCAATATCGAACTGTGCGGATTGAACTGCAGTTATCCGCTGGTCGTCGTCAGAGCATGATCGAACTTGCAGGCCCTGATGATACCAACGAACTCAAACGTGCCCTGGAATTTCCGTACATTTATGATGTCACGTGCAGCGCAACGGACATAATCCTTGTGGACATTCCGTCATTTGTTGGTTGAATCAAGCGTTACGCATCATGCTGGGGCGTCGGCCAACATGGTGTTTACGCAAATCCGCGGCTGTCGTCATTGGAGAATCGTTTGGTGGTCTGTCGTCAATCGCTTCGGCGACGAGCCCTCTGGTGCAAGCCCGCGATCGCCTTCGCTGTTTGGCAACGTACGTTGGTGTTGGTAGAATCTTTCGTAGTTCAATGTCGTTCTCATCGGTGGGGAACGGCGACGTAAAAACCTTCCGTTAGGTGCCAGAGATCAAAACACTATTGAGGCCGCTCATTTCTCTGCTGCTCATCTGCGCTGGCGTGGGGTTGGCTCACAATGCTTGGGGCAGCGCCTCCAAACTCACCCTCTGGGCAACACGGAATCCGGCCACAATTGCCTTGACGACTTTCGCCAACGAACGCTTTCCTGAGAACCTATTCCGATTTGAACAAGACTGCTTGGCCCATCTTCCCCTTGCACCGTATTTCTTCGTGGTCGGGATGATAGCTGGTATCGCAATACCAACGCGGTACACCTCCTTGGGTGCTTTACTCACGCTGTCGTACGCGATCTGGTTAAGCATGCAACTTTTCCAAATGGCATCTCAATTTGATCTTAATTGGACCGACTTTCTTCCGAATCTAGTATGGAGCCTCTCCCTAACGCCCATTTACTTGCTGGCGACACTTATCGGTCGGTCTATCCGTCTACGCGTTCCGCCGAACTGGCGGATTCGCGACCTGCTAGTCTTGACGGTGATTTTTGCTGCCTTGATGACGTTCATTGTCACGCGAATCTACCTTACGATTCCTGTCGGAATCTTAGTGCTTACTTGTTTCGTCACGTGGGTTCTTTGGACCTCACTTCCAGCCAACCACGAAATGAAGCCATCACCGCAGTCCACTGGCACCTAACATGGTTTTTACGCTAGGCCTGCGGCACACCTTCGCTCTTTGGCAACGAGCGCTGGCCTTGGGAACGCGGGATCAATAACTGGCGCAGTGGATCTTGTTAAAGATCCATCCAGAACAGGATCTTTAACAAGATCCACTACAGTAAACCCGCCACTTATTGTTCATGGCATCCTTGGTACAATTCTTGGCAATTCAGGCATCGCTCGCTTCGTTTAGGGCGGTGTCGTAAAAACCTTCCGTTGGCGGTCATAAGTATGGATCAGCGACTCCGAGACGCTACAATGGAGGCATGAACACACAATCACAACAACTGCTCGATACGGCGCTTGGTATGCCTGAGTCTGACCGTGCGACTTTGGCTGTGTCACTCCTAAGGAGTCTTGGCCCTGCAGATGATCCGCAGGCTGACGCCGCTTGGGCGGCTGAAATCCAACGCCGCGTTGAGTCCATCGACAATGGCACAGCTGAATTGCGGCCCTGGGATGACGTGATTCTGGAAATGCGGCAACGCCGAAATGGGTGATCTTCCGTTTTGGTTTCACCCCGACGCCAACGCTGAAGTGCTCGCCGCTCATGATCGGTATTTCGAGGTGCGTCACCTTCTTCTGCTGAGCCGTCATCGACTCACCGCAGCGATCCAAGTACTGCTGGCCGTCGCGTTTCAAAACGCGACTGACGGTCCAGTCGCTCATCAGGAATCGCTCAGACCTTGTTGTGGCGTGTGTTGTTGTGGCCCATTGAAATGTTCTTCCACGATTCGCCGAGCCTGCTCATCGCCATGACGAGTCAAGTGCAGATAGATCTCGGTGGCCTGCAGATTCTTGTGGCCGAGATAAACCTGCAAGACCTTCAAGTTAACACCGTGCTCCAGCATCACGGTGGCATAAGAATGGCGCAACGTGTGAGGGACGAGCCCATTGGGATTCCACCGGAGACTCAAGACGACTTTCTCGAACCCACGCTGGATCGTGCGGGAACTGACGTGTTGATGGGTGGTGGCATGATCTCGGGCATTGGTTTAACCACGAATGACACGAATGACACGAATGATCCAGTGCTGACGGTATGTGCGATTCGTGTCATTCGTGTGATTCGTGGTTCAAACCTCACGCTGACTCCTTCGTCAGCTTGCATATCTCTTGGGCTGAAGCGTTCCTGAAAAGATGCGAAGAGCGTTGGGCGGCGAGTGCCGAAGATCGCATGACAGCGATCGTCCCGCTCTGCGCAATGTCGCACAGGGGATGTGCGCATTTGCGCGGGGGTAGGGACGCAGGCCTGTCACGCAACTTGAATCCGAGTCGTTGAGAACAAGGCGAGTCAGACGCAAGAACGTTCGTTCGGCCGGAAGAGGACACTAAGGGGCCTGCAGACGTCCAAATTTCATGCGACGTGGTGCTGGGCCCGCACCCTGAACCGATCCCGGCACGCGGCTTGCGTCGCGTTGCGAACATCTACTGTATTTTCGCCCCTCGGAATTGGCTCATGACCACGATCGATCTTTCACAATACGAATTGCACGTCGAAAATATCCAACACAACCCGGCCCCCGCGACGATCTATCAGGATGCGTTGCGACGTGAGCCGGACTCGGCTCTTTCCGATTCGGGAGCACTGATTGCCTACTCTGGTTCCAAGACGGGACGATCGCCCAAAGACAAACGCATCGTTCGTAGTGCGGAATCGGAAAAAGAGGTTTGGTGGGGTCCGGTAAATACGGAGATTGATCGTGAGACGTTTGAAACCAACCGCGAACGAGCGGTCGACTATCTCAACACACGCGAGATCCTGTACTGCATCGATGCCTTTGCCGGTTGGGATAAAAAGTTTCGCTTGAAGGTGCGTGTGATTTGTGCGCGGGCTTATCACGCGCTCTTCATGCACACGATGTTGATTCGTCCGACCGCCGCCGAGCTCGCGGATTTCGGCGAGCCAGACGTGGTCATCTTCAACGCCGGCCAATTCCCCGCCAATCGCCACACCCATGGAATGACATCCAAAACGAGTGTCGCGGTCGACCTGGAGGCCAAACAAATGGTGATTCTGGGCACCGAATACGCCGGTGAAATGAAAAAGGGCGTCTTCACCATGGCGAACTACCTGGGGCCAAAGAATGGCGTGCTGTCGATGCACTGCTCGGCAACGGCCGACAAAGTCACCGGCGCTTCGGACGTCATGTTTGGACTATCGGGTACTGGCAAAACGACCCTGTCTGCGGACCCCAAACGCGCGTTGATCGGTGACGACGAGCACTGCTGGTCTGACGACGGCATCTACAACATCGAAGGTGGATGTTATGCAAAAGCGATCGACTTGACGCCTGAATCCGAACCCGACATTTTCCAAGCACTTCGGTTCGGTGCAGTGCTCGAAAACGTGATCTACGACGAATCACAACATCATGTTGACTTTCACGATACCACCATCACGCAGAATACTCGCGGCGCTTATCCGATCGAATACATTGGCAACGCCAAGATCCCCTGTATCGCCGGCCATCCGACTGACGTCATTTTTTTGACGTGCGACGCATTCGGCGTGTTGCCGCCGGTCAGTAAACTGACCCCCGAGCAGGCAATGTTCCACTTCATCAGCGGTTACACGGCAAAAGTAGCTGGTACAGAAGTGGGTGTGACGGAGCCTCAAGCCACCTTCTCTCCATGCTTCGGAGGGCCCTTCCTGGTGTGGCATCCTGCCAAGTACGCCGAACTCCTTGCCGAGAAGATCCAGAAACACAATGCAAACGTGTGGCTGGTGAATACCGGCTGGAGTGGCGGTCCGTACGGTGTCGGCTCTCGGATCAAGCTCGCGTATACCCGGGCAATCATTGATTCGATCCATGCCGGCGAACTGGTCGACGCGCCGACCGAAACGGAACCCGTGTTTGGACTGAATATGGTGACGCAATGCCCGAACGTTCCGTCGGAAATTCTCGTGCCGAGTCGTTGTTGGTCTGATCCGCAGGCTTATCAACAGACCAACCAAAAGTTAGCGACTCTGTTCCGTGAAAATTTCTCCCAGTTTGAAAGTGGTGTCGGAACAGCGATCAAAACGGCTTGCCCGGCCTAGGTCCATACGTCGTCCCGCGGCAGATGCAAGATGCGGTCTGGTTCATTAATTCATGCGGGCGTAGCAGCTCGACACATGAGGCCGGCTGACGGCACCATGCCGACCAATGGCTTTCGTTCCGTTTGTCGAGCGCAGCTTGGATGGTGTCGGATTTCAGCAACGTGACAACATGCCGCTGCATCACACCGCCAACCCAAATTGGTGGTGGGGGTGGCCATGCTTGCTCGCTTGGTGAAGGAGTGAGTTGCTGCGGACGAGGTAACGAGTCCTTCAGCACGGGACTTGTTACCTCGTCCGCCATTTGAAAAGCGTCTCAGTGGACCAGTTCCGGTTCGCCGACCGGTTTGAGCCAACCTTGTTGGTAGTACCAATGCACCGTTTGCGCCACTCGCTGCCTTAGTGAACACCCAGGCAAGAACCCCGTATCGCGTTGCAGAGCGCGGCCGTCGCAGGCCCACGAACCGGCAGTGGCTTCACGAGCTTTGTCGATGCCTAAAATATGAGGCCGCCCGAGAATCTGGCTGGCAACTTCATTGATCGCGGCAATCGCCCACACCGCTGGCTTTGGGTTGCGGATGACATGAACGTGGTCCCGGCCGACCGCTTCACCGATCATCTGGCCCAGTTCCGCATAGGTGGGCGTTTCGTCAGACGTCGCGAAATAGATTCCCGTGACCGAATCACCGGCTTGGACTCGTTTTCCGTTGGCCGCCGCGAGAACCAATGCCTCGGCCAAGTCATCACCGTGGATTACGGAGAACAATTCGTCGGACATGCCGGGCACGAAGTGCAAATTCCAACGTGCGATGCTGTCAAACATGGTCAACCCGTCGCGATCGGCTTCGCCCAGCACGATTGGTGGGCGAATGATGGTCATGGGAACCCGGTCGGCGAACCTCATCGCCTCGTATTCGCCCGCCAGTTTGCTATGCCCGTAATTAGAAACCGGCGTCGGCTCGTCGGACTCAATTCGCAGTCGATTGTTAGCCGTCGGTCCGGCAGCGGCGAGCGAAGAAACCAATATCAAGGTGGGCGGGTTCGCACGCTCGGCACAACCGCGAGCGATATGACGCACCCCGTCGACGTTGGCGCATTCAAGATCGCGGCTACGCAAGTATTTCGTCGCCCCTGCCAAATGGTAGACGACATCGACCGAGTCCACCGCCCGCTTGATCGACTCAGGATCCGTCACATCGCCGACGACAAATTCGGGGTCGAAGCGTTCCAAGTGGCTACGATCGGATGTCGGACGCACAAGGCAAGTGATTCGAGTGCCGTTTTCGCGCAGCTGCCGAACTAAGTGTCCGCCGATGAATCCGCTTGCGCCCGTGACCAGGGCATGTGTCATGTTGAAGGTTCCCGCGAGTGACTGGACGAACGTCGAAGTGGGGCAGCAGTAGCAAAATACGTGCCGTAGAGAACCTGTGGCGATGAGATCGCCCGCACGAGTTAGCAAGCACGAAAATCGGGCAGAAACGCCCCAGGGTACTGCGTTCCAGCAAGATCCCTACCGGTCCCTCACGGACCTGTGCATGGGTCGCCGCGACGACGGGCATCTTGGTCTGGCGCGAGAGCAGTTCGGGCAGTCGGTTGGTATGAATGGGATGTTGATACGTGACCACGACGAATGCCATGCCGGTGTCCGACGGCAGGTGACTCGGGAATTCATCAAGTGCCTCGAACCCTCCCGCCGAGGCACCGACCGGAAAAACAATCGGTCGGTGGTTTGCCCTTGGCCAAAATTGCCGTCCTCGGAAAAGTCGTCGCGTGTATGGAAGGGACCCCAAACCCTTTCCGATCGCAACTCCCAGGGGGCGATGTTTCGCAGTCCCATGATATTGAACACCGACGGAATGCCGTTTGCTTCCAACCGCTAGCACCACACAAAGTCAAACCCTCGTAGTGCTTTTCAAAACGAACAACTAGGCAACGAAGTGATGCACTTGAAATGCGTAGTAACGACGCATGTGAGAGGAATTCCAGCTCAACAAAGCATGCGAGAGACTGCCGAGGTGATGACTCGAAGGGGCATTCGTTCGCTGGCGGTGCGTCGCAACAGTCAACCGGGTAATAGGATAGGCCATGTTCCCTCTGCAAAACTTCATTCGCACCTGCCGATCGCGACTGTTTCGACGTCAGGCGGCTGATTCGACGGGAATGGACTTGTCAGGGGGACGTCTATTAACCGCGGCGTTAGTCACGCGGCGGTTGCTGATGCGATCGGGTGTGGTCAACGACAAGGCTGCGATGATCGGCGTGCTCTTACCTCCGTCGGTAGGCGCAGTGCTAGCGAATGTCGGTATCGGTTTGTCGAACAAGGCCGTGGTGAACCTGAACTACACGTCTAGCAGCGAGTGCGTCGAAACGTGCCTCCGTGCGTGCGAGATTTCGCACGTCTTGACCAGTCGATCATTTCTAAGGCGGCGACCCTTTGAGCTTTCGGTGGAATTGATTTGCATCGAAGAGTTGTCTTTGCAGGCAACTTGGTGGGACAAATTGGTATGCGGGCTTGCCGCCTATGGGCTGCCGAGTTGTTTACTCGATCGATTGCTAGGTCTTCAACGCACGAAAAAAGATGACTTGCTGACGGTGTTATTTACCTCGGGCACCACCGCTGATCCCAAGGGCGTGATGCTATCGCACGGCAATCTCGCGGCGAGCATCGCTGCGATTCGTCAGCTCTATCGCGTTCGCGAGGACGACGTCGTGTTGGGGATTTTGCCGTTGTTTCACGCTTTCGGCTATTCCGCGGCGTTGTGGTTGCCCTTCGGATTGAACATGACCGTGGTGTACCACTTCGATCCGTTCGCAACGAAAGCGATTGGTGAGATGGCTAAGAAGTATCGCGTGACCGTTCTATTTGCGACGCCGACTTTCCTGAAACTGTATATGCGAAGATGTCGACCGGACCATTTTACGGCGTTAGACCTGGCGATCATCGGCGCCGAACGTCTCGAAGCCAGTCTGGCGAAATCATTTTACGAAAAGTTCGGCGTCACGCCCGTGGAAGGTTATGGAACGACCGAGTTGTCGCCGTGGGCGTCGGTGAACGTTCCGGCCCATCGTACGCTCTCACCTCGACAAGGCCACGACAAGCCAGGATCCGTCGGGCGGCCCGCGCCGGGTGTGCAAATCCGGGTCGTTGATCCCGAATCTCGCGCCGAGGTGGGCATGGGTGAGCAGGGGTTACTGCTCGTACGCGGTGCGAACGTGATGTTGGGCTATTTGAATTCACCTGACAAGACTGCTGAAGTGATTCGTGATGGTTGGTATGACACCGGCGACTTTGCGAAACTCGACGCCGATGGATTCATCACGATCACCGGACGCAGAAAACGCTTTTCTAAGATCGGGGGCGAAATGGTGCCTCATGCAGCCCTGGAAGACGCGATCGAAACTTTGCTGGCCGCGGATTCAACGGGTGAGCGACGGCATGTTGCCGTGACCGCGATTTCCGATGCACACAAGGGGGAGCGATTGGTTGTGATCCACCTACCTTGGGTGGACACTTCGACAACAGACATCGTTCGAAAACTTTCTGATGCCTGTGGCTTCCCGGCGATCTGGATTCCGAAGCCAGTGGACTTCATCGAAGTCGACGAGATTCCGATGACCCGGTTGGGAAAGCTCGATCTTGGTGCATTGAGCCGTATTGCCTCGCAACGCAAAGCTGACGCCATTCCAGCGCACAATCGTGCCCCCGAAAAAACCTAACATCGAGGCCAGGTTGTATGCGACCGGGCCCTGTTTTTCAGCCGCCTATATTTGGGGGGCATTTGTCTCGCTCATATTGCGGAATTCACCAAGAGCTTCCCACTACGAGAGGGCATGCCGAAAGTCAGGACAACTTCCGCGCCCCTCCTTCTCTCATCCCACCGAAAGATACCGATGCATCAAAGCCAAATCTTCTTCAATCAAGAGTGTCCTGCATGTGATCGAAGAATGCGCGTTCACATCAAATTGCTCGGTAAAGAAATTGTTTGTGGACATTGCAGGTCTGTCATAGTGGCAGGTGACAACACAGCATGCAGTAAAAACCTGGTTCCTACTACAAAGGCACACGGTCGATCACAGAGCTCAACGCGACGCCGAAAAGCGTTTTATAGAGCATTTTCGCCGAGCGATGAGGCAGGTCGCAATCGTTGACATCTGCCGCGGAAGCAACCATGTGATGAATGGCATTTGGTACGAAAATTGCGAATTGTTTGCACGAGTGTGACGCACCGCCAAATGTGTCACGTCTCCGCTGAAAGTCGTGGTGACTTTCGCTCCGAAACCACTTCCATAGGAGAATCAAATGGCGTTTCAATTCACTTGGCCGCGTGAACTCAACCGGCTACAAAGCGAAATGGATGAACTGTTTGGTCGTGGCAACGGCTCGCTTGCCCGCCCACTCGCGTATCCGGCGATCAACCTGCTCGAAGACGATGACAACTTGTACATCGAGTCGGAAATTCCTGGCATGGAATTGGACGAGTTCGAGTTGTTTGTCAACGAAGAGAGTCAGTTGACGCTGCAAGGTGAACGCAAGCCTCCAAACGGTGGCACGACGACTCGGCATCGGCAGGAGCGCGCCTTCGGTCGGTTTTCGCGAATGGTCGCATTGCCCGCACTCGTCGATGGCGATGCAACAACGGCGGAATACGTCAATGGCGTGCTAAAGATCACGTTGCCAAAGAAACCCGAGGCGAAGCCGCGGCGAATCCAGGTCGCTGCGGGCTAGCAAAAACTGCAATGGGATTGGAATCAAATCGATTCACTCCGTTTCACCAACATTCACAAGATCAAGGAGCAAAATCATGGTAGAAACCACCCTTACCCAACCTGCTGCCGCGCAAGGCTCGTCGGAACCAACTCGCCAAACACCGTTGTTCCAGCCTCGGTTTGACATCACCGAGAACGAGAACGAACTGACACTCTATGGCGACTTGCCTGGTGTCAAGCAAGACGACTTAGACATTCGTTACGAGAACGATCAGCTCATCATCGCTGGCCGAGTGGCGGCGCGCAATGAGAACATGCAAGTGCTACGTCAGGAGTACGTTGTCGGTGATTTTCGACGTGTGTTCACGATCGGCGAATCGATTGACGCCGACGCGATCAATGCCGAAGTTCATAACGGTGTTTTGGTCGTGCATTTGCCCAAGGCCGAAGCTGCCAAGCCTAAGCGAATCGCCGTCAAGGTGGTTTAGTTCAAGTCGTCCTGTCGCTGCGAGACAGGTAGGTTGAGCCGGCGGCGGTAACCCGCCGGCTCACTCACTGAATCCTTCAAACTTAGGAATCCAAACGATGTTCAAGAACCTAATCCCCAGGAAACAACAAGGTGACTCCGAACTGATGGAGGTCGACCCCAAGAGCGAACTTGTGCAGTTCCGCGCCAACTTCGACCGCATGCTCGGCAAAATGTGGAGTGGCGATTGGGACGATGCTTGGAATAGCGGCTGGAGCTGCGATGTGCTGGATGCAGAAAACGAAATGATTGTCCGCGCTGAAGCGCCCGGTTTTGAGCCGGACGAGATCGATGTGCGGCTTTCAGCCGGTCGTCTGGTTATGCAGGCCGAACACAAGACCGAGCAAGAGACGACCGGGAACCATAATGGTCACTTCAGCAGCTATGGCAAGTTCTACCGAGCGATGAGTGTGCCGGCGGGAATTGAAGCGGACAAGATCGAAGCCAGCTATAAGAACGGGGTCCTCGAAGTCCATTTGCCAAAAGGCGAAGAGGCTAAGTCAAAACGGATTGCCGTGCGAGCGAAGTAGCGGCAGACCGCACGAATCAGTTCATTCGGATCACACCCCGCTCGGACTGAATGAATACCAACCCGATGCGTATGCGAGGACCTCTCACTCATGCGTTCCTTGCCTACGCTTCGGGTTCGCTGCCCCATTTCGCTGCCCCTGGTCAGCTACGGTGTCTTGAACAAATCCAGAAACCGGTCTTCATATTTATCGAATACGCCCAATCGGTCGAGTTCACTCTTCAGCTCAAAAGCTCGACTCCGATCTCCGCTGGCGATCTCGAACAACGATTCGATGCGTTCTTCGTTTTCGGGTGAAAGCTGCGTCGTCAGCTGCCAGTCTTCTCCCGTCGCTTCTTCAGCCTCGTCCGGCTCCGGTTCCAGACGCCGTCGCATCTCGGCCACGATCTGGCTCAACCGATGTTCGGTCTGTTCCGAGTGCTGCGCGAGTTCTGCCAAATCCAAGTCAATTTTTGCCATCTGCAAAAAGGCGCGCAGCACCGCCAAGGACGCTTTCGGGTACAGCAACTGAACGAAGATATGTGGCATCTCGCCGAGCAAACAAACGCCCGGCATGCCCTTTTCCGCAGCCGCGGCCAATAGCACCCCATTGAGCCCGCCGACACGACCATCGTCGAGAATTTGCACATCGAAAGGGCCCATCGCATCGAGCAGTGTTTGCTGCGTCGCGGCAGCAAACACGCGGGCCTCCGTCCCCGGTTGCATCTCGGTTGCCATCGCCGCGAACGTGAACATTCGCTCGACGCCCTGGTCGCGAGCGAAGTCGATCAATTGTTCACAGAACGCCAGTTTGCCGAGTTGAGGCTGCGATTCACCGATGAATACGATTACATCGCGACCGCCCGGCGGTGCCTTCCACGCGAATAGCCGACTGCGTGGTCGATGTGGCTTTTGAATCAAACCGGCTTTCACGATTGCCTCATCGGCGTCAAACAGTTCGCCCGCCGTCAGTTCGGCGAATTGGCTCATGCCCAGTTTCGACATCAAATAATAACCAGCACTCAAGGCGACGTGCCCCATGCCGGGCCACACGGCGATTAACCATGGGCGATCAAGTTGTAGTGAGTCTGTCATTATGAATCCTCCGCACGATCAGCTGTGCAAACCTTGCGCCCACGCATGGCAATCGCGAATCGTAAAGGTCCGCGGATTGGATTCTCAGCCCTATCGTTCTCATCACGTTTACGGAGAATCCAACCACTACTACGTCTAACGCCATCGCCCAGTTTAGGAACGAGCGGAAAACTCCTGTCTGAAATTGGGGTCGAACGCTCCGCTGGAAGCAGTGCTGGAAGAGCGGGTCGGCGGGCTCGAGGACGAGAAGGATGTTTCGTTGTCGAAGGAAGCATCCATCGAGTTCGGATCCGCCTCGCTGATTGCGAGCATGATCCGATCTGAACCTAAGCATCAGGCCGTCATTTCAATCCATGGACGACTCGTCTAATGACTCGACGTTTCCTGCGGCACATCGACGCTACGGGAAATCGATTCCCACTGCTGAAACTCCTTACGAAGGTCGTCCAATTTCGAGATTGCTCCGTCGTAGGCATCATTCCCCAACAACAACCGATGTGGTGGATGTGCGCACTCGACGGCCTTGACGATCGCTTCGGCCGCACGATCGGGGTCACCCGGTTGATGCCCCGAACTGTTTCGAATGTGCTGCTGCGTCTTTCTCGCAGTGGCCGCGTAATCATCGATCGGATTTTGAGTCTCGTTGGCCGAGCGACCAGCCCAATCAGTGCGAAATCCGCTCGGTTCGACCAGCATGACTTTGATCCCCAGCGGTTCGACTTCTTGCCACAACGCTTCGGAGAAGCCTTCTACGGCAAACTTTGTAGCGTTGTAATAGCCGATCGACGGAAACGACCTTAAACCACCGATCGACGAAACATTCACGATCGTCCCGCTGCGGCGTTTTCGCATCCCGGGCAATGCAATGTGTGTCATACGACACAGGCCAAAGAAGTTGACGTCAAACATCTTGCGAATCTGTTGTTCTTCGCTCTCTTCGATCGCCCCGAAGTAGCCGATCCCAGCGTTGTTCATCAGCACGTCAATGCATCCAAAATGATGCTCGGCCTCACGAATCGCCGATTCCGCTTGCGTTCGGTCGGTCACATCGAGTCGCTGCACGAAGGCGTTGCCCAGCCGAGCGAGATCCTGGACATCGTCTGGGTTTCGAGCAGTCACAACGACTCGGTAACCATGCTGCAAAAGGTATTTTGCGATGGAGTGTCCGAATCCAGTCGAACAGCCTGTCACAAACCAAACGGGCTTGTCAAACGTTTCAGTGATTGGCGTGGTCATGGTCAATTTCCCTGTGAGTTGGTGGCTGGTCATCGGTTTGTTGGAATCGTTAAGACCCATCCGGCGACTGCCACAGCAAGAGCAACTTCGATGCCAGAGACACGAACAATCGGGAATATGTTCAATCGCCTTTGCATCGCTGGTGAGTCTGAGCGAAAACATGGATCATCCGACGGAAGCGTGCGTCGGAGGTTTTGGAGTACTGTCTCAAGTATCCAATGATCTATTTGTGGGATTGGATTGACAGCGTTGGACTGCTTGCCGGGAAATGAGACTGGGCCTGCCAGGAAAAACGGAGCGAAGCTCTGCAGAGGTGCGGGCTTGGCAAGGGATATCCCGGTCAAGGGTACGCAAATGGTGTCGCCAGTCCCTGCCAAAGATTCGTTCGGCAGGAACGCTTCTTTGAAAACAGATGGGATACTGGCGCGATGCCTTTAAAAAACATTCCACTGTATTGCCGCGCACCCTTCGGTCGGATGAGCCGAAACCATAAGCATGCGTCACACCGCATGCGTCACACCGTCGACTCGCCGGGCGAGTTGATTGAAATCTCCGGTGTCCCCTTCCATTGGGCAAACTGGGATTTCTGCTAGACTTGTCCGGAGATGCTTACGTGAGCCTGAGACCGCATGGAAGACCCCGAATTGACTGAAGCCAACCTGAATCGCGATCCGGCGGCCTGGGTTAACGAGTATGGTGACGCCCTTTTTCGCTATGCCCTTTCGAGACTACGGAATCCGGAATCTGCCGAGGAAGTGGTGCAGCAGACATTTTTAGCCGGATTGCAGCACCAGCATCAGTTTTCGGGTGCTGGCTCGCAGCAAGGCTGGCTGATGGGGATTCTGAAGCGGAAGATCATCGACTTTGTCCGACAACGCGATCGGGCAGCTCAGTCAGAGGGGCACGCGGACGCCTCGGAGACTCGCGATCTCTTGGGTTCGTTTTTCGACCGTACCGGAAAGTGGAAACCCAACGTACGCGAAACGCTGCTTGAGCCACTCGATTCAGTTGACCGGCAGGAGTTTTGGCCCGTATTTGGAGCGTGTTTGAAATCGCTGCCGGAGCGACAGTCCAGCGCGTTCATGCTTCGAGAGATGGAAGGTCTTGAAACGGAAGAAATTTGTAAGGAATTGGATATTAGTGCGTCTAATTTATGGGTGTTGCTGCATCGCGCACGCCTTCGTCTCGCCAACTGCATTAAATTGCGTTGGCTTCAAGAAAAGGCATAACCGGAATACGCCGTCATGTTGTCGTGCAAAGAAGTTTCCAAACTCGTTTCTGAATCGCTCGATCATCCCTTGCCCCTCAGCAAGCGGATTTCGGTTTGGATGCATCTGCGAATGTGTCGGCTTTGCGCGGCGTTTCGCCGTGATCAGATTGTTCTCCGAGAGCGACTTGCCCATCAGGCAGAGCGTGCATCCAGTGAAGAGATGTCCGAATCGGTCAAGTTATCCGCCGCCGCGAAGCAAAGAATTGTGAAAGCAATGAACTCACAGGGCTAACACACGGGTGTTCCCATCGCCTCCCGCCCGATCGGCGAACCGCCACCGTGAAACGCCGAGCGTTCTCGATCCACTTTTCCTGTGTAAGGAAACGCTCGCTCGGACGTCTACCGAGGATCTTTGTGAGGATCGGGGCACAGCGTGTGACTCGGATGAGCGAATCAACTCGGTGGAGAGGGAAGCAGTGTGCCTCAGCAAATCTGGCATCTAAAGAATAACGAGCTGTTCCTAAAGCTGAAGCCGGACCAGCTAGAACAGCTCGCATCACGCTGCCGTTCCCGATCCTGTGCCGCGCACAGCCCGATTTATCTGCCAAGTCAGTCGGCTGATAGTGTGTTCCTACTTGCCAGCGGTCTTGTCAAGGTCTGCAACCTGACGAGCGATGGCAAGCAATCGATCTTGGCGTTTGTGGAACCGGGAGAGCTCTTTGGTGAGTTGGCCCTTTTCGAATCCGAACAGCGGGATGAATACGTCGAAGCGATCGAAAAATCGACGGTCGTGATCATTCCCGCGTGCGTGATCCAGGAGTTGATGGCGGCGAATCACGACGTTTCCATTGCACTCAACAAAATAATTGGACTGCGGCGACATCGCGTCGAGCGGCGATTGAAGAATCTGCTGTTCCTTTCCAATCGGGCCCGACTGGTCCATTTGCTGCTCGACCTCGCCGAACAGTTTGGTATTCGTGAATCCGAAGGGATCCGTCTGCGAATCAAACTGGCCCATCAAGAGATCGCAAACCTGATGGGAAGTACCCGCGAAACCGTGACCATCCTGCTCGGCCAGCTCAAGTCCGAAGGACTGGTCGATCTTGGTCGACGACGCATCACCTTGGTTCACGCCGAGCAATTAGCGATATCGGTGCACCGCAAAACGCCAAGCCTTATCGACTAGTTCCAGACACGCGTGGCGAGTTCCGGGCACGGTGACGTCTACGCCGCTTGGAAGTGCCCCCTGGATGCATGCGAAAACCGTGGCGAACGGCCAGACGGACCGAAACCATTTCCCAGCCCTGCTCAACAGGAGCAATGGAGGTGGCTCGAACGCGGGGCCAGACCATATTTTGCGATCGTCAAGAGAATTTTGTAGCCTGCTTTGAAAGATCCGCTGACCGTGCCACTGATTTTACTGGTGCCAACGCGTACTCGATAAGGCACGGGAATTTCAAGGAAACGCAGCCCCAGCCTTGACGCCTTAATTTGCATTTCGATCGTCCACCCAAAGTTCTCGTCTTGCATCTGCAGATCGCAAAGTCGACGGTAGTCGATCGCTCGAAAGGGTCCAAGATCAGTGTAGCGAACGCCAAAGAACAATCGCATTAGAAAACACGCGAGCATATTCCCGAAGACACTTTGGGGAGGCATTGCGCCGGCCTCACGCTCGCCGAGCAAGCGTGAGCCGAGAACGAAATCGGCCTCGCCGGATACCAGCGGCCTGACCAAGTCGGGCAATCGATCCGAGTGATCGCTGTAGTCGGCGTCGACAAAGGCGACCACTTTAGGTGCCGCTTTCCCTTCACTGACTAACTCACGAAGTTTTGCCAACCCCCGCAGGCACGCCGCCCCATATCCGCGTTGCAGTTCCGTTACCACGATCGCGCCGGCCTGCTCCGCAACGAGGGCCGAGCGATCGGTGGAGCCGTTGTCAACGACGATCACTCCAGCAACGCAGGGCAGATCACGCAGGACGAGTCCGATGGATTCTTCTTCATTGAGTGCCGGGATGACGACCCAGACGGATTCTCGAAGATAGCCGTCGATGTCGGTCATCGTCTCAACTTGGGTAAATGAGTGGCTTCTGTTTCATGATAGATAGCTTCATCCTCGCATGATGGCAGCTTGGCTTCTGTGAGGTTGCTCACACTCGCGAAGCGAATGACGAACGTCAGAAAATCGAATGGCAAGTAGGTCATCCATCGCAACTCACTCTCCCTTGCCACCGTCGCATGAGGAAGCCAACGACAAGCACGGCGAACCACGGGGCGAACTCGATCCAGGTAACGATGAAGTCATAGAATGCCGCGCCCGTGTAGGGCGTTCCCAGCACGGCTGTCGTCGGGAAATGATAGTCTAGCCAGAATCGCAAATAGTAGATGAGCACCAGACCGCTGACGGCAAGCCACACACGGCTTCTCGCAAACGGCAACAGCGGCAACGCCCACGTCCAGTACCACGGGTTCAGCGTGGGGCAGAGCAGCCAAAACCACGCAATGGTCAGGAATGCGGCTTCACAGAAACTGGCCGGATCCGTCGCATCAGCCCGCCAAGCAAGGGTGATTGCGACGATCAAGAAAATCGCCGCAGTGATCGCGCGGGCGATCATGAAAGGGGCTTCGGCAGGCGCGATGCTCAATCGCATGCTGACCGAATCCACCACCGTTTCGCGAAACGATTCGGGCATCACGGTGAACCACGCGGTTTCATGTGGCCCCCGCTGCGCCGTCGGCTTTAGGTTTTCGACAACGATCAGAAATAGAAAATCATTCATTTCCCAACGTCGGAGAAACGTCACGACACCGAGACTGGGATCATGAATCTGTTCTTGATTCTCGGCCCTCCGTTCGCCGGGAATGATCGCCGAAATGAGAGCCAACGTCGTGACAACAAACACCACCGCAGGAGCAAGGGTAAAACGCCAACCCAGTCTTTTCACAAGCGAAAAAAGGACGAGGGGAGTCAGGATGATGGGATACAGTTTCGCACCGACCGCCAACGCGAGCACAACACCAGCCAGCACGGCGTAGCCCAACCGTCCAGCCGGGGTCGTGCAGTGATCGGATTCAGCATCCGCTGGGAACCTCAGACATCGGACAACCATGTACACGCTGAGTGTTGTCAAAAACACGGCGATGGCGTCCAAATGCCCACTGTTGGCAACCTCTTTCATGAGCAGCGGACACCATGCATAGATCACGCACAGTCCGACGGGTTTCGCACATTGACGAAGCAGAGCGATCACGACAAACATTGTCGCGACATCGAACCCGATGAACCAAGCCTTCATGATGAACAATCGCGTCAGCAGTGAAGACGAGGACGGCGTGGTGAAGTTGGCCGCGGCAAACACCGCTTGACTGGTGGGCGGGTAGATCGTCGGCAGTTCAGGGAAATGCACCCGGTGCAAAATTTCCGCGAGTGCCGGATCGCCGTCGCGCATCTTGGCCAGTCGTTGCAGATCGTCATCTTCGTTCAAGGTGAGCCCCGCGAAACTGACTTGCTCGGGACTGTATCGAAACGGACTGACTCCGGTGGTGCTGACAGCGCCATCCCAAAGGTAGCGATAGATATCGACTTCCTGGATGGGCAGCGAGAACAGCATCACGACCCGGAATAGGACCGCCGATCCGATCACCAGTCTCAGTAGCCTCGCACTTTGGTTGGCCCGCCAGGCAATCCGAATCGCACCCAGGTAGCATGCAAACCCGACGACGAACAGGCAAAGCACTGCAACGATCGGCCGATCCGTCGACACACTGTCAAAGCCGAACCGCCAACTCGATTGGGCGACGACTCCGTAGACACTGATCGACAATCCAGCGAGGAACGCGAGCCATCCAATGCCCGTGTTCTCATTGGGATCCCTCTCGCCCGGTTGTGTCGATTCGCCCGCCACATGCGTGCCCTGCGTTAGTACGTTGAGAAATGTTTGCAGGGTAGCAAGACACGTTCAAATTGTCTGTAAGCGATCTCACAGGAGCGGCTGGGTGGAGCGGTGAGAAATGGGTGAAACCCATGAAACATGGATCATCATTTTCCCAGTCTGACTCTGAAATTTCCACCACCCGGATCGCGCGCACGATGAGCTGGTGACCGCCATCTCGACTCTTCCCGACGAAGCGCATTTCAACATCATTGTTTTCAATGGTGAAGTCGTGCGGTGGCAGCGCAGCCTCGTGGCGGCGACTGCGGACAAGAAGATATCGGCGGTGCGATTTGTCATCAACGCGGTCGCGAGCGGGGAGACCGCGTCGTTCGATGCTGTGGAGGATGCGTTTTCGTTGGACTCGAACTTGGAAACGGTTTATTTCCTTTCCGATGGCGTGCCGACGGTCGGTCGCATCGTGTTCAGCCCGGCTACCTCGCGACCAAGCGACTGAAGGACAGTGAGCTCGTCTTGGGGATCACTCTCAACGGCCAATCGCGCGCCTACCACGAAAATTGGTCTGCATTCCATCCCGCGTCAAGCTTTTTTCAACGAGTGAATCGAGTCTGCTTGTTGCGCCTCTGCCATCCTCATTTGATCGCAAGAATGGATCAGAGCGAGTGTTTTCGCGTCACCATTTTTGGTTTCATTTGTTGCCGATCGCCAAGAACGTGAGCAGGCTCACAGAATGGAGCCAATCCATTTGCATAGTTTTGGCCCCTCTGTGCGTCGGCTCACACTGCAAACGGACTTTCAAAGCCGATAGGAACCAGACAGGAAGTCTCGTTCCAAGCTAACCATCGCTCAATTTCCGTAAGGATGTCCCCCCAATGTCTCGTAAATTACTCGCCAGTGCATCAGTAGTCGGCTTTGCTGCGTTTGGATGTCTGCTGCTTGCCGGATGCCGCCAGGCTGGAGGCTGTCAGAACGGTAGCTGCTCCGCTCCTTCGGCCGGATACAGTTCACCCGGCTATCCTGCGTCGCCTTCGTATTCGCAACCAAGCTATCAGGGATCGGGTTCGACGAACTCAGTGCCCTCGTCTTCCTATTCCGCCCCAACGCAAAGCGATACCACGCCGCCCCAGAGTTACTCAGCTCCGGGCGGGTCTGGAACACGCACTGCGCCATCGGGCGGATCGGGCACACGCTAATTCATTCAGAAAGGAACAACATGAAACGATTGAAAAGCCGTCGGCGTGTCTGGCCAATCGGTGTGGTGGCATTTGTGGCCATTTTGGTAGGTGGTTTTGCCGTGCAATCGCTGCTTCTGCCCCGAACGGCGGACGCGACGGCAGAACCCTCCCTGACGACTGCGAATACAAACCCAATCGACAGCCATCAAGAACCAGTCGGCTGGGTGTTCGGTCGCGTGGTCGGATTTGAAGGAGCGGACAAACCCATGCTTCCGCGACGCTCGTTTCCGACAATGAATGGACGAAACTCTCTGTGACGTCGCCCAGATGTTCTGCGTTTCGGAGACCACACCGCCAGCACGAACAACGATCCCATCGGGCCGATGGTTGCATTGACCGAGGCGAATTCGACGCGCCAGTCAATCGCATCGGTGTCAAACACCTAACGCACCAAGCAGACTCTGAAACCAGCATCGGTTTGTCCAGCCGACGGAGATTCGTGGTCTGCATTTGCGCAGCACGTGTCTCCGCCGACGTCGTGTTGTGGGGGCGTTTTATGTTAAGACGGCAGGAACATCATCCACGCATTGAGTTTCTGCTGAGTTTCTGCCAGGCAGGTGAGTTTCTGCCAGGCAGGCATCGGACCTTGAAGAAAAAGGTCCTCTTGGGCGGACCGTTTTCAACTCCATCAGACTGAGCAGCATCCGAGTTGGACGCCCATGTAGGATGTGGTACCATTGAGTTCGCGAAATCTGTCCACCATCCAAGTTGCATCTGCCGGCCTTCCCGCATGTCGAAAAGCGAGAATGTCAGCCATTGGATTGATTTAGCGAAGGCCGGTGATTCGGCTGCCGCGAATCGCATTTGGCAGCACTACTTCGATCGTCTCGTGCGTTCAGTTCGAGCCCGGATGAATGGGCAAAATCGAGCCGTTTCGGACGAGGAAGATATCGTGCTGAGTGTTTTCGACAGCTTCTACACGGCGGCCAAAAATGGGCGGTTTCCGGACTTAGCCGATCGTGACGATCTTTGGCGGCTGTTAATTCGAATGGCGGCACGGAAAGTGGTCGACAAGCGAAGACACGATCTGCGGCAGAGACGTGGCGGTAACGTACGACTCCATTCTTTGGACCACGCTGGCGACGATGCCGCGGTTGGCGATGGCAGGGTCATGGAAGCCATCGGCGACGAACCGTCTCCGGAAATGGTGCTGATGATGCAGGAATCTGTGGAACAGCTTTTTTCTCATTTAGGTGTCGGGCAGCTCAGAGATTTAGCGGGTGCCAAGTTAGAAGGGTATACAAACGCGGAACTCGCACAGCGTTTTGGCTGCTCTGAACGGACGATAGAACGTCGTCTGAACTTGATTCGAGAAAAATTTCAGCAGGAATTGGTCGACCGCAATGAGCATCCGCCAGAGAAAACTACCGATCGCAGCCCTGGAACGCATTGATGATCTTTGTGCCGATTTTGAACGCAGGTGGCAATCCAACGAGCCACCGACGATCGAATCGGTCCTTTCCGGAGAGGTCTCTCCCATAGAGCGAGACGCGTTGCTGGCGGAACTCATCGCTCTAGAAGTTGACTATCGACGACGTCGCGGTGAAACGCCGACGAAGCTGGAATACCTCGATCGATTTCCGGAAAGTCCCAGAGCGATCAACGACGCGTTGAACGAAGGCGACAAACGGACGGGCGTGTTTGAACCGCCGACCGTAGGCCGTCTGGCTGAGCTCTTCCCGGCACTGGAAATCATCGAGCTGATTGGCGCAGGCGGTATGGGCGCCGTTTACAAGGCACGCCAACCTGGGCTCGACCGTGTTGTCGCACTGAAGATCCTGCCGGAAGAATTTGGTCATGACGTCAAATTTGCACTGCGTTTCACGCGGGAAGCGCGGACGCTGGCAAAACTAAGTCACCCCAATATCGTGTCCGTCTTTGAATTCGGACATATCGAAGACACCCATTACTTCCTCATGGAATTCGTTGACGGTTCCACCATTCGAGACGTTCTCAAGGCAGGTCAACTATCGCCCCAACACGCGTTGGCCATTGTGCCGCACCTCTGCGATGCACTTCAGTACGCACACGACAAGGGCATTGTCCATCGCGACATCAAACCGGAAAACATCCTGATTGCCGTGGACGGCACGGTGAAGATCGCTGATTTTGGTCTCTCGCGAATACTAGTAAACGAGAGCCAACAGGAGATACTCACTGGCACCCATCAGGTCATGGGCACGCCGCGATACATGGCTCCCGAACAACTGGAAGGTTCGCACGGCATTGATCACCGCGCGGACATCTATTCGCTAGGTGTGGTCTTTTACGAAATGCTGACCGGCGAGCTCCCGATCGGCCGATTCGCAGCGCCTTCGAAGAAAGTCGAAATCGATGTACGGCTCGATGAGGTGGTACTGCGTACGCTTGAGAAAGAACCACAGCGCCGCTACCAGCATGCAAGCCAGATCAAGGATGACATGCAATCAATTACTTCGACCAATGATCCGGCGCTGGCGCCTACGGTTTTCAGCGATACGAAACCTCAGGACGAAAAAGACCCCGCAACAGCGAGTCTGGCACAGCAGGAACTGGCCGGACGGATGTTGCTGACACGTCGCCAGTTGATGGATCGCGTCGAGCAATCACTGCGACCGCTCTTCCGATGGCAGTTGCTGCAAATACTCTTTGGCGTTGCACTGATCCTGCTAGGAGTACAGTGCTGGGCTCGAAATACCCAGGTTCCGCATCGCGTTGTCAGCGGAGTCATCTTGCACGTGTACGGCGTAATCGTAATATCTCAAGGGTTGCTCGTCTGCACTAGAATCAAAAGGATCGACTACTCGAAATCCGTTGTCGACATCCGCAGCAAACTCGACAGCCTGCGATCCGGCTACCTGCGTGCTGGCGTCATCATCGGGTTTGTGTGGTGGCTGATGTGGATTCCCGTTTGCGTTGCCGCGGGCTTCGACGCGGTGGTGGTGTACCCGAACTCGCGGTATGTGTCTCTGGGTGTCGGGGTGCTCGGATTTGTTGTCTCGGTGGGGCTCTACGGACGCGTTCTGAGATCAGGCAACTCCTCCAGCGAATCGTGGAGAAGAGAACTCTCTGGCAACAGCATCGCCGCCGCTTATCTCGCACTCGACGAAATTGAATACGCACAAATCCGCTGACGCACCGGCGAAAGAACGGAAAAATACGGCTGGTGATCGCGAAAAGCTCGATCAGCTCTACCACGGCGTAGGAAGTGATGCCTACGACCCGATCGTCTTGCTCAAAATGGTGCTCTATCAGTACCTCAAAGGAAGACATTCTCCGCAGAGAAAACAAATGTGACGAGAGAAAACAAATGTGACGGGGGTCGTTTCCAGGGACTGAGGTAGTATTTCGGTTTTAGCGAGGTTGTTGGCAAACCAACGCGGCGCGCTCCGGCGGGACGGGAGCGAGTTAAACGGTTTTGCTCGTTGCTCGAGCCACGAGCTTCATCAGGGTGCAACTGTCGCGTTTGGTCGTCACGCGAGGTTTTGGATTGCCAGACAACGGATGTCACTGCAAAGTGAAAGATTGTTCCAATCCGCTGTAAGGATTTGAGCTCACTGGCGTCTTCTCTTGCAGACAGCCCCCTCGCTTCGTTGTGTGCTTGCTCAGGCTCACATCCAAAAGGACGTACGGATACGATGAAATCCTCCACCCTTGACGAATCACTACCGGCGGAAGCCTCCGCCTACGCAAAGGTGGACTTTCGTCACGGACTGATTCAGGATTTGGCTCTCGATCTGGATGCACTTGCGGTAGAATTGTCAGTTCACCCCGCACACGACCCGGCTGGCTTTATGGAACTGCGTTACACCGAGGAACGATTACGCCGCGAACAGCCATGTGTCGCTCGCTGGTCTCGGTCGATTGGCACGGAAAATTTTTCGATTGCGAGTTCATTTAGATGCTGCACATGGGGTTGGCTGTGAACGTCCCGCAGCACCTTTCCGACTTTGATCCCGCGAGCCTTGGCGACCGAATGATTCAGACCGATCGACATTGCTTCGGCTGCACCGCTGGATGCGGTTCGGGATGTCAGGTAGCCGTGGTGAAGACAGCGTCGAAGGAGGCACCATGATGCAACATCCACACCGAACGAGGTCCGTCTTCCTGTGGACCCTGGGGCTGCTACCCATCGCGTTCCTCGGTTGCTCTTCGAACGATGCCGATCGGAACGACAGACAGATTGTCCTGTCGGGATCGAGTACGATTGCGCCATTGGTGGGTGAGATTGCTAAGCAATTTGAAGCCCTGCATCCTGGAGTACGTGTCGATGTGCAAAGCGGCGGTTCTTCGCGTGGCGTTGCCGATGCGCGGCGTGGCTTGGCTGACGTGGGCATGATTTCGCGTGATCTCAAAACCGGCGAACAGGACCTCACGGCGACGACGATCGCTCGAGACGGCATCTGTGTCATCATCCATCGGGACAATCCGGTTATCTCGCTTTCCGACGAGCAGATTATTGCGATCTATACCGACCGAATTAACAACTGGAACGAGGTTGGTGGCCCAGATGCGCCGATCACCGTGGTCAATAAATCCGAAGGTCGATCGACGCTGGAACTATTCGTTAGCCACTTCCATTTGAACAACACGCAAATCAAAGCCGACACGGTAATCGGAGACAACGAACAGGGGATCAAGACGGTTACCGGAAACCCGCACGCGATCGGCTACGTTTCGATTGGAACCGCCCAATACGGTGCCGCTCACGATGTCGCGATCAAACTGCTGCCCCTGGCGGGCATTGACGCATCCATCGAAAACGTTCGATCGGGCGTCTACCCCTTATCGCGCCCCTTGAATTTGGTCGTGCAGGGCCAGCCATCGGAAATCACGGCAAAGTTCATCGCGTTCGCTCGCTCAGACGATGTGCAGCCCCTTGTTTTGGAGCAGTACTTTGTCCCGCTGGCGGAGTGATTCGATTCTCGTTTGGCTGCTCCGCGGCTGCGGTTTGCTGACGGGAGCGATCACGCTACTGATTGTGGGCTTTCTGTTTAGGGAAGCACTTCCCGCACTTCAGGAGGTCGGTGTTGGGCGATTCGCTTCCGACCCCTCCTGGCATCCTGCTGCTGGACCGGCAGAGGGGCAGTTCAATCTTGTGCCCATGGTCGTGGCGACCTCTCTGGCAAGTTTGGGAGCCCTTCTATTGGCGGGACCACTCGGCATCGGCTCAGCGGTGTTCGCACACTTCTATGCACCTCACCGATTGAGGCGTCTCTACGGAAAAATGATTGAATTGCTCGCCGGGATTCCTTCGGTGGTGTACGGGCTGTGGGGCCTCGTGGTGCTGGTTCCGCTGATTGCCCGCTGGCAACCGCCGGGCACCAGCCTGCTATCGGCGATCATTGTTTTGACGATCATGATCATTCCGACCATCGCGTTGCTCGCCGGTGCGGCATTCGACAATCTGCCGAGCGAGTACATGAGCGCGTCCGCGGCTCTCGGGCTGTCTCGCGGGCGAACCATTTTCAGTGTCGTATTGCCGGCGTGTCGATCGGGACTCTTCACGGCGATGTTGTTGGGAACCGGTCGAGCCATCGGCGAGACCATGGCGGTGCTGATGGTCGCGGGCAATGTCGTTCAAACCCCGTCCAGTATCTTTCAACCTGTGCGTACGATCACGGCGAACATTGCGTTGGAGATGGCGTACGCGATGGATGGTCATCGCTCCGCACTGTTTGTGGGTGGACTACTCTTGATGGCAATGGTGATGGTGCTGGTCGGCGTCGCGGAATGGGCTAGCCAGGGACGCATCCATGGGTAACGCAACGACAACGAACTCCAAGCGAAGGTCCTACGCGCTGTTCGATTCACTAGCGACGGGCCTCGCGTGGTCCATCGCCATGATCGTGAGCAGCATTTTTGTTTGGATTTTGGCAGACATCGTCATTGCAGGACTGCCCTCCGTTTCCTGGAGTTTTTTAACCGAGGCTCCTCGCAACGCGGGACGTGATGGCGGAATCTTTCCCATCATTATCTCAACGCTACTCATTCTGGCCGTGGCGATGGTCGTGTCGGTGCCTCTCGGAGTCGGAACGGCGATCCTACTCAGCGAACTGACGCAGGCAGAAAGTTTGTTTGCAACGCTCGTGCGACGCAGCCTGGATGTACTCGCAGGCGTGCCCTCGATCGTCTTCGGGCTGTTTGGGAACGCCTTCTTCTGCATCTACCTCGGATTGGGATTCTCCATTTTGTCGGGGGGGCTCACGCTCTCGTGCATGGTCTTGCCAATCCTGATCCGGGCGACCGAAGAGGGATTTCGATCCGTTCCCAATGAGTATCGCACGGGGGCTGCGGCATTGGGGTTGTCTCGCACCGCCACCCTCGTCCAACTGCTTTTGCCCGCCGCCGTGCCAGGGATTGTTGTCGGTTTGGTACTCGGCATCGGGCGTGCTCTGGCCGAGACTGCGGCGTTGATTTTCACCAGCGGATACGTCGACCGCACCCCCAGTTCGCTGTTCGATTCCGGGCGTGCGTTATCCGTTCATATTTTTGACCTGTCGATGAATGTTGCGGGCGGGGATCGACATGCGTATGCCTCGGCTCTCGTTCTCATTACGATGTTGTTAGTCATCAACGCGAGTGCCGGATGGACTGCCAATCGATGGTTGCGAAAAAGGATCGTAGTGACATGAAATCCGAAAACAGAAAATCGCCCGACCGCAATGGCTGCGAACAAACGCCCTGCATTCAGAGCAACGGGTTCACCCTGAGCCCGCTGGCCACCGGGCCTCCATGCTGCATCCCCGAACCGCTCATTCAAGTTGACGACCTTGCCATTCACTACGGAAGTGCTCGGGTCCTCGACGGAATTTCACTGACGATCAACCGAGGATGTGTGACAGCGTTGATCGGGCCATCGGGATGCGGCAAGACGAGTTTCTTGAGCAGTTTGAATCGCATGACGGACCTGATTCCTGGCTGCCGAGTGGACGGAAACATTTCGATTGGCGGGCTCGATGTTCGAGCGACAAAGGACGTGATCTCGCTCCGCCGTCGCGTCGGAATGATCTTTCAGAAACCGAATCCGTTCCCGCTTTCGATACGCAAGAACATCGAAATGCCTCTGAAGGAGCACGGCATCCGACACCGAGTTGAACGAGCAGAAATCATCGAGAATGTTCTCGAAGATGTTGGCCTGTGGGCTGAGGTCAAGGATCGACTTGATTCGTCCGCATTGTTACTTTCGGGTGGCCAGCAACAACGGCTCTGCATCGCGCGGGCTCTGGCCTTGCGCCCCGAAGTTCTTCTGATGGATGAGCCTTGCAGCGCTCTGGATCCGTTGGCCAGTAGTGTGGTGGAAGAGTTGCTGCTTAGGTTCCGATCGAGCTACACAGTGGTCATCGTGACCCACAATTTACAGCAAGCCCGGCGGGTCGCTGACTACGCCGCGTTCTTTTGGGCAACCGACGGCACGGGCACGTTGGTTGAACACGGGACGGGAACGAGCATCTTTGACACACCACGACAACCGTTGACCGTGGCGTACGTCAACGGCAAGGCGGGCTGAGACGAGGTGATCAAGCAGAGCGAGGCAAACAACGGGCATGTCCGCGGACGTCGGATTTCAAGGCACCGCAGCAACAGACCACGTTGAACGGGCCGACGGGCCCGGGGTTGGTCTCGCTACTCAGGGCGTGCTCGGTCCCAAACACTGCCCGTTTCGCTTGAAATCTCTTTGCCGTCCGTCTTGTTCTTGGCATGCCGCTCATCGTAACTGATCGAGTTCACATACAGCCGTTCTACTTTTGCTCGAGCCCAGTCCGTTTTTCGCAGGAATTTCAAACTGCTGTTGATACTCGGCTCGTAGGTAAAGCACTGGATGCTGATGCGGTCCCCTAGCTCCTCCCAACCATACTCAGCAACCAAGTACTCGAGGATCGCTTTCAACGTGATGCCGTGCAGCGGGTTTTTGGGCTGTGGTTGATTCATAGATCTTGGCGGATGGATGGGTCTCAGAGAAACAAATTGTCCGGGCGGAACGGATGTAGCCACCGTCGCCCGACGGTGGAATCCGCGTTCTGGCGAACGTAGCGAATCGGGTTATTCATTCGCGGTCGCTAAGCGAGTGCGAGACCACCAACCCCGTCGAGGCCAAGCCAATGACCGTCGTCGACAGTGATTCCCCCATCACCACCGGCCGCTTTCGGACTCACCTCGAATCAGCAGCGTGGGCGGTGCAGCGGTGGCATTGTAACGGCCGGCAAAACCATGGACGAGCCCGTCTGCCTGTAACTCTTTCGTATCACGGACAACGATCAAGGTAACGGTGTTGTTCGTATCCGAATTGAGGAAATCGACCAGATTCTGTCCTTCGACGGTAACTTGCCCGTACTGCTGTCCGCGCGCCACAACGAAGCGGCCGAGCATCTGAACCTGGTTCGCGTCCAGTTCCGTGACGCCGGACCGATTGGCGGGGGCGGTTGCCCAATCGACGTGCTCTGCGGACCAGTCGTCGCGGGCCTCATGGGTCAATCCGTAGACCGTAAACGTGCAATCGGGAACCCGGCTGGCGAAGCCAAGACCGCTGGGCTGCAGGGTCAAAACAAATCTCGCGGCAGCAATCTGCTCGTCTGAGACACTGCTCAGGTCGAAGGAGAAATAGCCGATGCGGCCGTAGCGTTCGAAACCCGCATAGGGGTTTTTGACCAGAACCAATTCATCATGTTGATGCCCCGCCACCGGACCTTGACTGACCGTGACATCGCGTCCGTGGCCCATGGCTGTCGTAACCCGTTGAAACTGAAATTCGCGGGGCGCCTCGCGAGCGGTTGTCGCGGATTCCCAATCCGCTGGGGACAGCGTCGTGTCCTCAAACGCATCTTCGGTCGCTATCAGCCGCTGGTTTTTGAACAGACGTCGAGACACGTCGGTTTCGTTGTGCCGCACTTCGACCTCGCCGTCGACGACTTCGATGGAGGAAACGTTCCGAGGAGCATCGACGATGACGGTGAACGCGGTTCCGTGGTCGACGGCTTCTGCCGTCGGTGTGGCGATCGTAAATCCATGCGCCGACTCGGGAACTTCGACGATGGCAATCCCAGCGAGCAATGTTCCTCGCATTGCGGTTTCAAGTTGCAGTTCAGCAGGAGACTCCAAAATCACCTCGGCTCCGGACTTGAACCGGATCGTGACCAACCCACGATTAATCTTCAAACGCCCCTCCGTCAATTGCGATCCGACTGCGGTGGGTAGTGTGGATTCGGCCCACTCAGCGTCCGAGGAAGCCACAATCTCAGCGATGATCGGCACATTCTCCTCGCCAAGCGGCTTCGCCCACCACACGAACAGGAACGGATAAATGGCAGCAACAACAGCCAACATCGCGATCAACCGCTTTGTCGAGCAGCTCGCTCGATGACGATTGGCAGGCAGTGCATCCCCCTCAGCTGCTGCCGTTTCAATAACGCGTCGCCCCGCAGGTCGGGATGTCGCAATCGGAACCCCGTCAAGCTGCAGGCGTGCATCGAGATACCTCAACTGTAGGTAGAGATCTTGTGCATCGGAGTCATCGGTAATCGCTTGCTCAAGCTGCTCAAACTCTGCCGCGGAAATCTGGTCATCGAGTAGCAGCTCAACCCAGTATGCAATCTGTTGTCTGTCATTATCGTTCATTGAATGGGTTCGGATTGCGGCCGTACGTCTCCAGGGATATCGAGGATGCAGTCACGCAAAGCCAATCGAATTCGGCTCAGTACGCGATAGGTAGCCGTAACGGATCGGCTCACGCTCTCAGCGATTTCGTCGACGGACTTGCAATCGTTGTAACGCAGCGACACGATCTGCCGGTGCTCCCAGCGCAGCTTGGCGACGCAATCCCCTAGCCGCTCCACCCTCGCATCGATCTGTTCCTCTCGGAGCTCAAACGCCACGGCAAGATTTTCAATACAAGCGTCAGAAAACATCAGGTGTTGACTCTCTCGTCCTTTTCGTCTGCGAAAGTCCAAGATCCGATTGAAAGCGACTTGCCGCGCCCATGCGCCGAAATTCGTCCCAACCTCAAATTGATCGAATGACCGCCACATGCCCAACTTTGTGTCCTGCAGAATGTCATCCGCGTCAGCGGCGCGGGGCACGAACACCATCACGTAGGCGGTCAACCGACGCTCATACTCAGCGAGCAACCTGATAAAGGTCTCACTTCGCTCGTCGTCGTTGAATTCTTTCACCAAGCCATTCCTCTTCGCTGAGACTTCCGATCGATGCAACAGTATGAGTGCCCGACGCCGACATTTTGGACGGCAGGCCCATCGAATTTTGAGAAAGCATTTTGGTAACGTGTCCAAGATGGCTCGGAGCGGCACTTAAGACAGCGTAGTACCACCTTACCATTCATGCACTCGCGACTTTCCCTATGTCGAAACACACTGTAACACGTCAAATCACGCGATTCCGGTTACCTGATTTTCGCTGGGGGGTTTTCCTGGCCGTCAGCCTAACGAGCATGAATCTGCTTCCGAGCACCGCCACGGCGAGGGACCCCGCAACGGGTGGCGAGGCGGCGACCGCAAGCGAAGAGGTTCCACGTACCGACATTCATATCAGCGGCGTCTATCCACACCTGACGACCTACGGTGTCTATAGCCAGGGGGGTGCTCACAATCTCCCGCATCATCAGGAATGCGGTATCGGTGCGATCGTACCGTGGGCGGGGAAACTGTTCATGGTCAACTATGCGCCTCACCGACCATCGGGTAGCGAGCATAAACTCTACTCGGTTAGCGAGGATCTGGAACAGCCCTTGAAGATCCATCCCGAAAGCGTCGGCGGAACGCCAGCGGGACGAATGATCCACCAAGAGTCCCGCCAGCTCCTCATCGGGCACTATCTGATCGGCCAGAACGGCGAGGTTCGTGTGATCTCGCCAGCGGATATGCCCATGCGAGTCACCGCGATCACTCGCCATCTGACCGATCCAGAAAACATGGTTTACTACATCGATATGGAAGGCGCGATCTGGGAAGCCAACGTTCACACGCTCGCGGTGACAAAACGATTCAAAAAGCCTGTCCCGGGCTGGCACAGCAAAGGCGGATACGTATCGCAAGGACGCCTTGTCATCTCAAACAACGGAGAGTTAGCCGCGGGGAACTATGACCACCTGTTGATCGGCGGCAAGGCAAAAAATGCGGAAGAGCGAGGTGTGCTGGCTGAGTTCGATGGCAAAGACTGGAGCATTGTCGAGCGACGTCAGTACACCGAAGTCACGGGTCCGGCAGGAATTTCAGGCGGCAGCGATGGCGAGGATCCCATCTGGGCCGTCGGTTGGGATCGCCGCAGTCTGCGTCTGAAAGTATTGGATGACGGCAAGTGGCACACGTACTTGTTGCCCAAAGCAGCGTACTGCAACGATGCCAGCCACGGCTGGTACACGGAATGGCCCCGCATTCGAGAGATCACCGATGGCCGATGGATGATGGACATGCATGGAATGTTCTTCGACTTTCCCAAAACATTTTCATCCACGAATTCGGCAGGCATCCAGCCGATCGGGAGCCACTTGCGTTATGTCCCCGACTTCTGTGGCTGGAATGGGAAATTGGTGCTGGCGACCGATGAGACCAGCATCCAAGGCAACCACCTCGCCGGCCAGCCCCAGAGCAATTTGTGGTTGGGAGACTACAACGACTTGAAGGGCTGGGGGCCTGCCAACGCCTATGGCGGTCCCTGGATCGATGACTCCGTCAAAGCAAACACGCCCTGCGATCCGTTTCTCGTCGCGGGATTCGACCAGAGACTCATTCACTTCGTCGCCGATGCCAATGACGTCGATGACGTCGATGACGTCGATGGCGTCAATGGCGTCAATGGCGTCAATGCTGTCGCCAATGTCGATGCAGGTGCGCCCGCCAAGGGCACCGTAAAATTCACGCTCGAAATCGACACCAAGGGCGATGGTTCCTGGACAGATGCGGGGGCTGTCGACGTTCCGCTAGGCGGCGCGGTGGCTCATCATCTGCCCGCGGACTTGGATGCCGTCTGGATTCGTTTCAAGGTCGATCAGGACTGCATCGCGACGGCGTTCTTGCACCAAACAACCGCACGGTTCATCGATGGCGGTGCGGACGAGAACAGAGCCCTATTCGCTGGTCTGGCGGACGTCGGACAACAGGAAGTGCATGGCGGAGTCGTTTACCCTGCAAAGCGAAACCGCAACCTGCGAGTGATCACCGACAACGATCGGTATTTCGATTTCACCAAGACGCAGTTTGAGTTCCAGCCGGATGCACCGGATGCTGAGCTGCACAAACTGCTGCAGGTTCAGCCGGAGTTCACCGTGGACAGTGCATCGGTGGTAGTGCGGTACAACGGCGAGACGTTGCGATTGCCCAAGGGGAACGCTGCATTTGACAAGCCATCCGCATCCGGCTGGCCAAGGGCGCTGCGGGAAGTCGAGTCAGAACGAAATCTGGCAAATATTCACGGCACGTTCTACGAAATCCCTTTGATCACCAATAACGAGCCACCGCGTTGGAACCGTATGCGTCCCATCGCGAGCCACTCCAAACAGATTATGGATTTCTGTTCGTGGAATGGACTGTTGGTCATGACCGGCGTGCGACGTCGTCCCGCCGAAGATGGGCACGTTTTTGTGAGCGAAAACAAGGACGCCGCACTCTGGCTGGGCGCCATCGATGACCTCTGGAAACTCGGTAAACCCATCGGTCATGGCGGACCTTGGCTCAACAGCCCGGTGCAAGCGGCACGCCCATCGGACCCGTATTTGATGACCGGCTACGACAAGAAATCAGCCGTGATGTCGCATGCGTCACAGGAGCCGGTCACTTTCACACTCCAGGTCGACATTGATGGGACCGGTTTCTGGGTCGACTATCAGTCCTTTGACGTTGAGCCGAACGAGTCAGCGACACACGTCTTCCCCACCGGATTTTCAGCATGCTGGATGCGCGCGAAATGCGATCACGACACGACGGCGACGCTCCAACTCACCTACCAATAACGACGTTCTGAGACTCGACTCCGTAGACTCTATCAACCTGTCCAAGAACGAAATATCAAAGCCTGACACCATGATGACTCTCCTGCCTTCCGCTCCGATCGCCTGTCGGCTCGGCGTCTTCGTTTCGCTGCTGCTATTGCCGACGACCATGGCGAAAGCGGATGAGATTATTGTCGCGAGGCTGCCGGTCGAATCGGACACGTGCTACCGGCTGGAATTCAAGGCGCAGGACGTCAACGATCAGGCGAATTGGCTACTGCGGACGATTGATGAGCGTGGCGAAATCCCGCATGCGGGCTGCTACGAAGCCGAATGGCAGGAGATTGTTCCCAACAAGTCTTCGTACACGCACGCGTTTCGCACGCCGCCGGACGCCAAGACGCTCGAGTTCGCCGTCCGGTGCGATGGCCAGCAACCCCAGGTCAGCGACGCGAAGCTCCATCGGATTGCTCCGGACGGGTTGCTGGTGAACGGTGATTTCAGCGAAGGCGCCGGCAACTATTCGGGCTGGTCCGAGCACAACAACACCGCCTTCGAGCAGGTCGATGGCAAGACGGTGTTGATCGTCCAGCACAACGGGTATGTGCTGACCGACCGGCTACCCATCCAAGGCGGCGCGACCTACCAATTCGCTCGTGGCTCAACCACCCCGGCCTATGTGCTGGCATACAACTCCGACATGCACCTGGTTGCCCCCATCCGTCAAAAGGGGCTCCGAGAATTCAGCA
Organism: Rhodopirellula sp. SH410; assembly: GCF_055811895.1. Taxonomy (NCBI): domain Bacteria; kingdom Pseudomonadati; phylum Planctomycetota; class Planctomycetia; order Pirellulales; family Pirellulaceae; genus Rhodopirellula; species Rhodopirellula sp. SH410. Next base: position 7,165,891 of record NZ_CM147949.1, read on the forward strand.
CACCGGCGACGGCCCGCTACCTACGACTGCTCTATCAGACCAGCTTCGATCACATTCCGGCGTACCGCACCAAAACGATTCACTCGGTCGGACTGCATCGTGTTGACGACGAGACGCCCGAAGCGGCGGGGCAAACAGCCAATACCACGTCCAGTACCATGGCCGAGCGGCAGCGATTTCCAGGTGAGATCATTCTGAGCGGGCGGTGTGACCCCCGAGAAGAATACGCCGCCCGAGAACTACAGCACTGGATCGCACAGATCACCGGCCAGCAAATTGCGGTGCTGGCGCAGCCCTCCACCAGCGACAACACAAAAATTCTTCTGGGTGCCGAATGGGCGACAGCCTACACCGACGACTTGGAGTATTTAGCTGATTCGGACGGCTACGCGATTCGCCGTGATGGTGACAACATTTATGTGTTCGGAACCCATCCACGCGGCACAATGTTTGGAGCCTACGCACTGTTGGAAAAAAACACCGACATCATCTGGCCGCGTCCGCATCCAGACTTCGTCGCGATTTTCTCCAAACAAGCCGACATCCACTTCAACAATACCGATGTCCGGTCTCGCCCCGCCTTCGAAGTCCGGCAGCAGAATTTCTATGGCAGTGATCCGAATCCCGCGTTGAGCCAGGAATGGATCGGGCGCAACGGCGGAAACTCACCGATCACGTTGGGCAAAGGCTTCCCCTGGCTACAGTGGCGAGCGGGAGCGACCATCGGCGCCGGCGGTGGATACATCTGGTCATTCTTGGGACTGGAACAGGAAGACGAAACGCTGTATCCGCTCGTCGGGGGCAACCGCTTGCGCAACATGTGGCGTCAGCCCTGTTACACCCATCCCGGCGTCCCCCGAATCATGGCCGACGCCGCTCGTGAGATGCTCGCAAGCGTGCCCGGCATGTCCATCGAACACCTCATTTCTCGCGTTGGGGACAACTGGGAAGTGTGCAACTGCGACCAATGCATGCAGCCCATTGAATTAGCCGACGGCACTCAACTGGCCGCCACGTCGACCAACAGCATTCAAGATCAACTGTTTTTCTCGACTCGCAACTACATGATGCTGAACAAGATGGCGGAGAACCTAGTCAAAGATCACCCGACCGTGAAACTTCACACGCACGCCTACATTTTCGCATCCGAGCCGCCGAAAGTGAAGCTACATCCGGCGATCGTGCCCCACTTTGCGGCGTATCCAACGAAAGACGAACGCTATCCGATCCTTGAACAGAAAAGCGAACGAGGATCCGTCTGGAAGCGGCGCATGCAGCAATGGAGCGACGAACAGGATGTGAAGTTCGGCTACTTTGGGTATTACTACGCCAGTGGATTCAATGCGATGGCCGATACCGCTGGCCCCGATTACCAGGCGCTCGCCGAAATGGGCGGAATCCATACCCACAACGAAGGCTATCCCAGCGACACCGACGCCCCCAACGCCTGGGATGTCGACGGCGTCGAAAAGTGGGTCATCGCCAAACTGCAGTGGGACCCCACTCAAGATCCGGCGGCCCTGCGACAGGAATACATCCAACGCACCTACCGGGATGCGGCACCGCCGATGCGAGCGTTCTACCAGTTGATCAATGATTCCTGGCACGATCCAGCGAACCCAACCCCGGTCAACTGCCACACCGCATCGAAGGAACTGTTTCAGAAATTCATCGTCGATCCGGGCGTCGAAAAACAGGCCCGAGGTTTGCTCGAAGATGCAGTCGCCATCGCGTCCGATTCGAAATCTCGTGCGATGATCCAACGCACGCTCGCGATGTTCGATCGGTTCGCCGAAGAACAGAATCGACTGCCCATTCCGTTCGTTCCCGAATCGACTCAACAATGGAATCAGTACGAGTCGCCTCACTGGTACAAGGCGCACGAAGCCAGTGAGTTCACTCCCATCGCAAACTGGCAACCTATCCCGGAAGCCCAATCACTCGTTCATCAAACGACCGTCGCCATGATGCGAGACGAGAACAACCTGTACTTCAAATTCGACGCCTTCAACGACGATCTGAAGGCGACCGAACCACCAGTGAGAAACAATCAATTCCCCACCGATGACCGCGTGGAAATGGTCCTGCGTTCGGGCTCAGACACATACTACTTTGCACTGGGGGCAAACGGAGGCACGTACCTACTCAAAAATTGGAATACCAATCGCGACTGGTCCAACGAGACCCAAGCACACTATCTCCGTGACAACGGCCGGTGGTCTGTTCTGCTCGCCGTGCCACTGAGCGATCTCGGTGTGGATTCCAATGCCGCGGATCTCGACGGCAAGTTCTGCCGCGTCGTCAACCCGAATACCTCGCAGCGTGAGGAGAGCACCTTCGGTGGCCGAAGCATCTTCAACGATCACATTTTACTGCGCCGCCCAATGACCATCGGTGAGTAAATGCCCGCAGCGGTTTTTTAGGATCATCCGCCGGAAGCGTGCACCGGAGATTCTGGAGGCATGTCTCCAGTATCCAATGATTTGTTTGTAGGATTGGCTTGACCGCGTTAGACTGGACCTGCCGGGAAATTAGCCTGGGCCTGCCAGGAAATTAGACTGGGCCTGCCGGGAAATTAGACTGGGCCTGCCGGGAAAAACGGAGCGAAGCTCTGCAGAGGTGCGGGCTTGGCAAGGGATATCCCGGTCGATGATACGCCAATGGTGTTGCCAGCCCCTGCCGAATATTCGTTCGGCAGGGACGCTTCTTTGAAAACAGATTGGATACTGGAGTGATGCCTTCAAAAAACCTTCCACTGTACTCCCGCGCACCCTTCCGTCGGATGAGCCGTTTTTCACGCCTCCCTTCCAATATCTTCCCGAGAATTCCCCTATGACGTCGATCAATCTTTTCGCCGGAATGTCATTGCTACTCGCAATGGCAACCGCTGACGCCCAAGGCGTGTTGGACATCACGTTCGACAACCACGACACGGCCGAACTCTTTGAGCAAACGGCAGATGGAGTGGCATGGGGTACCCTTGGCAATCAAAGCTGTCTGATCGTCAATAGCGAGGTCGCAACCCAGACACTCAAGCCCGTCCCGGTGCAACCGCTGAAGAAATACATACTGACCATCCGTGCGGCTGTCGACGACACCGACACCATCGAAACGAACGACCGTATCGCTGAAATTGCGTCCAAGACCCGGGGTCGCAGCTTTGCCGAATGTGAGTTGGATTTTTTCGATAGCTCCGGAACGGAAACGACCTTTCTGCGCAACGGAACCAATCCGATCCCAACTTCGGGCATCAATATCGTGTCCCGAAACTTCCATGACTACGTTCTCGTGTTCTACTCACCACCCAAAGCGAATACGCTGCGACTAAGCCTGTCGCCACGAATGCGAAAACTGTTTGTCAGAAGCATTCGGCTCGAGCCGGAAACCGCTGAAGGAACCATCAACTGCAACCCGGACTTCCGCTACGGTCCATTCAATGCAAGTGGGTGGTACCCCGATTCCGAAGGGCGCATTTTCCAGACTCCCGACCAGCGTACGGTCATGAAGTGTGGCAGCCAGTCCCGAAGTTCATTTTTTGCCGTCGATGACGCATCCAGATATTCGTTCCGATGCCAAGGCATCGGTTACGAATCCCAATCCGGGAAAGTGATTGTGAAGTTCTACGACGAGGTCGGTCGTGAACTGGGATATACCCATTTGTTCTGGGATCGGGACATGGAGAACGGAGCGACCAAGGAGGGCATCCAACCGATCCCCGGCTCGAAAATCGCCATGCTCCAGCCCTCCCGAGTCATCCTGACCAAAGTCATGGTCACCCAAGACGCGCCGCCGACCCCCTGAGGGCAGCAGCCCGACCGCCTCAATTAGGCTGTTGATGTGGTCGAAGTTCGAGCGGCAATCGTGAACCGAATGCTGTCAGGGACCGGGGAACGCGATCCACCAGGCCGCTCGCGCGGCTCGGTTCATGAAATCAACGCGTCCCTAGCCGCCCTTCCGCTCAGTCCCTGCGGCAAGGGTACTCGGAGGCACTCCGTACACTCGTTTGAAAGCGCGTGAGAACTGAAAGGCGTCGGCGTAATGAAGCCGTTTCGCGACCGCTCGAACCTTCAGCCCGTGCTCCAGTAACAACTCGGCTGCATAATTCATTCGCAGTCGAAGTAGAAAACGATAGGCGCCCGATCCGGCAAACCGAGTGAACAATCGCGATAGATAAACCGGCGAGACGCCGCTTGCTGCGGCGACCTCCTCCACCGTTTTAAACTCCAGGAAGCGTTCCTCCATGAGCTGCCGGATCAATTCAAACGTATGAAACGCCTCGGTGAAGTTGCCACCACTCGATGAAACGATTCGCTGCCGTATCTTCTGCAACAAGACCCGCGCGAGCGATTCGCAAATTTCGGCGGACTGACCTCCAACATCTCTGGCCTCGCGATCGATCAAATTCCAGAGTTCGACGAGTTCGTACGGACGACCGACCGTGACCGGTCGGCGCGCGAGCAGTCCCAATCCCTCCAGCGTTGCCCCCGCTTCGGCACCCGCGATGTCGATGTAGTACTTGCGCATATTGCCCGGAGCGCGGTTACGAATGCGATGCGCGATACCAGGACCGTAGGCGAACAGAGCGCCCGTGGACAACTCGAACTCCTTGCCACCCATCGTCAACAGGCCGTTGCCCTCGCTGACCCATTCAATCGCGAAATAGGGAAAGTCAGACCGCTCGACGACGTAATCGTGTTCCATCCGTTCGACCCCGCCGCACACGACCGTCATCGGCTGGTCGCTCGACGGATCGAGATCGAGGTAGAATCGCCGCGCATCGAACGTCTGACGAGAAACGAAATCGGGATCGTCGGTCATCGCACCAGGTTAAGAATTGGTATGGCGAGGTCGATATCGGCTATGGAAACAACAGCATCCGATGCAACAATCGTACCACAATCTCAACCAAAAGGTAATATCTGTGAAACTTGAAAAACTATCCTTCGGTGTCGGCGACCGTTTCGCCCACCAAGCCGCTGCGCAATTACGCGCATTCCAGCAGGCCGCAGAGCTGGGAATCGACGTGACTCCTGTTTGGAATAAATCCAATCGCGAGCACGGGTTCGTGGGGTCGACTCCCCCGAGCGTGAAAGCGGCTGCCGAGGCAGCGGTCGAGAAACTCGGTTGGACCGGAGGCTGGCACGTCGATGCCGACCACATCCAGCTCGCCACGGTGGGCCCATTCTTGGACTGCAGTGACTTTTTCACGATCGATGTCGCCGACTTCATCGGCACGTCGGTTTCCGACCAAGAGATTACCGAATTCGTCGACGCACATGGCGAATTGATTGGCGACCTCCACCTGCCTGGCATGGAGTCGAGCTATTCTGTCGATCGTGATTTCGTGGCCCGCGTCGCTCGCCAATATCTCGCTGCATGCAAAGCAGCAGGTGAAATCTATCGGCATATTGCCAACGAGAAAGGCGAGGATAACTTCATCGCCGAAGTCTCGATGGATGAAACAGACGCCCCCCAAACGCCACCTGAGCTGTTGGTAATTCTCGCGGCGTTGGCAGACCAAAAGATTCGTCTGCAAACGATCGCCCCCAAGTTCACCGGCCGATTCAACAAAGGCGTTGACTACGTTGGTGATGTCGCTCAGTTCCGCCAAGAATTCAATGAAGATCTCTCCGTGATTGCGGAAGCGGTTGATCGTTATGGATTGCCATCAAACCTCAAACTCAGCGTCCACAGCGGCAGTGACAAGTTCAGTATCTACCCTGCAATCCGCGAAGCGATTCAAACCCGAGGCGTCGGCGTCCATGTGAAGACGGCCGGAACGACTTGGCTCGAGGAGTTGATTGGACTCTCCGAGGCAGGTGGTGACGGGCTGGAACTCGCGAAAGAGATTTATGGCTATTCGCTCGAGCACATCGACGAACTGTGCACGCCGTACGCCAGCGTGATCAACATCGACAAGGCGGGGCTCCCGTCGGCCGCCGATGTCGCCGCAATGAACGGCGAGACGCTCGCAGCCACTCTTCGCCACGTGCCAAGTGACCCTCGTTTCAACGCCAACGTGCGACAGTTGCTCCACGTCGCGTTCAAGGTCGCCGCCAATGCAGGACCACGGTACCTCGATCTGCTTGTCGCCAACGAAGCTATTGTCGGTGAGCAAGTCACACGTAACCTGGTCGATCGTCATATGAAACCACTGTTTCTCGGTTAAATCACCCCGATGAAAGAAGTGGATCGGTCCCTATTCTGATTTGGCAATACTATCATCACACAGCCTTCTCCCATGAAATACTTGGCACGAATCGCACTTCTATTGGCGGTTACCGGAACAAGTTGGATGCCATCATCGCGAGCAATCGGCGACGATCCCACGGCACCCCATCCCAACGTCGCGTCAGCCCTGAAGCGAATCGACCGAGTCATCGCTGACGGACCGTTTGCGCCGACCTGGGAATCATTGGAGAAGTATGAAATTCCGCAGTGGTACAAAGATGCCAAGTTTGGAATCTTTGTTCACTGGGGAGCCTACAGCGTGCCTGCGTTTGGCAGTGAATGGTACCCACGTCAGATGTACATCGACCAAGACCGCCGCGGAGACAACTTCCTCCAGCATCACATCGACACGTACGGCCCACAATCGGAATTCGGTTACAAAGATTTCATTCCGATGTTCAAGGCGGAGAAATTTGATCCTGACGCATGGGCCGATCTTTTTTCTCGCTCAGGAGCGAAGTATGTCGTACCTGTTGCGGAACACCACGATGGCTTCCCGATGTACGCCAGCGACTTTACCGAGTGGGATGCATCCGAAATGGGCCCGCATCGCGACATCGTCGCTGAACTAGGCCAATCGATCCGTGAGCATGGGATGAAACTTGGCCTCAGCAGCCACCGCGCGTTCAACTGGAAGTACTTTGTTCGTCGCCCCGATTTCGATAACGCAGATCCAAAGTTTGCTCGCCTATACGGTCGCCCAATGCCTTTTCTGTTCGAAAAGGATGCTGCTGACTACAAGGCGAGATTCGAACCCCAGGACAAACAGTTCAAAGAAGACTGGCTGGCGCGGACATGCGAAATTGTCGACAAGTATCACCCCGACCTAATCTGGTTCGATTTCGGCATCACGAACAGCCAAGAAACCGATTACTCCGAGAACCACTATTCGCCCTACCTGCAACGTTTTGCTGCGTACTACTACAACGTCAGTTCCAAACAGTCACCGGCGATCGGAATCATCAACTACAAGTGGCATGCATTTCCCGAAAAAGCCGCTGTCCTCGATCTTGAGCGTTCGAAGATGGACTCGATTCGCGAGCCCTTTTGGCAAACGGACACTGCGATCAGCAGCAGTTCATGGGGATACACCGAAAACCAAAAATACAAGTCTGCCGGCCGACTCGTCGATGACCTTATTGATATCGTTTCCAAAAACGGTTGCTTGCTGCTCAATGTAGGACCTCGCGCCGATGGAACCATTCCTGAAAAGGATCGTGAGATCCTGCTAAGCATCGGGGATTGGTTGCGTCTCAATGGCGAGGCCATCTACGGCACGACCCACTGGAAAGTCTATGGCGAAGGGCCGACCACCACCACGACCGGCCACCTGGCGGAGAACAAAGACAAGCCCTTCACCGCAAACGATATCCGGTTCACGACCCAAGGCAAAACGCTCTACGCGATCCTGCTGGACTGGCCCAAGTCCAATCGTGTGACGATCAAAACCTTGGCCGCGGGCGAGGGAGCTGACCCACGCACCATCGAGTCAATCGAACTGCTTGGAAGCGACGAAGAAATTCACTGGACCCGTGACGACCAGGGCCTGCATATCACACTCCCTGGCACGAAACCCTGTGAGTTCGCATACGCACTGAAGATTCAGTAGCGGGTAAGCCGCCTGTACCCCTTGCTTCTACGCGACCGCGAACAAATCACTTGAGTAGCGACGTTCGCCAGAACGCAGATCTCACCGTCTGGCGACGGTCGCGACATTGGATTGGACGCGTTCGATTGTCTCGCTGCCGCTAGGCAAGGATTTCTCTCAGTACGTTCCCATGGACATCAGTCAACCGAAAGTCACGACCGCCCGAGCGGAACGTGAGTCGTTCGTGATCGATGCCGAGTTGGTAGAGCACGGTCGCCCAGAGGTCAAAGAATGTGCTGGGCTTCTCGATCGCACGGTACCCGAATTCATCGGTCGCGCCATAGACCGTCCCACCCTTAATCCCTCCGCCGGCCAACCAGTAGCTGAATCCAAACGGGTTGTGGTCTCGACCGTTGGATCCCTGTGAGAAGGGAGTGCGTCCGAATTCGCCGGTGAACACGATCACGGTCTCGTCGAGCAGCCCACGCGAGTCCAGATCTTTGATCAGCGCGGCAATCGGCTGGTCCACTTGAGTGGCCATGACGCGATGCCCTCTTTCCAAGTCTCCGTGTTGATCCCAAGGGTTGGCGGCGCCTCCGGCACCGATGTTGCTGGTGATACAGGACAACTCCACGAAACGGACGCCTCGTTCGACCAACCGGCGAGCCAAGAGTGCCTGCCGGGCGTACGCCGCTTTGTTTTTGTCGGCGTCATCGACCCCATAGAGCCGTCGTGTCGCCTCCGTTTCACCGGAGATATCACATAGCTGAGGAACGGCGGCCTGCATGCGGAACGCTGTTTCGTAGTTTTTAATCGACGCATCAACATGGGCATCATCAATCGCTTGGGAGAACTGCTTGTCAATGTCTGCGACAAAGTCCAAACGCCGTCGCTGCGAACTTGGATTCTGACTTGATTGGACATTGGCGACAGCTTCCTTGGCATCCGCAGTTAAGAGCGAGGCTCCGTGCTGGGCGGGGAGGAAACCGCTGCTGAACAGTCCGACGCCACCATGCGGGGCAACCGCGCCGCCACTTTGCAGAACAATGTAGCTGGGCAGGTTCTCGTTGGCAGATCCGAGTCCATAGCTCGCCCATGCCCCCGCGCTGGGATGCCCCAGAAACGGGAAGCCGGTATGAGCCATGAAGTTTCCTTGCGCGTGTTCATTGACCGACGACGTCGCCGAGCGTACGACCGCCAGGTGATCGGCACAGGTCGCGATCTCCGGAAAGAGATCACTGATCGGCAAACCGCTCTCACCATGCTGAGCGAACTTAAACGGGCTGCCAAAGATCTGCCCGTTGTTATTGAACTGGGTACGCTCGAGTTGCATGGGCATCGGCTGACCATGCAACTGGGTCAACCGTGGCTTGGGGTCGAAGGAGTCCACGTGGGAAAACCCGCCGGACATGTAGCACAGGATGACATTCTTGGCTTTGCCGCCTGAAACATCCCAAGACGCTGCGTTGGATTGGCGGGCGTGCAGCGCCGAGAGCGCCGCCAGCCCAAATCCGCTGCTACATTGACTGAGCCATTGTCGACGCGAACGAGGCTGATGATTACCGAACATAGATGAATTCCTTCATATTGAACAAGGAATGTGCCAGATCGACCCAGTGTTGATTGGGTGCGACGTTCTCCGACGATGCGTTCAGCTTCGACCGGAGCATTTCAATTTGCGTTTGCAGTTGGTCTCGCCGCTCGCGTTCGCTCACGGTCATCATGGCCTCGATTTCCTGTTTCGAGATCCACAGGGGCATCCCCGAGGCGAGTGCGGCCACCTCTTCTTCGGTGAGGGCCCGGTTGAAGAGCCGAGCATGATGGATGCGACCCTGCAGCATTCGGTTCCCACTGGGCTGTTTGCCGTGTCGCATTCCAAACACGACCTCAAATGCATCGGCATGAAATGACTGAGTGCTCGTTTCATACGGTTTCCCGTACGGGCGGCCGTCGCGATAGCAGGTGATCGTTCCCGACCCATCGTAAGTGATCGCCAAATGCACGGGTCGATCAACCGCCTCGGTTTCGGGCTCGGAATCGAAGGGTTTTGTACGACGACCGTTGTCGCTCCCCGCCATCCATTGATCGTTCTTGCGTTCGTTAAAGACAACCGAATCGAACACGATTCCTGATAGATCTTGAACCGTCATCACTCCACCACCGGCTTGTTGCAACGTTGATAGCTGGACGGTCACCTCGAGAGTCTTCTCCAACAGATTCGCGGCGACGGGGGGAGTGGTTGCAAATCCAGCACCATCGAGCACCAACGCACCTTGCTTGAGCGACGCGGTGCCATGGAGCTGCAAGTCCAATTCACCAACGGAATCTTCTGCCGAGTCGTCGAAGGACCACTCCGCGATCGGATTCAGATCGGCGGGCACCTCCTTGTCTGGCGGCTGGTCGACTCGCTGCATTGCCAACTCGTTGATTGAATGGAGTTCGGCCGTGTGTTCTTCCATGGCAGTTTGCTGGCGCCGTCGGGCTTCGCGTTCCCGCTGGTAATTCTGTGACGCCGCCTCCAAGTACGCGATCGCTGACTGAAGCTCCGATTGGCTCGGTTGCCGCCCGAGAGCCTCGTGCCACATCCACGCGACTCGCTGGCGATCGCCCTCGAGGGTGTCCTGGTGCAAGGCACGATCAGCAAACTCCGTCGCCGAACGGATCACAAAGCGACTGTTCATCATCAACAAAGATTGTGCGGGGACATTGGTAACATCCCGGCGCCCCGTGCTCGAGAAAGGAACGGGAGCATCAAACGTTGCCAGGAAGGGATCCATGGCATTGCGAATCACCTTCACGTAGACGCTGCGGCGTGCCGAAGCACCCGGCGAGGCGAGTCCGTACATCGTTGGATCGAGCTGCCCCGACGCCGAGAGAACGGCATCCCGGATGGCCTCCGCTTCCAATCGCGTGATGGACCAATGAGAGTAGAGCCGATTCTGAGGATCCATCTCTTTTGCCTTCTCAGACGCCTGGTGATCCTGACGCCACGTGTCACTGGTCACGATACGGCGAATCATCGTCTTGATCGACCAGGCATCAGAAGTCTGAAATTCATCCGCGAGATAGTCGAGTAGCTCTGGATGTGTGGGCAACTGTCCGAGCCGCCCAAAGTTATCGTTCGTCCCGACAATCCCTCGACCAAACAGATGGTGCCAAATTCGATTTGTGATCACGCGAGCGGTCAGCGGGTTGTCTTCGCTCAAGACATCGTCCGCCAGCTCGCTGCGTCCACTGAGCGTTGTTTGGTAGGGCGTGTCGTCAAACGCTTCGAGAAACCGTCGCGGGACGGCGTCATCGGGCCGCTTGTGATCGCCACGAATGTATAGCGCCTGGTCCGCCCCGGCCCATTCGGCGAGTGCGGGCGCCCGCCGAGGAACAGGCACCTCCTGCTCAAGTTGGCGATATCGATCGATCAACGCCTGTGCTCGCGTGAACTCACTAACGGAGTTGGCGAGCCGTCGCTCACTCAGGCATTGATTCAATAACAATGCCTGGGCATCGGAGAGCTCGTCTTGCCGCCACGCCATCACCGCATTCTCGATGGCTTGCCGAAACACCTCGGCAAACTGTGAGAAAGACTCCGGGGGATCCGATCCGGCCTCTTGCACAATGGGTTGCATCCAGGCCTGGTCGTCACCTCCCTGGTGAAACGCCGTGCCCTTGGGGACCACGATCGCATCACGGATTCCGAACCAGGAGCGATCCTGGTTCTGCACCAAAACAGCCGAGTCATTGGCAGTCGCTAACTCGATATGAACGTCGTCGCCTTTCCAATAGCTCAAGTCATATTTGATCCAACGCCAACGGGACTGTTCTCCGTTCAACCTCGTGAACGGATACACCGTGCCGCTGCGGGGATAGTCTTGCACGACGTAACGTGTAATCGCAGAACCGCCGCCGTTGACCCTTAGCCACAAGTCATACTCGCCATCGAGGTGGAACGAGGGCGACGTCGTGACAGCGGCATGTTTGTCACTGAGTAAATGCGAATAAACACCCGACGGATAAATACCGCGAACAACCGCGTCACCGGAGTTGTTGATTGCAAAGGCGCCAGCCGGACTGACTCGATCGGCCGTGCCGTTGCCGTAGGCAAACCAATCCTTGCGATCGCTCGGCTCGGACAAGTCCCAGTGCGGCAACCGATCGGCCGTGTGATCGGCAGCCCCAGACTCGGCGGAGTCGCTGGTCGCGGCGTTCTTCGCAGAACCACTCCAGATCGCCTGAAAGTCATCGGCCTGGCGCAGCGACTGAAGTAGCGCTGCGATGGGGCCGGATTCGTTGTCGGCTGTTGCTAACAATGCATCAGGGGTCGCCAGGGCATCGATCCAGTCTTGGGCAATCGCGTCTCGAATCTTTGATTTCAGGGATGACAGGGATTCGCGGTTCCTGTTCAAGCGTTCCGGGGAGTCGATCGCGGCTCGTCCCGGTCGGGTCGAACCGACAATTCCAAAGAGAGCGTAGTAGTCGGCTTGGCTAATCGCATCGAACTTGTGATCGTGACAACGCGCGCACGAAACGGTGAGCCCCAAGAATGCCTTGCTGAAGACATTGATTGCGTCGTCGGTAAATCGCACCTTCTCTTCCAACGCATCGGTAGGACCGAAGCCATGAAAGACCATCCGCCAGTGAGCCGTCGCGACCTGGGATTCATTGATCCCCAGCTCCTGATTGATACGCGGTGTTTCCAGTAAGTCGCCTGCAATGTGTTCGCGAACGAGACGATCGTAAGGCACGTCGGCGTTGAGCGATCGAATGAGGTAATCGCGGTAGTGGTGTGCTCCGACAATGGCTGGGTCCCCTTCGCTGCCGTGCGATTCGGCATAGCGAATCCAATCCATCCAGTGCCGCGCCCATCGCTCACCAAAATGCTCCGACTGCAACAATCGGTCGACGTACTGCTCGTAAGCGTCCTGGGAGGGGTCGCTGACAAACCGACTCACTTCGTCAGGCGTGGGGGGCAAGCCGATGATCGCAAACGAGAGACGCCGCGCCAATGCGATCCGGTCAGCCTGTTGTGCCGGTGCCAGACCGGCCGCCTCCTGTTCGGCATGAATGAACCGATCGATGGGATGATTTGAGCTGCCGGGAACACGGGCCTTGGGCAGCTCGGGCCGAACGAGCGGCTGAAAGCTCCACCACTGTACTCGTTTTTCACGGATCGCGTCCCACGAGGTCGATGCGAGCAGTTCCTCGGGCGGTGGTGGCTCGTCCCTTGGGTCGGCCGCGCCCAGGGACAACCATTTTGCAAAGTCGGCGATCACCTCATCGTCAAGCTTCGCGCCCCCTTCAGGCATTTCGATGCCTTCGACTTCATGCCGGAGGACTTTCAACAGGAGGCTGTCGGATGGATTGCCGGCAATCAGAGGTCCCGATTCACCACCTTTGCGGAGGGCATCGCGATAATCCAATGCAAGCTCGCCCTCGGAGGTCTCGGCCGTGTTGTGGCACTCATAGCACTGCTCGACCAAGACCGGTCGAATTCTTTGTTCAAAGAACTCGATCTGGTCTGGCGGTGGTTCAGCGGCATGTGTCGTCGCGACCCATACGAGCGTCGCCAGAATCGATAGGACTTTCAACTTTTGCGAGATCCTTGCATCAAAGAAATGAATCCTCGCAATTGTAACCGATCGACGACGAGCGTTTCACTTTTGCTGCGGCTTCTTCGTGAACGGGATCACCGGACGTTTCAGGGAGCTGGTTGGTTCTCGGAATACCCAGGGTTCCCACATCGTCTTGACGCGTTGCCATTCTTCAAGGGTTCGCGTTGGATACCAGCCGGGGACGCCGTATTTCTGAAAATCATATTGGTCCGCGTTCTCTTGGACCCACTGGCCAACGGCGGGCAGGGGATTGGTCGCTGGAAAAACGCCCACAGCGCGAAAGTCATCCGAAACTCCCTCGTCTTCAATGACCTCGGTTCGCCACCGATTCAATTCGGCGAGCAACTCCGCTTTCACACCTGCGTACTCCGCATCGTCGGCAACGTTATGGATTTCGTGCGGGTCGCGGCGGAGGTCGAATAATTCAACCTCTGGTTTCTGGGGTGCCATGAACGCGGCTTGCTCGGGAGTCAGCTTCCCCTGCAAATTCAAAACGTTCATCTCCGCCAGTGGTGGGTAAGCGCTCTCTTTGTAGAAACTGAACTGGCAGTAGGCCCGCTCCGGCATCAGGTTCAGGATCAACTTGTGGTCCTTCGAGCGGATCGATCGCATGGCATCGTGCGTCGTATCCATTTTATCACGGGCGGCGAAGGTGTATTTTCGCTGCTTAACGTCATCGCTGAACAAACTCTTACCATGCAGCGGAACGGGCGGCGTGATGCCCGCGGCCTCCAGAATCGTTGCATCGATGTCAATCGACATGACCATGTCACCATTCACCTGTCCCGGTTTGACTTTCCCAGGCCATCGCAAGAGCATTGGAATCCGCGTGCCTTCGTCGTAGAGGAATTGCTTCCCGCGAATGTGACAGCGGCCATGGTCCCCGATGAAGAACACGATCGTGTTCTGAGAAAGACCTTCGTCGTCGAGCCGTTTCAACAGGGCGCCCACTTCGCGATCGACGAGCTGCATCTGTTCCAGGCCATTGGCCCAGTCGCGGCGAATGAATGGCGTGTCGGCATAGTACGGCGGCAACTCCACATCGTCGATGTCGATGGGCCGCTGTGGGTCTCGTTTCCAAGCTCGGTGCGTCCCGCCAAAGGTGATGCGGGCAAAGAAGGGCTGATCGGGCTTGCGATCCTTCCAATCATCGCCCATGAACAGTTCTTCCTTCGTGTCGGGCAAGAAGTTGCAATCGGTTTTCCAACTCATCAGGCAAGTGAAGTACCCCGCGTCGGCGAACAGGTGCGGGATCGGACGAATCCCGTAAGGCAGAGGCTTTTTGTCTTCGGTACGGTGCTGATGTGCCCCAATGTAGTTCTGATGAAAACCCGTCATCATCGCGGAACGCGACGTCGAACAAACCGGCGACGTCGTGAATGCCCGCTCGTAACGGATCCCTTCAGCAGCAAGCTGATCGACATGCGGAGTATGGATCCCCTGGGTGCCATAGCAAGATAGGTCGGGCGACCAGTCTTCAATCGTGATCCACAGGATATTCGGACGTTCGTCGGCGAACGCGGGAGCATGCGTGAAGCATACCCATAGAAGGAGACAGGTGATTCGAAACATTAATTTCCCCTCGCAGAAAGTTGCAGTGTTAGGTTGGAGACAGGGACGCTGGACGCCAGATTATTTTTCAGAAACTCGCGAAGCCGCTCTCCCCAAAAGGTGGCGTCCGATAGCCTTGATCGGCAACCAATTGGGGGAGCATGCGTTTGCAGAAACCGGCCAAGCAAACGCAACGAGTCACATCCTCATTGACCGGCGGGACCATTTGCGGTGAGGACCTTCAGGTTGTCAAAGTCAACGGTTGCTCCGTTAACGGTGAAGCCGAACTTTGTCTTGGTGGGATGGGCGAATCCAGGCGAACGCAGACTCGTTGCCCGTTTGCCATCGAGGAAGGCTGTCATGGTATCACCTTCCATTCGGACTCGCAGCGTATGCCACTCTCCTGGTTGAAGGTTGACGGGCACGTCGGACTGAGTGCGCGACAGGATCTCCTGAAGCCTCTTCGAGTCCTCGGGCGATCGGTCGCTGTCTTGTCGCATCTTGCGGACTTCGAGATTCATGCCGCCGGTCTTGTCATCACTGATGCTCAACCGTTTGGGCGAAATGGAAACGCGACAAATGTGTCCCGCGTGTACTGACTTTTCGCCCTTGTCGTCGATCACGAAATTGAATCGGGTGCCTCCACTGAACCGAAAATCAAACTGAATATCAACATCGTCGAAATCAATTGCCGTGCGAATCACTGCCCCGTGATCGCTTTTCGTCTGTTTGCCGACCAAGACCCCGTCGACGACCGCCCAGGCGTCCTCATGGCCTCGGGACGTCGCATAGTCCTTCCCAATCTCCGAGCGACCTTCGTAGTGATCCTCAAACGCTAGCCCCCAAGGGAGACCGCGGGTTGATGCCTCGTTTGAGACCGGCTGCTGGTCTGAATTCTTGTTTGATTTTGAGGCTCCGGATGGGGGAGGCTGCTTTGTGGCTGGAGCATCCGACTCGGTGGTAACGAATTCGAACGCTGGCAACACCGCTGCGGACTGGTCGCATGCTGCTCGATGGCCGATGGGGCCGGAGATTCCACCGAGCACACCGTCGGCTTTCGTCTCATCGCCCCGGAACTCACCCACGCGAATATCATCGCCGTCGGCCAGGGGAATGTTGGGCTGCGCGGCTTCTAAATGCCCCGCCAGCAGACAGGTCAGGAACAGGAACGTCCAGAATCTCATCCGCGTCTCTCCTCAGTTACGGAACGAACGGAAAGTAAGTGGCCCAACGCTCCGCGGTCGGAATGGTCGACCGCGGAGCGTTCGACCCCAATTTCAGACAGTGATTTCCCGCTCGTTCCTAAGTAATGCGTCGCAGACCGCCATGCGTGAATTTGCCGCCCCGTCGCGATCATGAAGGGTAATCGCGGCAGCGGCAAGAAATTGGAGTTTTTTCTGACAAAAACCTGCAAGTCACCTGCTGCGGGAGGGCGTTTCCGGTCGCGGTCAGTGCCGGAACCCCCGGTCGCTGCGGTTTGAATGGTAACCCGATGCGTCAGCGAGCAATTCAATCGAATCCCTCCGTTCACCCGTCGGGTTCGAAAATCAACAGTCCACCCACCGCATCGCCGGAACAATGACCTTGACACCTCGCGACCTTACGACACAATATAATTCACTCAACCATGGAGATCGCGATGGCGAAGAAACCCAGCACAACCGAGCCGACGACGGTGAAAGCGTCCAAACCTGCGGGCACGGTGCATGATTTTGCAGCCGCCGCAGAGTGCCTGAAAGTACTCGCTCATCCTGTGCGTTTACGAATCGTTCAGCTGCTTTTGCACGGTCGTTTCACCGTGGGCGAGTTGGCCGAAGACTGTGAAATCCCCGACAACGTCGGTTCGGAACACCTGCGTCTGTTACAGCGTTGCGGGTTCTTGGAGAGCCAACGTGAGGGCCGGCGCGTCTACTACACCGTCGCCGAACCGCACCTCGAACAACTGATGGCGTGCATCGAAGGCAGGTTCCTGCCCTAGTCGCACTGGAACGTGCCCAAAACCACGGTCCAGCCATCTCCGCACGCCCATCGATCGGCCTCTTGCGACGTGTCGGCGCCCCGAGACATTAAACTGATTTCAGCAAAACAAATTCTGTTCACGAACCGGCTCTGCACTAGCACACTCCCCCCCAACATTGAATTAGGAACACATCGAAAATGAAGATCGTTATCATCGGAGGAGTCGCTGGCGGCGCGTCGACCGCAGCGCGGGCGAGACGGTTGAGCGAAGACGCAGAGATTGTTGTTCTTGAGCGTGGGCACGATCCCTCGTTCGCAAACTGCGGGCTGCCGTACTACGTCGGCGGGGAAATCGAGTCGCGGGGCAAGTTACTGGTCGCCCCCATCGAAATGCTGCGCCAGCGTCATCGGCTGGACGTTCGCGTTCGCAGTGAGGTCACACGCATTGATGTTGAAAACCAAACGGTTGACGTCAAGAATCTCGATTCCGGTCAATGCTACACCGAACCCTACGACAGGTTAGTCATCGCGACGGGGGCTTCCCCGTTTCGTCCGCCCATCCCTGGCATCGACTCATCGCGAGTTCTGGAGCTGCGTGATCTTCCGGATGCCGACCGGATGCACGACGCGGCGACCTCGGGTGCCCAGCACGCAGTGATCGTCGGCGCGGGATTTATCGGCATCGAAGTCGCTGAGAATCTCGCCCAGCGACAGATCAAAGTCACCATGGTCGAACGCGATACCCAGATCCTGCCACCATGGGACAGCGAGATGATTCGGCCGATCGAGTCGCACCTTCGCGATTCAGGCGTCGACCTTCGCTTGGGCAATTCAACGACAGCATTTGAAGAAACCTCGAACGGTTTGGCGATTCAGCTGGAATCCGGTGAGACGCTCGACGCTGACTTTGCTGTCGTCTGCATCGGCGTCCGTCCCGAAAGCAAACTCGCCGCCGATGCTGGCATCGAGTGCGGCGCTCGCGGCGGCATTGTCGTCAACGATTCGATGCAAACAAGTGCCCCGAATGTGTACGCGGTCGGCGATGTGACACAGGTGAATTGCTTTGTGTCAAAGACGCCGGTTCAAATTCCGCTGGCCGGGCCTGCCAATCGGCAAGGCAGAATCGCTGCCGATCATATCTTCGGACGCACCTCAACGTATCGCGGCACCCAAGGCACCGCGGTCGTGGGCGTGTTCGGGAAGACCGCGGCGATGACGGGACTGAGCGAGAAATTGCTGGTTCGGAATGGCACCCCTTTCGAAAAGGTTTACATCCATCCTTTGGATCACGCTGGCTACTATCCCGGTGCGAGCCAGATGACGCTGAAGCTGCTTTTCGATCCAACGACGGGCATCATTCTGGGCGCGCAGTGCGTTGGAACCAACGGGATCGACAAGCGGATCGACGTCCTGGCCGTCGCGATTCAGGCAGGCATGACGGTATACGACCTGGAAGAAGTCGAATTGTGTTACGCACCGCAGTACGGACACGCCAAAGACCCGATCAACATGGCTGGTTTTGTCGCGTCAGGTGTGATCCGCGGCGATCAACCGATCCTGCACTTGGCGTCACTGGCCGCTGACGACGCCGCGTTCCTGTTGGACGTTCGCTCGGAATCCGAATTCGCGGCCGGGCATATTCCCGGTGCGATCAATATTCCGCTGGAGCAACTTCGCGAGCGAACGGACGAATTGCCCAAGGACCGTCCAATCGCAGCGTACTGCATGGTCGGTCAGCGCGGTTACATGGCGACCCGATTGCTGAACCAGCGAGGGTTTGACGCAGCTAACCTTAGTGGCGGATATCGGCTGTGGTCGAGTGTTCCCCAACCCGCCGACAACCAATAGATCGAAACGGAAAACTCATTAATGAAATCAACTCAACAACCATTCATTGAAAGGATGATCGGCATGACCTTTAGAACATGGATGGGACTGATTGCGTTCGCGATACTCAGTACCATCACAACACAAACGCATGCTCAGTTCGGTGGCTTTTTTGGTGGCCCGACATTGGAGACCATCGGAACCAACGAACTCCACACACTATTAGAACGACAACGCAAGCTGGAAACCCAAGCCGAGAAGGCGAATGCAAAGGCTCCCGCAGCCGATTTTGTGGTTGTCGACGTGCGTACGGACAAAGAGGTCAACGTCTCGGTCATTCCCGGTGCGATCACGAAGGCTCAGTTTGAAAAAGACGCGGCCAAGTATCAGGGTAAGACCGTGATTGCCTACTGCACCGTCGGCGGTCGCAGCGCCGCGTACGCCAAACAACTCGCCGGCAAGGGCATGAAGGTCAAAAACTACAAAGGCAGTATCCTCAAATGGGTCGACGCCGGCTTGCCGGTGGTCACGCTCAAAGGCGAACCGACGAACCGCGTTCACACCTACAGTGACCGCTACCGTATTCCAGCCAAATACGAACAGGTGACCGACTAGTGCTGACCAAGAACGTTGTTCTGCTAGGCATCGGTCACACGAATGCCCACATCGTCCATCAATGGGCACGCAATCCCATTGAAGGTTGCGCTCTGACATGCATTAGCAAGTTTCCCACGGCGACCTATTCGGGAATGTTACCGGGCACGCTGGGGTGCCAATTCCGCGACGACGAGATGCGAATCGACTTGGAGCGGTTGTGCGATCGGGCGGGAGCGAAATTGATTTTGGCGGACACCCTGGGGTTGGACTTGCCAACCGGAACACTGTCCTTCGCCGATAACGAAAGCATCGCGTTTGATGCCTTGTCGATCGGTGTCGGCTCGATGCCCGCCGGGTGGGACGCACATGCTGGGGCGGCCTCGATGGTCCCGATTAAGCCGATGCAAACGTTTCTGGGCCGCCTACAGCAGCGCGTCGACAGCCGATTGGATCTGGCGAAAGGCCCCACCGCGATTCGTGCCGCCATTGTCGGTGGCGGCGTGGCAAGTGTCGAGATTGCGCTGTGTTTGCAACAGCATTTCCGAAAGCGAAATCGGAAGCGTGAGTTCTCGATCGCGATTTACACCAGCAGCGACCGAGTCGCCGAGGGGATGAAACCACGCAGCATTCGCAAAATCGAACAGCTCCTAGAATCCCGAAGCATTCGCATCACGCCCGGACACCGCGTTACCGAAGTCGGCGACGACTTCATCGCGACCGAGGACGGCAGTCGATACGGAGCCGACATCGTTATCTGGGCTACTGGCGCGGCGGCACCGCCGGTACTCGGCAACCTGAATCTACAGACGGATGAGCGTGGCTTCATCGCGACCACACCGACATTGCAATCGTTGTCCGATCCTCGCATTTTCGCCGTGGGTGACTCAGGGACGGTCGTCGAATCGCCTTCCCCGAAAGCTGGAGTGTATGCGGTTCGCCAGTGCCCGATCCTGTGGCATAACCTTCGCGTGCTACTGCAGGGCGGCTCGATGAAAACATTCGAGCCACAATCGGATTTTCTAAAGCTGCTCAACACTGGAGATGGAAAAGCCCTGCTCGAATATGGGCCAGTGACACTGCACGCCCGTTGGTGCTGGCGTCTCAAAACCTGGATCGACAAACGGTTCATCTCCGAGTTTCAATCTGACAGCCGAATCCCCCCACCAATTCACAAGAGTTCAATCAATGGCTGACAAGGAACGAGCAGGAAGTCACTCTTCGAATCAGTTGGCGATCACTCTACTCAAAGTGGTTTTCGTCGCGACTGTGATCGGAGTCGGCGTTTATTGGTTCTGGTTCAAACCGCTAGCCGTGCATGGCCACGAGGTAAACCGTGGCACAGTCGTGGTGGAAGTCATGGGCACGGGAACGCTGGAAGCTCGCGTGGAAACGACGATTAGTGCAAAGATCGCCGGCCGTGTTGTCGCTTTGCTTGTCGATCAAGGCGAGCGGGTGTCACGGGGCGATTTGCTGGTGCAACTCGATGATGCGGAACTTCAACAGCAAGTCGCGATCGCCACTGCCAACGTCGATGCATCATCGGCAGCCATCGAGCGACTCAAGACCGACAAAGAGCGCGCCATCGCCGTATACGATCAGGCCCGCAAGAATCATGACCGAGTGCAGTCGTTGGTGAGCAAGGATGCGGCCAGTCGGGGCGATGCCGATAAGGCGACCGAATCCCTGGCTGTCGCAGAGTCCGGCCTGTCGCGAGCCGAAGCTGCCATTGCCGAGGGACAGAAGGAGCTCGTTGCCTCGCAAAAAACCGCTCAATACCACTCCGCTCGCCTGCAAGACACCGAGATTCACGCCCCCTTCGATGGACTGGTGGTTAAACGCAGCCGCGAACCAGGCGACGTGGTCGTTCCCGGCAGCTCCATCATGACGCTGATTTCGACCGACGAGCTGTGGATCAGTGCATGGGTCGACGAGACCGAAATGGCAAAGCTGGAACCGAATCAACCGGCTCGTGTCGTCTTTCGTAGCGAGCCGACACATCCCTACACGGGCAAAGTGGCGCGTTTGGGGAAGGAAGCTGATCGCGAAACACGCGAGTTCATTGTCGATGTTCAGGTGTTGGAATTGCCGACGAATTGGGCCGTCGGACAGCGGGCAGAAACCTTTATCAACGTCGCGAACCGAGACGACGCATTGGTTCTGCCCCCACAATTGCTAAGCAACCGGAATGGGCGTACGGGTGTTTTCGTGGACCAAGATCAAAGGGCCATTTGGCGTGACGTCAAAATCGGTGTCCGCAGCCGTGATGCCGTGGAGATCCTTGATGGACTCAGCCAAGGCGATGTCGTCATTACCCCGATCAAGCCCAAACCTGGACTGACCCAGGGTCGCCGCATTCATATCAGCGAGCCCGAAGCATGAACCTGGCCACCAAAGACATTCGACACAACCTCGGGCGTTTCGCCCTCACCACGGTCGGCATCGGTATGTTGTTGATGGTCGTGATGGGAATGGGGGGGATCTATCGCGGTGTCGTCGAAGACGCAACGCTGCTGATCGACCGTGTCGGAACGGACCTTTGGATCGTCCAGCGAAATACACGCGGCCCGTTCGCCGAACTCTCCCGCGTGCCCTCCAATTTGGTGTACCGCGCCGCCGCGGTTCCGGGGGTCGCTTACTCCCGCGAGTTCGTTTACCACACGATCCAACGAGAACGCGATGGGAAGCCATTACGGATTGCGGTTTTAGGATTGAGCTGGCCGACAGACAAAGGCGAGTGGATTCCCCTCACGTCCGGTCGCCCCTTGGGGCAAGCTCACTACGAGATGATCGCCAACGAAACGCTGGGACTGCCCCTCGGCCAGCAAATCAAACTCGGCAAGGAAACCTATACCATTGTCGGCACGACCAACAATATGATCAGCTCCAGCGGCGATGGCCTGGCGTTCGTGACGATTGCGGACTCGCTGGCGATCCAGTTCGACACGCCTGGCGAAGCGGTTCGGTTAGAACGTGCCGCACGCGAGGCTCGCGGGGAACGATTCGAACAAGTGATTCAGAATCCGTTGATGTTGGCCAATTCCCAAAGACCGTCGTTGCAGTTGCCTGGGATTGCCCGGCCGCAGATCAGTGCGGTGATGGTCACGCTCCTGCCCGGTGCGAACGTTCAGCAAGTCGCAGAGATTATTTCCGGTTGGGGCGACGTATCGGTTTTTACCGCCGATGGCGAGCGAGAACTATTGCTCAAGGGCAGCGTCGAAAAAGTGCGTCGACAAATCGGACTATTCCGCGTGCTGCTGACCGTGATCGCAGCCATCATCATGGCGTTGATCCTCTACACGTTGACGCTTGATAAAATCCATTCGATTGCATTGTTGAAACTGATCGGTGCGCCCAACACCGTGATCCTGGGGCTGATCTTGCAGCAAGCATTGCTGTTAGGCGTGGTGGGTTTTGCAATTGCCTATCTCGTCGGCCAGCAACTGTTTCCGCTGTTCCCTCGTCGCGTGATTTTGGCCGACTCCGACCTGATGCAATTGGCAGGGATCGTGTTGGTCATTTCGGTTCTATCGAGCCTGCTGGGGATCTGGAAAGCAATGAAAGTCTCCCCCAACGAGGCCTTGGCATGAGTGAAACGCTGGCAATTGAAGCGATTGAGCTGACCAAAATCTACGGAAGTGGAAACACGGAAGTGGTCGCGATGCGGGACGCCTCGATGGAGGTTGCCAAGAGTGAAGTCGTTGCATTGCTCGGCCCCAGTGGCAGCGGAAAGTCGACGTTCCTGACCGCTGTTGGGCTCATCAATCCGCCGACCTCCGGCCGTATCACGATCGGCGGCAAACTGGTCCTGGACGGCCAGACGCCCCACACTAATTTGCGTTCGTTCCGGCGTCGCCATCTCGGGTTCATCTTCCAGAAGTCCAACCTTATCCCGTTCCTCTCTGCGATCGAGAACATTCAAATAGCGATGCAGCTCAACGGTGAATCGAAGCGTGCGTCACGCCTCCGCGCTATGGAACTGCTCGATTATCTTGGAGTCGCCGATCGAGCCAACAGTTTTCCTGCGATGCTGTCGGGCGGCCAACAACAGCGGGTTGCTGTCGCCCGCGCGCTGGCCAATCGGCCCAGCGTGATTCTGGCCGATGAACCCACCGCCGCGCTCGATGGACATCGCGGTCGGCAAGTGATGGAACTGTTCGCCAAGGTCGCTCACGAGCAAGGCACTGGCGTGATCGTCGTCACGCACGACCATCGCGCACTCGATGTCTTCGACACAATCTATGAAATGGAAGATGGAAAAATGGAAAAGTCAACTCTCCCTCAACCGCAAACGGTATCCCACGAGTGACGTCCGCGATTCAGACCGATCGTGCAATCACCGCACGATTCTCGGCCGCAGGTATTGTCAAAGATCCAGTACCGAAAATTGAATGCTCATCAACGGACATAGCCATGTCCACTACGCTAACGGACGTGTCGCCACGTCCACTACAAAATAATGGACGTTGAAATACTCAGTCGGCTGCAGTTTGCGGGCACGATTATGTTCCACTATCTGTTCCCGCCGCTCTCGATTGGTCTGGGGCTGCAGTTGTTCTTGTGCGAACTGGCCTACTTCCGCACCCGGAAACCGGAGTGGGAGGCTGCGGCCCGATTCTGGACACGCGTGTTTGCGGTCAATTTTGCCATGGGCGTGGCCACGGGCATCGTGATGGAATTCGAGTTCGGAACGAATTGGGCAGCGTATTCTCGATTCGTTGGCGATGTCTTTGGCTCTGCTCTGGCTGCGGAAGGGATCTTTGCGTTCTTCCTAGAAAGCGGGTTTCTTGCCGTGCTCGTTTTCGGGTGGGACCGTGTCGGGCCGAAGATGCACTTGTTTAGCACATTGATGGTATCGCTCGGTTCGATGTTCAGCGCGGTGTGGATCGTCGTCGCCAACAGTTGGCAACAAACGCCCGCTGGCTACCACATCGTGTGGCAAGACGTGCAGGGTGAGATGATGCCAAGGGCCGAAGTGACAGACTTTTGGGCGATGGTCTTCAATCCCTCGTCTGTCGACCGACTGACGCATACCTTGATCGGTGCGTTCGTGCTCGGCGCGTTCTTTGTGGCTTCGGTTTGCTCATACTATTTACTGAAGAATAGGCATCAAGAGGTTGCCCGCCGGTGTTTGTCGATCGCTCTTCCATCGGCGCTACTGTTCACGATCCTGGCAGCCGCCACGGGACATGACTCGGCACAGAAGTTAGTCGAGACACAACCCGCGAAACTGGCCGCCATGGAAGCACACTTCGAGTCGAGCGATCAGCCCACGGGCCTGAACCTGTTCGGTTGGCCAGATGCGGAAAACAAGACCGTTCATTTCAGCGTCAAAATACCCTACTTGCTCAGCCTGATGGTCTACAACGATCCGACAAAACCCGTTCCGGGAATGGATCAAATCCCCGCTGACGAGCAACCGCCGGTGTGGTTGCCGTTCCAAACTTTTCACCTGATGGTCGGATTGGGCACTTTGATGATCGGTATTGCGGGGCTGGCGTGTTGGTTCTGGTATCGAGATTCGCTCGAACAGAAACGCTGGCTACTTTGGGCGATCGTCATCATGCCATTTGCCGCGATGACGGCCAATCAAGCAGGCTGGGTCACTGCCGAAGTGGGCCGGCAACCCTGGATCGTTTATCCATCGGTCCAGAACGGAGTGGAAATGATGGGGTTAAAAACGGCTGATGGGCTGAGCGAATCCGTCACGGCGCAGCAAGTACTCAGCTCAATCATTCTGTTCAGCATCATCTACTCGTTGCTGTTCGCGGTGTGGGTGTTCGTCCTGAACAACAAAATCCAACATGGGCCGGAGAGCACTGAGGAGCTGATGGAGCACAAACGCCAACTGCAGGCAGGGTCGATGTCAGAGAAATTTGGGCAAAGCAGTGGGTCCGCCGGTGGCGACATGATGGAGGAGGAAGTCCGATGAGCTACGAACTACTCACGATGATTTGGTTTGTCCTATTGGGCGTGCTGCTGGTTGGCTACACGATCCTCGATGGATTCGACTTGGGTGTCGGAATCCTGCACCCTTTCATCGCGAAAGATGATCGCGAACGTCGACTCGTGATGAATTCGATCGGTCCGCTATGGGATGGGAACGAAGTCTGGCTGGTCACGTTTGGCGGCGCGTTGTTCGCTGCTTTCCCGGTGGCCTACGCGACCGTATTCAGCAGTTTCTACACCGCGTTCTTCCTACTGCTGACCTGCTTGATCGGTCGAGCAGTCAGCTTGGAATTCCGGTCCAAGGTTCACTCACCATCCTGGCGAAAGCTCTGGGACCTGTGCTTCTTCCTGTCCTCGCTCACCGCCGCATTCTTACTGGGCGTAGCCGCTGGGAACGTGATGGCGGGAATGGAACTCGGCCCGAAGTATTACTACGAAGGGAATCTACTGAGCCAGATCTACTGGTATCCATTGCTGGTTGGCTGCCTGACTGTTTCCCTATTCGCCTTGCACGGCGCCATCTACCTGTATTTGAAAACGGAATATGAACTGCAAGCACGGGTACGTCGCGCGATCACGCCTCTGTTCTATGCGTTTGTCGGACTATACGTCCTGGTCACCGTTGCCACGTTATGGCATGTTCCGCATGCAACCGAAAATATTGTAGCCTATCCAATCCTTTGGAGCGTGCCGATACTCAATGCGTTGGCGATTCTCAATATTCCGAGAGCGATGCACCTCGGCAAACCTGGCTATGCGTTCTTCACCTCGTCGATGGTGATCATGGCGTTCGCTTCGCTGTTCAGCGTCGCGATCTTTCCCAACTTCATGCTATCGACGATCGACCCAGCATACAGTGTCACGTTGGAGAACGCCCGAAGCAGCGCCGGCACGCTGAAGACGATGCTCATCATCGCTGTGATCGGGATGCCCTGCGTGCTCAGCTACACGGTCATCATCTACTGGATTTTCCGAGGCAAGGTCACGTTGGACAAGAACAGCTATTGAGTGAACGCGACCGACCTTCCGCCTCGTGATTTCCTACGCCGGCGCAGTCCTCAACCACTTCCTGATCGCTCGTCACTCCAAACCGTTTTTGAAACGATTATGCAATCACGTCGTGGATCACGTGCCCTTTGACATCCGTTAATCGCATGTCACGCCCGCCGAAACGAAAGGTACTGCGGGTATGGTCAACGCCCATCAGGTGCAGCATTGTGGCATGCAGGTCGTGCATCTCGACGCGGTTCTCGACCGCTTTATAGCCCCATTCGTCGGTTGCCCCAAACACCGTTCCCGGCTTTGCCCCGCCGCCCGCCATCCAGACCGTGAATCCAAATTGATTGTGATCACGACCATCCTTGCCCTGAGCAAAGGGGGTGCGTCCGAACTCACCCGCCCAAACCACGAGCGTGTCTTTGAGCAGGTCACGCTGTTTCAAGTCTTTCAAAAGACCCGCGATCGGTTGGTCGACCGCGCGAGCGTTGTTCTCGTGGCCTTGCTTCAGTTTCGAGTGTTGATCCCAACGGTCGCCGCCGGTGTCGGGACAGGTCAACTCAATGAAACGCACGCCGCTTTCGACCATCCGCCGAGCAATCAGACACTGAGCCGCATAGGTGCGTGTCTGCGCATAGTCAGAATCGAGACCGTACATCTTCTTGATGTGGGCGGGTTCTTGGCTGAGCGACATCACCTCTGGAACCGCCATCTGCATCGAATACGCAAGTTCGTAGTTACGAATTGCTGACTCGATGCTGTCATGTTTGCCAAAACGGGATTCGGCAAAACCATCCAACTCGCGAACCAAGTCTAGTTTGGATCGTTGTTGCTGATCGGTTGGCTCGGTTCGCTGGATGTTCGCAACACCGGTGCCCGATGGCAGAAAAGTGGACCCCTGGTAGCTTGCAGGAAGGAATCCGCTGCCAAAGCAATCCAGCCCCCCCGGCGGCACCAAACCACCGTTGAGAACGACGAACCCCGGTAGATTGTTACATTCGCTGCCTAGCCCGTAGTTAACCCAAGCACCCATGCTGGGTCGTCCTTGAAGCCCGCTGCCCGTGTGCAGGAAGTAGTTCGCAAAAGTGTGCTCTGGGAACTCCGACGTCAGCGACCGAATCACCGCGAGGTCATCTGCACAGGACGCAACGTGCGGGAACAGGCTGCTCACGGGCAGCCCCGACTCACCGTATTGCTGGAACTTCCAAGGGCTGGCCAATACCTTGCCATTGTTGTTGAACTGAGTGGGCTCAACCTTAAACAAGCTCCCGGGATCTTTCCCGTCAAACCTCTCCAGCAACGGCTTGGGGTCGAAGGTGTCGACCTGGGAGGGGCCGCCGTCCATGTACAGAAAGATGACGTTCTTCGCAGTGACCTTATGGTGGGGGCCATGCAGTGCTTTGCCGAGATCAGCTGTCCCCGACGAATACGCTCGGTCCAGACCGAGTGCGGAAAGCGCCAACGCACCAAACCCACTCGCCGAACGCGCGAGCATTTCGCGACGGGACACTGGCTGGGGCCGATAACGTTGACAGGGAAATGAATGGTTCATTCGGGGTTACCTCAAAAAGATGAACTCTTTGGTGTTGATCAATGCGTGGGCATACGCGGCCCAGCGATCAAGGCCAGTGTCACCGTCCACAAACTCGAACGCAAAATCCAACTCGGACGGGGTGGGGTTTCGAGAAAACGCTGCCAGGTACATCCACTCGATGCGCTCGGCGGCGCTATCGCCATGCTGCAATGCGAGCGCAGCCCAATCGCGTGCCTGTTCGACGACGAAGGGGTCATTCATCAATATCAATGCCTGCGCGGGGACATTAGATACGTTCCGGCGCCCCATCGTGCTGAACGGGACAGGCGTGTCGAACGTTAGCATAAAGGGCGATAGAAAGTTTCGGCGAATCGAGATATAGATGGAACGTCGGCCGTTACCATCGGCCGGACCACTCTCTGTTGGACGACCACGCCCCGTCATGAAACTGGTCAGGTGAACGGGTACCGACGGACCAAATAACTGGTCGTCAAGGTTCCCTGCGACAGCCAACAACGAATCGCGGATCACTTCCCCCTCCATTCGCTTTGGCGGCCGGTGATGCCACAGTCGATTATTCGGATCGACTGCCGCCGCGGTCGCATCGACCTGGCTGGACATCTGATAAGTGCGGGAGAGAACGATGTGCCGAATCATTCGCTTGATACTGCGACCCTCGGCAACAAATTGAGTGGCGAGATGGTCGAGTAGCTCTGGATGGGTAGGACGCTGGCCGAGCACTCCAAAGTCGTCGGTCGTCGGCACAATGCCTCGTCCCATCAGATAATGCCAAATGCGGTTGACGATGACACGGGCCGTCAGCGGGTTGGCCGGATCATTGATTTGCGAGGCGAGCTCCAACCTCCCGCTACCACGTTGGATCTCCATGGGAGCATCACCGGAAATTGCGGTTAGAAAGTGACGCGGCTCCCGGTTCCCTGGCTGTGACGAATTCCCGCGAATGTAAATCGATGCATCTTCGCCCGTGCCATCGAACATCGCCATTGCGGTACGAGAGCGTTTAACCATTCGCGAGGCAATCTCGTCGCGTGACCTAGCCCAATTCACTGCCAACTCGTGTAACTGGCCGCCGATCTTGTGTTTCACTGCAGCGTCAAACTTGTCCCATTCAGCGGTGGACACGTCGGCATAGGCCTCGATCGCTTGCGTGGTCTGGTCCTTGGTCCCCTGGAAAACGAAAGCGATCTCCAAGCGAGCATTTTTGGCGGGCGTGAACTCCAAGTGAATGCGGTGGCCTTGGTACCGAGACAGGTTCATTTCAACAAAAGGGACCCCCTGCTTGATTTCTTGCACCGTTTCGCGATGCAGCGGCCCGGCGATATGCCGATGCGAATCGACACAAGCGACAACATGCCCTTGGCCCCGCACCGAACATGCGACATACCCATCGGTTACCTCAAAGGTTGGAGTCCTCAAGGTGCGACCGCTTCGCGGCAAACGCGACAGTTGACTGCGGTCACGAAAGCCTTTCTGAGCAATCGACTCCAATCCGTCCCAAGCCGGGTCATTGGCCACATAGTCATGCGATGCCCACACGACCCTCGGAGTCTCACCGCTGGTCTCGAGCAATGGGTCGCCAGCATGATGGGGTTGATCGCCAAAGATAAAACCGTCCTGCATGAATTGCTCAGGCGTCAGTTTCCCCAGATCAAAAACCAAGCCGTCACGGACCGCTTGGGGTAGCGGTGGGGCGCTCGGCCGGCGGACTGAATGTTTGGCCAACAACGCTTGGACTTGCTGCCGATAGTCAGCGTCTGCATGGGCGAGTTGCTTCGCAACTTCGCGATTTTGCAGGATGGAATCGAAACGAACCTGCCGATAGTCGCTGCTTTGCAGAAAGCCCGTCAAAGAGTAATAGTCGGCCGTGGAAATGGCATCGAATTTATGATCGTGGCACCGAGCGCAAGACACCGTGACCCCCAGAAACGCCTTCGACATCACGTCGATCATGTTATCAAAACGATCCGACTCATCCTTCAAAATATCGACCGGCGAGTGCACCCATTCTCCGAGGAACCAGAACCCGGTCCCCAAGATGGATTCGTCGAACCCCAGTTCGGGATTGAGACGCGGGTTTTCCAGTAAGTCGCCGGCGATGTGTTCTCGAACCAACTGGTCGTAGGGCACGTCGGCATTGAACGCGCGAATGACATAGTCGCGATACTGATATGCGTTGACGGCGTCATCGTCAAATTCATGGCCACGCGACTCTGCGTAGCGAACGAGGTCGAGCCAATGACGGCCCCAACGTTCGCCAAAGTGCGGTGAGTCCAGCAACGTGTCGACCAAGCGTTCGATCGCATCGGGCAGGACGTCTTCGCGAAAGCGAAGTGTTTCCTCGGTTGTCGGCGGCAGGCCAATGATGTCCAGGTACAGCCGTCTCATCAGGGCCATGCGATCCGCGTCGGCCGATGGAGCTAACTCATTCTCTTCCAGCTTGGCGAGAATGAATCGATCCAAGCCGACCCTGGGCCAACTTTCCTGCTTAACGTCCGGCTCAGCGGGATCTTGGATCGGCTGCCAAACCCAATGCTCCTCCGTCCGCTGGTCCAATGCAAACGACGGGCGATCGACACGCGACTGTGGTGCATCTTCTTCCGGCCAGGGGGCCCCCATGCGGACCCACTTGGCGAACGTTTCAACGTCCGCTTCAGGCAACATTCCCTGGGGCGGCATTTCATAGGATTCCCACCGCACGGCTTCCATGAACAAACTGCCCTCTGGATCTCCTGGCACAATCGCCTCACCGCTGTCCCCGCCGTCGATCAACGCCGCTCGACTGTCGACCGACAATCCCGCTTGCAGGTCCTCCGAACTGGCACTGTGACATCGATAGCAGTGTTCGCTAAGCAATGGCCGCACCTCCTTCTCGAAGAACTCCAAGGCGTCTGCGGAGAATCCAGGCGTCTCTGCGCGGGTGACCCCAGGCATCCATCCCGAGGTTGCGATGAGCAAGCCTAGAAAGATCGCACGATGAAACGGCAGAGATTTGAACAAGACAGGGAAACGAAGCACGGCTCAAGTCCTCAGGGACGATTTGCGACGTCAGCAATACGGGTGGGCGTCAGGCGGAATATGATATTATGCACTGTCGCAGCCCATTGTCGAGGATCATCTGCGTCGCCCAACTGACGATTTGCGTCACCTCCGCCAGCCACCTTTCCCCTGCGACTCGATGAAAAAGACAGAACGCCGACGAGTGGCCCTGGTCGTGGAGTCATCCCGCTCCTATGGACGAAGCGTGCTGCGTGGCATCGCCCAATATTCCCAGACACGCGGAAATTGGTCTTTGCTGCACGAAGAAATGACGATTGACGCGTCGCTGCCCGACTGGCTCGCTGCCGCAGGATTAAGCGGGGTGATCGCTCGCGTGGACACCCACACTCTATCGCCGCTTCGGCAATTGGGCGTGCCGATCGTCGATGTTCGCTGTCGAAACTCGCACGCCGGAATCCCTCAGGTCGAGACCGATGACTGCGCCGTCGCTGAACTGGCGTTCAATCACCTGTGCGAACGCGGCTTTCGAAAATTTGCGTTCTGCGGATTTCGCGATGCCCATTTTTCCGATATTCGACTGCGACACTTTCGCGAATCCTGTGCGACGGCAGGCTACCCACTATCGGTCTACGAAACCGACTGCGAAACGAAAGCGATTACGAGTATCGAACGGGCGGGCGTGATCGATGGCAGGTCACTCTCTCGATGGCTCGCGTCACTTGAGCCCGCCACGGGACTGTTTGTGTGCAACGATATTCGAGGCCAACAAGTCCTCAATGCATGCCGTAATTCTGGCATCCTCGTCCCCGACGAAATTGGAGTCGTGGGTGTCGACGATGATGATGCGATCTGCCCACTTTGCGATCCGACGCTTTCAAGCGTCCGCCCGAATGCTGAGCGTGTGGGCTACCGGGCCGCTGAGGTGCTCGACGAGCTAATGCGAGGACGCCGTGAACACGTTGCCGTCGAGTTGATACAGCCGATCGCAGTGACGCAAAGAATGTCAACCCAAGTATCCGCGGTAGAAGATCGTGAGTTAGCCCGCGTGTGCCGATTCATTCGTGAACACGCGAGCGAGGGAATCGACGTCAAAGACGTCGTCGAATTCTCCACGCTTTCACGCCGAGCATTGGAGCGGCGGTTTCGGCAAGAGCTCGATCGAACCCCCCACCAAGAATTGATGTCCGTTCAGATCGCAAGGGTGAAGCAATTGCTCGACGAGACCTCGTTCAAGCTGGAGGAAATTGCGAGCATGACGGGATACAGCCATCCCGAACGCCTGGGTGTCGTTTTCAAGCGAGAAACGGGCATGACGCCAGGCGAATATCGACGCCGATAAAGAGGGCAGACCGCGTGAGCGTGCCGAATCGAAAGCTCCGACCGCGGAGCGTTCAGCGACCTCTTTCCCGCTCATTCCCTAGAGACGCTCAAGGTGCTTTCGATAAAATTCGATCGACTCCAGGACCGCTTGCCGCAGCGGAGTCGTTCGTGCCTTTGGAAATGCATTCAAGAACGGTTGTGAGTCGACCTCACAAATGAAGGGGACGGTTTCAGCGCCGACGGTGATCTGGAATGCATCGCGAATCCCTAGCTCAATCGCAGCAGCTCTCATCTCGTCGACAAACTGCTGTGTTGCCAAACAGTGCCCCGGAAGCGTGAATACCGCGTTGCCAGAAAACGGTTCCCAAACCGCGTTACCGAATGCTGCGCCCACGTCTGGGACATACTGATAATCCTGCTTGCTGCTAAACGGAATCTCATAAGACGTCCCGCTCGCGATATGCTTCATTGCCGTTGTCGGAGTGGCGGTGAGCCCTGCATCGCGTCCAGGCCCGAATAACGCTCCGGGACGCAACGAGATCGTGTCGATGCCAGTTTCGGTATGGAGCAATCGAGTCAAATGTTCGCCAGCTTGCTTCCACGTGCCGTACACATTGACCGGCTGCGGCGGCGAATCCATCGCAACGATGCCAGGCGGATAGAGACTGCGAGGCCCGTAGACTGCCATGGAACTGGCGAAGATGAATCGCTTCAATTTGGGAGCGACGGCCTTGATCGCTTCGATTAAATTCTGCGTTCCTGCTAGATTCACCTGCAGACCAAGATCGCGATTTTTATTGCAGTCGGGCGTTTGCAACCCTGCCAGATGCACCACTCGCGTGATGCCTTGCTCACTCAAGATCGTCTGCACCCGATCCTGGTCGCGCACATCGACTTGCACGAAGGTCATCCGAGCGGAATCAATCTGGCCAAACACATCCCGTGACCGGTCAGGATCATTGTGACGTCCACCGACAACCAAATGGCAGCGTGACTTCGTCAGCAACCATCTTGCGGTGGCCGCACCGATGCAGCCGTGCCCGCCCGTTATCAGGACGCGTTCCTCTCCCGCCTTGTCATCGCATCCCAAGGGTCAACACTCGCTCGGTTCGTTGTGTAAAACATCCGGCTCGACCATCAAGCGGTCGCAGCGCCAGCGGCCGCGATTCGGCGAATGTCGCCATCGACCTGTCTCCCGCGAGCGTCATCATGCTGGATGATTTCCCCCTGAGGTCCTTAGCCGGCAGACCTTCTTCCCAACCAAGTCTCACCGGACGAACGGTGTGCGTCAACCGCGGACGCAATCATTCCTAAGATCACTTATCGAGCACGGATGAAGCATTTCAATGACACCGCTTTCGCCTGGTAATTTCTTGGATGGCCAAGCGGTGGGAACGAAGCACCGTTGCCAACGGCTGACGGACAGCCTCGTCTCGTTCCTGTACAATGAGACGAGGAGAAAATGAGACGAGGGAAAAACGAGACGAGCCGAAAAACGCGGCGCCGCGATGCGATCACCACGCTCCCTGCCGGGTTCGCGACGAACCGCGTTCGCTTTCGTTATTCATTGCGTACCGTTTCTTCGTTTGGTGGCGTCCCCTTCGCTCGTGCGTCGGCTAACGGCCGAAACGCCTTCGCCGTCAACGCATTCAAGTCTCCCGGACAGCCCGACGAAGTGAACCAGATGATTTCCCGGAACTTGGTCCCTTGTGATTTTCGCTGCCGCACCTCGATCCACCAGCAACCCCAGTATTCATGCCCCGCACCTCGTTACTCGGCACCGTACTCGCTGGTGGACGTTCGACTCGGATGGGGCGATGCAAAGCCGGGTTGCCGCATGCCTCCGGCAGCACATTCCTCGATCACGCGACCAGTCAGCTTCTGAGTTGCTGCGCCCATGTCGCCTGCTCCGTTGCTGTCGATGGCGAGACGGTGATGCCCACGTTACCCCAAGGCGTCCACACGCTCTTCGACGCAGTTGCTGATCGCGGGCCCGCCGAGGGAGTCTGCCGCGCCATGGACCTGGCCAAAACACTACGTTGCACCGGAGTCTTAGTCATCCCCGTTGACTTGCCCGGGCTCCATGCCAAGCATCTCCAGCAGCTGATCACGGTATCAGACGCAGCCCCCGACCGCGTCGTCGTGGCGATCTCCGATGACGCTGCGGCGACCAAAAGGGTACAACCGCTCGTGGCAATTTATCCGGTTTCGTTGCAGTTCGACCTCAAAACGCTCGCGGGCTCGAAACATCGCAGCCTGTATCGTTTCCTCGAAAGCATCGACTGCCTCACCGTCGAGCTTCCGGCTGCTGTTTTGCACAACGTCAATTCTCCTCACGATTTACTCCCATGACTCCCTACCAATTCGACCGGCTCGATGATGCCATCGCCGCGCTCGCTGCCCCGCTCGTGCCCGTTGAGATCGATTCACAGTGTCGCGATTTTCTCGGACGCGTCCTGGCGGAACCGATCCTCGCGGACCGCGACCATCCCGCCGCCGATGTGTCGGCCATGGACGGATACGCAGTGGCACACCGAGAGCTGGGCACGGCCAGGGATCTCGACAGCAATGACGAGATACCGGTCACGGCGGAGAGCATCCCCGGATCACCGCCACCTCAATTTTCGACTCACGGTGTGATCCGTATATTCACAGGCGGCATCGTCCCGGTTGGTTGTGACCGTGTGATTCAGCGTGAGCATACGATTGAGAACGCCCCCTCATCCTCCCTGCCGCTCGGTTCGATTCAGTGGCTCGCCGAGGCCGCGAAAAACCCAACGGGCGCGAACATTCGCCGCCAAGGAGAGAACTTAAACGCTGGCTCGCAAGCCTTGCCGGCGGGCGTGGTGATCGGTGCACCACAGAGGGCGGCCATGGTGAGTTTCGGCGTCTCATCGACTGCGGTGTACCGGATGGTCCGTGTCGCCATCATCACGACGGGTGATGAACTCAGCGGTGGCGCGGACGAGGAGAGCCAACCGCTCCCTGCCTGGAAGATTCGCAATAGCAACTCGCCCGCTCTCGCCGCTTTGCTGGCGAGTCGTCCGTATGTCGCCTCCCCCACGCTGCTGCACGCCGTCGACGATCCCGATCAACTGCAACAAACACTCGCCGCCGCGATCAGCGATCACGACATCGTGCTTTTGACGGGCGGTGTTTCGATGGGGGACCACGACTACGTGCCGCAGGTCGTCTCGCAGATCGGCGCCGAAACGATATTCCATAAACTACCGCTGCGGCCCGGCAAACCCATTCTCGGTGCGATTCACACCGGATCCTCGCAATCCACCGCGAAACCGATCATTGGCTTGCCCGGCAATCCGGTCAGCGCGACGATGGGCGCGGTCCGATTTGCTCTGCCGCTGATCGACAAACTCGCCGGCCGGACGCGTTGGCAGTCCACGCCCGCCAGTGTCGTGCTGGAGGACGTCGGGCAAAAAACGCTACCGCTGATCTGGCTCCGCGCCGTCCGCATGACGCAACCGGGGCGGGCCGAACTGGCGATCGGAAAAGGGTCGGGAGACCTTGTTTCGTTGGCCGCGAGTGATGGATTCATTGAAATGCCGCCCCACGCGAACCACCCCGGCCCCTGGCCCTTCTTTGCTTGGTGAGGCGACCGCAAGCCAGAAAGATCGTTCCATCCATGGTTGCGGAGTGCCGCCGGAGGGTGGAATCCACGCCCTGACGACCGTAGCGGCTCGGTTCATTCACTGCCGCTCGGTTCATTCATTCGCAGTCGCTGACGGCCCCAAAACAGGATTTTGGCGAGGGATGCTCTGAAAAAGGGCACAGTGGGGACCTGTTGACGGCCTGATTGGCGGCATTCTGGCGTTCTTGGCTCGGTTTGGCTTTTCAAAAATCGCCCCAGCGGCAAGAATGCCGGTTTCGCCAGCAACCATTTTGGGCTGTTGGACGTTTGCCCCGCCTATCTCTATCGGCCAATAATTTCGTGGATCGCCGCTTTTCCTCCTTCCTACTCGCTTCGACCGCCTTCTTCCTCGTCTATATGTCGTTGCGGACAATGTTCGTACCGCCGGTCCAACCGGTTGTCCAGGACGATACGCCCGCCGAGGTCGCCGAGTCCGAAGTCAACGCCACCATCGAGCCATCCAATCCCGATGGTCCGACGGATGCGGCCGATGAGCCCGCCGGTGCGGACGTCGACGAGATTCCCCAACGCCCCGAGATGCCGGAGTGGCGGACCCTCGGGTCGATGGCTCCCACGAGCGGACATGTCATGCTCGTCACGCTCAATAGTCGCGGCGGTGGAATCGAGCGAATCGAGCTGACTGAGCGAAAGGAAAATGGGCGTCTCAAGTATCGCCGAGTTGACGTCCGCAGCGGATACCTCGGTTACCTAGCAGCCGACCCCATCGCCACGATCGAGGGCGTCGGTGTCAACGTCGTCGGTCCGGGAACGCCGGCAGCGATCGCGATTGCCAAGACCGCTGGCGTGCCCAACGGATTGCGACCGGGCGACCGCATCATCGCGATCAATGGGGACACGATCAGCAATACGGTCATGCTCGGCAACTGGCTCAACGGCACCGAACCCGGTGACGAAGTCGTGCTCGATGTGATCCGGGATAACGACAAAACGATCCAGTTCACGGCGAAACTCACCGAGCACCCACTCGATCTGGTCCGCTTGGCAGATAAGGGTGGCGAGAATCAAGTCAAAGGCAACCTGACACGCCTGTCGTCACTGCTCACGGTGGGCAAGGTCGGCCGCCACGAGATCGCGCCGGGCGAGCGAGCACTCCCCTCACTGCGTGATCCGGGCGATCTGATCTGGAATATCAAACAAGACGCCAGTCCCCGAAACGCCCAACAAGACGGCGGCGCGGCGGATGCCGACCTCGAAACGGTATCGTTTGAGCTACAACTCAGCGAACAAGAAATGCGGGCAGCGGGCGGCCATGCCGTGGGACTGCAGCGATCTTATTCGCTGCGTCCGGGCAGCTTTGTACTCGACATGGACGTACAAATTGACAACCGCTACGACGAACCGCAGCAGCTCGCCTACCGGCTCGAAGGCGTCAATGGAATCACGCTCGAAGGATGGTGGTACAGCAATAAAATCAGCCCGAACTGGGGTGGCTCAGCCGCTCGCGACCTCGTGTACAACACGACCGCCGGAGGCCATGAACTCGTTTCGGGCTACGGCCTGCTCAAACGCGCTCGCAAGGAAACGGTCCCCAATGACCAAACCTTGTTCTCTCCCAATTCGGAAGCCGCTGCGAAAGACATGCAATACATCGGCGTCGATGCCCAGTATTTCACGGTCGCCTACCTCCCCCCCTCCGAAGAAGCCAGCCTCACGAATTTCCGCCGCGCGATTGGGACCCTTGCCTCTGATCCCGAGGAAATCCCCAAGAACCAAGAGCGGGCGGTTAACACGACCTTCTATCTCGACAGTACGGTTGCCGACGTGCCCCCCGGTTCGAGCTTGAAACAAAGCCTGCGTTTGTTCGCGGGGCCGAAACAACCTGAACTCTTCGATCAATACGGCTTGCAGGCCTGCATTTACTACGGTTGGTTCTCGTGGCCGGCCAAGGTGCTCGGCAATCTACTGCATGTGCTCTCGGGGGTCGGCAACTATGCCGTGGCCATCTTCTTACTAACGATTATCGTTCGTGGGGCAATGTTCCCGCTGTCCCGTAAAGCCGCCGTGAACGCCCAGCGGATGCAGGAACTCGCGCCCGAACTGAAGAAGATCACCGAACAGTACAAAGACGACATGGAAGGCCGCGTCAAAGCCCAGCGTGAGTTGCAGCAGCGGGTTGGTTTCAATCCACTTTCAGGTTGCTTACCGATGTTCTTGCAGTTGCCCATTTTCATGGGGCTGTACCGATCACTGTCGGTCGATATCGAACTGCGCCAGGCCGCCTTCGCCTCCTGGACAACCTGGGCGTCCAATCTCGCCGCCCCCGACATGCTGTACTACTGGGGCGACTGGATGTGGGATTACCTGGCCGGTCGCGGCACGGGTTGGCTGGGACCCTACTTCAACATCCTGCCCGTTATCGTGATGGTGCTGTTCTTGGCCCAGCAGAAAATGTTCATGCCGCCTGCGACGGATGAACAAACCGCGATGACGCAAAAGATGATGAGCTACATGACGCTCATCATGGGCCTGTTCTTCTTCCGTGTGCCCGCTGGATTATGTATCTACTTCATCACCAGCAGCCTATGGGGAATCGGCGAGCGGATCCTGGTCAAGAAAACCTTGCCGAAAACGCCGCACTTTGACAAGGCTGTCCTGGAAGGCAAAGTAAACCACCGCGGGGGAGACAGCACCACGGACTCCTCAACCAAACGCTTACCCGGCCCCAATCGCCCCGGTGGCCCGTCCGCCGGCGAGAAGTCCGAACCAACCTGGGCTGATCGCCTGCGTCAGCGGATGAACCCCGAAGTGCCGGCTGCACCCTTACCACGTGATCGTAAACGGCCGAAGTCAAACAAGAAACGCTGATAAGATCCTGTCCGTCCGTTCGCAGCGACGCTCGCCAGAGCATCGCTGCATTTTGCTGAGCGCCTGCGGCACCCCCTCGTGAGTGGCCTCGGCAACCTCTACATGCTTCGGCAGCACGCCCGCATGGGAGCCCGTCAGACCGGCAACACATCGCCAGGGACGTCAGTGCCCGGCGATCGAGGCACCCGCGATATCTTCGAGTAACGCGATATCATCACGTGTAACGCTGCTAAACCGCGTGCCCAGCGGGCCGCCGTATCCGCAGTGGAAGTTCGCCAGCGAGCGAACTCCGTCAGAATTGTGACACCACTGTCCATACCCCCGTCACCAGCATGGCGGCAGCGGAGAGCCATAGCATTGCGTCCCACAGGCGTCCCGGACGCAGCGCTTCGCTGACAAATTGATAGCGGAAATACAATGCTGCTCCGGCCAGCATCGGCAACATCACGCCCTGAGCGACACCGCTGATCAAGACCAACTGCGCCGGGGCGGGGAAGGCGACGTAGATAATCCAGCACAGGATTGGAAAGAATCCGCCCAGCCAGCGAACCCACTTCGCACGGGTCACTTCGTCAGCGTCGATCAAACCAACAATTCGCATGGCGTCAGAAAAGACTCGCGCATGCGCTGCCAACGCCACAAAAAATGTGCTGTACAGAACGGCGAACGCGCCAGCGAGAAAGATCATCGCGGCAGCGTTTCCGAACACCGGCTGATACATCACCGACAGCGTGCGAACCAACGTATCCTTTTCGGGGTTCAGCCCGATGCGATGCAACACGCCCACACCGAGCAGATAAAACGCGACGGTCGCGAATGTATACAAGACCATCGCGCCCCACGAATCCAGATGCATCACCCGCATCCATCCGGCGGCGCGAGCATTCCAGGACGGTGTCCCATCGTCGGGGCCTGTGAAACGGGCGTAGCC
Organism: Rhodopirellula sp. SH410; assembly: GCF_055811895.1. NCBI lineage: Bacteria > Pseudomonadati > Planctomycetota > Planctomycetia > Pirellulales > Pirellulaceae > Rhodopirellula > Rhodopirellula sp. SH410. The sequence goes on from NZ_CM147949.1 coordinate 7,205,470, forward strand.
TTTTTCCAAACACCAATACGGATAAACCACCAGTTCCCCCGCCCCAACCCCGATGATGCCGAACGCGGCCAACGCCGTGGCGACCGGGCGGGCCGTTGAGGAGGCATCCCCCAATGAAACATCGGGTAGCTGAGGCCACAATCCCGCTGCGACCTCCATCCAAGGGATGCCCCAGAACGGATCGCTCTGCAGCCACACGGTATTGAGGACGGTTAGAATCGTGAACAAAATCACCAGCGCCGTCGAAAGCGACTGGATCAACCCGTACCTGCCCACGGTCAACATCACGCTCGTAACGATCGCCATCACAGCGGCCCACAACACAGCGTCGTACGACTTCGCCGGTGGCGTGATTGACGCGGGCACGACGGACGCCTCGAGTGCCGCGTCGGCTTCCTCGGCCAAGGTTGTTCGGGTGGCTGCATCGAATACCCTCCGCTGCTCCCGATCGGCGTGATCATTGTAGACGCGCCCCGACGATGTCAGCGGGACGCTGATCGCCAACGCTTGGCCGACCCCACCGACGATGCCGCCGAGCTGGCTGATACTGGCGACCCACATCACGATCCAGAACCACACCAACCAATTGCCCCGCCCCGCGACACGCGGTCCGGGGACCAAGTCCAATGCGGCAAGCGTCGTCTTGCCGCTGATCAGCGTGTACCGGCCCAGTTCGATCTGAGTGAAGACCTTGATCACGCAGCCCAGCAGGATCAGCCATAGCAGTGACATCCCCGCCTCGGCACCGGCTTTCGTCGTCGCGATCAACTCGCCGCTACCAACAATCGATCCCGCAACGATCAATCCTGGCCCGACACAGCGGAGCATGTGGACCAGTCGCTTCGGCGGATCGACTGTGGTCGTGGTCGAACAGGGGGCTTCACTCATCGCGAGATCCGAGGCATTGGCTGTATCGAGTCAATCGGCGAATGCAAATGAATGCTGGTATGCCGAGTATGGGAAGAAAAAGCGCTCCCGCAATGACACCAATCCAGCGTGCCTTTTTGTAATGCTGTGGGAATTCTTCGGGTGCAACATACCCGATGCGGGTCATGGCTGCGAATAACCACGCCATAAACAAACACCAGAGGACCGGAACGACAGCATCGACCACGCGAAACCATCCGTGGTAGAGCTGGTCAACGAACGCCGCAATCGAGACCATGACGAGGTAGACCAACATGCCCGCACCCATCCAACGATAGTATTTCTGGACGCGAGCGAGATACCATGCCGCATCCCGGGGCTCGACTTCCGCGGCGAGCGACTCAGTCGGCGGCGCGTAGGGGCTCGGTGTCACGCAGGGACGGCTTGATCCGCATGCAGTGTGAGGGCGATCACCTCGCCATCGTTCGAGAGAATCCGCGACCGCGCGTCACGGGCGGCAGTCGACAACCGACGAACTTTTCGCGGTGCTGCGACCGGGGCGCGCACGCCGCTGGTCGGCACAAGCGTCGCCCGCATCACGCTCCACTGATCGAGCGTCAATTCCATCTCACTTTGAACGAACCATCCGACAGCCGGGCTGAAGGATTCTTGGCGCAGAACGATCGGGCGATCCCGGATCGCTTGGATCTGTTCACAGAACGGCCGTGAGATCTGCCGCACGGGATCCGCGTGACACGCCTCGCGTGTGCTGTCCGAGGTATCTTCGGGATGGTGCAAGCGGACGGGACCCACGCGGAGTGTGTCCCGCGTCTCGAGGACGCGATGCACAATCACTAACCGCTGCTGTTCCGTTGCACCGGCGACGACCGACAGAATGTTTTCGTTGTGAGTCACGTTGAACTGGAAGCCTTGTTTACGGGGGGCGTCAACAAATCGATTGGGGCAATTGTAACGCTTGCATCGGGGCAGCGATTACTTGGTGAGAATCAGCTTGCCTTGGCGGGTTTTTCGCAAGCGGTAGAGCTGGCCGTCGTTTTCGATCCAAATTTCGTCACCGCAGCGGGCGAGACTTTCGAACCGAACGACCTTCAGGGTGTGAGCTGCATCACAGCCACAAGCGAGCGAATTCTCACCCGGCAGCGAGCCCATCACCCGCGTTTCAATCAAGGCGGATTCGATCTCGGGGGACTCGATCGCAGGGGCAACGGCGCCACCCACATCAGCTGGGGCGTTCGTCGCCTTGGCTGCGTCGGTCGATTGGGAAGTCGGCGGCGTCGAATCCATCGGAATGTCGCTGATCTTAATCGTGAAATCGGTGGGAGGCCCACGAACAACTGCTCGCAAGGCGTGAGGCTGGTTCCCAATCTAAGTGGTGGGCGGCAGGCAAACAAGCCTTATTGCGAATCATTAGCAATAAAAAGAGCGAGCAACCGAATCTCTCCCAGACGCCCGGTGCTCGCGTTTTTCGGCGGAATTGAGCTACGAGCCTCGCAGTCTCACGCCTACTCAGTAGCCGTAGCGAGCGAAATACTCGCCCCATCGCTCCTGCAGTCGCTTTTCATCCGCTGCCGACAACTGGTGTTTATTGGGCTGATAGGAGCGATGTTCGTTGTCCGTCCACGTCTGAATTTCGTCGCGAACCGTTTCGAAATCCGCCAGCCGCAGCGAATCGTAGATATTCTCGAGAGTTGCGACGGGATCGGCGATGAGGTCCTCATACCGGATCTCGATCAAGTGATGCTCGTCGATTTTGTGGCGTTGTTCATCGAACGCGGCATACATCCGTGCAAAACAGTCCAGCACATATTCTTCGATGCCGTCGTCGGAGGTATCCGCTGGCGGGGCCTGAAATGCCTGGACTTCGTCGAGGCTGCGCCACAGCCTGCAGGTGCTTGGAAACAGATCACGGGGATCGCGGGTGATGTGAATGAACCGGGCATTGGGGAATGCGTCGGCGAGATATCCAATCCGACCGGTGTGCGTCGGGCTTTTAATCACCAGGGGCCGCGTCGTGGCAACACTGACCCGGTACAAAAATGACTTGAGCGCCCCCAGCCAACGCTGGCGTGCTTCCTCGTCGACACCTTGAAAATCCAGGTAATCCATATCAACGGGGCCGCGGCGTGGAAAGGCAATCCGGCGGTAGGGTGACGGCAGCCCCAAGTTGACCAACGCGAATTCATCCTCCTGGGGGTGGTCCCAGCCCGTGGCCATGTTGTCCATCGGTCGCTTGCCTGGCAGCAGCCAAGCCGCAAAGGTACGGAAAAACCACTGCGTCAAGAGAAAATGCGACGGTGCAAAGCACTGATAGGTCGACGGGCTGCTCCAGCGTTCATCGCGGACCATCAATTCATGCAGCAATGTCGTACCACTGCGCCAGTGCCCAATGATGAACACCGGGGGGCCGTGCATTTCAGCATCGCGGAGCCGGCGGCGAAAAACCAGGTTTTGCAGGCCCATCAGCAACGTATTGAAGGGGGTCGCGATACTCACCGAGATCGCGAGACCGATGCGTGAAGGGCTGATCGAAAACTCGCCCTGACGCAGCAGACGCCACCACGTCAAGGGCCGCATGCCATGCCAAAATCGCGGACTGTAGAACGGATAGCGATTCACGGATGATTGGGACATGGAGTGAGAGGTGCCTGCGAAAAGAGTTGTGTTGCTGGATCGTTCCGTCGATCCAAGCGGGCGTTGATCAGGATCGGGCGACGAATGGAACGCTGCGGGCGAGTGGGGAAGGATCAGTGGGGCCCGGCAACGATTCGTACTGACGAACAAAACGAGTCGTGCGTCCGTCTGGCGACTGGCTGGGAATTTGAAGCAGCCTCCCCCCGCAAGTGACGACCTTAGATTAGGCTCTATGGGAAAAAGGTTAAAGCGTCCGCTTTGTGACGGCCAACCCTGGTCGCACTCACGGCACGGATTTTATAGATTTTCCGGCAGTCACGGGTTCCCGCTGATCCCAAAACGCCTGTTTTTATCGACTTTGTATTAATTATCATTATGGGCACCCCCCCGAACGATCTCTCGATCGCGGATTTACAGCAACACATCCGCCGCATGTATTTCGACAAAGACGTCGCGCGAGGCGTCGACGGCACATTCATGTGGCTAATGGAAGAGGTCGGCGAGCTGGCCTCTGCCCTGCGCGGCGACGACCGCGAGAATCTCCAAGAGGAGTTTGCCGATGTGATTGCATGGCTATTCACGATCGCCAACGTCGCCGATGTCGATCTCGCGGCGGCACTGTCGGCGAAATATGGCCAGGGTTGCCCGGGGTGCAGGCACTTCGTCTGTCAGTGCAGTTTGGATGAAAAGCCATGAAGGACGGTGCATTCCTATTGGGGGCCCAGGCCCAGCGGTTGATTTTGACCGCTGTGGGCCTAGTCATTGCCTCCGGACTATTTTCGCTCACGACCGCAGCGGCGCAAGAGCCCGTTGCGGTCGCGGCTACGGAGTCCCCTTTGATCGGAATCAATGGGCACTATCGGGCCGGGCACTGGACCGCCGTACGACTACCACCGGATCTGAACTCCTCCGTTCAGCTGGAGACAACCGACGGCGACGGGGTGGCCGTGGTGTACGAGCAGGATTTTCTCTCAGCATCGTCCGGGAGCAGTGGAGATCCAGTCTTCGCCTATGGCATTCCGGGGACGGAGGCGGCGCCGCTGATCATTCGCCATGATGGGCAGCCGGCCCATGCGGCCGCGGACGACTCACCGCGTGGGGACTCCGACCTCAGTGTGGTTGTGAAGACTCGCTTCCCCGAGGTCGGTGTGCCTGCCGAGGAACCCTCCATGATTCCCGTCGGGATGCCATGGGTGGTGGTTTTGGGCGACCCGCTGGGGATCGACACGATTGGTGTCAACGAACTGCTCAATCGCGATGCGTCCGTTGCTGTCACGCGCATCGACCGTGCCGATGCGGTCCCCGATCACGTGCTGGGATTTTCCGGCGTCGACCTGATCGTCGTCACAGGGGGCGCCACCGAGCTGCTGCGTCAATTGTCGCCCGCTCAGGGTGAGGCCATTGGAAGTTGGGTACGTGGTGGTGGCCGATTGTTCGTGACCCTGGGTGCCAGTGCGCAAACGCTGCTGCCCGCGGCGCCTTGGCTGTCCGAATTATTGCCCGCTGAAATTGCCAACTCCTCGGCGGTGACAATGGATCCCTCTGGATTCGAAACGTTCACCAACAGCCAGACCCGCTTGAGTGAGTTTGAAGCTTGGCGATTCCCCAAGGTCATTGGCGCCGGCGGGACGACGCTGTCGCGTGTCGGTGAGGTGCTGATTGCCGGCCGAACGTCGCGGCGGATTGGATTGCCGCTGGCGATCCGCTACACCGCGGGGATGGGAAAAATCACCCTGGTCGCTGCGGACCTTGATGCGGCACCGTTTGTGGATTGGCCTGAGCGTCTCGCGCTGGTGACGAAACTGACGGGGGATCTGTTGAGTGAGAAACGCAGCGAGGTGGGCAGCAGCTTCCGAATCAGCGGCTACTCGGACTTGTCTGGCCAAGTGCGGCGGAGTTTGGACCATTTCCCGATCAAACGCAGTATTAGTTTTTCGATCGTTGCACTGATTATCGCGGCGTTGATCGCCTTGGTCGCACCGTTGGATTACCTGCTCGTGCGGCGTGTGTTTGGCAACCCACTGCTGGGATGGGTGACGTTTCCCATCATTGCGGTGCTCTTGTCGGTTGCGTTAGTCATGGCGGCGGCGCCCCGTCGCAGTGCACCGGAGACGTCGGCCGCATCCACCGCAGCGGGAGAGGACTCTCTGCTACGATCTCGCGGAATTGAGATTCTCGATGTGGATAGCTCCACCCGCACGACGCGATTGTTCCGATGGTCGTACCTGTATTCACATCCCGCCCAAGTCGTCGGTGTTGCAGCGGAACCCAGTGAGGTGCTTGCCGCGATCACCGACGCGACGACCTATCAGGTCCTGCATCCGTTCGGTGCTCCCGGCCGTGAGATGGGAGGCATCCAGATCGATGCCTGGAGCATACCGATTCATGTTCCGATCACGGAGATCGATTCCAATGCAGCCGCCAAAGTGGGGCAGCAGGAACAAAGTCTCACCAGTCGCATCGACTCACTCGAAATGGCACCGCGAAGCAGCAAGTCGCTAGCGTTACAGATGCAGCTGAGCACGAACATCGAGGCATCTCCGGTGCAGCGACGACGTGGTTCCGAGCTTCTCCAGGGAGAACTTTCCAATCCGTTTGACGTTGATCTACTCGACGCCATGTTGATCTATCAGAACTGGGTTTACCTGTTGCCAACTCGTTTCCCAGCCGCGGTAACCGTTCCCGACGTCGACCGCCTGCGTCAGAAAAACTTCCGTTGGCAGTTGTCACGGCAGCGGGCATTGAAGAGTTCGTCACAGACCGAGGCGTGGGATGTGACCCAGATTGACCAACCCGTCCGACTGGCTGAGATGCTGATGTTTCACGATGTCGTCGGCGGGACTCGCTACACAGGGTTGCAAAACGAAATTCTAGGGCAGCTCGACTGGACCGATTTGCTCAACGAAGATCGCTGCATCCTGATCGCGCGGTGCCGCGAACCCTGGACCACCCTGAGCGTTGAAACCGACACAGGCACGATCGTACCCGCGGGAGAGACGGACAGCTGGGTTCGCGTCGTCCTGCCGGTAGTGGAAGAGCCTCACCAGCAAACGCAAGATCAATAGCTCCGACGTTGTCCGCAGCGTAGGAGCCTTCGCGAGATCCCATCCCCTCATCTTTTCAATTCATCATCTCTCTGCCCGGCTAGAATCGTCGTGATCAAAACTGTTGACTTGACCAAGAAATACGGCGACGCGTTCGCCATCCGCGCCATCGACTTGGACCTCGAAGCGGGCGATCTGTTTGGCTTCATCGGCCCGAACGGGGCTGGCAAGACCACGACGATGCGAATCATCGCGACACTGCTCGAACCGAGTTGGGGCGAAGCCTATGTGTGTGGCCACAGCGTCCACACGCAGCCCAAAGAGATTCGCCGCTTGGTCGGGTACATGCCCGACTTCTTCGGCGTTTACGACGACATGACCGTCGTCGAGTATCTCGAATTCTTTGCCGCCGCCTACCGGATCAACGGCCTCGATCGCCGTAAACGCGTCAACGAAATGCTCGACATTGTCGATCTCGATTTCAAACGAGATGCGTTTGCCAACACGCTCTCCCGCGGGCAAACCCAGCGGCTCGGTCTCGCGCGAACGCTGCTACATGACCCGCAAGTCCTCTTGCTGGACGAGCCCTTGTCCGGCCTTGACCCTCGCGCCCGGATCGAGATGCGGAACCTGTTGCGACGACTCGGTGAGATGGGCAAAACCGTGATCGTCAGCAGCCATATTTTGCCCGAGCTGGCGGACGTTTGTAACAAAGTTGGGATCATCGACCGCGGCGAGTTGAAACAGAACGCCAAGGTAACCGAAGTCATCCGGATGGTCCGTGAACATACCGTGTTGATTATCCAGCCGAGTCAACGCGACCAAATGCAGCGGATCGGTGAACTATTCGAAAATCATCCGCTCGTGCGGTCCACCCAGCCTGGCGATGACGCCGTGCGGGTGATCTTGAACAGCCACACTGATGACTATAGCGAGCTACCCAAACTACTGATCGAGAACGGTATCGGCCTACGTCGGTTCTCCGAAGAGGAACTCGATCTCGAATCCGCCTTCATGGCCCTGACCCAGGGCACGAGCACGCGCATGTGAGCCTCCCTTGAGCGACCACCCTCGGGCATGCCCCCCGAATCGAACGGCATCAGAATACCTGACAAACCTGCTCACCTCGCTCATTGGATGGGGTTGGATTGGGCAACAATGGATGAGATGTTCTGGGAGCCTGAATCTGCCCAAAGTGTTCTCAGTCGTGATGGGAAGCTTTCTCAGACGCTTCCGCCGTCGCCAAGCCCAAGGGCCCAGCCCCTCCTACCTTAAATGACTCGCATGTCTACGATTCGCCCTTGCTTGCGCTATGCGATTAGCGACCGTGCCGCCTCGTTTTCAATTCCCGTCGCAGCTGCATTGGCGTTCATCGCCTGTGCCCAGGCCGCGGTTATGTTCGGTGACCTGAGGGCCGCTGAACCGCCTGCGACGACGCCTAGCAGCGCCGAAGTTGGCAACCCCAACACGAGCCCTGACGATTCAATCCGGCTGGATGGAACCGCATTTCGCGAGAACGAATCGAACGCATCGCCGCCAAGCCGAACCAACGGGATTCCTTCGGCATCACCAGCGGAGGCCTTGCAGAAATTTAAGACACACGCGGGACTGGAAGTTCAGTTGGTCGCCAGTGAGCCGCAGATCGCTGACCCCGTGGCGATCGACTTCGGCCCCGATGGGACTCTCTGGGTTGTGCAAATGTCTGACTATGGACATGGGATCGAAGAGGAGTTTGCCCCCACGGGAGAAGTGCGGGTCCTGAAGGATGGTGACGGCGATGGATTCTACGAATCTTCGACCGTGTTTCTAGACGGGCTTCGATACCCAACGGATGTAAAAGTTTGGCAAGACGGCGCGCTGATCTGCGATGCGCCCAACATCCTCTTTGCACGCGACCGAGATGGAGACGGACGAGCGGAAACCAGCGAAGTGCTGTTCAGAGGATTTGCAACACACAATGGCCAGGCACGTGTCAACAGCCTGCGTTGGGGACTCGATAATTGGCTGTATGGCTCAGGCGGGTTGTTTGGTGGATCGATTTCAAACCAACAAGGTATCGTCGTGGATGTTTCCGGAAGAGACTTCCGAATCAAGCCCGATGCAGGAGTGATCGAACCGGTGACGGGGCGTAGCCAACAAGGCAGAACCCGCGATGATTTTGGCAACTGGTTTGGCTGTGACAACAGCAACCTGATCCGTCACTACCCGGTTGTCGATCGTTACCTGCAACGCAACCCATTCGTAGCGCCCCCGGCGACCTCGCTGAGTGTCCCTGCCGGAGAAAACGCGAACAAGCTATTTCCCGCGAGCGACTTGGTTCTGTTTCGACTGTCCGGGGCACCGGGGCGTGCGACGGCGGCCTGCGGGATCGGGATTTATCGCGACAACTATCTCGGGCTGGACTACAGCAACAATTCATTCACCTGCGAGCCGGTGAATCAATTGGTCTATCGACAGATCCTCCAGCAACAGGGGGCAACGTTTCGAGGGCATCGTGCAGCCGACGAACAAGACACCGAATTCTTAACCTCAAGTGACCGCTGGTTCCGGCCCGTTCAAGCCAGAACCGGTCCCGACGGTGGACTCTGGGTGGTGGACATGTATCGCTACGTGATCGAACACCCCAAATGGATCCCGGATGAAACCTTGGCCGATCTCGATGTGTTTGCCGGCCAGGGCATGGGACGAATTTATCGAGTTGTTCCCGCCACCCAATCCGCCCCAAGACAACCTTTATTGAGCCACCTGAACAATCAAGAATTAGCCAAAGCCATCGACTCAGACAATGGCGTCGTCCGCGATCTGGTTCACCAAATGCTACTGTGGCGTGATGCCAAGGATGCGAGCGAAGAACTACGGCACATTGCTCAGGCGAGCAAGAATCCTGCTGTCCGCGTCCAAGCCCTGGCCGCTCTTGACGGGCTCGATCGGTTATCAAGCGACGCAATCCTGTTCGCATTATCCGATTCCAACGCTGATGTCCGGCGGCATGCGACCCGAATGAGCGAGAGCGTTCTGACCCATCCCAAAGTTTCGACGGCCGTGCTTGAACTTGCCAACGACAATTCATTTGCCGTCCGAATGCAAGTCGCCAATTCGCTTGCCCTCATGCCATCCGTTGATGTGACCAGCCCATTGGCGAAACTCGCGACGGAATCAGACCCATATCTCCAATCCGCGGCACTCAGTTCTTTGACGCCCAACAACGTCGGCCGGATCGCTGAGCAAATACTGGCAGACGAAAACTCGCGTCGGCAGATCGGCCCTCAAGTGGTTGCGACGCTGGCGGGGATCGGAGATGGACCCGCAATTCAATCCGCCCTCAAGCAGATACTCAACCTCGAAGGAGAGTGGCAATGGTGGCAATTGGAGAGTTTTGCACAGTTACTCGACGGACTCGACCGTCGCGCCGCGATCGGTGAATTGGCGATTGTCCATCCCGCTGGCAACCCGTTGGGCAGCGACCCAGGATCCGCGAAGATCCAGATCGAAATTAAAGTGCCTCAGAAACAAGCGACTCGATCGATGTTTTCTGCTGCGCGAGAGCGGATTCTTGACCCAGGCATCTCAGACAGCCAGGCCGAGATCGCCTTAAAGCTGCTCGGGCGCAAGTTCGGTCCGGTTTCCCAAGGGTTGCTCGGAGCCGACGGCGCTCAGGATGAAATGGAACAGCCGCTCGAAACCTCCTCCGAAATCGCCCGATTGATTGACCTGCAGTTTTCGAACGATCGTCAGATCGCTGCGGTTCATGCCATCGGCCGACGTGGCAGCTCCGATGGCGGCAAGCTATTGCTCTCCTGCATGGGTTCCGCCACTCCCGACGTTCGCAGGGCACTCATTCGCACACTGCTCGGGCACCCCGATTGGGACGCGTCCACCCTATCAGGGCTGCAGTCCGGTGTTCTCTATGCGAGTGATTTTTCGGCGGATGATCGGCAACGCTTCATCGAACGCCAGTCTCCCGACACCCGCTCCTTGACCATGAAGTGGTTGGGGGATGGAACCGGAGGTGATCGAGAACGACTCGTTGCGCAATGGCTCGATGTTGCCGAACTTCCAGCGGATCCTCAGCGAGGAAAAGCTCTTTTTGAAAAGCACTGCAGCGTTTGCCACAAACTGGACGGCGTGGGACACGAAGTTGGCCCGGACCTATCCGCACTGACTTCTTTGTCCACCGACTTCCTACTGACGGCGATCTTGAACCCGAACCAGGACGTTGATGCTCGGTACCAGAATTACACAGCCCTCATGGACGATGGACACGTCGTGTCAGGTCAAATTGTCAGCGAAACGGCCTCCAGCGTCACGCTTTTAGAACAGGAAGCGAAGCAGCGGGTTCTACTGAGGAACCAATTGCAGGAATTGCATGCGACCGGAAAATCGGCGATGCCTGAAGGACTCGAGCAGAACATTCGCAAACAAGAAATGGCGAACATCCTGGCCTACGTTCAGGGCGCCGACTCGGAAGCCTATCAGCTGGCTCGCAAACTGATCGACGATCGGTTGGCACACGAACAGCGTGAAGCACTCATCGCAAAATGGCCCCAGTATTCGGCCCAGATGATTACGGCGTTAACATCCGACATGCCTGAAAACATGGAGGAACAATACCGCCGGATCCCGTGGATATGGCGAGTGGCGATTGCTGCGGGAAAGCGAAATCAGTCTGCCGAACTCCTGAACATTTTGGACGTCAGTCTGCCTCAACGAAATCAACCATTGGCTGACTGGCAGGCCGTGGTCCTGGGCGGTGGATTGATCAACGGAATCAGCCAAACAGGTGACTGGCCACTTGATCGTGTACTCCGTCTGGTCTCTGGCAACGGCCCGCTCGTTGCGCGTTGGAATCAAGCGATCTTGCAAGCCTCCGAGATGTCTGATGATGTCCAAGTTCGCTCAGGGACACGGTATGATGCGCTGCGCATGATCGCGATCGCTCCCTGGGCGACGCATGGCGAACAGTTGGCGGGCTATTTGGCGAATGCCGATGCTGAATTGCAACAGGGGGCCGTCAGTGGTCTGTCCGATATGCCGGCCGCCGAAGCGGGTCAAGCGATTCTCGCTGCCCTCCCAAACCTGAACCCGCCGAATCGAGCTCTGGCAATCGATGCCCTCCTACGAACCGTTCCTCGCATCGAGCGTCTGCTCGCCGCTATCGAAGCGGGTGACGTCAACGAGGACTGGCTGGGGGACGGCCGCATCAAACAATTGCGTCAACATGAAAATTCGGCGGTGCGTCAACAAGCAGCCGAAGCATTTCCAGATGGAGAGTAGCCGCCTTAGCAACGCGGGATCAATAACTGGCGTAGTGGATCTTGTTAAAGATCCATCCATAACAGGATCTTTAACAGACGCGACCGACATTAGGTAGCTTTGCTGCGAGCGACTTTTCTTGGTGGTGCATTGCCACCGCTCGAAGCAGATTCCAACCGGCCAGCTTCAGTAGGATCGAAAGCTTCACCGCATTGTGGCCGCGAACGCGGAGCCGACCCAAGCCCATCATTCGCTTGAGGCAACCGTTGGTCCCTTCGATACCCGACCGCCAACGGTAGCGATCGCGGAACTCGTCGCTCTGTTCGTGGCGACGACGCGCGTCGGCCCGAACCGCACTGCCGGTAAATTGAATGCGGCCGGTCGGCTGCGCGGTGTCCCGATTGCGTTGGACGCGGCAGTGTGCAAGCAGCGGACAGTGCTGGCACTTCTCGGGATCCATCTGTGCGAAAGTGTAGTCGCCTTTGGCGTTGTAGTTGGTCGACTCGGGAGCGTGACCAGCCGGGCAAGACTCCAGTTCACCGGCGCAGTTGGCCATCTCGCTAAGCAACGCGTGATCAATAACTGGCGTAGTGGATCTTGTTAAAGATCCATTCAGAACAGGATCTTTAACAGACGCAACCGACATTAGGTAGCTTTGCTGCGGGCGACTTTTTTGGGTGGTGCAAAAGTTTTTAGCCGAGGCCTCTCTCGAGGCCCTGGTTTGACTGTCGAGGAGTCGCAGGCTCTACATGAACCGTCGTCCTAGTCGCCTATTGCCCCTGTTCCTCCTAGTTGATGGCCAATTGGAGCGAATTCTTTCGCTGGCGGCGCATTGCCACCGCTCGAAGCAGATTCCAACCGGCCAGCTTCAGTAGGATCGAAAGCTTCACCGCATTGTGGCCGCGAACGCGGAGCCGACCCAAGCCCATCATTCGCTTGAGGCAACCGTTGGTCCCTTCGATACCCGACCGCCAACGGTACCTATCGCGGAACTCGTCGCTCTGCTCGTGGCGACGACGCGCGTCGGCTCGAACCGCACTGCCGGTAAATTGAATGCGGCCGGTCGGCTGCTCGGTGTCCCGATTACGTTGAACGCGGCAGTGTGCAAGCAGCGGACAGTGCTGGCACTTCTCGGGATCCATCTGTGCGAAAGTGTAGTCGCCTTTGGCGTTGTAGTTGGTCGACTCGGGAGCGTGACCAGCCGGGCAAGACTCCAGTTCACCGGCGCAGTTGGCCATCTCGCTAAGCAACGCGTGATCAATAACTGGCGTAGTGGATCTTGTTAAGACGCGCCCGACAAAAGTCTCATGCTACCGGCTTCTTTCGTGGGCGAGATGCGTTACCTTTTGCTGTCTGGATTTAGCTTTTTTCTTCGAGTGGTCGGTTAGTCAGTGAAAACCATCGAACTACCTACGCAGCAAAGACTTTTCGACCCGTTCGAGGGCGTCATCGGCCCCATGGGGCGAAAGATGATTGACAACGGATGGCAGGGCCTCCTTCGCGACGTGCTCTTGGAGCAGATGCCCATCGGCCTCGTCGGTGAGCATCTCAGTGACGATCAAGGACGACCAACCTTTGAGTTGCACGCGATCATCGCGCTCCTCTGGATCCGTGACTTTCAAGGTTGGACTGTCCCCCAGGCCCACGAAGCACTGCTGTTCCGAACCGACATCCAGTACGCACTGAACTTGGAGCCAAGCACCGAAGTCACTCAGCGAACCATTGAACGCTACATCGCTCGAATGCAAAGCAACGAGAAGATCAGTGAGGAGATCTTCGCAGGCGTTACCGACACCCTGCTGCAAAGCATGGAAGTCAAAGTCAAAAAACAGCGTCTCGATTCCACCCATGTGCTCAGCGACATGGCCACCCTGGGACGCGCCCAAATGATCGGCGTGGCCCTGCGGCGGTTCTTCAAGAAAGTCGAAAAGCACGACGCTCAGTCTGGTTCGGCTAGGCTGATCGACCGATTTGACGACGAGCTTTTGGCCCGCTACCGCAAGCAATCCGACAGCCGAATCTTTGGCGACGCACGCACTACCGAACAGCGGAAAATTGCGTTGCAGCAAGCCGCCGAAGACCTCTGCTTAATCCTCAATGAATTAACCGAAACCAAACCGATCTGCGACTGGGACTCCTTCAAACAACTGCAAACGATCTTTAACCAGCAGTGCGAACTTCGGGAAGAATTCGTCGAAGTTCGCAAGAAAACCGGCGGCCATGTGATCGTCAATCCGTCGGATCCCGACGCGACCTACAGCGGTCACAAAGGAGCCGGATACCAGGTTCAAATCGCCGAGACGTTCAACGAAGACGGCGAGCCGAACTTGATTACTTCGGCCAAAGTCGAAACCGCTGCGGACAACGACGCCGATGCGGTCTCGCCGGTGTTGGAGGACTTGAAAAAGCGGGATGTCATGCCAGACGAACTGCTGGCTGATACCGCTTACGGTGGCGACGCCAACGTCGAGTCGGCTAAGCAAGAAGGCGTCGAATTGGTCGCTCCGGTGCCAGGCTCGAAGAAGTACGATGCTGATGAAATCGGCTACGACCAATTCAAGCTCAACTGCGCCGGTGAACTGGAGTCTTGCCCGGCTGGTCACGCTCCCGAGTCGACCAACTACAACGCCAAAGGCGACTACACTTTCGCACAGATGGATCCCGAGAAGTGCCAGCACTGCCCGCTGCTTGCACACTGCCGCGTTCAACGCAATCGGGACACCGAGCAGCCGACCGGCCGCATTCAATTTACCGGCAGTGCGGTTCGAGCCGACGCGCGTCGTCGCCACGAGCAGAGCGACGAGTTCCGCGATAGGTACCGTTGGCGGTCGGGTATCGAAGGGACCAACGGTTGCCTCAAGCGAATGATGGGCTTGGGTCGGCTCCGCGTTCGCGGCCACAATGCGGTGAAGCTTTCGATCCTACTGAAGCTGGCCGGTTGGAATCTGCTTCGAGCGGTGGCAATGCGCCGCCAGCGAAAGAATTCGCTCCAATTGGCCATTAACTAGGAAAAACAGGGGCAATAGGCGACTAGGACGACGGTTCATGTAGAGCCTGCGACTCCTCGACAGTCAAACCAGGGCCTCCAGAGAGGCCCCAGCTAAAAAATTTTGCACCACCAAAAAAAGTCGCCCGCAGCAAAGCCACCTAATGTCGGTTCCGTCTGTTAAAGATCCATCCAGAACAGGATCTTTAACAAGATCCACTACGGTAAACCCGTCACTTATTGTTCCTGGTATTCTAAGCACATGGGTGGAATCGAGACGCTGTTTTTTGACTTTGACTTCCATGCTTTGCAGCAGGGTGTCGGTAACGCCTGCGAAGATCTCCTCACTGATCTTCTCGTTGCTTTGCATTCGAGCGATGTAGCGTTCAATGGTTCGCTGAGTGACTTCGGTGCTTGGCTCCAGGTTCAGTGCGTACTGGATGTCGGTTCGGAACAGCAGTGCTTCGTGGGCCTGGGGGACAGTCCAACCTTGAAAGTCACGGATCCAGAGGAGCGCGATGATCGCGTGCAACTCAAAGGTTGGTCGTCCTTGATCGTCACTGAGATGCTCACCGACGAGGCCGATGGGCATCTGCTCCAAGAGCACGTCGCGAAGGAGGCCCTGCCATCCGTTGTCGATCATCTTTCGCCCCATGGGGCCGATGACGCCCTCGAACGGGTCGAAAAGTCTTTGCTGCGTAGGTAGTTCGATGGTTTTCACTGACTAACCGACCGCTCGAAGAAAAAAGCTAAATCCACACAGCAAAAGGCAACGCATCTCGCCCACGAAAGATGCTGGTAGCATGAGACTTTTGTCGGGCGCGTCTGTTAAAGATCCATCCAGAACAGGATCTTTAACAAGATCCACTACGGTAAACCCGTCACTTATTGTTCCTGATGTCCTTAGGGGAACTTGTTTGTCGCTTGTGCCGCTGCGACAATGGAACATTCCCCATTCGATATCGTCTTATTGTTGAAATCACGAATGTCACCCGCGTTGTACCCGATGCCTTTCTCACGTGTTGCCTGTTTCCTTTTGCTTGCGACAGTATCCCTGTCTGTGCATGGCCAAGACTCCCAGGCGATTGTCGATCCGTCGCCCGCAACGACAAACGCTGGCCTCGGCGACCCAACCAGCCTGAGCGACGAGGAACGTTCCAAGGCGTTTGTGTCCTTGTTCGATGGAGAGACATTCAACGGATGGACTCAGACGGGCAACTGGGAGATCGAGGAGGGTGCGTTCCATCGCGCTGCTGACGGCGGCCCGTTGACATACGATCAGCAAACAGTTCCCAACGATTTTGAGCTGCGTTTTGATTGGAAAGTATCACCCGGCTGCAACAGTGGCATCTATTACCGACCGGGGCAGGTTGAGTATCAGGTCCTCGATAATATTGGCAGCCCCTATGGTGAGAACCCGCGTCAGGCGGCAGCATCGCTATTCTTTTGTATGGCCCCCTCCAAGGATGCGACCCAGCCAGTGGGGCAATGGAATTCCGCCCGGGTGATCTGCAAGGGGTCCGTGATCCAGCACTGGCTCAACGGTGAGAAGGTACTCGATTTTGATTACACGGACCCGAAGTGGGCTGCGATGGTGGAGCTGCTCACGATCCGCGGCGGCGACCTCACGGGGCGTGGTGGCAAGCTCTGGCTACAGGATCATGGCCATCCCGTTTGGTTTCGCAATCTTCGCTGGCGAGCGATCCCAGCCGACGAGGAACTGAAGCCATCGGCCAGCTTCGAGCCCATGCCGATCCCTGGACCGGCCCTTGCCAAAGAACGGGCGCGCGTGCAACGCATGCTGGGGCAATGAGCCTTTTATTGACGAACCGGTTCTAAAACTTCGATGCTACGAAAGTCGATTTCAAGGTTTTGATTGCCGTGCAGTTGCAAGGCGATCGTGCCGGCATCAGCCAGATCGTCGACGACAAAATCAGCGGCGAGACAATCGTTCAAATGTGTCACGATGCGTTTGCCGTGTACCGAGACGACCATCGTTTGCCAGGGTGCGGTCGTAGGTTCGGCCGCCGCAGGCTTGTCCGTCGTGGATTCAGCGGGTGCTTGAGCCTTGAGACCTGCGCCGGAGACACCTTGGCGGGCCAGGTTCCATCGCGCGGCGACGACGTCGCGGCGATCCGGCGGAAATCGCGTATCGAGATAGTGCAGTGGCTTGGCAATCCACCCCTTGCCGCCGGTTTGATACAGACCGCCCACCGCATCGGAGTTATCGATCTCGCACTGGACGCCGGCCACGAAGGGGTTGGCAGCAGTGATTTTGCTGCGGACAAAGAAGCCACTGTTGCCTTCGGTGAACCGATAAACGATTCGGAACGTGGCGTTGGCGAATGGCCGCGTGCAGTACAGCAGCCCGTTCGGTTCGTGTGCCTCGATGCTGGCGCGGCCCTGCAGGACGCCATCGACGACGGTCCAGGTGCCACCACCGACGGATTTCCAACCCGGGATGATCTCACCCTCGGGCGCGGGCTCGCTGGCGATCTCGGCGTTGAAAAGGGGCACCCAATGATGCTTGCCGATCTCGCGGACGGTCAGATTGCGAAATCGCACCATCTGCCCTTTCTCACCATGGTGCTGTAGTCCGATCCGACCGCCCAGATCAACGGGGTCGAAGTAGTCGGTCGTCGGCACCTCATTGACGAAGAACTGGAGGTGGTTGCCCACGCAGCGGATCCGGTAGCGGTTCCAGCGATTTCGATCAAAAGCGGCCTGCGCGTCAGGTTGCTTCCAAAGTGGATTGAGCCATTGTCGCCGGCCCTCGTCGTACAACCCGCCCGACCACCGGCGCTCCGTTGGGTCGGCTTCGGCCTGGTAGCCGTAGACGCGGTTCGGTTCGACCTGGCCACGAGCCATGAACCCGCTATTGGATTTGCCTTCGGGGAGTTTGATTTCGCCTTCGAACTCGTAATCGTTAAAAACTTGGTCGGTGACCAAGAAGTATTTTCGCTCACCCGTCAGGTGAAGTTCGCCATCGACCACTTGCGTCTCCCCCCATTCATAGGGATTACTCCAGCCCGTGATTGATTTCCCATCAAAAAGTGGCTTGCGTGCCGGTGCGGTCGCTGATTTTGTCTTGATCTGTGCGGCTGCTGGTGGCGGATCATCCGCCTGAGCGATCGGTATCGCGAGGCAAATGAGCGTGGCGGCCGGCATAGCGAACGAGCAAACGACAAGAAATTGCTTGAAATTCCGAAGAAAACCGTATCGAATGGGTTTCCGAGACCGAGAATTCATATTTCAACAGGCGAGAGAATAGGGCGAGGTGGTGACGACCGAGAGACTAGTATAATCTCCGAGTCTATCTGTTCCGAACCTCCCTTCTGCGTGGCAATGCCAAATAATCATAAGCAATCCCGAAATCGCGGCACCGAGCCCACGGGCGGCAACTCCACTGGCCCGAGTCACCGGTATCTTGCGGGGCTGGCGGCTGCAGCCTGCCTGTTAGCCGCTGCGGTCGCCAGGTTCAGCGGCGGACTCGAGCAACTCTCGGGATCGGCTTCAGCGAGTGGTTTCATGATCGCATCGATGACTCGCATCGGGCTGGTTTTCGGTGCGATTTGGTTCGCCTGGGACTCCCTGAAACGCCCCGCTCGATGGTTCCCCCCCGGGCTTGCGGTCCTGGGAGTGGTCGCCATCGTCGCTGTCGCCGCCCAACCTAAATTGATCATTGCCGCACTGCCACTGTTTGGCTTCGTCGCGGTGCTAACGTCGGTCCTGAGATTTTTCCGCCGTGAATCGTGAACGGCAGGTGCAGCCGTTCCTCACCACTCATCCGATTATCCTGTTCAAAAATCCCTTGCCGCGGCGCCGATCGATTGCCTGGTGGCGGCGGCATCACCCCAGCACGCTGGCCCTGAGACGAGCGAAAACCGCTTGGGAACCACTCCATTCAACCACTCCACGCCCAGACTGATGACTGCTATGAAGCCACTGTTTTTCGCTTTGCTGACCGCTGCGTTGTTCTCCCGTTCGCTACCCGCCGAGGATCCGGTTCGGGAGCGAATTGAATGGATCGACATCTGGGTCACCGATGCCGACAAAGACGACCTGCCTCGGGTTCTGTTCGTCGGCGATTCGATCACGCGAGGATACTTTGGGGCCGTTGAGAAGCACCTCAGTGGCAAGGCTTACTGTGCTCGATTGACAACGTCCAAATGCATATCCGACCCAACGTTTATTGACGATCTTGATTCATTGCTGAAACAATACAAATTCGCTGTCATTCATTTCAACAACGGTCTCCACGGTTGGGGATACAGCGAAGATCAGTACAGGGATGGTTTGCGTCAGACGGTCGCTGCCCTCAAGGAACATGCCCGCGACACCGAGCTCATTTGGGCAACATCCACTCCCATTCGCAACAAGGGCGACCTGCAGCAAACCAGTGAACGGACCGAGCGCGTCACGGCAAGAAACGATATCGCGGCCGAGATCATGAAATCGGCGGGTGTTCCGACGGACGACTTATTCGGACTCGTCCAACATCATCCCGATTGGCACTCGAGCGATGGAGTTCACTTCAATGGAACAGGGAATGCAGCCATGGCGACACAAGTAGCCGAAAGCGTGGCGGAGCGATTACCTTTCGCGACCGCGAATGAATAGACCGAATCGCTACGTTCGCCGGGACGTGGAGCCCACGCTTTGGCGAGCGTAGCGACCTTGAATTCGACGCGTTGGATTGTCTCGCTGTCGCTTCCAACGGCGACCCGTCATTGAACGTGGGTCAGATGTCGCTGCAATCACCGCCAGCACTTCACGGGCACTCATGCTTGCGATCGCCGAACGCGTGCCGCGATATCCAGGGTGCACGCGGGGGGGCGGTGCCCCACGCGGTAAAACGAAAAAGCTGCCGCGTGGGCGCTTAGAGCGACAACTTCATAATCGGTGCCAAGATCTGTTTCAGCCTGGCATCCTGGGTGGATCTTCCAGCCGTCATCGCCGTTGCTTGCAGCTGTCGCAGCGCCGCACGGGCAGCTGGGATTCTCTCGCTCGCCTGGACGTGGGAATAGGTCCACTGATTGGCTTCGAGGCGGAACTGAACCCAGCGCGAGTCAGCATGGTCACCCGAGCTCGCAGTCTCGGGCTGCGGCGTGGTCGTGTAATCGTCCATCTGAATCCGCCGGAGCAGCCCCGCGGTCACGGCGGGGTCGACCTTGGGCTTCTTCGCGAGTTCGCGTTCGGCCTTAGCACGCGCGCTCGACTTTTCTCGATCAACTTCCCGCTCAATGTCGTCGAGTTGGCCACTGTAGACCTTCGACGCATCGACTGGCATCGGGGCATCCGAGAGATAGCTCCCACCGGGGCGATAGTCGCCATGGTCGTATATCGAGCCAGCACTGTAGGGGAGCGTATCGGACAACGTCTGCCCAGCTCGCTCGCTCACCCGGTTGGACAGAGTCGGCAGGGGCTTGAGCGGATTGGCCGCGGCAGCCTCGGCCTCGCCTCGCGCACGAGCAGCCGCCATCTTCTCCGCCATGATGTCTCGGGTCGATGGCGTGCCATCGTCGCTGCTAGGAGCGGCAGCTAAGTCGGCAACAGGGGCGACGGGCTCAGCAGCCGGTGCCCCGCTGCCAGCATCGCTCTTTTTGTGCGACCAACCGAATTGCTCGAGCGATTTAATGATTTGCTGGGATTGCTCAGCGAGCTGCTGCAGCGATTCCTGAGCGGGCGACCCCGCCCCGTCACTCTGAGCCTGGCTGAGTGCGTCCGTAGCCAGTTTCCGAGTCAGGCTCGCGTCACTCCAAACGACTCCGGCCAACGCCCAGTCACTGATCCCACTGGGGCTCGAGTCACTGGCCTGAGCTGGCCCCGATGATGCATCCTGGCCGACTGCCAGGGGCAAGGGGACGGCCACCACAGCGGCAAGGCAGGTACTCAGTAACAGGCTACGCTTTGGACTCATCGAAACTCTCCGCAAGGTGGTGGACTAGAGAGGCTCAGTTTAATGCAAGCGGAGTACCAATGCGACAATCTTTGTCACCGAATCCACTGGCCCGTTTTCCGGGCTCGCTCGCGCCGGTCGGCATCGGCCCAAAGTCGCAGCACCTCGCGATATCTGCGGGAAATCAAACCGAGAGTCCGCCTGTCGCTCTGGGACTGCTCGCAGGCGCGGCGGAGCGCACAGGCATGCCGGGCGAGCAATCGACGATCCTGCGGGCGGGTTACCTGCAGAGTCAGGTTGCCAAGCATCTCCATCATCGTGACAGACGCATTGCGATCCGCGGCCACGTACGGGCGCAGCTGGTCAAACACGAGCGAGGCGAATGCGGCGAAGGTGACTGGCGCGGCCACCATCCGCAGCCTCCCCTCGTCGTCGTAGCGAGCCGATGCGGGCAGCTCCCGATCGGCGAGCGCCTCGAGTGCCGATTGCAGCCACTGCAGGCAGCTGATTGCGGTAAACGGATCATTCACACCCGGCGACAACGCCCGCATCGCGACCTCCACCAACTGATTGACCAGAAATCGCAGGTCTTGTGATGCCGAACGCTGGGCACCGCTGATGAACAGGGACGCCAATTCTCGCCCGAGATCTTCATCGATTCGATCACGAGGTGACGCTAGCATGAGCACGGTTGACGCTGTGACAAAGTCGCCGGGGCTGGGCTGCACATGCAAGACCAAGTCGTGCTTCTGGGCGATCTTGATCAGCGCGTCGCCATCGATGTACTGCAAATAACCGGTTCCCCTCGAGCATACCTGAGCGGCGGACTCATCGAACATCGGCGGCAGCAGCGAAACGCGATCATCATCGCACTCGGTATCGCGGGAGGCACCGACTCGTGCAGGATACTGGCCCTCGATCGCGTGATCGAGTTGCCGCCCCACGTTCGCAATGATATTGGAAACGTGAATCGTCTCGGGGATGTGATGAATGTAAAAAATCAACACGCCGACACTCGCGATCGCCATCAACACGCCCACGATCACTGAGAGATGAGGCACAAATGCGGACGCCAAGTCCATGGAACGGTCCGCCCCTGGTGGTAGCGATTCAGCATTGCGAACCGTGCGCAGCACCATCAGACAGTACAAAAACGTCGCGATGAACACTCCCAGCGTGAACTGGTTGGCCTTGTCGGCCATGAAGTTATTGAGCAACCGCGGCCCAACCTGCGTCGTGGCAGAAGAAATCGAGAGGATGGTCATCGAAAACGTCACGCCCGCCACGGTAATCATCGACCCGGCTACCGTTGACAACACCGCACGGGCTCCCGCGGGCTGATTCGCGTTGAGCCAATCGATTTTGCTCATCCAATCCGACCCGATACGGCCATCGATGGTCGTGGTGACCAAGGCCAACAAGATCGAGCCGATCGCCATCAACGAGGGAACAAACCAATAACTATTGCGCACCTTCTCGGATAGCGGGACGAGCCAGGCACGCATTGAAAGTTCGTTCATGAAGGCAACGCTAGTCGTTGGAACCAAGCGGAAACGTTAGTCGCCTTACGCTCCGCGAAAGCTGCGGAGAGACCACGCGATCACCAACCGAAAGACGAACCCAATGAAAGACGAACCCAATGAACGCGTCGAATCAACATCGCCACCGAATGAACGTCGCCCTCGAATCTCCATCGCCACCGTCGCCAGAGGGTGGAGTCCCCGTTCTGGCGAGCGCGGTGACACGCTGGATTCACGTCGCTATCGGTTAGCCACGCAGGTTTCGCAGAACGGTCGGCAGGATGCCACCGTTGCGGTAGTACTGCAACTCCACAGGCGTGTCGATACGGACGCGGCAAGCGAATTCCATCTTCTCGCCGTCCGGTTTCGTGGCGATCACGTTGATCAAGGAACGCGGCTGGAGATCGTTGGAGAGGTCTACGATATCGAAGGTTTCCTCACCGGTAATCCCCAGGGATTCCCAGGTCGAGTCATCGGCGAACTCCAGCGGCAGCACACCCATACCGACCAAGTTGCTACGGTGGATCCGTTCGAAACTCGCGGCGATGACGACCTTGACGCCCAGCATCATGGTGCCTTTGGCGGCCCAGTCGCGACTGCTGCCAGTACCGTACTCAGTCCCCGCCAACACAACCAATGGCACGTTGTCGGCTTGATACTTCATCGACGCGTCATAAATGCTCATCACTTCGTTGGTCGGCAGGTAACGCGTCACGCCGCCTTCGGTGCCGGGGGCGAGTTGATTGCGAATGCGGATATTGGCAAACGTACCACGCACCATCACGCGGTCGTTACCACGGCGTGAACCGAACGAGTTGAACTCACGGACGGGTACGCCGTTCTCCTGCAGGTAGCGTCCGGCGGGCCCATCAGTGGCAATCGCACCGGCAGGAGAAATATGGTCGGTTGTGACCGAATCATTCAGCAACGCCAGCACACGGCCGCCCGTGATCGGGCCGATATCGGGGACAGCGTCGCCGGTGACTCGATCGAGGAATGGTGGATGGTGGATATAGGTGCTCTCTTCACGCCATGGGTAGAGTGCACCGCCAGCAATTTCGATCGCGTTCCACAGCTCGTTGCCCTTGACGGCGGCATCGTATTCCTTGGTGAACATCTCCGGCTTGATACATTCGGCGATGGTTTCGCGAATCTCGTCGGCCGTCGGCCAGATATCGCTCAGGAACACGTCCTTGCCCTCGCTGTCTTGGCCGAGCGGTTCGGTGACCAGGTCAATGTCTGTGGTCCCCGCCAGTGCGTAGGCGACCACTAACGGTGGACTGGCCAAATAGTTGGCTCGCGTCAACGGATTGACGCGGCCTTCAAAGTTGCGGTTACCGCTGAGTACCGCCGACGCAACCAAGTCACCTTCTTTGATCGCTTTGGCTACCGCTTCAGGCAACGGGCCCGAGTTACCGATGCAAGTCGTGCAACCGTAACCAACCGTGTTGAATCCGAGTTGATCGAGCGATTCGGTCAGTCCCGCGCGATTGAGGTAATCCGTCACCACACGCGAACCGGGTGCCAGCGATGTTTTGACATGCGAGGCAACTTTCAGCCCTCGCTCAACCGCCCGCTTGGCGACCAAGCCAGCACCGATCATGACGGACGGGTTGGAAGTATTTGTGCAGGACGTGATCGCGGCGATCACGACAGCGCCGTGGGTGATCTCGCTGCTGTGCCCGTTGTCGGACACCTTGGCAACCTGTTTCAGCGCTGCCGATGACAATCCAAATCCAGATTTGCCGACGGGGGCAGTCAGCGATTTTTCGAACTCGCGTTTCATCTCCGAAAGCGCAATGCGATCTTGCGGGCGTTTCGGCCCCGCCATGCTCGGCACGACGGTCGACAGGTCGAGCGAGAGTGTTTTGGTGTAGTTGAGCTTGGGACCATCATCGTAGTGGAACAGGCCTTGCTCTTTGCAGTACCGCTCGACGAGTTCGACGTGCTGCTTGGTACGCCCGGTCTGCCGCAGATACTGCAGCGTGACATCGTCGACAGGGAAGAATCCCATCGTCGCTCCGTACTCGGGTGCCATGTTTGCGATCGTAGCCCGGTCGGCGACACTCATCGCATTCATGCCCGCCCCGAAGAACTCGACAAACTTGCCGACGACGCCTTCATTGCGGAGAATTTCAACGACCCGCAACACCATGTCGGTCGCGGTCGCTCCGGCGGGGATCTCGTTGGTCAACTCAAATCCGATGACTTCTGGCATCAGCATGTAGAGTGGCTGGCCGAGCATATTCGCTTCGGCCTCGATGCCGCCCACACCCCAGCCCAAGACGCCGAGACCATTGATCATCGTCGTGTGTGAATCGGTACCCACCAAGGTGTCCGGCACTGCGACGGGCCCGTGTTCGTCCTTCGAAATCGCGACCACACGGGCGAGATATTCCAGGTTGACCTGGTGAACGATGCCGACATTGGGTGGCACGACGGTGAAGTTATCGAATGCATTTTGGCCCCAACGCAAGAACTCGTAGCGTTCCTTGTTCCGCTCGAATTCCATTTCAACATTGCGGATCAATGCGCCTTCGCTGCCGAAAAAATCGACTTGAACAGAGTGGTCAATGACCAAGTCGACAGGGATCAGTGGGTTAATTTTGTTCGGATCGCCACCGATTCGTTGCATCGCCGAGCGCATCGCAGCGAGGTCCACGACGGCGGGCACGCCAGTAAAATCCTGTAAAACGACGCGGTAGGGCTTGAAGGGCACTTCGTGCGGCGCCACCGCTGTGGCCTGCCAACCCGCCAGATTCTTGACGTCATCTTGCGAGATTTGAAAATCATCACAATTTCGCAGAACGGCTTCTAACAGCACACGTATTGAAAACGGCAACCGGTCGATCTGCCCCAAGCCCTGTTTCTGCAATGTATCGAGTCGATACAGGGCAGCCTTGCCCGAGCCGGTTTCGAACTGTTCGCGTGCACCGAATAAATCCGCAGTCACTGGATGGTTTCCTTCGTAGAATGTCAAAAGCTAGCGTCTTGGCCTGAGTTTAGCAGCGATTGGCCGCAATGTCTTCTAGCCATACTCCTCACAGTCCGTTTTCCCCAAGGAACGAACGCACGATGATCGAAAAACCCCACGATAGGGACTTCTTCCACGCCTTTAACGCGGCGACGGGCGAGCCGGTTTCACCCGGTTTCTCCGAAGCGAGCGGCATGGAAATCGACGCCACTGCTGACGCTGCTGCACAGGCTTCGCAGTGGCTCGCCGAGTGCCCACCGGAGCGCCGTGGAGCACTGCTCGACCGCGTCGCCGAGCGGATGAGCGAGCGTGAACAGGAAATTGTCGAACGATGTGTGCTCGAAACGGGCTACCTGCCCGAACGGGTGATCGGTGAGTTCCAGCGAGCCCATGCGCAGCTGCAACTCTTCGCGGAATTGACGCGGCAGACTTGGTGGGATCAGCGGCAGATCGATCCCGCCGACCCCAACCGTTCGCCCGCTCCGGGTGTCGTCCGGCCACGCCCGGAGATGCGACGGAGGCTCGTTCCGGTCGGTCCGGTCGCGGTATTCGGCGCGTGCAATTTCCCATTGGCGATCTCAGTCCTCGGCAACGATTTCGTCGCCGCCATTGCCGTGGGCTGCCCGGTCATCGTCAAGTCACACCCGTCGCACCCCGGCACCTGCGACCTGCTCGGCCAAGTCGTTACCGATGCGGTGCAGGAACTCGGCTTCCCCGCAGGCACGTTTGCCCTCCTGCATGGTCGGCGTCCGGAAACGTCGCGGCGACTCGTGGAGCATCCGGCGATCGCAGCAGTCGGATTCACCGGCAGCCCCGGCGGCGGACGCGCCCTCGCCGAAGTCGCCTTGAAACGCCCGCAACCGATTCCGATCTTTGCCGAACTGGGCAGCACCAATCCAGTCTTCTTGGCCGCCGACGCGATTGAGAATCACTGTGAGTCGATTGCCTCCGGGTTCGCTCAATCGCTGCGATTCGGCAACGGTCACATGTGCACCAAGCCAGGCGTGTTGGTTATGCTCGATCGGCAGAGCGAACCGTTCATCGAGCACGTCGTCAGCGTGATGTCGCAGCAATCACCACTGCCGCTGCTGAACGGTTCGATTGCTGAGGCATTCGACCAAAGCATCGCCACGTACCGTTCCACGCCCGGGGTGCGAACACTCTTCGACGGCGGACGGGGCGGCGTGGGTGACGGCCCTTGGCATCGGGGACCACACTGGTTCGCGACCGACGCCACGACCGCAATCGGAAACCAGAAGTTGCACCGCGAGGGACTGCTCCACTGTGAAACGTTCGGCCCTGCATCGTTGTTGGTTTGCTGCCACGACGAAGAAGAGATGCTCGCCGTCGCCCGGCAATTCAACGGTTCACTGACAACGACCCTGCACGCTGACCCAGGCGATGTCGATTTCACTGCCCGATGGCTGCCCATCGCCGAACAGTTCGCGGGTCGAATCGTTCACAACGGGTGGCCGACCGGCATGGAAATCGGGCCTGCGACCCAGCACGGAGGCCCCTACCCAGCGAGCCTGGACGGCAACAGCACCTCGGTCGGATACGCGAGCCTGCGGCGATTCGTCCGCCCGGTCTGCTACCAAAACTGGCCCGCCGACCAACTCACCGCCACCGGCGACTGGACCCATGCGTCGGGCCCGATTGAGTAGAGTCCGTGGCGGGCGCACAGTCCCTACTCCGCCGGCGTTTCAGAGTCGACGGCGGTGGGGTCTTCCAGGGGCGCCAGCACAATCTGCTTGGTCAGCTCTTTGCCGTCTCGCTGAATCTTGATGTCCTGGGTTGACCCAACCGGCTGCTGCTCGACGGCTTGCTGCAACGCATTCATCCGCCGCACCCGTTGGCCGGCGAACTCCAGGATCACGTCCATGCTCTTGAGTCCCGCCGCGTCAGCGGCTGAATCTTTGATGACCTGGTAGACGAGCACGCCGAGATAGGTTGGCAGGTCGACTTTCTTCGCGAGTTTCGGGTTCAGTTCGGCCAACCGCACCCCCATCGCGGCCCGGCGCACCCGCTGGAACTCCGCCAACTCGCGGGCGATCCAATGAGCCTGATTGATGGGGATGGCAAAGCCGATGCCCTGGTAGCCGCCGTTGCGGGTGGCGATTGCCGTGCTGATCGCGATCACCTCGCCGTCGAGGTCGACCAGCGGACCGCCCGAGTTGCCCGGATTGATCGCCGCATCGGTTTGAAACAGTCGCCCGCGACGGATTTTGCTGATACTGCGATGCTTGGCACTGATGATCCCTGCACACACCGTCGCTTCGAGCTTGAAGGGACTGCCAATGGCGAGTACCCAATCACCGATTTCGATGGGGTCAGAATCGCCCATGGTCGCCATCGCCAACTCGTGTTCGCTGGACAACTGCAGTACGGCGATATCACTGTCGGGGTCACCGTAGACATTTTCGGCGACCAATTCGCTCTCGTCGGGAAACTGCACCACCACTCGCTTGGCATCGGCAATGACGTGATTATTGGTCATCACCCAATAGGTCTTCGCAGCGGTATCGGACGTCGACGATTCACTGGCGGGCATCAGGTCAACGACGACGCCGGAGCCCAATCCGGTCAGGTGGTAGCCTTCGTCGGCGGTTTCAGGGGGCGGGGCGGGGCCGAAGGTTTCGTCATCGGGTGGCGTGTTTTCGCCATCCCCGGGAGCCGCGCCCTGGGTGCTGGATTGCGGAGCGTTTTGGCCATAGGAATAAACGGTCACCACCGCTGGTGTGGCCTCGCGAGCGGCATAACGAAACGCCTCGGACAAGGCTCGCGCATCACTCTTGAAGATCTTTTCCTGCGCGGTTTCCTTCTCCTCAGCCTTGCTTGCGACTTGGGGCGTCGGCGTGGTCTCGGCAGGTCGGGGGGACGGGCTACCTTGACCAGGTGTCTCAGCGGCGTCTGCCGATGCGCTCGGCAAAGTAACAATCTCTTGCGCCGTCGTGGCCACGGGCCAGGCGAGTGAGAGAACGAGAACAAAAGTGAGTGCCGAGGGAACTCGGCAAGCGATCGTTGGGCGGATTAGCAGCATGGACTCGATTTCTCGGAGCGTCAAATATGGAACTCAGGCTGTACGGATTCTAAGGGATCAACCGCCTTTCCGGATAGGTTCGCAGCCGGAAAAGATGGCTCGCCGGACGTTATTGAAAGCCGCTCGCCTCTCCAGGAGGATTGCCAGGTGGTTGAAAATGGTTACTCTAGGGGTGCCATGAAGGCGGAATCGACTCCTCTCGTTCAGACTGCTATCTATGTCCAGCATCTCCGCACGCCCCTCTCATTTAATGGCAGCTCTCGAGCACGACGCCCCGACTGACGACGAAGTTGTGCGGATGGTGCAGGCGGCGATTTCAGCACGCAATCATGCCTACGCGCCCCATAGTCATTTCTATGTGGGGGCCGCCGTGCTGCTGCACGATGGCCGGATCATTGAAGGGTGCAATGTCGAGAACGCCAGCTTTTCGTTGACGCAGTGTGCCGAACGCGTCGCCGTGACCACCTCGGTGGCCGAGGGCTACCGAAACTTTCGCGCCATCGCCATCGCCAGCGTCGGGGGCGCGATGCCCTGCGGTGCCTGCCGGCAGGTTCTCGCTGAATTTGGGATGGACGTGTTTGTCTACACCGTCGATGTCATCGACGGTGAACAAAAGATGCGGCGTCTCTCCGAGTTGCTACCCGATGCGTTTTCCAACACCGACCTGACCTCGCATTAGAACTGAATCTGGTACTTGTCGGTCATGGCTCGACGGATCTCAGCGGTCAGCTTGTCGATTTGGGAGAGCACGTTTTTGTAGTCGGCGTAGGCGTTGCCGCGGGTTTGGGCGTCCGTGACGGCTTGATAGTCCGACGTCGAATTGGGGTTGTAGTAACCACTGCTGGAAAAGCCTGCACCGCCGCCGTAGAAGCCGCCGCGATAACCGCCCACATTGTAGGAAGTGCTGCTCTGCAACGACTCGTTCGCCTTGATCTTTCCGGCTTGGATGTTGCCCTGACGGACGGTCAAGGCGTTGCCCCGCAGTAGGCTGGCGACATCGCTGCCGAACTGCACCATTACCGGATCGACATTGAGGGTCCCCATCTCATCCAACTGCCGAGCTTGCTGGTCGTTCCATTTCGCCATCCCGCCAGTCGTCTGGGATTTGTGTTTGCGAATTTGCTCAATGCGTTTGGTGACTTCGTCAAAGTAGTGTTTGGTCGTGTAGGCGATCCGGTCGGTTTCACTGCCGGGTGAATCGGTGAGGGTGACGAGTTTTTGCGAAATGTCATCGGCCGCACCGAGCAGGCTAAAGATGTTCAACAGGCCGGTCAGCGATGCTTCGGAAATGGGTCCTTGGAAGGACAACCGATTGCCTTCGACTTTCGGTTTCCATGTCAAGACTTCCGGGGCGGCGGTTCCGCTGCGTTCGAGGATCTCCGCCAACAGCTCACTGGCGATGGGCTTCAAGCTGGACGGTGACTTCGCGAAATCGATCGTCAGGATGCACTGCGACAGGCTCTCCCGGCCAATAATCACGCTGATCCCCCGCACACTGGCGAGGATCCCGGCAACGGTCTTGGGCTGCTGTGCTTGCAGCGACTCAAAGTTTTTGAGTTTTGCTTCGAGCGGTACGGCGGAGACGATATTGCTCAGTTCCGCGGCGAACATCATCGACAGATACGATTCGGGCTGGGACGAAATTTTCGCGAGGTAGCTGGAGTCACTGACCGCGCCGCCAGGTGTGATCCAACGGCCCAGCAACGAGCGATCGGCAGGTCGCAAGAATCCGAGGCGATTGCCCTTGAGCGGCACCAAGTAGGTTTGCCGCGGCGACCAGACCGTATCGTGGCCCACGATCGTGTCGACATAGCCCGACACGGTCGATGCTAATTTTTCGGCATCGACAGGCGACTTGATCATCGCGTAGCCGGCTTCCCAACGGGGATGCAAACTAACGAAGTCCAAATCCGAGATCAGCCACAATTCCTCAATGTTTTCGGTCACTCGCGTCGACAGTTCGGCGTCCTTGGTCAGCTGATTCAGGGAGGGAACATTGACGTACAGGACCGCGTTGGCGGGTGCCGGCGAGCGTTCGAGCAGAGTAGCAAGTTTCTGTTCCTGACCTTGGGCAAGGCTGGGCAGGCTGGTGAGGGCTGAGACCACCACCGATAGCGAGAGAACGCAGGACTGAATAGATGTCATGAGGAGAGCCAACTTCAAAAGGCGGATGATTTCAGAGTGAGAGTTCCGATAACTCAGCAGGTTCAACCACACGGTCGTGAGGACGGTGGCGGACGTCAAAACGACTAATCTAATCGAAATAACAACCGACAGCGCCACCTGTATTTCAGGATTTCCTCGATCGTGACGATTTCCTCGGCCGTGAAGGAACGCGGCGGCTGACACCGCCGAGATCAAGATCGCTGGAATGTCGACGATGTTTTTGATTCGTGCCCAGAGTTGGTTAGGATATATTCGTTCGAGAATTAGTTTACGTTTCGATAAAAGGCTTTGTGATGCGATTTCGAATGGTACGGTACTGGATCGTCGCGGCAATGTTGTTGGGAATGTGCACACCGACGCCCGCCGCTGCGGAGGACACCGAGGTACGCGATGCGATCATGGAGTATGTGGCAGCATTCAATGCCAAGGACGCCAGCACGCTCGCCAAGATGTGGACCGAAGACGCGTCGCACATCGATCACGAACTGATGGAAACAACCACCGGCCGCGACCAGATCATGGCTGATATCGAGGCGGCCTTTGCCCAGCCTGACGATATCAAGCTATCCGGAAATATTGATTCCATTCGCATGATCACCGCGGGGGTGGCCAAAATCACCGGCGAGGTCGGCGTGACGATCAGCGACCAAGAACCCTCATCGAATCGCTACTCGGCGATCCTCGTCGAGAACGGTGGCGTGTGGCAAATCGATTCCATGGAAGAAATGCCCGTACCGAAACCGTTGTCGAGCGCCGCGGCCCTGTCGCCACTGAATTGGTTGATCGGCGATTGGCAGGACGCAACGGCTGAAGATCCGGTTCACACGCATGTGCACGAGGCCATCGGTGGTGCCTTCCTGATTCGCGCCTGCACGAGCGAGTCGTCTCAATCCACCCAAATCATTGGCTGGGATGCCCGTGCGGGAGAAATTCATTCATGGACGTTCAACAGTGATGGGTCGCACGGCGAAGGAACCTGGACTCAGAACGGCGACGACTGGCTGCTTCGCACCATGCAGATTCTCGCTGATGGCCGAGTGGCTTCGGGCACGTATGTGATCCACCGCGAAAATGATGATGAGTTTACGATCAAATTGATGGGCCGAGAGATTGATGGTGAACCCCAACTGCCGAGCGACCCGGTAACCGTTCGACGCCTGCCGGTAGCAAGCAATTGATCATAAACCAGTCTGAGCGAGGGCCCGCCCCACCCAAAGCCAACGCATTCAACACCGCCCCCAAGGATCAATCGATGCGACAATTCAAGTTAATTTTAATCGTGGCGATCGCGATTGCATGGTCTCCGATCAACGCCACCGATGCCGTCGCGAAAGGGTTCAAAGGCGGTGGTGGTGGCGCACGTAGCGGCGGAGGAGGAGGTGGCGCCCGGCATGCTAGCATGCCAAATCTGGGGAGCGGCGGAGGATCCCGGCCGTCGCCGGCCCAACGCCCCAGTGCCAGTCGCCCTAGTGCCAGTCGTCCCAGTGCCAGTCGTCCCAGTGCCAGTCGTCCTAGTGCCAGTCGTCCCAGCACCAGTCGTCCCGGTATCAGCCAACCGAGTCCCGGTCGGCCCAACATCGGCCGCCCCGGCAGCCCGCAGCCTGATCGCCCGAGCCTAGGCGGCTCGATATCAGGCGGGCTCAAACCCTCGACACGCCCGCAGCAGCGCCCCTCAACGCTGCCTAGTAAGAGGCCCAGCCTCCCCTCCACACTGCCAGGCAATAAGCCAAACCTGCCAGGTAATAGGCCCGACCGACCAGGTAATAGGCCCAACCTGCCAGGCAACAGGCCCAACCTGCCGGGCAACAAACCCAATCTGCCGACGACACTGCCTAGTAACCGGCCGAATCGTCCCAGCCTACCGAATTTGGGCGGTGGGGGCGGTCCGAACCGCTTCCCGGGCAATCAGGATCGCCCCTCGGCGGGCGACTTGGGTGACTTTCTCGGTATCGGTGGCGGTGTTCGCCCGGGCACAATGCCCGGCCAACTTCCCAACAAACCCGACCTCGCCAATCGACCGAACCGGCCGGGCAATACCCGACCTGGGGACCGCCTGCCTGGCAATGACCGGCCTGGCAATGACCGGCCCGGCAATGACCGGCCCGGAATCAACCGACCCGGAAATGATCGGCCTGGAAATAATCGGCCGGGAGACGGCCGGCCCATCGTCAATCGCCCGAACAATCGTCCGATCAACATTGGCAACTTGAATGTCGGCAATACGGTCATCAACAATCGCCCGTCGTGGAGCACGATCAATCGCAATTCAGTCAACCAAATCGAGAACCGGTGGGGTAATCAGATCGGCGGCCTGCACGGTTGGGCGTCGGCACATCCTGCCCGCGTCAACCACTGGCATTCATGGGGCAACGACGTGCGGTTCCGCTGGAACGGCTACCACCATCACAACAATTGGTTCGCTGGGAATTGGTGGTACAGC
Source organism: Rhodopirellula sp. SH410 (assembly GCF_055811895.1). NCBI lineage: Bacteria > Pseudomonadati > Planctomycetota > Planctomycetia > Pirellulales > Pirellulaceae > Rhodopirellula > Rhodopirellula sp. SH410. The sequence continues at coordinate 7,238,311 of NZ_CM147949.1, forward strand.
CATCCGAGCGGGCTGTGCCGGTGGCACTACTATCACAGTTTCAATCGCCACCCGTGGAACTATTGGTGGCAGCGACCTCCGACCTGGGCCGCCGCGACGGGGTGGTTTACTTGGTCCGCACCGCCAAGCGTATGGTCGCAGCCGATCTACTACGACTATGGATCGGGTGGCAACGTGGTCTATGAAAATAACTACGTGTACATCAACGGCGAACAAGTCGCGACGGCCGATGATTTCGCCGACAGCGCCGCGGCACTCGCCACCGTCACTCCGCCGACATCGGATGTCACGGCCGACGGCGGCGATGAAGCGGCCGTGGATGATGCCGCCGAGAACGACGAATGGATGCCATTGGGCACCTTTGCACTATCAACCAACGAAGACGACGTCGAGCCGACACGCATCGTGCAACTCGCGGTCGATAAATCCGGGATCATTTCGGGAACCCTCTATAATCGCGAAACCGATCAGGCGGATGCGATCCAAGGACGCGTTGATAAGAACACGCAGCGTGTGGCAATGCGACTGGGGTCGACCGACGAAATCGTCGCCGAAACGGGGCTCTACAACCTGACGCAGAATGAAGCGCCACTGTTGGTTCATTTCGGTAAAGACCGTACCGAAAATTATGTGCTGGTCCGTCTGGAAGAAGCGGAGGGTGCTGGCGAAGCTGGCGCGAGCGACGAAGCTGACGGCGACGTCTATGACGACAACAGCAACTAGGCCGCCAGCGGTGCCACGGCCCTGGCTCGTCAAACGCTACCGGCGTGGCGTTTGCCACTGCACAGGCCGATCGGCAGTCGACATCGACGGCTGGTTGGCCGCAGGCGAAGCATCGACGTAACCGCCACCCGACGTGGGAGCGGAGGTGCTCGGTGGGTTCACCGGGGGCGCCGATGGATTCACCGGGGGCGCTGGTGGGCTGGGGTTGAGCGGTGCCCATCCGCCTGCATCGGCATTCGGCGCGGGTGCAAGTGCGGTCGCGGGATACGGTCCCGGCTGAGGTGACGCGTTCGGCTGCTGCGAATAGATCGGTTGCGGCACGTAGTTCTGCGTGCTGGGTCCCTGCATATTGGGAGCTTGCATGTTGGGAGCTCCCGCGGGGCTCGCGTAACCCATCGGTGCGGAGTATCCCGGTGGCGGGGGAGCTCCGGTCAGATCGCTGACGGGCATGCCGCCACTGCGAACGCTGCTAAGTGGATCGCGTGACAGATCCATGTTTGGATTGATGGTGGCGGTAGGGTTCGTGCTGGTTTCTTGCCACGAGCTTGCTGCCGGGTTGTTGTTTTGGGCAGCGGCAATCCCGCCGGCAGCAGCGACCCCGCCGGCAGCCACGACATTGTTGCCGTTCGCCGAGTCGTTGTACGACATCGGTGCGATACTGGGCGGCGCGTAGTTAGCCGGCATGGCATTGGTACCACCGAGCGCTTGACCATTGGGATTGCCATAGGAACCCGTCGACGGCGGAGGCACACGGGCAGAGGCGCCAAAGGGCCCGAGCGAGGGCATGGTCGGACCCGTCATGGGAGCTTGGCCAGGCATTCCGCTAATAGGAGCCATTCCAGTCCCTCCAGCGGGTGCGCCGGCTTGTCGACATCCCAGCGTGATCAGCAGCATCGAGACGCATCCAACGACGAGGACGCACGTCGCTGCGAACGGTTGACGGGCAGCGGCGGGCATCAGCAGGTGATTCGGGTTATAGGAATTGAACATCATGGGGATGTTTCCGATCGATCAATCGAGTGGGCTCGAGCGGCACGAAACATCTTCGCATTCGCTTGGATCACTCGGCTTTAACAAAACTTGACATTTTGTCGAAAGAGCAGAATGGGTAGTGAACAGGCGTTATTTCTTTTCCGCTATCTGCCGAGGACTGCCGGAAGCTATGGTAAAAGCAGCCGATGAAGAAGAAGCAGGTAGGCACGTATTTTCGATGAATTTGCCGTTTCTCAACGAGGTACCGCACATGATGCGTCCCGCGATGATCGTTTTTCTCTTGGGTTCGTGCGCACTTCTGGCCGGCCGCTGCCCAGCCCAAGGTCCGCTTGGTGCGGCGCCTCAACCTCAACCACGGTACTGGTCGACGCAGTGGTCCTTTGACGATATCGATGTGGGCAAGCTCGCGTCGCGACTATCGCATATCGGTATTAATTTAGGTGTACCGCTCGACGGAAAAGTATCGGTACGCTTCGAGGTCGGTGTGCCCTGGACATCGCTCGGCAACGCCGCCGCGTATCGTTTCGACGGCACCCTGACGAGCCCCTCGCTGCGTGTCGAGAACCTTCGCTTTGACGACCTCGGCGCCAACGTGACCTATCGCGATGGCAAGGTCACACTCAGCAAGCTGCACGCGAATCTGATCACGGCCGAGGCCGATGCGCCCGGCGTGATTGACGGCGCGGCAACGGCGGCCCTCGTACCACGCGGTGACATCACCGCGAACATCAAAATCGACAACATGCCACTCGGCCCGATCACCGACCTCGTGATGAAAGTAGGTGCCGGCACCACCAACACGCTGGTTCAGGCAGGTCGGGTTTCGGGCAGCCTGCAATTTACCGTACCGCTCGATTCGATCTCACAGCTAGAAACCTACCAGCTCACCGGCGACGTCACCGGCGAAGCGTTGAAACTCCGCGGTCTGCCGCCCGCGTCCTTGAATATCCGCGGTATTTCGATTCAATCGCGTACGCTGACGCTCGGGCGTCTTGAGCTCACCGCCAACGAGTCGGCCTCCGAATCGATCCAGCTGCAGGGAAACGCCACGATTCCCTTGGACGGCAGCGGTCCATTCCAATTCAACGTTGCCGGTGACGATGTCCCGACCCAGGCCGTCGTCGCTCTCCTGCAATCGCCGGGTGCCGACGCATCGCCGGGTGCCGACGCATTGCCGGGTGCCGACGCATCGCCCACCGCTGGATTTTCCTGGGTGCAGGGCAAGCTGGATTTCCAGGGCAGCGGCAGTGGGCAATTCGCCAAATCGCTTGAGAAGAGTCAGTGGGACATTCGAGCCGTGGTGGCTTCGCCGGGGTTGCGAATCGCGGGCCTCGACTTAGGTGTCTTGGAACATGACGTCGAGCTGACACCGGAACGGTTGTGGGTTCGACCGAAACGTCCGGTCGCCGAGCTGCCTGATGCAGTTAGAATCCGCGAACTCGTCTGTGACTACCAGCTCCAGCCCAACGCGGTGAAGATTGACGCGTTGGATGCGCAAATATTCGGTGGTCGGCTGCAGGGGTCGGCCACGATCCCCTCCCACGGACAGGACACACTGTTGGCCGAACTGCACTTCTCGCAGCTCCGTCCGATGATCCGCTTGCCGATACCAACGGCGACACCGCCTGAGTTCACCGCATCGCTCTCAGGCGATATCCAATGGCAGGTTCCGGCCGCGTTACTGAGCCAACCTGCAGCACACCAGGGGACGGCAAATCTGAAAGTCGACGACATGCGATTGGCCGACGAGCCCCTGGGCCGGCTCAACCTGACGCTGTCTGCTCAACAGGGCGAACTCTCGCTGCATGGTGATGGTGAAATCCTGGACGGCACCGTGCGCGTCGACATGGCGGCAGCCACGACGGCGGAGGATCGTTGGACCGATGTGATCGGACGCTTGCACCGATCCGACATCCAAATCAGCGCCCTCTCCATCCGCTCACTTCTCTCGCTGGCGGGAGCGAATCGAGCCGACGTCAGTGGCAAGCTCTCCGGTGCAATCAGTGGCGTCCCCATCTCGAATCCCGGCAGGGAGGGTGCTCAAACCTTGGTGGAACTCAGCATCGCTGACCTGCGATATCGAAAGACGCTGATCTCGAGAAAGACGTCGGCACGCGGTGGTTTCGATGGTCGCGTGTTGACGATCGAGTCGCTCGTGGGAGATTATGCGGGCGGCACGGCGCGGGCTAGCGGGCGGGTGGAACTCGATGGACTCCAGACGCGGTCGAGTCTGACCGCTCGCATCGATCGAATGGATCTGCGCCGTGGGCTATTTTTCGCGCCGCTGGTCAGCGACCAAGTCGATGGCAAAGGTTCCGGCACGATACGCTTGAGTGGAACCAACAACGCGGTACGAGTCCGCGGCAATGTCGTCGGCCGGCAACTCGTGCTCGCGGGCGTGCCACTGGGAACGGCGCATAGTGACCTCCATCTCGATGCCGATGTCGTGACACGACGTTGGAGTCTACGGTTGCCGACTATCGGGGCGAGTGTCGGTGGCGGATCATTGGAAGGAGACCTGGTGGTCTCCTCTTCCAATCGGGGGACACGTGGCGTTGATTTGTCGAGTCACTGGAAAACGCGACGAGTCGACTTCTTTCGCTTGAGCGACCAACTCGGCCAAGCCACTGATCTCGCCACGGGCGAGATCACGGGTGAACTGACGCTCGGCGGCAAGGCGGTGCGTGGTATCGACGACGTGGCGGGGCGTTTCCGGTTCCGGTTGGGCGAGACTCGCGGGAGTGCGGTTCCCGGGCTCGCCGGTGTCGGGCAATGGCTCGGGCCGGTGTCGTTGGTTACCGAGAAGTTTGACGTCGGTGAGGCTTACGGTGTGATCGGCAACGGTGTCTTGACGATGGACGAATTTTGGCTGGGATCCGATTCCGCGTTGATCCGCGCCGAGGGACGCATTTTCCTGCGGAGCAAGCGTATGGACATGGAGGCGTTGATCGCAACGGGTGACTATCACGATATCGCGCTGGACTTGCAGCGGGTTGCCCAGCAGTACCTGCTACGCTCAATGCTGCCCAGTTCAGTGATTCTTGATATCTCCGATCTGCTTCGGGACCGCACCCTGGTGATCCGAATCCTCGGCCGGATCGACCATCCGATCGTGCGGTTGCAGACCGTCGAAACGTTTCGCGAGGAAGCCGCCCGTTTCCTCATTCGGCAGAGCGGACGGTTGGTCCTCACCGGCGTGGGCGTGGGTGTGGCTGGTGGCATCAACGGCGGGTTCTAGGGCGATCGCCTGGACAGACACACATTCCTTTTGAGCCTGCGTCTCGGGGGAGGGCGTTTTTGCCCAGGGGCTCATGGCTCAGGCATTTCGCGGTCGTCGCCCGGCGACGGTCTGATTTCCTGCTCATCCACCCGGTCTGCAAATGCCAGCAACTCGGCGGCTGCGAGTTCTGCTGCGGGCTCGAGCAGAGCAAGTTGCTCGCCAACGGCGGCAAGATCATTTTCACGCGCAGCCTGTTCGACAATCTTCATCGGCTCGAGAATTGATGTGACCGCGAACAGACTCGCCGCTCCTCTGAGTGCATGAGCGGAGCGTCCTGCAGCTTTAACGTCCCCGTCGGCGACGGCGATGCGGATTTCATCCGTCCGTGTCTCGCATTCCGAGGCCAGCACTCTGGCCAATTCCGACAACACCGAATCAGCGCAGCCGCCCATCTGTTTGCGTGCGGCCTCAATGTCAATTGTCCAATCAGTCGATGCACTTTCCGCATCGGTTTTGGCGGGTGGAGTGTCCCGCACGGGATGGATTACCGTGTCACCGAATTCTGCCGAATCCCTGATCCGTGCCAAGCTAGCCATCAGTGCCTTCGGATCGATCGGTTTACTGATGTAGCCATCCATGCCCGCTTCAAGGCACCTCTCACGGTCGCCCTTCATCGCTGCCGCGGTCATAGCGATGATGGGAATGTGCCCACCGCGGGACAGTTCCTGTTCGCGGATCATTTTGGCTGCCTCGGTACCGTCCATCACCGGCATCTGCCAGTCCATCAGGATCACATCAAAATCACCGTTCTGCCAGGCATCAATGGCGAGCTGTCCGTTTTCCGCAATCTCAACGCGGTGCCCCATCCGCTCGAGCAATCCGGAGGCAACACGCTGATTAATGAAATTATCTTCCACCAGGAGAATGTGAAGGGAATCGATCGTCGGTGCGATCGCCGACGGACCGGCAACGGAGTCTTCACGCGGAGCGCCGCTAAGCACTTGCAAGATCGTCTCAAGCAATTCGGATTGCACGACGGGCTTGATTAAGTATCGCGAGATACCGAGTTCGCGGCAACGCCGAGTATCCCCGCTGTCCGCTGCGGAAGAGACCATCACGACTCTGGTTTCCGCCAAGCCCGGGTCCTCATGCATCTGTTCGGCCACACCGAATCCATCCAAGCCCGGCATCATGCAATCGAGCAACATCATCGGGTACGGCGTGCCCATGTCTTTGGCTCGTCGCAGTTCAGCGAGTGCTTGGTAGCCGTCATTGACGCAGACGGGCTTGAGTTTCCATGCCTTCAACAGCTCTCGAAAAATCCGTAGGTTGATCGAATGATCGTCAACCACGAGTACCGGTGTTCCCACCCATTGGCTCAACTGGCGTGGCGGCGTGGGAGGCGGCGTATCGCTCGTGCCTAAATGCACGCGGAAATGAAACGTCGTGCCCACGTCCACCTCGCTCTCGACCCAAATTTTTCCACCCATCAGGCCGACGAGCTGATTCGAAATGGCCAGCCCCAACCCCGTGCCACCATACTTTCGCGTCGTGGACGCATCGACCTGTGAAAATGAATCGAACACTTTTGGGAGTTTCTCCTGCGGTATTCCGATGCCGGTATCGCGGACGGAGAAATGCAGTTTCACCTCTTGGTCGGTGTGCTCTTCCATCTCGACGGCAATGACGACCTCTCCCTGATCGGTAAACTTCATCGCGTTACCGCATAGGTTGATGATGATCTGCCGGAGTCGCCCGGGATCGCCGAGCAGGCGGTAGGGGATCGCGGGGTCGATCCGGCACGCCATTTCGAGGCCTTGATCGGCCGCCCGCAAACTGAGCGATCTCACCGTCGTTTCAATGCAGTCACGCAGGTCGAACGGGATGATCTCCAGTTCCATCTTGCCCGCTTCGATTTTTGAAAAATCGAGTATGTCGTTGATCAATCGCAACAACGAATCGGCTGACCCGCGAACCATTCCGAGATACTCACGCTGCTCCGGTGCCAAGGAAGTATCGGCGAGCAGTTCGCTCATACCGATGATCCCATTCATCGGCGTGCGAATCTCATGACTCATGTTGGCCAGAAACGCGCTCTTGGCCGCGTTGGCTTCGCGTGCTTCGTCCCGGGCGGCCACTAACTCCGACTGGGACTGTTGCAACCGTTCGCTCATCAAATTGAAGTGTTTGGCGAGTTTGGTGATTTCGTCGTGGCCTCGATCCACAACGCGAGTCGCCAGATTACCACCCGCCAACGCCATCGTCGCACGCGTCAAATGGCTGATCCGATGGGAGAGTGACCATGCGATGAGACCGCCGATCGTGGTGGCCATTAACGTCGCAATCAGCGAGAACCATAAGAGGCGTGATCGCAGTTCCGTGACCGGCACAAACGCCAGCGACTCTTGGGTCTCGTTGACGAGCAACCACCCCAACCCCTGGAAGTCGCCGTGGCCTTGGCTCCTGGCGATCGCGATGAGGTAGTTCTCACCGGTAATAGGATGAGGGAAATAAATCGTTGCGTAGGGTGACGCTGCGTTCAACTGCTCCTGGCTGAGATACTGCACACCTTCATTCATCGGAGACATTGATTGGTTGCTGACATGGATGATGTCGCCCTCCCGATCGAGCAATAGCAACCGCTCCCCTTTTCCGGACCGATCGGCGCGTCGGTCGATCACACTGAAGACTTCCCGAATATCCAAGATGACCTTCATGACTCCGAGCAACTCGCCTTCACGATCATCGACCCGTAGCGCAATGTCGATTGAATAGATGCCTGCGCTTTCGTCAAACATGACATCACTGATCGCAACACCATTGGCGACGGCGTCGGTCCACCAGGACTCGTCGTTTTGTCGATAGTCGGACGTGCGCCCGGTCTGCGCGGCGTTGGCACCATAACGATTGGTGAAGAAGACTTCACCGAAGACGGCGTAGTCGCCGCTCTCATTCAACTTATTCACCAATAAGCGAAGATCCTTCGCTAAGGGATTATTGGTCAACGACTCCATCAAGGGGATGGTCTCGTCGGCGGGTGTCTGCCGCCATTGCCGCTCGCGCTCGTCAATGATCGCTTCGGCATCGTCGAAATCGTTGAACTCACGATTGGATTCGGCGAGTGTCCGTTGCACGAGTTCACTGCGATTATACGCGTCGCTCTGGGCCACTCGCGTCTGGACGATGCGATCGACTTCATCCATCACCGCGCTGGCGCGAGTCAGCGACGTTTTTTCGATCGCCGCCCGCAAGCTTTGTTGCCCGACGCTGGCCGCATAATTTCCGACCGTCCAAATCAATACCGCGGGCAAGATCGTTGCCAATAGCAGTTTGTAGATTATTCGCACCATCGAAACCTTGTTTGTTAGCCTATCGCACGACGCAATTTCTCAATGCGTTCGGGCGAGCCCCCCCAGTTCGCGTCCACGTGGTGACCGGCCCGTGCCGCAGCAACGAGATGCGCCAACAATCCCTCCGCACGGACTCCTCGAATTTCGCTGATCTGATCAATCGTATAACCATCACGACACAGTCGCCATGTCCAGTACTCAGCTCGCCACGATTCTTGATCGGCCGGAATGGTTTCGTCGGCGTGAAGAATCTCGTCGTCCGCGGACCGCGATTTGAGAACGGGCGTATGCGGGTCGGGGCCTTGGGGTGAGGGTAGCTGGGGTGAGGGTAGCTGGGTTTCGCTCCGCTTGGGACTGACGACTTCGTGCTGCGATAGTGTTGTCGCGATCAGGTCCAGCAGATCGTGTCCATAGGTATCGATGAACTCATTGCTGATCCCTGGCACGCCCTCCAACTCCGTCGCGTTGGCGGGATGCGTTTCGGCGAGTCGCTCGATTGTCGAACCGGTGAGGATCTGATGAGGTGCCAAGCCGAGAGCCGCGGCCCGTTTGCGGCGAAAGCGTTTGATCCGATCGGTGAGCTCGCGTCTCAAATCGTCGCTGGGGTCGGCGATGGCAGCCGGACGGCTCTGCCGGTCATCGCCGTCCAGATCCCTTTCCGACGGGCCGAGCGATTGCGTGACAGGCTCTTCTTGCGCCACATGGGGTCGTGGGTCGGCAGCGACTGGCTCCGGCGGGCGGAGCCGTCGATCGACCATTTCGTCGTCCCCTTCAACATCTCCCGACTGAATTTTGGCAGACACCTTGGCGAGTTTTTTGGCAATGCGATGCTTCAGTTGCAAGGCTGCCGGCAGGGGATCGGTGCAATTCATCACCCGTCGGCCCGCGTCGGTCATGTGGACGGTGGGGCGGCGCTCGCTGACTTCCTTTTGTTCGAGTAAACCCGCCGCGAGTAGCGAGTCCATCACGTCGGCCACGTCCGTCTGGGTCAGTCCAATTAACATCCCGTAGGTGCTCAGCCGGTCCAGCCGCATCTGCGTCACACGCTTATTTTTGGAGCCGACCAACATTTGAGCAATCAGGTTTTTGCCCAATCGCCCGTGCGTGCGGACAACGCCTGATAACAGGACGCGAATCCCCGTCAGCAATTGACGCTCATCGATATCGGGGTGGGCGATGGCCGTGGATATCGCGGCGTCGGACATCGCTTGGGCTGTCGACACGCTGCCGCTCCAATCGCCATCACGAACCAGTTTGCCGCCAACCGGATCGCAGCGGTCACAGTGGGTACAATCGGCGGCGTTGGGGTCGCCAAAATAATCCAAGATGACTCGTTGGCGGCACGAGGCGGCGCGGGCAAACGCAATCACGGCTTCGAGCTTCTCGTACTCGGCTGCTTTGCGCCGATCGAGTTCGTCGAAGTCAATACTCAGTTCGTTAAATGGCAAGTCGCGGCGGGTGATGTGGACCGCACGACCTCGGAAGGGTGGCACGTAGTCGAACGCACGCAGCTTCGTCAGTTCGCGTAACTGGGTCGTCAACTTCGTACGATCCATCTCGGCGAGCTTCGCCAACGTGTCCGGCCGGACGTAGACATCTTCGCCGCGCCGCCTCCCGATGACCTTTTCGACCGCCGCCATGACACGGCGTTTGATTTTTGCCTCTGGAGGCAGGAAGTCGAGCATCGTGGGTGCGTCGCTGTCGATCCGCACGACGGCTTGATTGGCCCCTGCATCGAGACGTTTGAGCACACCGGCTCGTGCCAGCAACGTTTCGGAGGTACTGATCGCTTCGGTACCATCACGGACGTCGATCGCCGCGCGGAGTTGGTCGAGCGTCAGTTCGATCGGGTCTTCCTCGCGAGAGAGTAGGAATTCATAGACCTTCTTAACCGTTGCCCGTGAGGGGTAACGATTCTCGATAAAGAACTCTTGAATCTGTCGATCAAAGTACGCGAACAATAGGAGGCAATCACTCATCTGGCCATCGCGGCCTGCTCGCCCCGCTTCTTGATAGTAGGCTTCGAGCGAACCGGGCATGTTGAAGTGCACGACAAACCGAATATCGGACTTGTCGATCCCCATCCCAAATGCGTTGGTCGCTACGATCGCCGAAAGATCACCTTTCATGAAGGCCTCCTGAACACGGCGGCGTTCATCGGGATGCAGCCCGGCGTGGTACACGCCGACCTTACGTCCTGTTTTTTCGGGTAACCACTCCGCAATCTCTTCGCAGCGTTTGCGAGTGGCTGCGTAAATGATCCCGGTGCCATCGCGGCTACGCAAATACTTCTCGAGCGTCGCGCGTTTGGCCGCATCGTTGTTGCACGACTCGACCGCGAACTTCAAGTTCGTGCGTGCAAATCCAGTGACGAAGATACTCGGCTCTTTGAGCTTGAGTAGCTCACTGATGTCATCGCGAACGGTCGGGGTTGCCGTCGCAGTGAGTGCAATCGTTTGGACGCCACCGAGGTAGCGATCGCGGAAGCCGCCCAACCGGGAGTAGTCGGGGCGAAAGTCGTGGCCCCACTCGCTCACGCAGTGCGCCTCGTCCACGGCCAGTAAGGTAATATCCGCTTTCGCCACCGCTTCGAGGAAGCGACCGTTGCGGAGCCTTTCGGGGGCGACATAGATCATGTCGAGTTCACCCCGAGCCATCGACTCCATCACCGATTCCTGCTGTCCGTGCGACAACGAGCTATTGATCAGCTTTGCTCGAATGCCACGCGAGACGAGCGTGTCGACCTGGTCTTTCATCAATGCGATCAGCGGTGACACCACGATCGTAGTGCCTTCGCGTGCCAGGGCGGGAAGTTGATAACACAGGCTCTTGCCGCCCCCGGTCGGCATCACGCACAAACAATCCGCCCCGGACGCCAGCGCATCGATCACGCCGCGCTGACCAGGACGAAAGGATTGCAAGCCAAATCGCGGCAGCAGTGTCTCGGGGTCATCCGTCGTCAAACGAACCTTCCGCCGCGGTGCGGCGGTGGCTGCCGTTGACGAAGTGGAGGCGGGCGAAGAACTCGCGGGCGGTATCATCCGGAACGCCTGAATGCGAAAGGAAAAGAGAAACGGGGTCACCGCCAGTATCAAACCCAACGTGTGAACGAGCCAATCCAGCGGCTCAATAAAAAATTGTAGCAAATCGAAGCACTCCGGCGTAGCGTTTGCCTGCCGCTGCCCACCTTCCCGCTGGCCACAACCCGAAAATCACCTACCCCGCGGGGGGGCATTTGGGATATACTGAGTGGTCCCGCTGCAGCCTCGCAATGTTGCGGTATCTCACCTTCTGACTCGACCATGTTCCGCATACCGCCACTCCCACTTCGCTCGATCGCCCTGACATCACTCGTCCTGGCGATCTTCCACGGCCCCGCCGCGGCTGACGAGCGGCCGCCTGCAGGCGGTGAAGTCCATCGCATCGAAGCGTTCGTGGACCGCTACTGCATGGACTGCCACAACGCTGCCGATGCGGTTTCGGACCTCGATCTGGAGACGACCTTGCTCTCGCAAGTCGATTGGTCGGGGCAACGCGATGCTGAATACCCCGGTTCCACGGTCCCGCTGGCGGCGTGGGAGGCCGTGCTGCGACGCATCACCTCGCGGCAGATGCCGCCGCTCGACGCCGAGCGGCCCGCCGATCAGGAGTATCGTGAAATCGTCGCAGACCTCGGCCACGCCCTCGATCGGGTCGCCGCCGACGCCCCGGTCATTACCCCGGTCGACTCACTGCGACGTCTGACCCGTACCGAATACCAAAACAGTGTCCGCGACCTGCTGGGCATCGATCTCGATATTACCTCCTGGTTGCCCAAGGATGAATCGAGTGGTGGGTTCGACAACATCACCGTGGGTGATTTGTCACCCTCGTTGATGAGCCGCTACCTGACGGCCGCCGAGCAGATCAGTCGGATCGCGGTGGGCGGCTCCACACGCTCGCCGGTAGGTTTGAATGTGCGATTGCCCGCTGACCTGACACAAGAAAGCCATCTCGCTGGACTGCCGTTGGGAACCCGCGGGGGGACCAACATCAAGCACACGTTTGCGGAATCGGGTGTTTATGAGCTCGCCGTTCGCTTGACGCGAGATCGCGATGAAATGATCGAAGGTCTCACACGTCCCCATGATCTCGACGTGCTCATTGATCGCAAGCGAATGCATCGCTGGACCATCCATCCTCCCGGCCGTGGTGGCGACGACACACTGATTGATGCAAATTTGAAGGTGCGGATTCCGATCACCGCGGGGCCGCACGACATCGCCGTCACCTTCGTCAGTCAAGGCGAGTCCCTGCTCGAGATCAAACGCCAACCCTTTGAAGCGGCGTACAATCGGCACCGCCATCCGCGACAGCAACCCGCCCTGCTGGAAGTATCGATCGTCGGCCCGTTTGCCGAGCAACGGCGTGCCGAGCAACGGCGTGCCGACGACGATGTCACGTCGCAACACGTCGGGATCACTGCCGAGGACACCCCGAGCCGCAGACGCATCTTCACGACATGGCCCAAGTCGTCCTCACGGGACGACTTGTCCTCACGGGACGAGTCGTTGCCACGGGACGAGTCGTTGTCACGGGACGAGCAACGGGCCGCCGCGGAACAAATTCTGGGGCGGCTGGCCCGCGTCGCCTTTCGCCGCGACGTGACCACGGCGGACCTGGCCACCCCGCTCGCGTTCTTCGAGGAGGTCATTGGCGATGGTTCCAGCGATGCTTGGCAACCTGCGTTTGAACTTGGTATCGAGCGGGCGATCGCAGCGATCCTTGTGAATCCGAATTTCTTGTTTCATGTCGAGCAGATCCCTCGCTCGAGTGCGAACCGGCCGATGACCCGGATCAGCGAATTTGAGCTGGCCTCGCGGCTGGCCGCCTTCCTATGGAGCAGCCTGCCCGACGAAGGACTGCTCGATTTAGCCTCCTCGGGCGAACTCAGCAATCCAGACGTGCTGCGAGCTCAAGTGACGCGTATGCTGGCCGACGATCGTTCACACAGCCTCGTCGATCACTTCGCAGCCCAGTGGCTGTACCTTCGCAACCTCGACGCGATCACTCCCGACCTCCGGTTGTTCCCCGATTATGACGAAAACCTGCGGCGGGCGATGCGGCGTGAAACGGAATTGCTATTCGAGCATGTACTCCGAACCGACGGAAGTGTGATGGACCTGATCGACAGTGACTTCACATTCCTCAACGAGCGACTGGCACGACACTACGGCATCCTCGGTGTACTGGGGGACGAGTTTCGCCTCGTTGCCTTACCCGCCGACTCGCACCGTGGCGGATTGCTGCGGCACGGCAGTATTTTGAGCGTGACATCCTACGCCACGCGAACGTCCCCCACCGTCCGCGGCAATTGGGTACTGAAAAACATCATCGGGAACCCGCCACCTCCACCGCCCCCAGACATCCCGGCCCTCAAGGAAAAGTCCGCACTCATAGCGACCACGCTGCGCGAGCGACTCGCTGTCCACCGCGACAACGAAGCCTGTGCGTCCTGCCATGACCTAATCGATCCCATTGGTTTTGCCCTGGATCGATACGATGCCCTGGGACGCTACCGGGACCACGACGGTGAGACCCTTGTCGACGCATCGGGCACGTTGCCCGATGGCACCCAAGTCGATGGCGTGGCGGATCTGGAAGCAAGTCTGCTTTCGCACCCGGAAATGTTCGTTGGCTGCTTGAGCGAAAAATTGATGACGTTCGCATTGGGTCGAGTCGTCGACTTCCACGATGCCCCCGCGATTCGAAAAATCGTCCGAGGTGCTGAAGAGAATGACTATCGCATCTCGTCGATTGTCCAGGGCATCGTCGCCAGCCAACCCTTCCAATATCGCAGCGTCCGCTCACCAGCCCAGGTTGAGGATTAAGAGCCATGTTCATCACAAAAAAATCGCTACCTCGTCGCACACTGCTCCGCGGCGTCGGCACGGCCCTCTCGCTGCCACTGCTCGATGCCATGATCCCGTCCTTAACGGCGGCCGAGGCGACACCTGCGGCGGATGCGAACCTGCGCCGGATCGGATACATCTACACACCGATGGGATTCAATCCCGCTGAGTGGACGCCCACCGGTGAATCGCTCGACCATTTGCCGTCGAGCCTTTCGCCGCTGCAATCGATGCAGGACCAGGTCTGCGTGATTACGGGGATGGATTTACAAAACGCTTACCCTGGGTCCCACGCGACATCCAACGCTGCGTTCCTTAGCGCCGCCCAAGCCAAGCTCACCGAGAGCAGCGACTATTACCTCGGCACGACCGCCGATCAAATCGCTGCCAAGCATTTCGGGAACCGGACTCAATTGCCGTCGCTCGAACTCGCCATGGATTTGTTGTCCACCGTCGGGCAATGCGATAACGGCTACGCGTGCGTCTACCAAAACAATCTATCTTGGTCATCGCCGACCACACCGTTGCCATCGGAAGCTCACCCACGCATTGTATTCGAGCAACTCTTTGGCGATGGCGGGACGCCTGAGCAGCGGGCGGCCGCACTGCGTCGGCGTGCGAGCTTGCTCGACAGCGTCACGCTGGAAATCAAACGTTTGCAACAACGCCTCGGCGGCGACGATCGCAACAAGATCGAACAGTATGTGGAGAGCATCCGCGAAGTGGAACGGCGAATTCAGCACGCGATGCAGACGACGCAGGACAACCCGTTGCCGGATCTCGATCGGCCCGTCGGAGTGCCCGCCGCGTACGCCGACCACGCGCGGTTGATGTTCGATCTGCAATTGCTCGCCTTCCAAGGTGACATCACCCGGATTGTCACCTTCCAACTGGCGCGTGAGGCGAGCACGCGAACATATCCCGAAATTGGTGTCCCCGAACCGCACCACCCCGTCACCCACCACGGTGGCAACCCAGCGAAACTCGCCAAGATCGCGAAGATCAATCAGTTCCATGTCTCGCTGTTTGCGGAGTTTCTGCAAAAGATGGACGCCATCCCGGAAGGCAATGGGACGCTACTGGATCACTCGCTGTATCTATACGGCAGCGGCATGGGCGATTCCGACGCCCACGATCACAAGAACCTGCCGATCCTTGTCGCGGGAGGAGCAGCGGGCAACATGCGTGGCGGTCGCCATCTCCGCTACGAGAATCCCGAACCCCTGTCCAACCTGCACTTAACGTTGCTCAATAAAATCGGTGTGCCACTGGAGAAATTCGCGGACAGCACCGGACACGTCAACGCTCTTTTTGATGTCTGAATATGAATCGTTTGATGCTCCTGGTTGCCCTGTTCGCCACGTCGCTGGCGACTGGAACGGAATGCCCTGCGACGCCACCGCTGCGATTTGTTGATGCGATCGAGCGGCAGGACTGGGATCGCGCCGACAGTCTATTGGCATCGCCCCACGCAGAGATTCAACCTATCGAGCAAACGCAACCCGACGGCATGACGCCGTTGCACTGGACGGTCTTCCACCAACAACTCGAATGGACCGAGCGGCTATTGCAGGCCGGTGCGGACGCCAACGCGAAAACGATCTACGACATCACCCCGCTGGCGATCGCCTGCCAGAATTCCGCCGTTGAGATTGCCGCCCGGTTGCTTGACCAGGGCGCCGATGCCAACGCACGACTGCCGGGGAAACTGACGCCCCTGATGCTGGCGGCTCGAACGGGTAACGCGGATCTCTGCGGCTTACTGATCGAGCACGGTGCCACAGTCGATGCCGCTCAGCGAAGCGGTCAAACAGCATTGATGTTTGCCGCCGCTGACGGGCACGCCAAAGTGATTAAGACGTTGTTGAATGCGGGTGCCGATCTGCATCGTGCGCTGGCTTCGGGATTCACCCCGCTGTGTTTTGCCGCTCGCCAAGGACACATCGCGGCGGTAACGACATTGCTGGATCACGGTAACTCGATCAGCGAAACGATGCAGCCCAAACGGACGACGGGACGCAACCCACGCGATGGGATGAGCCCGTTGATGCTCGCCGTCGAGAGCGCCCACTATGAACTCGCCCTGGAACTGATCCGCCGGGGGGCCGATCCGAATGAGCAAAGCAGTGGATTCGCACCGCTGCACGCCCTCAGCTGGGTGCGTCGTCCTTCCAAGGGCGATAATCCCCAGGGTGATCCGCCGCCGCACGGCAGTGGTGATCTTTCGGCACTCCAGTTCGCCCGTGAGATCGTCGCTGCAGGGGCGGATGTGAACTTAAAACTCCGCCGCGGCCGAGCCGGCAAGGGGCTGCTCAATCCACACGGAGCAACCCCCTTCCTGATGGCCAGCCAAACGGTGGACATCCCTTACATGAAACTGCTGCTGGAACTCGGTGCCGATCCCGCGATCACGAACGCGGACGGATGCACTTCCCTGATGGCGGCGGCCGGTGTCGGCAACAACTTTGTCGGCGAACACGAAGGCACGCCTGAGGAAGTCGACCAGGCGGTCCGGTTGCTTGTCGAACTGGGACTCGATGTTAACGCCGTCGCTAAGAATGACGAAACGGCGATGCATGGTGCTGCCTATCGATGTTTCCCCGACACGGTTCGTTTACTTGCCCTACTCGGTGCCCAAACAGAAAGCTGGAACCACAAGAACAAATACGGCTGGACCCCGCTGGATATCGCTCACGGCCACCGCCCCGGCTCATTCAAGCCCGACCCCGCCACCATCGCCGCGATCGAAGAGCTGCTGCCGAGCAAATAAATGCCGACCAACGGCTTCGGCCGGCGTGAAAATGCAGCAGCGGAAGTTGCCCGTTTTCGAGTGCCATGCCTCCGCGACTGACCCGTGCGCGTATCGCCTAGCCCGGTCGGCGCATGAAAAATCGGTGATGGACTCGTCCCGGCTGGGTCGACGGATGCTCTGACTCACGGTGCACGGGCGGGCGTGCGTAGGAGTCAGGGCATCCGTCCCAGGAGGAGTCCACCACCGATGAGTGAAGCCGTGCCGGTCAATGGCTAGCGGCGCGTCACTGACGACTGAGCCGCCAATTGCATGTGCCCATAGAGCGTTTGGTCTCGACGAACGATGTAGAACTTCGCGTTGGGGCCTTGGCGGATTTCGGGTTGCTGCAGGATCTCTGCGAGGTCTCCCAAGCTGGACGTCTGCCACGAATGAATCCCCAACAGCACGTCGCCACTGCGAAGACCTTGTTGATCTGCAGCCGAACCGGTGCGGACATCCGTAATCATCAGCCCGCCGCGGTAACTGGTTTGCAACTGGGCATTCATTCGCCGCGTGAATGCGTCGCCCGCTGGACGAACGGTGACACCGATCACCTGCCATGCCAAGTCCATGACCGGATCGCCGGATGCCGAGGTCGCTGGCAATGTGGCAACGAAGGTTTCGTAGGTCTCATCGCCACGTTGAAATTCCATGCGGAGTTTCTGGCCCGGAGAGGCGTCGAGCACTGCCATGGCATATTGCAGATCGGTATTGATGGTGTCCTCATCGATCTTGACAATGCGGTCACCAGGCTGGAGACCACCCCGTTGGGCTGATCCGCCTTTGCTCAAGTCCACAATCCGCATTCCTCCGTCCTGTTCGATCGTGCCATGCAAACCGATGACAAAGCGCCGCTCGTTGTGACGGCTGATCATCTCCGTGACCGTGTCGAGCACTTGGTCGATCGGAATGGCAAAGGCAATCTGCTGAGCGCCCACTCGGACGGCAACATTCAGACCAATGATCTCGCCATCGATGTTCAACAGGGGACCACCTGAGTTGCCAGGATTGATCCCCGCACTGGTTTGAATCAGGTCGCGATAGCTCTGGGTTTCATTGACCGGGATATCACGGTGTAACGCACTGATGATACCAACGGTGCTGGTGTGCACGTATCCGAATGCGTTTCCGATCGCGATCACCGGTTCGCCGACCATCAAATCGTTGCTATGTCCACGCGGGATCGTTGGGAACGGTCCCGAACCACGCAGCTTCACAACCGCCAAGTCGTTCGCGGGATCCGAGACGATCAGGTCCGCCTTGGTCGTCGAACCGTCCTGAAGAGTCACGTTGATCTCGAAGACGTCTTCGACGACGTGAAAGTTCGTCACCACGTACCCGCGGGCGTCGATCACGACACCCGTTCCCATTCCGTTGACCTGGCGGGTGACATCGGGAGATGCTCCGCCGATCGAGGAAACCGTTTGATGAACGGTTTTCTGACCGTGCAGGTTCACGACAGACGGAGATGCCCGGCGAATCGCGGTCACCGTGGGCGTCTCTCGATTGGAATGACGACTGCTTGCCGACGAAACGGTTTGCAGATCCGCTGCTGCGACCGATCGGGCACTCACCACTCCGGTGGCCGCGCCAATCACTGCAACACCGCAGAAGACAATCGCACGCACGCATCGCAACCGCGAACACGCTGGAGCGGTGCCCACGACCGAACTGGCCAGGCAGGAATGGGTATTGTGTCGATAGAAATTCATGCAATCCCCGCATCCGAACCGAGCCGACCGAAACAACCCGTAGCCATGTGCCAGCCGGAGTGACCGGCACAAGGCTTAGCATCGGACATTCGCTTCGGATCGCTTGATCACGCATGATCCGCCCCGCAAGGTTTACCAGGTCCCACACATAGGTTTACCTGGGGAACCTGGGCCGACTAGCGAAACAGTGCCAATTGTGTGGCCCAATAGCGGCCTTGCGATCTCCGTGATCGCAATCCGCGACCGAAAAACCGGTAAAGTCCCCCAGAAATCGACTTTGCCCTCCAGGAAATCGGCTCTGCCCTACAGAAAACACTGTTGAGCGGTTACAACATGCGATTCCACGCTGGTGCATTGTCGGCCACTACTCGCACGATGCCCCGCACATAGCAATCGTTCTGAGTACCCCAGTTCAACGTGATGGCGAGAATCGGAATCGTTTTCGGGCTGGTGCTCTTTGGATTGACCATCGCCGCCCTAAGCACGACCACCCAAAAGAGTTACACCCAGTTTGTTCCGATGATGTTCGGCATTCCCCTGCTCGTCTGTGGCGTGGTGGCACTGAACCCCCACCGCCGGGGAGACTCGGTGCTGGCGGCGTTGATCTTGACCCTGGTGGGGATGGTGATCGCGACAGTTCGGACGATTGTGCTTGCGATTTCCTGGTTGACGGGCGGCGACATTGATCTGCTGTCGTTTAAAATCGTCGCATCCATGGCGGTGGTTTGCAGTGTATTTGTGGTCATTGCTGAGCTTTGGCGTCGGCGTCGGAAGGCCGAAGAAGAGCGTGTTGAACAGGCGCGTCGTCAATCCGCCACGCGGCTCAACAACCCCTTAGCTGTCAATCCGCCGGTCGCTGACGCAGTCACCCCGGCCCACGGCGCCAGCGAAAATCCGTACCAGACGCCCGCCATTCTGAGCGTGCCGACTCCCACTCCACCGACCGACGATCCCGCGAAATGACTTCTTCCCCTGCCCAAAACGTGTCGTCATCCCAACTCTCGGCGTCGACTCGCACTCCGATTGCCATCTATGACACGACGCTGCGCGACGGATCGCAGGGCGAGGGTGTGAGTTTTTCTCTGCAGGACAAACTGAACATTGCCCAGCGACTCGCCGAGATCGACATCGATTTCATCGAAGGAGGCTACCCGCTCTCCAATGAGAAGGACGTGGCGTTCTTTGAGCAAGCGAGACATCTCGATCTCGGCAACACGCAGCTGTGTGCGTTTGGGATGACCCGGCGACGTCGGATGAAAGCCGCCGACGACCCAGGCATGCGAGCGCTCGTCGCTGCCGAAACGCCCTGCTGCACGATGGTCGGTAAAACGTGGGACTATCATGCCACCGAAGTACTCGGTGCGACACTCGATGAGAACCTGGCGATGATCGGCGAGAGTGTCGAATACTTGGCCGCGCACCGCGACGTCCTCTACGACGCCGAGCATTTCTTTGACGGCTACAAAGCCAATCCGCAGTACGCGATCGAGACACTCCGCGCGGCCGCCTCGGCAGGCGCGATCTGGTTGATACTGTGCGATACCAACGGGGGCACCCTGCCCGAAGAGATCACTGCGATCGCAAAAGTCGCTCGCGACGCCCTCGCTGACTGCGACGTCCAGTTCGGGATTCACTGCCACAATGACTGTGAACTTGCCGTCGCGAACTCGCTTGCCGCCGTCGACGCGGGCGCGTTGCAGGTGCAGGGCACCATCAACGGCATCGGCGAACGCTGTGGAAACGCTGACCTGATCGCCATCATCGCCAACCTGGGATTGAAGAAGCCAAACTACGAAGTCCTCGGTGGTCGGCCGCT
Source organism: Rhodopirellula sp. SH410 (assembly GCF_055811895.1). NCBI lineage: Bacteria > Pseudomonadati > Planctomycetota > Planctomycetia > Pirellulales > Pirellulaceae > Rhodopirellula > Rhodopirellula sp. SH410. The sequence goes on from NZ_CM147949.1 coordinate 7,258,807, forward strand.
GACCTCACTGACCGAATTGAGCCGGTTTGTCTACGAGACAGCCAACCTGCAATGGCGTGGTGGCCAACCGTTCGTGGGCCAGAGTGCCTTTGCCCATAAAGGTGGCATGCACGTCCACGCGATCAACAAGGCGGCCAAGACCTACGAACACATCGATCCTGAACTCGTCGGCAATGAACGACGGATCCTCGTCAGTGAACTGTCCGGACGCAGCAACATCGAAGCCGTCGCGGGCAAACACAATCTGGGCGACGACAAAGAATTGATGAACAAGATTCTGGCCGAAGTCGTGCGACTGGAGAATCAAGGCTATCAATTTGAGTCCGCGACGGCGTCGTTTGACCTGCTGATCAAACGGGTCAGCGGCAAGTTCCAGCCCCATTTTGAAACAATCAAATACCGCATCATTGCCGGCGATCGCGATGTGGAACATCACGTGGCGTTTGCCGAAGCGGTCATCAAACTGAAGGTCGGCGACACGCTCTGGTTCGACGCCGCCGAAGGATACGGGCCCGTCAATGCACTCGACGCAGGACTGCGGAAGGCGCTCACGGGCGCCTATCCGCAGCTCAGCGAGATCAGTCTGATCGATTACAAAGTCCGCGTGGTTGACTCCGCGTCGGGTACCGCGGCCTCGATCCGTGTGAACATTGAAAGTACCGACGGCAAAGAGACGTGGGGCACGATCGGCGTGAGCGATAACATCATCGAAGCCAGTTGGCAGGCCCTCGTCGACAGCGTCGAATACAAATTACATCAAGAATAAAAGAAGGGTTCAGAGGGAAAAGGGTTCAGGAAAAACTGATTCGACTGACCCCTGACCCCTGACCCCTCTCTGCTGAACCCTTCTTTTCCCTGAACCCTCTTTTTCTGAACCCTCAGACTTATGATTCCAATTCGATTTGATCACGCTGATGCCGCCGCTGGAATCTTGCAACAGTGGGAGTCCGCAGGGTGTTCGCACGCCGACGCGAGCAGCGACAAGCCGCCGTTTTCCATCGTGATTCCACCGCCCAACGTGACCGGTGCACTGCACTTGGGCCACGGCCTCAATAACACTCTGCAAGACATCCTCGTGCGCCGCAAACGCATGCAGGGCTATGAGACGCTATGGATGCCCGGCACCGATCACGCTGGAATCGCGACCCAAGCGGTGGTGGAGCGACGACTGAAGGAAAACGACAACCAAACACGCCACGATCTCGGCCGCGAGGCGTTGGTTGAGCGGATCTGGCAGTGGAAAGACCAGTACGAAACTCGCATTCTCGACCAGCTCAAGCGGATGGGATGCAGCTGCGATTGGCAGCGTTTGCGTTTCACACTCGACCCCGTCTGCGCCGCCGCGGTGCGGGCAACGTTCTTCGATTTGTTCGAGAAACAGCGGATCTATCGCGGCAAACGACTGGTGAACTGGGACACCTTTTTGCAGACCGCTGTGTCCGATGATGAGGTCTACAATGAAACCAAAAAGGGCCACTTCTATCATCTGCGATATCCGGTGATCGATCCGCAGCCTGGCGAGCCCGAGTCGCTTGAGATCGCAACGACGCGCCCTGAGACGATGCTCGGCGACACCGCAGTAGCCGTCCATCCAGATCCCGTCGCAGCATTTGACCAAGTCGCTGCGGCGATGCAGGAAAAACTAGCCGAGGCGAGTGACAAGGAAAAACCTGCCATTGAGAAACAAATCGTTGCCCTGGAGAAACGCCGCACCAAGATGCTGCCGCAACTCATCCTGCTGCGTGACATGGCGGCTGCGGGGCGGATGCTGCGATTGCCGCTACTCGACCGCGAGATCCCCATCGTCGCTGACCAGTGGGCCAAGCCCGAACTGGGCACCGGCTGCGTGAAAATCACGCCCGCACACGATCCAAATGACTACGAAGTCGGCCTGCGTTGCGATCTGCCCATGATCAACGTGCTCAATCCCGATGGCACGATCAATGCCGAGGGTGGGAAGTATCAGGGGCTGACCATCCCGGCGGCGCGGAAGGCCGTTGTCGCCGATCTCGACGCACTCGGCCTGCTCGGCGAAATCGAAGATCGTGAGATTGAGTTGCCGATCAGTGATCGCAGCAAAACGCCGATCGAGCCGTACCTGGCCGACCAGTGGTTCGTCGCCATGAATGAACTCGCTCAATCGGCGATGGATGCGGTAACGGATCAACGCGTGCAAATTTTCCCCGAACGCTATCGCCGCGGCTACCTCGACTGGCTCAGCGAAAAAAGGGACTGGCCTGTCAGCCGCCAACTTTGGTGGGGACACCGAATTCCGATCTGGTGGACCGGTGGATTGTCACAGTCCGAAGCCAACGAACTCAGCGATCAACTCGAGAACCTTGCGCTGCAACATCCCGATCAAATCAGCCACCGTATCGACGCCGATAGCGAAGAGACCGTGGCAGTGTTTGTGTGCGTGCGCGACGAAGACGTGACCGTCGAAGCGGACGTGCAGGCGCTGGGATTCGTGCAAGATCCGGACGTGCTCGATACCTGGTTCTCGTCGGCGCTGTGGCCGCACAGCACATTGGGTTGGCCCGCAAAGACCGCGGAACTGGCCAAGTTCTATCCCACATCCACCCTGATCACCTCGCGTGACATCATCACACTATGGGTGGCGAGGATGGTGCTGATGGGGCTCAATAACGTCGGCGAAGTTCCGTTTAGCGAAGTCTTCATCCACCCCAAAATCCTGGATAGTTTTGGCAAGACCATGTCCAAAACAGCAGGCAATGGTATCGATCCCAATGATGTGACGGACAAATTCGGCCCGGACGCATTGCGGTTCGGTCTGGCGCGGATCGCCGGTGACACCCAAGACGTACGGATGCCGGTGCAGTACGAATGCCCGTCTTGTGAAAAACTGATTGACCAAACTCGCAAGACGCAGATGCTGCCCCGAATCGATTGCCCCGCCTGTGGCAAACCGTTCTCCACCCAGTGGGCCGAGACCGAAGAAGATAAAGCATTGCCGAAGGGCGCGGTTGTCAGTGAGCGATTCGAAACGGCACGAAACTTTGTCAACAAACTCTGGAATGCCTCCCGCTTCACACTGATGAACCTCGAAGGCTTCGAACCGCAGAGTATCGATATCCCATCGCTACCGATCGAAGACCGCTGGCTGCTCAGTCGACTGGCCAGCGTGACGCAACAAGTCAGCGAAGGGATCGACCGATATCAATACAGCGAGGTCGCTCGCATCCTGTACGATTTTGCATGGGATGAATTCTGCAGCTTTTACGTCGAGATCGCCAAACCACGACTGAGTGATCCAGAACAAAAGGCTGTGACGCAGAACGTAATCGCCCATGGACTCGATCAGCTCCTACGCCTACTGCATCCGATCATGCCCTTCGTTACCGAATCGGTATGGGGTTACCTCGGCGCCGTCGCGCCACGCCGCGGCGTTCCCGAACCGATCGAGGTCGGCCAGTTCGTGATGACGAGCGAATGGCCAACGGCTCATGCGGATCATCACGACGTGCAAATTGAACGGCAGTTCAGCGAATTCCAAAAGATCATCGGTGCCATTCGTCAAATCCGTGCCTCGCAAAACATTAAGCCGAGCGAAACGGTGCCCGTGGCGATTCGCTGCGACGAGTCATCGCGTGAGTTACTCGAACCGATGAAAGCATATTTTGCGGGCTTGGCATCCGCTGATATTGTCGCGATCGGTAGCGACGTCCAACCCTTTGAAACCGACGCCCACCTGGGCCTGCCCGAAGTCGACGTCGATGTGCATGTGGACTTGGAAAAGTTCATCGATGTCGATGCGGAACTCGGACGGTTGGAAAAGCTGCTCAGCCAGATCACGGGCCAAATCTCGGGGAAAGAGAACAAACTCAATAACGAGAGCTTCGTCAGCAGAGCACCCGAGGCCATTGTCGCGAAGGAACGTGAATCACTCACCGGTCTCCGCGAACAATACGCCAGCGTCCAAAGCGACATCAAGCGATTGCGAGTCAAGAAGGGCTAGCGGCGAACAAGCGGCTCGCCTGAATCCTTGATTTCATTCAGACCACACTCAATTCACGCGATTGGGTGCTCGTCACACCGCGTACCCGGCATGGGCTCCTACGTCCAGTGAGCAAAAAAGAACCCTCGGCAAGCACGAGCTCACCGAGCGTTGACCGCACCACTGGCTCGCTATCGACCGCATGATCCCTTCCCAAGCCAGCGTCCCCGCTGAGCTTGAGTCCGTCATTTCCGGCACGTGAACGGCAAGCGATTCTAGGATGAATAGCAAAATCATTGGACGCAGGAGCACATGCCTTAAAAATCCTCCACATGGGATAGGTCTGGGCAATCGGTAGCGTGCCGCTAAGTTCCAGTTTTGCACTTTTTGCTAACTGATATTGGCACGAAAAAGGCGGCCCGTTCCAATGAGATTTGAACCTTCAAACTTTCAAATCCTTTGGCACGGAAGCCGCCCACCATGGAACTTACCAGTTCGTTCGAGACTCTGCTACGCACGTTCTCCCCAGCTTTCACCGCTCCCAGCTTCCAAACGTTTCGCCTGTTGATGACCGGCTGGATTCTGTCAGCCCGACATCGCTATGTCACCGATCTGATTATTTCCAGCGACTCCGTTGGCAACGGGCATTTCTCTGATTACCACCGCTTCTTCTCGCAAGCGGCTTGGGACATCGATCATCTCTGGAAACTGTTGGCCCAGTTGATCCTGAACAACTTGATCGGTGCCGATGCCACGATCGTGCTTTCGGGGGATGACACCCTCTGTCGTAAACGCGGCCTGGGGATCTTTGGTGCTGGAATGCACCACGATGCGTTGAGTTCGTCGAAGTCCAAGAAAATTTGTCACTGGGGGCACGATTGGGTGGACCTGTGCATCGTGATTGCTCATCCATGGTGGGCACCGACGAAAGTCTTTTCTCTGCCGATTTGCATGAGGCTCTATCGCAATCGCCAGGGGCTCGCCAAAGGGAAAGGCAAACGCAAGAAGAATCCCACCGCCGCGCAGGTGCGTGCCGCATCCAAGCAGGCCAAGCAAGCCGCAGCAGCTAAGAAGAAGGCAGCTGAGAACGCCAAGAAGAAAAACAAACCCGATCCAAAAGCCCATAAAACACGGCCTGAACTGATGGCTGAGATGGTGGCCATGGTTGCTGCATGGTTCCCAGATCGCCAGTTCATTCTCGTCGTCGACAGTCTTTACAGCGGCAAGAGCGTGCTGTCGAAGTTGCCTGAGAACTTTGAGTTGATTGGCCCAGTTCATGCCAAGGCGGCGCTCTACTCACCGGCCCCTCAAGAAACAACCGTCCGTCGTGGGCCTCGCCGTAAGAAAGGTGAGCGGTTGAAAGATGCCGCTGCTTGGGAGCAGGACAGTTCACGTTGGCAAACGCTCCACTACGATCAATACGGGCTGCACGGATCGCTGCGGGTGAAAACTCGCACGGGACTGTACTACAAAGCCGGCAACGACCGACTGCTTCGCCTGGTGCTCTCGCAAGACACCGTGGGTCAGCGGCCGACACGAATCTTTTACTGCACCGACGTGTCGATGAAGCCCCAGGAAATTCTTTCGATCTTCTCGCAACGTTGGTCGATTGAAGTGACGCACTTCGATTGCAAGCAACATCTCGGACTAGAAGATCCGGCGAACCGCACTCCCAAAGCGGTCGAACGAACCGCTCCGATGGCGATGTTCCTGTACAGCCTGTCGATCCTGTGGTTCGCGACCGAAGGCCACGAGGAACTCCAGTTTCCGAATCGACCTTGGTACCACTGGAAGTCTGAACCGAGCTTCGCGGACATGCTCACGACGCTACGCCGCAAATCCTGGGAAGAGAAATTATCGGGGGTGTCGCTCGCTGCGACACCCGACGATAATTCCAGACGTCTGCTCACGTTCCTGGCGACGCTCGCCGGATAGCATGCGGAAAGTGCAAAACTGGAACTAAGGACACCAGGAACAATAAGTGACGGGTTTACCGTAGTGGATCTTGTTAAAGATCCTGTTCTGGATGGATCTTTAACAAGATCCACTACGCCAGTTATTGATCCCGTGCCGCTAAATTCCGTGAAGAACCTTCATGTTGACGCGGCAAGGAATCCCCACGATCAAATCGCCTCATCACTCCTGCTCGATGGATTTCAGTGTGAGCGTCGGCGAAGTCGGTGATCGCCCGGAGGTGTCTGACTGAGGCGCGTCCTTCAGCCCCCATGTCTCAACGATCCGTTTGAGGAACACGCGGCGGATGGCGTCGTAGCCACGATCATTGGGGTCTTCGATATTATCGTAGAACCAATAGTGCGGATCGGCAGCATCGTAGTGACTGCGCCAAAATTGGCGGCAGTGCGAACCGTGACCCAAAAACGTTTCGTAAAGATCGACAACATGCACGTGATCACGATGCGCGGCGACTTCGCGAATCACAGCGTTGTATTCCGCATGGATCGCGAGACCATCGGGCCAGTCCGGTAGAAAGATGCTCGGTGCATCCCCCACGCCATCGGTGGGGTCGTAGATGTCGCCAATGTAGATCACACACCCGCCAGGAAACCTTGACTGCAGCTCGTCGAATATCGTTTCCAGGCGATCGCGGAAGTTCTCGATCCACGGTTCGGCTTGCTCGATCGTCGCGCCATACATAGCACCCTCGGTAGGTGGGCGACGGCCGTAGGAATGGATTAAGTCGTTACCGCCGGTCGTCATCACGACGAGACCAAACACGTCGTCTGGATAAGAGGGAACCTGGGTTTGTAGCGTTTGCAGATGATCGATCGAAGTCGAACCAGAGACTGCAAAATTCTCTGCTGAGAGGCTGGGCAGCACCACTGACAAACACTTGCCACGCATGTCGGCGAATTCGTCATCGGGATTGTTTTGCAATCTCGCGAAATACGTGTGGCTTTGAGTCTTTGCTCCCAAGCCTCGCGTGACACTATCGCCCAGGCCGAGCAGCACAACTTGGCGATCGCTCCAGGGGCGTTCGAACGCCGCCGCGGGTACGACGGGTCCGGCAGGCCCTTCGCCTACGGGCCGGCGCAGAAAGTACTCGATGTATGCTGGGACCAATGCCAGAATGAGCACACCGAGTAGCAACAGCCAACGTCGACTCCGGACCGGCGATTTAGGACTCACGGTGTTTTGCATCCACGTTTGAGTTTTCCCTTAGTATATCACCGCCGTGCATGAATCATCCGCGAAATGGTCAGTTCATCAGCGGTGGCTTGCTCGCGTTGCAATGCCAGTTGATGGTGTGCGGCCGCTTGTTTCTCGCGAAGTCGCTCGAGTCGCTTGACCTCGCCTTCGGCTTCAACGAGTCGGTCGCGTCGTTGTTCGAGCTCGACCTCGAGCTCGGCACGGGTTGATCGTAGTGAGTTTTGATCATCGGCGAGCTGCCGGTCGTAGCGTGCTTCGTGACGGAGTCGCGAGACAGAAATTTGAGTCGCGGCCTCCGTGCCGAACCGACTCGCTGCGGCGACGCGTGCCTGATCTCGCAGCTGTTGTAGGCCGGCGATCTGTTGGTTAACACGGCCGATCGCCCCATGGGTTTCACCGAGTTCGCAACTCGCCTGGTCTCGTTGCCGACGGTGGAGTGCCAGTAGCGAATCAAAGCGAAAGTGGAAGTGGAAGGGTGGCATGGAAAATCAGTTGGATGGAAAAGGTTGTTGGCCGTAGGATGGGACCATTGTCCCGTCAGAGCACCTCATCGACCGTTAATACGGATACCTCTCAGACGGGACAATGGTCCCGTCCTACGTTGAAAAAATGCTTTGCCGTTTTCCTGCCGTCACTCCGCGACTTCCGGGGCGGAATCGCGGCGGAATCAATTTAGGCGTTTTGCGTGGCCAGTCTCACGATCGCTTGCTGAGCTTCACTCAGCGGTGTCTGCTCGTCACTGGATTGACGCAGCAATTCGCCAATGGGGTCTCGCAGGTCGATCGCGGCGTCGATCCGAGGATCGGTACCGGCGCGGTAGGCTCCGATCGAGATGAGGTCCTCGCTATTCTCGTACTGCACCATGTGCTCGCGAATTTTCAATACCGCTGCATTGACTTCGGGACTGACCAAGTGGTTCTGTAACCGGCTCACGCTCTGCGGGATATCGATCGGCGGGAAGTGGCCGCGTTGTGCGAGCCTCCGATTGAGCACGATATGTCCATCGAGCAAACCACGAATCGCGTCGGCAATGGGTTCATTTTGATCGTCGCCTTCGACGAGGACGGTATAGAACGCTGTGATAGAACCTTTGTCGGTGCGACCGGCCCGCTCCACCAGTTGGGGCAATAGATTAAAAACGCTCGGCGGGTAGCCGCGTGTGGTCGGCGGTTCACCCGCTGCCAGACCGAGTTCTCGCTGTGCCATGGCAAATCGCGTGACACTGTCGACCAGCAACAACACGTTGTGGCCCTCGTCACGAAACTGTTCGGCAATGCTGGTGGCGGTCCACGCCGCGGAGAGTCGCTGCGCGGCCGGCTTGTCACTGGTGGCAACCACCACGACGCTCTTTTTCATCCCCTCGAGACCGAGTGTTCGCTGGATAAACTCGCCCACCTCACGGCCCCGCTCACCCACCATCGCAATGACGATGCGGTCAGCGTTGGTACCACGCGTGAGCATCCCAAGCAGTGTGCTTTTGCCGACACCAGAACCCGAAAAGATCCCGAGTCGCTGACCGACACCGCAGGTCAGCATGGCATCGATTGCCCGCACACCGGTCTGCAAGGGTTCGTCAATCGGCGGTCGATTGAGAGAATCGGGGGCGGTCTGACCGACATCGACGCGCATCAAATCGGCCGCGAGCGGGCGCCCGTCGATCGGGCGGCCAAACGCATCGATGACGCGTCCACAGAGTGCCGGTCCAACGCGGAGTGGCATGGCGTGTGAGAGCAGTTGCACGCGATCACCCGCCGTCAGACGCGTGAACGTTTCCATCGGCGCGAGGATCGGTCGGGTATGGTCGAATCCAATCACACGGGCCAGCGAGGGGGGAGCGTCCGCGGGCTGAAGTTCGCAGATCGCACCGAGAGGTGCAACCATTCCCTGCACCGTGACCGCATCACCGGTCACCGAAGCGACGCGGCCATGGATCTGGAACGCGACCATGTTCCTCAGTGATGCCGAGGTGGCACCCACATCGGGAAGCCGTGGTGGCGACAGCGTGGGAACGTTCATCATCGCAATTGCTCACGTAATCGTCGGAGTTGAGCATCGAGGCCTGCGTGAATTTCGCCTCCATCTTGCCGGATCACCACGTCGCCAACTGCGAGCGTCGCATCGGCGATGACCTCCGAGTCTTCAGGCAGATCGGAATGGGCTAACAGAGCGTGAAGGGCTGGACCGAGCTGCGCGAGTGTATCGGGATGGACAGCGAGTGTGAGGCGATTCGCCGAGCGTGTGCTGTGCAAGGCTTCCCGCGCCCATCTCGCGATTAAATGCTCCATTTCCGCCTCCGCAGGAACGCCGAGTTGGGGCCATGTGAGCTTCGCACGGGTGAGCTGTTCGGCTGCGGCGATCGCGGTGCTCGTCAAGGTATCAGCATATTGCTGCATCCACTCGTCATACTGCTGCGTCATTTGCACGACGGCTGCGTGCAACGATTCAACATGTGCCTTTGCTTTCAGCTCCGCTTGGCTATCAACGCGTGCCTCAATCTCGCCCTGAGCAGCTTCGTGACCGGCCGCGTATCCAGCCGCATGGGCACTGTCTTTTATCTGTTCGGCTTGCTGGCGCGCCTCCTCCAGCATCGCTTCGACTTGGAGTTGGCAGCGCCGCAACTGCTCGCGTCCCTGTTCCGCCAAATCCGAAAGATTGAACTCCGTCACCCGCGCACGGCCAGCAGTTTGGTTGGCTTCGCCACCGCCTGAAACCGTTTTAATGATCCTCGGCGCATGCGGCTTCGATGATTTGACGATTCCAGCCATGGAGTGTTATTTAAAAAGGTAACGAGGTGGGTGTTTGATCACATTGCCACGGCGACGTGATCGTGACTCGACGCGGTCGCAGTACGCCCAGACACGTCGGCGTTCGCAGCACCGGATTCGTACGGGGCCTGTCCTGCAAGGCGTGCCGCCGCGGCCACGGCTGCTTTGGCCTGATCAATTTCACGAATCTCCATGCGGCCCACGGACATCAAGTGCTGGCGGACCTGATTCGCTTGCGAGCGTGGCAGGCATGCGATGGCCGCGTCAGCGACATTGCTCGGCAACCCGCAGAGGGCCAAGATCGCCGTTCGCGTGTCAACGCGTCCGAGTGATTCACATAGCTTCGCAGGCGGCAAGTGCATGAGTTCTCGATGCGTTTGTTCGGTCGAGACCGTGTCTTCGCGGGATGCCTTTGTCTCGGCGTGCTCACGTGGGGCACGGCGCAGTCGCTCGCCAGTTGACTCATACCGACCTGCATCCGACGGCACGGACGGACTGGTTGCCGCCGGCATTTCAGCGAGAATGGCCTGCAGTCGTGGCGACACTGCGGCGGCCGATGCTGCCATCGGGTTCGATGGAGCCATCGCATCGTAGAAATCATCGGCGCGTCCGCCCAAATTGCGAGACGAGTGATGTGGGTGCTCCGCCGCCAAGCGATCCACACGACTGCGGAAACTGCGGGCGAGTTCACTGAGCATCTCTTCAGACACGTCCGGCAGACGGCCGATCCGAGCAAGCAAGTCTTGGCGTTGATCAGCACCGAGTCGCGGCAAGAGGGCGGCCGCTCGCGCGGGAGGGATTTCAGCGAGCACCACGGCTTTTGTCTGGGGGTGTTCATCATGGAGGAGACCGAGCAAGCCATCGTCACTGAGCTCACTGAGAAAATCGAGGCACGAGGAACCCACTTCCAACTGCTCCGCAGCACTCTGGCGCAGGGAAACCGAAAATGATTCAAGAGCCCGGCGATGTTCCATCGGATCGACGTCGACAAGCGCCGCGATCTCATGCCGGACCCGCTGCCGAGTCTCCAGCGGCATTTCCGCGAGCAGCTTGGCTGCCGTCGTGTCGGGCAAATCCCCCAGCACGATCGCAATCCGCCTCAGCGACGCGGCGCGTCGTGAGTCCTGTTCGGCATGGGAAGCGATCGACGGCAAGGCAGACAATTCCCGCGAAGAGTTTGATAGCGAGGAGAAAAACCGAATATTCTCCGATTCTTTTCCACTTCTACTAAAGTTACCCCCTCGGCGCGAAGGCTGAAAAGGAGCGTCATTTGCGGGATTGGTGGCCGCAACTCGTCAAAACATGACTCTCTCACGCCAACACGCGTGGGTTCACCGTACAGGGAGGTGCCATGTCACGACGACATCTCCAGCCCCCGCATCGTCCCCGTGGCGCTGGCGAATGTTTCGACTTCGAGGTCGAGACGTTGCAGCATCGAGGTGTATAGGTTGGGCAGCGGATAATTGTTACTGCGGTCGAAGGCCAAGTGCTGCCCGTGCTGAAAACCACCACCAGCAATGACAACGGGCATGTTCTTGGTATCGTGGGCGGACGCGTTTCCGAGATTCGAGGTTAGCAGTACCATCGTATGATCAAGGAGCGTGCCGTCGGCTTCGTCGGTCTCATGAAGACGCCGGACCAGGTCCCCCCATGATCTTGTTTGAGCTTCCTCGATGATCGCCAACTGCGAAATTTTTTCTTCATCACGCCCATGATGGCTGAGTTGGTGATACCCCTGTTCGACGCCATCGAGCGGTATCCGCTGACCGCCGCCACCGGTGTGCATGGTGATGAAGCGAGTGCTATCGGTTTGCAGCGCCAGGAAGATGACATCGTGCATCGCCGTTTGCATGGCGATCGTGTCAGAGGTGTCGCGGACGAGTTCCGGTGCTTGGGCATCGATCTTGGGTTTCGGCCGCTCCGCCCAACTCTGGTTGACGAGCAGACGCTGCTCGAGATCGCGAACACTGGTGAAATACGCATCCAACTTGTCTCGATCGCTGGGACCGAGTCGACGTTGCATCGCTTTAGCTTCGTCACCGACGAGGTCCATGATGCTACGCCCTTCGCGAATTCTCTGTTTTTGCGCCATGCGAGACGCGGGACTGTCGTCGGTGAACAACTGAGCGAATAGACGCTGCGGTGAATTCTCCGGCGGGATCATGGATCCATTTGCCGTGTAAGACGTGCTGGTTGTCCCATCGGCACTGAGCACGAGTGACGGATGGCGAGTCGCACCGCCGAGCTCGCGAGCCATCGCCTGGTCCAACGAAATCGTGTTGCGAAAGTTTGACCCGCTGTAAGGGGCCGCCGACAAGATACACGGCTCGGCTTTGTGTCCGCCGCCGACACCAGGGTGCGAGACGCCCGAGATCACAGTGAACTGAGCCCGCAGATCCTCGATGGGTTTCAGGTACCGCGTGGTCTCGTAGTCGCGGCCTGATTTCTCCGGAAACAGAAATGGAGCATGGAAGCCTAAGGCATTGCTGATGCCGACGAATCGACGTGGTGACGAAGTGGCCGACTTGGGTTCACGGCCGAATGCCGGCACCATCGAACTCAGCCAAGGAAGTGACATGGAAACCCCAGCACTTCCTCGCAGCAGGGTACGGCGAGCCAACGAGTGGTTGTTTACGGAACGTTTGAATTTCATCGAAATGCCTGGATGGCTATTTATTTTGAAACAGGGGGCTTTGAACCAACCCATGTAGGATCGAACGCACCCCATAATCGGATGATTCGGCTGCGTGAACGATGGCGTCGATTTGCTCACGATCCGCAAACGTGGGCGCTGCGCCGGTTGCGTAGGTCGCCAAATGCGCCGCCAAACTTTTGGCCAGTTGCTCGGGGCTTGCACTAAGAATCTTCTTCAATCCATCGATGTTATTGAACGCCTCGCCACTGGCAAATTCATGACTCGGATCAACCGGCAAACCAGCGCCCCGTTTTTTACCTGGGCCCGCTGAGGCAGAGCGGTAGAACTCCCTCCATCCGCCAATGACATCGTAGCTTTCCAAAGCGAAACCGGGTGGATCAATCTTGACGTGGCAGCCCGCGCAGCTGTCGAGACTCTTGTGTTTGTCCAGTTGATCTCGGATTGAGGTTGCGCCTCGGATGTCAGGTTCGATCGCTCCCACATTGGCTGGCGGCGGCGGAATATGCTGCCCCATGATTCTCTCGAGCATCCACACACCGCGAATGATCGGTGACGTCGTGGTGCCATTGGCGGTGACCTTCAACACACTGGCATGCGTGATAACGCCACCGCGATGGTCCTCAGGGGCGAGCGGTACACGTTGCAGCCCCACGCCGCCGGGCCAATCGATGTCGTAATGCCTCGCCAACCGGCTATTGAGGAACGTGAAGTCAGAATCCACAATATTGCGAGCCGACAGATTGCGGTCGATGAGCTCTCTGACAAAAGCATGCGTTTCGTCAACCAGCGTGTGATGCAGCACATCGTCGTACTCTGGATACAGTCTGCCGTCCGGCGTCGTGCTATTGAGCTCGTACAACATCAACCATTGGTCTGCAAACTCCTCGACGAACGTCTCCGATCGCGGGTCATCGAGTAACCGATTTGTCTGGCGGCGGAGCACGGCCGGATCGCTGAGTTGTCCCGCAACCGCCAACTGCCTCAGTTCTTCATCGGGGCCGACGCCCCACAGGAAGTGACTTAGTCGATTTGCGATCGCCTCCTCGTCGAGCCTACCGGGTGACTCTTCAAAGTACAGGAACCGTGGCGAACAAAGGATCGTTCGGTAGCCAGCACGCAAGCCATCGAGCGTGGTCGCGCCGGATCGCAATCGCTCAAGTGCAAACTCGATATAGGGACTCACCTCGTCTTGCGTGACGACACGTCGAAACGCACGCTGCGCAAACGATTGAATTAAATTCCGCAAATCCTGTTCAGGATTCTCTGAGACGAGCTCGCCCCCCCGAGGCGAGTTGGGTTGTGTCGCCGTGGCGTCTGCCGCGACTCGCCGCAATTGCAAGTCTCCAATCAAGGCTTGCTTCACGCCGGCGGGGTCGGCGTCGATGCGTTCCATCTCAATCCACTTGATGGCAACGCCGGGAATCCCCATCGGTTCAATGCTCCCCGCTGGATCGTCGATCATTGGCACGGGCACCTTACGGAGCCCGCTGTCGTTGGGGAGCACTTGCAACATGTGCCCTTCGCGAATCCAGGCGACAAACTCGTGCTCGGATTCTTCACTAGTCGCTTCGAAACTCCCCACCCAATACATGGTGGATGCCTTGGCGCTACAGAACCCGGACTGAACGCTGCACCAGATGCGACCATCGGCGGGCGGATGAACGGCCTTCACCTTCATTCGAATTCGGTAGCGACCGGAGGTGAGGACAGTACTTCCCGACATCCGCCCATAGAAGTTTTGCCTCGTCGACCAAGAAACAATGTCCTCGTGTTCGGGCCGACCTTCCGGTTCACGATTCGTGCGTTTTTCCTTGCGGCGCAATTGCTTCCAACCCAGCCGCACGATCGATGGGGGCGTGTCAGTCAGGAGTCGATTGAAAGACGCGTCCAAAGCAACATCGGCCGCTTGCAAGTAGGCCGCCATCGTGTGGTCGGAAATCTGCTGGCTGCTCGAGACGGTGTCAAAACCATTGGTCAGCGAGTCCTCGGGGAGGTAATCCCGAAGAGGGATATCGATCGCTAGCAAATCGCATACATTTCGTTCGTACTGCGCTCGAGTCAACCGCCTCGCCAGCACTCGCCCTGCGCTCGCAATTCGAGCACCGTCCGACTCCTTCAAGACGTCATGGACGCTCGAGAGGAATGGCGCTCGCTCTTCGTCGTCGAGTGTCTCATCCGGCGGCATCTCGGATTCGCGAACGCGATCAAAAACTCGCTGCCAAAGATGAAAATTGTCTGGGTCATCGAGTTCGAGCGAGAGCGACTCCAGGTCCAAGTCGCCTTCCTTTGAACTGGCGTCGTGACATCCAGTGCAGTTCATGCTCAAGAACTCCTCGATCTCTGCCGGTTGATCGGCTGCGAGCGAGGGCGAAACGAATCCGAAAAGAATCAACCCACAAACAATGCGAGTGAGTCGGTCGAAGGAGCAGTGGCGACGGGAGTTGAAAAAGTGGAGATCCATTTTACAGAAACGAAAGGTGTGTTGATGATTCATTTTTGGGCTCACGCGATCGTTCATTCGAGATACTGTGACGTGACGCTGGACCATGTCTTTCCGATACGGAAGTTGTCCAGCTGCAGGGGAACGCTGTTTTGCGAATACAACCTCAGTTCACTCAACACGCTGTCGTCGCGAATCGGCCGGGTCGTAACACTCCAGGCCGAGGGTTCGACAGAATCGACCGATTCGTGGTCGCCATAGATGCGAACGAGGACTTGATCTTCCTTGTTTTTACGAGCCTGGATCTTGCACACAAACAGGTAGACCACGTCATCACGAAGTGGACTCGTCGCGTTGACGGCGCGACCCTTGTGAACAACTCGCGGGTTGCCGCGTGCACTCGTCGGACCAATCGCAATCTTCTCCGCTTCTGTCTTTGGGTCACGCAGCGTGACATACGCCCAACCGTTCGATTTCGCCGCGTCGGCAGCGGCGTGTTTTCGGATGAGGAAACTTAGGTAGTAGGTTGCGTTGCGGTCCATGCGAATCGGGGTTTCTAATGTGCGGTGCAGGCCCGTGCCGCCTTCGAGGATTAGGCTCCCATCACTTGGACTGGCACTCCCCACGGGCCAGGACAACGATTCGCCGATCCTGACCGTTGCATTCTGCCGTGTCTCGAAACGCGTCGGTTGGACCCAGGAGTCCAACCAGCCGGTGCCTCCCTGCTGACCGACCAATGCCGAGCGGTCATAGGCGAACGATTCGGCCGCCAATGTCGCATCGTCTGCGGTCGCTTTGAGACGCGGCTCACGAATGAAACGCGATGGGTCCATTGGAATGGTCTTGATGGCATGCTGCCCGTCAAATCGCCTCGCCTGGCCAGCGTCGAGTTCAAGGGCAGTGCTCGAATCACCCAGTGGACTTCGGTCGATGGTATTGCAGGTCACGTGTCCATCGAAGACATGGACTTCCTCGACATTGCTCTGAGGATCGACACTGACGGCATACTCGGTCCCATCGTCCTGGATTTTTGAGAACGGGGTCTCGAGCGTGAACTGATCCAGATCACCGTCGCCGCTGAACACGGCTTTGCCATAACGCAGCATCGCGTGATCGAAGCTGGCCAGGTCCAGCTGTGCAGGCCCCTCCAAAATCAGGTCCACATCACAGTCAAAGTGCACCACCGCAACGCCGGCGATAAGACGCAACGACTCCGACGCCAAACGCTGACCCTCGTATCGCGATTCGTCACGAGGATCCCAGCGGCAACCTGACGAAGAACTCAGTGTGGCAACTTCGGGGGCTTCATGGCTACTGACCAGATTCGCCGTAATCACTCCTGAAGTTTGAATGTCGGGGCTCGGCAACAGAAGCCTTCCCATTAGCACGCCAATCGCCAAACTTCCACAGATTGCCACCGACCAACCAACCATCGACCACCGGCCGCTACGCGTGGAAGTGCGGGCCAGCGTCACAGGGCGGACGTCACCATCATCGGCCACTTCGGGGACAAGTCCCTGTTGACGGTGCAGCATGGCGATCATGTCAATGGACTCAACGTAGTACGCTCGCCCTTGAGGATCATTCTCGAGCATCGATTCCAACTCGATCGCTTGAGCATCATCCAGTTCGCCGTCGCGCACCAACCCAATCAATTCCATCAAGCGTTCGTGGCCTTCTGAAAATTTCATCGATTCAACTCTCGGCTTGTAAAGAACGGCGGATACACCACAGCAACGAATCGTGGACGCGGTTGAGTGACTTGTAGATCGAATCCGCACTGCGTCCCAACTGCTGCGCAGTCTGCTTCGTCGAGTTCTCGGCAAAGTAACGCAGCCGAATCAGCTCTCGGTCCTTTTCCCGGAGCCCCGCCAAACAGGATTGCAACGCAGCGAGTCGGGTGTCACTTTGCGACGACACGTCGGCCGCGGCGTCAGCGATCTCGTGCATCAACGCATCATTGAAACAGACCCGCTTCGATGCGTTGGTTCGTCGGTAGGTCAAGACTCGGTAGCGGGCAATCGAGATTCCCCAAGCGACAAAATCCGTGCCCAATTCAAACTGATCGAACTTGCGCCACATGACCGAACACGTCTCTTGCAACAGGTCCTCGGCATCTGCCAAATGCGGTACCAGAGAAAGGATGAAACCTAAGAACCGCCGCTCGGATTGCAGGAAGAGACGCATGAACACCTCTTCACTATCAACATCGCGTTTCGGGTCATTGGGGGTCACGGACACTGATGTCGGTTCCTATGTGGCGTTGCGGGCAACGGGTCAAAGCAAGGGGGTGGTTGCTAGGTAATCGCACACACCGTCTCATTTTGGATGATTATTCGCCGGAGTTTCCGGATTTCCTTTGATTTAAGTTTATTTTGCAAAAAAAGCATCCAAATTTGCCCTTGGCCTGCGATTCCCTTTCACCTCCCTGCGACTCACCCTGGCAACCTTTCGTAGGAGAACTTCTGTAAAGTGATATTGATGACACGAATTTTTGCATGGACTCTCTGCTTCGTTGGCTTGGCGTGCCCCCGTTTGGCTCATGCCAATGAATCCAGCCAATCTGCTCCTAATCTGATCTTCATTCTTACCGACGATCAGCGTTACGACACGCTGGGTTGCACCGGTAACGAGTTCATTCAGACGCCCAACCTGGATCAACTTGCCGCCGAGGGAACTTTGTTTGCCAACGCTTCGGTGACCAGTGCGATCTGTACGCCAAGCCGAGCGTGCTACTTCCTCGGTCAATACGAGCGCAAGCACGGTGTCAATTTCAACTCGGGCACGTCGATGAAGCCCGAGGCATGGGCCAATAGCTACCCTGTGTTGCTACGGGATGCTGGTTACTACACGGGCTACGTCGGCAAGAACCATGTGCCCATCGGCAACGAGGGCTATGACTCGAACTTGATGGACCAAAGCTTTGACTTCTGGTACGCCGGGCACGGGCACCTAACGTTCTATCCCAAACAGCGTCACAAGATTTTCAAGCATGCGATGGCTGAGACGCAAATCGAGATCGTTGGGGAGGGGGCCACCAGCTTTCTGAATTCGAGTACCGACTATATCGAAGGTGCCGAAGCGTTTCTGGAGCGACGGCCTGATGGAAAGCCGTTCTGCCTATCGATCGCATTGAATCTTCCGCATGGAGCGGGAACGCGTTCGATGAAGTTGCGACCGGACGACCCGGAGCTTTACCGGACAACTTACCGAGCTCAGTTGGATCAACTGTCGATTCCCAAGACGTATGTCGCGCACGATGCAATCGTCGATCCAAAGTTGCCAGCCGATCTCCTCTTTGCTGAATATCGGCAAACAAACTACAGCTACGTTGATACGCCCGCGTTGCTCGGCGAGCAGCTCGTCCGCAAGGCTCAAACGATCACCGGTATCGACCGTATGGTCGGCCAGATCCGCGACTCGCTCGCCGAACAAGGCTTGGCAGACAACACCGTCATCGTCTTCAGCAGCGATCACGGCATCATGGCGGGCGAGTTTGGCCTCGGCGGCAAGGCACTCAATTACGAACCATGTCTCCGCATTCCCATGATCGTGATGGACCCACGGGTCGGGATAGCGAACCAGGGACGCCGCACGATGGCGTTGGTTGAGTCAGTGGACATTGCCCCCACCTTGCTCGATCTCGCGGGCGTCGATGCACCGGCAACGATGCAGGGCAAGAGTTTGCGAGGAATCATTGATGGCACGGCACAAAAAATTCGCGACAGCAGTTTCGCGGAAAATCTATGGTCGACCTATTTCGGCAATCCACGCATTGAAAGTGTACGGACGAGTGACTGGAAATACATTCGATATTTCAAGAACGATCGCAGCCAGTTCGCCAGCGTCACGGACAAGACACTCTACGACGTCACACCGAGCCAAGTGGCCAGCTACGCGGCTTGGTTAACCAGCTCGATCCAGGGGGAGACGCCGGTCTATGAAGAACTGTTCTATCTAGCGTCAGACCCGAGCGAAAGCGTCAACCTTGCTGAGCGAGTGATCTATCGCGAGAAGTTGCAGGAACTGCGTGACGAGTGCCAGCGTTTGGTCACCTTTGCCAAAGGCGATGTGAACGAACCGCCCGCGACATTGGTCGTCGATGGAATCCGTGAAGGGAAGAAAAAGAAGTGAACTGCTCCTCTGCGATTGATCACGCGATCGCCTCCTAAGATCCTGAAGGAATCTCCAGATGACTCCGACTCACATCCCCCGCCGAACGTTCTTGCGAAGCACCGCGGCAATCACAGCCGCGGCGGTCACTCCGTATCATTTCACCGCGTCCCGAGCGGCAACACCATCGCCCAATCGTCGTCTTCAATACGCGCTGATCGGCGTGGGCGGAAACGGCACACGCACATGTCCAGTACCGGCCGAACTGGTCGACGTGGTTGCTCTCTGTGATGTCGATGCCAACCATCTGCGAGATGGCAACGAGCTACTGACCGGTGGCAAGGCGGAGACATATCGTGACTACCGTGAGGTGCTGCAACGCGATGACATCGACGTCGTGCAGATTTCGACTCCCGATCATTGGCACGCCAAAATTCTCATTGAAGCCATGTTGGCAGGCAAAGATGCCTACTGCGAAAAGCCGCTCACGCTGACCATCGACGAAGGCAAGCTGGTCCGCAAAATCCAGCAAGAAACCGGCCGGGTAGTTCAAGTCGGTACGCAGCAGCGCAGCAGCTTTGACAAGTTCAACATGGCGCTGGCAATCATTGCCGACGGTCGACTCGGTAAACTCAAACGAATCGTTGTCGGCATCGACTCAGGCGGATGGAGTCCGGAGATCCCGGTTGCGGACGTTCCCGAAGGCCTCGATTGGGAGGCATGGCTGGGGCCGGGACCCGAGATGCCGTTTCGGTACCTGCAAAACCAGAAGAAAGCTGCCGACAAAGGTTACACGAACGGCCACACCCAGTTTCGCTGGTGGTACGAACACTCCGGCGGAAAGCTGACCGATTGGGGTGCCCACCACGTCGACATCGCCATGTTGGGGATCGCCGCGGCAGGCCAGAGCAATGACCCGGTATCCGTGGGCGGAACCGCCAAACACAACACGGAATTCCGAGACGGCATGCCGGTGCAAACCGATCGCTACAACACGGCGATGCAGTTTGACTTGCACGTTGCCTTCGCCGGCAGCGATGTGGACATGAACATCCGGCACGACGTCGACAATGGAATTCTCTTTGAAGGCGAGCGAGGCCGGATTTTTGTCAACCGCGGCAAACTCGTTGGCAAGCCAGTCGAAGAGTTGGCAGCAAATCCGCTTCCCGAAGATGCCATTGCCAAGATCTACGGTGGCGGTCCGATGGTAGGCAACGACCGCGCCGCTCATTGGGTGAACTTCCTCCACGCGATCGATCACCGAATCTTGCCACGCTCCGACGTGCACTCTCACATGAAGATGCTCAACGTTTGCCATCTTGCAGGAATCTGCTGTCGCCTCGGTCGCACGATCCACTGGGACCAGTCCACTGAATCCATTGTCGGTGATGAACTCGCCGCCAGCATGATGCAGCGTCCCTACCGCAACGGGTTTGAGATCGACATGTGACGTCTAGGACCAACTGCGAGCCGACACTCCATCGAGACCATTGCCCCCATCGCCTCTTCGCGAACACGAACCATGAATCCCCAACGACGATCCACCACGATCATCCTTGCGCTACTCGCGGTGATCACGAGCAACGCCACCATCGTGGCGGAAGTTAAAAAGCCGACCGTCAAGCGGCCAGCCGTGAAGAATGCGAAAAAACCAGAGGCGACGACGCTCACGTGGACAGATGCGAAGACGGCGGCAGCCGAATTCCCTGGCTATGCCTTCATGGGCGAATATGTTCAAGACGAGACCGCGATCCAAGTCGTCCCGGCCGAAGGCAAATACTACCTTTCGATTTACAACGGTGGACTGCCCAGCGACGGCTGGGATCAAGGCGAGATCATGCATGAATGGCTCGATGCGGAAGCGATTGAAAACCGCTTGGCGGGTTTTACCAAGGTCGACCGCTCATCCAAGCTTGATTTCACGCCGCCACCAAGCGATGCAGTCGTGCTGTTCGATGGAACGTCGATGGAACACTGGAAGTTTGGGAAAATGAAAGATCGAGTCTTGGAAGCCGGCGCAGCCACGAAACGTTCATTCCAGGATTTCACACTGCACTTCGAGTGCCTGACGCCACTGAAACCATCGCTGCCACTGAGTCACCCCGGTCGAGGAAACAGCGGTGTCTTTGCGATAGGGGCCTACGAGGTACAGGTGATGGACACGTTCGGCTTGGATCCCAGCCCCGCTGCCTGGCAAGAGACCGCCATCATTAAGAAGCCCGACACATGGTGCGGCAGTATCTATGGGATCCGGGCCCCTTCGATCAATGTGTGCTTGCCACCGCTGGCGTGGCAAACCTTCGATGTCGAATTTACGGCGGCGAGATTTGAAGGTAAGAAGAAAATCAGTGACGCCGAAATGACCGTTCGTCAAAACGGTATCCTCGTACAAGATCACGTCAAACTGCCCGAGGGAACCGGGGGCGGCCCCGCGGGTCCACGCCCAGAGGTTCCTCAAGGCCCCATCTATGTGCAGAGTCACGGCAACCCAGTCCAGTACCGAAATGTCTGGGTCGTCGAACGATAAGCAACGATCAATGGATCAGGGGCATCCATCGCCAAGGTGGCATTGACGAGCCTCTGAGCGTCCAGTTCCACGGCCCCGCAGGGAGCGACCATTACGCCGGTCGAAATGGTTGCTCGTTCCAATTCCAGGCTCTCGAACCCCCGTTCTACCCGAATCATGCTCTACTGGACGGTCGCCTGAGCGAAAATCGACTTTGTCATCCTGCGAATCCTCGAAACAGCACACACACGGCCCGATGAGATTTTTACTCCTTGTAGTTCTTGTAGTTCTCGCCGCCTTCAGCCCGGCCGCAAACGTCGCGTTCGCCGAGCAGCCCAACATCATCTTGATGATGGCCGACGACCTCGGCTATGGCGACACAGGTTTCAATGGCAATCCCATCATCCAAACACCGCACCTCGATTCGCTGGCCGAGCAGGGCGTGAAGCTGACCCATTTTTACTCGGGCAATTCGGTCTGCTCACCAACCCGTGGTACCTGCTTGACCGGTCGCCATCACGACCGATACGGCATCTACACCGCGAACGCCGGTCATTTGCCTAAACAGGAAATCACGCTGGCTGGCGTACTGAAGTCAAAAGGGTATACGACCGGGCACTTTGGCAAGTGGCACCTTGGCACGCTTAGCAAAACGGAGTCCTCCAAGGGCAAGGGGCGCAAGCCTGAACTCAACTACGCCCCGCCTTGGGAGCGTGATTACGACGCATCCTTTGTGACCGAGTCCGCCGTTTCCACGTGGAATCCTGGATTGGGAAAGCGAGCGGTTCATAATCCGTTTTATGAAAATGGGGTGCCCGTTGATGGCCATGACAAGAGTCTCCAAGGCGGCGCCGCCCGCGTGGTGGTCGATCGCGCCGCTCCCTTCATGCAGAACGCCATCGACGCCGGGCAACCTTTCTTTGCAGTCGTTTGGTTCCATGCGCCTCATGAAGACGTGCAAGCTGGTCCGGAGTACCTGAAGACGTACGCAGGACACGGCGAAGCGGCCCACTTCTATGGCTGCATCACTGAAATGGATGAACAGGTCGGGCGGATTACCCGCATGTTGAACGACGCCAACGTCGCCGACAACACCCTGATCTTCTTCTGTTCGGACAACGGTCCCGAAGGCAAACAAGCAGGCGGTCGACGAGCCGGAACGACCGATGGGCTGCGCGGTCGTAAACGGGCGTTGTATGACGGTGGCGTGCGAGTGCCTGCGTTGGCCGTATGGCCGGGTAAGATCCCTGCGGCGACTCAATCCGAGACGCCCCTGTCAACGCTCGACTACTTTCCCACGATCCAGAACATTGTCGGGTACGAAATGCCCGACGATCGCCCCCTCGACGGGCAAGACGCGATGCCGGTTCTGACGGGAGACGCCAAGACGCGAACGACTGACATTCGCTTCCGCTATGCCGCTGGCGAATCGTCCATCATCCGCGGCCAATACAAGTTTTTGCTGCCCGCGCGTGAGCTATATGACCTGAGCCAAGATCGGGCTGAGGGAAACAATATTGCGGCGCAGAAACCTGAACTCGCCAACACGCTCGAGCGTGACTTGATCGCTTTCTTTGACGATGTCCAACGCAGCCAGGCGGGCGGCGACTACGACGACCCCGCCTACCACCCCTCTTCGGCTTGGAAACCGTTGCGGACATCGATGAAACCCAACACGCCGAAGCGATCCAAGCAGTCGGCGAAACCATCAAAGAAATGAATGCCCCCGGACAGCACGTGTACGGCGATTCGACCGCGATCAAAATCAGATCGCAATCGGAACGGTTCGACGATTTCGATCCGAGGGGCGAAGGCATCCGCGTCGGTCCTTGGACCAGCACTCGCTTGAACAAAGAGTTCCGTTTCTGTGGCGACGATCCGTCGTGACTTCCGAGAACCAACCGCCGTTGAAGGAGAGCGTTTTGATAAAAATCGTGTTTGCTGTTGGTGTTGTCTTGCTGACCCCGTTTGCGATGTTAGCCGAGCAACCGGAGAAGCCCAATATCATTCTGATCATGGCTGACGATGTCAGCTGGGAGTGTTTCGGTTGCTATGGTGCCGAAGACTATGAAACGCCGAATATCGACAAACTGGCGGCCGAAGGCATCCAGTTCAATCACTGTTATTCGACTCCGATTTGCACGCCTTCGCGGGTGAAGATCATGACGGGGCAGTACAGTTTTCGAAACTGCACCCACTTCGGCTTTCTCAACCCGCAGGACAAGACCTTCGGTCATTTGATGCAGGCGGCCGGTTACAAGACTGCGATTGCAGGGAAGTGGCAGCTCAACGGTCTGTACCACCAAGCCGACGGATGCGACGACAATACGCGCCCCCACCAAGCCGGCTTCGATGAATACTGCTTATGGCAGGTGACCAAGATGAAAAACAGTCCGGGTGGCGGCGAGCGTTTCTGGAGCCCGCCACTGGAACGTAACGGCAGCTTCCTGAGCACGAAAGATAATGCTGGCCAGTACGGGCCAGATATCATGTCGGACTTCGTCTGCGACTTTATCGGGCGCAACCGCGACCGGCCCTTCTTCGTTTACTACCCGAGCGTGTTGGTGCATGACCCGTTCGTACCGACCCCCGACACGATCGGTGACGCACCCCGGGGCCAGGCAGCGAACAAGGCCCCTAAAAGCAAAGCCGCGCAGAAGGCCAACTTTGTGGCGATGGTCAGTTACCTGGACAAGATTGTCGGCAAGATCGTTCAGGCGGTCGACGAAGCTGGCCAGCTCGACAATACGATGATCCTGTTCACAGCGGATAACGGCACGAACCGAAGCATCACTTCCCGCTGGAACGGGCAGAATATTCAGGGCGGAAAGGCAGGCACGAAAGATATGGGCACGCATGTTCCGCTGGTCGCCTATTGGAAGGGCCACACGCCGGACGGGGCCGCGCTCGACGACCTCGTCGATTTCACCGACTTCTATTCGACGTTCGCTCAGGCCGCGGGCGTGACACTGGACGCGGAAGATCCGATCGACGGACGCAGTTTCCTGCCCCAATTAATGGGACGCCAGGGCCATCCACGCGACTGGGTGCTCTGCCACTATCAACCGTACTGGGGCACTTTCGAGGGATCGCAATACGCGCGCAACGCGATGTTCAAGCTGTATCGGAACGGCGCGTTCTATCGCGTTCCCAAAGATCTTCAGGAACAGCACGACCTTGCTGAAAATCAGGCAGGCGAGCGTGGTGAGGTCGTCCGGCAACAGCTGGAAATGGTGCTTCGCTCGGCACCGCCTGCCCCCGAAATAAAGGGCGGCAGGAATGCGAAGAACCGTCCCATCTACCCCGCCTGGAAAAACATCCTAGACGTCCATGAATGAATTTCAGATAGCTCATCCGGCCGAAGCTTGCACCCGAGGTCTTGCAAGATCGCGGTAGGCACGACGATGACCCGCTGCCGATCAGTCTGGATCGGCTCCGCGCTGCCACGAAAAGGCCGAGGAACCTTTGGGGATCTCCGATCCGTGACGCCTAACCGGTTTCGGCCAAGGCCGCCGGTGGGGCTTCTTGCAGTTCGTGAAGGTGATGCTGCGTGCGGTCGACGGTGAACCGGATCTGTTCTTCGGTGTGTTCGCTGGTGATGAAGAACCGCAACCGGGCAGCGGACTCGTCGACAGCCGGGTACAAAATCGGTTGGACGTTGATCGCGTCTTTCTTCAGTCGGTTGCTCAACCGCAGGGCGACGAGCGAGTTGCCCGTGATGACGGGCACCACTGGGGTACCGCCACTGTCACCGGTATCGAGACCGGCGGTTTGGCAGAGCGACAGGAACAAACGGCTGTTGTGTCGCAGTCGTTCGACCCGCTCGGGCTCACGCTCGAGTACATCGAGTGATGCGATCGCCGCGGCGACTTGGCTCGGTGGCATCCCGACACTGAATACAAATCCAGGAGCGGTGTAGCGGAGCAGCTCGACGAGTGCGTTCGATCCCGCGATGAATCCGCCGCACGAGGACACGGACTTGCTCAGCGTCCCCATCCAAATGTCGACTTGGCGAGGGTCGATCCCAAAGTGTTCGGCGATACCATGGCCCGTCTTGCCCATCGTGCCGAAACTGTGAGCTTCGTCGACCATCAACATGCAGCGATGCCGTTTTTTGACGTCGACAAACTTGGGTAGATCCGAAAAATCGCCATCCATGCTGTAGACGCTCTCAATCACGATCAAAGTACGGCGGTACTGCGAACGCAGCGCCGTCAGCATCCGATCGAGTGCTTCGTAGTCATTATGGGGGAACGGCCGTCGTTTTGCGCCCGAGAGCAACGCCCCTTGGACGATGCTGTTATGCGATAGGGCATCGTGCAGAATAAGGTCTTCAGGGCCAACGAGATGCCCGATCGTCGTTTCATTGGTGGCATGGCCACCGACCATCGTGATGGAGGCATCGACACCGACCCAGTCAGCGATTTTGCGTTCGAGTTCACCGTGGATGGGTTTCTCGCCGCTGACCAAGCGGCTTGCCGAGACGCTCGTGCCATAGCGGGCAATCGCATCGGTCGCTGCTGCGGAAACTTCCGGATGGCCGCTCAAGCCGAGATAGTTATAGCTGGCGAAGCTGATGTAGGATTCGCCGTCGATGACGGTGGTGTCACTGACGATGCCGTCATGGACGGTAAAGAACGGGTTGGGGCAGCCCGTCAACTGCATCTGCCGCATGGTAGCTTTGAGCCGGCGATACTCGGTGAACTGAGTCACGTCATCTTCGGGGTCCACGGCAATGTTGCGGATCGCGCGGGTGGCGTTGCCGTCGGTCGACGTGTCACCGACCGCCGCGCGAAGGTCGGCCCCGTCGACCTGGTCATCGGTCAACCCCAGCGTCGTGTTGGGGTCTCGCAAGAATGATTCAGCGCGGCCGCGTGCACCGGAGGGCAGATAACGTTCGACGGCGGCGGCAATCTGGCCGATCGTTTCGATCTCGTCGAGCACCTGTTCGGGGAACCGACCCCCAAAAGTACGTTCGAGATTGCGAGCGATCTCGAGCCGTTCGAGGCTGTCCAGCCCCAGGTCCAAGACGATGTTGGTATCGGTGGACATCGCGCCGGCCCGTTCACCGGCGATCCGGCGAACGTGTATTTCGATGGCATCGATAATGATCGGGTCGGCCTGCGCGTTCAGCCCGCTGCTGCCCGTGGCCGCTTTCATCATCGTTTCGCCGCGTGCCGCCGATGATTGCAGCGAAGACTCTTCCCCGCGAACCCACTGCGCGACCACCTTCAAATCGTTGTCACGCACGGCGTGCAAACACGCGTGGCGTTGAATTTTTCCGCTACTCGTCTTGGGCACGCTGCTGTTTCGAACGAGATACACAGCGTCGGGAGGTAGGTCGTGTTCCTCGGTAACGGCGCGGCGGATGGCTTGCAGGTGCTCGTCCCAATCCAGATCACGGCGGCGGATGGTTTCAGCCACGATGACGAGTTGTTCGCGATCGCTGTCCGTCATGGCAAAGGCGGCCACCGAACCGGCTTGGACGACCTCGCTGGCCCGTTCAACCGTGGCCTCGATATCTTGCGGATAGCGATTAACGCCCCGCACGATGATCATGTCTTTGAGCCGCCCGGAAATGTAGAGCTGCCCCTCGTGCAGAAAGCCGAGGTCACCCGTTCGCAGGAACGGGCCTTGGTCGTCATCCGTCATTGCTGCGAAAGTTTTGGCAGACTCTTCACGTCGCTGCCAATAACCACGTCCCACCGAGGGGCTCTGAACCCAGATTTCACCAATCGAACCGGACGGCAAAATACTGCCAGAATCCGGATCGACAATCTCAATCCGTTCGCCCGGAAGAATGCGTCCACAACCGACAAGCTGCCGCGCTGAGTCGCTCTGCGAAGCGGGGCGAGCGATCTTCTTGTCGAGCGCCGGCCCGTCGAAATACTGGAGTACCGGGCGGGTTTGATCGGCCCCGTTGTCTTTGGGCCCGCCGGTAACAATCAGCGTCGTTTCGGCCATGCCATAGCATGGCAGATGTGAGGTTGCACGGAACCCAATCTTTCCAAACCGCTGAGTGAACGCGTCAAGGGTGGAGGCGCGAATCGGCTCGGCACCATTGAAGGCAATTTCCCAAGACGAAAGATCAAGGTCCGCGATTTCGGCATCGGCAATTTTGTCAACGCAGAGCTGATAGGCGAAATTCGGCCCCCCGCTGACAGTGACATTGTATTTGGAAACGACTTGCAACCAGCGCGCCGGCCGCTGCAGAAACGCCATCGGGCTCATCAACACATTAGGACAGCCCATGAACATCGGCATCACGACACCGCCGATCAACCCCATGTCGTGATACGTCGGCAGCCATGACGCGCCGATGATGGACGTCGATGGCTGAAAAGCGTGTAAAATCAACTCGCTGTTGGCGATCAAATTGGCGTGAGTCAACATCACACCCTTGGGCGAACCTGTCGAACCCGAGGTGTACTGCAATACACCCAAGGCATCGTTGCGGAGCCGCGGGCAGCGCCAATAGGAACCATCGCGGTGCTCCGGCAAGTCCGTACCGAGCAACTGCACGCCGACCAAGTCCTCGTGCAATTCAGGCCCCGAGAGCTGCTCGATCACGGCCCCCGTCGAAAGTGCCCAACGCGCATCCGCATCCAACACGATCGAGCGAATCCGCGACGCCTTGCGATTCCGCCGCGGCGGGAACGCGGGGACCGCGATGGCGCCGGTGGCGAACACCGCAAAAAGTGCGACCACGAAATCAAGACTCGGGGGATATAGCAACAGCACCCGGTCGCCCGGGCGGATGCCGCAGCGGCCTTGCAGATACCCTGCCAACCCACGCACCTGATCCCACAACTCCGCGTACGTCAGCGACTCTTCACTGCCGTCACCGTCGGTGAACGAAAATGCGGTATTGTCCGAACGAGCCTGCTCCCAGTGCCGCAGAATCGATACGAAATGGTCACGAGGCGGCATGTCGCCGGTAAAGTAATTTTGAAGGTCCACCAATTTCAACCTAGTGCAGGTACGAGTTTTCGACGAGTTCCTATCCGAAACGGGACAGACCGATGACCGGAGCGGCGAAATCCCCTGCTCGGACTGCCTCCCAGTCTATCTTCTCTAACCGGCATTGTTCATGGGTACCTGAATAAAAGCAGACTTTCTCTCGTGCCAGGGCGAGTTTCATCGACGCTTCATCCACTTTTGCAACACAATCTTGAGCCGAGCAATCTCGGCACTCCGCAGCACCGCGAGCCCGGCCACCAACACGTCTGGGCTCACTCAATCGAATCCTTCCACTAACGCCAAATGCTCGACGGGATCAATCCAGCGATCCCACTCGTATTCGTTATCCCCACCGGCTGGTTCAATGGCGGTGATTGCGGCACTAACTCGGTCGCCCGCAGCCCGGTTTGCGACGCCGAACGGTTTCCTTGGGCAGCCAAACTACTATTCGACGGGCTAACGCCGCCGTTGAGGGGCTGGTACTGGGTATTGCTAGCGAGAGGCCGCAACTTGGCTGCCACATCCGGAGATAGGTTGCTGGCGAGACTGGTCGCCGACGAGGGTGCGACCCGGCCGACCGGTTCGAAATCGACCTTTTGCTCGCGGGTGATCCGCGTCAGACGCTGCGGGACTTGGATCGTCTGTGTGACGGGCTCCCACTGCACCTGTGTGGTGGTCTCCGACACGACTTCGTCGCGAGCCTGCCATCGAGTTTCGGGCACATGGTGATAGGCCACGGTCGGTTGCCGAAACGGGTTCCAACGACCTTCGACATGCGGTCGCCATCGAGATTCCGTGACGGGTGTATAGGTTCGGCGCGTCGCCGGCCGCGTTTCAACGACTGTTTTAGGATGGTAGACGGTGTGCTGCTGCTCCGTCATTTTGGTCTCAACGACCGGTCGCTCGATCGTACGGATTACTTGGCGGTAGACGATTCCAGTGTCCGGATTCGTGTAATAACCGGGAGTATCCTCGGCGAACGAAGCGAAGGGAGAGGCAACCGCGACCGCCGTAGCGGCTACTTGGGTGAACATTTGTTTGCGAAAACTGGCGATGTAACGCATCACAATCCCTGTTCTGGCGTGGGAACGACACGCCGAGCCGAGTCCGCTTGGCGAGTGTTCGAGAAGAGAAGACAATGAGAGTGTTCATCGGACATTCTCCCGCCACACATCACCATCTAACCCATTCAGGCCGAGAAACGGATGATTATCACACCGAATATTCTGCAAATGCTGCGTTGCCCCGCCGACGGAGGAGCACTCGTACTAGCCGATCGGCAGCTGATCGATCAGGTCAACGCTGCGATCGAAAATGGCACCGCCCGCGACCAACTCGATGCCCGCGTCGACCAACCCATCGATGGGGGCATGGTCAATGCTGCCGGCGATCGGCTGTATCCGATCCGCGACGACATCACGACACTCATCGCCGATGATGCCATTCGGACTGGAGAAATGATCGTGGCATAGGCGTCCCGCCGATGTTCCCACCGGAGTCCGGCAAGACAACTGCACATCCACCGCGATTTTCCGTCGTCTATGACAGGCAATCAGAATCGTCCGATTCGCTGCCATCGTTTTCTTCGCTCGTTGCCTTTTCGTCGAGTCCGAGCTGGACGAACTGCTCGTCGCTGAGTTGGACATAGCCCAGGCTGTGGAGGACTTCGAGCACTTCGCTACAGGTGGGGAACATCCGTCCGGAGCATTGCTTGTATTCATCCATGGCCTTCATGAACTCGACTTCACCGGCGGAGTAGTCCCGTTCGCAGGTCGTGGGATCGATGTGCCGGCGGCGTTGCTGCGTTCGGCGAGTTTTAACAGGTGCCTCGCTGGTGCCTTGACCGCGACGATCGTTGCGACGGCGGTCCATGGTGAGCGTAGCGGCGATCGGGGAATTTGGTGCAACTGCGGCGTCAACGGTTGAAACAGACATGTGGGGTCCTCGTGCGATAGGATGGTGCTGAGAAAAACGATCTAGCGGATCGAAACTCCTAGGTCATCAATAAGTAGCATGGCGATGGTGCACATGAGGCAAGCCTGGTGGACTTTGACGGCATTTCAATAGACACGGAGCGGCGACCTTGCGGGCTGTAACGATTCTCGCGATCCTGTTTGCCGTTTTGCGTCGATTCCGCGTGATCGATGTCATGGAAAGGGTCAGGTCTCTGGCGTGGCAACAACCGCTGACACTGCTCGCGGCGTTTGCCTGGCTCGGTGTGCTGCTGGACCGATTCGCACACGTTCCGCCCTCGGTGTGGTTAGTCGTGTTGGTCTGCTCGGCAATCGGCTTGGCGATCGGCACGCGATCGCCACGACTGGGCTTGAGCGACCGGAGAATCCCGCTCATCGGCCTGTTGATCTTGAGTCTGTTTGCCCTGCGGCATGAGCGTGTCACGGCGCAGTATGCCGAGGCGACGGTACTCGGCGTCCTACAGGATCAGCCCGAGCCGATGATCTTGACGGGGGTCGTCGATCGTCCCGCCCGCATGCAACGCGACCCGCTCGATGCTGCGGCGGGTTGGGGCGATGACGCATCAAATCGGGGGAACGCGGCAAGCAAATTTCAAACGATCCTACAGGTCACGATCCAAACACTCCGCATTGGCTACCAACCTGAGCCCTTCTCCGGCCGGGCATTGGTACGAGTCGACGGTGACTGCGTCTCCCTGTTGCCAGGGGACCCCGTCAGATTGATGGGGCAGATTTCACTTTTTGCTCCGCCGACGAACCCTGGCGAGCGGGATGTGCGAGAGTGGGCGGCGCGCAATAACCTGCAATGCACTTTGCAGGTCGACAGTCTCGAAGGGGTCTCGCTGCTGGACGACTCGGGTGCGGGATCGAGTCCCACGATGTGGCAGCGTGGCGGACGAATCGTGGCCAAGCTCGCCGGGTCGGCCCGCGCATCGATCCTGCAGCAAATTGCGCCAGACCAACAGGGGCTCGCGCTCGCCCTCGTCCTCGGCCAACGTGACTTGCTTGATCGCACGACAGCCGAATCGCTACTCGTGACAGGCACCGCGCACCTGCTCTCGGTCAGCGGCCTGCACCTGGGCATCCTGTTGGTGCTGGCGCGGATCATCGCTGGGCTGCTGCGTCTGCCCATGCCGATGCAGTGGATATTTCTCGTGGCGGTGACGGTGTTCTATGTTGCGATCACAGGCGGCCGTCCGCCGGTACTGCGCGCCGCCATTCTGTTGGCGACGGTGGTTTTGTCGACCGCGATGGCTCGCCCGCATCATCCGATCAACTCCCTTTCACTCGCTGCCATTCTATTGGCGTGGTGGATGCCGTCCGCGGTCTTCAGCGTTGGCATGCAGCTATCCTTTCTCGCCGTCGCGACCTTGCTAACCTGCGGTCGACCGCGCAGCCGCGGACAAACCCTGGCCAGTCAAAGCGTTGAACTGGAGAATCAGTTCGATGAACTCGCCCGCCAATCGCTCGGCCGCACGCAGCGCTGGCTGCGATGGTGCGGCAGCGGCTTGGCCACGGCGATATGGTATAGCGGCTGTGTGTCGGTGATCACCCTACCGATCGTCTGGGAGCAATTCCATGTCGTCTCGCCCATCAGCGTGCTCGTCAACGTGGTGCTATCGCCGTTGATGGTGGTCGCGCTGTCAGCGGGCGTGTCGACCGTCCTGGCAGGCTGGGTGCTCGCGCCCTTAGCCATCATCCCCGGCTGGGTATGCTCGCAAATGCTGAACGTCATGCGGTGGGTCATCGACCGGGCAGCAGACGTGCCGGGCGGGCATGCCTGGTTGCCCAGTCCCTCGGTGTTTTGGATAGCCGCGTTTTACATGGTGCTGCTATTGATCGTAGCGGTTCGTCCCAGCGGCCGCCGGCGGAGGCCAATTGCCGTCTGGTCCATCGTCTGGTTAACCGCAGCCTGGTGGACGGCGACGACACCCAGTCCGCTACCCGTTGGGACGTACGAGGCGACGTTTGTCGATGTGGGCCACGGCACCGCCACCATCCTGCGCCCTCGTCGCGATGAAATCTGGCTGTACGACTGTGGTTGGATGGGAAATTTCCATCAGAGCAGCCGCAAAGCCGACGATGTGTTGTGGTCGATGGGCGCGACGAAGCTACGGGGGATCGTACTCTCGCACGCGGATGCCGATCACTTCAATGCGCTACCGGGTCTGGCAAAACGCTTCTCAATTGGCTGCATCATCACCCCGCCGGGCATGCTCTCGGGCGAGGGAGCGATGCTGGAACGAACACGCGCTGTGATCCAAGAAAATGGCATTCCGGTATTCGAAGTCGATCGTGAAGGCTCGCTCGCCAGCCAATTGCACCTCGCTCAAACGCCCTCGTGGCTGATCGACGTCAGCGTATTGCATCCACCCTCGATTCCGCTCGAAGCGAGTGATAACGCGAATTCGTTAGTGCTGCAGATCGATCACGGCGGACGAAACCTGCTGTTGCCGGGTGACTTGGAACCGCCGGGGACGGCCGTTTTGATTTCGATGCCGCGACCGCGGCCCGGCGGCGTCATGATGGCACCTCACCACGGCAGTTTGCGAATGGATGCCGAAGCCGTGCTGCAGTGGGCACGGCCCCGCGAGACAATCGTCAGCGGCGGCAAACGGGCTGCCAAGCCCGCTGTCACGGAGATGCTTTCGGCCGCAGGCGGCAGCGTCTACGTCACCGCTGTCGAAGGCGCTATCCGCGTCCGAATCGATGCCGAGGGACAGGTAGAGATTCGCTCGTGGCTGGGCGATCCATGGTGATCCTTAGTTGCGTGAGCAGAACTATGCAGTATCTGCTTGAGTTCACCGAAGCGGATCTGGACCGGCCGTTGACCGAACCGGAGAAAGTCGCGGCAACGGTTCGGGAGATGTTTGACGGGCAGACGCTGGTTCGGACGAAGGATGTGGCGGACCGTTTGGCGCGGAACTACGGAACGGTGAAAACGCATTTGCATCGGGCAGGGAAACTCGGACTGCTGCTCCATGTTCCCCGTCGGGGTTGGCTATTGCCAGAGAACGACCACGCCAACGGATAGGCTCCAAAAGTTTTGAATGAATTCAAAAAGCATGTCGAACGCGAACACCGCGTCTTCCCCAAACAATGCCATCAAGCGTTTGGCCGCCGACGCCCAGGTCGACGCGAGCGGAGTTGGCGATGACGGCAGTATCGATCTCCCCGAGCACGTAGCCGACACCTGGGCGGCCGTGCTGATCGACGTGCATGAAAAGACAAAGATCGACTCTGGCAGAGATGCGGAGAAGGAGTCGGTGCAAGACGATGTCAAATAGCACACCGAACCAGCCAACCCGCATCTACAACGACGGACCATGTTTCCCGCGAACGACGTTGGCGGTGGAGGCGGAAGGGGAACAATCGAGCAGCGACGCGAATGACCAGTTCAGGCGAGGAAAGATAGAAAACGACTGGCAATGTTAATCCGTGTTGGGCCAGTAGAAGTCATATCGCCCTAAATAGAACTTGGTGTACAGGTATTGCAGGTCGGCTTCCCAATCATCAATTGCAGCTTGGGGACGATTCGTTCGACGTTTGCTGTTTCGGACGAACGCCGCAATTGAATCAGCCATCTTTCTCAGACGCGTTGATGTCTCTGAGCCACCCCATTCGGACATGTATTCCAAAGAGTTGATTGGGGGAAGGCGATGTGTGTAAACGGTATCTAGAAGTGACAATCGATCGTCGGTTTCGAGACCAGATGCACCAACGCGATAACCAAGATAGCCGAGGAGTCCTGTACTCGGTGCGTCAATAAACACAGAAGCATCAGATGAGCTTGGTTCCGCTTCGGTCGAGGGCCATGGAAAGCCTTGAGCGATCAATTCTGATATTCGTTGCAGCAGACTGGTGCGGAGCGCAATTGCACGCTGCGTTTTCCTGTGGAAAAGTTCAAGTGTTACGTGGATCAACACTGTGCAATCCGCCCAGTGCGTCTCGGCAATGGATTCAAGATCAATAATTGAAGAACTGAAGTACGGTCGGTCGGAATGGTCGAACATGTGTATTGAGATTTCTTGGTATTGGAAGCGAAACGCAATTCTAATATGAGCGACCTCGCTCGGCCACTCATGCAGAATCTGCAAGCACCCTGCTAGCGCGGAAAAGAGAGAACGCAAACGTGGCAATGGATGGATCCAATCAGCCGCCCCGCATCTACAACGACGGACCCTGCTTCCCGCGAACGAGGTTGGCGGTGGAAGCAGAGAAGGTGTATCGCGATTGGTTTGCGAAGACCGCGATGAGCGTTCCGGCTTGGACGCGGCCCAACCGGACGTTGTTTCGCGAACTGATGTTGGCCAGGGGACGCTTGCGTACGAAAGCCGTTGTCGGTGCGGACCATGGCGTTTGTGTATTTCGGCCGGACCATCCAATCGAAGCGTCGAAAGCTCGCGGGCAGGCGCAGGCGGTTTGGATCGCTATTGAGGGTTGGCGGCATTTCAGTCGCGAAGGTTTCGACACGCAAACGATCCGAACCGTTGCGATGCCCGGTTGGAACGCTCGCGTGCAACGTTGGTGCAAAGGGTTGCTGCGTCCCGACCAGATCATCGTTCCGCCAAGGCCGCACGAAGACATTGACGCCAATACACAAGACCGCCTCGACGAGATCCGCCAATCATGGGAACTGACCTACGACTCGCTTCCTCGGGCTGCAGACATCCGGCCGCGGAGCCTACGCCGATTGCTCGACCGTTTTCCACTGCTCAAACCGCCAATCATTCATGGGCTACTTCGTGCCGGCGAAACGATGAACGTCATCGCGCCACCGAAGGTCGGCAAGTCCTGGTTGGCCAGCGAGATGGCATTGGCCGTGGCTACCGGACGTCCGTGGCTCGGTCAGTACGAAACCGAACCGGGCGATGTGCTCATCATCGACAACGAACTCCACCCGACGACTTCGGCGAACCGGATCCCGAAAGTGATGGACGCTCGCGGCATCACGCCCGACGACGTCGCCGACCATTTGTTCGTCTCCAACCTTCGTGGCAACCTCAAAGACATCCGTTCGCTCGGGCAGTACTTCGATCACGTCTATGAAAACCGTTTCAAGATGATTGTCATCGACGCGTTCTACCGGATGCTACCTGCTGACTCCGACGAAAACGACAACGCTGCGATGGCGAGCGTTTACAACACGATTGATCGCTACGCCGAAATGCTCGGTTCGGCTTTCGTGTTGATCCACCACACCAGCAAGGGCAACCAGTCCTTCAAATCAATCACCGACGTTGGAGCGGGCGCTGGTAGCCAAGCTCGGGCGTCCGATTCGCACCTGGTGCTTCGGCCGCATGAACAAGACGGAGCGATCGTGCTCGGCGCTGCTGTCCGTTCCCGGCCGCCCGTCGATCCGGTCTGCTTGCGATGGAACTTCCCTGTGTGGGATGTGGAAATGGAACTCGACCCAACCAACCTGCGAAACGAATCCAGACGCCGAAAGACCAAGCCAGACAAACCGGCCGACGTGCCGGAGTGGACCGCTGAGCGGTTCGCGGATGCGTTTGTGGGTGTTGAACCGAAACCGACCGTGGTGATCACGACTGAGGCGAAAAAGGCAGGGCTGTCCGAACGTCGGGCGAGTACCTTGCTCAAGCAGGCCGAGGCCACCGGTCTGGCCCACCGTTGGCGGTTCGCACCCAACAAACCCATCCAATATTCAACCCAACTGCAACCCGAAACCCCGCCCGAACCAACCGGCTAAACGCTTCCGCCCGTGCGCGCACACACCCCCTAGTACCCCCTGGGTGCGTGCACGAGCCACGCCCCAGGGGCCAGGGTTTTGTATGCGTGCAAACGCGGGAGGACGAACGAGCGAACGAGAACGCAAACAATCAAACCAAACGCGACACAGGCGAACGTGTGCGGCCGTGCGGCCAAGCTACGAGGCCTCACCGTTGCCAAATGAACGCTCGATAGCGTCTAGCCGTTTCTCGATTCGTTGGAGCGTATCGGCGAGGGCAGCGATTTCGGGCAGTACCAATTCACGGATGGCGCGACGGGTATTGATGCGGTTCGCCAGAATTTCACACATTTCACGTCGGAGTTCCACGTTCCAGGATTCCCACTCGGTTGGCGAATATATGTCTTCCCGAAAAACGCCATCGGGACAAATGTGGATTCCATCCTCTTTGATTTTCTTTGCCGACGGTTTCCGTTCGGGACCGCAAGCCACGACCGAGCCATCGTTAAAGCCACACGTCGTTGAATAGACCGTCCGCCGACGCAGCTTACGTTTCCGAGCCATATCAAACCTCCAGAAATGTTCTAGGTACTCCGAGCGAAATCGGTTCTCCCGTCACGCCAGCGGGAACAGCCACGCTTATAGGCAGAGTTTGATTGTTGTACATGTCCGAACGGTGGGCCAATTCATGGACGAAGACGATCTCGAAAACTTTGCCGTTCCGATCACGCATGTGCGTGATTCGCTTGGGTTTTATTACCAGCACGTTGCCGAAACCGAACGACCGGTCGTGATCCAGCGATACCGCGACCGATCCGTCGTCATGGTCCCCCTTTGGGAATGGCGATGGCTTAAACAACTCGAAGCCAAGGTTCGCGCTGGCGAGCCCATCATCACGGAGAAAGAAACCGATGGATATTGACCGCCTTATCGCCGATGCCAAAGACCTCTGTTACCGCGTCGCGCCCGCTGAGCTATCCGGTTCGCCGCTCTGGGTTGTCCCGCAAACCAACCTACCACCGATGCTTGGTGCCAACACGGTTTGCTACGGCTACACGTCGCCAAGCCTCGATATGCACCTGCACCATACGTTCGCCGACTGGGAGGGTATTCGTGGGCCAGTGATTGTGTTGGGCAATCTCAACATCGAGCGAGACTTCCCGCAGCGAACGTACAACAAGCTGCTTGGGACCACGCTGCATGAACTGGCCCACATTCTTGAACGCCCCTCGCTGTTCCAACCGCGTCCGTACAACCAGCAGTACATCCGCGCCGAAGGCATCCGAATCGCCGACGCCGTTTATCGCGACGAGGATGGCGACGGTTCGACGCCACCCTGGACGACGCATGAATCCCGGTTCATGCGGATCGCGTACCACCTGCGCCATCGTGCGGCCGGTCTCGGCTACGACATCCGAGCGGACGAAGTCTACAGCCCCGAGCGGTTCGGCATGACTCCGGCCGCCAAGTACGCGCAAGCGATCAAGCCCGAAGCGGACGCGTTGTGCGCCGCGTCGTTCCGGCAGATCTGCTCGCAACCCGTCTCGCCCGGTTTCAAGGCCATCTACGAAGCCGACAAACGTTCTTGGATCAACGCCCACCCCGAAAGGCAAAGGAGCCACGATGAATTTGACATCACTACTTGAAACGATCACCAACCGCCAACGCCAGCGACGGATCACCAAGTGGTCCGACTACCGGCGATTGGTCGCCAGTATCTGCGACGGCAAAGAACCGGACGCCGACAAGATCGCCACCGTGCTGGCCGACAACGAACGGACGCTCGACGAACTACGCCACGACGCCGAACTACTGGCCCGCCGTCGAAGCCTGCGTGACGAGTACGACGCGATCGCGCCGCTTGACAGCGAAGCGACCAAACTCGCCAAGCAAATCGATGGTGCCGAGAACGCCTTCGCCGCAACAGCCGCCAAGCACGAAGAAGAAATGTCGCCGCTCTACATTCGGCGAAACGATATCAACGCGATCCGCAAACGAGCCACGCAGGCCCGCATGGAACTACGCAACACCTGCGAGGACCGCGAACTCGTCGCCGAATACGATTCGGTCGTCGAAGAACTCAGCGCGGCCGACCACACGCGAGCGTCCCTCGCCGAGGAAATGGACAAACGCGAAAGCTGGATGCGGCAAGACAAAGAGAAAGCCGAGGCGACGCCGTTCAAGAACGAAGCAAACCGCTACACCGAGCAAGCCGAAACGCACGAAGCCATCCTGGCCGACCTGCGAGATAAGTTCGAGCCCGCCGATAACACGGTCAACGCGTTGCAAAAACGCTTGTCCGATATCGAAGACCGATTGCTTGAACCGTGAACCCCGAAGCAGATTCAGTCATAAGCATGGCCGACCGTCGAAAGGCGGCCGGCCATACTTTTTGTCACACCACTAATTGACAGCAACTGTTAGTAACGCACACAATGCTAGCTCGTGACCCAACGTGTCACAGGGGCAAACTACGCTCACCAAAACAATGGCAACGCCATGCAAGCCCAACACGATGAAGTGCTGACGATCGACGAACTGGCGATCTATTTAAAGGTCTCCAAATCGACGCTCTACAAACTCGTGCAAGAAGGAAAGGTGCCTGGCCAGAAGGTCGGCAAGCACTGGAGATTCAAGCGCGATGTGATTGATCGCTGGTTGGAACCAACCGGACAGACGAATCCGAACAAACCGAAACCTAAATGATCGACATCTGTGACTGACAACGACCTCGAACTCAAAACGCTGTGCAATCACCTTTGGGAGTCCGCGAACATCCTTCGCGGGCCGGTCGATGCTGCCGATTTCAAGACATACATCTTCCCGCTGCTTTTCTTCAAACGTATTTCCGATGTGTACGACGAGGAAATGCAGAACGCCCTCGATGAGTCCGACGGCGACCAGCAATACGCTCTATTTCCGGAGAACCACCGCTTCCAAGTTCCCGAGGGATGCCACTGGGACGACGTTCGCCAGAAGACATCCAACGTCGGCAAAGCACTTCAGCGGGCGATGCGTGAAATCGAGAAAGCCAATCCCGGTTCGCTTTACGGCATCTTTGGCGACGCCCAATGGACCAACAAAGATCGCCTCTCCGATGAACTGCTCTGTAACCTCATGGAGCACTTCTCGCTGTTACCACTCGGCAACGATGCCGCCAGGGCGGACATGCTCGGTGGTGCCTACGAATACCTAATCAAGAAATTCGCCGACGCGACCAACAAGAAAGCAGGTGAGTTTTATACTCCGCGAGCCGTTGTCAATCTGATGGTTCGTATTCTTGGTCCGAAAGAAGGCGATACAATTTACGATCCTGCCTGTGGGACGGGCGGGATGCTCATCGAGGCGATCCAGCAAGTAAAAGAGGACGGTGGCAACGTCCGTACGCTGTGGGGAAAGATATTTGGGCAAGAAAAAAATCTGACCACTTCGTCGATCGCGCGGATGAACTGCTTCTTGCACGGGGTCGAAGATTTTAAAATTGTTCGCGGCGACACGCTGCGTTTTCCAGCGTTCCACTCTGGCGACGCACTTTCCAAATTCGACTGCGTGATTGCTAATCCGCCATTTTCGCTTCAGAAGTGGGGCGAGGACGTCTGGGAAAGCGATTCCTACGGGCGAAACTTCGCGGGCTTGCCTCCAGCTAAGAGCGGCGACTTTGCGTGGGTGCAGCACATGGTGCAGTCGATGTCACCGCGTAAAGGACGCATGGCTGTCGTTCTTCCACATGGCGCGCTCTTTCGAATGGGGAAGGAAGCCACCATCAGGAAGAAGATACTGAGCATGGACATTCTTGAAGCCGTAATCGGTCTCGGGGCAAATTTGTTTTATGGCACTGGGCTAGCCGCCTGCATCATGGTCTTTCGCAAAACGAAGCCTCGGAATCGGAAGAAACACATTTTGATTATTGATGCATCGAAGGAATTTAGAAAAGGACAAACGCAAAACGAATTGATGCCCGAACACGTCGATCGCATCTACGAGTGGTATCGCAAAGGTACGAACGTCGAAGGTGTCGCACGCCTGGTTGCGACTGACGAAATCAAAGAGAACGATTGGAATTTAAATATTCCGCGCTATATCGAAACAATGATTCAAGAGGAAACGATCACAGTCGCCGAAGCGATCGCCAATTTAAAAACGAGCCTTGATGCTGCGTATGCGGCCGAAGACAAGCTGAAAGTACTTTTGGTGCAGAACAAATTACTGGAGTCGCAGTGATGGGATGGACACTCACGGGATGCGTGTTTGACCGAAATGGCAGTCCAACTGACGTCATGTCTTTCGGAAACAATGCAGCTTGGAAATGCGAAAAATGCGATCATCCAATTCTGTTTGTGTATCGAGGTGTCGGTGGAAACCAAAGAAACCCGGTGACCTGCCGATGCGGAGCTACCTACTTCCTGAAACCTGAATTTGGTGCGGTGCCTGAACCACCGCGTGGACAACGTCTACAGCCTGCACCTGCGATGGACATCGTTTGATATGACTCACCTCACCCAATCGCAACTCGAATCTTACCTCTGGGGCGCGGCGACGTTGCTTCGGGGGTTCATTGATGCGGGCGACTACAAACAGTACATCTTCCCATTGCTGTTTTTTAAACGCATGTGCGATGTTTACGACGAAGAGCATGAGACGGCGATGGCCGAGTCCGATGGCGACGAGGACTACGCGTCATTTGCGGAGAACCATCGTTTTGTGATCCCCAACGATGCCCACTGGAACGTTGTTCGTGAGACAGGCAAGAACGTCGGCAAGGCGATTCAAGACGCGACGAGGAAGATCGAGTCGGCCAACACGGAAAAGTTGTATGGCATTTTTGGCGACGCCCAGTGGACGAACAAGGATCGTTTACCCGATCGAACGCTAAAGGAGATGATTGAGCATTTCAGTTCGCGGACGCTCTCGCTCACAAACTGCCCTGAGGACGAACTTGGTGTCGGCTACGAGTTCCTGATTAAGAAGTTCGCGGACGACTCCGGTCATACGGCTGCGGAGTTTTACACGAACCGCACTGTTGTACATTTGATGACCGAGTTGCTTCAGCCGAAGCCGGGCGAGACGATTTACGACCCGACGTGTGGCAGTGGCGGCATGTTGCTATCCAGCATTGCACACCTTCAGCGTCAGAAAAAGGAATGGCGCAACGTCGGTTTGTTCGGTCAGGAGCGAAATATGATGACCTCGGCCATTGCCAGGATGAACTGCTTCTTACACGGCGTCGAAGATTTTAAAATTCTTCGCGGAGACACGCTGTCTGATCCCAAGTTCGTTGAAGGTGACAAGCTACAGCAATTCGACGTCGTGCTGGCAAATCCGCCTTACTCGATCAAGCAATGGGATCGCGATGCATTTGCTTCTGATCCCTGGGGTCGCAACATCTACGGTACTCCGCCGCAAGCCTGTGCTGACTTTGCGTTCTGGCAGCACATTGTATTGAGCATGAAATCGAAATCTGGACGGTGCGCAATTTTGTTTCCTCATGGGGTTCTTTTTCGTGACCAGGAACAGGACATGAGAAGGAAACTCGTCGAAACGGATCTAATCGACTGCGTAATCGGATTGGGTCCCAACCTCTTTTACAATTCGCCAATGGAAGCGTGTGTAGTCATCTGCAGAACCAAGAAACCGAAAGAACGAAGAGGGAAAATCCTGTTCGTAAATGCCGTTAATGAGGTCACGCGAGAGCGTGCACAGAGTTTTTTGACATTGGGACACCTACAAAGAATTACCGATACCTACCAAGCTTTTTGCAATGTCGAGCATCTTGCAAAGGTCGCATCATTGGGCGAAGTAAAAAATAACAATTGGGATTTGCGACTGCACTATTACGTCACGCCGGAGGAAGGAAAGCAATCAGCATCAAATGGTAGCAATGACAACGCAGATACGCACATAACCAACTGGATTGCATCTTCAAAGACGGTTCGAGTTTCGATGGGCGAGCTAATGGGCAAGCTCAAGGAGTGCGGTCTTGGTTAGCAAAAGAGCAATCGGAAACGGCAAGTGGACACCTGTAATGTTTGGTGACGTGGTCACGAATCTTACGGAATCTGTCGATCGCGACACTTCGACGTTAGACAGATACATCGGTGGCGAACACATGAAATCGGAAGACTTTCGACTGCGTCGTTGGGGAGAGATTTCCGATGACTACTTGGGTCCAGCTTTTCATCGGCGATTCAGGAAAGGACAAGTTCTCTACGGTTCTCGACGAACGTATCTGAAAAAGGTTGCCATTGCCGACTTTGAAGGTATCTGTGCAAACACAACATTCGTGCTTGAGGTGAGCGATCCGACAAGACTCTCACCGGATTTACTGCCGTTCCTTATGCTCACAGACGATTTCACGGACCATTCGGTTCGTGAGTCGAAGGGCTCAGTTAATCCGTACATCAACTGGAAAGACATTGCGAAGTATGAATTTGAGCTTCCTGCAATATCAGAGCAGCAAAGAATCGCAGCGGTCCTAAACAGCGTTGACGCAGTGTGTGAATCTTTTCGCAAGGCGATCACTGATTCGGAGCGTGTCTACAACATTGCCGTTTCCAACTTCTTCAGATTTGGGTGGGGCGAAAGTCGCTCAACTCGAGATGTGCGATATCTCGGCAAGGTGCCAAAGCACTGGTCTACCGAAACACTGGAGAGTCTTCGTAATGAATCAGCGCCAATCCGATATGGCATCGTTCAGCCGAAAGATTTTTTTGAAGGGGGTGTTCCAACCCTTACTATCACTGACCTTGGCGGTGACCAAGTTCAAAATGTGCATCTTACAGATCCAAAAATTGAAGAGCCGTATGCGAATTGCCGAGTCGAGCCAGCTGACATTCTTTTATCGATCAAGGCTACCGTAGGCGCAGTCGATATTGTCGCTGAGCATTTTCTTGGAAATATCACGCGAGATTTAGCGCGCATCCGATGTGGCGAGAAATTGCTTCCAAGATTTTTGCTTCATCTAATGCGATCAAATCGGTATCAGGCGTATATGAATCGGTTTGTTGTGGGTTCAACTCGGAAAGAGATTTCCATCCACTACTTGCGACAATTCCTCGTTCCTTACACAACGATTCCAGAGCAAGAATCAATTTCGAACGTGCTTGACGCAATTGAAGCCACTATCGCGGAGCAGAGGACTCACCTTAAACAATGCGTGGAGCTTCAGAAGTCGTTAGCTAATGAGTTGCTTTTTAGGACATGATCGTGCCATTTAACGAAGCTAACACTGTCGAGCAGATGATCCTTGATGCCTGCCAGGGCCTTGGCTGGCACTTCGTGGCGGGACCGCTATTGGCTCGACAGTCTGCAGAAGTTTTCGTTGAATCGAAACTTCGCGATGCGCTCATCCGACTCAACCCGGAAATCGCCGCTCAGCCCGATCGCGCCGACGAAGTGATCTACAAACTGCGAGCGATCCCACTGGCTGTCCAAAACGACGGCTTAGCTCGCTCGAACGAAGCACTCACTCAGTGGATGCGGAACGACAAGACGATGCCGTTTGGTGCTCGCGGCGAACACACTACGGTGCGATTGGTCGACTTCGACGATCCGGCCAACAACGAACTGATCGTTTGCAACCAGTGGACGTACAAGGTTGGCAAACTGGAAAAGCGTTTTGATATTGTCCTGCTGATCAACGGCTTGCCAGTCGTGGTCGGCGAGGCCAAGACGCCTGTGCGACCTGCAGTGACCTGGGTCGATGGTGCCAGCCAAATTCACGACGACTATGAACAAAGCGTTCCGGCGATGTTCGTGCCGAACATTTTTAGCTTCGCCAGCGACGGACGTGCTTATCGTTACGGTTCAATCCGCATGCCGCTGACCATCTGGGGACCATGGCGAGTGGACTCGCAACCGGATCAAGCAAGTGGCGTTCACGAAAAGCCTGAAGACTTTGCCAAGAGTGGCTTGCCCAAGACCGATGCCGCGCTTGAAAAGGGATCACTGGCCGACGTTCGCAAGACGGTTGAAAGCATGCTGCGACCGGAAGTTGTACTGGACATCTTGCAAAACTTTACGGTCTTCGCAACGGACAAGAAACACCGACGCATCAAGATTATCTGTCGCTACCAGCAATACGAAGGAACGAATCTGATCGTCCAGCGTGTGATCGATGGACGGATCAAAAAGGGACTCGTTTGGCATTTCCAGGGCAGCGGTAAATCGCTGCTGATGGTCTTCACCGCTCAAAAGCTTCGGATGCATCCGAAGCTAGGCAACCCAACGGTGTTGATCGTCGTTGACCGGATCGACTTGGACACGCAAATCACCGCGACGTTCAACGCGGCTGATGTGCCGAATATGATCAAGGCCGAAAGCCGCAGCGAGTTGCAGCAACTGCTGGCCAAGGACGTTCGCAAAATCATCATCACGACGATCCACAAGTTTGGCGAGGCTGACGGCGAACTGAACGCTCGCGACAACATTATCGCTCTGGTAGACGAAGCCCACCGCACGCAAGAAGGCGACCTCGGACGCAAGATGCGGGAAGCCCTGCCCAATACGTTTCTGTTCGGTTTGACGGGCACGCCAATCAATCGAGCGGACAAGAATACGTTCTACGCCTTCGGTGCCGACGAAGACAAATCGGGCTACCTGACTCG
Source organism: Rhodopirellula sp. SH410 (assembly GCF_055811895.1). Classification (NCBI taxonomy): domain Bacteria; kingdom Pseudomonadati; phylum Planctomycetota; class Planctomycetia; order Pirellulales; family Pirellulaceae; genus Rhodopirellula; species Rhodopirellula sp. SH410. The sequence continues at coordinate 7,303,635 of NZ_CM147949.1, forward strand.
GTACTCGTTTCAAGAGTCGATTCGCGACGGCGCGACGCTTCCGCTGCACTTCGAGGCTCCCGATGTCAAACTGCGAATCGACCAGGCCGCCATCGACGAAGCTTACGCCAAGATCACCGGCGAGCTAAGCGAACAAGACCGCGACGACCTGGGCAAGCGAGCGGCAAAGATGGCGGTGCTGGTTAAATCTCCGGAAAGGGTCGACGGCATCTGCGAGCACATCGTCAACCACTTTCAAGCGAAGGTCGACCCGAACGGTTTCAAAGGAATGGTGGTCACGTTCGATCGCCAGTGCTGCGACCTCTACAAGAAAGCAATTGACCGGATCACCGAAGACCCCGATATGTCGGCCGTCGTGATGTCGGTCAATTCCGGCGAGACGGACTACGACAACTATCGCCTAGATCGTGACGCTGAAGAAAAGCTGCTCGACCGATTTCGCGATCCGGCCGATCCGCTGAAACTGCTCATCGTGACGTCAAAGTTGCTAACGGGATTCGACGCGCCGATCTTGCAGACCCAGTACCTCGACAAGCCGATGAAGGATCACAACCTGCTGCAAACGATCTGCCGCACGAACCGTGTCGCCGATGGCAAGTCGCACGGTTTGATTGTCGACTACATCGGCATCTTTGACGACGTCGCCAAGGCTCTCGCCTTCGATGAGAAAGCGGTTCAGTCGGTCATCACGAACCTCGACGAACTGAAAGCCGAATTGCCCGAGAAGGTAAAGGTGTGCTTGGCGTTCTTCCCAAACGTTGATCGCACACTCGACGGCTACGAAGGATTGCTGCTGGCCCAGGACTGTTTGCCCGACAACGAAACCCGAGACAAGTTCGCTGCGGAGTTCTCGGTGCTAGCCCGCCTTTGGGAAGCCCTCTCACCCGATGCCTGCCTGTCGCCTCACGAAACCGACTATCGTTGGCTGGGCCAAGTTTATGAATCGGTGAAACCGGCCAGCGGAAACGGTCGCCTGCTTTGGCACGCTCTCGGTGCCAAGACGATTGAGCTAATCCACGATAATACGCATTTGGAAAGCGTCACCGACGACCTCGACGCTTTGGTCATGGACGCCGACTTAATCGAAGCCGTCGAAGAGGCGAAAGGCCGAGCACGAAAGATCGCGTTGCAATTGGTCGCCCGCCTCCGCAAGCACGCAGGCGATCCGAAGTTCGTCGAACTAGGCGAGCGTCTTGAAAAGCTAAAAGAACGGCACGACCAAGGCCTCGACGATAGCCGCAAGTTCCTCAAAGAGATTTTGCGTCTGGCCCAAGACGTCGTCCAAGCCGAAAAGGCAACGCCACCCGAAGTCGTCCAAGACCAAGGCAAAGCAGCACTCACGGAATTGTTCGAGGAGATTCGCAACGACGAGACGCCGATCGTCGTCGAGAAGATCGTCGCCGACATCGACGACATCGTGCGAATCGTCCGCTTCGACGGTTGGCAAGACACCAGTGCTGGCCAACGCGAAGTCAAGAAAGCACTCCGAAGCACACTTCTGAAATACAAACTCCACGGCGACCAAGAGTTGTTCGACCGTGCCTATGGCTACATCGAGCAGTACTACTAGAACGACGCCATGAACGAATCTCAGCTGAGCCCCAACCTCGAAGCAGGCAACAAGAGTCCCCATGCGTTTGTGAAATCAATTTCGTTTAACGATGGCACGACTATCGATTTGAATCCCGACGATGTCGTTGTGATCGTCGGCCCTAACAACATGGGCAAGAGCGCGACACTCAGGGAGATTGAGTCAAAAGTCCAATCGCCGCGATCTGAATCCGTGATTTTGACAGGTATTGAAGTCGAGAGAGCCGGCGAGGTCGATCGGCTTGAGTCATGGTTGTCTGGGACGTGCAGGAAGCAACAGGATAAAAACAACCCCGCCAATCCAACTTACACACGGCTCGGCCAATCCGTTAACCACAGCCAAGCAACGAGTTATTGGAATGATCCAGTCAATGGTCTCCGTAACTTAACACCATTCTTTTTCTACCGATTAACAACCGAAGCACGCTTAGGTGCAGCCAAACCAGCTCCGAACATTCGATTGACGACGGACGCACTTTCGCATCCGATCCACTACATGCAGGCTGACGACACAGTTGAAAGGCGAATAAGTGAAATTTTCCGCCAAGCCTTCGGGCAAGATCTCATTGTTCACAGAAACGCAGGCAGCGAGGTCCCGTTGCACTGTGGAACTCGACCGGAATTGCTGGCAGGCGAGGATCGTGTTTCGGTCAGCTATCTTGAACGGCTTGAAAAACTACCGACCTTGGATTCGCAAGGTGATGGAATGCGAGCGTTTGTCGGCATCCTACTTCATGCCTTTCTAGTTGATCACTCGTGTGTTTTGATTGATGAGCCTGAGGCGTTTCTACACCCTCCGCAGGCAAGATTGCTTGCTCGATTTTTGGTTGAACAAGAGTTGTCAATGAGACAAATATTTCTTGCGACGCATAGCGGCGACATCCTGCGAGGAATACTTGACGCGGGTAGTCAGCGAGTTCGGGTGATTCGCCTACAACGGGAAGGAGGACTAAACGTAGTCTCGCAATTGAATCAATCAGAGATCCGGTCGCTTTGGAATGATCCATTGCTACGATACTCGAATGTACTCGATGGAATATTTCACCTGCATGTTGTTGTATGCGAGAGCGATGGAGACTGTCGATTCTATTCCGCCGTCCGCGATGCCATGGTTGAGAGCGGAGTTCTGCAAAATGCCGATGTGATGTTTGCGAACTCAGGGGGCAAAGATCGCCTGCCAACGTTGGTAAGCGCTCTTCGACGTTTGAACGTAAAGGTTTCTGTGATCGCTGACTTTGACGCAATAGACTCTGAATTGATTGGAAGGATTTTTGGATCACTTGGAGGCGATTGGGGTGCAGCCGAATCGAATTGGCGGATAGCTAAAGCAGCTATTGAGCAAAAGCGTCCGGAAATGCAGGCGTCAGAATTGAAGCAGAGGGTGGCGAGTGTGCTTGATAAAATTGAGGAGCAGTATTTCCCAAGATCTGCCGTCAAAGAAATTCAAGGGCTGCTGCGAAAATCGACGGCGTGGTCGACCGCAAAAGATCAGGGAATGAGCTTTGTTCCATCCGGCGATGCAACGCGAGCGTGCCAAGAGTTATTAAGCCAATTGAAGAGCCAAGGATTGCACATAGTTCCTATCGGTGAACTCGAAGGATGGTGCCGTAGTGTTGGTGGTCACGGACCAAACTGGGTCATCTCGGTGATCGAAAAAAGCCTGAGCGACGACCCGGAACTTGAAGACGCTCGTCAATTTGTTCGAGCAATTTTTTCGTAATTAGAGCAATTGCTTTTTGCACGTTAGCCGCGCCCGCAAATCAACCCATCTATCAACCCAACCAGCCAACACGCCCGCGACGTCGCCTTTGTGCGGCCTTGTCGCGGGCATTTCTTTTAACCGTTGGCCAATGTTTCCCCGCGTTTTTCGGCACACGAAAAAGTTCTTGGAATAACTCCGGAACAGCGCTGGATGTGTTTTCGAGACAGAGGTAACTGTGTGGTCCCGTTGACCACGGTGGCCAACGCGGAACCTCGAAACCCCAACTACGGGAACACAAACATGGCTACGAAGAAAACCACCACCGCTACCAAGACCGCTGCCGCCAAGAAGACTTCGGCAAAGAAACCAGCCACCAAAAAGCAGCCCGCCAAAACGACGAAAGCGACCACGGCGAAGAAGCCCTCCGCCACGAAAACGAACGCCAAGAAAAAGCTCAGCCAGATCGACGCGGCCTTGGCGGTTTTGAAGAAAAGCCGCAAACCGCTTTCATGCCAAGAAATGGTCGAAGCGATGGCCGATTGGCGAGCCAAGCGGCGAACGCTCGAAGAACAATTGCAAGCGTCCGAGCCCAGCCAAACCGTGTCGACGCAGCGCGAGGCCGCCCGCGTCGCGGCCGAACTGCACGGCTTGCGGGAAACGTTCGCCCTGGCCGATCCGGCGACGTTGAGGGCCGCCCTGGCGACCGTGATCGAGGATATCACGCTCTACTGGACCGACGGCGGACCACGCAAATGGAAGTTCCAACGCGGCAAGATCCGCCTCGGTGGCAGCTTGCGCCTACTAGCTAGTTCCAAGAAGAAAAACTGACGTGGCTACGCTCGCCAGAGCGTGGAATCCCACCGTCTGGCGACGGTCGCTACGGGAGAATTCGTCACTTGTTGTTCACGCGTTCCTTAATGAACCGTTCGGTAGAACGATCACACCCTCTAACCGCCCCCGCACCACACCGGCATCCTAAGATGCCGCTGTGTACTCGATCACCGGGTGACGAGCGTCTTGGGCTCGGCCGGCTTGTGGCTCACCACTGGACCGGCTTGACTCGGGCCGGCTTGCCGGAGTGCCGTGAGGACATTTTGCTGCGTGACGAGGTCACGCAGTAAGATGGGTCGACTCGGATCGCTGCCGGGATAGATCGCTAGCAGTGGAATCGACTTGCTCTGCAGCTCGTCGAGCTTGGCTTTGATCTCGGGACTGCGGTCGGTCCAATCCGCGTACATTGTCACGACACCGAGTTCTTCAACCAAGTCAGCGGTGGGCTTCGTATCGATCGCGACGCCGAGATTCACCAGGCAGCTGAGGCACCACTTAGCTGAGAAATCGACCAACACCGTTTTACCTTCGGCATGCAACTCCTGCAGACGCGCCTCGTCGTAAGGCTCCCAGGCGATCAGTTCCTGTTTCTCCTGCTGGTCCGGCGGGCTGGGGCCAAGGTAAGTGAAGGCGAGCACTGAGATAGCAACGGCCACACCGATTCCAGAGGTCCATGCGATCACACGGCGCTGTGCGGTTTGCCAAGACGGTGTTTTGCCGATGATCCAACAGCCGAACCACACCCCCATCAAGGCTGCGAAAACCCACATTTTGTCGGCATCATCGAAGGTGTAAAAGAAGAACGCGACGGTGGCCAGAAACAAAAACGCCAGGAATTCCTTGAACGTTTCCATCCAGGGTCCCGGCTTGGGTAGCCACGACATCAACTTGGGCCAGATCCCCATGATCACATAGGGAACAGACATCCCCAGTCCCACGACCAGGATCACGATCGTCGATTGCAGCGGCGGTAGCTTGCCACCGATCAGAGCGAAAATGCCACCCAGGAACGGGCCACTGCAGGGCGTCGACAACACCGTCGCGAACATGCCTTTGAAGAAGGCACCGGTATAGCCCTCCCGCTGCTGAAGCTCTTGAGCCCCTTTACTCGAGGCCATTCCGGGAGCAGGCAGCTCCCACACACCGAAATAACTCAGTGCCATCGCGAACATCAACACGATCAATGCGATGCGGACTTCCGGGTGCGTGAACATCTCACCCCAGGCCATCGAAAACACGACCATGAGCACGGCGAGCAATACAAAGATCGCCATGATGCCAGCGGCGTATGAGAAATTCAACAGAAACGCTCTCCGGCGATCCGAACCAGCCTGCTGGACAAAACTCATCACCTTCAAACCAACAACCGGCAAGACGCAGGGCATGAAGTTCAAAATGAACCCACCCAGCAAAGCGAACCCCAACAGCACCGGAAGCGTCATCGATGCACCGGAGGAATCCTCCATAACGATCGGTGCGACTGCGGCTCCGTCGCTCTCGTTATCGATCTCGCTGTCGCCTGTAGAGACCGTTGCATTCGTCGCGTCAGAGACCACCGCAGCGGGCTTGATTTCATCCACCCATTCCGTGTTGCCCGCAAGCTTTTTGACATCGCCAAATTTAGCTGACGTGAGCGTCATCGCGGTGGCCTGCACCCCGTCGGCGTTCTCCGGTGCATCGCCGGGGGTAACGTCAACGACCGCTTCGAAACGCAGCGCCTTGGGCACCAAGCAACTCGTCGCCGTGCAGGCTTGATATCCAACTGCTCCGCGAATTGTTTTTTTGCCAGGTTTCGCGTCCGCGGGAACTTCGATCAACATCGTCCAGGTCACATCACCGGGATGGTATTCATTGACGAGTCCAGGAACGAGTTCCTCTTTGATAATCTCCGCATCCGTTTTCGGCGCCGCGATTTGCAACCCCGCTTTATCCTCGACGGCAAAGTTTGTCGACATCGGCTCGTCACCGACAATACCGGGATACGTGTGATACTCGCCCTCTGGGACGGCTGTGAAAACGAGCTTGCCCTGTTCGCCGGGATGCAGCGTGGGCGGGGTCACGTACATTCGCCAGCGGATCGCGTAGTCGTCGTCCTGAAACAATGGAATTGCCGACGCATCGACTTGCTCAGCGACCACCGACACCTCCGTGCCATCGACAACATCGGCAGTCGAAGAGGCGTGAGTGTCCATGCCTACCAGCGCGGCTTCCGCCATCGCGGGCGATGCTGGCCCGGCGTATTTCGCAGTCAGTGTTTCGTCGAGCGGTTGGCAGGCACCACCGGACAAGCATGTCAGGGCACTGATTTCGACCTCGACGTTCGGCAAGGACTCCGGCGTCTGGTCAGCCTTCTGAATCTTCGCCAAGGCGAAGAACTTGACTTCGTCTTCATGCTCCTCGACAGTGATGCCGCCGAACGCTTGAGAAATGCTCTTCTTCGGTTTCGAATCACTCTGCCAATCACCGACGATCTGCAAGACGTCGTCCTTGGCAAGTTTCAATTTCGTCGGCAGCGGACCGCCTTTGGGCTGCGTCAACGAATAGATATGCCAAGGTGATTCCAAAGCAACGTCGACCTGGACGACAACCATCTGTGGATGATCGGCGAGTGAGAACAGTGACGCCTCCACCGCTGCGGGGTTCTGTTGCCCCAGCCCAATCGGATCCTCTCCATATCGCCCTAAAGACAACGAGGGGAATAGCCCGGTGGTGTCCCCGCCATCGTCGGCGCGCACCGAAGAAGTGAACGGTCCCGTTGGCACTAGCAACGTGATCAGTAACAGGATCGCGATGGCCGGCAGCGTCTTGCCGAGCGAGCCAACGGTGTCGAGCCAGCGGCGTCTACCGACCGCATCGAGTGGGCCCAAACAGCGTTTCGGGGCGAAAGTCGTTGGAATTCGTTTCACGTTCGACCGGGTTATTTGCGGAGTCATCATCTGCATAAGGCTTGGTGAAAGACAGATTCGATGGAAAAGGTAAATTAGATCCGAAGTTGCCTTCGCGAAGTGATGGCAATTTTAACAGATTCAGCAATTCGAAGCGATTAAATGAGAAATCCGGCCCTGGACTTGCTGGGCACTCGCTGCGAACTGTCTACGTTCCGCAATAAGCCACACCAGCCAATTCGCTAGACCACCCACCTGATTGACATCGATTAGCGTTTGGGCGAGGTCCCATTCGCTCTGGGAAAATGGCCGAATCCGACGGTACCCCGCCACGGCAGCATCCAGCCGAGAGCAGGCGATGGGCCCCGTTGCCTTGGCGATCGAGGGTGCAGTTGCGTCAAAATCTCCCGCCCAGCGAGCCAGATCGGCTGCGGGAGAATCCAGGTCGAGCGCGTCATAATCGAGAATCCCTTGCACAACCTCGCTGTCATTGAACAACACATGCTCCCGATGGACGTCACGGAGCACCCAGCATGTTGGCAAACGCCCACGATCACGACCATGCTGATGCAGTCGCTCGACCAACTGCGGGCTGACATCTGACCACTGCCGAGCGAGCGCCGCTGCACTTTGAATCAGCAGCCTGGCCAGCTCGCGACAATGGAACGCCGACGCGGGCTCGTGCGGTTGTTCACGCGTCAACTGGCACGCCAATCGACTGGCGAGCTCGTCCTGTGCAGGGAGTTCGAGGGCGATGCGGTGGATCTGCGACGTGATTTCCTGCAGTCGCGTGCTGCGGTCGGTGATGCAGCGTGGGATCTCCCGATCCTTCGGAACAGGCCTTGAGGTGGACCAACGGTCTGGATTCAACGCTGCGTGAATGCCTGCGATCGCTTCTCCCCCCCTCGCGACTGCCGTCTCGGACGCATCCGACGGCAAGGGCGCACCGGGGATCCACCGAGCCACTTCCCAAAAATGCCCATGCTCACTCACAAGCGTGGAATCGGCATCGCCGCGAGTCAGTGGCGGTGCGAGCAGACTGCAGTGCTGTGCGGCCGCCCGCACGATTGCGGCAATTCGCATGATTTGCGGGCTCGATGCCGAGGATGGCCACGCCTTCAGTGCCCACGAGGGCGGCTGGCTCTCGGCTTTCGAGACCGCCTCGACGCTGCCAGCGTATTGCACGCGAAAGACGGCCCCGCCGCTGAATCCCGACCCGATCGGCGTCGTGCGAAAGCTCTCGCTGAGCGCAAGCCTATCCCTTGTCAGGCTCGCGTCGGCCGAACTTTGTAGCGTGGCCGACCAGTGCGTCAGTACCGAATGTCGTTGCTCGGGCGTGAACATAGGCAAGGGAAAGGGTCGATGCGTGAGTGATTCAAACTTCAGGGGCCAGTGTTTCCAGGCCTCAAACGCTGCTGAAACGGAGGTAAGTCCTGGATTGGAAGTTCTTTAGGTTAAACCGCGTGAGCATCCTCCCACGCGATTACCGCTCCTCTCGCGGCCCGCTGGCCGCGAGTTTCCAAGATATTTTGCGAGCTCACCGGTGCGCGAGTGCTCCACGCCGACCGCCGCTCCCCCTCCACATCGCATAAACCGCTCTCTGCGACCTCCCCAAATCTGCCGGGGGAGGCAAAAAACCGAGAAAACGACATTTGTGTGAGGCACGATACAGCAGTCTGGCCCACAAAAGCAAATTTTTACCAAACTTCTTTCGGATCCGTTTTTACCGTAAATTGCCGAGTGAATCGATCATTTCAACTTAAGGGGGAACCTCCCACAGCCCAGGGAGTATCGCCAAAACGGGTATAACGCGATATACTCTCGACCAGTATTCGAGTACCGAGGACGCACTGTCGTTGGGCTCGCCTACAAGACACATTTTAGGAATGAACAGATGGCAGAGGGTACGATCAAACGAGTCACCGACAAGGGATTTGGATTCATCGACACTGGAAGTAGCAAAGACTTGTTTTTTCACTCGTCCAGTCTTCAAGGGGTTAATTTCGACGACCTCCGCGAAGGCCAACGAGTGACCTACACCGAAGGCCGGGGCCCCAAGGGTCCTTGCGCTGAGAACGTCTCACTCGCTGAGTAGTGGATTCTCAGCGGCCGTGATTCGGAGCAGTCGCCCCAGGTGATTGATGTGATGAAACGTACTGCCGTTGAAGAAGATACCGAAGTGACCTAGTGAAGAACAATTAACGCGGCCCCACGGGCTCCTCCTTAGAGGAGTCCACGCTTGGGCGGCCGCGTGTGGATGGGGAGCGAGTCGTCTCCTGTGAATTCGAACGAATTCATAACCGACGAACCGCTCCTGACCACAAACCCGATCCATTCTCTCTTGGATCGAGACAACACCAAACATGCCTACCGACAAGTATCTATACTGTCGCTCTCTTTGCAGTTTGAATCCCCCCGATGCAGTTGCCCACATGATGAGTAATAAAATCTCGGCGCCCTTTTCAGCGACCCGCAGCCCGAGCAGTAGCGCCGCCGCACTCCTGCTGATCGCAGCACTCGCAGGCTCCCTGCCCATCATGATCGCTGCGCCTCGCTTCGCCCTCGCGGACGAGCGCCCCCAGCCAAACCAGCCCCAAGCCGAGCACCCCACCCTGCAATACGATCGCTGGAGCGGTTCGATCAATGTGCCCGACCCCGTCGCGATCAGCGTGGATGACCGCGGCCGAGTTTTTGTCACCCAGACCCGCCGCCGGAAGATCCAGGACCTGGACATTCGAGAAAACCGCGACTGGGTAGCCGACGACATCGGACTGCAAAGCATCGACGACAAAAAATCGTTCTACCACTCCCAACTGGCCATCGGAGGCGACCAAGCCACCCAGTCCAAACATGTGACGGACGTCAACGGCGACGGCCAACACGACTGGCGCGACCTCACCGTGATTGGTGAAGTAATCTACCGACTCAGCGACGACGACGGCGACGGGAAAGCTGACGAGATCGTGCTCTTTGACGAAGACTTCAAGACAGAGGTCACCGGCATCGCTGCAGGCGTGATGGCATGGGACGGCGACGTCTACGCAACCGTCGCGCCCGACCTATGGCGATTGACGGACTCCGACGATGATGGCGTGGCCGACGAACGCACCATTATCGCGACCGGCTTTGGGCTGCACATTGCCTATGCGGGCCATGACATGCACGGGCTGACGGTCGGCCCCGACGGCAAAATCTACTGGTCCATCGGCGACAAGGGCATCAACGTCACCAGCCCAGAGGGACGCCATTACTTCTATCCCAACCAGGGCGGCGTGATGCGATGCAACCCCGACGGCAGCGATTTCGAAGTGTTCGCCCACGGCTTGCGAAACGTGCAGGAAATCGCGTTCGATCAATACGGTAACCTGTTCGGCGTCGACAACGATGCCGACCAAAAAGATGAGCACGAACGATTCGTTGCGATCGTCGATGGAATGGACGCAGGCTGGCGGTCGCACTACCAATTCCGCGGCGGAAAGTACAACCCATGGACTGACGAGAACCTGTGGAGACTGCCTGGCGAGCAGCACCCCGCCTACATCATCCCCCCGATCAAACACTATGTCGACGGCCCCGCCGGATTCAAGTTCAACCCAGGCACCGCACTCAGCCCCGAATACGAGAACTATTTCTTCCTGACGTCGGCACCCAACGGGAGCCAATACGCGTTTCAAGTCGCGGCCACGGGCGACTCCTTCCAAATGTCAAACGACCATCTCATCGGCAAGGGACCGGCGATCGTGGGCCTCGCGTTCGGCCCCGACGGAGCACTCTACGGCGCGGACTGGGACGGCGGCTACCCGCTCGACCAAAAAGGGGCTGTCATTCGAATCGATGTCGAAGACGCCAAACGCCATCCACTACGGCAACACGTCGCAGAGACCCTAGCCGAAGGCTTCCGCACCAGGTCGATCGCAGAACTGACGGAACAACTCTCGTACCCCGACATGCGAATTCGCCAAGCGGCACAGTTTGAATTGGTAAGGCGTGGCAACGCAGAGGCATTCCAAAACACATTGCAAGCAGGCGACTCGGACACACTCTCCAAACTCCATGCAGTCTGGGGCCTGGGCCAGCTATCCCGCGCGGGCAACCATGAAGTGAACAAGAGCATCCTGGCAGCGTTCCACGACGCCTCACCGAACGTACGCGGGCAAGCCGCAAAAACGTGGGGTGAAACAACTGCGCCGGACGGCCGCCCATTGATCCCGCTCCTGACCGACGATGATTTACATGTTCGCGTGAATGCCGCCCTGGCTCTCGCCAGACACCCCGACGCAGTGGCCTACAACGACCTACGGGACGCGGCAGGCGAACTTTCCGCGGACCAACACTACCTGCGACACGCGATCGTCACCGCACTGGCCGCCTGCGCATCAACCAGCGACTTGGCTGACAACCACAATAGCGATAACGAAATGCTACGGCTCTGCAGCGTCCTGGCTCTCCGTCGCCAGTCCAATCCTGCGGTCGCTGAGTACTTGCACGATCCATCCGACTGGGTCGCGACCGCAGCAGCGAGAGCCATCCACGACGACCTCTCCATCGCAAGCGCGATGCCCGCACTCGCCGCCGCACTCACAACCGACACCCAACGCAGCGCAGCGTTCTTGCGCCGCAGCATCAACGCCAACTACCGACTCGGAACAGCCGAGTGCTTTGATCGAGTCCTCGAATTTGCGTCCCTGGACAACGCGGACGCCAAAATGAGAGTCGATGCCTGCGACGCGATTGCAAACTGGCTGCAACCGCCCGCTCTCGATCGCGTAGAAGGTCGCCGGCGAGACCTGCCGCAGGACCAGCGAGAAATCAACGTCCCCACAGCCGAAACAGTGCTTGCAAAACTCGCCAGCGCTGGCAATCCAAGGGTGCAATCAGCCAGCATCGCGGCGGCCAGCAAGCTGAAGATCAAACTATCAGCCGCCGCGCTGCAAGGCATCTTTCACACCCAGTCGCTAGACACCTCGCTACGCACCGAATCGCTGCGTTCGCTGGTAACCTCCGCGAACGATGACGCGGCAGCGATCTGCCTCGAGGCAATCGCTTCCCCCAACCAACAACTCCAGCTCGAAGGCCTGAAACTGCTGACCACACACTTTCCGAAACAAGCATTTCCAGCGATCAAACAAGCCTTTGCGCAAACCAAATTCCTCCGCGTGCAACAGGCCTGCATCCGCGCCGCCGGACGACTCGACCAAGCCGACGGTGACGATTGGCTGGCAAGCGTGGCCGACAAAGCAATCAACGGCAACCTAAACCCACAACTCGCCTTGGATGTGGTCGAATCGATCGACCACGCGATGCAGGGCCACGGCGACGACAAAGCCCTACAGAGCCTGATACTCCAACGCGCCGAGCAACTTCAGGAGCTCGCCACCACCCGATCAAAAGACAACCCCGAGAACGCCAAGTACGCATTTTCGCGAGACGGCGGCGATGCCGAAAGCGGGAAGCGAATCTTCAACACAAATGTCGCCGCCCAGTGCGTCCGATGCCATCGAATTGGAAAGGAAGGTAGCGACATCGGCCCCGAACTGACGAAAATTGCGACCCAGCGGGACGCTGACCATCTCCTGCGCGCTATCACGTCACCAAGCGCTGACATCGACCCCAAATACAAGACAACGGCCTTTGTACTCGACTCCGGCATGGTCCTCAGCGGTGTGATCCAGTCCGAAAGCGACGACGAAATCGTCATCGCCGACGCCACTGGCAAACTCGTTAAAATCGACCCCGACGAGATTGAAGACCAAGTGGAACAAAAGGTATCACTAATGCCCCAGATGCAAGAAGTGCTCTCAGCCGCCCAGGTCCGCGACCTGGTGGCCTACCTGCGTACACTCAAGGGAGGCAAGTGAACACAGCGGATGGTTTTTTACCCAACCTAAAGAAAGCTTTATCATAGGATCAGCGACCCTTTAGGCTCCGGTGCGATAGTGGTGTCAGACATTCGACATCCACCCTCTGGAGAAATGCCATGAGCAGCTTCGTGACCTTCGTCTTATATGCCGCAGCGACCACCGCCGCCGTCCTGATCGCAACCTACTTCACCGGCACGACGACCACCTGCGACCCAGGCTCCGACCGCTCCAACCAGCCATTCCCCGCCCGCCGGATTCGGGGATCGGTTTAACACCGCCCGCACGCCGAGCGACCCGCTCATATTGAGCGGGCCGTTCATACAACGCTCCATGCCGTCGCTTGAAATTACCCAGAGCGTGCCCTGATCCGGTGATCCAAGAGCAGCCACTTGCGGCGCGAAGATTCCAATAAAAAAACCCTCCCGCAAAAGCGAGAGGGTTTTGTGGCTTGCTCATCCGACAGAAGCGGATGCTCAATACATGTCGTTGCCGCCGGAGTGACCCGACTTGCCGTCAGCCTTTGGCTTTTCAGCGATCAACGCGTCGCTGGTCAGCAACAGAGTCGCGACGCTGGCTGCGTTGCTCAGGGCGGTGCGAGTGACCTTGGTTGGGTCGATGACGCCAGCCTTGACGAGGTCTTCGTAGACGTCCGTCAGGGCGTTGTAGCCTTCATTCCCCTTCATGGCGAGAACCTTCTCGCACACGATGCCACCGTCTTGGCCAGCATTTTCGCTGATCATGTGCAGCGGTGCACGGCATGAACGCAGCACGATGTTGTAGCCAACACGCTGATCTTCGTTCATGTCGTCAGCAGGCTTGACCTTGCCGGACGCACGCAGCAAAGCCACGCCGCCACCAGGAAGAATGCCTTCTTCGACGGCTGCACGGGTTGCGTGCAGGGCGTCTTCGACACGTGCCTTCTTCTCTTTCATTTCGCTTTCAGTCGCCGCACCAACGTTGACCTTGGCGACACCACCGGCGAGCTTCGCCAGCCGTTCTTCCAGTTTCTCGCGATCGTAATCGCTGCTGCAGTTTTCGATCTCGCGGCGAATTTGCGCGATCCGGGCTTGAATGTCCGTCGACTTGCCAGCACCTTCGATGATCGTGGTGTTGTCCTTGTCGATGATGATCTTCTTGGCACGACCGAGTTGCGGCAGGTCGACACTGTCGAGCTTGACACCAAGTGCTTCGAAGATGGCGCTCCCGCCAGTCAGAATCGCGATGTCTTCCATCATCGCCTTGCGGCGATCGCCGTAACCGGGAGCCTTAACAGCAGCGACGGTGAAGGTGCCGCGCAGGCGGTTAATCACGAGCGTCGCCAGGGCTTCGCCGTCAACGTCTTCGGCGATGATCAGCAGCGGCTTGCCTTGCTGAACAACCTTTTCGAGCATCGGCACCATGTCTTTGATGTTGCTGATCTTCTTTTCGTAGACGAGCACGTAAGCGTCTTCGAGGACGACTTCCATGCTGGCCGAGTCAGTAACGAAGTACGGCGAGAGATAGCCGCGATCGAACTGCATGCCTTCGACCCATTCTTGCTCGGTCTGCAGACTCTTGCCTTCGTCGACGGTGATCACGCCATCCTTGCCAACCTTGCTCATCGCGTCGGCGAGCAGATTACCAATTTCGCGGTCATTGTTACTGGCGATGGTAGCGACGTTGGCCATCGCTTCTTTGTCCTTGACCTTGACGGCCATGGAGTGCAACTGAGCGGTGATGTCGGCGACGGCAGCTTCGATACCGGCCTTCAACTGGATGGGGTTGATGCCAGCAACAACAGCCTTGAGGCCTTCATTGAAGACTGCTTCGGCCAACACGGTTGCGGTCGTCGTGCCGTCACCAGCAACGTCGCTGGTCTTGCTGGCAACTTCGCGAACCATCCGGGCGCCCATGTTCTCATAGACGTCTTCCAGATCGATTTCCTTAGCGACGGTGACGCCGTCCTTGGTAACCGTGGGGCTGCCGAAGCTCTTCTGCAGGATCACGTTGCGGCCCTTAGGGCCGAGCGTGACCTTGACGGCACGAGCGAGTTTGCCGACACCGCGACGAATCGCTTCGCGGGCTTCTTGATCGAATGCAATGATTTTAGGCATGGTGAACTAAATAGTGGTAAGGTTTTGTTAGTGGAAATTCGGGGGAATCGGACCGCAGCGTGCCGCAAACGCGACCGACAACGTTGACACCCCCCTGCGTGCAAGCCGGGCGACTAGCCGATCACGGCGAGCACGTCGTCTTCACGCATCAGCAGGTATTCGACATCGTCGATTTCGATGGTCTCACCCGCATAACTACTGAACAGAACGCGTTCGCCCGTCTTCAGTTGGCTAGGGGCACGGCTACCGTCGTCGAGCTGCTTGCCGGTACCGATGGCGATCACAGTGCCGCGAGCGGGCTTTTCCTGGGCAGAGTCCGGCAGCACGATACCGCCCGCCGTGGTGCTTTCGCGCTCTTCACGCTGGATGACGATGCGCTCGCCGAGGGGTTGCAAGCGATTTTTCGAAGCCTTTTTCGTGGCAGTTGCCATGTCCGTGACACCTTTCTGTATCGTGGGCGGTAGTGTGAAAATGAGTGATGGCCGTGGAGGCAATCCACCGAATATTCTCGGCAGGGGGTCGCCGCGTACAGGAACCCCTCAGGGCTCCGCTGCCGCGGTGTATCACCAGGGCTGGCCATTGTGGCAGCGACGCAGTGTTGTCAGGGCGTCTTGAGCAATCCGCGTGCCGATACAGCACGCGACACCCTAAGCCCTTTGGATACCGAGTGTTACGATGACCGGCCGGAGTCGCCAGTAGCTCCCTCCGTCCAGATTGGCAGTCTGGCCGATACGCTAGGATTGACCGCCAGATTTCCGCCGCGCACACAAAAGGACTCCCCCGTGACTGTGCTGCGGGAAAGCTGGCCCTTGGGATTCGAAAAGGCAATGAAAGCGATCGCCAGCCCCCTGTCGGCTTTCCCGACTGGGGACCATCACTGGCGGACGTTACTGCCATCCTAGCGGCGTTCCGGTTTGGTGAGCCGAATCGCGTGAGCGGCCCGGTCGCTCGCGTCACCCGATGCCCTGCGGCATTCGGCTCACCATCGCCGACCGAACTTCGACTCCATCAACAGCCGGCTAGGGCAGTCGACCGGGGATCCGGGGGCGAGCAGGGGCAAGAGATCCTCCAGAAGCCTGTCCCAGACGCTTGGCTGGTTGCCGTGAAGGGGGCGTGCGGTTTAAGGTATGCGGGCAATCGGAACCCCGGGCGCGGCTTGCCCTCTCGCCGCATGCGTTTCTATGGATTGAATGCTTCGCACGTGAAATATGGCCTCGCTCTCTTCGCTGCTCTGCTGGCCAATTGGCTACTTTGGTCGGGGCACTTCGACAATCCGTTCATGATCGGATTGGGCGTCAGTTCGTGCGTGCTATGCCTGTGGCTGACGATGCGAATGCAAATCGTCGACGAAGAGGGAGCCCCAGCCCACCTCGGCGTCATGCCGATCGCACTGTACAGCCTGTGGCTGGTCAAGGAAATCGCCAAGGCAAACTTGGTCACCGCCAAAATCATCCTAGCGCCTAAAATGCCGCTGCGGCGAAATCTGATTCGCGTGCCTGCCAACCAGGCGAGCGAACTGGGACGCGTGATTTTTGCCAATTCCATCACACTCACCCCCGGCACGGTCGCGGTGCGACTGCAAGACAACGAGATTCTTGTGCATGGCCTCGCTCTGCTCGAAACCAAGGAGCAAATCTCCGGTGGCATGGGCGAACGGGTCTGCCGGCTCGAATGCGGTCACCCCTGCGAATGCGTTGGCGACGATCGCGACACAGCGTCCCAGGCACCCCTAAGCAGTGAGGGCCGTGATGACTCCTGACCTACTCCCCTCGGCACTTACCAGTGGCATGCTGATGGTTACGTCCGTTGGCGTGCTCATCACGATGTCACTGGCGCTCGTCCGTGCGATGCTTGGCCCAACCGTATTTGATCGCGTTCTGGCGCTGAATATGTTCGGCACCAAAACAGTGCTACTGATCAGCGTGGTCAGCTTCATGACCGGACGCAGTGACTTCCTCGATCTCGCGCTGCTGTATAGCCTGATCAATTTTGTCGGCATGGTCGCGCTGCTGCGGTTCACGCAGTACAACAGCTTCAGCGACAACGTTCCGCCGCCGGAGGAGTCGCCATGATCATGCTTGAAATCGCCAGCTATTTCTTCTTGATCGCCGGTGCGGCGTTTTCGATCGTCGGTGGCATCGGATTGGTGCGATTGCCGGAGTTCTACTCCCGCATGCACGGCGGTGGAATCACAGACACCATGGGGGCGGGGCTGGTGCTCATCGGCCTCATCTTGCTCGCGGGCCCCACACTGGTCGCGTTCAAGTTATTTGTCATCCTGTTTTTTTTGACGATCACGAGTCCGAGCTCTTGCCATGCGCTGGCCAAGTCAGCGCTATCGAAAGGCTTGCAGCCGGAACTGGATCTCGAGACTGATGTCAAGTTATCCAAATTCGGGAAAGGAGGGCGGCAATGAATTTGATCGTATTCGCCTTGCTCGCGCTGCTTGCGATTACCGCTGTCGTGATTGCGCGTCTGCGTGAACTGTGGGCGGCAATTATGTTCACCGGGATCTATAGTTTCCTCAGCGCCAGCTGGATGCTCATCTTGGATGCACCGGATGTCGCATTTACAGAAGCGGCCGTCGGCGCAGGGATCTCGACCGTGCTGATGCTCAGCACCATGGCGCTAACGGGCCAGGGCGCAGACATCCCTCGCAACTCGTCCTGGCTTCCCTTGCTAACCGTCGTCGTGACGGGCGCCATCTTGGTCTACGGAACGCTGGACATGCCACACCTCGGCGCCGTCGACGCGCCCGTCCAGCTGTACCCATCGCCTACCTACGTCGAACGTTCCATCGAGGACATGCATGGGCTGCCCAACGTGGTGACGGCACTGCTGGCGAGCTACCGAGGCTATGACACGCTCGGCGAGACCACGGTGGTTCTGACCGCCGGCATTGCCGTATTGCTGATCCTGCGGCGTGACGAGAACGACGAGTCCGCAGCGGAAACTCCGCCACAAGAGGAAACGACGTGACGCATTTTCCAATCATTCGAATCATCACGAAACTACTGATCCCCTACATCCTACTGTTCGGGCTGTACGTTCAATTCCACGGCGACTACGGTCCCGGTGGCGGCTTTCAAGCAGGTGTAATTTTTGCCTCCGCATTGATCCTCTATGGATTGGTCTTTGGGCTCAGTGCGATCAAACGCGTGGCACCTCCGATCGTAATCGAAAAGGCCATGGCGTTCGGCGTGTTGATCTATGCAGGCACTGGCGTCTTGACGATGTCGTTGGGCGGTGAGTTCCTTGACTACAGCGTGCTCGAACATAACCTGCTGCCGCAGTGGCACTTACCGAGCGGTCAGCATTTAGGGATTTTCCTGGTCGAACTTGGCGTGGGGATCACCGTGACTTCGGTAATGACCATGATCTTCTACACGTTCGCAGGGCGGAGACAGATCCATGACACTTGAATCGATCGCAGGACTGTACAACTACTGGATCGTGATCTTCCTGATGATGACGGGGTTCTATATCGTACTCGCACGAAAGAACCTGATCAAATCGGTAATCGGGCTGAACATCTTTCAAACGTCAGTGTTTTTGCTCTACATCACGATGGGCAAAGTCAAGGGCGGGACCGCTCCAATCATTCCACCGGAGATTGCCCACCAGCAGTCACTTCATGCGGGACACGCGGATGCCGGACAGACATTGGCGAATCATGCCGATGGGCATGGCGAAGCGATTGCGGAGGCCGCCACTGCGGCAGGCTCGATCGTGTACTCCAATCCACTGCCAAGCGTCTTGATGTTGACGGCGATCGTCGTTGGCATCGCGACCACTGCCCTTGCACTGGCTCTGGTCGTGCGAATCCGTGAGGACTACGGGACAGTCGACGAAGAACGCATTCTCGAACTGGATCGTGGCGAATGAGAAAAACGCTTGCGAGGCAACCCCAGTGATCGACGCGATTGACTCCCAACTGGCGATCCTCTTGATCGTGCTGCCACTGATGGCTGCACCGATCTGCGTGCTGCTCGGAAATGGGCGAGCGGCGTATTGCATTGCGCTCATCGTTTCGATTCTGACGTTCGCCTGCAGCGCCATCATGCTCGGCGAAACTCTCGATCATGGCGTGATCCATTACGACCTGGGCAATTGGCATCCACCCTACGGGATCGAATACCGGGTAGACGTGTTTTCCGGTTTCGTCCTCACCTTCGTATCGGGCATTGGCGCCGTCGTGCTGATGTATGCGCCACTGAGCGTTCGCGACGAGATCCCCGCGTCAAAACACTACCTGTTCTACGCCACTTATCTGCTGTGCTTGACGGGATTGCTGGGCATGTGCGTGACGGGCGATCTCTTCAATGTGTTCGTGTTCCTGGAGATCTCGTCACTATCGTCCTATGCACTGATCAGCTTGGGACGGACACGGCGGGCGCCGCTGGCCGCGTTCCAGTATTTGATCCTGGGCAGCATCGGGGCGACGTTCATTTTGATTGGCATTGGATTGCTCTATCAGATGACAGGCGCTCTCAACATGGCCGAAATTGCTGCCCGCCTGCCACACGAACATGGACCGCGAACAGTCCTTGTCGCGTTCTCATTCCTGACAGTCGGTCTGTGTATCAAGATGGCCGTTCTGCCCCTGCACACGTGGCTGCCCAATGCGTACACGTACGCCCCCTCGGTGGTGACGTGCTTCATCGCGGCGACGTCGACAAAGGTTTCCGTCTATGTTTTCGTGCGTTTGATCTATGGCATCATCACTCCAGGATTTGCCTTTGTCTTTCTACCGCTCGATACCGAGCTGATGCTCTTTTCACTGGTGGGAATCTTCATTGCTTCGACGGCGGCCATTTTCCAGGACAACGTCAAACGCTTGCTCGCCTACTCCAGCATTGCCCAGATCGGCTACATGCTGCTGGGCGTTTCGCTGGCAACGCCGACGGGCCTGTCCGGTGGGATTGTTCACATGTTCAACCACGCGATGATCAAGGGCGGGCTGTTCATGGTCGTGGGCTGCTTTGTGTTGCGATTGGGTAGCGTGCGACTGTCGGACTGGAAGGGTGCCGGACGCACGATGCCCTGGACAGCGACGGCTTGGGTGATTGGCGGGCTGGGCTTGATCGGAGTCCCATTAACGGCAGGGTTTATCAGCAAGTGGTTATTGCTGACCAGTATTTTCGAGGCAGGCCGGTGGCCGGTCGCGGTACTGATGCTGATCAGTTCCCTGCTAGCGGTTGTTTACGTATGGCGGGTGGTGGAGACACTATTTTTTGCTGAACCGAGCGAGGCAGCAGCGATGGCGACGGAGGCACCGCTACGGATGCTGATCCCCACGTACCTGTTAATTGGTGGAACATTGGTGTTTGGCGTTTGGACGCCCTACTCGGCGGGCATTGCCCGGGCCGCGGCCGTCGCTTTGCTGGGAGAGAGCCCTTAAATGTCCCCCGACCAGCTCATTTGGATTTCATTAGCACTGCCCCTCATCGCAGTCGCGTTGATCGTAATGTTTGGCAAGACGCCTAACATTCGCGACGGCTGCTCGGGATGCGTGGCGGCACTGCTGTTCGTCGCGGTGGCGTGCTTGTCGCGGTCCGTCTTCGCGGGAGCGAGACCTCAGTGGTCCATCGGCGAGATGCTGCCGGGGTTTGAGATCGCCTTCCGTGTCGAACCGCTCGGCATGCTGTTCGCGCTGGTTGCCGCTGGCCTATGGATCCTGACGACTGCGTATGCGGTCGGCTACATGCGCGGGCATCACGAGCAGCATCAATCAAGATTTTTCGCTTGCTTCGCCATCGCTATTTTCGCGGCAATCGCGGCCGCCTTCTCAGCCAACTTATTTACGCTGTTCGTCGCATACGAATTGATGACCATTTCGACCTACCCGCTGGTCACGCACCATGGCACGCAAGAGGCTTGCCGCGGTGGCCGAGTTTACCTGGGGATCCTGCTGTCGACATCGATTGGCTTGTTCATGCTCGCCATCGTTTGGACTTGGTCGTTGGCGGGAACACTGGATTTTCGACTTGGCGGGATCTTGTCCGAAGCCGTTGCGGCAGGTCGCATCTCGCAAACGGGACTCGGGGTTCTCATCGGTCTGTTTGCTTTTGGGATTGGCAAAGCAGCATTGATGCCGTTTCACCGTTGGCTGCCAGCGGCGATGGTGGCGCCGACCCCCGTCAGCGCTTTGCTGCATGCGGTCGCGGTGGTCAAGGTGGGTGTGTTTTCAATCATGAAAGTTTGCATCTACATCTTCGGACTGGAACTGCTGCGTCAAAGCGGTGTCAGTCTATACCTGGCCTATGTCGCTGGATTCACGCTGGTCGTCGCATCGTTGGTGGCGATGACGAAAGACAACTTGAAGGCACGCCTCGCGTATTCGACCATCGGCCAACTCGCCTACATCACACTCGGCGCAATGCTGGCGACACCGAGCAGTGTGATCGGTGGCGGGATGCACATTGCCATGCACGCCGTTGGCAAAATCACATTATTCTTCTGCGCCGGAGCGATTTACGTTGCGGCTCATAAGAAAAACATCAGCGACATGGGTGGCCTGGGTCGCAAGATGCCACTCACGTTTGCCGCGTTTTTAATCGCCTCGGTCAGCATCATCGGCGTGCCGCCAGGTGGCGGGGCGTGGAGCAAGTGGTTCTTGGCCATTGGCACGGTCGAAACCCACCAGTACATACTGACGGCAGCGCTGATGATCAGCTCGCTGCTGAATATCGCCTACCTCGTGCCGATTCCAATACGCGCGTTCATGAAACCCAAAACGGGTTTGCCAGATGGCGACACAACGACCGCCGGCAACTGGCTTTCCGAAATGCAGGAGGCGCCACTGCTATGCGTGGTGCCGCTGTGCATTACGGCAATTGGCAGCGTGGCTTTGTTCTTTGCCGCGGATTCGATCTATGAAGTTTTATTGCCGATTACCGAGAGTGGGGCGGCAGTGATGGAAACGAAACCGCCAACGGGGATCCCATCACAATGAAGACAACCGACCCCAGCTGGTTCGAAGAACCGCGAAACATTCGTAAAATGATCATCGCGCTGGTAGTGGCCTGTGCATGCCTGGCCCTGGCCGATTTGTTTTACTCGAATCCACACCCTCATTTCCCGATCGAAACGACGTTCGCGTTTCAGGCATGGTTTGGATTTGTGTCGTTTGTGGTGATCGTGTTTCTAGGTCGCCTGCTGAGAGTATTTGTGTCACGACCAGAGGACTACTACGAGCGCAGGGAGCACGACGATGACGATATTAGCTGATCTGCCGCCTGGATTGGTAATGATCGTCGGGGCGCTGTTCCTACCGCTGCTATCGCGGCGAATGCAGGCGTGGGCGGTGCTCGTGTTGTCGGCCGTCAGCTTGCTGATTTTTGTACTGACGCCGGCGGATAGCTATGGAAATATCTCGCTATTTGGGGCGGAGCTGAACGTCGTCCGGATCGATTCCATCTCGCGTCCGTTCGGGATCATCTTTCACTTGGCCGCCATCATCTCGGCGATCTACGCACTCCACGTGCGGGACACCCGGCAACACGTAGCGGGCGTGCTCTACGCGGGCGCCGCGATTGCGGCAGCCTGTGCGGGCGATTTACTGACGCTGTTCGTATTCTGGGAGCTGACCGCGATTTCAAGCGTGTTCCTGATCTGGGCGAGCGACAACGAACGCTCCTACCACGCGGGCATGCGCTACCTCATCATCCAGGTCACCTCGGGCGTGCTGCTGCTGTCCGGGGCGATCGTGCAGTATGTCAACACAGGATCACTTACGTTCGCATCGTTTGTCGGGCCGGATGAGAGCCTGACTCTGGCGGGCAAGCTGATTTTGGTCGCCTTTGGAATCAAGTGTGCCTTCCCGCTGCTGCACAATTGGCTACAGGACTCCTATCCCAAAGCGACCGTGACAGGCACCGTATTCCTGAGTGCATTCACGACCAAGCTAGCCGTGTATTCACTGATTCGTGGCTTCGCCGGCTTCGAACCACTGATCTGGGTCGGCTGCACAATGACGCTGTTCCCGATCGTGTTCGCTGTGATTGAAAATGATTTGCGACGCGTGCTCGCCTACAGCCTGAACAACCAACTCGGGTTCATGGTCGTGGGAATCGGGATCGGCACCGAACTGGCAATCAACGGCACGGTGGCTCACGCATTTTGCCATATCATCTACAAGTCACTGTTGTTCATGTCCATGGGCGCGGTGCTGTATCGGGTCGGTACGATCAAGGCGACCGAACTCGGTGGGCTGCACAAATCGATGCCATGGACGACGGGGTTTTGCCTGATCGGTGCGGGCGCTATTTCTGGGTTCCCGCTGTTGAGCGGGTTCGTTAGCAAGTCGATGATTATCTCGGCAGCTGCCGAACAGCACATGCTGGGTGTGTGGATCGTATTGCTGATCGCCTCAGCGGGGGTGATGGAACACTCGGGAATCAAAATTCCGTTCTTCGCATTCTTTTCCCACGACAGTGGCAAACGGGTGAAAGAAGCACCACGAAACATGCTCGTGGCGATGGGGATCGCATCAGCGGGATGCATCATTCTCGGGACCGCGTACCCTTTACTGTACGCGCTGCTGCCGCACACGCTCGACTACCAGCCCTACACGACGACGCACGTGATCACACAGCTGCAACTACTGATGCTTGCCGGATTGGCGTTCGTGTTTTTGATCAAGATGGGTTGGTACCCCGCCGAGAAGCGAGCAACCGTTTTGGACACGGATTGGTTTTACCGTGTCGCAATCCCCAAGCTTGTTGCGAAGCTACGAACAGGCATCGCCGCCGCTGATGGTGCCGTGCGGACCGCATTCATGAGCGGTCTCAATCGCGTGCTCGAGATCATGCGTGCCGCGTTTTGCGAGACCGGGCGGTTCGGCCGCACATGGTCCACCAACGCGATGGCATTTTGGGCATCCGTGCTGCTGGCGGCCTCCCTCGTGGTCTATTACTTGTAGCATCACCCGCCAACGCAACTTCCAACCGGCAACAAAAATCGCTCGTGAAACCGCTTCGGCTGACTAGCCGTTGGGGCGGTTGATTTCATGGGCCGCGATCCGTGAACTCGCACGGGGCGCTGCCCACGAGCCTAAACACAAAGGCTTGATCGGATGCGTTTGGCCAGTTCACGTCGCTGCAAACCAACGACGTGTCAGCAATCTTGGCTGGACGCTTCATCCAGCCTCGCCAATGAAATCCGCTGCCCCTTACGGACATGATCGACCGCAGCCTGCTGTGCGAGATCAGCGTCTCCTGCACGGATTGAATCAAATATCTTTTGATGATCCGCGCACGTCAATTTCATCGAATCCGCGTCGTAAAGATATCGACAGACACCGAAAACCCGAGTCAGGACATGCGAATGGGATGCCGTGCGAATGAGCGATTGGTTTCCAGTCGATTCAAAAACGCGAATATGAAAAGTGTAGTCCGCCTTATCGAACTCACCCGCCAAACGCTTCCCCGCATGCTGGGCAGTTGATTCAGCTTGCTGCGATGCCAGTTGCAGCATCAGGTTGAGCTCTTCCTCGATGGATGACACCTGCTCGGGTGTTGCTCTTTGGGCGGCCAACGCCGCCGCACTGGGCTCGATAATCTCACGAACTTCATAAAGTTCACGCAATTCATCGTGATCGATTCGGCGAACGATCGCCCCCAATTGCGGAACCAACTCGACAAGTCCTTCGTTCGCCAACTGACCTGCGGCCTCTCGCACCGGTGTCGCGCTGACACCGATTTCCTTCCCAATCGGACCGTAAAGCAAGCGTGTCCCAGGCTCAAAAGCGCCCGAAATTAGCTTATTCCGAAGATGCTGGTAGGCGCGAGTAGCATGGGTCTCATGATTCATACGTTTGTTCTTTAGCGAATTACCCTGGATGACAACTGGCGTTCTCATCGCTGGATCCCGAGAACGATCGCCCGCTAATAATAATAGCACAGAGTCAACCGCTGACGCGACACAGCAACGAGCCGACGATGGCTGAACCGTTCGCGTCGACGAAGAATGCCGCGATGCACATCCGGGCAAAATCATCCGGCACCACGCGCTTAACCGGGAGCCCAGCGGGCCGCGTTTCGCGAACTCGATGCTCACGCGGCTAAACGAAACGACGTGACCGGACGTGCCTACCACCGACCGCATGCTCCTGGCAAACGCAGAGCTAGCGGTGTGTCGAGTTCATGAACCGAGTCGCGTGAGCGACCGGGTGGCCCGGTGCCTGACGGCATCCGGCTCACCATTGCCGGTCGACCTTCGACTCAATCAACAGCCTGTGGGGCACATGCGGTGAATCACGTGATGTCGGCGTCCCTTTCCAGCAGTACTTACAGCTGACTCGGATCAACCACGACATGTTTAATCCGCTTGCGATTCCACGTGTATGTCAAGTGGATTTTCCCGTCGCTGCCTTGAATCATCGCTGGATAACTGAACTCTGCGCCGTCCTCTTTTTCAATCACCGCAACTTGCTCCCAAGTCAATCCGTCATCGGAAATCGCAAGATTCAGTTCCCCTCGCCCCGACTTGATGGCGTTGTATACCAACAGGCTACGCCCATCGGCCAGGGTCACTGCATCGATGCCCGAATTCGGATTGGGCAAATCCGTGGCAACGAGTTTCGACCACGTTTTTCCTTGATCCGTCGATTCGCTCGTCGCGACCACCCCTTCTTGAGTTCGGCAAAGCACCTGCAGTCGACCATCGGCATGCTCCAAGAAAGTCGGCTGGATTGCGTTAAAAGTACTCGCGTCATTGATTGGTCCGGTGCGTTTCCAGCGATCGCTCATCTCGCCATCCAACAACTGATTCTCTTCGAAGTGGATGCGCCATCCATCATGCTCTGTTGACGACCCGCACAACAGCGTCTTTCCGTCGGACAACAAGATTGGCTTACAGCGGATTGGGCCCGCAATCTCTTCTGGCAGACGCTGACGATCGACAAATGTTCGTCCGCGATCGTAGCTAACCATTACCTCACCCCACCACTGGCGAGGATTGGGTCCGACCTTGAAGAACAATAGAGTCGGCGCATCACCGGGTGGTTGATAAAGGACGGGATTCCAACATGGATACCGGAGACCATCGTGTTGAACTCCGTCGGCAACGCGATTGGGCGACGACCAATTCAATCCGTCATGGTAGCTCGTCCAGATCCCGACATCGTCATTACCTTCTTTAGTCCCACCAAACCAAGCGGCGACTAACCCGCGACTGGTTTCACAGACGGTCGATGCGTGACACTGAGGAAACGAGGATTTCTCGTAAATAAACTCGTCGCTGACCCAACCGGGGAACTTTTCTTCCGCCTTCGCCTTGGATGATTCTGCGGTCATCTCAGCGGCAGTGAACTGGACACAATCGTCGTGAGCGATATGGTAGATCCGCCCATTTTCGCTACCGACTAACAGATCCGGTTTGCCGTCACGGTCGAAATCGCAAACAGCAGGACTGGAAGTGTGGCCCGCCACATTTCGTCGGGCCAAGTTACCAACTTTCTTAAGGACGACCTTACCATCGCGGTCTTCGCAATTACGATACCACGTCGCATTTTCGGAATTGACCAACAGGTCCAATCGCGAATCGCCGTCCCAATCCACCACCGATAGTTTCACCCGTCCCGAACGACCGCAGGTGCCGGCATTCAATCGCAGTGGTTCATTGTTCTCGTCAACAAAAATCCGTTCGGCGGGCCCGCCTGATCGTCGCAATGTCAAGTATCCCGCCTGATCGAGCATTACCAGATCAAGCTCTTGGTCGTGATCAAAATCAACCGCCACCGGCGTCGTTCGCCATTGCGTTAACGCGGAACTCGATTTGGTTTGCCACCAATACCACTGTGGGGGTGATTCACTCAATCCGGTGTCGAACTCTTGCTCCACCAGCGTTCCTGATTCGTTGATCAGCAGCCCTAAACGGGAGAGAATGGAGTTATAAATGATGTCACCATCACCATCACCATCCCAATCCGCGACCGACAACGTCGTGTAGCCCCACTTGGCCTCACACGGCCCTTGGATCGAACCACTTTCACCCGCCATCACGCGAAACGGCTCGGTGGAACCGTCAGCCTTGCGGACGTTCAACAGTTGTGGCTCCGCCCATTTGGGAAGCCCTGTCGCCGAGTCTCCAAGATTCTCGAAAACAGCGATCGATCCAGCCGTGTTGCCGCACACAATATCTTCATCGCCATCGTTGTCCCAGTCGTAAATGTAAGGCGTCGACAGTGCCCCAAACTTCAACGTATCAGCTTGCTGACGAAAGTACTGTGGAGCTTTGAAAACGGGGGCGCGTTGACGAAGCTGTCCCGTGTTTTCAACCAATGCAACACGACCGTCTTCATCTCCGACGATCAAGTCGATATCTCCGTCGGCATCCCAGTCGATGGCTGTCGGCGTGATCATTTGCAGATTCATCTGCAATGGATCGCCAAGCTGGTCGGTGAGCTTTTCACCCGCCGCGTACTCAGGCACCGTACGCGAGCCAATGTTTTCAAAATAGGTAAAACCATCTAGAAATTCGCCACAGAGCAGGTCCAAGTCACCGTCACCGTCGAAGTCCGCAAAGTTGGGGCACGGCCAACCGTACACGTCAATCGCACCACCTGCCGCATGCAGTCGTTGCTGTGTCTTCGAAAACTTGGGGTCCTCGTCGCTGCCTTCGTTTGTGATTAAGTAGACGTAGCCATGCAGTGGCCCATTTCGCCACTTCCCCGAATTATCATAGGCATGGTCCCAGCCCAAATCCATCCAATTGCCAAGGCCAATGACGATGTCTTGGTCACCATCACCGTCATAGTCGACATACCGCCACATATTGCCACGCGTACGCTCTAACGCTTCAAGGTCAGGTTTCACGCTTGCATAAATTCGTTTCGGTTTGCCAAAATCAAACTTTCCTGTTTTGGAGTCACGACGGTACTCTTTGGCAGGCTGCATGATGACCGGCTCCCCATCGACATGGCTGACCATCATGTACTGGTAAGCGTTGCCAAGCTTCACCGCGGGCTTGAAAACCGGCATCTTCATTTCCGGATCTTGGCTCGTATTCTCAAAAAAGAAAACACCGTTGGATGGCTTATCGGGACAGCCGACCAACAAGTCTAAGTCGCCATCGTTATCGTAGTCCATTGGCATGGGCCAAGCCCACAGTCCGACGCCGAGATCGACTTCAAGACCAGGGTGGTTGTAGGAAAGCGGTTTGAGTTTCCAGTCGGGCTCTTCGCCCCGGGCGCACGCGCCCGTGTAGATACTGCATAACACGACGATCGTTAAGGCTCGGATCATGGAATTTCTCTTATGTTTCCGTTGGTCGAATCGCTGGTGATGGGAGAGCCATAGTCTATAGACAAAAGCCAAAATGTCAAGGTAGGATGAATGAAAGCGAGTGGGCTCTTGCACCCTGACAGCTTCGCAGAAGCGTTCCCCGGAGGACTGCCTTGAGACCAAAAGGGGACTGTCGGCGATGGGCGACCGCGCAAGCAGTGAACGCGACTGCGCCCAGCAAACTTCGAGCCCCCAAGGGGGACATAACAATAATCAGATGCCCCGGAAGTCGCTGATCCGATGGAACGTCATGAAGTTCGCATTGTGATAGTTGTCAGCATCGCCTGATTCACCCGGGAATGCCGTCCGTGAGACCGCAACGATGTCGTCACCATCAAACAAGAAGTCGGCGTATTGAAATCCGATCAGCTCTGAATCGTCAGCTGCAACAATGGTTTTAAGAACTTTCCAATTTCGAAGGTCCTCCGACGACACCAGCGCCAGGCGATTTCGATAACGGGCCGGATGAGGTTGCTGGTCGTTCTTAGGAACCCAGTTGACCAGGGACCAATAACGATTCCCGACGGGATCCCGACGGACGCTGAACTTTTTCGCGCCCCCGGGCATGAATACGATCTCAGGTTTGGCGTTTTCGGGATGAGGGGCCTGCGAGCTTTCGTACGCCAGAATTGCAGCACGCTCGGCGCCCAGGAAGGTATGGACGCGAAGCATATTGACCAGTTTCCCGTCAGGGTCGACGACCGCGTTGCCTTCGAGCCAACCGCGGAATTCGTTGCTTGGTAACCAGGCTGGGTCGTGGACAGACGGCTCGCTGTGGAACCAGTTGTCAGCGTTGAGCAAGTCAGCGTCTTCGGCAACGGACAGCAAGAAAGGCTTCAAGCCTGAGAAGCCGCGTCCTTCGCTTTGTTCAAATGCGCGCACCAAACGACCTTCGTGCAAGATCACTGGTGTCGGAGCGGTGTGATAAGCTCCTTCACGGGTCAACCGTCCGGATTTGCGGTCGATAGGGTCGGTCCAGGTCACGCCCCCATCAGTACTGCGACGAATGACGATGTCGCGAGGGTAGGTACCGAGCAAGTACAGAGAGCCTCGGTGAACGAACAGGTTGCACCAGTGCGCATTTTTGACAGTCGAGATTTGTTTCCACGTCTCTCCGCGATCATTTGACCGATATACCTGGACCACGCCAAACTGCCCCTTCTCTTTGGCTGCCTCACCAAACTGATCATGGCAGGCAACATAATCCCCGTTGGGAAGAATCGCGATACTCGGCGATCCGATGAAGATGCCCGTTGATGCAGGGCGATGCGCAATCACCGTACCGGGAACCGGGGAATCGACCGTCTTCGCAGCGGGGGTGTCGGCCACAACGACACTCGAAACCCCCAGCAGAAGCCAAGTTGCGACGACAAAAACGAAGCGACTCCCATCGTACATTATTGATTTCATCTGTGTTGCCATGCTCATGTCCCGGATTCGATTTGTTCATAGATGAAGGTCGAGCGTCCCGCGGTCGCCCCTCTCCGCTCGCGGAGCGATCGGACACTTAGTCTCCGCTCATCCCTAACCATCGCGTGAAGAAAAACGGATGTGGGTACGCTCGCCCGAGCATGGGATCCCATCGTCTGGCGACGGTAGCAACGGGAGGATTCGTCACTTGTTGTTCACGCGCTCCTAAACCATAAGGCCGCTCGACGCTCTATCGTGGTGAGCGAGACTGCCAAGCGGTCGCGCCCCCTCGTTGGATATGTCGGCTGATTTTGGCTTGCAAGTTTCGAACGATTTGCTTCTTTTCGCTAGCCAAGTCATTTTGCTCGCCGGGATCGCGTTCCAGATCGTATAGCTGCAGTGGCGAATAAGGATCATTCTGCATGAGCTTCCATTTGCCATCGATGATCGCATGATATGCTTTGCCGCCATATGCAGGGCCACCTTCGCGGCGCACAAAGTAAAGCTCCCGCTCGGTCGTGCTTTCTCTGCCAGCAATTGCATCACGCATGTCAATTGCATCAAAACTGTCAGGGGTTTCGAGACCGGCATAAGCCATGAACGTGGCCGCGAGATCGAAGGTCAGCATTGGGCTGTCGCTTTTTGATCCTGCGTCGATTTCCTGCGGATAACGAATGAAACAAGGAACCCGCAAACCACCATCGTAGTGACTCTGTTTGCCATCGCGCCAGGGATCGTTATTCTGAGCATGTGCCAGCGATCCTCCGTTGTCCGAGGTGAAGGCGACCACGGTATTCTGGCGAAGGCCAAGTTCGTCAAGATGTCGCAATAGTTTGCCGATTTCATCGTCGAGATGTTCTACAAACGCAACATTCTTAACGCGTGCGTCACTCAGATTCGGTAGCCGTTGGCGGACCTGGGCCTCCCATCGCTCCGGTGGTTGGATTGGGAAGTGTGGCGCATTATAGGGGAGGTATAAAAAGAAGGGTTGCCCAGGCGTTTTCGACCGTTCGGAAAGATAGTCGATCGACCATTGAGTGAACAATTCCGTTGCATGGCCAGGCGGATCGATCGTTTCTTGATCGAGCCGCATGTAGTTGAAACCTCGTCGGCGATGGGTGTAGTAGTCATCCATCATGTCGCCGAGAAACCCGTGAAAGTGATCGAAGCCACGCTCGAGCGGCGTATTGGGAGCGTCCAGCCCAAGGTGCCATTTTCCAACGATCGCAGTGTGATAGCCTGCGCCGGAGAGTCGGTTCGCCAGGGTTGGCGAATCGGGATCCAAGTACCCCCAGGAATTTTCGGGGGTGGTGCGAATGACGCCGGGCACGCCAGCTCGGTCGGCGTATTTACCCGTCAGAATCGCCGCCCGCGTGGGAGAGCAAACCGTGCAGTTCGCTCGCATGCGTGTCATCATCACCCCTTCAGAGGCCAGCCGATCCAAATTCGGTGTCTGCACTTCCGCACTTCCATGGCACGACAAATCGCCATGCCCCAGATCATCGGCCAAAATCAAAATAAGGTTTGGCCGGGTGGCTGATGCGGCCTCCGTCTTCGCGACCAAAACGCTGAATGTCAGCAAGACGCTGGCGATGAACACCACGTTCGAACAGGATTCTTTTTTCATGGCAATCTAGTTTGGAGTCGATGGATGAGAGCGAGTGCGTGGTCAGGAATCCGAGGGTACTTGCCGTAAAAAAAGTACCGGCCGATTGCGTCTTGTCGCTCCAAGAATTGGAACGGCTTCAATCTGTAAATCCCCTCTCCTGCCGCACCTATTTTTTGGGTGTAGCAAGACGAGCGTTCATCTGAGCAAGGGTCGTTCGAAGTTGCGTCGCTAAGTCCTCCGCCAACTGAGGCAAGTCGCCACTCAGGTCATGCTGCTCGGAGATGTCAGTACTCAGGTCATACAGTTCAACGTGTTCGTCTTCGTAGAACTGCAGCAATTTGTAGTTCCCGCGACGCAGAGCGGATTGCGGCCGCGTTTTACTAACCGCGAAATCATCGACCCCAATCTCGTCCAAGGCCGCCGCATATCCCGTTTCAGGATGGTAAAACGGAAACGACCAAACTAACGGTCGAGGAAGTTCGGCGTCAGGACTGGAGAACGAAGCTGCGAAGCTGGCTCCATCGACATCATCGGCTCGCCCACCGGCGAGCTCAACAAAAGTGGGCAACAGGTCGTAGCCGATAACCGGTAACTTGCACTCCGATCCAGGCACGATCTCGCCGGGCCAGCGAGCGATCAAGGGAACTCGAATTCCACCTTCATAGAGATTCCATTTCGAGCCGCGCAGCGGAGCATTCGAGCAAAACTCGGGATGGCCGCCGTTGTCGGACATGAACACCACTAATGTGTTGTCAGCCTTTCCCGAAGATACGATTGCGTCGAGCAGCGTGCCCACATGATGGTCCATGGTCTCAACGAACGCAGCGTATTCGAGCCGTTGTTTTCGGTTGGTGGCGTCGCTTGGTATTCGACTGTCGTACTGATCGACTAACCATCGACAACGATTCCTAACCGGTGTATGGACATGATAGAGCGAAGCCATTGCAAAGAACGGACGTGCATGCGGTTCTCGCAAGAAGTCGGCAGCGGCATCAATGAGCGAATCAGTCGGGTACTGCCCATCGGGCAAATGGGGCGGGCTCTTTTTCTTACCCCACGCGTAGGGATGGTCGCCAAAATCTTCGACGGCAACCTCAAATCCTTGCTTCAGCGGCCCGTATTGAGGATCCCAGGCGAGATAGCGCCCGTTGAAATGTTTGCTGACATGCCATTTCCCGAAAAACGCAGTGAGATATTTCTCGTCTTGCAACCGCTCAGCAATGGTGCGTTCGGCCAGTGGCAAGTTGACCGTGATCGGTGGCGTCTGCAGCGGAACACTCGCGTCGATTCGCTGGTTTCCGGGCTTGGACTTGGTGACGAACTCGAAACCAAGACGCGGCACCGTTTTGCCCGTCAGGATACTCGCCCGGGCGGCAGAGCAGATTGGCGCCGGTGAATACGCATCGCTGAATTTCATCCCTTGGGCTGCGAGCGCGTCGATATTGGGCGTGCGGTGATAAGGGTGCCCATAGCAGCCCAGGTCCGACCATCCCAAATCATCCACCAAGATGAAAACGATATTGGGTGTCGCCGCGATCGACTGCTGCGAAAACGCTGCAAGCAAGAGCAACACAAACATGGCGGGGCATTTCATTTCGCTACTTCCAATTCGAGAGGTCCAGTTCGGTCATTTCCGCCCCCCAAAGGCCCGTAAGAGATGCTCATTGACTCGCCTCACGAAATGACTCGATGCGACTGAGGCGATCGAGTTTCTCCTCAAGGGCACGCTCGACAACTGCGAGATCGTCGCGGCCCGACAAATTCACCGTTTCCATCGGATCATTTTCGTGGTCGTACAATTCCGTCGCTAGAACATTGCCCGAAGCGAGGGCTTGCCACCGTGTATATCGGTACCGCGGAGTACGAACGGAGTATCCCATTTCGGTAAAGGGGCGCCCCTTCTGAGCGTAGGGTGGACGTGGGTTTTGAGTTAGCACTGCATCATGGATGGTCGCCTGAGTGTCGTTGAGAATGGGGCGTAGACTCACTCCCTCCAGATCGCCCGGGGCCGTCAGGCCACAGAGATCTGCCAGCGTCGGGTAGATATCGAGCAACTCAACCAAGGCGTCCGTCCGTTTCGACTGGCTCGCACTACCGGGAACTGAGATCATCAACGGGACGCGAGCGTCCAGCTCGAAATTAGATGTTTTGCACCACAGATCATGTTCGCCCAAGTGAAACCCATGATCGGACCAAAACACGACAATCGTGGATTCGCGTAGCCCCAAGCGATCGAGTTCGTCCAAGACCTTGCCGATCTGCGCGTCGACATAACTGATTGCTGCGTAATAACCGTGGCGAAGCCGGCGCACTTGATCGTCGGTCAAAGCATCCGGGAAGCTGCGCAATAGCTCTCTGCCGTCATGCATTGCCAATGCAGGCACATCCTCGGGCGGCAGCGGGTTGGCGGGCATACCGACTTGGTTGAAATCATATTGATCCCAGTATTTGGCCGGTGCATTGAAGGGCAGATGCGGCTTCCAAAAACCAACACCGAGGAAAAACGGCTCGTCACGGAGTTCACGTAGTCGCTGGACGGCAAGGTCTGCAATCTGGCCATCCCAATAGGCGTCGTCAGGTACATCGCGTCGTTCGGCGCGGGCGACGCCTGCTCGATCAGCAGCAAGCGATCCCTCCACTTCTGCGGGATTCTTGTTGTGGTTCCCGTAGTGCAACTGTTGATCCACACTCCACGACATTCGATCGCCTTGAAATGCATCTTGTCGGAAGTTATGGAATATTTTACCAATGCCGTGAGCTTGATAGCTGTTGTTCTTGAACAACTGCGGCAGCGTGACGATATTCGGATCCCGCTGCCGAAAATGTGTTTCCAAGTCTGCGATCCCCAGCGTGTCCAGCCGCATGCCCGTGAGCACCGAGGCCCGAGAAGGGTTGCACACCGATTGCTGGCAGTACGCACGATCGAAGACGAGACTCCGCTGAGCCAATCCGTCCAAATGCGGTGACTGAACAATCGGCGACCCATAGCAGCCAAGCTCCACTCGCATATCGTCGACGGCAATGAACAAGACGTTCATTCGCGGGGACGCAGCGTCCTCGCCCGCCTCAGCCCTGCTCGATCCAGCAAGTGTGGCAATGCCCACCGCTACGGCGAGCAGGAGCGTCGAGAGATCGTCAAAGGGACAGCAACGCAATTCTCGGCCTGAGATAAAAAAGTGTGAACGCAGCATAGAGAACAGACGTGGTTAGGGTGCGGGATGGTTTAACACGGGATCATCAATCTCTTCCATCCTCGCAAGCAGCTTGCGTTGGAGTTGCTCGATGACCTGCTGGATCTTGGGATCGGAGTCATTGATGAGATTGATCGATTCATTTGGATCCGACTTGAGATCAAAAAACTCATCGCGACCCGTGTTATGAAAGTCACGAACTAGCTTGTAACGCGGTGTGCGATAGCATCGCATCGTGGCGACGGCGTAGTGAATCATGCTGTACTGGCCAAAGTAATCTTGATCCCATTCGCCGATTGGCTGGCCAGCCAACATGCTCGTCAAATCGCGACCACGCAGAACGAGCCCGTCAGGGGGCGGCACGTTTGCCATCGACAAGAGTGTCGGATAGAGGTCTAGGCTGGTCACGGTATTGTCGGTCACGGCGCCCCCCTGGGTGACCCCGGGCCAACGGATGATCGCGGGCACCTTCAGTGACAGGTCATATAGGTTTGGCCGATACTTGTTCGAGATGACTCGCGTGCCATGATGCATTTCCCCGGGGGGTTTGGTTCGTGTTGCCCAAATACCATTCCCCTTATGGACAATCCCATTGTGGCCCATGTTGTACCCGTGGTCCGAGGTGAAAATCACGATGGTGTCATTCGCGATATCCAACTCATCCAATTTATCGAGCAGGCGACCGAGATTGCGATCAACCCCACTCGTGCTGGCCAGATATTCCCGCATGTCACGCTTGACCCGCTTGATATCCAAGTCCGGATAATCGGGGTTCGGGATCGTGGGATCCATTTCCTCGTAAGGCTCCCAGTCCTCAGGTGCCACAGGCAACCAACGCCCGTGTGGTGCGCGCGTGTGAAAACACAACAAAAAGGGATCAAGCTGTTGTTGCGATTCTTCGATGAACTTGATCGCATGGTCGGTGAGAATATCTGTCGTCAACCCTTTGAAATGCTGCTCTTTCCCATCCTTCTCCATCACGGGATCGCTGGGAGACGTGCCCCCAGAGTACAGCCCCATGAAGTAGTCAAAACCATGATTCGTGGGATGAAACCTTTCGTTACCAGAAAAGGTCCAGTCCCCAAGATGCCATTTACCAATCAAACCCGTGTGATAGCCCGCAGACTGTAGGACTTCAGCGAACGTCGTCGCGGCAACGGGATCAAGAGCCACCTGGTGTTGCGAATCAAAGAGAACGTGCCCCGGCATGGGGATAAAATCGTCAATCCCCCATTCGCTCGCGTACCGCCCCGTCGCCAGGGAGGCTCGCGATGGGCTGCACACCGGCGTGGTGCAAAAGAAGTTCGTGAACGTCATCCCTTCACGAGCCAGGCGATCCATGTTCGGCGTCACTGCGTGCGGAACGCCACCATACTGACCACCGCTGACGGCCGCCCCCATCGCCCAGGGAGCCTGGTCGTCGGTGAGCACGAACACAATATTAGGCGGCTTAGCGAGACAGGTGCCGGCAGAGAAACACAGTGCGATTGCGAAAAACAACATCAAGAACGGCGTCCGAGAAAGGACGGGACGACTCAAAATCATCTTCACGTTTTTTACACTCAGGGGATGCACAAACAGTTCCAATCAGGGGTTTTGGTGGCGAGCAGCATGAACTGAATAGGGAACGAGCGAATAACAAGTGGCCGAACGCTCCGCGGTCGGAATCGTCGACCGCGGAGCGTTCGGCCACAATATCAGACAGTCATTTTCCGTTCGTTCCGATATCGTTCGTTTCTCATCCGAATCAGCGAGTAAAACGAGCCGAGCCATTCGACCGGGCGAGTATTCCCTCAACCCCGATCCTCCAGCGACTCCCGATCAACATATAGAAGAAAACCACCACGACAAGTACCGAACGACAAGGACTGAACACGTCGTTCCAAGCCCCATGCGTCGCCATCAGACGAACGCGTCGTTAGCCTTGACTCTCGATGATCGTTCGCATGGGCAGTGAGATATCGGCATCTCCGTACACTTGGTCTATCATCTGCACATACACTTCCGCGAACCGTTCATTTGCGGCGAGGTCACCAAACACCGGCTTCAGCTTCAAGAATGATAGTTTGTCCTCACTCGTTTTGCTTGCTGCTTCGCGCAATACATCCTTCATGTCATCAACAATTTCGAGTTGTTTGCCGTGTTGATCCACGCCTTTGTCGCTATACAAACACCACGTGGCGATCACCAGCGCCGCATACTCAATGCTCCCATTGCGACGAAGATTTTCCGTAATTGTTGGAATCAGGAACACTGGGAGTTTCGTGGAACTCTGCAAGCAGATTCGCTCCACATTGTCTTTGATATTCGGATTCCCGAAACGTTCGATCAAGGTGTCCTTGTACGCAGTCAAGTCGATGCCTGCGACGGCATCCAACGTGGGCGTCACCTCCCGATCCATGAATCCTCGCAGATACGTCGCAAAGAGTTTATCAGACACGCACCCATCAATGGTTTGATGTCCGAACATGGCACCTAGAATCCCCAGCACGGAATGCCCTGCGTTGAGCAGCCGGAGCTTCATGGTTTCGTATGGTGTGACATCAGGAACAAACTGGGCGCCGACCTCTTCCCACTGAGGTCTGCCATTGGAAAACTTGTCCTCGATCACCCATTGGCAAAAGGGCTCACAGGTGACCGGCCATTCATCATGCAAACCGAACCCGTCTTCGAGATACTTGATGTCCGCTGCCGCAGTCACTGGTGTGATTCGATCGACCATCGCGTTCGGGAAGGCGACCTCGCTCTCGATCCACTTCGCCAGTTCGGGATCCTGCCGCTGCGCGAAGCCAAGGACCATCTTCCGGGTCAGATTTCCGTTGTGTTGAATATTGTCGCATGACTGAACTGTAAACGCGGGGAGGCCACGGTCTCGCCTTTTCCGGAGTGCCGCAGTCAAGTATCCGAACACCAACCTCGGCCGCAACGGATTCTCCACGTCGTGCAGCGCGTCGGGATTCGAGAAATCGAACTCACCCGTGTCAGGGGCCACGTTATAGCCTCCCTCGGTGATCGTGAGCGAAACGATCCTTGTCTCGGGGCTCGCCATCGCGTTGATCACCGCCTCCAGATCGTCGCAACCCAACAGAAAATCAACTAGCGAGCCGATCACCCTGTTCTTGATTGTTCCGTCCGGATGTTTTGCGATGAGCGTGTAGAGGAAGTCTTGCTTTTTCAGCACGGCCGCCATCTTGCGATCCGCTTCTCGCAAGCCCACGCCGCAGATACCCCACTCCGGAACATCTTTGGTCTTCATCAGTTCATCGGTGTAGAAAGCTTCATGCGAACGAAAAAAGCCGCCCACCCCGACGTGCACAATCCCCGCCTTCATGCGACTTCGTTCGTAGTCCGGACAAGCGATCTCGCCAGAAACTCGCGTCAGGTTTTGCTCGTTGAGATGAAGTGTTGATTTCATAGAATTTCTCGATGGTTTTGCCGTAGTGCAGGGGGCGACAGGTGACCCGCTCAGGATGCATCGTCAATGTAAATTCAATGCCTTTTTGCGGTGGAGAACCCAATACGCGGAGGCGAAATAGGTGATCGTGAACACGAAGGCCCAGGTGTAGAAGATCGCAGCATTGCTCTCATAAACGATCATACTGGGGCTCCTGAACATCGTCATAAGAGCCAGCACGAGCGTGATCGCGAGACTTGTCCAGGCGACGCCTTGCAAAACCTTTGTCAGTATCGACTGGTCTTGGACCGGATGCCCTTCCGCGAGCCCCTGCTGAGTCTGAAATTTCTTGACCGCTGCGTTGAACTCCCGCTCTTGCTCCTCTTCGGCTGGATACTTCTCGGCGGCACCATACATTTTAGCAAGAATGGTGTAGAGCACGATGGTGAAGCCCCACGTCGGCAGAAACAGATAGAAGAACGACATCACGTTCAATGCATTGAGCCCGAACCCAAATATCAGGCCCACGACCCAGGATGCGACGGCCGGCGTGCTGTGGGCCAATTTCCGATACTTCGCCCAGTACCGGGTGAACCCGATGCGTGGAAAGATCACATGCTCGGCAAACACAATCGCGCCTACCGGAACGACCAGCAGCCCTGCATAGGTGAGCAACGGCAGCATCTGACCAAACACAAATGGGAAGCACGCGATGACGACGGTGAAACAGCCCACCGTGAACGTGACCTTCTGCCGAGAATAATTATGAAAAATCGCCTGGGCTGCTAACCCTGCTCGATAGAGATTTGCATTTGCCGTCGTCCAGCCTGCGATGATGACGATCACATATCCGGACAGCCCCAAGGCGCGATAGGCAACGTCGCCCGGATCAAGCTCAACGATCGAGGATTTCAGCAGCACTGCCGTCCCCGCACCCATAATCCCTGCCGAAATCCACGCGATATAATGCCCGAACAACATTCCCGCACTGCTACACAGCCCATAGATGGATCGTTTCGCATACCGCAGCAATGCCATGTCGATCAAACCAAAGTGCGTGATCGTATTGGCTGCCCACGCAAAGCCAATCACTTCCAGCAGACCGATCCCAGGCTCTCCTTGGCTGTTCATTCCTGTCCAGATGGAGTGATCTCCGATCGTGATGAAGTCTTCGAAGCCCGTTAGCGATGTCCGGCCAAGGACCGCGTCGGCCAGTGCCGGAAACATCACCAAGGCACCGCTGGTAAACATGACCACCAGCCACGGGCCGCAGATACTCGAGAATTCGGCGACTGCGCTGAAGCCATACATCGCGACCAGCACCACGATCATGCCCACGGCCAGGACAACCAGCACGAACAATCCATTGGTGGGATACCATTGCAACTGTGCCGGTATCCCAAACAACAATCGCACCGCTGAACAGGAGACGGTGATCATCGCTGCCGAGATGACGGTGAAGATCAGCACGTTCGCCCAGTTGTAGAGACTGGTCATCGAGTCGCCAGCGATCTTGTGCAAATACGTGTAGAGGCTCAGTCGAGTCTGAACTGCGATCGGCGCCGTGATCAACGTCCAACTGAGAATCGCCAGCACATTGCCGATCAGCAGCCCCACGAGGATGTCTTTCGTCGTCGCCCCCAGTGCCACGAAGGTCGCGCCAATGACGAACTCCGTCGCGGCCACATGCTCGCCCGCGTAGAGGCCGAGAAAGTGAGTCCAGCCATGCAGCTTATGATCCGGAATCGGAAGCTGCTCCGACTTCATGTTCGCAATCGCCTGCGGGTTCGTGTCTGTGCCCATGATCGATCTTCGCCTTGTAATCTCTCGGTGATCCCGATGTTTCTCGATTGGCAAAGGCCACTGTCCTGAGGGTCCAAGTGCCGCCATTGCCTGGTTCGTTGTACCACACATCTCAGCTGCTGTGACATTGAGTACAATGGGCACTCCGCATGAGGGAGGCGGAGACATCCCCAAAATGTCCATTTTATTGGTTGGTGTCTCTTCGGACACACAGACGATCCAATTCGAGTGGCCGGTTGCAGAGGCTCAAGCGACGTTGAGAAACGTCCGAGTCCCCCCCCTTTCGGTTCGTTGAACCTGACACCATTTCGAGAACGCCACGACGCCGCGTTGCGGCGACTCAGCAACCTGCCATCAACCGACACCGACACCCTCTACCCCGGAATCCAACGTGAACCGTCCTATCCATCTCGCCCTGATCAGCATTTTCACCTCGATCGCATTGAACACCTCCGCCATGTCGCAAGAGCCAAATGCTTCACCGACTCTGTCCCAACAGCTCGCCGAAAAGGCTGCTCAGAGCGCCAAACGCGCTCCAGCAGAGCGGCTGGCGGCGTACCAAAAAAGCATTGACCTGGTGCGTGCCACCGGCATCGAAAAATCGGCCAAGCAACTCGGGGACATGGCCGTTGATGGGCAACTGAAAGACTGGAAAGGCAGCACGGTGACCCTGAGCGAACTCTGGGGCGAAGGCCCAGTTGTGTTGATGTGGTATCGTGGTGGATGGTGCCCCTACTGCAGCATCCAGCTTCGGGCGATGCAGCAGCATCTCGACGAAATTGAGAACGCGGGGGCAAGGCTGGTCGTGCTGACCCCCGAGCTACCCGAGAAAGCCAAGGAAACTGCCGAGGCGAACGACCTGAACATCGTCGCCCTGCATGACGCCAATCTCAAACTGGCGAAGAAGTATGGGATCGTTTTCGACTTGCCCGCGCCCATCGCGCCGATGTATCGCGATAGCGGCAGGCTAAAAGAGTTCAACGGGAACGATGACTTGCAACTGCCACTATCGGTAACCTATGTGATCGATCAGTCCGGCAAAATCACCTACGCTTTCCTCGATGCTGACTACAAAAATCGAGCGGAACCATCCGACGTGATCGCGGCCGTCAAGGCCATCGCAAATGAGTAGCGGAAACCCCGATCTGCCCCATTTGCGATTCGCCCTGCCTAATCAGCATCGTGAATCCGGCTATTTTTGCACGCCGTATTTCGCAGGATTTTGATTGAACATCTTTAGCTGGTCTTCACCGGGGAACTGGTACCGCAACCCCTTGTAGATGCTCGTGAATTGCGGTGTACCGTCGACGTCTTGGTTCATCTCGACTCGGCATACGGAGCATTTACCGCCCAGTGCGAGATCGGCGTTCGCGTACTTTGCCTGGTTGGCTTCGAACATGCCTTTTGCTTTTTCGTTGGAGAACAGAAAGAGACGGCCATCCTGGAGAGCCGCGTACTGCACGCTGCCGGGAACCCGCTTGTTCATCTCAACCAAAGCCACCACGCAATCGCCGCCGAGCACGGGCGTGTACTGAGCAGGATTTTGCAAGAACATCTGCTTTTGTTCTTCGCTTGGGAACAGGTAGGTTTTGCCGTCTTGTTTCGCAGAGAACTGAGAAGTGCCCCGGATCCACTTGCCCATTTTGACGACGCACACTGGACAGTAGCCATGCAGCCCCACATCCTTCCCCGGTGACGTCACGCCAGCCGCGTTTTTCGTTCCGCTTCCCGATGGCACGCTGCTGCGAGGTGGAGCGGTCCGCGTTCCTGACTGAGCGGATGCCGGCGCCGCCAGATGCGACGCAAACGCCAATGCGATCGTCGCAATCATGAAACCGCGAAGTTTAGCCGAAACGGCGAGAGAGAGTGTTTGACTCATGGTTCTTGCTTTTCAATTGGAAGGATAGGACTGGGATTTTTTCCCAATGGAGAGATAGGGATGACGTATCACCTCCCGCTTCCTTACAAAGAAACTTGCCTTAAATTTCCCAGACCAACCATCGCAGGACAGCGGTCACGTCTGGTCGGAGGCAAACGAGCGCAAGCTCGCACACGAGACTGCGCGTCGAGCCCATGTTCAAACAATCATCAGCCCACAAAGAGCGTGGCGGCCAAGCAGGGCGAAACACCGAAATCACTAAATCGGATGTGTAAAAACGCCAATCTCGGGCCGCGTGGAACCCGAACAAACGCTCGTATTCTCGCTTGCAAGAATTAGCATGTTGCCTCCGGCATGCTCTTGATAACGGCCCCCTGACAACTTGATCCGCATCCGGCCGTGCAGCCAAAACAATGGCGTCCCGTCATGATTTTCCGCCTGGATAGCAACTCGAAGTCGAAGGCTTCAATATGTTGTGGCATCTCGCTATCCAGCTCGATGTTGAGCATCTGATTGAAATCGCAGTCGAATAGCCGGCCTTGCCAATCGACGGACAACATCGTCCGACACATCACGCCCTCGACGGTCAGAGGATTGAAATGGTCGATCAACGTTTGCATGTACTCGTCTAATTTGCCTTCTCGCAACAGGTCATCTAGAAAACGGCTGATGGGCAAATTCGTGATCGTGTGCAATTCAGAGAACTCGATGTCATAGCGAGACTTCAGCTCGCGACGGTACGTCGCTTCGAGCTCTTCTTGCTGTGGTGGCAACGAGAGACCGATCGGGTTGTAGACAAGCGACAGTTTGCGGCCGGATCCTGGCAGGCCGTAGCCGAGTGCGTTCAGACGTTTCAACGCGTCGATGGATCGCCGGAATACGCCGTCACCACGCTGACTGTCGCAATTTTCTTCCAGATAGCACGGCAAGGAAGCAACAACTTCGACGTTATGCTCGGCCAGGAATTCAGGTAGGTCCTTAAAACCATTGGCCATCAGGATCGTCAAGTTGCAGCGATCGATTACGCGGCGTCCCAGCCGACTGGCTTGCTCGACCAGCCAGCGGAAATGGGGATTCATTTCCGGCGCACCGCCCGTGATGTCGAACGTCGGGATATCGGTTCGGCCTAGCACGTCGATGACAGCTTCAGCGATTTCCCGCGACATACTCTCACGTCGATCGGGGCCGGCATCAACATGACAATGCGTGCAAGTCTGATTGCACACTTTACCGACGTTGATTTGCAATACCTCGATGCCCGTGGCTTGCAAGGGAACGCCCCCGCTGTCTCGCAGCTTCTGGTCAAAGTAAGGCTGTTGTCTTGGATCTAACTCACGTTCCAAGATATTTCGCTGCACGGCGGCATTGGCCAGTTCCGCATTTTGTCGAAGTAAGCTGAGTTGCATGGGGATTCCTTTGTGTAGCCACGCTTGCCAAAGCGTAGAGAGTTGTGTAGCCACGCTTGTTAAAGCGTGGAGAGTCTGGTGGGGCCACCGGTTTATCAAAGGTGACGACGGTGTTAGGAACGAGAGAGAATTACTGTCTAAGGAACGAGCGGAAAACAAGTGGCCGAACGCTCCGCGGTCGGAATGGTCGACCGTAGAGCGTTCGGTGATTGAATTCCCACTCGCTCGCTAGCAGCACGCGGCGTCGCCACAACCATCGGCCGGGTGTTCTGTTGTTGCGTGATACTCTAGGCCTTTCGTTTCGCGTGGATCACGCTTTGCATGTCGCCGGCAATTGAATGGCTGAGCCTCTTCGAGCGGAACATCTTCATGGGGTTCGATCGCGTCGAACAGTCCTGAATAGGGAGCCGCTTGAAGCAGATGAAATGTTTTATCGCAGACGGCCATCCGCTCACCACGGCGATAGGTATGTCCATCATCGTCTTGAACTTTCTGGAACGGCCCTCGATACACGACCGCTTGATTGCGTTCCAGGCACGGGCCTTGCTTCCCCTTGTAGGCGACAATGGTAACAGACCGAAACTCGATCCCTTCGACGGTTCGCCATGGTTTGCTCTCTCGCTTGACCAGCTCGATACCATGAAAACCAGCTTCCTCGAACGCCTTCAAAAATTCGTCTTCGCGGAACGCACCGGTAATGCAACCCGACCAAAGGCTGGGGTCTTGCTGCAATCGTTCGGGCACCGATTCGTCACTGACGATATCGCTGATCGCAGCTCGCCCGCCGCGTCTCAAGACGCGAAAGATTTCGGCAAACAGTTGTCGGCGATCCTGCTGCCTGACAAGATTCAACACACAATTCGAAAGAACACAATCGACAGAATCATCAGCAACGAGCGGTTGGTCGTCACGCAAGCGTTCTTCGACTTGGCGAAGTGCGAGATACCCGGCAGCGTCGTTGACGGGGTGCTTTGATAAATCGCCAGCGAGTTGATCTAAGTCGAGCTTCAGGTCTTGAATCAGTCCGTATCGAAAATCGACATTCGAATAGCCGAGACGCTCAGCCACCGTCGGCGCGTGTTTGCGGGCCAAATGGAGCATTTCACGATTGCAGTCAACCCCGATCACATGGCCTTCAGGGCCGACGACTTGGGCGGCGATGAAACACAGCTTGCCTCCGCCGCTACCTAGATCCAGCACCGTCTCGCCCGCGCGAACGAAGGGCGTGGGGTCGCCGCAGCCGTAGTCCTTCTCAATGATCTCTGCGGGAATGACGTCAAGCAATTCGGCGGAATACTGCACCGGGCAACACAGTGCGGGTTCGAC
Organism: Rhodopirellula sp. SH410; assembly: GCF_055811895.1. NCBI lineage: Bacteria > Pseudomonadati > Planctomycetota > Planctomycetia > Pirellulales > Pirellulaceae > Rhodopirellula > Rhodopirellula sp. SH410. The sequence continues at coordinate 7,347,901 of NZ_CM147949.1, forward strand.
AGCGCCGGCAGCCGCCGCGTAACGCTGATAGACCGAGGCTTCGGTTGGCTGAGTCTCGGGGATTGTCATTGGTCTCATGAAACCGATTTCCATTGGGTGACGAGTGACGACCGCGCCTGTTCCAAATCGGCGGTGTCTGTCCGAGAGGACGCGCGGCGTTGCAGTTCCTTACAAAAAAACTCAGCTTCCAACATTCAGTCGCCTCAGTATCCCGAGCACCCGTTTGCTAAACGGCGTCAGCCTTGTGCGGTTGAACTGATCGCCTAGCTTGCGAATGGCATCGGCTTGCGTTGGATAGGGGTGAATCGTACCAGCAATTTTACCCAGCCCCAAACCGCCCGTCATGGCGACGGTGATTTCGGAGATCATGTCGCCCGCGTTCTCCGCGACAATTGTCGCGCCGATGATCGTATCGGTGCCTTTCTTGGTGTGGACCTTCACGAACCCTTCGTCCTGCCCCTCCAAGATCGCGCGGTCCACGTCGCTGAGATGCTGCACGTAGGTGTCGATCTCAATGCCCGCCTGCTTCGCATCTTCCTCATACATGCCGACATGTGCAATCTCGGGTGAGGTGTAGGTCGCCCAAGGGATGACCAAGTCACTCATCTTTTTCTTGCCGAACGGACCGACAGCAAATAGAGCGTTCTGTATCACGATACGGGCCATGAAGTCGGCGGCGTGCGTGAACTGGTACTTTGAACAGATGTCGCCGGCAGCGTAAATACGCGGGTTGGTCGTTTGCATGTAATCGTTGACCTTCACACCTTTCTTGTCGAAGTCGACGTGGACAGCGTCCAGGTTCAAATGCTCGACATTCGGCGCCCGACCCACGGCGACCAATAATTGATCGATGGGCTCGTCATAGCTCTTGCCGTGCGAATCAACGGTCAGCCGAATACCGGCATCGTTCTTGATCTCCAGGTTTTGCCCGCAACAGAGCAACTTGACACCTGCCTTGGTGATCGACTTGTGAACGATGTCGGCGGCGTCACGATCCTCTTTCGTCAGGATGCCGTGTTCAGATTCGACCAAGAATACTTCCGAGCCGAGCGAGGCGAATGACTGTGCCATCTCGCATCCAATCGGTCCTGCACCAATGATCCCCAAACGTTTAGGGATCTCCGTTAAAGAGAACACGGACTCGTTGGTCAAATAGTCGACCCCGTTGAGTCCCTTGATCGGTGGTGCCGCTGCTCTTGCCCCGGTCGCGATCACTGCTCGTTTGAACTTCAACGCGGTTCCGTCAACCTCGATCGTTTCGGAGTCGATGAATTTCGATTGCCCAAAGTAAACATCAACACCAAGGTTGCTGAAACGAGCGGCCGAATCATTGTCGCTGATCTGTGCCCGCAGTTTTCGCATCCGTTGCATCACACCTGCAAAATCAACCTGCATGCCAGCGGGGATATGAACCGAGAAATCGCTCGCATTTTTGATCGTCGCGGCGACGCGAGCGGAGCTGATGATACTTTTGGACGGGACACACCCGACGTTCAGGCAATCGCCGCCCATCAGGTCGCGTTCAATCAGAGCGACGCGAGCACCGAGTCCCGCGGCACCGGCGGCGGTTACCAACCCAGCCGTGCCGGCGCCAATGACGACCAGGTGATAGGGCTTGCTAGGCTTCGGATTCTGCCAATTCGGCGGATGAACGTTCGCCTCGAGAGACTCGTTGTGTTCGTCGCGAGGCTGTAACTGGATGAGATCCGAGGTGGATGAGCTGTGATCTGAGTTGGCAAGATCCATGATTTTCTTCCTTGTTGGTGCCGTTGAGTTTTGAACTGTCGAGTAAAGGAATGAAAGCAATTATGAGTTCGCGTCATCGCTGGGAGCGTCGACGGTCGCAGGGTTCGTCCGCTTCAGGTACTTCATCGCAAACCGAACAATCAAAGGAAAGACACCGAGGAGCACGAATGCGATCACAATTTGAGTCAATTGAACGGGACTAAAAACGGCGCCGATGCCCTTATCGGCCAGCGTTTGCAAGTCCGGGACGCTGGAACCGGCGTAGACGTAGACGAGAGTCCCCGCAAACATGCCTAACTGGCTGACCCACCAAAACGTTGCCGTTCGGATGGGAGTCAGCCCCATCACGGCGTTGATGACAAAGAAAGGCACGGCCGGGATGAGCCGCATGGTGAAGAGAAAGAAGGCACCTTCTCTTTCCAGTGCCTCATTGAAACTTGCCAACCGCTGGCCGAAGCGAGCCTGAATCGAATCTCGAAACAAAAACCGACTCAGCAAAAACGCAACCGTTGCCCCCGCAGTCGAAGCAAAGCTCACCAGCACAATGCCGCGAAGGAGCCCGAAGTACCACCCGTATACGAGTGTCAAAACGGCGGCGCCGGGGAGCGAAAGCCCAGTCGCGACGACGTAAACGAGAAACGCGGCTCCATAGACCATCACCGGGTGATCGGCTTGGAAGGCGCGTAGCTGCGTCTCCCGTGTGGCGAGGTTCTCAATACTGAGCAGGTCTCCGAACTGCGTGTACGCAATCACCGCGATCGTGGCAACTGCGGCGAACACGATCGCCTTCTTGGCGATCCCCGAACTCTTCACCTCGGTCGGAAGTTGATTGTCAGTGGCCATGGTTCTCACAATGCCTCAGTTTTTCGTAGTGCAGGCAGCCTGCCTGGAGTACGGTTGATGGATTTATACAGCGTCTCAGAAGTTGACGCCGTCCTGCCTGGGTCCTTACAGACTCTTCGCACCTTTTCATTGCACGGCCAATCGTCTGCTATCGAGGCCGCTGGTTCTGCACATCGTTGAGATCCCAATCATAGGGCAACCATTCGATCTGCGGCATCACGCCGTCTGCGTATGCTCGCTGAAGCGGCAATGAGTAGCGAGCGGCGAATTCCAGCGGGCTGCCAGCGACTTGCGTGAAGTCGTCGCCGTACCAACTATAGAGTTGGGTGAGAGAAACCGTCCTAGCGTCGGGTTCGAATTGGAACCAGGTATCATGGTCATGAATGTACTCCGACTGCGCCTGGAGTTGCTGTTCCAGCTGATTCGCAGTGAACGCTTCATTTCGTAGCGGTGGGCAACTCAAAGCTGCGCAAACAAGTGCAAAATGGATTCGTGGCTCGACGAACTTCGGCCGAATCTGCTCATGTTCGATCTGGTTCAGACTCCATACATTTCCACCGATGTTCCAGCGAACCGCGTCCCATCTTTCGTCTTCGGGTATGTCCTGGATCGAACGGATCGGCTGGTGATCGAGGATCAGCTTCAATGTGCTGGCATTGTAGGCGTTGATGAGCAACGCGAGTTTCTCATCCCGCCCCATCTCGTCCAAGGGTGCGGCCGCGACGGCGTTTAGATAGCCGTCTAATTCTGCCTCATTCACTTGCAGCCCGGCGTAATCCACCCAGCCACCAGCGTCCACGTGTTGCTGCAACAACGTGTTCAACGCAGAGTGATCGAAACTCGGCCCAGAATGATTCGTCGCATATGCCTCTTTCAGTTCGACGCGTGGCGGCCCGAAAAATCGGACGATCAAGTTTTCAAACGGCAAGAATGCGGCGAGCGCGATCAGCACAAAAATCGCAGTGCCCAGTAACGCCCAACGACGGAAGGCATGCCAATGACGGGCCCGAGGGCTCGTCGAATTGCTCGAGCTACCCGGAGGATTTCCTGTTTCATTTTCCATCTTTAGACCACTGGCGTTGGCGAGATTCATGCTGGGACGATACGGATCGCCAGCGAGCACCAAGGAGACGGGCCCAGCGCCGGATCCTTACAGATTTTCCTGCTGCCATTGAGAAATCAAATATCGAGGGGGCGCCTCGCTTGTGGGAAGGACCGACGGGCTGCGGTACCGGCAGGTACCCTGCGTAATCGGGCGGGTCATCCATTCCAATCGCCATTGAACATCACACGAAGAATCCAGGAGCCCCCGACCCGCTCGATGAGGGCTCTTTCGATTCAAACCATTTCCCCCCCAGTGAACGGAGTCTCTCCCAATGAAATATCCAAGCCTTTCAATTGCGATCATCGCGAGTGCATTGTTTTTGCCCACGACCCAGTGCGATGCCGGACAGAAGATCAAGGTGGGCGCAAACGTCCCCACCAACGAACTCATTTCGATGGACCAGATCGACCATGCAGGCTGGGACGCGTTGCTCAATCGCTACGTCGACGCCAATGGAAATGTTGCCTACAGCCAATGGAGCCAATCGGCCGCCGATGTGCAGGCGCTGGATTCGTACTTAGCCACACTCTCTGCAGCGAATCCACGCCGGCCCGCGGACAAATCTGCAACGCTGGCATTTTGGATCAATGCTTACAACGCGGTGACCCTTCGCGGCATTCTTCGCGAGTATCCAACGACCAGTATCCGCAACCATACGGCGAAACTATTTGGATACAACATCTGGAAAGATCTGTTGCTCACCGTGGGCGGCACGCCCTACTCGCTCGATCAGATGGAGCATGAGGTACTACGCAAGCTGGGCGAACCACGAATTCACTTCGCGATTGTCTGTGCTTCACGCAGCTGCCCTCGTCTGCTGGCCGAGGCCTACACCGCCGATAAGCTTGATCGCCAATTGACACTGAATGCGAAGAACTTCTTTGCCAATCCAGGCAACTTCCGTTACGACGCTGCGCGACGGACGTTTCAACTCTCAGCGATTCTCGATTGGTTTGGCGAGGATTTTGGCACCGACCAAGCCACCCAGCTTCGCACGATCGCACACGACTTGCCGTCACGCGAAGCCTACGATGCGGCGACCGCAAACGCGGTTTCGGTTTCGTATCTCGACTATGACTGGGGACTGAACGATCAGGCGTCGGCACCAAGGTAGCGGAGGACTGCGCAGGACTGTCTACCGAGCGGTCGATCTCTGTGTCACCGCGATCGATATTTCGTGGGCGATAAATTCATGATCCGCCGAAACGTGCGACTGAAGTGAGCGTGATCATAGAAACCGCAATTCTGTGCAATCTCAGACACGGTCTGATCGGTTTCGTGCAACATCCTCGCGGCATGCTCAATGCGTACGCGAACTAAATACTGTCGCGGCGATGCACCGAAGGCATGGCGGAACCGACGCTCGAAGTGACTGACCGAAAGCCCCGCCATATCGGCAAGTTGTTCGGTGGAGAGATTGTCGGCAAATCGCGTGTGCAAATACTCCATCACGCTGGCGAAAGCATCGACGGTTCCTGAGGGAGTCTGAATGCGTTCGATCTGACGTGAGAAGCCCGCGACGCCGATCACTCGACCGCGACGATCTCGCAAAGGAATCTTGCTGGTCATCACCAACCGAGGTGAACCAGCATCCTCGGGAGCACTCTCCACGCGATTAATGATCGCTTCCCCCGAATCCATCACCGCGACATCGTCGGCGCGGTACTCATCGGCGCGTGGCTTGGGGAAAAACTCCGAGTCGGTTTTCCCAATCGCGTCCGCTTCCGTCGCGACACCGCAATACTCACAGCCGCGGCGATTGAGCGCCATGAACCGGCCCCGGCGGTCTTTCACGAAAAATGAATACGCGGGCAGGTGGTCAAATAACGCCAGCACTTGATCGGTTGAGCCCAGTCGATCGAAGAAAGCCTCACGCATGCTGGTAGTTTCCATGGCTTGATTTTACACGAATTTGGTTCTAGCGTGCAAGACTGGGCGGAGCGGATGGGCGACAATCTGAGTGTGGCTAGATGCCGCGTTACTTGGAAAGAGTCCCCCCGTCGCTCGCCTCAAAAGATCCGGCACAAAATGTCACGCATCGCATGGTTACTGTTATTTTCGGGATGTTCGACTGTCCTCGCTGCATCTTCCACCGTCGCCAAAGACATTGACTTCAATCGAGACATACGACCGATCCTGTCGGACAAGTGCTACTTCTGCCACGGTCCGGACAGCGGCACCCGGGAAGCGGGACTGCGATTGGATGCTCGAGACGAAGCGATCGATGTGATCGAATCGGGCGAGTTGATCGACCGGATCAACAGCCCTGACGAGGAGATGTTGATGCCACCGCCAGCATCCAAAATAGCACTCAGCGAAGCGGAGAAACGAACAATTCAAACGTGGATTGAGCAAGGGGCAGCCTACGAAGGTCACTGGGCGTTCGAGTTGTTGCCCGACAGTGTCGCCGTGCCCCCGGTCAGCGAACCGGACTGGTGTCGCGAAACGGTCGACCACTTTGTGTTGGCGAAACTGGAGGAAGAGGGGCTCATGCCGAGCAAAGAGGCTCAATCGCTGCGCTGGCTACGGCGGGTCACGTTGGACTTGACTGGACTCCCCCCCACACCTGCCCAGATCCACGACCTTGAAGTGAAACGGGAACAGTCCGACGAAGCGGCGTATGAGCAAACCGTGCAGTCGCTGCTGGATTCGCCCGCCTTCGGCGAGCACATGGCCGTCGCCTGGCTCGACGCCGCCCGGTATGCAGATTCCTACGGGTACCAATCGGACAAACTCAATACTCAGTGGCCCTATCGCGATTGGGTGGTCGCAGCGTTCAATGAGAATCTGCCTTACGACGATTTCTTGACCTGGCAAATCGCAGGCGACCTATTGGACAATCCCACTCGCGAGCAGATCGTTGCGACTGCGTTCAATCGTATTCACCGGCTGAATAATGAAGGTGGCGCCGTGTACGAGGAGTGGCGTGTGGAGAACGTCGCTGACCGCGTTCACACGTTCGGCACCGCCGTACTGGGGTTGACGATGGAGTGCTGCCGGTGCCACGACCACAAGTACGATCCCATTTCAGCGAAGGACTACTATTCTCTCTCTGCGTTCTTCAATTCCATTGATGAAAGCGGCGTGTATGACCGTACTGAGAAAGTACCTTGCCCGTCGGTACTATTGCCCACCCCGGAACAGCAGTCTGACTTGGAGCTCGCCAGTCGCAGATTGGCCGAGGCAGAAGCCGCATACCAGGAAACGCTCCACGAAGCTCGTCAACGATGGGCATCCTGGACGCCGGAGCCTTCCAAATCGCTAGCGATTCCTGACCTTCGACTCGCCTTGGCATTCGATCGCGACTATGCGAATACGCTCAAAAATATTTATCATCCCTCAGAGTCAGACCGTTCCTGGACCCGTATGCCTGAATTGGTGGCCGTCGAAAACAGCTCGCTGCCACGACTCGATTCCGAGGATGCCGCCGACATCGATGCGTCAAAGGCAATGCCTCCCCGACGCGCGATCCAACTCGATGGCGAGCGTGGCGTGACGACGCACGGGATACCTCCCCTGGATCGCTGGTTGCCGATGTCAGTGATCGTATCCCTGCGAGAGACCAAACGATCTCCGCTACGCAGCCTGATCGCGCATCACACGCGTGGGACGGATTGTGGATACAACGGATGGGACTTAACAATCGAATCCGGGCACCTTGAATCACGCCTGGCCCGGGTTTGGCCGGGCAACGCAATCGGCGTTCGCACGGCGGAGCCGATTCCGCAGGATGTGTGGCATCAAGTCACCGCAACCTACGATGGTTCATCGACAGCAGCCGGATTGAAGTTGTATCTAAACGGCAGCCCATTGAAAACGATCGTCTTACGTGACGAGCTGAAGAAGAGCTGCAACGTGGTGGTGGATCACGGTGGTGAGTTTGTCATCGGGCAGCGGTTCCGATCCCGTGGTTTTGACGGTGGGTTGGTTGATGATGTTCGCGTTTACGATCGTGCACTGACCGAAGTCGAACTGCAGGCCCTGGCAGGTGTCTCCCTCGAACCGGCATCGAGCAAACCGAGTTTCGCATACTTTGCATCCGCCATTGATCAACCAGCCCGCACTGCACTGCAATCCTTGACGCAGGCGCGTCGAGCCTTTGTCATGGCCGAAGAAGTCATGAACGAGATTCCGATCATGAGAGAAACCGAAACCCCCCGTCCGGCATACCTGTTGGCACGCGGCGAGTACGGTGCCCCCAAGAATGACGAGACGCTGGTGAAGCGAGAAACGCTATCCAGTTTGCCACTGGCGTTCCCCGATGATGCTCCCAACAATCGACTCGGATTAGCCCAATGGGTGACCGACCCCACGCATCCATTGACCGCACGGGTCGCGGTGAACCGTTTGTGGGGAAACTTTTTCGCGTCACCCTTGGTCCGCACACCCGAGAACTTTGGATCCCAGGGAGACTTGCCCACCCATCCCGAGTTACTCGATTGGCTCGCTCGCGATTTCATCTCCAGCGGATGGGATGTCAAACGTTTGTGCAAGCAGATCGTGCTTTCGGCAACCTATCGTCAGGATTCATCCGCCGGCCCTGAGAAGCTGGAAGCCGATCCGACGAACCAATGGCTGGCCCGGGGACCATCTCACCGACTGGCAGCCGAGCAAATACGTGACGTCGCATTGGCCGCCTCTGGGTTGATCGACGATGCGATTGGCGGCCCCCCAGTGTCGCCCTATCAACCGGGCGAAGACCTCTGGAAGGAATCCAATGGCATGTCGCCGCCGTACAAACAATCCGTCGGCAAGGCACTGTATCGTCGCTCTCTGTACTCCGTGTGGAAGCGAACGGCGCCGCTGCCGAACATGATGGCGTTTGACTCGACCACCCGCGAAGTCTGCACTGTCAAGCGTTCACGAACCAACACTCCCCTGCAAGCTCTGGTACTGCTCAATGATGTCCAGTTCATCGAAACGTGCCGAGTCCTCGCTGAACAGACCATCGACAGTGAGCCCAACTCGCCGATCGAAATGGCATTCCTTCGATTGGTCGGTCGTCGACCCGATCCATGGGAAAATGCAACTCTGCAGCAACTGATGAACGACGAGCGAGAATACTATTCCGGGCATCCCGAAGAGGCCGCGAAACTGTTGTCCCTCGGCGAAGCAGAACTGCAGTCTGACGCCGACCCTGGCGAATTGGCGGCGTTGACCAACGTTTGCCAGGCCATCCTGAACCTAGATGCGACCATTTGGAAACGATAAGCATCGGAGCTGTGTAGCGGATCTTGTGATAGGTCCCGTCCAACACAGGATCTTTCGCAAGATCCACTACGCCAGACACTTAACACTTATTCCTGAGGGAAGCTCACGATGAACCACCAACCAAGTTCGAATCCCTGCGCACTGAACCGAAGAGTTTTCATGCGAAATGGCGGCACCGGTCTCGGTGCTGCGGCGCTCAGTAGCCTGCTGAACAGCGATCTCGCAGCGGCAGGCCCGTCGGCATTGCCAACCGGGACTCATTTTCCGCCGAAGGCCAAGCGAGTCATTTATCTGTTTCAATCCGGTGGTCCGGCCCAGCAAGATCTGTTTGACCACAAACCATTGCTGCAAGAGATGAATGGGAAAGAGCTTCCCGCGGAAGTTCGCGGCGAGCAGCGACTGACGGGCATGTCAGTCAATCAATCATCCCTGCCGATCGCGGGATCGCACTTCCAATTTTCTCAGCACGGCCAATCCGGTGCCTGGCTCAGTGACCTGCTGCCCTATCACCGTGACATTGTCGACGACGTGTGCTTCATCAAATCGATGCACACCGACGCGATTAATCACGACCCAGCCATCACGATGTTTCAGACCGGGTCTCAAATTGCCGGGCGCCCGTCACTGGGGTCATGGATGTCGTATGGATTGGGCAGCGAGAACAAGGACTTGCCCGCGTTCATTGTGCTGGTTTCTGCGGGGCAGGGTGGGCAGCCGCTCTACGGGCGACTATGGGGCAACGGCTTCTTGGACTCGAAATATCAAGGCGTCCAGTTTCGTGGCGGCAGCGATCCCGTGTTGTACTTGTCCAATCCAGAGGGAATCCCGGCATCACGCCGCCGCGCCCAACTGGATGCGATCAACGCGTTGAACGAACACCAGTTCGCTCAAGAACTGGACCCTGAAATTCAATCGCGGATTGCTCAATACGAGATGGCATTCCGGATGCAAAGCAGCGTTCCCGACGCCGCCGATTTCTCCGACGAGCCCGAGTCAACGTTCGAACTCTATGGCGAGGACGCCAAGAAACCCGGCACCTATGCCGCCAACTGTTTGCTGGCCCGGCGATTGGCGCAGCGTGATGTACGTTTCATTCAGTTGTACCACCAAGGTTGGGACCAACACTCCAACCTGCCAACGCAAATCCGAGGACAAGCCCAAGAAACCGACCAGGCATCCGCGGCGCTCGTCAAAGACCTCAAACGTCTTGGACTACTCGATGATACGCTGGTGATTTGGGGCGGCGAATTCGGTCGCACCTCCTACACGCAAGGCGTCTTAACCAACGACAACTACGGCCGCGACCACCACCCCCGGTGCTTCACGACTTGGATGGCCGGCGGCGGTATCAAGCCAGGGATCAGCTACGGTGCGACGGACGAGTTCGGGTACAACATCACTGAGAACCCAGTCCATGTCCACGACTTCAATGCCACCATCCTGCACCAAATGGGAATCGACCACGAACGGTTGACCTACAAATATCAAGGCCGCCGATTTCGGTTGACCGACGTCCACGGTGAAGTGGTCGAGGACATCCTAGCCTGAGGCTGGTGGGTCGGGGCCTGACCGGCCGGGGCAATGGCAGTCCCCCGCCTTTGGGCTTGGCTCAGGCATGGGGCCGTCGGACGCCATTTTTGCCGGAAGTGAAAACGCCTTGGCACGGCGACACCTCAGTTCTCGCTAAACGGCGGTGGAAAGCTTTCGCGCTCCGGGCGACGAGAAGACTCTTCTTGAAAATCGATCTCCTGCTCACTCATACTGACCGATTGCAGGTCGATGTCGCCGCGATCCAGCAGTTCGATCAGATGTTCGGCGCGACCATCGACGTCGCTCATCTCGAGCAACTTGAGCTTGTCGGCGGGTAGAAAAGGCATCATGTAGGCGATGATGTCCGTAATCGGCCCCACACCCAATTGCCCCGCCATCAATTCGTGCAGCGTCTGATGCGAACCCGCACTCGATGGCACGATTTTCCCAAACGCCGTCAACAGCCGTCGTTTCAATTCACTTCGCCGAGCCGTTGCTGCAGGCACATAAAAATCGTCAATCACATCCACCTGCGCCGTCCGAAACGATTGCGTCGTTTCCAACTCGCGACGAATCTTGGCCCGCCGTACGCCGACCAGCAAGATATTATGCCGATCACCATCAAGCTCCGAGTGCGAAATAATCTTACCGACGCAGACGACCGGCGAGACGGCCTGCGCCGACTCCGCCGGTCCCGTGTGCGGGTCGACCAAGGTCGCCATCGTGATCAGGTGGTCGGTCGCCAACGATTCCCGTAGCAACTCGACATAACGCGGCTCGAAAATGTGCAGCGGCTGCATGGCGTGTGGGAACATCACCAAACCGGGCAGCGGAAAAAGACGCACGTCGCCGTCAAAATCGTCCGGCAGTTCCGTCGCATCAGAAAATGGATTCACAACGCGTCCCCTTGGCAGCCACACCCCGTCGGCCAGGGCTTTTTACACAAAATTCCGCGATCAAACACGGGCCATCGCCTTCGCAATACTCGAATATAACGAATTCTGCTCCTGGTGCCCCATACGAGCACGTGCAAACGAGGTAAATTACAGGGTAGTCGCCGGCCGCAGCCCACCACTCGCTACCAATAAACCCCACGCATGATCTTATCCAGCCAAGAAATCGTTGCTCGGATGGGCAAGGAACTGTCGATCGAACCATTCGATCCTGATCGGCTGAGCGCCAACAGCTACAATCTGTCGCTCTATCACGAACTCCTCGTGTATGAGGAGGTGGTCCTTGATGCTGCCAGCCCAAATCGGTTTCGAAGAATCGAAATCCCAGCGGATGGATTGATCCTGCATCCCGGCATGCTCTATCTCGGTCGCACGATCGAACAAACGAAAACGCAGAACCTGGTCCCGATGCTACACTCCCGCTCGTCGTTGGGACGACTCGGGTTGATCCTCAATCCAGGCGGTTCACTGGGGCAGGTGGGCTACTGTGGAACCTGGACGCTCGAACTGCACTGCATTCAACCCGTGCGGATTTACCCTGGGATGCAAGTCTGCCAGATCTCGTATCACGAGCTATCCGGCCAGTTCGAACAGTGCGAGCATGACAAATACCAAAACAGCACCGACATCCAGCCCAGCCTATTGCACCGCGAACTGGGCTACGACGACCGCGACACCCAACTCGAGCTGGAACTCAACTTTGACGAGGCGATTAAAGCCGCTCGGTGAGCCTACCGCTCAAACCATTTCTTAATCGCGTGCAGCGTTGTCGCTCGCCCGGTGCGGGCGATGGAAGTGGTGAGGGGGATTTCCTTCGGGCATACCGCGACACAGTTCTGGGCGTTGCCACAGGTCGCCACACCGCCTGGCCCCGAGAGGGCCTCGAGCCGATCGGCAGCGAGCGTTTTGCCGGTCGGGTGATTATTGAACAGCATCGCCTGCGACATGCCAGCGGCGCCGATAAACGCCTCGTCAAACGCCGCATTTTGGCGTTGCTTAAATGCCTCGTTACTCTCGCCGTCAGCTTGCGTCGGTTCGATTTTTTGGTACTGCGGGCACGCTTCGAGGCAGCAACCACAGCTCATGCACTGACTCAACGGATAGTTACGCTCTTGTTCCTGCTGCGAAATCCGTTCCCCCGGGCCCAGATTGTAGTAGCTATCGACAGGCACCCAGCCCTTGATTCGGTTGAGCCCGCGGAACAATCTTGCGCGATCGACCATCAGGTCGCGAACGACCGGAAACTTAGTCATCGGCTGGAGGACGATTTCATCAGGGTTCTCGACCAACAAGCGATCGACCAGCGCACTGCAACTTTGCCGCACGCGACCGTTGATGACCATCGTGCAGGCACCGCAAACCTCTTCGAGACAACCGCAATCCCAAGCGACGGGCGTGACCTTATTGCCATCGACCGTCTTTGCCTGGGCGGCAATTCGTTGCAACACGCTGATGACGTTCATCTCACGCTCATATTTAATCTTGTGCAACTCCCAGTAGGACTTTGCACCCGGTTCATCCTGGCGAAGGACGCGGACGTTGATGAACTGGGGACGATTCTTACTCGAAGGTTCCGAAGCGGTCATCGTTGACAAGACTCGTTAGGCGGCAAAAGGTGAAATGATGAGAGCAGAAAAAAATTTGGGATCAGTGCGAACCGGCTTAGCGAGTCGATTTATCTTCAGCGGCCAAGGCGGCGGCTCGCTCGTTCCAGACCTCCTCAATTGCTTCGGCACCGACGAGCCCGTAGAGCCGTGGACGCGGTGGGATCAGAGAGGTGTCCACATCTTCATACGTCAATTCGGGCTGGTTGGTTTCGCTGTTCCACGTCGCGATCGTGCTCTTGAGATACTTCTCGTTGTTGGCTTGGAACGCATCACACCAGGCCTCGGCTTGCCGACGTCGCTCGATCGGATCATCCGCCGTCAGAGGCGGCTTGATGAAGTCGGGCTTGAAGTGAGCACCGCGGCACTCGTCCCGATTCAACGCGCCCATCAGCAACGCCTTGGCGATGGGGAACATGTCCTGCAAGGCTTTCGCGAAAACCACATTCTGATTCGTCCAGGCACCCGTGTCGGCGAGGTTCACCTTCATCACCCGCTCGTGAAGCTCGTTCACCTTCACGAGCGCGTCAGCCAACTGATCGTTCTTACGGACCACCGTCGCAACCCGGGTCATCAGATCGCCAAGCTCTTGGTGAATCAGGTACGGGTTCTCATCGCTGCCCTTATTACCGTGCAGCAAGTGGTCGTGCCGATCCTGCTGCGTCTTAACGGCGCTGGCGAGCAATGACTCCGGCACATCAGCGGCGCCGGAGGCTTGCGACGCTGCGTAGTTGATGATTGACGTGCCGGTAAACAAGCCCGTGAAGATACATGAGAGCAGGGAGTTCGCGCCGAGCCGATTGGCACCGTGGTAGTGGTAGTCGCACTCGCCCATCGCGTACAAACCCTCAACGCTGGTCATGTGGTTACGCGGTGCCCCGGCTTCGAGCCCTCCGTCGGCACTCTTGACGTAATCTGCCCACAACCCACCCATGCTGTAGTGCACGGCAGGGAAGATTTTCATCGGCTCGTCCCGCGGATCGACGCCTTGGAACTTCTCGTAAATCTCGAGAATCCCGCCTAATTTGCGGTCGAGCTCATGGCGGGGAATGTGCGTCAAGTCGAGGTACACGCACATGCGGTCGGATTCAACACTGAGCCCTTCGTTGACGCAGATATCGAAGATCTCACGCGTGGCGATATCTCGCGGAACGAGGTTCCCGTATTCGGGATAACGTTCTTCGAGGAAGTAATAGCGTTCGGGCTCCGGGATCTGTTTCGGTTCGCGAGGATCCTGCGCCTTGCGAGGCACCCACACGCGGCCCCCTTCTCCCCGAGCAGATTCGCTCATCAAACGCAGTTTGTCGGCACCGGGAATCGCGGTCGGGTGCACCTGAATGAATTCAGCATTACCGTACTTCGCACCCGCTTGGAAGCAGCGACTCGCCGCACTGCCGGTGCAGAACACGCTCATCGTGCTGCGCCCGTAGATCAATCCGCAACCGCCCGTCGCGACCACGACCGCGTCGGCGGGGAAGGCCCGAATTTCCATCGTCGTCATGTTTTGGGCGACAGCACCGCGGCAACGCCCTGTCTCGTCCTGAATCAACCCCAGGAAATCCCAAAATTCATACTTGTTAACCGAACCTTCCGCTTCACGACGACGCACCTGCTCGTCGAGCGCGTAGAGCAATTGCTGGCCGGTGGTGGCGCCAGCGAATGCCGTTCGTTTGAATAGCGTGCCACCAAAACGGCGACGGTCAATGAACCCCTCTTCGGTGCGATTAAACGGCACCCCGAGGCGATCCATCAGCTCGATGACCTTCGGTGCCCACATCGCCATCTCTTTGACGGGCGGCTGATGGTTCAGAAAGTCGCCGCCATAGACGGTATCGTCGAGGTGATTCCACTCGGCATCGCCGAGCTGGCGGGTTTGGTCATTGCAACTATTGATCCCACCTTGTGCACACACACTGTGCGAACGCTTGACCGGCGTGAGGCTGATCAGATCGACCGTTGCGCCAAGCTCGCAAAGTTTCATCGTCGATGCGAGACCGGCGAGACCGCCACCGATGACGACCACGCGGGCGGGTTGATTAGACGCTGCCATGTTAAAAAGCCTTCGTGTCCGAATGAAATCAGTAGGACGAGTGAATGGAGAGAGGGAGCTGAGTTACTGCGAATCGGTTTCGACAATGATGGTTTCTTCGATAATCACTGCGTTGACATCGCCTTCGCCAAGCGGCACCGCGAGGTCATCACCAGAACGTTTATGAGGATCGTCGTAGGCTAACCCAGTCGCGACCGCTGCATCGTACATTTCCTGCTCTTTGTCTCGCGCCGCGGCAATGTCCGCTGGCCCGGGAGCCACCGCTGCCCACCATGCCGCCAAAGCGACCATCGCCAACAGCACACCGAACACCGTGCAGACCTTCGAAGCACGCCGCATGGCGGGCTCCGAAATCCACAGTCCCCACGTGATCCCCGCCGTCCACAAGCCATTGGCTAAGTGATAGACGGTTGCCATCACGCCGACCAGGTAAAACGCGGGCCAGAATCCCCACACCCACTCGTCCATCGCAGTGGCAAGTGAGGAAGCGGCGTTGTAGGGATAAAACTGGGCAAACCCCAGCGGTCTCATCACGGCCAACCAGGGGCTGAAATGAAACCAGCCTTGCAAGTGCAAAATGTGGAACATCAAAAAGACGAACGCAATCAAGCCCGTCCACCGCTGCCACGTGTATCGCTTGTTGGCGGTGTAGGGGTACTGCCTCGTGTTGAATTTCCCGCTTCGGATAATCCACACACCGATGATCGCGTGAAAGAGCAACGGCAGAAAAATCCCGCCCCACTCCACGATCGGTAACGCTGGGCCGAGCGAATGAATCAAGTACACCGCTCGCTGGAATGGCGCCGTTCCACCAAGCAGACTGGCGTTGGTGACCAAGTGGACGCACATGTACAGCCCCAGCGGCACAATGCCTAAGAGCGAGTGCAGTCGCCGAATCCCGAATTCGTGGCGAATGAAGAACGATTGGGAGCGGGTGAGTTCAGCCACGAGTGTCGGATGGGTGCGAGGTAGAATATTTTGCGCAAGATCAGCTCAGCGAGTCCAAGATAGAGGTTTCGGCGGGCAGGGAGAAGAAGGGTTCCCAAAAACGGAGGGGGCTGGAACGAAGAAAAGGGTCCACCGAGGCCGATCGTTTCGGGCCCAGAGTTCCGAAAAAAGAGGCTCCCTGCACTGCCTGAACGCTGCCACCCTTTTTCTTTTTTTCCTATTTTTCTTCTTCCGGATTAATGACAAAACGATATCCCGCGTCGCGGAGCGTGAGCAAATGCACGGGTTCGGCAGGCGCAGGCTCGATAACCTTTCGCAACCTCGCGATGAACTGGTCAACGGCGCGAGTCTGAACGTTCCCGGACACCTCCCAGACGTGGATTAATAGTTCCGAGCGGCTGATCACACGCTCCGGATTCTCAACGAAGTAACGCAGCAGCCGGAGCTCCTTCGGCGTCATCCGAACCGATTTCCCTGCGACTCGGACTTGATGAGTGCGAAAATCGACCTCGACATTCCCGAACTCGATCGAGTCCACGCTTTTTGCCGCGACCGCCCGCTGAGCGTCGTTGGTCCTCGGGCCACTCGTCGCGACCGGTACAGAGTGCCGGGAAGTTTGCAATAAATTCTTGACCCGGCTCAGCAACTCGTCGAGCTCGAATGGCTTGCTCATGTACTGATTCGCACCCACATCGAAACCGCGTGTGCGATCTTCCGGCAGCGTCCGGGCTGACAGCATCAGCACGGGCAGGCCCAATCCAGCATCGCGAATTTTTTGGCAAACCGTGTACCCACTCATCCCCGGCAGCATCAGATCAAGAATGACCAAATCGATGCTCTGCGGGCCCATATCAATCAACTGGAGCGCCGCAGGCCCGTCTTCGACCAGCGATACGCGATACCCCTCGGCCTCGAGGTTGTATTTGATGCCGATGCCGAGATGTTGCTCGTCCTCGACGACCATGATGTGTGCGCGCAACCGTTTTTTCCTCTGCTTTAAATAGAAGGCAACCGCGTGAGCGGGTCGCCAATGGAGTGAGCCGAGACGCGTGAGCGACCGGACTGGCGTCGGTGCCCCTACGGCACTCGGCCCACCAGTACGTTCACCAGCGTCGATCCAATCGACCGCCCGCCAGCGGGTTGCCGCGGATCATAGCATGTCAGTGACCAAATCGAATCAGGCGGCTTGTATCGGCTGCATGTGACCATCGAGAACACAACGGCGCCGAAAAACGGGCCGCTGATTGTCGCGCACCTGACGCGGGGCTACACTACTGGCTCGCTGGCCGATGACGGTTGACGTCCCTCCGTGCTGGCACCCTGATCGCCCACCCTGACTCCCTCGAATCGCAGCCATTATGAAGTCTTCAAACGGTTTTGAGATAGAAAAAATTGACACGGTTCAAGTCCAGATGGGCGAACAAAGCTGTGAACTCCCCTTGATCGAAGGGTCCGAAGGCGAACGGGCGCTCGATATCAGTCGTCTGCGAGCCGAAACGGGTGTGATCACGCTCGACGAAGGTTTCGTCAACACGGGCAGCACGCGTAGTTCGATCACATTCCTCGACGGCGAAAAGGGTGTCCTGCGGTACCGCGGCTACCCGATCGAAAAACTCGCTGCCAGCTGCGATTTCATCGAAACAGCTTTCTTGCTGATTTACGGTGAACTCCCCAACGCCAAAGAACTCGAGACGTTTCGAGCTGGCATTCGCGAGCACACGATGCTCCACCAAGACATGAAATCGTTCTACAACGGCTTCCCTCGCGACGCACACCCGATGGCCATCCTCGCCAGCGTCGTTGGCGCCCTCTCAACGTTCTACCAAGACTCACTCGACCTCAATGATGAGCGACAGATCGAAATCTCGATCTATCGACTGCTCGCGAAACTGCCCACGATCGCTGCATACAGCTACAAGAAGTCCGTCGGCCAACCGTTCATGTACCCCAAGAACAGTCTCAGCTATACCGAGAACTTCTTGCACATGATGTTCGCCACCCCGACGGAAGAATACAAACTCGACCCCGATTTTGCCGAGGCCCTCAACCTCCTACTGATCGTGCATGCCGACCACGAACAGAACTGCAGCACCTCGACCGTACGGATGGTGGGCAGCAGCAATGCGAACCTGTTCGCATCCATCTCCGCAGGCATCAGCGCCCTGTGGGGCCCGCTGCACGGCGGTGCCAACGAAGCCTGCGTGAATATGCTTGAACAGATCGCTCGCGATGGTGGCAACGTTAAAAAATACGTTGACATGGCCAAAGACAAAGACAACCCGTTCCGCCTGATGGGCTTCGGCCACCGCGTCTACAAAAACTTTGACCCGCGAGCGACCATCATCCGCGCCTGCTGCGACAAATTGCTAGACAAACTGAACCTTGACGACCCCTTGTTCGAAGTCGCCCAGCAACTCCAAGATGTCGCACTCAAAGACGAGTACTTCATCGAACGCAAGCTCTACCCCAACGTTGACTTCTATTCCGGCGTGATCTACCGAGCCCTCGGCATCCCGGTCCAGATGTTCACAGTACTATTCGCAATCGGGCGTCTACCAGGCTGGATCGCTCACTGGCGTGAAATGCACGCCAGCCCCGGGTTCCGCATCAACCGCCCACGCCAAATCTACACCGGCCACACCGAACGCGAAGTCACCCCTTTGCAATCCCGCTAAGGGACACAGCGAACCCGGTAGCCCCGCTCTCTAAGACGCGTTCTCCAGAACGCGCTGTACTGGCCGGGCCCCTACAATCAGTGGGCCTGAATAGGCTGCCGATTCAGTCGACGCCTGACCGGCAATGGTGAGCCGAATGCCGTCAGGGCTCGGGTATCCCGAGCCGCCCAAACGCTCACGCGACTCGGCTCATGAAGTCAACACGCCGCGAGGGGACGTCGTCCCTCCTCTGATCCCAGCGGCCTCGCTCAGCACCTCCGCCACGGCGCGGTACTCGGCGGCGGGAATTGCCTGGTCGATGTCGATGTTTTTGTAGAGGAACCGGGCGAGTGGCCCTCGCTCGACGACGAAGATCCCCTTTTGGATTGCAACGCGGCGAATTTTCCCCCCGAGCATTCCATCGCCCTTCGCCACCACAATCGGCGTGGCCATCGTGTCAGGATCATACCGAATCGCGATCGCGAGATCGTTAGGATCCGTGATAACGGCATCGGCCGTCCGCACCTCTCGCGTGACTTGATCGATGGCGAACTGTCGCGAGACCTCCCGGCGACGATCGGTCACTCTCGGGTCACCCTGCGTTTCTTTCATTTCGTCGCGTAGTTCTTGGTCGGTCATCATCAAGTCCTGCTCGAATTGCCATTTCTGGAACGCCCATTCGAGTAGTGCCAGAACGAACAGTGCCGATCCAATCCACAAACACACGCCCAATAGCGTATGGAACATGGCCGAAGCGATCTGCGGTACGGACATCGCTGCCATTCCCACCACGCGGTTCTGATGCGCCCGCAGCGCGTAGTACGCCACCGCGACAATCACGCCGACTTTAACAACGCCGAACAGCAAACGCATGATGCCGCGAACCGAGAGAATGCGCTGTGCACCGGAGAGTGGACTGATGTTACTGAGCTTGGGCATCAGCTTTTCGGGTGACAGGATCAGACCGACCTGACTGACATTGACCGCAATCGCACCGACAAACATGAGCAACAACAGCGGTGCGATTGCGAGCGTGGCCTGCCCGCATGACCGCATCAACTCGTGCGTCGCGTCCTGGGATGAATACGCCTGCAGATGTGCATCCGAGAGGGCCGATTGAATTCCACTCGCTAGGATCGACGCCGTTTTTGCACCGAAGTAGTACATCGCGCCGATCGCCGCCAGCAACAGCGACGCCGACGTCAAGTCCTGGCTCTTGGCAACCCGGCCCTGCTCGCGAGCCTGCTTGCGTTTCCGATCCGTCGCGAAGTGTTTTTTATCTCCATCAGACATAAATTACTGCCCCTCAGCGAAGACCATGGACAATCGTGCGACGTTGGCAGCTAAGTCGTCTTGAAAGATCCAGGCGACTGAGCCGATCGTGAGCGATGTCACCACCAGCAGCGCCAGCGCGTTGACACTCAGTCCCACCGCGAGCACGTTGATCTGGGGCATCGTACGGCTGATCAGTCCGGTCACCAAATTGCTCAGCAGCAACGCGGCAACGACGGGCGCCGAAACACGCACGCCCGAAGCGAGCGCCCCGCTCATGCAGTCCGTGATTGCCTGCATCATCGATTCGTGGAACACCACGTTGCCCGGCGGCATGGAATCGAAACTCTCAACGAGCAGGCTCAGCATGACGCGGTGACCGCCACTGAGCAGCATCACGGCCGTGACCAACATGCCAACCATCCGAGCGAGCGCCGGCATGCTGCTCTTGGTCGCCTCATCCATCGCCTCGCCTAATTGCATCCCACCCGTGCTCGTGATCGCTTCACCGGCGAGCTGGATCCCCGTAATCACAATTTGCACCGTGGCCCCGATCAACATCCCCACCACCCCTTCACGCACGATTGCAATCGTGAGATCAACCAGGTGCTCGAAATCAGGCAGATCTTGCATGCTGGGACGATCGGCGATGGTGGGCAACAACAGCGCAGTCATCATCAACGCCAACATCGCCTTGACCCGCCGCGGTACGCCGACGCCAATCGCAGGCATGGCCGCCAACATCATGCTCAATCGAGTAAACACGAGCACGCCGACGACCATGTGCTCGATTAACCAATCGACCAGCGCCGCCATGTTCAGAGCCCGCCCGCCGTTTCAAAGACACTGCGGGTAAACTCGATCATGCGCGTCATCAGCCAAGGCATGCAAGCGACCAATACCGCCGCCATCGCGAGCAGCTTGGGCACAAAGGAAACGGTCTGATCTTGTATCTGCGTGAGTGCTTGAACAAGCCCAATCGCCAGCCCCGCGGCCATCCCCACTAACAACAGCGGCGCCGCCAAAACGACAGCCATTAGCAGCGCTTCGCGAATCAAATCAACAGCGGAGGAAGGTTCAAGCATTAGTAGGACGAATCCAGGAAAATGGAGGGTTCAGTGGCGGGTGGCTAAAAAGTTCCGAAGCTGTTCATCAACATTTCGACAACCAATCGCCAGCCATCGACGAGGACAAACAACAGCAATTTGAACGGGAGCGAGATCACGGCCGGTGGCAACATCAACATGCCCATCGAGATCGTGACACTGGCGACGACCAGATCGACAATCAAAAACGGCAAGTAGATTTGAAAGCCCATCAAGAATGCCGTTTTGAGCTCACTCAGGATGAACGCCGGCAGCAGCACACGCATTGGCACGTCTGAAAAAGTGCTCGGCAACGGGGCGTCGGCGTCCATATAGCTATAAAACAGATGGACATCATCGTGATTACCCGCCGTATCGATTTGCCGGGACATGAATTCGCGAACGGGAATGGAACCAGCGTCATAGGCTTCGACCAATGACATGTCGATCTCGGGATCGGTGTACGGTGCGATGGCATCGTCATAGACACGCGTCCACACCGGTGTCATCACGAACAGCGTCATGAACAGGGCAACGCTCGTCATCACTTGACTCGGCGGCAAAGACTGCAGGCCGATCGCTTGCTTCAGCAACCCGAGCACGATGATGATTCGCACATAGCACGTTGTCATCAACAGGACGGCGGGGGCGAGCGACAGCACGGTGAGCAGCAACATCGCCTGCAGACTGCCGGACAGACCCTCGGGGCTGGTCCAGTTCTCGGGGCCACCATTGAGGAAATCCAGCGGCTGAGCACTCGACTGCGAGCCTTCAACTTCGGCACTCGGCGCCCGGGGAGCATCGGCCTGGGGAGCATCGGCCTGGGGAGCGATTGCCTGCTGGACTCTCACCCCTTCAATTCGGTCACCCGCGCCGACCCGAATCGGGGCCGGCGTGTCAGCACGCATCGCTAAATAGGTTGATTCGGTCGCCAAATCGTCCGCCCGCAGCGGGATCGCCGCCATGCTGATCGCGAGCACCATCAAGGCGACGCCAGCAAAACGGATGCGATAGACGGAAAGAAGGAACACGTAGCGGATACCGTCGAGAGAGGACGCCGGGGATGCGAAGCTCTCGAACTTTAGGAAAAATCACCCTTTTGGCGAAAGATGTTTTCTTTCTACGCTCTCTCTCGATAAGGGTTGCGTACTTTCCGCTAGCGACCAGAGGTGTGGCTGGGATCTACCTACCCGTGGGCGCATCGGCGATGGTGTCGATCATGAACTTTGTCTCCCATGGATTATCGCGTCGCCTGCCGTTTTTCTACGGCTACGTGATGCTGCCGATAGCGATGCTGATGCAGGTCGGCACCAGCCCTGGCCAGACCTTCGCAGTGAGTGCGTTCACGCCCGCACTGCTAAAATCACTCGAGCTATCGGAAAGTCGGCTGGCACTTGCCTACATGCTCGGAACGTTCCTGGCCGCCGTGCCGCTATCCTTCGTGGGCCCATTCTCAGATCGATTTGGACTGCGTCTGACATCGGTGATCGTCGTCGCGTCACTTTCGGGGGCATGCTATTTCGCGTCGACCGTGACTGGATTCGCCACTCTATTGGCAGCGTTTTTCTTGCTCCGGTTTTTAGGACAAGGGTCACTGACCCTGCTGAGCCAGAACACAACAGCAATGTGGTTCCGCTCCCGGATTGGCCGCGTCTCCGCGATTATCAGCATCGGTACCGCGGCAGCGTTCGCCTGGGTTCCCCAAATGCTGCGTCAAGCGATCGAGGAAAACGGTTGGCGGTCGACCTATCAAGCCTTGGCGATTTTGGTTTCACTCCTATTGCTGCCATTGATTGCACTGTTTTTCCGCAATAAACCGGAAGATCTCGGGCAATTACTCGATGGCATGACCTCCGACGAACGCCACCATTCGCACCTAGCGCCCACTGCGATCAGCGATGATCCCTCGATGACACTGGCCCAGTCAGCCCGGACGGCGACGTTCTATATCTTGGCGGCATTGAACGCCATGTTGGCCATGATTGGCACCGGGATCGTGTTTTATCTATTCACACTTTGTGAAGACCGTGGATTTTCGAGCTCAACCGCCGCGACATTGTTTAAATCGTTTGGATTGAGCATGCTGGCGATGCAGTTCGCGGGCAGCGTGGCGACGGATTACTGGCGACTGGATCGGCTGCTGGGACTCGGCGCAGTCCTGCTCTGCCTGGGCTTGGTCCTGATCGGGTTCGCACGAACCACTCTCATGATGCATGGATTCGCGATCTGTTTTGGTGGCGGCCAAGGCATGCTGATGGCCGTCAGCGGGGTGGTATGGGTTCGCTACTATGGACGCGAGCATCTCGGCAGCATCCGCGGGACGGTGTGGTGCGCGACCGTTGCCGGCAGTGGCCTCGGCCCCCTGGTGATGGGGACGGTCAAGGATGCGACCGCCAGCTACGACATCGCTATCCTGATCTTCCTGCTGCTGATGGCCCCGCTGGCCATCGCGGCCTGGTTTGTCCGCCCGCCGATCGCGCCCCCGATCACAGCCGCCAGCGGTAGCTGAGAAGCCCGTTCGACGGCGGGGCCTGCCGACGATTGCGCAACCCATCTCGCCCAGGACAATGCCCCGGGCATCCCTACGACGGCCCCTTCCGGGCCCCGGCACGCTGAATCAACCATCACCATCAATCGAATCGATGCCCCTCGTGGCGGGGAAGGATCGCTGAAAAATGGGACCGCCGGCGAGCCCTCGCAGCAAAATGCCGCCGCCGCTCCGCCGCTCGAAAGAACCGGGGCTGGGGAAAAAGTCGTTGAGAACCTAAAGTGTGGGTTTGGAGTCCGTTTGGCTCTGTTTTTGTCCTGAGTTTCCCTAGGTTTGGTTTTCGATGTCCGCGAAACCCGCTTCTGCTGCCGCGTCGACTGTCTCTTCCTCGGCTCCCGCCAAGGCATTCCGTGCCGCCGCGGCCAGCCCCTCGTTTCCGGCCCTCGAAGAAGAGGTGCTAGCGTTTTGGGATGAACAGCAGATTTACGAAAAATCGCTAGCCCGGCGGGCTGACGCGCCGACGTTCGTGTTCTTCGAAGGACCTCCGACGGCCAACGGGATGCCGCATCCAGGTCACTGCTTGACCCGCGCGATCAAGGACGTTTTCCCCCGCTACAAAACGATGCGAGGGTACCGCTGCGAGCGCAAAGCCGGCTGGGATACCCATGGATTGCCCGTCGAAGTGGAAGTCGGCAAAGAACTCGGGATCCACTCCAAAGAGGATATCGAGACCTACGGTGTCGAGCCGTTCATCCAAAAATGCCAGCAAAGTGTGTGGCGGTACATGCGGGAGTGGGAAACGCTCACCCGCCGACTGGGGTTCTGGGTCGATCTCGGCGAGGCCTACGTCACCTACCACCAGTCGTACGTCGAGAGCGTGTGGTGGAGCCTGAAAAACCTGTTCGATCGCGGCCTGCTTTATCAAGGTCACAAAATTGTATGGTGGTGGGCGCAGGGCGGGACCGCATTGTCGGCGGGCGAAGTCGGCCAGGGATACCGCGAAGTCGCCGACCCAAGTGTGTACGTCCTGTTCCCGCTGGTCGCCGCATCCGCCTCGGCGCCCAAACGTTCGCTCGTCGTGTGGACGACGACGCCGTGGACGCTGCCCAGCAACATGTATGCAGCGGTGAAAGCGAATCTGGACTACGCGGTCGTCGAAGATCGTGAAACGGGGGAGCAATTCGTGCTCGCGGCCGCCCTCGTCGAAACACTCGCGACCAAGATCAAACGTGAACTGAAACTCGTCGAGACCGTCTCCGGTGCATCGCTAGTCGGCCAGCGCTACGAACCGCCCTTCACCGACTATCGCGAGCGGCTGAGCGATCCACAGGGAACGCTCAAAACCGGTGACCGCGAACATTTGTACTGGCGCGTCGTCGCAGCGGACTTCGTCACCACGGATTCCGGCAGTGGACTGGTGCACTTGGCACCCGCATTCGGTGAAGTGGATTACGAGGTGTTCAGCGAACAACGTGGGCGGTTTGCCGAAGGCGAAGGCCCCGACCTGCTTTGCGCCGTGGCGCCGGACGGCAAGTTCACCGATGAATTCCCTGAGATGCAAGGTGAATGGGTCAAGTCGACCGACAAAGCGCTCACACGCCAGCTTCGCGATCGTGGCAAACTGCTGCACCAAGAGCAGTACCTGCACGACTATCCGTTCTGCTGGCGCGCCGACGAGGATCCGTTGATCCAATACCCGCGCGAGAGCTGGTTCATCCGCACAACCCAGTTCCGTGAGTTGATGCTGAAAAACAATTCAAAAATCGGATGGCAGCCCGAGCATATTCGCGACGGACGGTTCGGTAATTTCCTCGACAGCAACGTTGACTGGGCGCTCTCCCGCGAACGCTATTGGGGCACGCCGCTACCGATCTGGGTTTGCCAGGCAACCGGTAAAATGGAAGCGGTCTGCAGCTACGACGAACTGCTCGCCAAACCCGACGTGCAGGGTACGGAAGTCTGGGCGGCGGCGAAGCAAGCCAATCCGGAATTGGCGGATGACCTACGCGTCCACAAGCCGTACATCGATGCGGTGACTTATGCGTCGCCATTTGAAAAAGATGCGCGAATGAAACGCGTTACCGAGGTGATCGATTGCTGGTACGACAGCGGTGCGATGCCGTTCGCCCAATGGGGTTGGCCGCACCAGAACGCAGATCGCTTTGCCGAGCAGTTCCCCGCCGATTTCATCAGCGAAGCGATCGACCAAACCCGCGGTTGGTTCTACAGCCAATTGGCGATCAGCACCATGCTCTTTGGCGAAGGCGCGTCGATCGACGTTAGCGATTCGCCATCAAAGAGTGCCGGCGACACGCTGGCCAGCCGCCGCACCGAGCAGACCTACCCACACCCCTATCGCAACTGTATCGTGCTCGGACTGATGCTCTCGCAGTGGTTCGAAGCCACGAACGAAAGTGGCACCAAGATCGTTGCGCTGACACAAGAAGAAACGGCGGAACATCCCGGCCTGTCCTTCACGAAGAAGACCGGCAAGATGTCCAAGCAACTGCGGAACTACCGCAGTCCCTCGGAGATCTTTGATCGCTACGGGGCCGATGCAATGCGTTGGTACTTCTTTGCCAACCAAGCGCCGTGGAATTCGATCATCTATTCCGATAGTGCGATCCGCGACTCGATCCCCGAGTTCCTGCTGCGGCTTTGGAACACGTTCAGTTTCTTCACGATCTATGCGGAAATCGATGGTTTTGATCCCACCACAGCCACGGGTGCCGACGATCAGCTGACACCGGAAAGTCTGGCTTCGGCACCGACCTATCGACCGGTATCTCAGCGTTGTGAAATCGATCGCTGGATCCTCTCGGAACTGAACGTGGCAATCGGCACAATCACCGATCGCATGGATCGACTGGACAACTACAACGCCTGCGGTGCGATCACGTCGCTGCTCGATGGGCTGAGCAATTGGTACGTCCGCCGTAGCCGCGATCGATACTGGGCCAAGGATCCTCAGTCGGTCGACAAGCACGATGCGTACTGGACGCTGTACGAGGTGCTCGTCCAGCTCACCAAATTAATCGCTCCGTTCGTGCCGTTCTTGGCGGATCGCCTGTGGCAAGAACTCACCCGCCCGTTCGGGAATCGGGTCCTCGCCAGCGTTCATTTGTGCGACTATCCCGAAGCCGACACCGCGCGGATCGACGCGGAGTTGTCGACATCAATGAAAGTCCTGCGTGAAATCGCCTCGTTGGGCCGGGCGGCTCGCGCCGATGCGAAACTCAAGGTTCGCCTGCCGCTCGCAGCAGTCGAGGTGGTGCTGAGCGAAGACAGCCAAATCGCATGGCTGCAGTCACACGATTCGCTCGTGCGGGAAGAACTCAACGTCAAATCGGTTGCCTACACGACCGACGGCGGCGATTACGTGCAGTACAGCGTGGTCCCGAATTTCAAACGACTCGGCCCCAAGGTCGGTCGGCAGATCCCCGTTGTCAAGAAACTCCTCGGGGAAGCCGATGGCAACGAGCTGCTGAGCCAATTGCAAACGACGGGCACGGTTTCGCTATCACTCCCCGACGGCAGTACACTGGAGCTCGACAACGAAGATATCGAAGTCCGACTCCAAGCACGCCAGGGCTGGGCCGCCGCCCAGGGGACGTCCTGTGTTGTCGTGCTCAACACCGAGGTTACCGAAGAACTTCGCCGCGAAGGCATCGCCAAAGACTTGATTCGTGCGATTCAAAGCCAACGCAAAGAAATCGGCTGCGACTATACCGATCGCATTGAAGTCGGCATCGTGACGCAGGACCCCGACACGCTGCAGGCGATCGAAAATCATCGCGAGATGATCTGCCACGAAACACTGGCTCAGCAATTGGTGACCGAGACCTTGCCGGACGTCGATCCAGCCGAAATCGAAAACGGCGAACTGTATGTAGCCAGGGTAAAAGATTGATGTCCACTTCCAACGGTTCTGAAAAACTTCCTGTCGCGGTATTTCTCAGCGGCAGTGGTCGCACACTCGCCAACCTGATCAAGCATCGGGACCAGCATGACTTGCCAATCGACATTCGCTTGGTGATCAGCAGCCGCGGCGACGTTCGTGGCGTCGAGATCGCAAGGGATGCCGGGATTGAAACGCTCGTCATTCGCCAGCGTGATTACCCCGATGCCAACGGCTATAGCACCGCGATGTTCGCACCGCTCGGTGAACGCAAGATTGAATATGTCGTGATGGCGGGATTTCTCAAGCACGTTCTGATCCCCGACGCATTCGAAAACCGAGTGCTGAACATTCACCCATCGTTGCTGCCTGCCTTCGGAGGCCAGGGTATGTACGGACATCGCGTGCATGCCGCAGCCATCGAGCGGGGCGTGAAAGTCACGGGGTGCACGGTGCATTTCGTCGACAACGAATACGACCACGGCCCGATCCTGCACCAACGAGCCTGCCCCGTGCTCGCAGACGATACTCCCGACACGCTAGCCGCCCGCGTGTTCGAACAAGAATGCTTGGCGCTGCCCGAAGCGATCAGAATGATCGGGCAACGCTAGGGGCCGTTGTCGCGTTGACGCTATCGGCGGCACAGGACTCGAGCCCCTCCGCGATCGAGGATACCTGACTGGATGTCAGCCCCAGGCAGATGACTGCTATTTTTGCTTTTTTTTCAAAACACAGCTAGTTTTTCGAACCCAGATCGTTGCCGGTCAAGCCTGTGTTGTTGACCCCGATCAAAAAGCGGAATGAGCGAACTCATGGATGCCACTGCGGCACGAGATTCAAAATCCGTCGGGCTCGTTTGTATTCACTCACTCGGCGATGCCGGGTAACTCATGGCGGGGCACACCAAATGACACACCGACTGAAACCACTATTCAAAATCTCACTCGCCCTGGTCGCGGTGGTGCTCATCGCCGGCGCAGTTCTGAGTTGGCGCTCATTCGCGGCCGTCGAAGCGGTGTTGAAGCCGATCCGTGAGCGAGGCGAACCGGTGTCGATCGCGGATCTAAAACCCGCTCCCGTCGCTGACGACGAGAACGCTGCGACGTATCTGACGCCAATTTCCCAAGAGATCGAGCAGGTTGTCAATGAAGCGTACCCGATTGCGTATGCGGAGGACTTTTCATGGCGAACTGGATTGACGCAGGAACAAATCGCAAAGCTGCGGACGATCCTGGATGCGCATCCCCACCTTGCCGATCAAATCTCCCAGGCATCAAGCTGCGACCAACTCGCGTGGCCATTGGACTATGACTTGACGCCAAACGATCTCACGGAGCAACTGCTGACGACTCAACAGGTGCGTTCCATCGCACGGTTCCAAGTGTGCCGCGCTCGCTATCTCGCCGCGATCGATAAGCCGGAAGAGGCCGCTGCCGTCTGCCTAGAAGAACTACACTTGATCCACCTGCAGGCTGACACACCGCTGCTGATCTCATGGCTACTCAACGTCGCCTGTCGTGGTGAAATCTTGAACCAACTCAACGGGATTCTGCAAACCGAAACGCTGAAACCTGAGACACACGCAGCGATCGAACAAGAACTGGCGCTGACCGGCCTGACAGACCATTTTACACAGGCGCTCAAAACCGAACGCGCCTTCGGCATCGATAGTCTTCGAGGATTCTCAATCCTCGCTTCTCCGTTGACACCCCAGTTAAAAAACTACATCGAATACATGAGCGAGCAAATGGATATCGCAGCCGCGATGCCATTCGAGTCGTCGCCGCGATCCAGCGTGACCGCCACCGGGATGACGGAGCTCCTGGTGCCTGCCATCGATAACGCTCGCGATGCGGGGATCCGCGCACTCGCAATAGAACGTTGTTTGCGAATCCTCAATGCGATCGAGTCGCGCCCCGAATCGGAATCATCGGTTGACCTCAGCAATGTAAAGTTGCCGGCCGAAGTGATGATCGATCCGTACAGCGGGCAGTCGCTGATCACCAAGTCAACCGAGGACGGTTGGGTCGTTTACAGCGTCGGCAAAAACGGCATCGACGATGGGGGCGAGCTCGAACTTGATAGTGTCACCAACGAGTCCCTCGACATTGGCATCGGACCGCCCGCAGCCTGACCGATGCGCAAAAGGGGCGAGAAGCCACGGATCGTGGGGAACATCGATTTCGCCCAGGGTTCCGCACGGACGAATTTCCACCGGGCGTGTCCCGGCAGGAGCAACGACTCACCAGCGGCAAGGCCTCTCATCCCAGCATGCGCAACCACTTCTCACGCTCGTAGTATCCACGCGATGCACGCAGGTATTGCTCCGCCGCGGCCAACATGTGCGGACGATTGAATCGATCTGCGTGTTGCATGTCACCGCGACGCTGGCTCACCGCGGGTGCTTCGGCACATGCCATCGCCAAACCGTCGAGCATGCTGGCGGCCGTGATTTGACCTCGCGAAACCAAGCGGGCGTGATCTCGGCGATGGGTCGCCGACGCGATGGCCCCCACTGCTCCTCGGCCACCAATCACCAAGGACGCGCAGCGACGATCCAGTCCCGGAAATAGCTCAGCCGACGATACCGGGCCCGCAACTTTTGAAATCGAATCCACACCCGCAGTGCCATCGAACTCGGTAGCAAATCTCTCGGCGTCTCGAAAATAATGACGTTTGAGTTTATCGAGTCCCAAGTGACAGCATCCCGCCCAGGAATCCGGCAATGCTAGATCGTCCGACGAGGGGCACAGACTCAATCCATCGATCCAGCCAGCCCGGTCCAGCCGTAGGCGACCGACCAGTTCCAACGCCAGTCCCGGACATCTCGCCAGCATCTGCAAGTTCACGCGAAACGGTAGAGCGGCATGATCGATCGAGATCCCCAGGGTCACTCGAGAGTCGCCTCCGTCGAGTTCCATGGCAACACCGTGACCACGGGCACCGAGGACCTTGCCACGCACGCAAACCAAGTCCCATCCACCTCGCTGCGGCCATTCGGGTTCACGGGCGAGCTCGAAGACGGCGGAAACCTGATCTCGCAGTGGTGCCGACCAACGCCCCGACGACAGACGGCTCACGAGCGATTCACGAGCGTTCGGTACCCCGATCGCCCATCGTGTCGTGCTACCTTTCCCCAGCCGGCCGTCAGGTGAGCAGGTCAGATTGTGCACGTCGATGCGTGAACGGCTGAGTGTTTGGGCAGAGGCATTCGTCCCTCCCAGATCGATGCCGCCACGGTACGCTTGGCCGATCAGGCCCACCTCACCCGGACGCGTCTCGACAATTTGATAGATTTTTTCATCATCGCCCATCAGGTGCGTCACCACACCCGCGTACCCGCTCAGCGTCAAGATCGGCTCGGCGAGCACGCCATCCAATTGCCTCAACGATGTCGGTAAAAACCGGCGACGTAGGAACCCCAGCTTTGCAGGCGGGAGTGTCTCCGCACGCAACAACTCATTGGCTGCGTCAATCGCCGTGACAGCATCACTGCGTAGACGTTCGCAATCGGTGTGATCGTCCGCTCGCCGAAGTCGCTGGATCCCTTCTGCCACGCGAATCAATGCCGCCGAAAGATGGATTAAACCTTCAGCCCGGGCTTGATGAGCGGCGCGGAGTAGTGACGACTGTACGATCACGCCACTGGCACGCGCCCCGCTGACCATCACGCCATCGATCGCATGCAGACTCTCGACGGCCGCCTGCCGCATCGCGGCGGTGACTTCCGTTTCTTCGTGTGGCAAGGCCGCCGCCCCCACATCGTTATCGCTATTGCTGTCTCTGGCTGGCGAGCTGCCTGCGTCACGGGTGAATGACAACAGCGTCACACACGCGAGCACGTGAAAGCACTTCGGTGAAAGCAGGCAAGAACAGGCCACCTCCTGCAGTTGCGTGATTTGGTTATCGCGATCCACCTGCAAACGAACCGTTTCTTCGCCTGCCGAAATGCTCCAGATGAGTTCGGTGCAATCCCAATCCCAATCACGCGCCGCATTGGGCTCTCGATCCAAGCGTTTTCTCACGCGACTCGGGGCCGCGTCGATGATCGCAGGCAGTAACTCGGCAGCGATGGTAGGGCGAACGGTTGTCATGAGCCGGCCTGTGCCCCGCGAATCTGCTCCCCAATCCAACGTGCCAAATTCTCAGGGCTGACCGCCGCGACCGGCATGCCTGCCCCAACCATCATCGCAGCGAACCCTTGATGGTATCTCGCCACACCACGATCATCGAGTGCGGCCAGTCCAAGACACGTCACCCCCGAATCGACCAAGGCGCGAACCTCAGCAATCATGCTTCCCACGGAAACGCCTTCTTCAAAATCGGATACCAAAACCACAATACTGCGGGAGGGAACCGTGACGCTCGCCCGCGCCGCCCGCAGCCCCAGTCCAATGTTGGTTCCCCCGCCGACTTGCACCTCCAATAGCAGCGACAGCGGATCGGCAACCTTTTCACTGAAATCGAGTACCTCTGTACTGAACGCTAAAAACTTCACCGACAGGGCTGGCAAGGCATCGAGCACCGCCGCGACGAGGGCACTGTAGATCACCGACGCGGACATTGACCCCGAGACATCGACGACAAAGGTAACGTGCCAATCCATCTGACGTTTGGCGGGCGAATGAAACATCAACCGCTCAGCGACAATGGTGGCCCGTCCGTCTGGCCGACGATGACAGTTCGCCAAATTGTCACGAATGGTGCGTGCCAAATTGAGTTTGCGTGCCCTCCGCCGAGTTGGCCGGGGCGATGACAGCCCATTGAGCGCCGGCTGCAAACGCACCGCCAACTGTTCCGCCAGCTCCTCGGTGATTCGTCGTGCCAGTCGCCGCAGGGTCGCGACTTTCGATTCGGGCATCGCACCGGCGAGCGACAAAATTTGTTCGAGCAACTCAATCGAAGGGGTCACCGCATCGGGATCGAGCAGCTCCACAGCAGCCGAGCGTCCCGCACCTGCGGCCACACCCAGCACCTCTTGGCACAAATCACTTCCGAACAACTCCTCTAGATCCTCCGCCCACTGGGCCGTCGAAGGCTGCGGCGCCTCGCTTCCGCCGCCCGCACCGGGCGGTCGGTCCGCTAACCCTGCCCGTGCTCCCTCACCTCGGCCGCGGCCATATAGCTGGTCCAGCGACGTGGCACACCGGGAAGCCATCGGCGAATGGGATTCCGGTGGCAAGCCGAAAATCAACCGCCATCGATCTGCCATCGTGAAGTCGGTCTCGGATCGCTGAGTCGATGCGGAAATGGCACCATTGCCAATCGACTCCGGTCCCACAAGAGGCTCCTCCCCAGCGGACTTCAACGAGGAAGCCAGCCACGCGTTGGTCGCGGGGTAGAGCGATTCAACGGCACGCCGTCCCGCCAAATCAGCTTGTCGCAACAACACCAGTTCGTCCGCTATCGCTGCCGAATCTCGCTGCGGGTCGAACGACAATGTCGAACCACTGGCGTTCAAACTCGTCCCACGCTCGTCCAGTTCCGATAGACAAACGACCAGCAACCGCTGCCGATCAGCAGGCGAAAACTCAGCAAACGCGCCACGCAACGAAGGCAAACGTGACAAGAAAACGGTATCGGTCATACGATCGATGCCATCACCGAGACCACTCAACCACATCGCGTCACTTTGCATCCGCGGCAAGAGCACTTGTGTCGCTCCGGCGAGCGATTCCTTCAGCCTCGATCGCCCCTCTCGATCGGTAGCAGAATCGAGCCAACCTCGTACCAGACCGGCAAATTTGACACCACTTTGTTCCGCCAAGAGACACAGCGCTCCCGCCCCCGCGCCACGCATTCGGTCGCTACCGCTACGCAGCGTTTGACGGCACCAATGCGTCAGTCGTACGCGCCCCGACTGCGAGGGTGGCCCGGCGATGTCAGTCATCACGGCGGCTTGCAAATCACCGGTTATCCAGTCGAGCAGATCGACGAGCGCCGTGACATCACTCGGATCCTGCGAGCCGCTCAACCCAGCTAAACGCTCCAACGCCGTTTGTAAACAGGAATGGATGGTATCGAGCGAGTCCGGCCAAACGAATGCTTCGACCCATGGCGGATACGCTGAGTCAGAGGCGGTTGGCAAACCCGGGAGATGTCCCGCGCGAATCCGCGTGATGATCGTCACCGCGGTGACGAGCTCGGATAATCCTGCCGAAGCTCGAAAGGAGTCGCCAATTTGCGTGAGCGTCCGCTTGGTCAGTCCCACCAAACCGCACTCGGTGGCGATTCGCAGTCGACTGAGAATCGTCGCGGGGAGATCATCGTCCTCAGCGAGATCTTGACCGGGAACTCGCCCCGCCGTTCGCACCATGGCCTCAACGACTTGCCGCAGCGTGACGCCGTAGCGTGAAACCGATTCAATAGTCGCTGCGGTCCCCTGCTGCCATTGAACTCGCCAACGTTCGATCAGGTTCTCGCGATGACCGCGTTCGATTTCATCGACGCGTTCAGCGTAGGGAATGCCCGCTGCATTGAGTTGCCGTAACACGACCGCTCGGGCGCGATCACGGGGCCGACGCAGCACATCGAGGTGAAGTTCCTTGGCGTCTTCATCGACACGCTTGCGAGCACCGCTCGAGGCACGACGAGCGGGCCGCGCCCCGCCACTGAACGAATCACGGCCGGGCAGACTCAACGCCTCGAGTTGCCGGTCGATATCAACAGCGAGTCCGCAGCGAGGTGCCGCGGGGGTGACCGTTCCCATTTGATCACCGATCAACACCTCGCCCGCGGCTCTGGCGACGGCACGGCCGCGCCCCATTAAATCGCCCTGCACTAAACACGACTCGATCGCTTCGACGAGCTCGCCCCGACCCGCAACACCCAACCCTCTCAGCCTCGCCAGATCACGCATCATCCGAAGCGTCTCGGTTGCGTCGGGCATCCCGGCCACGTGTCCAGCCCGCCGAAGTCGCCGACAGACCGCGGTGACAAGTTCTGCGGCCGCAGCGTCAGCATCCTGCCGCGACTCCGCTTCCCACATCCGCTGATGCCATACGGGATCGCGCACGCCGGCGGGGTAACCGCTACGCTCGTCAAGTTGTGCAAAGGAATAGGGCACGAGCGATATCCCCACACCGTCGGTCGCTTCGGTGATCGCTTCGGCCAGCATGGCGGCATCCTGATCCCGTTGTGACGCAACCACTTCGGGGAGCAGCGCGGCTGCATGAAACGAACCGATCACGGCGGCACTGTGCTCCGGTACCGCCCGAATTGCTTCGCGCATGGCCGCTTCGCGAATGAGATCTCGAGCGGAGATCTGCGGCGTGCTGTGACGGATCGCATAACCAAAGAGCAAAGCCGCGGCGCGGATCGATTCCTGTTCTGAATCAAATCCCGGTGACTCCACCAACCGTTGCCACAATCCCCCCGTGTCGGTCTCACCGGTACGACGCAACAGTCGATCGAGCAAAGTCGCCCTCGTTTCCGACTCCGACTCCGACGGATCACCGGACTCGGACGACTCCAAAATGGACACGTGACTCTTGGCCGCGACCGACAAATCGCAAGGCACGACGGGAACGCCTCGCTGCCGTGCCCAACGAATCGCAACCCACTCAGGCGAAAAATCCGCCATCGGATAAAAGAATAAACCGTGCTGCTCATGCACCGCTGAGATGGCGACTGGTGCGATCGTTTGGGGATCAGCCAGATGCTCGATCCAGTCCGCAAGATCGGCGGGCAGTTCGACGAGCAGGCACTGCGGAGCAAACGCATCGAGCATCTCCGGTACCGCTCGCGAGAGCGCTGCCGAATGGTGCCGCACTCCGATCAAAAGCGGAGTGCGTGACTGCGTCAAAACGGATATCGACGGATCAAGCGAATCCATCACTCCTCCAAAATCCCGCGCAGATCAACCAGCCGTTTCCACAGTGGCGAGCCATCCTCCGCCCGTCGCCGCACCGGGCCATCCCAATAGGCAAGCAACCGCTCGCGGTCCTTCGCTTCGTCCTTCATGACCACGCCGAGCAAGTGACCCGGCATACGTGAAACCGGATCAAAGCCGCTCGGAAAAAACACGCTCTCACGAGTGATCGCGGTGGCGACCGCAACCGCTTCGGCGGTACTCATCACGGTACTCGGACGCGTCACCTGCCATCCCTCATCACTGCGCCCACTCCGCAGATCGCGGAAGATGGTTACCAATAGTTCCACGAGTGAGCGATCCACGGAGACCTGCGAACCAGTCTCTGCGAGGAGCGCCGCGGCGCGGACCGATACTAACTCCCGCTCGCGGACTTCGTCGGCAATCGGCGCGATGGTTTCAAAATTGAATCGACGTTTCAATGCCGCCGACATTTCCGACACCCCGCGGTCACGCAAGTTTGCCGTCGCGATGAGCGAGAACCCCGGAGCGGCAAAGATGCTGTTGCCTTGCCCATCATCGGATTGATCCATCTCGGGAATCATCATGCGTCGTTCACTCAGGATCGAAATCAACGCGTCTTGAACCTCCGGCAAACAGCGCGTGACTTCTTCGAATCGCACGACCTTGCCGTCCCGCATGGCCGTCATGACAGGCGACGGCACGAGTGCCTCGCGGACAGGCCCCCGATCGAGCAGCATGGCATAGTTCCAGCCATATCGAATTTGATCTTCCGTCGTCCCCGCCGTCCCCTGCACCGCGAGCGCCCCCGTACCGCTGATCGCAACGGCCAACAACTCCCCGAGCATGGACTTGGCGGTGCCCGGTTCACCAACAAGCATCAAACCACGTTCACCGGCGAGCGTCACAACACAGCGTTGGACGACATCTCGTGGGCCGACAAACTTCTCGCTGATCACACGCGAGTTCACTTTGCCACTCCCAACCTTGACACCATCGCTGCCACAGATGAAATCCACGACCGCCTGCGGGGACAACCCCCAGCCCTCCGGCCGCGGAGCAGTATCGGATTGCGAAAGGGCCGCGAGCTCGTCGGCATAACGAACTTCAGCAGGTGGCAGTTGCACGCGTTTGGAAACGCTGCTGGGAGACGTTTTCGGTTTGACTCTTTTCTTGGCCATGAAATAGGCTGGCTTTTGGATTGAAAGGATGGGTGTTCGCGGAGCAGACGAGTCGTTTGGCGACTCGATCCAGCGTCTCGGAGAGCC
Organism: Rhodopirellula sp. SH410; assembly: GCF_055811895.1. Taxonomy (NCBI): domain Bacteria; kingdom Pseudomonadati; phylum Planctomycetota; class Planctomycetia; order Pirellulales; family Pirellulaceae; genus Rhodopirellula; species Rhodopirellula sp. SH410. The sequence continues at coordinate 7,384,387 of NZ_CM147949.1, forward strand.
CCGGCGACTTAGGACATCGTCTCTTCGTATTTGGGTGCATCGCCACTGACAACCCGCTGCCAAGCCAAGCGAAACTGATCGCCAACGCAGCGCCGACAAACGATCAAACTGGCGTAGCCACCACGCAGTCGGTCAGTGTTCTGATAGCCAAACATGGTAAGCTTCCACGTTTCAATGGGGAGGTTAGGGAGCTTCAGTGGCTCCCATCCACCGGGCAAGAACACGTCCCGCCCGGCACGACTGCGTTTGGCATTGACGACGTGTCCACCATCGACCAGCTCTTTCGTCGCTGCCTTCAAACGCGCCGTCGTCCAGTCGTTCCACAGTTTGACATTTGCATTGGTGCAGTCATGCAGCGACAGCAACTGCAAATACAAAACGGCTGCGTCTTCGCTGAGTTTGAGCTGCTTGGCGACCTCCGCGACCGTCTCCGCCGCTGAAATCCGTGGGTCATGCTCCCAGGCTCCATCAGCAATCGCCACATCGCCCACACCATCGCGATTGGCATCCCGCAGGGTGGTCATCTCGTCACAACGCATGGTGCGAACACAATCAGCGAATTGCAGATGCTCGGTACCGTCGGTTTCCCAGTCGAATGTCAACGCTGCCGCTGCATGCAACGCGGCGTCATCTTTCTCGGTGAGTAGTTTGGCGGGCCGGAACCATAAATCAGCAGCGGGCGGCATGACCGCGCCGACGACCAATCCACTGTCGAAAGCATAGAAGCCGTCCGCCGTCTGTTCACACTTGGCAACCCTGGCCGAGAATATTTCAATCGTGCCGTCCACGTCCGTTGTCTGATCAGCTCGATACGGCTCGGTGCGGCTACATCCCATCGGCAGGACGACGTTCGGATCGCTGAAATAGTCCCGCACCGCGTCAATCAATGCCGGCAGTTTTCGTCTCGCTTGACTACCGTGTGGCAAACGGTAGTTCAGATACGCAATCGCGTCAGGCAGACTGGGCAGCACCGTATCGATGCTAAACGCCAGTGGCGGTGTCAGGGTACCACTGAGCAATTTCCGATGATATTTCGTCTCATACCCAAAATGCAACTGCCGCGGGAGCAACACCGGAGAAGCAGACGGATCAGCCAGTAACTCGCTCAACAATTTCGTATCGAAAGACTGATAGCCTGCCCGCAGCGATTGCATTTGCCCGATCAAATCGGCGGGCAGGTTAACGGTCGCTTGGCGAGTTTGTTGCCATGCATCGACCGTGAACCGAAACGCTAGATCAAGACTTTTACCCAACGCGCCCAAGCTATTGCGACGGCATCCGGTCGCCAAGATGGATAGCGAAGTCGGATCGGCATCGGCCGCCGTCACCGCTGCCTTGATCTCACCGACCTTCCACCCGTAGTGAGATCGCAATTCCTTGGTCAGTTTTTCTTGGCCGTAGGCGACGGTACGGTAATTCCCCATCCAACCGAGGGCGACTTCGATGGGAGAGACACCCAACGATTCAGCCGCGGCTTGCAGTTTTTCTGCAGGGATCAGTGGCAGCGTCTCGACGTGGCCGACGGCATCGATGAATCGCCGCACCGCGTCACCACCCCACAGCTTCCCGAGCGGCAGGGTGTGCTCGATCGAAAAGCTTTTGGGTGGCTTGGGGGTGCCCTTTTCAGCGTACGACAAGATCACAATCTTCTCGGTATTGTAGTTCCCCACTTTGAAGGCCACGTGCCGCGTTTTGCCTTCGACCAACGCGATCGGTCGGTCGTCGCTCGGTGCTTTCCCGGCCTTAGCAAGCTTCTTTTCGGTCGCTTCATCCGGGGCCGCTGCGACGTGCACCACGAAACGACCGGGCAGGTCGAGTATCCCACAATCAGCAACGAAACGCAGTGCGTCGACCCACCCACCCCGGAGTCGCTCGGGCAGGGAAATCCCATCGTCAGCGCCACGGTGCGCGTGCTGCCAAAAGACCTTCCACGCCACCGCGGCGGCGTCATCGAGCAAACCGAAATACCAACTATCACCCGCTGGTAGTTTTTGGATGTCACCACCGCGAAAGAAATCCACCACCATCGTCAGTTGCCGGGGGTCGATCGAGTCGTGGTGATAACCGCGATAGGGTTGCGGCACGACCGACGGTGCAAACGGGATGGAGAGCTCCGCCAGCCCCTCGCGAACCACTTCGTCGGACACCTCCGGTGCTGTCTTTTTCGCATCAGCCTTAGTCGTCGGGGCCCCCTCTTCAGGCTGCCCCAAGACTCGCCGGGACAGTTTACCTAGCGAGATCTGTTCGACCGCTGCGGTGCGGGCAATGCGAGCCACCCCTCGCACCAACCGTGGCGGTGCCTTGGGCAATAATTCGCGTGCTGCAGTGATGGAGGCGGTGCGGTTGGGGTCGGGATGCTTTGGATCCTCCTTGATCTTGAGTGCCTCATGCTCGATACCACCGGCCACCAATAGCTTCTTCGCCTGCGCCGCACTGATCTTCCGCAGTTTTGCAGAGCTAGCCGAGCAACGAATTTGGTAGTAATGCAAGAACAATGGCGGCAGCGCCATCGGCTGTCCCTCCCGGTAACGCGTCAGGTTACCCTTGAGCGATCCGATCCTCATGCCGGTATCGAGATCGATGAGTTCATCTCGATTGGAAACCACCCAATGCGAGGTGCTCGCTGGCTTATCGACAATGGCAACTGCAAAGTGCATCCCATCGTCGACCGCGGGGAGTTTGGCAAGCACGGCGCTCCGCCCATCGATCCCGCGGCTTTCATACTGCTTGTCACGTCGCCGCAACACACGCAGACCCAGCATCCCGCCAGCGACACCGAGCGGCGTTTTTTCGAATGAACTGGGAGCGGGCATGAGATGTGACACCGACCAGCTCACCCTTCCGCCAGCGGGCAGGTTTTCCTCGAACCATGGCGGCACGCTATCTCGAATCGATTTGCCCGTGACGGGGTCGATCTCCTGCAAGCCCAAGCGTTGGGCCGCATCAGCTGCGGGCTCTTCCTCATCGTCGTCGAACTCGTTCCACGCTCGGTATGAATCTTTCTGATTCCAAAATCGTTCGCCATCGGAAAACCAATGCCGAGATTCCGGCAGCTGCTCATCGCCGGCATGCAGCACGCGGGTGCCGTAAAACACACCCCCATCACACGGCATGATCATCTCGACATTCAGACCATAAAAAGATTGACTGGTCGGCTGGGTCTGGCCGCCGTCGCTCAACCACGCGATTTTGTATTCGTATCCCGAACTGGTATCGAGTAGTCCGATCACGACGTCATCACCCACTCGCACAATTTTTTCGATGTGCTGGTCTTTCCGCAACGGAAATTCACCGAGTGTTTGATGCCCCTCGGGGCCGAACGACTCCACTTTATCGTTCTGCAGCACCGTGAGATACGGAAAACCGGCGACGGCTCTGGATCGATACTCGGAGATCTTCGGCAATTTCTGCTGGTCACCAAACGCATCGAGGGCAGGCCAGCCGTATTCATCGAGGAGGCCGGCGGCCAGAGTTCGGTGCAACGCTGCGATCAGATCCACAGCCAATAGCCGCTTACCCAACTCAGGGAACTGGTCACCAGTCGTCCGACCAGCACACTTCACCAACACGTTGAGACTCTCTTCGACGTCGCACAGACCACCTGTCTCGAGATGTTTGACGTGATCGTCGAGGAACCGCCACCACAGCTCGCCGACGGCATCATGGTTTGCCGCCGCTTCTTCAAAACTACGCTGGGGTGCAACGGTCCGGCCGTATGAGTGCCGACTCGGAGTGCTGCCCGTAAAGGTGACCAACGACTCCAACTGTGAATAGACCTTCGGCCCAAAACGCTCATCGGCAATCACATGAGTGAGCTGCGAGTTGCGGCGGTCATGGTCGACATCAGTACGCAACCAACCACTGAAGTCCAGCTCACGATGATCGGCAGTGAAGGCGATCGGCAAGTCCAGCTCTAGCATCATTTCAATCACATCGACATCCAGAATACCGCCGTAGTAGCCACGGCGGGCAAACGGAATCGGCACAGCGGCGGCCCGAATCACATCTGCCGTCTGCGCGATTAAGTCAAAGATTCGTGGGTTTGGCGACGATTCCACCGATGCCAGCCGGCCAATCCAGCCGGCGTGCCCGCCGGGAATCTCGACTTCCTCGGGCAGCTCCGACGCTGGTCGTGCCAGCAGCGGCAACACGCTCCACTGGTCGAGCAGATCCAACCATGCCCACACAGGACTGTCACCACGATAGGACGCTTGCGGGTCGGTATGGGCGAGCAACCACATTCCAAACGTGTCATCATTGGCAACGAGTCGGGCAACATTTTTCTTGACCGACTTCCAAAATTGCATCGATGCTCGCGACATCGCCGGTGATGAGATCACCGCGAGCAAGAAAGCGTCGACCTCCACGTTGGCATCTTTGCCAGCAGCTTTCGCAAATTTGGATAGATCCGTCGCCGCCGTCGCCATCGGTGGCATCCCTCCCATCGTTCGCCGCACCATCAAATCAAATAATGTTTCGAACGCTTCGGCCGGTTCGAACTGATTGGCGAGATCCCGCGTGTATTCCGTTAACGCTTTGCCCGATAGACAACCACTCAGCGTGAACTCGAGCACGGCGTCGCGGCGCCGGTGTGGATCGACGTCGAGTGAGTGCACCCGCTCGGCCTCGAGCGCCTTACCGATCGCGCGTCCCGCATAGGTGGTGTTGCCCAAATCCTTATAGATCCGCGCGGCTTCCTCCCAGAACGGAGGCAGAAAATGTCGCACCGATCGGTTCAGCTCACCCGCCATTTCCACGAACGCATCCATCGCGTGCCCAGGCTTGGACTTGGCTTTACGGCCAGCCGCTTTAATCCGCTTGACGAGCGCCAGAGCATCCTTGGCATTCTCGGGATGGTTGATCAACGCCCAACTGGCAAAACCAAGTGCCTGGCGGCTTTGCCGGGCGATCGGTTTGCTCTCGCCGTCGGGCTGCAAACCTAAAAACTCCATCGCTAAATCTTCAGCGGGCCCCAATCGGTCGGCGCTCAGCCGCACCACGACGCGGTCACCCAGAGCCGCTCCGGTGTATCGCCGCGCCACAACTTTCTCAGTCGCGTGTTCGTCCACTTTCGCCGTCGCCGCTACCATTCCGCCCGCAGCCAATTGGGCATCCCAGCGAACTTGCTGAGCTGTTTTCTTTTTGGTTTTCGGCGACTTTGCCGCCTTCGGTTTCACGCTGCTCATGTCGTTTCCTCCGCTGATTCTTCCACTGTTCGTTTGGCATAAATCGCCGCGGCCATCCGCACCCCCTCGCTAAACGTAACCGCACCGAGATCGCCGATCTTGACGGCGCGTTCACTCGCATCAACGAACACCAATTGCCCCGTATATGTTTCCGCTTCGGGGTACTCGTCGCCGACGTAGAACCGCGCCTCGGTCATGGTGTCGTTCTCCCAGATCCGGCACGTCGCGTAGCCACCGCGAACGGGATAGCCCAGACGGCGGCAGAGTGCCAATGCGAAATTGAGCTGCTCGAACATGCCACCGGAGTAGTCGCTGATCGACTTGAGATTCCGTTGCTCTTCGGTCGGTTGATTGACAGGCCGATAGAGCTGGTCGGTTGTTTGCGAAATCGACAGGTCACCGGCGAGTTCACGCAGTTCGGCCAAGTCCGCGATCAAGATGGGATGCGGGACCATCAACGCGGGTGACTTATGCCACTGCGTCTCCCCGTCGAAATCGATCACGCCGCAGCCTCGCTTGGCATCGACATCGCGCAACAACCCAGTCTGCTCGAAATCGGCCTTGCCCCGAGCGTCGACGGGGGCAACGACAAGGTTCTCGAGACTCGCACGCCAGTCCGGATCCGCCCAAACCTCTTGCAGCACCTCACGTGGAATCGACAACGACCGCAGCATCCAACGTTCAGCGCTGTGCAGGCATTCACTGCGATGATCGGCGAGCCACTCCGCGAGGGCCCGCAACGACTCAGCCGCCTCGGACTCCTTCAACCACTTCGGCACCGACGCCAGCGTTTTGCCTTTGGGATTGCGGCACACCAGTTTGCCGTCACGCAACCCAATCTGGTAATCCCGTTCGCCCGACAACCAAGCGACATCCGACTGCTCCACCATGACCCCACTCTCCCACCCGTGACCAAGTAGCTTGCTAAACCGATCCCCCCATTCTGACAGATTGGCGCCTCACCATGTGGTTCGCATGGAAAGAAAGGATCACGCAAGGACGCGGAGTCGCCAAAACATTGCGGCTCCCAATCGTTGCGTCTTGGCGGCTTGACGCGGGCTCATCGTCGCAACCTTACTCGGACGCCTCGGGGGCGTCGTCCTGAGTGGGTGCTTCCACGTCTACGGGCGGTTCTGGCTGCTTCGCCTGCTCAGGCTCCTGCAACTTTTCAACCGATTTCGGCTTCGCTGCTTTCAATCGATCCGCTGCGGCTTGGTGGTCGGCTGCCAAGTCCGGTTCATCGAGATGTTCGTAGCAGGTTGCGAGTGCTTCATGGGCGTTGGCTGCCAATGCGTCAACAGCGAGGGAACGCTCGAGATCAGGAATGGCATCGAGGTAACGATTCATACGGAACAGAATCTGGCCGCGGGTTTCATAGAAGTAGGGGCTCGGTTTATCCACCGACGCAATCGCCTGTTCGCTGAGCTTCAGGGCTTCCTCAAGATGCTCCTCGTCCTGTTGAGTCAACGCCACTGCAAGATTATTCAAGATCGCACTGCTGTTGGGCAGGTGCTGTGCCGCTAGCGACAAGTGTCGCTGGGCGGATTCGACTTCATCGTTCATCATCGCCGTGGTGCCGCGAATGAAGTGCGCGATACCGGGCGAGGTGCCCTCGACCAATGCATTGCGAACGGCGACAAGATCGGCGTCCGAACTATCGAGGGTCGCTAACACCTGATCGGCGACCAGGGTCAATACCTGGGGATTATTCGGCGCATACTGTAGAGCAACCTGCAGTAATTTGAGGACGCGCAGCCGCTCCGCCGCCGTGCTGTTAGGTTGCGTCTTGATCTCCGAGACCCAGGCCGCGATGGTGTCGCCCATGGCCTGCCGAAGAGCTCGCTGTTCCTCGGGCGTTTTCATTCTCGCGATTGAATCGGCAAGGACCTGAACGGCGTCGGCATGTCGATCTAAGAAGATTTGATTTCGCACCACGGCAATCGCCAGAGCCGGGTTGGCGGGCTCCTCACTATGCAATTTCTGCATCCTTTCCAAGGTCGCTGTGGCCAACCGATTGGCGAGCTCGGTATCGCCCGTCCGTCGCGCCAAGACCGCGGCCTGCCAACCATACATGGGCCGGACCTTGGCCAATTGCTGGAGGAGAGGGATCGCCTCGGCATATCGCCCACTGGCGGACAAAAAATCCATAAATGCCAACTTGACCACCATGTCATCGGGGCGTTCCTGGGAAAGCAATGTCAAGAGGCGACCGAAATCCGCCCTCTGTTCCACGCTCAGATCGGCCCACGATTTTCCCGAATACAATTCCTTGGCCAACCATAGGGCGGCCCGATCGCTCCGCCGCTGCGACACTAATTGTCGCATCACGGCGATGGCCTCGTCCTTCTTCTCCAGTTGATATTGAGCGAGCCCTAAGCGGTAGAGGTTATCGCTGGAGTCGTCGCCCGAGTTGATCTGCCGCAGGGTCAAAAGTTCGGCAGTGGCAAAATCTTCCCTTTGAAACGCATCTTGCATTTGCCCCATCACCAAATTCCGTCGCCATGAACCACCATCGCTGTAGGCCAAAAACCCAAGCAACGCCAGAACACCGACCAAGAAGATTGCTGGCAGCCCTGCAGAGACCTGTCGCCATGGAATCGACACGCACCATTCAAAGAGAAACTGGCCGCACCACTTCATCCATTGTAGCGGATTGAGATACTGAATCATTTGGTCGCTCCCATCTTGATTTGGTCGGCAATTCGCTGCCGTAGGAGGGCGAAGTCTTTGGTGATTTGCGCTGTCGTGGAAGCATCAAGATGTTCCGGCGATTCCACCCACAACTGCACCATCATGATCGGCTCCTGCGAATCGCCTTGATCGCTCCGAAAGGCATCTGTGAACCGTGAACCCAAGCGACCGGGTCGCTCAGGGGGCAGCGGCATCTCCCCGCTTTCGGAAACCGATGCATACCACAGGTAGCCTTGCTCATCACTAGAGTTCGAGAACAGTGCGTAGGCAACGGGCACCTCTGCAAGGGTGCCCCCCGCTTCTGCTGACGAGTCCACTGGAGGAGACACGTCACGTCGAAAACGATCCAAGAGAGCCCAATCCAAGCCCTGGTAACAAATGCATAACTCATGGAAGTCAGCATACGATTGACTGATCGTGAACTGGCCGACGATCGACTCATCGCGGCGGCTATAACGCCAGCTATCGGAGTTCCACCCTAAGACTGGATTCTCATTGTCGCGTGACGTCTGGCGATTTGTTAATTCGAAGTCATCGGAAACGTCACGGAAGAGCTCGTCGGCAGGATCGAAAATGACACCTTCGACAAACACGCCCGCGCCGCCGGCTTCGAACGCCATCGGCTTGACTGAAATCGCTCGTGCGGTCGTGAAACAGAGGAGCAGTACCGACGCGCACGCGATCGCAATGAGGGCGGGCTTGGCCTGGAACCGATTCATCGAGTCACGCAGTTTAATTCGGTAGGTAGGTTCGACAGCCACCGTCACAGCAGCCCCGGACTGGTAGTACCGCTCTACCATGTCCTCTGTCGAGCCATCGTCGACGATCCAGTTCCAAAACTGAATGACCGGATTGTGGTCCGAGGCCCCCGACGACTTGCTCGTCGGATGCAGGAACGACACGATCCAACGATCAAACGAAACCAAAAACAGCGCGGACAACCCGAGCGTTGTGTAACCGAGCAAATCATGCGACCAGCCGGTTGCCCAATCCAGCCCCCACCAGCTATCGGCGATCGCCACCATGGTCACCCGCAACACGTTGCCGGCAACAGCCAAGACCAGGGCAATGGCAAGATAAAAGGGCGCCAACCAGAGCCGTCGTTGGTAAACGACGATCAACAATGTACTTAGAAATGCCAGCGTGAAGACCGACTGAATCCCACTGCACGCTTCGGCGACGAACAACTCATGACCGGGAAGTTGAATGACGTTGTGATCGACGGCATGTGGAACACCGACGACATCAAGCATCAGACTCGAGAGCACCGTCGTAATTTGCTGCAACTCAATGACCAGGAGCTGATCGTAGCCCAGGGGCAATCGAACGAGCAGCATCAGAGGCAGGGCCAGCGCCAGCAGCGAGCCGCCGCGACGTCCCCGCATGCTCGCCAAGCAACCGCTCGCGAAGAAGAAAAACGCAATCGCGATAAACCAAGGCGAACGCAAGAACACGGCCCCCGCGTAGGCAATTCCCCCCAGCACTAACGCACTCAAGCTGATCAGGTTCGCCGGGGGATACAAGCGACGGTCGCTGCGAGTCCATGCCAGCCACACGACGATTCCGATCGCGAACGGAAAATATTGGTACTGCTCCATTCGCCACATTCGCATGAAGTAGATCAAGAGCATAGGCATGCATGCCACCAGCAACCCGCTCCAAAACCACGTCCAGACGGACTGCGCCCTGGGAATCGAATCAGCCGGATCGGCCTGCTTTGGCTTCACCCGTTCGGCAGCAACCGCAGGCCTGCCTGCTCGTACGTCATCCAAACTCATGTCAATTCCCTAACCAATGCGTCGATAGTTGTGCGATATCTCATCAATTGTGCGATTCTTCGTTGTTGTCATGGGCCGCGTGTCCGTTGATCGACGATGAGGAGGCAAGGTTTGCGACTCGCTCCGCCGATGCATTGGCGGATTGCCCAACGCCGCCCCGTCCCGAGACGACCACGGGCGTCCGCAGCGTTCCACCACGCGGCCCATTCTCTGCGGTTTTTCGATAGTATCGGTTGGTATGACGTGCATACCGGTAGTAACCGTAGCCCTTGTATCCATCACTCGCACTCGATTCGTCCGAGTTGTTGATCACAACACCCAGCACCCGTGCGCCCACATTTCGCAAGATGGTCGCGGCTTCCTTGACATTCGGCTTGCTCTTGCGTCGAATCTTCAATGCCACCACCACACCGTCGGCCATGCTTGCCAGGATACTGGGGTCGGTCACCACAAGCAGCGGTGGCGTGTCCAAGACGATGTAATCGAACTCGTGACGGAGCAGTTCGAGCAGTTCGCTCATTTCCGGCAATGAAAGCGCCTCGGCCGGGTTGGCAGGGATCGGGCCCGACGGCATCAGTTTCAATGTCGCCAGGGGCGTGTCTTGAAGCGCATCGGCATGATCGCAGGTACCATTGAGGACATCGGTCAGCCCTTGTTTTTCCGTGCAACCAAAATTATCGGTGATCTGCGGACGGCGAAGGTCACAGTCAATCAGAAGGGTGCGTTTGCCACTCTGGGCAATGCTACACGCCAAGTTCCCGGCGATCGTCGACTTGCCATCACCCGGCAAGGGGCTGGAAACCTGCAGGATTTTGCCGCCTCGAATGCCAGCCAACTCGAAGAAGATCGATGTCCGACACGAGCGAATCGCTTCGGCGGGCACCGAAGAGGGCGTATGGACCACGGCCAAGTGCGGATCGAGTTCTTCAAACGGATTGGGGTTGTCGAGTTTGCTCTTGCGGACTTTGCCTTTGAAGAACGGCACGTGCGTCAAGATCGGTGCTCCCACGGCACTGATGACCTCATCGGGTTCGCGGAAGGTGTTGGCGTTCTTCTCCAGCAAGAGCGCCAAGCCGAAGCCAAGAGCCATTCCTAAAAAAGCACCGACGCCGAGCATCTTCGACATATTGGGGCCGATTCGGTAGGCATTGCTCGGCTCCCTCAACTCCGTCACCCGCAGCCCGCCCTCTTCTTCGGTCAATTCGATGCGTGCCATCTGTTCTTCGAGTTGATTGCTCAACTCACGATTGCGATCGATCTCACGCAGCAGTGCCGAATTCTCTTGCTCAAACTTGGCAAGTTTGATCGCTTCGTTCTTCTCCGTTGTCACCTGAGCGTCGATCTCCGCGATCTGTTCTTTCAGAAGCTCTGTTTCAGCCTTGGCTGCAATCAAAATCACATCCACGGCTTCCTGCGCCCGCACGCCTGGATCAACGCCCTCCACCCGGTTTTCTTCCATCAGCTGCAAGATCCGCTGGGTTTGCTCAGTGACCAAGCGTGTCAGTTCACTTTTCATCATCGTCAGCTCTGTATCGAGCGCTTTGACGGTCGGGTGCTGTTCGCCGAACTCTGCGGCGTATCGGTTCCGCTCAATCATCAGCGGCACAAGCTTTTGGTCCAGTTCGAGCTGTTTGAGTTCGGTATCGCTCTCACGCATGTCCTGGTTGAAATGCGTTGCTTGCGGGATCGCAAATGTTCTTCCCACCAATTGGCCAATGATCGACAGACGTACCAGCGGATCCTTAGCTTCTTGGGAGATCGTTTGGATGGCCGTCAATTCAATCGATCGTTTCCGCAATTCTTCAAACAGTTCGCTGCGGCGACCGGTGAGGTACAACTGCCGCTCGCGGTGTGGGTTCACCGCCACCCCCTGTTCGTTCCAAACCAACGGCGCGTCAGTGCGAAAGTCGCGGTACTTCTGTTCGAGATTCGCCATCTTCGGCTGCAATTGGTCCGTTGCGACCGTGATCAATCGCATCAATTCGCTGCGCGAGGTTTTGTGCTTCTCGGCGAACATTTTCTGCAAGGCGCTGCTGTAGGACCTCACCGCCGCTTCGCATAAATCCGGGTCGCTTCCCTGGAAGCTCAGCGTTGCCACCAGCGAGGATGCTGACCGCAGGTCTTGCAAATCGGTTTGAAACTTCAGCGACCCCGCCGACATCCCGAAAAACTCACCCTCACGATCGTGGAATTGGTCTCGGAAAATCTCAAAATTCGGGTTTTCAAAAGCGCTGCGCATCACCGTGTCACTAAAGAGTTGGGAGCGCAGAATATCCGCCGAAGGCACTCCGCCGACGATGTCACCGGTCATGGTGTTGATCACGGCGGGACGATTCGCTTCAAACATCAGCCGAGTCGCTGACTGAAACGTCTCCGGGGTCTTCAGATACATCAACAATCCCCCCACCAAGCCGAGCATCGTGGGGATGAGCACCGCCCAGCGATACCGCCAGACCGCGGCCAGCATATCGGTCGACTCATGCTTCCCCCCCTGCCAGGCCGGAACCTGGGCCGGATAGGCCCCCATCACGGTCGGGCGATCTGATTCAGAGTCTGGGGTAACTTGCATGGGTCGCAACAGTGAATTGAAGTCTCTGGAAAAATGAACGAGAACCGATTACGAAAACAAGTCGGGTTCCTCCTCCACTTCCCAAGTGTAGGAATTAAAACGCGCCTGGGCGGGAAAAAGCATTGGTAAAATGCTGAATCGGCTGCTGCTGCCGACATAAACCCCCCAAACCGAACGCTAGGTGTGTCGTCGGTCGCTTCGGCGTCTATGCCTTAGCGTTCTGCCACTGAGTCGCTGCCCCATGTTCTAAATGCGCCTCCCAAGCGTTATTGTGGGAACAAATTATTGCTTCACCTATTACCTTGAACGAACTCAACACGTGTCTGAACCCGCTGACCTTAGATATCGCCGCGTGATTTTGAAACTCAGTGGCGAGAGTTTGGCTGAATCCGGAAAACGCGGGATCAGCGGCACGGAAATGGCCAAGATCGCGGGCCAAATCAAGCTCGCTCACGCATCGGGTTGTCAGATTGCCGTCGTCAACGGCGGTGGCAATATCCTCCGTGGGGCCCAGTTTTCGGGTGCCAACGCGACCGTTGGCGAGGCCACCGCACACTACATGGGTATGCTGGCAACGGTCATCAATTCATTGGCGCTGCAGGACGCATTCGAAGCCATTGGGCTGCCGACGCGAGTGATGAGTGCACTGCCGGTCGATAAAGTCGCCGAAAAATTCATCCGCCGACGAGCGATTCGGCATCTTGAAAAAGGCCGTGTGGTCATCCTCTCAGGTGGCATCGGATGCCCCTTCGTGACTACCGACACCGCCGCCGCGCAGCGCGCCCTGGAACTCGACGCCGATGTCATCCTCAAAGCCACCCGCGTGGACGGCGTCTACAGTGACGATCCCGAAATCAATCCCCACGCCGTGCTCTACGACCAACTCAGCTACCAAGATGTGCTCAGCAAAAAATTGCGCGTCATGGACGGCACCGCAATCGCACTGTGCAGCGAACATCGCAAACCCATTTTAGTGTTTAATTTCAAACGCGAAGGTAACATCGTGCGTGCTGTTCGCGGCGAAACCGTGGGCACCTGGATCGGCCAACCTAGCGACTCTCAAACTCAATAGCCTTGAATTCCACCTCTGCAGGAGACGATTGATATGACCAGTGACGAAATCATGATGGATACGGAAGAGCGGATGGAAAAAGCCGTTTCTGTGCTTTCGCATAACCTGGCCGGTATTCGTACCGGTCGAGCTAACCCCGGCTTGGTGGAATCAATCAAAGTCGAGGTCTACGGTTCGTTTACCCCGCTCAAACAACTCGCGTCCATCGGTACCCCCGAACCGCAACAGATCTTGATCCGCCCCTACGACGCCACCACGATCAAGGAGATCGAAAAGGCGATCGTCGCGGGCGACATGGGCCTGAACCCACAAAATGATGGCCGCGTGATCCGGATCAATGTGCCACCTTTGTCGACCGAAGTTCGCAAGAAAATGGTGGGTCGCATCAAGGAACTCGGCGAAGAAGCCAAAATTTCGATCCGCAACATCCGGCGCGACGCCAACAAGGCCGCTGATCAAGCCGAAAAAGACAAAGAGATGACGGAAGACGATCGCGATCGCTGCAAGGATCAAGTCCAAGAGTTGACGAAGAAGTACGAAGCCACGGTCAATGATTCCTCCAAAGCTCGCGAAGCCGAAGTGTTGGAGGCATAACCAACGTGCCGCAAACGGTGCAGTGCCCGCAGTGCAAAACTGCCGTCGATGTTCGCAAAGCTGCCGGGGGCGGTCGTATCGATTGCCCCTCTTGCGGGCAGTCCTTCATCGTGCCCGGTTTCGACGATCCCGCCAGTACCTCAACGACTGGCGGGTCGGGTGCATCCACGTCGTCGCCCCTGGATGATGATGACGACTGGCTGAACCTGGGCGATCTGCCTCCCCTGCCACCGGCGACCCCAAATCTCACCGGATTTTCCGGCGACGTCGGCGATCTCGACGCCCCCGACCCACTGGCGGACTTCCCCGCCGCCTCGGATACCTGGGACGAAGACCGCAAACCGGTCGCCGCAGGTGACGATCTTGCGAGCGCGTTTGACGAGCGGCCCGCGGGTACGAATTCCGACGGGCACAAGATCGAGTACCAAACGAACTATCGTGTCCGTTGCCCTGCCTGCGGCACCCAAAATGACGTCACCGCGAAACAGGCCGGCAAGCAAGTCCGCTGCCGCGACTGCTTCACCATGGTGCGTGTCCCCAAACCACCACGGGTGGCACGTAAAGTTCAAATCGACATGACCGAGGCCCCCGCGTTCCAGTTCACACCGCTGAAGGATGCGGCCGATCGGCCCGCGGATCCATTTCGAAAATCGGCCAACGAATACCTCGAGGCTGCTTCCAAAACGGAAACAACTGAGCCGGCGCCCGATTTGGATGTCCCCCGCGTCCGCGATTGGGCCACCGCCGTATTTGGTATTTTCACGCAGATCGGTGTGCTGGCCCACTGGTTGATCCTCTCGGTGATCGCTTCGGTCGTCGCGTTCATCGCACTGAGCATTGACTCCGAGATGCTCGTCGTCGGCCTGTTCGCCGCGGGTGCGTTTTTCGGCGCCATCGTACTGGCGTGTGGATTCACGATCATGCAGTCAATCGCTAACGAGGAAGAGACGGTCGATGAATGGCCGATCACGCTCGAGCCGATGGAATGGATCACGCCCTCTGTGTTCTGTTTCGCTGCTGCGGGTCTGGCCTATGGACCAGGCTTTTTCATTGGCTACATGACCTTCGGCACCTCGCTCACGACCGTTTGCATGGCGATGATTTCATCGTTCTTGATTTTCCCGTTTGTGCTGCTGTCGATGCTGGACATGCAGACGATCTTCATGCCCTTTTCGCCGGACGTCGGTCGTAGCGTGACTCGATGTGAGGAGGCATGGGGCGGATTTTACTTTTCGTCTGGCGTTGTTTTCTTCTTCACGTTTCTGATCTTCACCTTCGCCAGCCTATTCCCCACACCGATCGCGGCGGTAATCAGTATTTTTGTGGGCGTCGCGGCCGAGTTCATTTACTTCGCAATGCTCGGTCGACTCGCTCACGCGATCGGCAACAGCGTCAACGCGAAAGCGAGAACGAACAACATCGAAGAAGAACGGCAACGCGAACGCGAAAACAAGTCCAAGTAAACAAGTCGAAGTAAACAAGTCGAAGTACATTGCCGCTTGGCCCCAGGACTGCCCCCCCAGGACCGCAGACGATCGGGTATTCGTTTCCGGCTCTGAGCGCCGATCGATGCGGACGTCTCCAACGTCGCGAGCACGCCGGACGCGCGTTGTGGGCAAGGCGAAGGTCACCGATACGCGCTCACTGGGTGACCTGCTATGGTGGACAGACAATCCAGTAGACACGCACGAGATTCGCCGGTTGATCGATTTGAGACCGACTGAGCGGCGAGTTGTCGTCGCGATTGGGTACGCGAATTGCATCGCAACTCGGTCGCATGGAACCTATCCCGATTCTTCCTCCACCAACCGGAAATACCATGGCTTACACGCTTCCCGAATTGCCTTACGCCTACGACGCACTCGAGCCCAACATTGACGCTCGGACCATGGAAATTCACCATACCAAGCATCACAACGCTTACATCACGAAGGTCAACGCTGCCCTGGAAGGCACGGACCTGGCGGCCAAGCCGATCGAAGAGGTGATCTCCGATCTGTCAGCGGTTCCTGCTGACCAACGCGGCGCCGTCCGCAACAACGGTGGCGGACACGCCAACCACTCATTGTTCTGGACGGTGATGGGCCCCGGCAAGGGCGGCAGTCCTGCGGGCGAACTCGCCGCCGCCATCGACGCTGACTGCGGTTCGTTCGATAAGTTCAAAGAGGACTTCGCGAACGCCGCCGCCACACGCTTCGGCAGCGGTTGGGCTTGGCTGTACGTTGAAAATGGCAAACTGAAGGTTGGCAGCACTGCCAACCAAGACAGCCCCCTGATGGGCGAAGCGGTCGCGGGCATTTCGGGCACGCCGATCCTCGGACTGGATGTTTGGGAGCACGCGTACTACCTGCACTACCAGAACCGCCGCCCCGACTACATCACCGCCTTCTTCAACGTGGTTGATTGGGACGCCGTTGCCCAGCGATTCGCGGCCGCCAAGTAGTTGATCAGCCGCTACCGTTTGGTTTTTAAAAGTCGCCGAGCGACGGCAACATCGTCGCGGGATGGGACAATCCTCCCACCCGAGACCGGACCGCTCGCTCGGGACCATGGCCCCAAGCTACTTCCCGAACCCGCTCCAACATGACCGACTTTTTGCATCTGCTACGGGCGCTCGTGCGTGAGCCTTCGGTCGTCGGCATGGAGGACGCTTTCTTTCGGGTCCTACGACGCGAACTCGAGGAATTCCCGGTTCGCGTGACGCGATACCATGGATTACTCGTTGCCCAAGGCAGTGATCCGAAGAGCATGTATCTGTCGGCCCACGTCGACCGCCACGGTTTGATGTGCACGGGCCCCAACGAGTTTCAATACGCCGCATTCATTGCCGGCAATCGCGGCGAACTCAATGGCGACTCGATCTCCGAGCAGTTCATGGAAACGATCGCAGGACGCTTCCATGGCCAGCGTGTCCAAGCGCACACGCCCTATGCGGGTTCATATCTCGGCCAAGGCAAGATCATTGAGTCCTATATCTGCCCGCGCCGCAAGAACCTCATCTTCGAACTGGATGGCTTGGATTTCCTCCAACCCGGCACGCCGGTGTCCTTCCTGGACCGTCTGAAAGAGTCCAACGGCTACATCTCGGCGCAGCTCGACAACGTCGTCTCGGTGGCGATGATGATTGAATTGATTCGTCTAGGGTTTCAAGGCACCGTGCTGTTCACCGCCGGCGAAGAAGCCGGCCGGAGCTGGCGTTTCGCAGCCGAGTGGTTCCAACGCCACAACGTGAAAACCAATCGGCTGGTCGTGCTCGACACCAGCCCCTTTCCAAGCGTCGATGATCTCGATGCCCAAGACGTTGTGCTGCGGCATCGCGACTCCAACGCCGAATTCGATGCCCAGCTAACGGCGGAGCTACAGCAGAAGTGCGAGCAACTCGGCGTGAGCTATCGCTACAAAGACCTCTACATCGAAGAGCTCAACCGCACCCGCGAAAAGCCGATGTCGCTCGGCCGCACCGAACTGGGACGGCTGATCCAAGCATCCGCCGGCGAGATTAGTGGCACCACGCTGCAGCTCCCTACCTCGTCCTACCACACCCAGCTCGAAACGGGCAAATTGTCGAGCGTCCACGCCATGATCCGCTTGCTCAGTTCGTTGAACAAGCCGATCACGGCCCCAGCCTCGCCGGTGCTCGCATGAGCTCCCCGGCAGGGGCCGGAGCCTAGGCTTGCTCCTGGCAACACGCCGACATGAGCGCGCCCCCGTCAACTACGATGGAGATTCGTCCAATCGAATCCGAGCAGGCAAATGGCAATGAAATCCCGAAACTTGATCAAGCGTTTGGCGGCAATCGCTGCTTTGTTTTTTTCACTACCGTCGGTTCTCCAGGCTGCAGACCGACCGAATATCATCGTTATCGTCGCGGATGACCTGGGTTTCAGCGACGTTGGATTCAATGGCTGCCAAGAGATCCCGACCCCCAACCTAGACGCGCTGGCCGGCCGCGGCGTCGTTTTCGGCCAGGGCTATGCATCGCATCCCTACTGCAGCCCCAGCCGAGCCGGATTGCTGACGGGACGGTATCAGCAGCGATTTGGGCACGAGTGCAACCCTAACTCGACGAGCAATCATGAGAATGATGGATTGCCGCTGAGCGAAACCCTCATTTCCGATTCCTTCCGGGCGAGCGGATATCGCACCGCTGCGATTGGCAAATGGCACCTCGGCGATGACGCCCAGTTCTGGCCGATCGAACGAGGGTTCGATGAGTGGTTTGGTTTCTCGGGTGGCGGCATGAGCTACTGGGGTGATGTCGGGAAACGATCTCCACACAGTGGTGTGCTGCGAAACGGCATTCCCGTGCCGAAATCAGAATTGACGTATCTGACCGACGATTTTTCGACCGAAGCGGTCAAGTTCATCCGGCGCAACGAATCCAATCCCTTTTTTCTTTACCTGGCCTACAACGCGCCCCATGCTCCCGACCAGGTGACACGCGAGCATTTAAAGAAGACACAGCACATCGAGTATGGCGGCCGCGCCGTCTACGGCGCGATGGTCGCAGCGATGGACGAAGGCATCGGGCGCGTGACGGACACGCTCCAGAGCTTAGGCCTCGAGAAAAACACTTTCATTTTTTTCTACAGTGACAATGGCGGGCGAACCTCGCATGCCGTCAACTTTCCCTTTCGTGGCCACAAGGGAATGCTATTCGAAGGCGGCATCCGCGTTCCCTTCTGCGCGGTTTGGCCCAGCCAAATCGCTGGCGGACAACACTACAACAATCCGGTGACCGCACTCGACATCTTTCCAACCGCCTTGGCTGCTGCGAAGATCGAACCGGCGGACCCGAAGGCCCTCGATGGTGTCGACCTGCTCCCCTACTTGAAGGGCGAAAACCCAACGCCCCCTCATGCAAGACTCTTCTGGCGTTACGCAACGGGCGACAAGGAGTACGGGTACGCCGTTCGCGACAATGACGACAAGCTGGTCTATAGCGCCTTCAAGGGCCGCCATCTGCTGTTTGACTTGGCGTCCGACCCCTGGGAACGCAACGATCTCGCGGAGCAAGACCCAGCCACCGTGGAGCGTTTGGCCGCGTTATATGCTCAATGGCAAAGTGATATGGTCGATCCGCGATGGCTCGACCCACACGGTGTGAATGTCCTCAAAGAGGAACAGGCACGGCAGGATGCTGTCGACTCGGCCTCACGCGGTGAGCAATGATGAGATCCCCATCATGATGCGGAAATGTGTTCCGACTTCCGTAAGCTGTTCGCGCCCCCCAACCACCGTCGCCTCACGTGGATCTCACAGGGTCCACTCCTCTTGAAATCTCCAGTACATTGCACGACCTACGTGCTTAACTTCCTCACTTCGAACTGAATGCCAGAACCATGAGCGACCCCACCCATCCAACTTCGCCCGCGACAACGGTTGACGAGCTACCCTCCGTTGGTGAGATCATCAGCGGACTGAGTAAAATGTGGTGGCTACCGTTGCTTCGTGGCATTATTTTGATTGTGCTGGGCGTCTACGCGTTGTGGCAACCCGAGATCACAATTGCGGCACTCGCTCAAGTCATGGGATTCTTCTTGATCTTTGACGGAGTGATCGCGGTCGCCGCAGGGGTTGTGGGCGAAGTGCCATCGCGTGGTTGGACCATTCTGCGAGGTATTGTCGCTACCGTGGTAGGGATTCTGGTGTTCGCCCATCCGGTCCTTGTAGCAGGGGTGACGACCGTCGTGGTCATCTACATGATCGCGTTCTCAGCCATCTTTAGCGGCGTGCTCGATATCATTGCGGCCATTCGAGACCACCGCGAAATCGAAGGCGCCGGCTGGTATGTGCTCAGCGGCATCTTATCAATCATCTTCGGCGGACTGCTGCTGATGGCCCCCTTTCTGTTCGGCTTGACGATGGTTCGCATTATCGGTGTCTTTGCCGCGATCGCTGGCGTTGTGATGATCACATTGGCGTTTCGCATCAAGGGCATCGGAAAGCACCTGCAGTCGAACTGAGCACCCACGCGGCATCTCTTCGTTTCACCGCGTCGTCATCGTCCAGGCTTCCACCGACTGATCTCGCGGCCCGATGGGCCTTCGCCTCAACGACGCTTGGCTCGATGACGCGCACGCGGCTGCTCACTACCGACTGAATCTAAAAAAGCAGCCTCCGTCGCCAGACGGTGGCTCGAGCAGGAACTCAGGCCCCCGATCCAAGACCTACCCGCCCGGGGGCCATTGCTTAGCGTCCGCGAATGAATAGACCGAGCGGCCACGTTTGCCAGAACGTGGATCCCATGGCCGGCCGAGCGTGGCTACGTTGAATTCGACGCGTTCGATTGCCTCGCTATCGTTGAACGCCCTAAAAGCCCGGCCTGCTTTCGCCCGCGTTGGCCTCCGATGGTCAGAACTCTGCAAACGGCAAAATGTCCACATTCCGAGCCGGACCGGCATCCGCGGGCTGTTGGAGGCCGCCTCCGAACCGCCATTTTTCCGGACGCCAACCCGTGATGCGTTCAATCATATCGCACCACGCTACCGCGGCGTCTTCGACAGACGCATCGGCGACGACGTCGATGAAGTAATCGTCCTGGATTCCCAGTTCGCTCTTCACGGCCTCACCAAGCTCAGGATCGACGTCCATCGCAATGGGCTCGAGCCCCCAGTCGGTATCGGGCAGTACCTGATCGCAAAGCCGATCGATTGCGAACTGCCACGTTTCCATGACGACACACTCGGGATCAGGCGTATCAAACACCGAGCCTTGCGAACCCGATGCCTCCGCGGATGCCTCAGCAACTCGCGTGCGAGCCATCGTGTCGCCGACTCGGGCAGGCTTGGAATCGGATTGCAATTCGATCTCCGACTCCACGTTGGCCGCAATCTGCTGAAAGACCGCGGCGATGGTCGCGTCGAGCACAGCGGTACGCTCCGGAGCGACTACGTCCCAATCCAGTAAATAGGCACTCACGCGATCGACCAACACGATGACTTGGGCAGCAGTCAACGGTTCCAACAACGGAATGCCGATCAGATGGTGGAACGACTGCGCACCCGAATCGGGAACAAAATTACGGAGATCATCCGTCAGCGACCACACCGCCTGGGCAAACAAGCGGGCCTCAGCACCGTACAGAACGCGAGTTCCTAAAGTGGTGTTATACATATTCTTGATTTCCAGCTCTAAAAACACGATTCATCTGACGTCGACGAGCCTCACTCACAACTTCACATTGGAGATCGCCCCGACTAAGGACACCAGGAACAATAAGTGACGGGTTTACCGTAGTGGATCTTGTTAAAGACCCTGTTCTGGATGGATCTTTAACAAGATCCAATACGCCAGTTATTGATCCCACGTTGCTAAGTATCGCGTGAACGACAAGTGACGAATTCTCCCGTAGCGAAGCACCTGTGCAGAAGTTTTCGCATGGAATTAATATACCATGATGATGATTGCCACTCTGCTCGCCAATCTGATTGCGAACAGCACCGCCCAAGACCGCTCGCGATCAACTCGGAGAACCGAGCGACACGACGGCAGCGCCGACTTCGGTGAACATCGAAGAGATTCTCAACCCGGCAACAGGTCGTCTTCGAGTAGGTGGCAGTATGCGTCGTAGCGGCGGGCATCAATGCGCCCGTCGGCAACAGCGTCTTTGACCATGCAGTCGTCTTCGTGCAGGTGCAAACAATCCGGGTAACGACAGCCACTGACGTACGGGCGCAGGTCGGGCATCAATCCCGCGACCTCACTCGCTTCGATATCCCACAACTGAAACTGCCGGATGCCCGGTGTGTCAAAGACAGCACCTCCACCGGTGAGCGGTATCAATTTCGAGGCGGTCGTCGTGTGTCGCCCTTTCTGGTTTTCGATACTGACGGTCGATACCGCGAGCGCCAATCCAGGTTCGATGGAATTGAGCAGGCTGCTCTTGCCGACACCACTTTGTCCGGCCAATGCGGTTTGTCGGTTTTTCAAAAAAGCGTGCAAGTAATCGATGTTCTGACCGGTCGTCGCCGAGGTGGGCAGGATGCGATAGCCCAGGGACGCATACACGCCGATGAGCGACTGCAACCGCAGCGGGTCAACAAGATCGATTTTATTGATCACGATGACCGGCTCAATCTCGTGCTGCGACGCGGTTAACAACATCCGATCGATCAAGGTGGGCTTGACCCCTGGTTCGGCAGCGCTCGCGATGATCAGTAACGCGTCGACGTTCGCAGCGATCACATGCTGTTTGTTACGACTGGTACGACTGATGATGCCATGACGAGGCTCGACGCGCTCGATCATGCCATCGGCCGTGATGACTTCATCGGCCCGGCGCCCGGCTTGCCCGTCGTCACCCTGGCGTGCTTCGATGCGGAACCAAACTCGGTCACCGGCAACAACGACGCCTCGTTGATCGGTCGCGAGCGATTTGAGGACTTGCCGAACCCCACATGCATAGAGCCTGCCGTCGTCGGCCTGCACCTTGCTCTGCCGCCCATGAACACTGAGCACCCGACCGTGGGTCAGGTTCGCTTCATCGACACGGACATTGACCTGGACCCCGTCGCTACCGCGAGGTGCGTTGTCAGCACCCGCGATTGTCTTCCGGCGGGTCAGTTCGCCTTTCCCACTGAGGCGTTCACCATGGGCGGCGTCGTCGAGACGCGATGAAACGTCCTGATGGAACTCACGCGTCAGATCGCTGGTACGGACACGACCTTGATGCTTCTTGCGGAACTCGGCCCGCAATTTACCTTTCGACTTGCCGTCTTTTTTCTTGGCCAACGTGTCATTCTTCGTGAGGAACGGTGGCACCCGAACTGCGTTCGGCGGCACCTTCGGGTGCCATGATCTGCTCAACCTTGCCCTCACGATCGCCTTTTCGCCGGTGAATCGAAGGGCCGATCAGTTCCGTCAACTCGACTTCGCTGAGTTCCTCGCGTTCGAGCAGCCCGCGGGCGATCGCTTCCAGTTCACCATGGTGTTCGCGGAGCAACTCTTCAGCCTTTTGATCCGCCTCGAGCAATAGCCGCGCGACTTCCTCGTCGATCAGTTCTTGAGTGTGTTCGCTGAACTGACGCTGTTGGTGAATCTCACGCCCCAGGAACGGATCATCGTCGCTGGTCTTGTAGCTGACGGGCCCGATTTTGGGGCTCATGCCCCAGTGGGTGACCATACGCCGGGCGATACTGGTTGCCCGCTCCAGGTCATTTTCAGCACCGACACAGGTTTCGCTGTAGATAATCTTCTCTGCTGCACGGCCGCCCAGGAGCACGATCAATTGATGCAGCAGCTCCTTCTTGCTCATGCTGAGCCGATCTTCATTGGGCACATACTGTGTCACACCGAGAGCCCGGCCGCGGGGAATGATGGTGACCTTGTGAACAACGTGCGAACCTTCGAGGTGCCATGCGGTGAGCGTGTGCCCGGCTTCGTGATAGGCGGTTTTTTCCTTCTCGTCTTCTTGCAGAACCTCTTCGCGTTTGGCTCCCATCAAAATTTTGTCGCGAGCGCAATCGAAATCCGACATCTCGACAACTTTCTTGTCTTGCCGGGCGGCCCACAGAGCAGCTTCGTTGACCATGTTGCGAATATCAGCACCGGTCAAGCCAACAGTTCCCGCGGCGAGTCGGCGCAGATCAACATCTTCGGCGAGCGGCACGTCACGCACGTGGACTTTGAAGATTTCCTCGCGGCCCTTCATCGTTGGCCGGCCGACGGTAATGTGCCGGTCAAAGCGGCCCGGACGCAACAGAGCGGGATCGAGGACGTCGGGGCGGTTTGTCGCCGCGATCACGATGACAGCGTGATTGCTGCTGAAACCGTCCATTTCCCCAAGGATCTGATTCAGAGTTTGCTCGCGTTCGTCATTGCCGCCGCCCAATCCGGCACCGCGCTGACGTCCGACGGCATCGATTTCGTCAATAAAAATGATCGACGGTGAATGCTCTTTTGCGGTTTTGAAAAGGTCTCGCACCCGGCTGGCACCGACACCGACAAACATTTGGATGAATTCACTACCGTTGACGCTGTAAAACGGCACTTCAGCTTCGCCCGCGACCGCTCGTGCGAGCAGTGTTTTGCCTGTCCCGGGAGGGCCATTGAGTAGCACACCCTTGGGAACTTGACCGCCCAGGCGAGAGAACTTGTCGGGGGTTTTGAGGTATTCAACAATTTCCTGCAGGTCGGTTTTGACGCCCTGCAGACCAGCGACGTCGTTAAAGGTAATCACCTTATCGGTGGCCTCAAATCGCTTGGCCGGGCTCTTGCTGAACCCCGAGAGGAACCCGCCCCCGCCCATCATCTCATTGCGACTGCGGCGAATCATAGTGAAAATCAGAAACAGGATCCCCAGCGGCAGGATCAGCATCAGGAGGACCTGCATGATCGCAGCGGTCGAATCCGGTTTCTTAAACTCATAACTCTCGACATCTGCGTCCTTCGCCTCGAGCTCCTTCGCCAATCCAATGGCGTATTCCGAGCCCGCCGGACGAGTGAACACAAATTTCTTGTCGTACTTCTCTGGCTTGGTATCCTCGTCGATATTCTTACCTTCCGGGAACGGTTTCTCCGGAGCCAGCTTGAACTCGCCGGTGACCTCTAAGTCACCAATTTGAACGGATTGCACGTTCTTCTTAGCAAGTTGGTCCTGGAAAAACTTCGCTGTGATGCTGTCGCGTTCCTCCCCGCGGTTGAGGAACAGGAGCGCTGCCAGCGCAGCGATCACCAACGCAATCATGACCGGATTGCCGCTGCGGCGGCCGCCGTCTTGCTCTGTCGGTTCTTTCGAGGGGGACGGTGAGTCCTTGGCCATATCGTTTTCCTATCGTGTCGCTAGGCAGAGACTGGTTGGCGACCCAGCCACCCTGCGATTTAGTTAGTAAGAGAGGTGTTGTGGGAGTGTACCGCGAATTCGGACTGGCGACTAACCGAGTAAGTCAGTTGCCGAGCAGGTAAAAATAGTTCTTTGTTCTCAGGCCCAATCGCCCGTCGACCGGCACGAGGCTGGCCACCGTGTATTCCTCGTCGTCGGCGACCTCGTTGGTGCTCGCCACTTTGGCATCGGCGTTGAGCGGTTGGATCACCTGCGTGATCGCGTCTTCGCTCGTCACGTACAGTCGGTCACCGGCAACGAGCGGTGAACTGCTGTAGCTCCGCCGCGTCCGTGGCAGGTCGACCGTCCACTGGGTCTCGCCGGTTTCCACAGCCAACGCGTAGACCGTACCCTTGTCATGCTTGACGTCGGACACCAGATAGACAATGCCGTCCCGCAACGCGGGTGTGGGCACATCGCTACCGACATCGTCGCGGAACCACACGACTGCGTCCTGCCCCTCGCCGGCGACCACTTTCTGCATGTCGACACCCGTTAAGGTGCCGCCACGAGAGTAGGGGCAGACGATCAGGTTACCTTCGGCGACAGGCGAGGCGATGGAGCGGAAAAACTTCTCGCCGCCAGGATTGAATCCGCCGAGTCGCCCCAACTCCGCCCCATCGGCGGCCCGGTGGATCGTCAGATGGTCCGCCCCCAACGTGGCGATCGCTGCTTCACCGTTGATCTCGACGGCGAGCGGTGTGGAGTAGCTCTGAGCGGCTTCTTCGGGAGCATCGGTGAGTCGATCTGTTTTCCACTTCAGCTCGCCGGTGGCAATGTCAAAGGCCGCCAAATAGCTCGGACCGGTCTGCATCACAGGGACAACCACCATCGAGCCGACTTTGACGGGTGACGAACCCAAATCCCACCACAGGGAATCTTCGCCGAATTTTTCCTGGATGTTGACTTGCCAAACAACCTTGCCGTCCGTGTCGACACAGGCCAAGTCGCCGCTTCGGAAATAGGCCACAACGTGTTTACCATCGGTGATCGCCGAAGGGTTGCTGCCGCTGCCCTTGCGGTGTTTATTACCCCGATCCTCGCCGAGTTGCACCTGCCAGAGAATCGTGGGCTCGGCAAGTTCCGGATTGATATCGATTGCAATCAGCGTATTTTTTCCATCGACGCCGCTGGTCAGGTACGCGGTTTGGCCGGCAATGACGGGAGTGCTGCCGCCATCCCCCGGCACTTCGATACGCTTTGCTGCCGCCTCATCCCACGTTGTCGGCAGATCGGCCTGGTCGGCGACACCCTGCTGCGAGGATCCTCGCCACTGCGGCCACGATGCCGTCGCAGCATCCTCGGCAACACCGGGCTGGGCGGCGATCCATGTGCTCAGAAATAAACCCGCAGCCACGGCTGGAACCGATACCTTGAACATTCTCGTTCCTTTGGAATGGGAGACGTATTGCAAAAGTCGAATGGCCCATTGTGAAGCAAACAGCGGGCCATCGCTAGTAGCAGCTACGATCGTGAACGGACCTGACAAACACCACGGCTTGGTGCGTGAGAGGGCCGACTGAGCATCTGTCGTTCCATCGCCCTCTTGGATCCCAGGCCAGGGAAATAAAAAGCTGAAATGGATCCCTGAATATAGGCAAATGGCTTCCCAATCACCGGGTGTTTTGCCATTTCCAATTCTTCTTTTTCACTTTTCATTTCTCGATGGAATCCTACGCCCGGCGATGTGCCCTATCGCGAGTCAAAATTCGGACTCCGCTTTTTTTGCCGGCTCAGCCGCCGGTCGGGGCCACTCGGCACGATTGGCTCGGCGCGGTAAACTACCCGCATGATTCACCAAACAATGATTCACGCTGCAAGGGCCGCGTCGCCTCCCACACTTCCATCCTCCCCCTCATCATCGGCGACGCTGCTCGCCGGTTTGGCCGACCGCAATCCGACGCTATTCCGTCGGATCGGGTTGCCGCTGGGGGATCCCTCGGCGAGCATCGGCTTGCCCTCGGGAAACAGAATCCGCATCGTCCGCGACCTAGAAATGGACCGCGTTCAAGCAGTCGGGGCTGATTCGGGTGACGATAGTGTCGCCATTGAACTCGGATCGGTCTTCTGCCCCGCCGATTTCGCTCCCGCCGACGGCAAACTGAGCGCTGATCGCGAAACGGCGACGGCGCAGGCGGTCACCGAGTGCTTGCTCAAGGAGGGCATTACCCGCGTCCGCTGCGACCGCACCCTGCCGATGATCTATGCCTATCACGTCGCCGCAGCCGGGATCGAAGTCGATTACGACGACGAGCTCGGCGTGGTCGATCGACGCGTCAAAACGAAATCGGAAATTGCGTCCCTGCACCAAGCTCAACACGTGACCGAACAGGTCATGCTGCAGATTTGCCGCCGGATCGCGACAGCGTCGGTCGATGACGACGGGCATTTGATCGACGAAGCCTACCTGTTGACCAGCGAGCGGATCCGTGCGTTTGCATCGCGACTGTTCATGGACCGCGGGTTCACGATGAGCCATGGTGCCATCGTCGCATCGGCCCCCCATTCGGCCGATTGCCACCACGCGGGCACCGGCCCCTTGTCCACGGGCGTGCCGATCATCGTCGACCTGTTCCCACGTGATGAATCGACTCGCTACAACGGTGATTGCACGCGAACCGTCGTGCATGGCACCGTCAGTGACGAAGTCGCTCGCATGCACGCCGCCGTGGTCGCATCCAAAGCGGCCGGCGAGGCGGAACTGGTTCCCGGCGGAACCGGAGACGCCGTCCATCGCGCCGTGATCCGCTCACTCGAAGCGGCGGGCTACGAATCGCATCGCGGCGAACTGACCGACGAGCCATCGATCCAACATGGCACCGGACACGGCATCGGGCTGGATGTGCACGAGCCGATTCTGCTCGATGACGGCGGCGGGGAATTGCTCGCTGGAGAAGTTTTCACCGTCGAACCGGGACTCTACGGGCGGCGAACAGGCGGCGTGCGTCTCGAGGACATGCTTGTTGTCACAGAGAATGGCCCCGAGAATCTCAATGAGCTGCCATTCTCACTGGACTGGACCTAGCAGCGAGTTGATTTCAGGAGCCGAGTCGCGCGGGCGACCGGGTGGCTCACGCCACCCGATGCCTGACGGCATTCGGCTCAGCAGCGCCGGCCGAACCTCGACTCGATCGACAACCTGCTAGTTCTCGACGGAGTCACCGATCCAGCGGACGAGCGTCCGTACCATCACGCCGGTAGCCCCAGCATCCCGGCTGGGCTTGGCAGATTCGGCGAACGCGGGCCCGGCAATATCGATGTGCAGCCACGGCGTGCCCTGAACGAACTGCTCGAGGAACTTCGCAGCAGTGATCGCACCTCCCCAGCGGCCTTCGCCGACATTCTTGATGTCCGCGATTTTGCTTTTGACTTTCTCATCGTAGAGCGGAAACATGGGCAATTGCCAAACAGGCTCGTCCTCGTGACCGGCCGCGGTTTTGACTCGCTCACAGAGGTCTTGGCTGTTCGTCATCAGACCGGCGACTTCATTGCCCAGCGCGACCATACAGGCCCCCGTCAGGGTGGCCAAGTCAACGATGGCGGAAGGTGCCTGCTCGACGGCCACATCGAGTGTATCGGCGAGCACCACGCGGCCTTCGGCGTCGGTGTTGCGAATCTCGATCGTTTTTCCGGACCGAGTTTCGATCACGTCGCCCAGTTTGTAGGCGTCGCCGCTGATCATGTTTTCAGCCAACCCACACAAACCGATCACATTGCGGCGAATGCCGAGCTGTGCGATCGCGCGCATCACGCCGACCACGGTCGCGGCGCCCGCCATGTCGCACTTCATGTCGATCATCCCATCGCTGGGTTTGATCGACAGGCCACCGGAATCAAACGTGACGCCCTTGCCAACGATCGCCAGCGGTGCTTCGCTACCGCCGCCATTGTGCCTCAGGATCACCAAGCGAGGGGGGCTCGTCGAGGCACGTCCGACGGCTAGAATCGCGCGGCAACCTTCGTCCGCGAGCCGCTGCTCGTCCCAGATCTCGCACTCCAAGCCCTCCGTGGCGGCCATCACCGCGGCTCGGTCAGCAAACTCGGTGGGATTCATGATCGTCGGTGGCTCGTTGACCAAGCGACGCGTGAGATTGATCGAGGACCCCAGTTTTTCGCCTGCAGCGGCGGCCTCCGCGGCAACCCCTACGAAGCTGATTGCCGCCGGGACAAACGTGGCCGGCTGGCTTTGATAGAGATGCTGCCCCTCACAGGCGCTCACCGCGCCCGCGACGAGGGCGTCATGATGATCGCTCACGATCGTCTCGCCAATCAAAAACGTGATCTGCGACCGAGGCTTATCCGCGAGCCGCCGGATGACGGTGGCACTGGCGTCAAAGGCGCTGCCCCGGGTCACGCCCGCAGCCTTGCCGATCCCCGCCACGACGAGCAGTGGGAATCGCTCGGCCGAGGTGGCCACACACAGAATCTCGCCGCACTTCCCCTCGATTTCGCCTGTCCCAATCAAACGATCGATGGTTTCGCATAGGCGATCACCCAAGACCGCACGGACACTCGTGTCGATACTCGCGGTAGTTGAGTCACCGCTGCTACCGGATTCGTGCTGCGTAGCAAAAATTGCCAACACGCCAGGATCAGCAGACAATTCGCTCAATGCGGTAATCGTCGGGTTGGGTAGCGGAAGCGGAGCGACCATCAATAAGTTCTTTCAAAAGGTAAGGAAAACAGCGTAGGACAGACAGGAAGCCCGCCCTATGCTTTCGTGGATGATTCTTTCGCGTAGGCGCGGAGCGGTTTGGGCAGTGGGAACTTCACATCCTCCTTGCGAATCTCGCGATGTTCGAGCGTCGCGTCGTAGGTCGACGCCAGCCAATCGATGGTGGCCTGCACGACCGCCTCGGGCGCACTCGCTCCAGCGGTGATCAAGACCGTGTCGGTGGGCTGAAACTGATCCTCAGCGAGATCCTGCGGCCCGTCGATCAGATACGCCCGCTGGCCCTTTTCGGCCGCGAGCTCTCGCAACCGTTGGCTGTTGCTGCTGTTTTGGCTGCCCAGAACCACGACCACATCGGCTTCGTCGCTAAGCAGTCGCACTGCCTGCTGACGATTTTGGGTGGCGTAACAAATGTCGTCCTTGGGTGGGCTGTGGATTTCAGGAAATCGCTCGCGCAGCCTGCCAATCACCCGATTGGCATCATCAACGCTCAAGGTCGTTTGCGTCAGGTAGGCAAGCTCGGTACCGGCGGGAAACTCGAGCGCGTCGACATCGGCTTCATCCTCGACCAATACGATCGCTTCGGGGGCCTCCCCCATCGTGCCGAGGACTTCGTCATGGCCCTCATGCCCAATCAAAACAATCGTGTACCCCGCCTTGGCGTATTTAATCGCCTCCAAATGCACCTTCGTCACCAACGGACAAGTTGCATCGATGGCAAACAATTCGCGACTGCGGGCGGCCGCGCGAATTTCGGGCGATACGCCGTGCGCGGAGAACAACAGCACGCTGCCGCGGGGAACCTCCTCGATCGAACTGACAAAGACAGCTCCCTTGCCCTCAAATGCGCTCACCACGTGCTGATTGTGGACGATTTCATGATAGACGTAGACCGGTGGGCCAAACTTCTTCAGTGTCAAATCAAGGGAATCAATCGCCATGTGCACACCCGCACAAAATCCACGCGGCGCGGCTAAGAGAATCTTCATGGTGGGTATCAAACAACAGGACAAATGGGAACATAGCAAGCCGCCGAGCGAAAAAACTCCTCGCAGAGGAATGTCATTCGCCGCCGACCCGGTAGAATAACCGCTGACCCGCCACCTCGTCCAACGCCCCCCCAAACGCTCAGTGCTCTGAGCCGTCAAAAAGATGAGCAACGGATTGCCCAGCGCGACCGACAAGGACCGCGGACACACGAAGGATTGAAATTTGAGAAATGCAACTTAAACACGGCAAAACGACTCAGCCGTTTGAAGACCATTTGAATTTCCAATTCCCGAAAACCCGGATTCCGCACGTATCCGACCGATACGTGGATCGATCTGCTACCAAGCAGCCATTACCTCCCACTCTACTCGCCCACCCCGTGAGCCCGACCGTTCCCCCTGCCACGCCCTCA
The DNA here is from genome assembly GCF_055811895.1 of Rhodopirellula sp. SH410. Lineage (NCBI taxonomy): Bacteria > Pseudomonadati > Planctomycetota > Planctomycetia > Pirellulales > Pirellulaceae > Rhodopirellula > Rhodopirellula sp. SH410. Next base: position 7,415,173 of record NZ_CM147949.1, read on the forward strand.
TCGAATTCCGAGCTAGCCGCCTCGCGAAGGCTGTGCCGCGACATCGCGTGCTCACACTACGAGAATTTTGTAGTTGCCAGCGTGCTGTTGCCGCGTCACATGCGCCAGCCGTTTTACGACGTGTATGCGTTCTGCCGCGCGGCCGACGATGCCGCCGACGAATCGATTTCCCCCGCCGCGGCACTGCAGTCACTGGCGTGCTTCCGCCGTTCGATTGCGAATATCTTCAGTTGCGGCGAGGTTTCCGGAGCATTCATAGCCCTGGCCGATACCGTGCGGCGATTCAACCTGCCTCGAAAAGCATTTGACGATCTCCTCGATGCATTCGTCCAAGACCAATCCGTGCATCGATACATCGATGAGCCCTCCCTCTTGGACTACTGCTGCCGCTCGGCCAACCCCGTCGGACGCATCCTCCTCGCCATGGGTGGCTGCGATTCCGATGAGCAGGTGCGGCTCAGCGATGACGTATGCACCGGCCTGCAGCTCACAAACTTCTGGCAAGACGTCACCCGCGACTATGCGATCGGACGAATCTATCTGCCCGCATCGGTCATGCAGCGACACGGTTTTGATGAATCACTGATCGCCGAGACGATCAAACACTCGCGTCCCACGCCCCCCTGCATTCGCGCCGCGATTGCCGAGCAGTGCGATCAGGCCCGAGCTAGCTTGCACCGCGGTCGCTCGCTGGTCGCGATCGTGCCTCGCTGGCTGGCAGCCGACGTGGAGCTATTCGTACGCGGTGGGCTGGCGACACTCGATGCGATCACGAAGACTGAATATGATGTCCTGCGACATCGACCGAAAGTAAGTAAACGCAAACAGGCTTGGCTGGTCGCAAGCACCTTCGCCCGTGGCATCGCAACGCGGCGCCGCGGCAATGCACGTCCAACGATCGCACCAGTCGCCGGCGGGAGCCACCATTGATGACGTCCAGCGACAGCACTCGAGTTGCCGCCAGCTATGCGGCGGTGCGGCGGATCTCCCGTCGCAGCGGCAGCAGCTTTTATCGTTCGTTTTGGCTGCTGCCGCGGCAGCAACGCGATGCGATGTCGGCATTGTATGCCTTCGCTCGCATCACCGATGACCTGGGTGACTCCAACGAACCCGCCCTGCTACGACGCCGTGCCCTGAATTGGTGGCGTCAGACGACTGCGATGAATTTGATTGGTGATGTGCCCTCGGCAATCCGGTTGGCGGAGGAGAACGATGAATTCTCTCCGGCGATGGCTGCCCTGTTGGAGACCCGTGCGGGCGAGATCATGCCCGCGCTGCGGCACGCGTCGGATCTTTTTTTGATCCCCTCGAGATACCTGTTAGAGATCATCGATGGCGTGCTCGCCGACCAGCAGAAGAGCCGCTTCGATACCTTCGAGCAACTCGAACACTACTGCTACCTTGTTGCCTCGGCTGTGGGCATTGCCTGCCTGCATATTTGGGGGTTTCGTTCACCGCTGCCGATGCAAGCCGCCATCGATTGCGGGCTGGCGTTTCAACTCACCAACATTTTGCGAGATGTCTCTGAAGACGCTGCACGAGGCCGCATTTATCTGCCGCGACAACACTTTGAACAGCACGGTCTCGATGAAGATGACCTATTGCACCCACGGCGTGACGCCCGATTACGCTGCCTGATTCTCGACGAGACGCGGCGTGCGTCCGAACTATTCGATTCGGGTTGGCGGGTTTGGGATTCGCTCGAAGAGCCTGGACGTCCGATGTTCAGCATGATGTGGCGGACGTACCGGGCCCTGTTGCAGCGGATTGCGGAAGATCCCGACGCGATCCTACAACGCCGTGTTTCACTTGGGTTGAAGACCCGATTGGGAATCGTTTCCAACCACTTCATCGGACCTCTCTATCGCCGGTTGCCCGTGCCACCAGCGGAAGTTGGACGTGACCCCCGCTCGTCCCCCATCGAGACGTTTTCGTGACGGACGCGACTGCAATTACCGACGCGACTCGTATCGTCATCGTCGGTGGCGGTATCGCCGGATTGTCGACCGCGATGGCGCTCTCGAACCGGGCTCGTTCGGATCAACGCTCCCACGACTATGAGATCACGCTGGTCGAGTCGCGTTCAATCCCCGGCGGACGGGCCGGATCGTTTGCCGATCCAATCTCCGGTGAAACGTTGGATTACTGCCAACATGTCGCGATGGGGTGCTGCACAAACCTGCTCAGCCTACTGCGAGAAACCGAATTAATTGAACACTTCACCTGCTTCGACGAACTCCAATTCTATCATCCCGACAGCGGGATCTCCCGGTTTCGTGCAAGTCGTTGGCTGCCGGCACCGTTACACCTGCACCCCGCATTGGCAGGCCTGAAATATCTCTCCGCCAATCAACAGCATCAGATTCGTGCCGGATTGTGGAAACTGATGCGAACCACCCCTGCGTCGGCAGCGAAAACGGATGCCGCTACCTGGCTGGCTCAAAACGGCCAGGACGCCGAAACACGCACGCGATTCTGGGATGTGATTTTAGTGAGTGCACTGGGCGACACCCCCGAACGCGTCTCCATGGGAGCAGCCCGCAAAGTGTTACTGGACGGTTTTGCGGCCGCTCGCGGTGCCAGCGATGTGTGGGTTCCTAATCGCACCCTATCCGAAATTTTTGGCACGGGGATGACGCAGCGATTGCACGACCGCGGTGTCCGCGTGCGAACGGAATCCATCGTCCGAGAAATTCGCAGCCCCGACCATGACAGAGGGGCCGGGCGTGGGGGGGACGCCGGGCGTGCCCGTGTGGTGCTCGGTAACGGGGAGACGATTCCTGCCGATCACGTGGTCATGGCAACGAACTGGCGGTCGGCGTCGCGGCTGCTGCACTCACTCAGCCGTGAGAAGTTGTCACCCGAGGTCGAGTCATGGCATCTTGAATTGACCGCAACGCTGGCGTCGATCGAGCCGTCCCCGATCACCGGGTTGCACCTATGGTTTGACCGTGAACTCACAGTGCACCGGCATGTTGTGATGGTCGGCACGACCGCCCAGTGGTTGTTTCGGAATCCAGTGAGAGAAGCGACAGCCCCAGCCTCCGGTCATTACTACCAGGTCGTGATCAGTGGCCGACACGCACTGAGTGATGCTCCCAAAGAAGCGTTGATCGAGCAGGTTACCCGCGAACTGCGTGCGGCCTTCCCCGTTGCGCAAGACGCACGACTGCTGCACAGCCGCATCGTGACCGATCCTGCCGCCGTCTATCGACTCAGCCCCGAGCTGGATTCACGCCGCCCCGGGGCGACCACGCCGCTGCCCTGGCTACATCTCGCAGGTGACTACGTGCAAACGGGCTGGCCGGCGACGATGGAGGGGGCGGTGATCAGCGGCCGGATGGCGGCCGAATCGGTCTTGCGGGAACCCGACAACTGCCCGTCTCCCGATCTGCCACGGCTGGTGTCCCCCGGACTTCTGCCAGGCCGATTGGCCCGACAATGGATTCGTGCGAGTTGATCAGCCCCTTCATGTTGCCTGCGGGCGGTTGGCGCACCGGGTTCCTGGCCCCATCGTAGTAAGCGGTCTTCGGCTCGATCACGGAGCAGCTTGCCGCTCTTTTCCCAAAAGGGCATTCAAGAATTGATCCTATCGTGAACGGATTGAGGGCTCTGGCCGTGTTATCATTAGAAGCTCATTTCGCGAGTGCTGTGCCGATTGGCGCTGTGATTTCCAGAGGAATCGGAAAGCGATTGAGAGACCACGAACGAACGCGATTCCAATCTTCCTCCCGCTACCGGTTTGATGCTTAATTTTTCCTCTCAACGTCGACAAACTTCGCCTGCGAAATGCCGTGCAGTCGCGATGTGCTTTCAGCTTTTGACGTTTCTAGCCAGTGGCAGCATCGTGCTGGCAGACGACACGATTGATTTCAATCGCGACGTCCGCCCGATCCTGTCCGACAATTGTTTTGCGTGCCATGGTTTTGACGAAGGATCGCGAGAGGCTGGACTGCGGCTGGATGTCCGGGAGGGCGCGACGGAGGATTTAGGTGGCTACGCGGCGATCGTCCCCGGAGAGGCGGACGCGAGTGAGTTGATTGCCCGGGCGATCGAAACCGATCCTGATATGCGAATGCCGCCGGAGGACTCCCACAAACCCGCCCTGACCGCGGCGCAAGTGGAAACGCTCCGCCGCTGGATCGATCAAGGAGCCACGTGGGGAAAGCACTGGTCGTTTGAGCCGCCCGTGCAAGCGAATGTCCCCGACGATGCACCACGCGCGATCGACTACTTCGTACGCCAGCAGTTGAACCGAATCATGGATTCGGGAGTCGCCCCCGAGGGGCTGCAGCTCGCCATCGCACCGCCCGCGGCCGTGCACACGCTCGCCCGACGGCTGTCGTTTGACTTGACCGGTCTGCCGCCTTCTACCGAACAGATCACTGAACTGGGAGACGCCCCCAGTGAAGCAGATTGGAATCACTTAATCGATCAATTGCTGAAATCGCCACACTTTGGCGAACGCATGGCGATGTGGTGGCTCGATGGCGCCCGCTACGCGGATACCGATGGGTTCCAGCAAGATTCAATCCGCCAAAATTGGCCCTGGCGTGACTGGGTAATCGACGCGTTCAATGACAACATGCGATTCGATCAATTCACAATTCAGCAATTTGCTGGCGACCTACTGCCCGACGCAACGGACGAAACTCGGTTGGCCACCTGCTTTCACCGCAATCATATGCACAACGGAGAAGGTGGCCGGGACCCCGCAGAATCGCGAGTGGATTATGTGTTGGACCGAACGAACACGGCTGGCACGCTGTGGCTCGGGCTCACGCTTGGATGCACGCAGTGCCACGATCATAAATTCGATCCGATCTCGCAGCATGATTACTACAGCATGACGGCCTACTTCGACAGCATCGACGAAGATGGTCAGGCGGGAAACCATGCGGGGCCATTCCTGGAATACCAATCCGACAAAGCGGCCTCCGCAGTCACTCAAGCCGAGCAATTGGTGAACCAAACCGCTCAGTCAGTGGCGGACGTCGCAGCGGCCGCAGAAGACACATTCCAGCAGAATTTGCTGGCTCAGATCACTCGTGCCTCGGATGGATTCGTTTCCTGGCATCATGTTGATCCGTTGATGGTATCGTCGGTTGAGGGCACGCCGCTCGAGATAGAGTCGCAGCAGATCATTCGCTCGGGCAGCGAACCGGCTGCGCAAGACGATTTTCACATCACGGTGAGTGACCCTCAACTCGGCCGTGTGACGGGCGTGCGACTGGAAGTCTTCGCTGACGACGCCCATTCGGGCAAGAAATACTCGCACGCCGACAGCGGCGAATTCGTTCTCACCAACGTCAAACTTCAGGTCCGCAGCGTCGGCACCACGGAAGTCGTGGACGTGCCCTTGGCAGGCGCGATTGCCAGTGTTGATGGAGTGGGCGAAGACCCGAAATATGGCAAGGTCTCGGGCACACTCGATGACGATCCACGCACCGGATGGACGACGCGAACCCGAGACGTCGCCCCGGTACAAACCGCCGTTTTCGAACTTGCCGAGCCGCTCACGCTCGCCGCCGACCAGCAACTCGATATCGTTTTGATGCAGCGTTCCTTGGCTCCACAAGAATTAATTGGACGGTTTCGCTTGAGCCTGACCGACCAACGAGGTAGCGCCGTGCGGTCGCTCGACGAAATGCCGATGCGGCGATTGGCCGACGCTGTGGCGAAACAGAACGCCGCCGCCAAACGCGATGCTGAAACGGACAAGCCCTCGGGTACCGATGATATCGATCCCGGTTTGATCGATGCACTGCGAAAAGATTGGCTAGAGGACGATCTGCCGTACCAGAATGCGGTCGAGCGAGATCGCTTGGCGAAGGCACAGTTGAAACAAGCCAAATCGGCGTCTGGGAAGCTGAAGGTTACCGTGCTGAAACAACGTGAGCAGCCGAGGAAAACACACATCCTGCTTCGCGGCGTGTGGGACGCTCATGGCGAAGAGGTTTCGCCGGCGATTCTGCCCGCGGTGCTGCCGAGACCGGCTGATCAGGTTTCCAGTCGACTGGAGTTGGCCGAGTGGATCGTCGATCGCGAGAACCCACTGACCGCGCGAGTGATCGTCAATCAGATCTGGCAATTATTGTTCGGTGCGGGGTTAGTGCGGACGCCAGGCGACTTTGGTCTGCAAGGCGAGTCACCGACCCACCCGCAGTTGCTGGACTATTTGGCCGTCGAATTCATGGAGAGTGGATGGGATGTCAAACAACTGATCCGGCTAATTGTTGACAGTGAAACCTATCGACAAGACAGTCGCGTCCGTGACGCGTTGCTGCAGGCCGACCCGGATAACCGCTGGCTCGCCCGCGGTGCGCGGTTTCGTTTGCCCAGCTGGATGATTCGCGACTCGCTACTGAAGTCTGCTGGCTTGCTGAATGATGCCGTTGGCGGGCCGCCTGTTTTCCCCAACCAACCGCCTGGTGTTTGGAAGGATCAATTCATGGGCCGGTTCTCCTACCAAGCGAGTATTGGTCCGGCGCAGTACCGACGTACTGTCTATGCGTTCTGGCGACGGACGAGCGCCCCCACGTTTCTGTTTGACAATGCGATGCGGCGGACCTGTGAAGTCGACGTGCGACGCACCAATACACCTCTGCACGCATTGACGCTGATGAACGACCTGACGTCGCTCGAAGCCGCTCGCGCGATCGGCGATGAGGCGTTGCAGGTGCAGTCAGTCCAGGGGCGTTTGACAGCCCTGATGAACAGCATCCTCTGTCGAGCACCCAGTGAGAGCGAATCCGTCGTGCTAGAGCGTCAATACCACGATGCCCGCCAGTACTATCAAAAACATCCCGGCCAAGCGATGGCGTTGACGAGCGTTGGCCAGCAGCCCGCCCCCAACCCTGATGACGTGCCCGAATTGGCGGCGACGATGTTGGTCGCCAGCATGATTTTCAATCTAGATGAGAGCATGACTCATGAATGAAACTACACGTCGTTACTTTCTCGGCCAAGGTGCCGGCATCGGTGTGGGCGCGATCGCCCTGAATTGGCTCGACCAGCAATCCGCCTCTGCGACAGCGATTTCGCCACCGGAGTTGCCGCATTTTGCCGCCCGTGCCAAGCGAATCATTTTCCTGACCCAGTCCGGGGGTCCGTCCCAACTGGAACTGTTCGACGATAAACCTGGGTTGCTGGACATGGCCGGCACCAAATTGCCTGAGAGCGTGCGGGGTGGCCAGCGACTGACGGGGATGACCCGCGGTAAACCACAATTGATCATGCCCGCACATTCCAAGTTTCAACGGCACGGTGAGTCCGGTGCAACGATCAGCAATTGGCTGCCTCATACCGCCAAGGTTGCCGATGATCTGTGCTTCGTCAAATCGATGGTGACCGATCAGATCAACCACGCGCCCGCCATGACCAAGTTTTTGACGGGGCATCATCTGGCCGGTCGCCCCAGCATGGGGAGTTGGTTCAGCTATGGACTGGGCAGCGAAAATAAAGATCTGCCTGACTATATTGTCCTGCTCTCAAAGATGAGCCGGGGCAGTGACCAGCCGTTGTACGACCATTACTGGGGCAGTGGCTTCCTGCCCTCGGTCTACCAGGGTGTGAAACTAAGGAGTGCCAAGGAACCCGTGCTCTACCTGAACGATCCCGCTGGGATGCCGCGCCACTTGCGTCGCTCGATGCTCGATGGCCTTCGCGAGATGAACGAGATGCGTCACGCGGAGGTGAACGACCCCGAAGTCGAGACGCGAATCAAGCAGTACGAGATGGCGTTTCGGATGCAAACGAGCGTGCCAGAATTAACCGACGTCAGTGACGAGCCCGAGTCGACGTTTGAACTCTACGGCCCCGATTCACGCCGCGGTGGCAGCTATGCAGCCAACTGTATTCTGGCCCGTCGATTGGCCGAGCGAGGCGTTCGGTTCATTCAATTGTTTCATCCCGACTGGGACCATCACAGTCGCCTGAAGAGCTGGTGCACGGCACGCTGCCGAGACACCGATCAAGCCAGTGCCGCCCTGATTACCGACTTGAAACAACGTGGGATGCTGGAGGATACGCTCGTGATCTGGGGTGGTGAGTTTGGTCGCAGTGTTGCCGGGCAAGGCCAATGGGACAGCCCCGAGGGAGGACGCGATCACCACCCTCGCTGCTTCACACTCTGGATGGCAGGCGGCGGCGTGCGACCGGGGACAACCTTCGGTAGCACAGATGACTTCAGCTACAACATTGCCGAGAATCCCGTCCATGTTCGCGACCTCCATGCCACCGTCATGCACCTGATGGGGATCAATCACGAGCGATTTACGTATCCATCACAGGGCCTCGACTTTCGTTTAACGGGCGTCGAACCTGCACGAGTTGTGAACGAATTGGTTGTCGGATGACGCAGGGTAGGTCTCGTCAAACTTCTGCATCGGGGTGGCTCGACAACTGCCTGCGAATCGTGATCGCGATCCAGTGTTTTGGACTGGGTGGGCGATATCTGCTCTCACAGAATGAGCGGGAGAGCGATGTCTTTGAGTGGCTATTATTCGATCAGAGCTGGCCCGAACCGCTTGCTCAAACGATTGATAATGCGGGGGCATGGCTCACCCTGGCGGCGGGCTGCCTGCTGTGCGTTATAGGTTGGCTTAAAAACCACGCGAAAAACATGGGGCCGAACGCTCCGCGTTCGAAACGGTCCACTGCGGAACGGTCGACTGCGGAACGGTCGACCACAAAATCAGACGGTCATTTCCCGCTCCTTCCTAAGCACGAAGTGTCTCCCAACACGCTTCGGCGTGCCCTGTTGGATTGGCTCGACCAGGCTGCCGCATTCTGGATTGCTTGCTGGGTGCTGGTGATCGCGGTGACCCATATGATGCGTGCAACGCTGTGGGCTGAACTCACGCTGGCGGAGGACGCAGTTCGATACATGGCTCCGGTGGCGCTGATTATACTGGTACGCAGTCAGAGGGCTTCTCATGCAGCCGGCAATGAACGCTGCCGGCCGACACAGGTCGCCGTTCTACTGCTGATGATCGCGGCAACGGCGACATTCGCTGCCCATGGTTACAAGGCCATCGAGCGATACCCTCCGTTTACGGACTTGATTCTGCTGTCCAATTTTCAGTGGACGCAGTTCAATTTGAGTCAAGCAACAGCTGAAGAGACCCTTGTGGTGATTGGCGTGATTGATCTGATCGCCGCAGTGCTATTGATCGCTACCCGGTGGCGTTGGGTAGCACTTTACATGGCGGTATGGGGCCTCGTCGCCGCAGCGAGTCGAGTGACCGCATACGGCATGAACGCCTGGCCAGAAACATTGCTCCGCGTTGCCAACGGAGGCGTACCGTTGGCGATTTTGGGGTACTGGTGGATCACTCGCCGATCCCACCACGCCTCACGATTGGCGACTTCTCAATCCGACACTCCTCTCAATGGAATCGATACCGAATGAAATTCATGTCCACGACCAGACCGACAACGACAACAACCATCTCCACCGTGATTCGTGTGATTTCAATCACGGCGTTTCTATTGCTTTCATGCTTTTCACTTGCGCAGGCGGACGCTCCATTGGAGGGAACCCAGCCCGCACAATGGCGAGTGGTGTGGGCGGACGATCCTGCGACGTCCGCAACGATCCTGTGGAGTACCGCTGAGCGGGGGCAGTATCATTCCGTTCAATATCACATCAAGGGCGACGATCAAGAGCCCGCAGAGCAGCTCGCCCAGACGGGGCGGTATACCGGTGGCGAAACCGAGCTTTACCACCACCAAGTGAAGCTGACGGACCTCGAGCCAGCGACGGCCTACGAAATCGAGTTAATTAGCGACAAGAACCATTCACCCACTTTCTACTTCGTAACCGCACCCGCGGAAGATCGCGAGTTCAGCATTTTCCATGGCGGTGATTCACGATCGGATCGTGACGCGCGGCGACGTGTCAACACGATGCTGGGCGAGATGTTTGCGAAATCATACGCCAACGAGGATCCTGCCGATGACATCTTGGCGTTGGCTCACGGAGGCGACTACATCGTCAACGGTACCAAGATGGACCTCTGGTCGACATGGTTGTCCGACTACGAGTTAACCACCGCACCGGACGGTCGTCTCTTGCCGATCATCCCTGCTCGCGGGAACCACGACCACGGCAAACCGTTTAATGAGGTCTTTGGATTTCCTGAGGGTGACTTAAATTACTACGCCATTAACCTCGGCCCAGAAGTCCGCTTCATCACGCTCAATTCAGAAATCAGCACCGCTGGCGATCAAGCGACATGGCTCGCCAAAGAACTCGCGTATTCACGCCCCAAGAATCGATGGGCCCTCGTCCAGTACCATCGCCCCGTCTATCCAGCCGTCAAGGGACCGGGAGCGGGGCTGCAGAGCTGGGTGCCCCTTTTCGAGCGTTTCAACGTGGATCTCGCCTGCGAGGCCGATGGGCACAACATTAAACGCACCGTGCCCATTCGTGGAGATGCGATTGACGAAAGCGGTGTCGTGTACATCGGCGAAGGCGGATTTGGCGTCCCCCAAAGAGCCCCCAAAGACGATCGCTGGTTCATCCAATCACCCGGCATGGCGGACAAAGGACATCACGTGTTCGTGCTCACCTTCGGAAAAGAGAAGCTCGAAGGCAAATGCGTCCTGTTGGGCGGCGACGTACGAGACGAGTTCTCACGCAATGCTCGCACCGCAGCAGCGACGCCGTAGTCGTCGAGCCCGATCTCGTGCTCGCCCCATTTCGCGTCCGGACGCCCACGGCTAAATGCGGTCATCGCTTTGCGATTAAAACGCCGGTTCCCTGCGGAATTGGACGGGGATACTATTTTTCTGTCGCCCCGTCGTTTCGGGGCTGTCCTGCCGTATCCGAGTCGAGCGAGAGACCATTTTCGGTCGCACATGGGCATTCAGCTACGTCTGATGGCGAAGGGGTAAATAATGTATCGCGAATTCTCTCAATATTCCCTGAGCACTTCGACGATCATATTGATTCGATCCTCACCCCGCAGACTTTTGGTGATTACCTTTCCATTCCGTGCGACCTGAAGCGTCGCGGGATCTCCACCGGCTTCCATCCGCCCCATCGGTTTGTTCGCTGCGCCCATGCGGTTAGGTTTTCCAAATCGGCGGTGGCGACTATCCTGATTGACTCGCGCCGATTGATTGTTTTCGAGAAACCCACGGTGCTGACGTCAGAAATACTTCTTTTCCGGCTTGGACCCTCATGGCTAACAATTTGCCCACCCAAACGCTGCCCTTCGACCGCTCATTCATCGAGCGCGTCATCGCTGACCACCCCACGCCGTTCGTGCTGTATTACGAGGACGGCATCCGTCGCCGGGCCCGGGAATTGTCCGCAGCGTTCGCTTGGAACGAAGGATTCCAGCAGTATTTCGCGGTCAAAGCGACTCCGAACCCGCATATCGTGGCGTTGATGGCCGAAGAGGGCAGCGGTGCGGACTGCAGCAGCGTGGCGGAGCTGATCACGTGCGAGCGACTGGGCATCACCGGCCACGACGTGATGTTCACCTCCAACAACACGACCGTCGAAGAATTCGCTGTCGCGGCGCGACTCGGGGCGATCATCAACCTCGACACGCCGCATCACATCGATCAACTCACCCAGCTCGACAGCCTGCCCGAGATGGTCTCGTTTCGCTTCAACCCAGGCCCCGAGCGGCAGGGCAATGTGATCATCGGCGATCCCAAGGAAGCCAAATTTGGCTGCACTCGCGAGCAGATTTTTGAGGGGTATGCACGCTGTGCGGAACTCGGGATCACCCGGTTTGGCCTGCACGCAATGGTGGTGTCGAACGAGCTGAATGTCGACGCACTGCTGCAGACCGCCGAAATGCTGTTTGAGCTGGCGATCCAAATTCGCGATTCGACGGGCGTGGCGGTGGAGTGCATCAATCTCGGTGGCGGCATCGGTGTGGCCTATCGCCCTGAGCAGCAGGGCATTGAGATGCAAGAATTTGGCCGGGGCGTGCAAGCCCTGTACGAATCCAAACTGGTTCCCTCGGGCCTCGCTCCGATCCGCTTGATGATGGAAAACGGCCGTGCCATGACAGGGCCCTTCGGGTTCCTGATCACGCGCGTGATCAACCAAAAAACCTCCTACAAAAACTACGTCGGCGTGGACGCCTGCATGAGCAACTTGATGCGTCCCGGCATGTACGGTGCCTACCATCAAATCAGCGTGCTCGGCAAAGAAAACGCGCCCGCGGAACAGACCGTCGACGTGGTCGGCTCGCTGTGTGAAAACAATGACAAATTCGCGATTGATCGGGAACTGCCGCAGACCGAGGTCGGCGACATCCTCGTCATCCATGATGCCGGTGCCCACGGTCATTCGATGGGCTTCCAGTACAATGGGCGACTGCGATCAGCCGAGATTTTGTATAACGACGCAGGCGAAGTCCGCGAGATTCGTCGTGCCGAAACGTTCGACGACTACTTCTCCACAGTCGATTTCGACACGGTTAAAATTGCGTGCAAACAATCCACGACAAACGCCTGAGCCCTCTCCCAGAGCAGTTCACTTTTCACTCTTCTAACTTCACCGTTGATCCCATGCCAAAACTCACCGTAGAAAACGTCGGAACCTTTGATGTCGCCGAGGGCAAACGCCTCGTATCTGCTCTCGTCCAAGAGGCGGGGACAGATCAATTGCACGCCTGCGGGGGCGGCGGACGGTGCACGACCTGCCGCGTGGAATTCATCGAAGGGGAACCGGAGAAAATCACCGAAGTCGAAAAGGAACTTCTGAAAGTACGTGAGATCACCGAGCCCGGCGTGCGTCTGAGCTGTCAGATCGCGTGCGACCAGGACATGAGCGTGCGGTTGATCAGCCGACTCGAAGGCAGCGGTCGCAAAGACCAGGGCGGCGCCGTCGCCGACGAGATTGAACCAACGCCCGTGTGGACGACAAAATAAGCGAGCGTGGCATACGCGTCCGATGCGAGCAACCTTGCAGGTTCGGCATCGGATATTTGCAGCGGCAGGGACGACCTCGACCGAGCCTGGCGGATGGGCGGACACTGTAAAAGGTCACACCCCATCCGCAGATTCGATGCCAGTGCCCCTCGCCGCCGGGGGTTCACTCCAAACAGATGCCATCGAGCTGTCGCCGCCCGGCAAGTGTTTCTGATCGCTACTGAGCGTTTGCCTTGAACACGTTTTGCCCAAACAGCTCGGCAAGGAACGATCTCATCGCTGCCCAGGAGCGATGGTCAGCGGCAGCGTTGTACGCGGCACCGCGGGAGTTATCATTGCCCGCCATGGGCTGGGTGAAGGAATGCACGGCATGGGAGTAGATGTCCATCTGCCAGTCCACATCCGCGGCATTCAGTTCGTCCAAGCACGCTTTGATGTCCGCTTCAGGTACAAACGGGTCATCGGCCCCGTGGCAAATGAGGATTTTGGCGGTGATCTTTTTGCCGTCGGCGGGATGGGGAGAATCTAAGCCACCGTGGAAACTGACCACACCATCGATATCCGCTCCGCTGCGTGCTAATTCGATGACGCCGGTACCACCGAAACAGTAGCCGATCGCGGCAAGCTTGTCGGGGTCAACACCGGTCTGTTTGCGTAACTGTTCCAAGCCCAGATTGAGGCGCCGGCGATACAGGTCACGGTCCTCCTTGTAGACCGTCGCGGTCTGACCAGCTTCCTGGACGGTACCCGGTCGAGCGTTCTTGCCGTAGATATCCAGCGCGAAGGCGACATAGCCTAGTTCAGCGAGCTGTCGACAGCGCCCTTTCTCATAGGCGGTCAGCCCCATCCATTGATGCACGACGAGCACCCCAGGAGCCGCGTCGTCGACCAAGGCCGGGTCCCACGCGACGAACCCCTCGAGAGTCACATCGCCGTCATGGTACTCAACGGTTTTAGTTTGGACTTCAGCAATCGCTTGCTGGCAAGTGAACAGGGATGCCACTACGAGAAGGAGAGTGCGCATGGAATGGATCTCACGGTTTGAGGGAACGGGAGGAACGAAGAATGGGAGCCAAGAATCTACCAAAGAGTGTAGCGACAAAACGAGCCGTTTTGGCGATTGATTGAATCGAAGCTCGACCGGCAATCGCAAGCCGAATGCCGCAGGGCATTGGGTAACACGAGCTACCCGGCCGCTGACGCGGCTCATGAAATCGACACGCCGCTAGCTGCGGCCTTCTTCGCCGAGTCCCACCATTTCGAGCAGACGCAGGGCATTGGTGGTCGGCGAGACGCCTTCGCGCATGGTGTAGTCGAACGTCATCCGCTCATCACCATCGGCATCGGGAGTGATCGTTTCGCGGAAGTGGACTGTATGGGCGATGCGGGCCAGTTCCGGTTCGTCGGCCAGTTCGAGGTCATGGGTCGTGATCGCCCCGATCGCGCCGCTATTGACCAACATGCCTAGGACACGCGTCACGGCAATCTGTCGCTCGCGACTGTTCGTGCCCTGCAGGATTTCGTCGAGCAGAAACAGGAGTCGCCGAGGAGGAGCCGATTGGGACGGCGTCACGGCTTGCGCATTGGCATGGAGTTCCCGAGCATGCTCGACCACCGCGGCGAGGCGGTTGAGCTCAGCCATGTAGAACGACACCCCTTGGCTCAGGTCGTCACTGACGCGAATACTCGTGGCCATCTCGATCGGCGGCACCCGCATCGTCCGGCAACAGACCGGACCGCCCGCCATCGCCAGCGAGACGTTCAACCCGACGCTTCGCAGCATCGTGCTCTTGCCCGACATGTTACTGCCCGTCACCAGGAGAAGTGTCCCGGCAGGACCGATCGTGACATCATTGCGGACACGAACTTCGTCACGCAACAACGGGTGGCCGAGCTGTTCGCAGCTCAGCAGGACTTCGCGATCGCCCATCACCTGGGGCGTGCCATCGGCTTCCGCTGTGATCCACTGGGGAGACGCCCAACTGGGATACTCGTCGGCCAGGGCAGCGAGAGAGAGCAGTGACTCCAGTTCACCCAAGGCCACAAACCAACTTTGGACCTGCGAGCTGTATCGTTCCTTCCAGTCCTCCAGTCGCCGCAGCACACGGACGTCCCACAAGGCAAACGCCTGGAGTGGCAAGTAGATTAAAAATGTGGCAGCGGAGTGTTTCAGCGACCCCGCTTTGGCAACCACTGCGAGCTGGGTCATCGCGTGGCTGGCGGATCCTCGCTTCTCCTCCGAACCGAGCAGTGTCTCTCGAATGCTCTCGATGGTATCGCCCTGCGTGGCACGCTCAGGTGCATCGTTTGGCAACAGATCCGCGGAACGGAACAGCTCGGCATAGTCCTCGACGCTGCGGCGAGATTGAATCGCGATCGAAAAAATCTGGGCAACGGGTCCGAGTAGCAATGACCCGATCGAAAGATTCACCACCGCAATCGCGATCAACGCCACGAACGAGAACCGCGTGAGATCTCGGTTTTCGGTGAACGTCGCATAGATCAGTGCGATGATGGCGGCAGTCGCGAGTGCGGCGGTCAAGTTCCCCCACGGGATCAACCACCGTCGCGATGGCAGCCACATCGGACTGTGGGCCCATTCGACAAACGAATCGGGGTCGCCCGTCGATGTCCCAACCTCACGGGCGAGCGTATAAAACTGCAACCGCTCCTGACGGGCCGGCGCCAGAGCCTGTACGGCATGATGCCGCTGGCGGGAGATGCCTGGATCCGTGGGACGCGTTAACCAGTTGGCTAATGTTCGCTGACCAGGCGTAGTCGCGGCCATCGATACGAGCTGGAATAGCGAGGCATCGCCGAGCAAATCCAGGTCATCGGCCAGCGCACCTTGACGCCTATCGAGCTGAAACTCGCTAGCGACTTTCCCGATCGGGTCGGTAGCGAGTGCCTGCCAATCACGGTCCAACCGGCGAACTAAGCGGCGCAGCGTGCGGGACTGGCTCTGGCGTATCTCCATTTCATTGCGCACGGTCTCGTTGCGCACAACCGCAACGAGGAACGCGATCAAAGCAGCGACGGCAACCATGATCCAAAAAGGATGCCCCGTTGCGATGGCGAAGCCAAACCCGACGACTAAAAAGAAAAACAGTCCCACTCGCACGCTGCCCAGTCGCGCGTCGCGAGAGGTATAGCTTTCGAGATCGCGGTCGATATCAGCGAGTTGGTCGGCATAGCGTGCGCGAGCTTCGCGGCAACCGCCGGATTCGCCATGGGGAAGGGAATTCGACATCCGGTTCAGGCTGCGTCCATGTTTGCGGTGGTGCTGAGAATTTGCGATCGCCGCCGGCCGTCAATGACCTTCAGCGCGATGCGATCTTGTAGGTTGGGCCGAAAAATGGTCAGCAGGAGGAGCGGCAGGAACCACCCCATGTACATCCCGCCTCCGTAGCCGTGCCAGAACTGGGCCGCGATCATCAAGCCGGCCGAGCAACTGATTAGAATACCGAGATTTTTTTGGGCCGGCCAGATCGCGAAAAAGAAGCTTAAGATCACGTACGCGACGATCACTGGCAGTCGCCACACTGGATTCCAACCGAGCTCCCAGATTCCACGCGGGTCCTGGGTGGGAAAGAACAACCCAAACATACGCCGCAGATGTTCAAAGAATGGCTCCGTCCCGCCTAAGACCAATAGCGCCATCAAAACACATAGCATCGACAAGACGCCGACGGCGAATCGTCGGGCGCCGCGCTGCCAGTAGAAACTGAACCACAGCGGCAGCAGAAAGAGGGGGTAGTAAACCAGTCCAGCGGCTGCACCGACGAATAATCCTGAGAAGAACGGTTTGCGGTACAGGAGTATCGCCCAGAGCAGCAATGCGGACGGCACGAAGTGATCCACGCGGCCGGTCATCTGAGACGTGTAGGGCATCAGCAGGTACAGCGTTGCACATCCGGCACCGGCGCGGAGGTTGCCGAAATGGCGGTTTCCGATCAACAGGATGCCAATCAGGATCGCCGACTGACTGATGATGGCGATGATTTTCGCGATCGCCGCACGCTGTTGCTGCGGCGGCGAAAGCTCATCGAGCGTGGGCGGTTCGGCACCCGCAATCGCTTCACTGACCGGCCGCACCGGGATCGTCGGCAGCATGTTCATCAACGCATAACCCGGCCCCAATTCCGGCCCCTGCTCACGCTGGATTTCGGGCGTGCTCGCGACGACGTTCGCCATCATGAAGATAAACAGGGAGATGCCGAGGAAATTCAAGCCACCGGTGGTGAGATTCGGGTCCAAGAGCGGACGCCGGACCATCAGCGGATCGAGCAGCATGCGGATCAATAATGCCATTTCAATCACAAACAGCCACACGAACCCACCGCGTCGCAGCGAAACGGCGGAGTCATAGGCGGCGGCCTGAGCCTCCGTCCGCGGTGCCTCTTCGAGAATGTCGGCGAGTTTCGTTTCACTCGCGGATTCCAAGGCATTCCCGGTCCACGGTCGCGTTTGCCCGTCCGCGTCCTGCGTTGCGGACTCCTCCATCGCCGGCCGTTCGACAAGCGATTGGACAAGTTCGCGGTCCAAACGGGTTTGCCGACGATAGCCTTCGTTGACCATCAACAGTCCCGGAGCGAGCAAGATCAGCAAGGCAATGTCGAGATTGCGAATGCTCCAAAATCGCCGGAACACGAAGAACAGCCCGATCGTCAAGAATGACGACATGTAGACCCACGTGGTGGGGTCGGGACGGCGGTAGTAAACGAGGAATTCGCTCATCGCAATTGAACCCGACGGGCCTACCCAGGGCAGAGCCAGTCCGGTGGAGAAAACGCCCAGCGGAGAGAGTGCAGAATTGCTCTAGGATAAACGTAGCGACCGGCCGACGATATCCCTCGTGATCGACGACGCGGCGCCCTACTTCTTGTGCACCGACTCGCCACGCAGAATTTTCTGTGAATCGATCCCCAGTTTTTCAAAAGCTCCCAGCACGTCGGGGAACGGCGTCTCAATCTTCTGCACTCGATCCGGTGAGACATTGATAACAGCACCGCTCCATGGGTCCGGAGACCCGGGCAGGTATACCGTGACCTGTTCGTCGTGCAGTCGCCCAACGACATGCTCCCGCCCAACGACATGCTCCCGCTCGAGGTGCTCCGACTCGGATGGATCCGAACGCTCGACAGCGGATCGCTCAACTTCAAACGCTAAACGAGTATAGCCCTCCAGTTGCACGCAGACCGGCTTGAGTGTGTTTCGAGCGATATCGCCGCCAATATTGCCACTGAGCTGCTCTTTAAAAATGGCATATCTCGGGAACATCATCAGCAGGTATTTTTCGACCCACCCTGTGAATCGACGCGCGATCGAGCGGCTCGCCAACATCCCCGCGACAAAACACATCAGTACGATCGCTAGCACGACGATGGCAACCACCAATGCGTACCCGGTGGCACCGTGAATCCCCAGCTGATCTCGCAGAATGGGTTGGGCTTCCATCGCAATCGCGACGACGACCTGAGCGACTTGCCCCAGCAAAACGCACAGAACGACTAACGGAAGGAGGAAAAAGATTCCCCCGATGGCGGTCGCACGGAGAAATGACAAATGACGATTAACATGGTTCATGGCGGTCATCAACAAAACAGAGGGTCGACAATCAAACGACGGTATACCCCAAAGGGGTCGCCCGCGGCGAGTTCAATCACGATGCAGCTGCATTTTTCAGCTCTGACCTATCGAGCCCAGGCTCCGATTGGTTAGGCATTGGGATCGACGTTCGTCGTCCAGGTCCCCAAAAACATGCTCGATCAAAAGGACAATCCCTTGGATCGCTCCGACACCCACCCTTCCTGCTCGGAATCCGTTAGCGCGGTGCCTGCCAGCCCGCGTCTGGATTACCAGCACCCCATTGCCTCGGCGAGTCGCCCAGGGATCAATCCGGCAACGACGGAGGCAACGACACTCTATCGGCCCGTGACACTGGTTTACATGGCCGCGATCATGGCCATGATGGTTCCCGTGCTGACTCTGGTCGATGCGGGCGTGGCAGCATTCTTTGAATCCTCGCCGCTGCCTCGTGACCTGGATTCGGCACTCGAACTCTCCTTGGTTTTTTCGCATGGCACGGGCGTATTCCTCGTGCTGATGACGATCATGTTGCTCGCCCCGCGAATGCGTTGGCAGGTGCCGCGGTTGGCCACGCTCGCCCTAGGTGGCGGTGCGGTAGCAACGATTACGAAGTGGTTCGTGCTCCGCCCACGCCCCAACAGCTTGGATCTCGCGTATTTCGGCAACGACTCCGCGTGGCTATGGGCGTTCGACTGGGACCTCAGTGAAATCGCTGCGTTCGACGCTAGCACCCGAGCCTTCCCCAGTGCCAACGTGGTCACCGCCACCGCGCTGACGATCGGATTGTGGATCATGTTGCCGCGTGGGCGTGTGCTCTTTGCAACGATCTGGATCGGTGTGTTGCTGGAGCGACTCCACACCGGAGCTCACTTTCTCAGCGACGCCTGCGGCGGCATCGCCATCGGTCTGCTGTGGTCGTGCGTCTGCTATCACCCAAAACTGATGGGGACGCTGTTCGATCGCATGGCGCCCGAACCTCGTCGCCGACGGAGAACCAGTGATTCCACTTCATTGGACACAGATGCCGCTGGTCGCAAACTCGCATTGGCCACCGACCCCGATTCAGCGCAGCACCCCACGCCCGAGGAGCATAACTTCCGCGAGCGAGATCCCACCGAACGTGAGCAAGATCAAACTCCA
The DNA here is from genome assembly GCF_055811895.1 of Rhodopirellula sp. SH410. NCBI lineage: Bacteria > Pseudomonadati > Planctomycetota > Planctomycetia > Pirellulales > Pirellulaceae > Rhodopirellula > Rhodopirellula sp. SH410. Next base: position 7,434,802 of record NZ_CM147949.1, read on the forward strand.
TTGAAAGAACGGGCCGCGTGATGAACCTGATCTTGCTACCGCTCGATGCCCGCTGGAAGTTGCTCGTCGCCCTGCTCCTGGGCCTGTTCACGACAGACCTGTGCTCGGGGCAAACCTCCAACTATTTTTCATCGCACGATTCCGACTCGTCACGTCGTGTTTCTCCGCGTCGCGATACGTCCGCCACGCACTGGGACCACTCGGAGACTGACCGATCCGCTAGCTGGAACAATCAGCAGACCCCACTGAGCTCCGCCCAACAGTCGGCAGCGAGATTCCGCGAGATCGCCGGTTCCAGCCTAGCCCCCGTGTCTGAAATAGCGGCAGGCAATGCGGATTTTGTGGAGCAGTGGATCGATCTTGCCCAGCGACACGCCGACCTCTCCGAGCGTCTCGACCAAGCCACCGCCAAGCGGAATACAACCTCTGCCGATCTCGAAGACATCACGTCCAAGATCGAGCACTACGGTTTGACGCCCACAATCGGGTTGCTACTGCGCAGCAAACAAGACCAGCTCGACCAGTGGCAAGTCCGCGATTCAGCCAACTCGTTTGCGAGCGATGACCTGGCCCGATCGCGTGCCTTGCAGTTGGCCGTCGAGATGGTGGACTATGACGGCTCGAGCGTGGTCGCGCAGAGCGAGCAACTCTTGGCAGCGACTGCGGCGGCGCAGCGCCCCGTATCCATGGGGACCAAACCCCAACTCCAATCCCTGCTTCGCGAACGGCATCAGTGGCTGACGGCGTTGCGACAAGGGTACGAAGACTACCAGCAAAAGCTGAGCGAACTCGATGCGGCTACGAGGGCGTCGACGAAACTGACGAGTGATTATCGAAGACTCGTCGATCGGCATATCACGTGGATTCGCAGTGGTACCCCCATCGGCATCAGTGACCTGAAGCAACTTCGCAGTGGCCTCGCCGCTCTGTTCGACTCCCGCCGCAGCGGCGAGTTCGGGTATTCCCTGCAACGCAAGTGGGTTTCCGATTCCGTTGCGGGAATCGGGTTGCTGTTCTCGATCCTGGTGATTCTGATCGTTCGCTGGCGGGCGAAGTCTTGGCTGATTGGAATCGGCGATCGGAAGCGGTTGCGACAGGCAACGGCCGACACACGCACGCTCGCTGCGGGTGTCCTCACGGTGATCATTGCCCTGACGCTACCCGCCGTGCTCTACGCTATCGCTCGCTGGCTCGGTAGCGGGTACGTCTCCGAATCGACACTCAATGCGTCGAGTGGTTTTTATGCGGCAGCCCTGGTCGCATTGATCGTGGAGATACCACGCCAATTGCTCCGAAATTGGGGATACGTTGATAAACATGTGGCGGTGGAACTACCGCGTCGCGAGCGGGCCTCGAACTATTTGAAATTGATTGGGTTCGCACTGGTACTCGCTGCCTATCTGGTTAGCCTGACGGCAGAAATTGACCATGGGATCTGGCGTGGCTCGGTGGCCCGCGTCGGCTTCATCGCGGCCCTGTTTTTGGTGGCCTGGACACTCCATCTTTCACTGCGACCGGTCGGTGGTTTCCTCGAACCGCTGATTGCCAAGTTTGGCGGGCACGTCATTCACCGCGTCCGCTTCGCGATCTACTTCGTGGGTGTGGGGTTCCCCTTGGCGATGATCACGCTGACGGCGCTCGGCTATGGTTTCACCGCCATCGCAATCATTCAGCGCGCGATCATCACGGTCGCAACCCTTTTGATCGCTGTGACGCTCTGGCCGGGCATCAAGATTCTTTCGGCGCGAGCCTGGGCTTTACTCACCGGTACGGCACCACCACCGCGCAGCCGCGATGAGTACGCCGACCCCAGCGATCCAGTGGATCCATCGGTGACGGGTGTCTTGGCCGAGCACTATTTAGAGCTGAAGCATCAACTCGCCTTCCTCTGTCAGTGTGCGCTGGTATTCGCCACCATCTCGGGCGTCGCGTGGCTATGGATCGATATCTTCCCGAGTATGCATTTGGGGAATCCGGTTGTCTGGAACGTCGACGACACCGTCACTCAATCTGCGGTAAATGAAGCGGGGCAAACGATCTTGAGCTCGGAGATCGAAACAACACCGATCACGATGCTGCACCTCGGATTCGCAGCCGTGACGCTGTTCGTTGCCTTTCAACTGGCCAAGCTCCTGCCGGCTTTGTTCGATGCGTTGGTGCTGCAGAGAGTCTCCTTCGACGAGGGCATGGAACATTTTTCGCTGGTGCTCGGACGGTTCCTGTTGTTTGCCCTGGGCTGCTTGATTGCCTGCAATGCGATTGGCATTCGCTGGCAAACCATCCAGTGGTTGGCCGTTGGTTTGACGATCGGCTTGGGGTTTGGACTGCAAGACATGGTCCGCAATCTGTTTGGTGGATTGATCGTGCTGTTCGAAAAACCAGCCCAACTGGGCGATTTCATCTCCGTCGGCAGTGTTCGTGGACGCGTCGCCGCGCAGCGGTTGCGGACGACGGTATTGTCGGACGACGATGGACGCGAGGTGATCATCCCCAACCAAAATTTTGTAGGCGAGAATGTCGTGAACTGGCGTGGTGCGGGTCGACTGAGCGTGATCCCGGTCGAGGTCGCCGTTAGCCGCGACGAACGTCCCGCCGATATCTGCCGGCTGCTAACCGAACTGGCGATTGAACAAGACAACGTGCTGTTGACGCCGGCGCCGCAGGCCACGTTGGTGTGTGTGGGAAAACGTTCACAACGGATCGAACTGCGGGCCTGGATCGAAGACGGACGAGACGCCGAGGCCTATCGCGATTCACTGCTCAGGCTGGTGCGCCGCTTTCTCGCCGAGAAAAACTGGCTCGCCAAAACACAACCCACTCAGCCGCTGATGCGAGATCGCCATGACGGTTCAGAGACCGACGCCCCTCGCCGCCGCAGCCGAAGTGGCCGGGCGGCTTGATAGCCGGGCGGCTTGATAGCCAGGCGGCGGGAGAGCTAGGGACCGGCATCAATCGACCGTTGAAGCTCAAACTCAGAAACACTAATCCCAACCAAAACGAGCCGGCGGTACAACGAGTGCGATTGCGCATTTGCTGGGGTGGGCGGTCTGGAACCCCATCCGGGATCCACCTTCATATTTGGTTTTGGTTACCGGAGGTGCGCTGCGTTGCAGCGACCGCCGGCGATTGTCTAAAAACCGCTTCGCGGTGAGAGAGACTGGGGGTGGCGCCGAAAAACCGGTGCATGTGGCCGGTCGAACCGGCCCTACTCACTCTGTTTTCGTTGATGTCCCCCTCGCTACGATGTCGGTGGTCGCGAGATTAGCTCCCAGGAGTCGGGCTTTTGAAGCAGACCGACGATTTCGGACCAACCAGCGTGCAACGCTGCCGCAACATCATCGGGGAACTCGCCCGCGATCGTTTCAAGATAATCCAATGACGCGCCGTTCTCCACCTTGAATTCGCCATCGTGCAGCAGGTAGGTGACGGGCGGGTTGATCATCCACTCGACGAAATGTTCAGCCAGTCGGGGCGTGATGTCTTCGGGCGCGTTGGGGTACTGGCCATCAGCGATCAGCAGAAAATGACTGACCTTCATGCCTCGCGGATAGAGTCGGTCGCAGCCTCTCTGCAGTACGCCGGCAAAGCGATGTCGCAAGAACGAAAGCTGATCATCGGGTCCCAAGTCACCATACTCGTCGAGGTTACCGTCGTCGGAGCGCAACAGCGGAATCACTTGCCCCGCAGCACCGATCGCGGCAACACGCCAACGCAGTGGGACGGTCTCGATTAGGACGACCAATAGAGCGGGTTCACGTTCACGCATCAGAACCAGAACCCTTCAGACATCGCAGATGGTTGCGAAGTTTTTCAGTTTGCGATTGAAAGCTCGCCACCGAGTCGGCGTCCCAGTCAGCCCGATCGTCGCTACTGACCAAACGCATGGCCGCATCGAAATAATCATCGAGTCCGCTGAGCAATTCCGCTTCTGCGATCGTTTCATTGTACTTCTGTGCCGCGTCACGCAGGACATCGATCAAGTCATCGGGGTCCCATGGTTTGCTGATATAGCGATACAGCTCGCCACTGTTGATCGCGTCGACGACCGCACGCGTGTCGGCATAGCCGGTGAAAATGATCCGCACCGCGTCGGGATGTTCCGCCCGCACTTTGCCCATCAGTTCGGTGCCAGTCATGCTCGGCATCCGTTGATCGGTCATGATCACGTGCACGTCCTGCTCGGCCATGACCTCCATCGCCTCGACACCACTTTGAGCGGTGAAAACCTGGAAATCTCGTCGGAGCAGCCCCGTCAGTGAGAACAACACGTCCGGCTCGTCGTCAACAATCAGAACGCTGGGCTTCGTCTTGGTAGGCATACTGCAGACTCAGAGGGAAATGGCCAGTGGCGGATCGTCTGGGTTTCAAAACGTTTAGTTCAACGGTAGCGAGTGTCACCAGACGGTGGGATCCACGCTCAGGCGAACGCAGCTACGCTGGCGAGTCATTCTTGCTCGCCCCCGCCGAGGCCAGTGGCAAGTCAATGGTGACCGTCGTGCCGCAGTTTAGTTGACTGTCAATGCTCATGATACCGCCATGGTCGCGTACAATTCCATAGCTGACCGACATTCCCAGTCCGGTGCCGGTGCCGACGGGTTTGGTCGTAAAAAACGGTTCAAAAACTCGTCCGAGTGTCTCCTGATCCATTCCGCTGCCGAAATCCTTGACTTCGATTCGCACCGCATCGGACACGCTCAGCAAGCGGACCTCGATCGACGATCCCGCGGGACTCGCCTGCACCGCATTGAGAAGCACGTTGTAGATCACATGATTGATCTTGTCTCCGCGCCCCCATATCGAGGGGACTGTTTCCATCTCGGTATGGACAACGATTTGCTTGGCATCGAATTCGTGATGGAGCACTTCCAAGGTCGTGGTGATCGCTTGACCTAATTTGACATCGTCTTGAGTGGCCTGGTCCAAACGAGCGAAATCTCGCAGGTTTTTGATGATATCGCGGACCCGCGTCAGACCGTCCGTCGAGGACTGCAGGAGCTTGGGTAGATGCTCTCGCAACCAGGCAAAATCGCAATCGCTCTCGATCTGAGCCAGCTCTTCGATGAGCTCCGGCGGTGCATCACGTATATACTCGCGGGCCTGTTCGTACTTATCGACCAGCGCGACGATCTCGCCAAGATCGCGGCGGAGGACGGCTAGGTTATTGGTCACGAACGCAATGGGGTTGTTAATTTCGTGGGCCATCCCGGCCGCCAATTGACCGACACTGGCGAGTTTCTCGCTCTGGACGAGCGCGGCCTGCGTTTCTCGCAACTGTCGATTCTGCTCAACGAGTTCGCGTTCCAAGCGAATGATCCGCTCGCCCTCGCGAATCCGCACCCGCAACTCTTCCCGGTCGTAGGGTTTGACCAGAAAATCGTCCGCCCCCGCTTCCATCGCGGTGATGAGATCCTCTTTTTCGGTCTTCGCCGTCAGCAGGATCAGGTAGCAATAGCCCGGTCGCTGCGAACTGCGTATGCGGCGGGTCAATTCCAACCCATCGACCTTGGGCATCATCCAATCCGAAAGGACGATCGAAAACGAGTCGGACTGAAATAGCTGCCACGCCTCCTCGCCATCAACGCATTCAACGACGTCGTAGTCCCACTGCCGCAGATAGCCAACGAGCAGGCGACGCATGACCTTGCTGTCTTCGGCAACAAGAATTCTCATGGCAGCTCCTTCATGCCGTCAACGGCAGCGGCGTTTGGCAAAGCTGAGTGCAGTAATCCGCTAAGTCTTCTTTCGAAACGCCGTCGTCGCTGCGGTCCATGATGATCCACGGGCGTGCCTTGCGAATCACACCTTTCTCCAAGAACTCCCCGAAAATGCGCAGATCCAACCGAGTACTGCTGCAGCGATTTTTCGTGAACGGTGCATCGTTAGGTGCGAGCAGCACGATCAATTGCCCCCCATCGCGCGTGTGCGATGCACTCAGCGAAACTTGAGGTGGCAACGCACTGGCCATCTCAGCCACTCGCTCGTCCGGTTCACCTAAGGCGGTAAGTGCCAGGGACGGGGCGGTGTCTAACAGCGATGTTTGGATTGAGAACGTTGGCTCCCAAATGATTCGCGTTGCCGTGGCCTGCACCACGCGCACCGACAGACGCAGTGAAAACTGGCCCGCGGCCTGCGGGAAATGAACCTTCCATGCGTCGCCACAAACGTACTGTTCGCCCGCCGCCGGCAGGGTATCCTCGCCGACGTTAGCGACACTCAACAGCAGTTTCCCTGAGCAATCACCCAACTGAATACCTGCCCCATCTCCGTTTGCGGAGCAGGTCCAGTCACCACCCTGTTCATTGCATCCCGCTGCGCCGCGCCCCTCAATCATCCAGTGGCCGTGGAGGCCGATTTCGTTTTCGCTGGGTTGGGCGAGGTTGCGATCGTGAATTTGCCACATGGTGAGGGAATCTCAAGGAAGTCGAACGTGTACATGACTGTATTGACGGGAGAATGCCTCCCGCCACTTGGCGGCTGCAAGCCAACATCGGCTCTTACCGCCGGCTTGCCTGGCTACTCCGGTGGATTCTCACCCGCCGCGAGAACATAGGCAACGAGATCAAGGATCTCTTCTTTTTGGAAGTAGTTCAACAGGCCATTGGGCATCGCTGATCTTTCGTTCTTCTTATCTACTTCAATTTCGTCCTTGATCACCACCGTCGGTTGATCCGGATTGAGTGGATCCGATTTGATGTGAATTTCGGTCTCATTTTCGTCGACCACAAAACCGGAAACGACGTCACCGGAGTCCGTTAGGATCGTACGCATCGCGTACTTGTCCTCGATGTCCTTGGACGGCTCGAGCATCGCGCCGAGGAGGTGGGCGGCGTTTCGTTTCTTGTTGTCAAGACTGGCGAGATCTGGACCAAAGTCACCACCTTCGCTACCGATCTTGTGGCACTGGATGCAGCCGATACGCTTGAACACGATTGCTCCCGACTCGAGCGAGCGGCCTGGTGCCGCGAGATCCGATTCGCTGAAGTCAGCGCTCGTCCACTCTTGGACGAACTTAGGAACCCAGCCATCGGTGGATGCTTGCGCGACGGCGACACTGCCGTCTTCGAGCGGGTATTCGGCGAGCAAGTCCACCACACTCCAGAAGGATGCGTCGGGGCCGCGGTCGATGTCCCGCATCTTGGCAACGCGTTTGGCATCAATCGGTTTGGCACGGTTGGACCACGAGTTCCGTACGTAGGTTAACACGGCTGCCGTTTCTTCATCGTTGAGCAGTTGGCGAAAACCGGTCATCGGCGGTAGCGGCGGCGAACTGTATCGCTTGCCTTTAATCTCAATCGTTCCATGCAGTCCATCGAGGACCATCCGAATCAGACGGTCCTCATTGCCCGTTGTCCACAAACTACCATCGATCGGTGGATAGAGATTCGGCAGCCCTTGGCCGTTGGGCTGATGACAGGTGGCGCAGTGGCTCTCGCGAGCGTAAACCTCGGCGCCGAGCTTCATCACATGGGGGTCTGCCTGGACCGGAATACTAGCACGCAGTTGCCGCAACCGGCCGTCGGCGTCGGAGGCATCGTCGCCCAAGGCGTGCACGAGACTGGCCGCTAATCCCAGCCAATTCCCGAACTCGGCACTCTGCCTTTGCACGGGCGTTGCGTCGGCCGCACGTGCGAGCAGAGTATCGAGGATGCTGGCGGCATCGGCCATGGAGAGCTGTTCGGCTACCGTTTTGCTGGGCAGGGACGCGAGCGCATTCAGTGCTGCGTGGATCGGCTGATCGCCGACCACAAGCTTGCCGAAGTCCCTGATCTTGTCATCGAGATGGCCGGGCCAACGGGCGATGACGTGAATGGATTGTTGAGTCAGGTTATTGCTTCCCGATGCACGCAGAACGGTCGCATCGAGGGTCTGTTTGTCCAGCCCAGGCCCCTTCCAGGCGACCTTCAATCCATCACCGCCACCATTATCGAAATAGGTGACCACAATCCCATGCAGTCCCTCGGTGAGGGACACGCTGCGACTCCTCTCTGAAAAACCATGCAAGCCGTCGTGATCGATGATCTCCTGGTCGTCGATGTACAACCTCGATCCGTCGTCCGAGGAGAGATAGAACGTGTACTCACCACTGGTGGGCACGAGCAGCGATGCGGATTGCCGTGTTGCAAATCCGTCCTTCGCCCCCTCCGGCACGAAAGTTTCGAACTGCTCGATGCTCCCCGTCAGCTGAGGACGCAGATTATCGAGAGTGGCATTGGCGACATTGGGGGGGTTCGGCTGATAATACTCAAACGCGACCGCGGGGCCCTCTTGTACGGCGACATCTTCAGCCAAATCCTGGGCTGCTAATTCGAGCATGAGTTCCCGCACATGCGGATAGAGCTCGGCCAAGGCCTGCTCGTCCTGGAGATTGGCAACGCTTGTCAAGATCGCTTGCCGGTGACTCGGTGTGCCCAGTGCATGTTTCCAAATGGCATCGATATCACCGGAGTTCAACCAAGCCGTGTAGGCCGCCGCGCGAACCTCTGTCGATTGAGTTTCATCGACGAGTTGTTGCAGTAATTGTTGATCGGCCTTCGTGCCGTTGGGGGTGACCGGCAATAGTTTGGCCAAGTCGCTGAGGCTATCTTGGCCGTGCTGTTCAGCATTCCGCAGACTCACAACGAGCTGCTCGAACAACGGGCGTGAATGGCGTTGGGCGAGTGTCTCGAGTGCTTCACGCCGATACTTCGCCGGGATGCGTGGGCGTGCCAGAAGAGCCTCGTAGACCGCAGCCGATCGGTTCATCTCGAGCAGCAGTTCGGGCTTCGCATTGGCGAGCGCGTACGCTTCGGCCGCGGGCGAAAGTGCTTTTTTGTTGCGGATCGCATCCTCAATCATGGGGTCGAGGTCAATCTGCGTGCGGGCAAAGTTGAGCACATCGTCCAGCTCAGGATCGGTGGGCTGCGCCGCGATCTCAAAGAGGACTTCCGCTGGCAAAAGGCCGTCGAAATCGATCGCCGCTTTGGCGGCCTCGGCCCGTACGAGCGCCGAGTCATCCTTGGCAGCGGCTAACAGAATCGGCTCCCAGCCTGGCAGATGGTTCGTGAGTTCCCGCCCGCCCTGTTTGTGTTTGGCCCAGTGTCCGAGTGTGCGAATCGCCGCCGCCCGCACGCGAGGTTCCTCTGCCTGAACCGTTTTTTGAATGAGCGAAATATTGGGCACACGATGCTCTTCACACACCCACAAACATTCCAGCAGAGCTTGGGCCTCGTCACGGTCGATGTCCGCGTTTTGAGGATTCAATTCCGCAGTGAACGCATCGAGTTCTCGCATCACATCGTCCGTCTCGCGACTGCTCAGTTCAATGCGGGTCCGGTAGCGGACGCCGTTCTCCCGGCTGAAGAAATTCTGCAACACATCAGCGATCGGTTTGCCGCGCATCTTCACGACCGGCAGTGGTGGGCGCCCCTTGGCGGAGATGCGGTAGATGCGGCCATGGTCATGGTCGCGGTTGGGGTCACGCATATTGTGCTGCATGTGACCGATCAGGGTGTTCTGCCAATCGGCGACGTAGATCGCGCCGTCTCCCCCCACTTCAATATCGCTCGGACGGAAGTTCGGGTCCGTCGATTGCAGCAAGTCCGCGACCCGCTCGGCAGTGATCTCAGCGCCGTTGGTCTGCACTTCGTATTGCAGCACGCCCAAGAACCCGATTGTGTTGCAGATCAGGAAGTTGTTTTGATTGGCGTCGGGAAAGTGACTACTCGACAGGATGCCGGTTGCGGCAACCGGACGCCATTCTTTCTTGAACCATTGCCGACCACCGGGGCGTTGGCCTTTTCCGATGCTGACGTAGCCACCGGTACCGCTCGTGCCGTCGTTGGCAAACTGAAATCCCCAGCGATCAAAGACATCGCCGTGCGGGTTGGGGCCGATAGGGTAGTGGAATTCAATTTCGAAGGTGCGCGGATTGAAGCGATGGACACCGCTGGAACCCGAGCGATGGGTTCTCGTCGGCGTCTCAAAGGCCGCGACATTGAAAATGCCCCGCGACCAGTACAGCCAACCGTCAGGGCCGAGCAGCATCGCGTTGGCGCTATGGTGCGTGTCCGCGCTCGAGAGGCCCTGCAGCATCCGAATCTTGACGTCGGCGCGGTTGTCGCCATCGGTGTCTTTGAGGAACCACAGTTCGGGCAATGCCGCTACCAATACCCCGCCGTTCCAAAACTCAAAGCTGGTGACGCTGTTGAGCCCATCGGCAAAAACGATCAACTCGTCAGCGTGGCCATCGTGATCTTCGTCAGGCAGGATCACGATCGCGTCACGTCGCGGTTCGGTCGGGTTCCAGTGTGGGTAGGAGGGCCACACCGATGCCCACAAACGACCATCGGTATCCACCGCCATCTGCACCGGATTGATCAGTCGCGGGAATTCCTCTTCGGAAGCGAACAGGTTGACCTGCATGCCGTCCTGCACGGTCATTTCCGAAATCGCTTCTTCGCCACCGAGATAGGTGAACGCGCCGCCGGGCAGGGGACCTTCCTTATTGGGCCGGACCTTCAACTCGGCCGGTAGGTTGTCGTCGCTGATCTGCGAATCACTGCCATTGGCGATCGCCCATATGGCACGGTCGCGGTTGGCTGTCTTGACATCAAAGATCTCCATCTCTCGCATCATGACATCGGCATTGGATTGTCCAAACCACGCCAGTTTCGATCGACCGCCAAAAACGTTGTATTCGTCGACAACGCGGTACCGACTGAACCAGTGCAAGTTCTTGTCGAGCACGGCCTCACGAAGCTTCGTGATTTCGGCATCCGCGGGCAATGACTGCTCAACGAACCCAGCAAAGGGAGTGTCCGGCGAGGTGAGGATCGCTCGTGCGAGGGCGCGGTTGCCGCGATCGAGCAGGTGGACACCATTCATCGTCAAGGGTTCTTCCGCCTCGGCATAGAGCTTCCTTGACAGACGAAACAAGTCGACAAAGGGAACTTGCTTGGACTCGCAGACGTCACGCATCGCATCGGTGTACAGCAGCAAATCCTGGTTGTGCGATACGCCATCGGGCAAATGCGGACTATGCAGGTTCTCGTGGGCCAGCGGCGAAAACACGATCAACTTCGGCGCCGTCTCGCCGTTGTATTTCTGCATTCGCATGTTGTCGATCATCGTGGCCAAGTCTTCGGAAAAACGTGCCAGCCCCGCCTCGCCTTGGAAGGCTTCGCCATAGCCGAAGAAACACAGCACCACATCGGCGCCGCATTTGGTCAACCACTCATCGGTATCTCCAAAATTGTCTGCTCGCTGGCGCAGGGTGATTTCATCAGCAGAAAATCCGAGATTGCGAAACGTCAGTTCGTGCTGCGGCAGCAGCGCATGCAGATATGTCTCCAGCCACGCATCGTGCTGCATCCTGTCAGGGAGTGTGTTGCCGATGTACGCCACATGGTCACCACGGTCGAAAAGCGGCTGTTGCGCAAACGACGGCGTGAGGACGCCGGCAAGGGCGACCGCGAGAAGTGAACAGCGAATCACTGGAAACATCATGAACGGACTCTTCTGCGTAGGAACTGGAGGTGCCGCGAGTTCCGTGATCATAAACGATCCAGGGTCGGACTGGTGGACAGGTGCGGAAAACTCGCAAAAGCCACCGTTCCAATCGCCGCAAAACTCATTCGCGGGGCTGGCGAAAAGAACATGAAAACCGAATTCAGCGCCGCCCCGGCAATGGCGGGCGGAATGCCGTGAGGCATCGGGGAACGCAACGCATCCACCGACGCGACTCAGCTCACCCGGGAGCGAACCCTGCGGCAGCCCGCCAACGAATTCGACGGGGAATTGCCGCAGCTTCGCTACGTCGTCAACAATCGCAGGCCCGATTCTTCGATCACATAGGGCATGATTGATTCGTCGCAGGCACTGCCGCGATGCTTGGCCACGTACAGCGCCCGGCTCATCTTATTGCCCTCACGAACTTTTCCCATCAGGATAATCGTGTTGGCGTTGGAGAGCACGTCACCGCTCTGGATTGGCCGCGAGATTAAGTCATCGAGCATCACCTCGTGGCTCGTCGCCATTAACAAACAGCCCAACTCGTCGCGGTCATACGCCGTCTGGGCCACTCGTTCGGCGTTCTCGCGGTAATGCACCCGGAACAGATCGCGGGCCAGCCACTCGCATTCTTTGCGAATGATTTGCCCGTATACATATTCGATCAATTCAAATTGAATGGATTCCGCCGCCCGGTCCACCGGCTCGATACCATCGATGACGACGCGGCGGACGCCATGGATGAAATTGCCGTAAAAGAATGCGATTGATTTATCCAACCGCTTGGCTTGTTCATATTTCCACTCTCGCCAGGCATCGGGCCCCATGTCATCCGCCGTGACGCGACGTCCCACATCGTGAAACAAGTGCATGCAGTCACGTCGGGCGCGATCGCGGTCCCAAACTTGATCGGGGGCCATTGCCTCACTGACACTCGCCAGTGAGAGCTCCCAGTCAAATAGTCGTCGGGCGTATTCAGCGTGACTCTGCGAATCACCGCGGGCGGTGAGATCGAACAGGATTCCCCGTTCGCCCTCTTGGGCTTTGCCCTGATTCGCGAAACTAATGCCGAGTTGGGTTTTGCCGATACCGGTCGCGCCAAGCACCACGGTCAACGCGCCCGGCAGCAACCCGCCACCCAACATATCGTCGAGCGCGGGGATCCCTGTTTGCAATCGTTTTTTCGTCACGAGCCCTATTTCCTAGCTATTTGTATTCAGCTTCAAAGAATTCTTTGCTGTCTTCGACGTTCGCTTTGATCGTCCGCGATCCTTCTTGCCAGTTCGCAGGGCAGACTTCGCCGTTGGTTTCGAAGAACTGCAATGCCTTGACCATTCGCAGTGCCTCATCGACGCTGCGGCCCAGTGGCAAGTCGTTAACGACCTGGTGGCGTACCACGCCGTTGGTGTCGATCAAGAACAGCCCACGCAGCGCCACTCCACCATCCAACAACACGTCGTAGTCACGCGAGATTTGCTTGGTGAAGTCGGCAACCAATGGATAGGCTGTTTTGCCAATCCCACCTTCGTTGCGGGGTGTGTTCGTCCACGCCAAGTGCGAGAAATGACTGTCAGTCGAAACGCCGATGATGTTCACGCCCAGGTCCTCAAACTCCTTCGCGCGATCGCTGAATGCGATAATTTCAGTCGGGCATACAAACGTAAAGTCCAAAGGCCAGAAGAACAGCAGCACGTATTTCCCCTTGTAATCACTCAGGGAGAAATCGCTCTTGAACTGGCCATCGGGCATGACGGCAGTGGCTTTGAAATCGGGGGCTTGTTGGGTAACCAAAACGCTCATTGGTATTTCTCTTTGCTAAATAGAAGGAGGGAAAGGAAGTTTGCTGGGCAACGAGACGAGTGGTTTCGTCACTCAGCCGTTTTGAGGTTAGCGACAGCGAGACAATAAAACGCGTCGAATTCAAGGTAACTACGCTCGCCAGAGTGTGGAATCCACGTTCTGGCGAACGCAGCTACTCGGCCTATTCATTCGCGGTCGCTTCGTTCTTTTGGTGTCAGCAACGTTTTCGTCAAAATGACCGAGACGATCAGGCTGTTGCCTGATCGCGTCGACACGCGTCGATGGCCATACGCTACCGGATGCCTTGCGGCATTGGGTCCCACACCAATCTCATCGGATTGAAAGTGCGGGTGGTTAGGCGTCGCGCAGATTGCTATCGAAAACTTGGACGACATCCCAGTTCGGCTTCTGCTCTTCGATGAACTCGAGGTGCCGCGGGGCCACTTGGTACGCATCATGCGAGGCCTGATTGTCGAACACGACGTGCAGGGCAACGTCGTAATCGGCATTGACCGGTCGGTCGTAACGTGGCTCACGCACTCCAACCGAAAAATCCAAGGCTCCCTGATGCCCCGTGAGGTACTTCTGGCATGCGCCTACGAGTGAATCAACGGAGGCTTCATCGCGGTTTTTCAGTTTGAAGAAAACTTGGTGTGCCAGTCGTGACATGCTAATGGCTCGTGGGGAAGAAGTGGACAAAAAGGGCAAGTTGGCGACTGATCATACAAGCTAGACCTGACAGCGAAAGCCGAGACAACGCCAAACGGTTGGCGAGAGCCATCCTTGTATCTTCCGGCGGATCGCCGAAGGGCTTTCGCATGGGCCACCAAGGGTGAGCCGAGTGCCGTAAGAAGCCCGGCAAGGCCGCTTGCAAGGCCGCTTCCTCGCCTTAGCTTATTCCCGCCACAGCCTTCAGACGCCGACGATTTTCAATCTGGCCGGCCCGCAGGACCACCGGCAGGGCGGCGGGGCGTGTACGTGCAGCAGTCCGCCGGACAGACATCGTGCCACGGCCCGAGATCGCCCAGAGCCGGTTTGGCGTCAACCCGACCGAGTCGTTCCTCGACGAGCGAGCGGATCATCGTGACAAAAGTGGGTGATGTTCCCGCCGTCGCAGCGCGGGCCATTTGAATGCCACGATCGGCACACAGAGCAGCGGCTTCCTCGTCTAAATCGAACAAGACTTCCATGTGATCGCTGACGAACCCAATCGGCAAAACCACCAGTGCCGAAATTGCCTGCTCATCATCGAGCCTGGCGATCTCATCGAGCACGTCGGGCTCGAGCCAGGGCTGAGTCGGCGGTCCACTGCGGCTTTGATATACCAATTCCCAATCGCTCGCACCGGACGCCTGAGCGACCAATCGGCATGCCTCCCGCAACTGCATTTCGTAGTCACAGTTCTCCGCCATACTCAGCGGGATGCTGTGGGCGGTAAACAGCAGTTTCGCTTCGCTCGGCACACACCCAATCGAGTCGGCCGCCGCATTCACGCTATCGGCCATCGCGGTGATGAAATCGGGGTGATTGAACCCCATGCGAACCTTTTCGATCAATGGCGCCCCCTCGCCAACCTGATCGCGGGCAGCGGCGATGTTCTCGCGATATTGGCGGCAACCACTGTAGGAGCTGAACACACTGGTGAAAAAGGCCAGGGCACGCTGGCATCCGTCCGCTTTCATCTGTGCGAGCGTATCGGCAAAATACGGCTCCCAGTTCCGATTGCCCCAATAGACGGGCAAGTCAATGCCAGCGGATTCGAACTCCGTTTTGATCGCCGCTAACAATTCACGATTTTGATGATTGATCGGGCTGACGCCGCCGAAGTGCGCATAGTGTTCAGCGACTTCGAGCATGCGTTCGCGGGGCACGTTCTTGCCACGCAGCACATTCTCTAAGAATGGCATCACGTCATCGGGGCCTTCCGGTCCGCCGAACGAAACCAGCAGAAAAGCATCATACGGTGGTGGGTTTGACATTAAACAGGCCCACCATCACCGGTCACGTCGTCACCATCGAGATCGGCCTCGGTGATGATGCGGAACCCCTTGTCATTGAGCGTCTTCATGGCTGCGTCGATACCTTCAACCATGATTGCCACCGCCGGTTTTCCATGCGGGCGAACGATTAATGGGTAGGCCTGGATGATGTTCAGCTCGGCTTGCAGTAACGCCGTGCAGACACGCAGCAGCGGCTGCGGTCCCTCGGGTAACTCCACGCCGATCAGATCGGTCTCGATAATCGCCAGCCCCGAGCGTTCGAGAATTTCTCGACCGCGATCGGGATCGCTGATTAAAAATCGCACAAACGCACACTCGGCCGCATCATTGATCGAGAGCGCGACAATGCGAATCCCGGTCCCCTCAAAGCGGCGAATGACTTCGAGTAGCTGACCGACGCGATTTTCTAGGAAAATCGTGAATTGCCGAATCGCGGGGAATTCACGACCCCTTAGTGTCTCGTAAGGGGTGCTCACGTCGGAACCAAAGCTCATGCAACCGTTCTCTGTCAGGTGGGCGGGAATAAAAAAATAGTCCGACGAGGGCCAGACGCTCTCCAGTAAACGCAAGCCGATCATCTTCAACACCAGGCTCCACAACGTAGCCGGTTGCAGATGCGTCTCGCTCAATCAGCAGCCCATGACCGGGTCAGCTTCCTTTTCGGATAGGTTCGGTGAACGAAAGTGTAACGAGAGCAACCATTTCGGGCAAACTGGCGTAGCGAACACGCGGTTGATCGAATGCGCCGGGCCGCGCAAACCGCCCGGTGGCGGGCGCTACCCGATACCGTAAGGCAGGTCGGCTCATTTTGCCGAAAACCTTATCAACAGGTGCAAACAAACGCCTGCCATTCTCACTCGCGTAACGTTTGCAGCAACCGATCAACATAATCGCCACCGCGTTTGGGAGCGTTGTCGTACTTGCCGCCGATGGACTCAGTGGACCGGCCCGATGCTTTTTGCACGACATCACGATTGACATCGATCACGTTGAGCGCCGCGATACCCACGTAGTAGCCACCCTTGGGCAGATCCGCCAACCGCATCAGTTCCTGGGCAGCAGCACGTTGCAGCTGCTCGTCGTCCACTTGGATCAATCCGTCGGCGGCAGCCAAACGGACGCTGGGATTGCGATCGTCGAGCAGATCGGCAAGTGCTTGCGTCGCGGCAGTCGCCGACGCCTCAGACAAGGTGTCACGGTGCGCCTCGAGCCCAAGCGCCAAGCCGCGTGTGCCCCAGTATCGCACACCGCTATCGGTGCTCTCGCACAGCCCTGCCATGTCAGTAATCACGCCGTCGTCGCACATTCGCCATGCGTCGCTCGCGGCCCAAGCCGCAGACAACAATCCATCCACATCGAACCGACCTGAAAGCGCGTAGGTGCGGGGGGCAATGTTCTTCGTGCGGCGATGCATCTCGGCTTCGGTCAGCAAGCCTAAATCGCGAGTCGACCCCATCCACTGGCGCGTGGCCTCGCGGAGCTCAGCGAGCTTCTCCTGGTGCTCCGGCGAACCGGCAAGGTTGTTGACTTCGTCTGGATCGGACTGCAAGTCAAACAAATCTTCGACGGGCTTAACTCTCCAGGCTTGCGACTGCACATCGTTCAGCTTCCCCGCATCAAACATTTCCTTCCAAATTCGCGTCGTTGGCGTCTGGAACATGTAATCGACGTGCTTCAAGTAAGGCCGATCCGGATAGAAGTGTCGCAGATAGACAAATCGTCCATCGGTGCAACTGCGGACCATTTCAATGCGTTCGTCCATCCGCCCACGGAAGCCGAACAGGTGTTTCTTGGAAGCGCCGTCATGCTTGCCCATGAACGGCACGCCCTGCATGTTGGCAGGTACCTTGGCGGCCGCCAGGCTAATCGCCGTTGGCGCCAGATCGACAAAACTAACCAGCCGATCGGTAACGCCCCCCGGCGCGTAATCCGCCGGGGCGAGGTCACGATACGCGTCGGGCACATGGACGACCAACGGCACTTGCAACCCGGAATTGAACGGCCATCGCTTGCTGCGTGGCATGCCGCCACCGTGATCGCCGTAATAGAAGACGATTGTCGAATCGGCCAGCCCCGCTTTCTCCAGCTCATCGAGGGCACGGCCAACCATCGCATCCATTTCCGTCAAGCGATCGTAGTACTGGGCCCAGTCCCGACGAACCTCCGGTGTATCGGGATGGTACGACGGCACGGGAGCCTTAGCGGGGTCATGCACCAGGGTGTGCGGTTGATTGCGAATCTTGCTCTCGTGCGAGATCGTGTAGTTGAAAACGCTAAAAAATGGCGTTGATTTGTCGGGGCGATTCTTCCAGTGCGCCTTGCCACCGCTCTCGTGCCATCCCGCAGCGATATCAGGCTGGGTGAAGTTGTAGTCCGTCTTGGAGTTATTGGTGCAGTAGTATCCGGCTTCACGCAGTACCTGCGGGTAGAGCTTCATGCCTTTGGGCAGCGTCACGCTGCTCCGCATGTTTTCGCCACCGAGACTTGTCGCGTACATCCCCGAGATGATGGTCGTTCGGGCTGCGGCACAAACGGGCGCATTGGACCAGCACATGCGGTATCGCAGCGACCGCGTGGCCAGCTCATCGATGTGAGGTGTGTCGGCGTAGATATCACCATAGCAACCGAGTTGGGGACCATTGTCCTCGCTCGTTAGCCACAAAATATTCGGCGGCGGGAGTTCTTTGCCGCGGTTCGTAGCCTCCTCAGCAACCAGGGATGCCGATGCAACCAACGCGACACAACCACATGCGAGAATGCTGGCGATACGGTGGACGGAACAATTCATGCGAAAGGCCTCAGGAAGATAGGGCTTGAAATTTCTGGGGGATGACGATGGGTGTGGGTATCGGGTAGACAGACTCAGATCTTGCCAATCGCTTGCCAGAGTGCTGCGGATGCGTGAATGCCGCGATGGAAATCCGAGACTGAGAATTTCTCATTCGGGCTGTGAGCAGCATCGTCATTCTGCCCCCACCCGAGCAACAAGACGTCGCACCCGAGCACCTCTTGGAATCGGGCCAGAATCGGAATCGAACCACCTTCGCGAATCATGACGGGTGGCACACCAAACGCGGATTCCACCGCACCGGCGGCCGCCGTTGCAAACGGGCTCGTCGCATCGGCCAGCATTGCGGCGGCACCATGATCGGGCTTGAGTTCGATCCGGACGCCCGTCGGGCAGTGCCGAGTTAAATGCTCGTCGATCAACCGTGTGATGCGTTCGGGCTGTTGCCCTGGAACCAAGCGGCAACTGAATTTGGCCGACGCTTTGGCCGGCAGCACGGTCTTGACACCTTCACCCTGGTGCCCCGACGTCAGTCCGTTGATGTCGAGAGAGGGGCGTCCCCAGCGCCGTTCGTCCGTCGTATATCCTGGTTCGCCGGCCAACGCATTGGCGCCGACGCTGCGAGCAAACTCCACGTCATCGCTACCGAGCTGTTTCCATGATTCGCGTTCGATATCGGGGATGGGCAGGACATCATCGTAGAACCCTTCGATTGCAATCGTGCCGTCATCATCGAGCATGCTCGAGAGCAGGTGACACAATGCCATTGCCGGGTTCATCACCGCGCCGCCAAAGGACCCGCTATGCAAATCGTGGCTGGGACCATCGACGAACAATTCATAGGTGGCGATCCCGCGTAACCCGCACGTGATCGCGGGGCGGTCGGGTGCGTATTGACTGCTGTCGCTGACGACGACCACATCGCATGCCAGCTTCTCAGCGAGCTGCGGCAGATGTGTTTCCAAATTGCCGCTGCCGACTTCCTCTTCGCCTTCGATCAAGAATTTAATCTGAATGGGCAGTGAGTGACCGCTGGCCAGCCACTGTGTCACCGCCAGCACATGGGTGAGGACTTGGCCCTTATCGTCGGTGGCACCGCGGGCAAACATTTTGCCATCACGAATGACCGGCTCGAAGGGAGGACTGTCCCACAGTTCGAGCGGCTCGGGGGGCTGGACATCATAGTGTCCATAAACCAAGGCAACCGGCGTTTTTTTTCCGTCGCTGGCCGCCGGTAAAGGTGTTTCGGCGTAAATCAGCGGGAATCCGTCCGTCGCGATCGATTCCGTTACCAGCCCCGCATCGGCGAATTTTTCCTTGACCCATTCCGCCGCCGCGTGAACATTTTTCTTTGCGGACGAATCGCTACTGACACTCGCGATACGCAGCCAATCCATCAATTCTCGTTCAAAGCGATCGGCGTTCTCGGTCAGATAATCGAGGAAGTCGGCGGGTAACAGCGGGGTCGGAGTGGTCATGGGGAGGTTCTTCGGAAGGTGTGGCGAGACCGTGCGGGTTGGGCAATTCGTGAGTGCCGGGATTGCGCAAGCTTTGGAAAAATCGGTGCATCAGGCCTAACAGGTGAAATCGTTTCACCACTACAATAACCTTTTTGCGGTACAATCGTGATTAAGGAGAACGAAGAAATCATGTCTGACAAAGAAAACAGGTTTGAAGAAGTCGTCACTGTTGCTGTCGCCGAACCAAAAACGAAAAAAAATTCTCGCAGCAAGCCGAAACGCCAGCCGCCGTATCATGTGATCCTGTGGGACGACACGGATCACACGTTTGACTACGTGATCAAGATGATGGGCCAGTTGTTTCGAATGCCGCGAGAAAAGGGCTATCAACTGGCCAAAGAAGTCGATGCGAGTGGCCGCGCGATCTGCATGACGACGACGCTCGAACTCGCCGAACTGAAGCGAGACCAGATTCATGCATTCGGTCGCGACGATGCATCGGCGCGATGTAAAGGAAGCATGTCCGCGACGATCGAACCCGCCGAAGGTTAAAAAAATGAAATCTCATACGGCTCAGACCGTTCTCGAGGACGGCTACCTGGGGATGCGTGCCAAACTCCTCGAAATCGCTGCGGTGTTGGACCGCATTGACCGAGCGGGGGTGTCCAAGCCAGCGTTAACGGGCGATTCGGCAGCCCGCCGTGAGCAGATTGATGAGGCGATCCAAATCCTCCTGCTCGATTCGCCCACACGTGCCGAGTTGATCCAGCAATTGTTCTCGCGCCCGTTTGATCCTCAGTGGCGATCGAAATTTGGGCTCCAGACCGAGCACGCGTCCCCATCCGACATACGAGAAAGCTGAAGCGATGGATTTCATCGACCCACACATTCACATGGTCAGCCGCACGACGGACGACTACGAGTCACTCGCCCGGATGGGCTGCGTGGCGCTAAGCGAGCCCGCCTTTTGGGCTGGGTTCGATCGTGGTAGCGCAGACGGATTTCGTGACTACTTTGAGCAACTCACAACCGTCGAGCCACGCCGGGCGGCACAGTTTGGGATCGAGCATTACTGCTGGCTGTGCATCAACGCGAAAGAAGCCGAGAACGTATCGCTATCGCGCGAAGTGATCGCCATGATCCCCGAGTTCCTCGATCGGCCCGGAGTGCTGGGCATCGGCGAAATCGGACTCAACAAAAACACGAAGAACGAAGCGACGATTTTCCTCGAGCATCTTGATCTGGCGGTCGAGCATGACCAACTGATCCTGATCCACACACCGCACCTGGAGGACAAGTACCAGGGCACGCGGATGATCCTGGACATGCTGTGCGATGACTCGCGAATCAATCCCGATCGCGTGCTGGTCGACCACGTCGAAGAGCATACGATCGGCGAGGTACTCGATCGAGGTTTCTGGGCGGGGATGACGCTCTACCCGGTTACGAAATGCACCCCCGACCGGGCTGCCGACATGATCGAGCGATTTGGGGGCGAGCGCTTACTGGCCAATTCGGCAGGCGATTGGGGCATCAGCAAACCTACCGCGATTCCAGATTTGATTTTCCAAATGCGGCGACGCGGCTACGACGAAGCCTTGATCCGGCGCGTGGT
Organism: Rhodopirellula sp. SH410; assembly: GCF_055811895.1. Taxonomy (NCBI): domain Bacteria; kingdom Pseudomonadati; phylum Planctomycetota; class Planctomycetia; order Pirellulales; family Pirellulaceae; genus Rhodopirellula; species Rhodopirellula sp. SH410. The sequence continues at coordinate 7,455,952 of NZ_CM147949.1, forward strand.
GCACGACAACCCCGCCGAGTTCTTTGCCAAAAGCGGGAAATTTACGGAGCCAGTCCGCTAAGACGCAAGCGGTCAAAAAACGGGCGGCACACCGGCGGGAGATGCAGGCTCTTGGTCCTTGGTCGGTGGCGATTGAACGCGAGCAATCCAGGCGGCGGCAATTTCCTGGACGCGCCGCAACTCCCTGAACTCAGCCCCCGTCGCCTCCCCTGCGACTCGATCGCCGGACGTCAGATCTCGATGCAGTCGCTCGAACCATTGGGGCTCGCCGCTGTGCCGCTCCAACTCTGAGGCGAGGCGATTGTGACCGGGCGGGGCCACGTATCGCAGACACGATTTCAGCGTATGGGCGGCCGTTTTAAATGCCTTGACGTTACCATTCGCTGCCGCACGATCCAGACGATCGATCAGGTCAGGGATCTCTTCGGCGATGCCTTCACAGACCGATGCCATCGTCGAGGCATCGTCGCCGCAGTACTCCGCCAATCTCGCCCACCAGCCGTCAACGCCTTCACTCCCAGAATCAGCTGCGGGCGCCCCGGCGACCGTGCCTGACTCCTGCACCCGCCCCTGCACGGCATGCTCCACCTCCGCCACCAGCGGTTCCAGGTGGATGGGTTTCGTGACATATCCGACCATGCCAGCATCACGACACATTTCGCGGTGTCGGTCGGTAACGTGAGCTGTCAATGCGATCATGGGTGGCAGCGGGCGGTGCAGTTGCTCGGCGAGCGACGCCAGTTTGGCGGCCACCTCGGTCCCATCCATGCCAGGCATCTGCAAATCCATCAGGATGCAGTCGAATGATTCGCGCCGAAAATGCGCCAACGCAGCGCCCCCTCCGTCTGCGGTCGTCACGCGATGACCGACCGAAACAAGCTGATCATGGATGACCAAGCGATTCGTGGGGCTGTCATCGACGAGCAACAGATGATACCGATCAGGCCTGGTATCGCGATCTGCCTCGACAACGGACGCAATCGTCGCGTCAATGTCGGGTGCAGGCACGGCAGCAACGGCGCCCCCCCGACCTGACTGACGCAGCGCTTCGCCGCGGAGCCATCGCCTGAGCTCATCGGGATGAACCGGCTCAATGATGATCGTGTCGTCCGTCCTGGCCCGGCGAGGAGTTGGCTCACCGGTGTGAGTGAGCCACAAAACACGATCAGTCGCCTTACGCGCCCGCGTCCTCCACGCCGCATCGGCGGTTCGATTGACAAGAATCCAATAGATCGGCTGGGCGTCGCGACGCGAAACCGCGTGATCTCCAATGGACGACTCGGACACTCGAGCAGCGAGCTGATCCGGCCGGCAAACCGTCCACCCATCGAAATTGAGCGTCTCAGCGAGCGCCGCCTCGATTGGTTCGTTATCCACTGAAATGACGACAATCCCTCGATTCGAGCGGGCAGGCTCGGCCGACAATGAATCCGCCCCGCTTTCGGACGGGCCGGCGAGCTTCAACTGCAACCGGACTCGAAAAATACTGCCCACCCCGGCGCTGCTATTCAGCTCGATTCCGCCACCCATGCGTTCGGCCAAGCCGCGGGCAATAGCGAGCCCCAGCCCCGTACCTCCATAACGCTTGTTCGTCCCCCGGTCAGCCTGTTCGAAGGCATCGAAAATTCGCGATTGATTCTCGGGGGCGATGCCGATCCCTGTGTCCTGGATCACCAACTCAAAAGCGTACCTCCTGCCTCGCTGGCTACTGCTGGCTGGTTCATGCTCCGTCGCAATTGGCTCGGCCGTCGCCAAACGCAGGCTCACCAAGCCAGAAGGCGTGAACTTGATCGCATTACCAACGAGGTTAACGATGATCTGGCGAATTCGCTTGGCGTCACCAACGACATGGCGGGGCAACTCCGGGTCAATCGACAGATTCAATCGAACCGGTTTATCGGCCACACGAACGGCCAGGCATCCGAACGCATCCCCAACGGTTTCATGCAGATCGATCAGGTGTGGGTCAATCGCGACCCGCCCAGCTTCAATCGCTGAAAAATCGAGAATGTCTTCGATCGCATCATGCAACAACTCGGTATTCTGCGATATCAGGTTGACATACCTGCGGACGAGTGCCGAGAGAGATTGCGCGGCGAGCAATTCTGCGAGGCCTCGGATCCCGCCCAGCGGCGTGCGGAGTTCGTGCGAGATCCCCGCCATGAACTGGGTCTTCGTGCGGTTGGCTTGCTCAGCAACCGCTTTGGCCTCACGCATTGCGTCGAAAGCCTGTTGCTGCAGCGTCACGTCGCGAATAATGACGGCGCGACCATCACGTTCGCCCAATGGAATGGCGTGAATCGAGACTTCGCTATCAAAGGCGACCCCATCGCCGCGACGCAAGCGAAGTTGATGCCGCTCGGCAAAGGGCAGTGTTCCCCATGTCGCGGTCTCCTCGCGGAAAGTCGCGGTGGTAAACTGGGGCTGCTCGTTGATGGCCACAGGCATAATCAGGTCACCGAGCGGGCGACCAACCAAGCGGCCGCCACCGGCCTGGAGGAGCTGCATCGCGGCCGGGTTGGCTTCCATGATCACATTGCGATCATCGACCAACAACACCGCATCGGCGGCGGCTTCAAACAACGCACGCTTGCGTGCCTCGCTATTCTGCAACGCCATCGCGCCCCGATGTTTTTCGGTGACATCCCAAAAAATAGCCTGAATGCCGACGCATTGACCGCTCTGGTCATACTCAGGGGCTTTGAATACCTGGACAAACCCCGGACGGCCGTCCGCCCCGGGATGCTCCGCGACACGGTCCACATAACGGCCCGTCTCCATCACACTCAAATCATCTGCCCGGTATCGCTCTGCCAGTTCCGGAGCATATAGATCGGCATCGGTGCTACCGATCACATCGATCGGCAGCAGCCCCAGTTCGGCACAGAACGGATCGTTCGCGTAGGTGAATACGCCCGCGGCGTTCTTGCGAGCCACCTGCAGATGCATCCGATCCATGATCGACTGAAACGTTGTCTCGCTTTGATCGAGCCGATGCTGGGTCGCCTGCCGCCGAGCAACTTCCTCACGGAGGGCATGGTTGACGCGAGCAACCTCTTGCGAACGCCGCCGCACCCCTTGCTGCAAAATCTGCTGGTGTTTCAGCCGCAGCCTCAACCGGCCACGCAGGACGACATGGAAATAACCCGCGGTCATCAGCGCGAGAAATGTCCAGAGCCGGACGGGATCAAAGTAGAGAGAGTCTCGCTGATGAACCTTCTCGATAATGGTCTCCGCTAGCCAATGCGTGCTAGGCAGCAGAACGATGATCGCCGGCCCATAAAACGCGTGCCAGAGCCCCGCCAAAGCGACCGCAGCAGCCTGAATCACCGTCGTTCTCGTGATCACGCGGCGATGCAGGAATCGCCACGCCAGCGGCAGCAGCACGAGATGAAGAACGCATAGCCCCCAGCGCGTAGGAGCCGCCATATCGGCAAACATCAGCAAGATAATTGCCAGTGTCCACCAAAACGATCGCCAGGGATGCCCTAAGTTTGTTTCGGGGAAGCTTGTCATGAGTTTCGATCGTCGCGATTGGAAATCAAAGACGGCTGCGGCAGAACTCAAAAAATTCAGACGCGAAAGCCACTGAGTCTAACAAACGCACGCGAAACCATCGAACGATTTACAGCCGGGATTCTGGCGGGGCCCCTGCACAGACCACCTGCTTCAACACGCGCCGGCCGCGCCGAACTGTCGTGAACCGGCTACCGACGCACCGATGCCGTGCAGGACCAGCGCCAGCGGCGCCGAGACCCCAGCGGTCAATACAAAAAAAACGCCCTGACGAATCAGGGCGTTTGATGCATATTGGATTCTAGCGAACCTAGCAGGCTCGCCTTCGCCTTAGTTCGCTGCGGCTTCTTCGCTAACAGCGGCTTCGGCGGGAGCTTCATCCTCAGGCGCGGCTTCGAAAGCCGGCTTGGAGGACATGCGTTTCACCTTGTCGTTTGATCCGCCGACCAGTTCGAAAACGGCGCGTGTGCCGCCGTCGCCCAGTCTTGGCGTCGCCAGACGCATGATCCGCGTGTAGCCACCGGGACGATCAACAAATCGCTCAGCAATGGTATCGAACAGGATCGCAACGGCTTCGCGGTCACCGACCAACTGCAAGACACGTCGTTGAGCATTCACGTAGGGAGCCCGAGCATTCGCCCACTGCTGCCACTGTTCGCTCTTACGCCATTTCTTGTATTCGTCGCTCCCACGCTCAGCCTTGGTCGCGAACTGCTCCGCGTTTTCCTTGGCGATGAGGGCCTTTTTGGCCAACGTGATGCACTTCTCAACGTTCGGGCGAACTTCTTTCGCCTTCTGCAGAGTTGTGATGATTCGCCCCTTCACCTTGGGTGCATTGTCATCGAGGCTGGCATCACGCTCAGTCAAAAACAAGGCGGCGGTGAGATTTTTGAACAACGCTTTACGGTGCGATGGGGAGCGACCGAGAACACGGCCTTTGCGACGGTGACGCATAACGGATGTCTACTGAGCTAAATGTGTGAACTGGATCAGTGAAGGGAGTCGGCTCGCCCGTGCGAGCAGGTCCATTGGTTGAGTTTGAATCAACCGAAATAGATTAAAAGAGCGGCTGGTTGGGCACTCGCATGCCTAGGTGCAGACCGTACTGCGAAAGTTTCTCGCGAACTTCGTTGAGTGTGGTGTCGCCGAAATTGCGAACCTCCAACAACCCGTCTTCGTTGCGTTGCACCAGATCGCGAACGGTCATGATGTTTTCGCTCTCGAGGCAATTATTGGCTCGCACCGACAGTCGCAGGTCAGCCAACGTCATGTTCAGCTTCGTCTCCAACTGAGCTTCCGGTGAACCAGCGCCGCCGCGTGCCGCAGAGAAAATACTGGGGCCAAGTTCGCGATACTGCACAAACGGGTTGAGGTGTTTCCGGAAAATCTTGGCCGCTTCGGTCAACGCCATCTCTGGGTTGATCGTACCATCGGTCCAAATTTCCAGATTGAGCCGATCATAGTTCGTCTTCTGGCCCACTCGGGTCGCTTCGACCTCGTACCGCACTCGCGTGATGGGACTGAAGACTGCGTCGATTGGAATGATGCCGATCTCATGATCGACACTGCTGTGCTCGGTGCTGGGAACATAGCCACGACCGCTCTCGACAACCATTTCCATCATGAAAGGCTTGTCGTCGGTCAGCGTCGCGATCACATGGTCCTTGTTGATCACTTCGACGTCGGCATCGGTCTCGATGTCGCCGCCGGTGATCACGCCCGCCGAGTTGCTTTCGACAGTAATCACGCGAGTCGCGTCACTGCTGTTGCGAACGATGAGCGACTTGATATTCAGAACAATGTCGGTAACGTCTTCGAGCACACCTGGAATCGAGGTGAACTCATGCTGAGCACCGCGAATTTTGATCTGCGTTACGGCGCTACCAACGAGGCTACTCAGCAGCACGCGTCGCATACTGTTACCAATACTCGCACCGAATCCTCGTTCGAACGGTTCGGCAGAGAACTTGCCATAGGTCTGAGTCAGCGTGTTTCGATCGACTTCGAGCGTACTGGGCAATTCCATGCCACGCCATCGGATATGCATCGACATCTGAGAGGTGCTTTCGGCGTATTGAGGTTGCGAATAAGGAGCGTGGCCACCCCTCACGGAGAGACCAGAGCGACTGAGCGGTTTAGGAGACTGAATAAAGCGGCACGAGCCGCGAACTCGCTAGACGCGTCGCTTTTTACGTGGGCGACATCCGTTATGTGGAATCGGAGTCACTTCTTCGATCAACTTGACGTTCAATCCAGCTGCCTGCAGCGAAGTGATCGCGCTTTCACGCCCCGAACCAGGTCCCTTGACCCGGACTTCGACGTCTCGCATCCCGAACTTGGTCGCCTTCTCCGCAGCCTGTTGTGCAGCACATTGCCCCGCGAACGGGGTGCTCTTGCGACTGCCCTTGAAGCCACTCGTTCCCGCACTGGCCCAGCACAATGTGTCGCCCTTGGAGTCGGTAATGGTTACCGTCGTGTTATTGAACGTCGCGTGAATGTGGGCAACGCCATTGCTGACGTTGCGGCGAACGCGTTTCTTCTTGTTGGTCTTTGCCACCGGTGGGTCTCAAACAAACATAAGTGAAAGTGAAATAGGAGAGGGAATCGCGAGCAAAACTATCGCAAGTCCTTGACGCCCTTCTTACCGGCGACCGTCTTACGAGGGCCTTTACGGGTACGGGCGTTGGTTTTGGTGCGCTGGCCACGGACGGGCAGCCCCACTCGGTGCCGGATGCCGCGATAGGATTTCACCTCACGCAGACGGCTGATATTTTGGGTAACTTGGCGACGAAGTGGTCCTTCGACCAAGTAGTCTCGCTCGAGCAATGCTGCGATCTGACCGACTTCTTCGTCGCTAATTTCACTCGCCGGAGTGACTGGGTCGATGCCGAGTTTTTGGCAGACCTCACGAGCACGGAACAAGCCGAGCCCATAGAGGTATGTCAGGGAATACTGGATCTGTTTGTCGTTGGGGATGTCAACGCCCATCAAGCGGGGCATGGCAAAAACTCCGGAAGCAACTGCGTGATATTAATTTGATTTTTCGTACGGAGACCGCACGTAATGGAAACCCACTGAGGGCATCGCGGAGCCGATCCGCTTGGCTTGCACGCAGACGGAAAAGCGCATTTGCACGCCTCGCCCGCCATTGCGAATCGCGAACTATAGCAGCCGATTGCCGTTTTGCTCAAGTGGAAGGATCGCCAGGAAATTGATTTTTTTTTGGGAAGAGAGCAAATACGCTGCCAGATGTTGACGAAACTGGCTGTATATGTTTATCCTTCGCGGCTTGCGCGATTAACCCGCTGGCAATTTATACTCCTACCCGTCTCCCACTCGGACCCCTGCCATGGCCGTCCCCAAACGAAAACACTCCAATAGCCGTACCGGCAAACGCCGTAGCCACGACGCATTGAAAAAACGATCGATCGGATACTGCCCTCAGTGCAGCTCGGCCGTCCCGACCCATCATATCTGCCCCAAGTGCGGTTATTACCAAGGTCGTACAGTCGTTCAGCACGAAGAGTCCTGAATTGTCCCTCGATGTTTCCAACCCGGGAATTTTATTTCCCGGCCAAGGAGCCCAGACGCCCGGCATGGGCGTGTGGCTGTGTGAGAACCACCCGCTCGCCAACGATCTATTTGAACAGGCTAGCGGTGTTCTCGGCTATGATTTGAAACAACTCTGCGCCGACGGCCCGGCGGAAAAACTCAACGAAACCGTCTACAGCCAGCCCGCTCTGTTCGTTGCCGGAATGGCAGCGGCACAGGTATTTGCACAGCTACACAGTGACGTCGCTGGTGCGATCAAGGCCACCGCAGGGCTGAGCCTGGGAGAGTACACGGCGGTTTGCTTCGCCGGTGGACTGAGTTTCGAGGATGGCCTGAAATTGGTCCAACAGCGTGGAGAGGCCATGCAAGCCTGCGCCGACGCAGTCGAGTCGGGCATGTCGAGCGTTCTGGGACTGAAACTCGATCAACTCGACGCGGTATGCGAAGAATGCCGCCAGGACGGTGAGATCCTCCAGCCCGCCAACCTACTATGCCCGGGCAATATCGCGGTTTCCGGCCACCTGTCGGCGCTCGGCCGATTGGAACCACTGGCTTTGGCCGCGGGCGCCATGAAGGTGATCCCGCTCAGCGTCGCCGGCGCGTTTCACACACCGCTGATGCAAGACGCGGTCGCCAAGCTCACCGCGGCACTGGCGAGCGTGGAAATTCGCCCGACACGAATTCCTGTGTACAGCAACGTCGACGCGGCACCGCACAGCGATCCCGCGGAGATCCGCGAACTACTTGCCAAGCAAGTCGTCAATCCAGTGTTGTGGGAAGCGTCGATTTCACGCATGCTTGCAGACGGGATCGACGGCTTTCTCGAAGCCGGTACGGGCCGTGTTTTACGCGGTACGATCAAACGCATCGCCCGCAAAACGCCCACCGATGGCTTCGGCGACCAACCCTGATTTCTGAACTCTGAACCCTGAAACCTGAACCCTTTTCCTCTCATGAATCTATCTCTGTCGGTTGACCTTAAAGACCAAGTCGCCATCGTCACGGGCGCCAGCCAGGGCCTGGGCCGAGCCGTTGCAGTGGCCTTAGCCCAAAACGGCGCCTTCGTGGTGTGCGTCGCTCGCAACGCGGCGAAGCTAGCCGACACCATTGCTGAGATTGAAGCTGCAGGCGGCAAGGGCGAAGCGCTCCCCTGCGACGTTACCGACCGCGTCGCGGCAGCCGCAGCGATCGAGCAAACCAACAAAACCCACGGACGCCTCGATATCCTCGTCAACAACGCTGGAATCACCCGTGATAAACTGATGCGCGGCATGTCCGACGAGGAATGGGACACCGTGATCGCGACCAACCTGACGAGCTGCTTCGTCTGCTGCCGCGCTGCGGCGGGCGTGATGCGCCGGAAAAAATACGGACGCATCATCAACATGGCCAGCATCTCGGGACTGATCGGGAATCCCGGCCAAGCGAACTACTCGGCCAGCAAGGCGGGCATGATCGGCATGACACGCACGATGAGCAAAGAACTCATCGCTCGCGGCGTGACCGTTAACGCCATCGCGCCTGGATTCATCGCCAGCGAGATGACAGCGGAACTCGGCGACGTGGTGATGGAAGAAGTCAAAAAACGCATTCCTGCCAAACGCGTCGGTACGCCCGAAGACGTGGCCGCCGCGGTGCTGTTTCTCGCCTGCAAAGACGCCAGCTACATCTCGGGCCAAACCATCGTCGTCGATGGCGGCATGATCGGCTAAAGCGTCGGGTTCGCAAATCAAAAACCAACGGGATATTGACGGGTTTTAACCGTTTCCCCTATCTTCACGGCCCCGTGAGAAAAAAATCGCGGCGGTGCTCGTTTTATGGGCTGCTCAGGACTGGGCAACCCGGCCTCGACGGCAGGCGATCAAGCCATTTTCATTCTGGCGTTTCCAATCACCTTTCCCCCCCATCCCATCCAAATTTGGAGTTACGCCCGTGGCGTCTATTGAAGAACGCGTTATCGACATTGTGTCCGAACAACTCGGTGTCGACAAAGATAAAATCACACGCGAAACATCGTTCGTCAACGATCTCGGTGCCGATTCACTCGACACTGTCGAATTGGTGATGGAGCTCGAAGAAGAATTTGACATCAGCATCCCCGACGATTCGGCTGAAAAAATCCAAAAGGTCGGCGAAGCAGTCGATTTCATCGAGAAGGAAAAAGGCGAGGACGCCTGAGGCGTTTACCGCCCTCAGCCCTCTTTTCATTCTTACCAAACATCAACCACCCGTGACGCCTCAGTCACTTTGGGTGGTTGGTTGACAAATTAGCGATCGACAACTCGGCTCTCTCATGACGGTTTCAACGGAACCCTTTCGATTTGTTCCCAATAATGGGATTCCGCGCCGTGTCGTGATTACCGGGGTGGGGGTGGTCACATCACTGGCCCAGGACGTGGATTCCTTCTGGAAACGGCTCACCGCCGGCGACAGCGGTATCCACGCTCTATCGATCATGGACACCAGCCGCTACAAGGTTCACTTCGGCGGCGATATCCCCAATTTTGATACGTCCGAGTACGTCGCGGCGAAAGAGGTTAAACGACTCGATCGTTTCACCCAGTTTGCCGTGCACGCGGGCGCTCAGGCTGTCGCCGATAGCGGCATTGACTTCACGAAGCTGGACCCCTCGCGTAGCGGAGTCATTCTGGGCTCGGGTATCGGTGGCCTGAATGAGATTGAAGACCAAATCGAACGGATGCTCAACAAGGGCCCCGATCGAGTTAGCCCCTTCACCGTTCCGAAGATGATGCTCAACGCTGCGGGCGGTAACATCTCGATCCGGTACGGCCTGAAAGGCCCCAACTACGCTGTCGCCACGGCTTGCGCGAGCGCAACCAATGCGATGGGCGACGCTCTCCGCAGTATCCGTAGCGGCGAAACAGACACCATGATCACAGGCGGCTGCGAGGCTGCAATCACTCGCATGGGCCTGGCCGCGTTCCAGAACATGAAAGCACTCTCGACTCGCAACGACGAGCCCGAGCGTGCCAGCCGCCCCTTTGATGCCGATCGCGACGGTTTCGTGCTCGCGGAAGGTGCCGGACTGCTGATCTTTGAAGAATACGAACAGGCGAAAGCACGCGGCGCGAAGATCTATGCCGAGGTCCTCGGCTATGGAACGACCAGCGACGCTGGCCATATCACCGCGCCCGACCCCGAAGGCTCCGGTGCTTCCGAGGCGATGAGATTGGCAATCCTTGATTCCGGTCGCAATGTTGACCAGATCGATTACATCAACGCGCACGGAACGAGCACGCCGCTGGGCGATAAAGCCGAAACCCGCGCGATCAAGGCCGTTTTGGGCGATCATGCCGGCAAGGTCGCCATCAGCAGCACGAAGGGCGCCCTGGGACACTCGCTCGGCGCCAGTGGTGGCATCGAAGCTGTGATTTTGTGCAAAACAATCGAAACGAAGACGATTGCACCCACGATTAACCTGGAATCACCCGATCCTGCCTGCGACCTGGACTACGTGCCGTTGCATGCCCGCGACCAAAAGGTCGATATCGCGATGAGCAACAGCTTCGGCTTCGGCGGCCACAACGCCTGCGTCGTCGTGGGACGGGTTTAAGCTCTGCGCATCCATTCGTTGATAGGAACTGGTTGCACATAGCGTCCCCGGACGGACGTCCGGGGCTATCGCATGCCACCGCTTCGCGGTTCCTCTTAGTGACGAAGTCACGCCATGTAACAGCCCCGGACTCGCGTCCGGGGCTATCGCGTGTCACCGCGTTGCGGTTGCTGAGCAGCGTCTCACCAACCCAGCACCTTCGAAACTACCCGAGCCGATGCTTCCAGACGGCGATTTGCTCGCGGACTCGGTGGGGTGCCGTCGAGCCTTCGCTGCAGAACGCGGCAACCGCGTTTTGAGTTCCCAGCACCTCATAAACGCTCTCATCGATGTCGCTGCTGAGTTCTTTTAGCGTTTCGATTGGTAGTTCGGCCAACGGCACGCCTCGCTTCATCGCCTCGCCAACGACCGCGCCGACGAGGTGGTGGGCGGTTCGCTGAGGCATGCCTTTGCGGATCATCCATTCCATCAACGTGGTTGCGTCGAGGTAACCTTTCTCGATCCGAGCTGCGATTGATTCGCGTTTCAACGTCGCGCCAGCCACGATGGGGACCGCTAATTCCAGCATCGCACGCGTCGTATCAAAGGAATCAAACAGGGGCGGTTTGTCCTCTTGCAAGTCACGGTTGTAGGCTAGCGGCAGATTCTTCACTAACAGCATCAAGGTCTGCAAACTGCCCATCACACGGGCCGACTTGCCGCGGGTCAGTTCGAGCGTATCCGGGTTCACCTTTTGCGGCATGATGCTGCTGCCGGTGCAGAACTCTTGGCCGATGGCGATGAAATCGAACTCGACCGTGCTCCACAAAATCCATTCTTCGGCCCAGCCACTCAGGTGGGAGGCGATCATCGACAGCACGAAGGATGACTCGAGAACAAAGTCACGATCGCTACTCGTGTCCAGGCTGTTGGCCGTGATGCCTTCGAAATCCAACGCTTCGGCGGTTTGTTGGCGGTCAATCGGCAGCGTCGTGCCAGCGACGGCGGCGATGCCGAGCGGACATTGGTTGACCCGGCGGCGGCAGTCCGCCAATCGTGCCCGATCTCGCTCGAATTTCTCCATGTAGGCCAGCCAGTAGTGCGGCGCGAGCACCGGCTGGGCACGCTGCAGGTGCGTGTAGGCGGGCAGAATAATGTCAAAGTCATCGTCACAGCGGCTCAGAAACGCCCGCTGGAGATCGAGCAGCAGAGCATCGACTGCGTCGAGCGATTCGCGAATCCACATCCGGACGTCGGTGCTGACCTGGTCGTTGCGACTGCGAGCGGTGTGCAGCTTTCGACCGACGTCACCGGTCGCGTCGATTAACGCCTGCTCGACGTGCATGTGGATGTCTTCGAGTTCGAATCGCAGCGGCAATTCTTTGCGATCGAGCCGCCCGCGAATGTTTTCCAATTCGTCGCGAATCTGCGAGAATTCAGCGTCACTGATCAATCCGACAGTGCGAAGCATGTCGGCATGCGCGATCGAGCCGCGAATGTCCTGTTGGTAGAGCCGCGAATCAAAAGTAATGCTTTCAGCATACGCTTCGAGTCGTTGATCGGTTTGGGCGGCGAAAACACCGCTGCGGGAAGGACTAGCCACGGTTGACTTTCAAACGGATGTGAGCGAAATAGGGGGAGTGCGGGCCGTACGCGGCCGTCCCCGATCTTTCAGGCATTCTCAGTAGGATGCCTCAAACGCAGCCGGCTGAAAACCGGTCGCTGCAGCGGAAATCGCTGATTCTCTCACCCAACTTAGCTGAATCCAGATGTCGAACCGTTTCTCGATGACCGTCGCAGCCTTGGTCTGCTGGATAGGTTTGCTGCAAAATCACGCGGCCGCCCAGCCGCCTGCACGCGACCTACCGCTGCCTGAGCAGCGATTGGTCGTTGCCGCCGCAGGGGTTCCGTATGGTGTCGCCGCGATCGAAATCCCGCTGCGCAACCCGATTCTCGGTGCGGGGCCGCCGCCGCTGCGTTTAACGGGAGCCTCTGCAAGAGCGTTTTTCGCCGTCACCGAAAACGTGCAAGTGCATACCAGCGAGTTGCCTTCGGAGCGTCCTCTGCCCCGAATCGGCCAAGGGCGTTTACTCGGCCGGGTGAGCAATCTGATTCGCGAAGTCGCCGGTGGCGATGCGATTCAAAACGAGACGGTTGCGCGCCGGATCACGTTCCTGTTCTCAGGCAACGAGCCGTTTACCGTGCAAGTCGCTGACCGGGCCGGCATCGTGGGCTCGTTCGAAATTCGCCCGGCCTCCGACCCCAAGATGCGACAGCAACTGCTAGCGGAATGGTGGTCCGACTACACCGACCAAAGCAAACGAGAGATCGAAGCGCTCGATACGCCACCGTGGGTGCAAACCTACCTGGTCGGCATGCTCTCGGGACGACTTGGATTGCCCCTGCCCGGCTGGTACGGCAACATCAACGAAGAGGCCCAGCGAGATCCGCTCTTAATGACACTGGAGTGGATCAGTGGCGCGGCCAGCGTTTCCAACCGTGTCTTTGCGTCGGCTGCCGCGGGCCGCGACCTCGATTCCCCCGATCTGCCGATGACGGCCGACGTTGCCGCCGTGCCGCTACCAGCACCGATCGCCTGGCAACAAACACCTCCCCTGAACGATCTACCGTTCGATGCGGCTGATCCTGAGATCGAACCGATCGCCAACCGTGTTCCGCCAGAGTGCTTTTACATCCGCTACGGCAAATTTGAGAACTACCTTTGGTATCAAGATCTGACGGACGAGTACGGTGGCGATATCTCGCGGATGATCACGCTGAGCGGATTGTCCGACGACGGTGCCGCTCGCCTGACGCAGCAACTCGGTCTGCAGACGACCACGATGGGACGCATGCTCGGCCCCACCATCATTGCCGACCAAGCCGTCATCGGTCGCGATCTCTACATGCAAGATGGCGCCGCGATGGGGGTGCTCTTTCAACCGACGAACGCCTACCTGTTGCGATCGAGCATCAACAATGATCGGAAATCATTGGCGGACACGTCCGATGCGATCACATTGCAAGACGTGGAGCTGCAGTACGGGCGAGGCACATTACTGCGTTCAAGCGACAATGTCGTTCGCTCTTACATGGTTGAAAGCAAAGGGTTCATCTGCGTTACGAATAGCAAAGTGATCGCGGAGCGATTTCTCGAAGTCGGACAGACCGGTCAATCGCTCGGCAAGACCGAGGCGTTCCGCATCGCTCGCACCCTTCATCCGCTCAGCATCGACGACACGGTCTTCGCATACTTCTCACCTGAGATGCTGCAAGGACTGCTCGCGCCGCAGTACCTGATTGAATTGCGGCGAAGAATGCAGTCGGAAGCCGACATCGCATTGGTGCACTTGGCACGCTTGGCGGCCGCCAATCAAGCAACGCCGACATCGCCGCCGGCCCGAGAGATCGAACCGCTCGTTGACGCCGGTTTCTTGCCGGTTGGATTCGGTGAACGGCCGGACGGGAGCGGCGTGTTCACACTCGGCGATCGAGTGCTCGACTCACGACGAGGGGCTCGCGGTACCTTCCTACCGATCCCGGACACCCCGATCGAAACAGTGACTGCGACCGAGGCAGCATGGTACAACGAGATCGCAGCGGCCTACACGCAGCAGTTTCGCAGCCTCGATCCGATCTTTTTAGGTGTGAAACGTGAGTTAATCACGGCTCCCCAAACTGGCGAGGGATCGGCCGGTGACGCAGATCCGCAGCGCCGAGAACGATTGAGAGTGCATGTCGAAGTCGCGCCGTGGCAGCCCGAAAACTACGGGGCTTGGGCCCAAAAGCTGGGGCCACCCACGCCCGTTTCAATTCGCTTTGCCCCTGACGACATCGTCGCCGTTCAGGCACATGTGGCCACCGACGTGCTCGGCCCACCCACGCATATTTTCGCTGGCATCAAAGACTCCAATCCGCCCCAACCGGATGCGTTCAATGGAATTCTCGGTAGCTATCAGGCACTGCAAAGCCTTCCCGGCTACCTCGGTGCGTGGCCACTTCCCGGCATGCTCGATCGCCTGCCCCTTGGGATCGGCCGAGGCCAACCGGTTGGTCACAACATGACCCGCTTGCTCGGCGGTGTTTATCGCTACACCGGAGGCGAATTCAGTATTCTGTCGTTTGACCCTGCGTTGCTGACGAGCACCATTCCCCAACTCGCCGCCATGGAGGTCAATGACTCCGCTCAGGTACGGGCTCACGTCGGCAACCTCCACGGCAGCCGACTGGAGGGCTGGGTCAACGAATTTCTCTACCGTCGGGCAGCAACGAGCAGCGCTGCGGAAGCTGATTTTCTTCGTTCGCTCAGCAGGCAACTCGGCGTTGCACCGGATCAAGCCCTCGAGCAGGCTCGTTTAATTCTCGGTGGTGACGTGCAATGCGTCCTGGGAGGCGAGTTCCAAGTGAACTCGAACGATGCTGCAGCACCTCATTGGCAGAGCACCGCATGGGGCCCAGGCAACGACGCCCCACCAGCGTATCCGCCGGCTAGCTACGAAGCGCCGGTCATGCGTTGGTTTCGCGGCGCCGATGCGACACTCACGCAGTATCCCAACCGGATCGTCGCTGACCTCATGATCGAGGTCGATCGCGTGCAAACGAAGTAGGAGGAGCCCCATTGCCTCGTCCGCGGACCGACGGCCCGTCCGCGGACCGACGGCCCGTTCGTGGACGGGTTGCTCGCTCGGGACAATGGTCCCGAGCTACTTCTTGCCCAGTGCACGCTTGGCCGCGAAGAACTCGGTAAGCATGCCGCCGCAGCGTTCCGCCATCACACCTGCGGTGACTTGGCACTGGTGATTCAAACGCGGATCGCCGAGCACCTGATACAAACTGGTTACCGCGCCGGCTTTGGCATCGGTGGCACCGAAGACCACGCGTGGTACGCGGGCCTGTAGGATTGCCCCGGCACACATCAAGCAGGGTTCGAGCGTGACGTACAACGTCGCCTCTTCGAGCCGCCAATCCTCGATGGCTGCCGCCGCTTGGGTGATCGCAATCATTTCCGCGTGAGCGGTGGGGTCATGCAACGATTCGCGTTGATTCGCCGCCCCCCCGATCATCCGCCCCCCGCGGACGATCACGGCGCCAACGGGCACCTCGTCGTCAATCGCGGCGGCCTGGGCGAGTTCGATCGCTCGCCCCATCCAGTGCACGTCAAAATCGATGAGATCCTGGTCAAGCATCCCGCTGGGATGACCGTTCCCGCTGCCGTTCACTGAGCGTCCTCCGCCTGGGGGACGCTGTCGCTCTTGGCAGGCGACTGACCCGTTGCGGCGGGCGTGATCGTCGCTTTCTGGATTGGCTGGGCTGCCCGACCGATCCGGCGCAGCGAAATGCCCTTCAGTTCACTGTGGGTGATGTAGTTGGCGATCCCCATCGGTAGACACGGATCCATCTCGATGCGAATACTCAGTTCATCATCACCGCGGGCGACGTTGGCGTACTCGTCCTCATCGATCCAGCAGCGGACGGCTTTGTCATCGACGCGGATACGGATCGTGTACCACTGGTTGGTTTCAAATTCCTTGTACTTGGTCGTTTCATTGGTGGACGCGTCGTTGCCATCAATGCTGCTGATCCCGACCAAACCACCGCCCCAACCGCCGAGGACGAATGAACAATGCTCCTTACCGACCGGGAAGGTCACGGCGGCAAAAAAGTCGAACCCCTCGACCCGGCGTGCCTGCAGACGCAGTTCATAATTCTCTTTCGGGAACTTGCCGGTCCAGCGAATCCCCGTCAGGGGGTCACCCGCAAACATTTCGACCAGCTCATCGTCCTTGCCCGCTTTGCTGAAATAGACGGCACCTTCCCCCCCGAAGACGATCTTTTCCCAGGACCCACGCAGCGGCGTGTATTCTCGCTTCGTATCGTCCTCACGGACGTTTTCCACGCCAGCTTCAGACGAACGGAGCCGCCCCTCTTGGCAGATACCGACATTCGCAGAGACTGCGCAGGCTACCGCAACGGTCGCGATTGCGGTCGGTATGGCAACTGATTCAAAGAGTCGTATCACGGAATTGGGCCTGTTCATGGGATAGGGTTGATAGCAGCGCGGCAAATGCACGATAGAGACAATCGTGGCGAGTCACATTCTTCAACAGAGCATGATTGATGCGATCGGTTTCAGGAATTCGACTGTTTGGTTTTCGGCTGGGCTTTTTAGTCCTAGCGGTCTATTGGTGTGCGATGTTCACGGGCACCCACATGCCAACGATGCCCAGCGGAATGTCTCGGGTCAGCGATAAGCTGGTACATTTTACGGCATTTTTCTTTCTGGCCACACTCCTCTGCTACTGCACGAATTCGAAGCATGCGTGGCCACGAGCTGGCTGGATCATCTTGACCTGTTTGGGGTACGCCGTCGTCGACGAATCGACTCAAGCACTGGTCCGTGGCCGCACCCCCGATGTGAGGGATTTTGTTGCCGACGCGCTGGGCACGCTGCTGGCCGTGGGGCTCTATTTTGGTATTCGCGCCTGGTGGCGACGGCGAGGAGGGGCAGCACACCGCAATCGATCGATCGATGCCCAATCGTGTGCAGGCGAATCCACGGGTCACCCTTCGTCGGCATTGCAACCTAAGCAATGAGAGACTTGCGGGCCCTACCTGCCCGGGCCGCGGCCGCGTGGTAGGCGGCCGCCAGGGGATCGTCACTGAGTTTCTCCAGCCGGGCCAGCGTCGGATCCGCGGCAGCGGCAGCGGCCCCCATTCGCCCAATCATCGTGGCGGCCCAGTACATCTGATCGGCCAACTTCGCTGCGTCTAGATCAGTCGTCGAGCCCTGCGCTGCCACCACTTGTCGTTGGAGTAGCTGGTCGAGCCAGGCGGCGACCGACGCGGTTTCGCCTGGCTGAGGTTGCACCACTGACTCGAGTACCTCACTGGCCCATAATCGAACTTCCGAATCATCGTGGCCAAGCAGTTCGAGACACCGCTGCGTCACGCCCGCGACGCTTTCTTGCAACGCCAAGTCCTGGAGAGCCTCGGAAAGCTCGCTGGCGCTACGCTCTAGATCGAGTCGGGTTGCCCAATCATGTGGGGATGACGTTTCAGAAGTCGGCATGAGTCAGGGGGTGCTGTCGAGAAGGGTGCCAGGGGGAATCGTTCGGCTCGGCGTGAGCGGTTAGATTAGAGCAACTCATCGCGATGATGATCAGTGGACGCGGGCCGTCAGACAGCGTCACGACTTTGTATTCGCTAGAACCACCGCACATGATCCCCCTTCGCGACGACATCCCCAGCCGATCGATACCGTGGGTGAACTATATCGTGATCGCATTGTGCGCGATCGCATTTTTCGCCCAAGAAACGTCGTCGGACCAGAGTGAGGGGATTGTGGCCAAGTTCGCCATGGTGCCGCTCCGGCTGAGCGACCCCTCAGCCGTTCCGGTCATCGACGAGCAACGGACCGTGCGGACGCCAAGCGGTGTCGAAATCGTTCATATCCAACATGAAATCGGCCCTTCCCCCCTGCCGCCTTGGTTGACCCTGATCACCTGCATGTTCCTGCACGGAGGATGGATGCATTTCCTGGGCAACATGTGGTTTCTGTATATTTTCGGCGACAACGTCGAGGATCGTTTCGGGCACATTGGGTTTACCGCATTGTACTTAGGCACCGGTGTGATGGCCGGCTTGTCGCATTACATCACCCAGCCGCATAGCCCCATCCCGACGCTCGGCGCGAGCGGCGCGATCGCGGGCGTCATGGGTGCCTACGCGTTCCTGTATCCGCACGCACGCGTATTGACACTCTTGCCACTGATTGTGATTTTCACGACCATCGTGGTGCCCGCACCGATCTTTTTAGGATTTTGGTTCTTGGTGCAACTTTACAGCGGCATGGGATCGCTGGTCGGTGAACCCATCGCGGGCGTGGCGTGGTGGGCCCATGCAGGCGGCTTCGTCGCGGGCATCATCGCAGCCTTCGCCGTCAGTCGGCTGCCGATGGGAAATCCCCCCGTGAAGGAACGACGGTTCTAGCCAGGAAATGCAGCCCCCCCATCGCCAGACGGTAGTTCCACCGACAGAAAACGCCATAAACTCAACCGCGCTCTGGCAAGCGTAGCGACTCATTCACACTCCTCCTATTTGAAAGACCGCCATGCGATCTCACCAAACACTGCTCACCGATTGGCAGCCGCACCACGACGAACGCCTTTCCGCCATGATCGAAGTGGGCTTGGCGGCCGGCAATCGCACCCTTGAGCACTTCCAAAACCGTTCGCTGACGGTCGATCGCAAGGGCGATGACTCGCCGGTCACGATCGCCGATCGCGAAGCCGAAACACTCACCCGCGAACTGCTCGCTGAAAAATTCCCCGACGACACCATCGCTGGGGAAGAGTTCGCCGAACAAACCGGCAGCAGCGAGTATCGCTGGACCGTCGACCCGATCGATGGCACGAAATCGTTCATCTGTGGAGTACCTCTGTACTCGACTCTCCTGGCGCTCGAACACGCCGGCAAACCGCTCGGCGGGATGATTCTCATCCCCGCGCTCGGCCAAGCTGCGGTCGCAGCAATCGGCCATGGATGCTTTTACTCAAACGATCTGTCCGGGCCCGACCTGACGAAACCCAACCATGCCACGTGGTCTCCCGCTCACGTGTCCACCTGTGATCAGCTCGCCGATGCCGTCTTCGTCACCACCGAGATCGGTTCATTCGCCCAACGCGATAGTGCTGCGGCGTACACGCGACTCGAACAAGCCTGTTTTCTTAGCCGCACATGGGGCGATGGCTATGGCTATTTGATGGTGGCGACGGGACGCGCTGACCTGATGGTCGATCCGATCTGCAACGCCTGGGACGTCGCTGCGATCCTGCCGATCCTAATCGAAGCAGGTGGGCGGTTTTCCGCCTGGAACGGCCAAGAGTCCGTCCGTGTCGGAGACGGCGTTGGCAGCAACGGCAAACTGCACGACCAAGTACTCCATTTATTGAGCTAGCACTTGAACGCGGCTAAGCGACCGCGGATGAATCGACCGAGTCGCCGCATTCGCCAGAACGTGGAGCCCACGCTCCGGCGAGCGTAGCTCGCCTTGAATTCAACGCGTCCGATGGTCTCGCTGCCGCTAAAAATTCTGGTTGCCGGGAATGGACCTTGCGAATGATCCTCATGCAACGGGATCCGCTACCGCAGCAGCGTCTGCAAGATCGCATAGATGCATAACCCGGTGTCTTGGTGTGCAAAGTGGGCAACCACGTTCCCAATTTCGGCGACACCTCGCGCCCGGGTGACAACGCCGATGCGAGCCAAAAGCATCGGGACCGCTTCGCCGGCTGATCCGGCATAGCGAAACAATCGACTTCGCCACCACTGCGAATACGCCTGCGTCGTCCACTCGTGCTGTGCTTTCTGCATCCTCGGTCGCAAGTGCCTCGGATACAGCCAGCGACGGAAACTCCAGTAGAGGGCCACCAGCACGATGGCAGTCGCCCCGAAAACCACTACAACGCCCGCACTGCCATCACCGCCCATCGTGACGAACACGCCGATGACGAGCGGCACGAACGCCACAAGGGTGCCGATGACCATCCACGCCACCAATGGCCAAAACTGATACCTCGATTCGGCGCGACCGAACGGCGCATAGACCTTCTGGGCAGGCACCGCCAAATCGGTAACCAGTCGTTGGGTCTGGACGGCCAGCCGCTCTTCGGGAACCTCACCGGGTTCGTGGAGATAGATTTGCATCTGTTCGACGAGAGCATAGGTCAGCATCGCCCACCCGGCGTCGGCTTGCGCCGTCGCCATCGGGAACGCCCGCTGCAGCCCCGTCGAGTCCCGGGCGATCTCATGGAGTGCCTTCAAAAGTGTGGCGGTGGATGCCGCGTCCTCTCGGCGACACGACAACCGAATCACGCCCAGAAGTTTTCGTCGTACCGGATCGCTCGACGGGTGAACTGCGTCGGCTCGCAAGAGTGCCTGAATTCGCGTGAGAAATTCGAGCTCCGCTTCCGCGTTGAGCTGTAACCCCACCGACTCAACCTCGATCTCCCCCATCACTCGATCGCTCCACGCCGGCGGTGCCGTCCAGATCGCTGAACGCAGTAACCGCAGATAGAACGTGGTACGAACGGAAGGCTCGATTTGCCTTACATCACGTTCGCATGCAGCGAGCAATGCTGCAAACTTGTCAAAGGGCAACTGTTCGATCAATCGCAACCACAGCGTTTCGGTGAGCATGTAGAACAGCGGTGAACGCAGCTTTCCAGCGATAGACCTCACGACTTTTTCCATCATCGCGTCGGGGACTTCCGATCGCAGATACTCGCTCGCCAGATTCATCAGCCCGGGATCGGACGGATACGCTGCCAGTCCCTCGAGGAGCTGGGCGAGGTATTTCGAGCTCGGTCGCCCCGCTGCGGCATCGGATAGAATCGCAGCCAAAAAATAGTCGGGTGGAGTCCGTCTCGGTTGCGTTTGCAGCTGCCGCAAGGCCGCGGCCGGATCGACCACCGCACGTTGTCGCAGCGATAGACTCGGCGGCTGTTTTGGGTGAGGCGATCGATCGGCTGATGAGCCGGCATGCCCTGTGCCGGCCGCCTGCTCTGTATTGGAGGTTGCTGCTTCCGAGCGGGCGTCGGTGCTGTCCTTCCAAGTGTCCGCGGCATTGGCGAGCTGCTGCTGTTGTTTGCCGTAACGCAGCCTTTTTTCCAGACGCTCATAGGCGTCCCGGACCCGGCCAAACTCAGCCGCGTGGGTTTCAGGTTTGTAAATCCGGATCGCTTTGCCATAGGCCCGCTTCAAATCGCGGCGATCATAGCCTTCGGTGAGCCCAAAAAAAGCCACCGGATCGCTCGCCAGCAGCGACAGGTCATTCATGGATGCCTGCCTGAACTCGGCAGCGGCGAAACCATGTTTGGTTGAGAGAGCGGAGCCGAGCGGATACCGCTCGAACGCTCTTCTTCGATCAGGCCGGGATAGCGAGATCGTTGGTCTCGCATCATTTCACGCTGTATCTCTCGACTCCTTTCAATGATTCGATCCCGATGTGGATGGCTCTCGAATTCATCCGAAGGGTGGTTTGGCTCGAATCGATCCAAAAACGATTGGGCATCTGGCAACGGTGACTTCGCATCATGAATGGATTGATGTTCCACCGCGAGAGGATTCAACAACTCGCTAATCCTCGCCTCCAGTTCCCGGGCTGACTTTGCTCCCTGATTCGGGTCGCCGAGACCGGGGAGGTGCGGTGCATTGTTGGTCGAGTTACCAGACGGAGCACGGGGGCGAGCGTCGCGGGAATCGACGGAGGAGAGACGCACGACGGACGACAAGACAATCAACGCGATGAAGACCCACTTCCCGCTACCGCCCAGGGTCAATCGCCCCGAATGGTTACGTGCCGGATGTCTCACCGCCCATGCGTTTTGATTGACGGGGTCCAATAGCATGTCAAACCAATCTCGCTCGAGGGCATACACCTCTGGATGATCGGCCGTGTATTTTTGTACCATCGCACAGGCCGGACGGACGCGTCGCTCGTCACAGATTGCTTCGATGTATTGCTCGCGGAGTGCCGCGCCCTCGGCGGCCGGCCGCACGACACTCTGTTGTAATGAGTACGCGAACTTGGTGTCTCTGGTCTCTTCATTGGCGCGCAACAGCGCCCCCCGCGTCTCAGCGGCCGCCTGCAATCGAGCGGCGATGGCCGCGTATTCCGGTAATCGATCACTGTGCAGTGTGCGCAGATACTGGCGTAGTTTAGCCTCGGGTAGTCTATAAAACTCGGTCTGCAGTTTATCCAAGCACTGTCGGGCCCGATCTCGCAATCGCGATTCAGCATCAGGGGCAAGAGACACCGTCGCCGTGGGAGTCGTCGCTTGTGCGGTCGCAACGCGTGTCTCGCCGCCCCAGAGTTCTCTTCGTCGCCGGATGATCTGTGGCGAATCCCACATCGGGTTCAAGTCGAGCATCTCCTGCACGTACGCTTTCGCGACGGTCGACACCGCGTCGTTGTCGCGCCCGCATTGCTCCTCGCGGCCGCCATCGCCATCCTGGCGCTGAATCATTGGTCTGCTCCATCGGGATGGATGCCGAGGGAGGACAAACAGATCATCAACATCTCGCGGGCGGAGGTAAACTCGGCCCGATCCGCTCGATTCATGGCTGCCTCGTAGGCATCCAACGCGGCATCAAGTTGTTCCCGTTGGCTCGGGTGGAGTTCCCCGAGCATGCGTTCGGCGTACCTCGCGAGTTGTTGGTTCGCCAAGTCGTCACGCGGGTAAAACTTCATCTCGCCGATCCGCCGCCGCGCCGACTCGATCGACTTCGGCGATAAACCTTTGACATGATTGGTCAAGATCGCACGAAACTTCTTGCCCCCCGGTGCATAGGCTTCGACCTCGAGCACTCCGCTGACGTCATAGGTAAAGCGAATAAAAAAGGGACTCCCGGCCGGCCCAGGCGGCAACGGGCTGACTTCGAGTTCACCGAGCAACACGTTCTCGCTGACCTTCCTCGCATCGCCCTGATACACCTTCACAGTCACCGATGTTTGGTTCGCCGACATCGTGCTGTAGATCTCTTCTTTGGAGACCGGGATCGTGCTATTGCGATGCAACACCGGCGAAAAATAGCCGCTATGTACTTGGCCACCAAGTTCCTTGGCGACTTCCACGCCCAATGTAAAGGGGCATACATCGGTCATGATCATGTCGTCGACCGCAGCATCGTCGCCCATCAACGCCGCCTGAATCGCCGCCCCGAGAGCGACGACTTCGTCGGGATTGTGACGCATCACGGGAGGCTTTCCGAAATAGTCTTCGACAAAACAACGCAGCGCATCCATCCGCGTCGCGCCGCCGACGAGAATGACTTCATCGATTTCGTCCGGTCGCATCTCGGCATCCCGGAGCGCCCGGGCAATGGGGCCCGCGATCCGCTGCATCAGCGGGTCACACAGGCGAGCGAAAGTCTTGCGATCGATCCGGAACGTTTTCGGCTTCGCCGCAAAACGCCCGTCGGCATCAGGCACCCGGATCGATGCTTGCCCCTCGCTCGCGAGCGTCCGTTTGGCCGTTTCACATTCGCTCCGCAACCGCGCCACACGCAGCGGGTCGTTTAGCTCGGCAATCTCCAGTCTCACGTTTTCGGAATTGAGCACTTCGGAAACGATCCGGTCGGTAAAATCCTCACCGCCGAGCAAACTCTCACCGGCGCTGGCGCGAATCTCCAGCGTCCCTTCGAACACCTCCATCACGGTCACGTCGAATGTACCGCCCCCGAGATCGATGACGACAATATTCTTTTCATCGTCACGGTCATGAAACCCATACACGAGGGCCGCCGCAGTCGGCTCGTTGATCATCCGCCGCACATTCAACCCGGCCATCTCACCGGCTAATCGAGTCGCTTGCCGAGCGTGATCGTTGAAGTAGGCTGGCACGGTGATCACCGCATCGGTCACGTCGATGCCCAACGCCGCTGATGCGTCTTCACGTAGCGAACGCAACACGAGGCTGCTCAGTTCGTGTGGCGTGAATTCTTTCTCGCCGAGTCGGAGTCGGCGGTCTTGACCCATGTAGCGTTTGAAACACCACGCACACGAATCGGGATCCGTCACCCGCAACTCTTTTGCGGTTTGCCCGACCACGACCTCCCCATTGCTCAGCACCCCAATCACCGATGGCGTCAACACGCCTCCGTGCGCCGTCGGCAGCAGCGTCGGCTTGCCGTCGCGAAAGATGCTCGCCAACGAATGGGTGGTACCGAGATCGATGCCGATGCACGGCGCAACGTCGCAGGAAGAACTGGAGTTGCGGGAGTCGGGTTTTTCGGACATGTAGGTTTCGCGGGCAGGCGAACGGAAATCGCCCTATTCTACCGTCGCGATCACATTGGTGCTGATGCCTGCGGCGTGAAGGGCCGGTACAAATATCGATCCTCGGCTAACTCGAAAAACCGATCCCATGGTAATCGAACCCGTGGTCCGAGAGCGTCAGGTCTTTGAGAAGATTGCGCCCGTCGAATAGGAACGCGGGTTTTTTCATCTGATCATGAATTTTCTGAAAGTCTGCCTTCCTAAATTCATCCCATTCGGTCAGCACCGCAATGGCGTGAGCGTCGCGGGAGGCGGTATCGACATCCGTCACAATCTCGACATTTTCAGCCAGTAATTTCGCAGAGGTGGCACTGAGTTCAGCGTCGCCGTTGCGAAACGCATCGGTCAGTTCCCGGCGAATATGCTCGGGGCTGACACGGGGGTCGTAGATGCTGAGCTTCGCGCGTTCACGCAACAGATCACGGCACACGTAGATGGCCGCCGACTCGCGAGTGTCATTGGTATCTTTCTTAAACGCAAAGCCCCAGATCGCGATTTTCTTGTCCGACACGGTATTGAAGAGCGTGCGGACAATGCGAGTGACGAAACGACTCTTTTGATAGTCGTTCATCTTCACGACCTGCTCCCAATACTCAGCCACCTCAGGCAAGCGGAAGTATCCGCAGAGGTAGACGAGATTGAGGATATCTTTCTGGAAACACGAGCCACCGAAACCGACGGATGACTTCAGAAACTTCGGCCCGATCCGAGAATCCATCCCAATCGCAGTGGCGACTTCATCGACATCCGCTTCCGTGGCTTCACAGAGCGCGGAGATGGAATTGATGGACGAGACACGCTGCGCCAAAAACGCGTTGGCGGTGAGTTTGGAGAGCTCACTGCTCCACAAATTTGTCGTCAGCAACCGTTCTTTGGGAACCCAATTGGCGTAGACTTCGACGAGCGAGTCGATCGCGGATTGACTTTCGCCTCCGATCAGCACGCGATCGGGCAAAACCAGATCTTCCATGGCGGTGCCTTCGGCGAGGAATTCGGGGTTGCTCAAGACGTCAAACGTGGCCCCCGTCGAGACGCCTGCCAGGATCGTTTTGATGGCTTGGGCAGTGCGGACGGGCAAGGTTGATTTCTCAACGACAATTTTATGTCCCCGGGCGACCTCGGCAATTTTCCGGGCGCACTTTTCGATGAATTCCAGGTTCGCCGCCCGACCGGCACCCACCCCGAAATGCTTGGTCGGTGTGTTGACGGAAATGAAAATCACCTGGGCTTCGGCGATGGCTTCGTCAACGTCCGTTGAGAAGTGCAGGTTCCGACCGCGACATTCGCTAACCACCTCGTGCAGGCCCGGCTCATAAATCGGCAGCTCGTCACTATTCCACTGGGCGATTCTCGCCGCATTGATGTCGACGACGCGAACCTCGATATGTGGGCACTGCTTGGCAATCATGGCCATCGTCGGCCCCCCCACGTACCCCGCCCCGATGCAGCAAATCTTGCGGATGGGTGAGACCGTGGAACTGGATTGTTGAGCTGTGGATGACATGGGGCGGCTCAGGGTGGCGCAATGAATTTGAAAACGTGATAGGAGTGAATGTAGTGCCTTAGCGGGGGCGCGTCGAACCGGGGAGCCGCGCAGAGTGGGAGAGGGGGCGAGTGGGGGCGGTCAGGGGGCTTGAAGGGCGTTGATTTCTTCACGCGTGGGTGGGTCGCAAATGCGGAACTTGGTCGTACGGCCGTCGGCATCGTCGTACAAAATCATGGTCGCCGGCGATAGTTCGGCTGCCGCCGGCGAATCGATTAACAGCGAGGAATCAGCGGCGTTGATGGGACCGATCAGTCGCAGTTCCAGGTCATTCTGACTTTGCCGCGGCAACCAACGCGTGAAAACTTCGGCAGACGGCAGGGTCACGATCACAAACACGCCGACCGCCGGGCCATCTCGAAGCAGGGCCTGAAACGCTTTGCTACCGCTCTGCTTGTACGACGCGTCAAGCGAAAAATCCAACGATTCACTTTGCCGAAGATCTCGCAGTCGATCGAGGGCGTCGACAACGACGAGCATCGTGGTCCCATCGTCCTGGACCACCTCCGGTTCACTGGATGGTGTCCGAGTGTCGGGCTCGTCTGTCGAGAGCGCATCACGTCCCTCGTCGCCACCGCTGGTGTCGTCTAATGAAAACGTGCCGGCAAAGCGAGCGTGGTCGACCGGCGCGACCGGGGCAGCGTCGACGTCGCGACCGGCCTCTTTGGCAAGCCGTGTCTCGACCAGTTTAGCGAGCGCGATCATGTTTGCCTCGCTCTCTCGGTTGCGCACGATCTTGGCCGGGATAGCGGTCGTGCCAAGCCAATCAGCGATCGATTGCCCGTCATCGGCGCGTGAACCATCGAACAAAACCACGGACAATTCGGGCGTGTGAGCGATCGCGGAGGCGATGAACGTGCTGAGGATGCTGACACGCATTTTCGGGGGTGCGACGACCACCGCGCTGCGACCGGTGTCGGACTGGAACCGGAGTGTGGTGGGCGGACCGAGTTCGACCGCTTCGCCAAGCAGCCCTGCAACCTTGTCGGCAGGACCGAGCGCCGCCATACCGGCCCGAGCAAGCTGGGCAGTGAACCGACTGGGGCGATTGCCTTCGAACACGATCGATGGCCCGAGCGATCGGCAAAAGGCGAAGTCGCGGGTGGCGATCTGCTCCAGCATCGAGGCATGCTCCTGAGGTCCTAACCAGGCGACCTGGAACGGATGATTGCCCTCGAGCAAACCGCTGGCGTCGTTGTAAATCGCTTCGCCCGGACGCGACAATAACCTTGCCGCGGTATTATCATCGGCCAAAATCATGGCCGCATCGGACTCGCTGCACTGCATCGCCACACGCACCGCCATTTGTCCGAGCGTCGCGCGGGGCAGGCTGTTGGCTCCCGCAAGTGATTG
The DNA here is from genome assembly GCF_055811895.1 of Rhodopirellula sp. SH410. Classification (NCBI taxonomy): domain Bacteria; kingdom Pseudomonadati; phylum Planctomycetota; class Planctomycetia; order Pirellulales; family Pirellulaceae; genus Rhodopirellula; species Rhodopirellula sp. SH410. The sequence continues at coordinate 7,483,306 of NZ_CM147949.1, forward strand.
GCTGCTCAAGATCACGTGAATGCCAAACGAACGGCCTTGGCGAACCAATCGATCCAATAACGCCGTGCAGTCGGCCGCCAAGGGATCGTCGCGCGTGAACAATTCTTGGAATTCGTCGATCACCAGCATGATCCGTGGCATGCTTGCATCAGGTTGCCGGGCGCGGAACTCGGCGAGCTCCTGGACCCCTGCGTCTCGAAACGCCTCCCCTCGCGAAGCCAGTTCCGCATCGAGGCGTTGCAGCACGCTGCGACCGAACTCACGTTCACTCTCGATCCCGATCACGCGAGCGTGCGGCAGTCCCATATCGGCATAGATCTTGAACTCGACCCCTTTCTTGAAATCGAGCAGATAGAACTGAAGCTGATCCGGCGTGTACTGAGCGGCCCCGGCAGTGATGATACTGTGGAGCAAGGTGCTTTTTCCCGAACCGGTTTTACCAGCAATCAAAACGTGCTGGCGAACACCTTCGCCGAGCAACAGACGGCGGTTGCGTCCGGCACCTTGGCTGCCGATCGTGATCGCGACCCCCGCATCGGTCGAACCGGTCTCGCCGCTCGTCGGAACATGCCCTCCTGGCAGGAGCGATTCCAAATCCACGACCACCCGGGCTGCCTCGAGCGAACTTTTGCCAATCCGGCGAATCAACGGTTCCCGTACTTCTGCAGGCGGCGGCGGAGCGGGCCAGAAGTCGAGGTCATCGATCCCTTCGGATTTGCAGTACCAATGACCCTCGCGGTACTCGAGTCGTAGGAGTTTATCGCTTTCGATCGGCGGCATGTCCGCAGGCCACGTTTTGCCTTGCTCGATCACCAAGATCACAAACACGCCACACCGCGCCCCACTCTGGATCAGCGATTTCAGGTGCATGTAGGACTCACGCGACAGACCGTCGGGAAAACCGACCGCCGCGATCGCGTGATAGGGTTCCGCGAGGGAACCAGCGACTTCGTTGTAGTCTTCGATACGTTCGAATCGATCTCGCAAACTCGCTTGTAGGACGTTTTCGACATGATGTGTCAGCTCGGCGAGACGCTGGGTGATCTTGTCGCTGGTGGTCCACACGCGATGATGAATCAAAGACGGATCATGATCGGCGAGCGCCATGAAGCTAGCGAAATGTTGCCCCCGGCTATTGGCGTCGATCAACGTAACCTTCGCCCGCCCGGGGGCGGCGGTGCTGAGCAATCGCCAAAGCACCTGGTGGGCGATCGCAATCCCCTCATCGAGTTGCTGGGTCGGCATCTCGATCAACACGCCTGAATGACAACGGCGATGGATGACCAGCGGCATCGTTTCAGGAATTTCGATCTTCGATAAGATATCAGCTTCACTCGGAGCATCGCCTTGATGCGTGTAATCGAGTGCCTTATCGAACTTGATCTTGAGTCGCTGGCCCAAACGAAGTTGCCCCAGCGGCAGAAAATCGATCGAGCGGTGAGTGTCTGCTGGAGACGTCACGACCTGTTCCCACGACGGGAAGCGGCACTGCACCAAGTCGGTTGCCGCGTGAATGCGATCCATTCCACGCCGCAGGCCTGATTCCAAACGCTCTGCCAAGGACGCGAGCGTGTGCTGGTGCTGCTGCTGGGTGCGCGCGAGTGTCTGGTCGGCGGCTTCGTTGCTCTGGTGCAATGTCTGTGAAATCGTCGTGGCGATCGAGTCAGCACGCTCACGCATGGTTCGCTGCAGGGTTGCAAAACCGCTGCGGAACTGCGCGTCGATACGTTCGACCTGAGCTTGAAGTTTGGTTTGCTCGACGCGCTGTGCGACGTCGAGCTTCTGCTGCATGTCGGCGATCTGATCTCGTTTCCAGCGATCCGCTTCGGCGAGATGTATCTTGCGTCGATCTCGCAGCTCTTGGGCCGCTTCTTGGGCGTGTCGTTTTGAAATCCCACGCGCATGCTCAGCCGCGGCCTCGGCGGCGTGACGCATCCGCTCGGCGAGTGGATGCAACTGCCGTGTCATCTTGCGGAGCGGAAACAGGAGGGCGGCGTAAACCAGGAACCCCAGTGTGCCGGCCACAGCGACCAAACCCAACAGCCACCAAATTAGCGGTTGTGGCTTGACCGCCAGCATGATGACGCCACCGATGGCGATGAACATTGCCACCGCACCGGGGAGATAAAACGAATCGACCACCTTGGATGCAAATCCACTCTGTAAATCCACCGTTACCGCTTTGATGCGCCGGTTTTGGCGACCGATCAGGTCGACGGCATCACCGATCGATACGGGTTCGGATTCGTCGAACTCGGCGTAGGGATTTTGCGAGAACGTGATATCGAGTAATCGATCGAGCCTGCGGACGGCCAGGGCGCGTGACCATTCCAAGTCTTTGTCGCCGGCGGCGAGGGCCTCATCGAGACGTTGAGCATCGGCCGCCAGCTGTTTTTTGGGCTGAATTTTGCGTTGCTTGTATTGATGCTCAATCGCGATCAGGCGTTTTTCGTATTTGCCTTGAATCACGGCGGTTTGATCGGCGGACGCCTTGCGATACTTCACGCGCGTCCGCAGCAACTGATCTCGGGTTTGGATCGAAGCGGTTTCGTAGGTTGTGATCGCCTTTTCCTGCTCGTCGTCCCATTGCCGCAGTGTGCTTTGCCGATCCTGCATGCAGCTCTGCTTGACTGCGGCGAGCTGCTCGGCGAGCTGCTGCTCGAGGTCTTGATGGTGAGCGGATTGATCAGTCAGCAGCCGGCTGTGGACGCTCCGCGAATCGGCCACCCGACCGACAAAGCCATCGATCAATCGCCGCTGCCGGGCGGGATCAAATAGGAACACGGGGGCGACGGATGAATCTTTCATAACACTCGATTCTAACTGACCGCCAATCTGAGAGGGGGGCTTGGCTATCGCAGCGGCCGATTATTTCGCACAATGGTCACTCCTTCCTTCGCCGCGTTTTCCCGAACCGCTTCATCGACTCATGGCTTCACGCTCTCGGACCACCGCCCCCGCTTCGAACGACGCGGCCCGTCGCGATACGACAACATCTGCGCATCGCGAGGAATCGGGCAAGCCTAGCGACGACAGCTCGGCAGAAAAACCCGACCCCACGGGGAAAACCGGCCCCGCCGGAAAAACCGGCACGACCGAAAAGCCCGGCAATGCCAAGCCGTCGAGTCAAATTGAATTGTCGCCCAAGGTGCTCAACGGCGAGACGTTGATCGAGGTCGATGGCATCAAGATCGACCTCCGTAACCGATATCTCGCTGCGTTCCTGGCCTGGCTGGTCCCGGGTGCCGGACATTTTTACCAAGGCCGGCGAGGCAAAGCGACGCTGTTCGCACTGTGCGTGCTGTCCCTGTGGTTCATCGGCTTGGCCTTGGGTGGGTCCAATGTCGTTTACGCGTCGTGGCAGCCTGGCGATCGCCGCTGGCACTATTTCTTACAAGCGGGCGTGGGTGTGGTGGCGTTGCCCGCGTTGGTGCAAGGCGACCGGATGCGGAAGAACACCGATCCCCGCGGCCGTACAGTCGATAGCTACCAGCCGCTGTGGAATGGGTTCATGGCTCCCCCCAACCGTCCGGTCCTCGAAGGTGAGGCGGATGAAGTGGCGGCGTGGTACGCCATCCGCGGCAGCGGGTACGAACTGGGGACATGGTTCACCATGATCGCCGGAATGTTGAATATTCTGATCATCTACGACGCCTTTGGGGGGCCGCTGGCGGTTCCGATTAGCGGGAAACGCTAGCGAAAAGAACAAAATATAGATATTCCGTCGCGGGAAAAATTTGTGAAAGCGCATTTGATCAAGTAGAATTGACCGTTCCCTACCTGGTTTCTCGCTTTTCCTAGCCCCTCTTCTTTCTCGGATCACCGCGATGCGACGTTCTGCTTTACTTTCCGCTTGGTTCTCCCCACGGTTCACGATCCTGCCTGCCACCATCGCGTTAGCGGCCGTGGTGATCGCGGGTGGAACTTCTCGCTCAGCGATTGCGGGTGGCGGGGACGTTGCCGAACATGCGGCGCTGTTTGCCGCCATGGAGGCCGGTCAAATTGAGGCGGAATTCATTCCCCTCAGCGCCGCCCGCGCCAACTTGATTGTCAAGAACCTGACCGAGAAACCGCTCCGCATTCAAATGCCCGCCACTTTCGCGGGTGTTCCCGTCAACGCTCAGATGATGGGCGGTATGGGTGGCGGCATGGGCGGCGGAATGGGTGGTGGTATGGGCGGCGGCATGGGTGGCGGCATGGGCGGCGGCGGCGGTATGGGTGGCATGGGTGGCGGCATGGGCGGTGGTATGGGTGGCGGCATGGGCGGCGGAATGGGCGGTGGCATGTTCACCGTCAAACCCGGACGCGTGCACAAGATGGGCCTCAACACGGTCTGTCTCGAGCATGGCAAGCTCGACCCGACCCCGCGGATGAAGTACGCCATCGTGCCGCTCGAACAAGTCACCAAAGACCCAGCAGTGGGCATGGTTTGCTACGCGGTCGGCAGTGGCCAAGTCGCTCAAAACACGGCCCAAGCAGCCGCTTGGAACTTGATGGATGGACTGAGCTGGGCTGAGTTGGCCAAGAAAAACCGCGTTGAGAACACCTACACCGGCAACATCCCGTACTTCTCGCAACTCGAATTGCGGGCCGCGATGGCGGTTGTCGCCGAAGCTCAGCGAACGACAGCGGACGAGTCCTCATCGAGCGAATCTGACTCGAACGAATCAATGTCGAGCGATCGCGCCTCATCCTAAGCATCGGACATAGGGCCAGCCTGGGCTGTTAAAACTTCGGGGCTGACGTCGGTTTCTGTTTACGCAGGTTTTGTTCCATGAACTTGCTGCTGACCTTAGCCCGGAGGGCGGCATATGAATTGCCTGTGGCGTCAGCCACCGGACTGAAACTGAACTTACGCTGCTAGCCCGGAGGGCGACACAATGACACATGCAGGCCAGTTGTGTCGCCCTCTGGGCTAGCTGACGATGAGGCCTCTGACACCGGTGGCTTACGCCACCGGCAGGTGATGTTCCGCCCTCTGGGCTGAAAAAGCGGAACAAAACCTTTGCCCGTTTCGCTGCCGTCAACCCCAAAGTTTTAACAGCCCAGGGCCAGCCCCCTTGTCAATTAACTTGATTTGCCCATGTTATGGCGGTTAGGAACGAGCGGGAAATGACTGTCTGAAATTGCGGTCGACCGTTCCGACCGCGGAGCGTTCGGCCACTTATTTCCCACTCGTTCCTAACGAACAAGGCCAGACTCCTTGTTGGACAGCCTTCGATGTGCCATTGGTTTCCATGATCCTGATTGAAGCAATTATCCAGCCCATCCGGCTGTCTACGGTCCGGGCGGCGCTGGAACAGGCTGGCTTTGATGAAACGATGGCCGGCGATGCGACCGGTTACGGCCGTCAACGAGGCCAAGTCGCCACGTTTCGCGGCAACGAATATCGCATCGACCTACTCCGCAAAGTCATCTTGAGCTTGGTCGTGCATGAGGATGACGCCGACGAAGTCATCTCAATCATCCGCGCTGCCGCGAAAACAGGAACGCAAGGTGAGATCGGCGACGGGAAGATCTTTACGATCCCCGTCACCGATGCAATCACCATCGGCTAAACCCCTGCGATAGGTGCTCTCGCGGCAACGCCCCATCTTCCGCGGGTGAATGATTTCGAGTTCAATCAACGAGCGTGAATCCACACCGAGCGTGTTGGATTTTGCGTCGCCGTCCATCGGCGTCATCTCTCGCAAACTATCTTTTCTCGAAAGGAAAATGTGCCATGGCATCCTCCATCGTAGCCCTGAAGTTCCACACACCCGAAGGCGCCGAGCAAGGACTGGCGATCGCTGTTGAGTTGCAAAAACAGCACCTGCTTGAAATCCAAGACGTGGCGACGGTGACCTGGCCGGTGGGCAAGAAAAAACCCAAGACAGTGCATGGACAAGGTGCCTGTGGCGGCGCGTGGTACGGCGCGTTCTGGGGCATGCTGATCGGCTGGATCTTCTTCATGCCCTTCCTCGGCGCCGCCTGGGGAGCTGCCATGGGCGCGATCAGCAGCACGTTCTCCGACTACGGGATCGGCAACGATTTTATCGAGAGCGTGCGTGGCAAGGTCACCGAAGGCACCTCGGCACTCTTCTTGCTCGCCGGCCAAGTGACGACGGATCGAGTTGTCGAAGCCTTCAAAGACGCCCCGGAATTCGAGATCATCTCGACAAACCTATCGCACGAGCAAGAAGAGAAGCTCAAAGACGCCTTCGCCCACTGAGAGCGGCCAGGTGGCGAGCGTGACCCGCCTTATGGCATTCGGCTCACGCTCGCCGGTCGAACTTCGACTCAATCAACAGCCCGCCCGCCGATCCGGCGGCAGCCCGGGATTGCCCAGGCGGCCAGCCTTCGTGACGGCGAGACAATAAAACGCGTCGAATCAAAAGTAGCTACCGTCGCCAGGCGGTGGAAACCATGCCCTGGCGAATGTAGCTACTCGGGTGATTCACTCGCGGCCACCTAGTGGCTGGTGCCTTGCGACAGCTTTTCCATGACCTCGTCGAGGTTGAAAGCGGCTGGCTTCTGGCGGGGCGGAAACTCCTGGAAGGTCTCGAGGAAATTCCCGGCATACTCCTGGGCTGGGACGAGCAGGAAGGCATGATCGATCAACCAGTCATAGTAGGTGTTCGAGGTGACGTCTGCTGTCTCGTAGGGATCCGCGTGGAGATCAAAGATCTTGGGCATGCGAAGCGTGACGAACGGCTCGGCCCAGACTTTCAGGGTGCCTCGGGCTCGCTGCTCCAGGAATACCAATTTCCAGTTCTCGAACCGTAGACCGACGAGCTGGGCGTCATCGTTGAAGTAGAAGAACGACTCGCGGGGAGACTCCTTCTCTTTGCCCGTGAGATAGGGAAGAAGGTTATAGCCGTCCAAGTGCACCTTGAACGTTTTTCCGTCCACATCGTGCCCCTTCAGGAGCTTCTCCTTCACGTCGGGCTCTCCCGCAGCAGCCATCAGAGTTGGCAACCAGTCCATTCCGCTAACGATTTCATTGGAGACCGTTGCGGCCTCGATTTTACCGGGCCAACGGACCATGGCGGGGACGCGGAAGGCACCTTCCCAATTCGAGTTCTTCTCGTTGCGGAACGCGCTCAATGCGGCATCTGGCCAGGTATTCTTGTGAGGGCCGTTGTCGGTGGTGTAGATCACAATGGTGTCTTCGGTGATCCCGAGCTCGTCGAGCTTGTCCAACAGAGTGCCGACCTGGCCATCGTGCTCAATCATCCCGTCGGCATACTCGGTGCGTGCGGTGAGCCCGGGCTTGTCACGGTGCGATTCCATGACGTGAGTCCGGAAGTGCATCCGGGTGGCATTCCACCAGCAGAAAAAAGGCTTGTCCGCTTTGGTCTGACGCTCCATGAAATCGATCGCCGCCTCGCTGGTTTCCTGATCGACGGTCTCCATCCGTTTCTTCGTGAGCGGCCCGGTGTCCTCGATCCTTCCATCGGCAAAGCTATGGATCACGCCGCGGGGGCCGAACTTTTTGGCGAATTCTGGATCCCTCGGATAGTTACGGTTTTCAGGCTCCTCTTCCGCATTGAGGTGGTAGAGATTCCCAAAAAACTCGTCGAAACCGTGCATGGTCGGGAGAAACTCATCCTTGTCCCCAAGGTGGTTCTTGCCGAACTGGCCGGTCGCATAACCGTGTGGTTTGAGAAGCTGGGCAATGGTGACGTCGCCCGCCTGCAGACCGAGGTCGGCGCCGGGAAGGCCGACCTTGGAGAGCCCGGTCCGGTAGGTACACTGGCCGGTGATGAAGGTCGATCGGCCCGCCGTGCAGCTTTGCTCGGCATAGTAATCGGTAAACAGCATCCCCTCTCTGGCGACACGGTCGATATTTGGAGTGCGATATCCGACCACACCATGGGTGTATGCGGACACATTGGTCCGCCCGATATCATCGCCGAAAATAACGAGGATATTGGGCTTCTTCGTTTCGGCGGCATCTGCAGATACCGTCACCGCAAACAGAGCGGCACAGAGTGCCAGTAAGGGACGGGGCCAAGAGCGCAGTTTCATGACTAGCTGTCTGGATTAGAAGGAGGAGTCGAGTGGACTCGAGCGGCGGTAATCGCGGGCTGCCCTGCTGCTGCATCGACAAGTCCCACATGGCTGACGATCGAACGATCGATTCTCGAGTATACTCCAGATAACCGGCCGAGCGAGCGGCTGGCGGGCCGAATTAAACGATTCGGCGCCGCGGGCAAAGACACCAGGATCGAGAGCCTGCTATTGGGATCCGCCGGGCGCTGCTGGCCCCTCTTTGCCCGGTGCCATGCCGCCTAAAACGATTGACTCGTGATCAATGCCACAGAGCACAAACTCGTTAGCTACCGGCAGGGGATGATTCATCAGTTCGATTCGCTGCCGATTGATTTCGGCGAGTTGTAACTGCTGGTTGTCTGCGGCAATGCTGGAACGGCCATAGGCGATTCGAACCGCTTGCCAAGCCAGCGATTCAAGAGGACGACGCAAGTCATCGAGGAGCTTCGCCAGCTCGGCCAGATCACTCGGGTCCCGCTGATCAGACTGAGCCCATTGTTGGCCGATCTCGCGAGTTCGCGCGAGCCACCTAGCTCGCTGCAAGACCATTTCGGCTTGATCCGTTGTCACGTTCTCGCCGGCCGCCGCCAAACGATGAAGCGACGCCGCCATTTCGAAATACGGCTGGTCGTCCGTCGAGTCCTGCAAGACCGATTCACTGAAGCACTTCACGGCGCGGCGATCATCCTTTTCGTGAGCCGCCCATACCCCTCGTGCAAACCATGCATCTGCATTCACGGAGTCCGTTGCAGCGTTACCTTCGACCCACTGTTTCAGCAATTCGTGATCTTCCTGTTCCGCATATGCACGCCCCAGCAACGCCGACTCGGCAGGCGTTGGGGACGAAACAGATTCGAGCTCGGTGATCGCGGAATCCCATTCATCCTTACCGACAGCCGCACGCGCCCTCCCCAGCGTCCCGATCGGGTCCAGTTGTTCCCGCGCGGCATCGGCAGCAAAGGGTGCCGACAGACTCAACAGCGTGCGGAGCTCCACTTCATCGACGTTGCCCTGTGCGCACAGGGCCTTCAGAGGCACTGCAGCTTCGAGTCGCCTGCCCTCACGCACGAGAAGCTGTGCCAACTGACGATGAGCCATTGTGGCGTCCGGGACGGTATCCAGCACCGCTCGGTAACGAGTTTCCGCTGCGCCCCAATCTCCCATTTGAACCAGCCACTCGGCGGTCTGCCCCAGCGCGGGCAGCTGCGTTTCGGGCACGGCGTCCGCCAGTTCATCTAGCATCATTACCGCTTCTGGGTAGCGATGCTCTCCGCCCAGCACCAACGCCATCGTGAAGACGACCTGCGGATCATCAGGGGCCATCGCAAACGCTTTTCGGATGGAATTCCCGGCAGCTTTGACATGCCCGCTCTGAAGAGATTGTGACGCCGTATCCAGCAACGACGGTAGGTCGGCTTCCAGCTCGACCGGAGCGATCGGCTCGACCGGAGCGGGCGGAGCGGGCGGAGCGGGCGGCTCGACAACAACAGGCTCAGCGGGCACCGGAAGCGATTGATCGGGCGTGCATCCGCCCCCGATTACGATCACGCAACATCCGATCGCTCGGATGAATTCCCTAATACTATATCGCAATATCAATTCTTCGTTCCCAACGCTAGCGTTTGAAAAGTTTCGACCTTGAGCATACTCGACTTCCTAAGATATCGCTGATCACGGTTACGGGGCACTCAATCGTGCTAGAATTCGAGTCGTCTGGAAGTCGAAGCCGCGATCCGGCATGCATTCTCGGGAGATAACGTTGCGTCGCTCAATTTTCGTCGTCATTGCGGTGTTCGCAATCGCACTCGTCGCATTCGTCTTGTTTCAGAGACCGACGCGTTCCACTTCGAACCCAACCGATGTCGCCATCACAGCGACCGCCACCCCGACCCCGACTCCACCCCCGGCCGATTCATCTCTGACATTTGTCGGCCGCCAAGTTTGCAGCGAGTGTCATGACGAGAACTTTCATCTGCACAGCAAGTCGGGCCATGCGTCGACGTTCGCTGACACTCGAGACTCCGATATCGCTAAGAAGTTTGTCGGAAAAACGCTCGACGCCGGTGAACCGTACGGGCTGTTGGAGTACTCGATGAATGAGAAAGGCCTGCAGGTCACACGTGCCGACGATGACAGCAATCAATCTTTCCCGCTGGAGTTTGCGTTGGGTTCGGGGCACAACGCGGTCACATTCCTGTCGCTCGCTTCGGATGCAGCCGACAACACCATTGGTATCGAACACCGCGTATCGTGGTTTGCAACGGACGATCATTTTGGACTGACACCGGGACAAATTGGCACCTCACCCACAACGCTGGCGAAGTTCTTTGGCAACGCCGTCCGTGACGAACACATGCGTGCGTGTGTCGATTGCCATACGACTTCGGGAGAAATCGTTGATCAAAAAATTGTCGACCTGATCCCCAACGTGAATTGTGAAAAATGCCACGGCCCCGGCAGCGAGCATGTCCGCCAGGCCAGGCAATCGCATAACCCGCCCCCGTTTTCAGTCGGAAAAGATGACTGGAACGCCGAATCCGAATTGCAACTGTGCGGCGAATGCCATCGATTGCCGATTGACTTTCCACCGAAGCAATTGCGAGAGTACCCGCCGTTGATGGCGAGATTCCAGCCCGTGGGAATGCTTCGCAGTAAATGCTATTTACAGTCACGCGGTAAGTTTAAGTGCACGACCTGCCATAACCCTCACGAAGCGTCGACGGCAAAGTCGATGGACGCGTACGTAGATGATTGCGTTCAATGCCACAGGGCAGACACCACCGATCACGTCGTCTGTCCGGTATCGCCCCAAACAGGCTGCATCGAGTGCCACATGCCACCGATTCGGTTCGAGCAGGGCCTGACATTCCACGATCACTACATCCGGGTACAGCCGGAGGACTGACGCGGCGGCGGACGCGGCGGCGGACGCGGCGGCGGACGAAAAACTCGCCGACTCGATGCAGGCGCGGTTCGACGCGGTCCAAGTCATCACGGCCTGATGATCAGACGTCTTCGAGACCCGCTTTCGAAGCTCGCCCACCGACATCGCTAACCCGGTGACGTATCGCCGGTGCATCTCGCGTTTTACAATTTCGACACCCCTTGCGATTTCGAAATCTCGCGTTCGAACCCTGGCCCCTCCGCAGCAATCAAGGCGGTCGTGCCAACCTACCTGATGGCCTCCATGCAATTGTCGCCAACCTGCTCTCTGAATTCCCCTGGTCCGTTCGCGATCGCGAGGGGAAGCGTTACTCCATCGGCAACCGGCCGCTGGTCCATTGGCGTCCCCAACAGCCGACCGGTCGCGATGGCGATCCCATCCGCATCTTTTCCTCTGACCAGGTGCGAGCGGCCTACGCCGCCCCCCGTTCGTCACCGCTGCGGCCCCGGCCTTAGCGACGCAACAGGAGCAAACAGATGTGGCTGATCGCCATCGATGAGGCTGGGTATGGGCCGAAATTGGGGCCGCTCGTTGTCGCCGCAACGGCTTGGCAGCGAGCCGATGACGAGCCGGGGGACGGTCGCTCGGTGGATCGGATCGAGCCTGATCCGTTCGCCTCGATTTCGGCCCCGGCGCGAGTCGGTGATGGCAGGGTCCGCGTGGATGACTCGAAGCAAATCTTCAAAGGCGGGTCGCTGACGATGTTGCAGCGGATCGTTTCGGTTGCCCTGCACGCATGCGGCCGGACCGATGCGACACTCATCGAACGACTACCCACGCTGCTGCCGCGCGACTTCGAAACGATCCAACGAGTCCGCTGGCTGGAAACGATCGGCAGCGATTCAGCCGGACCGCTCCCATTTTCAACCACCGACCAGACCCGTGCGGCGGTGCAGCAGTGGGAGCAGTCTCCGTGGAAGCTCCGCGATTGCCAGGCTCGAATGCTGGATGCGGCGACTTTCAATCGGTACTGCGCCGGCGATCCCACCAGTCCACAGGTCGCCCCGAGTGGCAACAAGAGCGATCTGCTTGGCGAGACCAGCATCACACTCGCTGCCGATCTGCTCAACACCGTACGGGATCCATCGTCACAAGAATGCGTCCAGGTTTTCTTCGACCGCCACGGTGGCCGCCGCTACTATGCGGGCGTGATCCAGCAGTTCTTTGGTGGTGAGAGCGTGCAGATCGTCAGCGAGAGCTCGACACAGAGCGTGTATGACACGACGCGGCAGGGCGTCCCCGTCCGGCTGCACTTCACGGTCAAGGGAGACCGCTTCACCCCCGTGGCACTCAGTTCGCTGCATGCGAAATACCTGCGTGAAGTCGCCATGGCTGCCCTGAATGGATACTTCCGGGAAGCATCGAAAGCACCCGAATTCCGCCCCACCGCGGGATACCCGGTCGATGCCGATCGATTCATCGAAATGGTGCGGCCCGTCATGAACGAGCGGGGCATCGCCGATGGGGAGCTGATTCGCTGTCGCTGAGCGCGGCATCGGCTCCCAACCTGCGATCTGGAGTGGGACATGCCTCCAGCCGATGCCACCAAAAGAAATATCACCGCCCTCACGCGACCCTACGGACGTTCCATCCACCCGCGTTGACGCTCTCTCAAAATTCGCGGCAAGCAGACTGGCTTCTGCCGTTGTCAAACTGGGATGGTCGTGCCATAGTGTTTCGTAAAAGTTCACATGAGGTGAGCTTTTCTCTCAACCCCACTTTGTTACTTTTTTCACAAAGTATCCGTCTTCATGCCTGCTTCCCCACGCCGCACGGTCATCAAACAGGGTCTCGATCTGCCCATTCTCGGTTGTCCCGAGCAACGTGTTGAGGTCGGTCCGCTGGTCCGCAGCGTGGCGCTGCTGGGCAACGATTATGTGGGTATGAAGCCGACAATGTTGGTTGCTCCCGGCGACCGAGTCGCCTTGGGCCAACCGCTCTTTGAAGACAAAAAGACGCCCGGCGTGATCTACACGTCACCGGCCTCAGGCACGGTGGGCGAGGTGATCCGGGGTGCCAAGCGAAAGTTTGAAGCCGTCACCGTCAACCTTGACGGCGACGATGTGGTGACGTTCGAGAGTGCTCGCGAGAAAGACCCGGTTTCGCTCGGTGGCGATGCGGTGCGATCGGTGTTGGTCGAGAGCGGGTTGTGGCCAGCCCTGCGAACACGCCCCTTTGGCAAAGTGCCCGAGATCGGATCCAAGCCCCGCTCGATTTTCGTGACAGCGATCGACACCAACCCACTGGCGGGTGATCCGGCCGTGGTATTGGGCGAACGAAAGAATCAGTTCGTGCTTGGTTTACAAGCATTGACTCAGCTTGGTGAGGGCCCCGTCTACGTCTGCACGGCCGAGGGTGCCTCGGTCGCAGGCGAAGAGGTCAAGGGCGTGACGATGGCCGAGTTTGCCGGACCGCACCCAGCGGGTTTGGCGGGGACTCACATCCACTATCTCGATCCAGTGGGTCCGAACAAAACGGTTTGGTACATCGGCTATCAAGACGTGATTGCGATCGGCTCGCTGTTCCAGACCGGACAGCTCGATGTGCGGCGTGTCATTTCACTGGCCGGCCCGAAGGTCAAGCAACCTCGCTTGATCGAGACACGACTCGGTGCCTGTATCGACGACCTCGTTGTCGATGCGTTAGCGGATGACTGCAAGGTGCGGCTGATCTCTGGTTCGGTGCTATGTGGCCATAACGCCGCAGCGCCACACAACTATCTCGGTCGCTATCACCAACAGATCTCGGTGATTGAAGAGGGCGACCATCGCGAATTCTTAGGATGGCAGAAGCCCGGTTTCGATAAATATTCCGTGACACGGGTGTTCGCTTCGTCGCTCAATCCATCCCAAAAGTTTGCATTCACGACGTCGACAGGCGGCAGCGAGCGAGCGATGGTGCCGTTGGGGACTTATGAAAAAGTCATGCCGCTGGACATCCTTCCCACCCAACTCCTGCGGTCTCTGATCGTCCGCGATACCGATGCGGCCCAGTCGCTCGGAGCACTTGAACTTGAAGAAGAAGATGTGGCCCTGTGCACGTTCGTGTGCCCGGGTAAATACGAATACGGATCGCTGTTGCGACAGAACTTGACCACGATTGAACGTGAAGGCTAAACATGAAACCACTGCGTGACGCTTTTGATCGCGTTCACCCCTACTTTGCGAAGGGGGGGATCTTAGAAAAAGCCTACCCTGTCTACGAATCGATAGATACGTTTTTGTTCACGCCTGGTGAAACCACCCGGGGTCGGACGCACGTTCGCGATGGCATCGATTTGAAGCGTATGATGATCACGGTCGTCATGGCTTTGATTCCGGTGACTTTGTTTGGGATGTGGAATGCGGGCTATCAAGCCAACTCGGCAATCGTGCAGATGACCGAGGCGGATGTGCCGATCGAATACGATTGGCATCACACGGTGCATACTGCCCTGGGCCTAGGGCATGATCCCGGCAGTTTCGTGGATAACTTTGTTTACGGGGCGATCTTTTTCATCCCGATTTACATCGTCACGATGTTTGTCGGCGGTCACATCGAGATGGTGTTCTCGGTACTGCGTGGCCATGAGATCAACGAAGGGTTCTTAGTGACCGGGCTGTTGTTCCCACTAACATTGCCGCCCAATATTCCCTTGTGGCAGGTGGCCCTGGGGATTTCCTTCGGGGTGATTGTCGCCAAAGAGGTGTTTGGCGGTACCGGACGAAACTTCCTCAATGTTGCATTGGCGTCACGAGCCTTCCTGTACTTCTCCTACGCGGCGAGCATTAGCGGCGACAAGGTATGGACAGCAGTCGATGGCTTCAGCGGTGCGACGGCACTTGGCCAGATGGCCAACGCCGAGGGCAGCGCGATCGAGTCTCTCGGTCACGTCAAGTACGTTTGGGGTGATGCGGGCGCGATCAGCTGGATGGATTCGTTCCTGGGCACGATCCAGGGCAGTTTTGGTGAAACCAGCACGCTGCTATGCATCGTCGGTGCGTTGATACTGGTCGCTGCAGGGATTGGATCGTGGCGGATCATGCTCAGCGTGATCCTCGGTGTCATCGGCACCAGCCTGCTGCTCAATGCCGTCGGCAGTGAAAACAATCCGATGTTCGAAGTTCCGTTCTACTGGCACCTTGTCATCGGTGGACTGGCGTTTGGCCTCGTCTTCATGGCGACCGACCCGGTTAGCGCCTCGATGACTAATACGGGTAAGTGGTTCTACGGGATTTTAATTGGATTCATGACCGTTCTGATCCGTGTCATCAACCCTGCGTTCCCGGAAGGCATCATGCTGGCGATTTTGTTCGGCAACGTGTTTGCTCCCTTGATTGATTATTTCGTCGTCCAAGCCAACGTCCGCCGGAGGGTCGCTCGCTATGCTAGCTAAAGATTCTACTCCAGGAACTATCCTGATTGCGACGATTCTCTGCGTCGTCTGCTCACTTGCGGTGAGTGCTGCTGCGGTGGCACTGAAGCCGTACCAGGTAGAGAACGTCAAGCTTGACCAAAAGAAAAACATTCTCGATGCGGCGGGCATCCCTCGCAACGAGTTCGGCAAGTCCGCTTCGGAACTGTCCAACAAAGAGATCGACAATCTCTATCAGTGGGTTCAGGAAGAGATGGTCAACCTCGATACGGGTGATTACGACACCCAATTCGACAAGGGGACCTTCAACCTCGAAGAACAGGCTACCAACGAATCGATGAGTGAGCCGATCGTGGGCGAACTTTACGACAATGGCGAAGATCGTCGTCCGAAAACGATGAAGGTGTTCCTTGTTCGCCACGAGGGCGAAGGTCCGATTCAGCAAGTCGTGCTGCCGATCTACGGCAAGGGACTGTGGGGGACTTTGTGGGGATACCTGGCACTCAAGAGTGACCTCAAAACCGTTCAGGGGCTCACGTTCTACCAACACAAAGAAACACCGGGACTCGGCGGCGAAGTCGACAATCCAGCGTGGAAGGCTCAGTGGGACGGTCTGCTGCTCTATGACGAGCAAGGCGACCCAGCGGCGTATGTCGCCAAAGGGCCGGCATCCGAAGACGATCCGTCGGCGGTCGATGGCCTCTCAGGTGCAACGATCACGAGTCGTGGCGTGACCGCGTTGGTGCAGTACTGGGCCAGCGAAGAAGGCTATGGTCCGTATCTGAAGAAGCTCAAGACGCAGATTGAGAAGGAAGGTGCCGCGGGTGCGGAGTCATCCTCCTCTGCTGACAATTCAACTCCGAAGGCAGGAGCATAACCGATGGCTAACAAACCGCTCGACGTCCTGATCGACCCCGTGGTCGACAATAACCCGATCACGTTGCAGGTGCTGGGAATCTGCTCCGCACTGGCCGTGACGACCAAGATGGAAACGTCCGTGGTGATGGCGCTCGCCGTGATCGCGGTGACCGCGTGCAGTAACCTCGCCGTCAGTGCGATCCGGTCATACATCCCCAGCAGCATCCGGATCATCGTGCAGATGTGCGTGATTGCGTCGCTGGTGATTGTGGTTGATCAATTCCTCAAAGCGTTCTTGTTCGATATCAGCAAGCAGCTTTCCGTGTTCGTCGGTCTGATCATCACCAACTGCATTGTGATGGGACGGGCCGAAGGGTTTGCGATGAAGAACACTCCCGGCATCAGTTTTCTCGACGGTATCGGCAACGGCCTGGGATACGGATTGGTGCTTCTGGTTGTTGCCTTCTTCCGCGAACTGTTCGGCAGTGGCTCGTTGTTTGGCGTGACTCTGCTCGAACTCGACCGCAACGGTGGCTGGTACAACCCCAATGGATTGATGCTGCTACCGCCGAGCGCCTTTTTCATCATCGGGATCATGATCTGGGTGATCCGTCTGAATAAACCCGCACAAATTGAAGAGTCCTGAGGCTATCATGGATCTGTTGGAAACTCACTTAAGTATTTTTCTGAAGGCGGTCTTCGTCGAGAACTTAGCCCTGTCGTTCTTTCTCGGCATGTGCACGTTCCTCGCCGTTAGCAAGAGCGTCAAGACCGCAATCGGTCTGGGCATGGCCGTGATCGCGATCGAAACGATCACGGTGCCGGCTAACCAAGCAATCTATTCGTTGTTGTTGAAGAAGGGTGCTTTGACATGGGCGAATAATTTCGTCCCCACGTCGACCATCGACTTTTCGACGATCGACCTTAGCTTCCTCTCGTTCATCAGCTTCATCGGCGTGATCGCGGCCTTGGTTCAAGTCCTCGAAATGTTCTTGGACAAGTTCCTTCCCGCGCTCTACAACGAGCTGGGCATCTTCTTGCCATTGATCACGGTGAACTGTGCCATCCTCGGTGCATCGCTGTTCATGCAGGAACGCAACTACTCGTTCCCGGAATCGGTCACCTACGGCTTTGGCTGCGGTGTGGGCTGGGCACTGGCGATCATGGCCCTTGCGGGGATCCGCGAGAAGCTCAAGTACAGCGACGTGCCACCACCGCTCCGCGGGCTGGGCATCACATTCATCACCGCCGGTCTGATGGCGCTAGCGTTCATGTCGTTCAGCGGCATTAAGCTTTAAAGTCGCTTACGACCAACCTCATTGATTTCATCCCTCACGCACTTCACCGTACACGAGTCCACTGTGATGTTCATAACTCCCCTCCTGGGCGCTGCCCCACCGGCAGCCATCATTGCCATCGGCGTCGCGATGTTCACCATCATCGTGCTCGCGCTGGTGATGCTGATTCTGGCGGCTAAGAAGCAGCTTGTCTCTTCCGGCCAGGTCAAAATCATGATCAACGACCAGAAAGAGATTTCGGTGCCGGCCGGTGGAAAGCTGCTCGGCGCTCTCGCCGATGCGGGCATCTTTGTTTCGAGTGCCTGCGGTGGAGGCGGAACGTGTGCTCAGTGCAAGGTGAAGGTACAGGAGGGAGGAGGCGATTTGCTGCCGACTGAAACCGGTCACATCAACAAGAAAGAAGCTGCCGAAGGCGAGCGACTGAGCTGCCAAGTCGCTGTCAAGCAGGACATGAAGGTCGAAGTGCCCGCCGAAGCCTTCGAGACCAAAAAGTGGGAGTGCACCGTCCGTAGCAATCACAACGTCGCCACCTTCATCAAAGAGTTCGTTCTCGAATTGCCTGCCGGTGAAGAAGTTAACTTCAAAGCCGGTGGTTACATTCAAATCGAAGCGCCGCCGCACACGATTCACTACAAAGACTTCGACATCGAAGAGCGGTTCCACCCCGACTGGGATCAATACAAGATCTGGCGATACACATCGAAGGTCGAAGAGCCCGTGGTCCGCGCCTATTCGATGGCGAACTACCCGGGCGAGAAGGGCATCATCATGCTCAACGTTCGTGTCGCCTCTCCACCCCCACGGGCCCCCGAAGGCACTCCTCCGGGCCAGATGAGCAGTTACATCTTCTCGCTCAAACCTGGTGACAAGGCCACGATCAGCGGTCCCTATGGAGAGTTCTTCATCAAGGATAGCAAGGCGGAGATGGTCTACATCGGCGGTGGTGCCGGGATGGCTCCGCTGCGAAGCCATATCTTCGAGTTGTTCAAGCGAGAAAAAACCGATCGCAAGGTCAGCTACTGGTACGGCGGCCGGAGCATGCGTGAGCTGTTCTACGTCGATCACTTCCGTGAGATCGAAAAGGAGTTCCCGAACTTCAAGTTCAACATCGCATTGTCCGAGCCCGCTCCCGAAGATAATTGGAACGGATACACCGGGTTCATTCACCAAGTGCTGCTGGAAAACTATCTTAAAAACCACCCCGCTCCCGAAGACATCGAGTACTACATCTGTGGTCCTCCGATGATGAATGCGGCCGTGTTCAAAATGCTCGACGACCTCGGTGTTGAGCCTGAGAACATCGCCTACGACGATTTCGGTGGCTAGTTCGAGCTGATATTCATGATCCATTCCGATCGCATGACGCGACGAGGTTTTCGCCCCGTCGCGTTTTTTGTTGTCACCGCGACGCTGTTCCTGACAAGCCTGCACTCGGGTTCCGTTGCGGGTCGAGCGCAAGGGCAATCACCCCGTGGCGGTCTGCTGCATTTCGGCGGTGCGACGATGGGGACCACGTACAGCGTCAAGGTCTCACAGCCGCCGAGTTCGGCGGATTGGAGTTCCGAAGCATCGCTCGCCGTGGACGCAGAACTCCGCCGCGTCAACGATCAGATGTCGACCTACCTCCCATCGAGTGAGTTGAGTCGTTTCAATGACTCCACGTCGACGGACTGGTTCGAAGTGAGTCGTGAGACTGCCGAGGTGGTGCACTTTTCCCTGGATGTGGGACAGCGGTCAGGGGGCGCGTTTGATGTCACGGTCGGCCCGCTGGTCGATCGTTGGAGTTTCGGCCCCGGTAAACGCAACAAGGATGTGCCGAGCGATGAAGAGCTCAGGGCAATGGGTAAACGGATTGGGCAGTCTCATCTGTCGGTCCGGCTCGATCCGCCCGCACTGAAGAAAGACATCCCCGACTTGCGAGTGGATTTGTCAGCGATTGCCAAGGGGCATGGCGTCGACCGCGTTGTCGACGTGTTAACTCGGCTCGGCGCGGACAACGTCTTTGTTGAAATCGGTGGTGAGGTCCGTGTCACCGGGCACAAGCAGACTGCGGACGGCCGCCAATCATGGAAGGTAGGGATCCAGAAACCCGACGCGATGAACAACGAGATTGTCGTAGCCTATGCCATGGAAGATGTCGCGATGGCGACCTCGGGTGACTATCGAAATTTTTTCGAGGTCGACGGTGAGCGATTCTCGCATACGATAGATCCGGTCACCCATCGTCCGGTTCGTCACAATTTGGCGTCCGTGACCGTGATCGCACCGACGTGCATGGCGGCCGATGCCTGGGCGACCGCACTCGACGTTGTGGGCCCTGACCGGGCAGGCGAGCTCGCCGCTAAAAATGACTTAGATACTCTGTTGATCACACGCGTCGCCCACCCCACCGCTCGCGGCGCACCGGCTGCGAACGAGGGCACTACTATTGAAGCACAGGAACATCAAATGAATTTCATGGGAACGGGAGCTTTGGCGGTAATTGCCGAGCAGATGCAAAGCAGCAGCGTGCTCGGACAGGCCGAAGCGGCCGACGGTGCAGGATTTCTAGACCGGATGGGGCCAGTCGTCCTGTTAACGGTCATCGGATTCGCAGCGGTTTTGGTCGCGATGGCGATCGGGGTCATTTTTGGTCGGCGAAGCATCAGCGGCTCATGTGGCGGACTGAACGCGCGGACGGATGAGGACGGCGTCTCACGCTGCTCGCTATGCAGCTCCCCATCGGAAGGCTGCGAGAAGCTACGCGAGAAGATCGAAAACAGCTAATCGTCGCCGCCTCTCGCGCCGCGAAAGTTGCGGGGGACGTTGCGGGGGACGTTGCGTACGCGGAACAAAAGACAACGTTCAGAAAAAACGCTCGACCCGATCCGCAGCAGCGTCAATCAGGCGTACAACTGATACAGCATCAGGTACACGAGCACACCCGTGACGGAGACATACATCCAGATCGGAAACGCGTAACGCACCCACTTCTTATGCGCCACGATCCGGCCATTCTTGGCCAAGTAGATCGCACGGATAGCCAGGAACGGCACCGTGATCGCCAGCAGAATGTGTGGAATGAGGATCGCGAAATAGGTGATTCGTGCGCCCTGCGGAGCATCCTTCGGAAACGGTCGATTCCACTGGCCCGTCGCTTCGAACAGCGCGAGCTTGTGAAAAAGATAAAACGCCAGAAACGCGATACTGACAAAAAACGCATTGAGCATGAGCTTTTTATGCTTCTTCGCTCGTCCGTGCTTGATGTTCCATAATCCCATCGCCAACAGCACGGTAGCGACGACATTGAGGGCCGCATTGAGGTGCGGTAAATAGAGAGCGAGTGCGTTCCACATGAGCAATTCTGCAGTGACAGAGCGGGTCGGAGGACTGTACCGATGCCAATAGAGTACCGATTAATCGCTGCGGCGCAAGCCGTCTGCTGGTTTCTTAGCGTCAAAGGCACGGCGTTTGGATGTTGTCGTTTTCGCAGTGCCGTCCCTCCGCGACTGTGAAAGGCGTGCGACCTCGAGACAAGCCCGTGGAATGTTCGTCGCCAGCCCGCTTCGCGAATCGCTTTGGGAGGCGTTCCCGTCAAAGTCAAATCTCGACCATTTCTGAGAGCGCATCGATGAGTCGGTCCAGGTCCTCGAACGAAGTGTCGTGTCCACAACTGATTCGCAAGGTTCCCGAGTCGCGTGTGCCTAAGCAATCGTGCAGTTGGGCGGCGCAGTGGTAACCCGAGCGGACTTCGATTCCGAACTCGGCATCGAGGATCGCAGCGGCTTCGGCACAGGAGAGCAGCGAGCCAAACGTGAGGCTGGCGATTGGCAACTCGCCGCGTCCACCCACCACACGGACACCCTCAACCGCCTGCAGGCGATCGTGCAGGTAGGAGGTCACCGCGTGCAGGTGGGCGAGGTCGGTCGGCGGGCGATCGAGGGCCGCGTCCCATCCCGCGAGGGCAGCAATATTCATGCTGCCCGGTTCGAGTCGCCCCGGCATCGCATCAGGCATCTGATCGGCGAGCCCATCGTGCCCGCTGCCGCCCTGCATGGTGGACTCGATGCAATGATGGAGACGGGGGTGTAGATACAGCATTGCAATCCCCAGTGGTCCGCCACTGCCCTTGTGCGCGGGTGCCGCCAAAACATGCACCCCCATCGAAGTGACATCCACCGGCAGATAGCCGAATGTTTGCGCGGCATCGCACAGCAAGATAATTTGAGTGGACGGTGACCGCGACTCATTGATCTGCGAGATCCGGCGCCCGAGGTCAGCGACCCGATACCGTATGCCCGTCACGTTGGACGCGTCGGTTAACGCCACCATCCGAGTGGAATCGTCAATGGCATCCGCCATCGCATCGACATCCAGGAACCCCGCATCGTCGCACGCTACGATCTTGAGCTGAGCCCCCACTCGATCGGTGGCGTTCAACAGCGGTCGCAGCACCGAGTTGTGTTCTGCGGCCGAAGTCATGACTTGGTGGTGTGCGCCGACGTGCACCGGAATCAGTCCATGAATCGCTGCATTGAGCGCTGCAGTGCAACCGCTGTGGAAGCTCACACACTCGGGTGCCTCGGCACCAATCCCGTCCGCGAGCCGACCGCGTACGCGGTCACGAATCGCGCCGCCATGGCGGGCCGCTGCGTAGTTACCGCGGGACGCGTTGGCGCCGCAATCACGCATGTACTCGGCCATGGCCTCGATGACTCCCGGTGCCTTCGGCCAGCTCGTCGAGGCGTGATCGAGATAAAGACGCGTCACGAATGGGATCCCTTTCGCCTAGAAACTCTCCACTGCGGCAAGAGCCACCGTTTCGCGTGGCTGGCACCCAGGATGAGTGCGACCACCAATAGCCCGAGTGCCATCGGCAGCGGCACCAGTACCAAGCCGATGATACTTAACACCAACAGCCACAGCGATGGGTGGAGCCCCACGGCACCCCACGATGTCGCCGGCTTCGCTTCTCCGGCGGTCGTTGGCGAAGAGCTCCGGCGTGGAATCAACGCAGCGAGGACCAGGAGGCTGGCCACCGCAAAGAAAAGCCCGCTGCGCATCACCAGTTGCCGCGTCTGCTCACTGACCGATGGATGCTCCGCTGCCAGCAGTTGGATCGGCAGTCGACGTCCACTCCACGCAAACGTCCACCGATCGGCATAACCGGGTGGTTTGGTAATCGCGAGATAATCCGACCACGTGATCGACGCGTTCTCACCGGCGAGGGCATTGCCGGGAAAGTAGCGGGTCTCTTGCGCCACGATGAACGCATCCATCTCTTTCCAACTGAGCAGATCGCCTGCAGGAATCCCCGCGCTTCGACTTGACTGGGAATGAGCGGAAAGCTCGGTATCGGTTGGATCATCGTCACCGAGCTGCCGACCAGCCGAGTGGCATAGCATTTGATAGCGTGCGATCCAGGGCTTCAGCCACACGGCAACCTCATCGTCGCGTCGATCGGCTAACGAGTCCGAGGAAGCACGAATGGCTTTGACCACGTTCGAGGCTAACCATGCGACGCGGGTTTGAGGCGTCAGAGGCGACGCAATGAGCGATGCCGCCCGCGCGTCGTTATGAAAGGGGGTTGCCGCTCGCCGAGCACCATCCTGTCCACCGATAATTTCGTCAATGGATCGAGCGGTCAGAGCATCGGAGGGAGGTAGCTGACACCAATTCACGCTGGCTCGCGGAGCATCCAGACGTAACCCCGTGAGGGAGGGCAGCAGCACATCCGGCACCTCACGGCGGAGTGCTGTCACGACTTCGACCGTCTGGCTAAGTCGACTCAGAGGGAGAGAGATCTCCCAGACCACCGCTTCGTCTTCGTCTTCGCGAGAATTTTGGTCCGCGGGAAAGACAGGCACTCCCTGCAGGTCGGCTTGCCGAGTCGCCGCCCACACGCCTTGGAGTTCCACGCCCGGGTCAATCGCAAGCCGCAGCGAAGGTTGGTCACCGGGAAGAACATCGAAACGGCTGACCATCAATAAAGATTCATTGGCGGGACCAGCAATGACACAGTGATCGGTATGCAGCAACCGGGCAACACGATCCGTCCGCGGTAGCGTTTCCAAATCGATCGACCACCGGGGACTGGTGACCGCGTATACGGACAGCTCCGTATCGGGTACTGCCTCCAGAGCAGTGGTTGGGGGACGGGAGGTGGATGAACCCGCTGGCAAGGGCTGCAGTCGCCAGCGGGGCTTTTCGATCGGCCCTGCAAAATTGCTGCGCCAGCGCACCTGTTCATTGGTCAGCCGCGTTGGGACCACCACATCAATGCGGTGCTGCCGAGCATCCATGATCCTCAGTTCGGGGACACTCACCCGCGTAATCTCGCTGACGGCCAAGCGGCTGATCAGGCGGAACGTCCGCGTGTAGACAGGATCGGAATCTGCGGAGGACTCGCTCGGGGCATCACCAAGCTCGGAACTGCCGCCAGGCCGCCGCTGAGTTGCGTTGGTACCGCCCTCAACGCTGTCGTGCCGAAGCTGTAAACGCAGTACCTGCACCGCGGGGTCCAGGGTCGGCTGCCGCGAGGACACACAGAGCGGATCGATCCGAAGTGATTCGCACCACCGTGTGGGCAGGGCAATGTCTAGGTAATCCGGGCAATAGGAACTGGTGATCTGACAATCGGTTTGTGCGGTCCAACGTCCCTCTTCCCATCGGAGCGTGACGCGTGAATCGACGTCGAATGGTTGTTCGTTGGTGTGCGCGTGAAAACGACCGGACGCAAATGCATTGAGACTGGAACCGGTCGATTGAAAACGATCGACTAGAATTTCACCATCTGCCAGCAGGGAGGCGGCGTCCGCGCCCCCCGTGTCCATGCGTTTCCCGGAAACCGGATGTACCCAGTTCACGATGGTGTCGACATTGCGAGTGATCTGCAGTTCATTGCTTTGTTGGAGACCGCGTGCCCAATCCTGCGCGGCGGTCACGGCGGAGTCGCCGCTCTGGTTGGCTTCGGACGACGGCGCAGCGGCCAGCTTGCTGATACTCATCAGCCCCAGCTTACCTGGCTCCTCGCCGTCAACATGCGGCACGATCGCATCGACGACAATATTGAACGAGCGATGGTCAGTGGTTAAATAGAGAGTCGTCGTTCCAGCCTGCCGGGTTACCGTCCAAGGCGGAGGAGCGAGGGCAACTGCCGAGACCGCCGCGTCGTCGGCATCATCGGCACCAGTCCCTTTCTCCTCGACCAGGGGCGCCGCCGGCAGGGGCGCAGCCGGCAGGTCCGACGACGGCGTGTGGGGCGAAATTGCTGGGCTGCCATCCGCCTCGAAACGCCAATCGAGCAACCGTGCTCGATCGGGAAGCTGCACCATGTAGCGTGTGGCACCGACGGTTGGTGCGGTCGTCGAGGGCATGACATCAGATGTCTGCGGAGAGCGACGTGGCCCCTCGTCGGAAGTGGTGACATGCACCAAGAACCGTACCCGCTGAACGTTCGGTTGGATTGAAATCTCATGCCGCGTGGCCACTTCCCAGCTTGGGGCATTGGCCTGTTTCAGCCTCAACTCTTGAACATTCCCTATGGCGGCACGGTCAATCTCGCTGAGATATCCCGTCCATTTCGCGTAAAATTGATCCACCGAAAGTGGTTCGACCTCACCCATCGTTGACCAATCCGGTAACACGTCGTCCGCGAAGGTCCAGGCAATCCAAGGCAACGACGCCGAGGCCCCGTCCGCTTGGTCAGAAGCTGGAGTTGCGGCGTTGGTATTGCCAGCATCCGCCGACGCGATCGGGCCTTGGGTGGTGCGTGCTGCCGTCGCTGAAGTCTCGTTGGAGGACTGTTGAGGCACCTTGTCGTGAGCCGGCGTGGGACGCACTACGACGCGGGGCATGCGTATCCGCCACGCCCCTTCGCGCGGAGTCGGCAATGTCCACGCCAAACGAATGGAACGTGTCGGTGTGGCCAACGACATCAACCGCATGGTTTGCACGTCCGCGGGGTCTCCATCATCACGAGACAAACATGCCCATTGCGTACCGAGCAATGCACATGGCTGTGACTCCTGAGGCGTCGATGCCGACTCATTGGACCGTGTCGCTGCAGGGTCGTCCTCTGGATTTTCGGAGACGGCCTGAGGCGCCGTTGTCGCGAGCGAGAGAACGACTTCGGGGGGTAACGGCCGAAGAGATTCGAGCTCACACTCAATCACGGTTTTCCCTCGCTCCGAGTGGACCCAGAATCGCTGCTGCCACTGCGTTTCGTCGTACCACGGCAAGGTCGATTCATCGATTGCCGGGGCGTGCTGCGCGACATCGCTGCGCGCATCGGCGGGGGTGACTTCGGAGCCTCCGATGTTGGTAATCGTTGAGGCGCGGAGCTGAAAACGCAGATTGAGTTGGCGTTCCGAGCCGAACGGGATCACGTTCGATTCTCGTTCGTTGCGACCACTCACAACAACTGGTGCTGTGGGATTCGCCGGCGACTGGAGCGGGTCACTTTTTGCGTTGGATGGAAAATCAACAAACCAGCTCGTCGTCGGGGCCAGCAACATCACATTCTCTACCGCGTCATGGGTCGAGACGACGAGGTCGGCGGCGGGGAGCGGGGGCAGATCACAGGAAACCGTCACCCAAGGCGATTGCCAACTCAGTTGACAGCGCAGCGCAATCACGAGGGTCACGCGTTCCGCATCACGTCCGAGCGTAGGTATCTCAACCCAAGCCCGCCCATTTTTCTCGCCGCCCCAGCGGACCGTCATGGGATCGTCGGTCGAACTGATTTGCACGACGCTGCTGATCTGCTCAAACTGATACGGCAGTTGGATCCGCCGGACACTCGGTGGCAGCGTCAAGTCCAGTCTCACCTGGAGTGCCGCGGTTCCCCGCTGCGAGAGCATCTCGTCTGTTATCGTCGCGATGTCGATCTTTCCATCGCGTGCTTGCCCCCGGTTCAACGGCTCGTTCTCAAAGGTGTTCCTGCTAAGGAAGTCATCGGTATCCCCCATCGGTCTCCCGCTCTCGAGCGGTGACGTCAATTGCAAGCGATACGAGACCCGATCGATCATGGGGTTCTGCCATGACGAATGGTCGCGACTGAAATAGAGATCATTGTAGAATGACTCGGGGATATAGATCTTGTTCCCCAAAATCCTCCCATCGTTCTGAAGCGGCACCAGGATGTCGATGGTGGGCGTCGACGCCTGCTCCTCTGAATTGCCGTCCTGCGCCCCCGACTCGGTGCGGGTGCCGACCGAAGTTATCGTCGTATCCTGTCCAGCCAGTCGGTTATCACTGAGGCACGAACCGGCCAGAGTGAAAGCGAGAGCGATCAACAAACTGGCATTCGCCGCACCCATGGGTCGGGAATGCGAAGCATCCTTGCGTGAGGGCATGTCACTGACCGAGGCAACATCGAGTTTGCTTTCGCTATCACGTCGCCAGAGAGTCGTGGTGAGCTGTATCGCTGCGAGCGTCAAGGGAAGCGCAACGAACGTCATCAGCGGGATCGCCGCAGCCGGCCAAAGAACGACAGCGACCACGGTCAAGACAATCCCCACTCCGAGCACTCTCAAGCCGCCCCGGCCCACCAAGCAAGCCAGACCGAGTAGGATCAATGCGGCGATCCATCCGAGTCCCGCCATGAACCCGCTCGGCAATAGAAGCGGCTTCGCAGACGGGTACCACGGCCGCGCGAAGTCGGGGATCTGAAAGATACGGGTACCGTTGGCGGCCAGGAGCTCATGGCGTGTATCGACAACCAATTGGTTCAAGGTGATCTCCGGAAATTGATACCATCGGTACCAATTACTCCGCGGTGCCTGCGAAACCCAGTTCGCTTCCACTCGCCTCCAATGCGATGAGGCGTTTGGAAATCGCGAGGCCCGATCTCCTGACGTGGAGGCATCCGCAGCCGCGCCCGTGGTCGTCGTGCTCCTCGGCGACGAGGTCGCGTCTGCCGGAATCGTCGATGGAGGTGTCGCGGGGGCTGGAATCACGATACCGCGTCCCAGCACAACGCGTGGCGTGACGAGAACATCGTCACAGCGGAGGTCGACCAAGTGTAACGAGGGTGGGAACGATAGCAGGATCTCGGAATCCGAGCGGACCAGGCACGTCATACGCAACGTGTCGGTGCCACACACCGATGACTCGGCAATCAAACGCTGGCTCACCACCAACCCGGTAGGCGATCGGTGGGAACGCGGCAAGACCTCGATCCATGGCTGATCGTTGGGCGCATAACGATACCGCGCCGTCGTGGCCTTTCGCGTGGGACCCTGCGCGTCACTGTCGTACGACGCTCCATTTCTCCCCCTGGGGCCATTGTAACTGGAGTCCACCAGCGGAATGCCCTTGAGCGGTTCGGGATGGTCTTTGAGTTGCAATGAGGAATCAATCCAGATCTCCGCGGATTGAGATGCCGCATCAGGCACATTGGGTAGTCCAATCGCCACGGCCGATCCGACAGTCGCCGTTTTGAGACGACGACGCCCCACCAACAACGACTGATTGGTGAACTGGGGCGGCAATGCGATTTGCACCTCCCAATCGCCTGCGCTCTCGATGTAGTGGCGTGTCACGGCATGCTGTGCCAACGGCGTTTCAGACTGGCCAGGTTGCAATTGGACGAACCACTGCATCGGCTCCCAAGGAGGGGGTACCCCGTCCGCAGTCGACGGTTCGATCCCGTGATCGTCCAACCGTTGGGCAGCATCGGTACCACGACGGTGAGCCGATACGGTCTCTTCCTCCCGCAGTGGTCTCGCTGCAAAACGCAGTCTCACTGAGCGGATTTCACCGGCAGTCCCTTCGGTCTTCAATTCCAATGTTTGCCATAATGAGCTGGTTTCCTTGGAGGAGGGTAAACCGGTTGCCTCGCGAAGACGCTGCGTTGCCAATGCAGTATCCGTCCCCGAGGGCGCAGCGCGGAGCAGCGTCCGCAGGGATACCGACAGATTGACATCGGGCTTTTCCAAGGTCACCTCTGGGGTGGCTTCGATGGCCCCTCCAAACACGATGGCGTCTCCTGGCAGTGGCGCGAAGAAACGCCGCTGGGCCGCCGAGAGCTCGGGAAATGCGATTCGAGAAGGTTCAATGGCTGCTTTCGCGGACCAACTCAGCCCCGCCGGCGGCACAATGGTGGCGAGCAATTGCCCTGGACAATTGACAGCGCGCATCAACCATAGAGCTTCCGTACGTTGATTCGCCTCGCCATCGATCATCGCCGCGCGGTTTTCGGACAGGACGGTTTCCTCGAGAGGGTTTGGCACCATCCCCCGATCTGGCTTCCCATTGCCGGTCGCCTCGTTCACCGCAGTGGCGGGCAGTTCAGACGCTTCGTCAATCGCCGCTGGGCTGGGGGCAAGTGCCGAGTCGGCGTCTGCCTGGCCTGCAATATTCGTCCTCCGAGCCCTCCCGCTGACATAAACGACCATGCGGTTGTCAATGACTTCGTCGCCACCGGGCCAGATGATCAAACGTCGACCGTGTCCGGCCGCAGTCCCCGTCGGCACACTTCGCCGCCCCTCACCCACACCAATGAACTCAAACTGAAAACCGTCCTGCAGTTCAAACGTGACAGGGCCAAGGGACCCGCGCGGCATCTCCACCGTAATTTTACCGCGTGCTTGAATCGAACTCTCATCCATCTCAAAACGCATTTGATGGTCGGCAAAAACCAAGGCATCGTTCTGCAAAATAGATACCGACCAGGGGGTGTCGGAGGTCGGCGCCGGCCCCGACGCCATCCACGTTGCTGAAGGAGTGGCCTCGACGTCTTGACCGAAATCGTCGTCGCTCGATCGCTGACTCAGTGATTCAACCGGTTTCGTGTATTCCGAGGGCAAGCGTCGCAAGTTCCATTCTGGTGGCAATTGTGCATCGCTGAGCACGCTCCAACTGGGGACATCCAACTGCATATGCCACGTTTGAGGTGGCAGCACAAACAGGTCGGCCGGCAGCAGAGGACGCGGCAACGGCACACGATCTCCGCGTCGATACGAAACCCCCTCCATGACCCAGGTCGTTGAGGTCATGTCGATTTCGCCCGGACTCGGTACATCACTCTGTCCCTCCGAGGTCCAGCCAGGAACCCAACGCACCGAATCTCCGGTCCACACAAATGGAACCGGTATATCATCGCGTCGCACCGCCGTCACTTCGCCATCCGCCCACGCGAGTTCCGAAAAATCATTCGAACTGCTTGCGTCCAAGGTCATCCGGCAGGTCCAACGCAGTTGATCGCCCATCCACCGCGACTGGAAGTGACATCCACGCACCACACTCATCGAACGCGCCCCCAGCTCCCCGTCGCTCGTGGGTTGCTGACGCAGCACCAAAGGCTGCCCCGGACTGGGCTCAATCGCATACCACACGGTTGGCTCAACATCATCGGATGGATCGGACTCGAGTTGTTCGAGGGCGGCCGGATCGAGACCGAGTTCATCCCATGGCGGAGTGTGCGCGAGTTTCGTTAACGACCCTCCGTCTGCTTTGAGTTCGGTACTCGCGGCCACACCCAGGAAGAAACGTGTGATTGTGGCATCCGGTAGTTGCAAGGTCCATTGTCGCCCCTCCGGAGTATGCTGGCAGCGAGCCGACCAATCAAAATCGATCTTGGCTCCTGGTGGCCCCCATGCAAAACAGTTTCCCGCCGCATCGCTCACGATCCTCTGTTGAGCCCCCGCGCTCGCTGCAACATCGACGGTGAGTCGGTCGCTCAATGGTTGCACCAGGTTCAGATTCAATTCCCCAAGTCGGTATCGCTGCCACAAAGAGGGCGATGGCCCCCGATCATCGGCTTGAATCCCCTCGGGCGATTCAGGCAACGCCAACTGACTGGCAAGACTGACGAGATGATCCGATTCAGCGCGGGCGACGATCATCAGACGCGAAACCGGCATCTCACTGGGCGGTTGTAATTGTAGAGCGTCATCCCGCAGTGCGATTCCTAAATCGTTGATCGATATGGGACGAAAGCTCTCTGGAACAAGGTCTGCTAACTGCGAACCGTAAAGCCCGATCCACCGTGGTGCGTACCCGCGCCACTGCGGCCCCGCGAGCGGACTCGGGGGATGCGAGACTTCGGCGGCACTGGGCTGGACGCCCTCGGACGAAAGCGGGTCTGCAGAACCATCAACCGCTTCCACCGGTGCGTCCAAGGGTTCCTCGGATGTCTCCGCTGGAACTTCCGCTGGAACTTCCGCTGGAGTATCCGCTGGAGCTTCCACAGCGTTCGTCGTTGGTGAGGGCGTGGTGTCCTGGGCCCACACCAGCGGATGCATGAACACGGACAACAGGCCAACTAGGATCCGGTTTGGGCAGGCTCGTAGGGAACGCCGAATCACCGTACTGCCTCCGACGATCCGGAGTCCGAACGTGAGTCGGTAGCGTGATAGGCGTCCGCAGAGATGGCCGAATCGTTCTTGCTCGACTCCTCTGATTCAGGTTCCTGCGAAATCGGGGCGGCGGGATGGGTGATTGGCAACAGCGATGCATCGTCATCCATTGCCGCCGGTGAATTACCCGCGTCATACTCCTGAGTTTCCTGCTGGTCTTCGGATGCCTCCGGGGGCGTGCGGGTGGCAGCCTGCGGGGACGCAACGGCCTGCGTCGATACGACACGCTCACGTTTTGAGTTGCTGGCCGGACTGACAACACTGTCTCGATTACTCGATCGCGGCAGCGCTCGCTGGCCATCACGCGGTACCGCGATCGCAGAAATGGCATAAAACACGGCCACGAGTGTGAGGGAAATGATCACTAATTGAGCCGTCAAAACAATCCCGTCGGGTGCGATCACGAGCAGTCCTGCCAACGCGATCGCGAGTACGAACGCCATCAGCGACTGGTGCAACCCTGGAAACCACTGCGCCGCAGCGGCGAGCAATAACACCAATCCTCCGACGGCGAGCCAGAGCACGGTGCGCGACACCGTGACGGCCGCGAAGGACAACACGTTGCCGGCGAAGAACAGGTATCGATTCCCTGGGACCGCGAATGTCGCATTGGAAAGGGATTCTCGCATCGCCGCTTGCAAAACCAAATCAGAGACACCATCGGATTCGCTACGACCGACCGCACCGTCACTCGAACTGCCGTCGGGCGAACTCGCCGTCGAACCGCCCGCTGCGCCGGGGGTCGTGTCGTCACCGAATTGCCAGTCCAAATCCAATGCCCACCGGATCAAAGAGGAATCACTGAGAGTCGGCACCCGCGACAGATTCAAACCATCACGCATCCACCGCATCGCGCGACCGGATTGGTTGGATGCCCAGAACAAATGGGAATCGGTGGGGACGACCAATTGCCAGTACTGCAACCCCGAGCCGACGGGCAATCGTATCAACGGTTCGGTTTGTGACGACCATGGATTATTCTGTTCTTCCACCCAAATTCGCACGTCGAGCAGATGCGCCAATCGAGACGTTTCGGGTAAATCAATTCGCAATCCCAACGCGTCACGCGTGCTCGCGGTGGGCCGGCCATCCAACTGCACTTCCACGCGGATCGTTTGTAAACTGGCAGGTAACCCAAGCCGGACTCGCCGTCCGCCCCGTACCGTCGCCATCAGATGCTCATGCCGAAACTGCTTGCCCACCAGGCTGCGTAAAAACGCACGCGGAATTTCAGTCAGTTTCTCTTCGCCAAGTCGGCTGCGCAGCACAATCGGAATGGGAAAGTCGGGGACGATCTTGAACGTCCAATCGGTTGTGTCGGACGCTGAACCGACCTCTGGTGATTTGACGTCGGACAGTTCGAAACCGCCCGTTTCCGCAAAATCGCCAAGCGACCCGTCCAAATCGGGCAGGACGCGCCAAAACACTCCTGCAGAATCGACAACGCCGAGCGGCATCGTAATCTTCAGAGGCGTTGGCAACTCGATCCGATCGGCGACCGGAACGGGCACGGCGAACAGCTCATTGATTTCACCTCGATCGACGCTAAGTGAACTGCCCGCGGCTGAGTCGCCCGTGGGGTCTGTCGGAAGAATGGGTTGTTCCAACACCAATTCAATCCGCTGCGTTCCAGCCGCCAACTCGGGCGAAATGATTTCGTAGATCTCGTTCTCGGCGAACCCCGATCCCGATGTTGAATCCACCAGGGGCCCGCGCACGCTTGCGGGACTGCCGTCGACCATCGCCGTCCAACGCCGGGGCACTTCCGTGCGCCGGGTCGCTGCGATCGCTGCGGCATCCACACTGGCCTCATTCGATGCCGAATTGCGATCCAATTCGCTCGCTGTTTCCGTAGCCGTGGTCGCACTCGCCGATGCGAGTGATGACGCGTCATCGGTCTCCGGTGCGTCGAGAACATGACTACCGAGCGTGGGAATCGCGAACTTCAAACGGCCTTCCAAATCCAGCGGGCTGGTGATCGTCCACTGCGAACGGATCACCCAACGATCCGCTGACTGCGCCGTAGAAATTGCGCCGCTCCACTGCAATTCAAGAGGCCGGGTGGCGAAACTGCCCTTCAGAGACCACGGCGACTCGGGGATCAGAAAACGAAAGGTTGATTCGTTCTGTCCGGGAATTCGCTGGAGAGCGGGACTGCCGGCCAAATCAACCAACCAAGCCTCGCGATGGTCATCGACGAGCGACAATCGCACGTCGCGCAGCACGCTCGCCGAATCCGTTGACACCAAGCGGGGCAATGTCAACGACTCAAAAGGATTCGTGGTCGCCGTGGCCAACAACTCCGCCGTGATCTGATAACTGGTCGGCCAGTTTCCATCGGACGTATCAACCTGCCATTCAACGTTTCCGTCATTGGCGGTGATTTCCAATTCGGTGTCGGGGATCTCCGTTTGAATCCCGATCAATTGCCAGGCCCCCAGTTCCAGCCGCAGACCTTTGGGATCGATGCCAACACCCCCTGTCCGAACGTCAATCTGGACTTGCGCCGCACGACGTGTGACGGACAGCTCCGCGTCGGCCGCTAATCGAATCTGCTGTTGTTTGCGAGACAACCAAATCGGTAACTCAAATCGTGTTTGCGTGAAGCGAAAGGGGTAAACCAAGCCGCCATTGCCAGTGTTGGTTTGGGCCGCGACGACAGCGTCAATGCCCATCCGGGGACGCCAGCGCAAACGATGATCTGCTGCGGTACGAATCGTCACTTGACCTCGATGCCCAATCGCATCGGTGACTTGCGGGATTCGCAACACCCACGGATCCGTTGCCGTCGCGTCGGGCGGGAATTGACGTATTTGCAATCGCAGGCGGACCGACGACGGAGCCTGCATTTGGTCCGTCCCAACCCACCGCACCACGATCCGCGTGGCATCCTCCTCCGCGTTCGAGCCCGGCGCGGGTGCCTCGGCACTCTCACCACCCGATGACGGTTCGGTACTCCCCGCTCGCGAGATGACGACTTCCCACCATGCCGAATCGGAGGTGCCGTTGGTAACACCGGAGGCATCACGCGACTCACTGGTCGCTGACACAATCTCCGGTGGTGAAACGAGCACCGCGGCGGCTGGCAGGCGTATCTCGCAGCCGTGCAGAGGCCCACGCAAGTTTTTCGTTACTAAACGAACATCCATGGTGGGAGGTTCCGTGGGCGACTCCCATTGCAACTGAGTCTCCGATTCGACTTCCAAGAGATCACCGGTATCACCCTCACTTTCGGCGGCCCCAGTAGCGCGCAGGGCGATCATGCCACCGTCACACTCAACCGCATAACGATCAGAACCTTCGAGTCGCCGGGCGACCTCACGCCCTGAACCGACCACGTCCAAGAGGGTGACATCTCCGCTGTCGCTCGAATCGTCGAGCTCCAGTTGGATCAACGTTGACACCGACGGCAGACTCAGCGGCAACCAAGATTGACCAGGCGGCGTCATCCAAACGCGCGCGGACAGTTGGAGATGCACCTTCACCACCATCGAAGTACGCGGCGAGAGAAACTTCTGTAAGAGAGAATCGATCGGCAACACCAATTGATACCCGCCATCGCGGCGGGTGAACCCTTCACCCTCGGCACCCATCGCTTGACGTAGCACGCCGGGGAACGTTGTGGGTAGCGGCAATGAGTCCGCCGGCACGCCGCTCATCATGCCCGTACTGCTGGACGGCACCGTCTTGCTGCTGAAGACGCCCGCATTGCTTTGCCCGAGATTCTGCCGCGGAGTCAAACGAACATACGCGCCAGAGACCGACTCGCCATCCCTCGCAGTCACACTGCCCGCTTCCTTCGCCGAGCCGGCGTCGCGATCTGGGGTCGCATCGGAGGCGAATCGGACATCGGCGGCGTGGAGGAGATGCGCCCCCGCAAACCCAATGTCGACAATCACCGAGCGGCCCACGGTTTCACGGACCGCCGCACCATCTAATCGCACCGAAAGCTCCGCGTCCCATTGGGCCCGTGTCTGCCCCATCGCCCCCGTGATCGACAATCTCTCGAGCGTTGCGACTTGGTCACCCGAGCGGCCCCCACGATCGAGCTTCCTGAGCCGATCGATCTCCTCAAACGACATCCTCGGCATCACCACCGGTGTGTTCGATTCATCTTGAAACAGAAAAGCGTCGGGGCGAATGCCCTCGAGCTGCTCAGGCCACGGTGCACTGTCCTGCAGAAAACCCGGTGGTGGTAGTGTCCCCGGGCCCTGCCCATAGCCCACCGCGGGGCTCAACAACGCCAGGAACGACACCAGCAAAACCACCTTCCCAGAAGCGGAGGCGGATACGTTTTGCCCAGCAGCTACGCAGCGATCGACCGTGTGCAGGAATCGCACCAGCCGCTGAGGAAAAAACATCAATGCGAAAGACAAGAAAATCACTGCGAAACCAGTGAGAGCAATTCATTGCACACCAACCCTCAAACAGGGGGGCATGCGTTGGATAAAGACAAGGTAAACCCGAAACCCTCTGACGAAGCCACTTTGTGTCCGTGCCCAATGGAAACGAGTCTCCAGTGGAAACAGGGGTGTCGGCGCAGAACCGGCGAGTTCCACCCAGTCTACGCAAATTAGTTGACCGGCAAAGCTAAATCTGTCGAATTGTTGTTTCTAGGTTCGGTCGCCTGCAAGGCGACAACAGGATAATTGAAATAACCCCGACTTTCGGACTCTCATTGGACGTTCACCGCAGCATTCGTGTTCTGAGTGGAATCTGTCATTTCTGTGATCGATTGCCTCTTTGCAAGCCAATTCGGTGAAATCCCGCACCAATCATGGTGTTTGAGCGAATAACTTGTGTCTATAATTAGGGCGATAGCAAAACTTCCGGCCGTTCGGCAGTTTTCTGCCCACCTCCACCGTATGAAAGCACCATGGAAAACTCAACGCCGCTCACCCAAGCGTCCCCAATCATTCTCCCAGCACCCCAGGTAGGCTCCGCTGCTACACGTCGCGGATTCCTACAAAATTCGACGCTTTTGGCTGGCACCGCCCTCGGCGCGGGCGCCGGGATCAGCGCGATGGCCCTGCCGGCTGCCCATGCTGCCGGTGACGATGTCATCCGCGTTGTTTTGATCGGGTGCGGCGGTCGCGGGACCGGTGCTGTCGATCAAATCATGAATACCAAAGGCAACGTCAAACTCGTCGCCGTTCACGATGCCTTCGAAGGCAAGGCGCGCGACGCGGTCAAGCGACTCGCCCAACGGCACGGAGATAAAGTCGATGTGCCCGAGGACCAATTCTTCAGTGACCTCGACGGCTACAAAAAGGCCATCGATGTCGACTGCGACCTTGTCGTGATTGCCACACCGCCGGGCTTCAAACCTCAGCAGTTCGAGTATGCCGTCAACAAGGGTCGGCATATCTTCATGGAAAAACCAGTCGCCACCGATGCGCCCGGCGTCCGTCGCGTGCTCAAGAGCGTGGAGGAGTCGAAGAAGAAGAATCTGATGGTCGCCATCGGTCTGCAACGCCGACACGAACCGTCCTACAAAGAGACCATCAGCCGCATTCATGACGGTGCCATCGGCGACGTCATTTCACAACAAGTGTATTGGGACGGCAACGGAATCTGGTATCGCAACAAACAGGACGACCAGAACGAGATGGAGTTCCAAACGAACAACTGGTACCACTTCAACTGGGTCAGCGGCGATCAGATTTGTGAACAACACATCCACAACCTGGATGTCGGCTGCTGGGTAAAAGACGCCTACCCCGTCAGTTGCAATGGTATGGGCGGGCACCAACAACGTGAAAACGGTGATGGCTCGAAATCCCAAATTTTCGATCACACGTTCTGCGAGTACACCTTCGCAGACGGCTCCAAAATGTTCTCACAGGGCCGCCACCTCGCCGGTGGTTGGAGCCACGTGGGCGAATTCGCACAAGGCACCAAGGGTACCGCCAATCCAGGTGGCGAGATCTTCGGCGCGAACGCGTGGAAGTACGATGGCAAACGCGTCAACGGTCACCAACAAGAACAGCACGATCTCATCGAAGCGCTGATGCGTGGTGAAATCTACAACGAAGGCGAATACGGCGCCCACTCGACGTTCACCGCTATTCTCGGCCGCGAAGCCTGCTACTCGGGCAAGGTCATCAAATGGGACGAACTGCTCGAGAAAGGCCGCGATCTGGCCCCCGGCATCGACGGGTTCACCCTGCAGTCAACCCCACCGGTTGTCAAGGGCGAAGATGGCAAGTACCCCATCCCCGTCCCGGGCAAATACAGCCCGTTTGCATGAGCCTGTTCGGCTGAACAGGCGATTTCATGAACGGTATCCATCGGCGGCATCTTGCCGCCGATTTCATGAACCGAATGCCCTCAGGCATCCGGTCACGCGCCGCCCCCCTCCCTCAACGGCCTGCCTCTGCCAAAACGGCTAGCAGGCTGTTGATTTAGGCGAATTCCGACCGGCAATGGGCAGCCGAAGCCATCGGGTAACGCGAGCCGCTCATGCGGCTCGACTCAAGAAATCAACAACGCCGCTAGACACTCTCCACTGAAATTGGAATTCTCTTGACCTCCAACCCAAAATTGTCGGTTTGCATTGACGCTGTTTTCGAAGGTATCGAAGCGACCGAAGCGATCGCCCGCGTCGCCGACGCGGGCATCAATGCCTTTGAGTTTTGGTGCTGGTGGGAGAAAGACCTCGACCGAATCATTGCCGCACGCGATCAACATTCCATGACGATCGCCGCCTGCTGCACACGGTTCGTCTCACTCGTCGACCCGAAATTGCGCAGCGATTATCTGCAGGGACTGACCGAGTCGATCGCCGCAGCCCAGCAGCTTGGTTGCCGCACACTGATTTCCCAGGTCGGCGATTTCCTGCCCGGTGTGCCTCGCGAGCAACAGCACCAGTCGCTCGTCGACGGACTGACCGAGGCGGCGCCGCTGCTCGAACAAGCGGGCATCACACTCGTCATCGAACCGCTCAATGAACTCGTCGATCACGTCGGCTACTACCTCGTGCGCAGTGATGAGGCATTCGAGATTATTGATGCCGTTGGCAGCGAAAACGTCAAGGTTGTCTTTGATATCTATCACCAACAGATCAGCGAAGGACGCGTGATTGATCGGTTGACCCAACGCATTGACGCGATCGGCCATTTCCATGCGGCGGGAAACCCTGGCCGGCATGAACTCACCTGCGGTGAGCTCAACTACCCCGAAATCTTGGCCGCGATCGCAGCAACGAAGTACGACGGCTACGTGGGACTGGAGTACTGGCCCCAGAGCGACCCCGACGCTGGCCTGCGTCAAGCCACTGCCATGGTCGCAGCCCGATAGCGGCGCCGGCCGGCAGATCTGAAAGCCGCCAATGAATGATGGCTCGATTCCCTAAACGGGCGTCATCGAGTCGTTCCTTTTGCCGACACAGACGCATCAGCGGTGCGGAAGTGTCGGCCAACCTGACGTCTGAGCCACCCCAGGAATAACGCATGCCGAAGCCTTCACGCCATCATCTCGTCTTGATGTTCGCCATGTGTTTCGGTTCACCGCTGGCCGTGTGTGCCGACACGGCGACGAAACCCAATTTCATCGTCGTTTACTGTGACAATCTGGGGTATGGTGACATTGAGCCTTTTGGGTCGACGCGTCATCGGACCCCCAACCTGAACCGCATGGCGCGAGAAGGCCGAAAGCTCACGCACTTCTGCGTCACCGCCGGCGTCTGTACGCCGTCGCGGGCGAGCATCATGACGGGCTGTTACGCTCAGCGCGTCGGCATGCATCTCAACGAACGCGATGGCGCGGTCCTCCGCCCCGTTTCGCCCTACGGATTGCACCCCGACGAGGCGACAATTGCCGATGTCCTCAAACAGCAGGGATACGCGACGGCCATCGTCGGGAAATGGCATCTCGGTGACCAGCTGGAGTTCCTGCCGACTCGGCAAGGTTTTGACAGGTTCTTCGGGGTTCCCTACTCCGACGACATGACCGAACGAGTCTGGGAGCGGGATGGCTCGCAGTGGCCGCCCTTGCCGCTGATGGACAACGAAACCGTGATCGAAGCTCCTTGCGATCGAAATGGCCTGACGAGGCGATACACCGAGTGGGCGATGCAGTGGATTGCCAGCCACCAGGAGGAACCGTTCTTTCTCTATTTCCCCCAGGCCATGCCCGGCAGCACCAAGACGCCATTTTCCAGTCCGGCGTTTCGAGGAAAGAGTCAGAATGGAGCGTGGGGCGACGCGGTTGAGGAACTCGATTGGTCAATCGGCGTGATGCTCGATCAACTCGTGCAGTTAGGCATTGCGGAGAACACATTCGTCATCTGGACGTCCGACAATGGCGCGCCAATCAACGGCGACCCCAGCGACCTGAGCCGCGGTTCCAACCGACCGCTGCATGGCCGCGGCTACACGACCAGTGAGGGCGCCTTTCGTGTGCCCACGATCGTCTGGCAGCCAGGCAAGGTCCCCGCCGGAACCGTCTGCGAAGAACTGGCGACGACGATGGACCTATTGCCCACGTTCGCCAAACTCGCTGGCGGTCAGCCACCGTCGAATCACAAAATCGACGGCCACGACATCGCTCCGCTGCTGTTCGGTGAAGCGGATGCGAAGACTCCCTATCAAGCCTTCTACTACTACGATCAAGATCAACTGCAAGCCGTCCGGTCCGGTCCCTGGAAGCTGTTCCTGCCCGTAACCTCCTGGGCCGCTCATCCACATTTCAGTGACAAGCAACAGCCAACCGCATTGCTATTCAACGTTGTCAACGACATTGCCTGCGAGCACAACGTTGCCGTTGAAAATCCCGAAATCGTTGACCGCCTCTCCCTCCTGGCTGAGCAAGCAAAGCGGGATCTCGGCGACCAAGGCCAGCGTGGGCACGGCCAGCGACCGATCGGCAGGGCAACCAACGCCTCCGCTCGACGATGATCATCGTCGCACAAATGTCCCTGCCGATCGCGAGTCAGTAATCTCGACCAACCCACCTGGTGGAAAGCACGCCGCGCACCATCATCGTTTTTCTTGGTACACGTTTTGCTTATCTGGCACGTGTTGATGACTCGCCCGTGATCCATACAGAGCATTGAGTTCTGTCGGGCGGCAACACCATTCAGAAAGGAAAACAATGTCTACCCAACAACAGATGAAAGGCCAGTGGAATTCGATCCGCGGGTCCGTGAAGGAAAAATACGGCCAGATCACTGATGATGAGCTGAGCCAAGTCGAAGGCAATCAGGAGCAACTGATCGGTTTGATCCAACAGAAGGTCGGCGCAGCCCGGTCGGAGGTCGAGGATTTCCTGAGCAAGATCTACGAAGATGCTGGCGCGAGCTTTTCGTGGACGGGCGAGAAGTTGAACCAGGGCTACCGAGAGTCGACCAGAGCGGTCGCAAACCATCCAGCGGAATCGGTCGTCGCGGCGCTCGGAATCGGCCTCCTGGTCGGCGCAGCGATCGGCTACTCGCTGGCCGCAGACCGGTACCGCGAGCCGACCTGGCGTGAACGCTGGAACGGCCGGTAGCCGCTGGCGAGTTCGACGATTGACACCACCTCCCCATTTTCACCAGGAAAACTAACCATGGCCTCGCAAGCACAATCCCCTCAATCTCGTTCGACCGTCGCTGAGATGCGCAGCCGCCTTGACGGTGCGACTCACACGACGGCTGAAAATCTCCAAGCCTACGGCAGCCACTACGTCGCAGAACCCGCCAAGGACGTCTTCAGCCTGCTCCGTGACTACGCCAAGGACCGCCCCGACGTGGCCGCCGTCTGGCTGTTCGGTGCGGGTGTGCTGGTGGGTTGGAAACTGCGCCGCTGAGCGTCCCATCGGCACGAATCAGCGCGATTGTATTTCGGGGAAATCTCGCTACAAACAAGCGGTCTTGAACGCCCATGTCCTTGTCCGCCCTGAGATTCCGATGAGAGTTACTGATTTCCTCGAAACGCATTTCCGCCACTTCAACGCTCGTGAACTGCGTGACGCCGCCCGCTCCTATGGCGAGTTCGTCTCGAGCGGCGGCAAGATGATGGTCACGCTCGCTGGGGCCATGAGCACCGGCGAGCTCGGTTTGTCGCTGGCTGAGATGATCCGTCAAGGCAAAGTGCATGCGATTACCTGCACCGCAGCGAACCTGGAGGAAGACCTCTTCAACCTCGTCGCCCATGACGAGTACCGTACGATCGCCAATTGGCGAGCGCTGTCGGTCGAAGACGAAGTCGAACTGCGCGATGCCGGATTCAACCGCGTCACCGACACTTGTATCCCCGAGACCGTGATGCGACATCTCGAGCATCGCCTGACGAAGCTATGGATCGAGCAGGCGGCCAGCGACGAGACTTGGATGCCCTGCGATTTCATGTTCGCATTGCTCGATGACCCCACCTTCACCGAGCATTTTCAGGTACCTCGCGAAAATAGCTGGATGGCGGCAGCCAAGGATGCGGGCATCCCCGTCTACACACCGGGCATCGAAGACTCCACGCTCGGCAACATCTATGCCGCGCGGGTGCACGACGGCACAGTCCCCAACCACACCGCGTTCGCGCCTGGAACCGAGCAGATGCAGCGGCTGATCGAGTGGTACGAGGCCAACAGCGCCGACAATCCGATTGGCATCTTTCAAATCGGCGGTGGCATCGCCGGCGACTTTCCGATCTGCGTCGTTCCGCTACTGAAACAAGACCTGGAAAAAGATATTCGCCTGTGGGGCTACTTCTGCCAAATCAGCGACGCGGTCACGAGCTACGGTGGTTACAGCGGCGCGGTCCCCAACGAAAAAATCACTTGGTACAAACTTGATCCGGAATCGCCCAAATTCATGATCCAGAGCGACGCGTCGATTTGTGCGCCACTCATCTTCGCACATGTGCTCGGTTGGTGATCGAACTGGCAGCCCGTCCACCTCGCTTCTTCGGGAGCGGGAAGTGACGGTTTGATATTTGGGGCCGAACGCTCCGCGATCGGCCACCATTTTTCGCGATTGCCTAGCGGGTCTGCCGCAACAGACGCATGCCTTCGCGGCCATGGTAACTCAACAGCAGTGCGCCGTCGGCGGCACAGGCTGCGAAGATGTGCTCAAAAAACTCTTCTTCCCCGGGCCAGGGGAACACGAAGACGAGATCAAAGTCATCGAGTTCCCACCCGATCTCGTCGTACACGTCGCCTTCTTCGGTATCGACGTTTTTGACTTGGCCGGCAATTTCCGCGAGCCCCTCGACACCACGCGGCACGAAACTACCCTGGTAAAATCGTGCCGAGCTACCGACGGCGTGAGCGACTTGTTCGGCTTGCTGGACGAGTCTCGATTCGATTTCGATCCCCACCGCCTGCATCCCTCGCAGGGCAGCCAACATCGTGGCGACACCGAACCCAGCTCCCCATTCGCAGAACCGATTTCCCGTCAACAAATGGTTGCTGTGAATCCAACTCAGCGTCTGGTCGAGCAGATGAAAATCGCAGGTAACGAAGTTTTCGATCACATCGAGATCGGCCAGCATGAATGCCTCGACGGCCTCATTAGCGGTATCAATAAGATCTTCCGCATGATCGGCATAAGGCAACTGCTTCACCGAACGGTCGATGGAGATGGGTTGGAGCGACATCGAGGATTTCATGACAGAAGAAGTGAGTCTGGGTGAGCGATCTGGATCATCCCAGGCAGCTGCGTCGATCGCAAGTGACCGGTTCCACGTCACCGCCGTCAGCCGCGTGGTCATTCTTTCGCCATTTTGGTCGTTTTCACACCAATCGATCACCAAATTCTCGACCCGAAATCCTGTAAATCTGCGTTTGGCACAGCGAATGCGTTGTAGAGTTCCCATACTCCGCATGAAGATTCCGATTGATCAGGAAGCGGAGCCTCAACCACATAACTTAACAGGACGTCACAATGGCAAACCGCGAGCAACTCCAAGGCCACTGGAATGAAGTCAAAGGCCGCCTCAAGGAACACTGGGGGCAACTGACCGACGATGATCTGCGCCAAGTCGAAGGCAACGCCGACCAACTCGTTGGGATGGTGCAGCAGAAGACGGGTGCGGCACGAAGTGAGGTCGAGAAATTCATTGACGGAATGTTTAATGGATCGGTG
The DNA here is from genome assembly GCF_055811895.1 of Rhodopirellula sp. SH410. Classification (NCBI taxonomy): domain Bacteria; kingdom Pseudomonadati; phylum Planctomycetota; class Planctomycetia; order Pirellulales; family Pirellulaceae; genus Rhodopirellula; species Rhodopirellula sp. SH410. The sequence continues at coordinate 7,526,192 of NZ_CM147949.1, forward strand.
GGCGATCAAGCCGCTGAAAAGTTGCACCAGTACGCGGGCGCCGCTCAAGAATTCGCCGACGACGCCAGCCAATATGCTCGCGAGCAAGCCCGCCGGCTCGCCGCGCAGTCAAGTGACTACTCGGCTCAGCTGGCGAGCACCGTCCGAAGTCGACCCGCTGAATCGTTGGCGATCGCGTTCGGACTCGGCATCGCCGCGGGAGCATTATTCTTTATGGGACGGAAACGGTAGTCATGCCCGCATCGACCACAACCGCGACACGCCAACAGTCTGCGGCGATCCGGAATCGGATGCGCGAGATTCGCAGCGAGCTGCCCTACGATGTTGATGATGCGCGAGCGCGGGTGAAGCAGTTGTCTGACTGGAAGTATCATGTGTCCAGGCGGCCCATCGCCATCGCAGCTGCCGCTGCGGTCGTGGGCTACCTGCTCGTGCCTTCACGCCAGACATCGACATCCACCGTCGTCGTCCACCAAGACCGCGCCGGATCAGTCGACACACCCGCGGAGAAGGGCATGTTCGCCGGTATCGCCGGCACCGTGGCGACCCTGCTCGTTCGACAAGCGGTTCGCATGGCAACGAATCAAGTCATGGGAGCATTCGCGGCACGCCAAACCTTTACGCCATCCCCCTCTGAATATGAGGTCCACTCATGATCGCCCCTATGATGGAACGAGCCACCGACGCAGCTCCCCGCCAACATGCGGCGGCCATTCGCCAAGAGCAACGGCAGCCAGCCCGGCGAATCTCGCGCATCATTGAAAAACAACCCGCGTTGGTCGTCGCGGCCGGTGTGGTCGTGGGACTCGGAATCGGCTGGCTCGTCAAACGAAAGAAATGGTCTCACTGATGTCCTCTTCCGCCAACTCAGAGCCATCCCTCTCAAGTTTCCAGCGTGTCATCCGCGACGTGCTCGATCTATTCGAGCTACAGATGCAGTTGATCTCCGTCGACAGCCAAGCTGCCAAACGCAAACTCGTCCAAGCCGTCGCTTGTGGCTCGATCGCGCTCGCGCTGGCCGGTTCGGCATTGACGGTCGCGATGCTCGCGGCGGGTATCCTGCTCGGCGAATTCACTGAGCTGACGACAGGCGCCGCGATGCTGGTTGTCAGTGCCGTGTTCTTCGTCATTGTCGCCGTACTCGGATGGCTCGCCCTGCGGGCGATTCTCGCAGCCTCCGCCGCGATGAGCGAGACAAAGTCAGAGTTCGGCGAGAACCTCCGGTGGCTCAAGGCGACACTCATCGCTCCGGAGACCTCGGCCCGTAACCAGCTTCGCCGCGAATCGTTCTATGATCGCACCTCCGTATCCTATAGCGATACTGTCTGTGATGAAGATTCTGCATCCCATCCTCTCTACCGAAGGTAATCCATCATGTCTGACGTTCCTCATACTTCTGCTCCCGGTCAAAAAACAATGGCCGATCATGCCCGCGAGACAGCGGGTCGCGCCGCCTCCGGTGCGGGCGAAGTCGCCCATGACGCTGCCCGGCATTTCGTTCGTGAACCCGCCGCGGATCTATTTACCCTCGCCAAACAGTACGCGAGAGATAAACCGGACGTCGCAGCCTGCTGGGCGTTTGCCCTGGGCGTCGTCGTTGGCTGGAAACTCAAGCCCTAATCGTTGTCGGATACTGAGTGATCCGAGACGTGCCCACCGCCGAGCCGGGCGAAGTTGCCCAGTCGCTGACGCCGCACGGCTCTGAACGGTGTCGCTGAACGCTTTCAAACGATCAGCCCGCTAAACCGGGGACTGCCCAATCGACAGCGATTAATGCGGTCGCATACACTCACAAGGGATTCATTTTCATGTCTGCCGGAGTTGCCAATCCGCCCCACGAAAAAAACAAGTCGGTAACGCGACTCCGGTCACAGCCACTGTCCTCTGAGTACAAGACGATGCCGAGTTTGCTAGTCATTGACGACGATCGTTTGGTTTGCGCCTTGACGCGGAAATCACTTGCGTCGATTGCCGATGTCGAGACCGCAGCGACCGCTGCCGAAGGCCTCGACAAATTGCGCGCCGGTGATTTCGACGCCGTCCTATTGGACATTCAACTCCCCGACCAAAACGGTCTGGCGGTCTATTGCGAAATCCGTGAACACGATCGCCGCATCCCCGTGATCTTCATGACCATTGAAGCGGCCAGCAACACGGCCATCGAAGCCATGCAGCTCGGTGCGTTCGACTATATCGCCAAACCGCTCGCGGTCGATCCGCTGCGTGACCTGGTCGAGAAAGCGATCGAACAGCGGCAGATCAGCAGCGTTCCCGTAGCGATCTCAGCTAACGACGACACCTCCGACACCAGCGCCGAGCTCTTCATCGGCCGCTCAACGGCGATGCTCGATGTCTTCAAGGCGATCGGGAAAGTTGCCAAGCAAGACGTGCCGATTTTGGTCCGTGGCGAGAGTGGTACGGGGAAAGAACTCGTCGCTCGGGCGCTCTACCAATACAGCCGGCGGAGCGATGAGACCTTCCTGGCGGTCAACTGCGCCGCACTACCCGATAACCTGCTCGAAAGTGAACTGTTCGGACACGAAAAAGGGGCCTTCACGGGCGCTGAAACTCGGCGAATCGGAAAGTTCGAACAGTGCAACGGTGGCACACTCTTCCTCGACGAAATCGGTGACATGGCTCCCTCCGTGCAGGCGAAAGTACTGCGTGTGCTGCAAGATCAACGGTTCGAGCGAGTCGGGGGCAACAAGGAACTCAAGACCGACGTGCGAATCATCGCAGCAACAAACCGGCCGCTCGAAAGGATGGTCGAGGATGGTGAGTACCGCGAAGATCTGCTGTATCGACTCAACGGGGTCACGATCGAACTGCCACCGCTCCGCGATCGGCTCAGCGATGTGCCCTCATTGATCCAATTTTTCCTCAGCCGTGCCAAACGAGAGTTTAACAAACCTGACCTCGAAGGATTGTCACCCGATGCAGTTGACCTCTTAACGGCCTACGGCTGGCCGGGAAACGTCCGGCAACTGCGCGCCGTGATCCGCCGCTGTGTGCTCGATACCGTGATGCCGGTGATCACGCCGGACGGTTTACCTCGTGAAGTGACCAGCGGAACGGCCCGCAACTCAGACGCGACGGCTGTCCAGAGAGAAGCTCCTGGTGCCGGTTTGCCAACTCTGGTACGAGATTTGTTAAGCAAAGGATCAACCAATCTCTATGCCGAGGCGACCCAGTACATGGAACGCTACGTGATCGCCGAAGTCCTACGTGAAACCAATGGCAACCAAAGCCAGGCTGCAGAGATTCTGGGGATCACTCGCGGCAAACTGCGAGATCGCATTACATCGTTCCGAATCGTTTTAAAAAACGATGTTGAAGTGGAGGCTGGTGCAGGATGAAATCGGAAACAAACATGTCGACCTTAACTGACCAGCAGAAGCAGAGCTTCGCCGCGGCACTGGAGCGTGTCGGAAACGACGAAGAGATGCTCGTCATCCTGGCCTCGATGGCCGCCGAGGACGCACCACCCTTGCTGTCCAAACTCGCTGATGAAGTCGGTTGTGGCGATCTCGATGCGGCCGCCCAATCCGGCCACGCCCTCAAAGGTCTGCTCAGCGCCTTCGAAACTGGCCAGCCCATCGAAGGGCTACAACCCTTGATCGACGCGGCTCGAGAACATGACGAAGCGGAAGCTCAACGACTGCTCGCATCACTCCAACCCAAACTAGGCAGCTTCATCGACCAGGTGAAAGAATTACAGTAATGGGTTGGCTGAGCCGCGAAGCGATAACAGCATCCAGACGCGAACGCTCGGAACGACGAGAAGCCCGAACCCTCGATTAACGAGGGACGTCGACCCCAACGCGTACTCAGGGACGCTACTCAGGGACACAGCACTTTTCACTCGCAATGGCCGATCTGCGACCAATACGGACGGTACGGAAGCTGCGAAGACCAGTAAATCTGCGGGCCTTCTTTAATGCCCTCCTCCATCAAGTGCTATGACTCTCAGCGTCCGTGTCCAGCTATCAGCACGACGCGGCCGGACGACCGACGACCACGACCGACCCGGATCCTGATGGAGCCGGACCTCTGGCCAGCCCACAGTTTGAAACCGCCTACGACTTGGCGGGGCAACCAGTTAGCAACGTAGAATCAATAACTGGCGCAGTGGATCTTGTTAAAGATCCATCCAGAACAGGATCTTTAACAAGATCCACTACGGTAAACCCGTCACTTATTGTTCCTGGTATCCTTAGGCGATGCGATTGGTGGTATAATGCATGGCATAGGATTGTATTAATCGTGACCAAACAGAAATCGAAAATAGACCCGTCGTGTCGGGATTGTGGAAGTCCACTTAAGGACCTCCTTGTTTACTGTATGTACGGTAGCGTCGCCGAATACTCTAAGAGTTATGTGAAAGTCGCCGCAATTTCGGAAAGCTTTATTCATATTGGAGTCCACACAAGTGATTCGTCATGCAAAGGTAATGTAGACAGGCTTCTCGCAAATTCCAAAGGTGACACCCAGGAGGATCTTTCGTTTTGCTCGTTCGATTGCTTGCGACGTTTCTTCAATGACTGCATTGACGAGGTAGAACAGAAGCATCTGCTCGATGTAAACAGCGAGGAAAGGGAAATGGGTCGATAGTGTTGGTGCACCGGTTTCGCGGTGGAAGAAAAGGGGACGATGAGAGTAAGGTGTCCGGTACGAATGGCACGGGCATAAGCAAAAAAATCAACATGGAAGCGGCCAAATGAGTCAGGCCCAATACTGTTCGGCACTTGATTAAGAGTAAGGCACCCGGTACCGATTAGTGAATGCACCATACTCTGCACAGGGGAAAAATGACACTTCAATAGGCCACCGCAAGGTGGCCTTTCTTATTGACGGGCAGGAACCCCACCATGTCTGCGGCACGAAACCGCCCAGGCGTTGGTTCTTCCGGCGAGGAAAGTTACCCAGGAACACAGCACTTTTCACTCGCGATTGCTAAGCTTCGGCAAACACGGGCCGCACGAAAGATGCGAAGTCCAGGGAAGCCTCGCGATTTCTTTGATTTCCCTCCTCCTTAAAGTGCGATGTCCGCCAGCGTCCTTTCCGCCAGCGTCCTTTCCGCCAGCGTCCTTTCCCCCAGCGTCCTGTCCCCCAGCGTCCAACCAGGTTGCGATCTCAGCGCAGCGATTGACCCTCGGCAACAAAGCCGGGACAATGTCCACCATCTGCTGCTCGATTCTGCTCACGTAAATGGACTGCTGACCACGCTATGAATATCCCCCCACGCCTCTCTCATATCGCTGGCGTCTTCGTGTTGCTGTGCTTGTTTGGCGCATCAGGAGCGTATGCGGCGGGGCCGATTTCGCTGTTGCAATGGACGCTTCGTGATGCCGAGGGGCAATCGATCAGACTGCCACCGAGCGACTATACCGTGGTTTGCTTTCTCGGCACCGAATGTCCGTTGGCGCGTCTCTATGGCCCGCGTCTGCAACGATTGTCGGAAGCGTTCGGGGGCAGCGGCGTGGCGTTTTTGGGTGTGAACAGCAATACACAAGACTCGCCCATTGAGATCGCTGCCTATGCGAAAGAGCTAGGCGTTACGTTTCCGATTGCCAAGGATGCCGACCAATCGGTCCTCGACGCGTTTCACGCCAAACGGACTCCTGAGGTGTTTGTTATCGACGCAGGTGGTTCGATTCGCTACCAGGGCCGCATTGATGACCAGTACGAACCTGGGATGTCCCGGACGAAGCCGACTCAGCATGATTTGCGCGCCGCGATCGAGTCCCTACTCGCTGGCAAACCGATCGCGCAACCGCAGACGCCTGGTGTTGGTTGCCTGATCACGCGGATCCCACAGCAGGCTGCAACAGATGCAGACCAAGCGACCGTGACGTTCAACGCCGACGTGGCACCGATCTTGAATCAGCACTGTGTCGAGTGCCACCGCGAGAGTGAAATCGCCCCGTTTGCACTGACGGACTATGACGAGGTGGTGGGCTGGGGCCAAATGATGCTGGAAGTCATTGACCAGAAACGCATGCCGCCCTGGCACGCTGATCCGAGTATCGGTCACTTTGTCGGTGAACGGCGGATGCCAGCAGAGGCCCGGGATACGATCGAGAAATGGATTGACCAGGGGATGGCAGAAGGAGATCCGGATGACCTGCCGCCGACACCGCACTGGAATGCCGGCTGGCATCTGCCGAGCGATCCTGATCTTGAAATTGCGATGCGGGACCGGCCCTTTCACGTTCCCTCCGATGACGTGGTCGACTACCAATATTACGTCGTCGACCCCGGGTGGAACGAAGATCGTTGGATCCGAGCGGCCCAGGTCGTGCCGGGTGACGCCCGCGTGGTGCATCACGCGATCGTGTTCGTCCGTTCGCCCGACGGCAGTGACTCCCGCGGCATCGGTTGGTTAGGGGCGTACGTGCCCGGCCAGCGAACGGCGATGCTGCCGCCCGGCCACGCCCGCCGAATTCCGGCGGGGTCGAAACTGGTGTTCCAAATGCACTACACACCCAACGGTAGCGCCGCCGACGATATCTCGCGAGTCGGCGTCTGGTTCGCCGATCCCAGCGAAGTGACGCATGAAGTATTCACGCGGGTGGCAATCAATCATGATTTTGAGATCCCACCACGCACGGAAAATTTTGAGGTCGGCATCTCGCTGGAAGGGTTTGCCCCGGAGAGCCGCCTGCTCGGCGCGACACCCCACATGCATCTGCGAGGAAAATCGTTCCGATTAACGGCTCGTCATGAGAACATGGCTCGTCATGAGAACAGCGAGCAGGAAGATTTACTGTACGTTCCGCACTACGATTTCAATTGGCAACACTATTATCAGTTTGCCGAGCCTAGACAGCTCGATGGGATCGATTCATTGGCTATGACCGTGACGTTTGACAATTCGGCGGCCAACCCCGCCAATCCAGCACCTGAGGAGTATGTCACCTGGGGCGATCAAACCTGGGAAGAGATGGCCATCGCGTTTTTTGATGTTGCCCGCCCCTTGAACGCAAACCGGACCGCTGCGGACCCGCAGGGAAAGTCGGACGCGACCGCCGGAAAAGGCAAGACATCGGCAGCCGCTGCCGATTCAGAGCAATGGGTTGCCCGGCGCACCATCGATCGCCGCACGCAGGCGTTCCTGACTCAGATGGACCAGAACGGCGATGGCCTGGTGCAGCGGGAGGAGACCCCCGTGACCTTTCAGAAGTTCGGATTCAAGAAAATGGATCGTAACCGGGACGGCGTTTTGGACCACGACGAAGTCGCTGCTGCGGCAGCGGAACGGGAATGACTGAACCCGATGCGGGGCACGCCGCAGATTCATTAGGCATCACCACGCGGCTGTTTTTTTGGTGGGCGGACCGCCCCATCGCGCAGGCATTCGTGCTGGTGCTGATGTCGGTGATCGCAATGATTGGCTACATCCAACCAGCACTCATCTTGGATTGGGTTGCGACGCCCGTCACCGAGGCTGGTAACCCACCTCAACAACACCAGCGAGGGCGGCCAAATCAACAGGGTGCCGTGGGCGCGGCCGCGAGGGTCGAACCGTTTCAGGTCGCCGGCGGCGAGTGTGTGTTAGTGGCGCGTAGCGATGAGTTTTTTAGCGAGGCTGGCTTAACGGCGATGCGCCGCGTGGCCGATGAATTAGCTGCGCTGCCACAGGTTCGCAGTGTCTTGTGGCTCGACGACATTCCGGATTTCAATGTCTTTGGGCTGTCGGGAACATTGCTGCCGAGTTCGCATGCATCGGCGCGGCAACTGCAGTCCGCCCGCGACCAAGTGTTGAACAATCCGCTGGCGGTGGGCCAGTTGATTTCCCCGGACGGCAAAACGCTGCTACTGCATCTTGAGCTGGATTGGTTTTTCGTAACCGATGACGATTCAGCGACCACGGACATACGCGAGCAAGCCGAGCGTGCGGCGAAACAGATCCCGGGGTCTGACATCGACTTTCAGCTGACCGGCCCGGTGCCGCTGCACTTAATGACTGTCGAGAATCATGTCGCCAACTCACGCCAGTATCAGTTGTATGGCTATGCCATCATGATGCTGTCGGCGCTGTTTTTGTTCCGCGGGCTCGCCGCCGTTGTGCTGGTTGCGGTGGCTCCAGCGATGGGCGTGTTTTGGACGATGGGAATGCTGCACTTTTTCAATTTGCAGGACAATCCCTTCAACGACATCATCGTGCCGATCCTCATCAGCTTGGTCGGATTGACCGATGCGGTGCATCTGATGGTTGAGATTCGCAGCCAACGGGCGGCGGGACGGACGGTTCGTGATGCGACACGCCAGGGGATTGCCCGCGTCGGATTAGCTTGCGTGCTGACGAGTCTGACCACGGCCATCGGTTTTGCTTCGCTAACGTTCGCCCATCACGAGATTGTCCAAGACTTTGGGTGGTGCTGCGTGCTGGGCGTGGCAATGACACTTACCAGCGTGCTGACAGTGATTCCGCTGGGTTGTCGCTCGCCGCTCGGCCGTCAACTGCATGTCGGCTTGGGAAAAAGCCTGATCGACGGGCAGTTAAAACGCATCGATCCGCTGGTGGGATGGGTGCTGCGACATGACCGGGGTGTGGCTTGGTCGGCGATCGCTGCCACCTCCGTCTTGGCGCTCATTTCGCTGAACCTGCAACCCGACGAGAAACGATACAGCGGGCTGAGCGAATCGGCCGAGGCGGCCCAGGCACTCCGGCATCTGGACCAATCATTGGGCGGTCTCGAATTCGGTTTCGTTTCAGTGAACTGGAACCAGCACGCAGACGAGGGTGCTCTGCTGCAGGTGTTGCAGGAAGTGGATGACGCTTTGCGTCAGGAGCCATTGATCGGTCACCCGCTGGGGCTGCATCAATTACTGGCGGCACTGCCCGGTGATGGCGACGCGGCGGAACGGATGACGTTGCTGGAATTGATGCCGCCCGAACTCAAACGCGCCTTCTATCAGCCCGAGGGGCAATCCGCTTGGGTGCAGTTCCGCGTTCAAGACTTGGGCATCGCGGCCTATGGCGATGTCTTTCCACGCATCGAATCGCGACTGAACGATGTCATGCAACAACACCCGAATTTCTCGCTTTCCCTAGAGGGTGATGCACCGTGGCGGTGGCGAAACGTTTATCGGATCGTCACCGATTTGGCGACCAGTTTGGGGACGGCGAGCATCGTCATTTGGCTGGTGCTGACACTGGTATATCGCTCCATCCGAATCGGTTTGATTTCGATCGTGCCCAATCTATTTCCGCTGGCGGCGACCGGCGCCATACTCATGCTCAGTGGCCAACACTTGGAACTGGTGACGGTGTGCGTGTTCACCATTTGCATTGGTATCGCAGTCGACGACACGATTCACTTCCTAACCCGGTACCAAGAGGAACAGCAACTCGGTGGCGATCACAACACCGTGATCCGCCGCGCCTTCACTGGGGTCGGCTCAGCGTTATTGATGACGACGATCGTGTTGGTGGCCGGAATGATGACGGCGGTCGTGGCCGACGCCCGTGACGCGAGATTGTTCGGCATTATGGGGTGCCTGACCCTCACGACGGCCCTCTTCGCCGATGTCGTGCTGTTGCCAGCGTTACTGAGCCGGTTTGCGAAACCGAGTCGCTGACACAAAAAACTCAGCAAAAAGATGGAGGCACGCAATAGAGTCCACCCACATTTCGGTCCCTCTCTTCACCAACGGTCACCCCAGTGTACGGGGAGGCATCGCTTCGGGAGCGTCACCGCGAGGGATGCTGTCGTCGAAACGTGCCGCCCGTTCGTAAAGCCGATGGACTTCGGCAACGATGCCATCGATCGCGGCACCGCGGTGGATCGCAGGCTCGGGACATTGCGTGCGAATACGATCTTTCAGCACGGTGGACAGCGGCGGACCGTGTTGTGAGTGCCGCTTCCACCCATTCGTTGCCAAATTCGTTGTCAGACGTTCCGCCTGCTCGTCGTTAAACTCGCCATCATCCTGCAGCGCGTCACAGCACAAATCGGTCAAATGGCTCAGTATCGCTTCGATTTCGGGAGTGGTTTGCATGATGTTGTGCTCAGCGATGAGTAAAAGAGAAAGACACCCCGCTCTCGTGCAGGTTTTATGCCAAGTCCGAAGGAAATACACGTAGCTTGGGGCCCACGCAGCTTGGGACCATTGTCCCGAGCCGAGGAATCCGCATTGGATGGGGGCGAGTCCCATCTGACAACTTAGGAACGAGCGGAAAACAAGTGGCCGAACGCTCCGCGGTCGGAATGGTCGACCTCGGAGCGTTCGGCCACAATATCAGACAGCAATTTTCCGCTCGTTCCTTAGCAACCAACCCGCTGTTTCACAGCATGAGCCGTTCACTCCGCGATCAATTCTTCAATGCGTTGCTGCAGTTTCGCGAACTGCTTCTCTTCGGGCCAGTTGTAAAAACCCTCGATTTTCCCGTCCGGATCGACCAAGACGAACCGTTCGGTATGGAACTGCTTGTTGACCGGTTGGCGGAAGATCTCCGATCCGATGCGGCGAATGTACGTCAGGTCACCGGTTAAAAAGAGCCACTGGTCAGGGTCCGCACCGAACCGGGCCGCGTAGTCTCGCATGACTTCGGGAGTGTCCGTTTCGGGATCGACGGAGATGGCCACGAATTTCACGCCGCGATCTTTGAACTTCTTCTGCAGTTCCTGAATCTTTTGGTTCTGTTGGACGCAGATGCTCGGACAGGTACTGAAGAAGAAACTGACGACGTAGGGTGCGCCCTTGAGGTCATCACTCGAAACCTTTTCGCCGCTGCGTTCGGTGAGTTCGAACCGGCTCAGCCATTCCTCATCTTCGGGCGGTTTCGAGGGGGTGTCGTTCTCAACCTCAGCGGCGGTCAACGACAAATTGTCTGCGACGGCGTTCTCGTTGGTGTAGACGACCTCGCCGGGCGGGGGACCGGCGTGGTGTGGCGTCCGCATCTCGCGAATGATGATGCCCAGGACAAAACCAGCGGCCAGGATCAGGGCGACGTTGAGGGTGGTTTTCATGACAGATTGGGGGGAATGTCGGAGGGATTGGGGGTGGGGGTGGAATCAGACCATTGTGTCCGCCCGGCGGCTGCCACGCATTAACATCCAGGCGATCACGACGGTGACTGCGGTTGCTACGAGCGTAACGGTCCAACAGGTCAGTGAACTGGGGGCAAATCCAGCGGAAGAGAGGTCGAGACTGGGATTAATCAGCCGGCGCAGCTCGAGCATCGAATAGCTCAGCGGGTTGGCCTGCATGACCCCAGCGAGTGCCCAGCCGCCCCAGCCGGCGCCGTCGGCCGGTCCGAAGATGCTCCACTGCGGGATCGGGAAGAACGTGCCCGCCAATAACCACATCGGCATCAGGCCGAGCATCATGATCGCGTGGAATCCCTGGGTGCTCTCCATCGGCCAAGCAACAATCATGCCAAGTGCACACATCGCGATCGCGATGATCGCCAGCAACACCATCAATAGCGGCAGCGACGAATTGACCGTGGGTAGCGACGACGCATGGGTCACCCCCGCCACGATGTACACCAGTGTGAGAAAAAGGAGCGCCTGCACCCACGCGATCGCCCCCCCGCCCAGCACTTTGCCGATCAATACCGGGAAACGCCCCACGGGTGACACGAGCACGGACTGCATGAATCCTTCACGGCGATCCTCGATGACGGAGATCGTGGCAAAGATCGCCGTAAAAAGCACGATCAACGCGACCGTGCCGGGCAAGAAAAACTGCATGAAATTTTCGCCACCCGCCGAGGCGAACGACCCGCTCAATCCCGTGCCAAAGAGCAGCCAGAACAAAAGTGGCTGCAGGACAGCGGCGGTGACGCGGTTGCGCTGTCGAAAAAATCGAGTCCACTCGCGCCGCGCCAGCATCCAGGCAGCGTTGAGGCGAGCGGGCAGTGTGAGTTCATTCATGATGGCAAAATCAGCCTCAGCGAGGCGGCTGTACGTAGCTTGGGAGCGCTGCACGTAGCTTGGGACATTGTCCCGAGCGAGCGAATCGGCCCCAGACTGGACCATTCCCCCATCGGAAGACCATGCGGATCACCCGCAGCAGCAATCGACTCTAATCAATCGGGGGCAATTTCGGTAGGGCCGCCTGGCGGGCTAGGAGGCGAGTTGGCTGTCATGCCAGCCAGGCATTTCGCTCCCCTGCCAGCTTGCCTAGCAGGAAGCAACGCTTTGCAATGTGATCGCCGCCAGCCAACCACGGAACGCACCGGAGTGTTGATGGCGGTCGAATGCCGGGATCGCTTTGGCAACGGCCAATCGCGTTTCCTGGACGACCTCCAACGCAATCGTCGGCAGGATCGCCCAGTCGCAGAACTAGGCTCGCTCGGGTTTCAGGATTGATGGTTAACAAAGTCACAGCCTCCAGTGGTGACAAGCTCAATCTTACCAGGGGCGAGAATCTTGCACCGGAAATCAGGAAACGGTGTAAAATAGGCTGATTCCAGGGCGGACAGAGTCGTTTCTCTCCCTCGAAATAATCCGTCAGCATAAAATGCTGGAATCCGTGGCGGACATTTCGACGCCTTGGACATTCAAGCTATTTGAGTCCGACAGTTCCGTTTCTTGACCAACAAGAGAGTTTTAGATGAGTAAAGAAAATCTTTCGCGTCGAAATTTCGCAGCCCTGACCACCGCTGCACTCGGTGGCGTCGCGGCCGCTGCGAGCACATCGCAAGCAGCTGACAAGAGCGAGCACAAACTGAGCGTCGACCCCGCTTTGATGCTGAAAGAGCCGCACGTTTGCAAGGGCCTGAGCACCTGCAAAGGACACGACCCGAAAGAGGCCAACTCGTGTGCCGGCCAAGGTGCATGTGCGACCGCTGCGAGTCACGCGTGCCACACCGCCAACGAGTGCGCCGGACAAGGCGGTTGCGGTGGCTACCCCGGCCAGAACACGTGCAAGGGCAAAGGAAAATGTGCCGTGCCGCTGAATAAGAACGCCTGGTCGCTGGCTCGCAAGCAGTTCACCGAACTGATGGCCGACATGGGCAAGAAGGTCGGTGACGCACCCAAGGGTTAAGACTGGGCAGTCATCGCATCGCGATTTGAATCCCCCGGCCTCTTCCGCAGCATCGGTGGGTCGACATGATCCGCCAGCAAGTATCCCCTCGAACACCGAACAGCGTTCGTTCGAGGGGGGTGGATTGCTCGGCGAATTCTTCCCCATCGATTCTGCTGAAGACCCCAATTGCGAAGCATCTGCTGCCCCGGACGGACGTCCGGGGCAATCGCATTTCAGCTGTCTGCGGTGACTTCACCGGCCCGCGGTGACTTCACCGGCCCGCGTTTGCGGTGCAGAAACAAACACGACGTGAAACCCGAAATCTTTTTGGTAGCCCAGACTCAACCATGGAATCGAACATGAATCCTCGTCTCGGCCACGATCACCTCGGTCTCGGGGTGGGGCTGCGATCGGTCCACTTCCCGCACATCCTGGAACACAATCCTGACGTGGATTGGTTTGAGGTGATCTCGGAGAACTACATCGACTCACAAGGCCGCGCCAGGTACGTCCTCGAGCAGATTGCCGAACGATACAAAGTCGTGATGCACGGTGTTTCACTCAGCATCGGCAGCACCGATCCGCTGGACATGGATTACCTGCGAAAACTGCGTGCCCTCGGTAACACCATCGGCGCCCAATGGATTTCCGATCACCTCTGTTGGACGGGAGTGCAGAGTCGCAATTCGCATGACTTGCTGCCGGTACCGTTTAATGAGGCGACGTTGGAGCATGTTGTCGAGCGAATTCGAATCGTCCAGGACGTACTCGAAAGGCCGCTCGTGCTAGAAAACCCCAGCAGCTACGTCACCTTCGCCGACTCGACCATGACGGAGTGGGAGTTCATCAGCCGGATGGCGGAGGAAGCCGACTGTGGGTTGCTACTGGATGTCAACAACGTTTATGTCTCCAGCCGCAATCATGATTTCGATCCACTGGAATACCTGCGGTCGGTGCCGCATGATCGCGTGGTGCAATTCCACTTGGCGGGCCATACCGATTGTGGAACCCACCTGATCGACACCCATGACGGGCACGTGGTCGACGCAGTGTGGGAACTCTACCGGTATGCTCATCAGTTGACCGGTGGCGTTTCAACCCTGTTGGAATGGGACGCGAATATCCCTGACTTCCCCGTCGTGCATGCGGAAGTCCTCAAGGCACGCGACTACATGCGTGCTGGCGAGAGGATGCAAAACACAGCCCACCGGACGCCTGCCGTCGATCGCTCCAGCGGTGAATCGCCCCGCCACGATCGTCCGCAAGTGGTCCCGCACCCGGCCTCGACGGTCGCCGTGGAAGTTGAGTGATATGAATCCTTCCTCCAAACCAGCGAACCTTCGTCAGCTTCAGACTTGGATGCTGTCGGTGATTTCCAACAGTGAGGGGGTTGCCGACGGCATCCTCTCGGAATCGGCGCAAGCCGAGATCGCCCTGCAGCCAAACCAGTTGGCGCAATTGATTACGCGGTCGAACCAGCAAACCAGCGAGGAGCGGTTGGGCATCTATGCGAACGCCTATTTCGCCCGCTTGCTGGAGTGTTTGCGGGAGGAGTTCCCGGCCCTTGCGGGATTGCTGGGCGAGGAAACCTTCGACAGCTTCACGCTCACTTATCTAGAAGACTATCCGCCCAACAGCTACACCCTGAACCAGCTTGGGGAGCGACTCCCGCAGTTCCTCCGCGAGTCGCGTCCGCCCCGCGAGTCGCGTCCGCCCCGCGAAACCGACGCTGGGCACTCCGACGCTGGGCAACCTGACTGGGCTGATCTCATGATTGACCTGGCAACGCTGGAGCGAACCTACAGCGAAGTATTTGATGCGGCCGGGACGGAAACAGGCGAGCGGCTCGACGCGGCGGCCTTGGCCAAGCTAGATCTCGATCAATTTGGTGACGTTCGGCTCATTCCCGCTGAAACATTGCGTCTCCTGCGACTTGATTTCCCTGTCCACGAGTACGTCACGGGAACGCGTCATAACGAAGCCCTGTCGGTACCCGACGCCCAGCCCACGCGGTTGGTCATATCGAGGTCCGACTATGTTGTGCGACGGCGTGTCGTCGATGAAACCGAATACATCATGCTCGAAGCGGTGATTGCGGGAGCAACGATCGGAGAAGCGATTGAGCAGGTGTCGCAAGTCGGCGACACCTCGATCGAAAGCCTCGTCAAGCAACTTCACGACTGGTTCGCCAACTGGATTTCGAGTGGACTGTTCCGCCGTTTTGAAGTGTCTGGATGATTCCCACCGGGCTCGCCCCGCACTGGGCGACCGCGAGACACTGAAACGCGTCGAATCAAAGAAATCTTAGCTGGGTTCGGATTCCGCAACGCTCCATTGGCTACCGCCGATCTGTCTCCACCTGTCCTGGCGCAGGCCCTCGACCAGGTCGCCACCGCGGGTGAGCCCGATCCGGTGGTACCACGGCCTATTGCCTAGTGACTACAATAATGGCATTGGCGAATGTCCTGACAATCAACACCCACTCCACCCCGGTCCTGCCCCCCATGCAAACTCTGATCGCCATTCGGCCAGTTCTCGCCTGCGGCGTGTTGCTGAGCCTCTGCCTCAGCGGCCCAATTTCTGCCGCCGATCCCGCCCGTCCCGAAACAGCCAAAGCCGCGGCATCCGACCCACAGGTTTTCCCGATCGAAGAGGGCCAGCGGATTGCGGCGGTGGGCAACTGCCTGGCCGAGCGGATGAATTTGTTCGGCAATTTCGAGACTCGTTTGCAGCTCCGGCAGGCCGATCAAGACATTCGCTTTCGCAACTTCGGCTGGCCCGCCGATGAGGTCGGGGTTCGACAGCGTCCCAATAGCTATACCGCCATCGACGACCCACTGAAGGTTTTCTCGCCCAATCTGTTCATGTGTTTTTACGGATTCAACGAGTCCTTCGCCGGCGACGACCCCAAGTCCGTTGATGCCTTCATCGCAAACTATCGCAAGTGGATCGCCGAGCTGAAAAAGTCGTATTCCGGCGATGGAGACTCAACGAAATTTGTGCTGGTCAGCCCCACGGCATTCGAATCCGAATGGACAGCCGACCCGCTGCACAACCGCCTGCACCCGGATGCGGACAAACGCAATGCAAGCCTGGCGATCTACCGAGATGCGATCAAAAAGTTGGCGGCCGAGGACGGGCACCGGTTCGTCGATCTGCTCGATGGGACGCTGGCCGAGTTCAACAAAGAGGCTGGGCTGCAGTTCACAATCAACGGCGCCCACCTCAACGAGGCGGGCGACGAATTGATGGGCAAGCTGCTCGACAAATCCCTGTTTGGCACCGACGCGCTCTCCCGCGAAGACGCTGATCGTTACGAGCGAGTACGGACCTGGGTCAACGACAAGTCATGGCTGCATCTGCAAGACTACCGCATGCTCAATGGATGGTATGTGTATGGGGGTCGCCGCACCTGGGACACAGAGACATTCCCCACCGAGTACCGGAAAATCCGAGCCATGGTGGACGTCCGGGACCAATACATTTGGGACCTCGCCGCAGGGCGTGAGGTTGCCGACGAACCGGATGACTCCGACACCGGCAGCGTCGTGGTGCCCGAGACCATGTTCGGGTCGCGTGATGAGAATTTCCGTAAATGGCGTGAACCTGAGGAGCTTGTCTATCCCACACCGGAAGAGTCGATCGACATGATGAAAGTCCCCGAGGACTTTCGCGTCGAACTGTTTGCTTCCGAAATCGATTTCCCCGAACTGGCGAACCCCAACCAAATCGCCTTTGATGCCAAGGGTCGATTGTGGGTTTCGTGCATGCCCAACTATCCGCAGTGGCAACCGGGAGCCAAGCGTCCGAGCGACCGGCTGTTGATTCTGGAAGACACCGATGGTGATGGTCGCGCCGATAAAACGACCACGTTCTATGACAAGCTCATCTGCCCGACCGGATTTGAATTCGTGAACGGGGGCGTGCTCGTAGTCGACGAACCTCGCATCCTGTTTCTCAAAGACACGGACGGTGATGACCACGCCGACGAAGTCATCCAGCTCATCGACGGGATCGCTACGGGCGACACGCACCATGCGATGGGTGCGTGGGAACTGTCACCCGGTGGACTGCTATACATGCTCGAAGGAATTGCCGTTTCGACAACCGTCGAAACACCTTGGGGCCCCTTCCGTAATCGAGATCGCGGTGGCGTTTACGTCTTCGACCCGATCTCGATGAAGTTCCGGCACTTCGTCACTCCCGGCTACGGCAATCCGTGGTGCATGGTGTTTGACGAGTGGGGCCAGGGCATCGTCGGTGACGGTACGAACGCGAAACAGCACTGGGCCACGCCCCTGTCCGGCAAGGAAGTCATCACTCGAAAAACACTGGAACCGGTCTTCGATAACGAAGGGATGCGACCGGCCGTTGGCAACGAGTTTCTCTTCTCGCGGCACCTGCCCGACTCCGTGCAGGGAGAATTCATCTACGCCTGCGTGATCAACATGCACGGCATGCCGCGTTTCACGCTGCACGACCAAGAGGGCACGGCGGGTTTTGATGGCCAACGAATCGACGATCTACTCTCGTCAACCGATATGATTTTCCGTCCTGTCGACCCCAAGATCGGTCCCGATGGAGCGATCTGGTTCGGTGACTGGTGCAACGCGTTGATCGGACACATGCAGTATTCGCAGCGTGATCCCAATCGTGATCACTCGCATGGACGGGTGTACCGAATGGTGTACGAGAAGAAGCCTCTGTTAGAAATTGCTGATGTTGATGAAGCCTCAGCAGCGGAATTACTCAAACAGCTCGAAGTCCCCGAACTTCGCACCCGCTACCGAGTGCGGCGTGAACTGCGAGAGCGTCCAAAGGCGGAAAAAGTCGCGGCGTTGAAGGCATGGCTCACCGACGACAGTGACGCCCAACAACTGTGCGAAGCGTTGTGGGTACAAGAGAGCTACCGCGATCTCGATCCCGAATTGGTCAAGCGAATCATGCAGAACGAGGACTTCCATGCCCGCGCCGCGGCCGTGCATTCGGTCTCCAACGAGATGGATCGGTTCCCCGGTGCATTCGAGTTAATCTCAAATGCGGTCAACGACCCGCATCCCCGTGTGCGTCTCGAAGCCGTGCGGGCACTGAGCTTCTTCCCCACCGAAGAAGCCCTGGTGGCCGCTCTGTCGGTCACGCAACATCCGATGGACTACTGGATCGAGTACACGCTCGAACACACCTTGCACGCCTTCGAACCGATCTGGTCAGGGCACGACAAGGACGCCGATTTCATTGCGTCGGCCGCCGGCGAATCCAGGCGATATTTCCAGCTTTACCGCGCCAAGAGTGGCCCCGGTGGGGCTGCTGTTGAGCCATTGCAAATCGCCGAGGACGTCGACGCCAAGAAGAAAACTCGAGACGCTGCGATCCGGAAACTGGCAGGTCTTCGCGGCGGCAACGCCAGTCGCGGTGAGGGCGTGTTCAAGCAGGTCTGCTCGGCATGCCACAAAATCGGTGATCTCGGGAAAGAGTTTGGTCCCGACCTCGCGGACGTCGGTAGCCGCTATGACGGTGAAAAGATCATCCGATCGATCCTGATGCCCAACGATGAAATCGCCAAGGGTTTTGAAACCGTGATGCTGCTCGATTACGACGGCATGACCCACACCGGTTTCATTCTGAAAGAGGACGACAAGTCGATCTCGTTGGGCATTGCCGATGGAAAAGAGGAGACCGTACAGAAAGAAGAAATCGAAATCCGCAAAGACATGAAAGCCAGTTCGATGCCCGAGGGCTTGGCCAAAACGATTGCACCGATTGAGTTCCTCGACTTGGTGGCCTATCTGCAAGCCCAGAAAGACGCCAAAACCGTCACACGAAAGGGCAGTGGCAAGCATTCACGGTGGGTGCGAACGGAGTATCGCAATCCACCACCGCTGCGCAAGCACGCCGGTGCGACCGAGATCTCGCAAGACGCGTGGTTGTCCCTCGGGCCCAACTTCTCAAACTCGGGTTGGAACAATCAATCCAATTTGTTTCTCGCGCCACTGCAACGCAGCGACATGGATTTCGCGTTCCATTCCGATCACGATACCGATTCGCCCTACGTGACGATTCGCTTGGCCAAGGACCAAGAGATCAGCCACCTGTTTCTACGCAATCGTATCCAAAGCACCTTTCACAATCGGGCCGACGGATTGACCGTGTGGATCAGCGACGATGACGAGGAGTACACGAAGGTGTGGACATCGAAAAAGCCGCAGGGCGAATGGATGATCGATTTCCCCGCCGGCACGCACGCCCGCTATCTCCGCATCGGCCTAGCCGGCGCGGGCACGTTCCACTTGGATCAAGCGGTCGTTTTCGGTTCGCCGTAGACGCCGGGCTTGACCGCGTTGTCATCCACATCCCCCCATCGTTTTTCAATCCTCAACAGGCTGTTGATTTCGCCGAAGTTCGACCGGCAATCGTCCTCCGAATGCCGCAGGGCATCGGGTCACGCGAGCCACCGGGCCGCTCACGCGAGCCACCGCGTCGCTCACGCGACTCACCGGGCCGCTCATGCGACTCGGCTCATGAAATCAACACGCCAGGAAGGGATCGCGGCGACCATCCGCCGGTGCGGGCTTCGCTCCACAGCCGGCGAATCATCGGTAACGTCTTGGGCGATTGAAGAAAACGGGGGTAACCGGCCGAAACGACGCCTCTATTCCAGCTGGTGTGTCGCGTCCCAGTAGTCACGTGTTTCAGCGGAACTGGTCGCCGGTCCCGCTTGGCAGGTGAGCGTCATCCGGTCGATAATGCGATCGGGAGTGCGTCCGAGAAACCGCTTCACGCGATCTTTCACACCCAGCCGCGGCGTTTGATGGAGCATTCCAGGATGGTTCAGCAACTGCTCTTCAACCACCTGCAGCCCCAGAGTGGAGAGCGTGTCACGCAGCCCCTTGGGATTAAAAAACGTCACCGACGTCGCTTCATACGGACTGTCGCCCTCGGTCGGACAGAACAGCAGGGGGACGTCGGGATCATTGAGCATCACGCCCGTTTCGATGATGATCTGGCCCTGATCGGTGAGCAGATCCCGCAGCAGCTTCAACGCCCAGAAGGGATAACGAAGATGATAAAGCACTCCGGCAAAAATGATGACATCAAATTTCCCGTACGTCTCGGCAGCCAAATCAAATAGATTCCGTTCGTGCATCTGCACTGTTGAATTCAATTCAGGAATCAACAATTCGACAGCCGCTTTGGACAAGCAGTTGTCGATGGCGACGACTTCGGCAGCCCCTTTCTGTTCGGCCTTGAACGAATACAAGCCATCTCGACAGCCGATGTCGAGAACGCGTTTGCCGCGTAGGTCCGCCCGATCCAACGCCGTCAAAACCCCCTGCTGAGTCGGCACATACTCGGCGATCCCCGGAGTCACGACGTTTTCGCTCAGTGAGATAAAGTGATAGAAATGATATTGAGCAATTTTTTCTTGCAGCTCAACTTCGTGCGGCGTCATGATGTCGGAGCCTTGAAATCTGGTTCGAGAGTCGGATAGGCATAGTCAAAATAGTTTTTGCGACGCACCCATCGCAACAGCGTGGGTGAAGATCGGACACAGGCTTGATGAAACTCAAAACCACCACGATAGGCTTGAGAAAATCGAGCTTGCAACTCATCCAGTTCCTGTGGCGGCAACAGGATTCGCTTCCAGCGTCGCGCCCAGCGGCGGACAATAGAAATCATCGGTGGCCTGTCGAGACCAGGGTCCACACCGTCGCGAATTTGAGTGTAGGAATCGCAGACGCCCTGATAAAACGCACGCTGGGCAAAGTAGCCGAGCGTCATGCGTTCGGAACCGATGTGATGGAAGACCAATGCCGCCGGATTGTAAACCGCTCGCAACCCAGCCGCAGCAATTTTGCGGCTCAGGCCGGTCTCGCCGTCACCTTGGAAGTGCTGCAATGATTTGGGAACGCAGTCGGGATGAAACCCACCGTGCTGGCGTAGTGCCTGACGGCGAATGGCGTAATTAAGCCCCCATACTAAATCAGTATCAATCGCGACCGTCTTCGACGCGTTCAGCTCGAGCAGGCTCAACTGCGCCATCTGGCGACCGCCGCAGGGCGTCGGTCGCCAGAGCTGCGTCAACCAATCAGGAGGCTCGCACTCAAAGGCCGGGCGACTCGGACCGGTTGCCAGCACAACCGCTCCGTCATCGAACACGCTCGACAGTTCCTCCAACCAGGCGGGAGCCGCCGTGATATCGTCGTCGATAAACACCAGCAGATCGCCATGGGACTCGTCCATGCCACGATGGCGTCCTGACAGCAAACCGGGGACATCGTCATAAACAATCTTCAGATGCAAACAGTCGTATTGCTTGGCGAGGCGATCATAACTCTCGCAATCAACGCGACGCTCTTGCTCGGACAATCCGTTTTGAACGACGATCACTTCCTCAGGGCGGTCGTCGAGTGACGCCAGCGACTGCAATGTCGGATCGACACATGCCAGCGTTTTGACGGTCGGGATGATCACGGAGCGTTTCATGGGATGCCGATTCTGGAGTAGCCGAGGGCACTCGCATGCAGGAGAGTTGATTTGTCGAGCGACATTCCGCATCTCGGAGAGACGCTGCTACTTACCGATCGTTGACCAGAAGAGGTTTGGCAGGCGGCCGACATTGGTGGAGATCGGCAGGATCGATTCCTCCACCACGCGTTGGACTCCCGGTGCCCAGCCCACATCGTGCATGACCACCGTTGCACTGTCACGAAGGTGGGGCGACCAGCTGTCCCAATCCAATTTCACGCCGTCATATTCATGGTCACCATCGATGAATAGCAAATCGATTTTCTGGTCAAAGCCCTGAGCTGCTTCGTTGCTCATCTGACGCAGGGAACGAATATTCGACTGGTAGGACTGCGTATTGCGAGAGAATTCAGCGAACGTGTCCCGGTGCCCTTCGGGCATCGCATCATTTTGCCAGGTATCGACACAGTACAACCGGCAGGCCCGCGCAGCGGTTTGGGCAGCCCGAGCCATGAACGAACTGGACGCGCCGAGATAGGATCCAATTTCGACAATGACCTGCGGTTTGGTCTCCCGAACGAGTCGATAGAGAGCGATCTTCTCTGGACCGGTCATGTCGGTCGCGATCTTATCGGCCCCGCGCAATCCATGACTCCAAATAAAGGAGTCATATTTCAAGGCGTGCCAGACGCCGATCAAGCTATTCTTCAGCAAACTCGGTCTCCTTCTGAAAATGAAAGTCCTGACGACTTTTGCAACGGTAGGGAGTATACTTCGCTTCGCACTCGCTCACAGCCGCACGATTTCTCCGCCATCTCTATGTCCATCGCCATTCGTCTGGAAAGCCTTGGAAAACTCTACCGACTGGGTAGTATTGGCACGGGAACGCTATCGAGCGATTTGAATCGCACGTGGGCAAAGCTGCGTGGCCGCCCCGATCCATTGTCGAAGATCGACGATTCACCTGAGCAATCCGAGCAAAATCGCAAGGCGGTGTGGGCGCTGCGAGACTTCTCGCTCGACGTCACTCAGGGCACGATTCTGGGGATCGTCGGTCGCAATGGTGCTGGAAAATCCACCCTGCTGAAGATGCTCTCGCGGATCACCGCTCCCACGACAGGCAAGATTTGCGTGCAGGGCCGCATCGCCAGCCTGCTGGAGGTCGGCACCGGATTTCATCCTGAGTTGACGGGACTCGAGAATATCTATCTCAATGGTGCGATCCTCGGCATGTCTCGGCACGAGATCACTTCGAGACTCGACGAAATCATCGAGTTTTCGGGATGTGAGAAGTTCATCCAAACTCCGGTGAAGCGATATAGCAGTGGCATGACCGTGCGACTGGGGTTTGCCGTGGCGGCGTACCTCGAATGTGAGATTCTCGTCGTCGATGAAGTCCTCGCGGTGGGAGACATGGAGTTTCAACGCAAGTGCATTGGTCGAATGCGTGACGTGGCACAGTCTGGGCGAACGGTATTGTTTGTCAGTCACAACATGGGATCGATCGAAACACTGTGCAGCGACGCGATTCGAATCGATCATGGCCGACTGACCGATCAAGGCTCACCCACCGAGGTCGTGCATCGATATCTGGACTCCGAAGCCGACGAGACCCAGCAAAAACTCTCAACGAACACGTCGCGAAACATCAAGTCGGTGCGACTGCTCAATGCGGACGGCGAGTGCCGCGACCGGTTCCTCGTTGATGACACCATTATCTTTGAGGCCGATTTGGCATCCGATCTGCCGCTCGACGACCCGCGTTTTGGCTTTGTGATTTCCAAACGTGGTGTCGGGCGAATCGCGACGCTGCACACCGATATCCAGTACAACTCGCGGTGGTCCATCTCGGGATCCACTCGCGTTCGGGCGACATGGCATGAGATCCCCCTTAATGTTGGGCAGTACACGGTCGACGCATCACTATGGCGGCACGATCATGAACTCGAGACGCTCTTGGGTTGCGGCCAGTTCGAAATTGAGATGCGTGACGTATACGGTACGGGATCACTGCCTGACGCCCAGTACCAAGGTCACTTGGTTCCCGACGCTTCATGGAAAATCGAAAACAGGGAAGCATCTTGATGACAACACCTGACTCTGCCGAACAGCTCGATTTCAGTTCCGTTGACTGGTCTCCTCATTCCTTTGAAGATCCGGGTGGACGCTTGTTCTGGAAAGACGGACGTGTCTTTCGCGCACTGCGTGGCGACTCGGCAAAAGCGTTCTGCCTGTTAGAGGATGCAGGACTGCTGGAGGAAATGCCGCAGTGGAGCATCGTCAAAACGTGGCGTTCGGACTTGCAGATCGAAGGCTACGATTTAGTTGTCGAACACGAAGCACTACCGCCGAGTCCCCTGGTCAGTGAGTGGTCGCCCCAAATGCTGCGGGACGCGGCGTTGCTGTTCTGCGAAATCAGCGAGCGGTTAGCCACCCACGGACTACAGCTTCAAGACAGCCATGGCTGGAACATGATGTTCGACGGCGCGAAGCTTCGTTACATCGATTTTTCGTCGATCATTCCATTGTCCGCTGGCGAAAAATGGAAACCGCTCAACGAATTCCTCAATTGCTTCTTGCATCCGCTGCAATTGATTCACGCACAGGCTGCGGACTACGCCTTCTTTTTGCTCGGCCGGGATAACTGGGTTCCCTTGGAAGCAACCATTCCACGGCTGAACTCGCTGCAATTCGAGTGGATGCGGAAACGCAAGCAACGTGAGTATGCCAAGCTATTCGCGATCAACGAAAAGGGTGGCCCCGACGCAGCGATTCAGCTCGCGGCCATTCTGCGTCGTAAAATCGAGAAGTGCCCAATCCCACGACCACAAACACGATGGTCCAACTACGCGGGCTCGTTTCCGAAATCGGGTGCCGCCCCCCAACCGGACTGGAATGACAAGCAACAGAGCGTCGCGAAAATCCTGAAATCCCTGCCCAGCGGCACGCTGCTGGACATCGGCTGCAACACGGGCTGGTACAGCGTCATGGCGGCGCAGCTGGGCCTGAACGTCGTCAGCATGGATACCGACCGAACCTGCATCGACGATCTCTACCGCCATGCCAAGGAGCAGGGCCTTGCGATCACGCCCGTTGTCGGTTCATTCTTCAGCCCCACGATTGCCCACGGCCCGCGATTTTACGACTCGTTGGAAAAACGTTTCCAAGCCGATCATACGCTGATGCTGGCCCTGGCCCATCACCTGTTCTTCAAGCAGGGCTATGAGGTTTCGTCCATTGTGGAAATCGCAGCGGCAGTGACGCGCAGGACGCTCGTGCTCGAGTACGTCCCGAGCGACGACTACTGGATCGAGCAGTGGAACGTCCCCCACCGCCAAGCAGACTACGCACTGGATGTGTGGATCGGCGAATTGAATCGTTTTTTCACCAATATCGAGAGCTTTCCAAGCGAGCGTTCGCATGCATCGTCCGAAGTGCAGCGAACCATTTTGGTCGCAACGCGGTAGCACGTAGGGGCCTCAAGGTGAGTCCCTGGACCGAAAAAACTTGTGATTCACACTGGACTACGCTAGCCTATTGCTTGAAAATGATGTCATTCGCAAGCGATTTTCCCGTCTTTTCATCACGCCGCCCCCATTCTGCTGGCCAAGAGTCCATGTTTGCCTCCCGTCGACGCATGCTCCGCTATGCTCTGCCATTATCGCTGTTCGTCGCGACCCTGTTGACGTCGATCGCTCCCGCATCCACTGCGAGTGCGTACTCCGTCGACGATCCTGTGGTGCTCAAGATGGTCGAGGGCGGGATGGCTGGGATGCTGGCGAACGTGAAGGGCAAGCCATTTTACGATCTCGACAAGACGTATTCGGGCGGACACGGTGAGCTTTGTTTGGCGGGTTATGCCGTCATGAAGGTACATCATGACAAAAACAATCCGGTCGTGCGCCGCGGTGTCGACGCCGCCCTGTCGTTCCTGGGCATGCTCAGCAACACCCAACAGGCGAATTTCCTGGGCTCGGAGAACAAGACGCTGTACACGGTCTCCGCGGCGGTATTGGTGCTCGCCGAGGTGGACCGAAAAAAATATCGCCCGCAACTGAAACTGTACGAAAAATACCTGCGTCAGGACCGCGAGTCGCATGGCGGCTATTCCTACCCGGGCGACCGCAAAGGCGATGTGTCACAGACGCAGTATGCGGTGCTGGCGCTCTGGACACTCGATCGGGCAGGCATCGCGGTGGATTACAAAGGCATCCAAGCGACGATCGGTTGGTTACTGCGAGTTCAAGACCCCAGTGGTGGGTGGCCATACCTCGGGGAAGACCCCGGCAGCATGACACGCATCAAACAGGGCGGGCTGACCCCTTCGATGGCCGTTGCCGGCGGCAGTGCACTGATGATCGCCGCCGATATCATCGACGTCTGGGGCGAAGCGATGGCCGAAGGCAAGACCGGCATCGTGGGACTGCCTAAGTCCGTTAAATTGTTCCAAGAGGATTTGGTCGAAGATGAAACCTCATCGGATAAACCAGGCTACGACCCCGCCCCGATCCGCAAAGCCATCGATGACTGCCAGCGATACCTCAGCAGCAGCGGTAACTCGCCCGATCCCGGCAAAGTTCAATCAGCATGGCCGTACTACCAACTCTACACCCTGGAACGGTATGAGAGCTTCCGGGAAGTCATCATGGGTGATCAATACCGCGAAATGGCAGGTTGGTACGACATTGGAGTCAACTATCTGAAGTCAAAAGAAGACAAAGGAAGAGGTTGGCCGGGACAGTCTTACACGACGAGTTCTGTGTCGAGCTCGTTCGCGATGCTGTTCTTGATCCGGGGGACCAAGAAGGCGATCGAGCAGGAGGCAGAGGGTGCGTTAGCAGGTGGCCAGGGGCTGCCTGAGGACACCACGAAAATCCAGGTCGAAGGGTCTCAGATCAAGGGCGAAGCGGTCGCAGAATCGGTTACCGATCTCCTCGACATGCTCGACGGCGACGACCCCAGTGCGCTCGAGGGCAAATCGTTGCCCGAAGACATGAAACTCTCCGACGACCCCAAGACCCGCAAGGCGCAGATTGGACGACTCGAGCGGCTCGTGCGAGGTTCGTCGTCCTATCAAGCTCGCAGGGTTGCCGCACGAGTACTCGGCCAGAGCGATGAGATTCGCGTGGTGCCCTCGTTAATCTTTGCGCTCGATGATCCCGACACACGTGTCCGCACCTATGCTCGCGATGGCCTGCGTTTCATCAGCCGCAAGTTCGAAGGATATGACATGAAAATCGAACCGGGGAAACGGCAGGACTATGGCGAACTACGCAGGGCCCAGCGGGAGTGGCGGAACTGGTACTTGACGATGGACCCTGGCTATATTTTCCTCACGCAGTAGCCAGTCCAACCCATTTGCCAGCCGATACGTTCGGCCGGGAGCATTGGCGTTTCGCCCGGTCGGCAGCAGTCCCCCACCGGATGAACGAGTCGCGGGCCAGGCATCGTTGGATCTCAGCGAGGACGTTGCCACGCGACTGCGTGAGCACATTCTCGTGCCGCTGCGTGAGGTTCGCTGCGGTGCGATCGTCGGCAACCATGGGACGGGGAAATCGACGCTGCTGCGAGAACTCGCAGGACGACTCGAACTTGAAATGCCCGGCGGGGTCTGGGTGCAGCTGACCCAGAGCGATCACCTTCGCGAAATCCTGAGCAATGTCCGCACACTGACTCGGTGCCTGCGGTCGGTCGCCCCCGGCGGTGTGATCGTGATCGACGGCGCCGAACAGATCCCCGCCATTATTCGGCGTTGGATTGCCTGGCGTTGCCGGCGTCATCAACACTATGCCCTCGTGACCAGCCACCACGACATCGCTGGTTTTCAAACACTCTATCGCACCGCACTGTCGCCAGCCCTCATCGACGGACTGGTGCGTGAGCTACTACCTGAGACCGATCAGATTCCGCCTGCACTGCGTTCTCATTTGCAACGCCATCTGCAATCCGTCAATCTCGAGGAAGTCAGTAACCTGCGAGATTTGTGGGACGATCTCTACGAAGTCGCCGAGTCGTTTGAGCGTGATCATCATCCCGCGTAGCCTTTGGGACCCTCGCCGCTCGCGCGAGCAGGTCTACGCGTTGATAATTCCGCTGATGTCAATCTGGTACATCTGCCGACCGCCCGAATGAGGGGAATCGATGACGACGGATCGGCCATCGTTGCTAGTTCGCGGATGCGTGTCGCAACGCCATTCACCCTTATACGCCGGCGGTACCGGGAACTTGCCCAGCGACACGCGGCGGTTGGTGGGGACGTGATACAGGTACGGGTTTTGCTCCCGGTTTTTCCCCTGCGGATACGTGTCGTTGAGGATCCACTCGTTCTGCGTATGCGGCACGTAGGTGTTATGACCGTTGGTTGTCATCACGCCTTCACCGACGATCTGGGCGTCCTGGGTGAGATCTTTCAGAAGATAAAACTTCTCCGGCTGGCCGGCTGGCCTCGTCCACGCGCAGACATTCTGGGGATCACGCCAGATGAAGTGCGACGTGCGTCCGGAGGGGTCGAGGATGTATTTTTCGGTGCCGTCCATGTTGGCGGTAAACATTCTCGTCGAGAATCCGCCGACGGGCTGGGCGTCATCACCGGAGCCTTGATTGTCTCGCCAGCGGTGCAAGACAATGAATCTTGCACCGTCGGGGCTGACGAGGAGGTGATTGAAATAGTTCCACTTGTCCGCCAACGACTGGCCCTTGTAGTCAATTTTAGCGGCATCAGCGAGCGAGAAGATCAACTCCGTTTCGCCGGTTTCGATGTCCATTCTCCAAACGCCTGATTCCTCCGGAGCAAGCTGGTTCGAGCATGGATCGGGCAAGCCGACGTAGCCATATCCCGGTCGCATGCGTTGAATGCGTGCAAAATCCGCCGTGATCGCGTACTTGCCATCGGGACTCAGAGCATAGATCGGCCGCGGCAACGTGCGTTGCTTTTTCGTTTTCACATCGAGCAAACGACAGACGTACTGATCGCCTTGGCGGTCGTTCCATAGGACTTCCGTATCGGAGCCCGGGCGCCACTGCAGCATGCACGCCTGTTGCCAGCCCCAGGCATGACTGGTGCCCAGCGGGATCCACGTGTCATGGTCGTGCGTGTCGACCATGCCCACACCAATCGCATCGTCGGGCGTGGGAGTGCGGCCGCCAAAGTTGACTTCATTGGAGAGCACGAAGCGATTACTCGGGTCAAACTCGAGCTTGTCGTAGTAGCCAAACCAGTGGTCTCGGGGCCCCTGAGTCAACTGGCGAATGGGCGGCAATTCCGCGGACGAGTCGGCAAAGCCCGTCGCGCCAAATGCGGCCAGCGACGCCGTGGCGGCGAGCCCGCCGAGTACTTGCCGGCGGTTCGGTTGGGGTGCGGATGAATTTGCCGCACCGGACGTGGGGGATGTCATGGCGTCACCTGGAAAATCATGGTGTATTGAACGGTGTTTGATACCTGAGCGGCTAGGTAGAATACCACATGGTGGCCCCGCTCGCCTTCCAACTCCCCTCCTTCCAAAGCATCCCCCATGGCCGTTCGTCTCAGTGTTCTCGTGCTCCGTCCTCCCGGCGGTGGATCGACGTGGCATGCCCACAGCGACGATCTGCTCGGTCACCTGCTTGGTCGCCCAGGGCTCGACGTGACTTTGCTCGAGCGACTGCCCCGGGCCGCAGAAGATTCTACTGAGGCGCTCGCGCTGGAATCCATCGGCGGGCATGTCGCGTGCTTGGCATGGCAGGATCCCGACGAGGTGATGACCGATCTGGATCGCGCCGGTCGGCCCATGATACGTCGCCCGCATGCTGGCGATCCCGACTGCGAGGCGAGATCCGAGCCACCATTCGTATCGTCTTCCCCCCAGACCTCGACGCAGCATGGGCGAATGTACTTCTTCGACATGCGTCGCCTCGGTGGCGCCCAGGCCGTCCTCGGTGCGTTGCAAGGGTTGCTGCAGACGCTGCAAGTATCGACCTTTCAAATCGGATCCCCCTCGAAACCGGCCACCGCTCGGAAACCGGCCACCGCTCGGAAACCGGCCGCAGTGGCCGTGGACCGCACGCCCCGCCCCGTTTCGGATCGGCCCCAGCCCACACGCACCGACAGAGGTGCTGCCCCGTCCCAATCGGACGCACTCGACCGACTCGTCGATGAACTCGACGCTTTCGACAACTAGAATTAATTTTGCATTTTTGATTTTTGATTTTTGACTTTACCTTTTTCAATATTTCGTAGCGCGTCCCCCGTGAACCAACCCAACGACACCAACGCCCCCGCCAGCTCGCCACTGCCAACAGACGGCGAATCGATTGCTGATGACGCAAACGATGTCGTTCACAACCGTGACGACAACGGCCCCGTGGATGAGGGCCCCGTGGATGAGGGACCCGGATGTTTGCCGGCGATCGTCGCGGGCACGCTCCTCCTCGGCATCGCGGCGGCAGTCATCTGCGGCGTGACGACGTGGATCCTATTTCAAAAACGCTCTGAAATTGCCGTCCGCACGCTCCAGGGTTTTGTCCCCATGATTGAGCAGAGTCTGCTCGATCCCGACGACAAGGCAAAAGTGATCGAGCAGTTCGAGGGGCTGATCAAAGAGATCAGCGCACCGGATTACCCACCCACCCGCGCCGCGGCGATCATGCAGCGCGTCGTTCGGCTGCCGATCACGCACTGGGGTGAGCTCGATGCCATCGAAGTCAATGTCAAAGAAAATTTCGAGGCCCCCGAACGGGAACAAGCACTCACGGAACTGTCCCGTGTCCGCAGTGCGATTCAGACCAATCAGGCAACCGTATTTGATATCATCGACGTGGTCGAACCCGTCGTGGTCGTCAACGACACGACAGGCAGCCGTACACTGAAATCCAAATTGACGCCCGAGGATGTTCGCGAGGTCATTCTGCGAGCGAAAATCTTAGCAGACCGGGCCAGGATCGAGGACAAACGGTTCCCCCGCATCGAGATGTCCACGATCCTGCGTCAGGAAATCAAGATGGCCAAATCCGACGGCGGATTTTAGGCACTTTGTCATCACTGAGGATGCGGGTTGGGGGCAGGGGATCGTGTTAAAAATCTCCCAGCCGCCGGACACTTAACAAGGCCCACTCCCCCCCAAGACGAATAGAGGCCGCTGTGAACCTATACCCACAATACGGATTGATGCCTCGCTGGCCCGAAAACGGCGAGGGCTTCATCCACCCGGATGACGTGCCCGTGGTCAGTCGGCTGATCCCGAGCGAACGGGTGCTGCGGCGTGATTCGTTCGACTCTCGGTACTACCACTACCGGTACGGCACGTTTGCTTTTCGCTTGCTGCCGTGCATGTGGCTGCCGATCGTGGGCGAGGGCCTCGATATCGGTGACGATGTCGAAGCGATCGGCGTGGGGATGGAGCGAGACTTGTTCGTGGGCGTCATCACCGGCATGTATTACGTTCGCCGCAAAGGCCGCATCATGTATCGACTGCGGCGTGGCGAGCAAACGCAAAAGCGGCTCTACCTGCATGAGCACCTGCGTCTGTTGTCGGAGAAACAACGCATTCGGCCGGGTGAGATCGAGCATCCCACACCGACCTGGAATGGAGCCGGCGAGCGGATCACGGACTGGTAGGCAAGCGCGCGACGATCAAACACGCCGAGCCTCAGGGAGCGACCGAGGACGGAACCTCACTTCCGTTTTCATCGAATGCGCATGTCCTTAGATCGACTTTTCCCAGACAGTGGGATCCACGATCCGAACGAACCCTGCCCGGCGAACTGTTAACCTGCACGCACCAGAGAATATGCAACACATGCACACACTGGGCAACATGCGGCATCTGTACGCAGTCTCGTTTTTTTTCACAGGTTTCCTGTAGCTACCAGCCGATAACAACTAATGGCAGCATCGGATGTGCCGCATGGAATTTTAATGGCAACGGCGTCGACTATCGGCGCAGTCGCACT
This sequence comes from Rhodopirellula sp. SH410, assembly GCF_055811895.1. Classification (NCBI taxonomy): domain Bacteria; kingdom Pseudomonadati; phylum Planctomycetota; class Planctomycetia; order Pirellulales; family Pirellulaceae; genus Rhodopirellula; species Rhodopirellula sp. SH410. Next base: position 7,557,569 of record NZ_CM147949.1, read on the forward strand.
CAGGCCAGGGAAACGGCCTCTTTCCGTTCCCTTGGTGTCACGATACATTTCGTATCCGAACGAGATAGTGGCACCTCAATCTCATTGCCTGAGGTCGCTGACTATGACTATTGAAGCACTGCACACCGCATTTGGAATCGCGTTTACCTTCGTGTGGCTGATTGTCGGCCAGATCATCGTGGACGGGAATTGATTTCCACGCTGGCTGCCACACCCCACCGCCCCGATTGAACCGAGCAGGATGACGTGTGACGAAATCCCCTCCCACACCGTCCCATCCCGATTCGACCCCATCACCTGAAAACGGGTTCCAGCTCGTTTTGATGCGGCATGCCAAGAGCGATTGGTCGGGTGAAGACCTATCGGATCATGATCGCCCGCTGAACAAGCGAGGATTGCGGGACGCACCGAAGATGGCGCGTTGGATCGGGGAGTCGGGGCTGCTACCCAGCCTCATCCTCTGTTCTTCCGCAACGCGGACGCAGCAGACGGCAGCCCTGATGCAGTCGTACTGGGAGAACACGAAGCTTGAAAAGGCGACTCTGCACATCATCCCAGAACTCTATCTCGCGACCGCCGAAACAATTTTAGAGATCATCGGTACGGATTCCGAAAAAGGGCCCGCCCCCCGCGAGTCATCTCGCTCTGGTACTGACCGGGCAACGCCCCGAGAGGGCCAAACCTCTCTTTGGAGCCCCCGCACCGTATTGGTGCTGGCACACAACCCCGGCATCAGTTACGCCGCGTCAGCCCTGCTAGGACAGGCGATCGGGCTGAGCACAGCCGCCGTGGTGGCCCTGCGATGCGACGTCCCGGACTGGTCGACGCCCCTGACGGCAGATAACACGCAGTGCGTGGCTGAGATGAAGCCCAAGTCACTCGATCACGATCACCGGCTCAAGTCATGAACTTGGTTTGGGTTTGTTTGGCGCTGATCGCACATTTTGGCTTGCGGCTTTCGGCTTACAACCGCCTGAATTCGCTGGGGTGGCCTCGGCGCCGGATCAAACGTATTGAAAAGCTCATGTTTCTAGAAACATGGCTAACCCCTGGGGTGATCGGGCTGGTTTGGGCAAGATCGTTTGGCTCGATGGTCACGGGCAATTTCGTCTGGGACGAGTTGCCATGGGCAGTGCGTGCCTACGGTGTACTATGCTTGATCCTGGGTGGCATTATGTTCACGTTATGGCTAGCGTGGCGGCCTCTCCTTGGCTTCCAGCACGCGCGGGTCACGCGATCGAGTCGTGTCGAGCGAGCTTCGCGACAGGACATCGAGCAGTTTGCCAGAACCCGAAAGTGTCGCTGGTCAGCACGCATCCCCGGCAACCAGTTTCTGGATGTGGCGATCGAGAGCATCGACGTTCCATTCGCCCGTCTGCCGCGAGAACTGGATGGATACCGGATCGCCCAATTATCCGACATCCATTTAACGGGGCATCTGAATCCGGCCTACATGGCCAGGGTGATCGATCGAGCGTTGGAGTTCCGCCCCGAAATGTTTGCCTTGACGGGCGACATCGTGGACGCCCCAGAATGCGTGTCGTGGTTGCCGGCGATGTTTGGCCCCGCGGTGGCGCCCGATGGCAGCTTTTTCATTTTGGGCAACCATGACACGCGAATCTCCGATCCGTCCACAGTGCGACAGCAGATGGCGGCGGCGGGTTGGACCGACCTGGGCGGTCGCTGCCAACGGCACCCTCTACGTGGTGTCGACGTTGCCTTGTCGGGCAATGAATGGCCATGGTTTGAGCGTCCCTCACCCGAGGAGATGATCGCCATGGAGGAGGAGGCGGACGCTCCGCTGAAAATCTGTTTGAGCCATAGCCCCGATCAGTATGACTGGGCGCGGCGGCATCAGATCGACTTGCTGATGTGTGGGCATACCCATGGCGGGCAGGGCCAGTTGCCGCTGGCCGGTCCGATCCTCAGCCCGAGCTGGCACGGGTCTCGCTGGGCGTCGGGTGATTTTTATCGCGCACCGACCACGATGCACGTCTCACGCGGTCTTGGCGGCGTGCATTTGCTGCGTCTCAACTGCCGGCCGGAATTGTCGCTACTGACGCTCAGGTGCTGCTGAACGATTTTTCCGCTGGCATGGAAATGGGGTGGACAGCCGCAGGCAAATTACCGATCGCTCGCGCCCGACGTCAGGCTCTGCGCGACCGCGGCGGTGAGTTGAGCGAAGGTCTCGGCGGTGTAGCTCTTCTCCGCTGCGACACGCCGCAACGCGTCGTTCATTTCAAACGCGATGCCGGGGGGCAGCGCCACCGACGCGAAGGCATCCTTGGCAGGAATACCGAAGAGATTGAATTTATCAGCATCGACATCCAGCACGCGGTTTTCGTGCAAGTTCGGCGGCAACAACGTGATCGTCGTGTCAACCATTTTCATCTGCGACGGCTTGGGTGCCACATGGGGTGACGGGTCGAGCAGCCAGACGAGTGTTCCCACATTGCCATTTTCGGGGAAGACCCAAATGTAGTGTCGCACGACCATCTCGCGGTGCTCGCCGGCACGCAGGACGATTGCCGGAGCGTCGATGAGCATACTATTGCTCGTTCTCGCAACCTGCTGCACGCGAGCCAGGGACGCGACGTTGCTTTCGAGCACACCGCGACCGATCAACGAGAGCCCGCTGCCCAGCTCACGCTCGGCATCCGGCGTGACAACGGTATTCTTGCCGTCGATTTGCATTGAAAAACCAACGGCGACCTTGTCGAGTTCGTATTTGCCCTCGGCATTTTGAACAGTATTCGCCAGCATCATGAGATTGAACAACTCCGCGTAGTGGCGGACGGTTTCCGATATCGTGGTCGCATCGCCGCTGGTGAGCTTGACTTGGACGAAGGAGATCAGGTTGGACCAACCGACTGGCCGGCCATCCTTCAAGCGGGTTCCTGCCGGGATCAGCGCCACCGGCTTGCGTTGAAAATCAAATCGCGCCACGTCGGCCGCTGCCACCTGCTCGGCATGAACGATTGGCGCGTGCGAGAGCAAACAAATCGCAGCGAAAAAGAGGGCGATTGCCCAGAATCGCGGAACGATCCACGACACTAATTTCCCCTGTGATCTGAGCAGGCATATCGGATCGGCAGCAGTCCATCGCATGAGGTCGAGCAGAAATAGGCGGAGAGATAAAAAGAGGGCGACACACGCTGTTGTACCAAACAGAGGACGACCGACTCCATGCCTTAATACCACTGCATTGCGTAGTCTTGAAATCTCTTGATCGCCAGCTCTCCTGCGGCGGGATCACTTAGATAGTGGGCCCACCGAGACTGCCCGGCGGCAAGCTTTCGATACAGCAGGGTGTTGCAGTACTGGTAGCGATGCCAACTCCACGGCGTGTCTCGTGCGTAGGCCTCGATCTGACGCTGACGCTCGGCCAACATCGCACACACGCCGTCGCGAACCATCTCGTCCGGGTGATCGACCAGATCCAAGAGCGGAAAAATGCCTTCATCATCGATTGGTTTGACCGCAATCATGACCGATGGTGCGAGGTGGCCGCCCGCGACCTCGCTCACGTTATATCGGTGGGCAACGTAATCTACGGGGAACAAACAATAGAGGACCACGGCCAGTGAAAACGCGATCAATTGAGACTCGATCAACCACCGCAACGAGTGACGCTGCAGGATTTTGACGATCACGAGCGCAAAGCCCACCAATACCAAAGTGATACCGAAAAACCCGATGGTCCGCATCCGAGTCATCCCGTTGTAGCCGACATAGATCGACAAGCGGTTGTAAACCGCGATGGCGAGCAACAGGTTCATCGCCGACCAAATCCAAGCAAACATCCGCAGCCGCCCAATGCGTGGGTCACGAAACATGGCATCGTGAAAAACCATCGACAGCGTGAACGTGGCCAGCGCGAGTGCGACCGTCAACCACGCTGCGCCTTGGTGCGCGTAACCGGCGTAGTAAAAACCTATTGGGAACTCACGTCGCCACAGCGTCGTGAACTCAAACACGAGATAGGCGGCAAATAATCCGATCAGCGCGATTAGCATATTACGAAAAGGAGCATACAGCGGGCTTGCGTCAACAGCGTTCGCCCCGTCTGCCGGCGTCACGATCTGATCCGGCTCTCGATCCCCGATCAGACGTCTGACCAGGTTACCGGCTCCCGGCGTGAGAGGACGCAGCAACCCCGCCCCGACGAAGAACGCCAGCACACAGAACGGCAGTTCCCAGAAGGAGACGTCGGAGAAGAAGTCACCAATCCGCGCAAACGCATCGCGGATCGAGCCGGAAACTCGCTCGACCAAATCCGGGTTCGCCAAAATAAAGATGCCGCCGAACAAGCCCACCGCGAGCACTGGGAAGAGCACCGACAACCACACCGATCGCGACGGCGTGAGTCGGCTGGAAATGGAGACGCTCTGCAATTGGGGCAACCGTTCAGCACCCAGAAAAGGTGAGAAGACGATCGTCGTGATCGTTCGCAGGAGCGTCGGCAGCCACCCTGCGAGCGCCAGCACAAACGCCACGAAAGCGAACGCCGCAACGAACGATAGCGAAATCGATCCCTCCCAACCTAAGCGAATGATCGCCAGCACAAGCAGCGATCCAGCAACGGCGGCGGCGATTCCAAGAGGCGTTCGCGTCTGCCCGTCAACCTGCCTGGCGCGCAGCACATGGACGACCGCGACGCCGACGAGAGCCACTGCAAAGAAGGCTGATACCGCGAAGAAACCGCGACCGCGAAAGATCAACAGGTCAGCGGCCACCGTCCACACCACGACCACTGCGACCTCGGCAGCGATCGCCCACACTCGGTCGGCGCCACCAGCGGCCGCAACGGACTGAGGAACCGTCGGTGCGTCTGCTTCAGAAACATTTGCGTCATGAGACATTGCAGGTGGCCACTGAGAGGTGAAAAGATGGCAAACAAGAGGCTACTTATCCTACACCGGATGGACGATTCGATTCCACAAAGAGGTCTCCCGGCCAGTTCCTGCCGCCTCGGGGCCGTCGTCTCGAGGGCGCCGACCGGTCTCTAAAATCCGTCCCGAGCAAGACGCTGGCCCGCCCCTGGCGGGAACAAAGCGAATAACTGCACGTCCTTTCCGCAGAGCCTGCATTCTTCCGTGTTCGCACCCATTGCCTGACCAAAATGAAAAAAATCAACCGCCCGCTCGCCCTAAAAGCAACTTTCGGCGATGTATTTCGACCTGGGGGGCGACGGCTGGGCTTGTGGCGATTTTTGGGCTTCCATATCATGCCGCATTGACTTTCCCGCCTGTTGTTGTGGTTTTGGCCCCAACCGCGACCCTTTCCTGCGTCTCTCCGGTGCCCGGATCCCCTGCTTTGTTACCACCCTTGGAAACCTCTTACATCGAAAAAGCCAACGAATTCCTGATCGGCGCGCCCGTGGGGATGGTGTCGGAGTGGAATGCGATGTTGCCATCGTGGGACACCCTGATCGCTCAGGCAGTGCTACTCGCCCAAGACGGTGTGGCGGGCGGAGCGAAGCCGATAGGTCCGCAAAATATCTGGGAAGCTTTTTTTTCCTCGCCACTTCCGCTGATCGCTGGACTGGCGATGATTTGGTACGTGACGTGGTTCCTACCGGAAAAACGCAAGCGTCAGAACGAAGCCAGTCTACTGGCGTCGCTGACCAAAAATGATCGCGTGGTCACGATCGGTGGACTGCACGGGACCGTTGTCTCAGCAGCAGCAGATAGTGATGTGATCACACTGAAAATTGACGAAGCGGGATCGACCCGTGTCAAAGTCAACCGCACGGCCATCTCGGCCATTACCGAACACGCCAAAGGCAAACCGCTCGGAAAAGACGGCCAGCCCGGCGCCGAAAATAAGCCCGGTAAAGACTCCCGCGGCGAATCCCCGTCTAAAAACGCGTCCGCCGAGGAGTCGTCGGACTAGCCGTTTTTCTTGTTCTCAATAACCGTCTTTCGAAAAATCACGATGGATCTTCTTTCCTCTCGCCTCGACTGTGTCGTCTCCTCCGCAATTACTTGCGTGTGGGACACTTCGGCCAGTCTCACGGCAATGTTCGCACAAACGGATTCCGCTGTGGCGGGCGAATTCTCCCAGGGCATGAACACCCAAAGGTGGGTGGCACTGCTCGTCGCGGCCGCTGTTCTGATCCTACCCTTTGTGTTGGGCGGTCGCCTGGCCAAATCCCTCAAGATGCCGGGTTACGGGACGCGGTTTGGCTTCATCCTGGTCGCCATTATCGGCAGCGGCGTGACCCTGTGGAACCGGATGCCGGGTCTCGGTGTCGACCTCCAAGGCGGCACGATCCTCGTCTACGAGATCGACCCTAAAAAACAGGCCGAACTGAAAGAGAACAACTCGCCCATCACCAGCCAAGACCTCGTTGAACCGCTCACACAGCGGATCAACCCGTCGGGCACACAGGAAATCGTGATTCGCCCCTATGGTGAGTCACAGATCGAAATCATCGTCCCAGCTGTGGACGATCGCGAAGTCGCGCGAATCAAAAAACTGATCGAAGAAGCCGGGGTCTTGCGGTTCGCGATTCTGGCCAATGACCTCGACCACGCTGCGATCATCACCCAGGCCGTTGAACAATCCGAATCGGCGGACCCGGTCGCTGCCACGTCCGTCCAAGTCGGCGATATCGATGATGGCCTGTACGGACGCTGGGTCAAACTGGGGCGGGAATCCAAGACGATTGACGGCGTGCGGGCGATGCGAATGTCCACGCGGGGAATGACCATTCGCAACCCTAACAATGGCGCAATCCTCCAAATCCCAGGCAATTTGCCCGGCACGGACGGGGAAACCGAAGAAGTCCGAGTTGCAAAGTGGCTCCAGACGCAGCCATTCTCGGAGATCGAGGTGCTGATGATCATCAACCCGCTGCTGGACATCCAGGGCGGCGACCTCTCCTATTCGGCGAGCACCTTTGATGAGCACGGTGGCCCCGCCGTCGCGTTCAATTTGACCGATCTTGGCTCCGGTCGATTCCGCGCCCTGACACAGAACAACTCACCCGAAGGGACGCACAAGCGACAGCTCGGCATCATTCTCGATGACACGCTGTTGTCGGCTCCGAATATTCTGCAGGCGATCTCCAAAGAAGGCCGCATTACCGGCAACTTCACCCGCGAAGAGGTCGATGGCCTCGTCCAGATCCTGAAAGCGGGTCAGTTGCCTACCACGGTGACGAAGCAACCCATCGCGGAAAACCAAATTGACGCCACACTCGGTGCTGACACGATCGAGAAGGGCGTGTTTGCCATCGAATTGTCATTCGGCTTGGTGCTGATTTTCATCCTGTTCTATTACCGGTTCGCAGGTGTCGTGGCCTGTATCGCCCTGATCATGAACCTGATGCTGATCCTGGCCACGATGGTCTTCATCAATCAACCGATGACGCTGCCAGGACTGGCTGGCTTGGTGCTCACCGTCGGGATGTCCGTGGACGCGAATGTGCTGATTTTTGAACGCATTCGCGAAGAGTTGAAAAAGGGTGCGAAAGACCGGATGGCGATCCGCAACGGTTTCGCACGTGCGACGACTACGATTGTCGATGCGAACCTGACAACATTGATTACGGCATTCGTGCTGTATGCGATCGGCACGGACCAGATCCGCGGATTCGCCGTCACGCTGATCCTCGGCATCGTGTTCTCCATGTTCACAGCGATCTACGTTTCGCGAACCCTCTTTGACCTGGCCGAACGACGTGGCTGGCTTTCGCTTTCGATGGCCGACACGGTCAACTCGATGCGTGCCGCGATATCGGGTGGCGGTGAAATCAATTTCATGGGCATCGGCCGGGTGATGCTGCTGGTTTCCGTTGTGTTCGTGATCGCGGGCTTCCTCGCTCTCTATGAGCGAGGCCGCGGGATCCTGGACATCGACTTTGCCGGCGGATCCTCGGTGCAGTTCCGCGTGGACGCCCCCACTGAAACCGACGAAGTGCGACAGATCATGACCGAAGCGTTCGCCGACAATGGCGAAGAGCAAGTTCAGTTCACCGTCAACGGTGTCAGCATGGACGGCGTCCCCGAGAACACCGTCTTCAAAGTCGACTCGTCCGTCGATGATGTCGACCTGCTGAAGCGAGCGATCGTCGAAGGTTTCGCTAAACACCAAACGGTTGGCTTGTCGACCTACAAAATCGACATCACCCCAGCGGACATCGGGTCGGAAACGCAAACCGAAGCGACTCAACCGGCCGCGGAAACAACAGGCGCCGCCGCGACACCAAGCGTCAGCGACCAATCGCGATACGAACGCTCTGACAATGGCGTCATGTTGACGGCATTCCAAGCCAGCGACGAATCCGCCAGCGACGAATCCGCCAGCGACGAATCCGCCAGCGACGAATCCGCCAGCGAACCAACGGCCACCGATGAGCCGAGTGCAGACAAGTCCACACCTGATACCGATGCTGCCACAGCCGACCCCGCCGCCACCGCGACGGAACCAGAGATGCGTGATGTCAAAGTGCCCGGCTACGCCTACAGCACCTCGGATATCTCACTTGGAATTGAAGGCAGCGAAAAAGAGGCCGGGATCAACGAAGATGGTTTGATGGCCGCCCTCCAACAGGCAGCCACAACCGCGAAGGTGCCGCTGAACGAACGCGGCGTGCGACTGCATCCGATCGGTGAGAACACCGAAGAATGGTCCAACGGATCAGCATTGCCCTACGCCAACTGGCGAGTTCAACTGCCGCTCTCGGGCGACAAGGCCATTGCCGTCATGAAACAACTCGAAGAGACCCTCGGCAGCGATCCCGTCTGGATCAGCAGCAGCAGCGTGGGTGCCCGCGTCGCGGGTGACATGGTCGGTCGCGCCCTGGGAGCACTCTTTGCCTCACTGTTGTGCATCATCGGCTATATCTGGTTCCGATTCCAACGCGTCGTCTACGGCGTCGCCGCGGTCGTGGCCCTGCTGCACGACGTTATCATCACACTCGGTGCGATCGCCGTCAGCTTCTGGCTCGCCAATGTATTCGGGTTCCTGCTGATCGATCCGTTCAAAATCTCGCTGACCGTCGTCGCCGCACTGCTCACGATTGTAGGTTACTCGCTCAACGATACGATCGTCGTGTTTGACCGGATTCGTGAAACCAAGGGCAAGGCACCACGACTGACCAAGGAAATGATCAACTCCAGCATCAATGACACCCTCAGCCGTACATTGCTGACCTCATTGACCACGCTGATCGTCGTCCTGTTGCTCTACACGATGGGTGGCGAGGGCATCCACGCATTCGCGTTCGCCCTTGTCGTCGGCGTGCTGGTCGGTACGTACAGCTCAATCTTCGTCGCTAGCCCCGTGCTATTATTCTTGGTCAACCGCCAGGACAGGAAAGAGGCGATTGCGAAGTCATGACGTACCCACGCGTCGCCAGCCTCAAGAGTAGCGAGGCTTTTCAACGCCATCTATCAGAGTCCGGAATTGAAATGCCCTTCACCGACAATGTCGGCGAGGGGCCCGATTCACCGCTCGGCCAGCCTTTACAGGCCCACGGGCAAGCAATCGGAAATCGATTCTGCATTCTGCCGATGGAAGGCTGGGACGGGACCACCGACGGCAAACCGACGGAACTGACGCGGCGGCGATGGCGGAACTTTGGGCTCAGCGGAGCCAAGCTAATCTGGGGTGGCGAAGCGGTTGCGGTGCGACGTGACGGACGCGCCAACCCGAATCAACTGATGATCAACGAGGCGAACCTCCGCGACATCGCCGACCTGAGAGAGCACCTCGTTGACGCTCACTCGGAACAGTTTGAGTCCACCGACGATCTGATGGTCGGGATTCAGCTCACACACTCCGGACGATACGCCCGCCCCAACGAAAAAAAGACGCCCGAGCCCCGAGTCCCCCAACGCAATCGGGTACTCGATCGCCGCGTCGGTGTGACAGACGACTCCGCGATCCTGTCCGACGATGAGCTCAGCAGCTTGATCGACGATTTCATCGTCGCTGCGGTGGCTGCCGAGCGGGCGGGGTTTACTTTTGTTGATATCAAACACTGCCACGGCTACCTCGGCCATGAATTGCTCGCCGCCGTCGATCGACCAGGCCGGTACGGCGGCAGCTTTGAGAATCGCACGCGGTTCCTACGCGACATCGTCTCCGGCATTCGAGGCGCGACCCAACAGATGCACGTGGGGGTGCGGCTGAGCGTTTTCGATTTTGTGCCGTACTGCCCGGGCGACGACAACATCGGCATCCCAGAACCGGACAGCGAGACAAAGAAGATCTTTGGGGCGACATCCGACGGCGCGGGGATCGACCTGACGGAACCGTCTCGCCTGATTGAACTGATGCACGAGATCGGCATCCGCATGGTGTGCACGACCGCCGGCAGCCCCTACTACAATCCGCACATCCAACGCCCCGCTTTCTTTCCACCGAGCGATGGGTATCAGCCGCCCGAAGATCCACTTGCGGGCGTTGCCCGGCAGATCGCAGCGGTGGCGGAACTGAAACAACAGCATCCCGAAATGATCTTCATTGGATCTGGGTACACGTATTTGCAAGACTACCTGCCGCAAGTCGGCCAAGCGGTGGTCGAGCAAAACAAGGCGGATTCGATTGGGCTCGGGCGCATGGTGCTCTCGTACCCCGAATTACCCGCCGACGTGATTGCTGGCCGCGATTGGCAGCGAAAGAAAGTCTGCCGCACATTCAGCGACTGCACCACAGCGCCCCGCGAAGGAATCGTCAGCGGCTGCTATCCGCTCGACCCGTTCTACAAAAAACGCCCTGAGCGAGAACTGCTCAAAGCGGCTAAGGCGAAGCTGAAGTCGTAGGCACAATCCAAACGCCCAACGACTCCTTTAACAAGCGATCGCGGTGCATCCAGGATCGATCGCGGCCAAAGCTCAAATCGATTACGGACAATTTGCCGGCTTACGCAATAAAACCGGGCCATCCAACGGAAGCGTGCGCCGGAGGTCCTGGAGGCATGCCTCAAGCATCCAATGATTTCTTTGTGGGATTGGATTTCAGCGACAGACGGGGGCTACCGGGAAAAACGGAGCGAAGCTCTGCAGAGGTGCGGGCTTGGCCAGGAATATCCCGGTCGATGGTACGCCAATGGTGTTGCCAGTCCCTACCGAACATTCGTTCGACAGGGACGCTTCTTTGAAAACATATTGGAAACTGGAGCTAAGCAGATGCGCCTAAGTTCAGGGACAGAATCTCGAGATTAGCCCTAAAACCTCCGTCTCGTCGGCGCACACGTCTCTTCATCCCTGAAAGTAGGCGTCGCTCCGCTGCACACGAGCGGTATCACCACAAACAAGACCGTGATCTTTTCGAGATGGCGGCAATCCAATCACCTGCCCGGCATTGAGTCGAGTTAGCGACCTCAATTTCGCCGCTGCATGACCACACCATCAAGCCCAGCCGCGGACACTCAATCCCCCGCGAACCTGGACATGGAACATGCCTCAGGGCACCTGACCTCAGGAAGCCTGACTTAGGAAACCTTGGCCTTGGTGCGGGCTTCCCGCAGGCCACGACTGAGGATATCACGCAGCATTGGCGAGTAATCCTCGTACTTGTTCTGATCCGGCGCACCATTGCTGAACTGATAGATCGCATCACGAGGCTTGACGCCCAGGGCGATCAACGTGCTGCATACGGTAGCGTAGTCACCATTGCGAACGATCATGCTCGGACGGCCTGGGCCGACCGGTGCGCGAGCGAACACCTTGCTGGCCACGGCCAAAAACTTGACGGGCGAATCGAGGGTTTGCAGTGTCAGCAGACGACGAGCAAGCTGCACCCGCGGATCTTCGGGGTCGTTGAGATTGCGGGCGCCGATGATATTCAGCCCTTCCTGCAACTCCACGACTTCCTGTCGCTCGTCAGCATGGATCGCATACCCCGCTTTCGCATCGGCGATGATGATATTGCAACCTTCATAGCGATTTTTCGCAAACTCGGCATGGGCCTTTTCAAGCGCCTTGCGAGACGAGGTACAGCGCAATAGGTCCATCGCGAGCTGGCCTCGCGATCGCTGACCAAACAAGGGGGTCGCAGTAGCACGGTTAGTCAATCCGACGAACAGGCCGTTTTGATTGACACCCAACCAAGTACCGCCGCCTTTTTGATCGATTCCACAGAGCACACGAGGTTTACCCGACTGAATCGACGGAGTTTGACTCGGTCGATCGACATACTCCTCGCGATTGGCCGCGACGAGGATAGGACTTTCGGGGACCAAACGGTACTGAACAGCTAGTAAGCACATCAGGGAGACATCCAACTTTCAAAGATCAGTGATTTCCAGTCTCACGCACGCAATCGCCCTCGCTCGAGAGATCATTCTCCCTTGAAGGAGAGCCTGGTGTGATTCACGTGGGTCACAATGTAACTACGCACCATTCGCCGACACACCACCCTAACGGGTGGTTTGCATGTGTTTTATTCTGAGAAATGGCAGAGTTTGTCGATTAACAGCCGGTGGGGGGGGTAAATCTCGTCCATTTCACGCTGCCGGCGGGGCCATGATTGCCTTGACGCTCCCATGGCGAGGTTTCTATACTCTCGCCCGCAGCGCAGCGATGGCGTATGTTTCAACGGAATTTTCTCTAACGGCTTGGACCGACCCCCCTATGAATAGCGAGCGACGCCATGAACTTCAGGAGAACGAACTAGCCTCGGTCCTCGACCGCATCAATGCGAAGATCGAGCCGTACTCCAAACCGATCGCCGCGGCCGTTGCCGTTGCCTTCATCGGACTGCTGGGCTGGGGGTTTTACTCGAGTCTGCAAGCCGAGCACCGCAGCGATGCGACCTATCAGTTGATCGAGGGATCGGTTCGAGGTGACAGCGAGACGCTGGCCACCGTCGCGGCCACGTATCCCGAGACGCCGATGGCGGCATGGGCCCGCCTGTATCAGGGCAGCCAAAAGATGGGAGCCGGTATCAACGCTCTGTTTACCAGTCGCGATGAAGCGGAAGAACTACTCAATGAAGCCAGTTCGGCATATGAAGAGGCGCTGTCGCTCAGCACGGACACATTAATTCAGTCCCGCGCCAACTACGGTCTAGCGAGGATCGCTGAATCGCTCGGCGAGACCGACAAAGCCATCACGCACTACGAAGCGACAATGGACGCGGGTGAGTCCGTGGAGATGATGACTGAAGCGCAGCAGCGAATCAAACTGCTCTCAAAGCCTGCCGCCAAGTCGTTCATGACTTGGTTTGACAAACAGGACTTCACGCCTGCGGATCCGAGCTTGCCACCCGCATTGCCTTCGGACCAAATGCTGCCGGACCTGCCGAACCTGGACTTCCCCGATCTCGAAATCCCCGGCCCGCCAGCGTCCGAGTCCGCTGCAGAAGAAGCCATGGACGAGGCCGCCGCTGTGCAAACCGAAAGCGAAGAGACAGCCGCCCCGGCACCCGCCAGTGAGGAGGGCTCGAGTGCAACCAGCGATGAGGCCGCCGATCCAAAGGCCGCTAGCGAACCGTCCGCTGAAGAAATGCCCGCTGAAGAAAAACCCGCTGAGGAAAAACCAGCAGGCGACGAAGCACCCAGCGACGAAGCGAGCGACGCACCTGCCGCGAGCGAGCCGATGGAAGCAGAAGCCAGTCAACCCGCCGAGGGTGAGCCAGCCGCAGACAAACCTGCTGCAGACGAACCGGTTGCAGACAAGCCTGCCGAGGGCGAGCCAGCTGCAGACAAACCCGCTGCGGACGAACCCGCTGCCGAGAAGCCAGCCGATCCCGCGACAGAGCCAGCTAAGCCCGCTGCCGATGAATCCGAATCAGCCGGTGGCGAAACGGACGAGGCGGTCGACCTGGTGGCACCGTCAAACTCTTGAGCAACTCCTCCGGTCCTGAGCCGGCATCCTCCGGCGACGACCACACGGCGCCGCACGGTCGGATGCCCGATCAGCCTTTGGCCGCAGACAGCCACGTCGTGCGTGAATTTGTCGTCCCTGACTCTGCCGATGGGACTCGCATTGACCTTTTCCTGACCCAGGTTTGCGACGGATTCAGCCGCTCGCAGATCCGGCTGGCGGTGCAAAACGACGGTAGCGAGATCGATGGGCGCGTGGTGCGTCCGAGCTTCAAGGTACGTAGCGGCCAACGCGTCCGATTCCGGTTGCCTGAGCCCGCCTGTGACGACACGGTCCCCGAGAATATCCCGCTGGACATTCTCTACGAAGACGACGGACTGGTCGTCATCAACAAGCCAGCCGGAATGGTCGTGCATCCCGCCCGTGGCAACTGGACCGGTACGCTGACCAGCGCCTTGGCGTTTCGTTTTCAATCACTCTCGGATGTCGGCGGGCCGACCCGACCCGGCATCGTGCATCGGCTCGACCGCGACACCAGCGGCGTGATCGCCGTGGCGAAAAACAATGCCGTGCACCTACATCTGGCAGCCCAGTGGCACGACCGCAAGGTCAAGAAAACCTACTTCGCGATCACAGCTGGCCGGCTCGATCGGGATCGCGATTGGGTCCATGCTCCGATCGGTCGACACCCCTACCAACGCGACAAACAGGCCATTCGAGAAAATCATGAGTCCAGCAAGCCGGCGTCCACGTTCTATGAAGTGATGACCCGCCATGGGCGAGTCACGCAGGTCAAGGTGTCGCCCCGAACGGGCCGAACCCACCAGATTCGCGTTCACTTGGCTCATATCGGCTGTCCGATCCTCTGCGATCGGCTCTATGCGGGGCACGCGACGCTGACGCGAGATGCCTTGGCACGTGCGGCCGGCCAGCCACTGGCATCCATTCCGCCGCAAAACGCTGGTGACGGACCAACGACCGCCGATCCGAACGAGATCATCTTGGATCGCCAAGCACTGCACGCTCACAAGCTAACATTTCTGAATCCACAAACGCAGACTGAGATGACCTTCACAGCCCCCCTACCAGCCGACTTGCAGCGAGTAATCGCGTTACTCGGCTGAACTTCGGTTCGTGCTAGCGGACGAGTTGGGCTATACTTCATTGCAAAATGGAAAGACGTTGGCGGATTGCGAACCCTTCCTACGCATTTGCATCTGTACTCTTTCTCAGGAAAAGCGAATCAAGGTGACAAGGAAGCCGCCACAATCGGCCTATAGCCATGCCAGCGACCACCCGTTTCGAACCCACGCCCACGATCACTTATCTCGGCGCTCAATCTCAAACGAGCGATCCGAAACTCGTTAATCGGTATGACGAACTCACCCGCGACCGCAAGGTTTCGTGGACGGGCCATTATCGCCTGCTGCGGATGCTTGGCCGTGGCGGGCAGGGGGAAGTCTACCTGACGGAGTATCGCGGCACGGATGGATTCACCGTCCCCGTGGCGATGAAAATATTTTCGCCCGAACGCTTCAAAGACGCCCGCGCATACGATGAAGCCATGCAGCGGGTCGCTTCGATCGCCGCCCGCGTGGCGATGATCCAGCACGACAATCTGCTCGACGTGCAGAACTTTTTCGAGCGCGACCGCATTCGCGTCATGCTCATGGAATGGATTGACGGCTATGACTTGCGGCAGCTGGTGATGCCCCCCTGTCTTGAGCTACTGCGTGACTACGTTCACCCCAAACGCTGGCGGTACATCAATGATGTGATCATGACCGAGGGCGTTGAGCAGTCGCGATTCAAAGCGGGCGTGGCAGTGGCGATTGTCCGCGAATGCCTCGCGGCGCTGGCGGCACTGCACCGGGAAGGCATCGTTCACGGCGACGTCAAACCTGCCAACATCATGCTAAAGCGAAGCGGGCACGCGAAGTTGATCGACATGGGGTCTTCGATCGACTACCGCAACCCGCCAAACGATCGGGAATGCACGCCGATCTACGCCGCACCGGAAGTGCTTGAAAACCGGCCCGCGACGCCCCGCAGTGACTTGGCGAGCCTCGGCTACGTCCTGATCGAACTGCTCGCCGGGGTCAATCCCTGTTCGGGAATGACCAGCTTGGCCGAATTCCTGAAAGCAAAATGGGAGCTGCCCAAGAACCTCGATCGCATCCTGCCCGAAGAGGTGCTCCGCAATCAGTTGCTGATGAATTTCCTGCGTGGTCTGATCGCGCCCGACCCGAGCCTGAGATTCCTCAGTGCTGAGGTGGCTGAGCATGTTGAGCAGGGTGGTGCCGCGGCGTTTCATCGCCAGTTGATCCTCAGTAACATGTCGACCGAGTACGACAACGACATCCGTCTTTGGCTCGAAGAACTACGGCATCTCGAAAACGACTGATTTCATGGATAACGATCATCTGCACGTCGCCCTCACCGCTGCACGTGCCGCCGCAGAGGAGCTGATGGCGAGATACAAAAATCGCGTGGTGAGTGAGAAGGGTCCCAAGGATCTCGTCACCGATGCCGATCTGGCCGCACAGAATGCGATTCGCGAGATCCTCGAAAGCTCCTACCCGAGCTATGCATTTGTGGGCGAAGAGGAAGGCGAAAACGAGCCGCCCGCTGACGTCCGGGCCGGCGAACTCGATGCAGCGCCTTGCTGGGTCGTCGACCCACTCGACGGCACTGTCAATTATGTCCACGGCTTGCAGGGATTCGCGGTCTCAATCGGACTCTACGCCCGGGGCAAGATGCGGCTCGGTGTGATTCTCGATCCGATCAGCCAGGATTGCTTCACTGCAATCGAAGGCCAGGGTGCTCGCTGCAACGATCGATTGATGAAAACCAGCGACACCACAGCGCTCGACCAAAGTCTGGTGGCGTGCAGTTTTCGCGCGGGCGTGACACGCGATTCACCGGAGATCGGCCGGTTCCTCCGCGTGGTCGAGCGATGCCAGTCGCTGCGCCGGTTAGGTTCGTGCGCGCTGAACATGTGCTATGTCGCCGACGGCAGACTCGACGCGTACTGGGCGACCAACGTGGCCGCTTGGGACTCCGCCGCCGGGATCGTGATCGCACGCGAGGCCGGTGCGGTACTCACCGGGCACGATGGCGGTGCATTCGATGACTGGGCACCGAAATTCGCGGTCACCGCCACTCCGGAACTCCACACCGCTCTTACTGAACAACTCCGCTAAGAGCCACTCTTCACTGCGCGGCCGCTCACCGTGTTGCAGTTCACCGTGTTGCAGTTCACCGTGCCGCGGTGGCCAGAAACTGTCCAGGCACGGCCCCTGAACAGCCGAGTTTCCGGAAACTCCTTGCAGGTAGGTCTGCAAGTATCTTCATAGGCGCGCGCCGGATCGGGATCCCGATTCAATTCTTGAGAAGATCCTCTGCTTTCTGCCACATCTCCCCAGTGGCATCACCGCATCCTGTAAACGCCACCAGCGGATCACGTACGCCCTTAAAGACACCCTAAGCGGACAGTCACGCCAACGCCCGACGCCCATCTACTGGCGTTTACGCTCGATATGGCACCGTAATCGCTTCCGTCTGGTGCTGACACAGAATGTGTCGACGTTGTGTCTTGGTCTCCCGAGCAGACCGCGACAATGCAACCGGATATCTGCATGGTAGCGGTTCGTCAACGCCGACTGACAATTCCCCCCTGCAATGGACTAAGCGACCGCATGAGTTCACCGACAACAGCCCGAACGCTCTCCGCGGCACCGGCGGAAGCACTGTTGAAGGATGTGACGGCATCCACCCTTTCAACCCGCCATCCGTCATGGCTCAGTTGTCATGAGCTTGCCCGCCCGCTTGCCGATATCCAAGGCCGACTGCAGAAGATGGAAGCTCTCGATTTCAAGCAGGTACGCTCACTGACCAAACGGCGTCTGCGACATGAAATCGACTTCATGGGCAACGAAAGGTTCAGTTCGATCCGCGAAGGGAAACGAATTTTTTCGACACCACTGGGGTTGGCCGATCGCCAGTCGGCACCTGGGGTTGCTGCGGGCCGCCGGAGCGACGTGAACTTACCGATCCATCTCGGACGCCTCTGCGAAGCCGCTTTGCTGACATCGGAGCAAGAAGAACGGCTTTTTGAGCGGATGAACTATCTACGTCAGCAAGCAGCGATTCACCGCAGTGTCCTCAACCCTGATCACCCCTCTCGATCGCGACTCGAGTTGATCGATCTGTACTTGGCATTGGCCGACTGGCACCGCGACCGGATCCTCGAGGCCAACCTGCGTTTGGTGTTCTCCATCGTCAAGAAACTTGTCAATCCAAACAATCCCTTTGACGAGCTACTGAGCGATGGAATCGTCGCATTGCTGCGTGGCGTTGAAAAATTCGATTTTGAACGTGGCTTCCGGTTCAGCACCTACGCGACTCAAGTTGTGCGTCGAAACGCGTACCGAACGGTTGTGCTGCGACAACAAGAACGCCAGCGAGTCACCGGTGGTTTGCAAGACCTCGATATCGACATCAGCGAAGACGACCGCAGCTCAGCGATCAGCGAAAAGCGTTGGCATGAACTGCGCAGCCGACTCGGAGCGATGCTGGGAGATCTCGATCGCCGAGAGAAACTCATCATTCGTTCACGTTTCTCGCTGGGTTCTCACCGCCGCGTCCGTACGCTGCAATCCCTCGCCGATCGGTTGGGCGTGTCGAAGGAGCGTGTCCGACAGCTCGAACGCCGGGCGATGGACAAATTGAGGGCGATGGCTGCGACCAGCGATCTGGCCGAATTGGAATGCGAGCAGTGCTCCTGAACGAAAACGCCCGTCGCGGGCAAGCGGCCCGGCGGCTCAGCGGCTCAGCGGCTCAGCGGCTCAGCGGCTCAGCGGGCTCAGCGGGCTCAGCGAAATCGGGATGGTTTTGTCGGCGATTGGTGTATAACTATGGGAGTTCCGCCGACGGCCCCATTCTCCCGCATCCCACGATCCATTCCGCATGTCTGCGAAACTGCCTAAAAAAGCAATCTGCAAGTGGGACCGAGACACGCTCGAGAACGTTCTCCCACTGCTCGCCGAGCAGATCGCCTGCGCCACGCTGATTTGCCGAAAGTGTGGTCGTGCCGCTCATGAAAAGCGTTTGCTGTGCAAGCCGGTGAAGCTGGAATCATTGCGAACGGGAAAGGACGCCAAGGACTCATGACGTTGTCGTTTCTCAGCACTCGACGACGGGTCGTGACGCTGTTCGTCCTCACGCTATTTGTGGCCGCCGGTTGCCGACCGGCGACGACTCCCCCACGACCAGCCACCGCCGTTGCGCCGCCCAATGTTGATGCAGAAACCCGGTTAAAGGATGTTTTTCGCCGCTACCAGGTCACGTCGTATTACGATGACCGCGGCAAAGTCATCCTGCAGGCCCCCGGGGCGAACAATTTCAATTCCAGCGAAATCGAGACCGCTCCGTTGAGCGTCCATTTCGACCCGCATGAACTCACCGTTGAAGCATACACAGCGAGGATTCATGTGTCGGTCGATACCGACACGTCGAATCCTGATGTCGATCAGATCGAAATGACGGCTTGGTTCGATGAGCCGCAGAGTTCTCACTTCGACGCGCAGGTCCTCAGGAATGAGTGGCGATCGCCGGTGACCGATCGCTTGCCGCTCCCGCGGGTTTTGAACGATGAGGTGCTCCGCGCACGCCTCTCAGCGGGACTCGCGGGACCTCCACCACAACTGGAGTGGCTGCTCGCCGACCATCCCATGCAAAAACTCTTCGAGCCCCAAACGCAGTTTGAGTGGCTCCGCCCCGCGTCGATTGACAATGTTGAGCTGCAGCGCATTGCGGTCACGTCCAAGTCCGAGCGATTTGTATTTTGGATTGATGCCAATACCAGTTTGATTCGCCGCGTCGAGTTACCGCTACCTGATCTCGGGGCGAGTGGAGCGGGAATCGACCGCAGCGGTTGGTCGCTCCGCCTCGAACTGCAGTCGGCAACGTTCCAGCCGCCATCGTCGGGCCGCATCTCAGCGTTCGCGACTCCGCCGCGCCAGCCGAAACGGGTTCGTGCGTTCGTGCCACTGCCACCACCGCCGCCTTCGGAACTGATCGGCCGCAGGGTTTCGCTGCGGCCCCTCACACAGGCCGTTTCAGAACGACAGGGGATCCGCTGGACAGGGAATGAGTATCTGCTCATCGCCGTTCCGCCTGCCGATCCGTCTGACCGGTCGGCGTGGCTGCAAACCTGGATACAGGCGTTACCCGCCTTGGCATCACCGCAATTCCAGCACACCCGCGTGTTTCTCGTCTCATCGAATTCCGAGATTCAGAGCGTCCTGCGTGGGCTGCCAACGTCGGCAATCGGGATCGTGGCCCCCAACCGCATCGATAAACTGACTCGGCAACTACGTCTCGACGCGGGCGCAATGACGCTGTTGCAAACGGAGGCGGGTAGCGATGACGTCGGGCGAGTCTTGCTGAGCGAAACGACCACGAATCCCAACACCTTGTCCAAAGCGTTTGCAGTCATTCGCGACGCGCAGGCGGGGATCAACGTTGCCGAACGGATCCAGCGAGATTACGACGCGATCATTCGCGACTACGACGGGCAGCTTCGCAAACAAAGGCTGGATTGAATCACCGGCGTGGAGAGTGCGCCGGGCACCACCCCTGGCGTCTGTTCTAAGTCTGCCCACAAGCTAAACTATTCGGTTCCAAACAATCCCCTTCTTTCACCCGCATCGCATCATGGCCACTTATCTTGTTACCGGCTGCGCAGGATTCATTGCTAACGAAGTCGCCGTCCAGCTCATGGACGCGGGGCACAAGGTCGTTGGCATCGACAATATCAATGACTACTACGACGTGCGGCTGAAGCAGCATCGGCTGGAACGGTTGCAAGCTCGTGGTCCCGAACAATTCGAATTTGTCCGGGGAGACATCGAAGACATCGCGACGCTGCAAAATCTCTTTGAACGACATCGGTTCGATGGCGTGTTGAATCTCGCGGCCCGGGCGGGCGTGCGGTACAGCATGGAGAACCCGCATGTGTACATGACCACCAATGCCATGGGCAGTTTGAACCTGCTCGAGCAGATGCAGCAGCACGGCGTGAAGAAATACGTCCTCGCTTCGACCTCGTCACTGTACGCGGGCCAACCGATGCCGTTCGTCGAGACCCTGCCCGTCAATACGCCCATCTCTCCCTACGCAGCAAGCAAGAAGGCTGCCGAGGCGATGGCATATGCCTATCACCATCTCTACGACATCGATGTATCGGTCTGTCGCTATTTCACCGTGTACGGGCCGGCTGGCCGACCCGACATGTGCATCTTCCGGTTCATCAAGTGGATCGATGAAGGCACGCCCATCGAATTGTTCGGTGATGGTGAGCAGTCGCGTGACTTCACCTACGTCTCGGACATCGCCTCGGGTACCATCGCCGCCCTCAAACCCGTCGGCTACGAAGTCATCAATCTTGGCGGCGGAGGAACGCCTGTTTCCCTCAACACCGTCATCGGGATGCTCGAAGAGCGACTGGGCAAGAAGGCCAAGATTGAATACAAGACGTTCCACAAAGCTGACATCAAAATCACTTCGGCCGACATCACCAAAGCCCGTGATCTGCTCGGCTGGACCCCCTGTGTCGAACTCGATCAGGGTATCGATGCGTCCGTGGATTGGTACCGCGAGCACCAACCGTGGTCGAGCGAACTGCTGCTGCCGTGATGAGCCGCGGGAATCCCCCTGAGCTCCGACGAACTGATTCAGATGCGTGCCTTGGAGAGCCCCCTACTCGCCAAAGAGCATCAGCAGCACGACGCCGACTAAGATCCCGAGCACGCACACGATTTTGCGCCGCAGGTTCAGTTCGCCACTCATCCGACTGCCTGCAATCAAGGCGATGATTACGCTGCCACGCCGTAGCGGTGAGACCACCGCGAGCAGTGCACTGGGGTCGGACAGGGCCGTGAAGTACGCCAAGTCGGCGGCGAGCAATAACGGGCTGATCAATAGAATCGAGGGCCGAAACTCAAACTTCGCTTTGGGTCTCGCACCACCGGTGTCTTGCTCGCGATACCAGCGCACCGCCAGCGGCAGCATCACGGGCACGAGATAGAGGGTGAACCACGCCTGCACGGTTGCCGGGCTGTAACCGAACCCCTGCAGCAGAATCTTGTCATACACCGAACTGATCGCACCGAGCATCGTGGCCGCGATCATCCACCACACAGCGCGATCGCTGCGAAAGCGAATCCCCTCCTGCGCCCCCACGATGGACAGGGCCCAGAACGCCCCCAGCACAATCGCGATGCCCAGCCACTGCATCGGCGCCGGTCGTTCACCGAGAAACGCAATGGCGATGCACAGGGTCCACAGCGGACTGGTCGATCGAATCGGCGCCGCAATCGACAGCGGGAGCTCTTTGAGCGCGTGAAACGCGAGCGTCCACGATGCCCCGACTAAAACCGATTTCGCCGCCAAGGCTAAGTGGCCCCACCGGTCGATCCGATCCACACGCAACCAGCTCGGCCAGCCCGCGCCCGGCATCACCGATTGCAGCATCAACACGACCGACCAAATCACGGCGCCGACGCTCACACTCAGCAGCAGCACGACCGGCACAGCATTGCCACGGACCGCAACCTTTTTGGCCACATCGTACAGCCCCAGCAGCGACGCCGAGATCAGCGTCAGTACCATCCATGTCATGGCTGCGGATTATCCAATTTTGACAACGCTCGGCTGGGTTGCATAGCTCGGGACGATTGTCCCGAGCGAGCACGCGGATCCAGGACGGGACAAGGGCCATCCTACGACACTGCCGCTAAACCGCAATCACTCCGAATCTTGCAATTGCGAGATCGAGGCCAAATCTTCCAGCGTGGACGTATCACCGACCAATTCGCGGCCAGCAGCGACATCTCGCAGCAGTCGCCGCATGATCTTGCCACTGCGTGTTTTTGGCAGCGCCGAGGTGATGCGAATGTCATCAGGCTGGGCTAACGCACCGATCTGCTTGCGCACGTGCATCTTGAGTTCTTTCAAGAACCCCTCGTCCGCCTCACGACCCGTCGTCGTGACGAAGGCGGCGATGGCCTGGCCTTTAAGATCATCGGGACGCCCCACCACTGCGGCCTCGCACACGTCGGGATGCGACACCAGCGCGCTCTCGACTTCGATAGTGCTCAGACGGTGGCCCGAAACATTGATCACATCATCGATCCGGCCCATGATCCAATAGTACCCGTGACTGTCGCAACGCGCGTTGTCGCCCGTCAGATATTGGCCAGGGACGTCGCTGAAGTATTGCTCGACGAATCGCTCGGGGTCGCCCCAGATGCCACGCAACATACCCGGCCACGGCTTCGAAATGCACAGTTTGCCACCATGTTCGCTGTCCACTTCACGACCGAGTTCGTCGACAATGGCCGGAATCACACCGGGCAGCGGCTTCGTACACGAACCGGGCTTGGTCGGTGTGATGCCTGGCAGCGGGCTCATCATGATGCCGCCTGTTTCGGTCTGCCACCAGGTATCCACGATCGGGCAGCGACCGCCGCCGATTTTTTCGTGGTACCACATCCAGGCTTCGGGATTGATGCCCTCGCCGACGCTGCCGAGCAGACGCAGACTCGACAAGTCGTGCTTGTCGACATGCTCATCCCCCCATTTGATGAAGGCGCGAACGGCGGTCGGAGCGGTGTACAGCACCGTGACTTTGTGCCGTTCGACGATATCCCAAAAGCGATCTTCGGCCGGATGGTTCGGGGCGCCCTCATACATCATGCATGTCGCCCCCGCCGTCATGGGGCCGTACACGATGTAGGAGTGACCGGTGATCCAGCCACAATCGGCCGTGCACCAGAAGATATCGTCGTCGCGATAGTCAAATACCCACTCGAACGTTCGCCGCGCCCACAGGTTGTACCCCGCCGTGGTGTGCAGAATCCCCTTGGGTTTGCCAGTGCTGCCGGATGTGTACAGGATGAACAGCGGCGTTTCGCTATCGAGCGGTACGGCGGGCAACTCGCCCGGCTGGGTGTCGACCACGTCGTGCCACCAAACATCGCGTCCCTCGGTCATCGGGATCTCGGTGCCGGTACGGCGGAGCACCAAGCACTTCTGCACGCTCGTTGACTTGGCGAGCGCTTCGTCGACCGTCGCTTTCAACGGCAAGACCTTGCCGCGGCGGTACAGACCATCGGAAGTGATCATCAGTTTCGCTGACGCATCATTGTTGCGATCGGCGATCGATTCGGCACTGAATCCAGCGAAAACAACTGAGTGAATCGCGCCGATTCGTGCACAGGCCAGCATCGCGATGGCGAGCTCGGGGGTCATCGGCATGTAGATGCTGACGACGTCACCCTTCCCAACTCCGAGTTGCTGGTACGCCTCGGCGCATTTGGCCACTTCCGTCTGCAATTCGCGGTAGGTCAATGTGCGACCATCGCCAGGCTCACCCTCCCAAATGATCGCGATTTTGTCACCGCGGCCAGCCTCGACGTGAGCATCGACACAATTGTAACACGCGTTGGTTTTGCCACCGACAAACCATTTCGCATTGGGTGCTTCCCACTGACACACGTCACCGAACGGCTCGAACCAATGCAGGTGCTCGAGTGCCTCTTTTCGCCAAAACTCATCAGGCGTATCACGGGCAGCAGCGACCAGGTCTTCGTACTGCTGCTCGCTCGATATCATGGCGTTTTTCGTGAACTCCGCGGGCGGCGGGAAGACTCGGTCCTCATTCAAAACGTGATCGATCGAGCCACTCTGAGATGCATCGGCAGGCTGGGAAGTCATCGGCAGGCAGGTAGGTTGTAAGAGGAATTTGTGAATGGGCCGACTAGCTTAACATCTCGAGCCCATAGCATGCGAGAGCAGCGCGATTTACGCCCCTAGGATCCGTCGCTAAGCGACGGCGGCAGATAGCCGGGGGGCGTCAGCAACACAGCAGGTACCAATGCTGTCGCCCCTCCGGGCCACGGCCGTGAGGCATTTTTGAACGCAGGATGAGACCCTTGCCTCCCGTGGGAGGGGTCTTTTCGGCGAACCGCCGCCGGAGTTCGCGCGCTGGACAATGGCCCCCAGCTACTTCACCTGCACGCCTTCAATGCGGAAGACCGCGAAATGGCTGGCTCCGCTCGGGCCGACTCCAGGCGGGTACTGGTACTTTTTCGGATCAAAGACAAATTTGCCTTTCACGGTGACCGGGCGGGTGACAAAGTCGGTGGTCTGTCCTGGAACCATTTCGATCATCACGCAATCGAACAGCGCCGCACCAGGACCAAAGCAACACTCTTGATTGTCGCGAACGAGCACGAACTCGCTGATGTCGGTTTCCTTGAACAGTGTGCTGGGCAGGATGTAACCGCTCAGTTTCACCGTCCGGCCGTTGAGGAACCGCAGCGTGTCGGTCATTTTTTTCGCATCGAAGGCTTCATCTTTCTCGATATCGAACTTGAGGTCATCGAAGGAGATGTCCCCCTTCTCCAGGTCGGCCTGGCTGCTTTTGCGCTCCTCGACCTTGGTGCGCCCCGCCGCGTCGCCACGCATGATCGCACGTCGCTGCTCGATGATCGACAGCGGTTTGGCGGCGGGCTCGTCGGCGAACCCCGGCGATGAAAGACTCGCGCCGAACGCAACGGCCATGAGCGTGAGCGGCACAAAGAGGGCGGATGAAGCGGCGTGGAACGATCTGGGCATCATGCAATCCATATGGGCGGGTGGGCTTTTCTGAACAGGGTAGCATTCCCCCGCTCAGGCCGCGGGATCATTTAAACTCGTCGACCTGCATTTTATAAAAGAGGGCTTGATCGAAATCAGCCTTCTTCTGGGCAACACGATTGACATGGAACTGCCCAGCTAACTTTCGTTTGAGCAAGTTCGCACGCACGGTCTGACCGGGTGGCAGCTTGACTTCGATCATGTCACTGCTGCGGGGTTGGCCCCCGAAACAACACGTGCCTAAGTCAGGCACCAAGATGAACTGACGCAGCATCCCGCTCCCGCTACTGGGGTGGATATAGCCCTTTAGAAAGACCGGTTTGCCGTCAATCGCGATGGCTGTCTCGGTCGGCTGATCCTGGCCTTTGGTATCGGCTTGCAACTGATAGAACTGCACCCGCTCGTAGCCTTCGGGAACTTCCGTCAGAAAGGTGTAGATGTTCTGGCCGACACCGCCGACGAACAGTAGCGAGCAAGCCAGGAGTCCGAACATCGCCAGTCCGTGACCGCTGTACTCGTCGGGGTACCGGGAGATCGACCGCAGCCCAAAGGCGGCAAAGACGATCCCTGGAACCGCCAAAATCAGCAGTGGAGCGAACGTCGGCACCAACCCCACTAGGGCGAGTACGAAAAACGCGATCGACCAGATCGCTCCGCGACTGATGGCCCGATACGGAAAATCGACGGTTTCCGGAGTGGAAAACGGTTGAACTTCAGTAGACATTGGCTGCAAAGAGTGGAAAAAGGTGAAAGGGGAATCCGTGTATTGCCTACGCGGGCAGCGGGGTGGCGGTTCGCCGGATGCGTTTAAGCCGTTACGCAGGCTCGCATTCACTTCGCCGCGCTACGCAGGTTTCGTGCATGCGAGCGGCGGCGGCCTCGATGCTGTGATTTTGTGACAATCGATTCTGGGCAACGGCTTGAAATCCCGCCAACCGCTCGGCGCTGCGGCTGAGGGCGACAATTCGCTCGGCCAGCTCACCGACGTCATGTGGTTGAAAGCACTCGCCGCCGCCGGTCGCCTCGATCAGCTCGACAAACGCCCCGTGAGCGGGCTGCAAAACCGGCACCCCTGCCGCCAGGGCCTCGAGCACAAACAACCCTTTGGGGTCTTCGTAGGGGGCGGGAACACTCAACAAATCAAAGCTTCGCATCAGCGACACTTTTTCGTCCAGCGATGGGCTGCCGTGGTAGAGAAAACGCTCCGCTAAGTTCGCCGCTTTCATCTTGCCATGAAGATCATCGAGGTACGGGCGGTGGTGATCGCCCAGCCAACCAGCGGCGTGCAGCGTGATGTGAGCGTTATCCGGGTCGCCAGCGAGTCGCTCGAAAGCCTCGACGAGTACATGCAAACCTTTCTCGGGTGCGATTCGGGCGAAGTAACCGACCCGGAATTCGCCGCCGGCTTTCGCGTATGCCGTGGGCATTTCGCCCGCATTGCCCGATTCGTCGCGACTCCCCGATTCGTCACGGCTCCCCGATTCGTCGCGTGTGCTAAAGGGCTTCAGATCGATCGATAGAGGATGGATCTCGAACTTCGACGCCGGGATATTCAGCAGCTCGCACATTTTGTCGCGGTAGAAGCGGCTATACGTGACGAACGTATCGACACTCTTCGCCAATTCCTGGCACAACGCGATCGCTTCGCGACGGACATCTCCGGGGAGTTGGTCCAGAAAGATATCGTCGCCCTGCAACACCACGATGATTTTGGTGTCGGGCAGCCGCTCGGTGATCGAGGGAATGACGCCACCAATCAACAGATTGCTGAGGATGATCGCGTCGGGGCGGTTCTCTGTTTCGAGCCAGTGGACCAGCCGTTCGACCTCGCTGGCTTGGCGTCCGTGCTCGCCCCGCAGCATCGACAGCGTCAAACCGCCGAGCTTGGCCGGATCCGTCCCGACGGCGTTGCGGGTCGCCGCCCGAATGATCCCGGGGCGATCGAGCCACGAGCGCAGCCCGCGAGGGATCCAACGCAGCATCGGAAGCTGCTGCAGCAGATAGACCTGAATACCGCCGAGGAAGACTTGGTCGGACGCAATGCCGGGCTCGTCGGTGCGAATGGGCGTATAGACCGGCTGCAGCAGCACGTCATCGCCGATCGCCCGCATCGCTTTGGCGAGCGAGTTGTCGTGCATGCAACTGCCGCAGTACATGCCTGCGGCTCCGGCGGTGAGAAATACGATTTTCAAATCAGATCTTTTCAAATCAGATCACTGTACAAAGATGTGTCGGCGTCGATACTAGTATGGCGTTTCCGCCCAAATCCCCGCACTTTCACCCCATCGCCATCATGCACCCTTGGATCGCCGACCGCACGAAAACGTTCGACAGCAGCGGGATTCGCCGCGTGTTTGATCTCGCCGCGAAACTCAAGGACCCGATCAACCTATCGATCGGCCAGCCCGACTTTGACGTGCCCGACGACATCAAGGAAGCGGCGATCGACGCGATCCGCAACGGGCGCAACGCCTACTCGCCGACCCAGGGCATCGCGCCGCTGCGGGAAGCCATTCTAGCAGAAGTTCGCGACAAATATCCCGGCCAAGACCGCGACGTGTTTATCAGCAGCGGCACCAGCGGCGGACTGGTTCTATCGATGCTCTCGATGGTCAATCCGGGCGACGAAGTGATCTTCCTGGATCCCTATTTTGTCATGTACCCCGCCCTCGTCCGACTGGCCGGCGGCGTGCCCGTGATGGTGGATTCGTATCCCGATTTCCGGCTGGATCCAGACAAAATCGCAGCCGCGATCACCCCCAAGACCAAAATGATTCTGGTCAACAGCCCCGCCAATCCCACCGGGGTAACGGCCAGCGAAGCGGACCTGCGGGCCGTTGCCGAACTGGCCGCCGAGCACAACATCGCGCTGCTCTCGGATGAGATCTACAGTCGGTTCTTTTACGACGGCGAGTTCTATTCGCCCGCATCCGACAACCCTGACACGATCGTGATCGACGGGTTCAGCAAATCGCACGCGATGACCGGATGGCGTGTGGGCTACGTTCACGGGCCGCCCGAAGTGATTGCGACGATGCTCAAAATCCAGCAGTTCTCGTTCGTTTGCGCCCCCCAACCGGCTCAATGGGGAGCACTTCGGGCGACCGAGGTGTCGATGCAGGCCAACGTGGACGACTACCGCCGCAAACGTGATTTTCTCGTCGGCGAACTGGCCCCGTACTACGAATTGACCTCTCCCGGGGGCGCGTTCTACTTGTTCCCCAAAGCACCGGGCACGGCAGGCGGGGCGGCATTTGTCGAGCACGCGATTTCCCAGGGGCTGCTGATCATCCCCGGAAATATCTTCAGCCTGCGTGACAGCCACTTCCGCATCAGCTTCGCCGCCAGCGACGAGACACTCCGCCGCGGCGCGGAAATGCTGATCAAACTGGCCCAGCGGGGAACATAGAGTCCTGCCGGCCAAGTCCCCCCGTTCGCCGATTGGGTCCGGTGACCTGAGTCGCCACCGCGACGGCAGGCAGTCACCCCAGGCACACGTCCAGGGTAGCTGGCCGCCCGCACCCGGATCGGTTTGCGGAACCTGTCACGCTGCGCGGGGTTGCAATGCTCAACCGGCTACCGGTCTAGGTGGACGAGACCCATCACGTTTTCAATTTTGGAGCACGAGTTCTTGCGACACCTCATTCTGACGATCCTGTTCGGATTGGTACTCGGTACGTTCACTCGCTCGGCCGTCGGTGCCGAGACCTCAACCACCCCCATGACCGACGGCTGGCCTCAGTGGCGTGGCCCGGGAGCATCCGGCACCGCCGCAGGCGCCCATCCGCCGACGACGTGGAGCGAAACTAAAAACATTCGCTGGAAGATCGATGTACCGGGCGTCGGCAGCAGCACGCCCATTATTTGGGGCGACCGGGTCTACGTCAGCTCGGCGGTCAAGACCGAGCGAGTCGCCGACCCAGCAGCAGCCGTCGAGGAACGGCCTGCTGAAAACGAACCCGCCGCCGAGCAAACTGCCCAGCGGGGTGGTCGCCGCGGGCCAGGCGGTGGGGCGGGAGGCCGCGGTGGACCGGGAGGCCGCGGTGGGGCGGGAGGTCGCGGGCGTGGCGGCTCGGGCGGCGGTGCCGCACTGACGAACTACTACGACTTCATGGTGATTGCCTATGATCGAGCCACCGGCAAGGAAATTTGGCGAACCGTTCTGGCACAGGAGGTGCCGCACGAAGCCGGTCACTCGACCAATACGTTTGCCTCCGCGTCCCCAATGACCGATGGCGAGCGGCTGTACATGTCCTTTGGTTCTCGCGGCGTATTCTGTCTCGATTTCGATGGCAATCAACTCTGGAAGGTTGACCTCGGCCAGATGCAGACCCGTGCGCAATTCGGCGAAGGCAGCTCACCGGCCGTCTATGAAGGGACCCTGGTTGTGCCATGGGATCACGAAGGCGAATCGTTCCTCGTCGCCCTCGACGCCCAAACAGGAACCGAGAAATGGCGGGCCGATCGCGATGAGCCGACCACCTGGGCAACCCCGCTGATCACGCCCTATGACGGTGGAGCACAAGTCATCACGAACGGTTCCAACCGGGTTCGCAGTTACGACCTGGCCACCGGCGAACTGATTTGGCAATGCGGTGGGCAAGCCAGCAATCCGATTCCATCGCCGGTCCGCTTTGAAAACAACGTGATTGTGATGACCGGATTCCGTGGCTACGCAATCTATTCGATTCCACTGAGTTCCACCGGCGACATCACCGACTCCGACGCCGTCACGTGGTACGAAGAAGACGCTGCGCCCTATGTCCCCTCGCCGCTGCTCTATCAAGGCCAACTTTACTTCGTCAAAGCCAATAATGGAGTGCTCGTCTCCCGCGACGCCCAAACGGGAACGATGGTCATCGCCCCCACTCGTTTGCCCGGCATCTCGTCGGTCTACGCATCGCCCGTCGCCGCTGCCAATCATATCTATCTGACCGGTCGCGACGGCACCACGGTCGTGCTGGAACACGGGAGCTCATTCAAGGTCATCGCGGAGAACCAGCTCGACGATGAGATCGACGCGTCGGCGGCGATCTCGGGCAACGAAATCTATCTTCGCGGTAAAACCCATCTGTACTGCATCGCGGAATAACTCGTTAAAAACAGTCCGCCCCGGGCTCATGCCACCTGCCCTTTGCCCCCAGTTTGATCAACTTGCATCGACGGCGGCCAATCCGAGCCCCGTCCGATCTGGTACAACGGAGCGACCATGACTGCAACCACTGCCCACTCGGACGACGACAACACTCCCGCCCCTACGGAACGGTTTGTGGCGAGCGTTGATTTGCCGGTCTCCATGGAAGAGGCGTTTGCCTATCACGATCGGCCGGGATGTCTGAATCGCTTGATCCCGCCCTGGGAGGCGGTGAACGTCGAGCATTCCGACGGCAGTCTCGCGGTGGGCAGCCGCGTGGTGGTGAAGATGAGTGTGGCAGGGATACCGCTGCGCTGGCACGCGCGACACACGCAGTACCACCCCCCCGACCTGTTCGCCGACGAGCAGGAGTCGGGACCTTTCGCCTCGTGGCGGCATCGACATCGCTTCGCCGCGACCGGGCCAAACTCGTCGCGAATGACCGACGAGATCGATTACCAACTGCCGCTTGGAAAACTAGGCCGCCTGTTCGGTGGATCGCGCGTGCGAGAGAAACTCGAGGCGATGTTTGCATATCGGCACCGGGTAACCCGAGACGATTTGAAACTAGTCTCGCGCTGCCGTGGCGTCCCGCTGACGATTGCCGTTTCGGGGGCCACCGGCTTGGTCGGCGCTTCGCTCTGCAATCTATTGGGGCTGCTCGGACACCGGGTATGGAAGATCACGCGCGACGAGCGGACGAGCGAGGACGAAATCGCGGGCTGGTCGAGTGACGAAGAGTTCGAACGCTTTCAAGACGTCGACGTGGTGGTGCATTTGGCTGGCAAGCCGATCGCGGGACCGCGTTGGACCGACGAGATCAAGCAGCAGATTCGCGATAGTCGGGTCGCGAAGACCCGCAGCCTGTGCGAGCGACTGGCGAAATTGTCGCGCCCACCGAAAACGTTCATCTGTGCATCGGCCACTGGGTTTTATGGTGATCGGGGTGATGAAATGCTGAACGAATCCTCCGCACCGGGCGACGATTTCCTGGCGGATGTCTGCCAAGAGTGGGAAGCCGCATGCCAACCCGCTGCGGAGGCCGGCATCCGAGTGGTCAATGCACGCCTCGGCGTGGTGATTTCGCCGCGTGGCGGGGCACTGCAAAAAATGCTCACCCCCGCGAAGATGTGCGGCGGGGCGCTGGGGAACGGACGGCAGTACTGGAGCTGGATCGCGTTGGATGATGTGCTCGGCGGGATCGTCCATGCGATCGCGACACCGCAACTGGCCGGCCCCGTCAATTTCGTCTCCCCCTCGCCGCTGACCAACCGTGAATTCGCCAAAACACTCGGCCAGGTCCTCGGCCGGCCGGCGTTGTTCCCCGCCCCGGCGGCCGCATTGCGGTTGGCGATCGGCGAAATGGCCGATGCACTATTACTAGCCAGCAGCCGCGTGATTCCCGACAAACTAGCCGCCAGCGGCTATGAATTCCGATTGACATCGCTGCAGGATGCCCTGCGTTACTCGCTCGGAGCCGCCGGTCAGCCATCGTAGCCAGACGGCTCCGCCCGTCTGAACTGAGACGCGCCCCGTCCTCGCGATCGGCCGAGCCGCCGGTCGACAAGGCAGCGGATAGCCACCGCAGCACGAATTCATTAGGATTTGGGGGCCGAAACCACTGCCTCGATCGCGCTCATTCCTCCCGCTCCCCAACGTATGAAACTTATCCGGAACTTTTGCATTATTGCCCACATCGACCACGGCAAATCGACGCTGGCCGATCGGTTGATTCAGGCTTGCGGCGGCATCGCGCAGCGTGAGTTCCACGACCAGATGCTTGATTCGATGGACATCGAACGTGAACGGGGAATCACGATCAAGAGCAACACGGTCACGCTTAGTTACACGGCGAAAGACGGCCAGACGTACCAACTCAACCTGATCGACACCCCCGGTCACGTCGACTTTTCACACGAGGTCCGCCGCTCATTGATGGCCGCCGAAGGCGCCTTGATGGTCGTCGACGCGTCTCAGGGCGTCGAGGCACAAACGGTCGCCAATCTTTATCTCGCGTTGGAATACGACCTCGCGTTGCTGCCGGTGATCAACAAAATCGACTTGCCCGCCGCTGATGTCGAGCGGGTGCGCGAAGAAATCGATGCTGACCTGGGGCTGGACCCGTTCATTGCGATCCCGGTCTCGGCCAAGACCGGTCAGGGCATTGAGGACGTGCTCGAAGGCATCGTCGCCCATTTGCCGCCTCCCGAAGGCGATCCCGACGCACCCTTGAAGGCATTGATTTTCGACGCGTTTTTCGACAAGTATCGAGGCGTGATTTTGCAGTGCCGCGTAATCGATGGGACGCTCAAACCCAAAGACACGATCCACTTCATGCACGCCGATCGTGATTTCGGCGTCGATGAACTCGGTTATAACCAGTTCAAATTGGTGCCCAAGAAACAACTCATTGCCGGAGAGGTTGGCTACATCGTCGCTGGCGTCAAGAGCGTCCAGGACATCGAAATTGGTGACACGATCACCCTCGCCGATCGCCCCACCGCCACGCCCATCCCGGGATACCAACCCGCTCGGCAGGTGGTGTTCTCATCGGTCTATCCGATGAGCACCGACGAGTACCAAGACTTGACCAAGGCGCTCGAAAAACTCGCGATCAATGACGCCGCCCTGACGTACGAAAAGGACAGTTCAGCGGCACTCGGATTCGGCTTCCGCTGCGGCTTCCTCGGGCTGCTGCACCTGGACGTGATCCAGGAGCGTTTGCAGCGGGAGTTTGACATCGGGCTGGTAATCTCCGCCCCGTCGGTCAAATACAAACTGCAGCTCAAAAACGGCACGACCCTCGACATTGACAACCCCAGCAATTGGCCTGATCCCTCGACGATCGACTCGGCCAGCGAGCCGTACATCCGGGCGCAGATCCTGACGCCTGAGGAATACGTCGGTCCCGTGATGGAGCTGTGCCGTGATCATCGCAGCGAAAGCCAAACGATGAACTACCTGTCGGCGGGCCGGGTCGAAGTCGTCAGTGAGATGCCGCTCGGCGAAGTGCTCTTTGATTTCTACGGAAAACTCAAAATGATCACCCGCGGTTATGGATCGTTCGACTACGTACCTATCGAATACCGCAAAACAGACATCGTCAAAGTGGACATCCTCGTCAACAGAGAACCCGTCGATGCACTGGCGTATCTCGTGCATCGCGAGAAGTCACGGGCGCGGGCAATGCACTACTGCGAACAACTCGCTGAAGAAATCCCGCGTCATCAATTCAAGATTCCGATCCAAGGCGCGATCGGTGGCACCGTGATCGCCCGTTCGACCATCCAAGCGGTCCGCAAGGACGTGACCGCCAAGTGCTACGGCGGCGACATCTCCCGCAAAAAGAAACTGCTGGATAAACAGAAGAAGGGCAAAGCCAAGATGAAGCAGTTCGGCAGCGTCACCATCCCGCAGAAAGCGTTTATCTCGGTGCTGCGGGCAGAGAAGAAATAAGTCGCTGCCCCGCTGCCATCACCCGACCCGCGCCGCAGTGGCATGGGTCGTTGCGAAAACAGACGCCCCCACGCGGAAACGTTTTCGTTGAACCGCGTGGGCATCGCCCCACGACATCAGAGCGCCGCGTTGCGGCCGTCTGGCTTCTCGGCACGCTTGGCATGCTCTGACGAGCGACGGCCGAGGTTGCCATAGCGGTGATAGTCGTGGCTGATCGATTGCTCATTGAGATACCGCAGCGATTCGATGCGTGCATCATGCAGTACCGGTTCGTCGACGATCGTCACGAAACGTTCCGCACAGACCTTGCGAACCGAACCGACCGATAGCGGGCACACGCACCGCAGGCGGCTGACGAGGCCATGGTTGATGCGGCTGACGAGCTGTTCGTCGTTTTCTTCGAGCGGTGAAATCAACCCGGGCAGCCAATCCGCCAACGACTCAAACAGCTCTCGTTCCGCCGCCGGACGATCGGGATCGATCGACAGTGTGAACTGGGTCGAGACAGCCGTCGCGGCCGTTACGGCGATCAACGCATCCTCAAAAATCGGAAGATCCGATGCAGGATCGCTTCGGCCCACTCGGATGGTCAACTCCGGTGCCGGGCGATAGCGGCGCAGGTTGTCTTGGCCGACGAGATGGAACGTGTCGTGCTCCTTGCCAAAGTCGCTCTCCATCGCTCGACGACCTCCGGCGGCGGTAGCACGGATTTGAGCCTTCTGCGTCTCGCTGAGCTTTTTCGCGTGCGGGCTGTTGCCGAGCCAATCCAGCAACTGATCCAAGTGCGGATGGTCTTCGGCGGGAGTGTCCTGAGAACCGGAATCCTCGGGTGCGTCGAGTGGTTGCCCATTACTGATCCGGGACAGAGCCAGCACATAGTGCGGCCCGCCGGCTTTGAGCCCTGGCCCATAGGCACTCAGCCCCACGCCACCGAATGGTTGCCGGAGCACGATGGCACCCGTGGTCGGGCGATTAATATAAAGATTGCCGGCTGGGATCGATTCACGCCACATCTCGACTTCACGATCATCGAGCGATTCCAAACCGCTGGTCAATCCGTAGCCCGTCGATCGCACGATTTCAATCGCCTCTTCAAGTCTGCCGAACCGCATCACGCTGAGCACGGGGCCGAATAGCTCGGTGGTGTGCGAGAAACTGCCTGGCTTGACGTTCCATTTTACGCCCGGCCGGTACAGCGTCGGGTTGCCGTCGACGTGCTCGGGCATGACGAGCCAGAATTCATCGTCGTCCACCTCGCGCATGCCACGCGTCAATTCGTCATTGGGCGGAGAAACCAGCGGTGTGACGGCGGTATGGAGATCCCACGCCGAACCGGCATGCAGGCTGCGGACGGCGTCGGCAAGAATCTTCTGAAAGGTCACGTCGTC
Source organism: Rhodopirellula sp. SH410 (assembly GCF_055811895.1). Classification (NCBI taxonomy): domain Bacteria; kingdom Pseudomonadati; phylum Planctomycetota; class Planctomycetia; order Pirellulales; family Pirellulaceae; genus Rhodopirellula; species Rhodopirellula sp. SH410. The sequence continues at coordinate 7,593,031 of NZ_CM147949.1, forward strand.
GAATAGTTCGTTTTCCAACAACAATAGAGAGGTGGCACTGCATTTTTGGCCACTGTGTCCGAACGCGGACTGCAGCGCGTGCTTGATCGCGAGGTCACGGTCCGCCAACGCTGTCACGATCGTGGCGTTCTTGCCACCCGTTTCAGCCAACAGGTGTAGGTCGGGCCGGACCGTGAGCATGCGTTTGGCCGTTGCGGTGCCGCCGGTGAGGATCACGGTATCGATATCCGGATTGATCACCAGGGCTTGCTCAGCCACTTCGTCGGCACAGGGGGCAAACTGCAACGCTTCCACAGGCACGCCCGCGTCCCAGAAGGCTTGGCAGACCAGCCAAGCGGGCAGCATGGTTTCGTTACAGGGTTTGAGCACGACGCAGTTGCCGGCGGCCAATGCCGCAGCGACGCCGCCGCATGCGATCGCCATCGGAAAATTCCACGGGGTGATCACGGCCACGACACCGCGTTCCTGCAGCTGAATTTCAGGACGATTGGCCCAATCACGCATCGTGAGCGGATAGAATTCGCAGAAATCAATCGCTTCGCTCACCTCCGGATCGGCTTGGGCGACCGTTTTACCAGCGTCGGCGACCATCGAGCCGATCAGATCGCCGCGCCGCTCGCGCAGCTTTTGAGCGACACCGCGAAGGATCTCGTGCCGATTTTCTAAGGGCGTGTCCGCCCAACCACGCCAATCGGCGACGTGCTTGACCGACTTCATGAGCGGTTCGAGAGCGGTCGGCTGGATTCGGCAGACGACTTTCTCGGGCCGAGAAACATCATAGGACTTAATGATCGGCAGCGTTTCGTCGCTCTCCGGTGTGGAGTCGCCCGCGAGCACCGGGTGAATGTTGACGGCTCGTTTATTGCACTGTTTCTTCCAATCTTTGAGCAGAGCGGCGATCCACTGTGAATTGACCGGACTGGACCAATCGGTGTCGGGTTCGTTAACGAACTGCGTCCAATGCGCCGCGGCGGGAGGTTGCACCGGAGATTGACTGCGATCCTGTGGATTGCGTGGCTCTGTCGAGACGCTGTCCATGATCTCCAGCGACTTGGTGAATCCAGCGGCGAGCCGATCAAAGGTTTCCGAACCGGGCTGCAACGCGTAGGAGTGCCGGAGGAAGTTCTCAGGCCCCGTGTTCTCGTCGAGCCGGCGGATCAAGTAGCAGATGGCATTGAGGAACTCGGTTCGCCGGCAAGCGGGCGCGTAGAGCAACATCGGTACGTCGCGGGCTGTGATGGCGCGGCGCTGATGGTTGGCCATGCCTTCGAGCATCTCGAACTGCACATGCGATCCACAACCGGCGGCGTTGGTCCAGTTCATCGCCAAGGCGACATCGAATAGGTTATGAGATGCCACCCCCACTCGCACATGCCCGGCGGCGGCCGCATCAATGAGCGATCGGAGCATCTTTTTGAAGTTGGCGTCCGTGTCAACTTTCGTTTCGTAGGGTGCCATCGGCCACCCCGATGTGCTCGCGTGGACGCGTTCCATTTCCCAGTTCGCCCCTTTGACGAGCCGGATCGTCAAAGCGCTGCCACCATTCTCGACGCGTTGCTTCGACCAGGCAATCAAATCCTGCATCACGGCAAACGAGTCGGGGATGTAAGCCTGCAGAGCAATACCCGCTGCCGTTTTCTCGAGACCGCGGCGATCAAGCGTCCGCTTGAGAACATCCGCCGTCAAATACAGGTCTTTGTACTCTTCCATGTCCAAGTAAACGAACTTGGGCGGCGTATGATGATTCGCATTGCGATAGAGCGAATCGAGCCGATCGGCGACAACATCGATCGTGTGCTCGTAGGCGAGAGCCGAGACCTGACTCGAGAGCGTTGTTAGCTTGACGCTCAGGCAGTGCACGTCCGGCAATCGCAGTAACTGAACATAGTTCTGCAGTCGTGCGCGGGCGTCGTCCTCACCCAACAACGCTTCACCCAACAGATTGACGTTCATCGAGACGCCGGTCTGCTGGCGCCTTTGGAGGTGTTTGACCAGTAGTTCAGGCTCGGCGGGCAGGATCACATTGGCGGTTTCCTGCCGCATCTTTTCCTTTACCAACGGCACCGCGACCCCCGGTAGGTATTCGCCGAAGGACTGGAACCCGCGCAACATCGCCTGCTCCACGGGATTAAAAAATCGCGGGATGCCCTGGATGTCGAGCAGAAAGGTGAGCTGATCGGCGACCCGCGCCGGCGCGTTGGTCCGGAATGCTTGATCGGTCATCTCGACCAACGTCGCCTTATCGGCATCGTGACCGATCATGCGAGTCAACTCGGCCTGCTGGCGGCGTTCCTGGGGTGTTTGCAACCCCTGTGCATCAGTGATTAATTGTTCAGCAAGCTTGATTGCGGCATCAGCGTCACCATTGAGCTGGGATTCTTTAGGAGCGATGTTGTCACCGTAGGGCGAGAGTAGTGGTGGTTGGGTGAACGTGTCGGTTATTGCTTCTTCTGCGGTACAAACTTTGCTACAATTACTGTGCCAACTGAGTGGGGTGGGACACCCATCCCCATTTTTATCCTCGCAGGAGTTTGGAAGATGAGTATACCGGTTATCGCCGCATCGGATTCAGGATCACTGTTGGGGTCATTGGCAGCATCGGACGCTGGTAAAGCCATTGACGACGCGATTAACAGAGCATCCGCCCTCGTAAAGTCTGCAAACGGCGTGATGTCAGCGACTTTGGAAGAGGAAACCGCTCATATGCGACGACGACTCTTTCGCACCCTCGATCACCCCGAACGCCGTATCATTGCCATCGACTGTGGGTCGGTCGATGTTGATCAGATTCATGAGACCAGCGACCTTTTTTTGAATGATCCCGCTGTTCGTGAAGATCACAACCTGGTTCTCGCGGTCCCCGAGGAGCGGTCATTCGCAGATTCGCAATCATTTGACTGTGTCCAAGCGATCAAAGCGCGAGCATTTGAGAATGACCTCAATGGCAAAATCAGTTGGCTGCTGATCCAGCAACGTGACCCGGAATTGACCGCGCTGAGAAACCTGGTCGATCAACAAGGTGGCAAGTGGTACGCTAGCTAGCGCCCCCATTTGCTAGGGGGCCGATTGTTTTCGCCGTGACCTCCGTGCACCCCATCGACGCGTGAAAGAACAAACCATCCCCCTCAGAGTTCGATACGACGAGTGCGATCCCGGTGGATTTGTTCACCACTCGAATTACCTGACCTACTTTGAGATCGGCCGTACCGAGTTTTTCCGCTCCTCGGGCGGCCGATATCGCGATATCGAAGCGGCGGGGTGGTTCGTCGTCGTGGTACGCGTTGACTGCCGATACAAGATGCCGGCGCGTTACGATGACGAGATTCATCTAACCACGCGGATCGTGCAGGTGACCGCCGCCAAGATCGTCCACGAATACGAAATCCGTCGTGACGGCACGCTGCTCGTCGAAGCCACCGTGACACTCGCGGTGATCGATCGCGAAGGTCGATTACAACGTGTTCCTGAAGTGTTGATTATATAAGAATCGTGCCGACGAGGCGGGGGGGGCATGGGACACGGGGGCAGCGGGGCGGAGGGAACAATGGTTCCATCCTACGGTGGGTGCATGTTGGGAACGCGTTGCTACAATGGGCCACTCTGGATCGCGATTCATATTCACACCTAGGTTTTAATGATGCATGCTCCTTTTGATTTCACGAATTCCCGCCGCCAATTTCTAGCGGGCGCCTCGGTGATGGCAGGTGCTTGCCTGACAGGTACCCGCGGTATTGCCGAGGACACCGCCGAGTCAGACGAAGCGGGGCCGTGGCTGCAAAAGACGCTCAAGGCGGGGATGATCGGCATCAAGGGATCCTGGGAGGAAAAGTTCCAAGCGGCCCTGGACGCTGGGTTCGCAGGCGTCGAACCGAACACGGGCGATTTGAATGTGGCCGAACTTCGCGCTGCGGCAGAGAAAACCGGCTTGATCATCGATGGCACGGTGGCCGGGTATCACTGGTCAGTCACTCACACCAATCCCGATCCCCAAACACGTGCCAAAGCCCAGGATTTGCTGCATCAATCTTTAGAGCAAACCGCTGCACTGGGGGCAAAAACGATGCTTCTGGTTCCCGGCCATGGCAAGGATGGAACGCCCGAGGAAGTTCGCTCGCGGGCGTTTGAGGCGATCTCGAAGGCCATTCCATTGGCGGACAAACTCGGCGTCCATATCGTGGTTGAGAACGTCTGGAATCATTTCCTGTACGACCATGGTGGCGACGAAAACCAATCCGCGCAGCCGCTCGCCGACTTCATCGCGTCGTTTGGAACCGACACCATCGGCGTCCAGTTCGACCTGGGTAACCACTGGAAGTACGGAGATGTTGCGGAGTGGGTGGAGACGCTCGGCAGCCACATTCAAAAACTCGACATCAAGGGCTTCTCACGCGCATCGGGTGGCTTCACCAACATCACCGAAGGGGACATCGACTGGGGTTCGGTCCGCAAAGCACTCGTTAAGATTAATTTCCAAGGCTGGCTCGCCGCTGAAGTCGGTGGCGGGAACGAGCAAAAGCTCGCCAAGATTGCTGGCCAGATGGAGACGGCGCTGCACTGCAGCAAGACGTTTGCTGAAGTCTCCGCCGAGACAAAGCAACCTGCGTGAGCGACCCTACCGAACACGTCTCTGTCATGCCGGACGAAATCGTGCAGTGGATCGGTGAGATCCATCCACGAACGATTGTCGACGGCACCTACGGTGGCGGTGGACACACTCGATTACTACTCGACGTGCTACCGACCGCGAATGACCCGCTCCCCGGGACGGATGACGGCCGCCCTGCGCCCATCGTTGCGCCCCTGATCATCGGCATGGATCGAGACCCAGCGGTCATTGAGCGAGATGATACGCCCAGTGGTCCTGGCAGCGATCCGCGGATCGAACTGTTCCTGGGCAGCTACGAAAAATCGCCCGCGGCACTGGCGCATTGCGAGCGTTCACACGCCGATGCGTTCGTGCTCGATCTCGGTCTGTCGAGTGACCAGCTCGCCGACCGCGAGCGAGGGTTCAGCTTCACGCTCGAAGAAGCGGAACTCGACCTGCGGTTCGATCCCGAATCCGACATCCCTGCCTATGAGTGGCTGGCCTACCATAGCGAGCGACAAATCGCTGACGCGATCTATCAGTTTGGCGAAGAGCGATACAGTCGCCGGATCGCGAGAGTGATTTGCCTGCGGGCCAAAGATCGATTACCCGTTCGCACGGTCGGTGATCTCGTCGAGATCTGCCGGCGGTGCGTGCCCCGCGGCAAAAATCACGACATCCATCCCGCGACGCGTACGTTCCAGGCATTGCGAATCGCGGTCAATGATGAGCTGGGCATCCTGCAGCGGACGCTCGCGTCGGCTGCGGACTGGATCGCTCCGGGTGGCCGCGTTGCCGCGATCAGCTTTCACTCACTCGAAGATCGCATCGTCAAAAACGCGTTCCGCGATGACGAGCGGTGGACCATACTGACCAAAAAACCGCTGCGGCCGACGGAGCAAGAGATACGAGAGAACCCCCGCAGCCGCAGCGCCAAACTACGCGTCGCTGAACGAAAACCTGATTAATTGACGACGGTTTCCCTGTGGGGCTATGCGGCGCCCGCGAACGAAGAGAAATTCATGATCACCCATTTTGCCTCGCGGCTGAGAACATCGACCGCCGCGTGCTCGATATTGCTGTTCGCGGCCCTAGCCGCTGCCGAAACGGGAAATCCCCAGCGGCTGGATCCTGTCGAGCAAGAAATCCAAGGCTGGACAGTACACGTGGACCCAGCATTGATCGACGATGCCGATGGTGAGCGTGCACTCGCGATGCTGAAGAATCATTTGCAGCGGATCGAGATACTCGTGGCGCCGGGGCCACTCGCAAAACTCAAGACCATCGAGATTTGGATCCAAGAGGAGCACCCCACGCTCCATTCGATGCAATATCACCCCAGCCGGGGATGGCTGATCGCCCATGGTCACGATGCCCGATTGACCCGCAAGGTCCACATTCCAAACGCCTCTGAGCTGTTATCCAAAGACCAGATGCTGAAGCATCCCGCGGTCGTCCTGCATGAGCTGGCACATGGATACCACGATCAATTCCTCAACTTTGACAACCCTGAGGTCATCGCCGTTTTTGAACAGGCTCAACAATCAGAACGCTATACGCGAGTCCTCGACCACGCGGGTCGCCAGGTGCGTCACTACGGCTTGAACAACTGCAAAGAGTATTTTGCAGAAGGCACCGAAGCGTTTTTCTATCGGAACGATTTCTATCCCTTTGTCCGTGCCGAATTACAGGAATACGATCCCGATTTATTCGAGCTGCTAATGCGTGTCTGGGACGAACCGCGCTGACGCCTCGTCGCTTGCGTGCGTTACTCGCCAGCCCCCGGGTGGATCGGGCAGGTCGAATGATTTCACGTAGTCACGCTGTTGAAGCTCCAGCCACACGAGCGTTTCCTCGGCCAGGTTGCGATGGACCGGCAAGATGATCGAGAGCTGGATCGCGCGAGTGATCCGCTGCTTGGCTTGCTCAAAATCCTGGCGGGCCGCGGCGGCGATCGATGCGTTAATCCAGGCCGCCGTTTGGAATGGGTATCGTTCGAAGGTCTGTTTCCAGATTCGTTCGGCGGCGGGCCAGTTTCCGAGTCTCGCCATCTCATTTCCACGGCGTACGGCGGCACTGCCTAGGGACGCGTGGGGATGGGCAAGTTCCACGTTTTGCCGAACGACCGATTCATGGACCAAACCAAGGGTCTGGCGCGCCATCGCCTGGTGAAGCCGTGCGGTGGGGTCGGCAACGGCCATCAGATCCGGATATCGTTGCTTGATAATCGACTGGTTGATGGCGATGGGCATGCCCTGCGTGCTCGCGTCCGCATCGAGGCCCACCAACCGCCACACAACCGTTAGATGCTCGTCCGAATGTGACCTGCCGGTGGCGTGCATGATTTCGCCGCGGAGTAGATACCGCACGCCCGCTCGCCGGGCAGCCGCCGCGACCCACAAGTCGCTCGGTGCGTTATCAATATTGGAAACGAGCGCAATGTCAGAGGAGGGCCCCAATTGATCAGGCAGCAGCAGCGTGATCGGAGCGGCCGCCGGACGCGCGTGACCGCCACCCACTCCGCTCGCTTGAGCCACGAGTGCGTCGCGAATCCCCTCAGCGGTATCGAAAGGACCTGCAATCTCCATCAGAACGAGCTTCTCGCCGTCGACCGGTCTGAGCTGGGCCGGCTGCCAGAGATGGATGGGGGCTACGGTACGGCACCCCAACAGGTGGCCCACGACAACCAATAGAATCACCGCAGCAGGCAATTTAGCAACCATCTCGCCCCGCTTTTCTCGACCGCCACGTCGGATTGGAGTGGGAGAGAACATAGCGGCAATACACAAAAACGCTGGCGAGAGCTCAAATGGGGCAAATCTGGAAAAGTCCGACGGTAGTCAAACATTGGGCTTGCTGACAAGCTATCTTGTGTGCCTATCCGAAAAGAGACCACCACTTTTTTCGGCGGTGAATCATGCTAGCGATCCGATGCCCGAGGCGTCCGAGCACGATGCACCGCGTCGACACTACCCAAATTCGCCCAACTCCACAGGAAGCACCCCGCCATGGCCTCGTTGTTCGTCATTCGAGGGCGCGACCAGGGTAAGCACTTCCCGCTCTCAGCGCCGGTCCAGCGATTGGGCCGCGACTCGACCAACGACATTCAACTGCTCGACAATGAGGCATCCCGCGGCCACGCGGAAGTCCGCTGTGATTTCGCCACCGGGCGATACGAACTGATCGATCTGGGCAGCAGCAACGGTACTCATGTCAACGGTGACCGGATCGCGCGGCAGGAGCTCGTCAGCGGCGACCGAATCGAAATTGGTGGCACGCTGCTGATCTTCACAGGTGCCGGCAACGCTGCGGCCATGGGCGCCGCCCACGGCGTGGACATTGTCCGGCAAGTGCAAGGCGGCGACGCCAGCCGGATTGTGTCCTCTTTCTCCCGAGACCGCTTTTCCCGCAGCCCGGAAGTTCCCGGATCGGCTTCCAGCGAATTCGCTCACTCACAATCCCCTCGCCAAGAGGCACCGGAAAAGCAAGCGTCGGCGTCGCCGGGTCACTTTCTCGACACCGACCAATCTCTCGAAGTGATGTACCTGACGGCCTTGGCGGTCGGTCGCACCGATGACCTCAACGAAGTCCTCGATCGCGTCTTGAAGCTGATCTTTGATTGGGTCGAAGCCGATCGTGGCTGCGTGATGCTACGCGACCCTGAAAGCAAACGCATGACTCCCGCCGCCCGTTGCGATCGAGATCAAGCCGGGGCCTTACCGACCAATCTACAAACACGCCCCAAGCCCCCGGGTCGCATCACGATCAGCCACACCATTCTTGATTATGTCATGCAGCACAAAGAAGGTGTGCGGACCAGCGACGCGGTCGACGACGAACGCTTCGAAAGCGCCGCCTCAATTGTGCAGGGCGGCGTTCGCGAGGCGCTGTGCGTGCCGCTGCAGGGACGCTACGACGTGGTCGGCGCGTTGTATGTCGATACCTACACACCGCCGGGCGAATGGATCGAAAAGAAAGGGGCGACTCGATTTCATGACGAGCACCTCAAGCTGATCACAGCGATTGGCCATCAAGCCGCTCTGGCGATCGAGGATACGTTCTACTACTCGGCCCTGCTGCAGGGCGAACGTCTCGCGGCCATGGGGCAAACCATCGCCACGCTCTCCCATCACATCAAGAATATTCTGCAAGGTGTGCGGGGTGGCAGCTATCTGATCGAGTCTGGATTGGCCAAGAACGAGACTGAAACGATTCGTCGTGGGTGGGCGATTGTCGATCGCAATCAAGAACGGATCAGCAACCTCGTGCTCGACATGCTCACGTTCTCCAAAGAGCGTGAACCCCAGCGCGTCGAAGCCGATCTGAACGACACGATTCGAGACGTGCTCGATTTGATGCAGGGCCGCGCTAGCGATGCGGCAACCGAACTGCGATTTCAGCTGGACGAACACCTGCCGATGGCGAGCTTCGATCCTGACGCCATTCACCGGGCGCTGCTGAACTTGATCACGAATGCCATCGATGCTGCCGCGTCGCAGGTCCGAGTGAGCAGCCGATTCGATGCGGCGATCGGCTGGATCGTCGACGTCGAAGATGATGGCGAAGGCGTGCCCGAAGACGAGCGTGAGCAAATTTTTTCGCTCTTTGAATCCAAGAAGGGTGCTCGCGGCACCGGACTCGGACTGCCCGTTACTGCTAAAATCATGCAGGAGCACGGTGGCAGCGTGGAGGTTTCAAACACCGCACAAGGCGGCGCGAGATTCCGCATGATCCTGCCCACCATCGCCACCGACATCAACGATCTGAGCATCGGCGACACACAAATTTAGGACGGGATCACTGTCTCGTCCAAGAGGTGTGAATGCAAAATCCCCTGCGGCCAGGAGCCCTTTTGCATTTTCAAATCCCCAACCTCTCACGTGCCCAAACTCCGGCTCCCGCCTGCATCACAGCCGCAGACGGCCCAGCCTCCCAGCCTCCCAGCCTCCCACCTCCCACCGACCCTATGCCCACCCCATCTCAGCGTCTGTTTTTGCAACTCCGCAACGCCGTGATCGCGATGCTGTTCTCAGCGACGGCAGCCCAGGCTCAGAGCAGCGTACCACCGGCCCTGTTCGGCAACGATGCGCTGGGGCGGCCGATGCCGAGCCCCGCCGAAGTTCGGCCGTTTCAAAACGATAAATACGTTGGCATTTTCTACTTCGCGTGGCTGCAAAATATCGCGGCCTACGACAACTCATTGATCCTCAAGAACAACCCGGACGCACTGACGACCAATGCGTCACCGCCGTGGGGCAAGAAAAATGCGTTCCACTTCTGGGGCGAACCACTGTTTGGCTACTACCGCAGCGATGATCCGTGGATCCTTCGCCGGCATGCCGACCTCCTCGCCGATGCCGGTGTCGACTTCGTGGTACTCGATGCGACCAATGGATTGATTTACGAGAACGTTGTCACCGAGATGCTCAAAGTGTTTGGGCAGAAACATGCTGCCGGTGAAGACGTTCCGCGAATCACTTTCATGGTCAATTCCCAGGCTGGGCGGACGGCCCAGCGAATCTACGAAACGTTCTACAAATCGGGCGAGTCGTCTGAGCTTTTCTTCACCTGGAAAGGCAAACCTCTACTGATCTGCGATCCCGCCCAAGCCTCGCCGGAGGTGGCCGAGTTCTTCACGTTGCGCGCCGCTCATTGGCCGTTCGAATTGGTCAACACGCACAACGCATGGCATTGGGAGTCGACGTATCCACAGGTTTACTCCTACGACCAGGACGTCGCTCGTCCCGAGCAGGTCAATGTATCCGTGGGCCAGAATCTCGATCAAAAGACCGGGCGAGTCGAAATGATGAGTACGGGCCGGGCGCGGGGGCGAAGCTTCCATGAAGGCGCCGTTGACCAACGTCCCGATGCGTTTCGGTACGGGCTGAATTTTCAAGAGCAGTGGCAGGGTGCCCTCGAGCTCGATCCAGAGGTCACGTTTGTGACAGGCTGGAACGAGTGGATCGCGATGCAGCTCAATACCGGCGAGTCCGGAGCGCCTGTATTCTGCGACCAGTTCGACGTCGAAGCCAGCCGAGATGTGGAGATGATGAAGGACGGCTATGGCGACAACTACTACATGCAGCTCGCCGCGAATATCCGCCGCTTCAAGGGCATGGCACCGGAAACCACCGGCACGCAGAGCAAAACCATCGACATCGACGGACCGATGAGCCAGTGGAACGGCGTCGAATCAAGCTATCGTGATCATCTCGGTGATACGCTGCCGCGTGATTTCCCAGGCTGCGGCGAACACCACTATCGAGTGAACTCCGGCCGCAACGATTTCCACATCGCCAAGGTCAGCGAGGATGCGGACAATCTCTATTTCCACATGCAAACTCGTGACCCAATCACCGATTCCACCGATCCCAATTGGATGTGGCTGCTGCTCGACGTGAACGACTCGTCCGCTGACGCGGGAGCCGCGCAGGCGGCCTGGGAAGGGTTCGAATTACGGGTTCGCGGGAGCACCATCGAATCATCGACCGGCGGCTGGAACTGGGAACCCATCGGCGACACCCGCGCTCGCGTCGAGGGCAACCAAATGCACGTCGCGATCCCCAAGAGCATACTGAAACCCTATCGAGACCACGCCGGTTCCGGCGCATCGATTGGTTTCAAATGGATCGACAACTCACAATCACCCGGTGACATCATCGACACGTACACCAATGGCGACGCCGCCCCCGGCGGCCGATTCCAGTATCGATATCGGCTGCGGTAGCTTGGGACCCTTGTCCCGAGCTCGCCAAGCGGTGCCGTTTGGGACCAATGACCCTAAGCGACGCCCCTCTCGCAGACTGTTGATTTAGCCGAACTTCCACCGGCGATGGGGAGCCGAATGCCGTAAGGCATCGGGTGACAGGCGACCGCTCACACGACCCGGCTCAAGAAATCAACACGCCTCTCTAGGCCTTCGCTTTTTTCTTTGGCTTGTAGATTTCGGTTGCGGTGCCGAAATACACCTCGCCCGCGTTCATCAGTGTTTCGCTGAGCGTGGGGTGCGGGTGAACCGACTCGGCGATATCAGCGACTTCACAACCCATCTCAATCGCCAACACGGCTTCGGCGATCAACTCGCCCGCACCGCTACCGACGATACCGCAGCCGAGGACACGATTGGTTTTGGGATCGATCAACCACTTCGTCAAGCCATCGGTGATATTGAGAGCTTGGGCGCGTCCGCTGGCGACCCAGGGATAAACCGCCACGCTGACTTCGCGACCGTCCCGCTTGGCTTCTTCTTCGGTCAGACCGGCCCAGGCGATTTCCGGATCGGTGAAGACCACCGCGGGGATCGCTCGCTTGTCAAACTCAACCGCTTTGCCCGCGATCACTTCGGCAGCGATACGGCCTTCGTGGGTGGCCTTATGGGCGAGCATCGGATCGCCAGCGACGTCACCGATCGCAAAGATCTTGGGATCGGCGGTGCGCTGCTGTGAATCACAGACCACGAAACCGCGTTCGTTGACGACGACCTGTGTGTTTTCCAAACCGAGACCACGGGTGACCGGACGACGTCCAACGCTCACGAGCACGCGATCAAAACGCTCGTGACCGAACTTGCTCGGCCCCTCAAAAGTGACTTCGATCTTATCATCGACTTCGGTGATCGAGCCGACTTTCGTGTTCAGAAAAACGCGGCCTTCGCACATCGCGTCGATGCGTTTGGCGAGCGGTTTGACGAGATCGCGATCCGCACCCGGCAGCAACCCTTCAGCCAACTCGACAACCGTCACCTTGGAACCGAGGTGAGCATAGACGGTGCCCATCTCCAGCCCGATGTAACCGCCACCGATCACGAGCAGTGATTCGGGAATATCCTTCAGGGCGAGTGCCCCGGTACTGTCCATGACCCGGTCGCTGCCAATGTTGAAACTTGGCGGCATGGCGGGCACGCTGCCGGTCGCCAGGATGCAGTGATCAAACGTAATCGTGCCGCCTTCGGGGATCGATTCGTGGTCGCCCTCGAGCTTGAGTTCGCCTGAACTCACGAACGAACCTCGCGCCTGGATCACGGTCACGCCCCGGCGTTTCGCGATTTGAGCCAAACCACCGGTGAGGTTCGAGATCACTTTTTCCTTGCGTCCCCGCACGGTGTCGACGTTGATCTTCGGTTCGCCCGGATACTCAACGCCCCAATCCGCCTTCAACTCTTCGACTTCGTTGATCACCTTGGCAACGTGCAACAGCGCCTTGCTGGGGATACAACCACGCAGCAGACAGGTGCCACCCAAGCGAGACTCGGCTTCGACAATGGTAACATCGAGGCCTTCATCGGCTGCGAGAAAAGCGGCCGCATAACCACCAGGGCCACCACCGAGAACAACAACGGGACTGTGCATGATGTGGAAACAGGTTGCGTGAAGGAGAAATTTGAGAAGCGATTTGTAGCCTGAAACTGCTGTCGGCTTCTTAGCTCGGAGGGCGGCACATTGAACCCAATGCGAATGTGTCGCCCTCCGGGCTGGCCGTCTTGTAGCCCGGTCCCGGTGACTGACGCGAACGGCAGTTCTTATTTCGCCCCCTGGGGAGAGAAGACCGGAACAAGAACTGCGTCAAGCGTTCGCCACGCTCTGGCGAGCGTGGCGACTGCGTAGCTGAGCGTCGTCGCTTTAGCGTGACAAGAATTCGACGACGCTGTTAGCATCGACGGGCAGGCTGATGTCGACCGGGCTGGGCAAGCTCAGGACGGTCGCACGCAAACCTTCGCTGTCGAACGAAACCCAATCCAACCCGTCTGGCGGCGAGTTGGCGATGACGCCGCGATACAGGTTTTTGAGGTTTTCACGACCGCGGACTTCGATGATGTCATTGGATCGCAGCAGGTAGCCAGGCTTGGTGACCTTGATGCCGTTGACGCAAAAGTGACCGTGAACGATGCCCTGACGAGCTTGCGGACGGGTCTTGGTGAAGCCGACGCGGCGGACGACGTTGTCCAAGCGGCTTTCGCACATCAGCAACAACAACTCACCGGTATTTCCGGATTTACGGCCGACGTTATCAAAGTAACGGCGTAGTTGACGTTCGCCCAACCCGTAATAGTGCTTGATCTTTTGCTTTTCCATCAAGGCCAAGCCGTAGACGCTTGGTCGGCGGCCTCGAACGTGCATCCCCGGAGGCGTGTTACGCCGATCGAGGGCGCGGGTGGCGCCCGCTGTTTCGTAGAGCATTGTGCCCAAACGACGGTTAATGCGGGCTTTTGGACCTGTGTAATGACCCATCTATTTCGTTCTCGATTCGGGAGTGGGACGGCGGGATCGGCGTAATGGGGATCGACAATCGACCCCAGACGGTCTCGCCTGAATTCAGGAAAAACGAACTTTTGTGAAAATTCGAGAGGGGATTGTGAATGGGCGGCGCAGAAATTTCAAGGGGAATGGATTGACTTTAAACCTTTCGCCCCTGTGGATAGCTGCCCAGCACGGCGAGATGTTGAGTCTTCTGCTGCAGCGTTGCGATCACGCCCGCCACAGCCGGCTCGGCTTGGTGGCCGGGAAACTCGACAATGAAAAAATACTCATTCGGTCGACCAGGCTGCGGAAATGACTCAATCCATGTCAGATTCAAGCCATGATCGCGAACGATGCCCATCACATCGGCCAGCGCCCCAGGCCGGTGCTGAACCTTGAATAACAGCGTCGTCTTGTCGTCCCCGGTCGGCTCGGGCAGGCCCGCCCCCAGCACGGCGAAGCGGGTGACATTGTGCCGATTATCCTCGATCGAGGCTTGCACGACACCGAGACCGTAGCGCGTTGCCGCCGGCAGACTCGCCACCGCCGCGATCCCCGGCGTGGCCGCCGCCGCCTCCGCCGCCGCTGCCGTTGACGCGGTTTCGACCAGTTCAACACCTGGTAGATGATCCGCCAGCCAACCTCGACACTGAGACAATGCTTGCGGCTTACTGTGTACCTGCGTGATCTCCTCACGCGGGCTGAGCGATAATAAATTGTGGTGGATCGCGAGCAGCAACTCACCGGTGATGTTCACGTTTCCGTGTGCTAAGCGGCCGAGCGTGTCGACGATGCGGCCATCGGTGCTGTTTTCGATGGGCACGATTCCATGGGCACAATCGCCGCGGCTGACCGCGTCGAACACGGCGCCGATGGAAGAAACGGGCGACAAGGCGGTGCCGGAGCCGAAATATTCCAGGGCCGCCAAGTGGCTGTAGCTGTCGATGGGCCCCAGAAAAGCGACCAATTCCGGCTGGGACGCTTGGTAACATGCCGACACGATGTGCCGCAAAATGGACCGTCTCGCGGCCGCTGAAATACCCGCGTCTGCCTGCGTCCTGAGCTGCTCGACCACCTTTTCTGCGGCAGCGAGCGCCGCGGACAGGCCCACCGCCCTCTCGCTCTCACTCAGTTGTGCTGCTACCCAACGTTGACGGCGATCGACCAATGCGAGGATTTCTTGGTCGAGCTGATCGAGCTGATCGAGCTGATCGAGGGAAGTGGGGTCAGGCATGGCAAATACGACGGCAAGATGGGCTGGAATGGCGAGCGATAGGCCTCGCTTTTTGCCATATGGGAACGCGTTAAGCGTTTGGATTCAACTCCAGGGACTACGAAACTTCAACCCATGCTTCTTTTCTATCGTGAGATTTTCCGATCTCGAAATCTTTCGTCCGAACCGGCGACTGATAGACTGGGGCCGATTGTGAATGATTCGAGACGTGGGCGGAGTCTCCTGTTCACTCCCCCCCCAGTGTGGCTGTCCAGGAAGGAAGCTGGCCAATGACTCGACTGTTTTTAGGAATCTGCATTTACTTGCTCGCTGGGGCGCCTGCCGCTCCTGCGCAATCGCCCCAGGGCGATGCCCGCAAACTGGTCATTGGCACTCACCATGTCCCACCGTTTGCGATGAAGTTGCCAGACGGGTCCTGGGACGGGATCAGCGTGGAGTTGTGGCGTGAAATTGCCGGCGACAACCAATGGGATTTTGAGTTCCGTGAAATGGAACCTCAGGATCTACTCCCAGCGACGCAGGCCGGGGACGTTGACGCCGCGGTCGCGGCCGTCACTGTGACGTCAGGTCGCGAGCGGACACTCGATTTTTCGCACCCCTTTTACTCGTCCGGGCTCGGTGTCGCAGTCCGCAAAGCATATCGCCGCGATTGGGGAGCGGGCCTGCTGCATTTACTCGCCAGGCAGTTCCTTTCACTGCTTGGGTTCCTCGCCGCTGTAACGCTCTGCATTGGCTGCTTCATGTGGCTGGCTGAACGGCGACACAATCCGGATCACTTCGGCGGTGTGCTCGACGGATTGGGCCACGGTATCTGGTGGGCAGTGGTGACGATGACAACAGTAGGCTACGGAGACAAAACGCCGCGCACCCTCGCCGGCCGGGCATTGGCCGTGCTTTGGATGCTGGTCGGCGTGGTCAGTTTGACGATTGTCACCGGTTCGATTGCCGCCCAGATGACCGTGATGCAACTGGATTCGCCTATCCACTCGCCCGCAGATCTTGCCAGCGTCCGGACCGGTACGGTGCTAGACTCCACCGGCGAAACCTATCTGCAAGAGTCTGGATATGGGTTCCAAGTCTATCCGGACGAAAATGCGGCCCTAACAGCCCTCGTCGACGATCAAATCGATGCGGTGGTCTACGACTACCCCTCCTTGCGATACGAAATCCACGACAAGTTCTCGGGTCTCGCCGAAGTCTTGCCCGTGCGTTTCCAACACGAGTCGCACGCGATTGCCTTGCCGACCCGAAGCGAACTGCGCGAGCCCATCAATGTTTCCCTGCTGCGGATCATTTCGGCCCCTCAGTGGGAGGCGACCGAACACCGTCACATGGGCCGTTGAGTGATTTCCCACCGTCTGGCGACGGCAGCTATGCGGCCCGCCGGATCTCAACCTGTGGTTCGGGATGGGTCTCCGCCGCGATCATCGGCAGGGTACTCGGTCGCTCCGTCGCGACCCGCTCGACTGACCCCGTTTTCTCGACTCTCTCGATTCTTGCGGCCATTTCAGCGGCGTTCCAGCTGGCCACACAGACCCCAGCGGACGAATGAATCTTGACCTCATCCTCCTCGGCAAACCAGACCGCCGAGAACTGGTCACAGCGGAATCGTCGCCCGCGGTAGAATTCTTCGCTAATAAAAACGGAGTCGCGAAGTTCGATCGTCTCGTCAGGAAATTGCTCCTGGCAGTAGGCATGGACACAGTTGCGGGCGCGGGCGAGCTTTTGCGACGGAGTCATGCGGCTGGTCGACCTTGATAAAATGCGGCAAAATGCAGTCGCCGATCAGTACCGGCTCACCGGTTGTATCGGCTGGCCTGCCCCCCACGGATCGGTCAGACCGTTTCTCTCGGCAATCTCACCTCAAATCATCTAGAGCGCGTATTTTGTTCTGCTTAGGTTTTGCCCCGTGCGTACGTTGATCACCGAAACGCAGCTGTCCGCGGGCGTCGCCCAGCTCGCTCACGAAATCGACGCACATTACCAAGGGCGTCCGATCACGGTGGTCGCCGTGCTGACCGGTTCCGTGGTGCTATTTGCCGACCTGATCCGGCGGCTCGCCATGCCGCAGCGGGTCGGCGTGATCCAAGCGTCGAGTTATCGCGGCGGCACTCAAGCCGGGGAGCTGATCATTGACGCGAAAATGTTGATCGACGTCAAAAGCCGCGACGTGCTCTTGGTGGACGATATCTTTGACACGGGGGCGACGATCACGAAATTACGCGAAGAGCTACTCGCGATGGGGGCCGCCAGTGTGGCCACGGCCGTGCTGCTGCGGAAATCTCGCGAAGGCCAACACAGCCGACGACCGGATTTCGTCGCCTTTGAGATCCCGGACGAGTTTGTCGTCGGCTATGGGTTGGATTACCTCGATATGTATCGCAATCTGCCTTACATCGCTGTCCTGGAGCCCGACGAGATTGCGGCAACGGCGGCCGAGTTCGGATGAATTCCCCGCTCCTGCACCCCCAACGGCAACTCTCGACGGCCGAGCAAATTCGTGTGCTGTGGGTCACCCGGCGGTACTGGCCCCACGCTGCCGGTCAATACCCGCAGGCTGCGACGGCAACCGCTTTGACCCAAGCCTTGGCTGGCATGAATATGCATGTCGAAGTGGTGACACCGCGGTACGGCACACATTGGTCGCACGAGTTTTTGTATGGCCGCATCCGTGTGCATCGCATTCTCGCCGCTCCCAAAGGGGATTGGTCCACCCAACGTTACGTGCGTTATCTGGGAAACTGGCTAGCCGAACAGACGTCTCGCTTTGACTGGATCGTATGCGATGGGATCGACGACGACGTGCGCAGTGTGGCCGCGGCGATCGAACACTCACGCAACGATCCGACCCGCGGCACCCGCCCGGCAACCCGCGGAGTTGCCCTATGCGATGGCTGGGGCGGCGACGGTGACGATGTGACGTGCCGGCAATCACGCGGTGGCAAACGTTGTCTGCAAGCGATCGCAGACCTGGATCAAGTCATCACGCGGCACCCGACACTGGATCGGTTCCTAGTCTCCGGCGGGATCGCACCGGGACGGATTCGCCGGGTGACACCTGGATTCGCGAGGCCAACGCGAGTTTCTCTCGAAGAAAGGCTGGCCTCACGTCAATCACTCGCGGGCATCAACCGCGATTTAGTGACCGGTAAAGACGATCAAGTATTGCTGTGGTGCGGACGAATGGCTGGACGCTCCGACGACCGCGGTGGCGTGGGGTCCGTCGTCGGCAGTGCGAGATTGCTGTGCGCGCGGTATCCCAATTTAAAAATCTGGATGCTCGGCGATGGTCCGCTCCATGACTGGGTACACGCCGAACTCAAAGCGGAAGGCGTGCGGGACGTCGTCGCGATCCCAGGCACCTTTACCGACATGACCGACATTTGGACTGCGGCCGAAGGTGTCGTCGTGACCGACGAGGATCAACTCCGTTACACTCTGCCGACCGCCATTGCCCGCGCCCTGCCGACCGTGGTCGCCGACCACGCCCCGATCCGAGCTTGGATGAAAGACAAATTCGCCTCCGATATTGTCGATTCCATCACCTGGTACGATGCCAATAAACCGGGATCGTTTCGCAAGTCCTTTCGTAGCGTCTGGGATAACCTGCCCGCGGCGAATGATCTCGCTTGGGAAATCGCGATGGATGCGGCCCGCCGCTTCAGCGCCGGCGAAGAACTCAATCAGTGGGCATCGATTCTGTCGTCCACCGGGACGATCTCGCCGACTTAATTAGGTTTGCATGGATTGCCTCGTGTCACCGCATCCCCGGGGGCGGATTGCCGCTCACAACTCAGAGCGATCCCCACGCGGTTTCATTAAGCAACTCAACCAGACCGGCTTCGCAACACAACCTCGGAACATAGTTTTGTCACTCGCCGACACATCAGAAGCTGCCGCACATCCGCTGAAGATCGCGTTGGTCATCCCGACGATGGACCGGGGTGGGGCGGAGAAACAAGTCGTACTGCTCGCATTGGGATTGGCTCGGGCAGGACATGACGTCCGGGTTGCGCTACTGACCCGCGACGGTCCTCGCAGCGAATCGCTTCGCCAGGCGGGTATCGAAGTCATGTTGATTGG
The DNA here is from genome assembly GCF_055811895.1 of Rhodopirellula sp. SH410. Classification (NCBI taxonomy): domain Bacteria; kingdom Pseudomonadati; phylum Planctomycetota; class Planctomycetia; order Pirellulales; family Pirellulaceae; genus Rhodopirellula; species Rhodopirellula sp. SH410. The sequence continues at coordinate 7,612,169 of NZ_CM147949.1, forward strand.
CAAGAAATTCAAAGTCGATCCCACGGCACTCGTGCGGCTAACGAAGTGGTTCGGCACGTGGCAGCCCGACGTGGTTCATACGTGGTTGTTCGCCGCGAATAGTTTCGGCCGCGTCGCCGCCCGGTGCGCCGGCGTGCCGGTCATTATCGCGAGCGAACGCTGTGTCGATCCCTGGAAGCATGGCTGGCACTTTCTCATCGACCGCGGGCTGCAAAGATGGACTGACGCCATCACGACCAACAGCGAGGGCGTGCGTGACTTTTACGTCGCTCACGGCATTTCGCCTAAACAATTTGCGATCATTCCCAACGGTATCGAACCCGTTGCGGCGACCGATCCATCAACACCGATCGATCGCCGCATGGCGCTGCAGCGATTGGAGGTAGACGAGGATCGCAAACTCATTCTCGCAGTCGGTCGACTGTGGCCGCAGAAGCGAATCCGCGATCTGATTTGGGCCGCCGAACTGCTGGGCACGCTCCGCGGCGACACCACACTGGTCATCATTGGTGACGGTCCCCAACGCGATGAGATGCTACGGCATCGCGATGCGGTTTCACGCGTGGAGTATGTCCGCTTTGCGGGCAATCGAGACGACGTTCTCCAGCTACTGCCACACGCCGACGCGTTCTGGATCGCGAGCGAGTACGAGGGGCAAAGCAACGCGGTCATTGAAGCGATGCAGGCGGGCGTGCCTGTGGTCGCCTCGGACATCGCCGGCAACAACGACCTGGTGATCGACGGCGAAACAGGTTGCCTGTTTGAACTCGGCGAGACCGGCCAACTCGCCGAAAAAACACACGGGTTATTATCCGACCGGGAACTGGCCGCGCAGCTCACCGCTGCCGCCCGCACCCGCATCGAAACTGAATTCACGGTCGATGCGATGATCCATGCACACGTCGCTCTCTACCGCAGGCTGCTTGCTGAAGGAATGTGACCTCAGCGTCCAGCCTGGATTGAAAAACCATTCCCCGTGGAACGGTAATGAGAAGTCTAAGGAACGAGCAGAAAACAACTGTCTGATATTGTGGCCGAACGCTCCGCGGTCGACCATTCCGACCGTGGAGCGTTCGGCCACTTATTTTCCGCTCGTTCCCTAGAAACCGGCGGCTTCCTACCTTGTCATCCCAGCCGGGACAGTCGTGCTGGGGTGTTGGGCTGTTTTCGCTGTGTCGGCGGCCTCAACGAGTTCTCGGCCGCGACGGGCGACCGTCACGATCGTGTCCGCGAACGCCTTGCGAACGGGCGGCTCGACTTGCGGTAGTCGGTTGGCGACATCGAGCATCGCGGCCGGATTCCGACTGCTCGCTTGACTGACCTGCGAAATGAATCGTGCCGTTTGGACGAAGTTACTGTCGGCCGAGCGGCCGATGATGGGACTGAATGTTCGGGCGATCAGATCCAAGCCGAGGCTCTCGAGCTGCACAAAGCAATCGAGCGTCCCCGAAATGGTGGTGTTGCCGTCCGCGTTCTGGGCATATGCCGATCTCAATACGAACACACCTTTTCCGCGAATCGGTGTGGGCACCATCTTGCCATCATACGAACCTTCGACCACGAAGATGTGCTGTTCGGTGTCGCCATAGACCAAATCGACCTTGCACAACGTACCCGCCTGATCGCTGGCTTCGATCTGGTAGGGACCGAGCCTTTGACACTGCACCTTGGTGATGTCCATCAGGTCCCACAGACCGACCAACACGTCCGGGTTACGTGTCAGGAACAAAAACATGTCCTGATCGCACTGCACCGCCTGGCTGGGTAATTGCCGAAACAGCGTCGGATTCTCGGCGATTTCCAAAATTTGGGTGCGTGCCCCAGGTGTCAGCCGATCCAGGGGCAAGGCGTTCAAGATCGCTTCACGGTGCTCCGGCGAACCGACTTTCGGCGCCGCATTGGAGTCTTGTCCCCAACCGAACACCGAAGGAAATCGGCGTGTGGTGCTGGGCAACGACGCCGCCTGAGATTGCGCCGCTTGAGATTGCGCCGCGTAGGATTGTGCCCCTTGGGATTGCACCCCCTGGAACCGCAAGGTCTGAGCCTGCGGCGACTGAGCCTGTGCCGAGGGAGCATATTGCAGCCCCGTCACAAGGATCGCCAGCAAGCATCCGGCAACCGGCCGGACAGACCGGATGGTCAAATGCGCGCATATTTCGTCTATCGTGGTTCTGGAGATCACCAGCACCGCCCCCAATATTGCGTTGTAATCGTTCGTAGTTGACGAACGTCGTCGCGACTCGTTCCACCAAGGTCACGACAGACCGGCTCCGGCTCCGGCTCAGAAAACTGAGTCGCAGTCGTGCCTACTCTGGTTTCGGTTATGCCGGTGGTAAGACGTGAGGAAACCAGGATAGGAGTGCGGAAAAACCGTCGGCCCCTTCGCGGCTGCGGGATTCTGGCCGATACTGGTTAGCCCACAGAAACAAACCTCAATGCAAATTCAAACTTTGCAGCTTTTTTCGATAACCGGAGCAGATTCTCGATGGCCAAAAAGACGATCGATCAGACCGAAGTCCAAGGCAAAACCGTCCTCATGCGGGTTGATTTCAACGTCCCCCTGAACGAACAAAACGAAATCACGGACGACCGCCGCATTCGGATGGCGCTACCGAGCATCAAGAGCGTGATCGATCGGAAGGGCGCCGTGATCCTGATGAGCCACCTGGGACGGCCCACCGGCGGTGCTGGCGACGAGAAGTTCTCACTAGCTCCCACCGCGACCCGATTGGGCGAACTGCTCGGCAGCCCCGTGCATTTCGCCAGCGACACGGTCGGCGAAGACGCCCAAGCCAAAGCTGCTGGCCTGAAACCGGGCGAAGTGCTCGTCCTAGAGAACCTGCGATTCAACCCCGGCGAGAAAAAGGGCGATGCCGAGTTCGCAGGCAAGCTCGCCGCGATGGCGGACGTGTACTGCAACGACGCCTTCGGCACCTGCCACCGAGAAGATGCCTCGATGGTCGCCGTCCCCACAGCAATGGCGGGCAAACCTCGCGTCGTCGGCCACCTCGTCGCCAAGGAGATCCAATATCTCTCCGACGCGATCAGCACCCCGGCTCGCCCTTTCGTCGCCATCCTCGGTGGTGCCAAGGTCAGCGACAAAATCAATGTGATCAACAATCTGCTAGGCATCTGCGACTCCATTCTGATCGGTGGAGCGATGGCCTACACCTTCTCACTCGCCCAGGGCGGTCAGGTCGGCGATAGCTTGGTCGAAAAGGACAAAGTCGAGTTGGCCAAGGAACTGCTGGCCAAGAGCAATGGCAAACTGCACCTGCCCGTCGACACGCACTGTGGCGACGACTTCGGTAACATCGCAGGCTGTAACAAGAAAATCGTGCCCGCCGGTCAAATCCCTGACGGCATGGAAGGCTTGGACATCGGCCCCGAAACGGCCAAGAACTACGCCGAGATCATCAAGGGCGCCAAGACCGTGGTCTGGAACGGACCGATGGGCGTGTTCGAAAAGCCACCCATGGACGCTGGCACCCGTGCCGTTGCCGAGGCTGTCGCCGACAGTGACGCGATCAGCATCATCGGTGGTGGCGACAGTGCCGCAGCCGTCGACCAACTCGGCTTCGCCGACCGTGTCAGCCACGTCAGTACCGGCGGCGGCGCCTCGCTCGCGATGCTCGAAGGCAAAGCGTTTGCCGCAGTCGATTTGCTCGACGAAGCATAGTAAGCAGGGTATGATGGGATGAGGTGAGGGCAAATTTGTGTCCTCGGCCTCAATCCCACCGATCGACGCCCCCCCTGCCCACACGAGTCGATGTTGCTCCTCGCATTCCGATATTTGCTGCTCGCTGCTGCCCTCACCCATCTGATTGTGCCGAGCGAGATTGCCTACGCGGACGATACCGTTGATTTCAACCGGGACATTCGTCCGCTGCTGTCGGGGAACTGCCTTGTCTGCCATGGTCCCGACGAGGACAGTCGAGCGGCGGATCTACGATTGGATACCGAGGCGGGGTCACAGGACGATCTGGGGGGTTATGCCGCGATCGTTCCCGGCGATGCTGACGCGAGCGAAATCATCGCGAGGCTAACGACCGAGGATGCCGACATGCGGATGCCGCCCGACGGCAAGGGCCGCGTTTTCACACCCGCCGACGTCGAGTTGATTCGTCGCTGGATCGATCAAGGTGCTCACTATGCGCGTCATTGGTCCTATGTCAAACCCGAGCGACCGCCGCTGCCCGCCGTGGCGGACAAGGCCTGGCCGATCAATCCAATCGACAACTTCGTTCTCGCCAAACTCGAAGCGGAGGGTTTGGCTCCTTCACCCGCAACGGATCGTTTGACACTCGCTCGCCGGGTGGCTTTGGACCTGACCGGATTACCACCGACTTGGCAGGAGGCATCGGACTTCGCCGACGATCCCCGTAGCGATGCCTACGAGATCTATGTCGATCAAATGCTTGCCAAGCCCGCCTTCGGCGAACGTTGGGCAAGTGTGTGGTTAGACCTCGCCCGCTACGCGGACTCGGCCGGCTATGCCGACGATCCGATGCGTACAATTTGGGCGTATCGCGATTACGTGATCCGCTCGCTCAATGAGAACAAGCCCTTCGATGAATTTACCATTGAACAGATCGCCGGCGACTTGATGGACGACCCGAGCGAGTCCCAACTGATCGCGACGGCGTTTCATCGCAACACGATGACCAATAACGAAGGCGGCACGAACGATGAAGAGTTCCGAAACGTGGCGGTCGTCGACCGAGTGAACACAACCATGGCGGTGTGGATGGGAACGACGATGTCGTGTGCCCAGTGCCACACGCACAAGTACGACCCCATCACCCAAACCGAATACTTTCAGTTCTTTGATTTCTTCAATCAGAGTGAAGACGCCGACCAACGCGACGAGCGACCGCGACTGTCGATTTGGTCCGATCAACAACGCCAGCGACAACACGAGTTGCAAACCAACATCGCCGGCTTAAAAAAATCGCTCCATCTCGCGACCCCCGAGATTGAATCGGCACGCCACGAGTGGCTGACTCAACTGACCACGCCCGCGACATGGCAGACGCTGCACCCAACGCTGGTAACGCTGGACGGTACCGAGCTTGAAATCGATAACCAGGGTTGGGTCACGGTCGCGTCGAATGCGACCGGCCCCGGCGAGATCGTCATCACCTGCGTAACGGACGCATCCCTGGCGGGATTGAGATTGGACGCCCCAGCGGGCGACGAGCAGGCGTTGGAGTTAAACGAGGTGCAGGCCACCTGGAAGCCGACGCAGGCAACCACGGTCGATGCTCGCTATGTCCGCATCGATCTGCCCGGCGACAAAAAAATGATCCATGTCGCCGAACTGCAAGCTTTCGCAGATGGCGTCAATGTCGCCGCCGCCGCAACGGCCACACAGAGCTCGACCGGATTTGGTGGTGAGGTTCAGTATGCGATCGATGGCAATACCGATGGTGAATTCGCCTCCGGTTCAGTCACGCACACCGCGATCGAGAAAGATCCTTGGCTGGAGCTGGACCTTGGTTCGACGCAGCCGATCGAGTCGCTGGCGATTTGGAATCGGACCGACGGAGGCGAATCCCTCCAGCAGCGACTCGCCGGATTCAAGCTTTCTCTGCTCGATGAAAAACATGAAGTCGTGTGGCAGCAAAGTCCGTCGGAGGTCCCCTCGCCACATCGCCGGTACCTTACCAGCGGCGAAGTTCCGGTGAAACTCACTGCCGTCGAAGACCATGGCCGATCGTACGCCCTCGACGATGCCAAAGAGCTTGCGGGCGGTACGCTCACCATCCGGCTTCAAGCTTCGCCCGCAGACCAAAGACGATTTCGATTGTCGATGACGTCGGATGCTCAGCTGATCGAGTGGGCCAACACCCCTGCCGAAATTCAGCACGCGATCCAGAAACCAGCGAGCGACTGGACCAACAGCGAGCGAGAATCGATCGCCGACTACTACCGCGGGATCTCCCCTCTGCTCGCCGACCTTCGATCGCAGTTAGAAACGCGGCAAACAGAGTTGGCGAACCTTGCGCCCGACACGAGCGTGCCGGTGATGCGAGATCTGCCGGAAGCGAAGCGCCGTGTGACCAAGATTCAGCGACGTGGTAGCTACCTCAGTACCGGCGACGAAGTCAGCGCGGGGGTACCGGCGGCGTTTCATGATTTGCAAGTCGCAAGGGGAGCACGTCCCGACCGGATGGCGCTCGCCCAGTGGCTCATCGACGAGGACAACCCGCTCACCGCACGGGTGATCGCCAATCGGCATTGGGAGCAGATCTTCGGAATTGGATTGGTGGACACGAGCGAGGATTTTGGCTCGCAAGGTGAAATGCCCTCGCATCCCAAACTGCTCGATTACTTAGCCGTGGAACTACGTGAGGGCGGCTGGGATTTAAAGTCGCTGTTGCGGTCGCTGGTCACGTCGGCAACCTATCGCCAGAGCTCGCGGGCCACACCCGAATTACTGCAACTCGACCCCGACAATCGGTTGCTCGCCCGCGGACCGCGGTTCCGGGCGACTGCTGAAGTGGTGCGAGACCAAGCTTTGTTTGTCAGCGGTTTGCTCAGCGACACCATGTTCGGCACTCCGGTGCAGCCCATGCAACCTGACTTAGGGCTGCGAGCAGCCTTCGGTTCGGAAACGGATTGGAAGACGAGCAGTGGCGAGGATCGCTACCGCCGAGGGCTGTATACGTTATGGCGTCGGTCGAGTCCGTATCCATCGATGGCTCAGTTCGACTCGCCCAATCGAGAGGTCTGTACAGTGCGTCGCATACGCACCAACACGCCGCTACAGGCCCTCGTGACGCTCAATGACCCGGTCTATATCGAAGCGGCGCAAGCATTGGCCCGCCGCGCCGTCCAAGCCGAGAGCGATCCGAAAGAGCGAGTCACCTTCCTCTTCGAGCAAGTCTTGCTGCGAGATCCGAGTGCAGCCGAAAGACAGCGACTCATGGAGTTCGCCGACGAATTGACCGGCCACTACCGTGAGCACTCCGCGGACGCCAATGCGATGGCGACCGAACCCCTCGGGCCACTGCCCAGCGACCTCGGGCCACTGCCCGGCGATGGGTCGTCTCAGTCCACGACGGCTGAACTGGCGGCCTGGACGGTGGTCTGTAATGTGATCTTGAATCTCGATGAAACCTTGATGAAACGTTAAAAGCAATCCGACCGATTGCCGCCTTTCGCGCCGCGAGAGTTGCGAGGGACATTGCTTTCGCGGAGCGAAAAACGACACGAACCCACCTCTTTTAGGGAAGCGAACATGGACCCTCGACTCGAACAACTTCACCTACGCACCCGCCGCCATTTCCTGCAGCAATCCACCGCGGGCTTGGGCGGGATCGCGTTATCGAGCTTGCTCGCTGGCGAGACCGCTGCGGCCCGCGCCGGTGACGATCCGCTCGCCGTGCAGCCCACGCATTTCCCCGCAAAGGCGAAACGGGTGATCTATCTGCATATGACTGGATCACCTCCCAACCTGGACATGTTCGATCACAAACCGGAGTTACTTGCCCGCGATGGCCAAGACGTGCCCGACGCGTTCCTCGCGGGACGCGAATTTGCGTTTACCTCCGGTGTGCCGAAACTGATGGGGTCGCCGCGGACATGGTCGCAAGTCGGCGAGGCCGGCATGTGGATGTCTGATGCGATTCCGCACTTTCACGACGTAGCCGATGAGATGTGCGTCGTCCATTCGATGTACACCGACCAGTTCAATCACGCTCCCGCAGAGCTGTTTTTGCTGACGGGGTCACCACGCTCAGGACGCCCGTCGATGGGATCGTGGGTGACGTATGGGCTGGGTAGCGAAAACGAGAATCTACCGGGGTTCGTCGCGTTGATCTCCAGCGGTGTGCAGCCCAATGGCGGCAGCAATTCCTTCGGCAGCGGATTCCTGCCATCGGTGTACCAGGGCGTGCAATGCCGATCCAAAGGCGATCCAGTGCTCTACTCGTCCGACCCTCCCGGCATCCATCGCGACCTGCGGCGTAAGAGCCTCGATGCATTGCGGGATCTCAACCAAATGCAAGCCGCGGAGATGGGGCATCCGGAAACCCTGACTCGCATCGCGCAATATGAACTGGCCTTTCGCATGCAGGCGGCCGTGCCCGAGGTGATGGACATCTCGCAGGAGTCCCAACAGACGCTCGACGACTACGGAGCGACCCCCGGCGGATCGAGCCTCGCCAATAATTGTTTGCTGGCCCGGCGATTGGTGGAATCGGGCGTCCGGTTCGTGCAGCTATTCGATTGGGGCTGGGACTTTCACGGCACCAATCCAAACGAAGGCATCACCGATGGCCTGACGCGCAAGTGCGCGACGATGGACAAGCCCATCGCTGCCTTGATTCGTGATTTGAAACAGCGCGGCCTGCTCGACGACACCCTGATCGTGTGGGCGGGCGAGTTTGGTAGAACCCCGTTTCGCGAAGGCCGCACCGCGGGGAGCAACGTGCTCGGCCGCGACCACTATCCCGACGCGTTCACGATCTGGATGGCCGGCGGCGGCGTGAAGGCAGGCTATGAGTACGGTGCATCGGACGAACTAGGCTTCTCGGTAGCGGAAAAGCCAATGCATGTCCATGATTTACAGGCAACGATTTTGCACCAACTCGGGCTCAATCACGAACGTTTAACCTATCGCTTCCAAGGCCGCGACTATCGGTTGACCGATGTTCACGGCGAGGTCGTGAAAGACTTACTGAGCTAGGAAGCGATTTCCTCTCGCAGCATCGGCACCCGAGAGATCTCAAGCGTCCAAAATTCGCCGCGGGTTTGTTACCGTCAAACGGGTAACCTCGTCATCAGCCATGTTGAGATGGCGTTTCAAATTGGCGGCTACCTGAGGCATGGTGCCTGAGGACCCGACCAGGTGCGAGCGGTCGGCTGCCCATGTGGCGCCGTCACTGTCCACGATCACTTCACGCTGGCCCAAGTGGTATCGGCCCGGGCCCAATCCCGCCGCACTGATTGCATCGGTCACGATGAAACAGCGGTCGCCACCAGCGCTGCGAAGGTAGTTGCCAAGGGCAGGCCAGGGGACGTGCACACCGTCGGCGATCAGTCCGATCCACAGGCTGCTCGATCGGCTGAGGACGCGTTGGATAATGTTGTCGTGGCGGTGCATTAACAGGGGACAGCCGTTGCCCAAGTGCGTGAACATGGAGAGCCCCGCATCGATCGCGGCGTCGAGTTGATCGAGGGATGGGTCACAGTGACCGCCCGAAACACAGATGCCTTGCCCAGCGAGCATGCGTGTGACCTGGAACCCAGGGTCGCGTTCGGGGGCCAGGGTGACGATCCGAGTCAGTCCCTCGGCGGCGTCCAAAAGTCGCTGCATCGATTCGACATCGGCGGGCCGCACCGCATCACGGGGATGAGCCCCCACGTAGCCGGCCTGTTCATTGATGAAGGGCCCCTCAATGTGAACACCTGCAATCATTCGTGCCACCAATGCATCTTGACTTCTCAGCGTGGCAATCTCGCTCAGCCGTCGCGACATCGCGTCGAGGTCCGCAGTGATGACCGTGGCGAGAATACTCGCCACACCATCGGCGGCCAACCGCTCACAAACCGCATGCAGCGATTCGGCAGACAAATCATCGCCGTTGAAGTCAACGCCGCCGTAGCCATTGACTTGCAAGTCGACGTAACCCACCGCTGTTGCGTTGTCCTCAACTGCCACACTCATGACAGCCCTTTCACATCGGTTTGAGCAAACTCATTCGGATCGATCAAACTCGCTGCGGGTGGATCGAGGTAGAGCGTCGCCGAACCGTGTGTCTGCAGAATCGAAGCCGGTATTGTGGGCGTGACGGGACCGGTCAACGTATCCCGGACCGCAGCCGCTTTGCGGGCATCGGGAACGCTACACACAATGTGCTTCGACTTCATGATTTGGGAAACCGACATGCTGATGGCTTGGCGCGGCACATCGGACAGTTCATCAAACCACCCCTCACCGTGCTGTTGGCGACGGCAGGCTTCGTCGAGATCAACGATCAGATAGGACTGTTTGATTTCAAAATCTGCCGGGGGATCGTTGAATGCGAGGTGGGCGTTTTCGCCGATCCCGATGAAGGCCACATCAACCTGGCGATCACCGATCAGCGCACCGAGTCGTTCACACTCGGTCGCCGCATCGTTGTCACCGTTGACGTAATGAAACTCACCGATGGGGACCAAATCAACGAACCGCTCCTTTAAATATTTGCGGAATGACGCTCCATGCGAACTGGGTAAGCCGAGATATTCGTCGAGGTGAAACCCCGTCACGCGTGACCAATCGATATCCGGTGCTTGCACCAATGCGGCGAGCGTTTCGAACTGAGAGGCTCCCGTGGCGACCAGAATGGTGGCTTCCCCTCGATTACGTATGGCCTCTCGGATCTTGGCGGCCCCTTCGGCGGCGGCATCTTGGCCGAGGATGACTGGATTAGGACTGACGTTCACTCGCATTCGTGTTCTCGCTTTTGCATAGCATCGGTTGGTTTTGCTACAGTTCTAGTCGACTCCCGCCACGAAAACGACCGGTCCACCGAGAAGGATGACAGATGACGCTAATTGACTACGCCGTTTTGGCGATTTATTTCGCGACGATGATCGCGATTGGGATCTGGGCGATGCGACGTGTTCATAACCAAGAAGACTACTTCATGGGGGGGCGTGGGTTCGGGAAACTGTTGCAGACCTTTGCGGCCTTTGGTGCTGGGACGGGTGCCCACGAACCGGTTACGGTCGGCCGGACGACTTGGACGAGCGGGCTCAGTGGCGTGTGGTCGGCCATGATGTGGTTGTTTGTGACACCCGTATACTGGATCACGGCGGTTTGGTACCGACGCATGCGTCACCTGACGCTCGGCGATTGGTTTGTCGAAAGGTACCAGTCGCGTGCACTCGGTGCGGCCTACACGGCATTCGCCATCGCGTTCTACATGTTCTATCTGTCCACGATGTTGTCAGCGATTGCGAAGTTCGCGGTACCGTTAATCGGTGTGGACGTTGGCCTGTTTGGTTTCGAGCTGAAGTACACGTTAATCCCAGCGATCGCGATTATCGTGATTTTGTATGGCGTCCTGGGAGGTTTGACAGCGGCGTACTGGACTGATTTGATCCAGGGCTTGTTCATTATTTTGCTGTCCATTTTGTTGATCCCCAATGGCCTATGGGCGATTGCGGCGAAGTACGGTGGCGCCGGTGAAGATAGTTTGATGGACGGTTTTCGGATCATGCACGAACGCGTGTCCGCCGATTATTTCCAGCTGTTCTCGGGACCGAGCAGTGGCGAGTTTCCAGTTCACTATATTATCTCGCTCTCTGTTCTCGCGCTGATCGGCATCGTGGTCCAGCCACACTTCATTGCCACCGGCGGTGGGTCGGCGAAGACGGAGGACGAGGCTCGGATCGGGTTGGTGGTCGGCAATTTCTTAAAACGACTGTGTACGATCGGTTGGGCGTTGACTGCGTTGATCGCGCTCGCCCTGCTGGCCGGTAACCCCGAAATCGCTGCCGACCCCGACCGCGTCTGGGGTGTCGCGGCGAGAGAAATTTTGGGCCCGCTAAACATGGGGCTGGTGGGATTGATGCTGGCGTGTTTGCTCGCGGCGATGATGAGTTCCGCAGACACCTACATGATTGTGACGTCGGCGTTGGTGGTCCGAAACGTGTACGCGCCGTACATCAATCCCAATGCCGATGAGCGGAAGTATGTGCTCGTCGGGCGTCTGACCGGGTTGGTGATCATCGTAGGCGCGTCCACCGTCGCACTGCTCATTTCGGATGTCTTCACTCAGTTCAAGATGGCGATGGAGTTACCGATCCTGTTTGCGGCACCGTTCTGGATCGGGATGTATTGGCGGCGTTCCAATCGCGTCGCGGCATGGGGTACGATCGCATTCTCGCTCGTCTTCTTTTTCGTGTTGCCACAGGCCCTGCCACGATTAGTCCCCTCCTTGTACGAATCCCCTGGTCTGGCAGCGACCACTCAAGTCGTCACGACGACGCTCCGCCGCGAGGCGACGGAATCGGATGTCGCCAAACGCCAGGCGTGGATGGCGATTCAAGACAGCGAAACGGGGTCGAAACCAGACTCGCTCGGACCACCGCCTCCCAACGCAAAAGTGGGCGAGCCGATTACGATCGTCCACACATCCGGCGGCGCTCCGATCTTTTGGAACGGCCCGATGACGGCCGCCGAAACGGTGCAGCTCGAAACGGTTTCAGACTCCACCCGTGGCGACATTCACCGACTCGTCCAGCAGCAGGTTGGCAAGCAAACCGGCAGCGGCTCGCTCAACATCGACTTTGTCTTGTACTCGGGACTCGGGTTCGACCTCAGTGGCGTGTCCGCGGCAACCCTGGAAACGCTGCGACTGCCCGCCCGGGTGCTGCTGCCGTTCTTAGTGCTTGTCGGACTGAGCCTACTGACGCGTCGAGATGAGCAGCGGCAGCTCGATCGGTATTTTGCCAAGATGAACACGCCCGTGCTGGCCGATCCCGCTGCCGACCATGCGCGACTGGAACTGGCGTACGAAACCCCCACCTCACCACGTAAAATCTTTCCGACGAGTGACTGGGAGTTCACCTGGCCCACCCGCCGGGACCTCATCGGATTCCTGCTCGCCTGCGCCGCGTGCGGTGCCATCATCGGCCTGCTCAGCTGGGTGGCGGGACTTGGGGGAACATAAGCACCTGTCCAGAAGTTTTCGTATGGAATTAGCCGTTTGGGCGCTAGCCTGGACCGCTAATCTCGACCGCTAATCTCGACCGCTAATCTCGGGGTTCTATCCCAGAGCTGATGCGCATGCGTTTAGGTTCGCGGGCGTCTCGCTGGCGGGCTGGAAGGGGTCCGGGCGTCTCGCCCGCGAACCACTACAGCGCAGCAACGTATGCTAAGGAACGAGCGGCAAATGACTGTCTGAAATGGTGGCCGAACGCTCCGCGGTCGACCATTCCGACCGCGGAGCGTTCGGCCACTTATTTTCCGCTCGTTCCTAAGAGACCTCGTTTGTCGGATTACGTCATTGGCATTCGCTGTCCCGGTGTGCATAATACAGTGGTCTTGATTCCCTCCTCCCATCCCTCCGCCTATCCCACCGCCCTCTCTTCCGGAGATCCTCTATCATGAATCGTCTTACCCGACGCGAATTTTCCTCATCCGCGGCCGCCGCCGGCGTTACCGCTGGGTTGGTCGCTGGCGTTCACACCAGTTCCCGTGCCACCGCGGCTGATACCAAAGCCGAACAGCTTGGCGTCGCGGTATGCGGTGTGAATAGTCGTGGGATGGCGCACGTGGCTGGTTTTCATAACGACCCGCGCACGATCATTCGCGTGCTCGTCGACGTCGACTCGAAAGTCGGTGAACAACGCGCCGACCAAGTCGAAAAAAAGCAGGGTGTACGCCCCCGCGTTGTCCTCGACGTGCGTGAGGTCCTGGACGACGACGACGTCCAAATCGTCACCGCAGCGACGCCCAATCACTGGCACGCGATGATCGGTGTGTGGGCCATGCAGGCCGGCAAAGATGTCTACATTGAAAAACCCGTCAGCCACAACATCGACGAAGGCCGCGCACTCGTTGCCGCAGCCAAGAAGTACGAGCGGATGTTCCAAACCGGCAGCCAGTGCCGCAGCAGCAAGGCGTGCATCGATGGGGTCAAATTCATGGCCGACGGCGGCATTGGAGACGTCAATCTGGCACGGGGACTCTGCTACAAGCGACGCAAATCGATCGGTGAGCTGGGCGATTATCCGGTCCCCCCCACAGTGGACTACAGTCTGTGGAGCGGTCCGGCTGAGTACACCACGCCCAAAGTCACACGGCCCCGATTCCACTACGACTGGCACTGGCAACGACAATACGGCAACGGCGACTCGGGCAACCAAGGCCCGCACCAAACCGACATTTCTCGTTGGGGGCTGGGCCTGGATCGTCACCCCAATGCCATCCTCAGCTATGGCGGACGCCTCGGATATCAAGCCGAACGCAAAAACCCGGACTACGTCGATGCGGGAGACACCGCCAACACCCAGGTCGCAATTTACGATTACGGTGATAAAACGATCGTCTTTGAAACTCGCGGCCTGAGCGTCGATGACTCGGCCGATCAAGAACTCAACGCTTTGTTCCAGTCTAAGAAAGGCAACAAAATTGGCGTGGTCTTCTACGGCAGCGATGGTTACGTCGTGCAATCGAGCTATGACTTGTGCCGTATCTATGACCGCGACATGAAGCAAATTCGTGAATTCAAACACGACCCTCGCGCCGAGGGCGATTTGGTCGATGTGCATGTGAGCAACTTCATTGATGCGGTCGTCTCTCGGGACGCATCGACGTTGAATGCCGACGCACGCGTCGGGCACCTGTCTGCCGCGATGGCACACCACGGTAACATTTCCTACTACCTGGGCGAGGCAAACAAATCCACTCCGGAGGAACTCACCGCCGCAGTGGAAGAATTCAAATCTCGCGATGACGACAAGGCGACACTCGAACGAACGCTGCAGCATGTTCGGGACAACGGAGTCGACGTCGCGGTTGACAAACTGTCACTCGGCCCCGTATTGAAATTCGACCCGGAAACCGAACGGTACATCGATAACGATGCCGCCAATGCGATGCTGACTCGCGATTACCGCGACGACTTCGCCGTGCCGGCACCCGCGGACGTCTGATGCCGGACACCGAAACGATCCGTTACCGCGGCGTCCAAGTCGACACACCCGCCGCGGTCGATTTGCTCGACCAAACTCGCTTACCCGGCGAGGTTGGTCGGTTGGTGTGCACGGACCTGACCGAACTGCACGATGCGATCGTGCGGCTGGTTGTTCGTGGTGCCCCGGCGATTGGCATTGCGGCAGCCTACGGCGTGACGCTGGCACGGATCGATTCGTCGTCAACGGCCGATGAGGTGCGGCAAACCTATCGCAGTGCGATCGACTATCTCGCCACGAGCCGTCCCACGGCCGTGAATTTGTTCTGGGCACTCGACCGGATGCGAGGCATCGTCGATTCATCCGACGATGGATCGATCTCCGAACTGCCACAGCGATTGGCGGCCGAGGCGATTCAAATTCATCAAGAGGATCGGGCGATGTGCCGCGAGATGGGGCGGCACGGTGCCGGTTTACTCCGCGATTGCCAAACCGTTTTGACGCACTGCAACGCTGGGTCACTGGCCACGTCGGCGTACGGCACAGCCCTGGCACCGATTTACTACTTGCACGAGCAAGGTCACTCGCTCGATGTTTTTGCCGACGAGACCCGACCGCTGCTGCAAGGAGCACGTTTGACGGCGTGGGAGCTGTCACAGGCGGGCGTGAACGTCACAGTGTGTACCGACTCCATGGCGGGCAGTTTGATGCGTCGCGGCATGATCGATGCCGTGATCGTGGGCGCTGATCGGATCGCGGCCTGTGGCGACGTTGCCAATAAAATCGGCACCTATCCTCTGGCAGTGCTCGCGCGATACCACGCCCTCCCGTTCTATGTGGTCGCGCCAACAAACACATTCGATCTCGAGCTTGCGTCGGGTGACCTGATTCCCATTGAACAGCGGGGCGAAGACGAAGTGCGTCACTTCAGCGGTGCGATGACCGTGCCGCGGGAAGCCAACGTGATCAATCCCGCTTTCGATGTCACACCCGCCGAATTAATCTCTGCAATCATCACCGAGCGAGGAGTGATCGAGAAACCGAATACTGCGACGATCCAGGCACATTTTTCAGCCTTGGGCTGACCATGTGCCCAGCCAACCCGGTTCTGGCCGCGAGGCGACGTCGCTGCGAAGCGATGGGGATCGATTGGAAAGCGGCGAGCGCATCGTTTCAGGCAGCGATATCGCTTGAACGACCTCTCGTGGCGATCGTGTGCAGCCGGGTGGGTCATGACCCCCATCGCCATCGCAGTTTGTCGCAGCAGATTGCCGCGTCGCTCCAACAGGCGCGCCGCGACGAGGCCACGCTACTGATTGCCGAGGGGAGCGCGATCGATCCGTGGGTGACCCACGCGGCGGCCGTGTTTCAGATTCCCACGGTTCGGTTGGAAACGACCGAACAGCGGGATCGAGACGTGATTGCGATTGCTGATCGTGTGGATGCTGCCTATGTCCGTAGTGGAGGGAAAGTCACAGCACTCCTGCGGAGGCGGGCGGGCCTACAGTCCGGGATCGTGCGGGTGGCAATTGCTCCGCCGGTGCCCGACCCCACGCGGAAAGATCGCCAAGCGGTGTGGGAACTACTCGACGCGGGCGCGGTCGGACGGTACCTGCCCCCCGACGAGATCACGCAGCCCTGGGATGGGCGTCCCACCCATGCTCTCGTCGATCACCGTCGGGATGCGGATGTCGCGATTGATTGGTCGAACTATTTCGTTCACTGCACGCGAGCGGCAGCCGGCCCCTGGCCGGGACAAACCTGGGCGCAGTACCGCGACGATTTGTTACTGGCTGATCCTGCCGCAGCAGCCCGCGATGCGATCGACGCACTGTGCCGGATTGCGCGTTGCCAGCGTTTGATTGCGGGGGCGGTGACGTCCGATCAATCGGCGTCGGTGGTGTGTTTCTCGGCGGTCGAGCTGCCGAAACTGCTTGCCGCTCGCACCTATCGCAGCCATCTTCATCGCTGGGATTATGAACCGTTTGGGATCGCGATCCAACGCCGTGCGGCGGTGCGGATTGGGATGCGGGCGGTGGTCTATGGCGATCGTGAGCTACGCAAGGCGTTGCCTGCTGATCAACGCTTTCGGTTCCAGTCCGCTGGCTCAACCTACGATTGGACGAACGAACAGGAGTGGAGAAGCGGGTCCGATATTGATTTGAGCCGGCTCGGCACGGGCGAAGTCCTCATCTTTGTTCCCGATGAAAACTCCGCTCGCCGAGTCGGCTCATGCAATCAAGCGACGTGGCCGATCATTCGGCTCGATCAGTTGCCAGCGGCGGAGAAGCCGGTTTGAGCGACTTCTTCCTCCTCCTGGATGATGATCCGCGGCGTAACCATTAGCATCAAGCTCGCCGATGTCCGACCGACCCCAGTATTCCGGAACAGCCGGCTGACGTAGGGGATCTTGCTCAGGAACGGGATGCCCTGTTCGTTGCGACCTTCGCTCTGACGTTTGATCCCGCCAAGCAGAATCGTTCCGCCATCAGGCACGCTAACGGTCGTGCTAACGGACGTCTGTGCGAATGTCGGTTGCTGCACCGTGGTGCCTTGAGTCACCGTATCTTCGGTCTCTTCGTCTTTGGCATCGATCACGCCGTCACCATTGGTATCGACATTCTTAGAGCTTGACGATTTGGACGAGCGACTGCCTTCATAGGTGAACGTGTTGACATCGCCAATTTGGCTGAATGTGGGCACAAGCGTCAGGCGAACGAACCGTTTGTCTTCGCTCACAACGCCCTGGACATTCAACCGGGTGCCTTCGTCGAGGACGACGATGACGGGCTGTTGGGCGACGGCAAAGTCACCGACGACTGGAATGATACTGGTCACGAACGGTCTGGACACGGTGTCATTGATCGTCGCGAACTGTCCATCGAACAAGGTCACCTTAGGTGCCTGCATGATATTACTTCGGTTGTCACCCTGCGCGGCCTGCAGGAAGAAGTAGGCCTCGATGTCGCTCAGGATGGCAAAACCGATCGACGACACAGCACTGGGTGCATTGAACGGCGGGACCGAACCCGAGAAGGTTTCTTGGTTGAGAGTAATGTCCAGGTCGGACGTCGGCGTGTTACCCGCACCGATACCGATCGTGACTGCGGGACCGGAGTCGTCGGCCGGAATGGATTGTGCGTTGTCATCAAACTGCACGTCGAAATCGATTCCGATTTGCTCATAGAAATTATCCGAGAGCGTGATGAACCGGACCTCGATCGTGATTTGCAGGTTCTGCAGTCGACGCAGCGATTCGAGCAAGTCAACGATTTGGTCGTGCACATCGCTGGTCGTGCTGATGACGAGCGAAAGGTTTTGTGGATAGGGAGCCATCGTACCGACCCCTCCCAAGGCTTCCCAGGAGTCCGGCTCGATCGTCGTTTGGATCAAGCTCATCAGCTGGGAAAAGTTGGCGATTGATCCACCACCTCGACCCGTCGGCATCGAACCGGCCGCACCGAGGCCACCGGCGAAGGCGGCGTTGCCTCCCATGGGGCTGTACTGGCCGAGCATGTTCGTGCCAAATTCACCGCCCGTACTGTTTGTGAGGCCACCGCCGAGGTTGGCCATTGAGACGGGAACGACTTGAACGTCAGTGGTAGGTCGGGTCATTTGATAGGCCGACTTCAGAGCTCCGGCCAAGCCATCCTCATACCCCGAGATGAAGTTCGGGATCGGCGTCACCAAGTCGGCAACCCGATAGGTGCGTGGAGAAGTCATGGTGCGTCGTGCTTCGCGGCTGGTCACGTTGAGCACATCATTCTTGAGCACATAGGTCAGATCCAGATCTTCCAGCAGAATGTTCAGGGCACTCTTGAGTGGCAGACGACTGTTGACCGACTTGGAAACCGGCGTATCTCGAGTGATACGGATCGCGGCCAAGGCACGTTGATCAATCACGATCGGAACACCAGTCACAGCAGACAATTCGTCGAGAACTTCGCCAAGCGGACTGTTGCGATACTTCATCTCCACGCTGGTTTCCAGCTTGCGTTTGATCTCCTGTTCACGTGGGCTCAGTTGCGTCTGTTGGTCACGGGACGCCAAGCGACGGCGTGACAGAGCAGCCCAATCCTGCGGATCCTGGAAAGAGAACGGGCGATCGGGGTCAGGTGCAATCATTGCTCGATCGAGGGCGAGCATATTGCTATTGAATCCCTCTTCGTTCTCAGCCCGGATGTCGTTGCTCATCTGCAGCCGAACCTGTTGCCGGCTGTTGTGGAACATCGTCATTGCAATCGTCGAATCCGGCTTCAGTTCGCCGACCTGTTTGGCGATCACCAAGGCTTCGTCGTAGCGTTTTTGATCCATCAGATCGTTGAAACTATCGACGAGCAGCGAGATCTCTTGGTCAACACGTGCTTCACGAACGTCTTCGGTCGCCATCTCAGTGCGAATCCGCTCGTTGGTAAGATCGAGATCGATCTTGGCGCGGTTCGCTTCGACGTAGGAATTTTGCTCGCTGACGGCGCGTCCGACCATCGCGGTGAGCGAGGCCTTGGAGGCTTCATCAATGTTCGCACCATCAACTTTGCGGGCGAGACGCTCGAGATCATCGATGGCTTCGAGCGGTGTGGTTTCTCGTTTTTCGTTTGCCTTGGCGAGTTCAGTGGTGACTTCGCGGTACAGCCTTCTGACCTGCTGAGCAGCTTCCAGATCCGCTTGTTGGATCGGCGTCAGCGGCTCGGTGGGTTTCCCTGTCGCGGGCATCCGAGAAGGTTGCAGCAGCGTCAGCTTGTCCTGCAGGGCACGACGCGTTTCGGTCGGCAGCTCGGCTTCGTATTCCCACGCTTTGACAAACTGGGCACGGGCTTCGCTTTGCTTTCCGGCGGAGAGCAACTGCATGCCGGCGGTATATAAAGTTTCGCCCTCCGAGGGACTTGCATTCTCCGGCGCGATGGCTTGTACCTGCTGCACGCCCGAAGGACTACCGGGCGTGAATGCACCCCCGGCCTGTGCAACCATGGAATTCGGCGTCTGCTGGCCGGCTTGACCAATCGGCATCACACCGCTGGCGGGCAAGACAGTGTTTGTGGACACCTGTGCGAGGTCGATGCCTTGGCGACGAGCAGCGGACTGGACGTCGAGTAACAACTGCCACGGGCGGGCATCACCGGATTTGAATTCGCTCTGGGCGACACCGAGCTTCTGTGCCGCCGATGCGTATTGATAGGCTTGGCGGATGTCGCCACGATCCAATGCCGTCCGGCCCATTGCGGTCCAGCGGCGGGTTTCCTGTTGACGACGTTCGAGCGTCCACGTGGCAGGGTTGTCAGTCAATGCCGTGGCATTGAGTGATTGGGCCGCGGTGTCCGCGTCGATTGCCTGCAATGAAGAGGGCGATTGAGCCACTGGTGCGATGTTCAGCAGCTTCGCGTCGATGCCGCGTGCGACCAAGCGGTCGTATCGCTGACGCAGTTCGGCGTTGTCCGGGGCCGCTTGGTGAGCGGCTCGGTAAGCTTGCACGGCGCCGGTGTAGTCCTTAGCCGCCAGCGAAGCGTCGATCTTTTGCAGATACGAGCCGATGTCGGCACCTGATTTCGCGGCAGACGCAGCGACCGAATCGGGCAACGTGAACTCGGCGTTCGACGGGGAGGCATGCAGGAGCAAGCAACCGAGCAGACATCCGGGCAGCAACGCTCGCCGCGCCACGAGTTTCCGCGATGTGGCGGTAACGCGTTGCACAACGACCTCACTAGTATCGCCGAGGCGATCCACGTTGGATGGGTCGAGAACCGATCGCGCCAAGTTAGCGACAATGCGCTTCGTGACTTGGGGGGCGGCGATACGGGGGGAACTCTTCTGCCTGGATGGCTGATGTGAGCGGATCAACGCGACACTCCTTCTTCGCGTGAGGCATGGACATAATTCGGAAAGCTCTCGAATCGCCTCAAAATCATTTCGAGTCGATACGGAAACCTTCCGAGTGACTTGGCTGTACGATTTCGTGGGGGCTGACGTCAAGTCGGCTTTGGCCGTTTTTTGTACAGCGAACGCAGCGTTTCGGGCCGGCGACCGGTTGTTATCCTGATCAGAGCGGCCAATTTCGCGTAGAATGAATGCCCCACGAAACTTCTGGGAGCTACCGCGGTACATCGATGCAATTGATAACACGTGATGAATGACTGGAAAACACAATCTTGGTTTGGCCGCGACGTCGCGGCGGGTACCTATCAAAATACAGAGCTGGAGATCACCGAGAGCTATAGCGGGCGAAACATCACGATCCCCATTCGCGTACTCCGTGGCGCCGATCCTGGGCCGACCCTGATGGTTACCGGTGCCTTACACGGCGACGAACTCAACGGTACGGGTGCCATTCGATCGTTGATCAGTGACCCAGACTGGGGGCCAGCACGTGGCAATGTGATCATGATCCCGGTCCTGAACGTGCTTGGATTCGAGCGGCACTCTCGTTACCTACCGGACCGCCGGGACCTGAATCGGTGCTTCCCCGGCAATGCCGCCGGCAGCATGGCGAACCGCATGGCCCGTGTGATTTTTGACGCGGTTGTGTCCCGCTGCGATTACGGCGTCGACCTGCACACCGCTGCGGTGCGGCGTACGAATTACCCCAACGCTCGTGCTGACTTCAGTAACCTCCAGTGCCTGCGATTGGCCACCGCCTTCGGGGCGGGCGTGATTCTGGACAATCGCGGTCCCAAAGGATCATTTCGCCGGGAAGCCACGTCCGCTGGCTGCCCCACGATCGTCGTCGAAGGCGGTGAGGTTTGGAAAGTCGAACCCTCCGTGCTCGAATGCATGGCCCGCGGCATTGTCAATGTCCTCAAAGAGCTTGATATGCTCGATGGCGAACCGGAGGTGCCGGACAACCAAGTCAAACTGAAGACGACGAAATGGGTCCGCGCCGAACGCGGCGGATTCATGGACATGCACGTCTCCCCAGGCACAACCGTGGTGACGGACCAGCCCCTGGCGACCAACAGTAGCCTACTGCAGGAAGACCAAAACCGTTTGATCGCCCCCTTCGATGGCATCGTGATCGGCATGACCACGCTCCCTGCCGTACAACCGGGCGAACCCGTGATCCATCTCGGTCGGCTCGCCAGCCCCAAGACCGCACGGCGGGTGAGGCGACAATCCCAAGCCGATGAGAATCAACGCATCACCCAACAACACCTGTCCACCAATATCCAAGTGACAGCACCGGGATAGCCAACGAGGGTGTCGCCGCGAGTGTGCTCGGCGGACGATCATCATCCCAAACGCCAGAACCACGCTCTGGCGAACATGGCTACGTGACCATTAGAAAAAGCGGATACTGCCGGGGTAATCCCATGGCTCGCCATCGTTCGCTTTGATGCCACCAATGATCGGATAGATCAGCGACAACGCGCCGAGCACAACGAATCCGAGAATGCCGATCATGACAATCAAGAGAATCGCACTGATCACACTGTAAATCAGCGACGAAAGCAACCAATTCGCGACGATCCGGCCGTGCACATCCAGTTCGGGGATCTCATCTTTCTTCAGTTGCCATAACAAAATCGGGGCCGCGAACCCGAGCAATGGGATGATGAACCCAAGGTACTGAGAGAAGTGCAGAAACATCGCCATCTGATTCGCCGATGCACTCGGCATCGGAAATTGCCCCAGGGGCATCGCTGGCCTGGACGACGGTCCCTCAATCACCTTCGCCTTGGCGGCTTGAAATTCCTCTTCCGTCAACGCACCTTGCTCACGAAGCTGGCTCAAACGTGAGATTTCTTCGGCAACGGACATGAGTTCTCTTAAATGGTTCGGCGGATGCTTTCTGAAAAATTGTATCACATTTTGTGATTGAGCCCCTTCTCGGGCGATTCGGCGGTCACCAGAATATCACACCATTGACGCTGCATTGCGTCTCCCGCGTTCTCATTGATGAGTGCACCCCAACATGCGGCCAGTTCGTAACGTTCTGAGTTTAGTTTGTTTGATCTCTTGGGCGAGTCTGACCGCCCACCCCATCGCTGCCGAGTCGTTTGACCCGCTCGACTGGCCCGCCTGGAATGGCCCCCAGCAGAATCGCATTTCGCTCGAAACGGGCTTGGTCGATCGCTTTGATCCCAAGGGTGGCGAGGGCAGCAACGTGATCTTCAAGAGCGAACGGGCTGCGGGAATCTCGACACCGATCGTGATGCACGGCCGTTTGTTCACCATCGTGCGAGACCAACCCGGCACGCCGCGCGACGCCGAAAAAGTGATTTGCTTGGATGCCGACACAGGCGAACTGTTATGGGAGAATGTTTATAACGTTTTCCTATCCGATTTGCCCGCCGAACGCGTTGGCTGGTCCAATGTCTGCGGCGATCCAGAGACGGACCGGATATATGCTCTCGGTGCGTGCTGCCTGCTTCAGTGCATCGATGCGAAGACGGGCAAGACACTGTGGTCCCGATCACTCAGCGAAGAATTTGGCATGCTGAGCACGTACGGCGGCCGCACCAACACCCCCGTGGTGTTTGAAAATCTTGTCATCATCAGTGGCGTGACGACAGGTTGGGACGAGTCCGCCAAACCCGCCCATCGCTTTCTCGCCTTCGACAAATTGGATGGCCGCCTGGTTTGGATCACCAGCACGCGACCGCTGCCCGAAGACACCACCTACAGCACACCCGTTATCCGCGAAATCGCGGGCCAAAGCGTGATGGTGGCCGGTGCGGGCGATGGAAATATTTATGGGATGCAGCCCCGCACCGGCAAAATCCTGTGGAAGGAAACCATCTCCCGACGCGGCATCAATACCACCGTCGCCGTGGGTGACCAGGGCAACGTTTATGCCGCCCATGGCGAGGAGAACCCGACCGGCACCGCGATGGGCGCGATCGTGTGTATCGATTCACCCTACGCCGCGCTCGATTCAGCATCGGCAGAAAAGTGGCGCACCGAGGAACTCACCGTCGGTAAGAGCTCGCCCTTGCTGGTGGGCAACCGCTTGTATGTCGTCGAAGACTCCTCGCGAATGCACGTGCTCGATACCGACACGGGCGAAGCCATTGGCAAACCTCTGAAACTCGGCACAGCGATGCGTGGCAGCCTGTTGTCTGCCGATGGAAAGATCTACGCCGCCACATCGACGGGGATCATTCATGTCTTGCGGCCCACCGAAAACGGCGTCGAGACCATCTTTAAAACCCGCTTGCCCAAGGGACACGATGTCGGGGGCTCGCCCATCGTTTCCCATGGCCGGATTTACCTGCCGACAACCGGCGGACTGTACTGTATCGGTGACTCCTCGGTGACAGCGGAAGCGAACCCCGCCGCTGCCCCCAAGACGCAGTCAACGTCAACAGAACCCTACGGCGACGATCCAATTGCTGAACTGCAATTGATCCCGGCGGAAGCCATCGTGGCTCCCGGCAGCGAACTGCCGATGGAAGTAGCGAGCTTCACCACGGGCGGGCGAAGCATCGACCCTCCCGCCATGGATCAAATTCAATTTGACGTCGCCGGTGACGCCAGTGTCGACAAAAACGGAGTGCTGCACGTCGCTGCGAAGGCGGCTCCGCATAGCAAGATCACCGTCACGGCGAGTTTCGAGGATGCCAGCGTGGTCTCGCAACTCCGCGTCATTCCGGCATTGCCGTGGACATTCGATTTCAGCTCCGGCGAAGTGCCGGTCACGTGGATCGGTGCCCGGTATCGTCACGAAGCCCGCGTGGTCGACGGGAATCCCGCCATCGTCAAAATCTCGACGATCCCCAAAGGCACGCGAAGTCAAACTTGGTTTGGCCCCACCGATCTACACGACTACACCATCACCGCAGACGTCAAAGCGCAGGACGGCGAAGCGAAACTGCCCGATATCGGCTTGATCGCCCAGCGTTACACACTCGACCTGATGGGCGAGTCACAACAATTGCAAATCCGCACCTGGGCCGCCCAACTCCGCATGGCCAAGAGTGTGCCGGTCCAGTGGAAAGCGGGTCAGTGGTACACGCTGAAGTTCCAAGCCGCCGTCGAAAACGGCGTCGCGGTGCTCCGTGGCAAGGTCTGGGAGCGGGAACAGCCTGAACCCGATGACTGGAATATCACCGCCACCGACGAGGCCGCCAATCTCGAGGGCAGCCCCGGCATGTATGGCAATTCGACCAATGCCGAGATCTCGATTGACAACGTGAGTGTGAAATCCAATCCATGAACTCACCAACTCAAACGAATTACCAACCACCCACCGCTGGGGTAAAGTGGACCGTATGCGTCATTGCCGCTATCGGGTTCGCGTTTGACATCTACGAGTTGTTGATGCTTCCGCTGATACTCCGCCCGGCACTGTCCGAACTGGTCGGCGCGGTTCCTGGCACACCCGAGTTCGAGTATTGGCGTGGCATTTTATTCTTCGTGCCCGCGATGGTCGGAGGCGTCTTCGGCTTACTGGGCGGCTATCTCACGGATTTGTGGGGCCGTCGCCGCGTGCTCGTCTTCAGCATCCTCTTGTATGCATTCTCGGCGATGGCGAGCGGTTTTGTCACCTCGGTCGAGTGGTTGCTGTTTTTTCGCTGCACCACGTTCATTGGCGTGTGCGTGGAATTCGTCGCCGCCGTGGCGTGGTTGGCCGAACTGTTTCCCGATGCGAAACAGCGTGACGCGGTACTGGGCTACACGCAGGCCTTTTCATCGATCGGGGGCTTGCTGGTCACCGGCGCCAATTACCTGGCGCTGCAATATGCGTCGAGTTTCCCGGAAATTGCCGGCGGTCATGAGGCCTGGCGGTACACGGTCATCTCGGGCGTGATTCCCGCAATCCCATTGATCCTGATTCGCCCCTTCTTACCCGAGTCGCCGCTGTGGGCTCACAAAAAGGCCCAGGGGACGCTGCAGCGACCGAGTATCGCAGAGCTATTTGCTCCCAAGCTCCGCCGCACGACCATCATCACAACGTTGATGTTCGCGTGCAGTTATGGGGCGGCATTCGGAGCGTTGCAGCAGATGCCGTCGATCGTGCCGAATTTGCCCGAGGTGAAAGCGGCCACGTCAGACATGCCCGTCCCGCAGCGTAAGCAAACCGAACAGAAGATCGCTGCGACGGTCAATGGATACCAAGAAATGGGCGGCTTGGTCGGACGCTTTTTGCTGGCGTCGCTCGCGCTCGTGATCGTCAGCCGAAGGGGCTTGCTCCGCATCTTCCAGTGGCCCGGCCTATTCGTCGTGCCGCTCGTGTTTTTCTATCCGGCACGCGACAACCTCGAGCTGCTCAAGTGGGGCATTTTCTTGGCTGGGTTATTCACGGTGGCACAGTTCAGTTTTTGGGGCAACTACCTGCCACGAGTCTTTCCACTGCACCTACGCGGCACCGGCGAGAGTTTTGCCGCCAACATTGGCGGGCGGATGGTGGGGACCTCATTCGCGGCAGTGACAGCCTATTTGACGACGCTGTTGCCCTCCGGCAGCACCGCGGTGGCCGCCGCCATCGTGGCACTGTTCGTCTACGCCGTCGGCAGTGTGCTGTCGTTTTGGTTACCCGAACCGCCCGAGGAGGGCGACCTCGACGAAGGATAACGCGACATCGCAGCATTCCCCGGCCCCGTTGGGCTGGCTAGTCAAATCGATGGGCCTGTGGCCCGGAAAACCTTGCGCAGCGGGAAAGCACAGCGTTTGGAGAAGGTGAAATCATGCTGAACCGCACTGCAGAATGGATTTAAAAGCTGCGATGTATTTTAGCTGCGACCGATCGATTCTTCAAAACGTTCGATTGAAACCGCCAGTCCGTCCTCATTGGATTCCACGATTGCGCCACAGAGCCGCACGTCACGGGTGGCGACGTGGAAATGACAGGGTTCGAACGTCGTCGTGGTTTTCGTGACGCGTCCCACGTCGCGACCGATGATACTGTCGTAGGGACCGCACATGCCCACGTCGCACTGCATCGCCGTACCGCTGGCCATCACGTGAGCGTCGGCGGTGGGTACGTGGGTATGGGTTCCCAGTACGGCGGTGACCCGGCCGTCGAGGTAGCGAGCGATGGTTTGTTTATCAGCGGTGGCCTCGGCATGGACATCGACGAGAATCGCGTCGGTTTGCCCGGCCATATCTTCCAACGCCCGATCGACGGCGGTAAAGGGGCAATCCACCGGCCGCATGAACACGCGACCGAGGATGGAGATCACACCTAAGCGACCGTGTGGCGTGGGCACAATCACCCAGGTACGGCCCGCCGCATCGGCGGGATAGTTCGCCGGCTTCACAATCCGCTGGCTCTCCTGCAGCACCGGAATGATCTCGGCGCGGCGATAGAGATGATCGCCCATTGTGATCGCGTCAACGCCCGATTCGATCAGGCGTCGATACTGGCGCGGCATCAATCCCGCGCCATCTGCTGCGTTCTCGGCATTGACGACGACCGCGTCGAGCTGGTGCTGCTCCTTGAGCGCGACGGCGCGATCGAGCACCGCCGAGTATCCCGGTTTACCGACGATGTCGCCTAGAAACAAAAATCTCACCGGTGCTCAACACCTACCAACGCAGTCCGAAACGTTCGCCACCGGTGTCGCGATTGTTGCCGCCCTTGAGCGGGCCGCTGTGTTGCGGACCAATGGCGACGTCACGTGGCGGCTCGTCAACTTCCTCTTCCGCATTCGTCACGACAGGCTCATTGGCCGCCAGGGCGGCTTTGATCGACAGCCCAATCTTCTGTGCATCGCGATCGAAACTCAGGATTTTGACTTCGACCGTGTCACCGGCGTTCACCACACTGCTGACCTTGGACACTCGGTGATTGGCGAGTTCACTGATGTGGACAAGCCCTTCGACGCCCGCAGCCAAACGGACGAAGCAACCGAAATCGGCAGTCTTCGTCACGATGCCTGAATGCAACGCACCGACAGAGAATTCGCTCTCGGCGGTATCCCAAGGATTTTCGAGGAGGTCGCGGTAGGACAAACCAATCTTGCCGGTTTGCTTGTCGACCTTGTCGACCTTGACCTTCACTTTCTGGCCTTCCTTGATCACGTCACTCGGATGCTTGACGCGGTCCCAGCTCAATTTGCTGACGTGAATCAAACCGTCGAGTCCACCGAGATCGACGAACGCACCGAAATCGCGAACACTTCGCACGATCCCCTCGAGGATGTCGCCCGCCTCGATCTTTTCGAGCTGTTCTTCCCGTTTGGCTTCACGTTCCCGTTCGAGGATTGCGCGCCGGCTGATGACGAGATTGCCGCGTCGTGCATTGGCTTCATTGACCAAGCACACCATTTTTTGATCCACGAATTCCGACAGGTCTTCGACCCGGTACTCGGTGACTTGGCTGATCGGCATGAATGCCCGGATCGAGCCAACCTGGCACTCCAGACCACCGGTATTGTGGCCCGTCACGAGTGCTTCGACGATGGAACCCTCGTCAATATCGTCCCAGTCACTGACTTCGATTGCCGATCCCGGCAGCGTGCAGGAATACAGCCCATCTTCGCGGCTGAATCCACGGACGAGCACCTCGACGGTGCTGCCCAACGCCGGTTCAGCCTCGGTGAACTGTTCGAACGGGACGGTCCCCTCGTCGGGGCCACCCAAGGACACGAACACGGTGTCCTCTTTAATCTTCAGGATGGTTGCCTGAACGCGTGCGCCTTCCTCGAGCGATCCGCGGCGATCCGGCAGGCCGGCGGTGCCTCCGTAGAACGACTCCAGATCGGAGTCGGCCAACGATGCGTCAAGTTCCGCTTGCAAATCGTCCGACAAGTCGTGTCGGATATTGGGAACGCTGACCTTACCGGGCTTGGGTGCCTCGACCTTCCGGACGTTGGTCACATCCTCGTCCGATTCGCCAACCAAGCGAGGTCGGGGAGCTTTTTTCTTATTTCCGTCGCCTGACTTCGGTTTGGCTTTCTCGAGATCTTCGGTCGAGACGGCTGCCGGCGATTGTGGTTTGGCAACGCCCAGCCCCCGCGCAGCAAGCGGACCGCTGCCGATTCGAGGCAACGGCGTTTTGGATTTCCGGGGCGCCGCAGGAGCCTCCGGAGGTTTCGCAGGAGCCTCCGGGGGTATGGCGGAATTTTCAGCAGCTTCGCTCGGCGGCACCGTGTTGGGCGGAGAAGTTTCCACAGGTGCCTCGGCAGCGTTTGCGGATGGGTCGGGGGAAGCGGAAGGCGGATTGGAGTCCGGATTCTCGGTCACTGACATGATTCGGCGTCGGCAAGCAGGAGCGGGGGTATGAAAACAAGGGGTCCTTGAGTCTGCAGTCTAGCAATCCAAACGCTCAACCGGTAGCCTTCGGTGAATCGAGGTAAATTATCCACCAGGATCGTGGGACGGGGCCATTGTCCCGTCCAGCCCCCGGCTCGGTCCGGTTCGGGCCCGACTCGCTCGATCGAGTCAATGGTCCCAAGCGACTCACCCTTTCCCCCCCTTCTTCTCATGCCCAGCATCGACGCGTTCTTCGCTCCGACCTTCGATCGACTGCCCACCGAACTTCGCGACGCGATCACAGAGGCTCCGATGCCGGGCCTCGCGGCCGGTCCGCGGGCGTCTGAATTGGCAACCCTGCTCGAACGAGCCACGGCACTGCGGGTATCGACGGGCGATGGCGGCGACGCACCGCTCCCCTCGCTGACGCTGTCTGGGTTGTGGCTGCTCGCTGGCGATTTGGACCGCAGTCACACGATCAGCCAAGACGACTCCTCGGCGGCGGGCAGTTTCTGGCACGGGATCATGCACCGTCGTGAGGGCGACTACTCGAATGCAGCGTACTGGTTTCGCCGCGTCGGGACGCATCCCGTCCTGAACGACCTGGCAGGAAAATACGCCGATGCGTACCGCGACCCGTATCAATTCATCGACGCCGTCGCGGCGGCCTGCCAAGCACAGGACACCAAGCAAGTGGCCTCTCTGCAGCAGATTCAGTGGACCGAGTGGCAACTTCTGTTGCAGGACAGCATGCTGGCATGACGCTGCTAAACGGTATGACATCGGGGCCAGACTGCGTATTGGCCGTAGCCGATATCGCTCATGCACCGTTTTGGATGCAGTTCACACAGATCGTCGGCAGCGTGCTGGGGGTGTTCCTGATCATTGGCATCGGCGCGTTCTGCCGATCGCAGAAGTGGCTGTCTCGCGAAGCCGACTTTTCGCTGGCCAAGATCACAGCGAATGTTCTGATGCCGGCGCTTTTTCTCGACCGCATTCTCAATGACAAAACCCTCGATGCCTTGTCGACGGCTTGGGTGCCGCCACTCTTTGGCTTCGGTTTAACCACCGGCGGATTGCTACTGGCCTGGTCGATCGCCCGGGCCGCCGGGCCGTGGGTTGGACTGAAAACCGATGCGCAGCAGCGTGCCTTTGCGATTTGTGCAGGCATTGCCAACTACGGCTACATCCCGCTGCCGCTGTCGCAGATTTTCTATCCGAGTGCCGAGGTCGAACTGATTTTGCACAACGTGGGCGTCGACCTCGCCCTATGGAGCGTGGGCATTGCGATCATCTCGGGAGGCAGCCGGCCGACCTCGGATGCTGCGGCTGACGAACAAAAGGCTCCGCTGCGAAGCAGCTTCCCGCGGCTGGGCTTGATCGGCAAAATCCTACCCGCACTCACCAGCGCCCCTCTGATTGCCGTCGCCATCGCATTGTCGGTCCGCTCGCTCCACTGGGATACGATGATTCCGCCCGCCCTGATGAAATCAATTCATCTACTGGCCGGTGCGTCGATCCCGATGGGACTGCTGCTCAGCGGCGCGATCATCATCGACTTCCTGCGCGCCGCGCAGTGGACCGGGGCGACGCCCGTGATCCTGCTGTCGATTGGCTTTCGTCAACTTTTAATGCCGGTCATCATGCTCGGCGTGGCCAGCCTCTGGGCAACCCAAACCGACATGAAGCATGTCTTAATACTGCAAGCGGCGATGTCGTCCGCTGTCTTTCCGATCGTCCTGACGAGACTCTATCACGGCGACACGGCGACGGCCCTGCGAGTCGTGCTATCGACGTCGCTGGCCGGTCTGGTGCTGATACCAATCTGGATCTCGCTAGGCGCGTGGTGGCTGGGCGTGTGAACGGAGAGGCGTCAGCTGCTCCGCTAGTCCATTCGCACGCCGACACTCAACAACAGGTTCGCGTAGCGTTGCTGATCGCCGGTCTGAATCGTTAGCACATGGTCGGCCGTGATGACGTGATCGTAGAAGGCCCACTTTTCGAGTGGCTGGAGCTGGACGGTCGATCCCGCAGCGGCGAACGACGCGCGATAGTCATCCCACACCGGAGGATCCCCATCGAGCGCGTAGGGCCCCTCCGTTTCCGTCTCCATCGTCATTGCCGCTTCAATCGGGATCGCTGTCAGCAATGCTCTCAAAGCTTGGTCGCACGTGATCAGCCCCGGCATTAAATTCATGCTAACGAGCTGGGCGTGGGGCCCGCGTTTGTTCAGGGCAGGATAATTGCCGTCGGCAATCAGAATCGTGCTGTGATGGCCGGAGGCCGCCAAAACAGCGGAAATTTCTGGGTGAATGAGTTGATTCAATAACATCGATGAGGTTCCAACCTACGGGTTTTCGGTGGCCGGCGCGGCCGGGTCTTGCTGAGGGGGCACCACCTTGGCGCCCTTCCTGGGTTTCTTTCGCTCGTTGCGTTTCACCGGACTGGGCGTCTCGCCGATCACTCGATCGGTGGTGATGGTGATTCGCTTCGCCTTCACTTTGGTTTCGTCGGGCGGATTGTAGAACCCCTCCACTTCGATTTCATCCCCGGCTTGCGCCAGCGAAAGATTGTTCACATGAACTTCAATCTCAGCATCTTGGGCAACCATTGTGTTGACCGGAGTCACACCGGCCTGAACAGAGATGGCTCCCTGCGGGCTGAGCATCATGAGTGTGCCAACCACATCGACCCTGCCACCCATCGGCGCGCCCGCTTGACGGGATGGGCGGCCGGCTTGATGAACGCCCGGAGTGAACCGCGAGGCTTGGCTGCGCGGGACCATGCCAGGCCCGAGCGGGGCAAAAATCTCGAGTTTCTCAACCGGGCTGATCGCGGCCCCATTGGGACCAATCGCCATGGCGAAGCGAACCGGTGTGCCGCGCTGAAGTGCCCCGGGGACTGCCTTGGCGGTGAAACTCAGCGACGTGATGTCGTCAGGGAACTGCACTAAGCATTCCGTCCCATCCTCCCGCGTCACGACGATCACATTCCCGCGAGCATCCTTGAGCGTCCCACGGAACTTCGTCACCTCGTTTGCCGGTGCTCCGGCTCCATAGCCACCCGCAGTACCGCTCGGTGGCGTGTTCTGACACTGGGCCCATGAGCAGAGCACGAATGGACTCGCCATTGCCACCGCCCATCCAACTTTGAACGATAGTGAGATACGAGGGCGGCGATGCAAGTATCGATTTCGCATGGGGAATTCCCGAGTAGAGTTAAAGGTGAGCCGCCCGATCATAACTGATCCAAAATCCATTTGTTGGCGGAAGCCAGCGTCTCGCCGCTCAGATGGGCCGGGGAGTCGCGTCACCACCAGCCTCGACGCTCGATAAAGTGCCGACGTGAAAGAAACAGGAAGTCTGGTGAGTACATCGCCCCCCGGACACCGTTCAGTACTGCGGAAGGGGGAAATATCCCTCATACCACCGAAAAACCATTGCCCCCTCTACAGGACAGGGCCGTTGACTTCCCGTCACAACGAGGTATACATTTCGTCCATGCGTCTGTTCCTGATCCTAGCTGTGTTCGCGATGATCGCCGTTGGCCGCTGCGCCGACGCGGGAATCATTGTCGGCGTTCCAGCGGTGCAGGAGCATGTGACCGATGATATGGAAACGTTGATGCTGGCCATGAGTCCGGCGGAGGAACCAGCCTCGGCGCCGGTCGAGGTTGAGCAGGGCGTCTCAGACCTCCCTGAAGGCCTGGCTGGTACCACGAACTCTTCGGTCGCCCCCGCGGCGGCTGTCCTGCAGGGCATCACACTCCGAACCGACGCCCAATGGCAGTGGTGCGTGGAGTCGGCCAACTCCATTCTGCCGCCGTCACCAGATTGCGACGGCCTCCTAAAGCCTGCGTAGGGCTGAATCGACACATCGATTCAGTTTATTGGGATGGTTTCCGTGATCGGAAACCAAGAGTCATCCCACCCCTACTTTGACGACTTTCAGGAAGGCGTTTGATATGAAGACAATTTTTAATTTGAACCGTGCTGCGGTTCTGTTGGCTGGTTTGTGCGTTGCAATGTCCGCTGGTGTGGGTAACGCGGGCGTCATCAATCCCGCGTTCGACACGTTTGGCTCTTTACCTGCAGCCACCTTTGGTGGCAGTGGTATCCCAAACAACGCGGTCGCAATTAGAACGATCACGGACGGTAGCACCACGATTACGCTCGGCTTGACCGCAACTTCGCGCTACGACGCAACGACCGTCACCAATGATGGCAATGGAACCTTCAGCGTGGATTCTGGCAGTTTTGTATCGCCAACCAACGCGAGCCCCGCGAATCCTAATTTGGCTCGCTGGAACTTCAATTACTTCGTCAATGTGACGAATGGAAATCTAGGTGACTATGACTTCAAGTTGCTTTACGATTTCGATTCCGCGACAGATACCGACGATTCGAATCTCGGACAAGCTAACCTCCGCACTAGCTTCTTTGGTTTCCCGTATTCCGCACCTCTCCAGGACTCGGTGAATCTCGGTTTTGGAGACCTGACAGGCAGTCTCAATCTCGGTTACACCGCAACGCCACCGGCTGGTTTCTCGTTCGACCCCACCCCGAACGGCGAGTACACATTTGCTTTGATTGCGTCGAAAGCTGGAGGCGAACTTGGCAGCACGTCGATCGTCGTCAACGCAGTTCCCGAGCCCGCCACTCTGGCAATGTTTGCGATGCTGACCGTCGGTGCCGCGGGTGCTTATCGTCGCCGCAAGAACCGGGTGGCCGCTGCTTGCTAAGCACTGATCGCCAGCTCTACTGAGATCCACTTTCACCTCATCGGTGCTCGCAAATGGCGGCACAGATGAGGTGTTTTCGCTGACGGAGCGATTCTGCTCGGGCCTTCTCGAAATATCGATCTGGCAGGAAAAACCGGCTCAAATTCGACATATCTCTCCACTTCGCAGTAGATTTTGTCTATAATGAGGGGCACCCCTCCTGCGGGCCTTTTGCCGTCCGCAACCACTCCTGCCTTATTCCACGTGTCAAAGCTTCGGCCTTTTCGCGTGCCCCACCCCAGATCGGCGTTTCACGCCTTCATTCACGACGAATGATGAGCACCGCCGTCGCAGAACTTGATTGAATCCCATGATCACACTCCAAACTGCCAATATGGTTGTGTCCTGTCGTGGCTATTTTGGTCGCGTTGCCGCTATGTTTTTCCCGCTGTGCGGCATGACCGCTCTGATGCTGGCGGCAGTGCCCGCGGCGGCTCAAACACCTGCTGCCGAGACGGCGGAGGCTCCTGCACCTGCGGTCGCGGCCCCGGCAGCCACCGACGAGATCCCTGCACCTGCGGTCGAGGCCAGTATTCAGAGCGTGGCCTCACCGGCGGCACCGGCAGTCGTCCCCAACAGTGAACAGCCTGCCCTGGAACCCACAACCTCGGTCCGACCCCCAGCCTCGGAACTGCGGTTTTCCTTCAATGCGGCGCCTTGGCGGGACGTGATCGAGTGGGTCGCTGAGGAGGCGGGACTGGCGCTGCAGTTCGGTGAATTGCCCCCGGGGAGCTTCACGTACAACGATCAGGGATCCTTCAGCCCGGAAGAGGCGCTCAATCGCATCAACCTGTTTCTGATTCCCGAAGGTTTCGCGCTCGTCCGATCGGGCAATCTACTGTCGGTGGTCAACCTAAACGACCCACGAAGTTTGGCCCAGCTCGACGCCATTGCCGAAATGGTCACGCCCGACCAGCTTGCCTCGCTGCGTGATCAAGACGTGGTCAAGTGTCTGTTTCGCTTAGGAAAATTCGACGCTGAGGAAGCGGTCGAGGAGCTATCGTCGATCCAGCTGATGACGACTCCTTCGGTGCTTGCCAAAACAAATCAACTATGGATCACTGACACGGCGGCCAAGCTGCGGAGTGTGCAGCGGATCTTGGAATCGTTCGAGCCCGCTGCGATGAGCAATGGGACAGTCGTCAAGAGTTTTCAACTCGAACATGTCAGCGCCGAGGACGTCTTGGAAGTCGCCCGCCCGCACCTGGGACTGGCCACCGGCGAAATGATCGGCATCGATGTGAGCTTGTCGTCCGACGTGCTTGGTAAAAACCTGTTCGTCACGGGCGTCGAAGACAAAGTCAAGGTGATCGAAGGACTGGTCGAGGCGATCGATCATCCCGATCCAGAAGCGGAAAGGATGCAGGCGGACTCGATACTAAAGTCCTACTTGGTCGAGGGTGGCAATGTCGAAATGGTGCATGACGTGTTGCAAACCCTGCTGTCGGGGCGTCCTGTGCGTTTGTCGATTGACGAGAAGGCCGGCAGCATAGTGGCCCTCGCGGATGCGAAAACCCAGCATGAAATCGAGATGACGGTCGAGCAACTGCAAGCCTCCGATGCGGCCTTTGAGGTGATTCCGCTGAAGAATATCGACGCCTACTACGCGATCAATCTGCTCGAACAGATGCTTGATCTGCCTCCTGCTGGCACGAACGATAAGTCCGCTGAAGACCGGCCCAAGATCGATGCTGACGCTGGCAACCACCGTTTGTTCGTTCGCGCCAAGCGGCCTCAAATTGAACAGATTAAAAAGATCATCGCGGATTTAGAGGCGTCCGAGTCCGCTCATTTAGGTAGCAATACTCGGTTGTTGCCAATTGGGACCGACCAAGCCGATCACGTCCTGCAGGCGGCGGTTCGGCTGTGGCAGGGTGAGAACCCGATTTCGCAAATCCCTGCCGATCCAAGCGAAGTCGTGCCCACCGAGCGGATACCGGCACAATCCA
Source organism: Rhodopirellula sp. SH410 (assembly GCF_055811895.1). Lineage (NCBI taxonomy): Bacteria > Pseudomonadati > Planctomycetota > Planctomycetia > Pirellulales > Pirellulaceae > Rhodopirellula > Rhodopirellula sp. SH410. The sequence continues at coordinate 7,647,658 of NZ_CM147949.1, forward strand.
AACCCAGTCCCCCCTCGGCCCCGATCATCTCGCCCAACACGGATGACTCGCCGTTTGATTTGCGACCATCGACATCTCACCAACACACGCAATCGTTCACCAAATTGGAACGATCATCGCTGAACGCAGACGAGGTCGACTATGCGGTCTCCGCTGACAGGGCTCCGATCCAATACCAAGTCACGCCGAGAGGTTTGCTGCTGCACTCAAGCGACCCCGCTGCCCTGGATCGTTTCGAGGAATTGGTCCGCGTCATCTCGGGTCCGGATGACGTCGTGACGACGAAGCCGATTCTGTTTTACTTGCAATACATGAAAGCCGATGACGCCTTGCGAATGTTGACCAAGCTAATCGACGGCGGCGAATCAGCCCGGGAATCGGACTCTGACACATTGGTCAACGGCTACCTCTCGGCCCAGTCTTCGTTCTTGGCGGGCAGTTACCTATCGACTTCCGAGGGCACACTGACGCTGACCAGTGGAGCGATGACGGTCGTCGCCGACACGCGTCTGAATCGCTTGATCGCTCAAGGCCCGGCCGCCGACATTGAGATGGTGGAGAACTATCTGCGGATCATTGATAAAGAGGATGGGATCGCCGATGTGCTGACTCATGGCCACTCCCGAGTCATCGAACTGGTGAACATCAGGGCCAGCGAAGCGGCCGATGTGATCCGGCAATCCTTCGGCAGCCGTGTGGCCTCGAACGAGAAGGATTCGGGTAACGGCAGCGGCCCGCCCAAAGCTCGTTCCGCCAGCGATTCTCGGTCTTCCAAAGAAGACGCTCAGGCACAGAAACTGGCGGCGATGGCGAAGGCTTCTGAGCCCAAAGACCTCGCACCCACGATGACCGTGGCGGTTCACGAAGCGAGCAATTCATTGGTCGTGACTGCACCCGAACGCCTTTTGGAAGAAGTCCAATCGCTCATCAGCTTGATTGACTCACGCGGCGAGCAGGCCATCGAGGTCATCGTGCCCACTAACGTTCTGGCGGTCGAAGCAGCCCTTGAAGGCATGCTGATCGAAACGTCGAGAAGTTCTTCGCGGAGAAAACGATAGTCTGATGTCGATTTCAAAAACAGTCTTGCTCGCCACCCTGGTCGTGGGCTTCGTAGGTGGTTCTTGCCAGCATGCCTTCGCGCAGGCCGGCCTGCGCGAGTCGCTCGAACAACTCGATACCAACGCTAACGGCGAGATCGATCCCGACGAGATCACGCCTCTTGCTCGCCCCTACTTGGAGCGGATCTCCCAGGCTCGGCGGATGTCATTGGAACGCTCCAACGACATCGATAAACTGCAAGAGGCCGCGCGAGTCTACTACGCCATGCAAAACGGGGTTTCTCGAAAAAAGATTCGTCCCGAACGCGAAGGACAACTCCGCTCCTTTGGTGTCGATCGTGGCGAACCATTGGTGCCCGAGTTCGGCACCGGTGATTTAAAATTCCCGTATACCGAGTCCGACCTCGAGGATGCTGACCGGATTTTGCGGAAATTGGATCGCGACCGCAACGGATCGCTTGATCGCCCCGAAGCACTCCGCGGCGATTGGGCGTATCGCGACCCTTTCGCCGATGACCTGAACAAAGACGATCGGCTCAACCGACTCGAACTCGCCCAACGCTATGCTCGGCGGCGGATGCTGTCGAATGACTCCAACGAACTGATCCAGAAAGCTCGGCGGGCAGGCAACGGGATTGAACCGTCGCAGCCTGAGCGCAACCGAGATTCGCGAGATGGTCGATCATGGCGGCGCAGTGGCACCAGCCATTGGCTGGCGGCGGGCATCATGGGACGGTTCGATCGAAATCGAGATGGACACCTCGACCGCACCGAGTCCATTCAGCTCGGGATGCCGGTGGCCCAGATTGACATTGACCGGGACGGCAAAATCAGCCGAGACGAAATGCTCAATCATGTCGTTGGGCTACAGGACGAGGCGGGCGGCATCGACAACGGCATGCCCGGTTGGTTCTATGAACGCGACGCGAATCGCGATAACCAGGTCTCCATGGCTGAGTTTGCCCCCGAACCAACCCCCGAAACAATCGCCGAGTTCGTTGCCTGGGACGTCAATAGTGATGGGCTGTTAACGGCCAGTGAGCTCGCCGGTTCCCGCGCTCTCGTCGGTGGGGTGTTCGATAGCCAAGAGGCAACAACATTGCCTCCCGGGCAAACGGTCATCGCAGAGATCGATGTCAAAGAGGATTTCCTCATCGCGGATTTGAATGTGCAATTGTCGATCACCCACACGCAAGCCAGTCAACTCGATGCCTATTTGACCGGACCGGACGGCGAGCGGATTGAACTGTTCACCGAGGTCGGCGGTCACGACGACAATTTTGATGGAACCGTTTTCGACGATCAAGCGTCCGAGCCCATTACCAAAGGACGTCCGCCTTTTGAAGGTAGCTACATCCCCGAAGGGGTGCTCAAACAGCAACCTGGCCTGAGCGTCTACAATGGCAAGTCCATCCACGGCGTCTGGCAGTTGGTCATCCGGGGCACGCGCAGCGAACGCTTCGGCATGCTGCATGGATGGAGCCTGCAAGCCCGCCCAGTCGAAAACTGAAGTTCGAACTCCGTCGCTACCGACACGCGCGCCATGACGACTTCCCGATCGACATCCGATCGGCCAGCGGCGTCGTGCGGCATCTTGCGTTCGATCATGGCGGTGACCGCTGCTGATTCGGTGAGGTGATGACCACTGCCCGATGATCAACCTCGTCGCTCCCAACGAGCGATACAGCCTTCAAAAGGCCCTCTGAGCGGCATGCTATCGCCGCTGAGCATCCCGATCGGGTCCGTAGCATGCGTGACGAACCGTTCGGAACGAGCGGAAAATTACTGTCTGAAATGGTGGTCGAACGCTCCCCGGTCGCCCCTTCCGACCGCGGAGCGTTCGGCCACTTATCTTCCGCTCGTTCCTTAACATCTCCGCAAACCGCTGGCGTCCCATTCCCAACACCTGACTCGCGATACGACGCTCAAAACGCAAAATCGCATCAATCGCCAGTCGCCGGTCCCGGCAAACCGCGGCGAGATCGCGCTCACGCACAAATGCTCCAACCCGACGACCAGCCGAACCCCACCTGGTGGGCAAGCGAGGTGGACTGAGCAGCGATGGAGCGGGGTGGTGGCATTGACCACTTGAACGCCAGAGCGGATTTGTCGACGATGATTCCTCTTTCGCTTCGAATCCTCGCTTTCAACGGATTGCCAACATGACCGCGACCACCGCCCCGACAAAATTGCCGCTGCGCAGCGATGTCCCCACCGAAGATTGCTGGGATCTCGCCAGTCTGTACGAAACCGAAGCGGAATGGCAGGCTGATTTTGACAAGATCGCTGGTCAGATTGACCGCTTTGCCGACTTTCAGGGTCGATTAGGCGAAAGCGTCGACACGCTGTTAGAGTTCCTCACCTTTGATCTGGCGATCGACCGTATCGCTGAACGCTTGGGAACCTATGCGTTCTTGCGGACCAGCGAGGACCAGGGTGACAGCGATCACCAAGCACGCAAACTGCGGTTTCAAAACCTCGTCGTCAAGGCTTCCCAAGCGGCGAGCTATGTCCGCCCAGAGTTGCTGGCGATCGAAACCGAAAAAATGGACTCGTTTCTAAACGATCCCAAACTCGCCCCCTTCCGGTTACAGCTGGAGCGAGTCGTGCGTTATCGAACGCACACGCTGAGCGACCGCGAAGAGCGGTTGTTGGCGATGCAGGGCGAGATGTCCGGCGCCGCGGGCAACGCGTTTCGGCAACTCAACGACGCCGACTTGAAATTCGGGGACCTCACCGATGACAGCGGCCGGACGATCGAGCTGTCCCATGCGACGTTCGGTCAGTTCTTGCTCAGCCCCAACCGTGACGTTCGCAAAGCCGCCTTCGATCAATACTACGGCGTCTTTGACGATCACCGCAATACACTTGCCGCGACGCTCAGCGGCAGTATCCAGCGAGACGTTTACTACGCTCGTGCGCGTAACTACACCAGCAGCCTCGAGGCCTCGCTGTTTCCCGATAATGTCCCCACGACCGTTTACGACAACCTGATCTCGGCTGTGCGAGATTCGTTGCCAGCGGTACATCACTACCTCGATGTGCGACGGCGAAAGATGGGTTTGTCCGACCTGCATCACTACGACACCTACGTGCCGATCCTATCGGGTATCAAAAAACACCATAATTGGGACCAGGCCGTTGAGGTGATTCTCGATTCACTCTCGCCGCTGGGTAGCGAATATGTCGGCACACTCGAAGGCGGGCTGCGCGGTCGTTGGTCCGACCGATATCCGAATCGAGGCAAACAGAGCGGTGCGTTCAGTTGCGGATCCTTCGATGGCGACCCATTCATTCTGATGAACTTTAAAGAGGAGGTTCTCAACGATGTGTTCACACTCGCCCACGAAGCAGGGCACTCGATGCACAGCTGGTATTCAGCGTCGCACCAACCGTTCCAGTACTACAACTACACGATTTTTGTTGCGGAAGTGGCTAGCACGTTCAATGAGCAACTGCTGACGGCTCACTTGTTGGACAATGCCCAAGATGATAATGAGCGAGCGTACCTGATCAACAATGAGCTCGACGGGTTGCGAGCCACGGTGGTGCGGCAAACGATGTTTGCGGAGTTTGAGAAACGCACGCACGAGATGGCCGAAGCGGGAGAACCCTTGACGGTGGCGTCACTACGATCGGCCTACCGTGAGCTGCTCGAGGCGTATTTCGGGCCCGAGTTCGTCATCGATGAGTCGTTGGAACTGGAGTGCTTCCGCATCCCACACTTCTATCGAGCGTTTTATGTCTATAAATACGCGACAGGGCTGAGCGCTGCGGTGGCGTTAAGTCGCCGCGTCCTGGGAGGTGGTCAGCCTGAGCTCGATGACTATCTGGGCTTCTTGCGTGGCGGATGCAGCCAAGACCCACTCGACTTGCTCAAGGGTGCCGGCGTCGACATGACACAACCTGCCGCGGTGAAAACCACCCTGGACCACTTCGCTGACCTCACCAAACAACTCGATGAGCTGATTTAGGGACACCGAACAAGTAGTGGCATCGGCTTCGATGCCTGTGATATTTTTGCAACACAGGCGAGAAGCCGAGGCCACGTTCCTGGGAGGGCGATCCGCTTCACGACACTTTCGACATTAAATCATGCCCGGCACCGACCGATTTGTGATTGCGAAGTGAGTCCGCGAGCGCGAGGCGTTTGATCTCTTCAATTTGTTTGACGACGTGTTCGACTTGGACCTGTAACTCGGCGGCATGCTCTAAGAAATCGGATAGTCGATTCAAGGAATCGGCATTCGATGCGGCGATGATTTCCAAACGACCGATCGGAATTTGCTCGGACAGCCCACCGTACTCGCGGGATGCAAACAATGGGATGCGAACGACGCTCTGGAACGCCGGTTCGGGCAACTGAACGCTTCTCCAGGTCGCGTGGTAGCTTTCATGCAACCACGCCATATTGACGTCAATTTTGACGCTCGCAAGGTCCTGACGAACAGCAAAGTCAATCAAGGGTTCCCACACGTCGTGCCACTGTCCGTCACCCTGGATTTTTAAAACACGCTCCTGTTTTTGTTGCTCGCAAACGTCCGGTCGTAGCGAGAATGACATGAGGAGGTGCCGAGCGCGCCCGGTGACGAGCCGAAATTCGGAATATCCAAAGGTCCGCGTGCCAACAAATACGGCCAGCACGATAATGGCCCCCACCGGGGCCAACCAAGACTGCTGCAACCACACCGAGGCAATCGCTGTCGAGGAACTCAACGTGCAGGCCGCCGCAACAACCCACAACGTTCCCACACGCCCAAATTTCTCGTTGAGCAAATGGTGCATGTGACCACGGTCGGTCGTGTAGAGACTCCGCCCAGTCAGCCATCGACGAGTAATGGCGGCGACGGAATCGAACAGCGGTAGAATCAAAATGGCCAGCGGTGCGGCAGCGAAGGCAGTCGTTTCTTTGTGCCGACACCACATCGCTAAAACGCCGACGAGCAGACCGACCATCATACTGCCCGCATCGCCGAGAAAGATGGAGGCGGGCGGGCGGTTGTAAATGAGGAAACCTACCAGAGAACCGCAGAGCGCAAACGCTGTGATGGTGATGAGTGTCGGGCTGCCATGCAAGAAACTGATCATCGCCAGAGCACCCGAAATAAAGATTCCGACCGTCGTCGCCATCCCATCGGCACCGTCGAGCAAGTTCAGCGCGTTGATGCACACCAGTAACCACAACACGCTAAAGGGAAGTGCAAAGACCCCCAATGGAATCGCCAGGCCGAACAGACTGATCTCATCGAGCGATGTGCCGCTGCCAACAACAACCAGGGTAATCAAGCACTGCGCCAACAGCTTTTGGCGACCTCGGAGTGACCATTTGTCATCGATCAAGCCCACGATGAGGATGGCAATCAATGCCCCCAGCAAAACGAGCCAAGACTGTGCGTCGAAGTCCGCGGGAAATTCGTAGTTCCAATGTGTTCGCACGCCGAGAGGCAACGCAATGCCCATCAGCATGCTGATGAAGACAGCCAACCCGCCTGCCAAAGCGATCGGGCGTCCGTGCAGTTTTCGCTCCGCGTCAGGGCAATCGACTAATCCAATGCGAAGGGCCAGCGCACGCACAATCGGGACGAATAACACAGCAGCGAGTGCTGCGACGAGGAACGCGAGCAAAATGGGGAATGTCATCACGATGGAGAAACCATGTCCTATGAGTTGTGGGAAAAAGACATAGGGCGTCGATGAGATCAAAGGCTACCTGGGTGTCCTGATTCCTAGTCACGAATGACCTGCCATACATTCAACTTAGCTCCCGAAATTCTTAGGGGTAGCGTAAATTCGCTAGATTTAGAGAACATCCAGGTGCACCCACGGGGATTCAGGCGAGCGGGCACCCATCCAACCAGCCCCCTTCAACACCCCTCTCATGGGAACCCACCGGGGGGCACCGCGTGTTTTCCAGGCGTTCAGGGGCTATCTCAATCGGTCCCGGCGAAACAATCAGCGCCCTCGCCACGAGCGGCACAACGGCTGAGATCTGCATTTCCGGAGCTTTTGGCTAAACCGAACTATGTGAAAGGGCGATAAACAAGGCAAGGAAGACGCTTGCGGCGGCACAACCGCCAAGAGTCAGGTTCTCAATTCTGAACGCCGTTGCAGCCTATGGGGGGCGAGATGGTGGCAGGAGACGTTTCGCGTGACTGACACGCGGAGTCGACCAATCCACCGCGAGGGGAACTGGCAATGATGCCCAAACTGAACAATTCGACATCCGAACCCGCCGCCGTCCAAGCCACGATCAGTGCGAGCCGCCAACATTGGAAGCGGTGTGCTCTCGGAATCGTACTTGGCATCACGACAACAGGTTTTGCCGGCTGCTCGGTCATGAGTGGTCTGCAACAGAAAATCCAACATTGCGATTGTGTTGACGATTTCATGATCAGCCATCGCAACCAAGTGATGGCGACCAAAGCGTGGTTTCGCATCAAGCCAAACTACCGCGGCCATTGCTACCTCAAGGATTTCCGCAACGGCTTTATCGCCGGCTACATCAATGTCGCCAACGGTGGTGCCGGGTGCACGCCGAGCGTGATCTCATCGGAGTATTGGGGATGGCGTTACCAAAGCGGTACCGGTCAAGCGGCCGTCAACGCATGGTACGAAGGATTCCCGCTCGGTGCTAAGGCAGCCGAGCAAGACGGCATCGGCAATTTCAACTTGATTCGTTTGAATGGGGCACCTCAGCCGACGAACAACATGACCGGGACGGCTTCGCCGACCCCGGCAGCCGCCCCCATCCCGCAATCGAACGCCGATGGTTTACCACCGGGCATCTTACTCGATGAGGGCGAAACGCTCGTCCCGGGCGGGGTCATGATCGAAGACCGGGGGGCTGGTGCACGCACTCCAAGACCAGCGGGTGTGGATGACAATCTGGTGCCTTCCCCTGCCGAAAGATCCATCGAAAAACCTGAAGAGATTCCGTCGCCGATACGCTCCGAACTTGATCGAGCATTCGACGCAGGAAAACCTGCCGACGTCAAAGTTGTTCCGCTTTCGGATGACCTCAGTCTTCGAGGGCATTCCGATGCGTCGCCGCAAACGCAACCGACCGCGTCGGAAATGCAGTTTTGGAACGAGATCCCCAGCGGCCGTAACACGCCGTTGGCAGACCGTTCACCGGCCCAACATGATGGACTCGAGTTGGTGCCGCGTGAGACCACGCCGGTTTCCATAGCAACGAAAAACGTTCCTGCTCGCGTCACTGGTAGTGAGCCCCCGCGCGTTTTGAGCGAGCCCAGCCAAGCGGAGATCGACGCCGTTATCGAAGAAATCTTTGGCACGCAAGCCGGCGGATCCCGCTAACAACTCGGTTCTGCACCCGAAAAACACACATCAAGTTCTGGAGAGTTCGAGGATGAACACCAACGTCTTTCAATCCCAAGTCGGGCGGCTTTTTCGCTCGGCGATCGGGTGCAGTCTCGCTGTCGCAGTGGCCACATCCTTGACCGGTTGCACGAGTTTGACTCAGCCGATCAATGGGATCCCTGCCAATCGATTGTCACCGGAGTTCTTTCCACCTCCCAAAAACGATTTGGTTCCGGTGGACATCGCGATGTTATCACGCGAACCGCCTCGCGATTATCAGATTGGCCCCGATGACATCTTGGGTGTCTATATTGAGGGTGTGCTTCCATTCAATGCACCCAACTCGCCGCCTGAGCCACCTCCCGTAAACTTTCCTGGTGAGGAAAGCACCCTGCCGCCATCGATCGGGTATCCCATCGCGGTCCAGGACGATGGGACCTTGGCACTGCCGCTCATTGAACCGCTCAAGGTCAGTGGGCTGACTCTCGAGCAGGTCCGCGAAAAGATTCGCCAGTCCTACATCGATAGCGAAATTTTGCGTGAAGAGAAAGCGAGACCGATCGTCACGCTGATCAAAGAACGCACTTTCGACGTGATCGTGGTGCGAGAAGATGCGATCGGAGGCGGAGGCCGAGGTGGCGACGAAACCATTCGGGGTGGTAGCGATCGCTCAGCCTCGGGAGGATTGGTAAAACTACCTGCTTACAAAAACGACGTCCTGCACGCGTTGGTGGAAACCGGTGGATTGCCGGGACTCACTGCCAAGAACGAAGTCATGGTATTGCGGGCGTCCGACGCGGATAAACGCAAACGGGCTGATTTCCTTCGCAAGTACTGGGCCAGCCAACGGGCAGCGATGGTCGACCCCTGTTACTGCCCACCTGAGATGCCCGATGACCCTTCGATTCTCCGCATTCCACTGCGGGTACGTCCGGGCGTGATTCCCAATATCACCGAAGAGGACATCACGCTCCAAGACGGCGATATCGTCTACATCGAAAGCCGCGAAACGGAAATCTTCTACACCGGCGGATTGTTGCGAGGTGGGGAATATTTGCTACCACGAGACTACGACCTCGATGTGCTCGGTGCGATGGCACTGGCCGGGCAGGGCGTCGGGGCCGAAGCTGGCGGCGGTGGCGGTGGCGGCGGTGGAATGGGGGGCCTCCGAAGCATGGCTGTCGCTCCAGGGATGCTCTACATCCTTCGCACGACGCCTTGCAAAGGGCAAATTGCGATCGAAGTCGATCTCGCCAAAGCCATCAACGATCCTCGCAGCCGACCATTGGTCCAGCCTGGGGACATACTTGTCCTGCAGTACAAGTGTGAGGAAGAGATCATGAACTTCGGTCTCGCGACCTTCTTCACCTACGGAATTCGGCAGTTGTTCAACAATAATTGATCGCGAATTCCATCGCCGAACGTCTTGACGACCTGTGAGGTCGCAAGAGCACCAATCGAAAGCCGCAGGTTGCGAAACCTGCGGCTTTTTTTGTTTGCCCGATGGGGCGATTCACTCTTTGCGGGCGATCGGGCCCACAGCGCTACGATTTCACGAACCGGCCTTGGGCAGGTCCGTGTGGGCGTCGGGGCCAAAGTAACGCAGGCCGACGAGCGGTTCGCTGCCGAGGTTTTCAATCTCCACGCCCTGCGTTGCCGCGACGTGGGAAATGAAGACTTCGTCGGTCGTGTTCTCACCAAAGTGAATCATGGCAGGCGTCTGGAGATCGAGTGAACCGATTCGCCCACGTCCCTGCACGGTAATCCAGCTACTCGTCGCACCGTCCTTCAGCGTGCATTTGGCGCCGGGCTGGATCGTCAGTTCCTTGGCACTGAAACACTGTTTGCCATCGACAGTTCCATAAACGATCCACAAGTCTTCGTAACCGTCACCGCTGCGTTTCTCGTCGCGGATCGGTTCGAGGTAATTGCTGTTCTTGAAATGCGTATCGACGTTCTTGTCCCAGTCCAATTGGCCGACGATAAAGTCGAGGTCTTGGTGCTTTTCCTCAGGCATGTCTTTGACCAACAGCGACCACGGGACGTACCGTCCTTCAACGATCGATTGGTACATACCGAACACGTCGCTGCCCCACTGGGGTTCGTACGTGCAAAGCGAACCGGGGGCATGCAGGACACCCGGCGGGATCAGCCAGCCTGTCCCCCGTTTGAGCCGATAGGCGCGACTGAGGTCGAGAATGCCGTTGTCGCCCGCGTTCCAGTTCTCGAGACATCGCCGCACGTCTTCGGGCTGCGTGCCTGGCTCGAGCCCCATGAATGTGTAGGCGAAGTTGTTGTCGACATTGTTGAGCTGGGGCGGGAAATAATAACTTTCCGGTTTCCCTTCCCGACCGACGAGCTCAGCATCTTCAAACGTTTGGTGCATGTGGTGCGGGATGGGCCCCATGTTGTCGAAGAATTTCGAATAGACGGGCCAGCGATCGTATTGACTAAAAATCGCTTCACCGACGAGGTCCGCCCCACGTTCGGCCACGGCGTCTTTGAGCATAAACTTCTTGCCTTCGAAGAGACAGAAGCTCTGACCTTCGTGCCACACGCGGCCCTCATTGGCGGCGTCGGTCGTGCTACCGAACCAACGTTCGTCGATACCTCCTCGGTCGGCGCCAAACCGGTAATAATCGCCGGGATGCAGTTTGATGCGGCGTCCTGGGTGCAGAAACGAGCGGGGGACCCACGTGGGTGTCAATCGCAAGAGCCCCTCCCCCGCATCGAGTGCTGAATCGAGTAACTTGGTGACACTGTCGCCTTGCACGAGGCCTTCGTCTAATTTCACGTTGCTCATCGAAGTGGGTCCGCTTACGGAGTGGCTGGAAAGGTGGGAAGATGGAAGAACGCTGGGCACGGTTGAGCTCTAGGCCCTGTAATTGTCGTTGATCGCGTCAGCAACCGATGTTTTACGCTTGTTGCGGGACCTTTACAAGAAACCATGGGGCCGCGAAGTATCGACAACTGATCCTTGGCATATCGCCACTGCCGCAAATTTTTCTTCCTTTCAACCTTCCTTTTTTGTTATGCCGACTGAATCTATCGTCTTGCGAACCACCGAAGACCGCGAAGATCGCATCGAATGGGATGAATCGAGCGCACTGCACCTGACGATCGAAACCCGTGTGGGAGAGCTGACAATTCGTCGCGGAGTGTTTCGCGGCGGTGTCAGTGAGGGGGTAGAGATCATTCGCTTGGCCAATTCGCGAATGCACGTCGACGTATTGCCGACACGCGGCATGTCGATTTGGCGGATGCAGGCCAATGGCGTCCGATATCAGTGGCAATCGCCCGTCGTCGGGCCCGTCCACCCGAGCCTTGTTGACCTGGGTGAGCCAAGCGGCCTGGGATGGTTATCCGGATTTGATGAGCTCGTGGTTCGATGTGGCCTCGAAAGCAATGGAGCCCCCGAGCACAATTCGTCCGGGCAGCTCGTCTATCCGCTGCACGGACACATTGCCAACACACCCGCGGATGCGATTTCGGTGGAATTTGATGAAGCATCCGGACGCGTGGAATTGGTCGCCGAAACGATCGAGGCCCGCTTGTTCACCAAACGGTGGCGAATGCGTACCCGGGTGCGTATTCACGCGGATCGCGATGAAGTGGAATTGCTCGATGACGTGACCAATGAATTGTCCACACCCAAATCGATGCAATTGCTCTATCATATTAACGTCGGTCCGCCCGTGCTCGGCAAAGACGCGACACTGAGCATGGCGATTGATGAATTGGCACCGCGTGATGATCACGCCGCCGAACAGATCGATCAATGGAACCGAATGGAAGCACCAACCTCGGGATACCAGGAACGCGCCTATTTTGCGCGTCCATTGCCTGACGATTCAGGCATCGCGCACGCGTTACTCGCCGACGCGGAGCGAAATCGTGGATTGGAGGTCCGGTTTAAAACCTCGACACTGCCTTGGTTCATCCTCTGGAAAAATGCTGCGGAGACGGGCGACGGATACGTGTGCGGTCTCGAACCGGCGACCAACTTCCCCAACCCGCGAAGTTTTGAACACAGCAACGGACGCACCATCGAACTGGGCGGCGGCGAAACGGCATCGTTCCGCGTGACATTGGCACCGCTGACAACGCGTGCCGCAGTTCAGCAGTCCGAAGAGGCCATTCGAAAGATTAGCAATGATCAGCCCGTTAACATGACGCGGACCCCACGCAGCAATTGGAGTGCCGGGGCGAGCGAGTCGACCGAAGACCATGGAGCTTCGCCATGAGTGAATTCGAATATCTCGGACCCTATAAACTGGGGAAAATCCTCGGTCGGGGCGGAATGGGCTCCGTGTACGAGGCGACACATGCTTCCTCGGGCGATCAGGTCGCGGTCAAGCTGATCTCGCAACATCTCGCCGACGACCAAGACTTTCGTCGCCGTTTTGACCGCGAAATCAAAGCGCTCCGCTGCCTTCGACACCCCGGGATCGTTCGCCTGATCGGAGACGGCGAGGAATCAGGCCAACTGTTCTATGCAATGGAACTGGTTCGCGGCGAAACCCTGCAACAGCGTATCCGCGACGTCAAACGTATGAATTGGCTACCGGCAGTCGATATCGCGATCCAGATCACCTCGGCGCTCAAGCATGCTCATGACATCGGTGCGATCCATCGCGATCTGAAGCCAGCCAATTTACTGCTGACGGATTCGAACGAAGTCAAAATTGTGGATTTTGGGATCGCTAGACTGTTTGGATATGGCGACCAGACGCTGGCCGGTTCCGTGCTCGGCACAGCCGACTACATGGCCCCCGAACAGGCCAGTGGCGGGCCGATCACGCCGCGGACAGATTTGTATTCGCTGGGCAGTGTGATGTACGCCATGATGGCCGGCCGACCACCCTTTGCCGGCAAAAAAGTGACTCTGGTCATCGACGCACTCATGCGGGATCGGGCCGTGCCGCTGGATTTGATCAACCCTGATATTCCGCACGAAGTCGCTGAGCTCGTTCACGATCTGCTCGAGAAAGATCCGCAGGATCGCCCACCCACCGCGATCGTCGTCAACAAACGACTCAAATCCACCCGGGCCGGATTGCAGAGAGGCCAGACGGTTTCGGCGGAAAACGAGGCGACCCAAAATAGGCCCGCCAATGATGACCGCACGGATGCACGATTTGATCTCGATCGATCCGAACTGACCAACGGGTTGCGGCCGGATGAGATCGATTCCGCCAGCGTTCCTGATGACGCACGCGAGAAAATCAAATTCAGTACCACGTCGTCGACGTCGGACTTCAGCGACGATTTTTTAAGCCACGGCGATGACCGGGCGACAGCGGGGACCGACTTTGCGACGACTTCCGGCACTGGGATCCCATCACAAGATCAACAAGCCGGGGCACGGTCGGAGTCCTCGACAAATTTTCAAACCGTCGAGCACGGTGACGCGAACGATATCCATTTCCGCGGCGACTCCGCCTCCGCTCCCACGCATCATTGGTTACAGGTCGCGTCCTATACCGCCATGCTCGCGATTCTGGCCGGGGGTGCTTACCTGTTCATCCGCGCGACCCGCGTTCCATCGGCGGAGTCGATATTCGCCACTCTCGAGACCGCCGCTCACGAGGACGAACTGACCCTAAACGAATCCCTGATTGATCGATTCTTAGTGCACTACCCCGAGAACGAACATGCCGACCAAGTCCAGCGGTGGAAACAGCAGGCGGACCTGGAACGAACCCTGAAACGCTTGTCCGGGCAAGCGCGGCAAGTCGGTGGCGTTGAGAACCTCGATCCGGCGGCGCAGACGTTTATCGAGGCAATGGAACTGCGGACGACGTCCCCTGCCATGGCGCAAGATCGCCTCCAAACCTGGTTGGATGTGTTTGAGGAAAAGGGAGCCGCGGAGGCGGACCTGACTCCAGAGCTCAAACAGGCTGATTCGTTGATCGACATGGATCATTTAGCGCGACTCGTTCAGGAGGAACAGCAACGGCTCAACGACCATGACAAGTCTGTCCTGAAAACCGACCGGCGTGTCAAAATGCTGCAGGCTCGAATCGAAGCCAGCGAAAACATGAGCCCCACGGAGCGAGCCAAGTTGTTGCGAGGGCTGATCGAGCTATACGGGAACGATGCCTGGGCTCGCCCCATCGTCGACCAGGCCGCTGCGATGCTGGCCGCTCCGGCAGCTAGCGCTGAACCGGTCGAGTAGCTACGTTCGCCAGAACGTGGAGCCCACCGTCTGGCGACAGTTGCGACCTTGAATGTGACCCGTTTTCATTGTCTCGCCATCACTAGGGAACGAGCGGAAAATAAGTGGCCGAACGCTCCGCGGTCGGAATGGTCGACCGCGGAGCGTTCAGCCACAATATCAGACAGTAATTTCCCGCTCGTTCCTAAGCGCTTGCCGCCTGGTGCCTTACGGCATGCAGCGGATCATTCTGGTTCAATGCCGAAATCCCGAATGGTTAAGAGCGAGTGCAGTTGCAGCCCCTTGGCAGCAAAAGCCGCTTCACCCCCGGCCAAACGATCGATGATGGCGAGGACGTACATCACATTGAGCCCGAAGGCTTGAGCCGCCTCGGCAGCCTGGATGGCACTGCCACCGCTGGTGATCACGTCTTCGACGATCACCACGTTCTGGCCGGGTTCGACAGGCCCTTCGACTTGGCGGCCCATGCCGTGGCCTTTGGCTTCTTTGCGAACCATGAATCCATACAAGTCGATTTCCTGAATGCCCGCAATCGTAACAATCGCGGCAGTGATCGGATCGGCACCGATCGCCATCCCGCCGACCGCGTCAGGCATGTCGCCACTGACCGTCCCCTGTTTTCCGATGAAATTCAGCATCGCGTTGCCGACCAGGCCAGCACCCTGGGGGTGCAGCGTCACACGGCGACAATCGAGGTAGTAGCTCGCCGTCTTGCCACTGGCCAGCGTGAACTCACCTCGCTGAAGTGCCTCTCGCTGCATAAGGTCGATCAAGGGTTTTAAGCTGGCGTCGGCAGACATCGGCGAGATTCACAAAATGGAGGGAGAGTGGACGGGAATAAGAAGAATTTTGTAGCAGATTCCCCCACATTGTAGCAGTCTGGGCGGAGCCCGGCGGGCCACGCAGTGCAGTATTGTGGTGGCGGGTTTTGCTAGCCGAATCGCTTGGGATCGTTCTCCCGAGCGAGCAATGGGATGCCTGCAATGCACAACGGCATCAGGGGCGAGACAAACCGTTACAGCGTCGGCAGCGATGCCTTGGGGGGGGCTGCGGCGGCCTCGGCGGCCAGATTACGGACGAGGGCGCGGGCGATCTTTTCAAAGGGAGCCCGAGCCCGTTCGTCGGTCTCGATGACTTCGGCGAGCCGTCCCTCGTCGCCCGCGATCCGCAGCGTGATGTCGATCGGCAATCCACCGAGGTAGGCGACGCCAAGCTCCTCAGCTTTGTCGCGTGCCCCGCCACTGCCAAAAATATCGTACGTTTTGCCACAATCCGGGCATAAGAAACCACTCATGTTCTCAACCATGCCCGCGATCGGAATGTTGACTTTGCGGAACATGCTGATGGCCTTCACCGCGTCGAGCAACGCCACCTCTTGCGGCGTGCAGACCACAACAGCACCCGCGACCGGCACGTTTTGCGAGAGCGTCAAGGCGATATCCCCCGTGCCCGGTGGCATATCAATGACGAGATAATCCAATTCGCCCCACTCGGTGTCCTTCAAAAACTGCTGGATCGAACCGTGCAACATTGGCCCTCGCCAAATCACAGCTTGGTCGGGCTCGAGCAAAAACCCCATCGACATCACGGGCAAGGCATTGGCCAGCCGGATGGGCTCAATTTTCTTTTGTTCCGAGACGGAGGGGCGTCCCTGCAAACCGAGCAGATGCGGGATACTCGGCCCATAGACGTCCGCGTCCATCAGTCCCACCTTGGCACCGAGTCGCTGCAGCGTCAGGGCGAGCGAGGCGGCGACGGTGCTCTTGCCCACGCCGCCTTTGCCGCTGCCGACCAGGATCACGCTCTTGGCACGCAATCCAATTTGGCCAATTCGAGCGGGCGGGCGTTCATGCACAGGCGTTTCGACCGTGATCTTCATGCCCGGTGCGATCGTCAAAATTTTGTCCGCGACGGCGTCGGCGAACTCATCGGCGATCGGTTGGCAATGCGAAGTGATGCCAATTCGCACGGACACCGTGTCGTCACCGACCTCAATCTTTTGGACCTGGCCCATGGGACCGAGCGGTCGGCCGGATTCGGGGTCGGGATAGGTGGCGAGCATTTCGCCAATGGAGTCAGCCAAAGAAGACATCAGAGGAAGGGTTCAGATTTAAAGGGTTCAGGGTTCAGAAAGGGCCTGCTGCCACTCTAGCGTCTGGGCCCGAAACTCTGAACCCTCTGTCCTTCCTGAACCCTGAACCCTCTTCTTACCTTTGTTCCCGATAGGTCGAGTAGCTCATGTAGGCCAGACCGCCGGCGAAGGCTAAGTAGGCAACGTCCATTAACATGCTGGTCCCTTGCATGGGGGCGGCGTCTTGCATCCCGGCAAAGCCCATGATCAGATCGGCTCCGAATAGCACGAGCAGGAGAATCGACGCCACAAGGCTGAGCAGACAAAGCGCCTTGGGCATGAATCGAGACCTCGAAGAACGAAATGGAAGAGAATATGGGGGCCGTCAGCGACATAGCATAGTCAGTCGCTAGCGTCAGTGTAGTTGTGGCTGGCGAAAGTTTCTCAAACCTGCTCAAAATTGCCAGTCTAGCTAAATTTTCTTGTCCCCCTAGAGGCAGGTTGTAGCGTCTGGAGTGAAAACTCGACTATTCGTGGCCTATCGGGCCTGCGACATTGGTCTGATTAGTTAATCGGGCCACAATTTTTTTATTTTCACTTCCCTCGCCCCTACCATCGTCATGCGTCGAACGCTTTTCCTGATCCCCCATGAAATCGCAGGCATTCCTTTTTTCGGAGTCGGATGGCTGCTCGCGGCTCTGGGCCTGTACATCATCGTGCGATTGGCGTGGGCGCAACTTCGACCACACCGCACGTTAAACGCTGCGAAAACGGAAACGAGCATGTCGGCGGGCCCCGCAGCGGCTCCATCATTGAAAACGTTGATCGCCCAAGAGGGGGTAATTTGGGCCATTTTTGCGGCCATCATTGTGTTCGTTTTGCCGCGTCTGGAGCTAACCAACATCGCTGGCGACCCGGTCGGGCTGCCGATCCGGGGCTATGGCATGTTCCTAATGCTGGCAGCGGTGTCCTCGGTATCACTCGCCGCCTGGCGGGCAGACCGCGCTGGATTGGGAGCGGATTCCATTTTCCGACTGGCACCATGGACATTCATCGGTGGGCTGGTGGGGGCGAGAATTTTCTATGTTGTGCAGTACCACAACGATTTCCTGCGAGAATCGTGGCCCGAAACACTCACCGCCATGGCCGCGATGACCCAGGGTGGGCTGGTGGTGTATGGGGGCTTCATTGGCGGATTTCTCGCTTCGGCGTGGGCGATCACACGCATGCGACTGCCGCTGTGGAAGCTCGGTGACGTGATTGTGCCCTGCATTTTTGTTGGCCTGTGCTTCGGAAGGCTCGGATGCCTGATGAACGGATGTTGCTACGGAGGGGCGTGCGAACCCAACGCATTGTCTGCCGAATTCCCGCCTGGCAGCAGCGTTTACGCGGACCAACTACTCAGCGGTGAGCTGATCGGAATTACCGCCACACCCGTTGGCGACAACCAACCGCCGTCGGGAACGCACGGTCGGGCGCGCACGCAGTGGTTGGTCGAGTCGGTGGCCCCCGACAGCTTGGCGGCGCAAGGGAGCATCGAGCCGGGCCAAACGGTATCGTTGATTCTCGATCCGGATTTTGCAAAATTGGCCCCGCCCGATATTCCCGCTGAAGACGCATTGCCGGGGTTGGCGGTGGTCAGTGACGGGGAATTGGTGGCTCGATTTTCGCCCGACCAGTTGCCCGCACGGGCGGCTCCGGTTTGGGCAACCCAGATCATCAGCTCGGCAATGGCGGTGGTCATGCTGGTGTTGTTATTGATCCTCGAGTGGATCCTACGGATCAGCGGAATTCACCTGGACGGCGTTTTGATGCTGTGCGGCTTCATCGCCTACGCGGTGTTGCGGATCGTGTTGGAATGGGTCCGCGTCGATGAGGCTGGACAATTTGGTACGTCGCTATCGATCTCGCAGTGGGTAAGTATCGTCGTGATCATCGCTTGCATCATCGCGTTGGCGTTTCGCCTACGCCAATTTCGCGTCACATCGTCCGCTGCGCCCGCCCCCCTCGAGCACAGTCCAACCCCATGACGTTTCCTCGCTGCCGTGTCAATGAATGGATGGACGCCCCCGACCTGTCGGAAGATCGGCATCGGGCGGCGCTTGCGGGTCTGCGACGACTCAACCAGCTCAGTGGCATCTCGCGCACGTTGTTTCGGCAGCTCGCCCGCTTGGCTGCCACCATGCCGGCTGGCCGGCCGCTCCGGGTGCTCGACGTCGCCAGCGGCAGCGGTGATCTGCCGATCGATTGGCTGCGGATGGCGGGCAAACGCAAGCTACCGCTCTCAGTGACAGCGCTCGACCGCAGTGAACTGGCCATGACCACAGCCGCCGAGGCGGCCCGCGACGCGGGCGTCCAACTCGGGACAGTGTGCCGCGATTGCCTGCGTGACGGTTTGCCCTCGGGCTTCGATGTCGTCACCTCGTCCCTGTTCATGCACCATCTCGACCCGCCCGAAGTCTCCCGCTTGATCCAAGAGATGTGGCGTGTCAGCGACCGGGCGATCGTGATTTGTGATCTGGAACGCTCCCGCACCAACCTCGCCCTCATCGCTGCGGCGGCCCGCCTGGTCACCCGCAGCGACGTCGTGCATTTCGATGCCTCAGCGAGCGTCCGCGGCGCCTACACGCGAGACGAGTTCGCGACGCTATTGCACCAAGCCTTACGCTTTTCGGCACCCGTCAAACGCTCACTGCCCTGCCGCTTTCTCGCCGTGCTCGATCAACAATGCGAAGCCGAAACGGTGCGCGGCTACCGAGCCGCCGTGGCGGGAACTTGAACGACACAGCAGCGGATCTTGCTCGGGATGGCATTGGCCGAATAGCGGTACGCGACGATTCGGCGCAAACGAGATTGTTCGGCCCACCGCGTGGGCCAGATCGATGGCACAGCCAGAAGCGACTGGCCCACACGGCATGAATCCTCGACGCCTAACGTTTCCTGACTTCGATGATGTATTTCATCAGGTCGTTGAACTCATCACGATTTCTCAAGAGACGTGACAGATTCTCAGGCATCAGCGAAACTTTCGATTCGACCAAATCCTCGACGTCGTCCATACTGATTTTCATGGGTTCGGTTTGAGCGAGGTTTCGAAGCACAATTTCATCGTCGTTCTCAGAAACCCGAATGCCAGTGAGGATCTCGCCGTCGACGGTCAGCACGTTGACCTGAGCGAAGTCTTTATCGATGGCTTTGGAGGGATGCAAAATGGCCTCCGCCAATTCCTCGTTCGTTAAAACGGTTTTGACCGTGGCCAAGTCCGGCCCCATCCGGACGGCACCCGCTGGAGGATCGTGACAGGCAAAGCAAGCCGCCGCCGATTGATAGAATAACTCTTTGCCTCGCTTCGCATCCCCTTTCGCAATCGCGACTTCCACGAGCTTGCTAGGCGGAATGCTGAGCAATTCCTTTTCCAGTTCCTCATTAGAAAAGCTTTCCACTTCGGCTCCCGAATCAGACTGGGCGAAAGCGGCTTCGATCGGATGTTCGGCCAGTAATTCCTCTGGCTTCCAAAATGTCGATCGGTCGCTTGTTTCGGCGCGTACTTTCCGGACCGTTGCTGGCCGGATAGGCGATGCTTCATTCTTCCAGGTGTTCCGGACAAAGGTCAGAACCGCAGCGAGTTCTTTGTCGTTGAGTAACGAGCGGAAGGCTGTCATCGGGGGCACGCCGCGAGCGGGGTCATAGATTTTGCCATTGACCGTCATTTTGCCCCACATGCCGTGCAATGCGAGCTTGATCAGGCGTTCTTCGCTGCCGAGTACCCAAGGGCTGTCGACCAGGGGCGGGTATACGTTGGCGTTGCCCTGACCATCAGCCATATGGCACGTCATGCAATGGGCTTCTCGCTGATAGATGGTCGCGCCGAGCTTGTACGCTCTGCGATCGGCCTTGTTGAGATGCTTGGGAGTATTGAACTTGACGATATGTTCTTCTGCAGGCGCCGTAAATCCGCTCGCTCCCGCCGTGTCAACGTTGTCCCAGAAATGTTTTACCGTGTTGGCGGCAACGACGGCATGCTTGACGCTCGAGTTCAATAGCTTGGTGAGCAGTTCCTCGTTCTTAAAGTTATGCTGTTGGTGCATCCAGAGTGCTTCGAGAAGGTAGTGCGCTTCGAGCTCGTCGTTCGGGTCGAAGTTCGCCATCCACTTGGTCGTTGCATCGATCACCGCCTGAGAATCTCGGGCACTCAGTTCGACACGACTGCGATGCCGAACACCATCGACGGGATGTTTGAGGTTCTCTAGCAACACCTCAATGGGCTGATCATGAATTTGGACGGGCTTTTGCAATTCTCGGCCTTTTGAGGTCAGACGAAAAATGCGTCCGTGTTGATGGTCGCGGTTCGGGTCCCGAATGTTGTGTTGCATGTGGCCAATAATCGCATTTTGCCAATCCGACACGTATAACGCCCCATCTTCACCGATGACCGCGTCGGTCGGTCGGAAATTCCGATCTTCGCTGTCGATCAAGGCCTTGACCGGTGTTCCCCAGACTTCGCCGAGCTTTCGCTTCGCACCGTCGCCATCGCGATCGAGATCGTACTGTTTGACGCCCAAGAAGCCGATCGTATTGCAGATCAAGAAATCCTGTTGCACATCTTCAGGGAGGTGATCGGACGAAATGATGGCGTCGGCGGCGACAGGCCGGAATTCCTTTGTCAGCAATTCAAACATTTTGAATCCCTTCCCCTCGGGTCGCACCTGGTACGATCGCCCGCCCGTGCCATCGTTGGCGTAGCAATAGCCCCAGCGGTCGAAGCTGGTTCCATGCGGATTGGGCCTATTCTCGGCGTGTGGCGAGATCGCAAAGGTCCGCGGATCGAAACGATACATCCCCGACGACCCAATATTCAGGTTCTGTTTCCACGGGGTTTCATGGTTATGGACCAGGAAAATGCCACTCTGCCAGTAAATGCCACCGTCGGGGCCATAGATCAAATTGTTGGCAGCATGGTGTGTGTCGGCGGTTCCGAGACCTTGCAAAATGGGGTACCGCACGTCGGCGACGTCATCGCCATCGGTGTCTTTGAGGAACAACAAATCAGGCCCGGAAGTGACAATCACGCCACCGCCCCAGAACTCAAAACCCAGCGGATTGTGAACGTGAGCAAAGATTTTGCGAGTGTCAGCTTGCCCATCCCCATCGGTGTCCTCCAAGATCATCAGGCTGTCGTTCATTTCCTTCAATGGTTCCCACTTTGGGTACGTGTTCCAGCACGATACCCACAGTCGGCCTTTGGCATCGACCTGCATCTGCACCGGGTTCGCCAGATCGGGGAACTGGGCTTCCGACGCGAAGACATTGACTTCATATCCTTCAGGGACTTTCAGTTTGGCAAGGCTCTCCTCGGGACTGAGATATTCAACGTCTCCTTCTTTCATCGCATTGGAGCTTTTGCTGCCTCCACCAATATTCGAGATCACTTCGACCGGTGGCGGAACATTGCTGTCATCGGGCTCAATCTTTCGCCCCTCGGCGGCAGCCCAAATCACTTGGTCACGGTTGGCCGACATCACGTCGAGCATCACCAATTCGTGCTTGAGCACGTCTGCGTTGGTTTGGCCGTCGACAAAGCTGAGCACCGAGCGGCTGCCCCAGACGTCGTTGCCGTCGGTCGCGCGATAGCGGTTGTGCCAGTACCAGTTCTTGTCCTTGACCGCCGCATAGAGATCGGCAACCGAGTCGTCCGGCGCTGCGGGCTCTCCGAGCAGTGACTGCGAGATAATCTCCGCGAGCTCACGGTAGCCATTGGCCGCCAGGTGAATGCCATTGATCGTGTACCGCTCTGCACTGGATTGAAATAACTGGAGCGTCGGCGAAAACAGATCCACGAACGTCGAGTTCGTCTCGGCAGCGGCTCGTCGGGTGGCCTCGGTGTACGCGGCCAAACTGATGTTTTGTTCCGTGCCGTCGGGAAGGTTTCGGTCTCCCGTGTTTTCAAATGCGATCGGACTGAACAGGACAAACCGGACATCAACGCCCTCGTCCTGCCGTACTTTCCGATATTGCTCGACCAATTTCATTAACTCGGCTTGATAGGCATCGGCCTGGTCCGGTCCAGCATAGGATTCGTTGTAACCGTAGAACAGAAACACGACATCTGGTGCCACATGCTGCAGATACTCGACGTCGTTGGTGAACCCTTGGCTACGTGGCTTTTTGTTGACCATGTCACCCGAGAAACTCATGTTTCGAAAGCTGACGTTCAAGCCTTTCAGGTTGCGTTGCAATACCGTCTCAACCCAGGGATCATGCTGCATCCGGTCAGCCAGACCATTGCCGTAAACGGCAACAACGTCATCGTCCTGGAATTCGAACGGTTCAGCCGCTGATGCTGACCAACCTCCCGAGAATTCGAAGAGTAAGCAAACAATCATGAATAGAGGCTTCGATAACCTCACGCCGGGCTTGAATTGCATTTCAGGGTCCTTGAGTGATGTAAATTATCCGTCAGCTATCAGGTATTTAATAGCACGTGGGCGATCATGCCGAATCCTTCGGGGAACGATTCTAACACTTTCGTCGTCGCGTTTGGAAATCCGAGAGTTTCAGCGTCAAGACGATCGCGTTTAAATCCATCACGCCGCCGTTGACGACTCGCTGCACGTATACCGTCGCGGCGTGAGATTCCCCGTTAGTTTCACGTCTCCAATCGGGACGTTGAGATATCGGCACCAACGACCTGTTTTGGAAAGTTTCAACGTCGACTTGGAATCGTCGTTTGAAACCTCGGCGACCGTTCCATCCCGGGGTGGCTCTCGAATAGACGAGTTCGGCCGCATACCTTCCTTGCGGCGCATTGTACAATAGCCGGTGGTGGCGCTGCGCTTACCACCGGCTATTGTCTCGGGAATCCCTCCGGGATAGACGACACGATCCCAGCCGTATCGAACAAATCGCGCACCCTCATCGCTCTGTCACGAGCTACGCCGCTCACCCGCTTAGCTCCCACCGCGAAGCGGTTTTCAGACAATAGCCGGAGGTCGCTGCAACGCAGCGCACCTCCGGTAACCAAAATCGAAAACGGCAGTGGACCCCGGATGGGGTCCAAGACCGCTCACTCCAAATATTGGGGGTCGTACTGAACACCAGCCTCGTCGAGCATCGAGATTAACTCTTCGCGAAACGATCGCTTCCGATGGTGCTCGCATTGGTTGGCGATATAGCGTGCTACGACCGAGCAACTCGGTGGGCTGACTGAAAACGCAGCATAACCTTCTTGCCATTGGAAGGGCGGATAGAGGATTGTCTCGTGAACCCATTTGCTGGAGGATCTTTTCAGCTCACGCATGAAGTCAGACAGTGGATGAACTGGCTTCATACCGATCAGCAGGTGGACGTGGTCTTCCACTCCGCCGATTTTCAACGGCTTCGCATCAAGTTGTCGTACGATGCCGCCAAGGTATTCGTGCAGTCGCCCGATCCATTCGCTTTTGATCCAGGGCGTGCGATGCTTAGTCGCAAACGTAATATGGAGATTGATGCTGTGGAATGTGGACATCGCTCTAACCCAGGAGTGGGATGATCTTTGATCCCTCCGGGATCCGGACGAAGTTCTCTATTCATTATCCGGTGGTGGCGCTGCGCTTACCACCGGCTATTGTCTCAGATATCCCTCCGGGATAGACGACACGAACCCGACCGTATCGAGCGGAGCGGACACTCAAGTCGCTCCCACCGCGAAGCGGTTTCAGACAATAGCCGGAGGTCGCTGCAACGCAGCGCACCTCCGGTAACCGAAATCGGGAATGAAAGCGGACCCCGGATGGGGTCCAAGACCGCTTACTCCAAATATTTGGAGTCGTACTGAACACCAGCCTCGTCGAGCATCGAGATTAACTCTTCGCGAAACGATCGCTTCCGATGGTGCTCGCGTTGGTTGGCGATATAGCGTGCTACGACCGAGCAACTCGGTGGGCTGACTGAAAACGCAGCATAACCTTCTTGCCATTGGAAGGGCGGATAGAGGATTGTCTCGTGAACCCATTTGCTGGAGGATCTTTTCAGCTCACGCATGAAGTCAGACAGTGGATGAACTGGCTTCATACCGATCAGCAGGTGGACGTGGTCCTCCACTCCGCCGATTTTCAACGGCTTCGCATCAAGTTGTCGTACGATGCCGCCAAGGTATTCGTGCAGTCGCCCGATCCATTCGCTTTTGATCCAGGGCGTGCGATGCTTGGTCGCAAACGTAATATGGAGATTGATGCTGTGGAATGTGGACATCGCTCTAACTCAGGGAGTGGGATGATCTTTGATCCCTCCGGGATCCGGACGAGTTTCTCTGTTCATTATCCGGTGGTGGCGCTGCGCTTACCACCGGCTATTGTCTCAGATATCCCTCCGGGATAGACGACACGATCCCAGCCGTATCGAGCGGAGCGGACACTCAAGTCGCTCCCACCGCGAAGCGGTTTTCAGACAATAGCCGGAGGTCGCTGCAACGCAGCGCACCTCCGGTAACCGAAATCGGGAACGGCAGCGGACCCCGGATGGGGTCCAAGATCGCTCACTCCCTATCGCTGCGGTTTGCTCATCAGGAGTTTGTAGTGGCCGTTGCCGAGGAGGTCGTCGAGTCGCTCGCGGAGCTGGGGTGAGATGTCGACTTTGAATTTATCAGCGCGGAAATGCACTGTCTCGCCTTCTTGCAACGCCATCGAAAGATGCAGTTCCTTCGATCCCGGATAGCCGCGCACGATCTCACGGACTTTCGAGACGGTTGTCTCATCGTGGTCGGCTTCGTCGAGCCGGATTCGCATGCCGTGGGTGAACTTGTTGTCGAGTTCATCGAGTGGTGTGATCTCGTCGACGATCAGGTTGACTTCGTCACCGCCACCTCGCCGGTCGACTTTCCCTTTGAGCAGGACGACCGCATCGGGCTGGACCCGCTCACCACAAACGGCAAACCCGCGTGGCCAGAGGATGCACCGAACATTGCCCTGCATATCTTCGAGATCGAAGTTAGCGTATTTACTGGGTTGGCCCGGTTTGGGGTTCTTGGTGTGGGCAAGTTTGATTGAGCTGAGCATGCCGCCCAGAATCACCTCGTCGCGATCACCACACTGGGCCAGCGCTTCGGTGGTATGCGTGCGGAACGTTGCGAGCTTCGGCTCGAACTCCGCCAGCGGGTGACTGTGCAGATAGAACCCGAGCACCTCCTTCTCGGCGAGGAGTTTTTCGCGATCGGGCCACTCTTCGATATCGGGTAGCGGCACGCCCGCCGACTTTTCGCTGTCGGATGATTCCTCTTCCTCATCGAACGCGCCGAACAAACTCGCCTGGCCGTGCTTCTTGTCCGCTTGCACGGCCGCACCGGCTTGCAGCGCCCGTTCGACAACGGCCGCGAGCTGGCTCCGTTTGGCACCAAAGCTGTCCATCGCACCGGCTTTGATCAACGTCTCGATCGCGCTGCGGTTGCAGTCGTGGGGATCAACGCGTTCACAGAAATCGAAGATATCGCGAAACGGTCCGTTCTTGGCGCGTTCGTTTTCGATCGAAACTGCGGTTGATCCACCACATGCTTTGATCGCCGAGAGGGCGAAGGGGATCTTGTCATCGGCCACGCTGAAGTCAGCGGCGGAGGTATTCACGTCCGGCGGGATGACTTCGATCTGCATCCGATCGCAGTCCTCCATATGCTCGACGAGCGCATCCTTGCGTTTGAAGTTCCGCCCCGAGATATCACTCGATAACAACGCGGCCATGAACTCGGTTGGATAGTGAGCTTTGAGGTACGCGGTCTGATAGGCGACGAGTGCGTACGCGGTACTGTGGCTCTTGTTAAAACCATAGCCTGCGAATTTAACGATGAGATTCCAAATGTCTTCGGCGTCTTTTTCGGCCAAGCCATTCTTAACGCTACCGACGATGAAGACGTCGTGGTTGGCGTCGATCAAGGACTGTTTCTTTTTCGAAATCGCCTTAATACACGTGTATGCTTTGGCGAGCGGCACGTCACCGAGACGGTTGAGAATCCGCATCACCTGCTCTTGGTAGACCATGATCGAGTTGGTCTCTTCCAGGATCTCCTTGAGCACGGGGTGTTTGTATTCGGGTTGCTGCCGACCGTGTTTAATGTTGACGTAATCGTCGACCATCCCGCCCTCGAGCGGCCCGGGGCGATAGAGTGCCGCGGTCGCGATGATGTCGTTGAACGTGTCCGGCTTCATCCGCTGCAGCAGATCGCGAATACCGCCCGATTCGAGCTGGAACACGCCCTTGGTCTCGCCCCGCTGCAGGAGCGCGTAGCTGGGCTTGTCATCGAGTGGGAACTTCAGCGGATCGATTGTTTGGCCGGTTGTCTGCTCGACGAGCTTCACCGTGCGGCTGAGGATGGTCAGGTTTCTCAGGCCCAGGAAGTCCATCTTCAGCAGCCCGGAGGCTTCCACGTCGACCATCGCCCACTGCGTGATCACGTCCTGTTTGCCGGGAACGCGGCCGAGCGGCACGTATTCGGTCAGCGGTTTGTCGGCGATCACGACGGCGGCGGCATGCGTGCCCACGTTGCGCGCCAAACCCTCGATTTTCATCGCCAGATTGAGCAGCTCGCGGATCTCGGGATCGCCATCGTAGGCCATCTTCAAGTCCGCACTCTTGTCGAGCGCCTTTTTGATCGTGATCTTCAGCTCATCAGGCACCATCTCGGTGATCTGATTGACTCGCGAGAGTGGGATCCCGAGAGCGCGGCCGGTGTCCTTGATCGCCGCCTTGGCCGCCAGCGTCCCGAACGTCCCGATCTGGCACACCATCTCGTGCCCGTATCGCTGCTTGACGTAGTCGATGACCTCGATGCGACGTTCTTTTTCAAAGTCGATATCGATATCCGGCGGCTCGGTGCGGCTCTCGTCGAGAAACCGTTCGAACAGCAAGTCATAGCGCAGTGGACAAACGTGCGACATGTACAGGGCGTAGCACACGATCGCACCCACACCGCTACCCCGGGCCGTGGCCGAGATGCCAACGCTGCGGGCGTGATTGACGAAATCCCACACAATCAAGAAATACGTCGGGTAACCGAGAACGTCGATCACGCCAAGTTCGCGGTCCAAACGCGCCATCACCTCGTCGGATAACTTGCCATCTACGATGCGTTCATCATCGCCCTCGTAGCGCTCCATAAGCCCCTGTTCGCAGAGGTCACGAAGGTACTGCAGGGGCGTCTTCTCGTCGGGACACTCAAAACCGGGAAAGAAGTACTTATTGAATTCGATCTCGATATCGACCGTGTCGGCGATCTGTTGACTGCGCGCGACCGCATCATCGAGGCCGGGGAACTTCTCGTACATCTGCTCGGGACTGCGCAAGAAGAACTGGTCGTTCTCCATCTTCATCCGCGTTTGGTCGGTACGGAACCGCCCCGTATTGATGCACAACATGATGTCTTGTGCTTCGGCGTCATCGGGATCGACGTAGTGACAATCGCTGGTCGCGACCAGCGGTATGCCCATTTGATTCGCGATCGTGACAGCGCCCTCGAGTTGTTGCCGCTGGATCTCGACGTCGTTGTTCATGATCTCGATGAAGTAGCGATCATCGAAAACGTTGTGGAACCAACCGGCAATCTTTTTGGCTTCCCGCTCGTGCTCTTCCGTGGCGATGCCTTTGAGGATCGCGCGGCTGAACTCGCTGCTGACGCACCCTGACAGACAGATAATGCCCTCACTGTGCTTTTCGAGAATCTCTTTGTCGATTCGCGGTTTGAAGTAAAACCCTTCGAGCGACGCCGCCGAGGCCAGTTTGATCAGGTTGCGAAAACCGGTGCGGTTCTGGGCGAGCAAGGTCAAGTGATAACTGGCCGCCTTGCTGCTGCTGGCGCCACCTTTGTCGAACCGGCTGCCCGGGGCGATGTAGGCTTCATATCCAATGATCGGATTGATGCCCGCATCCTTGGCTTTACGGTAGAACTCGAGCGCCCCGTGCAGGTTGCCGTGATCGGTCAGTGCCAGCGAATTCATCCCATGATCGACCGCCCGCGTGACCAACTTGCCAATGTCGCCGGCTCCGTCGAGCAGGCTGTAGTGGCTGTGGCAGTGCAGGTGAACAAATGGACGGGTCGGTTTGATCGTCCCATCGGCGGCCAAATCGGATGCAGCAGCGGGAATGATGGCGTTCATGGCAGAAGTCCTTTTGGCTCTCGCGGTCGCTCACCGCGGCCGGTTCAGATCGTTAGAGCATTCCAACCTAACGCCTGCGGCGACGTCTGTTCAGAGGCGATGCGACAGAAATTTCGAAACGGCAGGAAACGCAGCGATCCATCCCTTTTTTCACGTCGAAGACGCTGCCGAAATTTGCCGGTGGCCGGGCGAAGAGAAGGCCCCCCCTTCGGGAGAGAGGGCTCTGCCGCTGAGCGATTCGCCGTCCGGTAGCGTCTCGCTGACCTGCCAGTAGCGACTCGCTGACCTGCGGAAAGCGACTCGCTAACCGACGGCCTCGTGTGGCGGATTGGGTCACTATTCCAGTTCCGTCCCTAAACGCGACGCCACTGGAATAGTGACCCAACCACCTGTTTTGAGCAGCCCAACATGGGCGAAAGAAAACTCGCGTCGTCCCAACACGCCTTAATCGCGATGACTTAACAGCCCATCGCGGGGCCCTCCGGCCGCTCGCTCAGAAGAGGTTCGGCTGCGGACGCGTCTCAGCTCACTCGTCGTCGGTGCGCATGAATCCGGTCAGGCAGAGCGAATAATCGCAAAGTTCTTCGCTGCGGAAGTACAGCCCGAGTTCCCGTTCCGCCGAGGCTTCCGAGTCACTCGCGTGGACGAGGTTCATCTGGCGACTGCTACTGAAATCGCCTCGCAGCGTGCCTGGGGCGGCCTTGAGACCATTGGTGGCGCCGAGCATTTCCCGCACGACACCGATCGCTTCGAGCCCTTCGAGTGCGATGGCCACAACCGGGGCCGACGTGATGAAGTCTTCGAGCGATTGATAAAACGGCTTCTCGACGTGTTCGGCGTAGTGCTTGCGTGACAATTCAGGAGTGACTTGCAGCATCTTCAAACCGACAATCTGCAGTCCTTTGGCCTCAAAACGGGACAAGACTTCGCCGATCAAACGGCGTTGGACACAATCGGGTTTAAGCAGAATCAGTGAGCGTTGCATGGATTCGATGATTTTCGTACGCGGAAATTGAAAAAGGAGGCAGCGCAGAAAATACTCAAGAAACGGCTTCCTTTGAAGTCCGGGCGTCGAGCCACGCCATCAGCACGCCACCCAAAAACGTCCAGCCGCTCTCACCATAGATCCACCACGCAGGCAACCCCGCCATCGAGTCGACAATGAACTGCAACACCCCGAACGACATCGTGCCGAATGCAGCCCATCGAACCAAGGGTCGATATCGCGGCAGATCTGCCGACATGACGAGCACGAACACGCCCACGTAGCCATAAACCAGAGACAGATTACGAGCCAGGTAAAACGTCAGCGGCGAGTCTGGGAACGGGACCACCCCCAGCCACCGCGAGATCTCCGCGATCCAGCCGCTCGGCATCAATGCCGCCCCAAAAGCGAACAACGCCGCACCGCCAATGACGCGCAGGTAAACCAGAAGATAGAACGGGCTCATCAGGCATTCACTCAACAAAGTAGGACAGGAGGTCGCGCGACGTTTCGTTGTCTGTCCGCAAGGGTTTCCAAGACTTTCCCCGCACCTACAGGCCGCTCGCCCACGGCAAGGGCGGTGGTGATGAGCGGATCAACGCGGCCGCCGCCGCTTCGGCGGGGACTTCGAGGGCGCGGTGTTTCTTCAGATCCACGAATACCCACCGGGTACTCACGCGGCACAATAATTTCTGGTCCGCAGGGCGGCAGACCAGATAGCTCCGCGTACAAGCGTAGCGGTGAAGATCGCTGAGCCAAGTGCGGACAATGATCTCGTCGCCACCGAACGCGGCGGCGCGATAGGTGATTTGATGATCGCGGACCACCCACCCGAAACCCTGCGCCAGCGCCGCGGCGGCATCCCAGCCCGCGGCCGCGTTGTGATCGCGCGCCGCCCATAGTGTCCACTGCAAATATCGCAGGTTGTGCACATGGGACTGGGCATCGACCTCATCCGCGGAAACCGTGTGATGAAGATCAAAATAGTCGTCAGACATGTCGAAAATCGGGGGGCACGTGGCAAATAAATTAATAAAAACCGGCAAAAATCCAAAATCCGATCAGCCAATTCGATCCGATAGGGTAGCCGCCGCGTAAAATAGCCCACCCGAAGTCCCAAACAACCGGTCTGCCCGATTGGAGTCCCCTGATGCCCCGCCGCTCACGCTCGCCCAAATCTATGTCGCCCGCACGTCCCATCCTGACGACGCTGGCGATTCTGATGGCCACGATCTTTGCTTCCCCGCTGACTCCCCACGCCCGCGGCGAAGACACGACAGCCAAACCGCCCGCCGCCACAGAGGAACCCAAGGAAGCTGTCGCGATCCTAGCGGGCGGGTGCTTCTGGTGTACCGAAGCGGTCTATGAACGCATGGATGGCATTACCGATGTGGTCTCTGGCTACATTGGCGGCTCGCGTCCCAACCCCACCTACCAGGAAGTCTGCACGGGGCAGACGGGGCACGCCGAGGCGGCTCAGATCTTTTATGACCCCAGCAAAACATCGTACCAAGAGATCCTCAAGGTCTTTTTCAAGACCCACGACCCCACCACACTCAATCGCCAAGGCGTCGACGAGGGGACCCAGTACCGCAGTGCGATTTTCTTCGAAAATGACGAACAGAAAAAGATTGCTGCCGACTACATCAAAGAACTCAACGAGCATGGCGGGTTTCGCAACCCAATCGTGACGACTCTCGAACCGGCTACCAAATTCTATACCGCAGAGGAGTATCACCAAGACTACTTCCGGCGCAATCCCTATGCCGCCTACTGCCAACGCGTCGTCGTCGAGAAGGTTCGCAAGTTCAATTACAACTTCCGCGACAAAATCAAACCTGAATTGAAAAAGTAGAACGGCGTTTTTAGTTAACGAAGCACCTGTGCAGAAGTTTTCGTATGGAATTAGCCGATGGCTAATCCCGGGGTTCTGTCCCTGGACTGATGCGCATGTGCTTACCGTCGCCAGACGGTGGGGGGATCACTTCAAACGGGCATGAACCCTAGGCGTTTTTGGCATCGCGCGTTAAGTTTTTCGGCAGTTCTCCGCTGTCCGCCTTTCTTTCGCACGACGTCTTGGTAGCTCGATGAATCCGGAAACCGATGCCCCGCCCGCGCTGGACCGTGGTGACTTTCGAGTCCTCGTCGTCGACAACGAAGCGGCCCATGCCCGTGCGATGACCGAGAGCCTCGAAAAGGTGGGTTACCGCTGCGAAGTCGCCACGAGCGGCCCCCAAGCCGCAGATTGGATCCAACGCGACACCTTCGATATCGTGATCACCGACATGGTCATGAACGATATCGACGGCATGAAAATCCTCAAACTCGCCCGCGAACGACTGCCGGACTGCGAAGTCGTGATGGTGACCGGCCACGCCACCGTTCCGATCGCTGTCGAAGCGATGAAGAAGGGCGCGTTTAGCTTTCTCGAGAAACCCATCACCCCCTCGGGACTGCGGGCGATCGCCGAAAAGGCCGCCGAAAAGGTCGCCCTACGACGCCAGAATACCGAGCTGATGCAGCGACTCGACGAACGCTTCGGGTTCGAGGGGATTATTTACACCAGCCAGAAAATGCAGACGGTCATCGATCGCCTGAAACGCATCGCGGCCACCGACGCGACCGTGCTGATTACCGGCGAGAGCGGCACCGGCAAAGAGATGGTGGCCCAAGCCATCCACCAAAACAGCCCGCGGCGCAACAAGCGAATTGTCGCGTTGAACACCCGTGCGGTCTCCGAAAGTCTCGTCGAGAGCGAACTGTTCGGGCATGTCAAAGGCTCCTTCACCGATGCGGTGTCCGATCGCGAGGGGGCATTCGAATACGCCAATGGCGGCACGCTATTCCTCGATGAAGTCGGCGATATGCCGATGAGCACGCAAATCAAGTTGCTGCGCGTACTCGAGGAAAACCAGATCACACGCGTCGGCGGCAACAAAACGATCAAAGTCAACGTGCGGTTGATCTCAGCGACCAATCGCCCCCTCGAAGAGATGATCGAAGCGGGGACATTCCGGAACGATCTCTATTTTCGATTGAAAGTGGTCACCATCGAACTGCCCCCGCTGCGAGATCGACGCGATGACGTGATCCCACTGATGGACCATTTTCGTAAAATGTTCTTACGCCGTCATGGCAAGCCAACCGCTCGTTTTACACCGTCGGTCACGAAGAAGTTCTACGCGTATGACTGGCCTGGCAATATCCGCCAACTGCGGAACTTTGTTGAAACGATGGTGGTCCTGGACACCGACGGGTCACTCGGTGACGACGACCTGCCGCCGGAATTGATGGATGACGACATCGCCAGTGACGACGAGGCGCAGGACATGGTGGGATTGCCGACAGGCCCGTCCGCATTGATCGGCCAACCGCTCGCGACGATCGAACGCTGGGCGATCGAGGAAACACTCAAACTGGCGGGCGACAATCGCGAGCAAGCCGCCAAAATGCTGAAAATCGGACCGCGCACGCTGTATCGACGCCTCGATGACTACAGCAAAAAAGACGGAGAGTGACCCGCGTGCCCGGGGATCCACTGCTAGAGTTTGCCGCCTCACTCGAACAGATGTCGGCGCTGGGCCGTCGCCGACGCCTTCGGCCCGCTCACGTCGAGGGACCGTTCCTCGTCCATGAAGGCGGCCAGCGGCTCCTGAATTTTGGCGGCAACGACTATCTCGGTGTCGTCGCCGACGCGTTGGTGGCATCCGGCGCCAGCATCCGTGGCGAAATCTCAGGTGGCGCCACGGCGAGTCCATTGGTTTGCGGTTGGACGCCGCAGCACGAACGACTGGCCAATTCGATTTCCCATGCCGAAGACAGCGAGGCGGCGGTGGTGTTTCCCTCGGGCTATGCCGCTTGCAGTGGCTCTGTGGCAACGCTTTGTCGTCCCCACGACCTGATTCTCAGCGATGAGTTGAACCATGCGTCGCTGATCGACGGTTGCCGATCGTCCCCGGCGCAGCGGGTCGTTTACCCGCATCGCGACACCGCGTTTGTCCGTGACGTGCTCTCGCAAAGACGCAGCCAATTCGAACACGTCTGGATCGTCACGGATGGCGTCTTCAGCATGGACGGCGATGTTGCGCCGCTGCGAGAATTGGTCGATATTGCCGAGCGATACCAAGCAAACGTGCTCGTCGACGAAGCGCATGGAACGGGTGTGCTCGGTGCGCGTGGCAGCGGTCTGTGCGAAGCCCTGGGGCTGCAGGGCCGGATCCCCATCCGGATCGGCACGCTCAGCAAAGCGGTCGGCCATCAGGGTGGATTCGTTGCCGGTCCGCGCGTGGTGATCGATTATCTAATTCAATTTTGCCGCACACTCATCTATAGCACCGCATTGGCGCCCGTCACGGCGGCGAGGGCGTGCCACGTGATCGAGCAGATGGGGCAATGGACCGATCGGCGAGAACACCTCGCGTCGCTCGCTCGACACGCTCGCGGACGTCTCCAGCGCGAGACCAAATTCGACACCGCGGTGGGCTCCCCGGCGGCACTGAGCGAACTCGAGTCGGGCATTCCAATCGTACCCTTGATCGTGGGCAGCGACAGGCGCGCCGTCGCACTGAGCGAACGACTTCGCGAGCAAGGTTTCTTCGTGCCTGCGATCCGGCCACCGACCGTCCCCGAAGGCACGGCGCGGCTAAGGTTGTCCTTGTCTGCGGCGCACACGACTGAGCAGGTCGATTCACTGATCGACGCGATCATTCGCTGAGCGACGCCGACCATTCGCTGATCCATGCCGATCATTCACGGTTCGACGTAACCGATGTGCCGCCTGCGGGGGCGCGATGGAGTGAGCCCCGACGCGTCGCCGACCGGGCCGGCGGTGTCGCCTGGTGCCGTGCGGCACTCGGCTCACGACTGCGACCCGGTAGGACTTAAATCCGGCAGTTTCGCGGGTCTTCCATTGCGATCTAAGCACGCGATCACGGAGTCTGCCTCGACCAGCAAGGTCTCGCCGCGGTAAATCCGATAGCGATGCCGCATGCGAACCTTCCTGACCTCGAGCACATCGGTGGTAACCGTTAAGAGATCGTCAAAGTCTGCTGCTGCGTGGTACCGAACATTCATCTCCGTCACCACCAGCATGCGGCCACTGTCCTCGATCGCCTTATAATCGTGACCGATGCTGCGGAGCATTTCGACGCGCCCACGCTCGAAATAGTTCAGGTAGTTGGCGTGATGCACCCGCCGCTGGCCATCGGTTTCTTGGTAGGCGACACGAAACTCGAGGGAATGTCGCAGCAGGCTGCCGGTATCGCCCGACGCGGGAACACCGGCCATGCTAAAAAATGCCCAAGTGGTCGCGGGCTTCCTCGGTCATGCACTCCGGCGACCACGCCGGCTCCATGACCACTTTGACTTCGCAAATATCGACTTCGGCGAGCGATTCCGCCGCGGCTTTCGTCCCGGCCACCAATTGCGGCCCAGCAGGACACATGGGGCTGGTCAACGTCATTTCCACGTTCACATCGTGCCGGCCATCCTCTTTCTCGTCGCCCACGGTGACGAGATATACCAATCCCAGATCAACGATATTGACGTACAATTCCGGGTCGATCACCTCTTTGAGGGCTTCGCGAACCTTGTCTTCGGCTAACGCCATTTCACTAGTCCAGTAACAATTGTGCGGGGGAAAGTACTTGTTGAACCGCATGGGCGACGCCCCTCGCACGCTCGAGAAAACGTGGCCCGATGGGCACGCGATTCAACGAGATGCTCAGAGAATGACTTCTCTACCCACCTAATGTTCCAACCCCTGCACGATAGAACGCTCTAACGTGTTGGTCAATGATTGCTGACTAGATCCTCGGCCACCGGGACGGGCGCAATCGCACAGTAAGGCCGAATCGTCTGGATCGTCGATGGCCCCACGCCCGAAATGCTCTCAAAATCAGCCCAACTGCCGAAGGTGGAGTGCGAATTTCGGAAGTGGATGATGCGTTCGGCCATCTTAGGGCCAATCTGGGGCAGCAACCCGAGCTCATGGGCGGTCGCCTCGTTCAAGCTCAGTTGGACCAGCGGACTCCGCGAAGGAGGTTGGTTCGAAGTCGGCTGGGGGTCGCGGCGTTTCGCCAACGGTTGGCTTAGCACAAACCCCAGCGCCACCACCACGAGCAGGATGTCGACGACCGTATTCTGCAGCGGGCCTCGTGCATGACTGAATTGACTCACATCGCATCCCCAAACAGCGGGAAATCGAACCGTTCACCCCCAGTCTAGGTGACTCCCGTGGCGTGTGGCAAGCAAAATTCTCACGTCAGCGACGACCATCTTTGCTAGCAAATGCGTTTTCCAGCTCGGGACGGGGGGCGTGTCGCGGCGGTGCCCCGAAGCGGCAGCGAGGTCATGAAACGCGTCGAATCAGAGGTCGCTACCGTCGCGAAATCGTCTCTCGGACCATCGAAACCACCACACCGAGCAGCCCATCGGCGGCCATTTGGCGATCGTCCCACTCCCGCAGCAGGACGAGGCCACTGGCCAGTTTGCAAACCGCGAGGTCGCCATCGCGACATTCCCGGTCCCGCTCGACAATCAGATAATCCCCATCCAAAATCCCACGCCGAGCAAAGCCACCACCGGAAACCTGGACCACAAATCGCTCGCCTGTCGCGAGTGTTTTCCCGATATCAATCACGTCGGCCGAATCGAGATCGAGGGGCGCCGAGTGCTCCGAAACGATGCCCAAGAGCGGCAATGCGGTGGTGCTGCGAGCGTGCTCGCCGGTCAACTCAATCGCCCGCGACTTGTTCGCTTTCCGCGTGATCAAGCCCTTTTTTTCCAATGCCCGCAAATGGCACATCACGCCGTTGGGGCTCTTGATCCCAAAATGTTCCCCGATCTCGCGAACCGTCGGCCCATACCCGCGTTCCTGAATCAGAGAGCGGATCAGCTCGTAGACGTGCCGTTGACGTTCAGTAAGTTGCGACTTGGCCATAAGGTTTCATGGGCGAGAAATTCGATCACGAGTTCCCTTGCATCCTATCCCTTGCCCCCTGTCGGGATAAGTGGCACTCTATTTTGCAATCGCATTTGAACACGCCAGAAGATGGGGCGGGATTAGCTTCCGAAGCCGCCCCAATAATACAGGGTGAACGCGATGCCGACGGGAATGCACCAGTAGGCGAACCAGTGCAAACGATCCTCTTGGCTCCAACGGATCAGCCATTTCAGGGCGGCGATTCCGACGACGAACGCCACCAGAGCACCGATCAGCAGGGTCGCGATGGGCAGTTCACTTGCCGCTTCGCTACCGTCGATGAGGTCTTTGATTGCGAGCGTCACGGCACCGCAAATGGCCGGAATCGCTAACAAAAACGAAAAGGTAACGGAATCCTCCTTGCTCAGACCCATCAATCGTCCGGCAAAAATGGTGGAACCGCTGCGGCTGATCCCCGGCAGAATCGCGACCGCTTGAAAACATCCGACTAGAAATGCGCCCCCCCAGCTCAATCGGGTATAGTTCCCCGCAAGTTTTGGCAACTTGCCCAGCCCGATCAACAACACACCCGTCAAAACCAACATCGGTGCAGCGATATACGGCGACTCGGTCAGCCAAGGAACCATTTTCTTGATCGTCAAGCCGATCACGACGGCGGGCAGCGTACCGACCACCATCAGCCCAATCACCCGGCGATCTCGCGTCAGTAAATCGAGGATCCGACGCCAATAGACAACGAGAATCGAACCGAGGGTGCCAGCGTGCAGAATGATCACCAGAGTCGCCGATTCCCCCAGTCCACCCAACAAATCGTTGAGAATGACGAGGTGTCCGGACGAGCTGATGGGCAGAAACTCTGCGATCCCTTGGACAACGGCGAGAATGAGAACACGTAGAAGTTCGGTCACGTCGGTGGGGTCTTTGCAAAAGGTGGAAGTGAGATGCGGCATTGCCAACGGCATGTAGGAAACTACCTTAGCCGCTTCACCTGCCCACCCCGGGAACTTGAAATTTTCCACGTATCTTCATGCCGACAAATCCAACTGTGACGAAAACCTCTGAAATTGACGATTGTGACGCCGTCGCTGGCTCGGGCTCCCGCATCCCTGCGGATCAGAACCTCCAAACGGGAACGATCGCCGGCGACGCCCTGAACGTGTTTCGCGGGTTCTGCATGGGGGCGGCCGACACCGTTCCCGGTGTCAGCGGCGGGACCGTGGCTTTGATCCTCGGACACTATGACCGATTGATCGCCGCGATCAGCCACATCGACACGGAGGCGGTCAAATTGCTCGCCGGCGGCCGGTTCCGCGCCCTTTCACAAAAACTCGACCTGCGTTTTCTAATGGCGTTGGCCGCGGGGATCGTCATCGGGATCGGCGCCCTCGCCGGGCTCATGCACTGGCTGCTACTGCACCGCATGAATGCAACGATGGCCGTGTTCTTCGGCCTGGTCCTCGCCAGCGTGTGGGTGGTCCGCCGGAACGTCTCGAGCTGGACGCTGGGACGCTTGGTCGCCGTGGGCCTCGGCACCGCCATCGCCCTAGCGATCTCGAAAATCCCCGCCACCACCGGTGACATCCATCTGCTGTATTTGTTTCTCAGCGCGTCGATCGCGATCTGTGCAATGATTTTGCCCGGCATCAGCGGTGCATTCATCCTCCTGCTGTTGGGCGTCTACGAGCCCGTGATTGGGATGGTGAAACAATTCTTCAAGCTCGACATCGATCCGATGCTCCTTTTGCGATTGACCGTCTTCGCGTCCGGTTGTGGCTTCGGCTTGCTAGCCTTTTCACGCTTATTGAACTACCTGCTCGGCCATCATCGCGATGTCACCATGGCAACATTGATCGGACTGATGATTGGATCGGTCGGCCGGTTGTGGCCGTTGCAGTCCGTTACACCGGAGACCGCGGAACTCGAACTCAAGTTCCAAAAAACCACCTTCATCACGCCGGATCAATATGATGGTAATCTGATGGTGCTGGTTGCTCTCGCATTGATCGCCGCCGCCGTGGTGCTGATCGCCGATCACGTGACGCGGCGTTTAACTGCGGATGACCTGAACGAGCGATTGAGATAGTCGCGTGGCGGTTTCGAGTTTCAGCCGAGCGACATCGTTGACATCGCATAAATCGTCCGGTTTGAGGAACAGATGTCCGAGCGAGTCGCTCTGCCCACCTGCGCGTGCTTCGTCGCTGCCCGCCTGGACGCCATCGGCCACGTAGAACCAATCCGGCGTGGTGATCGCAACATTCTGATGGCCATTGCTAGTCACCAATTCGACTTTCGAGTGCGTACTCTCATCGTCGCGATCGTGCCGCGCCGCCCAGACCTCTGGGTGGCGTGGTGAACGCGTTGGATCCTCCGTCATCGCCGCGATGATCGCCGGTAAAACGTCTGCCGACGTGACATCTTGATCGCGGATGCCGGTGCCCGAGAGCCCGCATTCGCTCGATCCCCCACTCAGCGACGCGGCCATCAACGGTACGTGCAAGTGGCACGAACGCAGCGGCCCAGCACGATGTCCGATCGCGCCATTTTGCCCGAGCGAAAATCCGCTGGTGCCCGCCAACACGATGGCATCGTGGCCCGCGTCCGCCACGACCGAATGCAGCAACCCGAACAACGCATCGACCAGCCGGATTTGGCACCCATAGGTGCGCATCCACGCCATCACAAGATCAGGATCGTCGCTGGCTTGCCGTAAAAAATTGGGTGGTTGCCAATCCGGCAGGATGGCAGACACACCCGATGGTTTCTCAATCTCGCCACTGTGCTGCCGTTCCATTTCCAGTTCGAGCGACTCCGCCGCGTCGAGCGGTGCCAGATCCGATTCATCGAGCTGGTCGACTGG
This sequence comes from Rhodopirellula sp. SH410, assembly GCF_055811895.1. Classification (NCBI taxonomy): domain Bacteria; kingdom Pseudomonadati; phylum Planctomycetota; class Planctomycetia; order Pirellulales; family Pirellulaceae; genus Rhodopirellula; species Rhodopirellula sp. SH410. The sequence continues at coordinate 7,687,189 of NZ_CM147949.1, forward strand.
AAACAGATCGCGTGGAGCATCCCACAGTCGCGTCAGGAACCGACTATGCAGCCAGACGTGAGGGTTATCGGGTAACTGCTCTGCGGCGATCGCAACCAGGGACGCTAGTGTCGTGTCTTCCAAAGAGTCAGCGACACCGTCGCGGCCAGATTGTGGGATCACGATCAGCTCGCCGATCGCGTCGGCCGAAGGCAGCTTGCCGAGCCGTTCATCATCCGTCACAACGACCATTTGATGGGCTGGAAACTGACCGCTGGAGAGCCAGCGATCGAGCTGCGCCAACGGATCGGTTACCGGGGTGACGGCGCGGTCCCACGTCGTGCCGATGGAGGCCACCGCGTCGATCGATTCGGTGCGATTCCAAGACGAACCGTAGCAGGACAGTGCCGCGGGTGTGAATCCTTCCAAGGTGAACAACAACATGAATTGATTTCTGGGATCGTTTCGTGAGGAAAATGGGCGTTGCGCAAACCGCGGTGTATCGAAATCATCCGGTCAATCGATATTCTGTTTCGATTATAACCTCTCACTGCCGTCGCTCCGCGACTCATGAAAATCACGATTCCAGTGCGAACGCACGGGATTGCCAACCGATCGCGGCTTAGGGGCGAGCGGAAACGAAGTGGCCGAACGCTCCGCGGTCGGAATGGTCGACCGCGGAGCGTTCGACCACCATTTCAGACCGTAAATCCCCGCTCGTTCCTTAACCCGGTGGCCAGGTCATTTTGCGGCCGCCGAGCAGATGAAAATGCACGTGAGGCACTTCTTGGCCGCCGTCGTCACCGCAGTTGACAATCAGCCGATACCCGCCGCTGAGCCCTTCGGCCGCTGCGATTTGAGAGGCCGCGACGACGCAGCGCCCCATCACGGCTTCGTCCTCAGGTGTTAGCTCGGCGAGCGACGCGATCTCGCGTTTGGGAATCACCAGCACGTGCACGGGTGCTTTGGGAGCAATGTCGCGAAACGCCAAACAGTCGTCGTCTTCGTATACGATATCGGCAGGGATTTCGCGGGCAATGATTTTGCTAAAGATGCTTGACATGGGATCCTGTTCTAAAAAGTAACATCCAATCCAACCAACTCAAACCGATGATGGATGGGAGCCGATGAGTGAACTGCGACGCAGACGGTATCAAAGCGTACTCTATCCGCTGGCCCAGCGGCGACGGTTTCGCCGCAGCGAGTTGACTGAACTCGTCGGTGAGGAAACCGCCGGGTTCGTCACCCGCACGGTCAACGAGGTCGTCCGGGCGGGCGTGTTGGCGAAGGTCCGCGAAGACGATGAAATTCTCTATGAGTGGACGGACGGCGATCCGGTGGTGGCGGTCGATCAATGGATTGATCGTCGCATTCATGGTGATCAAGTCAAGCAGACACCCGAACAGGAGCGCCCGCGTGAGCGTTTGCTGCGACTCGGTGCGGCGTCCCTCTCCGACGCCGACTTGCTCGCCATCTTGATTCGCGTCGGCATCGTGGGCGAGTCGGCGGTGACCGGCGGCCAAAAACTCGCCAATCGCTTTCACGATGAACTCGATCGCCTCCGCGAGGCGGGTTTGCCCGAACTCCGCAAAATCACGCCCGCGGTCACCAAGGCCAGCTATTGTCAAATCATGGCCGCTCTCGAAATCGGTCGCCGCGCCACCGAATCCCGCCAGCAGCGCCCCGCCGAGATTCACAAAATCACATCGACGATTGAAGCGACCCAGTACTGCGCCGAGAAATTCGCCTACCTCGCCGGTGACGCTGTCCAGGAAGAGTTCCACATTGTCACGCTCGATACCAAACACAAACCGATCCGCTCGCACCGGATCACCGTCGGCACGCTCGACGCATCCTTGGTGCACCCCCGTGAGGTGTTCCGGCCAGCGATCCGTGATGCCGCCGCGGCGGTGTTGCTGATCCACAATCATCCGTCGGGCGATCCCACGCCCAGTCGCGAGGATCACGCCGTCACGGAGCGATTGACCGACGCGGGCAAATTGATCGGTATCGTTGTGCTCGACCACATTGTCGTCGCTCGGCAGCGCTGCGTGAGTATCCGCGAGTGCTCCTAAGACGACAGCCTCTACCAGGCGGTTGACTGAATCGAAGTTCGACCGTCAATCGTGAACCCAATGCCGTGAGGTAACCCGAGCCACCCGGCCGCTGACGCGACTCGGCTCATGAAATCAACACGCCCCTCGCCTACGACTTCCTAGCGTACGGCGATCGAAATCCAGCCATCGGTTAAATCAATCGCTGAGATCCGTACGACTCGCCCTGCCAGAGCGCGTATCTGGGCCGTTTCGGGAAACGCCAAATCGCGGTGCAGCAGCTCTTTGGGAAACAGTTTGTTAAAACTCTTCTGCATATTCGTTTTGATCGCAGTTTGACTGATCGACAAACGCCGGGAGCCGGGGAAAGCCAGCCGCACGTCGTCTTCGCGACTGAGCCAGATCGCTCCATCCTCACCGCGGACGGGGCGATACGTCGCGGAAACTTCGAGCGTCCGTTCGAGCTCCCGACCTTCCTGGGCGAAGCGGGTGCCGCGAAGCCCAACGCGTAATTCTTGGTTGTCGGCTTCCATAAACACGGGCCGAAAACTCGCCAAGTCGACTTCATAATCTTCCTGCTCCTGATCCTCGTCGGTCGCTTCACCGCCCCCGTCTTGGCTGGTGGCGGTGCCGGTCGACACAGCCCTGGAGCCGCGATTGGGCACTTCAATGTCGAGGGTCTGAGCGAGTTGGAGAATGCGATCCGGCGTGAAAGTTTGTCCGGCGAGTAGCTGGGAAATCGAGTTATCGACGATGCTCTGATGCACCTGTACCGCGGCGAGATAATCACCTCGCTGGACGCCACCGTTTTCGGACGACCACAGCGACTCGAGCGCAGGCGGCTCGCCAGGAGCGGCCAAACCGTGCGTGCGTTGCAGGTTGGCGCGGGCATAGACCGTATCAGAGGTGGAACCGATCGTGCGCGCCAGGGCCGGAAAATCGAGACGATCCAACCATGGCTCGACGGTACTTTCGAGGCCGGGAAACGGCCTCGCCGCCAGCTCACTGGTCTGGGCGTTAAACTGATTGTGGACTTGAACCCGCAGCTTCTCACGCGAGATCGCCTCGGCGAGCGGGCGTTGCTCGGCCGCCTGTTTGCTGGCGATCCGCCGCACAATTCGCAGCGGATGATTGATCCGATTGATCTGCGTCGATAGTTCGGCCGACGACACCGTCTCGCCCAGCACGATCCCGTGCTCGGTGATCGCGATCTGCCGCGCCGCATAAACTCGGCCGCTGCCCGTCGTATCCAGTGTGACCGGTTTGTGATAACCCCGCGCCGTCGTCGAGAAGATCCCATTCATCCGGACCAGCAGACGCACGTAGCCATCCGAGGGCAGGAGCTGCCCGGCCACGTTCCCATCGACACGCGCTTGGCCGATCATCCGTGTACCGAGAATGCAGTCATTGACCGCACTGGGGGCATTGACGGGCCGCGAGATGGCTTCGATCAAAGCTTGCCCGTCGATCCAGCCGCGAATGTTGTCGTGGTTGTAGTGTGACTGGATTCCACGGATCAAAGCGGCCGCTTGGTTGGCGTCGGCCAGACCAGTGAGCAACTGATCGACCTGCGCGACCTCCTCCGCGGACAAATCGTCCAATCCACGCACCTGCCGCTCCGCAGGCTCGCCATCCGGTCCGGCGGGCGATTCCGTCTCGCCGGCCGCCTCAGCAACGCGTTCCCATGAAAGGATTCCGGCCAGTGCATCGAGCTGCTTTTGAACTGACGCGATGCCACGCTCGGGATCGGAGTAACGCAGGGCCGCGATGTACCGCTGCACCGCACCGCGAAGCGACACCATTGAATCCAGCTCCAGACCCGGGTAGACGTCACGCAGCCGCGACTCCAACTCCATCGCAGCGTGACCGCGTTGAGCAATCGATTCTTCGTTCTCAATCGCATCGGCCAGCGTCTCCAACTTCAGGTATCTCAGCCACGCCTCCGAATTGCCCTCGGTCGCCCGTCGGTCCAGATATGCCTTGCATTGGGCCATCGCGTCGAGAACCCCCGCCTCGGTATCCACCAAACTGGGCAGTTGGTTGGGATCTAACGCGGCCCGAGCCTGCTCGATTTCTGTGTCGAGCCGAATTCCGGACGGATCGGCCGACAAATTGCCCCCCGTTGGGACGAATCCAACCACGAAAACGGTTGCAGTGATAAAAAATTGCTTGAGCATAGGGCATTTAGTCAAGATATGAGGCCAATAACCCCCTCAGTCTAACCAATCTGCCAGCAAAAGCACGTCCAGGCCAGGGCGGAATTTTAACGAATCAGTGCCACTTCAATCTCCAGACCCGGGCCGAACCCAAGCATCACCCAGGGGCGTGGAACGTCGCTGCGGACAAATTCCTCCAACACGAAACCGAGCGTGGCCGAGGACATGTTGCCGTGTCGACGCAGAACGTCACGCGAAATACTCAATTTCGCTGTGGGCAGGCTGAGCGCATTTTCAACCGCGTCCAAGATTCGCACGCCACCAGGATGAACCGCCCAGCCACCGATTGATTCCACGTTCAAGTCCTGTTCGGCGAGCCAGCTCTCGAGATATCCGGCGAGATTCGCTTCGATCAATCTCGGCACACTCGGCTGCAGGGTCATTTCGAATCCATGGTCACCGATCAACCAGCTCATCGCGTCGCGGCTGCCGGGAATCAAACAGGATCCGGTGGCGGCGATCTCGCCCATGGCGAGCGGGCCCGATGCGCCCTGACCCAATGCACCATCGTCCAATGCACCAGCATCCGATTCACCATCGCCCGATTCACCATCGCCCTGTCGGCCGCAAAAATCGTGGCCGGCCACGATCGCCGCCGCAGCGCCGTCGGCAAACAGCGAGCCGGAAACAATCCGCTGCGCATCGTAGCCATATTGATAGTGCAAAGAGCACAGCTCCACACTGACGATCAACACGCAGGCTGCGGGCTCGGCCGCCACCAGTCCCCGGGCGGTACGAAAAGCGTTAATCAACGCGTGGCAGCCCATGAACCCCACCTGAATCCGCTGCGTTGTAGCCGGCAATCCGAGCTGCTCGATCAAATCAATATCGATTCCAGGGGCACGGAATCCGGTGCAGGTGACCGTGACTAAATGGGTAATTTGCTCAGCCTGGCAGCCGCTGATCCGCATCGCCCGAGACGCTGAGGCAATCGCCAACCGGGGTGCTTCCACGGCGAAACGGTCATTCCGGGTGCGGGTGGTGGGGCCATCGGCATCCACGCTCATCGCACCGTAAAACGATTGGGTCACCGTCCCCGGGGTGGGCTCGTCGAGCAACACGCTACCCCGGGTGTCGACCCCCGTACGCCGATGCAACTTTTCGACCGTACTCGCTTCACGCTCGGTGCGACACGACATTCGCTGGGCCTGAGTCGTCGACAGCTGCCGATCGGCTTGATGGCGTGGCACTGCGGACGCGACCGATAAAAGTGATGCCATGTTGAAGTCAATCGAACCTGATAAGGATGTCACGGCAGTCTCGGAGCGGTGGACGAGAAGTGTGGCCCCGCCGCCAGACTACGGGTGATCGGCACGGCCAACCAGGGAGCATAGGCCAAACCGACCTGCGCCGCCTGCCGGAGCCCTGCCGAACGCATCGCTCGAGTCACGCTCCCGCAAAGGATGCGCCGCTTTCGCTGGAGTGCTCGCAATCTCGCCTGCCAGTGGCTCGCAAAGTCATCGCGAGTATCGGGGCAGGCCCACAGATCGGCGACCGCCAAGCCGCTCTCGATCCCCCACGTCATGCCCTCGCCTGTCATGGGCTCGACATACCCGGCGCAATCACCGATCGCGACGACTCGATCGCGACCGGGCGATCGTGATCGACGCAGGGGTGGCGCCGTCATCAGTCGCGCGTCATTTGCCAGCCACTCGCTGATCCGCTCGCCCCGGCTGCCGGTGGCATCGGGATGGCTCTGAAGCAGCCCGGCCAGGCGTTGGGTTGCCCCCTGCGGACCAGCCTGTTTACTCGACAATCGCAGTGCCGCCGCGATGTCGATCGCACCACCGGGCAAGCGAACCAATCCAACATAACCCTCGTCGCCGCAGACCATCTGAATTTCTCCCGCTTCCAAATTCCAGTCGCGGGCGAGTGGATGCTCCCCAGGCAGATGAGCGGCGATGCCGAACGGGCCGTGGGGGGAGTGGATCCAAGGCAATTGCCAGCGGCGCGGCTGCTCGATGTCGGTCCCGCTGGGACGACTCCCGGAAAAGTCGCCACTAAGCCCCGTCGCTACGACGACCAAATCAAATTCATCGGTGAACTGCCAGTCCGCACGGTTGTGAGGATCCCCCACTTCGCGCCACCGGACGTGCGTGCGGTCACCCTCCGTCGCAACGACCTGAGCCTCGCATGGTTGCCGCACCCGGACTCCTGCCTGAACGGCTTGCTCGGCTAAAAACGTATCCAGCACACTGCGTGAGATCGCGACGCCGGCCGCGATGGGCAATCGAATCTGGCTGGCACACCCCGGTGCATCTGTACTCGTTGCAGATCGACGCCGAGTTTGCAGATAACCTGTAAAACGGTTCGTGGGCGTGCCCAACGCGCCGACGGATTCCCCCAGACCAATGGCGCCGAGTGCCCGCAGGCCCGCAGCACCGAGACAGCAGCCACAAATTTTCTCGCGCGGAAACATCGCCCGCTCAGCCAATGTCACCCTGTTTCCCAAATGTGCGAATCGGATCGCCGCGCCGCAGCCGGCCACGCCACCACCAATCACCAGCACCCGCGAAGGAGAAGCGTGCGGGGGATCATCCATGGCGGTGCCGAGAAAATCAGGAATGTGCGTGATGCGTTCGAACATCAATTCCACACTGAATAACCGTATCTGTACGGCAATGCAAACGTCCCCGATGGGGCAAACCCATCATACCCACGGGGCATCGCCGGGGAGTTGTTTTTCTAGCGGGGGAAACATTTCGACCTGGGGGCCATCTCAACCGGGGGAACACGGTCCCGAGCGAGCCATTCATCGCCCGCATCAGGCGAAAGACCTCGAGGACGGGGCAACGGTCCCGTCCATACCGCTCGAAAAAGTGCTTGCCAGCGAAAAAGTAAAGTGCTTGCCAGTGTTGTGCTGGAGGACGATCTGGATGCCCCCATGCTCCGTGTCCCCATGCTCCGTGATCCGAGGCGATACCCAGATCCGAGGCGATGCCCAGATCTGGAATCGCCTCGGCCCCGGCGGGGCTTTCCACCGCCTAACTGACCGTGAGTTCGCGCAGTGTCCGGTCGCGAAGTGTCTTGGGGGCCAAACCAGCCGAACGGAACAATCGGCTGAGCCCGGACATGGTTTGATGCCAGAGCAGCAAAATCTCAGGCGTGCCATAGGGAATCGCGTCGGTGCGGTTCACCCCCTGCTCACTGACGTGAATTTCCGGTGCCAGGGTGAGCAGGGCTTCAATGGCGAGGTGGGCTTGACGGTCCCGGTCACTCAAATCCGCATCATCGTAGATCCAAGCGTGGGCCTGCATGATCCGATCCATCAAATGCATGGCCGCCGCCTCGCTATCGATGGCTTCGACGACGACGCTGCGGGGTCCACACTGAACGTAATATTTGGCCATAATGGGGGGTTCTTCCGTGAAAGTGGCGAATCGGAGATCAAAACGGGCTTTTGCACCCCGTGGGATGCCGTAAGCTCGACGTTGATAAGATCGCAGGCGGGTGGACACGTTTGGTCACGGCCGTAATTTCCCAGAAATATCAGCTGTCCATTTACAAAAACCCCTGTCACTGCGTAAACTGTCGGGCTTTCCGTTATTCTTGCCGTCTTTGCGTACCCGTCGCCCGTGTTCGATTCCCTCTCTGAAGGCCTGCAATCCGCTTTCAAAAGCTTGTCTGGTAAAGGCAAACTGACTGAGAGCAATATGCGCGACGGTTTACAAATCGTCGAACAATCGCTGCTCGAATCGGACGTCAGCTACAGTGTCGTGAAGGAATTCATGGCCCATGTGACGGAAAAAGCACTCGGCAAGCGGGTCTTGCTCAGCCTCCGACCGCACGAAGAATTGGTGCGGATCGTTCACGAGGAACTGATCGCGACACTCGGCCCCGTCGACCCGTCGCTGCACCTGCGTTCTGACCGCCCGACGATCTTGATGCTCTGCGGGCTTCAGGGAAGTGGCAAAACAACGACCTGCGGCAAATTGACGCAGATGCTCCGCGAGCAGGATATCACGCCGCTGCTCGTCGCCGCCGACCTCCAGCGCCCCGCCGCGATCGAGCAACTCAAGGTCATCGGGGAACAACTCGGTGTCCCCGTTCACGCCGAAACCGACCACAAAGACCCCGTCAAGGTCTGCCAGAACGGCGTCGCCCGAGCACGGCGAGATGGCAACCGAGTCGTGATCCTCGATACCGCTGGCCGGCTCGCCATTGACGCGGAGTTGATGGATCAGCTCAAACGAATCGACAAAAAAGTCGGCCCCGATCAAGTCTATCTCGTTGTCGACGGGATGACGGGCCAAGACGCCGTCAACAGTGCCGGAGCATTCAACGATGCCCTCGAGCTCGACGGCGTGATCATGACCAAGCTCGATGGCGATGCCCGCGGCGGTGCATTGCTCTCGGTCAAACAGGTCACCGGCGTCCCGATCAAATTCATCGGTACCGGCGAGCGATTCGATGCCCTCGAACCGTTTCGCCCCGAAGGCATGGCAGGCCGCATCCTGCAGATGGGCGACATGGTTGCCGCTGCCCGCGAAGCCCACCGGATCGTCGACGAGAGCGAACGGGAATCGCTCGAAGAGAAAATGGCGTCAGGCCAATTCTCGCTCGACGATTTCAAGAACATGATGCAGAAAATCGCCCAACCGGGGCTGATGGGACGTATGATGGGCCTGATGCCGGGCATGTCGCAGTTCAAAGAGGCCCTGGACAGCGAAGAAGCTGGCGGCCAGATGAAACAGATCATCGGCGCGATCAGTTCAATGACCCCCGCCGAACGCAAAAACCCGAAAATTATCGATGCAGCCCGGCGAACCCGTATTGCTGCTGGAGCCGGGGTGCCCTCCTCGTCGATCACTCAATTGATCAAGCAGTTCGACACGATGAAACCGCTCATGCAAATGATGTCGGGCAAAGGTGGCGGCGATCGGATGGCGATGCTGCGACAACTGCAGAGCGGGGCCATGGCGGGCGGTGGGCTCGGTGGCACAAAACTCAAACAATCCACTGGCAAGCGACTGTCGCCCGCCGAGCGGGAACAACAACGCAAAGAACGTGACAAACTCAAACGCAAGATGAAACGGAGGGGCCGCTGAAGGCGACCTCTTTCCAATCGTTTTACTCAACCGAACCAAAACCAACGCTAATTATCTTTTTGGAGACCTGACCGAGATGGCTGTCAAAATTCGCATGAAAAAAATGGGACGTACCCATCGTCCTTTCTTTCGTGTTTGTGCAATGGATCAACGTAAACCCCGTGATGGTCGTGTGATCGAGGAACTCGGCCATTACGACCCGATGTGCCCCGAAACCGATGCGCGTGTGCAACTCAAGAGCGACCGTATCGATTACTGGATCAGTGTCGGTGCCCAGCCCACCGAAAAGTGCGCCACGTTGATCAAGAAATACGGCACCGAGGGCACGCACCTCGACGCCCAACGTGAAGCACTGGCGCGTCTCGGACGCCGCAAAGATTACACCCCCGCACCCGTGACGGCCGCCCCGCAGCCCAAAGCGGAAGCTCCGAAGGCAGAAGAACCCGCACCCGCTGCGGAAACACCTGCTGAAGAGTCGCCGGCCGCCTCCGAAGCCACGGCTTCCGAGTGATCCGCGTCCAAGTATGCTGTCCGGCGAGTAAAACCTAGTGAGGATTGACGTTGTTACCCTGTTCCCCGCCATTTTTGACGGTTACCTGACGCAAAGTTTATTGCATAAGGCGATTGTCCGGGGGCTGGTCGATATCCAACGTCATGATTTGCGACAGTGGGCCGAAAACGTACCTCATCGCAAAGTCGATGATCGTCCGTTCGGCGGCGGGCCAGGAATGTTAATCCAAGTCGAACCGACCGTGAGTTGCGTTCGCGAGATCGAGTCGGATGCTGCTGCCGGGGTGCCCCATGCCCCCATCCGCAGAATCCTGCTCACGCCGCAAGGCAAGCCATTCAATCAACGTTTGGCCGAGGATATCGCCACCAGCGAGCGGATTCTTTTGCTCTGTGGGCGATACGAAGGATTTGACCAACGGGTCCATGACATCTTGGAGCCGGAAGAAATTAGCGTTGGCGATTTCGTCCTCAATGGGGGCGAAGTCGCTGCCATGACCATCATCGATGCCGTCGTTCGGTTGATCCCCGGCGTCCTCGGTGATGAAAATAGCCATCGAGATGATTCGTTCAGCCGCGGAAATCGGCTGCTTGAATTTCCACAATATACCCGGCCTCGAGAGTTCGAAGGACACTTCGTTCCCGAGGTCTTGCTCAGCGGTGACCATGCGGCAATTGCCGCCTGGCGAGCTGAGCAGACAATGATTCGAACCAAGGCACGTCGCAGCGATTTGCTCGATGAGTCCTAAGCACTTGCCGATACGTTTTTCGACAAAATGAGCCGTTTTGGCACTAGCCACGGTTGTCGCAGAAATTGAAAACTTATCGGCAGGTGCTTCACCCATTCAACTTTTCCCGATCCAGCCAGCCCTAAAACATATTAGCGAGAGCGTCATGAGCAATGCCATCATGGACATGGTCAACAAGGCCAACCTGAAAGAAGAAACCCCCAAGTTTGACATTGGCGATACCGTCGACGTGCACACCAAGATCCTCGAAGGCGCCAAAGAACGCATTCAAGTATTCAGTGGCGTTGTGATCGGCCGCTCGGGCAAGGGATCGCAAGAGATGTTCATGGTTCGCCGCATCGTCGCGGGCGAAGGTGTGGAGCGCAAGTTCCCCGTCCACAGCCCACGGATCGACAAGATCGAAATCAAACGCAGCGGTGTCACCCGCCGTGCGAAGCTGTATTTCCTCCGCGACCGCGTCGGCAAGGCAGTCCGCCTGAAAGAACGTCGCCGCGTCTAAAACGAAGCGACTTGAGGCTCGCTGAGAATCATTTCCCAGTGCCAATGCGGGCGGCAACGCCCGCAGTCCGGTGTGAATACCGTCGCCGCAGACGTGCGCGGCTGCGCCTGCCTGCACGTCAAGAAAATGCATCGCTGACCAGGAAAAATGCTCCCCAGCGCTGCGTCGACGTACCGGGCTGCCTCGACGTACCGGCACGGGAGAGACGCGGAAAATGACAGCCTGAATTGAGGGCGAAGGCTCCGCGGTCGATCATCCCGACGGTGGAGCCCTCAGCTACTCTTTTCGCTCGTCCCTACGCTGCTTGCACGGCGCGTTGCTGGACCGGGGCGAGCCAATCTTGGATGGCGGCGAGGTCTTTTGACCAGGTTGCACCCGTGCGACGATCGCAGAAGGTGTGAAAGAGACCGTCCACGGTATCACAGATTGTTCGCACCGCTTCGATGCGGTCGTCGTTATCGAACTCGGCGTCCTCGTCGAGGATGATTTTGGCGCCGCTGATGCCAAACGTTTCCGCTTGCAGCGTCAGGTCAAACTGCTGACCCTCACGGACCAGAATCATGCCGGTTTTACGAGGCAGCTTGCCGTGCTGGATCGCTTGCATCGCTTCGGGCAGCTTCACGGGCGATTCAGCCGTGATCGTTTCCTTGCCGGATTCACCAATCGGACATTCGAGAGTCAGCGTTTTCGCCAGCATCACGGTCACCTCCGTCCCGTCAGCGATCGTGATCGTGTCGGTCTGTGTCTCCAGCGTCCACCACAACCACAGCAGGAATTCGTTGCCTAGGAAATCGGGTGCTTGGGAATGTTCGTTCGCCCACGCCACGCTGCCGTGGGCCGGGCCGGCGGCGAAGGCAGCTGGGACGAGCTCATCCATTTCGGCGTATCGGTCCGCTTCGATGGCCCATGCTTGAGCGATTGATCCGGCGCTGACGTGGCGCAATTCGACGCCAAACACTCGCTCGAGTAAATCGGCGCAGTGACCGCTGGCCGTGCCCGCCGAACCGCCGAAGTACAGCATTTCATAACTGTGATCCCACAACAGCGAGAAGGGCTGGAACTTGCGGTATTTGCCGGTTGCCGCTTCCGTTTCGCAGCGCTGCTCAACGGCTTCCTTGGCTTCCTTACGCTGTGATTTGGTCGGCACACCGCTCGGGTTGTCGCGGCCTAGCCCAGCGAGCTCCATTTGCAACCAGGCGTTCTTGATCGCCGCGGGAATTTGGTTGGTATCAATTCGCACGCCGAAGTGGACGGCATCATTAATAACATTCTTCTCAATATCGAAGTCTTGATCGAACAGGTGGGCGCCACCCAAAAAACCGGTATGAACATTCTCCGCTGAGTCAGTCTCGACCCGACCGGCAGCGTGCTGCTGCATCAGGTCGATGTGTTCTTGATCGAAACTTGCAGATTCGAATTTTTCAACACGGAATCGTTCAAATGAAAGACTACCGGATAGGAAGGGCATGAAGGTTTCCGATCAAATGAGAATAGCGCGCAAGAGGGCACGTGTGGGAAGGACAACGAGACGCCCGAGCTATATCGTCCAGCCAAGGTGCCAACATTAGTCCGCATCGGGCCAACCGGTCACCAATGCTCGCCCGCTGAGAAAACCATGCGGCACATCTGACGCGCCACACGCCTACGATGTGCCCCGCCCCGTCTGTCGCACGCTCGACGGGAAAATGTTAACCTGCCCCGTGGTCCGTCAATCTCGGGTGTTTGGGTGAGCCGAATGCCGTAAGGCCTCGGGTAACGCACGGCACCCTGCCGCTTAGAAATGGGCGGCAGAGGGCCGCCCATTCTCTCGTTAAATCAACAGCTCGCCAGCGTCCCAGCGGCTCATGCTGCCAACCCTCCGCTTTGAATTTGACGGACCACTGGGTTTTCATAACCGTCGCCCCATCCGGTCGACATCCTCCACCGCGAGAGCTTCTCCGTTCATGGCACGTCTCCTCATCCGCAGCGTTTCGGTCGTCCTCCCCGGCGATGGATTTCATTCCAATTCGGGCGAAGTCCGCGTCGCCAACGTGCTCGTCGACAATGGAAAAATACTGGATATCGAGGCCACTTCCACTGCGTCGTGCGATGAGGTGGTCGACGCGGATGGACTGCATCTGCTGCCGGGAGTCATCGACGATCAAGTTCACTTTCGTGAGCCGGGACTGACTCAGAAAGAGGATCTCGCGACCGCCAGTCACGCTTGCGCGGCCGGCGGCGTGACGACCTTTTTCGAAATGCCCAATACCAAACCACCCGCGATCACGGCGGAGGGGGTTCGTGACAAAGAGCGACTCGCCGCCACCAAATCGTTGGTCAATTATGGGTTCTACATTGGGGCCACGCCCGACAACGTGAAGGAACTGGCGGGGATTTCAGGGGTACCGGGAATCAAGATTTTCATCGGCAGCAGCACCGGCAATCTCCTCGTCGACGAACAGGCAGCACTGGAACGCATCTTTGCCGAAACCACGCTGCCGATCTGTGCGCACTGTGAAGACGAGTCGACCGTGCGTGCCAACACCGACCGAATTGGCAACACCCACGATCTCGCCGACCACTCCCGCATCCGCGACGAGCAGGCAGCGATGATTGCAACCCAACGCGCGACCGAGCTAGCCCGTCGGCACCAACATCGATTCCATGTGCTGCACGTTTCGACCGCCGCCGAACTGGAGTTTTTGCGGGACCCGGCGCCGTATCTCACCGCCGAGGTTTGCCCGCATCATTTATTCTTCAACGTCGACGATTACCCGCGTTTGGGCAGTCGCGTGCAGATGAATCCGTCAATCAAGACAGCCAACGACAATGCGGGATTGTGGCAGGCGCTCTGCGATGATGTGATTCAAGTCATCGCGACCGACCACGCCCCACATACCCTCGAAGAGAAAAATCAGCCTTATCCCCAAAGCCCCTCCGGCTTGCCCGCCGTCGAGAATTCACTGGCCCTGATGCTCAATCAAGTTCACGCTGGTCGCATCACGCTGCCGCAGATCGCCCACTGGATGAGCGATGCGCCGGCACGGGTATGGGGGGCGACTAGCAAGGGCCGCATCGCGATTGGCTATGACGCTGACCTAGTACTCGTTGATTTGTCCGAACGACGCACGATCCGAGACCAAGACCAGCATACGAAATCTCGCTGGAGCCCCTGGGACGGCGAAACTTTGACGGGTTGGCCCGTCCGCACCTGGGTCGGCGGGCACCAAGTTTGGTCGGCCGCAACTGGGTTCGACGAAGCCGCACGTGGAACCAAGCCGAACTTTGACCACAGTCGCGGTGGATACTGGTCGACAGGCGGCGGGATCGGCGTGTGAGTTTGGTATACTGACTCAGTGCGTATCCGAAAAGCGATCTTAGCTGCCGTCGCCAGACGGCGGAATCGTCAGGCTCTGGCGAGCGTCGCGACACTGTCATTCGTAAAGGATCCCCCGGGTGTCCGACGAACTCTTCTATTGGCAACAGGAACAGGAGAGTGCAGCGTCTTCGACTGTCGATGCGGGCGTGCGGGACCAGTTGCAGTTGTGTTTGCTACCGGGCCTGGGACCACGGGGTCTGAGCGTGCTGAGCGAGGCATTCGGTTCGGCTGCCGAAATTCTACGTGCCGATACGGACTCGTTGCAGCGGGTCCCCGGCATCGGCCCCAAACTCGCCCACACGATTCGTACGGCGGGCGATCATATTAATGTGGACGATGTCTTGCGGTGGTGCCGGCAAAACGGCACCCAGATCATTCAGCCAGACGATAGTGGCTATCCGCAACCGCTCGGGGAGCTCGACGACACGCCACCGATCCTGTTTTGCCAGGGCAGCTGGACGGCCGTCGATCAGATTGCCGTGTCGATCGTGGGTACCCGTCACGCGACCGCGTACGGTCTCGAGCAAACCCGCCGTCTGGCACGCGATCTCGCGGCGGCATCGGTGACCATCATCAGCGGGTTGGCGCGCGGCATCGATACCGCCGCACACCGCGCCGCGTTGGAGGTCGGTGGCCGCACGGTCGCGTTCCTGGGGGGTGGTTTAGGGCAGATGTACCCGGCCGAAAACAAGCCACTGGCGGCGGAAATTGCCGCCTCCGGGGCCGTCATCAGCGAACACGCACCGCTATCCAAGCCGCGCGGCGGGATGTTTCCACAACGCAACCGGCTCATCGCCGCCGCCGGACTGGCGACAATCGTGATCGAGGCGCCCGAACGGTCCGGGGCCCTGATCACCGCTAGGCTCGCCAGCGAGCTTGGCCGCAGCGTGGGTGCCCTGCCAGGCCCCGTTAATAATCGGGCCTCCCAAGGATGCCACCGCTTGATCCGAGATGGTGGGATCCTCATCAGTAACGCCGATGACGTGCTGGAACTGCTCGGTCCGCTGAGCCAACCCATTCTCCGCAGCGGAGAATCCGAAGGAAATCATGGCGAGCGTGAGATGCGAGATGGACGCGAAATTTCGCTCAATGAACTCGAACTGGCCGTTTTGGATCAGATTTCTCCGACCGGCAGTTCGCTCGACGCCGTCACGGTGGCGTGCGAATTGTCCTCGGCGAGAGTCTCCGCGATTGTCAGTATCCTCGAAATGAAACGCTTCGTTCGGAGGCTCAGCAGCCAGTATGTCGCGAGAGTTTAGTGTCAAGTCGTCTTGACCTCCAATTTCCATCGGCGATACCCTTTGCGGTTTGCATCTTCACGCAGTTTTCGATTGTCCCCGCCCCGCTAGGCTTCTCTGATGAGTTCGAGTCCGTTCGAGATCTTTCGACGCAACCTCAAGCCCCTGATGGTCTTTCTGACCCTCTTGGCTCTGTTCTCCTTCGTCGTCCTGCCGGCGCTGGATACGTACATGCGTCGTGGCGGTGGGATTAATTCCAATCCGGTCGCCGCCACCTTTGATGGCACCGAACTGACCCGCACGCGGGTGGCCCGCACTACGCAGAATCACCGCGCCGTCGTTCGATTCCTGTACGAACTGGCCAGCCTCACGCTCAAACGAGGTGGTGTCCCGCAGACCCCTGGATTCCAACTGGACGAGCAATCGGGCCAAATCACTGCGATCGGCATCGATGCCAACCCGAGCGAAGAAGCCACCATCCACACACTGCGTTTCTATCACGAAGCCCAAAAAGCTGGCTTTGAACTGGACGACGTGCAATTGAAGGATTGGCTGACCCGGTTCTCGGACGGTACCGTCAGCGACAACGAGATCGCAGCGCTCTTGATGCAGAGCAGCGGCCGTCAACTCGGCCAACAACACCTCTACGAACAACTCCGCATGCACCTCTTAGCGGATCTGTACCAACGTGGGGCGCTCGTTGGACTCAGTAGCGGCCAAATTCCAATTGTCACCCCGCTGGGCCAATGGGAAAACTTTCTGAAACTCAACCAACAGGCGACGGTAACCGCCTACGGTGTTTTGGCCAGCGAATACTTCGACCAAACCGATAAGGACCCCAGCCAGTCCGACATTCAAGACACCTACGACGCTGGTCGCCAGCGAATGAGCTTCCCGGGTAACGATTCACCTCTGCCCGGTTTCCGCCGGCCCGACTCTGCTCAAATCGAATACGTCGCTGCCGACCTGCAGCAATTCCTCGACGCCGAAAAAGCCAAACTCAGCGAGCAACAACTGCGCGACGAGTACGAGCGCCGGCTCGCCGGTGGCGATTTCCAACTCCCCGCAGATGCCGTCGTTCCAGCGGGCACAACGACGATGGACAAAGAACCACCTGCCGAACAGAGCGGCGTTAGCGATGGTGCCGCTCCGAGCGACACGGCCGCACCCAGCGAGGAAATGACCGCCAGCGAAGAGAAGGCACCCGCCGAGGAAACCAAACCCGCTGAAGAGTCCAAACCTGCCGAAGAGTCCAAACCTGCCGAAGAGTCCAAACCTGCCGAAGAGAGCAAACCTGCCGAAGAGACTAAACCTGCCGAAGAGACTAAACCTGCAGAAGATACCAAGCCTGCTGAAGAGTCCAAACCTGCCGAAGAGAGCATGCCCGCAGAGGAAGCCAAGCCCGAAGTGGAGCCGGCTGCCGAAACGGAACCTACTCAACCCGCAGCCGAAGAGTCATCGCTCAACCGTCGTGACGACCGGTCTGTTCGACTGGTTGCATTCCAAGACGACGATGCGGACGCAGCTGCTGCCGCCCCTGAAACGCCAGCGGCAACACCCGCCGAACCCGCAACCAGCCTCGACCTTGATGACGAGCCGGCGCCGACCGAGTCTCAAGGCTTTGACGACGTGCGCGACCAAATCGCCACGGAGATGGCTAGCGAGCCCGCCCGCCGCGCCCTCGACGACGCTGTTTCCGAGGCGAACAAGCGGATGCGCCGATACTTCAGCGAACTCGCCGTCCACGAAAGCAATGTGTCCGTTGGCGTGCAGACGGAAGCCGACGCACCAACGCGTCTTGATCTGAAAAAGATGGCTGATGAACTTGGTTTGCAGTACGGAAAAACCAAGGGTCTCGTCAACCGTCTCAGCGTCGAGAAAATCGCTCCAGGAAACTCCTTCGGACTCGGTACTGGTTTGAATCGACGCGGACCGCCCTACAGCGCGATGATGTTCGGCGCCCCCATGCAGGACGGCACCGTGCTCCAGCCCCAACCCATCTTCTCACCGCTCCGCTCGGTCGATCTAGAAGCCGGCGTAACCTACATCAGCTGGAAGACGAAGGACGTCCCGTCCTACGTTCCCAAGCTCGACGAGGCTCGCGATGAGGTCGTGCATTTCCTACGCATGGCCGAAGCGAGAGAGCTCGCCGCCGCCGCCGCAGATAAAATTGCCGCCGCCGCGGGCGATGCGAAAACGCTCGCTGACGTGATCCCTGCGGACAAGAAAGACAATCTGATCGAGAACGTCGGCCCCTTCAGCTGGCTCGAACAGGTCGGTTTCATGCAAACGGTGCCTGCGGAAGTCCCTGAACTCGATGCCGTGGGAGACGATTTCATGCGTGCTGTCTTCACCACCGAAGTGGGCGCCTACGCGGTCGCTCCCAACGACCTGAAATCGGTTTACTACGTCGTCACGCCGACAGAGTTCCAACCCGACGTCGAGCAACTCCGCGAGCAGTTCCGCCAACCGCAGCAGCGTTTCATGGCCCAGTTGCTGGGCAGCCAGGATACCCGCAATCTGATTCGCGGTTATCTGCAGTCGGTCGACACGCGAACCGGTTTCCAGATGAACATGCCCGCAGACGAGTAAGCAACAGCGAGACGGTAAAACACGTCGCATTCAAGCGAGCGTCCCTCACCAGAGGGTCGCTCGCACGTACTGACGAACGTAGCGACTCGGTTTAGGCCATACGCAATCGGCTCGCAGAGCCAAGCGATATGGAACGCCTACTTCGTGCAGCGATACACGAACGCGGGCGGCAGGTTTCGCCACACGGTCGGGCTACGGTGTACGTCCGAAAAGCTGGTGCTCAACCGTCGCGAAAACCGCCTGCCCGCAGGCAGCACGACGCCTTGCCAGTATGCAAACGTGGCGAACTGACCTCCGGGACGGAGCACGTCGAGTGTGGCGTCGAGAATGCTCGCCTGGAGCGATTCAGGAAATGACGCCCACGGCAATCCGCAGATGATCGCGTCGACCTGGCCGATCCCTTCGCGGTGGCACAATTGCTGAACGTCGGCGGCTGATGCTTCGTGAACCTTGGTGCCGGGGCACCGCTGGCGGGTTAGTTCGGCGAGGTCAGCTGAACGCTCAATTGCGAAGAATTCGGCGTCGGGGTGCAATCGCTGGGTGATGCCCGCAGTAAAAACGCCCGTCCCCGGTCCGTATTCAACCACCCCCCGCACCTCGTTCCAGTCAAACCAATCGACCATCATTTCGACCAGCCCCTGGCTGCTGGGCGCTATCGCACCGACCGCGGTGGGGTTGCGTGCGAAGTTTTTCAGAAAGGTCCACGCGGGTAGACCACTGCGAGTGGGTTCAGTGGAAATAGCGAATGCTCCCTCTCAGCGGCAAAATTGATGGTGAAACTCACCCAGCGGCGTGGCATCCGATGATAACGTATTTGGAGCTTGGGACCATTGTCCCGAGCGGGATCAAAGTAACCGAACGCTCCGCGGTCGGACAAATCGCCCCCCAACAGTCAGTTCCCGCTCGTTCCTCAGCGGTGAAACCCAGGTTCTGGCGAACGCAGCGGCTCCGTTGACTCATTCGCGGCACGGCAAACTGACATTTTTCCGTGTTGAGCTCAACTTTTCCAGTTTCACGCCTCCACCTCAACCTCTTCCATTTCCACATTCAAACCCCGCAGGACATCGCGGAGTTTGTTCTCGAGATCATCGAGCTGAGCCAAGACATCGTCTTGGCGTCGCTCCAGTTCGGCGAGCAGTTGACCGGGAGCGTATTCGTTGGAGTCAGTCAAACAAGTAGAGGACATCGCGGCGACCGGAGTGCATGTAGAACGAAGACGTGAACAAGCAGGCGAGAGACCCATCGGGGCCGATCGATCGCCTACCGATATTGACGATCGGCTGATTTCTACCGAGATTCGCGACCCGGTTCCGGTCGTGCGGGTCACCCCAGGGAGGAAAGATTTGCGGATTCTCCGGCTAGCACCGGTTGCAGGGATTTTGATATCAGTGCGATGTGATCCATCGAGAAAGGGACTCTTTGAACGCGAGTTCGTACAACCGTCATAGGCGCCGATTTGCCGTCTCTGCTGCTCAGAGCGGTGTCATCGGCAGGTGCATTTGGGCATCCCTGATCGCCGCTGCGCTAATGGCCGGCTGTATGCAGCTGGGTTGTCGCAGCATCGTCAAGTTTGGGGAAAGCCGCCAAAGCGTCGCGGCTCGGCGGCTGTCGCGGCAAGGGCTCAAGGCCGCCCGACAAGGCGACTGGACCGTGGCCGAGGATCTCTTCAGCAAATCGCTCGACGTGTCGGACAACAACGACGCGGCCCATCGTGGACTCGCTGACACGCTGTGGCTCCGCGGACGACGCAACGAAGCGATCGTGCACCTCAAACAAGCCGTCCAGCTCAGCGCGGGTGATCCGAAGCATCTGCAGCGGCTCGGTCGCATGTACCTCGAACTGGGACGCGTCGACGAAGCGGCCCGGCAGTGCGAAATTGCCCTCCAAGCAGATCGCGAGTGGGCCGCGTTGTGGGCGTTGTGGGGCGACTGCGAAATGGCGCAAGGACGCTCTCCTGCGGCATTGGCCGCCTATCACCGCGCCCTGTCCTTGCAGCCCGACTATCCCTACGTCCAGCTGCAAACGGCGGAAATCTACTTCCAACAAGAACGGCATGACCGCTTGCTTGCCACACTCGATCGCTTCAACGAGGCGGGCGGTTCAGTACTGCTCAACCAAACCGACGGCGGCATCATTCCCGGCCGCGCCGATTTGCTGCGCGGCTTGGCGTATCGTGAACTCGGCCGCGGCGACGAGGCGCAGCGGTGCCTCATTGCCGCAGCGGAGAAAAATCCATCCGACGTGACGGCGCGACTGCAACTTGCCGCCTCCTCGATCGCGGGCGGCGATTCCGTGGCCGCTCAGGATTGGCTTGCACAGGCCATGCGAATCGACCCGGAAGCCGTCGCGGCTTCGGGATGGGTGCGGAGCAGCATCGACACCTCCGAACTGGCCGGTGACGCGGTGATCTCATCCCTCGAGAACCCGAACGCGAGTCGTCGCATGCCATCGAGTTATCAACCTGACTCAGGCCTCTCTCGACCCGGCGACCGCCGCACCACCAGATCGAACTCACGCATGGCAATCGGCCCCGCCACCGGAGAAAGCCGCTAACTCGTGCTGTGTCACCACCTCACTTCGCGGCGTGCCGCGGCGGGACCTGGGCCAGTCAGTCGTTCATCATTCGGCCGCCATCGGAACTTCCTGTTCATCCACGCCACCGGGCCGCAAGGATTCGTCGAATGACATGACATAAGCGACCATCGCCAGCATCATCAGCACGATGGCGGTCCAGAATCGCCAGTCGTGATGGATCTTTTTACTCTGTTTTGCAGCGTGACCCGCGGCGTTGTGATGATCGTGGCCGTGGGTGGGTTGTTGATGTTTCGACATGGATGTGAATGTTCCCAGTAAATAAATGTCTCATGATCGACGACGGTCACGAGCGAGGTCAGCTGCGGTAGTCATGGCGCGTGGGGGGGAGGCGATCGATGGTGCCGATGAGCTCATCAGGTAGCGTTTTGGACCATCCCGCTGCCCCCACTGCCGCAACAGCAGCTTCCTGTATTCTAATCCGTCCGTCCAGACACCCCCAGCACGTGCAAAACTATTTTCCACACCGCAAGGCGGGCCGGTTCGACCGGCCACCCCGGTCCCTCGCTGAGAGCATCGCCCAGCCTAAAAAACGAGCAGCCCCGGACCGGACCGGACCGGACCGGACCGGACCGGACCGGACCGGACGGGCGCGAGTCAGACCGAGAACTCGGGCTTGAGCGGCAAAACAGGTTACAAATAACGTTCGCGAATCCACGCGGCAGCATCGTCGAGCGTTTCTCCGAGTGGGCGGTTTTGGTATCCGAGTTCCGTTCGCGCACGGGTGCAATCGTACCAGTGATATTGGCTCGTTAGCTCAATCGCGGCGCTGTTGACCTCGGTTTCCTGCCCCGTCAATTTGGCTCGCAGATCGCCATAAGAAGATGCGGTGATTCGTTGCAGAGGTCCCGCGGGCATGATCGGTCGCGGTTTGCCGAAACGTTTGCCCATCTCCGTCCAAAGTTGGTAGTACGTGATGTTGTATCCGCCGAGGATGTACGACCGACCGTTCGGCGCGTCGACATCCATCGCGGCGATGATTGCATCGGCGACATCGCGAGCATCACACACGCTGCAGCCGCCCCGGGGGGCGATCGGTCGCCACATTTGGCCGACCTCCAGCATCATCCGCCCACTGCTCGGTTTCCAATCCCACGGCCCGAGCATGAATCCAGGATGCAGGAGCAGCGCTCGCAACCCCTGCTCGACACCGCGTTTGACCTCGTCGTTGCCCGCTCGCTTGCTCAGGACGTAACTGCACGGAATTTGGCCGCCCGCGTTGTCCAACGGTGTATTTTCGTCCGCGGCTGCGTCACGACTGCCAACGGCTTGCGTGTTGACCGTACCGATATGGAGCAACTGACAATCATGGCGCAAACATGCGTCGACGACGTTGCCTGTGCCATCACGATTGACGCGCATGGATTCCTCCAGCCGCGTCCAGCCGACATGAATGAGACCCGCCGAATGAATGACGACATCGGCCCAATGGGCGGCTTCTTCGAGACAGACGCGATCGCTCAAATCACCTCGAAAGGGTTTGGAATCCAAGCCCTCAAAAACCCCCGCTGCTGCTTCACCACGCACCAGGTATGCCGTTTCATGCTCGGTCGCATCCAGTTGTCGCAGAATCGTATTGCCCAGTAGCCCTGAGCCACCCGTTACAAAAACTCGCATCTTATTTCGTGTTACATCAATGGTTGAACAAGTTGTCGGCGCGTGACCACACCAGCCAGATTGCCGGTGGCGTCGTACAGCACTGCCACGTCACTGTTAGCATCGTAGAGTCGCAGCAGCACGCCCAAGTGGCGGTCACTTAGCGAACCGCGTACCACCGGCATCGGCTCGGGCACCTCTTCTTTGCCGATCAGATCGGAAAATCGATAGAAACCCACGATGCGTCCACGACGTCGTACCAAAATAATCGGATGGTTGCTACGTCGAGCTTGATGGCGGGCGATCGCCAAGTCGACAGGTGTGTTAACAACGGCCAAACGATCGGGCCGTACGCCGAACTGGACGGCGGCTTGGTTCCCAATCTCGAAAATGTTCTGAGCGAGCAGACGCTGACTCGTCGTTAAGATGCCGGCTTCGAAACCGTCTCGCAGCACGCGATTGAGGTCACCACGGGCCATCGTCAAGTTCACTCGAAACGGTGTCTGGCCCGTCATCGCTTGCAAAGCATTGCCGAGGAGGGCCAGCAGACTCGCCACCGGTGAGAAAATAACCGTTGCGGTTAACAGGACCCAGCGTGTGGCCATCAGCAGGCGGTAGGGGGCCTGAAAGAACAAACTCTTGGGTAACAACTCGCCGCACACAAAAACGAGAGGTGTCATCAATACGGTCAGACCCAGCTCCAAGCCCGCGCCACCCCCCATCGCTTCGCCGCCAAACATCACGACCGCGAAACTCGTCATGTAGTTGGCTAGATTGTTCCCGACGAGGGTCGTCGCGACGAACATCGCGGGATGGTTGAGCAACCACACCAAGCCGCGTCCCGCCCACGAACCGCTCAGACCGTCCAAGACCAACCGGGTTCGCGAAACACGGTACAGTCCCGTCTCGGTGCCACTGAAAAAGGCGCTCAGCGCCAGCCCGACAAGAAAGATCAAAATGGCAGCGATCATTGCGATTCACCGGTACCTTCCGGCCCCCGCCAGGCTTCGATCCAGATATCGTCGTCGTCCTCATCCGTGACGACCAATTCAAATGGTGGCAGGAGCGCGACATCGCCGACTCGCGGCACACGCTCGTTATATCGCTGCACATAACCCGATACCGTCGCGGCTCGCTCCTCGGGAACTTCGATTGATAGCATCCGTGCCAGTGCCCGTAGACTGGTCATGCCCGGCATCCGGTAATGGTCCCCACCGACACGTTTAATCTGATCCTCGGCGGCATCGCGTTGTCCCCGATTGGCCAACACGCCGCGCAGAATATCGTCAATCGATAGCGCACCGATGATTTCGCCAAATTCATTGACCACCACCGCAACACTGAGCTCCTGCTGCCGCAATGAGTCATAGACGTGCGATACGCGGGACGACCACGGGGTAAACATGATGGGGTCGATTGCCGAGGCGAGGTCACTGCACTGCTGTGGTCGCAGCATCCGCACGGCGATCGTGCCCATCCACGTCTCTCCCGCCGGATCACGCGGATCAGCAATCATGATGTATCCGCCGGGAGGTGACCCACCATGCAGCGATAATGGATCGAGCGGCGGCGTGAGCACGCGCAACCGACTGCGGGGCCGCATCATCTCATCGGCACGCATCTCCGCCATCGCCACGAGTGACTGCAACGCAGCACGCTCACGGCGGATCAAAACAGCATCATCGGTGCCCAAGTCAATCGCACGCTCAATATCCGCCAGATCGATCACGGGTTCTGGCTGGAACGATGGCCACAACAATCGCGAAACGGCATCGTTCGCCCAACGCACGATCGGCAGAATTGGATCGACAATGGCGGCCGCCACCGAAATCGGCACGCACACGGCCAAACCGATTCGCAGTGGCGTCATCACCGCAACACTTTTGGGTAACATCTCACTGCAAAAAATAATGATCACCAGCGCCGCAAACGTGAACAGGCTGGGCTGGCTGGTTTCCTTAGCCACGATCGCCACAAGCGCAAAGTAAATCATATTGATCAGCAGATTCCAGAATAGAATCGCTGCGAGCAATCGATCGGGATCGTCGAGTAGACGCGCCACCACACGCCCCGCACCGCCGCCGCGCATTAGCCGCCGCCGGTCTCGCTCTTGGATCGAAAACAGCGCTGCTTCGCTACCGCTGAACAAACCGCTGGCGACAATCAATACCAACATGGCTGAGAGAAATGGCCACTGAGCCGCCAACTCACTCAAACGGTTGACTCCGCATGTGAGTCGCCTGGCTCGACCTCCAAGGGAACGTCGAATTCACTCAGTGCCGGGATCATCATCGCCGCGGTGGTAAACCCGTAGCCGAAGATCAACGAGGCAGCGACATACAGATGATCCGTCTGCAGCAGGAACTGCGTAATCGCATAGAACGTGATCAAGGGCAATGCAAACGCCGCGGTGAAGATCGCCGAGGATGGATTTCGCCAACCCAGTGCAGCGAACAACGCCGCCCCGCCGCCGAGAATCATGACCAAGAACGGGGCCAGTTGCAGTTGAAACGCACCGCGAAAACTGACCATGATCGTCATGCAAATTGCGATCCCGACACACAAGAAAAACACCGTCCCGAGGCTGGCAAGCGTGGCCGTTCGCCCCGAAACATAATTCAAACCCGAGTGGATCCCCAGCGTCGTCACAAACACATACAACCCGATCGCTGCTAATATCGCATACTGCATGCTCTCAAGTGTCATCACGCCGGCAACCGCGAGATAAACGATCAATGCCAGCGGCAACAGGATCAGCTCCTTGGCGGCATACATCACGCCAAATAGCTTGCCAAAAATAAACTCACGCGGCCTGAGGTCGGTGACCAACAAGAGATCCAATGCCAACCCGTCCCGTTCACCCGTGATCGACGTCACCGCCAACGCGTTGACCAACACCAAACTGATCACACCGAGAATCGCGATGGGAATCGTGACGGCGGGGAATGCGCGTCCAATCCGGCCGGATGGTTCCATAGCCGCACCGCTCTGAATCTGATACCAAACCGCCGTCGTGATCAATGCAAAGATGAACACGAACACCGCGCGAATCAATAGGATTTTGCGGCCATACGCCCACGTCCGAACTTCCCGCCACAAAATCGGATTGTCCCAAACCGGTCGCGGCTGCCGGACTTTCCAGGACGCGGGACCTTCGGACGAAGTGGCGTCACGTTGAAATTCCTCGCTCGTCTCCGGCTCGGGTGCCTTTAATCGCACCTCTCGCGACGGATTCCAAACGCGGACTTTGACGACACCCATCACCAGCACAACGAGCGAGAACAGGCTGCCCAAAACCACGAACCCGCCTTCGGCCGATTGCGTCAACGCAGCGACACCAGACATTGAGTTTGTCGCCGCCACGAGCGCGCGGGGCGGACTGATCGCCGTCGCCCAGCCGGCAGCACGTGGGCCGAGGCTGGCAATGATTTCGCCAACGGCCACCAATAACAACAGGACCAAGAAGGTCAGGGCGATCGATTGAAACGTCTTCTCACGCCAAAACGCCACGACCGTACCGACCACGGCAGAAACCACCACGCTCACCGCGATCACCAAAAACACCGCAAACACCTGCGCAGGGGCCACCCCGCCCAACAGCGGTAAGGTCAAAAACAGCGGCAGCGACACAACCAACAGGCTGAGCGGCATCAGCAACGCCGATGCCGTCTTGCCCGCGACAATTTCAAAACCCGATAAGCGCGTCATCAACAGCAACAACAACGTGCGACGGTCTTTTTCCTGAGCCACATTACTGGCCGCACCGACTGCCGCCAATGCGGATAAAATCACGAGCTGCAGCGGGGCGAGCAAACGAAACATCCAGCCGCCAAATTTGGCCGCATCCGAGTTCGCTGCCAGCGACCGGGAACCATCCAGCACCAAGTAGCCGGTACACAGCAACAAGAACAACGTCAGCAAATAAATGCCGCGCGTCAAATAGGTTGACGAACGCTTCGGAGCCACGGAGGCTTCACGGTTAAATACGGGGCCTAGCATGCTCTCAATAGTAATCACTGAACGAGCGGTGGCATAGGCTTGTCGCCAACCCGCCCTGCCTTTGGGGTAACCCGCACCCCCTTGACCGCCAATCCCCCGTTCCAACGAGCCTGAAACATCCTGTAGAGCCGAGTGGTGGAAACGCGTATGACATCGCGTCCAACACGCTCAACGCTCCCAAAACCGAGACTTTTCCTCGAGTTACAATAGCCCTCTGAGCGAATGCTTGGCGGTTCGTCGCGATGTTGATTCCCTACTCCACTGCAAAGTCCCTCACCTATGCGACGAAAACGTTCTTCCTCCCGTCGACACCATTGGCTGGTGGCAGCCACCATGACCCTCGCGGCGACCGCATTCGCCCAGCCGATTGACGCCGCCGCTGCCGATCAGCAACCGGCAGCCGTCCGCACGACTAATTTGCGAATCATGCCGCACTGGACGGATGCGGAACATTTTTGGTTTCGCCGGGAAAATGACCGCGGTGTGACGGAGACGGTTCACGTCGACGCGGCCACCGGTGAAATGACGATCGAAGACGTCAACGGTGATCAAGTTGCTAAGTCGGCATTGGCATTGAGCGGTGGCGCCGTCCCCCGCTCGGGGCCTTCGGATGACGCGACGGAAGTGGAATTCGTCAATCAGACCGACCAACCCGTCGAATTGCTCTGGGTCGATGGCAGCGGACGACGGAAGACATACGGTCGCGTCGCCCCGGGAAAATCGATTCGACAACACTCCTACGTCGGCCATGTCTGGGTCGCGACCGGCGACGATGACACATTCTACGGCAGCGTGACCGCCGGGCCCGCCCCGCACAAGGTTCACATCCAACAGACCTTTCCCCGTGAGCAGCGACAACGCCGCCGGCGGCACGCCCCGTCCGCGGGCCCCTCGAAATGGCAGGTTCGGATCCACGATGGAAAACTGGAGCGACGGACTCGAGACGATGCCTCCGATGACCAGGATTGGCACGCGATCGAATCGGTCAACGACGCGGTCCAGGGAGACGACTCGCTCGTCCGACCCCAAGTTTCTCCCGATGGGAGAGTCATTGCAGTGTGGAAGCGAACGCCGGGCGAACATCTCAGCGTGTTCACGACCGAGTCATCTCCACGCGGCGGTGGCCGGGCCAAATTGCATGAGCGCCCCTATGAACTTCCCGGCGATCGCATGGACGCCTATGAATTGATGGTTGTCGATACCCAGACCTGGCAACGTCTGCCAACCGAGTTGCCCAGCATCGATTTTGGCGGCCCATCCGTCCGCTGGCGAGGCGATCACGAGCTGCTGATCGAAAAAGTGGATCGTGGTCATCAGCGGTTCCGATTGTTTGTCGTCGATCCAGTCGCCGGGACCGTTCGCACTCCAATCGATGAATCAACAGATACTTTCATCTGGACGGGCCATGGACCTCCAGTTCGCCTGGTGAGCTATCTGTCGAAAACAGACGAAGTGATTTATGCCAGCGAACAGAGTGGTTACCGGCATTTGTACCTGGTCGATCTGGCTGGCGAAAAACCGACCCGTTCAATCACGAGTGGCCATTTTCTCGTGCGCGAAATCCTCGAAATCGACGAGTCCAAACGCGAGGTGTGGATGACCGTCGGTGAATACCACGACGACCAAGATCCGTATCACCATCACCTCGCAAAAGTGAATTTTGAGGGTGGTCAATTCCAAGTCCTGACCGATGGCAACGGCGACCACGAGGTCCAGCTCTCCGAGGATCGTCGCTATGCGATCGTCACGTACAGCCGCGTGGACCTGCCGCCCGTTCACGAACTCCGCAACTGTGAAACGGGCGAATGCATCGCCCAACTCGCCGTTGCCAAACGATCGGTGCCCGCTGGTGTTCAAGCACCACTGCCGACGGTCTTTTCCGCCAAGGGACGCGATGGCAAGACCGACATTTGGGGCTTCATCTGTTTCCCCGATGACTACGATCCGAAGTCAGACCGAACTTACCCGGTGATTGAAAACATCTATGCCGGACCTCATGACTCGCACGTCCCCAAGCAATATCGCAATTCTGCTTGGTACCACGATTTAACGTCGCTCGGGTTTATTGTCGTCCGCATCGATGGGATGGGAACGGCCAACCGCTCCAAAGCGTTTCACGATGTGTGCTGGCAGAATTTGAAGGACGCCGGTTTCCCCGACCGAATTGCTTGGATGAAGGCCGCCGCGAACGAACATCCGGCGATGGACATCGATCGGGTCGGCATCTACGGCACCTCAGCCGGGGGCCAAAATGCGTGTGGCTCGCTGCTCTTCCACGGAGACTTTTACGACGCGGCTGTGGCGGCCTGCGGATGTCACGATAACCGGATGGATAAAGCCTCCTGGAATGAACAGTGGATGGGGTACCCCGTGGGCGAACACTACGCGGCGTCGAGTAATATCGACAACGCACTTCGCTTGCAGGGCGATCTGTTTTTGATCGTGGGTGAACTCGACGAAAACGTGCCGCCCGAATCCACTCTCCGTCTCGTCGACGCATTGATTCATGCTGAGAAACGATTTGATTACCTCATGATCCCTGGCATGGGGCACAGTGATGGGGGTGAATACGGCCGCCAGTTAACACGCGAATTCTTCGTCGAAAAGCTGCAACGCGACGCTAAACCTCAAAAACCCGAACCGCAAAAACCCGAGCCGGGAACGGCAGACTCCGGTGACGACGGCGACGACGTCGTCACTGCCGATACCCTCCATGCCCTCCCTACGCAGTCCGCTTGGCAACTAGCCGCTGAGCGATACGCCAAAGACTATGGCAGCTTGACGCGTCGTTTGCCGTTGACCATTGCCCCCGAAAGACACATCCAGGTCGCACGACTGTTGGATGCATGGGAAGCGACGTTGGTGACAGCCCAGTGCGATGGCGAGAAAGAGGCGTCCGCGCGCGAAGAACTCGCCCAACGAATCTCAAGGGATCGGGAGCAATGGAAGGCCGCTGGCGAGACGGCAAAACAGGTTGCCGCGAAATATCCTTTCGCGGCGCCGCTCGTCGAACTCTGTGATTGGCAGCGCCGCGGCGAGCGGCAAGATTGGCCTGTCGTTGCCCAGACACTTGAGGACATCGAGACTCGCATGGAGGCGACGTTGGAGGCGACGTCGAAGTTGGATGGCGTGCCGCTCAACGAACTTGCCACCCAGTTTGAATCGTGGCGAACGTTCTACGCGGACTACGACCCTCAATTCGATTGGTGGGCCGGCGCCACCGCGAAGCGACTGTCGGAGCGATTGGCCGCCTGGCCGCACCATAACACTCACGCGAAACACCAGGAGAACAGCGACGGAACCGAGTCCCCGCCGTCACAAGCCCACCCGTCCGACGAGATCGCTGGCGAACACATCAGCATGCCCACGATGTTGGACGAAAACTATCCGGATCTGACGGCCTATGAGGATGCGGCGACGCGCCACATGCCCGGCGTGATGAAGCGCTACCGCAGCGATCTTCGCAACCTCGAACGCGAAGGCCACGCACAAGGGCGAAATGACCAATCGCAGGACGCCCTCGATGAGAACAAAAAGCGGTTATTGGGCCAATGGAAAACGTCACTCGAACAGTTTCGCCCCGAGGGCATGCCCTTTGAAGCCTGGCCACGTGGTGATCAGGTCGACTATCACCTGCTGATGGCTGAAATTGAGTATCAGCGTGAGAAAATGCAACTTGAAGGCTCGGCCGAGCCCATCATTTCTCGCGCTGCCGACGACAGCGGCATTTCGGGGCGGGTCGCGACGCGGGAGCGTTTGATGCTCGAATTACGCCGCGAATTCATTGCCGACACACCGGAGAAACTACTTCAACTAGCCCAAACGCAGTACGAAGAATGCCGGAGAGAAATGGTCGAGACCGCAGGCGAGATGGGTTTGGGTGACGATTGGCAGGCGGCGGTTGAAAAAATCAAAACGCTTCACGTTGCACCGGGGAATCAACCCGAGTTGATTCGTCAGACTGCAGACGAATCCGTGCAGTGGTTACTCGATCACGATCTGCTGACCATCGATCGGCTGGCGCAAACATCGTGGCGGATGGAAATGATGAGCCCGCAGCGGCAACTCGTCAATCCGTTCTTTACCGGTGGCGAGGTCATCAGTGTTTCGTTTCCCACGTCGAGCATGACGGCCGATCAGAAGCGGCAGAGCCTGCGTGCCAACAATCTGCCCTTCGTCAGGGCGACCGTGCATCATGAGTTGATCCCCGGTCATCATTTGCAGTTCTTTCAGGCAGATCGCTACGAGACCCAACGCGACGGTTTCGGCACCCCATTTTGGCTGGAGGGCTGGGCGTTGTACTGGGAGTTTTTGCTGGAGGAAAACGGATTCACCCGCACGCCCGAGGAGCGGATGGGATTCTTGGTCTGGCGGGCTCACCGCTATGCCCGGATTCTGTTTTCGCTACGGTTCCATTTAGGCAAAATGTCACCGGATCAATGTGTCGACTTTCTGGTGGACAATGTTGGCTTTGACCGACTCAGTGCCGAAGCCGAGGTCCGACGCAGCGTGGGGCCACACTATCCGCCGCTATACCAAGCCGCCTACATGCTCGGGGCGATGCAGTTGCGACAACTTGCTAACCGCTGGATCGGTGAAGAGCGGGGTACGTTGAAGGAATTTCATAATGCGGTCATGCAGCAGGGGAGTGTACCCATTGCGTTACTTGAGCCATTATTGTGGAACGATCCGCAGCTTGATCCTCCACTTGCCCGCGACGCACCACCCCAATGGGAGTTTGCGAGCGAATGATGAGGTCATGGAGTGAGTTCGAATTTGTGGGCGATCGCTCCGCAGTCGACCATTCCGACTGCGGACCGCTCGACGATTCCGACCGCAAAGCGTTCGGCGACTTGTTTTCCGATCTCCCTATCGGGGCGGGGTGTCAAACGCAACACGCCGCGATCCCGTTCCGTCCTCCCTCTCCACGACCACCACGATGACCGACACGCCTACCACGACCCCATCCGCACACGCTGACGCACCCGTCGACGTGATCATTGTTGGTGGCGGTGTGATCGGTTGCTGGACCGCTCACTATTTAATCGAGCGGGGGGCGACGGTGCGCATCGTCGAGCGTGACACGATCGGCTCGGGTGCTTCGTTTGGTAACTGCGGCTACATCAGCCCCAGTCACGTGATGCCGCTGTGCGTTCCCGGCGCTGTCGCTCACACAATACCGCAAATTCTGACGGGGCGCGGTGCCATTTCAATGGCGATGCGGTTGGACCCGACGCTTTGGAAATGGATGTTTCACTTTTCGCGTCAATGTTTCGAAAAACCGAAAGATCATGCGGCGGTCGCCCGGCATGAGTTGTTACGCACGTCGATATCACTGTACCGCGACTTTGTTCACGATCACAGTCTCGATTGTCAGTGGCAGGATGCCGGGTTGGTGATGGTGCACCGTGGGCAACGATCCTTTGAAGAGTTCCAAAAAACGGCCGACGAATTGGCAACCCGTTACGACGTGCACGCCACCCGACTCGAACGTGATCAACTGCTCGAACAGGAACCTGCCCTCGTCGAAAACGTTGCCGGAGGTTGGTTCTTCGCGGGTGATGCCCACCTGCATCCGGGCCAGCTGCTGCAAAAACTACGCAGCCGCCTCGCGACGGCGGGGTGCGAAATTGTCGAGGGTACCGAAGTCACGGGATTGAACGTGGACGGGGGAAAAATCACGTCGATCGCCACCAATCACGGCACGCAGCGAGCGAAACAATATCTGATCGCGAGTGGTGCCGAGTCGCCCCGATTCGCCAAACCACTCGGCTGCCAGATCCCCATCATCCCCGGCAAGGGGTTTTCGATGACGTTCACGAGCGTGGAGGGGGCGCCGCGAGTCCCGATGATTTTCGAAGACAGCCACGTGGCCGTGACGCCATGGGGAAATCAGTTTCGCGTGGGGTCGACGATGCGTTTCGCAGGGTATGACCGATCCATCAACCCTGCTCGCATGCAGCGAATTCTCGATGATGCCCAAAGTTATCTGCATACACCGCTGCCGAAACGCCCCGAAGCGCCGTGGGCAGGCTGGCGACCGATGGTCTATGACGAACTGCCGTGTCTCGACCGAGCACCGAGATTAGACAACGCCTACGTCGCCGCGGGGCACGGCATGATGGGAATATCGATGGCGACCGGAACGGGAAAGCTGATGGCCCAAATGCTGACCGGAGAAACCCCGCACATCGATCCCGCACCCTATTCATTGAAGCGGTTTTAACAAACCTGGCATCAGCCCCCCCAAGGGCTCATTCCGGCCAGCGGACGCTCAAATCACACGGCGAAAGTCGCGTAAAACCATCCTGCTCAGGCGGGCTGCTGTAGTGATACGCCTGCGCAGTGCCGATGCGGTCCGCCGGTGAATAATCGTCCTGCGCGATGCATTCGAGCCCATACACATCGACAAATACGGCGTCGTAGAGGTTAGGCACTCCAGGCTGATCGGTGACCTCGATCTGATTGAGGACCACCCGGACTCGCTCCAGCACTCCCGCATCAAATCGCCAACACTCGCCGATCACGCGGTCGTTCCCCGGCCGCATCGCTGGATAATCCGCACGTCCATACAGGGTGCCCAGCGTCCAAGCGGGGGTAATCTCGAGCGGTTGGCATGGCCAGCATTTTTCACGGCATTGGCCCCGGCACAGCGTTCCATAAACAAAGAAACGATCATTGGATTCGAGACTGGGCAAACGGCTCATGAGTGGGCTCCGGGCGATCACGGCGTGCGGGACGGGATGCTGACGATATTTGCGGATAGCATTCTCGCTTGATATGATAGGATACGAGCAAGATTCCTTGGCGAACGGTTGTCATCTAAACGCTGAGCCCCTGCTTTTCACCCACCTTTTACCTGATCTGGTCGTTTCAGGAATAGCCGACATGGCCTCCATGTCGGCGTTCCATGGATAGTCGCCTTTCGTTCCCACGAATGCTGCGAACGGTCACGCAGCTTCTGCTGAGCAAAAGGCGACTGTTTCTACGATTCTGAGAGTTGCATGAGATTCAATCGAGCGTGTATTGGCGTTACCTCCCCGTTGATTTGCTGGGTGGCCTGCGTCGTCGCCGCTAGCGTATCGAATGCCGAAGAATCCGTCGATTTCAACCGCGAAGTGCGAACGATTCTGTCGGACAAGTGCTTTTTGTGTCACGGCCCCGATGAGGCGACGCGGGAGGCCGGATTGCGCCTGGATGACCGTGACGAGGCGATCGACTTCATGGCGATCGTCCCGGGCAGCCCCGCCGAGAGCGAGCTGATTGCCCGCATCACCAGTGACGATCCGGACCTCGTCATGCCACCACCGTCGACCGGAAAATCGGTTTCCAGCGAAGAGGCTGCGACGCTCGCGAGTTGGATTGAGCAAGACGCACCCTATGATGCCCACTGGGCATTTGTCGCTCCTCGCCGACCCGATCTGCCCCAGGTCGAGAACACGCAGTGGCCACGAAATGAAATTGATTACTTCGTACTAGAGAAACTGGAGGCTGAATCGCGGTCGCCGTCGCCACCGACCGATCCCGCGACGCTCGCCCGCCGCCTCTCGCTCGACCTCGTGGGGCTGCCGCCGAGTTTGAATCAACTGGACCAGGTTTCCACTGACCAGGTTTCCACTGACCAGGTTTCCACTGACCGGGTTTCCACTGAATCGGAGCAAGATACCGATGCAGCGATCACCGATTTGATCGACCAGCTCCTCGAGTCCCCTCACTTCGGTGAACGCTGGGCGCGCTGGTGGCTCGATGCCGCTCGCTACTCGGACTCGGCAGGCTACGAAAAGGACATGCAGCGAGCGGTGTGGTTCTATCGCGACTGGGTGATCGACGCGATGAATCACGACATGCCCTACGATCAATTCGTGACCGAACAAGTTGCAGGCGATCTGATCTCCGGGGCAACGCAGAGCCAACGAGTGGCGACCGGTTTTCTACGCAACTCGATGACCAACGAAGAAGGCGGCGCGGACCCTGAACAGTTCCGCATTGAGGGCATGTTTGACCGTGTGGATGCGATCGGCAAAGCCGTTTTGGGAATCACGACTCAGTGTGCCCAGTGCCACACTCACAAATACGACCCGATCAGCCACGCCGAGTACTACCAAATGTTCGCGGCGCTCAACAATTTCCATGAGGGCTGCGTCTCCGTCTACACAACCGACCAAGCCCGCCAGCGAGACGAAACGCTTGCGGCGATCGCAAAGATCGAAGATCACCTTCGCGAAGCCACACCGGACTGGCAAACGCAGGTCCAGGAGTGGGCCGAGTCGATGGCTTCTGAGCTCCCGAAATGGCAGGTCATGAAGCCGACGACGGTTCCCTTCCAAGGACAGAAATTTCGGGTGTTGCCCGATGGCTCCATCGTCAGCGAGAGCTATGCGCCGACCAATACCAGCGATGATTTCTCACTGACGACGCACGTCGGCACAATCTCAGCAGTCCGGCTCGAAGCCTTGACCCATCCGCAGTTGCCACGCGGTGGGCCAGGCCGCAGTATCGATGGAACCGGCGCGTTGAGCGAGTTCAAACTCAACATTCAGCCGACGGCCAAAGACGCTCCCGCAATCGACGTGAAATTTGTACGCGCCCTCTCCGATGTCAATCCGCCGGTGCGTGAGCTGAAACCACAATATCGCATCAAGAACGCTAGCCAGGATCAGCGCCAAGTCGGGCCGGTCGAGTTCGCCTTCGATGGCAAGCCCGAGACCGCTTGGACCACCGATCGGGGCCCCGGTCGCAGCAACCAGTCTCGCCATGCAATCTTCGTCCCCGAAACACCGATCGTGATCGATGCTGAGGCGACGTTGACTTTCACGCTGGTGCAAAAACATGGTGGGTGGAACAGCGACGACAATCAAAATTTCCTCCTGGGCCGATATCGTTTCAGTATCACGGATGCCGAATCGATCCCCGACTCAACGATCAATACGAACACACTACCGCTCCTCGCGGGCCCAGCCTCCGAACGATCAGTGTCCCAGTGGCAATCATTGTTCTCGCAGTGGCGTTTGGGCCAGGATGCCTTTGCGAAGGAAAACGCTGAAATCGAATCGCGATGGCAGCAGTTCCCCGAAACCACCACGCAGTTGGTTGCCATCGCGACCGAGAAACCCCGTGAGACCTTTGTATTCAGCCGCGGCGATTTCCTCAGCCCCGGAGAAAAGGTCGCCCCCAACGCACCCGAGTTCTTGAACCCCATGCCGAACTCGAACGAGCCCGCTCGGTTGCGGTTCGCTCGTTGGCTCGTTTCCAAAGACTCACCGACGACGCCTCGTGTGATCGTCAACCGAATTTGGCAAGCCTATTTCGGCCTCGGTTTGGTGGCCACGCCTGAGGACTTTGGGCTGCAGTCTTCCCCGCCTTCACACCCTGAACTACTCGACTTCCTGGCGCGAGAACTCGTCGATAGTGGGTGGAGTTTGAAGCACATCCACCGGCTGATTGTGGATTCGGCTACCTATCGTCAGCGTTCAACGGGGCCACCGCAGGCATGGCGTGATGATCCCCGAAATGAACATCTCGCCCGCGGCCCCCGCGTGCGGATCGAGGCGGAAATGGTTCGTGACCTGGCACTGACCGCCAGCGGGCTGCTCAACCCCAAACGGGGTGGCCCGAGTGTCTATCCACCGGCGCCGCGGTTCTTGTTCGAGCCACCCACCAGCTATGGACCCAAAATATGGGACTTGGACACCGACGCCGAGCAATACCGACGGTCGCTCTACGTACATCAATACCGCAGTGTCCCCTACCCGCCTCTGCAGGTCTTCGACGCTCCCAAGGGCGATTCCGCGTGCGTGCGACGCGAGCAAAGCAATACGCCGCTGCAGGCTCTCGTGCTGCTCAACGAACCCCAATTTGTCGATGCCGCGAGAGGGCTGGCGACCCGCGTGCTACGTGAAATCGTGGCGGTGGATCACGCCCTGAATCGCTCTGCGATCCATCGCTCCGATCGCAGAGCAAGCAGCGGCGATCCGCTCGATCGACATCGGATCTCCCACGCATTCCGCCTCTGCACGAGCCGCCGCCCAGATGCCGATGAGATCGACGTTCTCGAAAAATTACTCAACGAACAGCGTGCACAATTTCACGATCCGTCGGACGACAAAAGCGTGAGTGATGCGCTGCAGCAACGACTGCAGGACATGATCGGCGTCCCCTGGGATCGGTGCCTGCAATTGACGGGGCAGTCACCGTCGGAGCTGGCGGCCTGGATCGTGGTCAGCCGCGCCATTTTGAACCTCGACGAAACGATAACCAAATCATGAACCAGCACACGTTGCCCGATCCCATCGAAGCTCGAACCCGCCTGGCTCGCCGAGACTGGCTGCTGGGGCAGTGCGGCATCGGTCTCGGACATATCGCCTTGACGACGCTGCTCGCTGAGGCAGGATACGCCTCAGAGGTAGACGATCAATCATCCCAGGCAGTGGATCCCTTGGCCGTCAAAGCCCCTCACTTTCCAGCCAAAATCAAGAATGTGATTTTGCTGTTCATGGGGGGCGGTCCAAGTCAGTTCGAAATGTTCGACCATAAACCGCAGCTGGCGAAACTCGATGGCACCCTGCCACCGGCTGACCTACTCGATGGATACCGGGCTGCCTTCATCAACCCCAATTCCAAACTACTGGGACCAAAGTTTTCATTCGCCAAACATGGTGATTCGGGCACCGAGGTCAGCGAACTGTTGCCCCACACTGCTGGCGTGATCGACGACCTGTGTTTGATTCGCTCCATGAAAACGGATGCTTTCAATCATGCGCCGGCCCAGCTGATGATGAGCACCGGGTCGCAGCAGTTTGGCCGCCCGAGCATGGGCTCGTGGTTGACCTATGGGCTGGGCAGCGAGACCAATGACCTGCCTGCCTACGTGGTGTTCAACAGTGGCCAAAAGGGCCCCAGTGCCGGAGCGGGCAATTGGAATTCAGGCTTCCTGCCCACAACGTACTCGGGCGTCGAATTTCGCAGCAGTGGCGATCCCGTGTTGTATCTGTCCAATCCGCCAGGCATGAACAACCAAACACAAGCCAACACGTTGGCAGCCGTGAACAAACTCAATCGCAAGCGGCTCGACGTGGTCGGCGACCCTGAGATTGCCACCCGCGTGAATTCATACGAAATGGCGTTTCGGATGCAAGCGAGTGCACCGGAGGCGATGAATCTTGCCGATGAGTCCGAAGACATGCTCAAGCTATACGGAGCCAAACCGGGCGAGAAATCATTTGCCAATAATTGCTTGCTCGCCCGGCGACTGGTCCAGCGTGGGGTTCGCTTTGTGCAGTTGTTTCATGAATCCTGGGACCAGCACGGTGGGCTCAAGTCAGGCCTGACGAAGAACTGCCAAGACACCGACCAAGGCTGTGCCGCACTGGTGAAAGATCTCAAACAGCAAGGGTTGCTGGACGAAACACTCGTGATCTGGGGCGGTGAGTTTGGCCGCACACCGATGGTACAAGGCGGCAACGATGGCCGCGACCACCACCCCAATGCCTTTTCCATGTGGATGGCTGGCGGCGGATTGAAACCAGGGATGGTCTACGGCAGCACTGACGAACTCGGTTTCGACGTGGCGGAAAATCCGGTGCACGTCCATGACCTACACGCCACCATCCTGCATCTGCTCGGTTTCAACCACAAACGTTTAACCTACCGCTTCCAAGGCCGCGACTTCCGCCTCACCGACGTGCACGGTGAATTGGTGCACGGGATTTTGGCGTAGGTTTCACTTCCGAGCTGCTACGCAGCGAGAGACGGGCACATCACCCTTTGCCCAATTTTGCTCTCAGCCGTGTCAGCAATTCAATTGCGGCGCCGATTTCGGCCTTCTGGCGAGCCGGATCTTCGGGGATCTCTCGCTCGATCGTTAGCGGACCGGTGTAGCCGATTTCAGCGAGCGTTTTCAGGTATGTTTCCATTCCCACATCGCCCTCGCCCAGCGGTACCTCTTGACCCCAGGTCACGCCTGGCTGGTCGCTGGCCAAGGCGTCCTTGCAGTGGATGCTGCGAACGTGTGGACCGAGCTCACGCAACGCCTCGATGGGGTCGCCGGCCCCATACAGAATCATGTTGGCTGGATCGAAATTGATTTTCAAATTGGCTCGGTCAACGGCATTCAAGAACGCTAGCAATCCGTCCGCAGTCTCCTGACCGGTCTCGAGGTGCAGGTATTGATCATTCCCGCGGCAGTGATCACACAGCACGCGAGTCACGT
Source organism: Rhodopirellula sp. SH410 (assembly GCF_055811895.1). Taxonomy (NCBI): domain Bacteria; kingdom Pseudomonadati; phylum Planctomycetota; class Planctomycetia; order Pirellulales; family Pirellulaceae; genus Rhodopirellula; species Rhodopirellula sp. SH410. Next base: position 7,725,824 of record NZ_CM147949.1, read on the forward strand.
CGACAATGCTGGCATAACCGGGATCCGACGTGTCGTGAGGCACGAATCCCAAGTGCAATGCGACGCAGTCCACTCCCAACCATTTGGCAAAGTCGCTGATCTCCAGCATTTCCGCCAGCCGCGCCGCGCGGGTCGCCTCGGGGACCAGCCCCACAGTGCGAACGACGGTGGGGATGTCCGCGTAACTCTCGCCCTCAAAGCCTCCGAAGACGGCCGTGCAGCGGATGTCTTGCTCGCGAAGTTGCGCGGCAAAAGTTTCGGCAGCTTGCTGCGTGCGATTGCCTGCGTGCGGGGCGTGCAACTGAATCGTTGGCACTCCCAATTCGCGGATCACCGGCCAGGCAACGCCCAGTCCCGCGTCGATCGATGCAAAAACACCTAGTGGCCAATCAGACATGCGATAGATTCCTTAATAGGAGGGTTGTTGAGGTAAAGCGAGAAAATGGTTAACGGTTTCTTCAGTGAGCCGTGACACGTCAGCGGCCGGGTGCCACGCCTTACACGATACAGTCGGGTATTCCGCTCACGTACGCGAGTTGCTCTTGCAGCAGTATTTGAACTTTTTACCACTTCCACAGGGGCACGGTGCGTTGCGACCGACACGGCCGGCACGACGAAAAACTTGGCTCAGGATTCGTTTTGGGTTCTGATGATACATCTTTTGCATCATCTCATAGAGCTGCGGATTCTTCTGCTCGAGCAACTCAGGAGCTTCGAAAAAATATTCACTCAAGACCGCGAAGTACTCCGCTTCGTTGGTGAATGCATAATCATCGATGTATTCATTCGCGGTGACCTCGCGGTGAAGTTCCTTGCCGACCCAACGCACCCACGGCTCGAAGGTCTCGGCACCTACCCCCAAGGGCACACCATCGACGTCACCGTCGGCTTTGTCAACCAAGTGAGCGAATTCGTGAATGCCTACGTTGTGTTTGTCGGTGGTATTGGCGAAGCCTTGGATCAACGACGGTTTCGACAGAATCATCACGCCGCTGAGGTGGTGCGTGCCGACCATGCCCAGCGTATGCGAGTCCCGGCCCTCGTCACTCTGGTAGGCCTCGTCGAACGAGTTGGGATAGATCAGGACCTCGCCCAAACCCGCATATTCAAAATCGGAGAATCCTAAAATCGGGATCACAGCGCTGGCGGCAACCAACGCGCGAGTCGCTTCGTCGACGTCCGTGCGGATTCCAGTAACGGCGACTTCGTCGAGAAAGACTTTCATCAGGTTGCGAAATCGTGCTTGCTCGTCCGGCGTCAGGCCGCGAAAGTATTCCACCTGAGACTGCAGCGTCGCCTCCCAGACCTCAGGAAACGGCTGCGACACGACTCGCAGACGCCGCAGTGTTTTTCGTCGTAGCAAGCCAAAGACGCCAACGGCGACGGGAAAGAGAACCACTCCCCACGGCGAAAACCAGCACAGCACCACGCCGATCAGAGCGACCAAGCCCGAAATCATCAGGGCCGTTTTCCGATTGCGAGCGTTGGCGGCGGCGTCGACTAGCATGAATGGTTCACTGGGGAAGCGGTCGCCAAAATCGTCGGCGGTTGCAGAGCAGAAATTGTAAACCAAGCTGCAGGGCGCAGTCCATCGGCGCGCCGCCAGACGATATCAATCAAACGATCTGCGGTTCCGACACCCCCGACGGGAATCGCAACATGATCACCGTGGTCCATGCGGCTGTCGGCGACCAAGTCACACAGAATGTCTACGGCACATCACGGACCGGCTCGGAGATCCTCGTCTGTCGAATCGGTCTCCGCCGAGAGAACCGAGCGATTGCGAGCAGACCTGAGCGGCTACACGCAGTTTAACGCCTGGCGAAGCTGCAGCGGTCGCAACGGATCAATGCCGTCCCAGGGCAGCTTGTTCCGATTGCGCCGGTTCCCCACCAGATCCGGCTCCCGTGAACCCTTGTTTCGTTGAACTGTGGTAAACGTTGTGCCGATTATTCGCATAGCTCCGTTTAAAATGTCAGTCCTGTGCAAGCTGGGAGCGAGGGCAATTGGGATGGCCGGGTATCGGCCAGCGGCAATGGAAAACGAACAATCATGCAATCGCTCAATCAGCCAGGACGCGTCGCAGCGATCGTGGTGTTGGTGACGTCGGTCGCCTGTTTATCCGGCTGCCGTTTCTATAACGGCTTTTTGAAACCGGTCGGCCCCGATTATTGCCCGCCTGCCGCTCCGATTGCCGCCGAGTGGATCGATCAGACCAACCCCCAGGTCATCAGTGACTCGCAGGGAGTTGACGAGGAGGCTTGGTGGCACGTATTCAACGATCCGATGTTGTCACAGTTGGTAAACGGTGCCCGCCAACAAAACCTGCCGCTTCGACTTGCACACAACCGGGTGGTGCAGGCCCGGTACCAAAGGCAAATCGCCGTGAGTCGGCTTTTCCCACAGCACCAACAGATCGGCGGCGACTACAGCCGCAATCAGATCAGCACCACGACAGTCCCGCAGAATCTCGATCCCCCCGGGTTCCTACCACGGTCCTATGACAATTGGTCAACCGGATTCGATGCCTCTTGGGAACTCGATGTGTGGGGCAAGTATCGACGAAATATCCAATCCGCCGATGCGGAATTGGCGGCATCCGGCGACGACTATCACGATGTCTTGGTCAGCCTGATTGCTGAAACGGCGGCAACTTACATCGAGATTCGAACGTTGCAGGAACGGTTGGCGTTGACAGCAGCCAACGTCGAGATTCAAGAAAAATCACTCGATCTGGCCCATCGTCGACTCGCTGGCGGAGTGGCGACCAAGTTGGACGTTGAGCAAGCTCAGGCGAACTTGTCCATGACGCAAGCATTGGTCTACACCTTGAAAACACAATTGCGGCAAGCCGTGGTTTCGTTGTGTGTGCTGCAGGGCATCCCGCCCACGGATTTGTTGCCCGAATTGGGGCACGCCCCGATCCCGATCGCACCGAGCGACGTTGCCGTCGGAGTTCCCGCGGATTTGCTTCGCCGTCGCCCCGATGTGCGCGCAGCCGAGCGGCAAGCCATCGCCGAGAGTGCCAGGATCGGTATCGCCGCGGCGGACCTATTCCCCAGTCTTACGATTTCCGGATCGATGGGGATAGCCTCCGAAGAGCTCGTCGACCTGTTTGACACCGCCAGCTTCACCGGCGGTGTTGGCCCCGGCTTCCAATGGAACGTGCTGAACTATGGACGGCTTCTTGCCCGCGTTGACCGGCAGACCGTGAAGTTCTGGGAGGCGGTGTTGAACTATCAGGAAACGGCCCTTCAGGCTAACGCTGAAGTTGAAAATGGACTCGTCGCGTTTTTGAATTCGCAACAGGAAGCGATTCAGTTACGCGAAGCCGTCGAAGCGACTCGCCAAGCAGCACAAACTGCCAGCCAGGAATACCAAGGCGGGACGGCAAGCTTCAACCGTGTCTTTGTGATGGAGCGATTACTCGTTTCCCAAGAAAACAAGCTGGCCCAGGTGCGCGGTGATGTGGCGATCAGCTTGGTCGCCGTCTACAAGGCAATCGGCGGCGGTTGGCAATTCGACTGGCAGAGTTATCAGCCCATGCTTGTGGTAGAAGATACTCCAGCCCAAGCAACGAGCGAGAAATTATTGTCTGAGTTTTTGGCCGAATACTCCACCGTCGACCATTCCGATCGCGAAGCGTTCGGCCACCTACTTTCCACACGCGACTTAGACGACGATTTCCCGCTCGCTCCTTCGCAGCCGGTTGATTGAACCGAATGCCGTAAGGCATCGGGTAACACACACCACCCCACCCGCTCACGCCCCCAGCCAATTAGGCCCAATCCACTCTGCGCCAGGCCCTCGCTTCATCCGCATGAACCGAATGCCGTAAGGAACGCGGGATCAATAACTGGCGTAGTGGATCTTGTTAAAGATCCATCCAGAACAGGATCTTTAACAAGATCCACTACGGTAAACCCGTCACTTATTGTTCATGGTATCCTAAGGCATCGGGTAACACACACCACCCCACCCCTCACGCCCCCTGCCAATTAGGCCCAATCCGCTCTGCGCCAGGCCCTCGCTAGAACGGCAACGGGAACAACCAATTCCCCCAGCTATACGCTCGAATTTCAATTTTGCGAAATGGTTTGAGCGACGTGTTGTTTCCGGTATAGATCGCTACTGCACCTTGCCCGCCGGCTCGCAGCCGATCAACGTTGCTGGCGTCCATGCGAATCTGCACCGCGAACTTACCTTTGGGAATCGGTTCAGCTCCGAATTCGGGTAGGTTGGCCGATGGCATCATCTGACCTTGTGCTGTCGCCCACCAAATCGCTTCCACTTTTCCTTCGTAGATGAAACCGGGATGAAAATCCAAGGCGATCTCAACGTCTTGGCCGGGCTCGACATACTTCAGGTGCTCCTGCCAAAAAGGAGCCAAGATGTAGGGATCTTCGTCGCAAATGAAGCTGGCAATCGCACCCACTCGGATAACGCCCACAACGAGTCCCGGACGCGCCTGGAGGTTGATCACGAATCCGTCTTCGGGGGCGTAGATGGTCGTTTGTTCGAGATAGTATTCGGCCTGTCGCAACTGGGCCTCAATTTCGGCGACTTGCGTATTAACGCCGTCAATATTGGATTCGTAGGCGAGTTGCGCCTTCTTCAGATTGGCGCGGCTTTCGTTGATCGCAGCTCTCGTAGTCGACAGGTTCGTTTGCCATTGCTCCAGTGATTCCACTCGGGCGGCGCCGGTCTTCGTTAAGCCTTCGTATCGCGCGACTTGTTCCTGAGCAAACACTTCATCACTGTTTGATATCGCAAGTTCCGCTTCCGCCACTTCGATGTCCACCTGCAAAATTTTCACGTTCTGCTGAGCCGCCGCCAGCGACGCCTTGAGTTCGTTGACCTGATACCGATAAAGCCGATCGTCAAATCGAAATAGCGGATCCCCTTTCTTGACGGGCGCATTGGGTTTGACCAGGACTTCCGTCAACAGCGTCGGTTCGGGCAGCCGCGGCACCAACTGAATGGTTCGTCGGATGATCGTCGCATCGATTGAATAGGGCTGATTGAATCGCAACAGGACAAAAAAGAACAATGCGACGTGGAGCCCAATGAACACCGTGCAGATGCCCCACGCAGGAGTGAACTTGCGAATCTTGAATTTGATAAAAAACAGCCAACAGAAGATGGCGTATATAAACGCCATCGCGAGTGCAACAACCATCTATTTATCTACCTCCTGCGACTTTTCGTCTTGATCGGTGTCACAGGATCCTGATTTTTCAGCGGCGGAACTGGAAACGGATTCATCCTCATGATGAGAAGACTCTTCTGCGTGAGAAGAGGCTTCCCGCTTTGGGAATCTGCGGATGTCGACCACATCGGTTGGTTTAAAGGCCCATAGGAAGGCTTGGATCCAAGGCACGCCGCCCAGAAACCCCAACCATCCCATGACATAAATCGCATCGGCATCTGGATGATTTCGCTTCCGAGCGATCCGTCCAGGCAGGCCCAGGACCAGGCACAGGACCGTCAAGAAACCAATCACAATGATCATGATCGAGGCGAAGGTGAGATAGTCGTAAAATCCGATCGGCGGCATCTGTACATCGCTCCGCAAGTTTCAATAGAGCCGCGACATCGCGCAGCTGGGTGTGAGTCGAACTCTAATTGGGCCGTCACGGAAATGCGTTTACCGTGTGAGAGAAATGTGGAACATCACCTCGCCCAAGACCCGACAATCAGCATGATCCTCACTGTCGATCATCGATCCGGTTCCCAATCCAACTCGCAGCGCCGATCCCGCGAGGTCAGTTCTGCTCGAGGTCCCGTTCGGATTGCAAACGCGCCTTCTCAACATCCGCCAAAGCGCGCGCGGCGATCCCGACAACCAACCCGATGAAAACCATCCCAACCATTCCGATCAGAACTGCGACCACCCGACCGAGCGGGGTATGGGGAACGATCTCGCCGTAGCCAATCGTCAATCCGGTAATACACGCGAAATAAATGGCGCTGCTGAGATCGAGATCCTCGGTAAACGAGATGATCACACCACCGAGAAAAATCAGAGTGATCAGGCAGATCAGTACTTCGCGAACCAACATCGTGAAATACGCGAAACGTTTGACGAAATCGCTGAATACTTTAACTCGTCGAAACATGCGGCGACTTTGGCGCGGTACTACGGTCAGTGAAACACTCGAGACGGCTCCAACGCACCGCTCATCGTTTAGGCACAAAGTGTAATAGCTGACAAACCGAGTCGGTAGGTCTTCGCGTTAAAGAACGGGAAAACAAATGTGACGGGCGTAATTCGCAGAGCAAAACCCCTCCGGGGCGAAGCCCCAGCAGTTTACCCAGCCCAGCCCAGCCGCCTGCGGTCGTAGGCTGGCGTAGTGGATCTTGTTAAAGATCCTGCCAATGGGATCTTTAACAACATCCACGACCAATCGCGTGGCGACTGCGGGGCACAGCACTTTCGCGAGGGAGACATCAATAAAAACCTGCGACTTCGCATCCCCTGCACGGCTCCAATTCATCACGGCTAGACAATTGCGAGTCAAGTGAACTGCGTCGCTCAGCAACTTCCCGGTCGAGAGAGACATGCAAGTCGCCCCAGCAACCAGCGTGAGGTTTGAACCACGAATCACACGAATCACACGAATCGTCAGCATGGATCAAATTCGTGTCATTCGCGTCATTCGTGGTCAAATCAATACCCATAACAACGGAGCCGACAACATTGCCCCGACCATCACACAGGCCGCCCTTGAGAAGCTGCGATGTCCCCCTAAGGCTTCGAGGTTTGAACCACGAATCACACGAATGACACGAATCGTCAGCGTGGATCAAATTCGTGTCATTCGCGTCATTCGCGTCATTCGTGGTCAAATCAATACCCATAACAACGGAGCCGACAACATTGCCCCGACCATCACACAGGCCGCCCTTGAGAAGCTGCGATGTCACCCTGAGGCTTCGAGGCTTGAACCACGAATCACACGAATCACACGAATCGTCAGCGTGGATCAAATTCGTGTCATTCGCGTCATTCGTGGTCAAATCAATACCCATAACAACGGAGCCGACAACACCCACAGGCGTGCGGGACCAAGAACGAAAACCAGTGCCCCAGACTCATCCGTTCGGTTGATGGCTGGCAGGAACGCCAGCCCTTCACCCGCAAGGAAGCGGCCAGTCCCACGGAAGCGAAACTCCATGCACTGCGCCGGAGCAATTCGATTCAGTTCAACGGAACCGATCACCCGGTCGCCGCGAGCGATTCTTCATTGCCAATACGCCCGACACACTTGCAGCCGATCCTCACACGCATCGGCTTGGATACCCATGCCTGGTGTGACGTCGTGAGCCGATTTGGGCGGGTGTTCAAGCGAGCAGCGGGTAGCCCAGAACACCTCGCCGAGGGAGCCAGCCGTCGCGGTCAAGGTTGGCTCTGCGCCCGTGACAACCCACTCGGGATATCTTCGGCCTGACCGTCTTCGGAAAACCTTCCACTTTGATTCCCTCCGGGGTCGCTGCTGCGCCGATATCGGAGAATCGGATCAGGATCAGGATCAGCCAGATGCTCGGTGGCCGCATTCTGCGAGGACCGGATCGTAGTGAAATCGGCCGAAATACAAACCGCAGCCCGGACTGAAAAATGGGTGGCGCTCTTTTCGTTTGCCTCCCGAGAAATCAACGTCGTAAAGTCCCCAAAATTCATACTAGCGTTGCCGGGTGCAAAGTCAACCCCTGAAAAAGTGCTCTGTCCCTCTGCTTCTTTTTCGTAGCGGAACTCGTCAAGAGTTTCGGGGGACACTCGCCGTGGATCGAAAGTCTTGACGACTTTCGCTACGCTAAAAACACACAAATCTTATAGGGAACAATGCTTCACTGCGTTGCGTTTGGGCGCTAGCCCTGGCTGAACATCGGAACCGTGGCTAGCGCCAAAACGGCCAATTTACTGAACGACTCCTGCCTAACCGCTACTGCTGCGGTTGCAGCAACAGCTGCACGCCGTCGACGACAACGAAGCCATCCGTATTTCGATTCGATACCGTCACCATGATGGAATCGTTGACGCGAAAATTCCCCAGTGACGAACCGACCGCAGTTCCTACGCGTTGGTTGACGATTATCTCTTTTGTGTCTTCGCCTACCGAAACTGTCACCGGAGTCTTTGTGGATCGATTGCCAGACGCGACGTACAGCAGGCTGACTTCGTAAGTGCCGGGTTTTAGGACATCGATTTTGAAGGTCGCCGTCTTTTCGCCCTTGCCGTTGTTGTCGTCGTGAAGGTAGGCCAGACCACAGACAGCAGACAAAGTGCCCGACGTCCACGATCCCATTGTCTTGGCATCCGTATCATCCGTCACCAACCCGGGCAGTGTCTTTGCAGGTTTACGAACAGACTTGTCATCCCATACCAGCCGCTGGCCGTCGTGTTCCAGTTTTGCTTTCAGCTTGGCGAAGTCCACATCCTGTACGGCAATCTGTTCAGTGATCGCAATCGCTGCGGCGCTGCCAACACTTTGTCCCAGAATCATGTACACCGGTTCCATGCGGATCGATCCAAAGGCAACGTGGGACGAAGAAAGGCAGACCGGCACCAACAGGTTCTCACATTCATTCTTTTTAGGGACGATCGAGCGGTACGAAACGGGATACGGTTTCCGAAAGCCATGTCCAAAACCGCCTTCGTTGCGCACCGTCTGCACTCCGTTTTCTTCCACGACCACTCGCTGACAAAAGTGTGAATCCATTGCATACGAAGCCAGCCCCACAGAATCGTCAACGACCCGCCGTGATTCGCAGTCCGCCTGTGTGACGACATAGTCCGAAATCATGCGGCGGCCTTCGCGTACATACAACTGATGAGGCCAGAATCCGGTTTCCGTGAACTCCTGCCGATCGAGTCCCCAGGCGCTCACCCGAGCCCGTAGTGCTTCGGGAACCTGAGGATCGTTTGCCAGGAAGTACATCAGTCCTTGCTGGTAGCCCAAGTGGTCTTGGAAAATGCGTTCGCGCAGTTCGTACAATTCACGCAGCGGCACCGCCAGCCCTCGTCGTGGGAGAGGAAGTTCGCTGATCGAACCAGGCTTGTACGTGCCGTCGGGCCAGCGGTAATTGCCACCGACATAGTCCGACGAAAAACTCCCTGCGTTGTTGCTGTCGCCTTGTCGCATCTGAACCGGCCCGTCGGTCATCGGAGTCGTCGTGTAGTTCAGACGCCAATCGATGCGTTCATCGAAATTCAGAAAGCGGGCCAGCAGCGCGTAGCGATTGGCGTCATAGCCGCGTGGTTTCGCGAACGCGACTTTATCGGCACCGCGTGAAAGTTGAAGTCGGAAATTGTACGCCTGGACTTTGAAGTCTCCATCGCCCGGTTTTCCAGGAGTCTCCGCGGCGATTTCTGGCAGCAGGCCTGAGGCCGGATCATCCGCAATCACGTAGGGACTCAGCGGCAGCCGGCAAAACTGGTAGACGTTTTTCCACGACACCGTCTGCCATTGCCCGCCCAACGATTCGTTGTAAGTTGTCGCCGGTTCGCGTCCGACGTGATAGGAAACGTTCGCAGCGGCCAGCAGGTCGCCTTCATAAGTACTGTCCACAAATACCGCCGCCCGCACGGTCTCGCCGGTTTCCATGGTTGCGGAAACCAGTCGCTGATCCTGCATCACAACGGAGCTGAGCGCCCGCCTCAGCAGAACTTTCACGCCGGCTTCATCGAGCATTTTGCGGTACAACGCCTCGGCATCCCCAGGAGAATAGTCTAGAGCTTTGCCAATTCGATTGTAGAACTCCAGAGCGATTCCGCCGATCGAATCCTTTCTACCTAGTGCCGCCGGAACGAATTGCTCTGGCGTGAAATGCGTTTACAACGGAAACTACGTATCTTTCGCATTTTCACGGAGTGGGACATGTCAGGCAAGGCGGCTAAGGTGCAGGTGACTGAGAAACAAAAGGCGTTGCTCGATGAGTTCGTTGCGGCCAGGTCGACACCGGTTGGCTTGCAGACGCGGAGCCGCATTATTTTGCTTGCTCACGAGGGGAACAACAACGAAGAGATTGAGCAGATTATTGGTTTGGGTCACGATGCGATCGGAACGTGGCGGCGACGCTGGCGAGACAACTGGCCACGGCTGATCAGCATTGAATGTGGCGAAGGCATTGGCCCTTTGAAGAAGGCGATCATTGAGCTGCTCAGCGACATTAAACGCTCAGGTCGACCAGCACGAATTACGTCCGCCCAGCAGGCCGAATTGGCTGCCAAAGCGTGCGAAGATCCGCAGGACTCCGGACGCCCGATTAGCCAATGGAGCAGCGACGAATTGGCCGACCAGATGGGCCGAATCCCAAACGGGTTTGCGATCAGCGGTGGATGGGTGCGTCGGTTACTCGCTCGCATGGACATCCGACCGCATCATCATCAGTACTGGCTGTTCTCGAAAGACAAAACCAAAGATCCGATGTTTGATTTGAAGGTCAATGCGATCTGTGATGCGTATAGCGAAGCGATCGACCTCTATCATCGTCTGGGGGTTCACACGATTTGTATCGATGAGATGACCGGCATCCAAGCGCTCGAGCGGATTGCACGAGACTTGCCGGTCCGGCCAGGCAATGTGGCTCGCTTGGAGTACGAGTACAAGCGACATGGAACGACGGGTTTGTTTGGTAACCTTCACGTGGCAACTGGCAAGATCTGGGCTCCACTGCTTCGCAAGACACGCGGTGAAATCGATATGCTCGAAAACATCAACAATATCATTTGCGAAGGAGGCGAGGACGCGAACTATCGCTTTATCATGGATAACCTCAACACACATTGCAGCGAGACGATGGTGCAGATGATTGCCGCCATAATCGGATACACCCAAGACCTCGGTGTCAAAGGAAAAAGCGGCATTTTAGGATCAACTGAAAGTCGCCGAGAGTTCTTGAGTGACCCGACTCATCGGATTCGCTTTATTTTCACACCTCGCCATTGCTCGTGGCTCAATCAAATCGAGATCTGGTTCGGAACGCTTCGCCGGAAGCTACTTCGCCGGCTGAGCTTTACATCCACGGATCATGTTGAGGACATGATCTTGGCGTTCATTGACTACTACAACACCACGCTGGCGAAACCATATCAATGGACCTATCGAGGCACTATTCTGGCTTCTTGATAAAATGGCGACTTTCCCCGAATCAAGCTACGCCAATTCGTTCCGGCGGCACTAGATCGGTCGCGGTCAATCCACCGGACGTCATTCCGCCCACGTGTCGGTTGAAGGAAAGCAGGACTGCGGATTTCCCTTCGCGGGCGGCTTGGATGGCGGCCGTCACTCCGGCCGGAGTGCCTCCGTACACGGCCACATCGCACTCGATCAATTTTGGCTGCCCAGGCTCCGCCGGTTCGTAGTAGTGGGGCTCACCCGCCGTGGTCACGTTGTAGCAACAGGCTGCATGCAAAGCAGCGCTCACAACGACGGCCATCAGCCAGACGGCTCGCTTCAAAACTGGTTCTCGGCTGCTCATCTGCATTTCCTGTACGTCTTGTTTTTAGTTAAAGTTTCGTTTTTTGCTTGAAAAGGTTCCGTCGCCGTCACTCCGACGCATTGTAGGCACAATTGTATTCGCAGTGTGGCGCCGGGGTTCGTCTTTGATGCGATCTCTGCCGTGATCGAGAAACTGTCGCATGAACTTGTCGAATTATCTGGTCACTGGTTCTTGCGACGGTGAGGAATAAAGGCGAGTTAAGAGGGGCAGGTACGAATGCCGCGTGTTTTAGCGTCTTGATCAACCGGTAGACGATTTCGGTCGATCAACCACAACCTGTAGTGCTAGCAAATATCGCACGCAGTGTGACGGCATTTGCTGTGCCAAGATTCGTCTTTCAAAGACGGCGAGATCCCGCTCTGATGTGTTGAACTATCAACCCCAACACTGACAAAACGGAACCCCGCCGTGTCCCAGCATGATAACAACTCGCTGTCCAAAGTGGCAGCCAAGTTGCAAAACGATCCAGAACAATCTTTGGTCTTTGAACGCTTCTTGCCGGCCCCTGAAATCGTGGAAGCTTGCGGGCAGTTTGGATACCAATTCCGGGAGCGCATTTACACTCCGGTCATCACGCTCTGGATGTTCCTGGGACAAACTCTTTCTGCCGATCACTCCTGTCGTGACGCGGTGATGCGTTTGAATGCTTGGCGAGTCGAACGCGGCAAAGCGAAGGTCTGTACCAATACCACAGCCTATTGCCATGCCAGGCAGAGACTTCCCGAAGAAATGGTAGCCGAACTGGCGCGCCGTAGTGGACGTGGTTGCCAGCAAACGGCCCGCGAAGATTGGCGATGGAAAGGACGGCCTATCAAGATGGTCGACGGGTTGACTTTGACGATGCCTGACACTGCTGAGAATCAGAAAGAGTACCCGCAGCAGAAAGGACAGAAGAAAGGATGCGGCTTTCCGATCATGCGTTGTGTCATGATTTTCTGCTTGGCAACCGGCGTGGTGCTGGACATCGCAATGGCGCCTTATCGAGGCAAGCAAACAGGTGAGAATAGCCTGCTGCAAACGCTCATCGAGCTGCTTTTTCCCGGCGATATCTTACTTGCCGACCGGTACTACGCGACATTCGCTAACATCGAGCGAGCACAGCGCAAAGGATACGACTTGGTAATGCGTTCGCACCACAAACGCAAGATTGATTTTCGACGTGGTTTCAAACAAGGAAGCTACGATCAGGTGGTTGTCTACCATAAGCCACCGAAACGTCCGGTGTGGATGAGCGAACAAGAATTCGCCGAGTCTCGCGACTTCGTCCTCGTTCGTCACGCCAGCTACGAGGTAAAAGTAAAAGGGTTTCGTGTCAAGCGCATCATTCTTGCAACAACCCTTTTGGATCCAGTTCTTTACACCGTCGAAGACCTGGCGGAGCTCTACGTTCAAAGATGGCAAGTGGAGTTGGATATCCAAACTTTAAAGACACATATGCAAATGGAGCACCTTCGCTGCCAGAGTCCCTCGATGGTGCGAAAAGAGATCTACGCGCACATGATTGCCTATAACCTATCGTTCGCACAGCCTACCGCTTTGACACGAGTCCCAAACGTCTCAGTCACAAAGGTGCCGTCCAAGCACTCAATGCTTTTTCGGAAAAACTCCAAGCCGACAGCGAACGCATTGATGCGCTCGAACAGGCTCTGCTCGAATCAATTGCCGACCATCCGATAGGCGACCGAAAACCGCGAATTCATCCACGCGAAATTAAACGCAGGCCCAAGCCATATCCCACGATGAAACGCCCACGCCACGCCGCTCGAAGGTCAGCGGCATGAAGAACTTAAAGCTAAAACACGCGGCATTCAGAGCTGACCCGTTATCTTCGTTGTCCCGTTATCTTCCTTTCGAGTTTACCTCGGCCATCAGCTGCTTGGTCACACGAGCAATGACGCGACTCGGTAGCACGGACGTCGGGCCACGTTGTCGTTCGGTACGGCCTCGACTGGCGATCGCGATGCCACGAATGCGACCTTCCACGTCAATGACGGGGCAGCCGACCTCGTGCAGGAGAAGTTGGATATCAGTATCGAAGACTGCATTGAAGCCGGATCGCCTCGGTGAATCGTGCTTGCCTATCATCCAAGATTTTTCCACGCTCGCACGTGGTAAAGGTGTTCGCACTTCCATGGGCGCTCCCTTTCGAAGAAGTGCGATTGATACCAAATCACCGGTGCAGTAGTCTTTAAAATTGGATGCTAATATTTGAGTTAATCTTGCAATGTTCGGAGTTGCGTGGGCGTTGATGGAAACGATGATGTCGTTGCGTTCAAGCTTTGTTCCTTCGGTACTCAGGTTAATTTTGTTTCGCCATCCGCCACCCAAACGAATAATCTTCACTCCATCTTGCGTATCGACGGTGGAGTCACCCGTCCAAGCGGGTTCGGGTGGGATCGCACGCGTTTGGATAGAGACGATTCCCGGTTGAAGAACTTGATCAGGACCAACTCCGCAGAGGATTTGCATCATGGATGGTGGCTCATTGTCGAAAAATTCGACGTCCACAAGGCCGACGACGTCAATCTTCAACAAGGCGAGGTCATTCTCTTGTGACTCTGCCCGTTTGTCGGCGTCGACGATTGACCCGTCGGCCAATCGGCAACTCACCTCCCCGTCCAGAGCGCTCGCCTTGGTGAGAATCCATCCGCCAGCGTCAACGATGGTTCCGATGCTGACAGGCTTAGAATCAACCAGTACTTCCACAACCGACTGGGCAACTGCCTTGCTCGGAGCGACGAATCGCCTTCGAAGCGGATGAGGCACTCCAGTCGCGGTGTCAATCGACTCAATCTGTTTCAAGTCATCCCATTGCACCTTGGCGACTTCCGATCGGACACCTCCGGCAAGATTGTTTAGTACGGCGACGTACTGACCTTTTTGGTTAAAGATTCCGCCTCCGGACATGCCACCGTTACCAGTGAAGTATTCCGTAGTTAGTTCGGGACTCCACATTAAAAAGCTCTGCAGTTTGACCGCAGTTGACCTGATGACAGGTGTTCTGCCCTTTAAGAACTGACGGGTCCGTCCATCGATAGCCGGATAGCCGCAGGCAACCAGTGGATCACCCGGATTCAATGACGACGTATCGGCGATCTCCGCAAATGGCCAGGAGCCTGTTGACGTGATCTTTACGAGTCCAACATCGGAAATCAGATTCGTACCTAGCGTGACTGCGTCAAGATCGCGCCCGTCCGATAGGCAGACTGTCACTCGCTCTCCCGGCAACTGAGAGGTGTGTCCGCATGTCAGGACGTAGCCGTCCTCCGATACGATCACCCCGCTCCACCGGTCGTAGTGTACTCCGTCATAAGCGAGTCGATCTTTCGATATCAGCCGCACCGTCGATTCCTTTGCAATTTCTTTTGCCTTCGACAATTGGGCATCTGCCGTTGAGGCAGGTGCTTTGCCTGGACCAAGGACATCCTCCGTCTTTCTCCCTCGAAGCATCTCAGGGTGGTCTCCGGCGTTAATGCGGTAGATCGAGTCCGGGTTGGGCGGATATCGAATCCAATCGAGGTTCTTTCCAGCGAAAAGTTCATCGCGATTGGCAAGAAATTGATCCACTGCGGTCACGTAGCTCTGGTCGTTGACGAAACCGGTGTCAATGCCGAGTAACCGGCCGTCCATGTCAATGACGGCAGCATCCTCGAAGAAACCCGGAAAACAGGTTGTTGTGAACCAGCGGTTTGGCACGCTACGGTCAATGAACCCGAACCTTGCCGTCGGTGACGAATCAAATTTCGTATCGCCGCGCGGTGTGTAACCGATCACCAGACAAGGTTCTCCGGCCTTCAAATCCTTGGTCGACCCCAATTGGATCGCCGGCCACGGGCCCTCTTCTTTGATCCTCATAACACTGAAATTCCATTCCACCGACCAACCCGCAGGCTCTGCGGTGACGGTTCGGCCATCGCTCAAATGGACTTTTACCTCATTCGATAGGGCACCACACGGCCGCAAAATATACCCGTCAGATGATACGATGACGCCGGTCGAGTTTATTATGTTGTCACCGTTGTCAGCCCATTCGATGCGCACGATCGACTCGCTGACTGACTGGTAAAGTTTTGGCAAGCCTTCTAATGAGGACTCCATCGCGGCAGAGATTAACTTCGTCTTTCCGGATGCGTCGATCCGTTTTGCATCGTCAGCATGCACCCGCTCTGTTTTGAGGGAGGCCGTTGCCGTGATCAGAAGAAGTCCCAAATACCAAGTGAGTCGAAAAGTGACGTTGTACGATCTCATGAAACTGCAACTTTGAGTGATGTGGTCGAAGGTGGTGCCAGATATTGGCTGTCGCAACGTACGCTGTATGCCCATCGTCCCACTGAAGACCACGGTTATCGTCCTCAAACACCAGATAGTCATTGAAGTTGTGAATCGCGTTCATCTTCAGTCGGCGAGGTGCTGGTGTGACACGTTATCAAAGAATCCCTTGATGTCAGCATCACTGATCCAGTTTACCTTCCGCGTGTCGATGAATCCTCCCAGCGTCGACAATGCCTCGTGACAAGATTTGCCTGGACGGTAACCATACGAAGTATCGTAAAAATCCACTTCGTAGATTTGTTCCAGGATCATCACGACTGCGCGTTGGACAAGTTTATCCTCCACGCAAGCGATACCGAGCGGTCGCGTTTTCCCATTCCCCTTGGGAATGTTCTTTCGCAAGCTCGGCTGCGGGCGGTACGATCCTCGATGGAGTCGTGTGAGTAGACCGCGAAGGTTTGCTTCGAGATCTGCTTCATACTCTTCCACCGTGACGTTATCAACACCAGGCATTTGCCTCGTTTGAGTCGGCGAAACGCGTACCACAACAGCTCATGAGTGAGCAGCGAAAAGAGGTTATTGAAAACCCCTTCGTGGTCAGCCTTCGCTCTCTGAGAGATGCGATCCAGCCGAGTTCGCACCGAGTCTCCGTCACTGAGTACGGTCGGTGCCCGGTCTGGACCGCGTGTCATCCCGATCCGCTTCCCTGCTCCGATATTACTCGGCATGTCGCGTCCCGATTGGCATTCGGGCCGCTGCGGTACTACTGGATCGTCCGATTCCCTGAGCGTCATTTGTCTTCGTTGCTTATTCCACTTTTAGGACATACTCGATCGATCGAGATCGGAAGTCGCGAATCGATCAAGAACCTCAGGGCCTCACTGGTTGCCTGATTGACATGGTGTGTAGCGCGAGCGGGGCGCCGACTCCGGATCTCCACTCACAGCTTGCCGGTAGCGCTGTGAGCAATGTTGCCTTAAGGCATGCACAAACCTTGGGCAGATTCAACAGTTACAAAATTTCGGAGCTAATCCCGTTCACGGTCACAGGGCTACCTGTGATCCATTCACCCTCACTACCTTTCTGTGTACGCTTCAACCAACGACTTCGGCAACACGCCTTATATGTTGGCTGCAACACTCGATACCGGGCGTGTGGCTAGCACTTACCCAGACGGGATTCACACCCGCTTGTCAATCAGACCTTGCCAGTCCGCACGTGCATTCGATTGTTCTGCTTTCGGGGTTACGAATGCGCCATCGCATTGAGGGCGGTAAGATATCCGGCAACAAACAAGACGTGTGGAACGATCGCGATCAGCAATCGAGTGTACGGATTCTGAACTGTGAACGCAAGAGAACCGCATATACCGCCAAGCAACGTTCCAAGTCCAAGGTAGCCGATTAGTTGGTCTCCCTCGCCGAAATCGTGCGCAATGTCCGCAATCCAGAGCAGCGCTGAGAAACATAAAAGCGGTAGGAAAGTTGCAACCCAGGAAATTCGCGTTGATTGAAACCACCACCCCGTGGCGACGCCCATCGCAACGAACGCAGTGACGGGCACCGTCACTGCAAAGGACGCAATGTATGAATCATCGGAAACGAGCAGGCTCGCAACAGATTTCTCAATTCCCAATGCGGTGATGAACGCCATCCCGAAAAGTGAGCACCCAGTGGCTATCCACGCGGTCTGCGCTGCGTTCGTCAGCGAAGGGCCGTCCGTTCGAATCGACATCGCTTGTGGATCCCCTGGCGGCGTGTACGGATTCAATGCTGCAACTTACTCATTCTAAATAGCAGAACGGCCGCGATGACCGAGTCGCGGCAATGTGGTTTCCATTTCAAAGGGCGCTACCCGCGACTTCGGGAGAGTAGACCGGGGTCTCTTTGGTTTAGGTTACTCTTTGTGTTCACTGTTTGCCACTGGTTTCCCGTTGTGGTGTCACAATATTTGAACCTTGCCGCATTGACCCTCGGCCCCTCGCAGATCCGGACGTGCCGCGTTACAGCATCCGGCTCCCAGATGTCACTTGTCCCTCGCACTCAGCAACTCACGGTTCATCGCGATCAGGTCCTTCAATTTGGTCGGCCCCGCCAAGGGATGAAGTTCCGTGAAGCGATTGAAATCGTCCCAGTTCACATAGCTATTCTGACTCCGACGGCTCAAGTGACGCTTCGCCATCCGACGAACCTTGCTACGATACGCCATCAGCATCGGCCAATTGTCATTGATGCCGTAGTACTGATAATGACCGCGAAGTTTCATGTTAAGCGTTTGCCGCATCTCGCCGACCGGTGTCGACAGCTGATGATGAAACCACAGACGCATCTCCATCAACTTCACACGAAGTTTCTTGCCTGACGTTCTCCGCTTCAGTTTGAACTTCCCTGCACGCGACTGGCCACAGTAATGAGTGAATCCGAGGAAGTCGAACGTGCTCGGCGCGCCTTCGCCACGTCGCTGGTGATCGCGACGTGCAAAACGTCCGAACCGGATCAACTTGGTTTTCTCCTCGGCGACTGACAACGAGTAACGGCCCAGTCGCTTAGGCAACACCGCTTGGTATCTCATCGCATCGGTTTCGAGCTCAAAACAACACACAAAATCATCAGCGAAGCGAATGATTTCCGCTTCTCCTCTGAGTCGCGGTTTGACTTCACGCTCGAACCACTCATCCAACACATAATGTAAATACACATTGGCGAGCAGCGGTGAGAGACTGGCTCCTTGCGGAACGCCGTCTTCGGTGGCCTGCAACCGGCCTTCGATCATCACCCCTGCTTTCAGAAAACGTACGATCAGCCGCAGCAACTTCGGATCGCTAATGCGTCGTCGCAGTAGCTCTTCGAGGTGCTGGTGTGACACGTTATCAAAGAATCCCTTGATGTCAGCATCACTGATCCAGTTTACTTTCCGCGTGGCGATGAATCCTCCCAGCGTCGACAATGCCTCGTGACAAGATTTGCCTGGACGGTAAGGATGCCATGAACAATAAGTGACGGGTTTACCGTAGTGGATCTTGTTAAAGATCCTGTTCTGGATGGATCTTTAACAAGATCCACTACGCCAGTTATTGATCCCGCGTTCCTAACCATACGAAGCATCGTAAAAATCCACTTCGTAGATTTGTTCCAGGATCATCACGACTGCGCGTTGGACAAGTTTGTCCTCCACGCAAGCGATACCGAGCGGTCGCGTTTTCCCATTCCCCTTGGGGATGTTCTTTCGCAAGCTCGGCTGCGGGCGGTACGATCCTCGATGGAGTCGCGTGAGTAGACCGCGAAGGTTCGCTTCGAGATCTGCTTCGTACTCTTCCACCGTGACGTTATCGACACCAGGCACTTTGCCTCGTTTGAGTCGGCGAAAGGCGTACCACAACAGCTCATGAGTGAGCAGCGAAAAGAGGTTGTTAAAAACCCCTTCGTGGTTCGCCTTCGCTCTTTGAGAGATGCGATCCAGCCGGGTTAGCACCGAGTCTCCGTCACTGAGTACGGTCGGTGCCCGGTCTGGACCGCGTGTCATCCCGATCCGCTTCCCTGCTCCGATATTACTCGGCATGTCGCGTCCCGATTGGCATTCGGGCCGCTGCGGTACTACTGGATCGTCCGATTCCCTGAAAGTCATTTGTCTTCGTTGCTTATTCCACTTCTAGGACATACTCGATCGATCGAGATCGGAAGTCGCGAATCGATCAAGAACCTCAGGGCCTCACTGGTTGCCTGATTGACATAGTGTGTAGCGCGAGCGGGGCGCCGACTCCGGATCTCCACTCACAGCTTGCCAGTGACGCTGTGAGCAATGTTGCCTTAAGGCATGCACAAACCTTGGGCAGATTCAACAGTTACAAAATTTCGGAGCTAATCCCGTTCACGGTCACAGGGCTACCTGTGATCCATTCACCCTCACTACCTTTCTGTGTACGCTTCAACCAACGACTTCGGCAACACGCCTTATACGTGGGCTGCAACACTCGATACCGGGCGTGTGGCTAGCACTTACCCAGACGGGATTCACACCCGCTTGTCAATCAGACCTTGCCAGTCCGCACGTGCACCACTTGGTTCCCCGCTCGTTCGGAGGTCAGAATCTAGATCGATTCTACGGTATCGGGGTTGCGCAATTCAAATCATCACTCGATGTCCGCGCAGTTCGAGCCACTTCGTCCGTGCTGCGATCATGAACTGCTCAGTTGTGTGGCGTTTGTGTCGCGTGGTGCGGGAGGCGACTTCTGTGCCAGCGGTAGGCGAAGGCCAATGACAGGGCGAGCAACATCAATCCAAGTGCCAGGGAGACGCCGATAAACGATGATGGGTCGACATCAAAACCAAGTATCGAGAATTCGGCATCGTAAGTTGCGTATCGCGTGCCCGCTGGCATCGGTCGCGTTGCGTTTGCGGTCATAAGCGACATCCCGGGCGCGGAAACAATCGCTGCCAAAAGGAAAGATGCGATCGACAGTAGAAGGAATCGGCGCGTACGTAATTCGCCGCTCTTCGATGTAACAGATGGCGTTTGGTATGGATTCACGATCGAACGTTACATGTCGGGGAACGAATTGCGATCTATCCGCATGCCAGGCGTCGAAAGATCCCGGCTTTGCCGATTGGGGTGCTCGCCTGACGTGCGGATAGATCGTGCGTTGAACTTTGTCGCCACACTGCTGGGCTCGCGTACCGAGTGATGCGGCGGTGACGACCACGGTCTCTATTCTATCGCGTAGTAACTACCGGATTCTAGTCCTGGGAGCATTGCCTGGCTGCTTGGAGCACTCTCTGGATCCAGCGTCGCCGCCGCGACTGCGTATGCACCTTCTACCTGGTGTTTCAGGTACCAATCGTAAAAACCGTCACCATTGGCACCGTCCCAGAACGCTCGATCTGATCCTTGCAACGAGCCGGAGTACCAGGCTGGCACCGTTTTGCTGCCACGTGAAAATATCTCTCGCCAAGATGGACGCGGAGTCGTCGATACCACTCGCAGGGTCGCCTGCTCGCAACGCGGGCACGTTGGCTGGGTCGATCTTGGTTCGGTGGCCTCAGGTTCCGCGGGTGGGAACTCCATCGCGCCAGCGGCATACGGTAGCTCGGCGGCGTTGATGTCATCGATGCAACGCTGCTGGTAACTCGCTTGTTGACTGTTGCTCCAACCGCCAAAGTATCTTGTTTTCGTCAGTTGATCGGGCTGGATATGGAGGCACCAACTACGCACGAATTCAAGTGTCGACAGCGTCACCGGAACTTGCCTTGACTCTCCGCCCTGCTTCGTTCCCTCACGAGCCATGAATGTCACTTCGTGTTCGTCTGCGGTGACGATGCGTGAATTGCTGATCGGTCCACCGGTCAAGTAACGCGTCAGGTAGCGTACCAAGTCGCTCGGACCACTCGATTCCGATGGTGGTGGTTGGATGTAGCTGACCCACTCCAGCGATGAGAGATGTTCGATTAGCGAATCCCAGGCAGCAGCCTCTCGCAAGTCACCATACTCACTGTCTGTGTCGAGTTTGAGTTCGCCACGCTCCCGCAACCGTTCCAAGTGCGAGATCGCAAACTTACGAAATGAGGCGCGGAGATTGATCGCATCGACCAAGTAGTGACTGTCGCTGTTGTTGGACTGTGGCGGTGCCGTGCTGATCTGCCAACCGCTGTTTTTAACGCCCGGTCCCGCCCCGGGGACTAACGCATGGACGTGCCAGTGGGCTTCCAGTTTTTGGTTCCACGTGTGCAACACCAAGATCGCCGCAGGATCATAGCCCTGTTCACTGCGGATTGTTTTTCGAAGACTTTTCCAGGCCGATCGGAACAGCAGGTCGGCGAGTGACTCGCGATTACTGAGCGCCAACCGCGAAAGCTGGCTCGGCAATGTGAACACGACTTGGTAGTAGTCCACTTCATCGAGCAGCAGCTTGCCAGCCCGCTCGGCAAAGTCGTATCGTTTGCTGCCGCTGCACTGATTGCAGTGCCGGTCACCACACGAATTGTAAACATGGCAAGTCGACTCGCAGTTGTCGCACTGGTACTTGTGTCCGCCCAGAACAGAGGTGCGGCACAGCGATAGCTTGGCCAACACACTCTGCACGTGGTAACATGCTCCGCGATCACGATACTCGGCGACGTACTCAGCCGCACCGAGTCGAATGATTTGAGCAACGCTGAGTTTCTTGTTTTCTGCCGTTACTCGGCTGGATCGCCAGGCGGCTTGCTCTCCGGTTCGTTGGCCGGTTCCTCCTTGGGCGTCTCGCTGGTCTCCGGCTGGCAGTTCTCCGCGGGTGGTTGATACGTCGGCAGTTGCTGCACGGGCAACCAGTCCAGTGGACTGGGCGTCGAGATCATGTGCTCTCGTCGGCAATGCAAATAGATCATTGTCGTGACGAAACTCGCGTGGCCAAGTAGTTTGCTGATCGTCAGCAAGTCTACACCCGCTTCGAGTAGCCCCGTCGCGTAGGAATGACGAAGCGTGTGCGGCGAGATGCGTTTGCGAAGCTTCGCCATACTGGCCGAGTGCTTGATCGCCTTGAGAATCGACGTGTGGTTGTAAGGACGGTCCGGCAGGTTGCCGGGGAACAAGAGAATGCTCGGTTTGTAGATCAGCCAGTAATCTCTCAGCTCGGTCAAGAGTCTCGGTGAGAGCGGCACTTGTCGATCCTTGCCTCCCTTGCCGTGGCGGATGTGAATCTGCATCCGCTGCGAGTCGACGTCGACCAGTCGCAGATTGGCGGCTTCGGAGAACCGCATCCCGGTCGCGTAGAGCGTCGTCAGGAAGGTTCGTTGTTTGAGGTTCTTGGTGCACGTGAGCAGCTCGTTGACTTCTCTGCGGCTGAGGACCACAGGCAACGTCTTAGGGCTCTTCCCAAACGGCACCATGGAGACCGGCCATGGGACACGGATCGAATGGGTGTAGAGAAACCGTAAGGCACAAACGGCTTGGTTGAAGCTGCTATATGCGAGATTCTTGTTTTCGATCAGGTAAAGCTGGAAGCTTCTAACGTCTTCCGGGGTTGCCTGGTCCAGGGGCTTTTTAATGAAGTCACCAAACCGTTTGGCGTGGTAGGTGTAAGCATCGATCGTCGCGCCCGCCATATGGCGAATCTTCATATCCTCGGCGAGTCGCTGCGTGAGTGGGCAAAGGCGTTTCTGGTACGGAGTCATGCTGGGTATTCCAGTAGGTAGGCAACTTGCCAGCTCCCGAAGTGGGAGTGGTCAAGCAGGAGCCCCAGTACAGTTGCCGTCACAAGAAGCGCAACCTCTTTAATCACTTTAATCGTTAAACGGACGAAATAGGTGTCGCTCCCATCCCCTACAACCGGCCCGACACCGAAGTCCTTGCTCACGCCACATCTCACCGCTTTGATGTTGTCGACGTAACATGCTTGCCTTGAAACGCTGGGTGAGAATCACATCAGCGGAGACGCCCGATTTCCAGCACCGGTATCCCAAAGAAAAAAGAAAACAGCGAGCGTAGCTCATCACTTCAGTTCTTGGCTGGCATGGATGCCAGCCCTCCGCCCGCAGGGATGCGGCCAGTCATCTGAAAGCTGAATACCCCAAGCTGCACAGGAGCAATTCGATTAAGTTCAACGGTTGCCGTCACCGGGCACGGAGAGACGACTTTCAATTTTGTGAAAACGCGCAAGCCGTGCTCCGCGTGCACGGCATTGTTATTCGCCCGTTTTAGACGTAAGCAGATCGTTAACGTAGGAACGGACGTACTTGTTTGGGTCTGCAATCAGCCGATCAAGCGCCTCAGGCAGGTGTGAAGATTGTATCAGGTGGAGAACGTTGAGCGCAGCGATCCGAGTGTATTCGTAGTCATCGTCAAGGTTGCCGACAGCAATGGCTTCAGCTTCAGCCGGTGAGAAAGGTGCGAATGCCATAAAAGATCGGCGTCGAACATACTCATCTGCATCAGAAAGAAAGGGACGTATCAGCTCAGCGCCGTCATTCAGTCGTGCGTTTCCGACAGCAACCGCGAGTTGCCATTTCGCATCCGGTTCATCGCAATCAATCGCATTCTTAGCAAGGGTCCGCAGTAGATCTGGATAGTTGGCTATGGACTCGATTAAGTGCTCGCATTCGTTGTCGCGAGCCAAAACGTAAAGCAAATCATGTAGGGAAGATGATTCAATGGAACCATCGGAGCATGAATCAATCAGCGAGATTCCGGAGGCCCAAAGAGCGTTCCAGTGCGGGAAGTCGCATTCCCATTCGCCGTGGCGGTGGGGATAGGTTTCGGCCCAATAGCGGAATCGCTGGATTTCTGTTGCGAGTTGAGCCATGACTCTTCAGTCGGATAACGAATTGCGATCTATCCGCATGTCAGGCGTAGAAAAAGCTCAACTTTGTCGGTTGGGCTGCTCGCCTGACATGCGGATAGATCGTGCGTTGAACTTTGTCGCCACACTGCAGGGGTTGTGTACCGAGTGATGCAGCAGTGGCGACGACGGGCTCTATTCTATCGCGTAGTAACTGCCAAATTCTAGTCCTGGGAGCATTGTCTGGCTGCTTGGGGCACTCACTGGATCCAGCGTCACCGCCGCGACTGCGTATGCACCTTCTACCTGATGTTTCAGGTACCAGTCGTAAAAACCGTCACCATTGGCACCGTCCCAGAACGCTCGATCTGATCCTTGCAACGAACCGGAGTACCAGGCTGGCATCGTTTTGCTGCCACGTGAAAATATCTCTCGCCAAGATGGACGCGGAGTCGTCGATACCACTCGCAGGGTCGCCTGCTCGCAACGCGGGCACGTTGGCTGCGTCGATCTTGGTTCGGTGGCCTCAGGTTCCGCGGGTGGGAACTCCATCGCGCCGGCGGCATACGGTAGCTCGGCGGCGTTGATGTCATCGATGCAACGCTGCTGGTAACTCGCTTGTTGACTATTGCTCCAACCACCAAAGTATCGTGTCTTCGTCAGCTGATCAGGCTGGATATGGATGCACCAACTACGTACGAATTCGAGTGTGGTGAGCGTCACCGGAACTTGCCTTGACTCACCGCCCTGCTTGGTTCCCTCGCGAGCCAGGAACGTCACTTCATATTCATCCGCCGCGACAACGCGTGAATTGCTGATCGGACCGCCCGTTAAGTAGCGAGTCAGGTAACGCACCAAGTCGCTCGGCCCGCTCGATCCCGAGGGCGGCGGTTGGATGTAGCTGACCCACTCCAGCGACGAAAGATGTTCTAGCAGCGAATTCCAGGCAGCGTCTTCCCGCAAGTCGCCAAACTCACTATCCGTGTCGAGTTTAAGCTCGCCAAGTGAATCCAGAGGGACACAGCACCTTTCCAGGTTGTGCATGACCGAACCTATCGGGTGGGATTCCGATTGCCGCCGCCAGAATGTGTTCGCAACTGAGAGTCGGATTGCATCTTCGCCCGAAAACCGACAGTTGGGATGCTGTGCGCGCACACCTCTCTGCGCCGGCAACCCTAACCGAGGATCTTCATTCCGAACGAGGAGCGAGACGGATTAGTCCGTGGCAGTTAGAAGCTCACGGGCGCGGCGGCGAAGGTGATAACGACGATGCGTCCGATGACAACGCATCGAGTCGACACACTCAGGACGCCCCGCCACACTGCAGAACAATCGACCAAAGTCGCTCACCAGTTCACACCAAGTCGCGGTATCCAGGCCCAGCCGAACTAGAATCGGTGGCGAGCCGCCGGGTGTCCGACCTCGTTTACCAGGGGCCGTCTGTCTCGCTGTCCACTCCAGCAACTCCAGGTAATCCTCGGTCGGCATCGCCAGAAAGCCTTTGTCGCTACAGCGTTTTCCCGATTCACTCTCGCACGCCCCAATCGGATCGGACTGCTCGTCAATAAAGACAGGCGACAAAAACCCGTCACCGCCCATGGTCGACCGACGGCTCCGCCCGTCGTGAGCCTCCCCACCACAGTCTGCAGCATTACAGCATAAGGATCCAGAGGGACACAAGGATCCAGAGGGACACAGCACCTTTCCAGGTTGTGCATGACCGAACCTATCGGGTGGGATTCCGATTGCCGCCGCCAGAATGTGTTCGCAACTGAGAGTCGGATTGCATCTTCGCCCGAAAACCGACAGTTGGGATGCTGTGCGCGCACACCTCTCTGCGCCGGCAACCCTAACCGAGGATCTTCATTCCGAACGAGGAGCGAGACGGATTAGTCCGTGGCAGTTAGAAGCTCACGGGCGCGGTGGCGAAGGTGATAACGACGATGCGTCCGATGACAACGCATCGAGTCGACACACTCAGGACGCCCCGCCACACTGCAGAACAATCGACCAAAGTCGCTCACCAGTTCACACCAAGTCGCGGTATCCAGGCCCAGCCGAACTAGAATCGGTGGCGAGCCGCCGGGTGTCCGACCTCGTTTACCAGGGGCCGTCTGTCTCGCTGTCCACTCCAGCAACTCCAGGTAATCCTCGGTCGGCATCGCCAGAAAGCCTTTGTCGCTACAGCGTTTTCCCGATTCACTCTCGCACGCCCCAATCGGATCGGACTGCTCGTCAATAAAGACAGGCGACAAAAACCCGTCACCGCCCATGGTCGACCGACGGCTCCGCCCGTCGTGAGCCTCCCCACCACAGTCTGCAGCATTACCACCCGACCCGCTGGCGACCGCTGCTTCGTCCACAAACGCCTCGATCCGCCGCTGGACCGACGTGTGATCGCTCTGCTCCAGCGTCTCGGCCATCGCAGCCCGGATGGGATTGAGGTCCACATATGCGGCGCACGCCAGCAGCGAAGACTCATCAGCCAGCCGAGTAGCATGATACCGATCTTGGAAGAATCGACCGTTTTGCTCGTCTTCACGGTTAGCCCGCATTGCCACACGCTGGCACAACAACCGCATCCACCAACTGAAACTACTCAATCGCTTGCGGATTTCCGCTCGCTTGATCGGGCAACCTGCGATGGACTTGATCTCAGGAACCGTCGGCGTCATCGGTGAACCATCCGCATGACGTCGCTGGGGACACAGCATCAGCCAGCGTCTGGCCACTTCTTCATCACTCCAGGCTGCCACGACATCCGGTCGTGACCTGAGTATCAGATGAAAATGATTCGACAGAATCGAAAAACAGAGCAGATCGACCCCGAAATAAGCAGCGAATTGCTGCAAATACTCCTCAATCCAGACCTTCCGATGGTCGAAGTTTTTACCCGAGACCGGGTCATCTCCCAACAGAAAGCACCTGCGACAAACGCGGGTGTAAACATGTGCCACCGCTACCTCGTCGGGATCAAAGATCTCGCACCGTGCCATTCGAGACATCACACACCTCGCATTCTCAGGGAAACTGCCGCAAGCGTCAAACTCAGACTACCCCCTCGCGTGGCTGCTGTCAAAATACACGACAAAGTGCTGTGTCCCTAATGTCTTCCGTTTTCACAAAGTGCTGTGTCCCTAATGTCTTCCGTTTTCGGCTTTTCAGACTAAGTGACTGAAATCGGAGCCTCAGAGAGAGAAGGGACGTCTAATGGCCGAAGCAATTAGGGTAAAAAGGATGAATGTCGCGAGCGGAATTGCAGTAGGATTCGTCAATGAGAGTTCCGTAGACGAACATGACCCTTTTTGCCCGATTGCACTGACCTTAAAGAGGAGATTTTATGTCTGATCCATTGTTATCGATTCGCAATCACCACGCCGCCGGCAGCGGCGATCCTCCGATTGTTTCCCAGGAAGACGGCAACACGTATATCGGCTATTTTGAGAACCGGTATGGCGAGCAGTGGATTTACATTTCTGATCGAAAGACTGGCGAATCTTATCTGCGTGGCGGCGACATTGGATGGAATACACGACATCCGGTTGTCGCAGGCGAAGTAGGGAACTTGAATCTTAGCGACGAAGAACGTTTGTGGCTGAGTGCCTGCGTGAAGGCAACGCAGAGATGACAATTCGCATCCTGACCAATCTCAATGCTGCTTTTCAGGGGTTCCGCTGATGCTTATTTCGTGAAGCCTCAACGATCCCTATCAAAATCCTCTTCCTGCTCGGCTGGCACAGCGTTATGGGTGGCATCAAACCGACGTTTCTCTAGAACACTGGTCAGGACCGTATCAATCCGAAACTTGATGACGATGATTTCGATGCTGCGGTCACAACGCCACAAGCGGAGTTCGATGAGCACCAATCGGATGTGATCGTTGGTTCATCACGCGGTGGTGCGATCGCGATGAGTATCACGTCAGGTGATGGCTATCTCCGATGTCCCGCTGACGACGACACATTGTGTCCTTACGGTGAGAACAAGCCAATGAAAGGCGTCCAATGCGACATGACCGAAACCGCCTTTCTGTGTACGCTTCAACCAACGACTTCGGCGATTCGCCTTATACGTTGGCTGCAACACTCGATACCGGGCGTGTGGCTAGCACTGACCCGGACGGGATTCACACCCGCTAGTCAATCAGACCTTGCCAGTCCGCACGTTCATCGCAATTGTTCGTAGACCACCCTGGATCGGGCGTTGGATTCGAGCGTTGAACGGTGCGGAGTGTTGCGGAGTGGAATGATTTCAGTCTACAAGCGAGGAGCGGAAGCCGATGGGAAACTCCAACTCCAGCTAATCCGCCGACTACACCGGCTGCTAGCATGGTGAGCAAGCCGACCCAGTGGAATACGCGAGGGATAAACCATATGGTCAATTGCAAGCAAACCATAGTCACGAAGAGCGAAAATAAAACAAAGAACGCGGTTCCATAGACAATGCGTTCGCGTCGATTCAAACGCGACGGGACACCGTCTCCGGACTGACAGTTCAACGTCATTTTATCAGCAACTACAGCCTGAGTTCAAAATATTTCAGTCTACGAACGTTTGCGATAACCGCGAAATGTGATCGTATCGGAGGCGCGTAAAATGGCGCAGCCACACCCGCCGTAGCGGAGCGCACATTTCTGCGGTTCATCGCCGTTGTTCGTAGCGTACCCTCGATCAAGCGCGTCGCGGAACACCGCTAACCGCCTTGCCCCGAGCCTATTCGATGCCAACAACGCAAGCGTTTATGTACCAGTTCAATAAGTAACCAACGATTGGGATACGAAACAGCGGTCGAATTGGCCGGTAGAAAACGCCAAGGATACTATCCGGAAAGCTTTCGGGATAGTGGAAATGAAGAACTGCATGAATGGCAGAAACAGGGCCAATCGATAAAACGTAAAAGAGTGCGAGCAAGAGAGCACTAATGCCGCCGGAACGAATTGGCGTAGCTTGATTCGGGGAAAGTCGCCATTTTATCAAGAAGCCAGAATAGTGCCTCGATAGGTCCATTGATATGGTTTCGCCAGCGTGGTGTTGTAGTAGTCAATGAACGCCAAGATCATGTCCTCAACATGATCCGTGGATGTAAAGCTCAGCCGGCGAAGTAGCTTCCGGCGAAGCGTTCCGAACCAGATCTCGATTTGATTGAGCCACGAGCAATGGCGAGGTGTGAAAATAAAGCGAATCCGATGAGTCGGGTCACTCAAGAACTCTCGGCGACTTTCAGTTGATCCTAAAATGCCGCTTTTTCCTTTGACACCGAGGTCTTGGGTGTATCCGATTATGGCGGCAATCATCTGCACCATCGTCTCGCTGCAATGTGTGTTGAGGTTATCCATGATAAAGCGATAGTTCGCGTCCTCGCCTCCTTCGCAAATGATATTGTTGATGTTTTCGAGCATATCGATTTCACCGCGTGTCTTGCGAAGCAGTGGAGCCCAGATCTTGCCAGTTGCCACGTGAAGGTTACCAAACAAACCCGTCGTTCCATGTCGCTTGTACTCGTACTCCAAGCGAGCCACATTGCCTGGCCGGACCGGCAAGTCTCGTGCAATCCGCTCGAGCGCTTGGATGCCGGTCATCTCATCGATACAAATCGTGTGAACCCCCAGACGATGATAGAGGTCGATCGCTTCGCTATACGCATCACAGATCGCATTGACCTTCAAATCAAACATCGGATCTTTGGTTTTGTCTTTCGAGAACAGCCAGTACTGATGATGATGCGGTCGGATGTCCATGCGAGCGAGTAACCGACGCACCCATCCACCGCTGATCGCAAACCCGTTTGGGATTCGGCCCATCTGGTCGGCCAATTCGTCGCTGCTCCATTGGCTAATCGGGCGTCCGGAGTCCTGCGGATCTTCGCACGCTTTGGCAGCCAATTCGGCCTGCTGGGCGGACGTAATTCGTGCTGGTCGACCTGAGCGTTTAATGTCGCTGAGCAGCTCAATGATCGCCTTCTTCAAAGGGCCAATGCCTTCGCCACATTCAATGCTGATCAGCCGTGGCCAGTTGTCTCGCCAGCGTCGCCGCCACGTTCCGATCGCATCGTGACCCAAACCAATAATCTGCTCAATCTCTTCGTTGTTGTTCCCCTCGTGAGCAAGCAAAATAATGCGGCTCCGCGTCTGCAAGCCAACCGGTGTCGACCTGGCCGCAACGAACTCATCGAGCAACGCCTTTTGTTTCTCAGTCACCTGCACCTTAGCCGCCTTGCCTGACATGTCCCACTCCGTGAAAATGCGAAAGATACGTAGTTTCCGTTGTAAACGCATTTCACGCCAGAGCAATTCGTTCCGGCGGCACTAACAGCGTACGCTCGAACTTTCCTTCGGGCAGTCATGTCATTGGATGCGGCGAACAAAGCAAGTCGCAAACCTAAGTACCCCGACACACCACCCACAACAGCAGTTACGCCGTGTGGTGAAACACGGTAGCCAGCAAAAACCATGGCACATATGAGAACTGAGACCAGCAGTTGCGACAGGGAAAATGGCTTTGACATATACAGGCTTGAGTCTTCAAATACCAGCGTCTACGAACGACCCGCATCACGGGGCGGCGGGAGTTGATGTTGACTTCGGAATTCGCTGGCCACCGCCGCTCCTGTGCAGTACGCCCAACGATGGGCGTGATCTTGTGGGGTGCAAGTCCCCTGTACTTAGTTCCGGTTCCTTCGAAGGGAGTCATCATACCAGATGGATAGCTCATAAGAAGATAGTACGAGGCGAGAGCAACTGCGGCGAGGTGACAGACCGTGGGGAGGAAGCCTGCGAAGATGATCGATAAGCCAGCGAACAACACGTGCTGGACGTCTTCTCGCCAAGACCTGCCAGGATACGAACAGAAACCTCATACGAGGCCGACGACTCCAGGCGAGCGGGCTGCTGACCGCGAAGCCGAACCGGAAGAAAGAGCGGAGGTAGATGAGGAAGCAAAGCTCAAGAGGCAATGGGCAAGCACCGGGCTTCTAGAACATAGGACTTGAACTTCGGCTAGACGCTCGCGGTTCTAACTGCGACGGACGAAGTAAATCTGAAGGGAAAGTGACTCAACCGTCGCGTCTACGCGAAGTCAAATCTTTATTGGTTATGCCGATCTATATTGCGCAAAGTGTTGGCGAACATGCATGCCGACCAACTCGGTCAACCCGGGTTTTGATTTGTAGTACGCTTTTTCTTGGTCACGAAACCGTCCGTTTTTGTAGGGTGCCGTGAAGTAGTCCCATGACTTACCACGGTTCTCCCATTGATCACGGTAGTCGATGCCTCGGTATTCTTGGTACGCAGATTCGATAAGTTGTGCAAATGGCGTCTGTCCAAGCGCTCCGACATCATCAACAAGGAATTCGTCGAACACGCCGCCAGCATTCGTGAAGAATTGATGAAATCCCCCATTGTTGACCTGTGAATCAAGTGTCAGCAATGTGTAGACCATTCGCCAGTGTGAAGGTAGCAAATGTACCTTTGAATCATATCCACCTTTTGCCTCGTCCAGGGATCGTCGCGCTTCATTGAATGCATCCCACGCAAGTTCTCGATTTTTTTTCTCGAGAGCCTCTTGTGGAATCCCGCGGGGTCGTGGTACGCGTCTAGCGTAGAACCAGTCTTCGAATTGAATGCGTAATTGTCTGAGCATGATTCGAAAGGAATAACGCGAGGATTCACGTGGCCGGGCCGTGAAGGGCTGGAACTGCAAAAACAGGTGACGCCCGGCTCTCGTGCAATCCATTGTTATTTGCCGAGTTGGGCGATCGTCAAAACGGGAAGCGATCAACAGTATGGTTCGATATCGCGAGTATCGCGGCGATTTGTAGTACAGCAAGCACGCAAATGTATGCCACAGTACGGTATGTTGAGCGAGCGAATTGCAATCGGAAGTAGGTAACCGCAACGACCAAGGTGCCCAGCAATGTAGCGAGTTTAAGGAGGTTTGCAAATTCGCGTTGGATCAGCACGTTCAGGCCATCTTGCAGCCATAGGGCAAAGAGCACGGCGAGCCAAGCGTAGCAAGTCGCGATTGCGAGCAAGACCAACCTCGAGCGTGAAGTAGAGATTGAACGAAGGCTCATCGAATCTTCAGCAGCGTTGTCCATCGGCGGCCTGTATGGACTTGAGTTCTGAACGATGCGATGATGCTCTCTAAATCAAATAACGGCGGGCATAACCAAGACGCGGCGAACGACTCACCACTTCAAAAACCTCGACTCCGCGTCTTCGGTTCATGCGTACGCCCGACATGGGCGTGAACTTGTGGGGTGCCGCTTCCTTCGGGAAGCCAGTCCCCTGTAAGAAAACGGAACTTGAACGAAGGACAGCATACCAAATGTAATCGATCAAGAAGAAGTACTAGGCGAAGGCAACTGCGGCGAGGTGACAGACCGTGGAGAGGAAGCCTGCGAATGTGGCCGGTAAGCCAGCAAAGAATCGTCGCTGGCACGCATTCTCGCCAAAGCTGCGAGGTGACGAACAGAAACGTCGTGGAGGCAGGCGGATGTTGAGGCGAGTGGCCCCAGGCCCACGAAGCCGTTTTCCGACAAGGTCCGTTTGTAGACGACGCACTTGCGCAGCGAAAGTTCACGTCCCTTATTCGGGGAGATCTGTAAGCGTACCCGTGAGTAAGGCTTGACCTGAAAGGCGGGGCGACCGGGGTGACCCGACTCGTGCGAGCAGAAGTCAGCAGAGGTCGTAGTACCGCACTTCTTCGCAGCCAGCGGAGACGGGAAGGACCGAACGTTTCTTGACAAGGAAGAACCATCCATGAACTCAGTCGATCCGAAACACACAGAACCGACCTCCGACAACCACAAAGGAGCGGAGGAAGCAAACGGCCCGTGCTCTTCGGAGTCCCTCACAGGTCAAGTCGACTCGGCGATCATGGAGAAGCCAGCCTTGGACACCGTGGCCATGAACCTCATGGAACAAATTGTTGACCCGGCCAATCTTGAATGTGCCTGGGAACGAGTCAAAGAGGGGTCCGCAGCAATGCGGCCCCTTATCTCGATCATGGTTCTGCCTTCCTGTGAATTCACATCCTTCAGACTAATTCTATAGGTCGATTTCGCGCAGTTTAAGCCATCTGTGCCGTTCTCCCAGTAAATGCTTTGCGGATGTTGCGATTACTCGGCTGCCAGCGGCCAATGAATATCCAATGTCGCCCAGAATGCTCAAGCCAGACTGGTTGCCGATCATGGCCATTGGGATCGAATATAATGCAGCGAGATCGCAATACCGTTGAATATTATCGAGATCCTTCGTAATCCTTTTTTCAGCGATTGCGGCTGAATTTCGCAGCTCTTGTTCAGCAAGGATTGCGAGCGTTTGGTCTTGGTCAGCACACCCGTCAATTCTCTTCGTGACGTCGCTTAGCAGGCGACGAAGCGAAGCAATTTCGGGACTATCTCTCAGCAGAAGCAGTTGATACAGTCGGCCCTGCGCACCGACGATCCAGTCCTCTACGCCGTAGGAATCCGTGTAACACACTGAACCGTTGTCCCCGCAACGCCCGCAATTAAAAACGGGCGGAATGAACTCGCACTTCGGCAAACGCAACACATCACTTTTTTCGAACACAGACTTTGCTGCGCGCGGATGCGCAATTTCCGGATCAAGCCCACCGCAATAGAGCCATCTGACTGCATGATCGTCACGTTCCGATCCGAGCCAAATTGAATTGGTTGCTTGGGACACGACTAAGTGAGCCGCAACCGAATCCAAATGGTTGATGCAATATTCGTTCGCGCCTAGCGAGAGTTGATCGGTCGGCGTTGCCGGGTCGAGATTTGCGGACGTTGGCATTCCAATCGGTAACAGTCCACCGTTTGCAGTTTGGGTCAGACGATTACGTACTGCGTGGTAAGTGAAGATGGACGCCTCCTTTATATCCTCATCTATTGGTACTGCTTGAATCACATTCTCACGTACCATTGTTTCCCATGCATAACCAAGCGATCGATTGATAACTTCGTTGCTGCGTTCAAATCCAACATCAACGGGTGCATTCCCCTAAAAAGGACGCTGAGGACAAGCGATTTACGGGATCAGGTCGCCAAGGCAGGA
Organism: Rhodopirellula sp. SH410; assembly: GCF_055811895.1. Lineage (NCBI taxonomy): Bacteria > Pseudomonadati > Planctomycetota > Planctomycetia > Pirellulales > Pirellulaceae > Rhodopirellula > Rhodopirellula sp. SH410. Next base: position 7,759,903 of record NZ_CM147949.1, read on the forward strand.
GAGTCTTCAATTTTGATGCTCATGTTTTTCGGTTCCCAGTCCCAGCTGTCATGGGCTTCGGTGCGGCGGAACTCCGATAGGTCCGACATTGCTTGATCCCATTGATCAGGAACCACTTGGCTGCGTACTTGAAGCATCGACTCGGCATGTTCACTCTTCCAGAACATCGCATTGCTCTTGAGCCGTAGATTGATCACTCGACGGATACCGCTCTCGATCGCACCGCTTCCGCAAGGAAGACCAAGTTGTTTGAAGCGTACATACTTCAAACGCCCCGCTTCGCCGTGACGATGAAGATAAGAAATCTCAGTCGCAAGTGCTACGTTCGGTTTGTCGGTGTCTTGTAGTTCATTTAAGTCGTCAACGACCTGTTGCCATTGGCCGTTTCGAAGCTGGCTGCGGAGGTGACGATACAACGGGTTTCGTTCCTCGACGCTTAGGCCCAATGAAGCCAGTGCCTGCGAAATGTGATGCACTGCATGGCAGCAATCCAAGACTTCATAGGTCGGGACATCCTTCAGTCCGGCAAGCTGGATGATGCGGTCGATACGATCCCAGATCCAGGGAGCACCATCGGCGACGAACGTCACACTGAGGGCTTCCGCCGCACCAAGCCGATGAAGATGCATTGCCACCACCTCGGCGATCGCATCAGGACCAAGCAGCGTCCCGTCGATGGTCGCTTTGGTTTTCTTGACCATCTTGCCGTGCTCGTCATGGATGAAGATCGTCATCAGCTTCGGCTCACGCCAATCCGCCGAAAACGTTCGACGTGGCGTGCTCTTGGAACGTCCCGGTGCGTTACCAGTCAGCAAGCCGTTTTCATTGGTTGGTTCAATGACAGTGGATTTTGGCTTCATTTCGCCACGAATTTTCATTCGCCCGCCGTCGATTTGCACTGACACGCGTTTGCCCGATAGCTCGCTGGACGCTTTGAGTTGCTTGCTCCGCAACTGTGCAATGCGGTGTCGTCGCAATGCCAACAATCCTGCACCGCACTGATAGGTGATTCGCTTGACTGTCTTGATGTCGATATCAATTCCCTCGCGAGTTAGCTCCTTGTGAGCAAACGCGATCGAAGGACACAACGCCATTTGACGGGCCACCTTGCTTTGCAACCCGGGCGAGACGCCTTTGCCAAATCCGAACTGCGATAAAGTAATGTCTAGCCCGACCCGCGGCGCGTCGTCTTTACGAAAGCGTTTCTTCTTGGGAGCGCAGTACAAGGTGACCGCCCAAACGACCATGCCCCCGAGTAGTTGAACGGCGACGGAGCGTTCGCGACCCTTCTGAAGCGGACGAGAAAATTCTCTCCTTGTTTGTTCAGCCGCCTCCAAAACCTTGCCTTCTTTGATAGTCGCCGCCATCAAACCAGCAACCAGCAAGTCGGCTCCGTGAGCGTACGCCCGATGCACCCTGCGTTCGATGGATTCCAGGTCGCCTGGGCAGTTGATCAGTTGCTGTGTCCATTGCACTGCGTCGACACTGATCTGAGAAGTAAAGCGAAGAATCATTTCTTGATTTGATTCGATCAATTTGCCATGCGATCCATCCACGGTCATTCCCTCCATTAGGTCACCAGCATCCTTGCCACGAGTTAGAATTGATCCATCAAAGCAATCAATTCTAACCTCGGGAAGTCAGGCGAAAACGGGGCAAAGACCAATTCAATTTGCTAGCAAACATGTCCGTAGAATGGGAATGCACCCACATCAACGTCGAATGCTGGTGGCGTGTAAAGGAATCGGCGCGGACAATAGATCGCGTCCGCCCAGAGCAACGTGAGCGGCTGAAGGTACATCCATTCCCAGTCGATATTCTTTAGCGGCAGGTTCTCACCGAGGTCATCCAGCAGAGCAAGGCTACCCATTAGTGCATTCGGCATTCGTTCTCCTTGTCAACCGATTGGGATCATACGTAAATTTTGACTCCTGATAACAAGGCACACGTTCGTTTGTGTCAGGGCGCACTTATTGTGTGAAGGTGAGGAGTTTTCATTGGCAGAACGTTTCCGATATGCCGGCGGGCGAAGAAAGACTCGTCACTTGCCAAACCGTCGTCGCCCGCTCGGCATCATCGGGTGATTATCCGCTGGATCGACCGAGAATCAGATTGGAAGCAAAGGTAGATCGGTCGGAGTAGCGAGATAGCCCCAGAGCTGAAAACCGAAGCTTATGAACAAAAGCAGGAACCCGAGGTACATCACCTTTGTGTCAATAGTTCTTGCGCGATCGATCTGTTTGTCAAACCCGGTGAAAACAGGAACGTCTCTAGAAGATCGGTCCGTAAGTGTTTCGAGGGTGAGTTCATGGGCTTTGATTGCAGCGCTGAATATCGATAAAATCCGTCCGACGGCAAATGCAAGGACGGCCGAACCAATGAGCCCTGATGCGACGCTGCATAGCGAGAGAGTTTGTGGATTCATGTCGTTGGACTGGGGAAATGAATTTCTCAATCAGTTTCGGTCGGATAACGAATTGCGATCTATCCGCATGTCAGGCGTAGAAAAAGCTCAACTTTGTCGGTTGAGCTGATCGCCTGACGTGCGGATAGATCGTGCGTTGAACTTTGTCGCCACACGGCAGGGGTTGCTTGCCGTGTCATGCGGCAGTGGCGACGACGGTCTCTATTCTATCGCGTAGTAGCCACCGGATTCTAGTCCTGGGAGCATCGGCTGGCTGCATTGGGCACGCAATGTTGCGGGCGTCGCTGCCCCGACTGCGTATGCACCTTCTACTTGATGTTTCAGGTACCAGTCGTAAAAACCGTCACCATTGGCACCGTCCCAGAACTCACGATCCGATTCTTGCAACGAACCGGAGTACCAGGCTGGCATCGTTTTGCTGCCACGTGAAAATATCTCTCGCCAAGATGGACGCGGAGTCGTCGATACCACTCGCAGGGTCGCCTGCTCGCAACGCGGGCACGTTGGCTGCGTCGATCTTGGTTCGGTGGCCTCAGGTTCCGCGGGTGGGAACTCCATCGCGCCGGCGGCATACGGTAGCTCGGCGGCGTTGATGTCATCGATGCAACGCTGCTGGTAACTCGCTTGTTGACTATTGCTCCAACCACCAAAGTATCGTGTCTTCGTCAGCTGATCAGGCTGGATATGGATGCACCAACTACGTACGAATTCGAGTGTGGTGAGCGTCACCGGAACTTGCCTTGACTCACCGCCCTGCTTGGTTCCCTCGCGAGCCAGGAACGTCACTTCATATTCATCCGCCGCGACAACGCGTGAATTGCTGATCGGACCGCCCGTTAAGTAGCGAGTCAGGTAACCAATCCAGTGGACTGGGCGTCGAGATCATGTGCTCTCGCCGGCAATGCAGGTAAATCATCGTCGTGACGAAACTCGCGTGACCGAGCAGCTTGCTGATCGTCAGCAAGTCCACGCCCGCCTCGAGAAGTCCCGTCGCGTAGGAGTGACGAAGCGTGTGAGGTGAAATTCGTTTGCGAAGCTTCGCCATACTGGCCGAGTGCTTGATCGCCTTGAGAATCGACGTGTGATTGTAGGGCCTGTCCGGCAGGTTGCCGGGGAACAGGAGAATGCTCGGTTTGTAGATCTGCCAGTAATCTCGCAGCTCGGTCAAGAGTCTCGGTGAGAGCGGTACTTGTCGATCTTTGCCTCCCTTGCCGTGGCGGATGTGAATTTGCATCCGCTGCGAATCGATGTCGACGAGTCGCAGATTGGCCGTTTCGGAAAACCGCATCCCCGTCGCGTAGAGCGTCGTCAGAAAAGTTCGCTGTTTGAGGTTCTTGGTGCACGTGAGCAGCTCGTTGACTTCATTTCGGCTGAGCACAACAGGCAGCGTCTTAGGTCGTTTCCCAAACGGCACCATGGAGACCGGCCAGGGGACACGGATCGAATGGGTGTAGAGAAACCGTAAAGCACAAACGGCTTGGTTGAAGCTGCTATATGCAAGATTCCTGTTTTCGATCAGGTAAAGCTGAAAGGATCTAACGTCTTCCGGGGTTGCCTGGTCCAGCGGCTTTTTTATGAAGTCACCAAACCGCTTGGCGTGATAGGTATAAGCGTCGATCGTGGCGCCCGCCATGTGGCGGATCTTCATGTCTTCGGCGAGCCGCTGGGTCAGTGGGCAAAGACGTTTTTGGTAGGGAGTCATGCGTGGAATTCAGTAGTAGGCAACCTGCCAGCTCACGAAGTGCGAGTGGTCAAGCAGGAGACCCAGTACAATTGCCGTCACAAGAAGCGCAACCTCTTTAATCCCTTTAATCGTAAAACGAAAGAAATAGCTGTCAGTTACATCCCCTATAACCGGCCCGGTAACCGACGCCCTGATCCGCACCGACTTGACGGTGCAGGTGGAGCATCAGCCAAATGAATGGCCCGCGTGCTGACGGGGAATCGCATCAGGGGGACGCCACGGTGCGTCGGAGGCATCCCCGCGAAGACTCAGCGAGCGAAGCTGATCAACTCAGTCCGTGGCTGGCAAGGATGCCAGCCCACCACCCGCAGGAATGCGGCCAGCCAACTGAACACCTCACTCCAAGCACTGCACCGGAGCAATTCGATTAAGTTCAACGGCAGACATCACGGGGGACGGACGAAAAAGCGTCCACTTCAAAAAGCGTGCAAGCCGTTCTCCCGTGCATGTCATGGTTCTGCCTTCAGTGTCAGAAGTCCCAGATCGAAAGCCAGACCTTGTTGGTACGTGGGTCAACGATCAGCAGCGTGCCGTTATGCCATTCAATCGTGTCGCAACAGCGTTCGTGTGCACTATACATGATCGCGTTGGAGCCGAGTACATCTTCGAGTTCGGGATCGCCCGAATAGTGCATCGGTCCTCCGCCCATGCTCATCGCGGAAACGCCGTTCGTTCCGAAATTGCAGTGAAAACCGATCTCAGTCGGCACAGGACCTGCTTGCCAATTAGATAGCGGGGCGGCAGGTTGTTGCTGGAGCATTTTTAAAACAGTTGCGTCTTCGACGTGCAGGACAACGTGAAATTCACCATCGCCCATAAAACCACCGTGATCGTCGCCCGTTGAGATGACCTTTGCATTTGCCGGCCACAAAAGGCCAGTCTCGCGCTCAAAAACCGTTTGCGGGCTGGGCGGCCTCGTAACGTAAAACAGGGTTCCGCTGCAAAGCATGACGATAAGGATTACGCAACCGAACGCTGCGATTAAACAGTTGATCCATCTTCGTTCTCGGTCAATGAGGTCGTCATCGATTCGCATCATTCAGTGGCAGAAAGAATCCATGTAAGTCCAAGGTTTGACGGGTGGGAGCCATTCGTTAAAAAACTGGCGACTCAAACCCGTGATCACGGCAGCTTGCGACTGCCGGTCACATTCACTCCACCCACCAAACACATGAACTGAAATCACATGAAGATTCTCGCACTTGACCTCGGCAAATTCAACTCCGTTTGCTGCTTGTTCGACTCAAAAACTCGCAAAACGCAGTTTGTCACGACACCCACTACGAGAGAACACTTCGGTGTCATCTTCCACGACACCAAGGCCGATCTGGTCGTCATGGAGGCCTGCGGCCCCTCGGGATGGATCAATGATCTGGCACAACATCAAGGGCATGAAACACTCGTCTGCTCCACCAACGAAGAAGCCTGGCGGTGGGCCAACGTCAAACGCAAAACCGATCGGGACGACGCTCTCAAGCTCGCTCGCATGGCCGCCATGGGTGAGCTCAAAGGCGTTCACACACCGACGCTGGAACATCGTGAGTTCCGATCGCTCGTCAAATACCGCAAGACTCTCGACGGACGAATCAACAAAACCAAGAACGCCATCCGTGCTTGGTTCGTTAACCACGGGATCGAGATCGCAACCGGCGAGAAAGCCTGGTACTCCGGTCGCGAGCACATCAACTCGTTTCGCAAACCCCTGACTGACTGTGGACCTGACGAGCTTTGGAAAGGAGAACTCGACATCGAACTGACCATCCTCGATTCGCTGACCGAGCAACTCACTGGTGTCGTCAAGAAGCTCGAAGCGATCGGCAAGAATGACGAACGCATCAAGCGAGTCCAAACGATCCCCGGAGTCGGACCACGAACCGCTGAAATCCTGGTCGCGTGTCTCGACGACCCGCACCGCTTTGAAAACGGACGACAAGTGTCGGCCTACTTCGGCTTGGTTCCACGGCAGTATCAATCCGGCGAAACGGATCGCAACGGACGCATTACCAAGCGTGGCAATCCACTGGCACGAACGATCCTCGTCGAATGTGCTTGGGCCTCGCTGCGATACAACCCATGGGCCAAGGGCGTCTACGAAAGGATCTGTGGCAAACAAAAAACACGTAAGAAGAAAGCGGCTATCGCGTTGGCTCGTAAGATCGCTGTGATCGCCTGGGCAATGCTGCGAGACGAAAAGGATTGGGATCCCAAGCAAATGATCCAGGTCACTGAATCGTTCGGAAGGATGCCGACGGGGCTCAAGGACTCACTGCAAAACATGAAACCCAAAGAGAATGCAGATCAGCGAAAAAGTCGTCTTCGCAAGGAAGCCCGCGCGGCGAGAGAGGCCGCCGAGAGGGGTGCTTCAAAAACAACTGGGCAGAATCCCGTGAAGAGAACGAGCACTGGATCTGCCAAGCCGACCGCTTCCAAACGCAAGGCGACCAACTCGCCGGCGACGCGCTCGCCTCGGTCCACTTCTCAAACAAACGGGAAACGACAAACGAAAACCTCCAAGCCACGGCGAGCAAGAAAGCCAGTATCGCGTGACTGATGCTCCGACATCGGCGTAACGAATCGGCCTTGCTCGCCGCTCTCATCTTCCGGTCACCAGGACAACCTGTATCGGCTGCCTGATGCTTCGACATCGGCGTAACGAATCGGACCTGCTGACCATTCAAACCATCTCATTACTCCAACCCTATCGTCATTCCTTCAGTCAACACCACCCGGTCACCCCAGGAGCCCGCTGCCAGCCCACGACACGAACCACCAAGGAACAGACCTGCCCTCCGTACTGAGCACCGACCCAAGTTGATGCGGACCGTTCGATTTAGGATCGATCCATTGCAAAGGATCGCTAGAACTATCCGACACATCGCCCTAAAGAATGTGCCGTACCGAAGGAAGACCACTTGCTGCTCATTGAAGCCTCCAGGCAAGTGCTCGCCGAAACACGTCGCCAGTCCGAATCAAGTGGCTGGAACCGTGCAAGGATAACTGAGGGGACGCCGCCATCATGAATCATGTTGGCCCACCAGGACCAAGAGCGTTCACACCTCGAATAGTCGTTTAATCCAGCTCCTTACCCGTTCGTGTCAGAAGCCGTTGATGCATCCGTGATCGACATCAACCGAGATGGAAACCGGTGCCATTCACCTGCGCCTTTTTTCGGTCGCCACTAACGGGCGAGCGACCGAAAAAAGCCTCCGGCGAACGGCACCTCACCTCCACCAGCGGAAAAAAATGAAGTAAGACAAAAAACAACCCAACACCACTTGTCAAACCTTGGACTTCATAGTCGGCAGCGATCACCCGGCCGCCGCGAGCAATCTACCACTTGTGAAAACACTACTCGGCGGCTCGGTGTGCATCGCATGGTTCATCCTTTGCTACTGGTTTCCGACACTGATGCAACGGCAAATCGGACAAAGCGTAAATACGAGCAGCGGGGACATGCTGCCAAAAAGCGGGGCGTTCCGATCCTGCTCGTATGTCGCGAACGCTCGTACAGTAGCATCTGATTCGTCGTACCGGCAGCCACGGTCGAAATCGCCGCAGGAGAACCATTTGCTTTGATAGAATGGCCGCAAATATTCACCACGCACAACATCCGCTTTTGATTCGTAGAGATGAATGGGCGTTATGCAATGCCCTTCCCAATCTCCTCGCCATAATTCATCAACAATTTCCACTGCACGATTCATCTCGCTATCGGAAAGATGTTCCAGTCCGAAAACGCCCGCCCACTTTAAGGCGTCCTCTGCCTTGCTACGATCGTTGGCTTCTGATTTGAAGCCGAATTTCACCGATTTTTGTTCATCAAGGCACGGCAACGTGACTGGAGCTTTGTCGCCAACAATGACTACTTCGTTGTCAGAAGTAACGCGATAGGCAAATTCAGAGAAGTCAGGGTCCCTAACCTTGTAAATGAGAGGGATACGCGTGACTCCCGGCACGGCGATATCTATGTGGGCGTCGCTAACGTCGAGCGAATAGAGCAAATCGTATGCGGTACTGCCGATTGGGCATGCGTGGTCTTCAAATACAAATTGTAAATGTGCGCCACTCGAATTCGTACTCGATCCGACGGAACCAGATTCGTAGTTAAAGACTTGTAGCGACATGGCGAGCTAACATAAGTGGATGAACGAATTGCGATCTATCCGCTGGTCAGGCGTTAGAAAAGCCCAACTTTGCGGGTTGAGCTGATCGCCTGACTTGCGGATAGATCGTGCGTTGAACTTTGTCGATCGTGATCGCCACGCTGGCAAAAACGTATGCGGAATCAATCAATTGGACTGACCCGGCGACTCCTTGATTCTACTCCACTGGCCACGCCGACCGCAACTTGTCGCGGCAGATGCTCGCCGCCGACTACCCCACAATCCCCATTTTTAACCTGATTTCTCACTTCGGCGCAGCACTCAACCAACAGCATCTCTAACGAGATACGGTATGACAACGATTTGGGAAATGTCAAACGTGTCGCCGGTCTAGGCATCTTCATACCACCTTGGCCGATACCGACTCGACATCACCTCAGTCCATGAGGGTTTGAGCGACGAAGAGATCAACTCCATTGTTTCACCACAATGCCGACACTTCGGTACCGACTCGTCAGGTTCTTCCTCCGGTTTTTCCTCGGCGACGGTCGGCGGTGTCGATTCCTCGACCGCGCTGAGCCACTCGGCACATTCTTTCATGTAGCGATCGCGATGGTGGTTACTGTAACCGCCATAGCGGCGAGATTTTGTAAAACCCTTGGGCAGAATGTGCATCGACCAGCGGCGGACGAACTCCACGCCGCTGAGGGCGTACGGTGCGCTGGCACCATCGCCACCGCCAGTCTGATTGCCAACCCGGGCCCAAAACTCGACTTTGCCGTCGGCGTGCGAAATTAAGCGACGATCGCTGATCGGGCCGCCAGTCATGTAACGTGCCAAGTATTTCGCAACATGTTCGGGCCGGCAATGCTCGTTCGGCGGGGCTTGGATGAATGACACCCATGTCTTGTTCTCGAATCGACTCAGCCACTCGTCCCAGTTCGCCTGATCCTGCAATGGGCTCCAATCGCCTTCCAGCTTCAGCTTGCCCTTACTCCGCAATCGACGCAGTCCTTTCAAGACAAGTTCGCGGTACAACCTGCGGAGTTCTTTCGCGTCCACCAAATAGGGAGCCGATGAAGGCTTGCCCTTCCGCTTGCGACTATTGATCCAGCCCGGTGCCGAGGGGGCGAGCGACGGTCCGCCACCAGGGACCAACGCGTGTACATGAGCGTGTGCGTCAAGCTTCTGATTCCAAGTATGCAGCACCATCGCAGCCGCCGCTTCAAAACCTTGTTCCTTAGCGATTAGAACGCGCAGGGCTTCCCAAGCGCAGTGGAACAGCAGGTTGTAGATTTCCCGGCGGTTTCCCAATGCCAATCCCGACAATTCCTCGGGCAGCGTGAAGACGACCTGAAAGTACGTCACACCGGGAAGCAGCAACTCGCAAGTCGACTCCAGCCAGTCGGCACGCCGAGCACCGCGACACTGGGGGCAGTGACGATCACCGCAGGAATTGTAAACCGGCGTTTCTGATTGACATCCGTCACAGCGATAGACGTGTCCACCCAGGGCCCGCGTCCGGCACAGCGCCGTCTTGGCAAGCGTGCTCTGCACTTGCGGGACTGCCTGGCCGGAGTGCTTCTTCACGTACTGCGAAGCATACTGCTTGAGCAGTCCAGTAACGGTCAAGCCTGACGGTTGCGATGCCGCCTTGCCGAGTTCTCCGTCTTTGCCACCGGCTTCGCTCTTGGCGTCGGGAACCACAACGCTGGTCGGGCCGGGTTGAGCTGGTGCCAGCTGGCGAAGCTTCCTCAGCCCGGCGGCGATGGGGTTGGCAATCGCCGCGACCAGCGGACTTGCGAGGACACTCATTAGGACTCATCTCATGAACAGACGCGGTCACCCCGCGTCGTCATGTTCAGCACTCAGCGGGCGAAAACCCCAACGCTATTTGCGTGCATGAAAGAATCCAGCCACTCGCTTTCGTTATCCGGGCACCAATTTGGTTATCCAACCCCCCGCAGCAAGAACAATCGCACCGAGGGAACCCACCGAATCGCGTTCGCGGAAAAAGAAGTGCCAGCGCCGATGCAGAACGAGCGGTCTATCGACGGCAGTCCAAGGGCGTGAAGTATCAACCGAGTGACGCATCCAACTCAGGGTGGGGACGTTGCTGAAGCGAGAGACCAGCCTTGCCGTCTCGCCATGGCTCGCCGACTACTGAGTCACCTCCGCACAAATCGAAGCGACCGATCACGATCGATTAAGTTCAACGACCGCGATAACCGAGTCGCGGCGATTGATTTTCCATTGTCAAAAACGACGACACCGCGACTTCGGTTCATCGCATGGTTCGTCGGTCTTTTGAAGCGGCGAAGGATGCTAACGTAGCCATCCGTCTTGCACGAGTTGTGATCGTTCTATTGTTTCACCACCATTCGCGGTTAGCAAGGCGCGGACCACGTCTTTAGGTGTCTCAGGGTTCAGGTGTAAAACGGCCCCGTCAGCGAAAGCGACAAGTGGTCCAAGCTTACGCGGACTAGAGATTCCTGGCCCCTTTGGGGCATTGACCGCAAAGGTCATTTGGTCGAATCGGAGGTCGACAGGTTGTGACCAAAAGGCATCAAGTGTGTGAGATTCGGCGAGTATGACTGTGTTGGTGACACCATCACCTATGTCGTTGAACGTAATCGAACGATTGTCTGGCCAAGCAGTCGCGTCACCAACGATCGCGAAAAACTGGATGTGGAAATCAGATTGGCCGCCCGAGACATCAACCGGACGAAATGGCCATGCGTAGTCGATTGGGCCGTCATACGGTCCCATTGTCTTGAATAGTGGTTCGCCAAACTCATTGAGTGGAGACGCATCAATGTGGATATCGAGTCCACGGGCGAGGCGGAAGTTGTGCGGGCCGTCCCATGGCTCGTCCCACCGGTAGAGCTGGTTTACACCAGCTAGATATGGCGTGACGAGAGTCCGCCAGCTATGAATCCGTTCGCCATTGGCGTCGACGATCGCGTGAGGCGGGAGCTGCTTGTATTGTGCGGTGTAGTTGTCGATCCCAAGTATGACCTGCTTGAGGTTGTTGCGGCTCGATATGATTCGTGAAGCTTGTGTCGAACTACGAATCAACGAAATAGCGACGATTGCAGCAATGCACGCCGCAACGGTTGCAATCAAGAGTACGCGTCGAGTTGTCAGATGATTGATGCAACTATCCTCGACGAACGGCGGCCGTCACCGGGCACGGAGAGACGACTTTCCATTTGTAAAAACTTGCAAGCCGTGCTCCGTGTGCACGGCATGGTTCGCCAGGTTCGTTTGCGCTACGGATTCAGTGCAGCCTTAATCTCAGGATGCTTTTTGCGGCGGTGATACGGCATTGCAGTGCGAAGTGCATTTGCAATCACCCACCGCATCTTTTCATCCGTTTCGGTATAAAAACATTCTAGCAGCGCTGACTCAACCGCGGGTCCACCGTCCTTGACGGTCAAGGCACGAATTAGTCCCTCACGTATCTCTTTGCGATGCGGAACAGACAAGTGCTGAACGAGTATCGGGTACGCGTCGGGGTATTCGCCCAGGAATCGACGCTCAAGGACCGGATGCGGCGAGTTGTTCACCAAGTCCCAAACCGAATATACGTCGTAACCGGCGTCACGGATTTCGCGTACGAGACCAAGTTGATCAGCAGCACACACCTTCCGGTGTTCCTCACTTTCGCGCTCCTTCGCTTCACGCCGCGCGACCCATTCAGGATCAGCTCCGAGTTCGGTCATCAGTTCCGCAGCGGTGACAGATTTGCGTTCTGGCATAAGTCTCTTGCTTGGCGAACGGGGGCCATCAGTGGGGACGGCAGGGCGACGTTCACCCGCCGAGACGTGAACGCCGTCCTCCACTGCATGGCATTGTTATTTGTCGCCTGGATTGACGGCGTTGGATTTACGATGTGGTGTCATCAAGTCGACGCCGTAGTCGATCGCGTCCTTGACGGAAATGCCGTGGTCATCGGGTAGGTCTCTTGTGTTGTCGATCACCATATCGTACAGATCCAGCCAGTCCGTGCAACTAGAATCTGACCCGTATGTAATGGCAATGACAAGCCGAGAGTCCCCAGAGTCCCAGGTCAATCGCAGTCCAATATGGTCGTCACCGGCGAGAATCGCAAATGGATGCGAATAGTTCGACTCGGTCGAAATTTCGCATCCAATGTTCCTGGTGCGAGACTCAAAATCTTCAATTGCCTGCTGGAGCGTTGTCAAGTCGCAACCTCAATCAAATAACGTTACGCATCACCGCGGTCGCGGCGAGTGATGCTTGATTTGAAAAAACGCCCAATCCGCGACTCCGGTGCATGCGATGGTTGCCCCAGATCATTCCGCAATGCCGTAGTCGAGGACGTGAGCCAAACGTTGGAGTAAATCAGCGGCGGATTTCTTGTGTCCGTCAAAATGATACACGATTTCAATGGGACGATCTGGCATTACGATGCATTTGAGGAACCGTTCATCGGAATGACTATCGTCCGTGCAGATCATCTCAACGGAATCGGCAAGCGGTCGTAAGTGGTCGTCTGCGGTATGTTGATCAATATTCGGAATTGCTGCGACTAGCTTGTCAGCAATGTACTTCATCGCTCGGGCCGGATCGACAACCACGCATGCAAACTCGTTTTTTGCGCGTTGCACAACGGTCGCGACATCAAGCCACAATGAGGTGGTGTTTGGCGCTAGCGATGTCATTCTTGCTTGATTGGGGTAACGGCAGTGGTCACCCGGTCCGAGCGGACGAGCCACCATCAAGTAAAGTATCTTCGAGGACTCGGGGAGAGTAGACCGGGGTCTCTTTGGTTTAGGTTATGCTTTGTGTTCACTGTTTGCCACTGGTTTCCCGTTGTGGTGTCACAATATTTCAACCTTGCCTCATTGACCCTCGGCCCCTCGCAGATCCGGACGTGCCGCGTTACAGCATCCGGCTCCCAGATGTCACTTGTCCCTCGCACTCAGCAACTCACGGTTCATCGCGATCAGGTCCTTCAATTTGGTCGGGCCCGCCAAGGGATGAAGTTCCGTGAAGCGATTGAAATCGTCCCAGTTCACATAGCTCTTCTGACTCCGACGGCTCAAGTGACGCTTCGCCATCCGACGAACCTTGCTACGGTAAGCCATCAGCATCGGCCAATTGTCATTGATGCCGTAGTACTGATAGTGACCGCGAAGTTTCATGTTAAGCGTTTGCCACATCTCGCCGACCGGTGTCGAGAGCTGATGATGAAACCACAGACGCATCTCCATCAACTTCACACGAAGTTTCTTTCCTGACGTTCTCCGCTTCAGTTTGAACTTTCCTGCACGCGACAGGCCACAGTAATGAGTGAATCCGAGGAAGTCGAACGTGCTCGGCGCGCCTTCGCCACGTCGCTGGTGATCGCGACTCGCAAAACGTCCGAACCGGATCAACTTGGTTTTCTCCTCGGCGACTGACAACGAGTAACGGCCCAGTCGCTTAGGCAACACCGCTTGGTATCTCATCGCATCGGTTTCGAGCTCAAAACAACACACAAAATCATCAGCGAAGCGAATGATTTCCGCTTCTCCTCTGAGTCGCGGTTTGACTTCACGCTCGAACCACTCATCCAACACATAATGTAAATACACATTGGCGAGCAGCGGTGAGAGACTGGCTCCTTGCGGAACGCCGTCTTCGGTGGCCTGCAACCGGCCTTCGATCATCACCCCTGCTTTCAGAAAACATACGATCAGCCGCAGCAACTTCGGATCGCTAATGCGTCGTCGCAGTAGCTCTTCGAGGTGCTGGTGTGACACGTTATCAAAGAATCCCTTGATGTCAGCATCACTGATCCAGTTTACTTTCCGCGTGGCGATGAATCCTCCCAGCGTCGACAATGCCTCGTGACAAGATTTGCCTGGACGGTAACCATACGAAGTATCGTAAAAATCCACTTCGTAGATTTGTTCCAGGATCATCACGACTGCGCGTTGGACAAGTTTGTCCTCCACGCAAGCGATACCGAGCGGTCGCGTTTTCCCATTCCCCTTGGGGATGTTCTTTCGCAAGCTCGGCTGCGGGCGATACGAGCCTCGATGGAGTCGCGTCAGTAGACCGCGAAGGTTCGCTTCGAGATCTGCTTCGTACTCTTCCACCGTGACGTTATCGACACCAGGTACTTTGCCTCGTTTGAGTCGGCGAAAGGCATACCACAACAGCTCATGAGTGAGCAGCGAAAAGAGGTTGTTAAAAACCCCTTCGTGGTCAGCCTTCGCTCTCTGAGAGATGCGATCCAGCCGAGTTAGCACCGAGTCTCCGTCACTGAGTACGGTCGGTGCCCGGTCTGGACCGCGTGTCATCCCGATCCGCTTCCCTGCTCCGATATTACTCGGCATGCCGCGTCCCGATTGGCATTCGGGCCGCTGCGGTACTACTGGATCGTCCGATTCCCTGAAAGTCATTTGTCTTCGTTGCTTATTCCACTTCTAGGACATACTCGATCGATCGAGATCGGCAGTCGCGAATCGATCAAGAACCTCAGGGCCTCACTGGTTGCCTGATTGACATGGTGTGTAGCGCGAGCGGGGCGCCGACTCCGGATCTCCACTCACAGCTTGCCGGTAGCGCTGTGAGCAATGTTGCCTTAAGGCATGCACAAACCTTGGGCAGATTCAACAGTTACAAAATTTCGGAGCTAATCCCGTTCACGGTCACAGGGCTACCTGCGATCCATTCACCCTCACTACCTTTCTGTGTACGCTTCAACCAACGACTTCGGCGGTGACGCCTTATACGTTGGCTGCAACACTCGATACCGGGCGTGTGGCTAGCACTTACCCGGACGGGATTCACACCCGCTTGTCAATCAGACCTTGCCAGTCCGCACGTGCACCACATGGTTATCGGATCCGGTCTGTTGGTCATCGAACGTGTCGGACCCGCGGGAACGAGTGGCCCGCGGACTCCAGTACACCCAACACATCGTACAGTCCCAGCAGATAACCGTGCAAACGGATCGTCCCATGCGATGCGGTGTGAATGCGATACCATTGCGCCCACACAGAAAAATCGATACACGTAACGTCGGCCATCGGAACAATGCGATTGCGACGCCACGGCGATTGGCAAGAGATGGAATTGCGAGTTACGTCAACGCGGACAAACCAGCATTCGAGTATCATCAAAACGATCAAGCTGCCCTGTGTCACGCCTGCGAGCGCGACTGCGAGAACGGATCGCAAGTCGGGCGGACCTTCGATTGCGATCATGGTGCCGAGCAGAGCGATCGACCCTAATGCAATAACGGCGGTCATCGCCTTGTGTTTTCGTCCGTAGTGGGCATTGGCGATTGGCTTGTCCATTTTCAGAGATCCGTCCAATCCGATAACAATAGTTTCAACCCTTGTCAGTAGGGTCGTATTCGGGAATTTTGCCAATACGACCTGAGTGAGTTGGGGTGTTTGACCAATATCCCGCAGGCCTCTGTGGTGGTAGTTGATGATAGTCTTCTCGGGACGCAAAAGCAACCTCGCTAACTCGAAGGATCATTCTGATGACACTTTTGAAATTTGAGATCGCGGTGGCGTCTGCCGATGGCGTGGGGGAGAGCGACCGGGTTTGGTTCCCGAAGTGGCTGCAGCGGCATGCGATGACGTTCCCTCAGGGCCTGGCAAACGGGTTGGCTGTCAATCGCGAAACGACGCTGCAGTTTTCCCGCATGTTGTTGGAGGCGGGGGCTCCGGCTTGGCAGTGTTGGCAGGCGGTGAGGTCTCTGGAGTGTTATCGCGACTTGGTGTAGGGGCGCTCCGAGCCCGATTTGTCGAGCATCCTTGCGAAACTCTCGCAATTGGGCAAGCAAGAACGCAACCTTGACTGGGAGGCACCGCCGACTGAGGAGGGTAGATTAGGGACAGGGGTAGATTAGGGACAGGCAATGAATAGTTGCCTTCGATCGTGGCTTGCGTACCATTTCCGATGGGTTCGCTGCTCAAAACCGTAACTCGGACGGAGGTGACGAAGATACCCAGGCAAGCTCGCGGGGAAGTGATCGATCCCAGTGAGATTCAGTTCCTCCACTGTATCGAGAGGTGCGTCCGCAAGGCGTAGCTCTGTGGGGACCGATCCCGTTACGGAAGAGTGTTTTGAGCACCCCGGGAGCTGGATCCGCGATCCGAATGGAGTTCCTCGCCTCCGTGTTCGCGATCGACTGCCTGACTTTTTCGATCCTGAGCAATCACCGCGACGCGTTTCATCAACGGTTCACAGTCGTTGTTGTCGATCGGAATCGTCGCAACCGCTCCTGCCAAAGCTTGGCAGTTTCGGATCGTGGCATGGGTTTTCTCCGGTGGGTGAAACGAAACAAACCCCACAAACCTAACCCACGCGTCTACAACGGTTCTGGTGGACGGTTACTTTCCTGGCACGTTTTACTGCGTTGGCTGCGATTCGACTTCGTCGATCTCAGAGAGTTTAAAACGCGTGCTCACGACGGAGTGCTTGCTAGCACCGGGTCGGTACTTGATGTACGTCGTGGCAAGAATCGTGCCATCGTCGAGTTGTTCGACGCCGGGGTATCCGCAATCGCCGCCGGCGTGACTGTGCAATAGTTTCACACGGTACTGGCCAGGTTTGACGTTTTTGATGTCATCGTAGGTGCCGACCCAGGCAACGAAGTGTCCCTTGGTTTTGCTGCCTTGCGCTTGATCTCGAAACGCGATGACCCACCGCCCATCGGGTGTCTGCGTGCCGATGTGCCGGTCGCCTGTAAGACCCCATGATGTATCCGTTGGCGTGCTCCAGGTCTCGCCCTCGTCGTGTGAGAACATCTGCAGGCTGCGACCCTGATGAGTGTTCTCTCGCATGAGACAGCACAGTTCGTTGCCGTCGGGTGAACGGAGTATGAAGGGTTCACACGGATTCTTGCCTGCGACTTCCGCGACAGCGCGAGGCTGCGACCAGGTGAAGCCGCCATCGGATGTGATCGTTTGCATCACCTTCAGCGGGGCCCGGTCCTTGCCGTCCGGGCCTTTGTGGAAGAGACCGAGGTACCGGCCGTCTTTCAATCTCATCACGCTGCTGAATGTCATCACACATGGAAAACCAAGCGGCGGCATTTCTTGCCATGTTTTGCCGTCATCTTCACTCATGATGCTGGGCATGCCCGGGCCACCGCGGCGTCCCAGTGCGGCCGAGAAAACCCATAGCCGGGCAACGCCCTCGGGGTCGACCATCCGATAGATGCTCGGGCAATTCTGATGCGTCGAATATCCGGGCGGCAAGGTCTCGTCGAGGCGCACCCAACTCTTGCCTCCGTCATCGCTGCGGGCCATCGGCCCCGCCGAGCCGCCATGATTAACGCACCACACGCAGAAAATGGTATCGCTTCCAGGCAGCCGAAGGGTCGTCGGATGTCCTTGGTAGGTTTCAGGGGTGCCGCCAGCAATCATGGTTTGCCGATCCGTGTCTCCCGAAAGATCAATCGTTGGCAAATCAGGGGTATCCGCCGCGATTGATGTCTTCGGTAGCGTTAGCAAAACCAAGCTGACGACCAGTAACCGTGTAAACGTACTCGTGTTCATCTCTGCTCAAGTGTAGGAGAAATGAGCCTGCTGACGGTGCGTCCGTGAACGCATGAAAGCCCGTCAACGCTGCTCGGGATTCAAATCAGATGTATCGAAGTCGATGCTGAGAGTTGCTCTCATTTCGGGTGTGTCCATCGCTCATGCAAAACCGTAGGGAGTCACGTCCACCGGCCAAGGTGGCGACCGCGAATGAATAAGGAACGAGCGGGAAATGACTGTCTGAAATTGTGGTCGAACGCTCCGCGTTTGACTGTTCCGACCGCGGAGCGTTCGGCCACTAATTCCGAGAAGAACCCAAAACAAACGCTCTTATTGTAACCAGTCTTAGGAGAGTCGTGGGCTCACGCGATCAGTCGACGGCGAGCGTTTGCACTGACATCAAAACGCTGCCGAGCGTTCGTCAAACCAAGATCCCTAAACCGTTCGGACCCGGCTGACCTCACCGCTACGGCACACTCGCATCCCCGTGTCGGTCCACACCTGCAACTCCCCATGCTCATCAATGCCCTCGCATCGGCCTTGGACGAGTTGACCATTGATGGTGCAGTGGATGACCTCGCCGGTTAAGACGCAGCGGTCACGGAACGCTTGCAGTAGCTCATGCGGTTCAGATTCGCACATCGCGGCGTTTTGAATCACGGCGGGAATGAGTTCTGCGAGCACTTCGGTTCGCGTCACCCATTTGCCCGTGGCTTCACAAATCGACGTTGCTGGGGCGTCATTCAAGCGAGGGCTCGATCCGACATTCAGACCGATTCCAATAACGGCCATGGGTTGTGAGTAGCCGTCGACGGCGAGCGGCAGATCGACCCGCTCGATCAGTGTGCCGGCGACCTTCGTGCCGCTCATCGCAACGTCGTTGGGCCATTTCAATCCGCATCGAGCCGGGCCCGCAACGTGTTCAATCGCTTCGGCGATCGCGATCCCTACCGCGATCGAGAGCAGCGGGTGGCAGCCAGCGAGAACGAGCGTGAGCGCCAGTCCATCTTGCTGCGCCTGCCACGTACGCCCGCGCCGTCCCCGTCCGGCCGTTTGTGATTCCGCGAGAACAAGCCGAGGCGTCTGAGACAACCGATTTGCCGTCACCGCCGCATCACCGCGTTGCTCGCTGAGCCACTCCAGTGCCACCGAATTGGTCGATGGCAACGAGAACTGATAGTCCCGCGACGCGAGCGTTCCACAAGCAAGCAAGGAATCCGTCACGCGGAAAATCGATTCGTCGAGCGGCGAAGCCATGACAGATGCCGTGTAGATTCGGAGAGAAAAATAAGACAAAGATGAACATGGGCAAGTCCTTCCCAGAGCGTCGTGAAGCGACTTCGGCGTGCGGCCCCGGTGGGAATCACCTGTCGCTGCGGCCAGAATACCTTCGGCGGATAAGGAACGAGCGGAAAATAAGTAGCCGAACGCTCCGCGGTCGGCGCGTTCGACCGCGGAGCGTTCGGCCACAATTTCAGACAGTCATTCTCCGCTCGCTCCTAACCAATCGGTACCAGTGAAAACCAAGTCCGCATTCTCAGCAGTGGGTGCCTCACCACAGGCCAGCCTGTTCCAGTTGTTTCGTCGCGGTCCCCGCCCAATCGCGGTTCGCTGCGGGGGACGCGGGACTGGGGTGCAGAATCCGCACGATTTCTGCGGAGGCATCCTCGTCGCTGGTGACTCGTTTCAAGCAGTTCTCAGCAAAGGCACCGACGCCGACCAAGTGGGTCCAGGGCAGGAGGCCGAGCACTTCACGCAGATGTTGATCGCAGCACTTTTGCAAGGCATCACGTTCGGCGATCGGTAGTTTGTCGGGAGTCCGATTTCGGCCGCTGTTCTCCATGAAAACGAGCGGGCAATAATTCAGGACAAAGTGTGTTTGAAAAAAGGCTGCTGGGGTTTGAAATCGATCCTGCGCGAGTCCCCACAACCGCCGTCCACTGACTTCACTGCGTTGGCAGGCGAGCCCTTCGATCGGTCGTTTGGGGTGCTCGTTCGGGACGTCGAGGACGTCGCCACGAATTTCCATCCAGTCCCGTACCGCAGCGATTTCACCGAACGGCACACCGGTTTGAGCCATCCCCCAGGGGCCTGGGTTCATACCCAAAAACAGGACACGAGCGGTCGATGCCGCTTGCGCGATATAACTTTGGTGCAGCTCCCAAGCGTAATCGAGCGGATTGTAAACATGGGTGACCGGATCGGCGAAAGCGAGCGCGTTGACATTGTCTCGCAACCGCTCGGCAGCGGCCACCAATCCCACGTGAAGCTTCCGATCCGCTGCCTTTGGGGGGGGGCGTCTCTTGGCACTCATCGGATGTTCTCTTTCTGGTTAAACACGTTCGGGGACTTGTTTCGGTTTGCTAGCCGTTTTCGCGGCGGCGAGCTGTTGTTCTAATGAGCCGAGTCGCGTCAGCGGGCGGGTGCCGAATGAGGTGATGCGGAATGAATTCCCCAAACACGCTTCAGGCTGCTCAAACCGCCAGATACTCATCCACGGCGTCTTGAAAAACCTCCGGATCGACGTGGCGATCGAACAGCAACTCCGTCAGCTTCGACAAACACGCCGCATGCACGTCGGCCCCGCGCAGGCATGTGCCTGCGGCATCCGCTTTGATTTCATCCCAGTCAGCGAGGTAAGCGGCGTCCCAGTTTTCATTCAGATCAATGGTGATACTCTGACCACGTGGCTGCCACTGCGGCGGCGCGTTCGGCGAGCGAGCCCACACGATCACGTCGTCTTCGTCATCGCTCGATGGTTCGTGGCCGAGGCCAGTAGGATTGTGAATGATTTCGATTTGGTCCACAGCGAATGCGGAGAAACACTCACGGTGGGCCGCCTGCATCTGCGTCAAGATCTCCCCCTTTTCGCATTGCAAGTCGCTGCCTAAAAGATCGGCTTGCTCGTCAATCCACCACAGTTTCTTGCAGCGTCGAGACTGGCGTTCGAGTAGCTCGCCGACGAGTTCGGGCCAGACCCGCTGTTTCAACGAGTGTGCTGTCCATGGCAAACCGGGCACGGTTTCGCCAGCGTGTTGTAGGAAATCGAGCAGGGGCGGGGCGGCGGGCGGGGCGATCGTTGCGGTCACTGCGCGGCAGGATGGGGTGACCCAAATCCCGCGGAAGTTCATCGCATCCATGCCCGCGATCGCCATCGACACCTTCTCCGGCGGCAGGTCTACCGACAAAACTCGGCAGTCAATTTGGGCGGCCGCGAACCCCGTTTCCAACGCGAATTGAGTCGGGTTCCCCGCGATGGGATGTCCGATGATTGCGATAATCGGTTCAGTCGTCCCGTCCATGTTCAGACTCGTGTGGAAGTGTGGAGATGGTGGGTGCCGGTCAACCGAGCATCCAATCAGAATAGGTACCGTACCCCACGGCCTAATCTAACCGAATATCACGACTCTCGGAACGGAAGTAAGGATGCCAAACCCGCCGATCCCACTGGACGGTTCGATCCACCATGAATTGACGTTGGGGCTGCTGTACGGATTCACCATGGTGCTGGCACTGAGCCACCCGAGAGGCTGCTCGCCACGGGCGTGGAGTCTGGCCGTGATCTCAGGGGGATACCTAGCCCTGGGGCTCTCCCAGTCGGCGGGATGGACGAGGGGAGAGGGCCATCAAATGGGCGGTCTCTGGACGAGCGATTCCATGCTCTGCCGCACTTGGATCCTAGCGGCGTTGGTGGGTTGGACGGTCGCATTGGAAGGCCTGCGTGAGCGAGTAAAACGTTTCGAGCGTCGCGCCCGCCAGTTCACGATTGCCGACCTAATCGTCACCGTGACGGGATTCGCGTTCTTCATCGCCGCCCTGCGGCACACATCACTGATCGAGCGTGGTCCCGTTTTCTGGGGTGGGATGGTGGTCATCGCGAGCGTGATCCCGCTGGCGGTGGTCGGATGGCGCGTCGATCGCGGGGCGATGCCGGGGATACAGCGCGGCTTGGCGGCTGCCGGCGCGAGCGTACTGGTTGTCGGTTTGGCGTTGGTCGACAGTGGCATTGCCCAGCCCGGAAAAATTGGCCTTGCCGAGGCGGTGACGCGATACGGGTGCCTGATCGCCGCTATGATGGCACCTCGTTTGATCGAACAATCCATTGCGGCAGCCGACTGGGCGGGCGTGAAACGATTGCTCCTGTCCGTCGTCGATCAATGTTCGCGACCGACGCGGGATGCCGACTGCCTCGAAACTCAACCCGATGACCATCCTGACACGTCCCCAATGTCGCGTACTGACCCGCGGCGAACTGACACGGCTGCAACTCCGCAAGCTCAACGGAATTTTAACCTCCTTGCCTGAGCATCCGCTCTACACGGGATCCATGGCAGGTTGTCAGTTGCCGCTGCGCGAGCTCGACGAGCTCGCTGGTTTCCCGTTGATTGCCAAATCGGATCTACTCGCGGCATCTCCCGGCGATCCCGGGCGGCTCTTTGCGCTGTCGACCGAGCGGTACACGCGATATCACCAAACCAGCGGCTCGCGGGGTTGGCCGATGCCCGTGCTCGACACGGCAGAGGACTGGGCATGGTGGTTGGAGTGTTGGCAGTATGTGCTTGACGCAGCCGAAGTGACGACTGCCGATATCGCGATGATGGCGTTTTCGTTCGGTCCATTCATCGGTTTTTGGTCGGCCAATGACGCCTTGGTTCAGCGGGGTGTGCTCGTCGTTCCCGGCGGTGGTCTGTCCAGCCTGGCACGACTGAATTTAATCGAGCAACAACGATGCACGGTACTGTGCTGCACACCCACCTATGCCCTGCATCTGGCCAGCGTCGCAGCGGAACACGCCGTGGATCTTTCGAAAAACAACGTCTCACGCATCATCGTTGCGGGCGAACCCGGCGGCAGTGTGCCGGCGATCCGTGAGGCGATCGAGTCCCAGTGGCACGCTCGCGTGATCGATCACGCCGGTGCCAGCGAACTGGGGGCGTGGGGGTTCGCCAGCGCCGACGATTCGGGACTGCAGATCATCGAATCCGAATTCATCGCTGAGTTTCTCGTCTTTGACCCCGTCAGTGGCGCGTCTCGGGCCGCCGCCGCCGGAGAGCTGAGTGAACTGGTGATGACCAACCTCGGACGCCATGGCGGTCCCGCGATCCGCTACCGAACCGGTGATATCGTGCGTCCCCAATGGGACCATGATCTGTCCTGCCGGTTTGTTTATCTGCCGGGCGGCGTGCTCGGGCGCACCGATGACATGATGGTGATTCGGGGCGTGAATGTGTTCCCGAGTAGCATCGAGGCGATCGTTCGTGAACTGGTTCCGACGGCCGAGTTCCGCATGATCGCGACTCGCCGTGAGGAGATGGACCAACTGCGAATCGAAGTGGAGAATGACGGTGCGACGGACATCGAAACGCCGTTGGCGGACTTGCTGCGGGACCGGATGGCACTCCGCATTCCGGTGACAATGGTCTCGCCGGGCAGTCTCCCGCGGAGTGAAGGCAAATCGCGGCGTTGGGTGGACGAGCGGCACTAAAAAACGATCCTCACACCTCACGGGCGGGTGGCTCTTCAGTTCGATTGCGCGATCGAATTTCCCATGATCGCCTCGTGCGAAGCGTCCAGCGGCTGGGAAAACCGGCGGAGCGTTCGGAGCACGATTTTTGCGACCTAGAAACTTTCCGCGTCGCTGGGAAATTCGCCCTGCCGGACCTGATCCCGATACCCGGTCGCCGCACCACGCAGTGCCGCGCCGAGGTCCGCAAACTGGCGGGTGAATTTGGGGGTGTAGCCCGAGGTCAATCCGACGATATCGTGGGTCACGAGGACTTGCCCGGACACGCTGCGTCCGGCGCCGATTCCGATCGTGGGCACCGAGACAGCGGCGGTGATCGCGGCGGCCACGGCGGCCGGCACGCACTCAATCAAGACTGTAAACGCGCCAGCGGATTCGGCCGCTTTCGCATCGGCAACCAACTTTTCAGTATCACGTTGCAAGCGATAGCCACCATCGACGTGAATGTTCTGGGGGCGGAGGCCGACGTGTGCCATGACCGGCACGCCGGCCGTGACAATTGCTTCGATTCGCCCTGCTTGTTCCGCACCGCCTTCGAGCTTCACCGCATGGCAGCGGGTCTCTTTGAGCACGCGGGCGCTAGCCTCGATGCTTCGGGTGATCTCGATCTGCCCTTCGGGAAAGGGTAGATCCACGACCACCATGGCGCGGCGGGCGGCACGGCCCACCATCTCGGCGTGATAAATCATCTGATCCATCGTCACCGGCAGGGTCGTTTCGTGGCCCTGGACGACCATCGCTAGCGAATCGCCCACCAACAAAACGTCAATGCCTGCTTCATCGAGCAATCTCGCCGTTGGAAAATCGTAAGCGGTCAGCATCGTGATCGCTTCACCTCGCTGCCGCATGGTCTGCAGCGAGCGAGTCGTGACACGTTTGGGGGAT
Source organism: Rhodopirellula sp. SH410 (assembly GCF_055811895.1). Taxonomy (NCBI): domain Bacteria; kingdom Pseudomonadati; phylum Planctomycetota; class Planctomycetia; order Pirellulales; family Pirellulaceae; genus Rhodopirellula; species Rhodopirellula sp. SH410. The sequence continues at coordinate 7,784,099 of NZ_CM147949.1, forward strand.
TCTTGCTCAGCAGGCATTGCGGTCGCTTAGGACAGGTCGTCGGCGTGGGCGGCAACGCTTCGCTGGGACCAGCGATACAGCACTGCAGCAGCGGCGACGACCACCACGGCGGCATACACCCAGGCATGCTGTGGCTCGGTGATATAGTGCAGCAGAGAATTGCCTTGGCCCGGCTGAGAATGACCGTGCCCCTCGTGAGCGAACAGTAAGGTGGCTGGAAGAACGCTTAAGAGGGTGGCAGAAAAGGCGCGGACCATGTTGAGTTTTCTCTCTCGAAATAGAAGGGGTTTAAAAGTAACGAAGTCGAAACGGGATGCTCAGACTTTTACGTCAGTATAGCGAACCTGACCAGTGCCCGGTGTGATCGAACCGATGCGGTGGCAATCGATGCCGAGTGATTGCATCTGTCCCGTGATACTGCCAGCATAAAACTCATTGACGATGATTGCCATCCCGATTCCCATATTGAATACGCGTCGCATTTCCGAGGAGGCCACGCTACCGTGCTTTTGCACCCAGGTGAAAATAGGGTGGGGCGTCCAGGACGTCGGATCGATGACGGCGTCGACACCCTGGGGCAAAATCCGATCAACGTTTTCTTCGAGTCCGCCGCCGGTGATGTGGGCGATGCCATGCAGCACCTGTTTGACCCGATAATGCGACTGGATCGCGCGAATGGCAGAGGTGTAAATTCGTGTTGGCTGCAAACAAACATCGCCGAGTGAATCGCCCCCGAACTCGTCCGGGCAGTCATCCCAACCCGCACCGCAGTCGGCGATGACCTTTCGCACTAGCGAAAAACCGTTGCTGTGCAGTCCCGATCCCGCCAACCCCAGCACCACGTCACCGGGAGCGATTAAATGCCCATCGATCAATCGTTTGCGTTCGACAACACCGACGGCAAATCCTGCTAAATCGTAGTCGTTGGTGCCGTACATATCCGGCATGATCGCAGTCTCGCCGCCCAACAGCGACATGTCACCGGCCACGCAGCCATCACTGATCCCGGAAACAATCCGCTCCAACCGGGCGGGGTCGTCGCGTCCCATCGCGACGTAGTCGAGAAAGAACAACGGCTCGGCGCCCGTGCAGATCAAATCATTGACGCACATCGCGACCAGATCAATGCCCACGGTATCATGCCGATCGAGCGACTGGGCGACGACGAGCTTCGTGCCGACGCCGTCGGTACCGCTGACGAGGACGGGCTCCTCGTAATTTCTCGCAAACAGTTTGCCGTCAAAATCGAGTCGAAACAGCCCCGCGAACCCGCCATCACTCGGCAGCACACGAGGACTGAATGTGCGATGCATCAACCGAGGCAATCGGCTCATCGATTCCGCATACACGTCGAGATCGACGCCAGCGTCTTTGTAGGTCGCAGCCATGAGGAAAGGCAGAAGGGGAGTCGGGAGAGGGGGAGAGAATGGACGAAAGGGCTCGATTCTCGCGGGCCCTGAGAACTTATCGGCACGACTCGATCATGACGACCCGGCCTATCATGACGCCCCCATGTGTCCATGGCGACCCCATGTGTCCATGGCGACCCCATGTGTCCATGGCGACCCCGTGTGTCCATGGCGAGAGGCGACTATCATGCGGGGCGTGAATACCGGCGAGCAGCAGAACACGGGTGGCGACGAGGCGGAGACTCGCTCGCGATGGCAAATCGCCGATGAATTGCTGCTGAACCGGTTTGGACACAGCAAGCTGCTCCCCGCCCAGCGGAAAGTGATCGACGCCGTCCTGCGTGGGCAGAACGCGCTCGCCGTGTTGCCGACCGGGCACGGCAAGAGCCTGTGTTTCCAATTACCCAGCCAAATATTGCCGGGTTTGACCGTGGTGGTCTCGCCGCTGGTCTCGCTAATGAAAGACCAGTGCGATTCGCTGGCCCGGAAGGGGATCGTGGCCCTGCGAATCGACCAGACGATTTCGTCGGCGGAGTTCGCCTCGGCGTGGCAGAAACTGCACGCCCGGCAGGCCAAACTGCTCTACCTGGCGCCCGAGCGGTTTTTCAACGAACGTTTCGCGGCCCAACTCGGAGCGCTGCCCATTTCCTTGCTCGCCGTTGACGAGGCCCATTGCATGAGTCAGTGGGGGCACCATTTTCGGCCCGACTACTTACGCATCGCCGAGCTTGTCGATCGCTACCAGATTGGTCAAACGCTCGCCCTGACCGCCACCGCCACCACCGCGGTGGTGCGTGACATCCGCAAAGCGTTCACGATTGAGGCCAAGCACACGATTCGAATGTCGCCCCACCGCAGCAACCTACGTCTGATCTGCACGCCCGCCAGCAGTGGTGAGCGGGATGCGGTGTTGATCGACCGGCTCAAAGCGGGCCGTTCGCGTCGCCGCGGCCCCACGTTGATCTACACCACTCGCCGCAATACCGCCGATCAACTCGGTGAAACGCTTCGCGAGGCGGGTCTGGAACCACTGGTCTATCACGCGGGACTGTCCAGTGCCCAACGCGACGACGTGCAACGCTCCTTTGTTCAATCGTCCAACGCGATTCTGATCGGCACGATCGCATTTGGGATGGGCGTCGACAAAGCCGACATCCGCCGGGTGATTCACTATAACCCGTCCCAGTCGGTTGCAGCCTACAGCCAAGAGATCGGCCGCGGTGGCCGCGATGGGAAACCGTGCCAGTGCGAAACGCTGTTGGTCGGCGGCGACGAAGTCGCACTGGGGAACCTGGCGGCGGGAGATTTACCGAGCGCCACGTCACTGAAAGGTTTACTCGACCGGCTGATCGGGCAACGCGAACGATTCTATCTTTCGCTCGGCAAACTCGGTTGGGAAATCAATCTCTCCACGCCCGCCCTGGCCACGACCCTGATTCGACTGCAAACACTCGGGTACCTACGCTGCCTGCCGATGCGGTATGACACCTACCGCATCACCCCCAAGTTCACCAGCGAAGTGATCACCAACCAATGTGCCCCCGAACATCGCGACGCCGTGCAGGCGGTGTTGGCATCGCTGGCAAAAGGACGTCGCGGCTTCCGCGTGAATTTGATCGTCGCGGCGGAACAGTATCAGATCGATCGTGAGCATTTGATTGCCGCGATCGAGCAAACCGCCATCGCAGGATTGTGGAATGTCGACGCGGCTGACTCCATGCACGGGTACGAATGGGTAAAACCGATCAAACGCCGCCGATCGGTCATCGATGCGCTAGGGCGACACGCATTCGAACAATTCGAAAAAAATATCGAGCGAGTGGAGGACATGATGCACTTTTTGCAGCGTTCGGACTGCCTCGCGATCGGCCTGGCCGAACATTTCGGGCACCGTCGCAAGCGTCCCTGTGGCCGCTGCAGCGTGTGTTTGAGCAACGCGTCGGGCGTGTCGCCGAAATCGCCCGGGATCGAGCACGATGCTGCTCCGACCGGTGCCCTCGGTGCCCCGCGCGTGACGATCGGACGTTCGGCGATGATGTCGCTGCAAACTGCGCGGGACCGGTATCCCGACCTCTTTTCAGAACCGCTCGATCAAGCGAAATTTCTGTGCGGGCTCAGTACTCCACACTTTCGCCGGTTTCGGGTGGCCCGGGATCCCGGTTATGGTGTCTGTACCGATGTCCCGTTTCAACGCGTGCTCGCCGCATGCACGAATCGCGACAGCCCCCCGTAGGATGGGACCATTGTCCCGTCCTGAAGATTGCCCCGTCCTGAAAATCATTCCGTCCTGAAAATCGCCTGCTCGCTCGGGACAATGGTCCCGAGCTACTGAACCCACACGAAAAACGAAATCAACCACATGATTACCATCGTCGACTATCAAATGGGAAACCTGCGGAGCGTCCAGAAGGCGGTCGAGCGGGCTGGCGTGCCCGCGAGGATCAGCAGCGACCCGGGCGAAATCGCGGCGGCAGAACGATTGATCCTGCCCGGCGTGGGCGCTTTTGGTGACGCCATCGCGGAAATCCGCAGTCGCGATCTGGAATCTCCGATCAAAGATTTTTTGGCAGCGGACCGTCCCTTTCTCGGTATCTGCTTGGGCCTGCAGATGCTCTTTGAGCAAGGCTTCGAGCATGGCACCCACGAGGGGCTGGGCGTGATCGCCGGCGATGTCGCCAAGTTCTCGCTGCCACCAACCTACAAAGTACCGCACATGGGCTGGAACACCGTCGAGATAGGTCCCGCTGGCGCGGATCTTGGCATCCCGGCTCAAACGCACTTTTATTTCGTCCACTCCTATTACGTGCGGCCGGCCGATCCGGACGTTGTCGCGTTGACATGCGATTACGGCGGCCCGTTCTGCGCAGCGATTCGGCGCGGCAACCTGTTCGCGACCCAGTTCCACCCGGAAAAGAGTCAACAGGCAGGATTGCAATTGATCGAACGCTTCGCCCACGGCAACCTGATTTCCAATCCAACCGCGAGCTGACCATGAATGCCCACCTTGATACCGCCGTCGATCCAGCGAATACTGCCCGCATGACCACGCCCGCCGATCACCGACTCAGCAGCGACGAGGGTGGGCTCGGCGTCGTTTTCTCGTGGCAGACCGATCGTTTCACGCATGTGATCCAGGCCGCTGATGACCGGCGGCTGATCAGCATCGAAGGCTCCCCTGAAGACGATTGGCCGACCGCGGCCGCGATCTCGCAACTCTCGACAGAAATCATTGAGGGTCGCCCCACCATCTTGGGCGTCGGCTGTAGCGGCACGACTCATTTCAGTGTCAGCGTGCAGCTCGATGATGGCGCTGATGGCGTCGATGGCGAGCCCGTCATCCGATTCGATTGGGCGGCCCGACTTGCCAAGCCGCTCAGCGCTGCCGACGTCGCAAGTCCGGGCACCCTCCCGGGCCAACACGAAACGCCGCTGGCGTGGCTTGGTAGCACCTATCGGCTTCCCACCGGCGATCCATCGGAGTGGGACGTCGACATGATCACTGGTACCTTGACCGAGCCCAACTCAGACGACCGCGAAGGGCGTCTGAGTCTGCAGCCGACTCGCATCGACGAGGTACGGACGGTCGTGTGGTCGTATCGAATCAAAATCAAATCGGCAACGAGCGGGAAATGACGGCCTGCATTGGTGATCCAATGCTCTGCGGCCGACCATTCTGAACGCCGAGCGTGCGGCCAGTATGTTCAGATCCGTTGAATGAGCTGCCGCGGCTTTCCGACGCGAGAGCCGAGCGACCATCTCGCCCAGCTGGTGAGCTGATCGCGTTGACAGGTTGGAGTAGAATATCTCGGTTCCGTCGCGACGTCCCCTTCATTCTGGACCCACCATGTCACCCATCACCCCCCGCCGCCATTTTCTCGCCGCTGCTGCCGGAACGGGTTTACTCAGTAGCACGGCACCCTCGTCGCAGGCAAGTGAACGATCTGAAATGCCTTCCCAAACGCCTGGACAGGCCGGGCCCACCACGCCCCAACTATCGCTCAACACCAGTACCATCCGCGGCCAAAAGCTCTCGCTGCCGGAGCAGATACGCGTCACGTCCGATGCTGGCTACGATGCGATTGAGCCGTGGATCGGCGACTTGCGGAGCTACGTCGAAGGTGGCGGAACGCTTGCAGAACTGCGCCGCCAACTCGACGACGCGGGGCTCGGGCTCGCAGGGGCGATCGGGTTCGCCAAATGGATCGTCAATGACGACCGCCAGCGTGCTGCGGGACTCGACGAAGCCCGGCGAGACATGGAAATGGTCCGCCGTCTCGGCGGTGTCCGCATGGCCGCCCCACCGATTGGTGCCCACACGGCCGAGGCGCTTGCCGCAGGGGGGCCAATTGAGTTAAAGGTGGTCGCCGAACGGTATCGCGCGTTGCTGGAGGTAGGGGAAGAGGTGGGTGTGACGCCACTGCTCGAGTTATGGGGATTTTCGCCGACGCTCAGTCGTCTGGAGGAGCTCGCCTATGTCGCGACGGCCACGGCGCATGACCGTGCCGCTGTACTGCCGGATTTCTATCACATCTACAAAGGCGGCAGCGACATGGCGTCGCTCGGTATGATCGAAGCCTCGCGGATGCCTTTGTTTCACATCAATGATTACCCCAGCGATCCGCCTCGTGCCACGATCAGTGACAAAGACCGCGTCTTTCCTGGCGACGGTGTCTGTCCGCTGGTGCCGACCATCGCGATGTTGCTGGGCAATGGCTTCACCGGCACCTTCTCGCTCGAACTATTCAACCCCGGCTACTGGAAACGCCCCGCCGAGGAAGTGGCCCGGGAAGGCTATGTGAAATCACGTGCGGTTATTGACGCCGCGATACAGAGCGTGTGACCGCGACCGTCGCGATGCGACGGCAGTCGTTCTCCCGGCCGCCGACAAAACGCTCAAGCCCCTCTCAACCCTCGTCACCGCGGATCCGCCCCTGCTGCTTGACGAAGCGTGTGACGCCGACGACGAACAGCACTGCCCCGGTGACCAACAACACGATGCCGAGGGCCAGTTTGTCGTGCATGTCGCCGAAAAACTTGATCACGGTGGCGCCCGTGCCGGCGATCATCAAAGACGTTCGCGCGTACGAGAGCAGCGTTCGCTCATTAGCGAGATCCGTCCGGATCAGGGCCAGTTCGTTGCGGCGGTCAGGAATGATCGGCGGAGGTTCGGACGAAGGCATGCGAGAATTCAAAACAATCGATTGATGCCATTGAGCGCCGCGACGCGGTAGGCCTCGGCCATGGTGGGGTAATTGAACGTCGTCTCGATAAAGTACTCGACGGTGTTGTGTTCATCGGGTTGGTTCATGATCGCTTGACCGATGTGAATAATTTCGGATGCATTGGCACCGAAGCAGTGCACGCCCAGGACCCGTTTCGTCTCGCGGTGGAAGAGCAGTTTAAGCATACCAACGGTTTCACCGGTGATTTGAGCGCGGGCGAGCGAACGAAACTGCGAGTGCCCCACTTCATAGGGCACGCACTGCTCGGTCAATTCCTTCTCGGTGCTGCCAACGGAGCTGATCTCGGGGCTGGTATAGATCCCAGCGGGAATGTCGTTCAAACGCAGATTGCCACTTGTTTGCCCGAGCATGTGCATGCCCGCGGCACGGCCTTGCGTGTAGGCGGCGCTGGCCAAAGAAGGGACACCGATCACGTCGCCGACGGCGTAAACATGGGGCAGGCAGGTTTGGAACTGTTCGTCGACCTGAATTTGTCCACGTCGATCCGCTTCGATCGGCAGATGCTGCAACCCCAGATCTTCCGTGTTGCCCTGCCGCCCATTGGCCCAGAGTAACACGTCGGATTTCAGCACCTTGCCGCTCTTGAGGTGCAGGACCACGCCGTCATCGCGTCCTTCGATGCGATCCATTGTCTCATTGTGCCGAATGATCACGCCTTGGTCTCGCAGATGATACGACAGGGCGTCAATGATCTCGTCGTCGAGAAACTCGAGCAATTTCTCGCGGGTGTTGACCAGGTTGACTTTAATGCCGAGGTTGCGAAACATCGATGCGTACTCCGTGCCGACCACACCGGCGCCATACACCGTGATCGTGCTCGGCTTATCTTTCATGTCGAGAATCGTGTCACTGTCGAAGATATGACGGTGCGTGAAATCGACATCGGAGGGGCGGTAGGGTCGCGATCCCGTTGAGATCACAAAATGTGCGGCGGTGATCGGCTCCCCATTGTCGACCGAAACGGTGTGCTCATCGAGAAAACGGGCTTGGCCCCGATGGATGGGCACGTTGTTACGGTCATAGAACGATTGCCGCATCGTGACCTGACGACCAATGATCGCTTGGGTCCCCCGGCGGAGTTGTTCCATCGTCGGTGAGACAGTGAATCCGAGCTCCCGCATCACTGGGTTGGAGAGCGCTTTCATGGTGCTGGTGACGGCATAGCGGAGCGCTTTGCTAGGGATCGTCCCCCAGTGGGTGCAGCCGCCACCGATCTGACGGTATCGCTCGGCGACCCCCACCCGCCAGCCACCCTTGGCGACTTGCATTGCCGCCCCCTCGCCGCCGGGGCCCGTACCGATTACGAACAGGTCATAATCGTATTGCGCCCGCTCGGCGTGCGGCATCGGTTGCGCTACCGGCTCAGGGAATGCGGACGCACGGGAGGTTTCACTCGCGGAGGTTTCTGCGGCGCCGATCGGGGTGCTGGTCGAGCTCAATTTCGAACTTTCTGTTTTCGGAAGTCTTGAAATTATGAAATACGGGATGTGTCCCTAGCCGGGTGATTCTGGTTGAATCAGCAGCGAGAGAGGGTGATTCTTGAATTCCGCCAACCCCCAGGTTTTACGATGTTGCTAGCCTGCGTCCAGACCGATGTCCAATTTGCCGCAGTTGAGGCGAATTTGAAGACCGTGACCGACATGCTTGAACGGTTGGGACGCCAACAGGTCGAATTGGCCGTTTTCCCCGAGTGCATGTTAACCGGATACGCATTCGAGAGTCGATCCGAAGCCAGCGCGGTCGCAGTGCACGAGGATGGCCCCGAGATCGGGAAAATCATCGCAGCGTCCCAGCGGAGTGGGGTGGCCCTGACGGTGGGCACGCTACTGGCTGTCGGGGAGCAGTTATTCAACGCCGCCCTGCTGATCGACGGCAGCGGCATCGTGGGGCGATACCACAAAATCCATCTGCCGCATCTCGGCGTGGATCGGTATGTCGATCGTGGCGAGATTCCCTACCAAGGGTACACCCTGCACGGCAGCGGAGCACGCGTGGGGATGGGGATTTGCTACGACAGTTCGTTTCCCGAGCCAATGCGTGTGCTCGGACTCGATGGCGCCGACATCATCGCACTGGGCACGAACTGGCCCGTCGCCGCGTCACGAACCGCCGAGATCGTCCCGCCGGCCCGGAGCATGGAAAATCACTTATTTTTCGTCGCGGCGAATCGCATCGGTTCCGAACGAGGCTTTGACTTCTGCGGCCTCAGCTCGATCTGTGGTCCCGACGGCGTCGAGTTCGCCCGCGCCGTCGCAGACGAGTCCACGGTCTTACTCGCAGACGTCGACCTACAGGCAGCCCGCAACAAACGCATTGAGCGAACGCCAGGAAAACATGTCATCGATCGGTTTGCCGATCGTTGCCCCGAATTCTACGATGCGATCACCACCCCCCTCCGCGATCTCTGAAGCAGCCCGCGAGGCACCCTCTAATTTTTTGAGAACAACGAATGACCGATTCTGAGCAACTCCCGATTGAAATTTCCGTCGCCCAGCTCGATCTCATGCGGAAAGCGAACGACGACTTCGTCTTGCTCGACGTGCGTGAACCGGCGGAATACGAAACGGCGCGGATCGACGGCTCGCGGCTGCTGCCGATGAGCGAATTGCAGACCCGTTTCGGTGAACTGCTGCCCCACCGCGATGACCACATCGTTGTGCAGTGCCATCATGGGGGACGAAGCATGCAAGTCGTCCAAGCACTCCGGCAAGCGGGATTTTCGCGTACCCAGAACCTCGCCGGTGGGATTGACCAGTGGTCGATTGAGGTCGACACGGCGGTCCCAAGATACTGAATAGAGACCCCTCGATTCGGACAAACTGACGGGGCTTGACGCCCGTGCCCGAGTTTGGGCTTGCGGCTGAGCGTAAAATCGCCATACTGCCGTGCTTCTAAAAAATCCACAACTCACCTACCATTTTTGTCAGACCGGTTCCCGCCATGACGGACGTCATTCAAGCCACCAAAAGAGACTCTACCGGTACCGCAGCGACGACTCGCCTGCGACGAGAAGGAAACGTCCCTGCCGTCCTATATGGGCACGGGGAAGCGAACGAGCACCTGTCCATTTCGGCCGTGCAAGTGAAGGGTCTGCTCCGGCATCACACCAAGACCGTAACCCTGACCGGCGATGTCAATGAAACTGCCTTGGTCAGCGACATGCAGTGGGACCCATTGGGTATCGAAGTGCTGCACCTCGACCTGATCCGCGTTAATCTGCAAGAAAAAGTCGATGTCACCGTCTCAATCGAGACGCACGGCGAGGCAGCAGGAACCCGTGAAGGCGGTATCTTCCTGGAAAATCTTCGTGAAGTCGACGTGCGTTGCTCGGCGGGAGCGATCCCTGAGAGCCTCGTGCTGGACGTGAACGAACTGCATCTTGGTGACCAAGCCACTGCCGCCGATCTGCAACTGCCCGATGGCGTCGAATTGGTGACGGATCCCGAAACGGTGATCGCACACATCGAAGCTCCGCGTGCCGAAGCAGAGACCGAGGACGCAGGAAGTGCTCTCGGCAGTGAACCTGAAGTCATCAGCAAGGGTGGTGGCGGAGAAGACGAAGAGGCGTGAAATTGGTTGTGGGACTGGGGAACCCCGGTCGCAAGTACGAGCAAACACGCCATAATATCGGATTCATGGTCGCCGCGCAATTGTGTCGCGAACATGGCGGGGTTGCCCCCAGTAAAAAATTCGATGGCGAAATTTGCGAAATCCGCATCGGCTCCGAGAAGACGTTGGTGTTGTGCCCGCATACTTATATGAACGCGAGCGGTCAGAGTGTCCGCAAGGCGTTCGATTTTTATAAACTTAACCCCGAGGACTTGATCTTAATTTGTGACGATTTGAATTTGGCCAGTGGACGAATTCGCGTCCGCCGTGGCGGTTCAGCGGGAGGCCAAAAAGGTCTCGCCGACACGATCACCCACCTGGGGACAGAACAGTTCCCTCGGTTGCGGATCGGAGTCGATCGACCGCCTGCCAAATGGCAAGTCACTGATTATGTTCTTGGTAACTTTAGCGAAGAGGAAAAACCTGAGATCGAACTCGCCGTCATGCGATCGTGTGATGCGATTTCGTGCTGGGTTTCCGAGGGGATCGGCGAAGCGATGAGCCGGTTCAACTCCAACACAGCGTAACGTTTTCCCCCTTCCAACCCCGTTCTTTACTTCCACAACTCTTCCGATTTCCCCGCGATCTGACCCGTGGCTAACGTCAAAACCTACGAAACATTGTTTATCCTCGATAGCAATCACTACGCCCGTGATCCGGGCGGAGTGAGCAAGCAGCTAGAGGAGCTCGTTGCCGAAGCCGGTGGCGAAGTGCTTGTCAGCCGGATGTGGATGGAGCAAAAGCTCGCCTATCCAATCGACAAGCATCAAAAAGGCACCTACTACCTAATTTACTTCAGCATGGATGGCCCGAACTTGCCGAAATTGGCTCGTTCGCTCACCCTCAATGAGTCGGTCGTTCGTGAATTGACCATTCGACTCGATCCACGACTGGTCGAGCCAATCCTCGCCAACGCACGTGGCGAACACTTCAATGGTCCCCAAGGTGACGAAGCGGCCGAACCCGGCGACGCCGACGGCGCTAGCGAAGTGGGCGAGAGCGCCGACGAGCCCGCTGTCGCAGACGCCTGAACCTGACTCGCTGCTGGGTGCTCTCGACAACAGCGAGTTGATCCAGTTTACGATGTGAGATGACCTGAGGAGATTTCAGCCATGGCAAGTTATAACCGTGTAATGTTGATGGGTAATTTAACCCGTGACATCGAGCTGCGCTATTTGCCCAGTGGCGTGGCGGTCTCCGAATTTGGCCTGGCGGTCAACGACAAACGCAAGAACAGTGACGGGCAGTGGGTCGAGGATGTCAATTTTTTCGATATCACGCTCTACGGACGCACTGCGGAAGTCGCGAGCGAATACCTGTCCAAAGGGAGTCCTATTTTCATCGAGGGTCGACTTAAGCACGACACTTGGGAAAAAGACGGCCAAAAGCGTTCGAAGGTCAAAGTGATCGGCGAGCGGATGCAGATGATCGGCGGTCGTAGCGATAGCGGTGGCAGTCATGGTGGTTCGGTTCATGAATCGACGGCCGCCCCCCAACGTTACGTCAACGCCAATAATGACTCGGCTCCGCCCCCGGCGTCGCCGGCTCAACAACCCCGCGACGCCCAACCAACCGGCAACGGTCCCGGTTACGATGAACCTGAAATACCATTTTAAAGGTGTCCGCCCGGAAAGGGCCTGACCCTCTGTTATCAGTACACAATCTCAATTACCCAACCCATTCGCAGTCACCCCGTTTTTTAGCCATTCGCCATGTCCAAAGCTGCCACTCGTCGGTCCAACAGCCACTTCAAACGTTTGCCCAAAGGGGAAAACGGCGGGATTCAACTGCTGTTGATCCACAACGTCGAACACCTCGGCAAGCAGGGTGATTTGGTCGAAGTCAAATCCGGCTTTGCGATGAATTTTCTGCTGCCGCAAGGCCTCGCCACCATCGCCACCGACCACCACAAGCGAATGGTCGAAAAGCACCGGGAAAAACTTCGCGAAATCGAAATCCAAAAGCTCCAGAGCTATCAGGAGCAAGCCGACGAGTTGGCCAAGCAATCGATCACCATCGAAGCCAATGCCAACGACGAAGGTCACCTCTACGGCAGTGTCGGACCTCACGAAATTGTCGACTCGCTCAAGGCCGCTGGCGTTCACTTGGCCCAAGATCAAATCCGGCTCGATGGCCCGCTCAAGGAACTCGGCCTGTACACCGTCAAGGTCCACCTGCACAGCGAAGTGCAAGCCAGCCTGAAGGTTTGGGTCGTGCCGACGGTTGCATCCGAATCCGGCGAACTCGGTGCCGAATAGAGCAGCTAGCGACTAGCTGACCGCTTCTCGCGGGGCCGTGGCGGAACTGGCAGACGCGCTGGATTTAGGATCCAGTTCCTTTACTGGAGTGCAGGTTCGATTCCTGTCGGCCCTATTGATTAGCAAAAAAGGACTTACGGCAATTCGCCGTGAGTCCTTTTTTTTTGGTTGGCCGGAGCATCCCGCACCACCCCTCAGGGCATGTCAACCCACCACCCGGAGCGACGACGGCACACGGCCGGGGCCAGCGTCGACGATGCGGTCCTCCGGTGCATCGAAATCTCAGGTAAGACTTCTTGCGGGCGATGGCGTCCGAAGGCGACCTTCGCATGTTGGAGTGGGCTGGCATGGATTATGATGGGAGCGTGCTCTGGGAATCACCAGTCGTCGCCATGTCATGGCTACGGGAGACCACGTTGACTTTTCTCCACGCCGCCATTCGCAAGTCCTGAGGCTCACTCTCGATGCTCCTGATTCTTTCTGACCTCCGTGTGACTTCCTGCACGTTGTTACTGCTCGGCCTGCTCAGCATCCCGGCGGCGGCGATCGCCGAGCCACCTGGCGAGCGAGCGGCCCTGAATTGGCCAAGGTTCCTCAACAGCGATTTCAGCGGTGCCGCGGAGCTGGGGAACGCTGCGGATTGGCCGTGGCAACAGCCGACTGCCTGTCGCTGGAGCCTTTCCGTAGGCGATGGCTATGGACTGGGCGTGATTGACCAGGGTGCCTACTTTCACTTCGATGCGATCGACGGGCAAGAGCGTCTTCGCAAGATCGACCTGCAATCGGGCGAGCTGCTGTGGTCAGAGTCAAACCCGCTGTCCTATCGAGATCTGTACGGCTACGAAACGGGGCCCCGGTGTAGCCCCACGATTGCCGGCGAGCAGATTTTTACGTTCGGTGTCGCGGGCGGATTGACCTCGCGAAGTACTCGCGATGGAAAAACCCAGTGGCGTGTCGAAACGAACGAGCGGTACCATGTCGTCCAAAATTTCTTCGGTGCCGGCTCGTCGCCGCTCGTGCTCGGTGATGCCGTGATGGTGATGGTCGGCGGCAGTCCCGAAGCGGACCAAAGAATTGCCCCTGGGCGACTGGAACGTGTTTCGCCGGACGGCTCGCTCGTGGTGGCGTTCGACCGACACACCGGCGAGGAGCTTTGGAAGTGTGGCGATGACCTGGCCAGCTACAGCAGCCCACGCCCGATTCGCATCGATGGTCGTGAGTATGTGTTAATGTTTGCCCGACAGGGTTTGCATGTGATCGATCCGCAGCATGGCAAATGCATTGGCCAGTTCCCCTTTCGCTCAAACCTTGTTGAGAGTGTTAATGCGATGGTGCCGGTTGTCGATGGCAATCGAGTCTTGATCAGCGAGTGCTACGAGGTCGGTGCGACCCTTGTGGAAATCACCCTCAACGGGGGCGAGGCCGGGTTTGAAGTCCTCTGGCACGACGAACCGGGCAATCGTCGTAAGCAGAGTTTACGCTCACACCTCTCGACGCCCATTTTGGAGGATGGCTTTCTGTACGCATGCAGCGGCCGGAACGCACCGGATAGCGACTTTCGCTGCGTTGAGTTTTCAACCGGAAAGGTGCAATGGACATCTCTTGAACGTCGTCGCAGTACCGCATCGCGGGCCGGCAATCTGCTGTTGGTGCTCGAAGAAAGAGGGGAGCTGCACCTGCTGCGCTGCACACCCCAGCGATTTGAGGAGATCGCAGTCTGGCCGCTCGATACGGATGCGGAGAACCGCCCGGCAATCACATACCCCTGCTGGGCCGCCCCCATCATCGCCAGCGATTGCTTTCTCGTCCGCGGCGACGACACCCTGTTATGCCTCGAACTCCCCGCCCACCCCTAACAGGCTGTTGATCTCGCCGAAGGGCGACCGCGCCGACGCCGATGACCACGCCGATGACCACGCCGATGACGGTGATCGGTACGTCAATCGTCGGACGAGTGAAAGTGGCGAGTGAAAGTGGCGAGATTGAAGGCCCGTTTCGTAATCAAGGACTCCCGCAAAGCGGACGACTGATGCGAGTAAATGCATGACACTGCGGTCGCTCTCGATTATCCTGTTCAGGCTGTCGATTCCATGAGCCGCGTGCTGTGAGGCAGCGGGTAACATCGCTGTCGGTTGAATGAACCGATCCCCGTAAGGCATCGGGCCAACACCGCCCACCCCAGTCGCTCACGCGACTCGTCTCACTCCATCGGCAGCCCGTTTTGAGAAACCCCATCAGCTTCCGCACAAGGTACACTCATGCAACGTCGTGATTTTCTAGCTGGACTCGCCGCCGCCTCGGTCACTGGTCCGTCAGCGTTCGCTCGCGGGCCGATCGAACGGAGCGGTCCGCCGAGGCTGAACATCGGATTGGCCGCCTACTCGCTGCGAGCATACTTTGGATACTCGCGAGGCAAACGTCAGGCCATTGCGGCGGGCGACACTGAGATCGATATGTTCGATTTCCTCGACTACTGCGTCGCTCAAAATTTCGCAGCCGCGGAACTGACCAGCTACTTCTTTCCACCTGAATGCGATCACGCGTACCTGTTATCGTTGCGACACGCAGCCTTCATACGTGGTCTGGAGATTTCGGGTACGGCAATCGGAAATAATTTTACGGTTGGCAAAGGCCAGCGACTCGATGACGAAGTTGCGGCGGCCAAGCAATGGATCGATCGCGCCGCGATCCTCGGTGCACCGCATGTTCGTTTCTTCGCGGGCACCGCGAAGGATCTCAACCAAGACACCGCCCGACTCGACGAGGCCATCGAGGCACTCGGCGAATGCGCCGCGCATGCAGCGACCAAGGGTATCTTCATTGGCGTGGAGAACCACGGGAATTTAACAGCCACCAACATGCTTGAAATCATGCGGCAAGTGGACAGCCCATGGATTGGTATCAATCTCGACACCGGCAATTTCCACAGTGAGGATCCGTATGCCGATCTCACCGCCTGTGCGCCCTACGCGGTCAACGTGCAAGTCAAAGCCAGCATGAAGACACCCCTTGGGAAGGTTTATCCCGCCGACTTACCAAGGATTGGCAACATCCTGAAAGACGCCGGCTACCAGGGGTTCGTGATTCTCGAATACGAAGACGAACGACCCTACGCGAATATCCCCCAGGTCCACAGCGAGTTACGTCGAGCACTCGGTTAGTTGCCAATCGCGTTGGCACATCGTTTGCGTTAAGGATTCCTTTGTATCCGCGTTGTTGTTGAATGCGGAATCAATTTGGCCTTAGCGGAGAGAATGAAATGTATATTGGTGGTGGAATACTAGGAACGATTTTGTTGGTACTGTTAATTCTATTCGTAGCCCGACGTGTTTGAGCTACCGATCGGCAGGCTGCAGTCAGCTCACCCGCCGGCTGTACAGCCACCATTCGCCCAGCAGCACGGCGAGCACGAGCATTAGAAGTAACCGCCAATACTCATGGCGGGATTCGATGCCCGCGCTGGCTGCGGACACTTTTTGAAAACCAAGCTCGACATCTGGCTTGGTTGCAATACTGCTCTCTTGCAGATCGAACAGATTGATCGCGAAACGATCAACGACCTTGGAAGCGGGATGACCGTCACTCCCTCCACGGGCAGCGGCTACCGCCTCCGTGCTGACGAGTTGATAATTACCCGGCTGATTCGTCTGCACAATTTCGATGTTGCCACCTTCACCGATCGCGAGTTCCTCAAGCGTTGCGTCGCGATCATCTTCATCCGTCCGTACTAGGTCGACGTGGTGGATCACGCTCTCGAGTCGTACCGGAACCGTTTCACCGGGCTGGTACGAAGGGGCTGCTGACGAGGCGGCGGCACCGGCGAGATACCGCAGCACGTTGAGCAGGAAAACCGGCCACGAACGCTCGGCATACCAGTTGGTGTTCGCTTGGGTAATGCCATCGGCATCTTCGTCGACCAACGCGAACCCCAACACGAGATCACGATAGCCGCCGCGCGGCGCGACGGCCATGACCGTGCCGAGGTCTGATTCCACCAGCGTGGAGGTGCCTTCAGGGCCTTGGACACCGCGACCTGAAAAGACGAGTAGCGAATACATCTCGAGGTACCGCAAGATCGGATGCGTACGATCAATGTCGATCAACGTCAAACTATCCTTCGGAGTCGTCCACTTCCAATCTTCGCTAGGCAGCTCGCCGATCGTGAAGGTATTGGTCGCGGGCAGTTTCGGCGGCCCGCAACGATCGAAAATCATCAAGTCATCGCTACCTGCGGCGGCGCGTTGGACGTACGCGTCGGTCTTTAAGTAATCCGGGGCGACGAACTCACACGCAGCAATCCGCTTCGCTTTCTCAGTGGTCAGCCCCAGTTCCAGTGGACGATTTCCCTCCGTGACAACGAGCACAGAGACCAGGCCGGAGGGAGTCAGGGCGGCGTAGGCGGTATTATCGATCGACAGGTCATCGTCGACGTCGAGGGTGAAACGCAAACGGACGGCGTCCGCTGCTTCGACGGTGAACGACATGCCGCTCTGTTCACCCGGGGCGATGGACACTCCCGTCGCGTCGACGAGTCGGCCCTCGAGATACAAGGACGCCTCAGTGGACACGGGCTCACCCCCTGCATTGACGACCGTCGCGAACGCTTCGATTTGGGCGGGATTTTGCAGGTTTCGCGTGGCCGAAAAGGAGGTGATGGCAAGGTTTTTACTCTGCTCCGATCCGATCGCATGGTAGACAGGTTGCAGATTCCCGAGATCAAAATCGATCGCCGCTGGAAAATTACCGTCGCTGAAGAGCTGCAGTTCGGCGGGCATTGCCTCGGCGACCGATTCGCTGTCAGGATCATCTGTCGCCGAAATCCGCCGCGGATTGGCCAGCCCATCGGCGGCGCGGAGTGCTGCGAGAATGTCCGTTGGACGATTGGTCACCTGGCAGCGATCAAGGGCTTCCCGCAGACGGCCACGATCGGACGTGAACGCCTGCATGACTTCGGCGCGGTCGCTGAACGTGATCAGCATCGCTGACTCATGATCCTGCATCGACTCGATCCGCTCTCCGATGCGTGCGCGAGCTTGCTCAAACCGCGTTTGCGATCGCTCACCGTCAGCATCCGCCGCCGGGGCCTGCATGCTCGCCGAGGTATCGAGCAAGAACACGATCCGGCCGAGCGAACTGGTTTGACCGCGAACCCCAGGTCGAAGCAACGCGGCCGTCGCCAACAGCACGGCCAGCAACTGCAGCAGCAACAGGATGCTGTTGCGGAGCCGTTGCAACAAACTATTGACGTGCAAATCTTCAATCGTCCGAGACCATAAATAGGTACTCGGCACCTCGACGGGTTCCCGTCGCAGTTTTAGAAAGTACATCAGGATGATGCCGATCGGAACTGCCGCGAGCACCGCCCAGGGCCACGTGCCCGTCAGGGCTGGGATCCAACTCAGTGCGGCGAGTAGCGGAACCATTGCAGTCATCGGACGACTCCCCGAGAGCGAAGGTACTTCGTCATGACCGTTTCGACGGGCGTGTCGGTCGGCACCAAGACATGCATGATCGACCGCTGAGCGCAATATTGCCGCGCGTCGTGCAGGAACGCATTGAGGGTTTCATGGTACTGGTCGATCACATACTGATTGACGGTAATCTCTGCGGCGTCACCGTCTTCGACATCGATCAGACGACGATCGCCCCGCAGCGGTGGATCGAGTTCCTCTTGCGAGAGCACTTGCAAAACAAACACGTCCATCTGGCGACCGATGAGCATCCGCAGCGCCGATTCGTAACCGGACTTGTCCATCAGATCCGTAATCAGCACGACGACCCCCGTCGACACGCCACGGAGCACGAAGTCCTTGACCCCCTCGTGCAGCGACGTGTTGGCCGACGGATCGTGACTCGGTGCAGGCACGAGGCCATCGAGGTATTGCAGCATTTTCCACAAACCACCACGTGAGCGGATGACGGGTGCGGACTTGCCGGCATTCCCCAACGCCTGCACACATACGCGATCACCGCGGCACAGACCGATATACCCGAGTGCGGCGGCGAGCTGCTTGGCCACCCGTAACTTGTTGGGCGTGCCGAAGTTCATCGATGCACTGGTGTCGATGAGCGCGTAGAAATGCAGATCTTCCTCTTCCTGGAATAGCTTCAGGAATAACTGGTCCAATCGCGCGTACAGATTCCAATCAATCAGTCGCAAATCGTCGCCGGGCACATAGTTGCGAAAATCGGCGAACTCAACGCTCTGACCCTTCCGCCGGCTGATCCGCTCACCCTTCATTCGCCCTCGAAAAATTTTCCGCGAGACCAACTCAAGCCTTTCGAGTCGGTGCAGCAGTGCCGGAGATAGCAGCGGACCGGCCTGAGCGCTATGGGCCCCAGGCGTTGCCGCCGATGGCGGATCGGTAGTGAGATCAGTGGTATCAGACATGTTCCCTAGGATAGCCGAAATCCACATCGCGGCGGCACTGGCTGGCGAGCCGGATTCCGATCCACTAGATTCCTTGTGACCAAGACCATCGCCGTACCGGCCCAAGCGACGCGGAGCCTGTCGTCTGGGCCGGCGTCCTCAGGAAAATCTCACCAAGGAAATCGATTTGATTAGCGCAATCGCAGGGACGCTCAGCCACGTTGACGAAACGAGCATCACGATCCAGGCCGGCCCGTTTGACTACGAGGTGTTCGTCGGCGATTTCACGCGTCGGCAACTGCAGCCGAAAATCAACGAACAGATCCGCCTGCACACACTTAATTACATTGAAGGCAATACAGCGGGAGGCCGACTGACGCCTCGATTGATCGGATTTTTGACGCTGCCCGAACGGCAGTTTTTTGATCTGTTCTGTAGCGTTGATGGTGTGGGGGCGAAAAAGGCGTTGCGGGCGATGGTGCGTCCGGTGCGTGAACTCGCGGTGCTGATTGAGGAGCAGGACAGCAAGTCGCTGTCGGCGCTGCCGGGGATTGGCCCGGCGACAAGCGAACGGATTATTGCCAAACTACGCCGCAAAATGCCCCGTTTTGCCCTGATGGTGACCGGGGATGAGCTCAGTGGCGGGGCTGCCGAAACCTCCCCTGTTGTCGAGGAAACCTACGAGGCGCTCGTGATGCTCGGTCACAGCGAAGCGGACGCGAGGCATTTGATCGATGAAGCGGTCGCGAGCGGCAAGAAGTTCAAAGACACCGAGTCGTTGTTGACAGCGATCTACCAGAAATCGAAGTAGCCCTCCGAACGCGAGTGAACCTGATACAATCGAGAGTAATATCCTTCGTACCAGCGATTTTTTTGAGAAGGACTCTGTTCGTGCAGAGCCTCCGCTAGACGATGTCGGTTTTCTGACCAAGTCAACTGCCTAGAATCGAATATGACTGAACCCACACTTGTCCTCGCTGTCGACGATAGCATGACCCAGGTGACTGGCATGCAGCTCCTGTTGCAGCAGCATGGATACGAGGTGATGACGGCGGCCAACGGTCAGTTGGCACTCGAGGCAGTCCGGCAGCGTCGCCCGGACCTCGTCGTGACCGACTTGCAGATGCCCGAGATGGATGGCTTGCAACTCGTTGCCGCCCTGAGGCAAGAATTCGCGGGCCTGCCGATTATCTTAACAACCGGTAAGGGTAGCGAGGAGATCGCGGCCAAGGCGTTGCGTTTGGGCGCGTCGAGCTATGTTCCCAAGCGAACGCTCAACGAGGATTTAGTCCCCACGATCGAACGGATGATGTCGATGGTCGACGTCGCCGACCACCGGACTCAGCAATCGACACTGCTGACATCGATCCGCCTGGAGTTATCCCTGGGCAACGACGATATTCAGGTTCCCAATGTGATTGCACGGCTCGAACAACCCTTGTCGGAATTAGGTCTGCTCGACGATACGATGCAGATGCAGATTTCAACGGCGTTGGACGAGGCGTTGATCAATGCGATCATTCATGGCAACTTGGAGATCAGTACCGAGCTGCGTTATGAAGGCACCGACGAGCAGTTTCGCGAACTTGTCCGCGAGCGACAACGGCAGGCCCCCTTTCGCGACCGCAACGTCACCATCGCGATGGACGCCAATCGCGAGGAAGTGACGTTTACCATTCGCGATCAGGGTCCTGGATTCGATGTCAGCTGCCTTCCCGATCCGACGGACTTCAGCAACCTTGGGGAATGTGGCGGCCGAGGGCTGCTGCTGATCAATGCATTCATGGATAAAGTCAGTCACCATGACAATGGCAATGCGATTGTCATGTTTAAGAAGAAGGCGGACGCGTCGCTAGAGAGTGATTGATCTCGTCTAAATAATGCCGCGTGCAGCGATCGAGTTCATCGAGCATGGACGCGGCATCACGGAGATCACCGCTCTTGGCTTGTTGCTCGAGTCGTTGTCCGGCCGCGGCGACTTGCTCGGCCCCCAAACAGCCAGCTGCTCCCTTGAGCGTGTGAGCACTGCGTTGCAACAGTGTCGCGTCTTCCGCACTGAGCTGATCTCGCATCGCAGGCAACAACTGCTCCGCTTCGTCGCAAAACGCCATCGCTAACTGGCTGGCCATGTCCTCATCGCCACAGGCTTTGCCCATGATGACTTCCCACGCGGAGGTTGACGGCTCGCATTGAGGTGCCCGGACGTCCATGGCCTGCTCCTGTTGGTGTTCGTGCCGTCCCGCGAAAGCGTTGAATTCCTCGGCCTCACTCGGAGCAGCTTTCTCGCCCGTCTCGAACGCTTCGGTGCCATCGAGCAGCACTGCGGGCGACCGTTCGAGGGCCCGCTGCAAGTCGGCCGCATCAAATGGTTTGGAGACATAATCATCCATGCCTGCGGCGAGGCAGGTTTCGCGGTCACCTTTCATGGCTTCTGCGGTCATGGCAACGATGAACTGATGTTGTTCGGTTCCCACCTCTCGCTCCCGGATAATTTCGGTGGCTTCGTACCCATTCATCTCGGGCATTTGGATGTCCATCAACACCACATCGAACGCCTCGCTTTGAAGAAGATCGACGGCTTCGCGACCATTGAGAACGAGTTGCACCTGGTGCCCCCACTTATGGAGAAAACCAAGTGCCACGCGTTGATTGACCAATCCATCTTCGACCAGCAAAACCTTCCGTGGTCTAATTTTCGGCAGCGCACTTCGCAACGGCGCAACTACTTTTTTCTCATGCTCGACGCCCATCACGTCCAAGACCACATCACGCAGCTCTGAGGCGATCACAGGTTTGGTCAGATATCGGTTGATGCCGAGTTCACGCATCTGCGGTGAACTCAGTCCTGCGAATGAGGAGGACAGCATCACGATCGGCCCGTGCTCGAGTTCATTTTGTCGATCAGCGAGTTGTTGTGCGAACCCAATCCCATCGAGGTAGGGCATGTGATAATCCAATAGGATCAGCCCGAACGGATCATCGTCCCGCATGGCTTGCGAGATGGTGTGGAGTGCGGCCTCACCGTCCTCGGCCATGACGGGTTTCAGATTCCAGAGTTGCAATAGCTCTTGTAAAATCCGTCGGTTTGTCGCGTTATCATCGACGACCAAGACTCGCGTGCCCGCAATCTTGGAGAACGCCGCCGGGCGACGGGGTGTTTGGTCGGGTGCGATGCCCAAGTGGACATAGAAGTGAAAAGTGGTGCCGACGCCGAGCTCACTCTCCACCCACACGCTGCCTTGCATCATCTGGATCAACCTCGCCGAAATGGTGAGGCCCAACCCCGTGCCCCCGAATCGCCGCGTCGTCGACGCATCGGCTTGCGCGAACGCTTCGAAAATCTTCTGCTGTTTTTCTTTGGCGATACCGATGCCGGTGTCTCGAACGGTGATGTGCAGGACCGCCTCGTCGCCCTCGAGTGATTCGGGATTGACGTCGACGACCACCTCCCCGCTACTGGTGAACTTGATCGCGTTGCCGACAAAATTAACGACGATCTGGCGGAGACGCCCGGCATCCCCCATCAGTTCGTTGGGGATCGATGGGTCAATTCGACCTGCTAATTCCAGCCCCTTTTCGTTGGCCTTGAGCGTCAGCAGTTTGATGGCTTTGCCGATGCAGTCGCGCAGGTTGAACGGGGCACTGTCGAGTTCGAGACGACCGGCTTCGATCTTTGAGAAATCGAGAATGTCATTGAGCAATCGCAGCAGGGAGTCGGCAGATTGCTGGACCAAGGCCAAGAATTCCTGCTGCTCAGGCGTCATTTCCGTGCCAGCGAGCAGCTCGGTCATCCCCAAAATGCCATTCATGGGCGTGCGGATTTCGTGGCTCATGTTCGCCAGGAACTCACTCTTCGCGCGGTTGGCTGCATCAGCGAGCTCCTTGGCCGCGAGCAGCTCTTCTGCGGCCAACTTCCGCGCCGTGATATCGCGGCTGATCCCGACCATCCCCATCACGTTGCCGTCGTTACCGTACAGCGGGACCTTCGTCGTCAGCAACCAAATCCGCCGACCGTCTGAACGTTGAATCGTTTCTTCTTGATCAACCAACGGCTGCCCCGAACGCATCACATTTTGGTCATCGGCGACGTAGTTGCATGCCATCTCAGGCGGAGAGAAATCGTAGTCATTTTTGCCGACGACCTGGGACACATCGTCTATCCCGAGCAACCTCATCATGGCATGGTTGCTGGTCAAGAACCGACTGTAGCGGTCCTTGACGTAAATGATGTCGGGGATGTTATTCATGATGGTTTTGAGTAGATCGCGTTCACGAGCCAACTCGGTTTCGGCCCGCACTTGGGCCGTCACATCGCGTGAGATGCCAAAGGTGCCAATGATTTCCCCTTGATCGTTTCGCAACGGAATTTTGGTGGTACTGCACCAAGTGTCGGGTTCCCCGTCGCGAGTCTCACGCTCGATTTTGCCGACGATCGATTCGCCGGTGCGGATAATCCTCCGCTCGTCTTCGAGGGCATCGCTGGCGTGCTCGTCACCAAAGAAGTCAGCATCCGTTTTGCCCACGGCATCGTTGGGATCGGATAGTCCAAACATGCTCGCGTGTGCCTGGCTGATGCGGACAAATCGACTTCGGCGATCTTTGAAATAGACCGCATCGGGGATGTTGTCGAACCACGCATCCATCAGGAATCGTGCTTTTTTCAACTTCGCTTCGGTTTGTTTTTGCTCCGTCACGTCCCAGCAGATCACTTCGACGCCGAGGACATCGCCGTCGGGGCCGAGCGTCGGCAGACGGATGACTTCGAGGAAGCACGTCCCCTGGACATCCCCCTTGAGCAGTTCATTGTCCTGTGCATCGAGATCACGGATGTCGCTGACAAACGCCTCGATCACATGATCGGGCTGGCCACACTTCATCACCTGTTGCTCGAGCACCCAGCCGGCCTCGGCGATCTCGGAAGAATAGAGCTCGAAATCTGTTTTGCCGGCAATTTCGTCGAAACTCATCCCGATCGATTCGCAAAACATCTCGTTGGCATAGAGGATGCGACCCTCGCGATCCTTGCGAACAACGCATAATTCGCGCTTTTCGTACAGGCGTTGTCGCGAACTGGCGGCTTTTTGACGCAGACTGTGCGACACGCTTGGCTTGGACTTGTTCATGAATATCGGCTCAGGTGGAGTTTGACCTACCCTTATTCTATCCTACGGTTTGGAGAAAGACAGAAAACAATCCCCTGACGGCCTATTGTTCGACTCGCTTTCAGCAAGACTAGCATCCTGGGCGAAGAGGTCTAGAATGGGGCACCGAACGATCCCAATCCGATGTGAACTGCGCCGATCGACTCTCGCCGCGTCCCATCTCGCCTCGCTAGCCACTGCCTTCATCGCCATGCCTGTGTACCGACAAAAACTCTTCTCCGCTTGCCTCGGCCTCGCTGCACTTTCGGGAGCGGTCGTTTCGACGCAGGCGGTCGCAGCCCAACCCACCCCAGCGGCAGCCAAGGATGCCGCGACCATTCAGGGGATCGCGAGTGAAAAACCTGCTGAGGGGCCCTTCGTCGCGCTCGAGGATGGCAGGTTCATGGTGCCGTACACGGAACGCATTCCGGGTACGGACATTACCTTCGAGATGGTCCCCGTCCCAGGCGGTGATTTCACCTTGGGAACCCCCGAAGACGCCGACGACTTCGTCGAAGATGAGGGGCCCGCGATTGTGCTAACCGCCAAGCCCATGTGGGTGGCCAAGACGGAAACACGCTGGGACATGTACAAAGAGTACATGCGGATGTACGGCGTCTTCAAAGATTTTGAAATGGAGGGGATTCGTCCCGTCGATGAAACCAATCTCGTGGATTCGGTGACGGCACCGACGGAACTCTATGACCCCTCGTTCACGTTTGAATATGGTTCCGAACCGACTCAGCCGGCGGTGACGATGACCCAGTACGCTGCCCAGCAGTTCACCAAATGGTTGTCGCGAATGACCAACACGCAATACCGCTTGCCCACCGAAGCCGAATGGGAACACGCCGCCCGCGGCGGAACCACGACAGCCTACAGCTGGGGCGATGACCCGACTGTCATCGACGACTACGCGTGGTACTTCGATAACTCCCTCGATGGTCCCGGTGACGTTGGTACGAAGAAGCCGAATCCGTTTGGACTCTATGATATGCACGGCAACGCCGCCGAGTGGACCGTCAACGGGTACACCGAAGATGGTTATGATTGGATGCAAGACGAAACGCCGAGCGACGCGACCGCCGCAACGCGTTGGCCTGAGAATCCCTATCCTTGTGTCGTCCGTGGTGGCAGTTGGGAAATGGAACCACCCGAACTGCGCAGTGCCGCGAGATTGGCGTCGGACGACGAGGAATGGAAGTCGGAAGACCCGAATTTCCCTCGCAGCCCGTGGTGGTTCACCAGCGACCCATCACGCGGTGTTGGCCTTCGCCTGTTCCGCTCTCTCGAGCCGCTACCCCCCCAAACAATCTCCAAGTTTTGGGATACCTCGGTCGCTGAAACACTCATGGACGTCGAGAGCCGCATCAATGAAGGCCGAGGCGGATATGGCTACGTCGATGAGGGTCTCGGTGAGGCCGCCAAGGAAAAGTAAGCTCCATGACCGCTGACAAACCGTCGATTGGTTGGATCGGCACCGGTGTCATGGGACACTCGATGGCCGGACACCTGCTCGATGCGGGTTACCCGCTCACGCTCACAACACGCACGCGAGAGAAAGCGGCGTCGCTGATCGAGCGTGGTGCGCGATGGGCGGCCTCACCCCGTGAAGTCGCCGAGCAAGCGCAGATCGTTTTTGCGATCGTGGGCTATCCCGCCGACGTCCGCGAGGTGTTCCTCGATCCGCAACACGGCGCTGTGGCGGGGATCCCCCAAGATGGCATTTTGGTCGATATGACGACCAGCGAACCGTCCTTGGCGGTCGAAATTGAAAAGGTCGCCCGCCAGTGCGGCGCTGACGCTCTCGATGCCCCCGTCTCCGGTGGCGACTCAGGCGCAGCCGCCGGCACACTGTCGATCATGATCGGTGGCAGTCCCGAAACGGTGAATCGCGTCATGCCCTGTTTTGAGATCATGGGCAAGACCATTGTGCACCAGGGCGGTCCCGGTGCCGGGCAGCACACCAAAATGGTCAACCAAACCTTGATCGCCAGCGGCATGATTGGCGTCTGTGAAGCACTCGTCTACGCCGTCCGCGCGGGACTGGACCCGCCGACCGTGCTGCGCTCGGTCGGCTCGGGTGCGGCGGGCAGTTGGTCGCTGAGTAATCTGGGTCCCCGTATGATTGCGGGCGATTTCGAACCCGGTTTCTATGTCGAGCACTTCGTCAAAGACATGGGCATCGCGCTCGCGGAAGCAAAGAGAATGAATCTTTGCCTACCAGGCCTTGCACTCGCCGAGCAACTCTACCAATCCGTGATCGCCAAGGGCGGCGGGCGGGCGGGGACGCAAGCCCTGGTCAGTGCCGTCGCTGAGATGTCAGGAATGGAGTGGGATTGAGCGATCAGGCACGCACGCGCCTGGTCCGTTGGACCTGCTTGGCATTGGTCGTTGTAGTCGTACGCGGCGGCTTCCTGCTGACCCACTACGATTCCCTACAAGACGATCCTGACGCGTATCGGGTGATTGCCGAAACGCTCGCGCGAACCGGTGTGTTTGGGTTGCCCGTCGGTCCCGACGCGGCGCGGGCGACCGCGTTTCGCCCCCCGCTCTATCCGTGGCTGCTGTCGTGGCTGGTCGATGGGACGGGGCAGCTCTCCAATTTCTCGGTGGCAATCGTTCAGTTGATCCTGGGAGGGCTGACGATCGGATTGACCTGGGACATTGCCCGCCGCCTGTTATCGGGCTGGGCGGCATTGTTCGCGGCCGCGTTGGTCTTGATCGATCCCATTCTGCTATGGCAATCCTCGCTTGTGATGACAGAGACCATCGCGACGGCACTCGTGGTGATGGTGTGGTGGTGGTGGGTCGTGCGAATTTCCGGCCCGCGAGATCGCCCACCGGAAACACGGACTCCTCCACCACCGCGGTCGCCTGTTCTGGACGCAGTCGTCCTGGGCACGCTGCTGACCTTGTGCATTCTTTGTCGACCGACCTTTTTAGTCTGGGCAGCGATGATCGCTGCCTGCCTGCCGGTGGCCGGCCGGTTGCACCGTGCTGGCCGAGCCGTGACGCTGGCGATCACGCTGGCGATCATCGGGATGGGCGTGGGTGCCTGGACGCTGCGCAACGTCGCCGCGATCGGCCATGGAGTCTGGGGCACGACGCATGGCGGCTACACGCTGCTGTTGGCCAATAATGATTCGTTCTATGACTACTTGGAAAACAAACCCACCGAGCTGCCCTGGCGTCGCCATGCATGGCAGGCGGACGAGTTTTTCGAGGTGTACCAAGCATTGCCCCGGAGCGGAGACGAAGTCGCTGACGATCGAGTCGCCTACGCTGCTGCAAAATCAGCGATCGCACGCCGACCGGATATGTTCACGTACTCGTGCTGGGTTCGCATGATGCGATTGTGGCAGCCGTTCCCGCACGCGACCGCAGGCCGGTCAACGAGCCTGATTGTTATCGTTGGGTTGCTGCACAGTCTCGTGTACGCGCTCATTGTGATGGCGGTCCTGAGACATATTCATTCATTTCATCCGCGTCACTGGCGGCGTTGGATAGCATGGTGGCCCGCTGCCGCGCTCGTGATCACGCTGAGCGCTGTCCACGCGGTTTACTGGAGTAATCCACGGATGCGTTCGCCCGCGATCCCAGTTCTCTCCATCGCCGCTGCAGCAGCGTTTGTGCGACGGCGCTGATCTCTGATTCATGGGCTGACGTGGATTCATGGGCTGACGTGGTTGTCTTGGCAGTTCCTAAGAGTGGTGACATCTCGCGGTCGAACTTTCGCTTCGCCGCGATCAATACGACCAGTAAGGGGATCACGACCAGTGCCAAGCGGAATGATGCAACCAACCAAGGCTTGCGATTTCGCAGCAGGGGTAACTCAGTCGTCCAGCACAACAGGGGCGCCAACAGCATCGTGAGTGCAGGCCCCGTCGAAATCTCACCGAAGAAGCGACCGATGAACAGCAGGCTGAACAAACCTACGACGCCAACGCCAACGACGCCCGCAGGCACGAAACGATCCGGGTTGTCCCTCTCGACGCGGTGAGCGGCGTATTTTGTGAACACACGCAGAGCGAGCGATGCTCCCAGCAGTGTCGCGACGAAGGGGATCGCTGCGGCGCCGCCTTTGATGTAACCCGCCATCATCACAGCCACGCCACTGCACTGAATGGCAAGACAGAGTGCCAATGGAATGGAGAGCCCCCCACTTCGCGTCGCCAACCAGGAAAGCAGGCTCCAAACGAGCGCCAACCCGAGGCCACAAGCCACGATCGTCACCCCGGCTCGCGACGACGTCCAGTCTCCCGAGCTACTCAGATAGACGGATCCATGCAGCAAGATGCGTGGCGTCGCCAGTGACAGGATGATTCGCAACAACCAAACCGCCCTGCGCGGAACTCGGTTGAATCCCGCGATTAGTTCAATACCGAGCACTGCCGGAAGAACGATCATCAACAACCGATCGAGCCCGCTGCGCGGGGGCCACGACAGGTTGAGAGCCAACACGGCGTTGCCGGCCGCGAGGCCGACTCCGACCCCGATCAGGCACGCCGCGTTCAACCCAGTCTCGTTTACCGACCGCCTCAGCGACAACACTGCCAGCACGACGATGGCGCTGACGGCGGCGGCAACACCCATTGCCTTCCAATAGAGCAATGGATCAGGCATCAGCTATTTCTGAACACCTTCACAGTCAATCATGATCAACGCTTCGTCGCCGATCGGTCCGATCGCATTTTTGTCGAAGCCGTAGTCACTACGCTTGAGTGCTAGCTCAGTCGAAAATGCGACGCGTTTGACGTCTTTAAACACGTGTTCCTTGCCACCCATCAGGACGATCGTGATCTCGTTCGTCGTGCCGTGCATCGTAAAGTCGCCTGTCACTTCATACCCACCATCGATCGCCTTCGTGCTCGTGCTTTTAAACTCAATCGTGGGGTACTGTTTGGTATCAAAGTAATCGGGTTGGCGCAGGTGTTTGTCACGAGCTTCGTTAGCGGTATCCACGCTGTCGGTTTTGATCGTTAGAGAGAAAGTCGACTTGGAAGGATCCTCGCGATCGAGAGTGAATTTTCCAGCGACGTCATTGAACCGGCCATGAATCCAGCTGATGTCGAGATGTCGGGCCTTAAAACTGACGGACGAATGAACGAGGTCATAGTCATACTCGTCCGCCGCCTGGGTGGGCGTGGTGGAGACGCATAGGACGGCGCCACATACGAGCATTCGGGCCGACGCTGAAAGAAATCGCATCATAAAATTGTTCCTGGGAGAGTTAGGGGAATGGCATATTTGCCGCCATTGTAGCAGCTAGAGGTCCGCGGCGAAGCGAGTTGAAGGGTGGATCGCCCCTGCGGCTCGGTATCGTTGATCTCCCGTGACCATCAGGTCTGTACTCGCCAGGTTCAAAATGAAAATCAAGCGAACAATGGTAGTGACTTGTATTCTTTACCGAGAATGGGTGTCGGATCGGTACCGAGCCAATCTTGCAGCACCGATGCGTAGACTTGGCGGAAGTCGTACTCGTGTTTCAAATCGCCGTCTTGCAGATCGGTCAAGTTCGGATGTTTGCCGTAAATGCCCGCGTTGACACCGCCACCACATAAGAACATTGGTCCCGCAGCGCCGTGGTCGGTTCCTTCGCTGGCGTTCTCCGAAACGCGCCGTCCAAACTCGCTAAACGTCATGACGCAGACCCGCTTGCCGTGATCGTGGGCCTCTAAGTCACGCACCAACGCGCTCACCGCATCGCTCCATTGTCGGAGCAGAATACTGTGCGTCTGTGCTTGCTGGGCATGCGTGTCGAAACCATCGTGTTGGACGTAGTAGATTCGAGTCGTCAGACCTGCGTCGATCAATTGGGCCACGACTCGCAGCTTCTTCCCCAGCTCCGTTTCGGGATATTTCACTTCGCTTTGATAGCCCTGAACCGCGTCCGTCACTCGCTGGCTCGCCGCAATCGCGGATCTCGTGCTGAATTGCAAAAAATCCAACAGGTCGTTCTCACCCGCAGTGCTGGTCAGCTGAGGATTGTGCAGCAGCTCACGCAGTGACTGCTTGTCAGTGCCTCGCAATTGGAAATCGGTTAGTTCTTTCACGGTGGGGACACGGATGCTGGTCGAAGCGATCGCCGCTGGTTGCTGTTCACTACCGAGGTGTAAGGCAAGGACATCACCTCCAGCGGTCAAGGGCTGCTGATCCAGGAACCGGCCAAGCCATCCATCGGGACGGGGTTCGCCTTTGCGTCGGCAGGTGTGCCAGATATCCATCGACTCGAAATGGGACCGGTTCGGCTGCTCATACCCGACACTGCGAACGGCGGCAAATTGGCTGGCTTGCAATAGATCATGCATGCCGGTCAATGAGGGATGCAAACCGCAATCATCATCACACCTCAACACGTCGCTCGCTGGGATCGCGAGCCGAGGACGAGCCGACCGATAGTCATCATCAGCGTACGGAACGATGGTGTTCAATCCATCGTTCCCACCGGACATTTGGACAACAATCAGTACTCTTTCATTCTTGCGACTGACACCCGATGCGGCTTCGGCAAAGCAATTCGGCAATGCCACCCCCACCCCCACCCCCATCGCCGCAGCCGAGCCGACGGAGTTTCGCAGGAATCTTCGTCGACTTTGATTGTTAGCAATGATCATCTTGATAGGCCTTTAAAATCACGCGAGTTGGCAGATGGGTAGAGATGTCACAGCATGCAGTAGCGAACGCATTCGCCGCTCGGTGTCGCCCGAGTGGGATGCGGCGGTCTCGCGGAGCTGGGCTTTGGTGGCGTCATCCAATCGCACGGCGAGCAAACAATGCTCGAAGTGCTCGATGGCCTGGTCGGTCGTTTGCACATCCTGGCCCCGTAGATATTCAGAAAGGCTCCCGCCTCCGAAGCGTGTCGCCTCGCTTTCTAAAATGTCAGCGATCAGATTCGCGCGGCCGAGCAACGTTGAAGAATTGATCCACGCCCGGCCGCCGTCCCAGCCCTTCACATTCGGCGGGTAGAACAAGCCTTGCCCGATGTTCAGCAAGCCTTCCGCGACCAGTTGGGTATTGGTGGTGCCCTTGAGACTGCGCAGCATGCCCATCACCAATTCGACCGGTGACTTGATCTTGCGACCGACCGAATTCGAGGAATAGAACAGATTGCTCGCTAGGATTCGCTGGACGACTGGCGCCAATTGCCAATCATGTTCGCGCAGCAGGTCTGCCAGCGGTTGCAACATTGCATCGGTTGGAGCGGGTTCATCACTGACGAAGAACCGAACCAGTTTACGAGCGATGAACCGTGGTGCAGCAGGCTGCTCCAAGACGATCCGCACACCATCCTCCCCGTCGAAATTGCCACGCTGTCCCAACACCGTCTTCTCGTCAGAATCGTGCTGGTAACGATTCTTGCGAAACTTTTTGTTCTTGATCTCCCATCCCGTGAAACAGCGTGCCAGTTCGAGCACGTCCCTTTCGCTGTAGTTGCCTTCTCCCAAACAGAACAGCTCCATCAATTCGCGGGCGAAGTTCTCGTTCGGATGCGCTTTGCGATTGATAGCCGAATCGAGGTAGATCAGCATCGCAGGATCTTGAGAAATCTTCATTGCCAACTCACTAAAATCACCCAGCGCATGATCACGCAGGAGCTGATTTTGATTCCACATCATTCTGGCGTCTTTGACCTTCTCAGCCCCCGTTGCGAAATGCCCGTGCCAAAGCAGCGTCGTCTTCTCGAGCAGCTGGTTGGGTGTGTATAGCAGTCGATAAACCCACGCCGCTGACAACTTTGCGGGGTCGCCGCCAGCCAACGTCGCTTCGGCAAGCATGTCGGCGGTGGAGCGAAAATCGGTTGGATCAGAATCTCCCGCAAGCAGTTCGCTCACCACTTCGGCGGGTGTTCGTTTGACCGCATCGTCGATGCGAATCAAATCAGCACCGAACCCCGCTCGGCGATACAAGTGCGCGACCGATGAACGGTCCCAAGGTTGCTGGGGCGTCGGGTCGAACGGTTGCCATGCCCAGGCGGGGTCAGTGGATTGCATGCTGATCATTACTGGATATCCGCCTCGGTTTGCAGGTCAACGGCCAGACTCAACGACATCTGCGACTGCGTGACATCCAAATTCAAGCGAGCGCCGCGGAAGAAGCTAAGCAGTTTGAGTAGCAAGCCGATTTCCTCTTCGGCGGCCTCTTTGCTGTGCCCTTTTTCGAGCATGTTGTTGGCAACGAGCTGCAAACGATTGGCTTCCAGGATGCGGCGCAACGTCGTCGCGTCCAACTCGCCGCTCGTATTGGAGTCACGGGCGTCTGTGGTTGCGACCGTACCGGTGGTCTCCACCGTACCGGTGGTCTCGGCCGTGCCGGTGGACTCGATCATCGCGTGAGCGAGCGCGAGTGAGCTGGAAATGATGATCCGTTCGTTGGCGAACGCGATCGTCGGCGAAAAGTTAAATTGAATCTTCGCGTCCAGGCTCTCTCGCTGATCCCTATCGGGCACATAACTGGCCGTGATGTACTGCGTGTCGCCGGCCACTTCCATACCCAGGTCAAGTTGTGGTTGTCCGTTTTGTGCGCCGGTGACGTTCAAGAAGCCGATAAAGCTTTGGAACACGCGACGCAGTTCGGGGCGGGTTTCTTCCGGGTTCCTCATCCGAAACTGCAACGCAAAAGCGGGCAACTTGATCGCCGGTTGCGGAAGCACTTCAGAAAAGTCTTGTTCCATCCCGACAATTTGCACATCACTGGCAAACGAGCCCAGGATGTCTTCCCCAAAGTCACGGCCTGAGAAGAATGTTGTGAGCGTGGTATCGGCAACCGCCAGCTGATCGTTGACTCGATCAGAAACCAAATCACCAGCGCGCAGCCACATTTGGGATAGATCGCGGTGTGCCGACATCGCGAACAGTTGGTGGGGGACCGTCAATAGAGAGGGCGCCGCAGCGAGCTCCGGCGCCCCAAAAAAGTACTCTCGAGGAGGTTCCCATTCTCGCTGGTGCGGGGTGGCCAATCGCAGTGACACAC
The DNA here is from genome assembly GCF_055811895.1 of Rhodopirellula sp. SH410. Taxonomy (NCBI): domain Bacteria; kingdom Pseudomonadati; phylum Planctomycetota; class Planctomycetia; order Pirellulales; family Pirellulaceae; genus Rhodopirellula; species Rhodopirellula sp. SH410. Next base: position 7,817,102 of record NZ_CM147949.1, read on the forward strand.
CGTCATTGTTGAGCTGCAACTCGCCCGTCAAATACGGCGTATGACGAAGGTTCGCCAACACACCGCCCAGTGCCACTTCGGCGGCAAGGTTGTCGGTTTTCTCCTTGTTGAGATTCTTGGCAACGCCCGCATCGCGAATGGTTTTAATGTCAAGGAAAGCAGAAGCAACGCGGCGCTCGGTATCGCCCGCATCAAACCCCTTCGATGCCGCTGCATATGCTGCGTTGGACGCCAGTGTATCGCCGTCGCGATCGAGGTACTGGTCAATGATCGTCTTGCCCAGCTCGGAACTGTTGGTCAGCAGCATCCAATCGTGCATCCGGACCATCTTGAATTTGTCGCCTACCCGATCGACTACAAAGTCTCGGTAGTCACCCTGTTCGGCAGCTGCGCCTCGCAGTTGCCGAACAGCCAGCACAAAACCTCGGAAGCGTTCTAGCAGTTCCGCATCGGATGAACGGATGAGGATCGCCACTCCGCCGCCCGCAGTATCCAATGCGATCGTAACGCCACGGTCCGTCAGCGTATCGAGAGCCTGTTGCCACGGTTTTCCCATACTCGCTTCCAAGCCATGCACGCCCATTTGCAACTGTTTAGACGCTCCCGATTGCATGAACAGCTCATAGGCCGGCATCGCCTCGAATTGGGCGCGCAACGGATGACGCAAAACCGTCTGCAATACCGCGCCCACATCGGACACCTCTGCACAGGCGACAATCGAGGAAGGCAATAACTCCGCCGCCTTGCAATCAACGCCACGAGGCGGATCGGCAAATGATTCCACAGGCCACACGACGTAGCTGGCCATGACCAGCAGTCCGCTCATTGCGTGGATTGAGAGTTTCGGTCGATGGCTCATCAGGTTTATCTTTATGAAAAGAGATCGGGTGCGTGGGTGACATCCTGTCCGGTACACGACAGCGACATCGCTAGAAGCAGCAACAGGGCCAGGATTTGCAAGATAAGGAACGAGCGAAAAATAAGTGGCCGAACGCTGCGCGGTCGGAATGGTCGACCGCGGAGCGTTCGGCCACAATATCAGACAGTCATTTTCCGCTCGTTCCTAAGTTCCATTGGCGGTAACTCGGTAAGAGAGCGTTTTAGTTGATGATACACCGCAACGGCGGCGTCGCATTGAATCGTTTTGTATCGCTCTGTAGGGATTCCGGACCGTGCGTTCGGCAAAACGGACTCACGGGGTCACCGCCTGGAATGCGATCCACGTTCATTTCGTGACTTGGGGAACGGTGATCGTGAATCGGGCTCCCCCGAGCGAACTTTGGTCCACGCTGACATCACCACCGAGACGTCGGGATATCCGGCGGACCAGAGCGAGGCCCAGGCCCGTGCCCGGCTGTGATCCGGCCGCGAGCCGCTTGAACGGCTCGAAGACAGCCTCCCGATCTTCCTCGGAGATCCCGTCGCCGTCATCTTCAACGTGAATGCACCACTGTTGCTCGCACTGACTCGTGCTCACACGGACTTGCGAAGCTGCGTACTTGCCCGCATTACTCACCAGGTTACCAATGGCGCGCACGAGGCCGACTCGGTAAGAGTGGATCTCAGATGAATCGGAGCAGCCAACCGTGATGAACTGAATGTTGGGATGCAAGGGCGAATGAAGCTCGATGGCTTCACCGATCAGATCATCGAACGAAATGCTTTCGCGTTGATGGTTCTCGGCGCCCGCGTCATAACGGGTGTAGTCCAGCAGTTCGCCCACCAACGCATCGAGTTTGTCGGTGGCTTCGTCGATCGAATCCACCCGCTGCTCTCGTTTGACGTCATCCTCGGCCGAGCGGACTAACTCCGTCGCAAACTTGATTCGCGCCAAAGGTGTACGGAGTTCATGCGAGACCGCTTGCAACAGTTCTTTCTGCGAGCGGAGCAGCGACTCGACGCGGTCCGCCATCGCGTTGAAAGCGCCTACGATGGGCAGCTCACGCTTTCGTTTGCCCTTCGGAATACGAGCGGACAAGTCGCCTGCGGCGATCGCCAGTGCCGCGTTCTCGACATTCCGCAACTGTCTCGCGATCGGTCTCAACAGAAACGCGATTGCTCCGGCGGCGAGTAAAAAGACGCTACCGAGCCCCAGTAAGATATCGTTTCGAGAGGGGCTAACGAATTGAGGCAGCGGCCCCAACTCGACTAACAAGTCCGTTCCCGTGATCGCAGCGTCCATCTTGCCGAGGTGCAACACCGGTTCCCCCGCATCAATCCGTGAGATCATGTTCGGTGACATCGGCCGGTCGGACCGTTCGACAATGTGCACGGGGTGAGCAAATCGCTGCTGAATCTTAGTCAGCGTTTCGTCAAAATGCTCCCGGCCGCCCTGCAGTAATTCATCGCGGACCGACAATGCCCCGCCACCGAGCGCATTCTCAATCACCTTGATATTGTCGGATTCCGTCGTCCCGCGGAACACATACGCCTGAATGCACCAAGCTACGAACAGAATGAGGATCACCCCCAAATAGAACCGCAGAAACAATCGCGTCATGTTATCTTTGCCATCAGGTAGCCGACGCCGCGAACGGACTTGATGCGCGTGGGTTGGTTTGGGTCATCGTTGAGTTTTCGTCGCAACCGAGAGACTCGCAGGTCGATCGAGCGGTCCAGACCATCGTAGGGCAGTTCCAAGAGATCGTCGTAGATGTCTCTTCGCTGGACCACTGTTCCCGCGCGCTGCGCCAAATAGAGCAGCAGTTCAAACTCAGCAGTCGTCAGATCGACGTTCTCGCCCGCGACGGAAACCGTGCGATTGGATTCCTCGATCCGCACATCGCCAACCGTGATCGCAGCCGTGTCCGACGGCGGTGCCATGTCGCCGCGTCGTAAGTGGACTTTCAATCGAGCCAACAGGGCGCGCGGGCGAACGGGTTTCGCCATGAAGTCGTCGGCACCCACTTCCAACGCGATCACTTCGTCGATTTCTTCCCCGCGCGCCGTCAACACGATGATCGGACCAGCATACTTGGGACGCACCGACCGGCAGATCGTGAAGCCATCGGTTCCCGGCAACCCAATATCCAAGACGACCGCGTCATAGGATTCGCGTTCGATACGATCGATCGCCTTGAGCCCGTCTGCTTCGATGGTCACATCGAAGTCCTGCTCCACTAAAAACTCGCGCACCATTTCGGCGAGTGGGCGGTCGTCTTCCACGAGAAGGATGTGAGTTTTCATGCTTTGCCTCGATCCAAAATCTGTGTGCGAGTGCGGTTCATTGTACCGCGGAGACACGAGGGCCAGCGCGGAAACACAACGGGTTCATCGGTTCGCTTCGGAGCGTACAATCTGGCCGCCCTCGTCGGCGGCGCCGGGACCGATTTCGATGATCCAGTCGGCGGCGGCCGTTAGCATGGGATGATGCTCGATCACAATGAGTGAGTGGCCGTCGGCGATCAGCGCGTCGAAACAGCCTATCAGCCGCGTGATGTCGGCGAAGTGCAAACCGGTCGTGGGTTCGTCCATCAAGAATAATGTGCGACGCTTTGTCGAACCGGCCAGGAAGGCGGCTAGCTTTAATCGTTGGGCTTCGCCGGAGGACAACGTCGTGGCGGGCTGGCCGAGCGGGATATAGTCCAGCCCCACATCGACCAGTCGTTTGAGCCTCGCTTGGGCCTTGGGCATGCTGCGGAAAAATCGGTACGCATCCCCGACCGTCATCTCCAATACCTCAGCGATGGTGCGGTCGCGATACCGCACCTGCAACACTTCGTCACGGTAACGCCGCCCTCGACACTCCGGGCAGCGCATCGAAACGTCCGCGAGGAACTGCATGTCGACCGTCTGCACGCCCGCACCTTCACAGGCTGCACACTGCCCAGCGGAGGAGTTAAAACTGAAATGCCCCGGTTTGAAATTGCGAATTCGAGCATCGACCGTGTCCGCGAACGCCTTGCGAATCTCATCAAAGGCTTTGGCAAACGTTACCGGGCAGCTCCGTGGACTGCGGCTGATCGGGGACTGGTCGACGAGCAGACAGTCTTCGATTCGCGCGACACCCTGCAGGCTCGCAAACGGCAATGTCGCCGCAGCGCTACTCGGGGGTGCCTCCCCGCGTCGTTGGGCCAGCCCGCTCGAGACAGCGCCGAAGAGCGTGTCATGAATCAGGCTGCTCTTGCCGCTGCCCGAACGGCCCGTCACCACGCACAGCGTTCCGAGCGGGAAGGACACGTCCACACTCTTGAGATTGTGCCCCGACGCACCACGCAGCTCAAGGAAGTGATGGGGCTCTCGGACGCGACGTTTCGCGACTGTCGAATCCGCCGCGTCGAGATCGTCGAGATAGGGACCGGTGAGCGAGTCCGGGTCATCGAGTAATTGTTGAGGCGTTCCGACAAACGTTTTTCGTCCCCCGCCCACACCCGCATCGGGGCCAATCTCAATCACATGATCGGCCGCGGCGATCAGTTGAGCATTGTGTTCGACAGCCACGACTGTGTTGCCGCGATCACGCAGCCGCACGATGGTTTGGATGAGATTGCGGACGTCATCGGGGTGCAGACCAGCGGTCGGTTCATCGAGTACATACAGCATACCGATGAGGGTGCTGCCGAGTGCCGAGGTCAAGGCGATTCGCTGGGTCTCGCCACCTGACAAGGTTCGAAGTGGTCGATCGAGCTGGAGATAGCCCAACCCCACGGCATCGAGATATCGCAAGCGGTCGAGAACTTGACGCACGGGTTCACGCGCAATCGCATACTGCCGATGCTCATTCGCCTCGGCCACCCGCGCGAGTGTCATGGTGTCGTCGTCCGCGACAGAATCCGCGTCGTCGCGGACGTCGATCGTCACACTCGTCAGAAATTCGGTGACTTGATCGCAGCGCATCGCGAGTACATCGGCGATACTCTTCGTCGCGATCCGGTAGGCGAGTGCTTCAGGTTTGAATCGTTGCCCTGCGCAGGTGGGACAGGTTGAGTACGTCCGATAGCGGGAGGCAAAAACCCGCACATGCATTTTGTATTTTTTGCGATCCAGCCACGCGAAGAAACCATCGAGCCCACCGAATTTCCGCTCGGGCACGCCTGCATGAATCTTCTTCAGTTCGGACTTCTTGAGTTTTTCAAACGGCACATCGACACGAATGTTGAAGTCCTCTGCGAGGGCGATCAGCTCATCGAGTTCATGGCTGTAGGAGGGCGTGTTCCAAGGAGCGATGGCGCCCTCGCGAATCGACAGCGAGGGATCGGGGACGACCAGTGACATGTCCACTCGCAACACATCCCCGAACCCTTCACAGGTAGCGCACGCACCGAGGGGATGGTTGAAATTGAACAACCGCGGCACAGGGTCAGCATATTCGATGTCACACTCATCACAGCGTCGACGATCGCTGACAACCCGCTGTTCCATGTCGCGTCCATCGACAACCATGCTGCGCACGGGAACCTTGACCAGCCGCAGGGCGGGCTCGCTCGGATCGGCGGCCTCGGCGCCCGCCGGACTGGGTTCGCTGCGCTGCAACAGCACAACGGCGCGCCCATTGCCTTCGGCCATCGCAGTTTCGAGTGATTCGGTCCATCGCGACAGCTCGCTATCACCGGACAACCGATCGACGACAACAACGGCGGCCACGCCCCGGCTACCGATCCGCCGAGCGAGTGGTCCTCGGTCCTCGTCGGAAAGACGAAACGTTTCGTTTTTAAGGATCAGACGCAGGTACCCTTCCTGCTGCAATCCGAGCAGAATCTCGCTGGCGGTGACTCGATCGGGCAACCAAACTTCAAAGCCCACGATGGCGCGTTCGACACCGCTGGCGGGGTCTGCCATCTCTGCGGCGACACTCTGCGGGCTATCAATTTCGACTTGGCGACCACAGCCATAGCAAATCAGATCGGCGGCTTTGGCGAACAGCAATCGTACGTGTTCGGCAATTTCCGTGGCGGTCGCAACGGTGCTGCGGTTGTTCTTCACCGCAGCCGCTCGCGTCACGGCGATCGCCGGTGGGATGCCCGTGATCGAATCGCAATCCGGCTTCTCCAGCCGAGCCAAGTATTGGCGGGTGTAGGCGGAAAAACTCTCGATATAACAGCGTTGCCCTTCGGCATAGAGCGTGTCCAACGCCAGCGACGTCTTGCCGCTGCCGGAGAGGCCGCAGATCACGGTCAATTGCCCACGCGGGATATCAACGTCAATATTTTGCAGGTTGTGGACACGACATCCACGCAGCTCGATCGGCGGCGCATCATCGATCGCATCGTCGATCGCGTCGTCGATCGCGGCGTTCGGGCGGGGCCGTTTGGAACGGGGGGGCTTCACGGGGGAGCTCGGTGTTTCGGCGTGCTAGGCAGATCGGGGATTTCTAATCCACTGAAATAGTAGGCGGTTCGGTAGGTTAACGCATTCGGGTTGTGATCTGAGGGTTAAAAAAGGGAGCTGTTCCGCAAAATCAGTCGCTAAAACGAGCCGCGTCATCCAACCGGGCACGGCGAACCACGGCGTTTTCACTAAGCAACGCGGGATCAATAACTGGCGTAGTGGATCTTGTTAAAGATCCATCCAGAACAGGATCTTTAACAAGATCCACTACGGTAAACCCGTCACTTATTGTTCCTGGTATCCTAACAACACTCACTTTGGAAAGTCGCTGTCGGTTTCGAATCGTCGCACGAGGGCTCACACCTCATCGATGCGATAGACACGCAAACGATCGCGCAGAGTGCCGCGGTGGATGCCGAGCATCTCGGCGGCTTTGGCGCGGTTGCCGCCGGTGTGCTGGAGAACGACGCGCAGTAGCGCGGGCTCGACGGCCATCAAAAAATCAGCGTGTAGGGTTTCGGTGTCGGGATGTGCTGCGAGTGTGGCTGTCGTCCATGTTTCGACAATGCGCTCGAGTGAGCGATCTGACGACGCGGGTTCGGTGTCGCGGCCTGGTTTGGGATCGGGAAAGTCGCTGATATTGAGTCTGCGGCCACGAGCCACAACCGCCGCATGACTGACCGTGTTTTTCAATTCGCGAACATTGCCATGCCAGGGTCGCTTTTGCAGTTCCGCCAAAAGGGGCTCGTCGATTGCCGCGTCAGCATATTCCATGGCCGCGAGAAAATGCTGGCAGAGCGGAGCGATGTCATCGAGTCGTTCGCGCAGCGGTGGCAGATGAATCTGTACTCCCGTCAGCCGATGAAACAAGTCCTCGCGAAAACTCCCCGATGCCACCGCATCATGTAAATCACTATTCGTGGCCGCCAGAATTCGGACATCGGCCGTCCGCGGTTTGACATCGCCGACGCGACTGTATTGCCCCTGCTCTAAAACTCTCAACAATTTGGCTTGCGTGCCCAGCGCTAAATCGCCAATTTCATCCAACAGTACCGTGCCGCCTTCAGCGCGTTCAAACAACCCCGCGCGATCTTCGCTGGCGCCGGTGAACGCCCCTTTGACGTGACCGAATAATTCACTTTCGATCAACTCGGGATTGAGGGCTACCGGAGCAATCGGAATGTAGGCGGCGCCCGCCCGATTGCTATGTCGGGCGATCGCGGCGGCGACGAGTTCCTTGCCCGTCCCCGTTTCACCGGTGATCAAGACGGACAGGTCACTGTCAGCGACCAGGGCAATCTGCCGGAAAACCTGCTGCATCGCAGGCGATGTCCCCACCAACACGGACCGATCCAACGACATCGGCTGGGTCGCGGTCGGCGCCAAACGCTGGGCCGATTTTTGCAACGCCGTCCGGCACGTGCGCAGCGCATCTTCAAGCTTGAACGGTTTGGTCAGATAGTCGGTGGCACCGTTCTTGACCGCTGCCACCGCAGTTTCTAAATCGCCAAAGGCGGTAATGATGACAACAGGAGCATTGTCGGTCGCTGCGAGAAATTTCGGTAGCGCCGTGATACCGTCGACTTTGGGTAAGCGAACGTCCAGGATTACCATCGCAACCTGGTGTTCTCGTGCCCGTTGCAGTCCCTCTTCGGCGCTGGATGCTGTGACGACGCAGTGGCCTTCCCCCACGAGCATTTTCTCGAGTGCCCAACAGATCGTCGGTTCGTCATCGACGACGAGCACCGTTTGTTGTGTTGTCATACGAGTTTAGCATCCAATTCAAAGTAGGTTCGATCATTCTCACGCGCCCAGCGCACTTCACCGCCGAGTCGCTCGGCGGCCCGCCGAACCACCGACAGCCCCAGACCCATGCCTTCGGGTTTGGACGTGACGAACGGTTCGAACAGGTCCGCCGCGATTTTCTCCGGCACGCCTGGCCCATTGTCCGAAACACTCAAACGGACACAATCAGCCCGAACCGCGTTGAGCTCAACACGCACGTCGTTGCCGGCCTGGATCGCGTTGTGGATAAGATTGCTGGCCGCTGCGATCCAAGTGGGGCCGTCCTGAACGTGACCAACCACACCGCCGGTAGGATCGTCGACTGCGGACAATCCGTTGACCGTCCAATGCATAGTAACGTGCAAGTGCCTCGCAATCGGCGACAGGCTGCTGCGGACATCCTCGAAGCAGGACTGTACCTCGGCGGCGCGATCCTCATCCTGGCGGCCCGAGGCGACCAATAGTAATCGTCGAACGTAGTCCTCAGCCACTTCCATTTGGGCAATGGCAACAGCGATGCCCTCGTCGTCAGCCGCCTCGCACTGCTGGGCATGCATTTCCACCGCCATCCGCGCACCCGTCAAGCTGTTGCGAAGTTGATGGGCCATCCCGCCAGCGATTTGATGCAGTAATTTTTCACTTTGTTGGCGATTAATCTGACTCCATAGTTGGTTCAACTGCGAGGCCATCGAATCCACGGCACCGCCGAGCCTACCGATCTCATCGTCGATGTCATCAGAGACCGTGGATTGAAAATCGCCGCCAGCGACCAGCTCCACTCTTTGCTGCAGTTTGCCCACGCGGCTGATCAACCGAGATGACAGAAGCAGCATGATGCTGGTCAGCGCCAAAATGGTCGACAGCCCTGTCACGAGCGGTAGGATCGCTGCGCGACGGCGACTCGCCTCGATCTGGCTTGTGTCAAATAACACACTGACGCTGGCCACTCGATCCTGACGCGAAGTCTCATTCTTGATGGGAAACGACAGGGCGCGGAACGTTCGTCCATCGATGCTCGATCGAAACCGCGTCTCGGCTGCGTCGCTCAGGGCCGTTGTGCTGTGGATGACCACGCCTGCCGCGTTGACACTGACGAGTTCGGTTTGGGTTAACTCGGCCAGCGAATCGAGCACCCGCGAGTTGAGTGGAAAGCTGGAGCCCGACAGCGATTCTTCAATCGCATCAAAGCGAGATTGCAGTTCGTCCGTGGCCCAGCGTGCGCCCAAACCATACGAAGCAATGGCCACCAACGCCGCAGCGAGCAGTGCGGCAGCGATCATCGGCGCGAGCAAGCGAAAGCGAAGGGATCGGAACGTCGGATGATTTTTCACACCCGCATTCTAGCTCAAACCCATCGCTGGAAAATCCGCCAACAACGATGAAAGGACCGCCATCACGCGCCGCGAAGAATCACACGATTTCGTTTGCCACCGATCGTCCCGAATGCCTATCATGAAGCACGTCGCTCGTTCAAGCATACGCCCTGGCGTATCACCACTCCTGCATGGAATCCCACACAGATGTCTCGACCCACGCTCTTTCCTCACTTTTCGCGGCGATCCATGTTGCTAGCCGGCGGGACTGCTCTTTTCACGACTCGCGGGCTCTTTGCCGAAGAGCTGATGGTGACACCCCGCCTGACCGAAGGCCCGTTCTATCCTGATCACCTACCACTCGACCAGGATAATGATTTGATTCTGATCAATGACAGCACGACACCCGCCGTGGGCGAGATCACCCATCTGACCGGACGGATCCTGACCAAAGCCGGATCACCCGTGCGGAACGCATCGATCGAGATCTGGCAGTGTGATGCCAACGCAGTCTATTTGCACTCGCGAGATAGCAATCGCAAAAAACAACAGCAGGACCAAAACTTTCAAGGCTACGGCAAGTTTGAAACGGCCGCCGATGGTGGCTATCGCTTTCGCACGATCAAACCCGTTCCGTATCCCGGCCGGCCGGCACCGCACATTCACATTAAGGTCTCCCAGCATGGCAACGAATTGCTGACCACCCAGTGCATGATGCGGGGCTACGAAAACAACTCGCGCGACGGTGTCTTCCGTGCTGCAGGCGACAAGGCTCATCAGGAGTCGATCATGGCCGACTTCAAGCGTGTGCCCGATTCAAAAATCGGCGAGTGGAGTGCGAACTTTGATATCGTTCTCGGCCGCACACCGGATGATCGCGAAATCAAACAACAGGGTTAGTCCGCTGGGACCGTGGTCCCTCGCGACCGATATCCATTTTGATTTTCCCAGCCCTGCGGTCTGGGCTAGGCAAACCGCTGCGTCCGCGGCCCGATGATCGCGTGATGGTGAACGATGATCGCGCGATGTTCAACGAGGTTTTGTCGATGACGTGCACGCCGGTGCTTACTGCCCGGCTGCCCATTGCATCCCGCGGACGAGCAATGCGAGGTATTCATCGTTCTGGAATGTGTCTTTGGAATGGCCGTAGGTGGTCCCGAAGACTCGCGCCTTGCCATATTGGTTCGTCCAAATCACGGGGTACGACTTTCCATCCACTTGGCTCTTTGACGTCGCCAGCACGGTGGTGTTTGGCCACACCTTCTCGATCACATAGAGTTCGTCCATCGGCATGGTGAAAGGTTCGGGGAACTCACGCATGACCGGATGATCAGTGGCTTGGACTTCGACACCATAGCGGGCTTGGTGTTCGTGTCGGCGGCTCGTCACGCCCAAAAACTCTCGCCAGTCATCGATTTCAGCATCGCGGTAGCTGTGCATGGCGCAGTGAATGACGACGGCGGGAACCCCGGCCTGGTGTGCCGAGGTGATGCGGCGGATGTACTCGGAGTCTTTTGTGCCCGCGAAACACTCATTATGGACGACGAGGTCAAAATCATCGGCCCAATCCGGCGACTCGTAGAGGTCGATCTCGGCCTGAGTCCCCGTGCCGCCTTTGGCGACAACCGTCCAGGCAGCTTTCACGCCCGCCTTTTCGGCAGCCAACTGCAACGCTTTGGCCTGAAAGTCGTAGTCGTGGCAGCAACCGCTGGTGATCAAGAGAACGTTCAGCGGCTTGCTATCGGACGGTTCGTCGGCCTGCAAATGACCGGAGACCGAGACAAAAGCCAGAGCGGCTACCAGCGTAAAGGCTGTGAACGATTTTGAGATCAAGGACATATGCGGTGTTTCGTTGGATCTTGAGAGTGTTGCCGGACGGTGGATGGAACGGCCCCAGACACTGCCAACCCGTCCCCGCTCGGGCGAGCAGGGCTACAAATAAGTCAAATTGGATTTAGTTGTTTTCGGCGAGTTCGACGGTATCCATGACCTTCGTATTGCGTTCGACGGCGAAAACCGTGGTGCGTTGGCGGAGCCCGTCACGGGTTTCCGCGGTGATGGGCAGAACTTGCCGTTTGTCGGGGAAATCTAAGCGGACGGTGAAGGCACCGTCTTTCTGCAGTTTGACAGGGTGCCCCGAGACACTCACGGAGGCGGTGGGATCGGTTTTCCCAAACACGATCAGTTCGGCTTGCACATCCAATTGCAGTTTCGATTGACGCAGGAGCGAGGGGTCTCCGGTCATGCTGCCCGATTCGACCGCATGAGGCATTCGCCGTTGCAAACGATCTTCGAAAGCTTCCCGCAAGTCACCGCCGCCCGATTGGAGTCCTCCGCTGAGTGCGTAGATCCGCTCGTAGTCTTCGGCGATGTCCTGCCAGTGCTCATCGAGTCGCTCGCAATCTCCGGGAACGGGCGTTTCGACGATATTACTGCGGCAGAGACAGTGAAATTCACCGTTCCCCGCGAGATATCCGAGTGCCACCCGGTAGCGAGATGGTGGGTCCTGGACGTCGACGTACCAGGTACTAACCCCGCCATGGACCGCGATATCCCGCGAGACCGTTTCGGCGCGATTGCTGGAGACGTCCCCCACGGCGAGCAAACGCAATGTCGGTGTGGCCGAGTGCCACTGTTCGGCAAGCGCCGATTGGGCGCGTTGAACGCTCGCCCGGGTGACTTCCCAACTCGCCTGCAGCCAGTACGAATCTCGCACGAGCAGCGCGACGCGATCACGATGGGGTGCCGTGGTGCGGTGTCGCTCGGAACCGCCTGTCACCGCAGACCCACCGACGAGGGTATTGGTGGAGAGATCTTTGTGTTTTTGCATCAACTCGCGTCGGCGACGCATTTCGGCGCGAATCCGCAGCGTTTTCGCCGAGACTTTGGGTTCGTCCAACTCCGGCAGGGGGGCATCGTTGCGCGATGTGGGTTTGCGTGGTTTGCTACGCGACGTCGTGCTCGGGGACTTGGCGTTCATTGATTTTCGCGCAGGCGACGCGGTCGCTCGCGAGGATGATGGGGCGGCCGACGACTTGCTCGCCGTCAGTGACGCGGCCTTGCTCCCCGATGGTTTTTTAGCGGAGATGGCTTTCGAGCTGACCGTACTGGACCGTTTGGCGGTGGGACTGCTCGATTTTCGCTTAGCATTGACTGGGCTGGCCGTCCGCCGCGAGGTCGTCGACGCTGACGCTTCGCTTGTTTTTTCAGCAGCAGCTTGTCGTCGGAGACGCCGTTGCACCTTTTTGATCTCGCTGACCAAATCGTCTTTCCGCATCGAGTGCCACCCCGCCACCCCGTAATTTTTAGCCATCTCGGCCAGTTCACGGCGTGTTTGGGAGCTCAGGTCGGCGTTCGTGATCATGATGAATTCCTCGTCAATGCGACCTGAGACCGAACCCAGGGAACGTGCAAAAAAGGTGTGCAGAGCAGCCCATTGTCCGGGCATTCGGTCAAAAACCGGGATCGCCCCCAGAAACATGTCGTAACGGGAGAATTTGCTGCCCAAGTATTATGGCAAGGGACCACCCTGGGTTCTAGGGCTGGCTCGTTAAATTGTCCAAATCAGTCAAAAAAGATGCGGCGAAAGACGCTCTGCAACCGAGTTTCCGTCCAGGTCGGGTTAACATTGACACGTTGCCGTCTCCCCACATCGATAATATGGTCTGAACGATGGACTCGCCCCCCCCTCGCACCCCTGACGATGATTCAGCCGACACGTCCACCGAGCCCGCGCGGGCCACGGCAGGGCATGCTGACCATCATCTTACTTCCTCGCAGTCAGTAAGCGAGCGACAATCGCTGCTGAGACTGGCGTCGTCTGGTTTCGAACTCGCTACCTATTCGCTGCTTCTCGGCGGCGCGGGATACGCGGTCGATCATTGGCTGGCCCACGCCACACCGTATTTCGCGATCGCGGGAGTATTGCTGGGGTTCTCCCTCGGTTTCTATCGGCTGATCGTCATGGCAAGTAAGATAAGCTGAGCTCCATTCGTTCTTCTCTCCTCTCGGTTCTGAATCGCACATGTCTCACGGTAAACCTTCTAAAGCAGCTCCTGCTTCGGGTCGCGATATGTCCGCTGAAGCGGTCGCCTCCCGGCTCAAAAGTTCCCTGCTCCAGGAGAAGAGAGAACTCGAGGTCGACAAAATTTTTCGTGCCTTGGTCAAACTCGAAGGGTCTGACTTGCACATGAAGGTCGGCCAACCGCCCATGGTACGCGTCGGCGGGGAACTCAAACCGCTCAATCGCGGCCCGATCGAAGCCGAGGAGATGGTCCGTCTGCTGCTGCCGATGATGGACGAGCGCAACCTCATCATCTTTGAAGAGGAGGGCGGGGCTGACTTTTCGTACCAATGCGAAGTCGACGGCACACGCTGGCGGTTCCGAGTCAACATGCTCAAATCGCTCGGCAATATCGGCTTGGTGGCGCGGCGGATCAGCAACTTCATTCCCGATTTCCGCGGTTTGTTCCTGCCCGACTCGATTGAGAATTTATGTCACTATGAGCAAGGCATGGTATTGCTCGCGGGCGTGACGGGTTCGGGTAAAAGTACGACGATTGGTTCGATGCTCAACTACATCAACAGCATCTATCGCAAACACATTCTGACGCTCGAAGACCCGATCGAATTTATCTTTACGGAAGATAAGGCGCTGATCAATCAGCGTGAGATTGGCCAGGATGTGGTCGACTTTAGCGTCGGCATGAAACACGCCGTGCGGGAAGACCCCGACATCATCCTCGTCGGCGAGCTTCGCGATGAGGAGACGTTCATGACCGCCATCCATGCCGCTGAAACGGGTCACTTGGTGTTCGGAACCATTCACGCCGCCAGCGCCTCGACCTGCATCGGGCGGATTCTCGATTTGTTCCCCCAAGACATGCACCGGGCCATTCGCAGCGCGATCGCCTTTAACATGAAGGGCATCGTCGCGCAGAAACTACTCCGCAGCATCAAACCAGGCGTGTCCCGCGTGCCGACGTGCGAGGTAATGACATTCACGCCCATGATCCGTAAACTCGTGCTCGAAGGGCACGATAACAAACTGCCCGATGCGATTCGCATCGGTGCCGAAGACGGCATGCAGGATTTCACCATGAGTTTGAAACAAATGATCGATGACGACCTCATCGATCGACCGACCGCGTTCGCGGTTGCTCCGAACAAAGACGCATTGAAGATGTCACTCAAGGGCATCGACGTGAAAGCACCAGGGATTATTTAAGTGGCACAAGAACCCGACGAACTTCAGTTATGGCAAACCGTGGCTCCCGTGGAATTCGTTCCCAAAATCAAGGAGAGGAACGATGCTCAAGCTCTGCTGGTCACGACTCGGCAGGGCGCCGGATACATGGTCGCCGGCGGTCAGCTGGCGCACGCCATCGTCTCCCGAGCGACCCACATCCTCATGGATTTCTCGAAGAACGCATGCGCCATGCGGTACCAAGTCGATGGGACTTGGGAGCAATTGCCGCCGCTTGATCGAGAAACCGGCGACGCGATGCTGTACGCCATCAAACAACTCTGCCTGATGAACCCCGCCGACCGGCGTGGGGCGCAGAAAGGTGAGGTGGGTCTGAAAGTGGGCAAGGAAAAATATGCCTTCACGGTCCAGTCCCAAGGCGTGCCGACCGGCGAACGAGTGATCTGCCGGATCACCGCTGAAAAAGTCCCCTTTGAAAAACTCGCCGATCTCGGCATGCGAGATACCATGATTGAGCAGTTCAAGGAACAGCTCAATTCAAACGGCAACATCGTGATGATCACCGCCAAGAAAGGTGAAGGCGTCAGCACCGTGTGGTCCGTCGCGATCAGCTCGGCCGATCGTTTCATCCGGGACTTTCAATCCTTCGAACCAGAAGATTCGCCAGAACCCGAAATCATTAATGTCACGCCGAATTTTTTCGGTGGCGACACCGGCAAAACCGAATTCGAAGTCGTGCAACGGATGGTATTGCGCGAGCCTGATGTGCTGATGTTCCCCTTCCCGCCCGATCCCGAATCGCTCGAGACGGTCTTGGAGAAGGTCCAGGAGGAAGATCGGCAACTGATCTACCGCACCGCCGCCGACAGCGCGATGGGTGCCCTGCTTACGCTCATCGGACGCTATCCTGACTGTCGGTCGATGATCGCCGAAAACATTGGCTGCATCCTGCACCAGCGACTGGTACGCCGGCTATGTGACACCTGCAAGGTCGCCTTCGAACCGCCGCCGAAACTGCTTTCGCAACTCGGTATCCCGGCGGGCCGCGTGTCCGTTTTGTACCAACCCTTTAAGGCGCCACCGATCGAACAGCAAGTCGATGAGAACGGTCGTCCCGACCCGATCATCCCCTGTCATGTCTGTGGCGGACGAGGATACTACGGACGCGTCGGTGTGTTTGAAATGCTCCGCCCAGGTCCCAAGTTGCATGAGGCACTTGCCAAGACCAATGATGCTGGCCAACTCGCGGCAATCGCGAAATCCGAAGGGCATCGCGGGATACAATCCGAAGCCGTGATGGCCGTCGCCCGTGGTCTGACCAGCCTCGATGAACTCAAACGAGTGTTTTCAGGTAAATAGACGTAGCGACAACAATCTTGCCTTTTTAGGGAATTTGCCGCCAACGTCCAATTCAGACGGCACCCGCGGTTTGCGGTTTTTATAAATAGTGTGAGCTATGCGGATTCATAAGCAGAACTCGACGGAAACCTACGAAGGACACCGCGAAGTCTTCAATCGCATCAACAGCGAATTCGGCAACCGCATGTGGCTCGATGATCTCGATCGGCTCATTGCCTATCCCGATGGCGTTTCACTACTGCGTGGCGATGGCACCGCCGCTTGGTTCCGGACAACGCCCGCCGGCTTCGACTCGCCTCCAGCAGCTTTTCAGAGTTGGAACAGAATCTGGATGGGTCCTACACGCTGCACCGCCGCTGGGGAGATCGTGACGAATTCGATGCCGATGGCTTGCTTACTGCGAATGTGGATCGTTATGGCAACGATACGACGTTCCTATATACTGACGCCGATAGCGACAGTGTCGTCGACGAACTGTCAAAAAAGACCGATCCCTTCGGGCGTGAGACTGATTACCAATACACAAGCGGCCTGCTCAACAGCGTCACTGATCATGCGGGCCGCGTCACCACCTACGCGTACGACACGAACCACTACCTCACGTCGATTACTCGTCCGGATTCCGATGGAGCTGGTCCGTTAGCCGCCCCAGTCACCACCTTCGAGCACGATTCGGCTGGGCGAGTTACCAAGCAAACTGATGCTGCCGGACGTGAGATCGACTACACCCACAATGCGGCTGGCCGCGTGTCGAGCATCACGCAGGATGGTCAAACCCTGTCAATCGTCGCACGCCGTGTGCAGGGATTCGTCGACGTGTCCTTGACCGGCTATGACTCGGCGCACAAGGCGGACGTATCTTACCTGCTGGCTCAACCCGTCGCCGTGGTCACAGACCAATTGGGCAACGAAACCACCACTGAGCTGGATCGCTATGGCTACGCCACCGACAAGACTGACGCCGAGGGAAATCAGTCCAGCTTCGAACGCAATGAACGCGGTCAGATCATGCAGGCCACCGGCCCAGATCCCGATGGCGCCGGACCCCTACCCGCCCCAGTAACTTCATTCGAATACGATACTGCAGGCAACGCCACTCAAATCACTTACCCCGATGGCGGCATCGAAACTCGCACGTACGACGCTCTCTGGAATCAACTCACCAGCCAGACCGACCCGCTCGGTCGCCAGACGCTCTACACGCTCGATTCGCTCACCGGCGATATTTTAGAAATTCGCCATGTCGTCGGTGTCGACGATCGCACATCGAGTGAATCTGACGACTCCGTCACCAGCTTCACCTACACCGCGATCGGCGGCGTCCTGCCCGGCGGGCTGCCGCTGAGCCAAACCGATCCGCTCGGTCACACCACACAGTACACCTACCAAACCAACCCCAGTGCAGTCGACTTTGGCGAGATCACCGCGATTACCATTGCCGCTGGAACGGCAGTCGCTGCCACGACGACCTTCACTCACGACGCCGCTGGCAACGTGACGTCGCAGACTGACCCGCTGGGACGCACGATCACGTACACCTTCGACAATCTTGATCGAAAAATTCAAACGACGTTCCCAGATCCTGATGGCGCGGGACCGCTGACCTCGCCAGTCATCACGTTCGACTATGACCCCACCGACAATCTGATTCGGCAAACAGACCCGCTGAGTCGGGATACCGAATACACCTACGACGGGCGCGGGAATCTCATCACGGTGACACGTCCTGATCAAGACGGAGACAGCAACCTGACGACCACGACGTTCACCTATGACGCCACCGGTCGAATCGCCACGCAAACCGATGCCCTCGGCGGCGTGACGGCGTTTGGATACGACAAAGACGGTCGGGTGACGACACTCACGGAGCCCGATCCTGACGGGGTTGGGCCACTGGCGTCACCGGTCTGGAGTTATGACTACGACGCTCGGGGATTGCTGGCAAGCGAAACCGATCCGCTTGGAAACGTTACCAGCTATCAGTACGACGCAGCCGGACGACCGACGACCACGACCTACCCGGATCCTGATGGAGCCGGACCTCTGGCCAGCCCACAGTTTGAAACCGCCTACGACTTGGCGGGGCAACCGGTTAGCCAAACCGACGCACTCGGCCGCTTGACCGGATTTTCTTACGACACCCTCGGTCGATTGGACACGATCACGCTCCCCGACCCGGATGGCCTCGGTCCGCTGACCGCTCCCGTACTCACTCGCGAGTACGATATCGCAGGCAACCTGCTATCGGAAACCGACCCACTCGGTGGCGTAACCCACTATAGCCTCGATGCTCAAAATCGAGTGACGTCGATAACCCAGCCTGATCCCGATGCCGCGGGCCCGCTGGCAGCTCCCGTCACCAGCTACGTCTACGACACCGCCGGACAGCAAACCAGCACCACCGACCCGCTCGGTCGGGCAACCAGCTTTACCTATAACTTGCTCGGTCAACTCACTCAGCGAACCCTACCCGATCCCGACGGTGCTGGCCCTGGAACCTCACCGTTCACCCAGTTTCAGTACGACGCGGCCGGTAACCTAACGGAGACAACCGATGCGCTGAGTCGCCAAACCACCTACGCCTACAACTCGCTCAACTGGCGGACCGGCATCACCGATGCCGCTGGCAAAACGACGACACTGACCTACGACGACAACGGAAACCAAACTTCGCTCACCGATCCCGAGGGCAATACGACCACGTGGGTTTACGATGCGTTGAATCGAGTAATCCTCGATACCAACGAGCTCAGTGACTCACGCAGCTTTGTCTATGACGCCAACGGCAACCTGACTGCGCATACTGATCGCAACGGTCGCGTGATCGAGTTTGAGTACGATCATCTCAACCAGATGAATGAGGAAAGTTGGTATGTGGGCGGCGTTCTGCAAGAGACCCGCGACTTTCGGTATGACGCCATGGGCAACCTCACTAGCGTCAACAGCGACGAAGCGGTGTACGCGTTCGCTTACGACAACCTTGATCGACGCACGCAAACGATCCGCGACTACGTCACGCTGACCGCAATGCCAAGCGTCACCACGAACAGTGTTTATGACTCCAACAATCGCCGTACGAAGCTGGCCACCACGATCGGGACCACGGACGATTTTGTCACAGACTTCATATATGACGATCTCAGCCGCATGACCGGTATTGAGCAACACGGTGTCAGCGGTGGCAACGCTGTCGCGAACAAACGCATTGACCTCGCCTACAACGCCGCAGGTCAGTTCGAAACGATCAGCCGTTACGCGAATTTAGCGGGCACTCAGTCGGTCGCCACGACGGACTATCTATACGACAACACCGGACGGCTCAGCGATCTCACCCACTCCCAGGGTTCCACCACGCTGGCCGGCTACGGCTATTCGTACGATGCAGCCAGCCAACTGTCGCAAATCGATTCGGTGACCGACGGCACCACGACCTTCACACAAGACCTCACCGGTCAACTCACCGCCGCCGACCACGCCTCCCAAACCGACGAGTCGTATACTTACGACGACAACGGGAACCGCACTGGCAGCGGCACATCGACCGGCGATGACAATCAACTGATGTCCGATGGCACGTACAATTACCAGTACGACGCCGAAGGCAACCGGATCAAAAAAACTAGCATCGCCACCGGCGAAATTACCGACTACACCTGGGATCACCACAATAACCTAGTCGAGGTTGTCGAGAAAAATGCGTCGGCCGTGACCATCAAAACCGTCCAATACGGCTACGACGCCTTCGATCACAAGATCTGGAAGAAGGTCATCACTGGCAGCGGGACACAAACGGAAGTCTACGTCTATGATGGTCTGCGTCAGGAACAATCGGGTGCCGACGACGCGATGATCCTCCGCTTCGATGGCAGTGGCAATGTCACCAACCGTTACCTACATGGACCCGCAGTCGACCAGATCCTGGCCGACGAGCACGTCACCAGCACGTCCAGCCCCGGCGACGTATTCTGGGCTTTGACCGACCACCTCGGCAGCGTCCGCGACGTGGCTGAGTACGACGCGGTCACCGGTATCACGTCGATCGCCAACCACATCGTCTACGACAGTTTCGGCAACCGCACCAGCGAAACCAACGCCGCCATCGACTCGCTCTTCGGCTTCACCGGCCGCGAGTGGGACGAGGATATTGATATGCAGTATAACCGCGCCCGCTGGTACGACCCAGCCACGGGCCGTTGGCTGAGCAATGACCCTATTGGGTTTGCTGCGGGGGATGCGAACTTATATCGGTATGTGGCAAATCAGCCGACTGCGTTGACCGATCCGAGTGGTTTGAAACCGGGCGAAGACGCGGAAGCCAAAAAGGTCAGGGAAGAGGTCGATAAAATACAAAAACAAATAAATGCCAACAATGAGCAATTGAAGAAAGAGAGGAATCTAAAAGATCGCAAAGTAATCCAAAAACAGAACGACGAACTTAGACGGCAGAAAAAGGAATTGACCGCCGCGGAACGACTTCGTACGAAAAAGAAGAACAATGAAGGAACAACGGATGGTGGGAAACGGAATGGACAAAAACCCAGGAGTATTCACCTCCCACCAGTAATACCTCTCGATGAATGGATTGACGATGGATTAGAATGCATCAAAGGTGGATTAGACTCCATCAACGACTGGTGGAACGAGCCACCGCGTCTCCCAGTTATTGGTCCAATCCCCGACTTTCGCGGGCAACCATATGCTTGAGATAATCCGTACATTTTTTTGGCCTGCGTCTAGGGGATTGCCTTCCGTATGGAACTTAGGTTTCTCTCCCCAAGTGAGGCGTTTTCGGCTCACCTTCCCTTACATGCGATTGCCCATTTAGCTTAACGCAAGTCATGTCAGTCAAATGCTAAGTGTTTAGGTAAATGCACGCAAAATACGAAGGATTACAATGGGTTCGGGTCGAGATTACAAAGCGCATAGTTGCGTTATTCGAAATGATCGAAAACGACTACGTAGGATGATTCGCAAGCACCCGGAACTTTGCGAGTCGTCGACAGCCTGGATCGTTGCCGCCTCAGTGTTAAACAATCCTGGCATGCTACCATGGCTGTTTAGTCTTGGGGTCTTGCCCGACTCTCGATTATCTGCTGGCGGCGACACCCCGCTGATGCTTGCTGTTGCCTATGGAGACCTATCTGTTATCCGCGTTTTGCTCAAATATGGAGCAGATCCAACGGCGAAAGGTGCCAACGGTGACACTGCGATATCTCGAGCGACGGATTGCGGCCAGAACGAGGTGCTGTCACTGCTTAAGGAGCAGACGCGAGAAATTTAAGGTGGAGAGTACGAAATCCATCCCATGGGTCGTGGCTGAATGCCGCGTATTTTAGCTGTAGTCCTTAATGCCGCTGACCATCGTGTCGCCAACCGAATTGCTGTCGTAGTTTTTGTTGAATTGCGACTGTGTGGATTCGGGCTCATGATGGTAGTTTTGCCGGAGAGCGTCCAAATGGGTCAGCTGATACCGACCGAATTACGGTCGCACTTTTTGCCGAACTGTGACTGTAGGGATTTGAGGTGCGAAATGGCTCTTTTTCCGAATTGCTGAGAATTCTGGAGAGCATCTTTGGGGCAATGCGATCGCCGCCCTCTGAAAAACTATGTCGACCCGGCAGACTATGGCATCGCCTTAGCCGCGATCCTCGACGAAGTTCGCCCACACCTGGCAGGCAAAACCAACGCCGAAGTCGGTGAACTTGCTGGGATGAGCCCCGTAGTTGTCGTTTAACTGTTGACGCGGTCCCTATCAGCATCCCTGGGAGCCGTTGCCGCGTTGGCCGATGCCGCCGGCGGTCGCCTCGTGGTGAAGTGTTACCGACCGAATTGCGGTCGCACTTTTTGCCGAATTGTGACTGTAGGGATTTGAAGCCCGAAATGGTCCTTTTGCCGAATTGTTGAGAATTCTGGAGAGCGTGTTTCGGGGCTGTGCGATAGGAGCGACCGAGTCGAGGCTCGAACCTGTTGTGCTCGAACCTGTTGTGCTCGGAGCCGTGTGTGCTCAGCGCATTAAAAAAGTGCGATCGCTTGGGCAAAGCGGTCGCACTGATTGAAAGAACTTTGGCTGGGGGCCGATGCGATTGACTGATTAGGCCGAAGACTTTCTTTGGCCGAGGTCGCTTTGGTATTGCACAAGCCAGTTGCTCAGGATGTCGACCGCCGGCAAGAAGTCGTGGCCCTGCGTCATCATCAGATCGATGTTGTTGTAGTTCTGGCCGCAGCTAAAACAATGAGCGAGATTGTTCTTCGGGTTCACGGTCGCTCGAAGTTCTTTGCACGATGGGCATTGGAAACGGAAGTAGCCGTCGCTTTGTTTCGCTATCGGACCGTGCTGGCCGAGCCGAACGATCGTCAGTTTCATCGGTAGATCGTTGCGGATCGCGCGGAGTAAGTCGTTCGTCATCTTCATAACAGAAGCCTGGAGTTAGAGGGAGGGGAGGGAGCATTTTTGGGTCTTAAAAATCTGTTAGGTCGACTTCGTTTTGCCAGTGCGGTTGAAGCAACACGCGATTGACCAAGTCGATATCGATCGTCGTTCCAGCGGCGGCTCGGACCGCTTCGAGCATCGACGCTAAGCACAGGTTGCGGCACTTGCGCAACACTCCATCGGCAGAGCGGATAATCAACTCCGTTGCTCCAGCAGTGAACGTGCTGTGCGCTAGACCGATCGAATCGAGTTCACGTTCGATAAACTGTTACCGACCGAATTGCGGTCGCACTTTTTGCCGAATTGTGACTGTAGGGATTTGAAGCCCGAAATGGTCCTTTTGCCGAATTGTTGAGAATTCTGGAGAGCGTGTTTCGGGGCTGTGCGATAGGAGCGACCGAGTCGAGGCTCGAACCTGTTGTGCTCGAACCTGTTGTGCTCGAACCTGTTGTGCTCGGAGCCGTGTGTGCTCGGAGCCGTGTGTGCTCAGCGCATTAAAAAAGTGCGATCGCTTGGGCAAAGCGGTCGCACTGATTGAAAGAGCTTTGGCTGGGGGCCGATGCGATTGACTGATTAGGCCGAAGACTTTCTTTGGCCGAGGTCGCTTTGGTATTGCACAAGCCAGTTGCTCAGGATGTCGACCGCCGGCAAGAAGTCGTGGCCCTGCGTCATCATCAGATCGATGTTGTTGTAGTTCTGGCCGCAGCTAAAACAATGAGCGAGATTGTTCTTCGGGTTCACGGTCGCTCGAAGTTCTTTGCACGATGGGCATTGGAAACGGAAGTAGCCGTCGCTTTGTTTCGCTATCGGACCGTGCTGGCCGAGCCGAACGATCGTCAGTTTCATCGGTAGATCGTTGCGGATCGCGCGGAGTAAGTCGTTCGTCATCTTCATAACAGAAGCCTGGAGTTAGAGGGAGGGGAGGGAGCATTTTTGGGTCTTAAAAATCTGTTAGGTCGACTTCGTTTTGCCAGTGCGGTTGAAGCAACACGCGATTGACCAAGTCGATATCGATCGTCGTTCCAGCGGCGGCTCGGACCGCTTCGAGCATCGACGCTAAGCACAGGTTGCGGCACTTGCGCAACACTCCATCGGCAGAGCGGATAATCAACTCCGTTGCTCCAGCAGTGAACGTGCTGTGCGCTAGACCGATCGAATCGAGTTCACGTTCGATAAACGCGCGCATCACATCGTCGTGCAACCGCTTGGTGATCACCGAATACGTCACCCGGCTTTTCAAATCCAGGTTGACCGCCAAGTCCAGATCGGCGAGCAACTCCGGCTGGCCGACCAGAATCAGGTTGTGATTCTTCGGGAAATCTTCCAAGAGGAGTCGTAGTCGGCGAAGGTTATCCATCGCCATCAGATGGGCATCGTCGATCACCGTGACGAGCATCTTGCCACTGCGATTGAGGCTGAAGGCTTGCTGGATCAGCTTGCGTTCGCACTTGAACGCCGAGCTTTCAAACTCAATCCGAAACGCTTCACAGAGGATTTTTACTGTATTGGTATAGGTGTGCAGTGTGCGTGCAACCGTGGCGACCAAGTACTCTTTCTCGGGAAGTCGTTTGAGCGATTCTTTGATCACGGATTTGCCGGTGCCGGGTCTGCCGACGACCAGACATAGGCCGCCTTGTTGGCTGTGGACTCGGAGCGTGTCATGGATTTCCTGCTGATGTTGTAGTAGTTGGATGTCGCGTAGCGCGAAGGGATTTTCGGACAAGCCGAAGTAAGAACGGATCATGGTGAGGTGGACTTTTGGAAAAAGAAGGAGTTGGATCACGGTGGATTGGCTGCCGGGCATTTATGAGTCTTTATGGCGTTTCATGCCGTTGGCGACGGCATCGAGCAACCGGGCCTTGCCGATGCGTCGATCGTTTTCGTAGACGACGACCACACCTTGGTGATGTCGCTCATGCCGCAGCGTGACCTTCTTGCCACGCAAGTCGATCGGAGTTTCGTAACGCTCGCCTTGGAAGCTGAACGTGTTGTCCTTTTTGACACTGCGAGTCGCCTCGGCGTAGAACAACTCGTCGGTATCCTCCGATGGCGAGAGAAATCGGATCCGAGAAAGATCCACACCAAAGCGATCAATCGGCTTCATACCGAGGGTCGTGTGTACAGTGGCGTTGTAGTCGTGTTCGACCCAGTGAGTGAACTGTTTGTTGAGAGCGTCGATCGAGGAGAGGTCGAGTTTGCGGATTAGAAATTGATCACGCACGCGACGAAAGAAGCGTTCGATTTTCCCTTTCGCGGCGGCGTCTCGAACGGCGGTGTGACGAAGGATGCAGCCCACGCGGGCGCAGATCAGCGTGATCTCTTGGCTGCAGTAGATCGAGCCGTTGTCAACGTATAGCTGTTCGGGCAAGCCTCGTTTGTAGAAGGCCGAGCGAAGCGCCTTGATCATCGAATCGGTGTTCTCTTCGAAGAAGAATTCGCCATGACAGAGCACACGACTGGCGTCATCGATCAGGCCAATCAGCTTGGCTTGCCGGCCACCGATGTGCGGTCCGAACATGGTATCGGCCTGCCAAAGTTGGTTGGCGTACTGCATGCTGAAGGCGAGTCGGCGTCGATTTTCGCCTGGATCGTCCTTGAGTAATTCGTACTCACGGACGAAGCGGCAGAACGTGGTCAGAGCGATCTGGCTAGCGTGCAGGAGTCCCTTTTCAATGCAGAACCGATAGACGGCTGACTTGGTGGGCGTCCTCTTGTGCCCCGTTTTCGCAGATACAAAGTGCGGCAGCGCGGTGTTGATCGCTTCGAGAACTTCTTCGGGCGTGACCTTGCGTGGCTTGCCTTTGTCGGCTCGCGGTGAAGCATTCATGCCGGTGATGCCGTCGTTTTTGTAGCGGTAGTACCACGTTTGGATGGTCCGCCAGGTGAACTGGTGTGGGTCTCCTTGGTCGTCCAGGAACGTCATCGCCGCGACGTTGTGGATTCTCTCGTGACGTGTTTTTCCGGGGGCGACTTCGATCGCTCCGAGGACTTTCATTTTGACGTAGATCGATGGTCGTTTCATGGACCGCTCCGCTGGTTTTTGACTTTTGATTGAACGAAATCGATTCATGAAATCGATTCGCAGGCGAGTCTAAGTGCGGTCGGCGGTGGATCTATCGTCGGGTTGTGTTGTCGAGCAGAAAAAAGAATTTCGCAAGCGTGAGCTACGATGGCAAATCGACCATCCGAGGCAGACGATGCTGGCCAGGATCGACAGGTTGCCGTGTGATCACGGACCGAATCGGCCTGCTGAGGTGCGGCCGCAGCGTGTCAGATGAAGAAGGTCTGCAGTGTGAGCTGGAAGGCGGCGATGGGATTGAGCGTGTGGCCAGCGAAGGCTTTGATCAGATGAGCGAGTGTGCTCTCAGCGGGCGTGTTGCTGGGCTGTGAGCTATCGATTTTTGGCGGCAGGCACATGGTCGACAGTGCGGTCCGAATCGCGGATTGTGCATCTTGCAATCGTTTCCAAATTCGATAGGGTGCCGAATCGCTCATGCTGCTATTGAGCTTTTTGAATGCCTTGCGTTTGTTGCCGGTCGCGGCGGCCTGGTTGAGGAATGCCCAGAGTTGCTCTGCACTGAGAAAGAGTCGTTTGACTTTGTCAGCAATCCACACGCTGAAGGTGCGTCCACATCCGGCGGCTTGATTTCGGTTGCTACAGAAGACCCTTCGTGCCCGGATAGATTTGTGGCGGAAGTTGTTCTCGTCGTATCCGCGCAAGGACCCATGGCGATTGAGCGCGCCGACTTTCTTGCAGTGGGGGCACTGGGTGAGCTTGAGCTCCAGCAGGAACTCATCACGTTCTGCTTGAGAGCGGAAGATTCTGGCTCGCACGGGCGCTGGCTTTTGAACTTGAAGTAGAAAAGTCCAGCAGGATAGTTGGTCGAGTCAGGGATTCGAATGATCGCGAACCGACTGCCTGAAAAGTGAGTCGGGGGGCGAGGGGAGAGGCGGGGTACGATTTAGTTGAAGGGGGCGGGTTGCGAGGCGCGGGGGGCAAGGCTCTGGTCTGCGGGCGGCGGGCTGCTGCCTACCGAATTACCGGTGTAAGAACAGTCCGTGACTACGACAACAATTCGGCAGGAAAAGACCGTAAAATGCGATCAGAGCGAGGTCGGTAACACCAAACTTCGCTCACCGATCCCGAGGGCAATACGACCACGTGGGTTTACGATGCGTTGAATCGAGTGATCCTCGACACCAACGAACTCAACGACTCACGCAGCTTTGCATACGACGCCAACAGCAACCTGACCACACGCACTGACCGCAACGGTCGCGAAATCCAGTACGGCTATGATCATCTCAACCAGATGAATGAAGAAAGTTGGTATACTGGCGGCGTTTTGCAAGAAACCCGAGACTTCCGGTATGATGCCATGGGGAATCTCACCAGCGTCAACAGCGACGAAGCGGTCTACAGTTTCGCGTACGACAACCTCGATCGCCGCACGCAAACCATCCGCGACTACCTCACGCTGACCGCCATGCCGGGCGTCACCACGAACAGTGTTTATGATTCCAACAACCGCCGCAGCCAGCTCTCCGCCACAATCGGCTCGACCGACGACTTCGTCACCGATTTCGATTACGACTCGCTCAACCGGATGACCGGGATCGAGCAACACGGCGTCAGCGGTGGTAATGCTGTCGCTAGCAAACGCATTGACCTCGTCTACAATGCGGTGGGTCAATTCGACACGATCAGCCGTTATGCGAATTTAGCGGGCACTCAATCGGTGGCCACAACGGGTTATCAATACGACAACACCGGACGGCTCAGCGATCTCACCCTCACGCAGGGTGCCACCACGCTGGCCGGCTACGAATACTCGTACGATGCCGCCAGCCAGCTGTCTCAAATCGATTCGCAGACCGACGGCACAACGACCTACACCCAAGACCTCACCGGTCAACTCACCGCCGCCGACCACGCCGCCCAAGCCGACGAGTCGTATACTTACGACGACAACGGGAACCGCACCGGCAGCGGCACCTCAACCGGCGACGACAACCAACTGCTCTCCGACGGCACGCACAATTATCTGTACGACGCCGAAGGCAATCGGATCAAAAAGACCAACATCGCCACCGGCGAAACCACCGACTACATCTGGGATCACCACAATAACCTGATCGAAGTCGTCGAGAAAAACGGCTCCGCCGTGACCACTAAGACGGTCCAATACGGCTATGACGCCTTCGACCACAAAATCTGGAAGAAGGTCATCACTGGCAGCGGGACGCAAACGGAAGTCTACGTCTATGACGGCCTCCGCGGGGAGCAGTCCGGCTCCGGTGACGCGATGATTCTCCGCTTCGATGGCAGTGGCGACGTCACCAACCGCTACCTGCACGGCCCCGCCGTCGATCAAATCCTCGCCGACGAGCAAGTCACCAGCCCAACCACGCCCGGCGACGTCTTCTGGCCATTGACTGATCACCTCGGCAGCGTCCGCGACGTTGCCGAGTACGACGCAGTTACCGGCATTACATCCATCGCCAACCACATCGTCTACGACAGTTTCGGCAACCGCATCAGCGAAACCAACGCCGCCATCGACTCACTCTTCGGTTACACAGGGCGAGAGTGGGACGACGATGTCGATCTGCAGTACAACCGCGCCCGCTGGTACGACCCAGCCACGGGCCGTTGGCTGAGCAATGACCCCGTCGGCTTCGCTGCGGGTGATCCGAACTTGTATCGGTATGTGGGGAATCAGCCTACGACGTTGACTGATCCGTCAGGCATGTCGCCACCCGTGCTTCCGACATTATTTGGAGTCCCATGGGCGCCCCCACAACCACCTCAGCCACCTCCACGTCCCCCTGGACATGCAGAAATAACCCTTGCGGATGGAACTGTGGTTGTGGCGCAGTCGGGAGCTGAGCTGGTTGAAGCTCTGGAGTCGCTGGAAGATGGGGAAGAGCTGATTGACATATCAATAAGCGGCCATGCAGGAACTGGGGGAGGAAATCTACCCCACATAGATATCGGAAGTAGCGGTCAAATGGTAATTGTTTCTGGCGGGGCTGTTGTAGTTTCTCACGGCAACGGAAGCACCGACGCAGTTACCGATATTACGCAACAATTAATAGACCACACAGGCCCACGGACAAATATTGAACTCGACGGATGCAGGACAGCCGTCCTAGCAGAACGGCTAGATGAAGCGATCGGAGGCGATCCCACGATTCAAGGACATCCTGGGCCAGTTTTTGATCTTCCTTACAACGAAGTTCTACCTTTCTGGCCCCCACGCTATTATTGACTTTGGATATTTTAACTTGTCCAGCCATCGTGATCCCGATTTATTTGGTGCGAAAACGTAAATGAAACTGGCAGTTCGACTAGTGATTCTCGCAGTAACATTGGTGTTTGTGGTGTTTCTGGCATCCAATATGATGGTATCTAAAGGACCAGCGGCGGAAGAACGTATGCGCAGAGCACTCGATGTGCAGCGTCGCTACAATCTCTCCAGAGAGCGTCAACTGGAAAAAGCCAAGGCAGCACGTCCAGAGAAAGAAATCTAATGGGCCATGGGCGAAGAAAAGGGTCAGAGTAAGTGTTACCGACCGAATTACGGTCGTAGTTTTTGCTGAATTGTGACTGTAGGGATTTGGAGCTTCAGATGGTGCGTTTGCCGAATTGCTGAGTATTTTGGAGAGTCCGTTTGTGGGTTGTGCGATGGGAGCGACCGAGTCGAGCCTCGACCCTGGCGAGCTCCCATGGTGAGTGCTCAGCGCATTGGCTCTTCCGCCAAATCGGTGGGTAAAAAGCGATAGAAAGCAGAGGGCTGACGGCGACTCGGGAGTGCAGAGAACGCACACGCTCACCAACGGGAAGAAGAAAAGGTGTCCGGTACGAATGGCATTGTCTACGCTTTTTACGAGCATTTCGGCGGACCCGTAGGATCCTAAAGCGTGTCAGACGCCGTTCACTCGAAGTGCCCCGCGATATTGGTTCCTGTCAGGCGCACTCAATGGTTGCTCCTGGCTTTCTTTGTCTTTGGCGGTAGCATTTCGCGGTTTCCTGGCGACAGCGGCGCAGCAGCGAACTCAGCGCCTCGCAATCGCCAGCGATGCGAACTCTGAGCGCAACAAACTGTCTCGATTACCCGGCTCGTGATAACGCACCGATCATCGCATGGAATACACTGCGGGGCACCGTCATGAGTTTGATCGTTTTGGGACGTCGCTTGTTCTCTCGTGGCTCGATGCGATCGGGACGCTGCCCCACAATGGCGCACACACCTTGCTTTTGGGACGCAGTCGCCATCGGTTTACTCACGCCCACGCATGCACAAAGTAGCTGTTACCGACCGAATTGCGGTCGCACTTTTTGCCGAATTGTGACTGTAGGGATTTGAAGCCCGAAATGGTCCTTTTGCCGAATTGTTGAGAATTCTGGAGAGCGTGTTTCGGGGCTGTGCGATAGGAGCGACCGAGTCGAGGCTCGAACCTGTTGTGCTCGAACCTGTTGTGCTCGAACCTGTTGTGCTCGGAGCCGTGTGTGCTCGGAGCCGTGTGTGCTCAGCGCATTAAAAAAGTGCGATCGCTTGGGCAAAGCGGTCGCACTGATTGAAAGAGCTTTGGCTGGGGGCCGATGCGATTGACTGATTAGGCCGAAGACTTTCTTTGGCCGAGGTCGCTTTGGTATTGCACAAGCCAGTTGCTCAGGATGTCGACCGCCGGCAAGAAGTCGTGGCCCTGCGTCATCATCAGATCGATGTTGTTGTAGTTCTGGCCGCAGCTAAAACAATGAGCGAGATTGTTCTTCGGGTTCACGGTCGCTCGAAGTTCTTTGCACGATGGGCATTGGAAACGGAAGTAGCCGTCGCTTTGTTTCGCTATCGGACCGTGCTGGCCGAGCCGAACGATCGTCAGTTTCATCGGTAGATCGTTGCGGATCGCGCGGAGTAAGTCGTTCGTCATCTTCATAACAGAAGCCTGGAGTTAGAGGGAGGGGAGGGAGCATTTTTGGGTCTTAAAAATCTGTTAGGTCGACTTCGTTTTGCCAGTGCGGTTGAAGCAACACGCGATTGACCAAGTCGATATCGATCGTCGTTCCAGCGGCGGCTCGGACCGCTTCGAGCATCGACGCTAAGCACAGGTTGCGGCACTTGCGCAACACTCCATCGGCAGAGCGGATAATCAACTCCGTTGCTCCAGCAGTGAACGTGCTGTGCGCTAGACCGATCGAATCGAGTTCACGTTCGATAAACGCGCGCATCACATCGTCGTGCAACCGCTTGGTGATCACCGAATACGTCACCCGGCTTTTCAAATCCAGGTTGACCGCCAAGTCCAGATCGGCGAGCAACTCCGGCTGGCCGACCAGAATCAGGTTGTGA
The DNA here is from genome assembly GCF_055811895.1 of Rhodopirellula sp. SH410. Classification (NCBI taxonomy): domain Bacteria; kingdom Pseudomonadati; phylum Planctomycetota; class Planctomycetia; order Pirellulales; family Pirellulaceae; genus Rhodopirellula; species Rhodopirellula sp. SH410. The sequence goes on from NZ_CM147949.1 coordinate 7,847,816, forward strand.
TTCTTCGGGAAATCTTCCAAGAGGAGTCGTAGTCGGCGAAGGTTATCCATCGCCATCAGATGGGCATCGTCGATCACCGTGACGAGCATCTTGCCACTGCGATTGAGGCTGAAGGCTTGCTGGATCAGCTTGCGTTCGCACTTGAACGCCGAGCTTTCAAACTCAATCCGAAACGCTTCACAGAGGATTTTTACTGTATTGGTATAGGTGTGCAGTGTGCGTGCAACCGTGGCGACCAAGTACTCTTTCTCGGGAAGTCGTTTGAGCGATTCTTTGATCACGGATTTGCCGGTGCCGGGTCTGCCGACGACCAGACATAGGCCGCCTTGTTGGCTGTGGACTCGGAGCGTGTCATGGATTTCCTGCTGATGTTGTAGTAGTTGGATGTCGCGTAGCGCGAAGGGATTTTCGGACAAGCCGAAGTAAGAACGGATCATGGTGAGGTGGACTTTTGGAAAAAGAAGGAGTTGGATCACGGTGGATTGGCTGCCGGGCATTTATGAGTCTTTATGGCGTTTCATGCCGTTGGCGACGGCATCGAGCAACCGGGCCTTGCCGATGCGTCGATCGTTTTCGTAGACGACGACCACACCTTGGTGATGTCGCTCATGCCGCAGCGTGACCTTCTTGCCACGCAAGTCGATCGGAGTTTCGTAACGCTCGCCTTGGAAGCTGAACGTGTTGTCCTTTTTGACACTGCGAGTCGCCTCGGCGTAGAACAACTCGTCGGTATCCTCCGATGGCGAGAGAAATCGGATCCGAGAAAGATCCACACCAAAGCGATCAATCGGCTTCATACCGAGGGTCGTGTGTACAGTGGCGTTGTAGTCGTGTTCGACCCAGTGAGTGAACTGTTTGTTGAGAGCGTCGATCGAGGAGAGGTCGAGTTTGCGGATTAGAAATTGATCACGCACGCGACGAAAGAAGCGTTCGATTTTCCCTTTCGCGGCGGCGTCTCGAACGGCGGTGTGACGAAGGATGCAGCCCACGCGGGCGCAGATCAGCGTGATCTCTTGGCTGCAGTAGATCGAGCCGTTGTCAACGTATAGCTGTTCGGGCAAGCCTCGTTTGTAGAAGGCCGAGCGAAGCGCCTTGATCATCGAATCGGTGTTCTCTTCGAAGAAGAATTCGCCATGACAGAGCACACGACTGGCGTCATCGATCAGGCCAATCAGCTTGGCTTGCCGGCCACCGATGTGCGGTCCGAACATGGTATCGGCCTGCCAAAGTTGGTTGGCGTACTGCATGCTGAAGGCGAGTCGGCGTCGATTTTCGCCTGGATCGTCCTTGAGTAATTCGTACTCACGGACGAAGCGGCAGAACGTGGTCAGAGCGATCTGGCTAGCGTGCAGGAGTCCCTTTTCAATGCAGAACCGATAGACGGCTGACTTGGTGGGCGTCCTCTTGTGCCCCGTTTTCGCAGATACAAAGTGCGGCAGCGCGGTGTTGATCGCTTCGAGAACTTCTTCGGGCGTGACCTTGCGTGGCTTGCCTTTGTCGGCTCGCGGTGAAGCATTCATGCCGGTGATGCCGTCGTTTTTGTAGCGGTAGTACCACGTTTGGATGGTCCGCCAGGTGAACTGGTGTGGGTCTCCTTGGTCGTCCAGGAACGTCATCGCCGCGACGTTGTGGATTCTCTCGTGACGTGTTTTTCCGGGGGCGACTTCGATCGCTCCGAGGACTTTCATTTTGACGTAGATCGATGGTCGTTTCATGGACCGCTCCGCTGGTTTTTGACTTTTGATTGAACGAAATCGATTCATGAAATCGATTCGCAGGCGAGTCTAAGTGCGGTCGGCGGTGGATCTATCGTCGGGTTGTGTTGTCGAGCAGAAAAAAGAATTTCGCAAGCGTGAGCTACGATGGCAAATCGACCATCCGAGGCAGACGATGCTGGCCAGGATCGACAGGTTGCCGTGTGATCACGGACCGAATCGGCCTGCTGAGGTGCGGCCGCAGCGTGTCAGATGAAGAAGGTCTGCAGTGTGAGCTGGAAGGCGGCGATGGGATTGAGCGTGTGGCCAGCGAAGGCTTTGATCAGATGAGCGAGTGTGCTCTCAGCGGGCGTGTTGCTGGGCTGTGAGCTATCGATTTTTGGCGGCAGGCACATGGTCGACAGTGCGGTCCGAATCGCGGATTGTGCATCTTGCAATCGTTTCCAAATTCGATAGGGTGCCGAATCGCTCATGCTGCTATTGAGCTTTTTGAATGCCTTGCGTTTGTTGCCGGTCGCGGCGGCCTGGTTGAGGAATGCCCAGAGTTGCTCTGCACTGAGAAAGAGTCGTTTGACTTTGTCAGCAATCCACACGCTGAAGGTGCGTCCACATCCGGCGGCTTGATTTCGGTTGCTACAGAAGACCCTTCGTGCCCGGATAGATTTGTGGCGGAAGTTGTTCTCGTCGTATCCGCGCAAGGACCCATGGCGATTGAGCGCGCCGACTTTCTTGCAGTGGGGGCACTGGGTGAGCTTGAGCTCCAGCAGGAACTCATCACGTTCTGCTTGAGAGCGGAAGATTCTGGCTCGCACGGGCGCTGGCTTTTGAACTTGAAGTAGAAAAGTCCAGCAGGATAGTTGGTCGAGTCAGGGATTCGAATGATCGCGAACCGACTGCCTGAAAAGTGAGTCGGGGGGCGAGGGGAGAGGCGGGGTACGATTTAGTTGAAGGGGGCGGGTTGCGAGGCGCGGGGGGCAAGGCTCTGGTCTGCGGGCGGCGGGCTGCTGCCTACCGAATTACCGGTGTAAGAACAGTCCGTGACTACGACAACAATTCGGCAGGAAAAGACCGTAAAATGCGATCAGAGCGAGGTCGGTAACAAGTAGCCAGTTCGTCGAAAGGAGTTGGTAGCTTTCTGTAAAGCTCAAACTTCGCGTGTCTCGATTGGCAGCGAAGCCGCTCTGTAACATTTTGAATCTTACAAAGTTGTGGGCTAAAAGACCTGTCCACAATTCACGCTCGATACCTTCCGGTGTTTGGCTCCGTAAGTGCTCTAAATTCAGCGTGCATTTGATTGATCGAATATCCGGTTCGATCTGCCATCGTCCTTCGTAGAGTGCGCCAATCCAACTCGCGTTGGCGGATTCATGTTCGAGTATTGTCGTGGCTACCGTGAAGCCTTCGCAGCGAGCACCGGGAACTGCCGGAGCAACATCAACAAGTCGTATCGGTAACGCCTCAGGGATTTTTCGATACTCACGCTTGCCCATCCACTTCGGCCGCTTCGGACGGTCCCATACGACGATGCGTTCACTCTCGTTGAGTGCCTGCGCACCTTCCGGATGATCTTCGCGTTTGTGGTGATTTTTCATGACAACTTCGACGCCCATCATTGCACACATCGCGACAAGCCAGTACGTGCAGTAGTAACAGTCAGCAGTCAGGACATCGCCCGCACGCAAGGAACCTTTTATTTGACGAAGCAGAGCAGTTTCGCCGGTTTCCTTTCCACTGTACGGTGCCATTGCCAAATCGCTCAGTAAACCGGTTGTCATTGAAATGAGCGTGACGCAACGTAGAATGGGAAACCCAAGCCCTTCCTCCTGGACCGGATTTTGAGGATATTTCTTTTGATTCTCCGGCGTGTCGGGGGCATCGACTGTGAACCCATCAACACTGATAAAACGTCCCTTGATGGCCATCGACCGGATGCCCGCAATCACCCTCGGACTCATCTGGTCTTCGCACTGATCTGCTTCAAGAGGAACTCCAAGATCATCAAAAGCATTCGTTGCAAGCTCAGCTCGCGAGGCGAGTCTACACGCTAGCTTCTTGATCGCACTGACTGGAATCTTCTGCTTAGCTCGACAGTAGTTGCCAGCGTTCTGCGCAACGACTCGTCCTTCAACTTGCGCATAAAGCGAGACGACTCGCCCAGCAGCAGCCTTCACAGATCGCCCCGTTCCACTGAAGAGGAACTGAGAGATCATCGCCCACAACGTGATCGCAGGCGTGAACACATCTTCGTAGGCATTTCCAAACTCGATTTCTTCTTCGCTAAAAACATCTTTGACGAACGAGTCATCGATGATTTCGGTCAACGGCAACGCCGTCGACTGAATCATTGATCGCTTGAAAATACTGAAGCAATCCTTCGAGTCAACTGATAGAATGGACATGACCCTTCCTTGGTCGATTTCCTGAAAGTCCCCAACCAAGGAAGGTCACGTCATCGCCAAATTATATCGGCCGATCGGGTCACGCCAATCTCAATATTCATTTATCGGTGACAATCCGTTGAAACTTCGAATCGCGAAGGAACGCGATTTTTGGTGCTGCGCGGTGGTCGACCTCCGCTGAGCAAAAGTACTCGAAAACCGCGTAGACAATGCCATTCGTACCTGACACCTTAGTTCCTAATCCGGTTGTTTCGGCTGGATGCCGCCAGTCTGGATAGATCGCTGAACGACGGCGACAAGGATGTTGCCGCATGACGAAGACCGGTGGCAGGATGCGGCGAGAATGCCGTCCATCACTGGGATCAATCCCGCGCCAGCTCCGCCAGACCCTCATCCATGCTCACGCGCGGCTCATAGCCGAGTCGCTGCTTGGCCGCGGTGATGTCGAAGTAGTGGTCCTTGGCCAGCTGCGCCGCGACGAAACGTGTCATGGGCGGCTCGTGGCTGATCCGCAGCGTTTTGTAAATTCCTTCGCAGGCCGCACCGATCGAGTAAGCGGACCGGTACGAGATATGACGCGTCGGCGGTGGCGCACCGCTGGTCTCGCACAGCCGGGCGATCCACGGCCAACACAAGACCGGCTCGTCTTGAGCGATGAAATAGGAACGTCCCGCTGCCGACTCCGGCGTGGCGTCTAACGCGTCGACGGCGCAGACGTGTGCCAACGCCGCATTGCTGACGTGGACCGTATCGATCCGATTTTGACCATCGCCAATGATTCGCAGTTTTCCCGCCCGAGCGCGATCGAGTAGCCGCGGCAACAGGTGCGGGTCACCCTGGCCCCAAATCAAGTGTGGTCGTAACGAAAGGGTGCGCATCGCTCCGGGAGCGTCCGCCGCAATCACTTCTTGCTCGGCGATCGCTTTGGTATGGGGATAGTGACAGAGCCAGTGACTCGGATAGCCCACCGTTTCATCGATGCCACTTTGATGGCCGCCCGCAAACGTCACACTCGGGCTGCTCGTATAGACACACTTCATTACCCCGGAGTCTTGGCATGCCGCGAGTACGTTTCGTGTGGCGAGCACATTGTTGTCGAAGAAGTGCTTCCACGAACCCCACACACCCGCGACGGCAGCGGTGTGGATCACAACATCCACGTCGGCGATCGTGCGGTGGACGTATGGGGCATCGGTCAAGTCGCCGCGGTGGTGCTGCATCCCCAAACGCACCAGTTGCGGTGTCTCTCGTCTGGAGAGCCCGACGACTTCGTCACCGCGCTGAAGTAGTTGACGGACAATCTCACCGCCTAAAAAACCGCTGCATCCGGTCACTAAAATTCGCATCATGGGGCGCCGTTATTCCGCCGTCTCGGCCAGGGGCGCGGCAACCGGCACCGGATCGGGCGCGGTGACTGAATCGGGCGTCGCCACCGGATCGGCATCTGCCTGTCTGGGATATTTTTGGAACACCCGATACAGGATCCCCAAGGCGACGAGCAATAAAAACGAACCGAACAGGAACGGTGCTCCGGCAAACGGTGCTCCGTTGTACCGGATCGAGGTGTCCTCATGGGTGAAATACCGAAACAGGCCCGCCGTAAAAATCAACGGCGCGAGAATATTCGTGAGGCTGATCAGTGAGGTCAGGGCCCCCTGCACGCGGCCCTGTTCGCTAGGATCAACCGTGCTGGTGACAAGACTCTGTATCGCGGGTCCCGATAAACCGGCGAGCGAACCGAAGACGATGATACAGGGGATCATCCAGCCAGCGGTCGCCAGTCCATAACACAGGAACGCGACGCTCGAAACACTGATCGCTATCATCAGCGTGCGGCGTTCACCAAAGCGGCGGATGACCGGTCGCACCATCCCGCCTTGCACGATCACCGCCATGATGCCAACGAGCGACAGCGCCAAACCGTTGGTGACCTCACCCCATCCGAAGCGAAATCCCATCGACAGCACCCACACATTCTCCAAACCACGCTGGGCGAGTGAACTGAACACAAACGCCGCCGCCAACCCCAGCACCATCGGGTACGCCCGCAGCCGAGTGATTGTCCCGAACGGGTTCATACTACTTAGCGTGATCGTCGTGCTACGTTTTTCTGGCGGCAATGACTCCGGCAGGATGAAATAGCCGTAGAGCCAATTGACGAGCGACAACCCAGCGGCCACGAAAAAGGGTAGTCGCAGCGAGATGCCACCCAAAAGACCGCCTAGGGCTGGACCGATAATGAAGCCCAAACCAAACATCATCCCCACCAAACCAAAATTGCGGGCCCGATTCTCGTCGTTGGAGATGTCGGCGATGTACGCGTTGCTCGTCGAAAAACTGGCGCCCATCACGCCGGCGATAAAACGGCCCACAAACAGCCAACCCACCGACGTCGCCAAGCCGGTGATGATGAAGTCCAAACCGAGCCCGAATAGCGACCCCAGAATGATGGGGCGACGGCCAAATCGGTCCGACAGCGCCCCCAGCACCGGGGCGCAGAAAAACTGCATCATGGAATAGGTTGCCGCAATGATCCCGACGTACCATCCCGCCGCTGACTCTTCGCCACCAACGAACGCTTTGACCAACTCGGGCAGGACCGGGATGATAATCCCGATCGCCAAAATGTCGATCAACAGCGTCAACAGAATGAATGCCATCGCGGCAGGTCGTCGTGGAGGCGCAGTCGCGGTCAAACCGAAGGACTCATGAGGTGGAAAGGGATTTCAACGTCGTTCGGCTCTCCGAGCCAAACGCGTGAGGGGCGACAACCGTCGGGGGCCGACAGTTATACACAAGTTACTTGAGAGAGCGAGGCTGTTCGATGGAAGGACTCACAAACGCGTCGCCAAAAAACTCGCTCACCAGATCATCTGTCCATCCGGTGCGGTCGCGTTGCATGAAACCATGGTGGCCGCCGGCCGGCGAAATATGGACTCGCACGGTACTTAAATTGGCGTTTGAGGCTTCGCAAATCCGCTCCCCAGCAACCGAATCAAAGAGTCGAAGACGATCGGGCCCCATTTCTGAACGGACCCTGAGTCGATCCTCCAACTCCGTAAATGACTTCACCGGTACCAGGGGATCGTCCGCGGACGTGACGATCAGCGTCGGCACGGCAATGTCGTCGGCAACCGAAATCGCTGAGGATTCTCGATAGTAGTCTTGTTCGTTCGCAAAACCAGCCAAGGGCGCGGTGAATTGACGGTCGAATTGACGGAGTGTTTTCGGTTTGGGTAGCCGCAACATGGCTTGATAATCCGCTCGTGCGCGAAGTTGCGGTGACGCTCGGCGGAGCAGGTGCTTGATAAAGTACCAGTTGTAAAACCGCAGCTTCGCTGACTCCATCGCATCGCTACACCGCTGCAAATCCACTGGGGGGGCAATCGCCAGCAGCGGGCCAACGCGGTTCCAAGCCGCCGGTGCCGGGTAGCTGCCGTTTCCAATCTGCCCCGCGGCGAGCAAAAGCTGGTTTGCGCCGAGGGACACACCAAGTGCTCCGATCGGACTGGCAGGATCGTCCACCAACGCGGCGACAAACTCGATCGCCGCCAACACATCTTCGCTGCGGCCGGCGTGGGTGATCGTCCGGCACAGCGGAGCGGAATCGCCGCAACCACGCATATCGAGTCGAAACGTGCGAATCCCGCGTTCATTGAGTCGCCGCTGAAATCGCACCATGTAACCGGCTGCATGACAGCCACAGATACCGTGCAACAGCAACACCGATCCGCGGGCGGGCGTCCAGTCCGTGGGCTCGTCATCGTGGACGACGAGAGCATCACCATCCGCCAATGAGATCTGGTGGCAGCGATGGGCCGCCTCACTGGGGTGATCGGCATGCCCCATCCGAGCCCCAATCAGGGTTTGTAAATGACCGCCCCGCAGGATCCGGTGCTGCTCAAACATGGGAATCGGAAAGTCCGCGAGCCAGCGACGGTCTGCCAGACGTCCCCCAATTGGAAAAATTGGCTCGGCAGATCCGTCTGCTGTGCTGCGCGACTCTTGGGCAACCGCGTAGTTTGTCGTACAACTATCCATCATGAAAACCATTCGTACCTTTCTCGCCATCCCGCTGCCCCCGCCGCTCGCACGCTGTGCGTCGAAGTGGATCCACGAAATGAAAGATGGGGCGGAAAAACTGAGTCGCCCAACGGAAAAGAATCCGGCGGTGAATCGGCCACCAGTGTCCCCGGAAACGCCCGTTTCCGCGATGGGTATTAAGTGGGTTCCCGAAGACAATTTACATCTGACACTCAAATTTTTGGGTGAGGTCGATAACGTCGAAGTCCCCCAGGTTTGTGACATCGTAGAGGCGGTTTGCGAACCATTCGACCCGTTTGTGTTGAATTTCGTGGGTGCAGGCTTTCTACCGGATAAGAACCGAGCCCGGATTTTGAGCGTGACGATCGAGGATCCCACGGACTCACTCACCAAAATTGTCAGCCAACTCGAGGATCGGTTCGCCGACATTGGCTTCAAACGGGAACCCCGTGACTATGTCCCCCACTTGACCCTCGGCCGGGCACGCAGCGGCAGCCGGCGGTTGTCCGAGCAGGCAATCGATCGTTGGAGTCAGCACGAAGATGATCCGCTCGGCGAAATGACGGTGGACTGCGTGCAAGTCATCGGCAGCTTCCTCGAAAAACGCGGCCCGACCTACAACATCATGGACACGGTCGAATTTTAATAAACCGCGTAACGACGTTCGCCAGAACGTGGACACCACCGTCTGACCGCGATATTTACGGTGAATTTGACATATCTAAAAGGTACAAAATTGTCTGATAGCGGCGACGATGTTCTGTTGGCGATTGAGTCCACCTGTGACGAGACTGCGGCGGCCGTGGTCAGCCGGAGCGGTCGCGTGCTCGGCGAGTGCATCGCCACCCAAGAGAAACTGCACGAGCGGTTTGGTGGTGTCGTGCCAGAGATCGCCGCCCGGGCCCATCTCGAACGCATCCTACCGGTGATCGATACCGCCCTCACCGATGCTGGCATCCGCGGCCGCGACCTGCACGCGATCGCCGTTGCCGATCGCCCCGGGCTGGCCGGCTCGCTGCTCGTCGGCGTCGTCGCCGCCAAGTCGCTGGCCTTGGCGTGGCAGAAACCGCTCGTCGCCATCAACCATTTACACGCCCACCTGTACGCGTGCCAGCTCAGCCATCGAGCCGCCAGCGTTTACCCAGCGATGGGTTTGATCGTCAGCGGTGGGCACACGACGTTGTACCTCTGCCACGACCCTGTCGATCTGGAGTATCTCGGGGGCACGATCGATGACGCCGCTGGCGAAGCGTTCGATAAAGTCGCCGCGATGCTGTCACTCGGCTTTCCCGGCGGCGTCGAAGTCGCCCGCTGGGCCGCTCGAGGCAACGATCGAGCGTTCGCGTTCCCCCGCTCGAAACAGCACGATGGTTCGGACGACTTCAGTTTCAGTGGTCTGAAAACAGCCGTGCGGTACGCCATCGTCGGTCCGGGACGTCAAGATTTTTCGACATTGGAATTGAGCGACCCAACCAAAGCTGATGTCTGCGCCTCGTTCGAAGCCGCTGTCGTTGACGTCTTGGTTGCGAAAACCCGCAAAGCGATCGCCCGCTGCGGCGTCCGTCGGTTACTCGTCGGCGGCGGCGTCGCGGCGAATCAACGTCTCAGACGGGACCTCGCCGCAGCCGGCGAGCAAGACAACTTCGAAGTCGTGATCGCTCCACCGGAGCTCTGCACCGACAATGCCGTCATGGGCGCGATCGCCTGGAAACAAATCGACCGCAACGACTTCGCCACCCTCGACCTCGACATCACTCCCGGTCTCCAGCGCGGGTTTTAAGCAAGTAGGGCCGGTTCCCACCGGCCACATGCGCCCCTTCCACAAACCACGGGAGTGGATACAGCAAGAAAAAAACCGGTCGGTGAGCCGGAGATGGCCGGTGGAAACCAGCCCTGCGCCACTGAATAAGCCGGTCACTCGGGAAGGGAAAAACGTCGCATGGCGAAGCGGCGATCGCAGCCGCTACGTGAGTTGGAATCAGGTGGGACGTGGGAGGTTAAGCCAATACTTCCTTGATCAAATTTCCATGCACGTCGGTGATCCGGCGATCCAGTCCGTTATGGTACCAGGTCAGTTTCTCGTGGTTGAAACCAAGTAGGTGCAGCACGGTAGCGTAGAAGTCCCAGACCGTTGTCGGATGGACTTCGGCGCGGCGGCCGAAATCATCCGTTGCCCCGTGACTGACCCCGGCTTTCACACCAGCGCCCATCATCCAGCAAGTGAATCCGTCGGGATTGTGATCTCGACCGGTCGTGCCCGCCTGATGTGTTGGCATCCGGCCGAATTCGGTCGTCCATAGCACGAGCGTGTCATCGAGCAACCCACGCTGTTTCATGTCGCTCAACAACGCTGCGGTGGGTTGATCAAATACCGGCAGGTGCCGCTCGTAGTCAGCTTTGAGTGTCTTGTGCGCGTCCCAATTCAATAGGCCATCAACACCACTGGCACGCGAGGCACAGTACAGATTCACGCAGCGTACGTCCCGTTCAAGTAGCCGCCGGGCGAGTAGGCAGTTGCGTGCATAGGCGGCCGTGAGTTTGTTCGGTGAATCGGTGCCGTAGAGTTTGTGAATATGCTGCGACTCCGATGCCAGATCGCTGACTTCCGGCGCAGACATCTGCATCCGCGCAGCGAGCTCATAGGCGCTGATCCTCGCGTGCAAATCACTCTCGTGCGGACGTGTGTTGGCATGCCGATTGTTCAGGTATGCCAGCAGTTCGCGAGTGCTTTGGTCCTCGGCGCCGCTGACTCCGGCGGGTAACGCGAGGTTGCGTATCGGCTGGTGACCAGCCATCACGATCGCTTGATGTGTCGCCGGCAGAAATCCATTGGACCAGTTCGCCTTACCGTTGGGCGGCTCACCGCGAATATCAGGAATCGCGACATAGGTCGGCAGATTATCGTTCTCGGAGCCGAGGGCATAGCTGAGCCATGCACCGGCGCTGGGAAAGCCCTCGGTTGAATGGCCGGTGTTCATGAAGATGCAACCGGGCCCATGCGTGTTGGTCGTTGAATGCATCCCATGAAGGAACGCGATATCGTCGACGTGTTTGGACATGTTCGGCATCATCGACGAAATCATCTTGCCACTGGCACCCGCAGGTTCAAATGCCCAGGGACTCTTCATCAGGTTGCCATTAGCGCCTTGGAAACTCTTGACGTTTTCCTCGCCCGGCAGTGGTTTACCGTGCCATTTCTCCAATTCCGGTTTGTGTTCCCATAAATCCATGTGCGACGCCGCACCCGGACAGAAAATCTGTAATACCCGTTTCGCTTTGGGTTGGTGATGGGTGAGGCCCTGGCCAGGACGCCATGATTCATCATCCGAGGTCGACGAGCCCTGGGCATCGCGACCGAGCAGCTGCGACAACCCCACGCCCATCAAACCAGTGGTCACGTTGTTGAAAAAACGACGTCGATTGAATTCTTCAAAAGCGATCATGGGAATCAATCCAGATAGAGTAGTTCGTTTGAGTTCAACAACGCCCGGCAAAACGCGCGAAGGCCGTGCGTTTGAATCACCTCGGTCGATCTGGATAGCTCATCGGGCTGCGGTTGACGCTGATAGGCGAGTTGAAAACCTCGAACAACCTGCAGCTTCAGATCATCGCCCGATTCCGTTTCCAGACGCTTCGCCAACGCATCGGCGGCGTCGACGGTGAAACTGTGATTCAACAACGTCAGTGCCTGAAGAGGCGTCGTGGTCTTTGATCGCCTGGGTACCGAGAAGGCACAATCAGGTTGGTCGAACTCAGACATCAGATCCACCACCGACGCACGTGCATTCTGGTGATAGACCGCCCGGCGATAGGTTTCCGGTCCGTGTTTGTCCAGCGGCACATAAGTGGCAACGTTGTCCTGCTGGTACTCGTACAGTCGGAAGCCTGGGCCACCCATCCTCGTGTCGATTTTGCCGGCGATCTGCAGCATTGTGTCGCGCAACTCCTCGGCCGACAAACGTCGTGGCGGGTACCGCCACAACCATCGACCACCTCCATCGATCTTCGCCGCCGGCTCGCGCCACGTTGATGATTGACGATAGGCCATCGAAGACATGATCAGCCGATGCATCGCCTTCAATCGCCATCCATTCTCGACCAGTTTTCCCGCCAGAAAATCGAGCAACTCCGGGTGCGTGGGACGGCCACCCATGTACCCGAAATCGTTCGGTGTATCGACGATGCCGGTGGTAAAATGGTGCTGCCAAATGCGATTGGCCAGCACCCGCGCCGGCACTGGGTTCTCCGGGTCTGTGATCCAATCGGCCAGTTCACGACGACCCTGTGATTCGGCAGCATCCTGTTCGAGTCGATAGGTTGGCGCGACGTTGCTGAGTGCGGATAGACTGGCCGGTACAACGGTCTGTCCTTTTCTCTCAGGGCTACCGCCGATAAATACATGGTGAATCCCCAGCGTGGGTTCGTGCCGGCCCAGCCACGCTGTCCGCAGTGGAGGAACCGCGTCGATCTGACGCGTTACATCCGCCAATTCACTTTCGATTCGCTTTGCTTCGGCGGTTTCTTCAGCATTTCGTTGCGTTGCCAAGGGATCGAGATGTGCATCGCTGAAGGGCAACCGATCGCCTGCATTGGCCACCTCCCGCCACGCCTTACCGTCGGTTGAAATCTCAACACGATAATCGATCGGAACACGATCCTTGATACGCCCGTCGCGATCTCGGCTCCAAACAACTCGATTCAATTCGATCGTGCTCGCAAATTCGATCTGCGCCCATCCATGAATGTCATTGCCGATCCAGCTATGATTGTTCCCGTGTTGACCATCGTTGAGATGATGAATTTGATGGATGGGATAGCCGGGTAGCAGGGACGACGCGGTCGCCTGACTGCCAGCGGAAGCTAACGCCAAATTCGATGGAGCGGCCGGCCCGTATACCTCCAATTCATCAATGCAGGGCTGGCCGCCGTTGGTCCGCAAAATCGAGAACCGTAGAAACTTGGCAGCGACCGCCGGAAACGTCTCTTCGTTGCGCTGTGCATTGACCGCCGGTCTGGGGTGCTGCCCACCGGACTGTGTTAACCGTTTCCTGGTCCTTTCGTTTAACGCCAACTGCTCCTGAGCGAGGGCGGACTTGCGTTCTTCGAGCGGCTTCAACTTTGCCGCACGTGCCGACCGCTCCTCCGGCGACGCCCATTCGGTGGCCCCGTGCCGGACGCCCGCGAAGGTCGCGTACATGCTGTAGTAGTCCTCCTGTGTGATCGGGTCGAACTTGTGATCGTGACACCGAGCACAACCTACCGTCATGCCGAGAAACGCCTCGCTCGTGGAGCGAATGATTTCGTCGATCGTGTTGGCGCGGATTTGCGCCGCCTGAACGGCATCCTGGTTTCCCACGTCGTCGTAGGGTCCCGCGACCAAGAACGCACTACCGATTTCCTGAGCCGGTTTTCCCTTCCCAATCACGTCGCCCGCGATATGTTCGCGAATCAGTTGATCGAACGGCTTGTCGTCATTGATCGACTTGATGACATAGTCACGAAACGGCCAGAGATCGTTGACAATGACGTTGCGTTCAAACCCGATACTCTCACCAAACCGAACCACGTCCAGCCAATGCCGTCCCCATCGCTCGCCGTAATGGGGCGACTCAAGAAGTCGATCGATTAGGTGGGCGTATGCCTCTGGCGATTCATCGTTGACGAACGCATCGACTTCGGCAGGCGTCGGCGGCAGACCGATCAGGTCGTAGGTCGCCCGGCGGATCAGCGTGCGCCGATCAGCCGGTGAATTGAACGCCAGCTCGTGTTCTGACAACGTTTTGTGAATGAAGTCATCGATCGTCAATGTCGCCTGTCGTTCCTCAACATCACCGTCCAGCCCCACCCCTTTCGGATCCCTAAAAACCGTTTGCAAGGGTTGCAACGACCACCAGGTTGCGTCGGACTTTGGCTTCTCCTTGACGACCAGACCATCAGGCCATGTTGCCCCTTCGGCTATCCAACGCCGTAGCGCTGCGACTTGGTCTTTTGAAAGCGGTTCCGCCTGCTGCGGCATCAAGGGCGGATCACCATCGAGTGGCGTTACCAATTCCAACAAATAACTGCCCTCCGGATCACCAGCGACGACATACTCGTTTGCCTTCAAGTCGTCAAAAGTCGCCAGCGACACGTCCCCCTTATCAATGCCGGGTGAGTGGCAGCGGACACAGTGTTCCTCCAAGATCGGAGCGATCTGATCTTGAAAGTCGATCGGTTGTTCGGCTGCGTACGATTGACGCTCAGCCACACTTAACGCCAGAACAGCGAGAAGCAAAAATCGCCAGGCAAACCGATGAGTGGATGAAATCATTGATGAAGGTCTTTTGGCGATTGATCGAAAAAAAGGTGGCCCAATGATTCCAAAGAACTCCCCGTATACCAGCCCGCAGCCGGGGAGTTCCTGGAGAGTAGAGGTTGCTTCCGCTTCTCCAGACGCAGCGATCCTACCACAGTTGCATCAGCGTGACAAAAAATTCGGACGCCACCGCCATACCTTGAAAATCCGGCACACCTGGATCACCGCTGCGAAACCCACGGTAAACCCGGATGGACCTTTGCGTTTCACGCGAGAAAACCGAGCCTAGCGCCCACCGGCTAATTCGGGTAAGCAGGTTCGGGTTATTTATTCCGCATCAACCTATTAGCCGTTTGGGCGTTAGCCTGGACCGCGAAACCTTTGGGGTTGCAATGCTTTTGCATTGCGCAAGTTTTCTTCTGCATCTCCGCCTCCTAAAGACCAGCCCCAATTGTCCAGTCTCCCCCACGCTTCGTGGGGGAGGCTGGGACGTTTTTGCTTCGCTTGGAATCAATCACTTGGCGGAAACGTCGTAGCAGAAAAGCAATCCTTGGTCGCGAATGTAGAGTTTGCCGTTGGCAACCACCGGATGCGCCCAGGCGGGTGCACTGCTGCGGTCGGGTTGTTCGAAGCTGCCTCGTTCTACCAAACGCTCGCGGGAGGGTTCGATCAATATCACCTTTCCATCTTCACTTCGCAGATAGAGTCGACCGTCCGCCATGACCAGCGCTCCTTTGGGGGCATCACGGTCTCGCCAGAGCAATTCGCCCGTTTTGAAATCCAAGCATGTGAGAAAACCGCCACCGTTCCCACCATTGGCACCGTACAACGCGTCGTCAAACACGATCGTTCCACCATGATGATTCTGCATGTTGGGAGTGAAGTAGACCTCTTCCGCCTCGATTTCGCCATTGGCGTCTTTCACGAGCCGGACCGCCCCACCCCCCGCACCGTAGGCCGATGACGCGAAGATCAAACCGTTCTTGAATATCGGCGTGGTGCAACTGATTCCCATCGCATTGGCTGGATGATCGTATTGCCAAAGCAGAGTTCCATCGGAGGCATCGACTCCGATCACTGTTTTAGCAGTGAACTGAACGTACTGACGTTGGCCTTCAAAATCGATGGCGATCGCCGATGCGTATGCTGCGGTTCCACCGTCCCCACCACGACCTCGACCTCGACCACCGCGCCGACCACCGGATTCTGTGTTGGAGGATTTGGCGACCGATTGGCTCGGACTCACCTCAGACATTTTCGTTTTCCAGATCACCTCGCCCGTCATTTTATTCAGAGCTAGCAGCGTGGTGTCTTTGCCGCCTGGGGTGCAGATAAGTTTTTCTCCGTCAATCAACGGTGATTCGCGATAGCTCCATACGGGCGTTTGGCCTCCGAAATCCGTCACCAGGCTCTTTTTCCAAATCATCTTTCCATCATCCGCGTTGAGGCATGCGATGGTTCCCCCCATGCCGATCACATAGAGTCGCTCACCGTCCACGGTGGGCGTGCAACCGGGGCCTTCCTGGGATTGACGCTTCTGTTGCTCGACCTGGTCACCGATCGCGGACGCCCATAACTCGTGACCATCGGTTTCTGATAAGGCCCAGACGATTTCTTTACCGTCTCGAGCACCCATGCCGAGGATTTTCCCGTCGGCGATCGACGGGGCACTATCGCCGCCCCCCAGACCGTCTACTCGCCATGCCAAGGATGGCCCACCGGCCGGCCATTGTTGCATCAGACCGGTTTCGTTCGAGATGGCGTCCCGATTCGCTCCCTGCCATTGAGGCCAATCGTCAGCCAAGCCGATTGCACTGGAGAATGCGACAATCATGATCGCACGACACGGGTTCCACATCTTTCGCTTCGTAATGATTGACAACATGACGGCTCTCTCGTCCATTCTTTCGATTGTTTCTGGTGCTGTGATTCTCTCTCGCCTGCGTGGTGCTAATTCTACACTGCCGCGGGCGAAGACACAGCAAATCCAACAATGAGCTGCAAACGATCGTCGATACGATCGCCGTCCGTTGTGACTGATCAAAGATGGTCGTCTCGAAACTCACGGCGGACGGATGAGCGAATGACGTCTCCGTTCTCGTCCCGAGCAATGCTTGGAATGGCTTATCGGACCAGTGAGGGGCTTTCGCGGAGAGGTCGTGCCGCTATTTTTAACCATCTGCCTTGGTAGCCTCCTCACCCCCGACACCCTCTCCCCACGAAGCGTGCGGGGCAGGGGAGACTGTTTTTTTGTGAAGTACGCAAACTCGTTGGGGCGAATCGTTGACTTCAGTCCTCACCTCTTATCAACCGCTCGCCGCCATGAATCTCGGTCCCCTGAACGCTCCCATCGCCGCGTGGCTAAGCCTGTCCCATCCAGTGATGATCGTGATCCTGGCTGTACTGGGCATTCTCGCCGGAGCGCTGGCCAACCATGTCATCACCTCCTGGTGTTGGTTTCGCCGCCCGATCTCCCCATGGCTGGGGTTGGCCGACTGGCCGTGGGATGAACCGCAGCGAGCGGTCGTGGCCGAGCTACCGCGACGCACTTGGCGGGATCGTGTACCGGTCATGGGCTGGCTGCGGTTGCGGCGTGAGTCGGACCTGTTCGGTCGAGGTTTTTGGATCCGGCCGCTGCTGATTGAATGCTCCCTGGCGGTCACTCTGCCGCTGATGCATCATTTTTGGATCGCGGGTCTGTTACTGCCAACGAATCTGACATCTGAAATGGTGGTCCACCTCTCCCCCTGGATGACGCTGTTATTTTTCGTGCATGCGATTTTGCTGACGATGATGGTCGCGGCGACGTTCATTGATTTCGATGAACGGACGATCCCTGACTGGATCACGATCCCTGGCACGATTCTCGCCTTGGTTCTCGCCAGTTTGGCGCCCTACATTTTTCTACCCGGCGTGGTGCTGCCCGATGCGATCGCCCCGGTCACGCTCGAACGGCCTTCGAGTTTGTCGCCGTGGTGGATGACCACCCGAGGTCTGTTCGTGTGCTTGGCGATTTGGTCGGTGTGGTGTTTTGCCTTGGCCGACCGCCGGGTGATTCTGCGGCGGGGTTTCTCCAAAGCAGTGACCTATTTCTTCGCCCGTTTGACGCGTCATCCGAGTTGGAAAGTCTTGGCCGCTATCTGGATCGCGGGCGTGATCGCCATCTCGATCGTCTTTCTCGTTGGCGATACTTCGTGGTTGGGCCTGGCCAGTTCACTGATGGGAATTGCCGTCGGGGGCGGGATCGTGTGGTCGATCCGCTTGGTCGGTAGCTGGGCGATGCAGACCGAAGCGATGGGGTTCGGTGACGTGACGTTGATGGCGATGATCGGCGGCTACATCGGTTGGCAAGCCTCGATCGCCGCTTTCTTTCTGGCTCCCTTCGCCGCCATTGCGATCGTGTTGGTGCAGTTCGTCATCACCCGCGACCGCGCCACGCCCTTTGGTCCCTATCTCTGTGCAGGCACCCTGTTGACGGTCGTATTCTGGGACCAGGTCTACAACGCCAACCTGCGGCTGACGATCGCCGATATGGACGCCATCATGGACGGCATGCTGCTGTGGCTCAGTCTCGCCCTGCTCGGTTTGCTCGGCAGCATGCTGTGGGTGTGGCGATTGATCAAGCAACGCATCTTCGCTTGAAGATGCCTCATCGAATGGTCTTCTGCGGAAACGTTTTCTATTTCGCTCGAACCGTGGCGGGTGGTCGATCTTAATGAGCCGAGTCGCCTAGGCGGCCGGGTGCCGGGCACGGGCACGGGCACGGGCACGGGCAAGACCGGTGGTTGATGGATCTGAGGGCGGTACGCGGGGCCCTCACAGCACTCGGCTCCATCGTGAGAAATGGCTGGTGCTCCGCATTGCCCTGCGGGGCGTTTTATCGAGTCTGCTCGACTACCCAGCGGGCGTATCCAGATGCCGCTGCGGTGACAGGGGTGATCAATATCTGAGGCTCGTCGTAGGGATGTTTTTGGGCCAAGTGGTCCATCAGGGCATCGGTCAACGACGCTCGCGATTTGATGATTAACCGGTACTCCGTATTCACCTGCACCCGGCCATCCCAACGGTAGTGACTCTCGATAGGCGAGTCTATTTGCACACAGGCAGCCAAGCGATTTTCCAACATCGATGCTGCGAGCTCTCGCGCCGCCTCGAGGCTGTCGACGGTCGTCCACACGATCATCATTGCTTCTTCGGCGTTTTTTTTCTCTGCCATTTTCTCCCCGTTTTGATGTCGGTCTAGCTTACTCTGACCATCTTACCCGCTGTGGAAAACCTGTCTTCCGGGTGTCTGTTAAATGTCTTCTTCTGTCGAGATTTTTCACCCGTGACTGAACCACCTGTCCGAAGTCGTCCGAAGCTCAGACAGATACAGACAGTTTCAAGACACTGGCTAGACAGGTTATCCACATTCCAATACGGCGTGCTTTTGTCCTTTTTTGCCTTGCCTTTGCTACCAGTTCTCCCATTCACCGACACTTCTTGGCCGCACATTACGACGACGACGAAGAAAGATATTAAGTTATTTGATGGCAAACCTCTGAGTGGTCTCCAACCGTTGCTAGCAACCCGCCAGCGATGGACGCCGCTCTGTTTGGAACTGGTGGGGGTGCATCGAGGGGGCGGCGGCGTTAAAACAGTCGTCGGTCATTGCTCACCGCTCCATTCAATCAGCCGCTCATGAAGATCACCTGCCAACGAGATATCCTCGCCAACGCTTTCGCACTGGCCGCGAGCATCGCGCCGACGCGCTCGCCCAAGGAGATTTTGCAGAACGTCAAAATCACCGCTGCGGGATCGAAGTTGACGCTATCGGCGACCGACCAAGAGGTGGGGATCCGCTTGGACGTGACCGAGGGTGTCGAGATCGAAACCGAAGGCACGGCGTTGTTGCCGGTCCAGCGAACGGGTGCGATTTTTCGCGAGAGCAGCGACGAGAAGATTACGATCGAAACCGACGAGTCCGGCATTCGCATTACTGGCAGCCGCAGCAAGTTTCGTTTGCCTGGGAACAACCCCGATGAGTTCCCGACGGTGCGGGAGTTCGATCAAGAGAAGTATCACCAAATCAGCACGCGGCTGTTTCGTGAAATGTTGCGGCGGACGGCGTTCGCGACCGATTCAGAATCGAGCCGCTACGCTCTCGGTGGGGTGCTGTTGGAGTTGGAAGAGAACTCCGTCATCGCGGTGGGCACCGACGGTCGGCGTCTGGCACGGATGGAGGGCACTGGCGAACCGGTCGGCGGTCACCAAACCAACGGCATGACCACGATCGTGCCGACCCGGGCGATCTCGCTGATCGAAAAAGCACTCAGCGACAAAGACGATACCGTCGAAGTCTCCTCGCAGGGAAACGATTTGCTGATCCGCACGCCGCGGGCAGTGATCTCGAGCCGGTTGGTCGAAGGGCGTTATCCGAACTGGCGACAGGTGCTGCCCTCTCGCGAGAACGCGGTGCAGATTGATATCACCGTCGGGCCGTTGTTCGCCGCCTTACGTCAGGCGGCGATCGTGACGGATATCGATAGCCGTGGCGTCGACTTCACCTTCGCCGATGGTACCCTCAAACTGGAAGCCTCGACGGCGGACCTGGGTGAGTCACAAATCGAATTGCCAATCACCTACGCGGGCGAACCGATCACACTGACGATGGACCATCGCTACCTGGCGGACTTTTGCAAGGTGATGGATTCGGAATCGAATATCGTGATGGAAATTGAATCATCGAAATCGCCGGCTCTGTTGAGCACTGATGATGGGTATGCGTACGTGATCATGCCGATGGCCCGCGACCGGTAGTCCATCAAGCGGATCGATAGAAATAGCGTCGCCGGCGTACAAGGGAGAGCACTTGAAGAAAAAAGTCCACCACGAGGAGACCGACCGGGGCAACAGTGCTCGCCGCATCGGGACCATTGTCTCACAATTGATGAGTCGGCGGGGGTACGCCAGTGTCGCGAGTGACAACGCGATGACCGGATCGATTGCCACGAGTGTGGGACCGGCACTCGCTGGCAGTATCATGGTCGGTAAACTCAGCCGCGGCGTGTTACACATCTACGCGATCGACAGTGTGGTGATGCAGGAGTTGACGTTCCAAAAACGAAAAATATTGAAAGCGTTGAGCAAAGATCATCCGCAAGCGAAAATCACAGACATCCGGTTCCGCTTGCAATCGCAAGTGAAGTCATAATCGGAATCGGTGTGTCTCTCCGAGGCACGCCTCCCAAAATCACTCAAGACGCCGTTCCGAGTCTCGGAGAGACACGGCTACTCACCCTGAACCCTCATTCTTCCATGCTTGCTGCTCGCATCATTCCCTGTTTAGACGTCCATGGCGGTCGGGTCGTCAAAGGCACCAATTTCGTCAACTTGCGAGATGCGGGTGATCCCGTTGAAGTGGCCCGGCGGTATGAAGCCGAGGGGGCCGATGAGCTGGTCTTTCTCGATATCACGGCCAGCCATGAGGAACGCGACATTTTGCTAGACGTCGTACGGCGAACCGCTGAGCAGGTATTCATGCCGCTGACGGTAGGCGGTGGCGTGCGAACGGTTGAGGATGTGCGGGCACTGTTGTCGGCGGGCTGCGATAAAGTCTCGATCAACTCGGCAGCGGTGACGGACCCGGACTTCATCCGCCGCGCCGCAGATCGGTTTGGTAGTCAGTGCATCGTCGTGAACATCGACCCCAAACGCGTCCAACGAGACGGCCAGGAGTTTTGGGAAGTGCACATCAATGGCGGCCGGAAACCGACCGGGTTGCAGGCTGTTGAGTGGGCAAAGCGGGTGGAGGAACTCGGAGCCGGCGAAATCGTCTTGACCAGTATGGACGCCGATGGGACCTGCGACGGCTATGATATCCCGATCACGCGAGCGGTCAGCGAAGCGGTCTCCATCCCGGTCGTCGCCAGCGGTGGAGCGGGGAACCCTGACCATCTGGGCGAAGCGATACGCGATGGCAAAGCCGACGCGGCACTGGCAGCGAGCATTTTCCATTTCGGCACCTTCACAATTTCCGAAACAAAACAGCGAATGAAAGAGATGGGCATCGCCGTTCGGCTGCCCCTCACCGCGACGTGACGGGCCTCCAGCCTGCCACATTGCGGTTCTAAAGCCCCCAGACGGCAGAGGTAGGCAAATTGTTGAGTTTCGACTCGCCGCTCGCCGTTATGCGATCGCAGTACTCCTTGACCGGTACTCCTTGACCTAGCGAGCAATCGCAAGGAACATGTCGGCAAAACTCACCCGTAGGCTTTTTCCCTTACCCGAAGTGATTGCTCGTGTCCGACGTTGTTCCAGTTCGTAATGCGTTGATCAGTGTCAGTGACAAAATGGGACTGACGGACCTGGCCGCCGGTTTGCGGGCCGCTGGCGTGACGATCTACAGCACCGGGGGAACCCGGGCTCACTTGGAAAAATCAGGGATCGACGTCGAAGACGTGGCCAACTACACGGGCTTTCCCGAGATGCTCGACGGGCGGGTGAAGACGCTGCACCCGCGAATTTTCGCTGGCATTCTGGCTCGTCGCGATCGCCCGGATCATCTCGAAACCATCGCCGAACACGACATCGAGCCCTTTGATCTCGTCGTCGTTAATTTGTACCCGTTTGCAGCCACGGCCAGCCGCGCAGGGGTCAGCCGCGAAGAGTGCATCGAACAAATCGACATCGGTGGCCCCAGCCTCGTGCGAGCGGCTGCGAAAAATCAGAACGACGTCGCCATCGCGACCAATCCCGAACAGTACAGCGAGATCATCGAGCAGTTGCAGAACAGTGGCGGCACCACCATCGCGCTTCGTCGCCAACTCGCCGCTGAAGCCTTCGATCACACCGCCAACTACGACCGAGCGATCGCGGAATACTTGCAAGATGACACTGCGATCGGCGAGTTCCCGCAAACCATGCACGTCAATCTGCGGCGAAAAACACAGCTTCGCTATGGCGAGAACCCGCACCAACGCGCCGCACTTTACAGTGACCGTAGCGATCGTTCGGCGAACCTCGTCTCAGCACGCCAAATTAGCGGGAAGGAACTTTCCTACAACAACTTACTCGACCTCGACGCGGCCTTGGACATCGTCCGTGGATTTGCCAGGCACGCGGCCTCGGTGATGAAGCACAATAATCCATGTGGTGCAGCGACCGCGGATACCTTGGTGGAAGCCGTATCGAAGGCCCTCGCCGGTGATCCACTGAGTGCCTTTGGCAGCGTCATTGGAATCAATCGGACTGTCGACGTAGCCACTGCCGAACTGCTATGCGAACCGGGGCTGTTCATCGAAGCGATCGTGGCCCCTGACTTCGAAGCCAGTGCCGTCGGCCTGTTAACGACACGGCCGCGATGGAAAGACAATGTGCGACTGATGCAGGTTGGTCGGCTCGACGATATTGGCCCCAAAATCTCACGCCGCTTCATCAGCGGTGGAATGTTGGTCCAAGACGCGGACCGTTTAAGCAGCTCGTCATTGCAGTGGAAAACCGCTACGCAAACACCTGTCGAGGACGAGTTATGGGACGATATCTCATTCGCTTGGGAAATGGTTCGTCACGTGAAGAGCAACGCCATCGTGCTCGCCAAGGACACTGCATTGATCGGTGTCGGCGCTGGGCAAATGAGCCGGGTAGACAGCGTGGAAATCGCGATCGATAAGGCTGGCGAACGCAGCGAAGGATCGATCCTCGCCAGCGACGCGTTTTTCCCATTCCCCGACTCGATCGAAGCGGCGGCCAAAGCCGGCGTCGCAGCGATCATTCAACCTGGGGGATCACGCCGCGATGATGAAGTCATCGCCGCCTGCGACGAGTTTGAAATCCCGATGGTGTTCACCGGTCGGCGTCACTTCAAGCACTAAGCGGCTGCCAAACAATCAAACGCGTTCAATAACGCCACGTAAGCACATTCGCATAAGTTCTGGATAACTGGCGTAGTGGATCTTGTCAAAGATCCATCCAGAACAGGATCTTTAACAAGATCCACTACGGTAAACCCGTCACTTATTGTTCATGGTATCCTTAGCTACCGTCGCCAGACGGTGGAATCCACGTTCTGGCGGGAACGTAGGCACGCGGTATCACTACGCCCACGCTATCATGCGGGGCGGCCCTTAACGATCACGTGGAGCGATGTCCACGTGGTTGAAAAAGTGAGTCGGCGGTGACTAGAAATCGGTACTGATGACTTCGTGTGCCGCGCGTGTCCCAAGAGCTCCCCACACTCCAAAGGGGCTGGCTGAGCCCGGGGCTAGGAAACCACTGCCATAGCGAACTTGAGCGCTGTTGGAGTCGCCGGCGTCAATCGATTCGGTGATGAATTTGATCGCTCCGTCGCACATCAGCACGTGAACACCGCCTTGGTGACGACTGCTCGGCATGACGTCCCCTTCACGTTCTTGACTACCATTGCCCGAAAAGCAGAGTTCAGTGTTGGGTGCCAAAATCGTAAACACACCGGTATAAAGCGGGCGAGCCAACGCCCACTTATAACCGCGTCGTTGCTCGGCCGTGCCGATGAACGGCGCGGTGGTCAACCAAAATTGCGGGCGTTCTGAATTGACGTATTGGCGGCACGACAACGCGTTGCCGGCGCGCCAGACTTCTGCCGATGTGTGCACTCCGTGAGACCGTTTGTCGAAATCGCCGAGGTCGGTGATGATTTCGCCCATGCAGATCGTGTTGGACGTGCCGTCGAGAATACTGTTGAAGCTCGTTTGCGTTCGCGGTACGAAGGCACCTCGACAAGCGCTTTCCTGGTAGACGCGGAGCCCTCGTGAGCCACCAAAGTCAGTGGTATCGCCAACATCGCCCAGCGTTCCGGAGTCGCCCAGACAGGCGGCATAGTTGGTGCGGCCGTGAGCAGGAAGGCCCTCGCCGGGGTCACTGGGGCAGCGGTAGCTGGGGATATTAGTCAGCCAGGGCGCGTAGGGCGTGACGGTGTTGTCCGCCAATTGTCGATTGGGCCACGGCCCCATCGCTTGGAAACCAGTCACTGTCGGATTGCTGATCACCTGCCACAATGCTTGCTGCTCGATGAAAGGCAAAATCCCGACTAAGCACATCTGGGTAAGTATTTCGGTATAACTGGCAAGCTTTTTGCACCCATGTTGAGTTGGGAATCCTTTCTGATTTGCTAGCAAATGCTCGATGGTCGAGATTATGCGAAGCATCATGTTTCTCCCTGTTTCACGAACCGGGAGATTCAAATGGCACGCCCCTCTACAAAATTCGCACAAATTGGCTCAGTCGAGCAAAAACAGCAACTGACGGAAATGTGGAAAAGTCATCATTGCCACTATACGCGAGTTCGTGCGCACGCAATCTTACTCAGCGACCAACAGTACGAAATAAGTTCCCTTGTCGATATCTTTGGCGTGGATCGAGATTCGGTATCCAGTTGGATTGACAGATTTTCAGAAGGCGGCCCCGACGCACTTGAAGACTCCGAGCATCCCGGTGCGCCGCCGATACTCAACGCCTCAGAGCAGCAAACTCTCCGGCGACTACTTCGAAAATACCCGAATCGACCAGCCAAGGTGCTGAAAGAGCTGAAAGAAAAAACCGGCAAGGAAATCAAGCGACCCACTCTGCGAGAATACGCGAGGCGGTTTCGGCTGAGTTGGAAACGTTATCGTCGAAGTTTGCGGCAAAAACGGGATGAAAAGAAATTTCAATTGGCCAAGGAAGAGCTAGCCGAGTTTCTCGAAGAACCGGATTTGAACGTTGTTTACTTTGACGAGGCGGGTTTCTCGCTCAAAGGAGTTGTTCCCTACGGATGGCAACCGATCGGTCGACGCTACGAAATACCCGTAACCGGGGCACACGGCAGCAACGTTCAAGCGATTGGGTTTCAGGGTCAAGACGGTGAAACCCACACCTATCTCCACAAAGGCTACGTGAACAGCGAAATGGTGATTGCAATTTTCGATGATTATTGCCAAACAATCGACGGTCCAACTGTTGTGGTCCTTGACAATGCCTCAGTCCACACGAGCGGAGCATTTCAAACTCGCATGGAAGACTGGGCAGAGAAAGGACTCTACATCTACCATCTGCCGCCATACAGTCCAGAGCTGAATGCAATTGAAATGCTTTGGAAAAAACTCAAGTACCAACTGCTCCCCGCTGGCGCCTGGGAGCGCTTCAGTACACTGCTAAACACACTTACGAAAACACTCAATGAGTTTGGAGAAGTGTCGTATATGCCTACGCTTTTTAATTATGCCGAATAAATTCACCCGACGTGCTTAACATCGACAGATCGCTACGGTTTCCGCCGGGAGGCTGAATCCCGTTGTCAGCAGGAAAGTCGGTGTAGGTGCCCGAACCATGCTTGGGCAGTTTGTTGTAAGTAGCGTGGTAGTTATGAATACCCAAGCCAATCTGCTTGAAATTATTGCTGCAGCTCATTCGTCGCGCTGCCTCACGGGCCGCTTGGACAGCCGGCAATAACAAACCTACCAATACGCCGATGATGGCAATCACCACCAGCAATTCAACCAGCGTAAAACCGGTACGTTTTATCCGGGATTTCATCGAAAAATACCTTAACAAACAAGAGAAAAGAAAGACGCCGAACGTCTGAGTGACGCCGGAAAGATTCATGGCCGCTGGACACATCGAGCCGATAGCGTCTGGCGAAATTCGGTGCCTTCGAAGGGCAACGCAGCACATCCTGATGGGTCACCCCGTGATTCAAGCCATTTATCGCCGGCACCCGACGGTTCATGCCGTACCGCGAAAGACAGCGGTACAGAGTGCTCTCCGAGCATACTGGAATGGTGATTTACTTACTGTTTCGTGGATCTGCTGGGGCCGCCTCGGTTTGGACTTCTTTTAACTCAGGATGAGCGTCGAGATATTGGGAGAGCTCGTCACCTGTTGTCGCTTCGGGCTTCGTCGAACCACCGCAGCCGACGCAAGAAATCATGAACAGGCAGGCAAGGAGCGGCAGCTGATAAAGGGTGTGGAAACTCATTCTTGGAATTATCCATTGACGGAAAGGGAGACTGAAAAATCAACCGATGACGAGTTGTCGTCAAATGCGGCTGCCAGGGCAATCGGTGTTATGGCAGACAAACTATACTTATAAGAGTATAATGAAACCTTACACTGGGTCCAGTGATTACTTTCTCGCTTCTTCCGCAAAATCGGTGGTTCGAGACGAAGTGTCAGCGGGTGCTCGTACGAACGCAGACAAAGGGTTCGTTCAGTCACCCCCCAGGTTCACTGCACAAGCTCGGCGCCGAAGGTGCGTTAAACCTCGGTCAAAACGGACTCTTTCAAGAGAGGCTCGTTTTCACACGGTATTCATGCTAAGCGTCAGCGAGCCCAATCGCCCACGTCGAATGCAAGGTCGCCACGTTCTGGCGAACGTAGCTACGCGGCCGATTGATTCGCGGCCGGTAACTCAAGAATACGCAGAAAGTCGCGTTTCCGATCAAACGGTCAGTCGATCTCGCTGCTTTCCTCGGGTTTCACGAATCGATCCTTCAGTTCCTGGAGCTTTTCAACGGACCAGTCCTTCGGGTGGGTGACGGCGACCCAGGCATCGATGTAGCTCGAAGGGGCGTAGTTGTGTCCGTAACCGGTCGGGACGCTGGTCGCCATCGGTAAATCGAATGCGACTTGGAGGAACGTGACGATCGGATACCAGCGGAGTGCCGGAGAGACGTCCGGGCCACGCGGGTTGGACAGCCACGCGGGCTGGTGCCACGCCAGTGAGGGCGAAAACCAAACCATCGGGTCGCTGGCGTGCTGAATGTACACATAGCGGATCGGCCCCCACGGCTTGCCACTATCGAGCGAATTTTTTCGTCCTGTGAAACGAATCATCGACTCATTTCGAAACGTCGGTAACCAGACCGGTGTTCCAGGGTTGCGTGAAGAGACAATCGATGCCCACTGGCGGCTGGGGAAGGGGGGACCGCTGAGTACGGCGCCAGCAATGGGATCCTGGAATGTCTCCATCAAGTCAGCCGAGTCCTCGCAGCCGTACGACCCGAGGCTCAGACCGAAGAGAAATAGTTCCGGTCGAGAATCTTTGGGCAGCGTCGTCCAATACGCATAGACTTCATCAAATAAGGCCGACGCTGATCGTTTCGAACGCGACGGATCGACGAGAATCGTGATCCAACTCGGCAAATAGGAATACTGCATGCTGACAATGGCCGTGTCACCATGGTGCAGATATTCAATCGTGTCGACGGCACCTTGGTCGAGCCAACCCGTTCCCGTTGGCGTGGCGACGACGAGTATCTTTCGTTCAAACCCGCCAGCGCGTTTGAGCTCCTCGAGTGCGAGTGCAGCCCGTGATTGATCGTCCTCGCCAGCATTCATGCCAACGTAAACGCGAATCGGTTGTTTCGGCTCCGCGGCAGTCGACTCGTCGCTATTGAAATCGGCGAGGTCATCGAGTGTGGGTCCACCCATGATGAAGTTCTTGCCTTGGCGACCGATCAAGTCCCAATCGACAAGCGACTCGTCACTCCCACACGCCGACGGGCGAGTCGGTTGAGCGATACCGTCATCGATCAATTTGTCGGCGTTTAAGAAAAAGCGATCGGCAGCACTCAGCAATCCACGCGCGACCACACCGTTTCCAACGAAGACCGCCACCAAAAAAATGAGCAGCGTGCTGAGAGAAATAGCGATCCGGCGGGGCAGATATCGCTCCAGACGGTGTGAAACCTTCATGCCCGCAAAAATCATCGTGCGTGCGAGAGCGACCAGAACGCATGCGACACAAAGGGCGATCAAGAAAAACCAGACCAGCTCTGCGGACTCGAGGGGAGGTAGTTCCATCAACTCGCGAATGGAGTTCTGCCATTCTGTCGCCCGCCATGTGAAGGTGACGAACACCACCGCAACGGCGGCAACGGCAAGCAGTTTCAAACGACGGGCGATTGCACGCCGTGGACGAGGCAGTTCAAGAAAAATCCAGAACCACACCCCACCAATACCGACCACATACCCGATTGCCAGCGCGAAGCCCGACAAGATGCCCTGCACAATATACGGCCGTGGCAACAACGAGGGCGTGACCGAACCGCAGCAGAACAACGTTGCGAAGATGAGTCCGACGAACGAAAATGAGCCCCAATAGGTCCATATTCGGGCATGCATGCAACGGGTGAGGCGGGAGATCATACTGGCGGAATATCCCCCGACTCCTCGTTCGTTGGAACTACCGAGAGCCACCGGTCAGCTGCTCGGTAACGGCTTCGATCGGGATCGGGATACCACGCAAGCAGCCTTCGAGGACAAGATTCTCGCCCACGACGCCTTGGAAGCGGGCGACGATCATACGGCCGCGACGCGCCTTTTCCAGACGCACCATCACGATCAATCGATCCCCGGGAACGACCACACCGCGAAAGCGCACTTCATCGACACCGCCGAAACCGACCATCGCGGCTCCGAGCAGATCGTGTTTTTGCGTGTAGTAGCTCGACAGTTGGGCAACCGCTTCAAGCATCATCACCCCCGGCATGAGCGGCATGCCGGGCATATGGCCCCGCACCCAGAACTCCTGGTCGGTGATCTGTTTGTAGGCTGCGCAGGAATGTGTCTCGAGATCCTCGTGTAGGATCGCGGTCAACTGTTCCATTTCGTGCCGCTGCGGATTGAGCTTTCGAATCGCTTCGATATCAGCAATGGGATTGTCGAAATCGAGCAGACTCGGCTCAATGATGAAAGGACTTTTCACCATAGAACTAGGTCTTGATCTTCCTGCGTCGGGCTTTGCGAGCTTTGGCGTTAGCGGGACGCCGCCCGTGGTTCGCTTTCTTCAGTTTATGGTGTGGTTTGGCCACGACAAATTACCTGGTGAGAGTGAACGGAACTCTTGGGGAGGTCCGCTACGTGGAGGGTGCATAGCAAAACTCTGGACGAGTTTCGCAACATCAATGTTGGATTCGGAAGCTTTGCGACAAGAAACGTCGTTTAACGCTCGCGATACACGATTCGACCCTTGGTGAGATCATAGGGTGACAACTCAACTCGGACTTTATCGCCAGGGACAATCCGAATGAAGTGCTTTCGCATCCGGCCAGCGACATGCGCGAGCACATCGTTGCCGGTTTCGAGTTGGACGCGAAATCGGGTATTGGCGAGTGCCTGGGTTACAGTCCCTTCTACTTCGAACGCTTCTTCTTTTTTGCTCAAAACGAACGCCTTGTTATCGTTTACTAAACTGGACGCCGCGACGAGCACCACGAAGACCCGGTTTCTTCCGTTCCTTCATGCGAGAATCTCGCGTCAGGAAACTGCCTTCTCGCATCGAGTCATGCAGTGCTTCGTCGTGGGAGCACAACGCACGGGCAACGCCCATGCGGATGGCACCACTCTGGCCGCTCATGCCGCCGCCTGAAACACGTACAAGCACGTCGATCTGATCGGCCAATCCAGCCGCTTCGATCGTTTCGAGAATGTCACGTTGGTGTTGATCGTTGACGAAAAACTCATTCAATGGTTTGCCATTGACGACAATATTGCCGCTGCCCGATCGAACTCGGACTCGTGCAACACTGCTTTTGCGACGACCCGTACCGAGTGCGTCGCCGTTGATCTTGTCTTTTTTTACTGCAATCATGGATTCGACACTCAGTACCTAATTGTTAACTTTTTTACTCTGACGAACCAATTCGGTTGGCTGCTGAGCGGTGTGCGGATGATCGGGACCGGCATAGATTTTGAGTTTAGCCAGCATTTGTCGCGCTAAGCGGTTTTTGGGCAACATACGGCGAACCGCGTGCAGCAGCAAGTCTTCGGGTTTGCGTTCCTGGCGATCTTGATAGCTCTCCAGCCGCAGGCCGGGGTATCCGGTGTACCAGGTGTAGTGACGAGCCTGCATTTTGTTGCCGGTCATCGCAATTTTTTCAACGTTGGTCACGATGACAAAGTCACCACAATCGACGTGCGGTGTATATTCGGGGCGGTGTTTGCCCATCAAAATGACGGCAATGTCGCTGGCCAAACGTCCGAGCACTTCGTCGCTTGCATCGACGATGTGCCATTGTTTCTGGACTTCGCCAGGTTTGGCCATGTAGGTTCGCTGAACAGCCACGGTGGGAACTTTTCTCGGGGAGGCATCAAAAATTTGAATCGCACAGCGTACCCGACGTACCGCTACCATGACAAGGGCTCCGACGCGGTCGCGCCGAAGGTTTTTTTCAAACCGCCGAGATTGTAGGGGTTTTTAGCCCATTTCGATGGCAAAACCGTCGCGATACGGACGGCTGAGCATGGCGTTGGCCTCGTCATCACCAACGATTTGCTCGATCGAGTCGTCCCATTTCAGCTCGCGGCCGAGTCGCGCACAGATTCCCGCGAGATGGCAGACGTTGAGCATCTCCATGTGAGAGTGCACGTCTGAAATCGGCATGACCTTGTTTTCGGAGCAATAGAGGAAGTTCGCCCAGTGCTGTTTCCGCTCGTTAAACTCCATCGGCATGTTTCGATATACCTTGGCAATCGCATCATCGGGCAAGGGATGGTTGGCCAGATCTTCGACGGGTTGACCCTGCAACGCACCGCGGCTGACAAAAATGCGGCCCTTGTCGCCGGTAATCAACACGCCGTTGCGGGTGTCATTGCGGATAATCATCTCGGTATCGCCGGGATACTGGACGTTGAACTGGAACGAGGTGGCCGTGTTGTAGCGGTCATCTTGCAGCGGCACGCCGTGCTGGTACTCGACGGGATGTTTGGCGGTGCCACTGATCGACGTCGGTCCCTCGGTCTGGCCGTTGAGTTTCAGTGCCCAATTGCAGATGTCGACGTGGTGGGCGCCCCAATCGGTGAGTTTGCCACCGGAGTATTCGTACCACCAGCGAAACTCGTAGTGGCAATTGGTAAAGGTTTTTTTGTCCTTTCGCAAATGCCGATAGTCGACTGCGGGTGCCGGTCCCAACCAACGATCCCAATCCAGATTGTTGGGGACTTCGGCGACCGGGATCGAGGGACTCGTCGGCGCGCCACCAATGGCGGCTTGGACCTGCTGGATTTTGCCGAGTCGGCCCTCATTGACGATCGCCAACGCTTTGACGAATAACGGGAAGGTGCTCCGCTGCTGCGTACCGACCTGCACGATGCGTCCGGTTTGTTTCTGCACTTTGCGAATCAATTTGCCTTCGTCGATCGTCAGCGTCATCGGCTTTTCGCAATACACGTCCTTGCCGGCGAGCATGGCTTCGACCAACGGCTTGGTGTGCCAGTGATCAGGCGTGGCGATGTGCAGGACATCGATGTCATCCCGATCGAGCATGGGCCGATAGTCGTTATACACGTCCGCCTTGCCGTCGCTGAACTTTTGATTGAAGGCGTCCGCCCGACCCGAGTCGACGTCCGCGATCGCGACCACATCGAGCCACTGGCGCGCGGCATTGAGATTTCCCGTCGCCATCCCCCCAGCACCGATGACTCCGATCGTCCGGCGATCGTTCTTGCTCTTGGTTTCATCGGCCAGGGTGCGTGGGCTCCATGCAAAATAAGGCGTGGCCACTGCCGCACCGGCGGCGACCTGGAGCACGCTCCGGCGGCGCACCTCGCTATTCGTGGGGGTTGAAGACGAAGCGGACACAGGGGGTATCGATGTTTTTTTCTGCGCAGTCATGGTGCAAGCCAGTGGGAGAATAGTGACAGAAGGACGCAACCTCAGACATTGTAACCATGGCAACGTGTCAATGGTACGCCTAGCCATGGTAGCCAGGCGGCTCCGTCCGCCTGAGCTGGTAGGCGCCCCGTCGCTCGCGCCCCGACGGAGCCGTCGGTCGAAAAAACATTCGCTTTTGCCTTGTCTCGCCGACCTGTTAGAATAGCGACTCCCGCCTCCCCACTCCCCTCTCCACCACTGCGTTCTTCATGTATCTCAAAATGGCTCGCCGGTTCGCGGTCGAAACCGACAAACGGCTGTTGGCCAAAGCCGTCTGGATGCTCGGTGTGAAGGGTTTGCGCAGCATCCACCGACACAAGCGGCGACTGAAGAAGGGCGAATTTTTCCCGCCGTTTCTGTACATGTCCGTCATCAATAGCTGCAATCTGCGCTGCCAAGGCTGTTGGGTCGACGTCGCGGCGAAGCAGAGCAAGATCGAACTGGATGCCGCCAGCAAGACGATTCGGGAAGCCAAAGCGATGGGTAATAGCTTTTTTGGCATCCTGGGCGGCGAACCGTTCATGCACAAAGACCTGATGACACTTTTTGAAACCCATCCGGACGTGTACTTCCAAGTCTTCACGAACGGGCATTTCATCACCGACGAAGTCGCCGCTCGACTTCGCAAGTGCGGCAACGTCACGCCGCTGATCAGTGTCGAAGGCAGTGAGATCATCAGTGACACACGGCGCGGCCGCGATGGCGTGCTCAATCAAACGATGGAGGGTATCGAAGCGGCTATTCGGAATAAATTGCTCGTTGGTGTCTGCACGAGCGTCTGTAAATCCAATATCGACGATCTGGTCTCCGATCGCTGGGTCGATCGCTTGATCGAAATGGGCGTGATGTATTGCTGGTTCCATATTTACCGCCCCGTCGGTCCCGAACCGAATCCGCAACTGGCACTCTCCAGTGAAGAACAGCGACGGGTGCGACAATTCGTTGTCGACACGCGGGCGACCAAGCCGATCGTGGTCATCGACGCTTATCATGATGACGCGGGCAACGCATTATGTCCCGCCGTGACCGGATTCACACACCACATCGGTCCCTGGGGCGATATCGAACCATGCCCGGTCATCCAGCTGGCGACCGAATCGATTCACGATGATCGGCCGCTCGCCGAAACGTTCAATAACTCCGAGTTTTTGCGAGACTTCCGAGAAATCACGGCGGGCACCACGCGTGGCTGTGTGATCATGGAACGCCCCGACCTGCTGGTCGAACTCGCCAACAAACACGGTGCTCGCGACACGACCGCCCGGGGCGCCGTGATGGAGGAGCTGAAGGCGATTTCCCCGCGCCGCAGCCAATACCAACCGGGCGATGAAATTCCCGAACGCAGCTTGGTCTATCGCTGGGCCAAGAAATACGCCTTCAACGATTTCGGTGCCTACGGCCGGCATTTCGATGCGGCCCGTTACCAAGACCCCGATCGGAAAACGTCGACGCCTGCAAATTCCGAATCACCGGAGGTGGTGTCGATCGGTCTACCAAAGTAGGTCGATTTCAATTTTCGCATTTGCGATGCTTCTCACATGAGAGGCAGTGGGTCTTTGCCGTGGTCAGACCCCAGCCACATTCACGACGACCCGGCCGCGGATCTTACCGGCGAGAATCTCGTCGATCTTGGGCGACAGGTCGTCCAAACCCACTTCGGTGGCCATGGCATCGAGGTCGCTGATTTTCCAGGGGCCGGCCAGTCGCTCCCAGATTTTCAAACGCTCGCCCATCGGGCACAGCGCCGAGGTGATCCCGGCCAACCGCACGCCACGAAGGATGAAGGGGAACACGCTCATCGCCAAGTCGCTGCTGCCGACCATCCCACACGCCGACACACAGCCGTTGACGTCGACCGATTTCAGCAATGAGACCAGCGTCGGACCGCCCACCGTATCGACGCCGCCACTGAACCGCGCCGACAACAGCGGACGCTGTGATGCGGTGTCCAGCTCATCGCGGGAAACGATCTCACTCGCACCGAGGCTCCGCAGCCACGCATCAGCATCGGGCTTGCCCGTCATCGCGGTGACCCGATATCCGAGCTGGCCGAGCAGTTTCACCGCCAACGAACCAACACCACCGGTGGCCCCCGTGACGAGCACGGGTTTCTCGCCGGGAGTGACCTCATTGCGGACCAACTCGCGAACGCACTGGGCAGCGGTAAATCCAGCCGTGCCGATGATCATGGCTTCGCGTAGCGACAGAGGATCGGGGAGCGGCACAACCCATGCTTCCGGAACGCAAATCCGCTCGGCCCAGCCACCCCAGTGTCTCCCGCCGAGATCGTAGCCCGTCACGAGCACTTTCGTGCCCGCGGGAAAGCGATCTGTACCGGTTTCAACGACACCTGCCGCATCAATCCCGGGAACGTGAGGCAGTTTCGGGGCAACGCCAGGATTGCCCGTCGCCGCCAGTGCGTCTTTGTAGTTCAAGCTGGACCACTGCACCGCGATGGTAACATCGCCGCCGGGCAGGTCCGTGCTGGGTCGCTTGGTGACTTGACGCGAGACAGCATCGTCGTCTCGAGTGACATACATGCAGCGAAAGTTTGGCGTCATGGTGGTTGGGGGCCCAGGGACAGTTGGATTTGAAATCGCAAAGCGATGACAGGAGATAGCCCTGGCCACCCGTCCGGGGACGCGGGCAATCAACCAATTGAAATCGCGAAGACCAGTTCCCCGGACTTGCGCCCGGGGCTGATGCTGTCCTAACCGGCCGCCAGTTCGATGGCTTCGGCAACGGTTTTCTTCCCTGCAGGGCGATGGTTTTTGAAGGGACCGTCTGAGCCACCCTTGGGCCACGTCACCGGGTCGGCGTACTGACCGTCGTCTTTGAACTCCTTCTGCAAGCGGACAATCTCAGTCTTCAGCTCGTTGAACTTCGCTGCGATCTCCGGCTTACTGGCTTCCTCGGCCGAGAACAGCAGGTTGTGTTGCTCGCTGGGGTCGTTGACCAAATCGAACATCTCGTAGGCGTCCATCTTCCAGTAATAAATCAGTTTGTGCGTCTTCGTTCGTACGCCCAGATGGGCCGCTGTGTTGTGGTGGCCGGGGTCATGGTAGTAACGGTAATAAACCGTCTCACGCCAATCCGAAGGCGATTCGCCGCGTAGCAGCGGGGCGAGCGAGCGGCCTTGCATGAACTCCGGGACGGGGAGACCGGCGAGATCGAGGAAGGTGGGGGCCAAGTCGATGTTCGCGACGAACTGATCGGGCGTGCTGTTGGCATCGATGCCAGGACCGCAGGCGAGCAAGGGCACCCGCAGGCCCGGTTCGTACATGAACCGTTTGTCATAGAGTCCGAGTTCGCCCAAGTACCAGCCGTTGTCGGCGCAGTAGATGACAATCGTGTTCTCGGCCAAACCCGATGTATCGAGGTAGTCGAGGACTTTGCCAACCCCGTCATCGACGCCTTGCACACAGGCGAGGTAGTCCTGCAGGTAGCGTTGGTATTTCCATTTCGTCAATTCATCACCGGTGAGTTTTTCGCCATCGATCGTCAACTCCTTGGGTTTGACGTTCAGCCATTGATTGCCCTCCCGGCCTTTCAGTTCGGTTGGCGGCAGGAGCTTCAGGTCGCGGCGAGTCAGGTCGTGGGCAACGGTTTGCTGATTCTCGGGGAGTGCGGCGGGGCGGGTCGCGTAGTCATCCCACAGCGTCTCGGGTTCTGGGAATTTTTTGTCCTTGAATTTCGCTTGGTTACGCAGGTCGGGCTGCCAATTCCGGTGCGGGGCCTTTTGATGCAGCATCAAGAAAAAGGGCTTGTCTTGCGGACGCGTTTTCAGGAACTCGATGCCCAGGTCCGTGGTGATATCGGTACAGTGCCCCTCGATCGTCAATTGCTTGCCATCGACGAGAAATTGGGGGTTCCAGTAAGCACCCTGGCCGGGGAGTACGATCCAACGATCGAAGCCGACAGGGTCCGAGCCGAGGTGCCACTTGCCGATCACGCCCGTGTGGTATCCGCCCGCCTGCAGGTGCTTTGCGACCGTGTCGCGGGAGGAGTCAAATTGATTGAACACCGGCACCCCATTGAGATGCGAGTACTGGCCCGTCAGCAGAGTCGCCCGGCTCGGCGTGCAGATCGAATTGGTGACAAATGAGTTGGTGAAGCGTGCCCCACGCTCGGCAATGCGATCGATATTGGGTGTCTGGTTCACCTTCGAACCGTATGCCGAAATCGCTTGCTCGGCGTGATCGTCTGAAAAGATGAATATGATGTTGGGCCGATCGGCAGCCGCGATGGTTGCTACGCAAGTTGCCAGCAACAGCGAGGTGACTATTCGTGGTATCGTCATGAATTGGCAATCCAAGGAGGGAAGCGGGAAGGAGTTGCACCGTATGCGTGACAGTGTACTGCAGTCCCACCCAACAAGCCAACTTTTGATCGCTGAGGGATTGCGATAGACTCGCTTCTAGCGAGATTTGCCCGGTCCGGTGCCGCCGCCTTTCGGCGGGCCAACAACTTACTCACCACATGCAACGAGAAGAGCTAAAAAATGAGATTGAAAAACTGGTTCGCCCCATCGATCGCCGTTCTGAGTCTGGTGTTCTCTGGAGCTGCTCAGGCTGAGAAGCCAACCGTTGAAACGGTACTCAAAGGTTTGCAGAACCCCTCGAGTGTCAGTTTCAACCAGGCGGGCGAATTGACGCTGTGCGATTCGCGTGGCAGCGTCATGGTGCTGCCCCTGGGCACGCTGCGTGAAAAAACGCCCATCGATTACATCCGAGGATTCGATACGGAATTCTGGAAGAGTGATGACACCGGAAAGAAGTGGTACGGCGTCGGTCCGCTGTCGGCGGTTTGGATTGGTAAGACCCTCGTCGTGACGGACTCGGGCAAGCTTGACGGCGAAGAAACGTTGTTGATGTTCGACGGACCGGGCGAAGCTTCGTCGGGCGTGGCCACCAACTCGGTCGGTCCGACGACTGACGATGAAGCGGACAAGGGCGAAGGCAATCTAACGGGCCTGAGTGTCTCCGAAGACGGCAAAGAAGTGTTCGTCTGCGGGCAGGGATTCGACGGAAAAACATGGGTGTTGTCAGCCAATCCTGCCACCAAAAAACTCGTGCCGCTGTTGTCCGCCGATGACAATGGAATCGAAACGAATTCGCCCATGCAAACGGTCGTGGGCCCCGATAACACGCTCTACGTACTCTACTCCGGCAAGGGCGGCGAAGCCGACGGATTGATTGTTCAGTGGGACTTGAAGACCAAGAAACCGGTCGCTCAGTGGAAACTCGCCGATTTGATCAACCCCATGGGCATGGCCCACATCGAAGGCAATAAGTTCGCAGTCGTTGAAAACAACTGGTCACTGACGAGCGTCAACGAGGGCCGCGTGGTTACCGTCGAACTCGGCGATGACGGCAAAGTTGACGTGACCGAGAGCGGCATCAAGCTCAAGGGCCCCGTGTCCTGTGCGTTCGGTCCCGACAATCGGCTGTACGTCACGCAACTCGGCGACACGTTCGATGCCGCCGATGGCAGCGTGGTCGCGATCAAAGGTTTGAAATAAACCCGATCGAGTGTCACCGTAGCTTGGGACCATTGTCCCGAGCGAGCAGGTCATCGTAGCTTGGGACCATTGTCCCGAGCGAGCATGTCATCGTAGCTTGGGACCCCTTGTCCCGAGCGAGCAGGTCACCAACCGTTTCATGCAATGGCCCCTCGGACGGGACAATGGTCCCATCCTACGGGCCTGGCTCATGCGCCGGGCACACTGACGCTAGGATGCATCCCGCATGTCACCGGAGTTTTTTATCGCCCGGAGGACGCGGCTGCCGAGGTGGACAGCGACGGCCGTGCCCAGGATACCGGGTATGGAGACGCCCTGGATGCGGGGCGGTACATTGCTGCTCCAAAGTTGGGTGGACCCGACGAATGTTGCCGCGGCCAGGATCCCCATCACCAATCGGTTGACGATGGTGCCAAGATTTCGATGGTCCAGATGGACGTCAAAACTACCTTGCCGGAGACGGCTGAGGATGTCAGCGGTGTCGCCAGGCAGCGTTTGGATCAGATGCGTCCAACTTCGATTCGTGGCGACAATGTGCCGCCACCATCGCTGGGGTGACAGGCGACTCTTGACCGCCTCGATGCGATAGGGCTCGAGCAATTCCTCCAGACTGAATTGCGGGCTGAGTTGGGTAGCGGTGCCCTTGAGCATCGCCACCATTTTCAGCAGCAGCGTGACGTCGGGCGGTAACACGATGTGGTATTCGCGAATGATCGTCGTGAAATCATCGATCACCGAGGAGGTGTCAATCTTATCGATCGAGCGGGAACCGTAATTGTCGAGGAACTGTTCCATGTCGCGTAACAGAGCCCGCCGGTCGAGATCCGCAGGCGGCTGGCCGATGTTCACGACCGCGTCGACCATCCGTTGGGGATCCCGCTCCACCGCCGCAATCAAGACATCTTCGATTTGCTCGCGCATCTCGCCGCCGAGCCGACCGACCATCCCGCAGTCCAGCACGCCGATGATCGATCCATCCAACACCATCAGATTTCCGGGGTGTGGATCGGCGTGATAGAAACCATGGCGGAACACCATCTGCAGAAACAGATTCGCTCCCCGGGATGCCAAATCGGCTAGATCGTAACCGGCCGCGATGAGCTCATCGCGGTGAGACACGCTGATTCCGTCCAGCTTCGCCATCGTCATGACGCGGCGTGACGACTCTTGTTCGTAGGGCAGCGGGAAGGTTACCGTGGGATCGTCCTTGAAATCATGTCGAAATCGTTGGAGACTACGCTGCTCGGTACTGAAATCCAGTTCGCTTTCGAGGGTTTTGCAAAACTGTTTCGCCGTGGCGGTGGGTTGATACTGAGCCAGGTACGCGGAGTTGGATTCAGCCACTCTCGCCAATTCGACCAGGATTTCCAAGTCGTTGCGGATTCGTTTTTCGATGCCGGCGTGCTGGACCTTGACGACGACGATGGTCCCGTCATGCAGTTCGGCATCATGAACTTGCCCAATCGAAGCGGACGCGAACGCTTCTGCATTGAAACGTCGAAAGATCTCCGAGGGGGGTTTGCCCAGCTCCTGAGTGATCATCTCGATCACCGTTTCAGGTGAGTCCGGTGGCGTGTTGGACTGTAATTTGGCCAGTTCGGCCGCCAGTTCCGGGCCGACCAGATCGGCTCGCGTGCTGAGCATCTGACCGAGTTTGATATAGGTCGTACCGAGTTCGAGCAGTGCCATCCGGATGCGGACGGGCCGTTCGAGCCCACTGATCTGGTCGCCATCGGTGGTGCGAAGCAGCCGCTGAATCCAATCCGCCGGCGCGTTGCTCAGCCACGGAGCGAGTCCGTAGCGAAGCAGGATGGAGACGACTTCGTTGAGTCGTTCGGCATTCCGCACGATTTGTGGCAGTGTGGATGAATCGATCATGAGCCGTCCTAATGCACGGAGCAGGGCAGAGAGTGAAGTTGCCTATTTCAATTGTCGACTATTTCGCTTCCTTGACAGCTTCGACTACTTTTTGCAGACCACTCTTCATTTCCTCGGCAGCCAATGTCAACGCTGCCAACACACCACCGGCCGATTCGGAGGCCGCGCTGCGGACGGGTTCGTATTGATCTGCCAGCTTGCTGATTTGATCGGACAAGCGATCGAATTCTTGCTTGGCTTCCATCTCGGCCAAATTCATGCGAACGCGAAGATGGTCGCGTTGTTGTTTGAGTCCGATGATCAGGTCATTCAAGTTATCGTGTTCAGTCGCCATTTCTGCTCTCTGTGGAAGTGTTCTCGGAAAAACATCGCCCTCGCAAAGGAACGAGCGGAAAATAAGTGGCCGAACGCTCCGCGGTCGGAATGGTCGACCGCGGAGCGTTCGACCATAACTTCAGACAGTAATTTTCCGCTCGTTCCTGACTTCGGGGCCGGAGTGGTGGGGCCCCGAGTCGGTCACGAATGACCCGCAAAGCGTGAATATCATCCATATCTAGCCATGAGGCAAGTCAGCCACTCAGCAAGACGCCTCGGAGCAGGGGCGTCGCAATTGTGATTGATGAGTATTTCCCTTAGCCTTGCAGCTCTCCATCGATTGACTAGTGACACCTATAAACGGAGCCAACGAAATGAAGAATGTTAGCGTGAGGACTCAGTGCCTGTGGATGATGGCTGTTGTGATCGGCAGTGGTCTGTTCTCCCTATCGGCCCCGGCAGCTGACCAAGGTGAGTCCCAGGCGCCCGAGTATACCGCTCACACAACGATCAATCCCAGCATTCCGCTGGACCAGTTGAAGGTGATGCTCAAACCGCTGACGAAGTCGGAGCTGCAGGTCGAGTCGGACGCTTGGTTCAAGTTGCTACGTGCGAAGGCACGCGAAATTTCGGCCGTCCGAATGGGTGTCAAGAAGGCCATTGAAGCGGTGAACTCCGATGACGATCAGGCGGCGAAGAATTCATTGGAGGTCGCCGAATCGATTACCAAAACGGGCACCGACGAAGCCCAGGCGGAAGAACAGGAGGTGACCGCAACCGCCCAGAAAAATCTGGGACTCAGCGAAGAGGCTATGAAGGCTGCGGCCGATGCGGCTGCGGAGGCCGATGCGGACAAAACCGATGCGGATGACGCCGGTAGCCAGGACGCCAGCGAGAAGGGGGCCACTGAAAACGATTCGGATGCCGATGCTGCGGCCGACAGCCAACCCTCGACGGCTCAATCGGCCACCGAACTCAAACGAAATATGCTGACGAACGTCAATAAATTGCAGGATCAGCGAACGGCGCTGAGTGATCGCTTGGGAGCGGTACTCGATTCGCTCGAAGCCAAAGGTGGCGATGTGAAGGAATATCGCTTGTATTCCGCCAGGGTCTCCGGCATCGAACTGGATACGTCCGATGCCGCTGCGGCTTGGGCGGGGATCGTCGGGTGGCTGGCCTCCAAAGAAGGCGGTCAGCGCTTGGGGTGGAACCTCGGTCGCTTTCTGCTGACCCTGTTTATCACCTACTTGATTGCCAAATTGATTGCCGGAATCGTCAACTGGTTGCTCGATCGCCGGCTCAAACTCAGCCAGCTCGCCGAACGATTGATCGCCAGCATGATCAAGAACATCGTCATGTTGGTTGGATTCGCCATCGCCCTGACTGCTTTGGAAGTCGATATCACGCCGGTTTTGGCGGCGATCGGGGCCACAGGTTTGGTCGTCGGATTGGCCCTGCAGGGCACGCTCAGCAATTTTGCTAGCGGGTTGATGATCCTCATCAATCGCCCCTTCGACGTCGGCAACGTGGTCAATGCCGGTGGCATTACCGGGACCATTGCCCAAATGAATCTGGTCTCGACCACCTTTCGCACCTTCGACAACCAGACCATTCATGTTCCTAATAACGAAATTTGGAACAATGTGATCACCAACATCACCGCCAACCCGACCCGCCGCGTCGATATGGAGTTTGGCATTGGCTACGACGATGATTTTGAGCAGGCCGAGAGCCTCATCAAGGACATCCTCGCGGCCAACGATCTCGTCCTCCGCGACCCCAAACCAGTCGTCG
This sequence comes from Rhodopirellula sp. SH410, assembly GCF_055811895.1. Classification (NCBI taxonomy): domain Bacteria; kingdom Pseudomonadati; phylum Planctomycetota; class Planctomycetia; order Pirellulales; family Pirellulaceae; genus Rhodopirellula; species Rhodopirellula sp. SH410. The sequence goes on from NZ_CM147949.1 coordinate 7,889,427, forward strand.
TGACTCACGAGCTGGCTGATTCCTCTGTCAACATCGTTTGCCGCCCCTGGGCCAAAACCGGTGACTGGTGGCAAGTCAAAACGGAGGTTACCCGGGAAGTCAAACGTAAATTCGATCAAACCGGTATCTCGTTCCCTTATCCACAACAAGACGTGCACTACTACGGCTCGGCGCCCACGCCGAGTGCAGACACCACCCGATGATCCGAATGCCGTAAGGCATCGGGTCCCGCACTAAGCGTCCTATCGCCGACCGCAGAGCGTTCAGCCACATTGGACACTGTTTCAGATGATCCGAATGCCGTAAGGCATCGGGAAACACAATGCGCCCGGTCACGAGCCGGATCCGCCAAACCGTTGAGCATACTGCATCTTTGGATTGTGCAAATTTCCTTCCATCCTCGATGCCAATCGAGGCTGTTTCTCAAACGATCCGATCGCCTCGCTCCCCTGAGTGTGGGGATCGCGATATCAGGCAAGATTGGGCCATCGTCCCGAACAGGACGGTAACTCTCTGCTCGGGGCCGTCAGTCTCCGGTGGCAGCGTTTTACCGAATCAAAGCCCGAGTTAGCAGCGGTGCCGATTCAGCACTTGGGCTCACAGCAGCGGTGCGAAGGTCGATTCAAACGACAGCCAGCAACCTTCAACAAGCGGCGTTTTTCTTCTTGCGTCGACGCAAGCAAACGGCAATCACGCCCACCGCGCAGGCAACCATTGTCGAGGGCTCGGGGACCGCGGCGCCGTTGCCCGCGATAAATGAACTGACGCCATTGAAATTCACAATCGGTACACCTCCCCCAAAATTCCAAGCCAAAGGACCGCTATATTGATTGGTCGCGGTCGAGGGAAGTAAGATTGGATTGAGAGGCGAGATTGTGTCGACGGTAACGAGCGGCCCGTTCGAATTCCACGCGCCCGAAATTGCTCCGATGCCGAAATTAGAAGGATTGACGAGCGTAATGAGCTGCTGGTCAGGGAGAATCCTTGCAAGCCTGATGCCGGTGACATTCGTTGACAGAGCATTGGTAACTCCCGTCGAAACCGGGATCGCACTGAGGTCCGTCAAGGTCAGTCGGGCCTGTCCACCGCCGAATCCGCCTGCTTCAGCGGCTGGGAGTTGATCCACCGCCGAACTGTCGATCGAAAAATTGATCGTGTAGTCCAAATTGCCGAAGTAGTTCCCACCAATCGTGGCCGACGCCTGTCCCGTAAAAACGTAGGTGACGAGCGAGGCGGACGCTGGAACCCATCCGGCAGCCAACGATAAAATGACTGCCGCAGTGGCGATTCGGATGTTCATTGTCGATTCGACGTGAGAAGAGAAACTTGAAGTTGGGTCTGGTAGGATAGGTAGTATATGCTGCGGTTGATGAGTGTCCATGAAAGATGTGGGGTGAAGTCATTAGGGCGTTCCTGTTCCCCGTATGGGATGGTTCTGAATGAATCGAACGCTTTGCAATGGGGCTTCGCATTTCGAACCGGACACTTCGTATAGGGAACGGTCGCTAATCGATCGAAATGACTCAAGTGATGCTGAATCAGAGTCCGAAGGAGAATATTCGTGCGAGATTCGTTGGCACGCTGGCGTGATGGGAAACTTTTAAGAAATTTGCACCGATTGGAGCCTTAAGAGGCTTTGACAAACCGTCAAAACTTCCTAAACTTCGACCCCTCTGGTTTCAACGCCAGAAACGCACGGGCGTGTAGCTCAGTTGGTTAGAGCGCGTCGCTGATAACGACGAGGTCCCAGATTCGAGTTCTGGCACGCCCATTGAAGAAGTGTTACGTTATCATTGTTCCAGTTCATTTGTTCTGGACGCTTGAGGTTTCAAATCTTCATCCATACCTCGGGGGTATAGCTCAGTTGGGAGAGCGCCTGCTTTGCAAGCAGGATGTCGTCGGTTCAAGTCCGTCTACCTCCACTTTGGCCAATTTGCGATTCGTCGCAAGTTGGCTTTTTTTATGGACTTACGGAAATTACCTTGCGAAAGGAGGCTGTTTCAAGTCAATTGGGTCCAATCGGAGGTCCAATTAGGTGGATCTCTGGGTCCAATTAGACGTCAGCGGACAGAGTTCCCGGAGGTCACCATTACCCAATCAAGCGGCAAAATCACGCGGCGGCACAGCCGTCAGAAATCGACCCGAGGCACCGATGCGAAGGGTGAGCGTTTCTTCCTTCAGGGTAAGCGGTGGCGGCTACCGCGTGGACTCACTCAGCAGGATGTCGAGACTCGCATCACGCGTCTCAGGGAACTGTGGAGTGATCATGAGTGTTTTTGCCTGAGCCAGGTCTTCATCGACCCGGTCGTATTAGCGAGCCTTCCTGAATTCGCATTAGAGGCTGAGGCGAAGCGATTTCTGAAGCAGCGAACTGCCGCCGCTGAGGCCAGCCAAGAGAGCAATGCAGACTCCCCCGCTGGGGAATGGTCAGCGTTCGGGGTTAGCGGACGAAACGGTGGCGTAACGACGGGTGATAAAACGGCCCAATGGACGCCCCTTGCCTTGTGGATTGCCGAGCAAATCAAGCAGGGCGTTCGGCCACTTCCACTTCCGCCATTGCCAGAGTTGCTCGACTCCGTCTTCCGCGACAACAAGGTCGATTACCGCTTTGGGCACTTTGCCAAGGTGTTTTCTAGCCCTGCTGAGTCACATCCGCCAACAACAGCCGAACTACGCTGGCAGGATGCATTTAATTTGCTCAATCGCCTCAACGAAGCCTACCCGTCGGTGTCGTGGGCCATGTCACAGCATCACGTTGACGAAACGGCTCAGTTCCACGAGCGGGCCGCGAGAGAAGCTATCGTCACCACCGCCAAGGTACGCTCCCAAACGCCACCTGCGGAAAAGATACCGCTCATCACGGGCACATTCCACGATGCCGTCCGAGAATATACGAAGAAACGCATCGCTGATTTCACCAAGGGCGGTGAGTTCGATGGCAGCGGCCACCATATGGTTGGCCTGATTGAGAACTTCGCGAAGCGACAGGCAGATGTGCCTCTGGCGATGTTAGATTTCACGCGGTGCCAGGAGATCTTTGACTTCTGGAGAAACCGTCCAATCAACCTGAGGTCAGACGAGCCACTCTCGTTTACGCACTGTTCCAGTCACATCGGCGAACTCAAGCGGTTCTTTAAATGGCTGCACACTCGCGACAAGTTTGCCTGGAGGCGGCCAGAAGACTTCGACTTGATTGAAACCAAAGTCCAGCGCCTATCCTCAGATCGACGTTCCATCCAGGACATCGAGCTCAAGACATTCAGCATCGATCACCTCAAACTTCTCTACAAGCACGCCTTGCCAGCAGAGCGATTGAAAATGATCTGGTGCCTGAATTGCTCGCATGGTGCGGCCGAGATCGGCCGAGTCGAATGGGAAGATCTGTCCTTGCACCAACCTCACCCATGGACGAAGGAAGGTCTCGAGATCGTCAGCAGCGATAACGACTCTTGGTGTGGGCTTCTCCGACCCAAGACTGACGTTGTCGGTTGGTGGTGGTTGTGGCCGGAGACCGTTCAGTTGGTCCAGTGGTGGAAAGCTGATCTCGAACGACGACTCAAACGACCACTGAAGTCTTCCGAACGAATGCTGCTGACGAGCACCGGTAGCAACCTCTACCGCGATTCATCCCGCAACGCCCAGTCCTCGTTCTCGAATAAATGGAGTCGATTGTGCTCTCGGGTTAACAAAGCTGAGGGGAAAAACGCAGTTCCCGGGCTCCCCTTCGGCACGCTCAGGGATCAGATGAGCAATTGGCTGGGCGGCGATCAGAACCGTGCCGTTCTCGCCAGCGTTGCACTGGCTCATGGGATTCCCCACAAGGGCGACAAGCTGCTCTTCAAGCATTATTCGAACCGGCCATGGGCTCATCTCTTCGAAGCCCAAAAAGAATACCGTCAGCTGCTTCAGCCGATCTTCGACGGGGTTCCTGACCCACTCGCAACTCACGATCCGCTCGCAGGCTAGATCGTTGGGCTTTAGGAACCCGACTCCGCCGCTTTGGTGAGCGCGAGTGCAGTTCCGCGGGCATGTTCTTGTCCTGTCCGTGCCTGGCGGGAAATCATCAGATACGTCCTGAGGATACTATCGGCGGATCCCGTGCCTGGCCTCAGAGGTTGACTCCAATGGATCTGGGTTTCTTGATGCGGGTCAGTTTCTTTCAGCTGCCGCAATTATTCAGTTGACGTTGAAGGACCACCTCGGGGCGCTTCTGGTCCGTTTTGAAGTTGGTGGCACGGGATCAGGCGATTGGGCCTGATCTAAGTGATTTCTTCGGATGCCGGGCCAGGGGGCGCTGTGGTCCCTTTTGAGTTTTTCTCGGCATTTTTTGCCGGTAGCTACAACCGGTGATCTTCGTGATCTCGGCTGGCTGCAAGAACCGATCTAGGATCGCGCTGACGCTGGGGACATCACCGATCAACTTGCCCCAGTCCTCCACGGTCGGTTCGTCGCCATCATCACGCTACGAACCTCGTGGCGGCGCATGATGATCTCGAAGAGATATTCGCCCGAGCGCTTCGGCAACTGCTTCATTCCCATGTCGTCGATGATCAAAAGGGCCGGTTTGAGGTATCGTGCGAGCACCTTCTCTTCACCGCCCATCGCCTCGTCGTCCAAGAAGTCTCGCACCACGTCAAAGATGCTGCGGTAGTAAACCAACGCACCGCTGCGGATCACCGCGTGACCGATCGCCTGCGCCAAATGACTCTTGCCCGTGCACGGCGGGCCGCACATCAGTACGTCCTTGGCACCTCACAAGGAGCGACGGCTGGCTAAGTCAAACGCCTTCGGTCGGTCGATACTGCTAGTGAACGAAAAGTCAAAATCCTCGAGTCGCCGAACATCGCGAAAGCCCGTGCGACGAACACCACGCTCGATCTTGCGGTCGTTCCGCACCAGTGATTCATCGGCCAGCACCAGTTCTAAGAATTCTAAAATGGGTGAGCTTACTAGTGGTCGTCTTGGCAAGACGCACCTCCAGCGATTCGGCCATGCCACACAAAGGTGAACGAACTGGTCGTAATCAGCCAGCGGTCGGATCAGTTCGTGGTCCTCCAATAACGGCATCAGTTCCTGAACCGGTCCACCGCGCTTGATCAACGTGCGAATCGTCCGCAGTCCGAGGTCGCCATGGCGCCACGCGATCTCGCACGCTTGTTCGATCTCTTCGCAGCGATGCCGGTTGGCCAGCGACAACAGACCTTGCAGAACGCGGTGTCCGGCGATTCCGCGACTGCGCAGCATCGCTTGGCTCCACCGAGTGCTATTACCCCCTATAAACGCGACCTCTCTGAGCAAGTACGCACCACCACGTTCGACGGAGTTGATCTTCTCGCTGGCGATGTGCTGAGTCTTGGTGTTGAACTTTCCCTGCTCGCTGCGAGCGAACACGGCAATGGTTTCTAAGTCGTTGTCGAGCAGACGCACGGTGCGAGCGTCCCACCTCACCCAAACTTCGCGGCCAACATATTCAGGCGGCGCACTGTAGAACGCGCGGTCGATCGCCACGTGACCGTCGCGGTTGACCTTGCGTCGTGCCTCGGTAAAGTTGGCGAAGCGATCGCTTCGCACTGACAACATCGTGTCCTTCTCCGACGCACTGAAGTGTGCACCGACTTGCTTGCGAGTGGTTCCATGAATTCGCAAGCCAGCGACCGTGGATTCCCAGTGTGCCAGGAAATCGTTCAGCTCGATCAGCGACTTGAACGGTCGGCCTCATAGTGCGTTCTCCTGAACGTAGTCGACACCGTGTTCGACTTTGCCCTTGTGGCGAGGCGTGCAGGCCTTCGTCGGCAGGATCGTTGTGCCGTAGTGCTTTTTCAAAGGCACGCAACTTGGGCACCAGTTCAGGGTCATACCAATCTGGCTTTTTTACGGCGGCGCGAAGGTTATCAATGACGACGGTCTTGGGGACGCCACCGAAATGCCAAAACGCATTCTCCAGTGCCGTGAGGAAATCATCGGTGGTCTGACGAAGGACGACCTCGGCGTAGCGCTCGCGTGAATGACTCAGCACATGGGTTCGCATATTCTTGCCATCTTTGCCGCTGACCGGCGCGCCGGTGCCGAAGTCAACTTGGGCTTCCCAGCCTGGCTCGACTTCGATGCGTCTAAACGCGGTCGGTTTTTCGGTCTTGAGTTTCTTGACGAAGCGGCGAACGCTCCAGTAGCTGCCTCGAAAATCATGTTCGTCTTGCATGTCTTGAAAGATCCGCAGGGCGTGCAGTCCTTGTGGTATTTGGCTTCGATGATTTCAAGAAACGGCTCGCTGTCGCTGGCCGAAGTGGCGGCAACCGTAGCTCCCGATTTCAGATCCGCCGTAACGTCTGAGCCGGTGGGCGCGGTGGTACCGCTTGACTGCGGCTCGGCTTGATCGCTGGTGCTGGCAACGGCCAGATGTCGCCGAACGGTCTTGCGATCGACGCTGAGCGTTTCAGCGACCTGCCGCTGCGACTGGCCCTGTTGATGCAACTTCTCGATGGCATTGGATTTCGTCACGCTTAAATGATTGGCCACAGCCTGCTGCTCTCCGTCTCGCAACGTGCAAAACGTCCAACAGTAGATCGGCCAACCCCCTCACAATGCGGAGGACTTTCAAGCGTCCATCACTGGTCCCTTTTCACCGCCCCGCGACATGTCACTGAGTTGACAGGGAAAGGCCACTGGGTATCATGGGGCCCTAGGGTCCCCCTTGTCCCGGAGGCCTTTTGTGATTTAACAACTCTAAACAGTCGCGAGCCGCGACGGGAACGAAAGTGCGATGAGCAAGAAAGAGCCAACCGCGAAGTCAGAAGGCAAAAGCCAGACCAAGCAGCTCAAGGTGTTCCTCTCGATCAATGAACACGCTGTGGTTACCGCGGCAGCAAACATGCAGGGGATGCAGGTCGGCGAATACATGAAAAAGGCAGTGATGGATCGGGCCAAGATTGACGCGAAAAAAATGAACGCGATCATCGACTCTCTTTAAAATCCGGAGTTTCACAAGAGGTTCGTAAGAATAGTGTTAAATGACGCTGAGCAAGGAACGCCGAACGTCTCCAGTCCCTTCACCTTTGTCCGTTAGGAAAGTTCAATTGCCATGCCGGAGTATCAGAAGAAGCCCACCCACACACCGCACGTGGAGGAGCACGAGGACGCCCTCGGTGAGTCCTGTGGCAAACACGAGTCCGACTACGCCCCGGAAGCCAAGTACCTCGCAGCCGTTCAAGATGTGAAAGCACTTGGACGTCGTCCTGTGGACTGGATGAAGAGGGAATTGCTTGCGGGGGCTGCAGGCGATGATCGCCGGAACTGGGCTCAACGGAAGGTTCTGAAAAACGATCCCTCATTTTTGCTCCAACCCTACGATCGATTGTCGGGAAAGGACCACAAATCCACCGTTCGCGAAGCACGAGCCTTCGATTACCTCAGCCGCCGTCACCTGCTCGCGATGCACGCGACGACGGAAAAGAGCACTCCTGAGTACAGGGCGGCGGCGAGTGCGACGGTCTGCCCAACGAGCCTTTATCAAACGTCCACCCAAATACCACACACGTACCGATTCGTCCGCAACTGCAACGTGTGCTTAAATCCATGGGTCTGCCCTCACTGCTTCGCACGAAAGATGGAAGAGGCCTTCCAAGACGCAGCGTGCCGCCTGGAGGAGCAGCAACCGAGATACATTGTTATCCTGTCACAAACGTGCAGCATCGCACTCGCTGATGAGGATCTGTGCAAATCAGAGCGTGCAGCGATGAGATCATCCCTCCAGTCAACAGCAGAGATGCTGGGCGGAACCGGCGGATTATGGACGGTTCAGCTAGGGCCAGTTCTGGAGCAAAAACAATTTTGGGCGGCGAACGAAGCTTGCTACGAGAATACGGAGGAGCTTGCCCTGCGTGTCGCGGTAATGGCATATATCCCCAATTCCCTCGCCTCGCTTACGAAGTTAAAGCAGTTTTGCGTGGGAAATTACGTCGCTCCCCCGGGCGTCTACATCGACTTGATTGAAGCCGGGCAAGTCGGGGAACTCCGGGCTGTCATGGTCAAGTGCCGAAACTCAAGCGAGCCGACAGTAAAGTTAAAGAATAACCCCCATGGACTGTTCCACTGGCCAACAATGACCCTCTGCTCGCCTCAGCAGTGGCACACCCGATTTCACATGACTCATTCCCAGAAGTCAGTGCGGAAGTGGGGGGATTGGTGTCAGACGCGAACGGCACGGCCTCGCGTCAAGCCTCGTTCAAGATCCCAAGAAACGCGAGAGCGACTGCTCGAAGCGGCGGGGCCCATTCTGGCCACGTTCGGCTATCCCGAAGTGCCAATGCCCGGGAGAACCATATTGCGAAAACTGCTTGAGGATGCAGGTATCAACGCGAGCGAAAGGGAGGTCCGTTGGCTCATCACTCAAAACCTTCCGGTGGGGAGCCTATCGTGATCCACAACATTCGATCTACCTACGTGCCGTTTCTCGACAAACTGCTCGGCGGTGGAACCGCCCCGACTGGCGTCTACGGCATTTTAGGCCCAACTGGCGTCGGGAAAACACATCTCGCGAGCATGATCGCATGCAATGGGGCTACCCGCGGCTCAGCTTTCCAGGACAGGTGCCACTGCTCCTTTCCCTGGGTGTTGCTCGATATCGAGACGGATTTTTGCATGCTGAAGCAGAGGGTCTTGTCCCATAGTGCAAAGATCGATAGAGATAACTTCGGGTGCCTTTCTGACCACATCCAACCCTACGAACAAGAAAGACACTCAGAGTTACCAAGTCAACAAAGCAAGCTTGTTTCCGAAATTGACCGTTATTGCCATGTACTTGAAGTGCTGTCGCGTCAGCTGCATCCGATATGCATCGAAGACCTATATGAAAACGGCCCTGACGGTCGCAATTGTAAATTCACGGATTTTCCTGAGTGGATTGCCGCCCGCGTCGGTGAACTCAGCTCAGTAAAGCCGCTTGGCGGCATTGTCATTGACGGCGTGTGCAACGTCTGGAACTATTCCTGGGAATCAAGCTCAAAGTCAGAGCGAGAGTTTATTCAAGACTTCGTCGACAAATTTTGTCGTGAGTTATCCATCCGAGAACAATGTCCGGTTTGGATCACCCATCAAGTTAACGGCACCGCCTGCCATGCCTCACCGTTGGCCAGTCTCTCGCATCATGACTCGGCCCGATGCAAGTCATTTGCACGCTCGCTCGATGCTTGCTTCGTTCTTGGCTCCCCTTCTGAAGAGAGTATGTTCGCAATTCAGTGCACAAAGAGCAACTCAGGTTCCGCAAAACTAGATCGACTGGTCCTCAGACATGACAAAGACTTCGCCACCATCGTCGAAGTCGACGACTACGATGAAGACAAATACCATCAGACATGGAAGCAGCGTCCTAAAGGCAATTCGTTGCTTACCCAAGGCGAGCTGGAATCTCTTGATGAAATGCTAGAGCAACTTCGAGAAGCATAGCGTGAAGAACAGGTGAGTGGTTCACAGCACCGTTGTGTAGTTCCACTCGGGAATAGCTTGATCGTGGACAATTTGTCGCTGAGATTTCATCTCGTCGCTGATTTCCTGTCCGGTCTGGTATACACAGCGAATGACGTTCAGTTCGCTCGCAACCCAGTTCGAGTGCTCGTCTGCCGCATGAGGTCAATGACCGTGTCGAGAGAATCAAGTAACCGGCCCGAGCAAGTTCGGCCTACAGCCAAAAGAGCCGACGCTCGATCCGATAGTATGTTCTGCAATAGCTCGGCAAATGAGCCACACGGATCGGAAACCGCCGTTAGTCCTTCGTGGACAAAGTCGCAAAGTAGGCGTTGCAACGCTGCTCGGAGGCTTCGTCGAGCTGATTTTCAAATACAAGCGCCATCCGTGACACCTGGGAACAGAAAAACGGAAGTGTTGACTTCAACCGACACGTTACCGGATGTTCCTAATCTCGTCACCTTTGGTTCACGCGATGCTAACTCACCCTCGTGGTACGGTTTTCAACAGAAAAAGTTTCCTATAACTAAAGGCCTTTATTTCTATAATATAGACTCAGCAGTCCCTGAAAGTAATAGGAGTAAGCGTCTTTAGTTATAGGAAAGTTTAAAATGAGAGAACCGTACCACGCTCACGAAGAGAGTGAATCATCTGAAATCCAAGTTCTCATCGCTGAGCCTGAGTTTCGTTAAATCGCTTCTTGACTATTCAGTGTTGACGATACTCCTGAACCGCGGTGAGGAATCACGTCAACATGACGATACGGAGTCCTGTGAACCTGACAAGAAACTCGACGCTGAGTATCATCACAACGTCTGTCCCCAGCTTAATCCATGCGCGGCCATTCAAACCTGAGCATTGCCTTCACAGGGATTGCTCGATTTGCTCTGGTGACTGCCTGGCGCCCAATGCAGGCGTTCTGATGCCTCACAAGCTCTGATCGCCCCACGAGCCGCCTCACGGCCCCACGCGGCGTCATACGCCGCACAAGGCCGGCTGACGGCCTTCTCAGTGTTCGTTACCACGCTGGCTACTCTCCCATTCTCTGGTGCTCGTCATCGTACTGACGAATGATTTGTTCATCCAGCTTCAGGGCAACGGCGATTTGGGTGAAACAGCTCCCACGCAAGGCGGTAAAACCCTGCACCGAAGCAAGCTTCCGGGCCTAAGCTACGAGCATGACTCGGCTGGCAACGCTCTTGCCGCGATGGTCAAACCGGCACTAATCAAATTTTGCCATCTTCGATCTTTCTCTAATGCTCGTGTGCGAATGATCGCCAGACGCATCATGATGCACCCCGACTCTTGCTTCACGGCGCTGTTCACCGTCACTTACCAAGGGCGAACTTTGATCGCGGGTGCCTGATAGTACGCTGGCCACCATTTTGCAATGGCATCGTTCGTCCCACATACATGCTCATTGCACGCTCATTGAGCAAAGTCGCGGCGGTTGACTTCCCTGATTGGCCGCTGGCCCCTAATTTGTTGCCAGCGGTTTTGCACGCTGGTAAACTGTATCTGATGCTACGCGTTCTCGCTTCGGTAACTAACGGCGTCGGCAAATCGTTCCGTTTCAAGAACTAGCCGATGGCATTTCCACTCAAGGGCTCAACCGCGATCTCCGTTGACGGTGTCGCGTACCGCTGGCGCATTCGTTCTCGTCTTACGTACGATCAGCAGGTTGACGCGCCAATGACGTTTGCCGTCCAAGCCACTGGTGACCCACATTGCGTCCTTCACGTGACAACCAATCGGGTGCGTCCGGATTCATCGTGCTCCGATGGCCCCGTCGCTATCACACCTCAGTTGGTTGCAGATTGCATCCGTGCGGCATTGTCGGATGGATGGAATCCTGGCTCGGATGGCAGTGCGTTCAAGATCTCTGCCGTCATTCCGCGATGATGGGGGAAAAAAACGGTTTTGGGGTAGCGGCCCTGTGAGAACGCCTGGGTTGTCAACTCAACACAAACATTTGCCTTCACAGGGATTGCTCGAATCGCTCTGGTGACTGCCTGGTGCCCAATGCAAGGCCACGTGATGCGTCGCGAGCTCTGGCTCTTCAAAAACTGCTTGAAGCCACCAATTACCAATGCCAAGTCATTCACGTCCTAAGCACCCTAGCCACACCCACTCACTTTGAAATCAACCCGTTCACCTTCGCGATCCTCGTCTTGATCGCTTTGAGCTCTTTGCTGATCTCCGGTCGAAGGGTCGGATTCGCTTTCAGGTGCAACTCCAGTCATCGGTCCCAGGCCCACAAGGTTCGCTTTGGTACGCCCTCGAACACTTCACCCGTGATGACAGTGGGCTTGCGGCCACCTTCCTGACGGCGACCATGGCGGGCGATGATCTCCGCTTGAAGCCGGTGGCTGCTCCACTTGCCCTTGAGTGGTTCACGGGTCAATCGATCACGCTCTCAGCCTCTGGGGACGCTGATGAGCCGGATAAAGTGGCCGATTGAAGGAGCATAGCTTTACTCTCGGAACTGCTTGAACAATTTGCCCAGCTCAGGTCGAGCGGCGGACGCGGAGAATCATCGCTCGGCGATTGAGTCAATCTCGCCAGTTCCAAGCGGACCACACACACTCACTCACTTCGCAATCAATCGGTTCACCTCCACGATTTTGCTTTTGAGCGAGTTGAGTTCTTTGGTGAGTTCGGGCTCCAGCTCCGGGTTCGCTTCGAGGTGAAGTTCTAGCCAACGACGCCACGTCCATAGCATTTGTTCCAGCTCAGCTTTGAACGCCTTGCCTGAAACGACTGTCGGCTTGCGGCCACCTTCTTGCCGGCGACCATGGCGGGCGATGATCTCTTTCTGAAGACGGTGACTGCTCCAACGGTTGGTCAGAGCGTCCTGAGTTAGACGATCACGCTCTTTTCCCTTGGGAACGCTGACCAGCTTGACAAAATGGCTGATCGACAGGGCATGGTTTTCTTTCCTGAACAGCCTGAACCAAGTGTTCAGCTCGCTCTTCATGTAACCCGTGTCCCGCGATGCCATCGCACGTAGCTTTTGAGCGGTATCACGATTGATCCGGTACTTCTTTGCCAGTTCAGCAATGACTCCAGGCAGTGAAGTCGGGCCGCATTGTTTCCGGATGTCCTTGCCGATGTCGTAACGCTGCTCGATTGTTTTGATCGCTGCTTCGACTGGATCATTTCGTTCGGTCTTTTTCATGTTTTCTGCAATCATGCTGTTGGAGTTCACCTGCCGACAACAATACGCTACAATTCCAATATCCAGATTTTAATTGTTGGGGCTTTTTGAAGAGTAGTACAAGGTGGGCTGGGAAACCAGAGGCAGCGACAGGAAGTATTTTTACCGGAGCGTGCGTCTGTCGGACGGACGCATCCGCAAAAAGTACATCGGCACCGGCGTTTTGGCTGAAGTTGAGTCACAGTGGTTGGCGCGTAAGGCTGCGGTCCGACGCCAACTAAGTGAAGAGCGTCAGCAGACTGCTGCTGCAGAATCGCTGCTCAAACGGCACCTTCGCAGTACGAGCGATGTGACTCATTCCCTCATGCTTTCAATCGGATACGCCAACCAACGATCTCGAGGATGGAGAACCTTAAAGATGATTGAAGCAAACGAAGTCGACAATGAAAACGTTCCTACCGCGACTGAGGACAATGAGCCTTCATTCGCGGATCTACGCGAAGCCGCTAGTCAGGGTGATCCTTCGGCGATTCCAGCCTTGCGACGGATTTTGCGTCAGCACCCGGAGTATGTCTGGGCCTGCGGCGACTTGGCTTCGCAGACCCAGATTGAGTGGATCAACTTGATTGCCGGACAAAATCTTTTCTGGCGGGAATGCCTGCTGCTGAAGATGGCTGAGCACAAGCGAGAACTGCTGGCCGAGACGAACGGTACGGTGGTCGAAAAGATGCTGGTCGACCAAGCCGTCGCGACCTGGCTTCAGGTTTACTTCCACGAGGGACGTGAAGCCAAGAGTCCCGCAGACAACGTCCAGATCAGCGAGCACCGACTGAAGAAGATCGAGTCGGCGTTCAACCGCCATATGAAGTCCCTGAACGCTCTGGCATCAATGAAGTCGATCAACTTTACGAAGAGTATGGTCGAGGCGATGAAATCGGTCGCTCAGGTTTCCGACAACGAGCCAACCGAATCAGTTTCCAGCCCTGAAGATCAGCCAGGTCACAATCGGCTCCGCGAGTCGTTCAGTCGAGCGTTCGAGTCGGCTCCGATGAATTGATTGGCGGCGATCGGTGGAGCAAATGCTGCGGTCGTGATGCTGATGATACGTAACCGTCCACCCGCACCATTCGGCCCGGTGGATTGACGGCTATTTTTTAAGTCGTCGACGGCGGGCGCGTCGGACTCGCTTACGGTCGGCCGCTTGTCGGCGTTCGTCTTACCGGTAGTCGCGGATGGATTCCGGGTTCGAGTCTCTCCCGGCAGGTGGGCTCAGCGCTGACCAGTCGGTTTCACCAGCAAGGGTTCGGCGCATCACATCATCCAAATACGCGTGAACATCCAAGTCATTGCGGATCGCGGTCCCGATGATCGTCATCAAGTTCGTCGCTCGTTCATGCGCCCAGCACGCTGCAAAGGTGATTCGCGAGTCGCTGCGAACATCGATCTTTGGAAAACCTGACCAGCAGTCGCCGATCAGCGTTCCTTCGCAATCCGCCAGCACATCATCCGGTCCGTCACGGTGACGACTGACCGTGAAGTCGAACGCGACCACTGGAAAGACGGGAGGCGTAGTAACCCCACATGTTTTGCTTGGCTTGCCAGAGGCGATCGCCTTTTCAAGCACCTCGCCGATTCGCTCAGCACGTGGATGATTCGACAAGCCGGGAATCGCCTGGGGCATGATCAGCACCACGCCAGTGTCATCACAGCCCACGCAAGCGTCTGTCTTGAGAGACGGCCGCAGGCGTTCAGCCAGTGGGCGTAGCGCGAACTCGACAGAGGTTTCGATATTCCCCAGCGTGCTGCGACTAGGCGTCCAGCCGCTGCCGGCGAACAGGTCTTGCTGGCGGTAAAACGGCAGGTGATAGAAGCGTTTCCAGGCAATGACTTCGGCACCGATCGAAGCAATCGCCAGCGACCAGTCCGGTAGGACGCTCGGGGCTGACAATGGACGGCTCATCGTCGACACGATTCTTTTCAACCGGCTGAACGTATTTGGCGTACTTATTGACGCGTACACGAAGCTCGGGCCGGATCCACTCGAGCGTTTCGATCTCGTCATAGCCGATCAGCTTCAAGCCCTCGCGTCGATCTTCGGGAAGGTCAACGATCCGCGGCAAGTGGTCAGGGAACTTGCGGTCGCTCTTGCGAGGCGGCTTCGGCTGAGAATCAGCTGGCACTTCGACACGAATGCGGATGCCACCGGGAAGTTCAATCGTCGCGATCACGTGATCGGCTGCGGGCGCGGGGCGATCCGGTGTGTCATGGAACGAGACGGGCACGAACTTGGCCACGGCGGAGGCTTTCGGATCTTGTGTCGCCCGCAGCTTGCGTTTCCAGTAGTAGAACGAAGGCTGCGAAACACCTTCGGCATCACAGAACTGAGCGACCGTCGTCTGAGCTTGTTCGAATCGTTGCAGACGCTCTGTCCAAAGCTTCGCGGTTTCGGCTCGATTCATGGGGTTCTCCATTGGGAAGCAAAGTAAACCCAGTAGTCTAGAACCCGCGTCTACAATGGTTCTGGTGAACGGCTACGATGATACTCAGGAGCTGGATGGGTATACGTCCTCAATGACCACTCGCTGGTGGTGGAAACAGATACGTCAGAGCAACCACCAGTTGAACAAGCACCGCTGCTCGTCCGTTCATTTGAAGACATTAAACTGATGGCGAGTCGATTGCTTTTTCCTTTTTGATCGCTTCGCCAACAATGTCTCCGATACGGGACAGGATTTTGCGGAGATTGCCACATTCCAATTGGTCCCTGGCTTCAATAGCTCTCCGGTGAATCTCCACCAACTCTCGAAGGGAAAACATAATCACCCTCGGGCTGGGCGTGATAAGCATGAGACGAAAATACAGTGTGGTCATCAGTAAACAAATGACTTTTCGCTGGCCAAGCGAAAGTTTTACTTTGATGGTTGCTTCTGACATTCGATTTCCAGAATATATATGCGATAGGTTGCTGAGACAAATAAAGCTCGACCGGGACAGCCAAATTACTTTGACTAGTCGCTATTCTACAACATAGAAAGTAATATGCCAATTCGTTACCAACACGGCAGAGCGTTTCTAGAGCAAACTTTCTCGTTAGTGCTGCTACGAGGCATGGTGTTGTTGTCTTTCTTTCGAGCCTTTCATCTGGTATCTGCTTTCCGGAGGATGTGCCAAGTCTCGTCGCAGGTGGCGCGAAGGATTTCTTTACTATCAAAAACTTGCCGTGCAACGGCTTGAATCATCTCGGTCGACTGCAGGAAGCGATGAAGGTTCTCTAGTACCAAGATGGAAGTGTTTTGCTCATCGACCATCGCACCCGCCGTATTGATCGCAGCGAGGAGATCGTTGACCGGTTCCTCGACCGTTTGAACACTGAGCTGCAATCTTGAGCCGATGTTCCAAGTTGCCAGACTCCAGCCACATTCGTGACAGAGTTGACCGATCTTGCGGACCGCTTCACCCTGTTCGTGCGACGTGATCCAGATGCTGGTGAAACACGCTCGGAAGCCTTGGTCGCCCATTACGCTGCTGACAACGCTCGTCGAGCGACACAAGCGGTTTTGGCAACATGGATGAAGTCGAGCGGATCGAACGTGACCTGGGTGAAACTGAGAGCACTAGGACGCTCGTCAGAGGCTGCGACGCGGTTGTCCATGCCGCTTTGCCGTCCTGGGGCCGGTTTTGGTGGAGACGACGGCGACATCATTAACTTCGTCCAGAAAAACGTCGTGGGCACACTGAAGCTGATTGGAGCCACACGCTCAGCGGGAGCCGGCCGTTTCATCGCGTTCGCGACGTGCGCCGTCCATGATCAAGTTCTTGACGATCGACCACTCGATGCAACTCATCCGCTGTGGGCCAAAAGTCGCTACGGTGCTCACAAAGCAGCCATCGAAAAGCTCGCTCATCGTTACGGGCTCGGACAGGGCAATCCGCTCAATCCCGATGGCTACCAGCACACCTTGAACCGGGCAGATACTTGCAGCCGAACGGTCTGAGTGGCAGTCTCTGATAGTCGCCACAACGAAACACTGCGACTGACTTGGATACGACTGTGCCGGGCCGCGTCGAAAAAGCTGACGTGCCGGACCAATGGAAAGGCTTCATCGAACTCAATGCGACCAGGTCGGCGGAATGTCCGTCTGCACACGAGTGAGCTTTGCTACCCAAGCAGGCGTCGCATGGCCGAGGCAACTCCGAGGGTGACTTCGGTCATGCGGGGGTAGTCGAGCGTGTCCGGAGTGTCGCTCGCTTGGTGATAGTTCGGGTTGCGCAGGTAGCTGGTGTCGGTAAGCATCAATGCTGGGTAGCCTTGGTCCCAGAACGAACTGTTGTCACTGAGCCGAATCTCGTTGATCTTTTCGGGCAGACAGATTGAGAACAAGGGCATCCGCCGTGTTCCTCGTTTGAAACCGCGGCGAAATTGCCAATTCAGCTTCCATGACGGCATGTTGCCAACTGCCGCGAGGAAGTCGCCGCGTTGGGGGAAGAAACGGTGCAACCATTTCGGGATCACTGGCGGGATGGCTTGCGAGCCTTTTGTTAGGCAGTAATAGCCGACCATTTCTAGGCACAGCATTCCGACGATGTTATCACCGCGGCGGCATGACTCGCGGGCGTGGTGTTGACTGCCCATCGCATCGACGTTGAAGTACGGTGGCTCTTCGCAGGCGAACGCGACATAGCGTGCGGTTCGCCGACCGGTGTGTTGGCGCAGGAGACGGCTGACTTCCAACATGACCGCCACTGCCGAAGCGTTGTCGTCGGCGCCGGGCGTTGAATAGACGGTGTCGTAGTGGGCTCCCAGCAACACGATCTCGCCGGACCGCTTGGTTCCGGGACGCTCGACGATCAGGTTGGTGGCTTCGTCACCGAGCGCATCGTAGTACTCACGTTCATTCGTATACCCCATCTCGGTCCACTGACCTTCAATGTAGCCAATGGTCGCTTGAATCGTCTTGGGCTTCTTCAACGTGCGTGGGCCGATCAGCCCCGCAAGTCGATCGACGTGCAGGCGGAGTTTTGCTTCGATTTCGTCACGGTCGACGATTTTTGATTCAGTGGGCATCAATATGGCGGAACAAGCCGGCGGAAACCGTGAAAGAGGACGACGAGAAGGAACAGCAGATTGCGAACGAGGACGCCGAGAGGATTGATGGAGGGAGCCTTCGTGACGGTGATCGGTTTCTCATCGATTGAGTCAGCCAACGATTCGCCGAGCGAACGCATCCATGCCACGCTGCGTGGCCATTCCCATAGGCCATCAATCCACTCTTCGGGAACACCCTCACCACCGACGCCAGTACCAACAATGCCGCCAACGATCGCGGCGGTCGTATCGGCATCGCCGCCGCAGCGGATGATCGTGGTGACGGCTTGGCGAAAGTCCTTCGGGTGCGAGAGCCAAGCATGGATCGCGACTGGAACGGTGTGATAGGTGTATCCGGTGACACCTTTGGCCAGCCCCATGGCTTGCGCAAAGTCGGGTGTGGTTTCTCCAGCCTGGATGCTCTGGACCGCTTTGCGAAGCAGATCGGTCAATTCGACTCCATCGTCACCGACTGCATCGACAACTTGATCGAGCCACAGGTTCGCATCAACGGTTTCGAGATCGCGAGAGTGCTTCGCTGCCAATGCCACGGCGATCGCTCCGTATGCCGCTTTCGGATCGCTGTGCGTCAGCCGCGAGGATGCTCGCACCATTTCAAGCATCGACGTCACATCGTCAATCGCCGCACCGAAAATGGCCGCTCGCATCGCTGGCCCGTTGCCTGCGGAGAAGACACCGGCATTTCGTGGCTTTGCGCCTTACCACAATTTCATCCCCGAACGAGCGGTCGCTTTGCCAACGCCCGCCGGCAGTGCCAAGATCCACCACCGTAACCGACTTGCGAAACGCTTGGTAAAGACGTCAACGTCGCCGCGAGCTTCAATCAGCGACTGGGCCACCATGCAAGTGTGTTCGGTGTCGTCGGAAATCATGCCGCGACCCAACAGGAATCGGTAGCGATCGGGCGGACCAAGCAATCGCGGTGCTCTTTGCGGTGAGACACCTTCGTAGGGCAGCCCCAACGCATCGCCCACCGCGGTTCCCAGGATGCATCCGGTAGTAGCTTCGCGTTTTGAGACTTTGTTCATGAATTCAGTGACATTAGACTCTCGATGGGCCGGCTAACCCGGTACCTGCATGCTGACCAGCAGCCTGAGCTGGTATTCAGTACTGTGTAAAGCGAATCGGGAGTCCTTTGAATGGCGAGATGCCGTGTTGCACCGGGTCATGCACGGGCATTGGAGCTTCGTGCGGAATGCCGGCAACGACTGGCCGCGAAACGGCCACCTCTTGATGAAAGAGCTGGAGAATGACTCGCGTGGCATATCGCTTCTCAATCTCACGAGCGGCTCCCAACGCAAAAGCGGGCAGACTGATGTTGCCTCGGTTCTCGATCTGAAACGCTAGTGGCGTTTCTCCGGACGGAGACTTCCTAAAATTCACACGTGAATACGAAAAGTTGGAAACGATCTTTCCGCTCTCGGTGAAGATGGTTGTTTGTTCAATCGCATCCGATTCGTTTCGTGGTACCGGTCCGTCATCAAAATGAATCACCACGGTTTCAAAAGCGATTGGAAAGGGGTTCAGGTTGCCAAGTTCGAGATTGAGAAACAGGGAATACGTCAGTTCGGAGGTCGGCTCCGTTCCCAGTCCCGGTGAAGTGAAGGGCGAATTGGGATCAGGATGGCTAACGCCAGAGCTGAACGGATCCGGGCTAGGTAGTTGCACGGTCGACGGATGCAAAAAACGCTGACCGGAGGCTTGGAGGACTTCCACAAAAATACTGGCGTGGGCATCGATCGGCCATGGCGGATCGGGGCGTTTGCGAGGTTCTGGGGATTTGTTAATCGCGATCATCGGTCTTCCTGGTCATTTCCACTGGGTGTGTGCCTGATTCAATGATAGATCAGTCAGTGCGTCGGGCCAACCAGATCGTTCCATCCACGGTCTGGCGACGGTTCTCGAACAAAGCACCCGCTAGAAGAGAGTAGCCCGTTGTTCCCTTCACGACCAGAGTCTCGTAGCTACTACGCGATAGACTCGACAGCATCGTCGCTGTTGCTGCGTTACTCGGCACGCAGTCCGCAGTGCAAAGGCAAAGGCAAAGGCAAAGTTCAACGCGACAGCTATCCGCAAGTCAGGCGGCCAGTCCAACCAGCAAGTTGGCTTTTTCATCACGTGACCAGCGGATGGACCGCAAATCGATACGCATGACGGAATCCAGGAATCGATCCGTCACTGTTCGGCAGTCCGGGGCACGTCCGTCTCGGCAGGCGGTCGCCTGCAACCGGCGGTTTAAAATCCGGATTTTACCCCGCGATTCGATCTGCCTGGCGGCGAAGAAGGGAGCATCCCCACGGTGCGTTGTTCATGAGCACCGAGAGGCAGCACGGCGGAACTCGTAAACGAGAACCACAAAAAGCAACAGCAAGCCGCGTCCAATGTTCAAGATGGATTGCGCATGCAGGAACAATGTTCCGATATCTAAACCGGTGGGCCTCGTCGCTACGTCTGTTAAAATCATACGACGGTTCCCTTAACCCGAGTCTGAGTTCGATCTACGCGGCGTCCATCTATTGCCGTTGGCGATGAGGGCTAGTTTTATGAACGGGCGTTTGGGATATCGGAGTGGCTTGGTCGCACCGCGGCGTTCGTTCTCTTCTTCGATCAGTCGCGTGGCTCGGTGGGCGTAAGCGACTGTCAGCAACTTGATGCGGGCAAACTTGTCGGGCTGTTTCGCACAGATTGGCCCGTGCTCGCCCACGGGGAAGCGGTGTCGCTTTAGTTTGAGTCGCGTCGTCTCGAGCTTGGCGAAAAACGTGAGGGCGGAGGCTGTGGGTAAGTTGCCGTTGGGGCAGGGTCGCGTCTGGGCCGCCATCGACAGCAATTTGCCATCAGGCATGATTTTTTGCGGTGGCAACCACGACGACGACTGCGAGGTTGCTACGGCCAAGCAGAAGCAACGAGAACCGCTGAGGATCGCACTTGCACTGCAGCAACCTCGTTGCGTTGTGCTACCGAACAGGAAGAGTCGATCTCCGAACGCTCTCAACGATTGGTACAGTGTGGAAGGTCGGCTACCACAGTTCCGCGCCAACGTGAATCAAAATTGTGAACTGTAGCGACCGTGGCTCAGCGGCGGCTGCGGCTGGCGATATCTGGTGGTTTGAACTGTCGATTAGCTTAACGGGGCGTATCCTTGCAGCAAATATGTCGCCGCGTGCCGCTGCTAACTGCTGAACCACGGTGACAAATTGATCACCGCTTTACGAAGATCGTCGGGGCTGGTTGTGGTTTTGCTGGCGAGGACTTCGAGGAGGTCTTCCTGGTTGGGTTGGCCGAGAGCTAGGCGGTAAAGCAGGCGTTGCTCTTTCATCCAGTGGAGCCAGTGGTTTTGCTCGCTGGTGGGAACCTCGAAGATGAATCGCTCGATGTTGCCGCCGGCGCAGACCCACCACGGTGCAAGGCCGGATTCGTCGCTCAGTTGTTCGTCGGCTTGCTTTGCGATGTTGGACCAGGGGCTTTGATGTAGGCCGGAGGTTTGGATTGGTGGGTCGGTGACGTTGGCGACGATGGCTCGTCGTATGGCGGAACCGCCGAAGCGTTGGATGCGGCCTTCTCTCTGCTCAAGGTCCGCGGGGTTGCGACAGAGATCCCAGTGAACCAAGCGATCGCACCAGGCGTGGAAGTCGAGGCCTTCTTGGCCGACGGATGTGGTTGCCAGGACATATGGCCAGAACGGCGTGTTGAAAGCGCGACGTAGGTCGTCGGTTCGCAATGGCTTGTCGGTTTTGTCGCCCCTGCCGTCTGATGATGCGCTGCGTTGCTGAGTGAACGGTAACGCGGCATGACATCGAAGCTGGAATGTGGCGTCGCGATCACCTTCGATGGGATGCAGGTTGAAACTGCCACTGCGGACGGTCATGCCCTCTCGTAATTCGGTAGCGAGCTCAGCTCCGTCAATGTTTCTTAGCTTCGATGTGATCCACAGGTGCTCGTCGAGCACGGCTTCGAGGTTTCCGTCTAAAACGGCTTGTTTGACCGCATCGGGATAGTCCTCGTTTTTGCGGCTGAGCGATTGAACGAACCATCGCTGGTCCAAATAGGTTCGCAAACCACGCCACGAGGCGTTCAAGGTATCAGCGAAGCCTTTCTGCGTGACAGCGTCGGGCCAATGGCGACGCAACGCTCGTCCGACGATCACACCCGGCGAGCTGAGCGCGTGGTCGACGAGGCCATCGAAAAGCGTGCGGGGGATTTCGCTCAGCGGTTCTTCACCGGCCGCGTCCCAATCGGTAATCAACTTGCCGAGGCCCGCGTCGTCGGAGTCCGCTTTCGAAGTGACGCTTTGCATTTGCAGCCACGCGTTGATGGTCCACCAGGAATGATCGGACAGATAATCGAGCTGAGCGAGCAGTTTCCAAAGTGGTCGGGAACGTGACTTTCGCGTCACGGTCACGCCCAAATCCTTCAAGGCGTCTTTCAGTTGTCGACGCACCGACCGCCTTGCCTCGCCGATGGCTGACACCGGTTCGGCAATGGGATCGGTGTTTTCGACCAGAAACGGTGAGGGGTGAAAAAGACCAAGGGTTGCGTGCCGTTTCGGTCCGGCGGTGAAGGCGCGTTGTTTGTTGGCATCGGCGTATGACTTGCTGTCTTTGGCGATCGTGGATGCTTCGACGCCGTAACTGAGCATCGAAGCAATGGCTTGGGGTACTGCTTGGAATCGACTGAACACGAGAGCCTTCCGCGGTCGCGTGTTCTTCCCTTCTGTCCATCGCCCCGCCAGCGGCCACCACGACCGCGACGGTGCCAACCACGGCGTCGCCAATTCGTCGGCGGTGATCATTTCCTCGAGTGCACGCATCCGTGGATGCGGCCAGTCGGCGGGGAGCTTGAAGCGATCTCGCATTTCTTCGGTGAAATGAAACGCACCGCGGCGAGTCGCCGAAGTCGCTTCTCGCCACGTCAGATAATGCCGCCCCATTGTTTGCATCGGAAGCGGGATCGACGTCCAGTAGTCGACCGCCGACGAGCGATGTTTGCTGGCGAAGCTATCGCTCAAGTGGCTGAACAATCGCAAGTCGTCGCTTTGAATGGGCGCGGCGACTGGCACGGTGGTGAAGTCGGTCCAGCCATCGGGGTGTGAAGCGCGTTCGGTGCGGGCCATGACGGGACGCAGCAAACGTTCGACATCTGTGCGAGCTTGGCTGGCCCGATCCGATGTCGTTTCACCCTTGCGCAGTTCACTTTCCAAAACCTGAAACGCATCCTCACATTCCGATCGCTTCTTCTTGGCCTGGCGTTGGTTGCCGTACAAGAACTCGATCAATTCAAAGAACTGGCTGCGATGCGATGTGCCGGACTCTTCTTCCCACCGCCGCGAGAACAACTGATAAGGCGTCGCCGACAACATCAGCAATGCGGGCGGAACGTTAACGTCATCCCCGCGAAGCTGGCCGATCACTCGCCGTTCGGTCTCCGGCAAATCGGGCTTCAACAGATCTCGAAAGCGTTGAAACTCATCGAAGATCACCAAATCGGGGCAGATCCGTTCGACCGTGCTCGCCGCCAACGCATTTCGCATGTGGGCGATCAAGGCGAGTGCGGGATTGGCATCGTCGATCTCGCGCAGACGTGGAATCAACTTCTGTCGCGGCAGCAGTCCAAACTCTTTGCGGACCGACGCGAGGAACGCCTGTTGAAGACGGTGATTCGACGCCGCATCACGTTGTTGCTCGACGGCCAAGTCCCAATAGGTGTGCGCCCCTTGCTGAAAGACGTCGTGCCCCCAAGCTTCCTCGTCGAACAAGCCAGGCCACAAGTTCTCGACCAACGCATGAACCAACGCACGTTCTTCCTTGCGACCATCCCGACGCCGATTCTTCCGCATCGGCACGGACGTGTCCGGCGTGAGAGAATAAAGATGCAGCCGAGGGTGTGTTGGCTCGTCGACATCGGTGATCAAAGCCAGTCGATCGATCCGACAGCACGCTCGGTCGCGTTCTTCCTTCGGCAGAACTTTTAAAAGGCTCGATTGATTCTGACCTCGGATTGCTAAGTTGCTGCAAACGTAGACGACCTTCAGCGGTCGATTCAGCTTGTCCATCAGCCCTCGAATCACCTCGCGAGCGACGATTGTTTTTCCAAGCCCAACCTCGTCAGCGACCAAGAAACGCCGGCACGCACGCTTGCTGCCAAACGATTTTAACACCGCCTTGACCGTCGCCTGCTGAAACGGCTTGGCGTCAGATTGAGCAGAGCCGGCGGTCATAGCTTCGCCACCAGTTCGGCGCGTACGATCGACCAGACTTTCTCGAAATCAGCAACGATCGCTTTTTCATCGTCCGTGATTTCAGAATCGTTGCGCTGCCGATAAAGATTCAGGTAATAGCTCACCTTGCGATCCACCTCCGACAAACTGGACGGATCGCGTCCCCACGCTTTCAGGATTTCCTCCAGCGTTGGCGACCACCATGCCGGCCCCTGCGACCGCGCATACGCCGCAACCTTAGCCGTGCCATCCCAACGGCCTCCGCCGTCACCGGGAGTCGCACCGGCCAGCAGACCACGCACGGATTGGAAGAATGTTTTTGGATCCAAGTATCTTGCCAATGCTTGTTCGTCACGCTCAATACCGGGAGGCGGATCAAGAGGGCATCGCTGAAGCCAAGCCGTTTGCAGATCGCCCAACGACAATCGGCACGCGATCAATTCAGTCGCATCGCCAGGTGTAATTCTTGGCAATGACAATTGTGTTTCACCACGCGTCCAGACGACCCATGGCCCGCTGATAGGAGCAACCTCCAGTTGAATGTCGCCCTGCATTGGATTTGGGTCAGCATCGGCGCTGAGCACAGGAACATCGGTTTGAATCGCTTGGGTCACGCTCCATGACGCGGCCACTTCCGACCTCGCTTGATCCAAACGTTCTTGACTCTCATCAGTCTCCGGCGGCTCGTTCAGTTGGGATGCCTGGACAGTGGTCGCCGACTGTCGCACGAACGCCCACACGCCAGCTAGCACTCCGGGCGTGATTGCGGCACGAGCAATCACCTCGGCGTTCGGACCCGACCAGCCGCGCAAGGTCGCATTGGCACTGCCGGTCCACATCGTCGTTCCCAAGGCATGCTCTGCAATGATGATCTTGGCATGCAGGCCACGAGGCTCCGGCTCTTCGTCTTCGGATTCACCGGTCTCGTCGGCCTCGTAGGGGGACGCCGCGTCATCAAGATCCGGAGACGCCATCATCAACAGGTCTTGAAAACCGTTGAGTGGCTCTTGCGCTTGGCTCGCCAACTTCAACAGCTCTATCTTGCTGGAAAGCAGCATCCTTTCCGTTTCGTTTGTTCCCCATTTGGACAATGTCTTGATCGTTGTTCCATCGAGAAACGGACTGATCACCAATAGCCGATTTAATCCCGCCGGCGGCTGCGGCAAACTTCTGGTGCCCCCGTCGTCATGCAACCGGATCGACTCCACATCGCAACCGTTCGGACAACGCCAATGAACATCGCCTAACTCGTCAGCGATGAACTTTGGTGACACGCCTTTAAGTTCGGCTCGTAACGCCAGCGATTTCGCCAGTTCAATCAAACCGTCGATTGGTCGATCGCCCGCGGGCCCGTTCGATGAGTCAGCGAGACGTCCGACCAGCGTCAGTCCAACATCCCACGACATGTCCCGTGTCAAGTTGCGGCTGCCGATCCATAGCCGCCACTCAACATCGTCGCTCAAATCGGACTGCGTCTTCACCAGTGCGATCTTGGGATGCCACGACAGATCCTTTTCATCGAACGAGACGGTGCGGATGAACTGATCGAGCAGCCCCAGGATCTTGGGAGCCTTCCGAGGCGAGATCAAACGCCCCGATTGAGCGACCAGTCGGAACTTGCCACCGAGCCGCTCGATCGCATTGGCGAAGTCAACCTTGCTTCCACTCCCTCGATCGTCATCCAAGCCAGCCAACGCCATCATCGCTGCCACGACCGCGATCATGTCCGCGGAATAGCTAGCCAGCAACGCGTACTCAACATGCCAACCCAAGTTCGGTCGCAATGCATCCAAATACGATGCACCAGGCCATTGCTTACTCGCCGTTTCACGATCACTCATCGTCGTCACCGTGATCCTCAGCAAACAGGTCTCTTAAGAAACCGCGAGCGATACTCCATCGGTAATGCAGCGGCTGGGCCGCGGGGTGTTCCTCCGCAGACCACTCCAGTCGTTTTTCGCGTGCAAGCAACGTCCGAGGCAAACGAGCACGCGTGCCCTTCCTCTTCACTTCCGCATCGCAATAGATCTGGAACAAGTCCGAAAGATCTTGTTCACCGCGACGAAGCCACGCCTGCGTCCGATCGAGCACCTCCAAAATCCGAACGTCGATCTTTTCCGCATCCAGCCGAACGTCCTCCACCTTCAATCGCAACGCATCACTGCCGTACTTCTCAATCAAGAACTCCATCGCGTCACGATTCTTCGTTGCCGTCTCGACGCCATCATCGACGGCTCGCGTCTGTTCCACCAACGCGGCATACACACCGCGACCGATCGCCGACATCGCGGCCACCTGTTGCGAACGCTCCAGAGCCGCTCGGTCCGCGTCATCGGCGACACTCCGCACGTCGTCGGACCACATCTCCGATTTGGGGTCCAAGACGACGTTAGCCTCCACCAATAGCGACAGCAATGAACGCTCTGCCGAGTCAGGTCGCCGAACCGCCATTAACAGGTTGGTCAGAAACTTCCGTTCCCGGCCGAGTAAACGGAAATCGAGCGGCTCGGAAGTCTTCCCCCAAGCCTTTGGCGGTTTCGGCAACGAAGCAAACAGCGGCGCATCCTCTTGCATCAACTGCTTGTCATCGTCCTTCAACGACAACTGCGATGACGTCCGACCCAACCGCCGATGCACGACGCTGCGTGACGGGTACGAGCCATCCGCTAGTGGTCGCAGCACCCGCCAATTGCCCAGCACGGACCAATACACCAGACAAGGCGGCTGAGTCGTCGTCTTCGGAAAGTTCTCTTTCCCGATGATTCCATTCTCGCCCGACTTGCGAAGCTGATCGACAAGATCAATCTCGGCTCGGCCAACCGCCTCAGGAACCCGTTCGCGAATCCCCGCTTCCGTCAACGATTGATAGATCCACGGCACAAACAGCACGTACCGTAACCGAGTATGCAGCACAGACGTTCCCGGAAAGAAGCGATCCGCATACGCCTGGTGTAAACCCAAGAACCCGATCTCGTCACGAACGCCCTGCACGTCCGTGCGAAGCTGCGTCTCCGCCCGCCGCAAAGCATCGCGAGACAACAACGTCCATCCAAGACTCGGTTCCAAAACAAGTGCCTCAATCGAGTGTTAATTTGCTAGCCCTGCGACAAACGATCAAAAGCGACCGCTGCCCTTAATTGCTGCGGAACAGCTATTCCTGCTCGTGCTCATACTTGTCGAAAGCTGATTTCCAAATCGTTCTCAACTCCGAGACCACGACCAAGGGTTGAACTCGATGACCGTTAACGGTGGATTGTGCCTTTCTAGTAGCTCGACGACCAAATTCTTGACCGATGTCTTCCCGGATCCCCAGACTCCAAGAAGCCCAATGACAAGGCCAGTTTTATCTCGCCAGTCACGAATAACGTTGGCCAATGAAATGCAAAATCGCCCACGACCCAACACATCATCGTCAAGTTGATGGATAGGAGTATCGCCGTCGGTGAAATCTTGATGCTGAAAATTCCTGTTGTCATTCATCGTTTCGTTGCTCGCGTGTGCTATGCAGCTATTCCTACTTTTGGTTTTCGAGACGCTGTTGGCGGCGGGGAAGTTCTGCCGGTCAACAGACTTGCTGAACTGAAAAACCGATCGCTACTTCGCCGCATCCAACGCCAACTCCACTGCATCCAGCGACTTTCGGTCTAGCTTCGCCAACTTCCGGAACAATTCTGGGCGTTGCTGAATTCTTTTGCGAATTGCCGCCGGCACCTTGTCGGCCAGGAGCAGCAACTCATCCTCGTCGGCCTTTAGTTCGTCCGCCAAGCGGTGAATGAATTTCTCCGACGGGTAGTCGCCGAAGTGCAGCTTTCCGTTCTCCACTTTGCTGATGTAGGAGACGCTGACATTCATGCGATCTGCAAGATGTTGCTGCGTTAAATCATGCTGAAAACGCAGCTGTCTGACTCTTTCCCCGAACTGCATCGCATCGCTCGCTATCGAGTGGTTCCTTTGTGCCCCTGATTGTGGCACGCACGCCGGAAGCCTAAGCTGTCGTCACTTCTGGGTCAATATGCGGTGAGGGAGGATACTTCGGTGAGCGAAGCAAACACAACGTTAACATCAGTCCTTTCGTCGGCTCCGCTTGCCGCCGAGATTGATTCGCTGCTGACCGCCCAACTGATCGTTGCATGGGCTGGTGAGTCCGGATCCAGCGATGATCCGACAACGAAGCGATTGGCGTGGTGGCGTACGGACTTGGTTGGCGATGCCGCTGAATATGAGTTGCAGGAGCTGCTGCCCAATACGTGGCGATGGGTCCAGTTTCAATCTGTTCGAGAAGCCGCACGATTGCACGATGCTTCCGTCCGTGCCAAGGATCACGATCCTGACCGTTTGTTAACGCTCTTCTCTTTGGGATTCGTAATCGACGAGAAGGTCGAGGACCGGCTGCGGCAGTTGAAGCTGGCGGGCACGGATCCTTGCGAAGCGTTGCCTGTGTTGGGTGCGATCGTTTCGGGTGGATGGAGTCGTGACTCTTTCGCGGCTTGGGCTGGTGAATCCGGTAGGGAGTCGTTCACCGATGTTCCTGCGGGCCGCCGACTGAAGGGCAAGCCACCTCAGAAACTCGGCGAGTTGACCAGTCGTCTGGTCGCGGGGCTGTCTCCAATCGCTGACAGCTATCCGATGCCGCACTTCAGGAGAGATACGTAGAGATGCAGTACAAGGAGGAAACGCATCCGCATACACGCATGATGAAATGCACCCTCGAAATCGATCCATCGCGTTCGTACTGGCATCTGTGTGCGTCCGCAGACGGTCCCGTGTCGAAAGAGCAGGCTTTCGAGGCGTCCGCTTTTGGCTCAAAGACGCTCCTGAGAGTCGAGCGTTTGATCGCAGACATGCGGCACCGATACGATGCGTATCCCTTCGCCTTGGAAGTGCTTGGGAAATGGCGTCCGATGGAGCTGAGTGACCGATCGCTCATTTGCCATTGGCACACCCAGCTTGCTGACCCCATCTACAGAAAATTCACCGGCGAGTATCTGGTCGAACGGTACTATGCTCCCGCCGGCAATGTAGACAACGACATGGTCAGCCGCTGGATCGAACTGACCGTTCCCGATCGTTGGCAAATCCCCACACGCAACAAGATCGCGAGCAAGATGCTGACCTGCGCCCTCTCCGCAGGGATCATCGGATCTAACCGCAATCCACGTCCAATTCAGTTCCCTCTGGTCAGCGACCTTGCACTCACCTATCTCATGTACCTGTTGCGCGAGATCCAATACGAGGGAACCGCAGTGTGCAATCCGTACTTGGCATCGGTCGGACTGGATAAGGATGAAGCGATCCGTCGGCTCCGTGGAATCCGAGAGCTAGGTTTTTCTCGGCAAGGCGATCTGATTCACTTCGATTGGCCACACGATTCGGTGAAGCAATGGGCGCAGAGTGCCGGTCTGTTCAGTGGTTCAAGTGCTGAGACGGTGACGACATGAGCATGCCGCTATTCGAGCAATCGTCGCTTTCGGATGTGATCGCCGATCTGAAGAGTGATCTGATCCAGGCAGACGGACCACGCATCAGCACAATGCGCAACTATCGCTTTGCCATCGTTTGCTACGACCCCGCTGATGAATTCAAGTTGCGTCGAGAAGTCGTCAGGCTCAACGACGACCTACGCGAGCACGGTTGGTACGTCCTGAGCATCAACCTGCAAAAGCTGTTGCATGATCGGATCGCGGCGCAGGGTGAGGATTGGTCCGAAGCCATGATCCGAATGGAGAGGGCGTTGCAGAAAGTGGATCCTGAACGCGGGCTGCAATACCTCAAGGATCAGATCGGTCCATTGATCGAAGGCCCCGAGGGCATCGCGGCGGACTGCAGTCGGATCATTGATGCGTTCATCGCCGAGAACCCCGACAAAAAAGATCGCACGGTAGCCATGATCGGACGCGCCGGGGGCCTGTATCCGTTCTACCGTTCGTCGGCGTTGCTCAAGCACCTCGACGGCCGTACGCAAAACATCCCCGTTGTCTTGCTGTACCCCGGCGAGCGAAATGGACCCACCGGGCTTTCGTTCATGGGCGTGTTAAACGCTGACAGTGACTATCGACCTCGCATTTATTCCTAGCCGAGCAACATGAAGATCAAAGAGCTATTCGCCGAGGATGTCACTCGCAGCATTCCGCCGGTTGTCTATTTTCACCAGCAGGATCCCGAGCATCTCGCGTCAGAAGTCCGTGAATACATCATCACAGGTGGATGGAACGAAGATCACCCCAACTATAAGCGGGTGCCCGATGGTATCCATGAACAATACGTAAAGCTGCTACGTGGCATCGCTCGTGAGCTTGATAAGCCAGGTGGGCCGGACCTGCCCAACGCATGGATCTCCGGATTCTACGGGTCCGGCAAGTCAAGTTTTGCCAAGTTGCTTGGTCTGGCACTTGACGGCAAGACCCTGCCGGATGGAACGTCGCTATCGAAAGCCTGGCTCGATAGGAACAGGTCTCAGCGAGAGGTGGGTTCACATGAAATGACAGAGGCATGGGCTGATTTGATCGCGAAGATCAATCCGATTTCCGTTGTCTTCGATGTCGGTGCCAAAGCCCGCGACAACGAACACGTTCACGCCGTCGCCATTCGCCAGCTTCAAGAGCGACTCGGCTACGCGACCAAAGATCCGATCGTCGCCGACTTCGAGCTCAAGCTGGAACGCGACGGCCTCTACGATCAATTCCAGGAAATCGCCGAGGCCCAACTCGGCAAGCCATGGTCCGCGGTCAAAGACACCTCGATGGTCGACCAATCGTTCTCGCTGGTCATGCACCACCTCGATAAACAAAAACACATCGACCCGCTTTCCTGGTCGATGGCTTACGCCGGCAAAGCCCCTCCCGGACGTTCGGCCGAAGAAGCCACCGCGGACATCGGCGATATGCTCCGGTTTCGTGCCGCTGACGCGACGCTGTTCTTCGTCATCGACGAAGTGTCCCAGTACAGTCAGTTCAACAAAGACCGAGCCGACAAATTGCGTGCGTTTGCGACGTCACTCGGATCGACGCTGCGCGGTAAGGTTTGGATGCTCGCACTCGGCCAACAAAAGATTGACGAAGAATCCGATGAATCAGTCTTGGCTTGGGCCCGCGCTCGCTTCCCGCCACAATTGCAAGTCCACCTCTCCGCCACCAACATCCGCGACGTCGTTCACCGCCGTTTGTTGCAAAAGAAGACCGAGCACATCGCGATGCTCAAATCCTCGTTCGACGAGCATCGGCCCGAGCTAAAACTGTTCGCCTACGGATGCAGCGAAGTCACCGCCGACGAATTCGTCGACATCTACCCGATGTTACCGGGGCAAATCGACCTCGTTCTCCGAATCACCTCCGCACTGCGAACGCGATCGAACCGGGCTCCCGGCGACGACCACGCCATCCGTGGCTTGTTGCAATTGCTCGGCGACCTATTCAGCGACCTAAAATTGGCCGAAGCCGAATTCGGCAAAGTCGTCAGCCTGGACCAGATCTACGAGATCCAAAAGACCGCTCTCGATTCCGACACGCAATCGAGCATGTCGCGGATCATGAACAAGTGCGTCGAGATCAAAGCCGATCTCGCACTGCGTGCCGCCAAAGCGGTCGCACTCCTAGAACTGATCCAAGAATCCGAACCGACCACACCCGAATTGGTCGCGAAGTGTCTCTACGACCAACTCGGCGTCGGCGATCAGGTGTCCGATGTCAAAGCAGCCCTCGAGCTACTTCGCAGCGAAGGCTTGCTCGGCTATTCCGACAAGCTCGGGTACAAAATCCAATCGTCCGCCGGTGAAGAATGGGATCGCGAACGACGCGACGGCGGTGCGAGCGTCGACAAGATTGGCGACTACGTGTTGATCGCCCTCAAAGAACTGCTGGCGACCATCGAGAAACCCAAACTCAACGAGCGCCCCTTTCCCGTCTCAGGTCTGTTCAACAACGCTCGTCTGCATGACGACAGCAAAATTTTCAACCCCAACGATCCGACCGGCGTCACGATCGACTTCCGCTATCTGCCCAATGAAGACCGCGGCGAATCCGACTGGATCCGTCAAAGTGATGAGGCGGCGCTGAAGAATCGTTTGGTTTGGGTCTGTGGCGATAACGAGAAGCTTCGCGACGAAATCCGCGAACTCGCTCGCAGCGAAGCGATGGTCAAGAAGTACAAACCGCGACGCGAAAACCTGAGCGTCCAAAAACGCACCTGTTTGAACGAAGAAGAAATCAAGCTCGAAGACGGCACCCGCAAAGTCAAAGAAGCCGTCGCGGAGTGCTTTCGTGCCGGCACGTTCTATTTCCGTGGCGACAAGTACGAGGCACGTTCCCAAGGCGAAGCGTTCTCGACGGCCGCCAATCACTGTGCCACCCGAATCATTAAAGATCTATTCGGGATGTTCGATGGCACCATCGTCAGTCCCGCCGAGGTGGAGCAGCTGCTGCAACCCGACCTCGTCGGAGTCTCGGCCAAGTTCATGCGAGACGAACTTGGAATCTTGGATCTCGATGGTTCACGCTACGAAGCCACTTGCACCGGTGTGGTGCCGGTCCGCATTCAGGAAAAGATCACACGTGACAACGGAGTCAGCGGCAGTCTGCTGTTGTCCGACTTCGGCGGCGCGCCGTTCGGTTACCGACCGGAACTGATCAAGGCGTGCGTTGCCGGCCTGATTCGCGGATCAAAAGTCAAAGCCCAGTTGAGCGACGGTGGAGCGGAGATCAATTCGTGGCGTGACGTGGGCATGCAAGAACTGTTCACCTCTGCTCAAGCTTTCCGCCGCGCCGACTTCTTCCCCGCCGACGACGGCGACATCAATCCAGGACAACTGAACAAGATTCGCAAATTCTTTAGCGACGAATTCGACCTCAAACTCGGGCGTGACATCGGCGAGATCGCCGACGCGGTCGAGACGCATTTTCACCCGCTCAATCGCAAGCTTTCCGAAGTCGTCGGTGATCTGAAAAAACTTTCCGTCGTCGTTCCGATTCCACCCGAGTTTGAAACACTGCAGCGGGCCATCGAAAAGTGCCTCGCGAAGGTGCGTCATGCCAAGCCCACTGTCCAACAACTACTCAAGAACCTGGACACGCTCCGCGAAGGCATTCGTAAGGTCAACGTGTACCGGTCAGAACTGCAAGAGACGTCGATAGGCATGATCAACGACGCGGGCGAGGTCATGCGTTATCGGTTTGCTCAACTCGAAGACCTCGGCCCGGTCGATGCCGACGTGGCCGAATCCGCCGAGCGAATCCAAACGCATCTCAAAACGGACCGTCCGTGGTTGGAAGCGGGCGAGTTGGACAGGGATGTCGAAGTGCTCCGAGAAGCGTACAAGGCTCAGCGTCGCGAGTTGCTCGGTGCCCAGGAAGTCGCCTCCGACGTGGCACGCGGGCGAGTTAAGAAACGCCCCGGCTTCAGCACATTGTCGTCCGATCACTCGGCGATCGTGTTGCGAGAGTTCGATTCCGCAGTCACGACCACCGACGAAGACGCCGTGTCGCCCAAGTTGATCGACCTTCGAGATTCCTTCCAAGCTCGGTTGCAGCGATGCGAAGTCGCCGCCAATCGCAAGCTCGATGAAATTCTTAGCGAGTCCAGCGACAAGATCCTACGTCCCGTCATGCTGAACTACTCCAACCGCGTCATCAATGACGAGACCGATGTCGACAAGTTGCTCGCGGAGATTCGCAAGGAACTGATGGAACAACTGGACGCTGGCGTCAAAGTAAGGATTGTTTGAGAAATATCACCATGACGATGACACCTGAGGCCAAAGGCCAACTCTCTAAAACAATTCGTGCTCTTCGGACGCGACTGCTGGAAGACTTCCAGTCCGCCAACGATTCGACGTACAAATACTCGATCCGCCGCATCGGCGAAGCTCGACTCAGCGAAGCCAATGCGACTCGGCGTCGACGCATCGAAGCCTGGACGGCCGAGCAAGTTCGTGGCGAGGCGGGTAAGAAGAACAAACGCGTCGCCGAGGACTTTCGCCGCGACTTGGAGAAGCAAGCTGCCTACACGTTCCTGAACCGATTACTGATTCTGCGGCTGATGGAAGCCGGTGGGCTGCACAAAGGCGATCTGGTCACCAAGGGTTGGCAGAGCGACGTTTTCGGCCAGTTGCGATACTTCTCGGGCGAGATTGTCGAGAACGATGACACCGAGGGCTTTGGGTTCTGGTTGCGGATGGTCTTTGACGATCTGGCGATCGACATGCCCGGTTTGTACGGCGACGCTGGCATGTCGGAGTACATCCCCGTCCGCACACAAACGTTGCGTGCCATTGTCGAAGCATTCGCGGATCCCGAATTGCACTCGTGCTGGACCGATGACATGACGCTCGGCTGGGTCTACCAGTACTGGAACGATCCCGAGCGAGAGAAGCTGGATAAGAAGATCAACGATGGCGGCAAAATTGAACCGCATGAGATCGCCAGCAAGACGCAGATGTTCACCGAGAGATACATGGTCGATTGGCTGTTGCAAAACAGCCTCGGTCCGATGTGGTTGGCGATGTGCCAAAAGCACGACTGGACTCCGCTAGCCGAATCGACCGGCACGCTCGAAACGCTAGAGCAGCGGCGAGTCGAGTGGCGAGCCAAGCGGGATGCTGGCGAGGTCGAATTGACCGACCTGATGCCGCTGGAAACCGAACTTGAACATCGCTGGGCATACTACGTGCCGCAGCCCATTCCGGATGACGCCGTCGAGCACGCGCCTGAATCAGTCCGCGAGTTGAAGATATTGGATCCCGCTGTTGGTTCGGGGCACTTTCTAATCGTCGCGTTCGACTTGCTGCATGCGTTGTACGAGGAAGAGGCGAGGCATCGCGATGAATCAGGCGACGACAACTGGTCACCACAAACGATCATCGAATCCATTCTCGAAAACAACTTGCACGGCGTCGACCTCGACCCCCGCGCGGTGCAGATCGCGGCGGCGGCGTTGTGGATCAAGGCTAAGTTGCGATGTACGGAGGCTCATCCGTCGCGTTTGAATTTAGTTGCGTCCAACCTGGGCATCGCACGATTACCCGACAATGACCCGGTGCTCGTCGAATTACGCGACTCCGTTGAAAAAGAGACGGGTATCCCGGCGGAGCTGACCAATCAGATCATCGAAGCCCTTCGCGGTGCTGATCACTTGGGTAGCTTACTGAAGATCGACAAAGCAATAGACGAAGCGATCGAGAAGTACCAAGTCGACATCGGATGGGAAGGAAATGCTCTGCAGCTGAAGATGTTCCCGGATGGACGCATCGAACAGCAAAACCTGCCGTTCCCAAAGGAGCGTGCGACAAAGAACCTGCTCGTAGCGATCGAGACGTTCTTGGGTAAGCACTCAGGTGCAGACGAACTCGGCTTACGTTTGCACGGCGAGCAATTGGCCGCCGGCGTACGGTTCATGCGAATTGTTAAAGAGGCGCAATACGATCTTGTTGTTGCCAATCCGCCATATCAGGGGGCGAGCAAAATTCAAGACGCGTCTTACATCGAACGACATTACGCTGAGGGAAAGGCTGACCTGTTTGCCGCATTTCTGCTTCGGGGTGCCCAGATGGCGAGACGAAATGGAACCATCGGCATGCTGACTCTGCGAAATTGGATGTTCATTGATCAGTATCTTGACTTGAGGGCAGGATTGATTGCAAGAACGGATCTTCGCGCAATTGGTGATTTTGAAACAGGTGCATTCGAGGAAGTGAGTGGCGTCGTTGTTAGCGTGTCAGTAAGCGTCTTCCGAAATAGCAAGCCAAACGATTGCTCGACAGTGGCCCTGAAACTGCACGATGACTCTTCTTCGAGGGGAAGTTCCAACAGGACTTCACGTAAACGTGCGGCGACAATTTGCCATGCTGATTGCTACACGTTTGCGTTACCCTCGCTATCAGTGATCATTGGTCATCCAATTATCTATTGGTGGGACGAAGAGTTCTTACGCAGTTATTCTGCGTTGCGGACAATTGGTGACGAAAGTCCTGTTCGTGAAGGCATGTCAACTTCAAACAACTCTAGATTCGTCGTCAAGCCGTGGGAAGTTAAAGGCGTCGTGGCGATAAGGTTTCCAGAGGAATTGCCTCGTCAATTCTCTGGAGGCTGGCTTCCAACTGTGATGGGGGCTAAGGACGCGCTTTGGATAGAGCCGCTAAAGGACGTAGTGCGTTGGCATTCCACAGGCTTGCAAATGAAAGTTCTTCATGAAGACAAATATGGGAGTGTTTCTCGCCGCATCCAGAGCCAAGGCTTGTATTACAAGCAAGGTGTCGCCTATACGGCAATCGGGCACAACTTTTCCGCTCGTGCACACAGGTACCTAAGTATCTTTGGGTCTACTGGTTCATCAGTGTTTCCGGAAGATATTGCGGGTGTTACATGCACATTGAACGCGAAAGCTTCCGCGGAAATCGCCTCTGCACTAAACCCGACTATTCATTACACGCAACGGGATGTTGAACGAATTCCGATCGTAAATAGCGGCACTTTTGAACGAGTTTTCCAAACTGTGATATCACAGTTTGATTTGAATGAATGTTCGAGGGAAACATCGGTCGAATTCCGGCGTCCATCACCGTCATCCTGGTCATCCGTTATCGAATGGGCCGAAAACGTAGTCGACGAACTTGAAGATAACCTCAGTCCTTCGTTCAGCGAGACACGGCCGCTTCCAACCGATCAGCTAAGTTTCGCGGTTGGCACCGCATTGGGGCGTTTTGGTGCCAATGGCGATGGAATACTTGATCCTACATGCGATTCGTTGGAGCGCGCATTGCCCAGTGGCATCCTGTTTCTCGATGGATCGCTCAATGAAGGCGACGACCAGGACAGCATGGGACATCCGGCTTCAGCTCCGCTGCATGCTGCCTGGGCGGAGTACGGACCGCAACTGAACACGCGTAGGAACCTGCGTCAGTGGTTGATGCTCGATTTCTTCAAGA
The DNA here is from genome assembly GCF_055811895.1 of Rhodopirellula sp. SH410. Lineage (NCBI taxonomy): Bacteria > Pseudomonadati > Planctomycetota > Planctomycetia > Pirellulales > Pirellulaceae > Rhodopirellula > Rhodopirellula sp. SH410. The sequence goes on from NZ_CM147949.1 coordinate 7,926,277, forward strand.
GTGTGCACAATGGGATGTACGAGAAACGGCCCATCCACTGGCCGATCTCGTCAAAGAACAAGACCTTCGTTGCCTTCATCAACATCCATCGCTGGAACTCCAACACGCTGCGGGCGTTGCTGGCCGATCACTTGCGGACCGGAGCGTTGCCGCGACTCGATGGTGAACTGGAAGACTTGCGAGCTAATCGCGGCGACAAGGATACCGACGCTCGCTTCGCAAAGGTGAAGGCGTGGAGAGAAGAGCTAGATGAGTTCATCATCATGGTGAACCAATGCAGCGAGAAAGGTCCGCCACCCACCGACGAAGCCTGCCCGAAACGTGAAGTCGACGCTCGCTACGATCCCGACCTGGATGACGGCGTGATGATCAATAGCGCCGCCCTATGGCCGCTGCTCGAACCACAATGGAAAGATCCCAAGAAGTGGTGGAAGCAACTCGCTCTTGCCAATCCGAAAGGCAACAAGGATTACGACTGGTCGCATTTGGCGATGCGATACTGGCCGACCCGAGTCGACGAGAAATGCCAAGCGGATCCATCCCTGGGTGTCGCTCACGGTTGCTTCTGGAAATACCATCCCGCGCGAGCCTGGGCATGGGAACTGCGTCTGCAAGATGAGATCGCCCCCGACTTCCGCATCGAAGAGCAGCCGTATCCGTCTCAATCCAGCCCTCTCTTCGAGTTGAGAGACAAGCAATCCGACGGCGGCGACGCTGAACACCGAGCCGCCTACCTCCGCGACGAACCGCTCGAAGCCATCGCGGCGATCGAGAAAGAAGTCCACCGCCGCCGCAAAGACGCCGAGGGCAAGATCCTCCGCGAGCTAACAATCCTAGAACCCGGCCTCTGGTCCGCCGAATCCGAAGCCTGCTGGGACATGGAAACCCGAATCATCAAGAAACAAGAATTTGGCTTCCGGCTAATTGCCCCCGACGAAGAAGCCGCCCGTGCCAAGCTGCTGAAGGAGACGCCTCAGAAAGCGACCGGACGCAACAAGCTACTGCAAAATCGCGGCGGTGACTCGGGCTACTTGGTCGGATGGCAGGAGGCGGTGGAGTAGCCATGACCGACACCATCACTCCCGCCCGAAGGCACGGCCCCGTTTCCAAAGCACTGGAATCGGAACTGCGTGCGTTGATCGTCGAACACGATATCGTGATCTGGTTGGACGCCGGCAGCATCTACACGGACTTCGTCGACTCGCTTGCCAAATTGCATGCCGATGGCAAGTTGCCGTACGCCGTGCATGCCTTTCGTGGCAGCCATCTGCAATTGCTGTATGACCTGCGATTGGTCAGCAGCACACCGAGTCGCCATCCGATGGTGATTCACATGCCGGGATTCAACCAGGAATCTGTCAAACAAACACCAATCTTGGAATTGTGCCTGGCGGGCCGCCGGTTTGAAAAGCGTTATTCGACCCTGGTGACGGAAACGGCGACGGGTAAGGTCACGCCGGAACAGATCAAAGCGTTCTTGACCGAAGCGGAAACATCGTTGGTCGCCGCGGACGAGTGGCTCGGCGACATGCAACGGTCGGGCGGCAATTCGATCGCCGGCCAATTGCATTCCCTGTCGGCGGAAGCGTTGTTAGACGATCTGTTGAGCACGAACCCGGTGCCCGATTCGGTCGCTGACCGCGTCGATGACGGTGCGGACTTGAAACCGATCTGGAATCGCTTGGGTGCGACCCTGGGGCTGCCTGAACGTTGGCGCACGGATCTGCTGCGCGAAAGCCAACGAGACGAGAAGGAGATCCGTTCCAAGGACATCGCGTTCGTGGCCGCAGCCTGGGCGATGTCGGTCGAGTACGTCGATGACTTGGATCGCGATCCGGTGGATCCACGACTCAGCGAGGCGGCGAAATTGAGTCCGCCGCTGAAACAAGCGTGCCGGGCGTTGGCCAGCTACCTGCGGACAAACTCGGTGAAAGGGCACGTGAAGTTCTATCTGCGTACGGCGAACGACGCGGAGAATTTCTTGGAGGTTGAGAGGCTGGCCGCGAAGGCGGAAGACCTGGGCCAAGTCGATACGTTCGAGTTTGAAGAGCAGAAGATTTTTGAAGGCACACTAGCCGCGATCGCCGAATCGAAATGGGACGTGGCGCGTACCTGGGCAGATCGCCGGCTGAATGGCGAATCGTTTTGGTTGCAGGAGGATCCGCAGCGGGAAAGTTCGTGGCGACTGCTGCAATCGGCTGCGGTCCTGGGTGGGGCGATCGAGAACGCAGGCTCGACGATTGGTGACATCCACAGTCTTGCCGATGCGATGGATGTTTACATCGCCAAAGGTGCGGCGGTCGATCGCGTTCATCGTCAGATGGAACAACAACGTCGCAGTTTGCTGTTTCCCAGCTTGCCGCGTTACTACGACGTCCGTCGACCGCTCGATGCGATGCGACTGCTGTGGCGTGACTGGGCGGATGCGTGGGCGATTGAGTTCAATACGTTCTGCCAAACCCACGGCTTCTTGCCGCCACCAAACCTGCGTCAACGCAATTTCTTTGACGAGGTCGTGGTACCGATGTGCAAAGACGGTGAGGCGGTGGCGGTCTTTGCGGTCGACGCGTTCCGTTTTGAAATGGCGACGGAGCTGATGGAGGACTTCAACTCCGCTAAGGCAACGACGGCTCATCTGAACGGACGGCTGGCGGAGTTGCCCACAGTGACTTCGGTCGGCATGAACGCACTTGCTCCGGTCAACCATAAGGGCAAGATGAAACCGGACGTGAAGAACGGTTCGGTTCGCAGCTTTCACTCGGGCCAGTTCCAGGTGAAAGATCCCGCCACGCGTAAGCGGGCGATGCACGAAAAGGTGGGCGGCCGGACGTGCCCGATGCTGACGCTGCAAGAAATCAGCGGTCTGGATGGAAAGCAGCTTCGCCGCAAGATCGCTGGAGCGAAGTTGATCTATGTGCATAGCCAAGAGATCGACGATGCGGGTGAAAAGGATCTCGGTCCGGTCGTGTTTGACTATGCGATGCAGAGTATCCGAGCGGCTTGGCAGTTGTTGCGTGAGGCTGGCGTCAAACAGTTCGTATTGACCGCCGATCACGGCTTCCTGCTTCGTGATGGTTTATCCGAAGTGCAGTCGCATGGACGAAAGGTCGATCCGAGACGCCGGCATGTGCTGCGGCCACCATCGGCCGATCATGAGGGCGAGGTTCGCGTTCCGCTGTTGGATCTCGGATACGAAGACTGTGATCAGCATTTATTCTTTCCCATAGGAACGGCTGCTTTCGACATCGGCAATAAGTCGCTGAATTATCTGCACGGTGGTAACTCGTTGCAGGAGCGTTTGATTCCTGTCGTCACCATCAGTCACCGGGTCGCTGTCGGTGGTCACAGCGAACGTTATGAATTCACGGATGTGAAGCGGGAAGAAGCCGTCGCTGAAATGCACTGCGTCACGGCGACGTTGACTCATGTGAGCGAGCAAGCTTCGCTGGGCTTCTCGGAAGGCTTGAAACTGACCGCCGCATTGCGACCGCTCGACGCAGACGACATAACGTTGGAATTGGTTCAAGTGCGTGGCGGAGGTGCGAAGCTGAAGAGCGGAACGATCGTTGCCAAGGCGGGAGCGCCCTTCGAGGTATTCTTCCGGCTCAAAGGAAAATCGGACGGTCGAGTGCGGGTCGAGCTGTATCACCCTGCCGCCGATGCCGACGTGACACCTATGCCGCTGCCGGATCGCTTTACGGTGACAGTGGTTGGCGGTGTGGAGGCAAAACCTGAACCTGAGACCGACAAAACTCCGTCCTATCCTATTGCCGACGAAATCGAGGTAAGTTCGTGGCTTCATGAGCTGGAGAATGACGAAGTTCGCCAGTTCTTCAATCACCTAGAAAAGCACGGTACTGTGACGGAGGAAGAAGCGACGTCTTTACTGGGCGGTGCGAGGCAGGCGCGTAGGTTCTCATCAAAGTTTGAAGAATTCGCAGCAAAGGCTCCGTTTGAGGCTCGCATTGATGTGGTCGGCGGTGTGAAGCGATACGTTCGGGAACATGTGACTGAGTACAAGATTATTAAGGGTACAGAAGCACCATGACGGCAATGACGAATCGAGACATTCAGCACATCTTCGAGTCGCTGCGGAAGGGCTTGGTCCCCGAACGCGGCATCGACGCGTTTGCCGTGGGCATCGAAAAGCTTCGCGGCGAGATGGAACGCCAATTGGAATTGGCGGAAGGCGGTGAGGGCACGATCAAGTTTCTGCGTGGCGGTTACGGTTGCGGCAAGACGTTCATGGCTCGGTTGTCCCTGCTGGATGCCCAAACGCACGGGTTCGCGACGAGTTTTGTTGTCGTTTCCGATAACGACCTGCGTTTCCATCGCTTCGATGATGTGTACCGGAAGGTGATGATCGAGCTCGGCACGAACGTTTGTCCGCGAGGTGCGATGGGTGACATTCTCGACCGCTGGATCGGGAAAGTTGAAGATGCACTGATCGCGTCAGGCGAAGACGAGAATGCGGATAATTTCGATGCGAAGGTCCGGAAGCGAATTGACGATGACCTGGCGTCCATGACCGGTGGCCAAGCCCCTCAGGATTTCATCCGTGTTATCCAGACGATCTTTGATCTCAAACAACAGGGCCAATCCGCGGAGGCCGGCTCTTTGATCTCTTGGCTCTGCGGTAGCGGCAATGTGGCAGCGTCGGCCAAGAAGGCGGCCGGTATTAAGGGGGACATCACCAGCCGTGATGCGTTGGACTATCTTCGCGGTGTGCTGGAGATCGTGAAAGCGGCGGGCTACAAGGGCTTGGTGATCGTGATTGATGAGGCGGAGACCATCCTGCGGATGCGAAAGGACTCGCGACACAAGTCGCTCAATGGGATTCGCCAAATTGCCGATGCTGCGGGCTCCTATCCTGGCCTGCTATGGGTCTTTACTGGCACACCGGATTTTTACGATTCGCGGCAGGGCGTTGCGGGGCTAGCGCCACTGCACGACCGCATCCAGTTCATGAAACAAGGACGTTATGCCAGTCTGCGACAGGCTCAATTGGAATTGACTCCGTTCGACGCCGATCGCTTGCGAAGCGTCGCCGTTAAGCTGCGAGAACTCTATCCAACCAACGATCAATCTCGCATCGATAGCAAGGTCAGCATCGAATTCATCGAACGATTGGTGGATGAAGTCACGAAAGGCTTTAAGGGGGACGTGGGCGTTGTACCACGACAATTCCTGCGTCAGTTCGTGACGCAACTGGATCTTGTCGACGAGAACGAGGAATATGACCCCATGACGGAGTACGGTTTCAAGCCGCAAGACTTGTCCTCCGAAGAAGAGTTGGCTCTTGGCAGCGGTGCCGTGGCCGAGGCGTCAGCGGGCGACGATGAAGATGACGGCGAGCCGCCTGTATCCGAGGACGTTTGGTGAGTGTTTTTTCACAGTTTGCCCCTCGACTGCAGGAGGCGATCGTTTCGCGACTCGGATTCACGAGCCTGCGTCCCGTCCAGGAGCTGGCTGGTGAGGTGATCCTTGCGGGCAAGAACGCAGTTGTGCTCGCCCCCACGGCTGGCGGCAAAACCGAGGCGTCCATCTTCCCGACGCTATCGGGACTGGTTAGCGACCCCGTTGATGGCGTCGGTGCGATTTACATCGCTCCGATCAAGGCACTGCTGAACAACCAAGCACATCGCCTCGACCAGTACACCGAAATGGTCGGCCTGCGTCGGTTCGTTTGGCACGGGGACACGCCGAGCAACGAGCGAAAGAAGTTTCTGAAAGATCCAGCCGAGTTGCTGATGACGACTCCCGAGTCGTTAGAGGTGATGTTGGTATCGCAGAGCGTGGACGAACAGACGCTGTTTCGCGAACTGCGGTATGTAATCATCGACGAAGTCCATGCCATCGCTGGCAGCGACCGGGGCGCTCACCTGATGAGCGTGCTGGAACGCATCGCTGTTCATTCCAAGCATGATTTGCAACGCATCGGGCTAAGTGCGACGGTCGGCAATCCGGATGCGATTCTCACATGGTTGAAGGGCAGTTCACAGCGAGAAGGTGTGGTCGTGGATCCACCGAAGAAGCCATCACGCCGCCAACTGCAAATCGTCCACCGAGGTGGGCTGGCATCTATCGCACGGGAAGCTTCTCGGAAGGCTCTCGGTTCCAAGAGCCTATTCTTCTGCCAATCGCGGGCGACTTCCGAAGCGGTCGCCGAACAGATGCGACGTGAAGGTACTGAGGTCTTCGTGCACCACAGTGCAGTTTCCAAAGAGGAACGTCAATTCGCTGAGGAACAGTTCCATAGTGGCAGCGACGCCTGCATCGTATGCACATCGACCCTCGAACTCGGCATCGACGTCGGCGACTTGGACTACGTTCTTCAATCCGAGGCACCGGACACCGTCAGCTCTTTCATGCAGCGGATGGGACGTACGGGGCGCCGAGGCGACACGCCCGCGAACACAACGTTCTATTGCGAGATCAGCGAGGGGGTTCTGCAGGCGATCGCAATCATCGAGCTGGCCAAGACGAGCTGGGTCGAGAGCATCGAAGTGAACGATCGTTGCTGGCCCGTGCTGATTCACCAGCTGCTCGCGATGTCTCTTTCCACCGGCGGCCTGCGTCCCGCACAAGCCTGGGAGCACCTGTCGCGCTTGCCGGACTTCTGCGGCATCCAGCGAGACGAATTCGATCGCCTGATTGCCTGGATGATTCAAGACGGCTCGATGGTTCTATCCAGCGGTCTGCTGTCGCTCGGCCCCACCGCCGAACGCCGATTCGGCCGCCGCAACTTCATGGAGCTTTTCGCGGTTTTCTCGTCACCGAAAACCTACGCAGTGATGACAATCGCTGGTCAACCCGTCGGATCGCTCACACAAGACTTCGTCGACCGGCTCGTCGAGGACGTGAGCAGCTTTCTACTCGGCGGCCGAGCCTGGGCGGTCCACCAAATTAACCACGACGATCGCCGCATCTTCGTCATCCCATCAGCCATGGGGCGGCAACCATCCTGGGGCGGATTCTTGCCACAATTCCTGGGCTACGATTTGTGCCAACAAGTACTGCAAGTCCTCACCTCAACCGAAGACTATCCGTATCTCGAAACTGAATCACGTGAAGTCTTGCGAGAAGAACGCCAGAACCTAGGCGGCTTCCTCACGTCGGATCGCGGAGGCATCGACGGCGACACCCACGAACTCCGCTGGTGGACATTCGCCGGCGGCCGAATCAACTCGACCCTCCGCTACGCTCTAGCGTTCCTAGAGCCTACGTGGACGTTCACCCCCGACAACTACGCCATCAAGATCCGAGGCGACAGCCCAACATCCGCATGGCTAGGCGAAGCCATCAGCCAAATCTCCACTGACGACTTCTGGGCCAATGACGCCCTCCATGCATCCATCACCGCCGCGATTCCCAATTACCGCCTCACTAAGTTCCAACCGCTCATGCCAGATTGGGTCGAACGTGAAACGCTGCAACGCCACCTATTGGACGTCAGCGGTACGCGAGGGTGGTTAGACGACTCGGAGCGTTAGTGGTACAGCTTGTCCGCAACTCAGTTATAAGAGGAAGCTACCTAGGCAATGGGAAACAGCAAACGCAGGCAGCTATATGACCACATCTTTGACGCTAGAAACCTGAGCAGCGCGCCGCCGCTGCGGTATGCTGGTTGCAGCGATCGCTTGAGCAGAGCGTACTGCATTGATAAGGGATCTTGGTGGGATGTAGCTGCCAATATAGAGGTGTCAACGGCGTTGGGAACGCACTGGTTTCCTGACGCAAACGTGGCCTTTCTTCCCGCAGCCGAAATCGTCTGGGAGCAGTTCCGCAAAAACTCGCAATTGCTTGGTAGGCCACAAGCGATCATCACAGAACCGATCGTCTCGGAAATGGAGGACTGGCTTTCTGAACCACATCACCAACCGGAGCGAGCGAACCAAATTCGCCAGGCCCTGGAGAAGCAGTCGTGGCTCCGCGACCTTCCATGCGATTGGGAGCCGAGCTGCACGCTCGCGATGCTAGGTTACTTACGGATACTAGCGATACGCCGAACGCTTGCGTTGCCCACTGCAGACGGAACTACGTTGCTTGGCACGGATCCGGACGATCATGCTAAAACCATGAAGGAGATTGGTCGAAGGCTAGGACCACGAGCTCAGGGGCTCGCAAGTAAGGGACGACAGGATATGAAGAAGCGTGGTGAGATCTCTGTTAACGATGAGTTCCATTGCCTGCTTGCGATTTCGCACGCATTGTTGACAGAGACTGAATCAGTCATTTTAACCACGGATATCGATTGCCTTGAAATATTCCAGAAGTTGTTTTGGTTTATCGACTCACATTACCGCGCGATGCTTGCGGCGGATCTCATCGCGCAAGGGAAATACGGTCAGCCGATCGGAACCCTAGAAGATACGCAGGGGTATTTCCTGAGCCCTATCACGCTCTACCGCAGAGTAAGCGACGAATTGAGTGAGGTGCTGCCCCATATTTATCGGACGGTTCCTGTTAGCGTTGTCTATATTGCACCAGACGGACACGTCCATCGTTTTGGAGCGCAATTTGAGATAGGCATGCTCAAGATGCTGAAAGTCAGATCTCGCACGAACGGACGATGCAGCGTAGTTCTAGGCGACAGCAAGAACATACATGTTGATCTAGGGCCATTGAAGACACAAGCACCAGAGCTGTGCCTCGGCGTAGGGACGGACGCGGGTGACACAGCCAGCCTCTTCGGAAGGGACGTTTTTCGAGCTCGGTTGGATGCCGAGCATGCACTCCAGTGCCGGGAAACCGCCACACGGGTCAACTAGACGACCTTTCTTTCAGGTAACGATCTCTGCAAGCATCGAGGAGACTTTGCCCCAGTTCCCACGCCTGCTCCTCACCAAGGGAGTCCAAAAGTTGGTCGGCGGAGACACGGCCGTCGCCTGATGCCAAGAGCAAGTCGACGCCAAGCGACGAAGCACCCTCAAATGACATATCAAACCTGAATTCAGATATCCGATCATAGCTCTTAGGTGGCTCTTGCCCTTCAGAAACGCTACGGTCCTGCTCAGCTTTGATCACGACGCGCCGCCCATTGCCGCGAACAAGAAAATGCTCAGTCGGACTCACACGCATCCTGTAGTGGCGATTGTGCTCTCGAGGCACCGTGCCACTGTGTAGTGGTCTTCTGTGAAAGTTAGCTGTGATTGGTACATTTGCGGGCATTGCAGTGACTCTGCGAGAGACTGAATATAACGATTCCATACATTAACGAGACTCGACACCTCAGAATCCCGATCATGACATGTTCTCCAGGACGTGTTTAGCGAGTCATCCTCGATTTGCCGATAGCCACTGGGCGTGACGAGCTACAAATCTAACAAAAAACTCACCACCGGGGCAAAGAGCGAAATTTCGATCACCGGCTGCCGCTACTACATTGCTGCGACTATCGCGACAGCTGCCTCGAATGTCTGGTTCGGCGACATCACGTACATTCCAGTCGATGGCATTGGTTTTGGCTATCTGGCTACCCTGATGGACCGCTGTACGCGCCGGATCGTCGGATGGGACTTCCGAGACGACATGACCGAGCAACTTGCAGTCGGGGCGCTGCAAGGAGCAATACGAACGGTGCAACCAGGACCGGAATTGATTCATCACACGGACCGAGGCGGCCAGTACGCTGGCCGTCGATACCGCGCGATCCTGTCGCGTGCGGCAATGCGCCAAAGCATGAGTCGAGCTGGCGACTGCTACGACAACGCATTCATGGAATCCTGCTTTGGAACGCTCAAGACCGAGACGGGCATGGACGAATACAAGAACATGGCGACCGCACGACGCGATTTGGCAGAGTACATCGAGTACTACAATACGGAGCGGCGTCACTCTTCGATCGGCTACCTCACGCCGGCACAATTCGAAGCCACCGCCTGAGCGGCGCAAGCTTCCTGGTGGCCCCCAAAAGCGGCACCACCTCAAGTCAAGCCGAGAAGCAATCTGCGTCGCTTATCTGTTATGAAGTAACCCAAGCTACGGCCCCCTATTCTGGATAATGCTCAGTCCGACGATTTGGACGCCCGGATGGACCTCTCCGCAACCACAAGTATCGACTCGCCGTCTTGCGTCTTTGCTTCAGAAACAATCCAGCCTAGACTTTTGATTCGTGAAACATGGGAAGGCAGCTCGCCATCGCCGGTGACCAAGTGAAGGATAGCACCAGAGAAATTTGCGTCAGTAAGACTGCAGCCGTCTAGCGCAGCCCCGACAAGGACGGCATTCGAAAAGTCAGCGCCCTTTGCGTTGGCATTTCTCAGGTTTGCTCCGCTCAAGTCGGCATCAGATAGATTGGCATTCCTCAAGTTTGCGTCGTTGAGGTAGCTCCGGCTTAGGTCCGATTGATGAAGATTGGCGCCCGTTAAATCTGCCCTTATGAGCGCTGCACCTCCCATTCGAGCATTCCTTAGCGTTACGTCTTGAAGATTGGCGTCGATCAAGTGGGCAGCGATAAGGTTTGAGAGCCCCAAATCAACCCCTGAAAGATCAAACCCCGTCGCGTCTATGTGGTCGAGCAACGCGTACGTTACATCGATTCGTCGATCCTGTTTGCTTTGCAATCTTCGCCTCTCCATTGCCACGAAGGCTCGTAGTGCTTCCGCGCGCACGCGGTGACCATAGGCAGCGATTCCTAGATCTGCGCTGGGAAGTGGGAAATCCCGTTCTGCTTCGTCTACGGTCGATGGGGCGGCATGTTGATACAGCTTCTCGAGTAACTGCATTCGTAGGTTCGCTTGCGCATCCTCAAGCATGATCTCTGTTTGGTCACGCAGGATGCTATTTGATTGATTGGCAAGATACAGACTGAAAACGGCTGCAAGTCCGGTTCCGCCGACCGCGACTGTGGGGAGCAAAGCAAATGCGAGTCTCCACCAAAAGACGTAGGCAAACGCGTCATATCGAGGGTCGTCGCGACTGAAGTTCTGCCGATCGCAAAAGTAGCCTTTCAGAATCCTGAAAAGCCTGTGCTCTTGCTTGATCAACTCAGCTTCAAATTCCGGCCGAGTCACGACCTGATCACGTCGTTCGTCTAACTCTTTGGTCTCCTCGTGGTTGTCTGATTTACGCACGCGTAAAAAACCTTCATTTTTGGGTCTGGTTCATCCGGCTGAAGCATAACGTAAATCTCACTTGTGCGATCCCGCACTACAGCTAGTCGACTCAATTTCTAGGAACACCGACGCGAGTTGGATCGCCCCTGAGCTGCCCGGAGTTGGACAAACATCGTTGACTTGTCGAATCCGAGAGTTGCTTTCGGCGCCCAGTGCCGACGCGGCTTTCGATGCACCGGTGGCCGACGCCGGAGCATCTCATCATTCGTCGACGGCACGCCGTCTTCATCGACAGACACGCCAAGTCGCGGGACTCTATTTGAGAAGTTTGCACATGCCCGGGCACCATATGCCATCCCCTTCCCCATTTCGTAATCTCGTCTTCGGCTAACACGGTGGCTCCGGCTTCGACTGCCATCTTCGCGATAGGCTGAAATCGACGTACACGGCTGAATTATTCCCCATTCCACGCTACATATAGGTGACGGTGGCGTTGTAGCCACCGGAGTTTACCTATTTTCTCTTTGAGGAGGTGCGTATGTCGCACGTGGTGCAGATTTCCACTCAGGTCCGGGACGCTGCGGCGGTTCGGGCGGGGTGTGTTCGGCTGGGACTCGATCAGCCGGTCGAAGGCGAGGTGAAGCTTTTTAGCGAGACCGTGACAGGGCTCGCTGTTCAGCTTCGGCAATGGCGGTATCCGGTCGTTTTCAATACGACCACCGGTGAAACCAAGTACGACAACTATCAGGGCCACAGGGGCAAGCAGGAGCGGCTCGACGAGTTCCTGCAGGCCTACGCCGTCGAGAAGACGACGATCGAGGCTCGCCGCAAGGGCTACTCGGTGACGGAGCAATCGCTCGCCGATGGTAGCGTCAAACTCTCTCTGAGCACGGGGAGCTAAGCGATGAAAACCATCGAAGTGATTGTCGGCCCCGATGGCGAATCGAGGCTTGAAACGAACGGCTACGGCGGCAGTGATTGCCGGCAAGCCAGCGAGTTCCTGGAGCAGGCTCTCGGCTCGCGGCAGAGCGAGCGGCTGAAGCCTGAGTTCTACGCTCAGGCTGACGCCCGCGAACAACAACAAGCCCGGCAGCGGTGACACGCTGACCGGGCTTTTCTTTTGTCTACCTATCACTCAAACAAGAAGGAGGCCAGTGCATGACACTGACTCAAAAACTACGTGAACTCGTCGATGCCTGTTTCACCGGCATCTGGATCGAGTCTCAAGAGCACGAGGACGCGATCGCCGAACTCGGGCGGTTATGCGTCGATGAAGCTTGGCAGCTGACAATGTGGGACGTCGACCGAGGACTCTATCGTCCTGGTGGCGGCGACCTCGAAATCGAAGCTGCCGATCCGTTGTCCGCCGTGGCGTCCCTACGGACCCTACCGACCCTGCGGCAAGCCGATGGCACGACGATTTTGGTACTGCAGAACTTCCACCGATTCTTGCAGTCGGCGGAGATCGTCCAGGCGGTCTACCGAGTAGTCATCGAAGGCAAGTCAGCACGAACGTTCGTGGTGGTCCTGTCGCCGATCGTGCAGATACCGCCGGAACTCGAAACACTGTTCGCGACAGTGCCTCACCAGCGGCCGGACCGGTCGCAGCTTGGGGAGATCGCCGCTGGCGTCGCGACGGCGGACGGAGAATTGCCTGAGGGCAACGAACTGGACGCTGTGCTCGACGCGGCGGCGGGACTGACTCGACTGGAGGCCGAGAACGCGTTCTCGCTGTCACTGGTTCGGCATCAGCGGTTACAGCCTTCCGCGATCTGGGAGATCAAGACTCAGACGCTGAAGAGCTCCGGACTGTTGACGCTGCATCAAGGTGATGCGGATTTCCACAGCCTGGGAGGACTGTCCGCACTAAAGGCGTTCACACGGCGGACGATGTTGCGTTCACGCGGTGGTCGTACGCTGCGAGCCCGTGGCGTGATGCTGCTGTCGCCGCCGGGATGTGGCAAGTCAGCATTCTGTAAATGCTTGGGCCGTGAGGTCAATCGTCCGGTACTGAGCTTGGACGTGGGCAGCCTGATGGGATCGCTCGTCGGTCAATCCGAGGAGCGGACGCGTCAGGCGTTGCAGACCGTCGATGCGATGGCACCGTGCGTGCTGATGATCGACGAGGTCGAGAAGGCGTTCGCCGGTGCCACCGGCGGTGCCAACGACAGCGGCGTGTCCTCACGGATGATGGGCACGTTTCTGACCTGGCTCAACGATCACGAATCCGATGTGTTTGTCGTCTGCACAGCAAATGATGTGCAGCGACTAACTGGCACCCAGTAGTACATTCTAAACTCGATCAGTTACTGCCAAGAACATTTGGCTGATAGCTAAAGAAAAGCTCACGATGCCCAACCGGATGTGATCCGGCTGGGCTCGCGAGTCGGGGTGTGGTAAACGTTATTTCGACGCGGGTTGTTTGCCTTTCAGCTCATCGATCAACGTGGACGCCTCACTGATGGCCAGATCGGACAGTGACGATACACCAAACCGATCGTGAAGCGTGCGGTCGAGCGTGATGCCTTGTCGCTTTGACATGATGGCGATCGCGTTGATCTGTTTTTCAGTCGCAAAACGTTTCATCGATGGTTGGTGACCGGTCGGTGCGGTTTGCGAGGGATCCCGCGGCGGCGGCTCGTTCGGAAGCGATTGTTCTGCCAGCATCCGGCAACGCCGGACGGCAGCAAGAATCGCGTCATTGCTCGCCTGAGCGTCCAGGGGCACGGACACTCGGACGGCTTGTCCTGACTGCCCATGTGAGCTTTCGGCCGTAATGCCGAGTGTGATTGCACTAAGCAAACGTGTTCTCCTGAATGGAAGGTGTGAATTCGCCAGCGACGTTCAGTTCGCTGGCGAGTAGGTTAAGGGTAAAATCGCTGTCCAGTGGCATATCACGAAGCCAGCGTGTGAATTGATGAACGGACAAGCCAGCGGCAATCGACGCTGCGTAGATTGTCGATTTTGCCGTGCAGGTTCCTGCGTGAGCGTCACCCTGGGCGAACAACGTCGATTCGTAACGGTGACGTGATTTGCTGGGCTCAGCTGTTAGTAAACGAATCGTCTCGCCGTTCATCCGGGTATCGATCAGCAGTTGGATCCGCCTTTGAAGGCATCGCCACACCGTTGCCCGCGTCGCGATGCTGTCGACGCAGCAGAACACGACGTCACCGACGCGGTGCATTGAGCGGAAGCGGTCAATGATGAAATCGATCTCGATCGACGGATCGATGCGTTCGACTTCCAACATCGTTGCCGTCACCTTGGCTTGCCCGATCTCATCGGCCCGGTAGCCTTGCGTGGTCACGTTGGTCAGCTCGACGGTGTCGAAGTCAATCAATTGCAACTTCGTGATGCCGATCGAGGCGAGTTGCAGTGCGACTTGACGACCGATCGCTCCGACGCCGATCACCGTGACGCTGGTTTCCCGGATACGATCTCGCGGAACGAGACTCGCTTGACGTTCGAAACGATCTTGGTTGGTATTCAAGATGCCACCCATTCACTTTCCGACCAGCCGGTGTCATCCCGCCACTCAAAGGGATCACTGCTCAGTGTCCTCGGACGCCGAGTAAACGGATCATGAACCGTGACAGCGGCTTCGTACTCAGATTCCCAAAGATCTTGATCCGCCTCCGGGAATTCCGTGTCGTAGTCAACTTCGACGGCAAGCCGCTTATTGCAGCCCGGACCGACGTTCATTCGCAGCCGAGCGTAAGTGGCGCCGCCGCGTGCGACGATGAACATCACGGCCCAGTCCGGGGTGCCAAAGGCACGCTGAAATGTCTCTTCGTCCGTGCCGCTGGGTAGCGGTGACGAGCCGGGATGCGTGTGCAGCCAAATTCGTCCACACGTTTCCGGCGTGTGCCCCTCGTCGATCTGATCGTCGAAATAGTCCGCCACTGCGGAATCATCGAACGATACCGTAACAGGCGTGCAGATCTGTTGGACCATCGCCACCGACTCGATCAGCAGTAGATCGTCGGGACTGGTGATACCGAACATTCCGACCTCCGTGTTTCCCAGGTCACGCAGGAATAGCAATTTGGCCCACGCATAGGGCGTGAACCGTAGGCTCTGACGATTCCTCGCTGGGATCCGACGTCGACTCCCCTTCTTCTTCGTTAACGCAATCATCGCATGTGTCCTCCGTTAGACAGTCTTGGCAAAAGGGTTTGTTGCATCGGTCGCAGCTTGAAATGCAGCTTCCGCAAAATTGGTCTCGGCAGCCTTCGCACGTCGTCACGCAGTCGTCGCAGTGAGTTTCACTGCAACCATCACATGAGCACGTACAGCCGCTGCAGATCTGGGCGTCACATTGATTACACGAGCAAATGTCGTCTTCATCAACGGTGCTGCCGCAGTCCCGGCACTCGGTACCCGACCAGTCACCCAGCGTTGTGTAGGCGCTGTGTGGGTTGTAGGTGTGCAGGATCTGGTTCACGATCGTGAAGAAGTCATGCAGTCGTCCTTCGGTCAGAGCCAGCTTGATCGGTCCCTGGCCCTCGCCTTCGCAGAGAACTTCCGACTGCACGTGCGGATGAGTCGTCGAGTCACAGCAGGTCGCTGGGTTGGGATCAACTGCGACCACGCGGTAGGGACACGACTGTCCCAGATACTTCAGCTCCAGTTCGATTCGGAACGCACCGAGGTCGGTGTACTCGATCTCGATGGGTTCAGTGGTGACCGCGATGGTTTTCTTCGTAAAGTCTAAATCACAGGCGGGAAACTCGGCTTCGATCGTCAGCAGGTCGCCCATGATGTCAGCGATCGCCACGCTGCGTGATGCCTCCATCGACGCTGATGCCACGCAGCTGGCTGCGTCGACATCGCGTTGCAGATCGTTCAAAGCATCGAGCAGTCGCTTGGTCAGGACCCTCGCCGCACCGTGATATTGACGCGACTTAGCCACCGAGATCATCCGCTGCCATCGCATCACCCTGTCCACTGTTGGTGTTCGAAAAACCTTCGGGGGTGAGATGCAATGACGATCAACGGCCGCCTTGACGAGTCTCGCCATCCGCCACGCACGCTTGACGGTGCGGCGGGCTTGTGGTGTAAGGCGATTCACGATCCGGCACCTTCGATCTTGGTTGGTGTGATCGAGACACGATCTCCTTCGACCAGAATTTGGTCTGCCGAGACAGGCTGGCGGTTGACGCGAATCAAGTAGTTCGATTCCCTGCCTTCACCGATGCGTTGATTGAACAGAGACTGCGCCGTCGTGTCCGCTTCGATGTCGATGTGGTTGGCGAATCCGGCTCCGTCGTTGTTGATAAAAAGGATCTTCATGGTTTGTGGTTCCTGGGTTTGTTGTGATGGGGATGTGCGGTCGTCGCCGGCGTGTGTTGGTGTCGTCGCCGTCGGGTTCCGCGTGAGACAAAAGAGCGACCGGCGACACGTTCAGAGTGCCGCCGGTCGGGGATCGCAGTGGTGAAACCGGTGTCCGGTTTACAGCGCTGCAAAATCGAATGATGTGGTCGCATCGAAGTCCTCTTGGTGGGCCTCGAACTCGTCCCAGTCGATGACGTGGGGGCCGAGGTGTTCGGCTTCCGGATCGCTGATCGGCTGCGAGGGATTGGCGATCAGAAAGCCGAGACGCTTGATGGTGGAGACAGAGTCGCCGGTGGTACGAGCGATGTTGCGGTACATTTCTGCTTGAAACATTGGGATGGTTCCTGAGTTGGAAGATGTCAACGAAAAAGCCCTCGTCGGTTGGCATGGTGCCAATTCGCGAGGGCTAGGAAAGAATCAAATCGATTGGTGAAGGCTTAGCGGGACGCTGGCAGTAGCCAGTGCTCGTTGAGCCATTGAAGTTCGGCATCGAGTGCCTCACTACGGATGTCGAACGGGCCGAGCATCGGACCGTCAACGGGTGAAAGGTCGGCCATCCATTGGCCGTCGTCGGTAGGTTCAACGTGCGAACCGCGGCGTATATCGATGCTCCCGAGTTTGTGAAGCTCGATCGCTTCGCAGTACACGGTTCGCACAAGCCCAGCCGGCGTGACGACAATTTCCATGTCACCGCTCATCGGGGGCGTCGCTGGATGTTACGGCGTGGACGATCAACCAGCAGTTGATCCAAACCAGCTTGCACCGACGCCATTCGAGTGGAAACACTCTGGCGAAGTTGTTCACTGGTTCGCAGTTCTTGCGGCCCGACGCCGCTCACTGCCGCACGGGCCTGGCTGACCAAGTGATCGAGTTGCTCATTGGATCCGATGTTGAGAGATCGGAATCGATCGAAGAATTCGTTCAAGTTCGTCACAGCCGAGTCGCGGAACACTTTCGGTTTGCCGTCCTCTTGACCGGCGATTCGCTCGGTCAAGTGCTCGACGAGCTTCGCGAGCTCTTCCAAGAACGCTTGTTCGGCAAGTTCGACAGCCTCGACGAAGCGAGACTGCACGCGACGACATTCCGATTCGTAGACTTCCGGGTTGAGTTGCCGCAAATAGTTGGGCGGCTCAACAGCCGGAAAGTCATGCGTGATCGCGAACTCATCGACCAGCGTGGCTGGGTAATCGCTCACATCGAAAAGGTCGCCGAGTCGGTCACGAGCGGCTTCACGCATTTCAGCGAAATGCAGATCGAGTTCGGAAACGGCAACAGCCAACTCATCGCGAAAGACTTCCATCTGCGAATCGAAGTCACCGATGGTTTCACGTTTGATGAGCCGCAATCCCGGCTCGGGATAGGGAAGCGACACCGTCTTCCAGTACGACACCGCTCGCGATCGCACCGACGTGACGGCTTTGTACGCGGGATGGGTCGTATCGATCAGCTTCTTCGACGCCGACAGGTATTTTGACTCAGCGTCGAAGGAATCGGCAGCCTGAGTCTTCTGTTCCGACGTCAGCGTCTTGCGAACGCCCAGCCAGTTGAAACTGAGTCGGGCCGCAGCCATCGTTGACCGCAGTCGATCACTGGATGTGGTGACGCTTTGGGACGTCGGCTCTTCGAGGACAGTGGACATGTCAAAAATCTCCAAAAGAAAAGCCGGAAGCCGATCGTGATGATCGACTCCCGGCAGGGGTGGCAAAAAACGAATGGAAAGAACAGCTAGCGGTCGCTAGTTGTTCGGGGATTGCTGTCGCAATCTTGGGGGCGAATCTACTTCTCGATGCGGCTTTGATGGCCTACTTCTGGGACAAGCTCAGTGACTTACGAACGACCCGCCAGTTGAAGATCAGCCGGACGGCATCCCACATGAGGACACCGTCCGGCCATGGTTAAAATCCGGATTTTAAAAGCCGGATGTTAGAAAGGGATTTCAGTTGTTCGACGGTTCTCGATTGACGCGGCGACGAGCCTTTGGCGAACCGTTGGTCTGCTGATAGATGCCGGAGCGACTGGCCGACAGACATCGACCGCTGGCCCAGGAACGCAGTTGACCTACGGACTCTGCCGCCGTCACCGCCACCGGCACCACGTTCTGCGCGGACTGATTTAGTGGCAGATCAAGCAACGCTGCCAGACGGCAGCACGACTTGATTTCCGCCCCAGTCCAGTTGGTGTCATTGGGAGCACTCTGTGCGGAGTCGATTTCATAGAGATCCCGATAAAGCTTCCAAATCGCATCCTTCTCTTCACGACTTGGTAGGTCGAGAAAGAACACACCGTCGAAACGTTCGCTGCGGCTGAACTCAGGTGGCAGCTTCGAGACGTCGTTCGCTGTGCAAACCACGAACACATCCGACTCGTGATCATTGAGCCACGATAGGAACGTGCCGAACATCCGTGATGCGACTCCTGAGTCTCCACTGCCGTTCATCCCAGCAAACGCTTTCTCGACTTCATCGATCATCGCCACGCAGGGCGCCATCGCATCGATGATCTTTAGTGCCTGGCGAGTTCGCTCCTCCGACTGCCCGACGAGTGAACCCATCAGGCTGCCGACATCGATATTCAACACCGGGCGACCGACCTCCTTGCCGAGGGCTTTGCAGAATTGTGACTTGCCGCATCCTGGTGGGGAGAGAAGTAAAACGCCCCGCGGGCGATAGCGTGAGTTGCCTCGGTGCGACTGCAGCATGGCCCGTTTACAGAACGCCTTCAGTGCCGACAGGCCTCCCAGGCTGCTGAAATCCTCGCCGCCGCGGTATAGCGAAAGCAATCCGCTTTTCTTTAGCGTTTGGGTCTTCATTTCCCAAACCGCATCGGCAGTGATCCGTTCCTGACGAACCAGTGACAAACTGAAAGCGTTCTCCGCTTCCATGCGAGTCAAGCCCGCCGCAGCGTCGATCACCGTTTCAAGTTCGGAGTCTTTCGGCAATTCTCCCTCTTCGGTGGCGATTCCCCGGGCGATCTCATCGAGTTCCTGGCGGTTGGGCAGGTCATGCTCCATCACCACGAACATCTTTTCGAGTTCCGTCGGGATCTGCACCACCGGTGAAAGCACGACCACGATCGTGCGGTTCTGTTTGCCAGCCACGATCTGCCGTGCCAGCGCCTGGACGACTTCAGCGGACTGCAGGAACCGATGAAAGTTCTGCAGCACGAGTATCGCCGTGCTGTCGGGCGTGGCGAGTGCGCTGATCGACCGGATCGTGGTCAACGGATCGTTGCCGATCGTATCTTGCTGCGGTTGATCGGGAACGTTCAAGCCGGATTCAATGTCCCAGGTAGCCAGTTGCCACTGTTGATCGCGGCAGAGCTGAGCGATTTCGGTGAGGGCATCCTGGTGTTCGTGGGACTCGATCCAGATGCCGGTAAAACAGGCTCTCACGTACTCCGTGAGACGAGTGTTGAGTTTCAAGGTTGATCTCCTTGTTAGTGATGTTGTTGGTTGGATTGCTGCTGACTTGCCGATTGATGAAATTCAGCAGTCAGTTGCTCGCTGGTGCGTTGACCAAGTGCCTGTTCGATGAACTGACTAGCCTGACGGCATTGGCTGCCTGTAAAACCCTTGGTCTGGACCTGTGTTTGGCCCGTGGGCGAGACGACGATTTCGATGGTTGGCATCATGCGGCACCTCCCACCGTGACGGTTAACTTGATGGAGCCGTCAGCGAGTGACATCTCCGTGACGGTGTGGCCCTTCAGGTGGGCTTCCCGTTTTGCCTTCTCGACGGCGTAACCTTGCAAGAAGCGATCGAGTTGAACCTGCTTGCCCCAGTGGCCGCCGTAGTTGTCGTAACGGGCCTCGCCTGTCTGTGTGTCGAACACAGCCGGGTATCGCCAGCCGGGAAGGTTGACGATCACGCCGGTGGCCTCGCTGCTGAACAGCTTGACCGTGCCCCGCGTGGGTGGATCCAGTTTGAGACGCTGGCAAGCGGAACCGATAGCGACCTCGTCTCGAACTTCCGTTTTGATTTCCACAATGTGGCTCATTGATTGGTTCTCCTTTGCT
Source organism: Rhodopirellula sp. SH410 (assembly GCF_055811895.1). Taxonomy (NCBI): domain Bacteria; kingdom Pseudomonadati; phylum Planctomycetota; class Planctomycetia; order Pirellulales; family Pirellulaceae; genus Rhodopirellula; species Rhodopirellula sp. SH410. Next base: position 7,946,682 of record NZ_CM147949.1, read on the forward strand.
TGAGTGAAATGGTTAAATCGGTGGCTCGACGTCATCCGTCGAGTCACCACTGAACAATGCGTGATTGGTTTCCTCGTCGTCGTGTTCCAACGCTGGACGCCGAGTCACAGGCCCCGGCAACAACCGTGGTTCATCTGAGGTCAGTTCGAGAATGAGCATCTCAGCGACCGCGGCATGATCTGGTTCCTGCGATTGCATCTGGCGGATCACAAACACCGCCACGACGAGTGGCAGCACGCACGCAATGGTCAGTCCCAAGTTCTGAATCACCGTCGCGATGATAGGATCTCGGTGACGTTGCGATGCGATATCGCGACGATCCTGTTCGAGCTGGTTATGGCCCGAGTAGATGACCGACTGCTGGTCATTAAGCTGCGAAGTCATCTCAGTTTGGGCGGCGATCAGTTCCCGGCGAGCTTCGGCGTCGCTTTTGACCAGTTCCTTCGCGGTTTCCGCGAGTTGGTGGCTTTCTGCGACGACGGCTTGGGACTGATCAGCGAGCCTTTCGTTCTGCATGCGTTGTTCGGCCATCGATTGTTGAGCGAACTCAGCAAGCCGTTCGTCGGATGAGTCACTGCACCCGACGACGCTGAGAATCAGCAGAGCCAGATACATCACGACGCACCGTGGACGGTTCATTTGCTTCACGAGGATTTCTCCATTGGGAAAAGACTCGGGCCAGGAGCGACTGCAGAGCACGTCTGAGTCGGATCTCCTTCGCCCAAGCTAGGGTGAGTAGCACGACCAGCACGCTGCTGGCCGCAAGAACGGCAAAGGCCATTGGGTCTCCTTCAAAATCGATGGGATAGAAACGAAAAAAGCCCCGCAATCCAGACATCTCTGAGTGAGATGACTGAACAACGGGGCTTGGAAGTGGGTTACGGGGACTCAGAAAATCTAAGTCTTCCCAATTAATAGTGACACCAAAAACGCCGAAATTCGATTTCTGACGCGGGATTTACGTGTTTTCTACGCTAATCAAGCTGTTTTCGGCTTTTCAGACTAAGTGGCTGAAACCGGAGCCTCAGAGAAAGAAGGCTATCGCTGTCTCTTTGACGCCAGCAGCCAGAGCATCCGTGATGTCGGTGCGGCAACCAAGAGCTTGAAGAGTGGGGCAAGCTGATCGGTGACATGCCCAGCGCGACAGCGATCCTGGACCGCTTCCTGCACCACAGCGACGTGATGCAAATCACCGGTCGGAGCTACCGGATGGGAAATCAGCTAAAAAGTTCAAACAGTACCAAAGCGCCAACCGGGTCGGCGACCGAAGAAGCTTAAGTCAAACAGTACCACCGAGCCGCTCCACGGCCCGGCCTCACCAACTGGTACCGTTTGAAGCGCCAATGAGTGGTACTGTTTCAGACGCAAATTGACAGCTAATCCCGTTCACGGTCACAGGGCTACCTGTGATCCATTCACCCTCACTACCTTTCTGTGTACGCTTCAACCAACGACTTCGGCAACACGCCTTATACGTTGGCTGCAACACTCGATACCGGGCGTGTGGCTAGCACTTACCCGGGCGGGATTCACACCCGCTTGTCAATCAGACCTTGCCAGTCCGCACGTGCACCGTTTGGTTCTGCTTCAGGTTCCGGATCGCACGCGGGGAGATTACTTAGCTCCGCGATCCTCGCTTTCCGTAGTTTGAAAGCTTGCTTTGACCCTAGCGTCTCGCCAGATTTTGAGATCATGTAGCTTAGGTTCCACGTACCATCGGCACCGAGAACGAATTGCACCATCTCCGCATTGAATCTAGTGGCAGCAGTTTCGGCAGTTTTACGTACGCGAGCAAGATCGGAAAACTCGAATGCGTGGACGATCAGATCCGCATCACGCGACCGCGCGACAAATTGAAGGTTTGGTTGTCCCTGAACATTGAGCACATAGGTAACAGGCCGATGATTGGGGACCATCTCAACGGCAGTTTTACGTATGGCAGCAAACATCGCCTCGAAGAAACTCTTTAGCTGCGGGTCGAGCGCATCAGCAGCCGCCTTGGTGATTCGATACCCAACCCAAAGCAATGAGGCATTTTTGCCGAGGTCGAAAATGACCTGTGGGTCAGGAATCTCAGATCGTCGCTCGCTATAGCCCGCCGTGAATCCATCGTGGCCTGACGCTCGTAGTTCGTCAAAGAATGCAGATGCCTCTTCAACGCCGCCTAGGTTGATGGGTTCAACACGAATGCAGTTCTCGTCAGTTGAATTGCGATGTATCCCAAGTGACAACGGTGCCGTCGTGGTTTCACTAGCTACGCGATACCCGTCGAGTCCGTCCGGAAGTGGCGCAGGCGTTGGTTCGTCGTACATTTCAGACACAACCACGAGCGAGTGGTAGCCGTCGTCAATCTCGCGGACCTCGCCCGCAATTGTGACGCCAATGGGCGGGCAGAGTATGTCGTGTTCGACCATTACGACCGGCTTGCGCTCCTTGGTGTTGAGATCGTCCGCCATTCCGCGCAACGCATTCTCCGTGATGATGGATTGTCCCACCAAGTGTGTCGTGGCGATTGTCTGTTGAATCAGTCGATCGTCGTCCATCAATCAATCCTCCATAGCAGAACGGCGGCGGTAACCGAGTCGCCGCCAAAAAACTATGACTTCAGAAAACACGCTGTCGGCGACTTCGGGAGAGTAGACCGGGGTCTCTTTGGTTTAGGTTACGCTTTGTGTTCACTGTTTGCCACTGGTTTCCCGTTGTGGTGTCATAATATTTGAACCTTGCCTCATTGACCCTCGGCCCCTCGCAGATCCGGACGTGCCGCGTTACAGCATCCGGCTCCCAGATGTCACCTGGTATCGCCCAGGCAAACGGGTGGCCACACTCTGTCGTGGTCAATCCGCGCGGGGGCGTACGCGCGGAAAAAACAACGTGGTGCGATCCAGACTCCCATTGCAAGAGAAATACTGCGATCCAGCCGAGTTAGCACCGAGTCTCCGTCACTGAGTACGGTCGGTGCCCGGTCTGGACCGCGTGTCATCCCGATCCGCTTCCCTGCTCCGATATTACTCGGCATGTCGCGCCCCGATTGGCATTCGGGCCGCTGCGGTACTACTGGATCGTCCGATTCCCTGAAAGTCATTTGTCTTCGTTGTTTATTCCACTTCTAGGACATACTCGATCGATCGAGATCGGAAGTCGCGAACCGATCAAGAACCTCAGGGCCTCACTGGTTGCCTGACTGACATAGTGTGTAGCGCGAGCGGGGCGCCGACTCCGGATCTCCACTCACAGCTTGCCGGTGGCGCTGTGAGCGATGTTGCCTTGGGGTATGCACAAACCTTGGGCAGATTCAACAGTTACAAAATTTCGGAGCTAATCCCGTTCACGGTCACAGGGCTACCTGCGATCCATTCACCCTCACTACCTTTCTGTGTACGCTTCAACCAACGACTTCGGCAACACGCCTTATACGTTGGCTGCAACACTCGATACCGGGCGTGTGGCTAGCACTTACCCGGACGGGATTCACACCCGCTTGTCAATCAGACCTTGCCAGTCCGCACGTGCATCCATTGGTTCCGCGGTGATCTTTTGCAGAGCTCACGCCGGCTCACGAGCCAGTCGTCTTGCATCGGTCAAGCTTTCAGCAAACAAACCTGCTTCACCACGCAATCGAGGCTCACGCATAGATCAAGCAGCATGAACGTCCAGAACGCGATGAGTGCGCAGTCGTGTTACGGCCAAGCGTCGATGGCCTGCGCGTCATCGAACCAGCACCGGTCGGCTTCACTGAGTTGACCGGTGACGCTCAGCATGAACACCATCTGCCCCGCCTCCGGTGGAACCTGCACGAGTCCGACAATTTCATGCATGCCTCCTGTCTCACTCGCCGGACTGGTGCCGACAAACTGCCTGTTCCGGGCGTGAGCGGTCCATGCGCCCTCGGCCGTCTTCCAGCCGATACCGAGTTTGGCGAGCCCGCGTCCCTCGGATTTGGCGCGGACACGCACCGCGTAGTAATGCCCCGGAGACACCTTTGGAGTGTGACCGACGACGCCGTCGAGCACGCCGCGCAATTCGACCTGGCCGTCGGTGCTGCGCACCTGGCCGTGGGAATCTTCTTCCTGCCATTGCCACCAGCCTTTAGGGACGCCGTCAGTGGCGGCGGCAAAGTCGCCGTTCGGCAGCAGATTCGGTGGGGACTCTTCCTGGCGAAACAGTTCGCGCGCGAAACCGACGGGATCCTTGGCGCGCTGAAGAGCGCTAATGGCCCCGGGCAGGCGTTCCGGCCACATCGGGTACTTGGGGTTGCCCGCTGGCCACCACCGAGCCGACTCCCCGTAGAGCCAAACGACCCCATCGCTGGCCGCAAGCGCCGAGGTGACATTGGCGGCCAGCCTGCTGGCGGGGGTGCCGCCCAGGCGGTCGATGTGCCACGAGTGGTCAGGTGGGTTGACGTGGGCATCCAGATACAGACTCTGGCCGACGCGGAACTGACGCTCCACCTTGACGCGGTGTTCGGGCGCGGCGAACTCCGGCAGCCGCAGCTTGAGCCGGGTGAACGCACCGTTGTAGGCCTCGGGTGAGTTGGCGCGATAGCCGATATCCTCGGTGCCCTCGATAATGCGCACCGTGGGCGGCATGACGTCGAGCCAACCATCGACGAAGGCCGGCAGCAGACCATAGGTCTCCGGCTCCAACGCTTGTTCGATATTGCCACTGTCCAACACGGCCAGCATGTCCGAGAACAGTCGATAGCTGAAGATGCTGATGTCGGGGAACTCCTCAGCCACAGCGGTCATCACCTCGCGGCCGCGCTGGCGGGCTTTGACCCCGTACTCGGCAAAGGTGTGTTGGTCGCACTCGGGCTGAGCGCGGTAGAGAAACTGCGAGTGGGGCTTGGTGTACGGTTCGGCATCGAACAGAAGGCCGCTCAGGCCGCCCTGCTTTGCCAGCCGCGCCAGCAGCCGACAATGCTCGACAATGGTTCGCCAACCGTCGTCGTCGAACCAGTCCACATCACCGGGGTTGGAGTACAGCATCAGGAAGTTCACGCGACAAGTCGTCGGCTTTGCCGCCTGCAGGTCCGCCAGCGCTCCGGCAAATTCACTCCAGGCCCACGTCTCGTCGGAGAAGGCATTGATCGCCGCCACCTCGCCCTTGTCGGCCGTCTGGCGTGTCGCCCGGAGAGTGGTGCCGTCGAACACACCCCAGCCTTCAAAAGTTGTGAGTCCTTCGCGGAACTGGCGAGGATTCGGCGAATCCCAGCCGGTGGCAATGAGCGGCGAGCGGGTGCGACGATTATCCGACTGTGCCACCGCGGGGCTGATCGATCCCTGTAACAGGGCTGTCAGCAGACCAATAAATACCAAGTGCGATTTCATCAGGTGTCATTCCTTGTGGGATTCAAGACCTAATCCGGTGTGGACATGGACTTGGGCAGCAAATCCGGCTATGTGCATTGGTTGCCTCACGAACTCGTGTTGGTTGCCGCGACAGACCACGGCCTTTCCGCACCGCGGGCCACGCCCGCCGCTGTTGTCGGTAGTTGTCTTCCAGTCGTCAACCGATTGATTAGATCGGGGAACGGCGGCGATATGCGGGCGGCGGCGAGTGACTTGCAAGCAGACGAAAAAGCGTGCCACCGCCGCTCCGTCATCATCGCATGGTTATCCGCCGATATGAATTCAGTCAATGAAGTGCGAAAACGTGCCGTAGGGATCGAGTACCAAAACGAGCACTGCAAGCGTGCAGCATGCGGCGTAGCCTAACGGATGAAAGAGTCGAAATCGACCAGAAGTACTGACGCCAGACAGAAGAATCGACATGAACAAACCAGCGGGTCCCCAGAGCAACGAAGTCATGTAGAGATATGCCGCAATGGTAAATAGCGAACCGATCAAGGTCGAAAAGTCGTGTAGCGTGGCACCTTGGTAGCCGAGAGTGCGGTGGAGGAACACGACGACGAAGATCAACAGTGTCGTGGAAATCGGAAGCAAGCAAGGCAATGCGGCGATCACATGCCGATTGGGTTGCTGGTTGTTTTCCATGGTTGTGGGCGAAGCTGTCGTTGACGTGTGCGCACCGCTCATCGTTCTGTCGGATAACGAATTGCGATCTAACGAATTGCGATCTATCCGCATGTCAGGCGTAGAAAAAGCTCAACTTTGTCGGTTGGGCTGCTCGCCTGACGTGCGGATAGATCGTGCGTTGAACTTTGTCGCCACACTGCTGGGCTCGCGTACCGAGTGATGCGGCGGTGGCGACCACGAACTCTATTCTATCGCGTAGTAGCCACCGGATTCTAGTCCTGGGAGCATTGCCTGGCTGCTTGGGGCACTCACTGGATCCAGCGTCACCGCCGCGACTGCGTATGCACCTTCTACCTGATGTTTCAGGTACCAGTCGTAAAAACCGTCACCATTGGCACCGTCCCAGAACGCTCGATCTGACCCTTGCAACGAACCGGAGTACCAGGCTGGCACCGTTTTGCTGCCACGTGAAAATATCTCTCGCCAAGATGGACGCGGAGTCGTCGATACCACTCGCAGGGTCGCCTGCTCGCAACGCGGGCACGTTGGCTGCGTCGATCTTGGTTCGATGGCCTCTGGTTCCGCGGGTGGAAACTCCATCGCGCCGACGGCATACGGTAGCTCGGCGGCGTTGATGTCATCGATGCAACGCTGCTGGTAACTCGCTTGTTGGCTATTGCTCCAACCACCAAAGTATCGTGTCTTCGTCAGCTGATCAGGCTGGATATGGATGCACCAACTACGTACGAATTCGAGTGTGGTGAGCGTCACCGGAACTTGCCTTGACTCACCGCCCTGCTTGGTTCCCTCGCGAGCCATGAACATCACTTCATCTTCATCCGCCGCGACGACGCGTGAATTGCTGATCGGACCGCCCGTTAAGTAGCGAGTCAGGTAACGCACCAAGTCGCTCGGCCCGCTCGATCCCGAGGGCGGCGGTTGGATGTAGCTGACCCACTCCAGCGACGAAAGATGTTCTAGCAGCAAATTCCAGGCAGCATCTTCCCGCAAGTCGCCAAACTCACTTTCTGTGTCGAGTTTAAGCTCGCCACGTTCTCGTAACCGTTCCAAGTGCGCGATCGCAAACTTACGAAACGACGCGCGAAGGTTGATCGCATCGACCAAGTAGTGACTATCACTGTTGTTAGAATCTGGCGGCGCCGTGCTGGTTTGCCAACCGGTGTTGTCAATGCCCGGTCCCGATCCGGGAACGAGAGCATGGACGTGCCAATGGGATTCCAGTTTTTGATTCCAAGTGTGCAGCACCAAGATCGCCGCAGGGTCATATCCCTGTTCACTGCGGATTGTTTTCTGAAGACTTTTCCAAGCCGATCGAAACAGCAAGTCCGCGAGCGACTCGCGATTGCTCAGAGCCAACCGCGAAAGTTGGCTCGGTAACGTGAACACGACTTGGTAGTAATCCACTTCGTCGAGCAGCAGCTTGCCTGCCCGCTCGGCAAAGTCATATCGTTTGCTGCCGCTGCATTGATTGCAGTGGCGGTCACCACAGGAATTGTGAACAAGACAAGTAGACTCGCATGTGTCGCACTGATATTTGTGCCCGCCCAGTGCGGAGGTGCGGCACAGCGACAGCTTCGCCAACACACTCTGCACGTTGTAGCAGGCTCCGCGATCACGATACTCGGCGACGTACTGGGCGGCACCGAGTCGAATGATTTGAGCTACGCTGAGCTTTTCTTCTGCTGCCGTTACTCGGCTGGATCGCCAGGCGGCTTGCTCTTCGGTTCGTTGGCCGGCTCCTCCTTGGGCGTCTCGTTGGTCTCCGGCTGGCAGTTCTCCGCGGGTGGTTGATACGTCGGCAGTTGCTGCACCGGTAACCAATCCAGTGGACTGGGCGTCGAGATCATGTGCTCTCGCCGGCAATGCAGATAAATCATCGTCGTGACGAAGCTCGCGTGACCGAGCAGCTTGCTGATCGTCAGCAAGTCCACGCCCGCTTCGAGTAAGCCGGTGGCGTAGGAGTGACGAAGCGTGTGAGGTGAAATTCGTTTGCGAAGCTTCGCCATACTGCCCGAGTGCTTGATCGCCTTGAGAATCGACGTGTGATTGTAGGGCCTGTCCGGCAGGTTGCCGGGGAACAGGAGAATGCTCGGTTTGTAGATCTGCCAGTAATCTCGCAGCTCGGTCAAGAGTCTCGGTGAGAGCGGTACTTGTCGATCTTTGCCTCCCTTGCCGTGGCGGATGTGAATTTGCATCCGCTGCGAGTCGATGTCGACGAGTCGCAGATTGGCCGCTTCGGAAAACCGCATCCCCGTCGCGTAGAGCGTCGTCAGGAAAGTTCGCTGTTTGAGGTTCTTGGTGCACGTGAGCAGCTCGTTGACTTCATTTCGGCTGAGCACAACAGGCAGCGTCTTAGGTCGTTTCCCAAACGGCACCATGGAGACCGGCCAGGGGGACACGGATCGAATGGGTGTAGAGAAACCGTAAAGCACAAACGGCTTGGTTGAAGCTGCTATATGCAAGATTCCTGTTTTCGATCAGGTAAAGCTGGAAGGATCTAACGTCTTCCGGGGTTGCCTGGTCCAGCGGCTTTTTTATGAAGTCACCAAACCGCTTGGCATGGTAGGTGTAAGCGTCGATCGTGGCGCCCGCCATGTGGCGGATCTTCATGTCTTCGGCGAGCCGCTGGGTCAGTGGGCAAAGACGTTTTTGGTAGGGAGTCATGCGTGGTATTCAGTAGTAGGCAACCTGCCAGCTCACGAAGTGCGAGTGGTCAAGCAGGAGACCCAGTACAATTGCCGTCACAAGAAGCGCAACCTCTTTAATCCCTTTAATCGTTAAACGGAAGAAATAGCTGTCGGTTACATCCCCTATAACCGGCCCGGTTACCGACGCCCTGATCCGCACCGACTTGACGGTGCAGGTGGAGCATCAGCCAAATGAATGGCCCGCGTGCTGATGGAGAATCGCATCAGGGGGACGCCACGGTGCGTCGGAGGCATCCCCGCGAAGACTCAGCGAGCGAAGCTGATCAACTCAGCCCACCACCCGCAAGGATGCGGCCAGCCAACTGGACACCTCACTCCAAGCACTGCACCGGAGCAATTCGATTAAGTTCAACGTTTACGATCAGCCGGCGGCGACGGAAGATCAACCATTTCAAAACGCCCGACTTCGCCGCTCGGTTGCATCGTTTGGTTCGCCGCTTTTGTGACCGACGTACAAACGTCAAGACGCGAGCCAAAGTAATACGATGATAATCGTAGGGGCGAGTGAAAACCATCCAGCAACCTGGAATCGCATCGCGTTGCCGGACGAATCCTGATTCACGAAATCGTTTCGATGCCCGCGATATGAGATAAAGGCCCCAGCGAATCCGGTCCCAAGAGTTGCAGGAAGCAGCATAGAACCGTACCAAGGATCGTAACCAAGTTTTAGGTTTTCGATAGCGACGCGGTAGAGCTGACCAAGCAACCACCAGCTCGTGATTCCAAAGCAGATCGATGCCAATAGCAGAACAATGGCACGCTGCAATTTCGCAAAGGAGATCAGGACCGAATGTGGGTTTGAGGTAGCCAAAGAATGAATCGATACGTACGTCGGCGAACGCCACCGATCACGGGGCGGCGACGAGAGAGTCTCTGGTGTCAAAAACGTGACTTCGCCGCTCCCGTGCAGTACGCCCAACGATGGGCGTGATCTTGTGGGGTGCAAGTCCCCTGTACTTAGTTCCGGTTCCTTCGAAGGGAGTCATCATACCAGATGGATAGCTCATAAGAAGCCAGTACGAGGCGAGGGCAACTGCGGCGAGGTGACAGACCGTGGGGAGGAAGCCTGCGAAGATGATCGATAAGCCAGCGAACCACACGTGCTGGACGTCTTCTCGCCAAGACCTGCCAGGTTACGAACAGAAACCTCATACGAGGCCGACGACTCCAGGCGAGCGGGCTGCTGACCGCGAAGCCGAACCGGAAGAAAGAGCGGAGGTAGATGAGGAGCTTGGGCAGGGACAGATCACGTGTCTCGGTGCGATCACATCAACCCGAGGCGTCCCTTATTTGGGGAGATCTCGATGCGTACCCGTGAGTAGGGCTTGCCCGAAAGGCGGGGCGGATGCGGCAACGCACTTCCGTGCAAAGAGAAGTCAGCAAACGTCGTAGTACCGAGCCTTCGCAAACCAGCGAAGACGGGAAGGACTGAACGTCACAAAACAAGGAACGAACCACCGATGACCTCTGAAGAGCCGAACGAAACGTGTCGCCAACTTCGATTGTTTGAAGACGGCGACGCATCGCAAAACATCCAGCGAGATGATTCGACTCGGGCGGGCATCGAGAAGTCAGCCTTGGGCGATGACGCCAACGAACTGATGGAGGAGATTGTCGACGATGTCATCATGGAGATGGCTTGGGCGAGAGTGAAGGCCAACCGTGGAGCCCCAGGGCCCGACGGGATTACGGTCCAAGACTTTCCCGAGTGGATCGCTTCGTGTTGGTCAGGCGTTCGACAGAAACTTCTCGATGGGACTTATCAGCCCTCAGCGGCGCGACGAGTCAGCATCGATAAACCCGATGGCGGCACACGCGAGCTCGGCATTCCAAACTTGCTCGATCGTGTGATCCAAACAGCCATTGTATTAGTCCTCACGCCGATCTTTGATCCGGAGTTCTCCGATTCAAGTTTCGGCTACCGACCCTATCGCTCGGCTCAAGATGCAGTCCGGCAAGTGCAGAAGATCATCCGCGGTGGTCGTCGCCGATGCGTTGATATGGACCTTTCAAAATTCTTTGACCGAGTCCAACACGACGTATTGATGGCTCGCGTGGCCCGCAAGGTCCGCGACAAACGACTGCTGAAGTTGATCGGACGCTACTTGCGAGCCGGCGTGATGGTCGATGGTTTATGCCAAGCCAGCACGAAAGGAACGATGCAAGGTGGCCCACTTTCGCCACTACTGTCGAACATCTATCTAGATGATTTGGATAAGGAACTGGAGAAACGGGGTCTTTCGTTCGTGAGGTATGCGGATGACTTTGTGATTTTCACAAAGTCCGAAGCTGCCGCACAGCGTGTATCGTCGAGCGTCGAACGTTTCTTACATGAGCGACTGAAATTGACCGTCAACCGCGACAAGAGCTCGATCCGCAAGACGGACGGGCTGGAGTATGTGGGCTACGAGTTTCGTGGCTACGGCGGCCAGATTCGCGTGAGTGCTAAGAAGCTCGACACATTCAAGAAACGCATTGCGGAGATCTTTCGTAAGAGCCGCGGTGTGTCGATGAAATCGCGATACGCGGAGTTCCGTTCTTATGCTATGGGTTGGCTAGGTTATTTCGCACTGGATCAGGTCAAGACAACGTTCGCAAACTTGGATAAGTGGCTTCGGCGACGGGTCCGAGCTTGTTACTGGAAGCAGTGGAAGAAGTCGAAGACTCGACTGAAGAAACTGATTTCGTTGGGCTTGTCTTATCGTGTCGCTCGCGGCTTTGCGATGAGCGGCAAGGGTGCCTGGCGTCTTTCCATGACGTCCGGCGTCCAGCGGGCCTTGTCCATCGAGTACCTGACTACCGAGGGCTTGTTTAATCTTGAAGAGCGTTGGAAATCGCTTGCATCCTTGAGGCGAACCGCCTAGTGCGGCCCCGCATGCTAGGTGGTGTGGGAGGGGTCCCGGGCAACCGGGCCCCTATCCCGATCGGGTTGGTTATCCGCCGTCATGAGGTTTCGCGTCCGCTCGACGGGCGATCCAGGAGGCAATCGTTGGAAAGCTCAGCAGCAAGGAATTCCTAATAACTTGTGACGTTGTTAATCGTTGAGTCTGGCGTCCGAGTGTTGGGTCGTCGTAGTTCTCTTTGTTTCGTGTAACGACAACCTTCCAGCCGATCTCAAGCGTGTTGAGGTCTTCATAGTACGTTTTGACATGGTGCCAACTCGGCAGCATACGCCTTAAGTGTTCCTCGATTTCCTTTGCGTCAGATTCGTGGTGAATCGCGGTGACCTCTAGGCCGTAGTCGTCGTGTCGAATATCGACGGCTCCGTAGTCAGAAAGCCATGTGTATCCATTCTCGGCCAATTCGTTGATCACGGTCATCCGAATGTCGAAGAGTTCCCCGTGGAAGTTGAAGCGTGGATTCATTTCAGTCGGATAACGATGGCCATCAGCGGGCACGAAGCGTGGACTTTCCACTGCAAAAGACCGCGCAAGCCGTGCTCCGTTGCATGGCTTGGTTCAAGTAAGCCGCTACCGCGGCGGGGAGGTTGTCGGTGATGCTGCGGCTACGCCGCAATTTCATTGGATCAACCTGGCCAGGAGGAACTGTTCGCTGTGAACAGCTCACAAACTCCTCCTGATTACAGGAAAATCACAATGTCTAAGTCACAGTCTAAACTCTCCGGAGACCAGTTTCCACGCGGTCACTTCTTTCCAGCCGATATTCGTCAGAAAATGAGTGACGATCTCAAGCTGACGGGCAAGTCCGAGCGGACGCACACTGCCTATCTGCGGGCGATTCGCCAGCTCTCCGATTTTGCCCAAAAGTCGCCCGACCGCGTCACCGAACACGATGTGCGGCAGTTTTTTCTCTATCTCAAAGATGATTGCCAGTTCGCCTATGGTTCGCTCCGGGTCGCACTCTCGGGCGTCAAGTTCTTCTTTGCTTATACCTGCAGGCGGAATTGGGATATCTTTGCAATGCTGAGACTACAAAACGTTAATGCGATACCCGAGGTGCTCTCGATCGAGCAAGTTGGGCGGTTGATCGGTGCGGCTACGAAACTGAGGATGTTCGTCTACTTTTGGACGGTCTATTCGATGGGCCTACGTTTGAACGAGGCTCTGCATCTCGAAGTCACTGACATCAAGGCGGATCGGGGCGTGGTCCACGTTCATCGTGGTAAGGGGGCCAAGGATCGTTGTATTCCCTTGCCGCTCTCCACGCTCGCGCTGTTGCGTTCTTACTGGCTGACCCACCAGCATCCCACGCTGCTCTTCCCTGCTGATGGTCGCAATCACTCGCTGGGAAAAGATAGCGTCAGTCAAGCCACAAACACGATGAGTGAATCCGCGGTTCAAGGGGCGATGAAGAAAATCGTCAGAGAATTGAAATTGGGGAAGGGAATCTCCATTCACACGTTGCGGCACTCTTATGCCACGCATCTGCTTGAAGGAGGCGTGAGCTTGAAGGTGATCCAACGGTATCTCGGTCATTCGTCACTGAAAACGACGATGATCTATTTGCACTTGACGGATCTTGGGGAAAACAACGCTCGTGAAATTATCGAAGCACTGTTCGGTAAGTTGCCTGGAGAAACCGGCGACGCCATCGAGAAAGCCGCCAGAGAGAAAGCTGCCAAAGATGAGCCTGGCCCGAACGATGTGGATCAGGTGAACGATGATGAAGACGACGATCATGACGGGCCCGCCGGTTGCATCGTGCGGGTGTAGCGTCGCCTGAGCGATGCCCACGGTCGCGGAGGCCTTGCGGCGATTCGCACCGGCATACTTGAAGCAGCATTTCGACTCAATCTCGGTCGCTCAGGACAAAGTGCTCGGCGCGATCACGCGTTGCCGCACCGGCGCTCTCGGTGGTGTTCACTACGAGTGTATGGGTTGCAAACGTGAGCACTGGGTCGGTCGTTCGTGTGGCAATCGGCATTGTCCGAACTGCGGTCACGAGAAGACGCAGGTCTGGATCGAAAAACAGTCTGCCAAGTTAATGCCGGTTCATCACTTCCTGGTCACTTTTACGGTGCCTAGGGAGATTGGCTGCGTGCTGCGCGGGTCTCAGCGAGAAGGCTATCGCTGTCTGTTCGACGCCAGCGCAGAGCATCCGCGACGTGGGCGCGGCGACTAAGAGTCTGAAGGGATGCAATCTCGGATTTTTCGGTGTGCTACACACTTGGGGTCGTGATCCCTCGATCTATCATCCACATATTCACTACGTCGTTCCTGGCGGCGGGGTGAAGCTGGATGACCAGGGCCGAGCGGAATCGTGGCAGAGCACGCCGAAGAACTTTCTGTTTCATCACGGCACGTTGGTGAAGGTCTACAAAGCGAAGCTGGCTGACGAACTACGTGCCGCGGGTCTCTATTCGCAAGTCGATAGTGCGGTATGGACAAAGAAGTTTGTGGTCGACATCCAGGCCGTCGGCCATGGTGTGCCGACGCTGAAATATCTCGCTCCGTACGTTCATCGCGTTGCGATCAACAACAGTCGGATCATGGACGTCAATGAAGAAACAGTGACGTATCGAATCCGCCGCAAGGGTAACCGGATGGAGACGAAGACGGTTGCTGGTGGGCAATTCGTGGAAAACTTCCTGCAGCACGTGTTGCCAACGAATTTCATGAAGATCCGTCACTACGGCTGGATGAGCGGTAACAGCAAGATCTCGCTGACGGAAGTGAAGTGGCTCGTGTGGATCATGTTGGGCTGGACGTTCTGGCTGGCGAGTGGTCACGCGCCGCAACCCGAGAAGTTGACTACACCGATGAAGTGCATCGACTGCGGTGGCGAAATGCGTGTCGTCGAAGTGACGTATCAATCACTCAACTCTCTTGGCGTCCGTCCCGAACACGCGTTGACGTATGACGACAGCGGATAAGCGATGAGCCATCGAGTTGACATGACCGTGAAAATCAAAACGTCTGCAGGAGGGCGACGGGTGGAGATATGTCGAAACAGTGTCCGAGTCAGGGGAAACCACTGTTTCGTGTCAATCATCCTGGAGTACTCACGTGCGAGCATGCATCATTGGCTACAGTGGAGCTGGGTAATCATACCACGCCACTCACCATGGACCGCCATCGCGTGCGCCAGAGAGATGGGTGCGACAGCAAAGCTCAAGGGGCATTGGGCAAGCACCGGGCTTCTTGAACATAGGACTTGAACTTCGGCTAGACGCTCGCGGTTCTAACTGCGACGGACGAAGTAAATCTGAATAGAAAGTGACTCAACCGTCGCGTCTACGCGAAGTCAAATCTTTATTGGTTACCCGTTCTCAATTGCCTTCGTAAGCGTACCGCGATCGCTAGTGCTCGCAACCAGTGAGGCAGCAAACAGCGCGACGAGTATACCAAAACACGGATTGACGACCGCAGCCACTTCGTAGTCCCAGCCGCTTCCAACCGGGACTGCATTTGGTCCATCGTAAGTGACGTTCTCTGCAATCCAGTACGACCAAGACGTCGGGAATGATTGCCAATTCGCGGTTGCCATGGCGAAAACGCCGTACGTTAAGGTGTAACTCTGAAGTCTTCCCTCAGCGTGAAATGCGGTCACGAGTCCGGCGCATGCGGTCATCAGGTGAATCAAGTGAGCCACGTCGCCTGCAAGATGCGATGGATTTACAACCAACGCGAAGGCGGCTGCAAACGCAGTAATGAGCAACAGTAAGGTGAGGAGGGTGAATCGCACAAGTGTTTGAACTGGGCGGGCGAAAAGAAACTCAGTCGGGTAACGGCACCAATCACGCGGTTGCGGCGAGTGACCTTACCTTTGGAAAACGCGCGACCCGCAACTCGCGTGCATTGGATTGTTATTTGGCCATTTCGATCAGTTGCTGAATTCTACTGTGTGCCAGTCTCGCATTCTCAGTACCGACGTCGCTCGTCTTGATTGGAAATCCCGACGGCCCAGCTAAGAAGACGAACAAGTATCCGCCCGTCAGAACGGAACGGTCAACGGCATTCCAATTGTATTCAGCATGACCAGTTGGTCCATCAGATACGAGGTGGTCATCATTGATTTGCATTGAATACTCACCGAAAGACTTCGCATAAGACGATTCTTTCATCTGCCTTTGTGCATAACGGCGAATTCTCGCGTCAAAACGGCGAGGAGCCACAATTAACCACCCGATCATTGCGACAAGGAAAACCGCGCTTGATGGCAACGAGAATCCAAACTGCCATGTAAAAAAAAGCAAGATCGGTAACAAGAGTACCGGAAGAGCCCATCGCGTTCGATTTCGCATTCGTTGATGTGACGGAGAGTCTTTGTAGAACTGCTCGGTCATGGCAAGCGATTCCGGTTCAGACAGAGTGAAGGTCAGTTTCATCGTGAACTTGTACGAACCCTATAGAGGCGACATCAATCCAAATAACGGCGGCGATATGCGGGCGGCGGCGAGAGAGTCAACCACTGCGAGAACGGCGACAACGCCGCTCCGTCATCATCGCATTGTTATCGCCCGCTTGCAGTGGAATTCGGGTCATTTGTCTGTGTTTCTTACCTCGCATACGTCCGCGCATCAATCTTCGTCGCTCGTGTTCTCGTCCCAAAAAGAGTCAGTGTCAGGCGGTGTAATCCAGTCATCGCCGAATAGATTTAGGTCAGGAGAGGCAATGCAATCCGTACCTGGATAGTTCAGAACCCAGCCCTCGGTCGACATCCCTTTGAGTCGTGCGCGTATGAATGAGAACGCTAAAGCAAGTGATTGAAGCGAACCGTCGCCACGGATGTATCGCGGTTTCAATAGTCCGTCAAATTCGACGAGTGTCCGATACGTAGTGTCGTTTGGAGAGTGAGGATCGGGTTCAGGTTGCGAGACGGCGATTAGGATCACACGAGGCGATTCCGAAACGTTTGTGGCACCAAGCTTACATTCCGCGATGCGTGTCATGTGGATTTTTCGATGCGATAACGATCGCGATAACCGAGTCGCGGCGATTGATTCTCAATTGTCAAAACGGCGGCTCCGCGACTTCGGTTCATCGCATGGTTCCCCGCCTAGTTGCGTGTTAGCAGAAGTTTTCCCGGACTATTCTCGGCAAACCGCAGCACTAATTTAACAGACGTTGAGTCCTTTGTGCCGGAAGCCAAAACCCAACCGGTACCATTCGTTTTTGGTTGACCTTGAATCGAAAGCGAATTTGAGTCCACGATGCCATCGAGGTCAGCCCCGTAATAGCCGTTGTCAAGTGCGTCGAGCTTGAAGACTACGCGACCGGTTAGCATGTCATCTTGCAAAAAGACGGCGCGCACGACCCGACCGCGTTCAAAGGTCAGCACCGTAGTTGTGCCATCGTCTGTAACGGCATCAAGGGTTATGCCGCGATCGTAGTCGTCAAGAATGCGCCATTCGTGTATCCCAAAGGCTGCCTTGGTGCGAGAGTCCTTCGTGCCCTCAACCTGGTGTTTGCCACAGCCAGTAGCGGAAAGCCCGGCAAGCATGATCGCGAACAGTACGGTCTGGCGATGAATTGTCATTGCGGAGAGTCGCGTCAGTCGGGGAACGGCTGCGATATGCGGGCGGCGGCGAGCGACTCAACCACTGAGCCAACGGCGACCAACGCCGCTCCGTCATCATTGCATTGTTACGAGTCGTTTAGTGTAGCGTAGTGCCCACAGGCTTCCCCGCAGCTTCGATCCGACACGAGCACTGCGTTACAGTCACCAATTGATCAGGCGTCGAACAATGCCCCGCAGGGCAGGCGTTGGTTGATGCCCCGCAGGGCAGTGTTGCTTCATGCCCCGCAGGGCTGGCGTTGGTTGTCACGACTCGGCGTCGGACGATGCCCCGCAGGGCACACTTGGCTTCAACATCAACTTGATCTCGTAACGTCGACGATCAGCTGGCGGCGACAGTTGATCTGCCACTTCAAAACGCCTGACTTCGCCGCTCGGTTGAATCGTTTTTGTTACCCGCCAGTTTGAGCGAAAGTTGATTCGATCGCGGGCGGTGGAGCAATGTCGATCGCCACGGCATCGTTGGGAGCGGCGAAAGCCATTGGGTTGATCATCCAGGCGGTGTAGATCACGCCAAGCACGGCAACAGTAAGCAGAACCAAGTTTGATGCAACTGGAAGCCACGCCGATGCGGTGCGTTTACGCCGATAAAGGAAGAACAAGTAAATCGACGCCAATCCGATGAACACCCAGGTGAACGACGATAGATAGTCGGAGATTACATGAGCACGACTGAAAAGTGGAGTCTCAGGAATCGCAAACCGAGAGTAAAAGTCAACTACGGTCGGGCAGATGAAGACTGGGACGAAATACAGCGTGAGCAACGCAAGGGCGTGGACCATCGTCAAACCAAGCGACGAAAGACGGGATGGCGTCCGATCAGCATGAGTGTCCATCGGTGTATCCAGTTTGAGCTAGGAAGAGCATTGGATTTTTGTCGGGTAACGGCGGCGATATGCGGGCGGCGGCGAGCGACTCAACCACTTCGAAAATGGCTACCAACGCCGCTCAGCATCATCGCATTGTTACGAGTCGTTCAGTGTAGCGTAGTACCCGTGGGCTTACCCTCGTCTTCGGTCCGCATTGAGCACTGAGTCCCAGTCACCGATTGATCAGGCGTCGGACAATGCCCCGCAGGGCAGGCGTTGGTTAATGCCCCGCAGGGCCTGCGTTGCTTCGTGCCCCGCAGGGCAGGCGATGGTCGTCACAGCTCGGGCGTCGGACCATGCCCCGCAGGACACACTTGGCGTTTCATCCACACTCGTCTTCAGTCCGGCTTGGTCTCGTAACGGCGGGCATAACCGAGTGGCGGCGAACGATCTTCGACTTCAAAAACGATGACTCGGCCACTTGGGTTCATGCCATGGTTCGTCGAGTCATTTATCGACATCTTGAATTGCGTGGCAGGTGGAAAGCCTCCGTTGAGTGTCATTTCTGAATTCTAGCAAGCTGACGTAGTGTAAACCACCGACCGGTAGTAGAAGCAACCAACATTTGAACGCCAAACGTAGCAAGAAAGCAGGCAAGCAAAAGGTTGTTCAGGTTGATTGGCAAAGCAAAAGACCAGCACATCCAGAAACATGCGAATCCAAACGCTGCAGCGATCACTCTAAATGGCCATCGCGTGTTCGCAGTGTTTGGTGGTCCGAAATTTGAGTTAACATTCATCCTACGCGTCGCGTCCAGTTCAAACATCTGTTTGTGTTCAGGTGGCATTGTGAGACTGGCCATCAACTATCGTCGACGAACGGCGGCGATATGCGGGCGGCGGCGAGCGACTCAACCACTGATCCAAAGGCGACCAACGCCGCTCCGTCATCATTGCATTGTTACGAGTCGTTTATTGTAGCGTAGTACACGTGGGCTTACCCGCAGCTTCGATCCGACACGAGCACTGCGTCACAGTCACCAGTTGATCAGGCGTCGGACAATGCCTCGCAGAGCAGGCGTTGGTTGATGCCCCGCAGGGCAGTGTTGCCTCGTGCCCCGCAGGGCTGGCGCTGGTTGTCACGGTTCGGGCGTCGGACCATGCCCTGCAGGGCACACTTGGCTTCAATACCAGCTTGGTCTCGTAACGTTAGTGATCACGGGGTTGCCGCGATCGATGTTGATTTCAAAACCGACGACGCCGGCAACTCCCGTGCATCACCGTTGTTCAAGTAAGCCGCTACCGCGGCGGGGAGGTTGTCGGTGATGCTGCGGCTACGCCGCAATTTCATTGGATCAACCTGGCCAGGAGGAACTGTTCGCTGTGAACAGCTCACAAACTCCTCCTGATTACAGGAAAATCACAATGTCTAAGTCACAGTCTAAACTCTCCGGAGACCAGTTTCCACGCGGTCACTTCTTTCCAGCCGATATTCGTCAGAAAATGAGTGACGATCTCAAGCTGACGGGCAAGTCCGAGCGGACGCACACTGCCTATCTGCGGGCGATTCGCCAGCTCTCCGATTTTGCCCAAAAGTCGCCCGACCGCGTCACCGAACACGATGTGCGGCAGTTTTTTCTCTATCTCAAAGATGATTGCCAGTTCGCCTATGGTTCGCTCCGGGTCGCACTCTCGGGCGTCAAGTTCTTCTTTGCTTATACCTGCAGGCGGAATTGGGATATCTTTGCAATGCTGAGACTACAAAACGTTAATGCGATACCCGAGGTGCTCTCGATCGAGCAAGTTGGGCGGTTGATCGGTGCGGCTACGAAACTGAGGATGTTCGTCTACTTTTGGACGGTCTATTCGATGGGCCTACGTTTGAACGAGGCTCTGCATCTCGAAGTCACTGACATCAAGGCGGATCGGGGCGTGGTCCACGTTCATCGTGGTAAGGGGGCCAAGGATCGTTGTATTCCCTTGCCGCTCTCCACGCTCGCGCTGTTGCGTTCTTACTGGCTGACCCACCAGCATCCCACGCTGCTCTTCCCTGCTGATGGTCGCAATCACTCGCTGGGAAAAGATAGCGTCAGTCAAGCCACAAACACGATGAGTGAATCCGCGGTTCAAGGGGCGATGAAGAAAATCGTCAGAGAATTGAAATTGGGGAAGGGAATCTCCATTCACACGTTGCGGCACTCTTATGCCACGCATCTGCTTGAAGGAGGCGTGAGCTTGAAGGTGATCCAACGGTATCTCGGTCATTCGTCACTGAAAACGACGATGATCTATTTGCACTTGACGGATCTTGGGGAAAACAACGCTCGTGAAATTATCGAAGCACTGTTCGGTAAGTTGCCTGGAGAAACCGGCGACGCCATCGAGAAAGCCGCCAGAGAGAAAGCTGCCAAAGATGAGCCTGGCCCGAACGATGTGGATCAGGTGAACGATGATGAAGACGACGATCATGACGGGCCCGCCGGTTGCATCGTGCGGGTGTAGCGTCGCCTGAGCGATGCCCACGGTCGCGGAGGCCTTGCGGCGATTCGCACCGGCATACTTGAAGCAGCATTTCGACTCAATCTCGGTCGCTCAGGACAAAGTGCTCGGCGCGATCACGCGTTGCCGCACCGGCGCTCTCGGTGGTGTTCACTACGAGTGTATGGGTTGCAAACGTGAGCACTGGGTCGGTCGTTCGTGTGGCAATCGGCATTGTCCGAACTGCGGTCACGAGAAGACGCAGGTCTGGATCGAAAAACAGTCTGCCAAGTTAATGCCGGTTCATCACTTCCTGGTCACTTTTACGGTGCCTAGGGAGATTGGCTGCGTGCTGCGCGGGTCTCAGCGAGAAGGCTATCGCTGTCTGTTCGACGCCAGCGCGCAGAGCATCCGCGACGTGGGCGCGGCGACTAAGAGTCTGAAGGGATGCAATCTCGGATTTTTCGGTGTGCTACACACTTGGGGTCGTGATCCCTCGATCTATCATCCACATATTCACTACGTCGTTCCTGGCGGCGGGGTGAAGCTGGATGACCAGGGCCGAGCGGAATCGTGGCAGAGCACGCCGAAGAACTTTCTGTTTCATCACGGCACGTTGGTGAAGGTCTACAAAGCGAAGCTGGCTGACGAACTACGTGCCGCGGGTCTCTATTCGCAAGTCGATAGTGCGGTATGGACAAAGAAGTTTGTGGTCGACATCCAGGCCGTCGGCCATGGTGTGCCGACGCTGAAATATCTCGCTCCGTACGTTCATCGCGTTGCGATCAACAACAGTCGGATCATGGACGTCAATGAAGAAACAGTGACGTATCGAATCCGCCGCAAGGGTAACCGGATGGAGACGAAGACGGTTGCTGGTGGGCAATTCGTGGAAAACTTCCTGCAGCACGTGTTGCCAACGAATTTCATGAAGATCCGTCACTACGGCTGGATGAGCGGTAACAGCAAGATCTCGCTGACGGAAGTGAAGTGGCTCGTGTGGATCATGTTGGGCTGGACGTTCTGGCTGGCGAGTGGTCACGCGCCGCAACCCGAGAAGTTGACTACACCGATGAAGTGCATCGACTGCGGTGGCGAAATGCGTGTCGTCGAAGTGACGTATCAATCACTCAACTCTCTTGGCGTCCGTCCCGAACACGCGTTGACGTATGACGACAGCGGATAAGCGATGAGCCATCGAGTTGACATGACCGTGAAAATCAAAACGTCTGCAGGAGGGCGACGGGTGGAGATATGTCGAAACAGTGTCCGAGTCAGGGGAAACCACTGTTTCGTGTCAATCATCCTGGAGTACTCACGTGCGAGCATGCATCATTGGCTACAGTGGAGCTGGGTAATCATACCACGCCACTCACCATGGACCGCCATCGCGTGCGCCAGAGAGATGGGTGCGACAGCAAAGCTCAAGGGGCATTGGGCAAGCACCGGGCTTCTTGAACATAGGACTTGAACTTCGGCTAGACGCTCGCGGTTCTAACTGCGACGGACGAAGTAAATCTGAATAGAAAGTGACTCAACCGTCGCGTCTACGCGAAGTCAAATCTTTATTGGTTATCCGCGACTCTGTATCACGGCCCAGTGATGTGAGCGGTGTTTAGCAAACGAGAAGTCCTCAGAGTCAATCAAAACGACGTACGCAGGAGTATCCGCTAGTTCATGCTTGATTGTCGCGTGCAGTTTACCAACGACCGAAGCGTCGCCGGAGTCTGCGAATCCATAAATCCGTACATGGATACTTGGTTCAGACGCTGCGTGTGCAACGAAAGTGTTTACGACGGAACGCACCGTTTCCCAGTACGGTGAATTGTCGTCAAAAGTCTTTCCAGCGAAGGATTGAAAATCCAATTCGAGCATGGCGTCCGAGTTCTCCAGAAACTGCGGTTTGCCCCCACCGCTAGGTCGCAAATCGACGGGCGTCCGAATCAAGATCGAATTCCGTACCGAGCGCGCGTCGATGACTTGGCAAACTGCCGACGTGCTGGACAAAGCGAGGGCGATTCCAAAGATTGCAATGAAGGCGTTTGTCTTAAGGTTCATCTGAATTCTCCAGTAGGTATGAGGACCTCAGTCGGATAACGGCAGCAATATGCGGGCGGCGGCGAGCGACTCAACCACTGAGCCAACGGCGACCAACGCCGCTCCGTCATCATTGCATTGTTACGAGTCGTTTAGTGTAGCGTAGTACCCGTGGGCTTACCCGCAGCTTCGATCCGACACGAGCACTGAGTCACAGTCACCAATTGATCAGGCGTCGGACAATGCCTCGCAGAGCAGGCGTTGGTTAATGCCCCGCAGGGCATGCGATGCTTCGTGCCCCGCAGGGCTGGCGCTGGTTGCCGCTGCTCGGGCGTCGGACGATGCCCCGCAGGGCACACTTGGCGTTGCATCCACACTGGGCTTCAGCACGGCTTGATCTCGTAACGGCGGCGATATGCGGGCGGCGGCGAGCGACTCAACCACTTCGAGAATGGCTACCAACGCCGCTCAGCATCATCGCATTGTTACGAGTCGTTCAGTGTAGCGTAGTACCCGTGGGCTTACCCTCGTCTTCGGTCCGCATTGAGCACTGAGTCCCAGTCACCGATTGATCAGGCGTCGGACAATGCCCCGCAGGGCAGGCGTTGGTTGATGCCCCGCAGGGCCTGCGTTGCTTCGTGCCCCGCAGGGCGTGCGATGGTTGTCGCAGCTCGGGCGTCGGACGATGCCCCGCAGGGCACACTTGGCTTTGCATCCACACTCGTCTTCAGTCCGGCTTGGTCTCGTAACGTTAACGATCACGTGGTCGCCGCGGACGACTGACCACTTCAATAAACTCAACTCGGCGACTCACGTGCATCGTCTGGTTCCCCGCTCGTCGTATCGCCAACCCCAATAGCGGAAAGCAAGTTAGGGCAAGCAGCGAAATCAGCAGGTTGCGATCGGCACGAGTTTCGAATCCACCGCAACCCTGAGTATATCGCGGATTGAGCAATTGGGCTTAGCGATGATGAAGAACTTGGAATGTGCGGTTCGAGCGAATAAAGGAACGGGTCAATGCATTGTAGCGAGTTGTCGGATTCGTAATGCGATGCGACCGGGTAGAAGTAGAAGAGTAGGCTGGGGAAATCCATGTAGGAAAAGCACCACGCGTAGAATTCGAGGTCGGCGCGGGTGACGTCGTCGACAATACGATGAGTGATGTCGCGATCTGTAAACCTATCGTCACCATACGGCGAATCCAGGCGAGCAGCGGAACGCAGATTCATCCGCGGAGGTGCAAACATCGATGAAAGGTCGCGAACGGCGGAAGCGTTCATGATTCAGTCGGGGAACGAATTAGATCACCACGCGGCGTCGATACGATTTGACATTCAGACAAACTTTCCTCGCCGCTTTGGTGCATCGTCTGGTTGTACTCTCGTGGTACAGCATTGAGTCAGCCTGAGTCCACGCCGCCCTCGCTCTGCTTAGTGTTTTACCCTTCGGCAAATGTGGTTGCAATGCCTTGGCAGACCCCATTCGCATTGCCCACCCAGAGCTCACGATGCACCCCCGGCCCTCTCGGTAGCTCCGAGTCGTGGATCGATCGGCTGTGTCAACGTTCGTCGGCGTCATGCCCGCTCCCTCCTCTGTTCCCCCAGCAAGACTGAAATTGGCGGACTGCGTCCAGGATCAAAATGATGATGCGAGACCAACTGCTTGCCACACTGAGGGCAGCAGATCTTCTCACCCCAACCGGATTCCTCACAGTATGTCTGCCAGTTCCGGCCGTCCTCACATTCAGCAGGCCGGTCAACCGCCAATGCTATCCAAGCCTCATCAATGCGAGAATGTTGGTTGGCACTGTAAAGACCATATCCTCGTACTGTCTGGAATCTGCTCGGAGGAACATGTTGAAGCCAACGTCCCAGGAACACATCCACTGGCAGTCGAGTCTCACCATATTGCTTTCTTGCTGGACCATCCGAGCGAATCGGCTTGCGATACCCAAAGACAATTTGACCGTTGCTTTGACTAAGCAAGCGAGAGTTCTTAATCGGACCACTTTTGAGATACCCCGCCAGATACTTGGCCACGCCTTCGGCATGCGAATAGGCCTTGTGGATCTTCACGTTCCATGGCTTCTTCGTCAGTTGGCTCAGCAGCAATTTGAGATCGAGCCCTTCCGGAAGCGTCCATTGCTCTTTTCGGGCAGCGTTCAGCAACATCGCTTTGAACTTGCCCCGAAACTTGATCATCAACACCTTACGTGGCAGCAAGCATGATTTGACGGTTTGTTTCCACTTGCCATCGGGACCGAGACCACCGGCAGTGACGACGGTATGAAGATGCACATGAGGACGTAGCGTTTGAGTCCAAGTGTGTAGCACGGCCAAGATCCCGACACGTCCGCCTAGGTACTTCGTGTCTAACAACAATTCCCGCAACGTTTCACTGGCTGCGGCAAACAACACATTGGCCAGTCCGGCACGGTTGTACCGCCAGACATCATTGAGTTCGTGAGGTAAGGTGAAGATCACGTGGTGATGGGGCACGGGTAGCAGTCGTCGCTGACATCCCTCAAGCCACTTCTGCGTATCGAGCCAGCCACAGCCGGGACAGCAACGATGACCACACGAGTTGTAGGCAATCTGGTGCACGTGGCCATCGGGGCAACTGTTGACGTGGCCGCCCATTTCCCGAGTTCGGCAATGCCGCACACACCACGCGGCGCGATGCATGTCTTTTGATAACCGATACCGCTTCGCGAAGTCATCAAAATGTTCAACGAAGATGTGTTGGAGCGTCAAGTTCATGACAACTACTCAGCAATTTTCGCGTTCCAAACAAGCTCTCAGCCCCGCTTGCGGATAGTACAACGGCAGCAATATGCGGGCGGCGGCGAGCGACTCAACCACTGAGCCAACGGCGACCAACGCCGCTCCGTCATCATTGCATTGTTACGAGTCGTTTAGTGTAGCGTAGTACCCGTGGGCTTACCCGCAGCTTCGATCCGACACGAGCACTGAGTCACAGTCACCAATTGATCAGGCGTCGGACAATGCCTCGCAGAGCAGGCGTTGGTTAATGCCCCGCAGGGCATGCGATGCTTCGTGCCCCGCAGGGCTGGCGCTGGTTGCCGCTGCTCGGGCGTCGGACGATGCCCCGCAGGGCACACTTGGCGTTGCATCCACACTGGGCTTCAGCACGGCTTGATCTCGTAACGAGGTAATTATCGTCGGTTGGTGCGGCAGTCATGCGGCGATAAGTGGATTCTGGGGGTGTTATCGCCGGTTGGACCTTCGGTTCCCTCGGTGACACGGAAAGTGTTATCGCCGGTTCGAGGGAGTGTTATCGCCGGTTGGCGTCTGCCGAGTATGAGGGGTCTCGATTCTTGGGTCAAGCAAAATTCTCAAACAAATTTCCTGCGAAAGTATTGACCTGCTCTGCGGACACGCGAAGAATCAGCTCGGTAACGCTGCGGCGAAGCGATACGCGGACAGGACGAAGCCAGTCCTGGGAACGCCAATAGCTCGCATTGGAAATGGCCGTGGAAGAGGGCGGCGGTCTTCGCTGGGAGGCTGCGGGAAACTGGGACGGAATCTGTTGCGTACGATCGACTTGGCGAGTTTCTCTTTGCCGAGTCGGGTGATTGCAAAGGACGAAGCCATGGCACAGGTTAGTCACTCGAAAGACACGTGGCACGAGCAGCGTGACAAGTGGGCGAAGATTTGGTTTGAGAAGCTCTGTCGCTTCCATGGTCGCAAGCCCCAGCCGACGTGGGAATTCACAGCGGGCGATGTGGTCGCCTTCCTCCGCGACCACGTGCGGCGAAAGACACCGCCGTGGAAGCGTCTGAAGATTATCCAGTCGCTGATCTGTTATCGTCGCTACGTGCAGGCGGCTCCGTTTGATGACCTGACCTTCATCCGGACAAGCCTCGAAGAACGCGTTCGTGCTGAGAAAGTCAAAGAAGCGCGGCTGAGGGAATCGGGTGAGGACACAGCTGAGGATCTCGATGACGTCGTCGGCTATATCGATCCGAGCGAGCCGGACGTGATTCAGAACCTGCGTCGTACCGTACGGGGCCGCCAGGATGAGCTGGAGACTGAACGAGCCTACGTCGGCGACGTTCGGGCGTTCATGCGAGACCGAGGGCTGAAGTGCCAAGCGGATTTTGCCGCGATTGGTCCTGCAGATGTGGAGGCCCATCTGACGGACCTGGCAGTGGATGGAAATGTTGCCCCGTCGACTCAGAACCGGTCGTTCTACGCTCTCCTGTATCTCTTTCAGCACGTGTTGAAACGCGAAATGGGCGAAGTCGAGGCGATTCGTTCAACAAAGGGGAAGCAGATTCCCACCGTGCTGTGCGTGGATGAGATCGAGCAGATTTTCGCCCACCTTCGCGGCGTTCATTTGCTGATCGCCAAGCTGCTCTATGGTTGTGGGATGCGGATCAGCGAAGCGATGCGGCTGCGGATGAAGGATTTCGACTTTGACCGGATGGTGATTGAAGTCCACGCTTCCAAGGGAGGCAAGAGTCGAATCGTACCGATGCCAGCGAGCGTCGTGCCGGACATCCGAAAATGGATGGAGTCTCGCCGCGTGCTGCACGAACACGATCTCGAACAGGGCCAAGCGTCGGTGTGCTTACCGAAGGCGCTGGAGCGGAAGTATCCCGCTGCCGCACGAGAATTGAAGTGGCAATATCTGTTCGCGTCCCACCGCCTGTCACGCGACCCACGAACCCGGGTGCTGCGACGTCATCACTTGCACAAAGACACGTTCCCAGCGAACTTGCGTGCGGCGGTGCAGAAGGCGGGGATCCACAAGCACATCAGCTCCCATGTTTTTCGCCATAGCTTTGCCACGCATCTGCTGCGTGAGGGAACCGATATTTGCACGATCCAGGAGTTGCTCGGTCACGCGGACATCAAGACGACGCGGATTTACTTGCACTCGCTCAACCGCGAGGACGTGAAAGTGGTCAGCCCGCTGGACCGGATGACGTCGAATCACGTTGCGATTGCCCCGAACCACGAAGCGGTTGCCGCGGACACGGGAGACTCGGCGCAGGAGGAATCGTGTGGCGGAGACGGGGCAGTCGAAGGCTCGGAAGCGGAGTCAGCAAATCCCGAGCACCTGGCGGCTTGCGAGAACGTCGGTGTTGCTCGCAAGCTCACAGCGTTGGAGAGCGAACTTTCAGCACCCGAGAGTCACAC
The DNA here is from genome assembly GCF_055811895.1 of Rhodopirellula sp. SH410. Lineage (NCBI taxonomy): Bacteria > Pseudomonadati > Planctomycetota > Planctomycetia > Pirellulales > Pirellulaceae > Rhodopirellula > Rhodopirellula sp. SH410. Next base: position 7,974,355 of record NZ_CM147949.1, read on the forward strand.
GCTGACGAGCCGCAACGCAGGTCCAGGCGACGCGGCGGCGAGACGGGTGCGTGATGCGAGACCCGCACCCGCGGCGTCATCGGCGGGGCCACCGCGAACTCGGTTGAGGTGGTGGAGCCACGCGGCAAGGGCATTCCAGCGGGCCTCAGTCGTAGTGGGCTGCTTCCTGTCATTGAGCTGATCGGTCTGGTGGTTGCGGCATGTTGTCCGGGGAGCGTCGACGGGCTTCACGATAAGATGTGCGGCTACCCAAGCTCCTGAAAAGTGGGATTGGACTGGTGCACCTCACCTACCATCCTCAGCTACCGAATCGGTCCGTCGCTGCTCCGTTTGGAGATAGCAACACGCGTCATAGGCGGCGGTGCCACTTCGGGAAGATCCTGCTTCGATGCGGCCAAAGTGTCGCCACTTGCTTCCTTTCTCCGCCGTCGGGCCAAATCCGCTCTCGATCGCCTGCTCGGCGATACTCTCGCGGGTTGGTCCGACTTTCTCGATGACGTGTCACCGTCGCCAACCAACGGCAACTCAACCGGTCCGCGGCCATGGTCGAGCGAAGTCGTTCACTTGCCGACCGACACCGTCCGGCTAGTTTTAAAATCCGGATTTTAGAACGGGCTCAGTTGTTCGACGGTTCGTCGTTGACGCGGCGACGAGTGTTTGGCGAACCGTTGGTCTGCTGATAGATGCCGGAGCAACTCGCCGACAGACACCGACCACTGGCCCAGGACCGCAGGCGATCCATGGACTCAGACGCACTGACGGCGACAGGAACCGCGTTCTTAGCCGCCAGCCTCAGTGAAAGATCCAAAGAGCGCCGACAGACGGCAGCAGGACTTGATCTCGGCACCCGTCCAGTTCGTGTCATCGGGAGCACTCTGTGCGGAGTCGATTTCATAGAGACCCCGGTAGATCTTCCATATCGCGTCCTTCTCTTCACGACTGGGGAGATCAAGAAAGAGCACGCCGTCAAAGCGTTCGCTGCGACTGAACTCGGGTAGCAGCTAAAGAAACGTCGTTCGCTGTACAAACCACGAATACCTCCACCACGGGCGTCCAAGTCATGCCGCTTCGATTAGCCACCGAGTATGTCAATCAGGTCGCTCCAAAAATGGATGATCAAGCGGCCCCATCTCTTGCCTGCACCACCATCGAACTGCCCTGCGGTGTTCGCATCCGAGTAGAGGTCCCCACGGATCGGCAGCCAGTTCAGCGAGTGGAGGACCGCACATGACCGGACTGCTGTACGCTCGGTTCGCGTGTTCGCTATGTAACCAGTGCCACGCTACCGGAAAAGTTGATCACCGCGATGAACGAGAAAACATTGACACGCAAGGTCCGTTGCTACGCGAGTTTCGACCTTCTTATTATCGACGAGTTCGGGTTCGACAAGCTGGAGCATCGCGAATACCCCGAGTCGGCGAGCCTGCTTTACGAGGTCGTCGATGCCCGCAGCGGTCGCGGCTCAACTGCGTTCGTCCCGAACGTCGACTTCAGCGACTGGAGCGAATAACTAGGCGAGCCACCACTGGTGATGGCGATGCTTGGCCGCGTCGTCGACAGTGCGATCGTCATTCGGTTCGCGGGTAAGTCGTATCGACAGCACCGCACCGAACGAAAGCGAGCGGCTGCTATCAGAGTTCAGCACAATCCTAACAGATAGCCCCGCTCTCGCTTCCCATCCAATGCCACTTCGATGAGCATCAAGTACCGCGAGCTACGCGTCTCTCTACGCATCGACGACGGATTGAGTTGGATATCCTGGACAGCGAATCGACGAGTTGGAGGTCAGCTACGCGGCCCCTGCCCCTTCTGCGCCCGGACATCCCCGCCAGCCCGCAAGGCGCCCCGCCGAGCGTCCCACGCACGTTCTCCGTCAACGTTGATCGGAACATCGTTCGTTGCTTCAAGTGCCATCGCAGCGGCAACGCCCTGGACCTATGGAGCATCCATCGCCAGCTTCCGATCTACTCGGCCGCCCGCGAGATCCAGGATCGCCTGCACCAAAACAAGCTACCGCAAAACCGCCCCTGATCGACCACAGATCAAGCAACCACGCCACCGACCACCACCGCTAAACTGACTCAATCTCAAACCGCTATCGACATTCTCTGACCGACTGGGACCGGAATGGGTGTTACGCACTCGCAATAGGTAGGGGGGTGGCGACGGAAACAGGAATTTTCCGAGACAGACTGAATCGAACCACTTTCACCGGAACCTTTTAATGGAAATCATCAAATGCTTCCTGTTTGTTCCGGGAAACATGTTTGGGGGCCTATATCTCATCGAGAGCATTTTGTCCTTTCTCGGCTAGGTGAGCCCGCGGTCGAGAGGCAGAGCCAACACGCCCGGTCACCTATGGGGGGTGTTCGCCGCTAGGGAGGCTCGTTAGCAATGAGCTATGCTTCAGCGACCAAACCACGCTACCAATCCGGAAAAAAAAGCGTCAAAAAAGAGGTCCAATTAGAAAGCCAAAACTGGCCAAACCGGGGTCCAATTAGAGAATTTCTATCGACGCAAAGCCTTTTATGGCAAGCACTTACGGTTTTTGATGCGGAAACCGTCTACCTCCACTCGAAAGCCACTTGTCGCAACTGCGGCGAGTGGCTTTTTTTTTGAGATTACCGCTTCCGCCGATCCGGTGGGGCGAGATCGATCTCAGCTCGACGACTTCACTCCGACGTTCGCGAGGAACGTCGGATTTGCCTGGAAATGTCGTGGCCCATCAAGACAGCGATGATGCATCCGAGGAAGCCCGGCAACGAAAAGCCGTTAATCGTCGGGGGAACTTGATTGCTCCACAAGGAAGCCGAGCCGATGAACAGCGCGGCCGTCAATATTCCCATGACCAGACGATTGACGATGGGTTCCAATCGCCGGTGTTGCAGATGGACGTCGAACTTCCCTTGCTTGAGGTTATGCAAGATGTCGGCGGCGTCGGTCGGCAGAATCCCAATCAGATTTTGCCAGTCATCGAGGTGGGATTTCAGTCGGCCGTAGAGATACTTGGACGAAAAGCGTCGCAACATCGCTTTCTTGCCGTAGGGTTTGATCAATTCAGCCAGGTTGAACGATGCACTGAGCTGGTGCGAGGTTCCTTCCAGCATCGCCAGAACTTTTAGCAGCATGGCAACCTTGGCTGGCAAATAGACCCGGTGCTCTCGGATGATCTCGGCGACTTCGCGTATGCAGCCGCCCAAATCAAAATCTTGAAGCGATTGTTGGCCGTAGTCGTCGATCAACGTTTCAATCGCCGACACCATCGCGGGCTCGTCGAAGTCACTGGGCACCTCCCCCACGCGTGCCACGACGTCAGCGATCGTTTTGGAATCCTGTCCCACCGCCGCAATCAACGCCGATTCGAGATCCTCGCGCAGGCCATCATCGATGCGGCCGACCATCCCGCAATCCAGGATCCCAAGCGTCGGGCTCGGGGCCGCCGACCCGGCCGCGTCGTTGTCGACCAGGATCATCAAGTTGCCGGGATGCGGGTCGGCATGATAGAACCCGTCGCGGAAAATCATTTCGATGAACAGATTCGCCCCACGACGAGCGATTTTATCAAGGTTGAATCCGGTCGCGATCAGTTGGCTTTGGTCCGACACACTGACGCCGTCGAATCGCTCCATCGTTAAGACACGACGCGAGCTCAGCTCCGGGAACGGCTCCGCAAATCGGATCCCTTCGGCGCCAGCAAAGTTACGGCGAAACCGCTGCATATTCTTCAGTTCTCGTCCAAAATCCAGTTCGCTGGTAAGCGACTTGCGAAATTCACGCAGCGTCTTCACGGGACGATACTGCTGCACTTGCCCCGACTGCTGTTCGGCGATCTCACAGAGCTTCTCCATGATCTCCAAGTCGTTCACCATCCTGCGTTCGATGCCCGCATGCTGAACTTTCACGACGACCGGGGTTCCGTCCCGCATCGTGGCATGATGGACTTGGCCAATGGATGCTGAGGCGAACGCGACGGGATCAAATTCCATGAACAGGTCACCGACCCGGCCGCCTAGCTCCGACTCGACCATCCCGATCACCGCTTCCGCATCGTCGGCAGGCGTGTTCGCGCGCAGCTGGGCCAGTTCTTGAGCGAGTGGCTCGCCCACCAAATCGGGCCGTGTGCTCAGCACTTGGCCAAGTTTCACAAACGTCGTTCCGAGCTCCGTCATCGCGATGCGAATCCGAGCGTTCGTCGTCAGACGGCGGTCACCTGGCGACCCTCGAAAACGTTCGAGCCACGGTGCAGGAAGGCTGGCCAGCGAATCGGCCAACCCATGTTTTCCCAACACTGCCACAACCTCGCGAAAGCGATCCGCATTGCGAACGAGTTGCGGGACGTCACTAATTTCCATGGGGATATTTCAGCCAAAATCGTGCGATGCGGCCCCATGCACGTGATGATGAGGGCACTTCATCGACGGGTAGGGAAAGTCGTAACATGCCAATCCGCAGTTGCCTCCCGACACGCAGCGGCGCAGTTTTGCTCGGTTGGGTGACAACGTCGGTCTTTCGATTCCAAGTGTTCTACCACTTCCTGACACACGACACCAACCTGCTCGTCGGCACGCCCACGAGGCGACCGCTGAGTGGTCGTTTGCGTTCGGTGCCGTCACGCAACACCGCGCACATGCGGACACAACGGTGTGCGTGTCGAGACACGATTCCATGCCTTCCCCGCAGCGTGTGAGGCATGAGGAACCCGCAATGGCTTGTCAACGGCTGTTACGGTACCATTGTCTTTTCGGTATCGGACTTGCATCTCGATGAGATCGAGCGTTCTACCGAACGCCGCTTGTGAGATCCACTCATGGCAGAGGTGATGACGTGTCTGTTGATGTCAGCGAAGTGCACGAAGGAAAACCCTTGGGGGCAGGGCTTGCGATCCAGGGTCGGGGGCAGTGGGAGCCTGGCGTGGTCGCGTTGGGTCCGCTGTTGACGGTCGGCTCAGCCCGCCGCAGCGGCGAGAACGAAATCGACGAAACCCATACCTGGTGGGTGGCATAGCAATGTCTGGCAACTCTCGATACGTGCACCCTGTCTATGAACTCTTTCCTGTTGAGATCGACGGGTTTGAAACGCTGGCCGAATTGGCGCTGGACCTGCGATCGTCATGGAACCACGCGACGGACGAGATCTGGCGTCGACTTGATGCGGAGTTATGGGAGATTTCGCATAACCCGTGGGTTGTTTTGCAAACCGTTTCACGCCAGAGAATCGAACAGGTTCTCGCTGACGACGATTTCCGTGCGAAGGTCGACCAACTGTGGAGCGATCGAAGAAAAACGGCTGAGCAACCCGCTTGGTTCCAGCAGACGCATGCTGATTCGCCGCTAACGACCGCGGCTTATTTCAGCATGGAGTTCATGCTCAGCGAGGCATTGCCGATTTACTCCGGTGGGCTCGGCAACGTCGCGGGCGATCAACTCAAGGCAGCGAGTGACTTGGGCGTTCCGGTGGTGGCCGTGGGGCTGCTGTACCAACAGGGTTACTTCCGCCAATCGATCGACGACGCCGGGCAACAGCAGGCCCTGTATCCGTACAACGATCCTGGGCAGCTGCCGATCCGACCGCTTCGTGATGCGGACGGCGAATGGATGCGTCTGAAAATTGATCTGCCCGGCTATTCGGTTTGGCTGCGCGCCTGGCAGGTTCAGGTCGGCCGGGTCAAGTTGTATTTGCTCGACACCAACGATGCTGCCAACTTCCCGGCCCATCGTGGTATCACCAGTGAACTCTATGGTGGCGGTCCTGAACTGCGTTTGAAACAAGAGCTGATTTTGGGCATCGGTGGGTGGCGGTTGCTCACGCAACTCGGGATTGCGCCCGAGGTTTGTCACTTGAACGAAGGCCACGCCGCGTTTGCGGTCCTCGAACGGGCCCGCAGCTTCATGAAGACGTCCGGCCAACCGTTCGACGTTGCGTTGGCAGTGACGCGCGCCGGAAACCTGTTCACGACGCATACTGCGGTCGCGGCGGGGTTCGATCGCTTTGAACCGAACCTGATTCTTCAGTACCTCGGACGATATGCGCAAACCGAGTTGGGGATTTCCGCCGAAGACCTGTTGTCACTCGGTCGGCAGGACCCTGCCGACGCATCGGAACCGTTCAACATGGCGTACTTGGCGATCCGTGGCAGCGGTAGCGTCAACGGTGTCAGTCGTTTGCACGGCAAGGTCAGCCGGCACATCTTCACGCCGCTGTTCCCCGATTGGCCCGAAGATGAAGTGCCGGTGGGATACGTCACCAACGGGGTTCACATGCCGAGCTGGGATTCGGCGGCGGCCGACGAGGTGTGGACTCACTCGTGCGGCAAAGATCGTTGGCTGGGGACCAGCCAAACGTTGTCGTGTGACATCTGCCGCGTGTCGGACGAGGCGCTGTGGCAATTCCGTATCGACTCAACTCGGTCGCTGATCGACTACGCCCGTAGTCGTCTGTCACGGCAACTTGCGGTGTCAGGTTCGTCGGCGGACGACATCGAAGCGGCCAGACATCTGTTCGACCCCAATACCTTGACGCTCGGGATTGCTCGTCGATTCGCTACCTACAAACGTCCGAATTTGTTGCTCCACGATCCGGATCGCTTGTTGCGTCTGCTGGCGAATCCGGAATGCCCCGTGCAATTGTTCATCGCCGGTAAGGCCCACCCGGCGGACCAAGCTGGCCAGGATCTGATCCGCCAGTGGATCGAATTCATTCGACACCCGGTTGCTCGGCAGCATGTGATTTTCTTGAGCGACTACGATATGCTGCTCACCGAACATCTTGTGCAAGGCTCCGACGTCTGGATCAACACGCCGCGGCGACCGTGGGAGGCCAGTGGAACCAGCGGCATGAAGGTACTCGTCAACGGCGGCATCAATCTGTCCGAGTTAGATGGTTGGTGGGCGGAGGCCTACACCCCAGAAGTCGGATGGGCGATCGGCGACGGGCAAGAACATGGTGATGATCCCGCGTGGGATGCCGTCGAAGCCGAGCAGCTCTACCGGGTGCTGGAAAATGAAGTCATCCCCGAGTTCTATCAACGCAACGAGCAGGGCATCCCGATCCAATGGCTGGCCCGGATGCGGGCCAGCATGTCGAAGCTGACACCCCAGTTTTCGGCCGTTCGCACGGTTCGCGAATATACCGAGCAACACTATCTGCCCGCTGCGACGGCGTTCGGTAACCGAATCGGCCTCGGCGGCACGGTGGGAACCAACATCGTCCACTGGGAACGCTCGGTGCGAGAGAAATGGGCATCGTTGAAGTTTGGCGACACCCGGATTGAATCGACCCGAGATGAACGTGTCTTTGACGTCGACGTCTATCTCGATGGTCTCGATCCGGCCTTCGTGCGAGTCGAATTGTATGCCGATGCGAATCACAACGGGCCCGTCGTTCGTCAAGAAATGACTCGACTCGATTCGACCGACAACACCGATTCGCACTGGGCGACGTATCGGACAAGCGTCCCGGTGGCGCGCCCGGTCACTGATTTCACGCCTCGGATCGTGCCCATCCATGATGGCGTCAACGTGCCCTTGGAACTCGATCTGATCCTCTGGCAGCGATGAACGAGAATCGCGGCCGGCGGTTTTCGATTCGCTCAACCGCCGGCCCATCAGGTCTTCAATGGGCACGTTTTCCGTGATGGGTGCGGCGCGAACGGCCGCTCCATCAGAATTTTAATCCTGCAAGGGGCAGGGATCGCAACCCAACGGCAGTGTGCAGCGGTCTACAATGGACCGCTAGCAAGAACTTTGGTGAGAGGCTCATTGCGGAAGTGCGCGTCGCCTGTTGGCCATGGAGTCCCAGGAAATTTGGCCCTCTCACTGGGTTGCTAAATCGCTGACATTCCCATGTCTCCCTTTCCAATTCATGCCCCCCATCAATGCGACTATGAAGTACCTCACTCTTATTCTCCTGCTTTGCTCGACCCAGTGGCTGCATGCCGCGGAGAGGCAACCACCGAACATTCTCTTCATCCTCGCGGACGATCAGTCTCCGTTTGATCTGAAGATTTATAACCCCGATTCAATCCTTCAGACGCCGACAATCGACCGGCTGGCGGCCGAGGGCATGGTCTTCGATGGTGCCTATCAGATGGGGTCTTGGAGTGGTGCGGTGTGCACGCCGTCACGGACGATGGTGATGTGTGGTCGTACTCTGTGGCACCTGCCGGGTGGTAATCCGTTGGCGTCCGATCCCAAATACGTGCCGACCGACATGCCCGAGCACACCCTGCCCGCGGTGTTCAATGACGCCGGCTATGCGACGATGCGGACCTGCAAACAAGGCAATAGCTACGCGGCGGCCAATCGGCTTTTCTCAGTCGTGCACGACGCGACCAAACGAGGGGGTACCGACGAAACGGGCAGCGCGTGGCACGGCGAACAAGTTCTCGATTACCTCGCGCAGCGAGAATCGGAGCAGGACGCCGACCCGTTTTTGATCTATTTCGGGTTCTCTCATCCGCACGATACCCGGGATGGAAAGCCCGAACTGCTGGAAAAATATGGTGCCGTCAACCATAAAGACAAATCGAGTCTGCCGCCGGCCGATGAGCGGCAGCCAGGATTACCTGTCAATTATCTACCGAAACATCCATTCGATAACTCGCACATCGATGTTCGCGACGAGGTCGCCGTCAGCGGTGTTTGGGGCAATCGCGACGAACAAACCATTCGCAATGAGTTGGGACGCGAGTTTGCGTGCAGCGAAAATATCGATCTCCAGATCCACCGTGTGCTGGAAAAACTCGAAGCGATGGGCGAACTGGATAACACCTACATCGTCTATTGTGCCGATCATGGGATGGCCATCGGGCGGCATGGCTTGCAGGGCAAGCAAAATCTCTACGAGCATACCTGGCGAATACCGTTCGTCGTGAAAGGACCCGGTATCCGTCCCGGAACGCGTGCCCAAGGCAATATCTACCTGCTCGATGTGCTCGCGACCCTATGCGATTTAGCGGGCATTGACGCGCCACAGACCAGCGAAGGGAAAAGCTTCAAGCCCGTCTTGATGGGGAAACAGCAGACGGTTCGCGATGTTCTCTATGGCTGCTACTGCGGCGGTGAGAAGCCGGGGATGCGCTGCGTCAAGCAAGGTGACTGGAAATTGATTCGGTACGAAACCGCCGATGGATCCGACGAAACCCAGCTATTCAATCTCCGTGAGAACCCCCATGAATTTCTAACCGCTCATCACGACCCTCAGGTGACGTCCCTGAGCGGCAGTGATCCGCAGCCGAATCAAGTGAATCTTGCCGGCAATCCCGAATACGCTGGCAAACTCAAAGAGATGAACCAGCTGCTGCTCGACGAAATGCGCCGGCTCGATGACCCCTACCGATTCAAGGACCAGCCCGATGATGGGCCGAAAGTGCCTGCCAAAGTGAAGTCCGGCAAAGCCAAGCAGCGATCGGGCAACGCCAAGAAGGCGAATGCAAAGTCGGCTCAACCCAGTCGTTGAACACTGCGCCCGCTAAGCGATCGCGTGAAGAAAAACAAACGTAGCTACGCTCGCCAGAGCGAGGGATCCCACCGCCTGGCGCCGTTAGCTACGGGAGAATTCGTCACTTGTTGTTCACGCGATACTCAAACGAGGGATCCCACCGACGGGCCACGGTAGCTACCCGCGCACGGCGTCCCCGTCGAGTGTGACGCGAAAAACGCTTGGTCAGGGAACTGACAGCGGCGAGCAAACTCGCCGCGAGCGAGAAAAAAAGGCGAGATAGGGTCAAGCTCATCGCCCCCGCATGCCGAAACAATAGGCTCCTGACCAAGCGAGCAAATCGCTCAGACGGCGAGGTTGGGAAAAAAGGAAAGCTTTTGCCCAAGTGCCCCTTGCGGGGAGATCGCCTGGACAGTATTTTTCCCCCCGCGACGCCAGGAGACTTCGGTCCCCAGCAACGTTGCACTGAAACGTATCGCCCAGCGAAACGTTTCAAAAACGAGAAGAATCAGCGGTTAAGGAAAACTTTTGAACTTTGTGTCAAAGTCAACTTGACGCCCGGCAACGGGACGCTATCCTTCTCAACCCGCAGCCAAGAAACGGGCCACGAGCTTCACCGCTCAGCAAGTTTCTAACTGTGGTGTCGAGTGAAACTTTGATGAAAACTTTCTTAAGAATTCAATCACTGCTCCACTTGACGCGAGGTTAGCGAGTCGCTAACTTCTCCGCTCACTCGAAAACGACCGGCCGAGATCACCCCGCTAAGGGGAGTTAATGATCTCGACCGGCTGTCTTCGACAGCGGCTCGTGGGTCGATTGCGAAAGCAATTCATCTGCGAAATTGATTTTTGACAATTTGGTTGTTTGGTAGTTTGCATCTGTAAAGAACACCTATGTGAATGGGATCTGAACTCTTTAGTGGGTTCAGTGATCAAGATCAAAGGTAATTTAAATAAGTTCTTCGGAAGCGTTGCCAATTCAGTTTTGAAATCGCATTCGTGCGGTGGTGGGATTGTATTGGTAATAAATTTCGATTGGATTCTTGAGCGGTTAGACTTACTTAGAAGAGTCTAACCACTGTGTGATATCGTTAATAGATTAAAGTTGAAATCTATGAGTTTGATATCTATCTGTTGCTGGAGTGGTTCGCCACGAAAGGAATGGATGGGTTTTGAGTTCGGGGTTTCGGTGGCCAATCTATCAAGGGCACATGGGGGATGTCTTGGCGTTAGAAGGAGAAGGGCGTGGAAGTCTGCGAAAAGCCTGGGGAAGTTGACACACAAGTGATGATCCCGGGATTCCCGACCGCAGTATACTGAATACATAGGTATATTTGTAACAACCTAGTGAACTGAAACATCTAAGTAACTAGAGGAATAGAAAGAAAAATCGATACCGTCAGTAGCGGCGAGCGAAATCGGTATAGCCCAAACCGAGGGGGTTTCCCTCTCGGGGTTGTAGGACTTCAATATGGGATTGTGATTGGTTAACGGAACGACTTGGAAAGGTCGGCCACAGAGGGTGACAGCCCCGTACGTGAAAACCGGATCACACCTTAGAAGCACCTGAGTAGGTCTAGTCACGTGAAACCTAGACTGAATCCACGGGGACCATCCCGTAAGGCTAAATACTCTCTAACGACCGATAGCGAACCAGTAGCGTGAGTGAACGGTGAGAAGAACCCCTGTTAGGGGAGGAATGTGAACCTGAAACCATGTGCCTACAAGCGGTCGGAGCACTATTTTAATGTGTGACGGCGTGCCTTTTGCATAATGATCCGGCGAGTTGTGGTAAACGGCTTGGTTAAGTTCTGACGGAACGAAGCCCAAGGGAAACCGAGTCTGAATAGGGCGTTGGTCGTTTGCTGCAGACGCGAAACCTGTGTGATCTACGCATGGGCAGGTTGAAGCGCGGGTTAAACTGCGTGGAGGACCGAACTCACTTGGGTTGAAAACCGAGGGGATGACCTGTGCGGAGGACTGAAAGTGTAATCAAACCAGGAGATAGCTCGTTCTCTCCGAAATATCTTGAGGGATAGCGTCGAGTAAATTAGTAACCGGGGGTAGAGATACTGAATCGGATGGGGGCCCCTCCCGGGGTACCCCACTGAACCAAACTCCGAATACCGGTTGCCGTACCTCGGCAGTCAGTCCCTGGGGGATAAGCTCCAGGGTCGAGAGGGAAACAACCCAGATCGCCTGCTAAGGTCCCGAAGAATTACTTAGTCACTAAGGAAGTTGAAGTGCCGTGACAGCTGGGATGTTGGCTTAGAAGCAGCCACCATTTAAAAAGTGCGTAATAGCTTACCAGTCGAGCATTTCTGCGCCGATAATGAACGGGAGTAAGTAATTCACCGAAGCAGCGGATTCTAATCTTAAGGATTAGAGTGGTAGGAGAGCGCCGATGACGAGATACAAGCCGTACGGTAACGAGCGGTGTTGGCGTCATCGGGTGATTATGCCGGAATGAGTAACGATAAAACAGGTGAGAATCCTGTTCGCCGAAAGCCTAAGGTTTCCTGGGGAAGGTAAATCCGCCCAGGGTTAGCCGGTACCTTACCCGAGGCTGAAAAGCGTAGGGGATGGATAGAAGGTCAATATTCCTTCGCCGGTTGTGTATCTAGTCGCAGGGACGGCGTCCGGAAAGTGAGCGGTACGAATAGAAATGTCCGTAGCAACCACTGAGGTGTCTGGGGTTAAAATACCGGATATAGCCAAGGTCAAGCTCGAGAGCATCCAAGTTCTCGAAGTCATTGGAAGGACGTCCAAGAAAAGCTGCGAAGTTAAGCAACTGACCGTACTAAAACTGACACAGGTAGGCGAGATGAGAATTCTAAGGCGCTCGGGAGAACGGTGGTTAAGGAACTCTGCAAAATGGCCCCGTAAGTTCGCGATAAGGGGCGCCTCCGACGGTTCACGCTGTTGGAGGCCACAGAAAATCGGCTCTAACGACTGTTTATCAAAAACACAGGTCTCTGCTAACACGCAAGTGGATGTATAGAGACTGACGCCTGCCCGGTGTTGGTAGGTTAAGGAAGAGGGTTAGCCTCACGGCGAAGCTCGCGACCGAAGCCCCAATAAACGGCGGCCCTAACTATGAGGGTCCTAAGGTAGCGAAGTTCCTTGTCGGGTAAGTTCCGACCTGCATGAAAGGCGTAACGATTGGAGCACTGTCTCAACCACCGACCCGGTGAAATTGTAGTTGTGGTGAAGATGCCACATACCCGCGGTTAGACGGAAAGACCCCGTGAACCTTTACTGTAGGCTGATATTGGGCTGAGATATAATTTGTGTAGGATAGCTGGGAGGCTTTGAACTTTGCACGCTAGTGCATCGGGAGCCGTTGTTGAAATACCAGCCTGGTTATATTTTAGTTCTAACTTTGAACCCCTGAATCGGGGCAAAGGACAGTGTCAGTCGGGCAGTTTGACTGGGGCGGTCTCCTCCCAAAGAGTAACGGAGGAGTGCAAAGGTACACTCAGCCTGGTCGGTAATCAGGCGTAGAGCGTAAAGGTATAAGTGTGCTTGACTGCGAGACCCATAAGTCGAGCAGGAACGAAAGTTGGTCTTAGTGATCCGGTAATCCCGAATGGAAGGGTTATCGCTCATCAGATAAAAGGTACTCCGGGGATAACAGGCTTATCGCATCCGAGCGTCCACAGCGGCGATGCGGTTTGGCACCTCGATGTCGGCTCATCACATCCTGGGGGTGTAGAAGCTCCCAAGGGTTTGGCTGTTCGCCAATGAAAGTGGTACGTGAGCTGGGTTCAGACCGTCGTGAGACAGGTCGGTCCCTATCTGCCGTGGGCGTTCGAATCTTGAGAGGATTCAACTTTAGTACGAGAGGATTTAGTTGGACGAAGCTCTGGTGTACCAGTTGTCGCGCTAGCGGCACGGCTGGATAGCTAACTTCGGAAAGGATAAACGCTGAAAGCATCTAAGCGTGAAGCCCGCCTCGAGATGAAGATTCGTAGACATTAGTCGAGAGCCCCCTGGAAGACGACCAGGTTGATAGGTTGGACGTGTAAGTACCGTAAGGTATTCAGCAAACCAATACTAATGGGCGAAAGTTTGGCCACCGATATCCCGCACTCAAGAAAGTGCCAATCGATGGCGACCGAATGATTTAACAAGTGTGACTACCAAGCAACTCGGCCATACGGCGGCGAAATATTCGTCGTATGGTCTTTCTGGCGACCATATCGCAAAGGTTATACCTGTTCCCATCCCGAACACAGTAGTCAAGCTTTGTGAGCCGATGATAGTGCCCACCAGCGTGAAAGTAGGTATTGCCAGATTTTTGAATTTATAAAAGCGCTCCAGGTTAAACTGGAGGGCTTTTTTTATGCGCGGTGCGGCCGGTGCCGACCAGCCTCGTCCGCTCAGATCGGTCGCCGCCCCCGGCGCCTACGGCCGGTAGGAACCGGCCCTACGTATGTTGGTAGGGCCGGTTCCCACCGGCCATCCACCTGGCTTGTCGACCGAGATCGGGTGTAGCTCCCCGGTGCATATGGCCGGTAGGAACCGGCCCTACATATGCTCGTAGGGCCGGTTCCCACCGGCCATCCACTTGGCTGGTGCACTGAGATCGGGTGTAGCTCCCCCGGTGCCTATGGCCGGTAGGACCCGGCCCTGCATATGCTCGTAGGCCGGTTCCCACCGGCCATCCACTTGGCTTGTCCACTGAGATTGGGTGTAGCTCCCCCGGTGCATATGGCCGGTAGGAACCGGCCCTACGTTCGCTCGTAGGCCGGTTCCCACCGGCCACCCACCTGGCTTGTCCACCGAGATCGGGTGCAGCTCCCCGGTGCATATGGCCGGTAGGAACCGGCCCTACGTATGCTTGTAGGGCCGGTTCCCACCGGCCATCCACCTGGCTGGTCCACTGAGATCGGGTGTAGCTCCCCCGGCGCATACGGCCGGTAGGAACCGGCCCTACATATGCTCGTTGGGCCGGTTCCCACCATGTCATTCCCCACAAACCTGGATCCCCTGTCAGCTTGTCTGACAGGAATCTCCGTTTCGTGATTAGATAAAGATGGAGCATTCACCCCGGTCTCATGCGGGCTTGCCCCGCATGACAGCAAAGTTGATCGACTTGGTTTCGTGTCAGACGAGCCGACAGGGGAAAGTGTGTCGATACCGTGGTTTTCTAATTGGAAAACGTCGCTTCGGCGTGTGACAAGCATACGGGGGAGCAAACTTGTGGGTAATCAACAGGTAGGAACGCGTCATCCATCTGGCTTCTCCGCTGAGATCGGGTGCAGCTCTCAACATTTACCGGCTGCTTGACGATTGAGTCGATTGTTGCCCGATGATCCGTTTGGACGATCGTTTGCGTTTTATGGTGACTTCAGGCTGAGGCAGAAGAATGGCACGGCAAGCATTTGCGTAGTGTTTCCTGCCGTCCGATGTGGAGGGCAAAAGTGATTCACTCTTCGGTTCACATTCTGCACCCTGGAATCGAACCTGAGTCGCAACGCGTTCAAACCACCGGCGGAACCACTGCCTCTTTGAATTGCAGATTGTGCTGACAAATGATGCAGCCCAACCATCCCCGGCGGACTGTTGGCGGATTCGCCGCGACAGATGCTGGACTGGAAACAAAAAGCAGAAGCCTATCTCCCAGCACTTGGGGCGCCTCTCCCCCCCCTAAGCACCGGACATTGTTGAGGTGCCTTCCCCTCGACGAAAAACAGAAGGCATGTTGACGACCTAGCCCATGACTGACCGTTGCTGTGGCATCCAGTTTGCAATTGGTTCGTTCGCCAGCACGACAGTATGGCAGCGGTGATCTCAATTGGCGGAAGGTGTCGGCATATCCATACAAGGCAGTTGGTGACAGCAAGTGGGAGTATGGCTCCGAGACGCTGAGATTTGCGATTCTCGGAGAGACTTGCCCATTCAGGGTTCCGCTGCCTGAATTTCACCCAATGTACTTAGGCCGTTCTGGAATTCCTCATTCGCCCCCTAGGCAGGAGATCGGTTGGACCAGGGATTGGCCTAAGCACTGCACATCCAGCACACCTACAGAAAGTAAGCCGAAGATGACGACAGCGCGAAAGCTCCTGTGCTATTTCATGGTGCTTTGGTGTCCTTCGTTCACAGGTACATTTGCGGACGAGAAAAATTCGCGAACCATCTCGTCGATCACCATGATACGGGACGGCACGGTGGTAGTGCGTTATGGTGAGCCATCAGTTGACATCTTGCTTGGGAGCATAGCCCCCGGTTCGAAGATTCAAGCCAAGGTTACTATTGTCAACCCGTCAAGCCGCGACATTGAGTTTGATTCTATTCAAACGCAATGCAACTGCACGTCGATTCAACCGAGCAGCGGCAAAATTGAATCCGGCGGCAAGCTACAGTTCACTGCAGATTTCGATGTCAACTTAATTCCCGGGGTAACTTCGAGTGTTGCAACATTCTATCTGATGCAAGGAATGAATCGGATCGCTCGGGTCGGCTTGCATTATAAGCTGGCGCATGTAGCAACGTTCACTCCCCGCATGATTACTGTTTCATCGTCGCCAGAGGTGGACGAGATCAGCTTTGTAATTCCCTGGGTGTGCGGTGAGGATGTCAAGGCGAGCGATCTTACGTTTGACTGGAGTGACGAGCTATCTGCCGTAGAATGTAGCGTTGATCATCGGCATAAGATACTGAACTGTCGCTTGCCCACCACGTTGCCAGCGAATGGGTCACTTTACGGATGCGTAACAGTCTCAAACACAAAAAGCAGCGTGACTGATCAGATACCGGTATCCATCGAACAGGGTGAAAGCATGTCTGTGTTTCCCAGTCTCGCCATATTCTCGAAAGATACCAGGGATGTTCAGTATACCTCCACTGTGGTGGTGACGATCAACCAGCCTGGCGACTCATCCTCCAAGTTGACAGTCGACGCGATCGCCGGAAGCAATGAAATTGAATCTTCGATCGTGTCAGCCCACGGGCAATATTACCGTGTCAAGCTAACGTCAGATGCAGAGACGCTTTCCAACGCTATCCTGGAGGGGCGGACTGGATTGATCGAAATACACATTCGCACCGAAGATAAGAAATACACGAAACAACTCAAGTTCATGTTTAATTCACCTAAGCAACAAAAAAAGGCTCCTCGGCATGATGCATCAATTTAATATCTTGTGTTCTCTCGCATTCCTCCTGCTGGCCACGGGAACCGCGAATGCACAGACATGCTATGTCCAGTACACAGTGGACTGTGGAACAATAAATCCGACACAAGCATTAAGCTGCAGTTCAACGAATTGCGTTCAAGTTGGAGTCTACTATTCAAACGGGCAGCCGATTCCAGTGTATGGATGCCCGACATCAGCCAGGGACCAGTATGACTTGATTGATAAACAGCATACCTATTTGTCCGTATTCAATTCAGACATCCATGGGGATGAGTACGCAGCAACAAATTTCTTTGTCGACTCATCTGATTATTGCTCGGTATGGTTTCCGTGCGATTACACCAGTGTCTGCAGTGGACCAGGTGACTTCTGCAAGCAGGATCTCACCATTAGTGGAACACCGTTTAATTATCGCGATCTATTGATCCCCGACATTGCTGCTATCTGTCACACCCCCGATTGATCACCTGCCAAGGAACATAAGGAGCGATTCCAAAAGATGACTACTAGAATGGTAAAACGCGGAACCCTCACGGATAAGAAGATATTGGTTGAGGTGGTGGCCCTTGCAATCCTCATTGTGTCACTACTGGCGCATTCCTGTGTTGCGGATGGTCCAGTCAGCCGTGCTACGCAGGAACAATTGGACCCAAGAAGTCTCATCAAGGCCTGCCAGGCATACTGGGAGAACCTGAATGGATTTGATGTCTTAGTATCACTGGAGACAACAATTTCCTACGACGGACGGGAGTTCCCATCAACTCGTTCGAAGTTTCGATTGCGGATGAATCGACAAGGGAAACGCTGTCTTTATGTCGCTAAGAAGAAAACCTTATCGGCAGAGTCTGGATTCGCTGGTAGAACTGACCCCTGGTTGAGTGAAACGATTGCCATCGCACTCACAGAAGATCGTTCGGAATTGATCATCTTTCCCGACCGAGTTGTCTCAAGAAGAACTAGCGGGTTTGAAGCTGGACTGCAAGAATCTTTATCTATTGATTTTACGCGTTTCGGACTCTCTGAGTTTCCTATCCTCTATGTCCATAGCAACAAACTACAGAAGCGACTGCTGGATTGCTTTGGCTCGGGGGCGGAAGTTTCAGCAGAAAGAGCGGGTGACCAGACGACCACGATTACAAGTAAAGTCGGGCCTGAGGAGGGTCCGGTCATTCGAAGATGGGAGATTGACAATGTGCATCTGCGGGTAAACTCGTATGGCGTGTGGCATACCTACGGAATGCCACATGAATCCCAGCAGTTCAAGCAATCGATCCAGTACGGTGAAGACGATCGTCCGATGTTTCTGATAGAGGAGCAGAGGGTGATCGTGCCAAAAGCTATTTCAAAGAATGAGAAAACTGTCCTGGGTGAGAGATCAACTGTCGTTGAATTTCTTTGGCTGCCGAGTGACTCGCTCGCGGGTACCGAGAAGTGGGGGATCGCCAGCGCTGATACTCTGGAGGAGATTTCTGAACTCTTGGTAGCTCCCGAATAAGCATAGCTGGCCGGGGCCTGTGACAGGGAAACGCTTCGAGCCAGAAAAGGGGAAGGAGAATGACCGCCTGGCCGGTGCACTGAGATCGGGTGTCGCGTCCCGGTGGATACGGCCGGTAGGAACCGGCCCTACTGGCTCGCTAACAAATCGCTCCCACCCGGCGAGAGTGCTCAGTACTGCGACGTTTCAGCCAATAGAAACCACGCAGCCACACCGATGATGAGGCCCGCGAGGACGGCTGCGACGGCGATGCGGGCGTAGGTCGGTCGGTTTCTCAGGATCCAGTCGGCGGCACCGATGCACGATGGCGTTAGCAAGAGGAGAGCGTAGAGCCAAGCGGGGTGGTCTTCGTAGGTGTAGAAACGTCCTGCGGCCGTGGTACAGACTGCGAACAGAGTTGCTGGATAGGCCACACACCATAGGTTTCGCTTCGGCAGGCAGGCCGCTCCGACGGCAAATACCAGAGTTGCGACGATGGCGGCGAATCCCCATTCGGCCAAGCCCGCGTAGGCGCTCGCGGCGAGAATCGTGGGACCAGCCAATCCAGACAGCGCCACGAGCAAAATCCATCGCTCGGTGCCGCGGCGAGCCATCTGGTCGAGCATCCAGAGATTGAGCAGACTCGCTCCTGCTACCGCGGCCAACCACGTCCGATGTTCAGGGAAGAGGTCGACCCAGCCCTCACCGCTGGGCATGGCCACCATGGCCAGGGCAATACAACCCAGTGCAGCGGCAATCCAGCGAAATTCGTGGGCGCGAGATTTCTGAAACGCCGTCAACGCCAGCAATAAAGCGGTGATGGTGAGTGGCACGTGGACTTGCTGCCAGGCTTCGAGGTTCCACCAGCTCAGTGCCGATGCATCGAGCTCCTGGCGAACGATCAACGTGATTGCAATCGCACCGCACCAACCCAGTGTGGTGATCGCAGCAGCGAAGTAATCCGTCAGCCAGTGATCACGTCGAGAAACCAGGAAAACGATTAGCACGCACGCCAGCGAAACGGTCGCTGGCGCGCCAACGCACCATATTAGAATGTCGCGTTCCATTGAACTAGCGATTCAGTACGAGCACGGCGGAAACCGCCACGTCGTCGTTGATTTTCCCTTTGCCGTATTCCATGCCCCAGAGCGTTCGGTCGATCTTGAAATCGGTTTTCAGGGTGATTGTTGCGTCCGTCACCTCGGCGGCCGCTGGCAGGGTGACCTCAACCTCTTTGCCCAACATTTTCATCTTGCCGACAATGGTTACTTTCGCTCCGTCGGTGGCATGCGTAACTTTGGTCGCTTCGAAGGTGATCGTGGGGTATTTTCGCACATCAAAAAAGTCGGGGCTCTTCAGGTGGTTGGTCAGCTTTTCGTTGTCCGAAAACAAACTGCCTGACTGGATGACTATTTTGAGCGAGCCGTTGCTCGGGTTCTCCAGGTCGGCTTCCGCATCAGCGGTGAATTTTTTGAACCCGCCTTTGTGTTGTCCATCCGGCTTGGCGCCAACGAAGTTGATCTGGGAATGCTCTTGGTCGAGCGCGAGTTTTTCAGCGGCAGTCGAAATTCCGGTGGTGAAACAGACGAAGGCCAACAGCATGGCAAAGCGGTTAAGCATGTGAGGGTTACCTAAGGTGGTGAGAGGGTGGGGATGGTCCTCATTGTAGCGACTCAGTCCCAGCTCAGACTACCAGCGGATTGGTACTCGGTGACGCGGGTCTCGAAGAAGTTCTTTTCCTTGGCCAGGTCCATGGTCTCGCTCATCCAAGGAAATGGATTTTGCGATCCGTACTGCTTGGCCAGTCCGATCCGTTCGAGACGACGGTCGGCGACATATTGAACGTAATCACGGAACATCGACTCGTTTAGCCCGAGGATTCCGTTGGGCAAGCAATCGGCGGCATACTCCAGTTCGAGCTCGACAGCTTGTTTGACTCGGTCGATCATCGCGTTTCGAAAATCTTCGGTCCAGAGATGCGGGTTCTCGCTCTTGATGCCATTGATCAGGTCGATACCGAAATTCAGGTGAATCGTTTCGTCACGAAGGATGTACTGAAATTGCTCGCCAATTCCGGTCATCAGATTGCGGCGGTGGAACGAGAGCATCATCACGAAGCCGGTATAAAAGAACACGCCTTCCATGATGAGGTAGTAGCCGATCAGGTTTTTCAATAGTGCTTGGGCACCTTCGTCGGTATCGGTGCTGAAGTTGGGATCGAGCACTTCGGCGGTCAGTTCGGTTTCAAACGCATCTTTGCGAGCGATCGAAGGGACTTCGTGGTACATGTTGAACACCTCGCCTTCGTCCAGGCCGAGGCTATCGACGACGTACAAAAACGTGTGCGAATGGACTGCCTCCTCAAAGGCCTGTCGCAGGAGGTATTGCCGGCACTCGGCGTTGGTGACGTGTTTGAAGATTGCCAACACGAGGTTGTTGCCCACCAGACTTTCAGCAGTTGAGAAGAAGCCCAGGTTGCGGATGATCACTCGGCGTTCGGCTTCGCTGAGTCGATTGCTACGCCACGTTTCGATGTCTTTGGTCATCGGAACTTCGGTGGGCATCCAGTGGTTGGCACAACCGTTCTGATAATGCTCCCATGCCCAGTTGTATTTCAGGGGCATTAATTGGTTGACGTCGACTTGATTGCAATTGATCAGTCGTTTTTCGGCGGCGGTAAATCGGTGGCTGGTGGGCATGAAATAAGTAGGGTTCAGAGGAGTGGAAGGGTTCGGGGGCACGTGACCGGCGCGTTGCAACGGATCGCTGGGGTCTCCGAGCCGATCGCGTCGGCGCCATTGCGATCTCGTTTGCAGCTCGGAGAGCCGAACGCCCTTGTGGAGATTTGTCCGAGACTTACTGACAGGCTTCGCAGTCGGGGTTGTTCACATCGCAAACCTGCGCGGGCAGCTTGTCATGGGTGATCAGGTCGGGCTCGCTGGCATCAGCACGTTCGCTGCGGTCGACACGAATCCCACTGGATTCACTCTGCGATTTCATCCACCGTGGCTGGATGCCGAAACGATTGACGTCGACGGTCGATTTTTCAACTTGCGTCGCGGCCAGTGAGCGGAGGTAATAAGCACGTCGGGTGAATTTATTCGGCATAATTAAAAAGCGTAGGCATATACGACACTTCTCCAAACTCATTGAGTGTTTTCGTAAGTGTGTTTAGCAGTGTACTGAAGCGCTCCCAGGCGCCAGCGGGGAGCAGTTGGTACTTGAGTTTTTTCCAAAGCATTTCAATTGCATTCAGCTCTGGACTGTATGGCGGCAGATGGTAGATGTAGAGTCCTTTCTCTGCCCAGTCTTCCATGCGAGTTTGAAATGCTCCGCTCGTGTGGACTGAGGCATTGTCAAGGACCACAACAGTTGGACCGTCGATTGTTTGGCAATAATCATCGAAAATTGCAATCACCATTTCGCTGTTCACGTAGCCTTTGTGGAGATAGGTGTGGGTTTCACCGTCTTGACCCTGAAACCCAATCGCTTGAACGTTGCTGCCGTGTGCCCCGGTTACGGGTATTTCGTAGCGTCGACCGATCGGTTGCCATCCGTAGGGAACAACTCCTTTGAGCGAGAAACCCGCCTCGTCAAAGTAAACAACGTTCAAATCCGGTTCTTCGAGAAACTCGGCTAGCTCTTCCTTGGCCAATTGAAATTTCTTTTCATCCCGTTTTTGCCGCAAACTTCGACGATAACGTTTCCAACTCAGCCGAAACCGCCTCGCGTATTCTCGCAGAGTGGGTCGCTTGATTTCCTTGCCGGTTTTTTCTTTCAGCTCTTTCAGCACCTTGGCTGGTCGATTCGGGTATTTTCGAAGTAGTCGCCGGAGAGTTTGCTGCTCTGAGGCGTTGAGTATCGGCGGCGCACCGGGATGCTCGGAGTCTTCAAGTGCGTCGGGGCCGCCTTCTGAAAATCTGTCAATCCAACTGGATACCGAATCTCGATCCACGCCAAAGATATCGACAAGGGAACTTATTTCGTACTGTTGGTCGCTGAGTAAGATTGCGTGCGCACGAACTCGCGTATAGTGGCAATGATGACTTTTCCACATTTCCGTCAGTTGCTGTTTTTGCTCGACTGAGCCAATTTGTGCGAATTTTGTAGAGGGGCGTGCCATTTGAATCTCCCGGTTCGTGAAACAGGGAGAAACATGATGCTTCGCATAATCTCGACCATCGAGCATTTGCTAGCAAATCAGAAAGGATTCCCAACTCAACATGGGTGCAAAAAGCTTGCCAGTTATACCGAAATACTTACCCAGATGTGCTTAGGTCGTCTTGAGCCCCTGTTGCCATGCCGAACGGTACATCGCATCGATCGCCTTGCCGCTGGGTTCCGCCAGATACAAGTTGAGTGATTGTCCTTGATCGATCCATTTCTGCCGGCGTGCGGCGGCAGCGACCAGCCACGAGGGCTCGATTTCGAATGCGGTGGCAAATAGCAGACGCAAGTCGTCGGGGATGGTTGCGATGGCACCAATCGCGCCATCGTAGTACTTCAACGCATCGACCATGTTGGTGTCCCACAACCCGCGTGACTTCAGTGCATCGACCAACGCCACGTTCACCTGTGTGAACTCGCCCGATAAATTGCTCTTGGAATACAATTGTTTGTAGGTGGGTTCGATCGACTGGGTCACCCCCACGATCGTCGAGATGGTTGCCGTCGGCGCGATGGCGAGGCAATTGCTGTTGCGCATCCCGTGCTTTGCGATGTTCTGCCGGACGACGTCCCAGTCCAGTGTGGTGCTGCGATCGACGTCGATCGTCTCACCACGCTCCGATTCCAGTGAATCCAACGTATCGATCGGCAGCGAACCACGATCCCATTTCGAGCCCGCGTACGATTCGTAGTTGCCACGTTGGGCCGCCAACTCACTCGAGGCCAACAGGGCGTAGTAGCTGATCGCTTCCATACTGATGTCGGCAAATGCGACGGCTTCCGCCGAGGCGGTCGGTATGCCGAGTTGATACAGGGCATCCTGATATCCCATGACTCCCAGTCCGACTGGGCGGTGGCGGAGGTTTGCGTTTCTCGCTTCGACGGTGGGGTAGTAGTTGATGTCGATGACGTTGTCGAGCATCCGCATCGCCGTCTTGATTGTGGTGCGAAGCAGATCGCGATCAAGCTGACCATCGACGATATGATCGCCGAGATTGATCGAACCCAAATTGCAGACGGCAGTTTCGTCGCGACTGGTGTTCAGCAAAATCTCCGTGCATAGATTGCTGCTGTGGACGACGCCTGCGTGATCCTGGGGCGAACGGATATTCGAGGGATCCTTGAACGTCACCCAGGGATGTCCGGTTTCAAACAGTCGTGTTAACAGCTTGCGCCATAAATCGATTGCGGGCATTTCGCGATGCAGTCGAATTTTGCCTGCGGCGGCGTCGGTTTCGTATTGTTCGTACCGGGTCTTGAAGCCCTGACCGAACAGGTCGTGCAAATCCGGTACTTCGTCGGGACTGAACAGCGTCCACCTTTGACCGTCACGAACACGCTGCATGAACAGATCGGGGATCCAGGCGGCCGTGTGCATATCGTGCGTCCGCCGCCGATCGTCGCCGGTATTCTTGCGCAGATCCAAGAACTCTTCGAAGTCGAGATGCCACGGTTCCATGTAGGCGCATACCGCGCCTTTGCGTTTGCCACCTTGATTGACTGCGACGGCGGCATCGTTGACGATCTTCAGGAATGGAATCACACCTTGGCTCTCGCCGTTGGTGCCGTGGATCTTGCTGCCGGTCGCGCGAATATTCGTCCAGTCATTCCCGAGGCCACCGGCCCATTTGGACAGCATCGCGTTATCGCCCACGCACTTGAAAATGTGCTCAAGATCATCCTGGACCGTGGTCAGGTAACAACTGCTCAATTGCGGGTGCGGTGTTCCGGAATTGAACAGTGTTGGGGTGGCACTGGTGAAACGGAAACTCGACAGCAATCGGTAGAACTCGATCGCACGGGTATCCCGGTCATCGCCTTCAGCGAGCGCTAAGCCCATCGCCACCCGCATCCAAAAGTACTGCGGTGTCTCGATCCGCCGACCATTTTTATGTAGCAGATACCGATCATAGATCGTCTGCAGGCCGAGATAGCGAAACTTGCTGTCTCGCTCCGGCAGGAGTGCGGCGGCGAGTTTGACAAGGTCGAAGTTGCGCAGTTCACCGGCCAGTCGTTCGCAGCGGATACCTTCGATGATGTAGTGTTCGAACTGGTCCCGATACACCTGCTCAAAATGGTCAGCGAACTGAGATTTGCGGAGTGCTTGACGGTAGATAATCCAACGCTGCAGTTGTGCGGCCAAGGCATCGTAGGCTGGATCTCGCTCGATACGACTGCGTGCGGCGAGAACCAGGGCGCGGGTGATATCGCTGGGAGTCATCCCGTTGAAGGACCCTCGGATCACTTCAGCGATGATCTCGTCGGTATCCACTTCGGGGAGCTTGGCCTCGGGGCATTGTTCGAGAAATCGAACGAGTCGCTGGCGGTCAAACGGAACCTGGACCCCCGGTTCCAGCTCGACATGGATTCGAGTTTCCGGCGGGGGAGTATTGTCCATGCTATCGAGCGATCCGTCCTCGCCGCGTACCGCACGCATCCGCGCATGTTCGGTGCGATAGAGGATATAACAACGCGCGACACGGAAGTGTCCGCGCTGCATCAGGCCAATTTCAACGATGTCCTGAACCTGCTCGACATTCATTGCCGAATCACCACTGGACTGGGCCGCCAGCTGGTGGACTTGATCCACGATCGATGCGATATCCGCGACCATTTCAGATGGCAGCGGCTGAGCCTTGGCCAGGTTCAGTTCCGCTCGGAACGCCTTTTCAATCGCACCATGGATGCGGTCTCGATCGAAGTCGGCTTCGCGTCCATCCCGTTTACGCACCGCCATCGCCAGCGTCTGTTCGGCTGTCCAACCCATGCCCATGATTCCTGTATTGATCCAGGCGCAGCCCCGAACGCTTCTTCAATTTGGAAACGCGCAAAACCGAACCCCAGTCTCTTTCACTGAACAGCGAATGGAGATCGCGAAGGCACAGGCCAAACGCAATGGTCACTTCGCTGCAACGCACTCCCCAATCCAAGAGGGCTCCCTACGTCTATTTCGTGGTAGGTCTTCTGACTCACTGCCGACGACTCTTCCGGCCTTCTCGCTGAACGGAATCAGCAATGGCCCTTCATGATCAAAAGGAAGAGTGGTTTGGGTGTGCGGACACACCTCAGACAGTTCACAGCGGCTGGACCATCCCGGAATCACACCGGAGTTCCCTGTTCACTCACCAGCAAGAGTTGCTAGCAAGTCACCACGAACGCCCGGATTGTTAGGCATGGCAACGCGGCTGTCAAGGATGAAAAATGCCGCTGGCAATCGATCAACGGGAGCGAGGGGCTACTGCAACAACACAGGTTTGCCATCGACTACACCGGAGACGAGCTGAATCGTGGGCTCGTCCGCACGCTCTCGGTCTGGGTTTGCTTCCCCCCGAGTTTTCTTGGTGCCGCCGGTTGCTTTGGATTTTGTTGCGATCGGCGTGGCGCTGTCGCGACCTGGCAGTTCGAGCAGCAACCGCATCATTTCTTCGGCGGCGCCTCCCGCGACCGTCTTGATCATCTCGCGGTCGGTTTCATCGCCGAATTCATAGGTGACCGCGGTCACGCCGAGGGTGTTATTGACCCACGCTTTGCTCGTGCTGCGGTGGGCGTTGTGGTTGTCATCCACGTTGACGTCATAGTCGGGAAAACGGCTTTGGATGGACGAGAACCACTGGCGGGTGAATCCGACCGGAAACACATTTGGGTTGGGTGCGGGGATGTAAAAGATATCGTTGTAGGTACTGTGGAAATCAACGAAGAGACACAACCGGCGGTCGCCGGTTCGCCGGCACGCCAACAACCGATCTCGGACCGCTCGGGTTTCAGGCTGGGTGAAATGGGACCAATCGCGGTTCAGGTCCACGCCTTGGGCGTTGGTACGCCAGTGCCCATGATGCACACCGTCGGGGTTGACCGTCGGCACGACCAAGGCAGCAAAACGCTTGCGAAAACGCTGGGCGAGGTCGGACGATCCGGCGAGAGTGTCGACAAAGTTCAGCATGCCGATCGCGCCGGTCACCTCCGGCGGATGCTGGCGAGCGATGATGTAAACGTAGTTCGGGGCTTCGCATTCGGTAATCGTCAATTGCTCGACGGGCCGGCCTTGAACCGATTGACCGATCTGCTCGCGCTCGACATAGGGCAATCCAGCGAGTTGTTCGGACCACTGCGATACTTCGTCGGTGCCGAGCAATTCTTGGCCAGCAATCCACAGCGGTTTTGAATCGACGGGAACTCGCAGCTCGACGTCTTGGCCGGACTCGCTCGTCTCCACGACGAGGTCGGTCGCCGATTGCCAATTCTCGCCATCGCGACTGATCTTGGGGTCGTAACGGTGCGACCCGTTCACGTAGTGCAGGAGAATTCGGATCGTTTTCGGACTCTGTGACTGAACCTGAAAGGCATACCAAGCACTATTGTTGATCGGAGCCGATTCGGGAGCGATCGTGACGGTAAACGTGTCGGGGCTGATTTGCGAGCAATCTTTCATTCGCCCGCCCGGGAAATCGCTGGTGATGAAAACTCCACCACGACGACTTTCGAATTCCGAGTGGCCATGTTGCAGGGAGGGTTCACTGCTCGCTGGCGCGACGATCGCCACGGCAAAAAGAATGGCTAGACTGGCAGCCATCGCGTTGACGAAAAAGGGATTTCGGCGACTGGATCTCATGCTCGGCACTCCTTGACCGTGAATGTCTGTTCAGGAATGAGGCCAGCAGAGCCGACCTAATCATGATTTTTTTGCGCACGGGGGTTTGCACGAAGTCTGCCTCGGTGGGGAACCGATGACTTGGTGCAGTCATGCATCCTCCGATGATCCAAAGGGATCAACCGAGAACAAACCGACCACTGGCGGGGCCAGCCCATCGGGGCTGGGTGGGGTCGGTTAGACATGGACACATCGAACTCCTCGCGGAGCGGTGATGCGACCAGTTCAACCCTAGCATGCGGCAACTACGAGGTCAAGATAAATCTGAGGGATGCTGATCACCGGAGTGCACCTGACGGTTTGCAATTGGCATGGCCTTTGATCTGTAGATCGGTCAGAATCCCGGTTTCACGGTTCACTTCGGATAAACCAGGAGGGCTAGGATGGCCATTTCACCCAAGAATCGCGCTCGAGCGCTCGAGCTCGCCAAGGAATTAAATGAAATCAATGGTGGTCGTTACCACGACGACGGGACGCCCAAGACCTTCGATGAGCTGGAAATCGAAACCAATGCCCTAACCGATCTGCTCAGTTCGATGGCACTGAACGATTCGGCCAAGGATCTGCCCGACGAAGAAAAGCCCATTCGCTGTCCAAAGTGCAAAGCCGTGCCCAAGCCGCACGACCCTGACGACGACGAGCCGATGATCATTCAATCCGCTCGCGGTGAAGTCGAGTGGATCAACGAAGGCTTCTATTGCCGGCGATGTCGCCGGTCTTTTTTTCCCTCGGCTCGCTGAATTGGCGCTTCGCGTTGAAGCCACCGTCAGCCCCAAGGTCGAACGCAAGATGGTTTACGCGGGAGCCAACAAGGCCAGCTATCAGATCGCCAGTGACGATTTGAAAGAACTGGCTGAACTGGACATCAAGACCGAACGGATCCGACTGGCTACGCTGCGAAACGGTAAGGCTCGGCGCGCACTTGAGAAGATCTTGCAGGACGCCTTCCTCGAGAAATCCATTCCCGATCAGAACTACTCGGGGCCCGCTGACAAAGAGGCTCCTGAACTGGCGGTGGTGATGAGCGATGGCGGTCGGTACCAGCGATTCGATCGCGCTGGCGAGAAACCTGAATCGGGTAGTTTTTGGAAAGAAAGTCGAATGGCGATCTTACTGTCGATGAAAACTAAGTCACACCAGGAAGATCCTGACGCGGAGTTGCCTGACTTCCTGCAAGACGTTTGCATCGCCAAAAAGCTTGCTGATATGGGGTGCGTTGCTGGCGAAAACCCCAAGGGCCAGCGCGTCGAGGTGACGCAGGAGTCTCCTTGGCAACGGCCTGAACTGCTCAGTAAAGACGTGGTTGCTAGCGGTCAAACCTGGAAGGAGTTTGGGCCGATGGCAGCCAGTTCCGCTTGGTACGCCGGCTTTTTCAAGGCGACTGAAAGGGTCTTTGTCTCCGATGGATCCTCGGCGATCGAAGAGATGCAGCAGCAGTGGTTTGGCAGCTTCACGAGCGTGCTGGACATCATGCACGCATTGTCTTACAGCTTGGCAGCTGCCCGCGCGATCTACGATAAGCAGCCGCAATCATGGGAGTGCTATCGTCGTTTCGCAACATGGGTTTGGCAGGGAAAGGTCGACGAAGTGATCCTGGAATTGGATCAGCACCAGAAGGAACTTGGGGATCCTCCTGCCGATGCGAGCGACACGGACCCTCGAGAGATTGTTCGTCGATCGCGAGTTTACTATCGCAACCATCGGGGGCGAATGAACTATCCGGAGTACCGTCGGCGTGGCTATCCGCTAACGAGTTCGATCATGGAATCGACGGTCAAGCAGGTCAATCGCCGCATCAAAGGAAGCGAGAAATTCTGGTCGACCGCTGGCGGAGAGGCCGTTTTGGGCCTGCGAGCGGCGTACATTAGCGACAGCAAGCCAATAGAACGCTATTGGAAGCACGCCCAACAAACGGCCAACGGTTGCCGCGCCTACGTCGCAGCTTAAACCTGCAAACTGTCAGGTGCACTCTGATCACCGGGGGGTGACCATGCCACTGCCGCGTTATCGATCCAATGATCCCTTCCAAGTTGCGTGCCCGCAGCGTTCGAGGCCGCTATTTCCGGCACGGAACTGGTACGCGATCCCAGGATGAATGGCATAACCGTTTCGGCCACCGTTCGCATCGTGTGACGGACAACGGACAACGGACAACGGACAACGGACGTCGCTACGCTCGCCAGAGCGTGGGGGCCCACCGTTTGGCGACGGTGGCTACAGGGGAATCCGTCACGTGTTGTTCACGCGATGCTTATCTATTCCACTGGTATGCTTACTCGTGTTCCCTCGCCCCTCCACCGTTGATCGCAAGATGGCTAGATACTCCCCAAACACATTGGCCGGTCAACGACCCAGACGCTCATGGTGCGAATGGATCGTTGTCCTCGTTTTGGCGTCGTGGGCGATCGGTGCCGCTGCGGCAGAACCCAACGCGATCGATGCGGAGAACTGGCGACGCCAACAATTGGCGATCATCGCCGAGAAGATTCAAAAGGCGGATTCTGACGACCAGCGTTTGGAGTACGTCGCGAGGCAACAATGGCTTCGTCGATGGGAACCTGGACGCATGCCTCTCGCGCCGACAGATGCACCGGACGAATTGGCACTGGTCGAGGAACCAGTGCTTGCGGAGCTGATCAGGCCAGCAGGAATCGACCCCAATGATTGGCAACAGATGATTGCCTTGCAGGCGAGGTTGCTTGCGGTCGATACCGACGATGAACGCAAAGAACACTTGCGGACAACCATCGGATTGGCGAGAGAACTTGAAAAAGCCCTTTCCGGTCCGTTGTCGTCGGAGTCGCAGCAGCTAGCGACACCGACAGCTTGGGTCCTGGCGTACACGCGATACCGACTCGGCCGAGCGTTGGCTTATCGCGAATTGCCCGACGTGCGAGAGCAATGGCCGATCTCAAATCCAGATCATTATGATCAACAGCTGATCGCTGCCTATCAACGGCTGATAGAACAAGCGAGTCGAGACCGGCCCGAGTTCATTCTCCTTCAGGATCGGATGTTGCGGCGAGCAGGCAAGAATGGGCGCGCGTTGGAATTACTCGAGGTAAGCCGTCAATTCATTGAACCGAAATGGTACCTCAAGAAAAGGCGTGATCTGCTACAAGAACTCGGCTGGGACCCTGCCTACCAAGAAGCTGCCCGGCTGTACCTGGAAGCAGGCTACAGCGACGATTTGTGAGCATGTGCGGCATCTGGTCTCAACGCGACACGGTGTCGCGAGCGAGTAGGGCCGGTTCCCACCGGCCACAGGCGATGGTTTTCCGGTTTATTGGTCGGGCGATGAGGGACGAGACGCCGAGGGACATAGCACTTTAACAAGACGCCGAGGGACATAGCACTTTAACGAAGGAGACATCATTGAAAACTCGCAGCTCCCCTAGATTTCGCATCCCCTGCACGGCTCGCATTGATTGCGGCTAGACAATTGCGAGTGAAAAGTGCTGTGTCCCTCAGTCAGTGTCCTGATCGCACCAAGACACGTGTCTGTCCCTGCCCGAGCTCCTCATCTACCTCCGCTCTTTCTTCCGGTTCGGCTTCGCGGTCAGCAGCCCGCTCGCCTGGAGTCGTCGGCCTCGTATGAGGTTTCTGTTCGTAACCTGGCAGGGTC
This sequence comes from Rhodopirellula sp. SH410, assembly GCF_055811895.1. Classification (NCBI taxonomy): domain Bacteria; kingdom Pseudomonadati; phylum Planctomycetota; class Planctomycetia; order Pirellulales; family Pirellulaceae; genus Rhodopirellula; species Rhodopirellula sp. SH410. The sequence continues at coordinate 8,004,848 of NZ_CM147949.1, forward strand.
TTGGCGAGAAGACGTCCAGCACGTGTGGTTCGCTGGCTTACCGATCATCTTCGCAGGCTTCCTCTCCACGGTCTGTCACCTCGCCGCAGTTGCCCTCGCCTCGTACTGGCTTCTTATGAGCTATCCATCTGGTATGATGACTCCCTTCGAAGGAACCGGAACTAAGTACAGGGGACTTGCACCCCACAAGATCACGCCCATCGTTGGGCGTACTGCAACGGAGCGGCGGTAATGCGGTTTCTTGTGAGATCAACGCCAACGCCAACTCCCGCCGCCCGCTGATCCCGGGCGTTATGCGATAATCCAGAATGATGCTTACTGAGATATAGAGTAATGGATGGGCCAAAAAAACGAATACGAGCTGCCAGAGAACTATGGCAGAAGGATCTGAAGGAGGACGGAGCAGCGCTTATCTTTATAGCGGCCGCCGGCGTTTCTCGCATCCGTCGGCCGAGAGAAGATGGGCATTCCGATAGGGCGGCATTCACCGGTTTTGTTTGCGACGAGATTGTTACGATTACGAATGGAGCGACTTGTGCGCCGCTGCGATTCCCATCCACGACGCAATTGCCAGGAATTAGAGCCACTGAAAATGTCCCGCTTGAGGACATCTTCTACGCAACTTGGCGCTGTGGGATGATACATGAGGCTCGTTGGCCGGATGAGGTCTATTTAACGCCGACCCGAGCAGATAGCGAATATCGCACTTGTATAGAATTGCCACCAGACGGGAGAGTTGGGTTGCCAGAAGAATGGATTCTCGGCCTTGCGATTGCCGTCGAGTCAGCAATTGAAGTCGTCCTGCCCGATGTTGACTTATTTCCCATCTATTGTGTCGTGTCCGGGCCGGTCGACGATCTAGGATCAAACCAATTCCAGTTCATAGATGGTCAGACAAAGGTTCCCCGAGTAATCGTTCGGAATCAGCAGGCCGTCCCGCTCTTTTCCGACCAAGGCACTATGAAACGGTTCACCGAGTTTTGTGAGATTCCGGACTTATTTATCGGAGTGCTGCCTGATTCACAAGCACTCCGTGGTTTCGTGGAACGCGGAGACGCAACTGATCGGTTTGTATTCAACGCTGTGCCGGAGGAGCGATTGCCGTCGTCGTACTCTAGGGAATCGCTTCTGAATCAACTATCACGGATCGACGGCGCATAGCAAACATTAGGGACACAGCACTTTGTCGTGTAGTTTGACTACGGCCACACGAGGGGTTGTCTGAGTTTGACGCTTTCGGCAGTTTCCCTGAGAATGCGAGGTGTGTGATGTCTCGAATGGCACGGTGCGAGATCTTTGATCCCGACGAGGTAGCGGTGGCACATGTTTACACCCGCGTTTGTCGCAGGTGTTTTCTATTAGGTGATGACCCGGTCTCGGGTAAAAACTTCGACCATCGGAAGGTCTGGATTGAGGAGTATCTGCGGCAATTCGCTGCTTATTTCGGGGTCGATCTGCTCTGTTTTTCGATTCTGTCGAATCATTTTCATCTGATACTCAGGTCACGGCCGGATGTCGTGGCAAGCTGGAGTGATGAAGAAGTGGCCAGGCGCTGGCTGATGCTATGTCCCCAGCGACGTCAAGCGGACGGTTCATCGATGAAGCCGACGGTTCCTGAGATCAAGTCCATCGCAGGTTGCCCGATCAAGCGAGCGGAAATCCGCAAGCGATTGAGTAGTTTCAGTTGGTGGATGCGGCTGTTGTGCCAGCGTGTGGCAATGCGGGCCAACGGTGAAGACGAGCAAAACGGTCGATTCTTCCAAGAATAGGTATCACGCTACTCGGCTGGCTGATGAGTCTTCGCTGCTGGCGTGCGCCGCATATGTGGACCTCAATCCCATCCGGGCTGCGATGGCCAAGATGCTGGAGCAGAGCGATCACACGTCGGTCCAGCGGCGGATCGAGGCGCTGGTGGATGAAGCAGCGTGTCGGGTGGTAAAGCTGCAGACTGTGGTGAGGAGGCTCACGACGGGCGGAGCCGTCGGTCGACCATGGGACATCAAGACGCCGAGGGACATAGCACTTTAACGAAGGATACATCATTGAAAACTCGCAGCTCCCCTAGATTTCGCATCCCCTGCACGGCTCGCATTGATTGCGGCTAGACAATTGCGAGTGAAAAGTGCTGTGTCCCTCAGTTAACTGTGTCCCTCAGTTACTTCGTCTACTCGCTGCCGGACGAGGACGAGAGCATTGTGTTGGCACGAGTGCCGATTGAGAATGAATTCACCGTCAATGCGATCGGCTTGGTCCAGAATGCCCGCGGTGCCGGCGGTCGCTCCGAAGTTCACTGGAAAACCGTGCAGTTGTACGGCGACGATTGACCGAAGCTGACGCCGCAACCTGTCGTCGCTTCGCGACTTGGCAGTGGAATCGTGGCGATGCTTAACCTCGGACTCGCGTCCGAGGCTATCACCTGTCGTCGCTTGGCGACTATATGCCTTAATAAAACGACCGCAAGTAGAGAAAAATAGGGGCCACGCGTGGATCGTGGGCCCAAGAAAAGGAGGAGTTGCGATTCACAAGCGGTCTGGATGGCTTCGGGAGGATGGGCTGGTTCGAAGTGAGCGTGGCAAGTTTGGGTGGTCACTCTCGACATGACGACCGATTATTTCGCGCACACCGGCACGCTGACGGTGGATCACACATGCGGTCTCTGAGATCTGAGCGTAGGTCGATGGCAGGCGGGTCGGCTGCACACGCAAACCGGCCGTGACGTTAGAATAGACGTCTGATTCAATGCCATCGCGCCAGCGACTTCTATTCAGATTAAAAAAAATGCATGATACGAGCGTCGAAGGTCAAACGGCGGATGCGCCTCAATTGAAAGATCGAAGCTTCGGGCTTTCGGTATACGGATTGATACAAATTATCATGGGCGGTTTTTCGGCTTTGCTGGTTCCTCTCATGCTGTTGTCGGTCGTGGCCAACCCCCAGGGCGGGACATCGATGGCACAGATGATCCCTGCGGCCGGATTGTATGCGGCTCTCGCCATCACGCTGGTCTGGTTGGGCATCGGTTCCATTCGGGCTCGACGCTGGGCCCGTGCGCTGACGTTGGTACTGGCGTGGATGTGGTTGGCGATGGGCATCGTGAGTCTGGGCATGATGTTTGTGTGGATGCCAAAAATGGCCGACATCGGTGCTGCGCAGGGCAAGCCAATTCCGCCGCAGTTGGCGTCAATCATTTATGGTGTCATGTTCATTGCAATGAGTTGCATGTACTTGGTGTTGCCCGGGATTTTCATCCTGTTCTACGGGCGATCGGATGTGAAAGCGACTTGCCACACCATGGATCCGGTCGTTCGCTGGACCGACCACTGTCCGCTCCCAGTACTGTCACTGAGCCTATTACTAGGATTCGCTGCCACCTCGGTGGTCTGGTCAGCCAGCTATGGCTTTGTGACGCCATTTTTTGGAATCATCATCAAAGGTATCCCCGGCGCGTTGTTCTTTCTCGGACTCAGTTTGCTGTTCGGCTATCTGTCTTGGGCAACCTACAAGTTAAAGAAAGAGGCTTGGTGGGTGACGCTCGCTGCCATTGTCCTATTAGGTTTGTCGACGGTGATCAGCTTTTCGCGAGTGAGCCTGATGGACCTATACCGAGAAATGAAGTTCCCGGCTGAGCAGTTAGAAATGATGGAGAAATTGGGAGTGTTGGATTTAAACATTCCGTTGATTGCTTCCGTGAATTTTGCCATCTTCATCGGATACCTGCTGTGGGTCCGCAGGTATTTTCCCGAGAACACCACCGCGGATCAGTGACCGTGTCCCTCCGTATCCCACCGAACTGTTCAAACGGCTTCACAGACGCATAGCCTCGGCCTCGCGTCCGAGGCTATCAGCTGCCGTCGCTTGGCGACTACACGCCCGAATCAAACAACACGCTCCAATAAAGCGATCGCAAGTAATAACCCCTCGCAACCCCACGTTGATAGCGGCCCAGCGTTCGCTCCGTTTTTGAGGTGAAACAATCGATGATCACCATGCACGCCCGGCTCATTCAATCGATCGTCGTTACCGTTGCCCTGGCATATTTCACGCCGGACGGCTGGGGTGATGAGATGATCGCGTCATTGAACGAGAGCCGAGAGAAACTGCCACAGCAATGGAGTCCCGTTCTGGCTGTGGATACGGATTTTCGGTGGCTGGATATCAATGGTGACCCGGCCACAATCAAGAGAACGCCCGATGGGCTCCGGCATCGCAAGAGCATGACCGAGGGCGTTCGTGAGATTCGTGCCTGCGTATCGGTCAGCGGTGACTTTGACATCGACGTGAGCTACCACGACTTAGAGATCAGCGACGGCAAGCCGACGTGGCATTGCGGGGTCGGTTTGATGGTACTTCTGGACAACCATGATCGGAGCCGTGTCACGATTCATCGGCGCCGCGAGCGTGGCAGCGGCAAGCATGTGTTGGCCCTCGCTGGACAGCAAATGAACGATGATGGAAAGAAGGTTTACTTGGGAGGCAGACAACTCGCTGACGATTCGGTTGCCGGTCGATTGCGATTAGCACGGCGTGGAAACACGGTAACCGCCTTGCAGTCGGCGCCAGACGGCAGCGACGAACGCGTCATCGGTCGGGCCAGCGTTCCGCCCGGTCCGGTCGAGGCCCAGGGTATCCGCTTGATCGCGGAAATTGGGAAAGGCCTCGAAACCAGCGTCACGTGGAGTGACCTGCACGTGCGTGCCGAAAAGATCGAAACCTATGTGCTGCCCGCCGACGGCATGAGTGCCGCGGAACTGGTCAAACAACTTGATCAGAACCGCGAGCACTTGAAGGACTTGACCGGCGATGTCGGCGAATCGGCCGGTCAGGGAGGTCTCGAATGGCAGTTCACCCCACACGCCACGATTGCACCGGACGAGCCCGGATTTCGATTGCTCGTTGAAGCATCCGGGGACGTTGAATCGGCCAACATCCTGAAACGCTGCCAGGTCAAAGGCGACTTGGACATAGAAGTCGACTTGCACATCATTCACATCGATCCATCTACCAAGCCATCGACCAACAACGATGTGACGCTACGTTTTCTGACAACGCCTCATTCGAACGATGGCGTTGGCCGCATCCGTGAAAATCAAACCGCAGAGTTGGTCGAGGTCACGCTCTCGCTTCGCTACAAACAAGATGGGACCAAGGAGCTCAATTGCCGCACGGTCGGCCGTGATCATTTAGGGCAGCTGGTCTATCGCCCGGTTCGATCGATCCCGATTGATTCGATCGATGAGCTGCGGATCGCGGTACTGGCCCAAACGATCTACTTCCTCTACTCGCTGCCGGACGAGGCCGAGAGCATCGTTTTGGCGCGAGTGCCGATTGAGAATGAATTCACCGTCAATGCGATCGGCTTGGTCCAGAATGCCCGCGGTGCCAGCGGTCGCTCGGAAGTCCAGTGGAAAACCGTGCAGTTGTACGGCGACGACTGACCGACGCTGACTTTTCGTGTCTTTCGTGGTTCCCACCTCGCGGTGTTTGTTCGTTCCGCTGGGGTGTTCTCTTAGACTGGACCGTTCTTCGGGTTGGTCATCGGTAGGTCGACGCCACGCTCGGGGCGGGGCAAGTGTTCGGGGGGGACTTGGGTTGGCTTTGTGCGGGACGTTTTTTCCTGCGTTTGTAAGCAGGACGGGCTGCGAGACGGTTTTGCTGAGACAGAATTGGGCGACGGACTATTCGGGCAAGCGTGGGAAACCAGGGTCCCTTCCTGACCATCGGGGCGAGTTTACGGACGCAGCCAGGTTCCGTCGGGGCACAAAAAAACCCCGTGAATCACGGGGTTTCGTTGATGCGGCCGAGAGGACTCGAACCTCCACGGGATTAACTCCCACTAGGCCCTCAACCTAGCGCGTCTGCCAGTTCCGCCACGGCCGCGATGGTTCGTGAGGTGCTTTTTTTGGTGCAGCAGGCAGAGTTTGCGAAAGTTACGGCGATTCGTCAACGCCCCTTGGCCGGCACTGGGCGACGAATCTCCGAATCAATTCCGCCGACTTCTCGCCGCGGCTCGATTCCACACCGCTGGCCACGTCGACGCGGGCCGCCGTACTGATCCGGCGGGCCTGGGCGACATTTTCACAGTTCAGCCCCCCGGCGAGAATCCAGCTAGGGCTGTCGTCCGGCAGGGACGTTTCTTGATTCCAAGCAGCGACCGAGGGCCAATCGAGTTGTCGGCCGCCGCCTCCGTAGGCTGCTCCCGCGTCGGCGTCCAAGAGCAGCGTGACGGGGAGATCGGCCCACGGTCCGATGATCTGTTGGAGCTGGGTGGGCGACATGGGGGAGGTGGGCAAGCGAATTGCCCGGATGACCGGGAGACTGGAGTGCAACAGCGACTCGGCAAGCGATGGGGTTTCGTCACCGTGGAGCTGGACCGCGTCGAGGCTCAGCGAGCGGGCGATATCGATGATCGAGTCCGCGGATTTATTGACGAATAGACCGACACGGACGAGCCCCTCGGCGGCGGCGCGGTCGTTGACGCGCCGCACCTGCTCCCCCTGCGGATCGAGATAACGCACGCTCGGGGGGTGAAAATTCAGCCCGATGCAGTCGGCTCCGGCAGCGGCACAGGCGGCGACGTCGTCGGCCGAGCGGATTCCGCAAATCTTGATCTGAAAATCAATCATGTTTTCGATAGCGTGGCCGCCAAATCGTCTAATCGGTCTAGGTTTACTAATCAGCGGAATCGCCGCTCGCCGATACAATATACGCGTTGCGGAACGGAGTGATAGTTTCGTATCGAAAAGTGACTGATCGAATGTCTTGTGGCCCATCCGTGTTTGTCATGGTTTTCAGTTGAAGATGCTCACACGCTCCTATCTGATCGACATCGTACTGGTAGGTTTGGCCAGTTTCACGCTCGTTTGCGTGTTGGGGCAGACCTATGGGCCGGAGGCCGGTGCGCAAGCGAATCGGCGGGCGTTCACGGTCGCGATCAAGCAGGCGGACGGGCGAGAATCGACTTACCAGGTCAACGAGACTAGCCAGACGGCGGACCAGCTGCGTGACGATTTGGTGCAGCGACTGAGCGCCGATCGGACGCCGGATGTTGCCTGGATGCAGTGGTATCGAGAAACCGCCGAGTTTTACGCGGCCGCTTGTACCGAGCAGGCGGAACTTGAAATGGCCCGAGAGCCGGGTACCGAATCGGTGTTTCGCACCGTATCCACTGGATCGAAGGCCAGCGACCCCAGCATCGACGCGACAAGACAGCTGACTCGCTGGCGAGATTTCTGGGCACAGCGTCAAGCAACGGCGACCACGTGGCTGGCCAATCGGCACCAGCACGACCAGGCCCGGCGGGCGGCGATCAATGCGTCGATCCAAATCACAGCCGCGCGATCCTGGCTGCCGTCGGCGTCTCTCAGTGCCAGGGCGGCGACGATCACCACCCTGGTCGTGCTGCTGGGACTGGCCTGGCGGGTGATCTGCCCACCACGGTCCTGTCGTGGCATTCTGCCGGCAGGGGCCAGTGGGATGGCCGCTCAGGGCAATACCGCCGCGATGTGTTTCCGGGAATCCTGGGTACGGATGCGGCAACCTGCCAGCGTCGTACTGCGTGGGGTTGCCGGTTGGGCCATCGTGCTGTCGAGTTTGGTGGCATGCGTTTCGGCGGTGATCCATTCTTTGGTATCTTGAAGTGTGATCGATGGCCTCGTTGGCGCAGTGGGTTCGTAGGGTCCACAGACGTTATGAGCACCCATCACTTCATCCGTTTCAACCCCGTGCCGGGCCATGATCTTTCGCATTGACTTGCCCGCTTACCGAGGTCCGATCGACCTGCTGCTGTACCTGGTCCGGCGGCAAGAGTTGAGTCTGTCGGAGATGTCGCTTGCAAAAGTCGTCGGGCAATACGTCGAGTACATGGACCTCTTGGAGGAATTGGACTTGGGCGAGGTCGGTGATTTTCTCGATCTCGCCGCCACGCTGGTGGAGATGAAGAGCCTGGCGGTGCTGCCGAAGATTGAGGACGACGACGCCGAGGAAGTGATCGAGGACTCGCACGACGAACTCGTCCACAAGCTGTTGGAGTACAAAGAAATACGCGATGCTGCCTCGGTGCTCGACGAGATGTCGACGCGTTGGCAGACGCGATTCGAACGACTTTCGGATGACTTGCCCTCACGGCGAAACGATCCCGCTGATCAACCCATCGTCGAGCTCGAAATCTGGGACTTGGTGTCCGCGTTTGGCCGCATCATGCGAGAGGCTGCGGGACCGCCGGCGACGGAGGTGATTTATGACGACACGCCGATCCACGTCTACATGCAGCGGATCCACAAGGTGTTGGCTGACCGCGAGCGGGTCGAACTGATCGATATGATCGAGCCGGGGCAGCACAAGTCAGCATACATTGGTTGGTTTTTAGCGATGCTCGAATTGACCCGCCACCATGGTGCGGCGGTGGCGGAGAACGCGAACGGGGACATCGAGGTGGTGCGCACGGAGCACTACCGGGCGGAGCTGGACGTCAACGAGGTCGACAACTACGCGTCCGAGGCGATTACCAAGAGCAACATGCCGATCCGGATGCGGTAGTGGATGCTGTTCGCGGCGTGTTGATTTCATGAGCCGAGTCGCGTGAGCGGCCGGGTGGCTCGCGTTACCCCATCCCGTACGGCGTTCTATCGCAGCTTATCGCGGTCGATGACGGGATTGGCGGCGCCCTGGCTGATCAAGAACAAAACGCCCTGCTGCGGTTGGTTTGCTTTCATCGCATTCTGGTTGATCGGGACCCCATAGCAAGCGTAATTGCCCGTCGTGGTATCGAGCACGTAGACCACCGATCGGCCGATCGGCCGATTGCTCGCCGAGAGGAAATCGGAAGTGCCGGTCACCATCATGTAACCGCCACCCTTGGCTTCCATGCCCAACGCGTCGGCGACATTGACGGTGTAGCTGGCCATGAAACGGCCGATGCGGGGATAGAGTACCGAGCACTGCAACAGCCCCGAATTATGGTCGAGAACAAACAAGGCTTCGTTGGAATCGGCGAGCGGGCCGGTGCACATCGAGAATTTTTCGCTCGACACCGCGGCCGTCGCATTGGCGATCGGTAGTCCTTGCCAGGTCACCTCCGCGGTTGCGGACGTTTGGTTGGCTTGGTGGGCCGCACCGGCGAAGTAGGCCGCCGCCAGAATCGCGATGGTCGTCGTGGCAACCAAGCCGGCCATGATGTACCGCTGTCGATTCGGCGACTGCCACATGGCACAGCAGGTGCTTGGTCGAGAAGATGCAATGGAGGTCGTTTCGAGGGGGTTTTCGTGCATCGCAGGACCGCTTGATAGGGGAAGGCAAGTGGTGGGAGTGCCCTCAGCACAGCAAAATCGCCGCTGGAGATCGCCACCTGACGGCATCATTGTACTGATTGCCTGAGAACTTTACGATTGCAGAATCCACTGTTTCTCATACCTCCGCCCTCCCACCGAGAACTGACATGGCGCTGAATCCTCCCCTGAATCGTAAGCTCCGCATGGGTCTTGTCGGCGGCGGGCCGGGTTCGTTCATCGGCCCGGTGCACGGCATCGCGGCGGAGCTCGATCATCGCTGCACACTGACCGCGGGCGTGTTTTCAAGTGATCCGGCGCGGAGCAAGCAGGCTGCACCGAACTACGGCGTCGACGAGTCTCGCACCTATGGCAGCTATGAAGCCATGCTCGATGCCGAGGCCCGACTGCCTGACGGCGAACGAGTCGACTTCATCAGCATCGCGACCCCCAACCACACCCACTTCGAGATCGCCCAAGCGGCCGTCGAAGCTGGGTTCAATGTGGTCTGCGACAAACCGATCACGCTCAATTTGGCGCAAGCGGAATCGTTGCTCAAGACGGTGGAGAATTCAGATGTCGTGTTCGCATTGACGCACAACTACACTGGCTACCCGATGGTTCGCCAAGCCCGGGAGATGATCCTGGGGGGGGAGCTCGGCAAGATCAATGCGATTCGTTGTCAATACATACAAGGTTGGCTCGCCGGTACCAGCGAAGACGATGGCGGCGCGCTGGCGGCCTGGAGAACCGATCCTGCCAAGAGCGGTGTTGCGGGAACCTTTGGCGATATCGCAACGCACGCGTTTCAGCTCGGACGCTATGTGACGGGTGAATTGCCTGAATCCGTCAGCTGCCATCTGAAGACCTTTGTGCCGGGACGCCAATTGGACGACTACGGCACCGCCGTGATCCGCTATCAAGAGGGAGCGATCGGGGTGCTCACGGCGTCGCAAGTCACCCATGGTCGCGAGAACGATCTCGAACTCGAAGTCGATGGCACTCTGGCGTCGTTGAAATGGCGGCAAGAATCACCCAATGAACTGGTCGTGCGGCGACGGGGCCAGCCGCATCAAATCTACACACGCAGCCCCGGCACCGGCACGATGACACCCTTGGCCGAAGCGTCGAGCCGGCTGCCGGCCGGCCATCCTGAAGGCTTTTATGAGGCGTTTGCCAATCTGTACAACGCTGTCTTCGATGACATCGCGCTGCGGGCCAGCGGATCGGCATTCGAGCGGCGTGATACGGTCTATCCCAACGTTTACGACGGCGTCGAAGGGATGCTGTTTATCCAACAGTGCGTCGCCAGCAGCGAACAAGACGCTGCCTGGATGCCGCTGAAGGATCCCGCCGCACGGCAGTAGCCACCGCCCCGAACGCCTCCACGGCCGTCGTCTCGGTAGCTTGGGACCATTGTCCCGAGCGTGAACTTCGAGCATAAAACCCGAGCATGAAATTCGGTGCCGCACGGGACAGTGGGCCCCCCCGACGTCTGAGCACTGCGAGCTCACTTGAGCACTGCGAGCTCACTTGAGCACTGCGAGCTCACTCGCCGAGGATACCGATCCGCAGCAATTTTAAATTTCGCGGATTCTGTCCCAGGTCACCTTTGCCGACGCGTGATTGGCTCGACGCGTCGACACGGGTTTGCGGTGCGTCGGCTGCTGCGGTCTCCGAGGGTGTCAATTCCACCCAGATATCGTCGGTGAAGTGCAAGACGGGCGTGGTACGGGTTAGATGTAGGCGCAGGCCGTTGTCCGCCGTGTCCTTGAGCGCGTCGGACGGCACGATGTCATCGGACGGCACGATGTCATCGGACGGCACGATGTCATCGGACGGCATGATGTCATCGGACGGCATGATGTCCCATGCCGACTGGCGGTCGACCCAGTCCTTGATTTTCGCGGTGACGGAGCCCACGTCGCCATCGACCTTGAAGGGATGCAGCAATGGGTCCGGATTGGTCATCGACAAACGGGCGTTGTTGGTGGTCCAATCACGGCTCCAATCGTCGATCATCCAGAACAAGCGTCCGGTGATCGCGACACCGATCGTGATCGCTGCATAGCCCAACATTTTTTTCATACGCCTCACGGTCACTCCGGTGGACACCATGGATTTGTTTGCACAGCAAGAAGCCGATCATTTGTTTGCCGCCCAGCCGTTGGCGGCGCGGATGCGACCGCAAACGCTCGATGAGTTTGCCGGCCAGCATCATATCCTCGGTCCCGGTAAATTGCTGCGACGGCTGATTGCCAGCGGTCGGATCGGTTCGATCATCCTGCATGGTCCGCCCGGTTGTGGCAAGACGACGCTGGCGAAATTGATCGCGGCGGAAACCGATGCCCAACTGATTTCGCTCAATGCGATCAACAGTGGCGTCAAAGAGGTCCGTGAGGTGCTGCGGAAGGCAACCGATGAAGTTGCGGCGGGTGGCAAGCGACCGATTTTGTTCATCGACGAGATCCATCGCTTCAACAAATCGCAACAGGATGCCCTGCTCGCCGATGTCGAAGGGGGGGTGATCGCGTTGATCGGAGCGACAACCAGCAACCCGCACTTTGCCGTTAACGGAGCACTGATCAGCCGTAGCCAACTCTTTGCGCTCGAGCCGCTCGGGGCGGAACAGCTGGCCGATCTATTGCGGCGGGCCGTCGGCGACGCGGATCGGGGATTGGGTGGGCGCGGCGTCGAGGTGACCGATGACGCCATCGAGTTCTTGGCAACGGCTACCGACGGAGATGCTCGTCGGGCGTTGGCGGCGCTCGAAGTCGCTGTCGAAAGTGTGGTCGCCGAGGGGGGGCGGGTCGATCGTGAGGTGGCGATGGAATCGCTGACCAACCGCGTCGGCGGTTACGACGGGACCGGTGATGACCACTATGATTTGGCGAGCGCCCTGATCAAAAGCATCCGCGGCAGCGACGTTGACGCCGCCATTTACTGGCTCGCTCGCATGCTCGAGGGCGGCGAAGACATTCGGTTCCTGTGCCGCCGGCTGGTGATTTTGGCCAGCGAAGATGTGGGCAATGCAGACCCCCAAGCCTTAGTGATTGCCGTTTCGGCGATGCAGGCATGCGAGATGATCGGGTTGCCAGAGGCCCAACTCACACTCAGTCAGACGGTTGCGTATCTCTCGTTGGCACCTAAAAGCAATGCGGCCACCACCGCAATCGGGGCGGCCCGACGAGACGTGCGCGATCAGCACGTCATCCCTGTCCCCAAGATGCTTCGCTGCACTCATTATGCGGGCGCCGAAAAACTCGGGCACGGCGAAGGCTACCAATACGCTCATGATCAGCCCGATGGGATCGCGGATCTGGACTACCTCGGTGTCGACCGGGAATACTATCAGCCCGTCGATCGCGGGCACGAAGCGGCCATGCGGGA
>NZ_CM147949.1:8022500-8132707 GCF_055811895.1 Rhodopirellula sp. SH410
CGTTCGTGTCATGGGTGTGTTTGGTGGCCAAGTTGACTGCCCTTTTCTCATAAACGCCAGCGGGTACTCTGAGCTCGCCGGTGTGGCGCTTGCGGATTTATGGTTAGCGTTTATTCTACGCGTTGATTTCTGGTTCAATTTCCCTCTGTTTTTTCGGTTTCCTCGTCGTGCTTCGTACCCATACCTGCGGCCAACTCCGCAAATCCGATGTCGGTTCGCCTGTCACCCTCTGCGGCTGGGTCGAGAGCAAACGCGATCACGGCGGCGCCGTTTTCATCGATTTGCGAGATCGTTACGGTCTGACGCAGGTCGTCATTGGTCCTCCCGAAGCGGGCGAGGCCATGATCGATGCAGCGGGCCACGTTCCCAACGAGTCCGTCGTACTGATCCGGGGTCAGGTGGCCGATCGGCTTGAAGGGAAAATCAATACGAAACTCGAGACGGGTGAAATTGAAGTTCGCACCGAGCATTTCGAGATTCTGTCGATTTCGCAGACGCCGCCCTTCACGCCGGGGCAATCGGTATTGCCCGGCGAGGATTTGCGGCTGAAGTATCGTTATCTCGACCTCCGCCGCAAAGAGATGCAGGCGGGATTGATCCGCCGCAGCGAGATCATCAAGTGCATGCGGGATTACTTTGCCGAGCACGACTTCATCGATGTGGAAACCCCGATTTTGGGACGCAGCACGCCCGAGGGAGCACGCGATTATCTCGTCCCCAGCCGAGTGCACCCGGGCAGTTTTTATGCGTTGCCGCAATCGCCCCAGTTGTACAAGCAGATTTTGATGGTGGCCGGGTTCGATCGCTATGTGCAAGTCGCCAAGTGTTTCCGCGACGAAGATTTACGAGCCGACCGCCAGCCTGAGTTCACGCAGCTCGACATGGAAATGTCGTTCGTCGACGCCGATGATATTATTGGGTTGATCGACGGCTTGGTTGCCAGAACGGCGAAACAGGTGCTGGGCAAAGACATCACACTTCCGCTGCCACGGCTGACGTACGAGGAAGCGATGCGGCGGTTCGGCAGCGACGCACCCGATTTGCGATTCGGTTTGGAGATTGTCGACGTCACTTCGGTAGCGGCAAAGACGGAGTTTCGCGTGTTCCGCGGCACCGCTGATGCGGGCAAGTTCGTTCGCGGCATTCGCGTCCCCGGTGCGGCCACGTTGTATTCGCGGCGTCAAATCGACGAGTTGACCGGATATGTGCAACAGGATTTCGGTGCCAAGGGGTTGGCCTGGTTCCGTGTCGAAGACGACCAAACCTTGTGGAGCCCGATCGCCAAGAATTTCACGCCTGAGCACCTGGCGGAAATTCGTGATTTGATGGGTGGCGAACCTGGCGATTTGCTGATGTTCTTGGCGGACTCTTGGGAAGTCACCTGCAAGGGTTTGTCGGGGCTTCGCAAGCGACTTGCCGCGGAACTCAAGCTGTACTCGCCCGGTGACTTGAATTGCAGTTGGGTAACAGAGTTCCCGATGTTCGAGCGAGATGAAGAGAGCGGTCGCTATGTTGCGATGCACCACCCCTTCACGGCGCCGTTGGCCGAAGACCTCCCGCATTTGAAGGAATCGCCTGAGAAATGCCGTGCCCAAGCCTACGATCTCGTGATCAACGGTAGCGAGGCGGGCGGGGGCACGATCCGAATCCACGACAGTGAAATTCAATCGCAGGTTTTCGAGTTGCTCGGCATGGACGAAGAGACGGCCCAAGACCGCTTCGGTTTCTTGCTCGACGCACTCCGGTTCGGTGCTCCGCCGCACGGCGGCATCGCCTTGGGAGTCGATCGCTGGGTGATGTTGTTCGCGGGACTGGACAACATTCGCGAAGTGATCGCGTTCCCGAAAACGCAGAAGGCCGCCGACTTGATGACTCAGGCACCGGGCGAGGTGGATGCAGCCCAGCTCAACGAGCTGCAGCTCCGTACTGTTTCGGTGAAAACCTAGTTGGGTTGGAAGCAACGTGGATGATCTGGTAAATAGGGAGATGATACGATAGAGCAGTCCCAGTGTTGGGACTGCTGATTGCACCCCTCCGGAGATATGTCCTAAGATGGTTTACCGTAATTTCACGTTCATGCTGGTCGCGCTGTTCGCATCCGCATCCTCGTTTTGCTCGGCCCAGGCACCCACGGCCCAGGCATCTGATGCCACCAAGGCCGAGGTGACCAACAAGGTATACTTCGACGTTTCCATCGGCGGCGAACCTGCGGGGCGGGTCGTCATGGGCTTGTTCGGCAAAGACGCGCCTAAAACGGCCGAAAACTTTCGCGCGTTGTGCACCGGCGAAAAGGGCGAAGGTAAGTCGGGAGTGCCGCTCGATTATGAAGGCAGCGCGTTTCACCGAGTGATCCCAGGTTTCATGCTGCAGGGCGGCGACTTTACCGCCGGCAACGGAACGGGCGGCGAAAGCATCTATGGTCGCACCTTCCCCGATGAGAATTTCAAGCTCAAGCATTCCACGCCCGGCTTGCTCAGCATGGCCAACGCGGGACCGAATACGAACGGATCACAGTTCTTCATCACGACAGTACCGACCCCCCATCTCAATGGCATGCATGTTGTCTTTGGACGTGTGATCGAGGGCATGGATGTGGTGAAGAAGATCGAAGCCCAAGGCACGAACTCCGGTCGTCCCCGCAGTCTGATTAAGATCACCGAAGCGGGCGAGCTGAAATAGTCACCCGATGAAACCAGCATCGATCAGCGAACTCAAACGGGCACTCGCCCCGTTGCCGCGTGAAGAATTGCTCGATGCGTGTTTGCGATTGGCCAAGTTCAAGGTCGACAACAAAGCGTTGTTGACCTATTTGCTGTTGCAGTCCGGCGACGAAGCGGGTTATGTCGATGAGGTTTGCGCTGAGATCGACGAGCAATTGCCTGCCCATCGGTTGGTCCACAAGAAGACGCTGCGGAAGATTATCCGCACCATGGATAAGTGCATCCGTTTTTCAGGCGACAAAGAAACGGAGCTTCAAATCCGGATTCACTTCTGCCGCGAGGTGACCGATCGTGATTTGCATTGGGGCCGCTGCCGGGTGAGCGAAAACATGTATTTCGCCCAGCTCAAGAAGATCGAGAAAGCGCTCGAGAAGCTACACCCGGATCTGCAGTACGATTTTCGGCAGCAAATGCAGGGGTTGGATCGGCGGTAGCTGCGGCCATCGTCCCGAGCCGGCGGCCTCGTTTCGCTCTGGTTCTCGCGGGGATGCATGGTGTAGAACATCTGGCGAGCGGTGGCTTGTAGTTGGTCTCTTTGAGACCGGCATCCGAATTGCCCCACAAACATTAGTGCAGCGGACTTTTCAGTTTTCCGAAACGACAGCCATTTTGGCGTTCGCGGCCTGTTCCAGATTTCGTGCACGCGTGACTCCAGTTTGGCAACGGATATGCCTCCTACTGCTTCGATTCGAGACCCTCTCATGTCGCGGGAGATGGGGGGGGTGGATGCATCGGACCGGCGGAGCGCGCGGTCGACAATTCCCGTATCGGACGGGCGGAGGGGTCGGTCGCCAAGGATCTCGGCTCAACATTTTGCGGGGATTGATGCGCTCCGCGGCTTGGCAGCGGTCGCGGTGGTGCTGTTGCACGCTTGTGTGCCATATGCTCGGCCATCGATGGCGGGGTTGAGCTGGAGTGTTCAGGACACCACCAGTGGCGCGGTCACCGTCCTGTTCTGGGCCATTGAGCTTGTGGTCATGCCGATTTTTTTGGTGATCGCAGGATTCTTTGCCGCCCGCAGCATCTCGGTATGCGGTGGTTGGCCGGTAGCGATGACTCGGCTCCGGCGGTTGGGCCGGCCATTGATGTTGGCGATGATATTTCTATTGCCGATCGAATTCTACATCTGGATGCTGGGATGGCTCGCCGAGGGGATGGTTTCGCTACACAGCATCCGTCGAATCAAGTTTGAAGCGGGAATCGATCGCAATTTGTGGGGCCTGAGCCATCTTTGGTTTTTGCAGTACTTGATTACCTACACCGTCGTTTTGGCGGCCGCGTGGCCGCGGCTCCGCAGTTGTTCGGGGCGCACGATCGTTCGCTATGGTTTGCCGGTCATGTTTGTCGCGGCGGTCATCTCGTTAGCGATGCGTCCCGAGGTGGTGTGGGGATTCCAGCACTCGTTTTTGCCAGTCTTGTCGAAGTGGGTGTACAGCGGCGCGTTTTTCGCTGCGGGCGTGTTTTGGTTTCAACTCGATCCGCGGTTGGTTCGGATCGCCGCGAGCGGCCAACGATTGCTCGGCCCTGGAGTGTTGTTGAGTGGGGCGGCAGTGAGCATGGGGATTTGGTGGTTGAACGCGGCCGGTGATTCTCAGGTTTGGTTGTCTGGCGGCTGGGCAGATTCGTCCGCGATGAGCGTCTCGGCTACGCAGACTGCTGGGTTTCCGATTGGAGGCGTGTGGGTTCGTGGCTGCCTCGCGCTGTTGACTGTCGCTGCGGCGACCCTGATGACGTTTGCACTGATCGGGCTGGCATCGACTCGCGTGCGTCCGCTCGGGCCTGTGCTGTCGTCGTTAGCGGCCGGCTCGTTCTTGATTTATCTGTTGCATCATCCCTTGGTCAGCTTGGCCCATATCGCGGCCAAGTTCGCGTTGCCGGATGTTTCACCACTGGCAAAAGTCACGCTGGCGACGACGCTAGGGGTGGCCGCCGGATGGTCGGTGAGTTGGCTGGTCGTACGCCGTCGCGAGCGGTTCTTGGAGCAGGCCGACGAGATTCGTTCGATCGAGTTCCCACGTGCGGATGCGGTGGGCGAGCGAAGGAGCAGGGCGGCATAGCGGTCATGGGAGTGGATCCCTATGTGACCACCATCGTTTTCCGGCATAACGCAGTATTCGTTTGATTCTCTGGTGTGTCGGCACGTGCTCAGTCAATGAGCGGGACAGATCGCTATTGTGACGAAATCCAAATTTTGTCTAAAGTCCGTTTGTGTTCGAGTTTTTCCTTTCCAGCCGGCTCGCAGTCATGCGTTTGAATCATCCGCGCACTACGATACTCCCGATGATCGAGCGGTCACCTCGCGTGCATCGTTCGATGGTGGGTCTCGTCGCGCTCGGTGTCTCTGCGATGGCGTTCTCGATGATCGTGGGATGCAGTCAAAACCCCTATTTGGCCACTGGGGGTGGGGCCTCGGTTTGGCAAGCGCCGCCCCCTGGTAGCGAGTTGACGGCGGTGCAGTCGCAAGTCGCTGAATTGAATCGACGCGTCCATTTACTCGACGACAACAATCGGCAGTTAACGACACAGTTGGCCCAGAGTGAACAGCAGGCCCAGGTCTACCGAGACGAGTTGAAGCTCGTCCGAAATCAGCTTGCCGATACCGCCCAGCAATACGAGGCGGCCAGGATCGCGGCGAGCAATGCCCAGAGCTCGGCGCGCAATTTCCAAGCGTCTGCCCAACTTCGTGGTGGTGCCACGATCCGTGCCAATACGAATTTGACACAGCTCGCTGGCCGACTTCAGTTGGGCAATTTGCAGGTCCAGCCGGATGGTGAGGTCATTCGAATCATTGTGCCATCGGACCAATTGTTTGCTCCCGGCACCGCCCAGCTACAACCCCAATCCAGTGCTGTCCTCGATCCGGTCGCGGCCCAGTTGCGATCGATCTTCCCGCGGCAACGCATTGGGATCGAGGGGTACACCGACAATTCGCCCATGTACGGCGGCGCCGCAGGCAGCCCGCATCAACTCACCTCCGCTCAGACCTCTGCGGTGCTCGAGATGCTAACGCGGCGCAGTGGGTTGCCGGCCGATCAGTTATTTATCGTCTCGCAAGGCGCGAACAATCCGCGTGGCGACAATGCCAGTCCCACAGGCCGGGCATCCAACCGGCGGATTGAATTGGTCATCTATCCTGAGACGTTCTAAGCACCGGCGTGCAAGTCAGCTAGTCTTGATGAGCTAGCGGCGTGTTGATTTTGTGAGCCGAGGCGCGTGAGCCGGCCGGGTGGCTCGTGTTACCCGATGCCTCACGGCATGCCTCTCAATCAACAGCCTGCTAGACGAAACGCAGAACGCTATAGGTCTCGATGGCTTGTTCGAGTTGCCTCAGCGGCTTTGCTGCGGGGTGTTTGCAGATCACCAGTGGCAGCATGGGCAATTGGGCTGCGATCAGCCGCGCGAGCAATTGTTCGGACGTTTCGTCACTCACGAGATCAGGGTGGCGCAGCTGCAGAATGGCAGCGTTGATGGTCGGGCCAAAGGGACCGTAAGGCAGTTCACCGATCCGTTGCTGGCGGGCGGAATAGTATTCCGCCGCATTCTGGGTTGGTTTCCACTTCAAACTGGGGTCCAGTTTCGCGGCCTCGGCGAGATTCCCCGATTGCTCGTGCATATCGATCAACAAACCGCGAGGAAAGTGTTCGTCCTCGCTGGTGACCGTTTTTCCACCCAACAAACCGGTTGCGGATTGGATTGCTCGATCGTTATTCCCACGAAACCACTCGGCGCGTGCCAGTTCGGTTTTTAAGAACCAGGAGGTCGGATGCCGTCCGACCGCCCACCGCATGAATTGCAACGCTCTGAATTCCTCAGACCGAATCAGACTCAGCCAAGCGGCTTGATGATGGATTTGCCAGTGGTTGGAACTCGCTGGCGTGAGGGCACTGAGGGTTCTCGCCGCGTGGTCGAAATCGGCAAGGATTTGATAGTCCAGCATCGCCTGGGCCAAGAGGGCATCTCGATTATTCGGTGCCAGCGACAGCGCCCGAGCGGTCGCCTCTTGGCTCAGTGCGATCAGCTCGGTGGCACGCTGGTCATCGACGCGAGCGGCCAAGCTGATCGCCGTCAACGCGATCCCCGCGTGGGCATCGGCGTAGCTATCGTCGACGGTGGCGGCGTGTTCGAAGCACGCCAACGCCGTCTCCATCGCTTTGACCGTATCCGGGTTGGACAATGTTCGACCTTTGATGAGACAGCTAAACGCCTCCGCTTTCTTTCGGTGTGGATGTTCACTGCTCTGGGCGAGTTCGCGACCGATCGCATCCGCAATTTTCTGAGCGAGGGCGGATTGCTCGATCAAGTTATCACCGGCTGCGGTCGACAGCACAAAACCCTCGAGTAGTTTTCCGGTCGTGCCAGAAACGATGTCCACGTTCACGGTCATTTTTTGTCGTGCGGGATCTTGTCCCTGCTCCGAAGCATCGGGCGTGGCCAGTGCGAACGTTCCGGAAACCAGTGCGTCGACTTCGAGCCGTTTGGCCATCTCGCGAAAATCTTGAGGTTTCGCCGCCGTCAAGGAATCGTATTTGGGCACCGTGATGCCTTCGAGCCGCGAGAGTTCGTTGGCAATCAGTCCCGAGAGCAAGTCGGATTGATCGATTTGCCGATCAGCGGCGGGGCGGTCGTCATTGACCTCGGCGCTCGCACCGGTCGATTCAAAGCGGAGCACTCCGAGCGATCGAATCGAGCCCAATTCGCTGCCCCGCGTCTTTGGCAGAAGTGCGGCCCCGATCGCCCCGCCGACCACGGCGCCGCCGACCATTTCGATCAACCGCCGGCGACTAATGGCAACAGGATCTCGCGCCGCTGCATCGGAGGAACCGGCACCGGGCAAGTCGCGTTGCAATCTCGCCAGCACGTCGGCCGCGACCGGTCGCGAGAGCGGTTCCTTGTCCAGCATGGCGAGGATCAGTTCCGATAGGACGGCATCTTCGCGGCGGCGGGCGGGGTCTGCAAGCGGCTGCTTCTCCAGTACCGCCGCAAACCGTTGCGTCGCCGTTGCACCGGAGAACGCAGCCCGGGAGAACATGGCTTCAAAGAGCACGCAGCCAAGCGAAAAGATGTCCGCTGCTGGCGTGATGACGCCACCTCGTGCCTGTTCCGGGGCCATGTACCCCGGCGTGCCCAAGATCATGCCGATGCGAGTTGACGAATCGCTATCGGACAACAGTTCAGCGATCTGGTCGCTCGAACCATCGCCGGTCTGTTCCGTTTCGCTCTGAAAGCGGCTGGAGCCGACACGGGAGAGGCCAAAATCAAATAGTTTTACGCTCGAACCGCTTTCCGTTGCACCGCGTTGACTGACGCGTTCATTGTCATTGCCTGAACGTTGAGGATGGGGACGATCCATCACCATCACGTTTTCAGGTTTGATGTCGCGGTGGATCACGCCTTGAGCGTGCGCAGTCACGAGTGCATCGGCGAGTTGAATCCCCCAGTTCCGGACCTGCTCCGTCGAAACGGGATCGTCCGCGATCCGGTCCGGGCGCATCCGTTCGAGCAGCGTTTCGCCCCGCAAGTGTTCCATCACAACATACGGCATTCCGTCGTACACACCGATGTCGAACAATTCGACGATATGCGGGTGCGTCAAACCCGCAACGGCTTTGGCTTCGCGTTGGAATCGTTCGATTAGTGATTGCGATTCACGGCCATGGAGCGATAGCATCTTGATCGCGACACTACGGTCCAATCGCGTGTCGGTGGCACGGTAGACGATCCCCATGCCGCCACGGCCGAGCACGCTGGTGATGAAGTAGGGTCCAATTCGGTCACCCAGGGTCGGTAACGCGACCGCTTCCGTGGTGGACCTTGGTTTTTCGTTGAGCACCTGGGTGAGGGCTGCATGAGTGGGCTCATCGCCGGCGCCTGCCGGAACCGTGCTCTTGCTTTTGCTAAAGTTCACTTTGGCAGCATGGCTGATCAGCGCTCGGTCGCGCTGCTCACGCTGCAATTCCTGGACAATCGCATCGAGCTCGCGGCGTAGCAGCATCCTGTGCTCGCCGCCATAATTTTCGACGATGGTATCGATCCCATCGACCACGTGTTCGCTGTCAACGCCTTCGTGCAGTGAATCGCGCAATCGAGATTCAAACTCGAGACAAATCGCATCGAGCCGCGCAAGTTCGCGAGCGGGCAAGTCACCGAGTTCCATCGTTGTCCTCTGCGGATTCACGCTGTTCGGACCACGTTTTGCGGATCAATTGCAAACGTCGTTCGACGGCTCGTTTACTGATTTCCAAGCGGTCTGCAATTTCGTCGACGAGATAACCATCCATTCGCATTACGGCAATTTCTCTGAGTTGGGCATCGGGCAGGTCGTCGAGCAACTGTTCGCAGGCTTCGGCCAGCTCCGCCCGCACATCCGGTCGCATGGCATCCTCGCCTCGGCCTTGGGAGCCCATCTGTTCCATCCCACCGGCGGCGAGCTCTCCTTTGGAATCGAGGAAAACGGACTCGCCCCGCACATTGCCACCGCCCCGTTTTTGTCGGGTTTGACGACGCAGGTGAGCATGTACCTTGCGGCTGGTCAACGTGATCAACAACCCCCACAAATTGTCGGGACCGGCAAGATCCGGGAATTGATCGCGTCGCACACCCGCGATGAAACTATGGAACGCAGACAAGGCAATATCTTCTTCGTCGCTGGTGCGGCGAAGATTCTTCGGTAGTCGCGCACCCGCCAAACGCACGAGCGGTTGGAAGTAGCGTTCCCATAAAATGGTGGTCGCCTGTTCGTCTCCGCCACGAACTTCGTCGAGTAACTCCGCAAACTGTTCGAGCGATAGGTCCGTTGACATTATGCACGCTCGACTTTGGCGAAAAACGGTGTTTCAGCGATCGTGCCGGTCGCTTCGCAACCGGCCTCAAAATGACTGCGACGGGCAAACCCCAACGCCAGCACGCGGGTGCTCTCTTCGCCGCAAAGCAGTTCGTGGGCCACGCTCGTCAAGCGACCGACGGGCTTCTCGCCGCCCGCAAATAGCTTCGTGTCCACCGCTGGAAGCGTCCCGGAGGGGAGGTCCGCGATGGACCACAGGACCAGCTTTTTCTGTACTTGACCGAGGGCGTCCAAGCGGGCAATCGTTTCTTGCCCGAGATAACAACCCTTGGTGAAGGAAATAGTTTCGGTTTCGCGATTGACTTCTTGAGGCAAATGCGAGTCATTGAAATCGGTTCCGTACCACGGATACCCCGCCGTCACGCGGAGGGCGTGATACTTCTCGGCCGCATCCTGAGCGTTGACCAGTTGCAGTAAATCAGCGTTTTCGATGGCTGTGGACTGTCGTAAATGGTCCGCGGTGTCCTCCGCCGACCAGCCGTCCGCGGTCGCAGCGAGGACCAACCTCCCGCATCTGCCCTGCGGCGTGTCGACCCACGGCACACCATAGCTTGGCAGACAGGTGCCCGGCTCGCCAAGATCCTGAAACGCTAGCGGCTCAGCAATTCGTCGCCCGGCAACGAGGTACGGCTGGACTTGATCATCGAGGATTTGCGGTTCGGCTTCTTCGCGAATGGTATAGCGATCGATCTGAGCGGCGATGACGTCGGATTGACCTGGCGCGCCGATCAAACGGTACCCCTGATCGGTGCGAAACACCAACACGTGCCCAATGCATTTCCCTTTGACGTTCGTGATGAAGGTTTCGGCGCCTGGTCCATTGACCTGCAATGACTTCACTTCGTTTGTCGTCAAATTGTGCAGAATCGCCGCGGCGTCTTTCCCGACGAGATCGAGTACGCTGAGGGCCGGCAGTGGCAATATCAAACTGGGATCGTTCACATTTGTACTCATGGTGATCAGCGTGCGGAAATCGTCGTATTGCTGGTCAACGGATGACGACCATTGATATCATCGATCAACATTCTCAGGCGTCCGAGCGAGCGACGATTGAAACGGAAGACCAACCGAGGGAAGGCGGCGAGTTCTTTTTCGCCGGACTCTTCGGGGAGCGGTTTGCGCAATTCGAATTTGCCCGAAACGAGGATGTCAGCAAATTCGGTTTGCAGATGCTCCATGTGCTCGTCGCTCAGGGAGGTTCGCAATCGGAGCACCAGCTCATCGCGGACATACCGCATCGAATGATACACGTTGTAGAACGTCAGCAACTCATCGACGGCTTCGTCGACCGAGTTGGTCACCTTGTACAGCGATTGGTCACTGGGGCTAATCATGCCGTTGCCCAAAAGTTGTTTTTTGAAGAACTCACCGACATCGCTCCAGTAACTGCCCTCGGGATGATCCAACAGCACGAGTGGGATCATGGTTTGTTTGCCGGTCTGGATGAGCGTCAGCGTTTCACAGGCTTCATCGAGCGTCCCGAAACCACCGGGCAAACACACCACACCGCTGCATTCCTTGACGAACATTAGCTTACGCGTGAAGAAGTACTTCATCGTCACGAGTTTTGGGTCGTTGAGGATGTATTGATTGGCCCCCTGTTCGAAGGGGAGCATGATGTTCAGCCCCATCGAGGCATCCCGACCGGCACCCTGGTGCCCGGCCTCCATGATACCACCCCCGGCGCCGGTAATGATCATCCAGCCGTGAGCAGCCATTCGGCGGCCGAGATCGACGGCAGCTTGATAACTCGGATGGTCGGGTGCGGTGCGGGCCGAACCGAACACGGTGACTTTCCGCCGCCGCCGATAGGGGCGAAAAACCTGGAACGCATACCGCAGTTCTCGCAGCGTTCGGGAGAGGATCTTGATATCGCCCCGCGCCGTTTCGTCCTTTTCGAGTCGGTCGATCGTGTGCCGCATCATTTTGAACAAATCCTGCGAATCGACTCCCGAAATCGGCTCGTCGGCCGGTTGGGGGCGATGCAGCTCGTCCTCGCCGATCGCCTCGCTCGGCAACCGGTTGATCTCCTCCTGGGTATCCTTCGGCGTCGATCGGCGGCCGCGCTTGGAGGAGGGGAGCGGCTTCGGGCTGGAATTCGAGTCAGGCAAGCGATTCATAAGTAGTTCTTTCAAATTCGTCCGCGTATTCAGTTTCCCCGGGGCGATTCTACCGGGATTGCCGCACCAGCTACAGACGCACGGACTGAGTTTAAGGCGGGCCGCCAACTTAACGATTGAGTGAAAAGTAGTGGATACGCAGCCCGGCGAAGATTGAACTGAGAAAACCCCCCAATTTCCTCGATTTTCACTGGACTTCTCGAAACTCCAATCCGAGGCTCAAGTTTGACCGAAATCGGTGCCGATGGACCTGATAGTACCGATGAGGCAAGAAATCTTGTCGGTGCTGACGAGCAGCGAGGAGGGAACCTCGCTGACGCACCCTCACCCCACGGGAACGACAACCAGGTATGGGATCAAGCAAGGACGCCGCGGCGGCCACCACGATTGGCTACTATACGACCGTACAGTCCGAACGCACCGGCTGGACAGGGGGGCTGCTTGTACTCAATGGTACAGGCAGGCCGCTCGAATTTCAGTGTACCTTACCGATTCGTCCCTCGCGGGCTCACGAAATCCTGTTCGGCACGACACTTCCTCAGCATCTGATCAGCGAGGTCATTGGACCCACGCTGCTGCAGAAGTGTCGTACCCCGATCTCGCTATTGTGCTGTACCCAGGCCGAAGCGATATCGCTGCAGGAGCATCTGCCCGCCAAAACCAATGCGGCAGGTCATGCGAGCAGTGCATCGACGATCGTTGCGATCGTTCAAGATGAAAATGACGAGGCGTCCAGTCGTGCCAATCGGCAGGGGCTGGCCGGACACGACCGGGTCACGCTCGGAAATGCGACGCTGTGGGTTGCCGCCGAGCTCGTCGAAGCGGCGGAGCAAATCGCTGCCAATCTCAGCGACATCGTTGACACCTGGGAACCATTCGAGCGCATCACCGAAGCGATCCGGGAAGCCCAGAGCCAGATGGCGAGGGCTTCTTGAATGTGGTTTTCGGCTAAAAAGACGCCTGGGGACACTCCCGCACCGGAGTCGTCCGGATTGTCCACCGAGGGTGCGGCAAAACCGTCGCTGGCCCGCCCCAGGCTGACGTGCGAAATCGACACGACGCTGAGTTGGTGCGGGCATCGCGATGAGGCGTTGACCGTCGACGATCAGGCGGGCGATATCGAGATATTTCAATCCGGTGGGTTTGTCGTCCACACCCAGACGCTCGTTTGCCCGCCACTGCAAACGACGAGGGTGCCGATCAAGTTGCCGCCGCTGCGAGCCAAGACGAACGGGTTTCTCTTTCCCGAAGCCGCGTCGTGGATCCCCGTCACTCCGCCGCAAGACAAATCCGCCGTTGCGGGCCGGATTGGAGCCACCGACGCGGCTGCCGATCCCGAGGCAAAATCACGTAAACGCAAGCCCGGCAAACACACGCGGATCAAACCACCCAACGACATCGTCAAACTTCAAGATCGGTTGTACTACCTGCTCCAGCCACCGCTGGATCTGCTCGTCGGTAGTGGCCAAATGAATTTTCCTTTCGAGCCGTTTCCTTATCAACTCGATGGGATCGCGTTTCTCTTCCCGCGGTACGCCTGTGTCCTCGCCGATGAGATGGGGCTCGGGAAAACCATGCAGGCAATCAGCACGATGCGGATGCTGCTATGCAGCGGTGAAATGCGCAACATCCTGCTGGTCTGCCCGAAACCACTGGTCAGCAATTGGTTGCGTGAGTTCAGCGTCTGGGCACCCGAGATCCCCGTGATGGCCATCGAAGGCAACGCGGCCAAACGGGAATTTCAGTGGCGGGCGACGAATGCCCCGGTCAAGATCGCCAACTACGAACTGTTGATGCGCGATAAAGAGATCGTTCTCGAAGGCGGACTGCACTTCGACCTCGTCGTGCTCGACGAGGCGCAGCGAATCAAGAACAGCAACAACACGACCAGCGAAATCGTTCGCGCGATCCCCCGCACTCGATCGTGGGCTCTGACGGGCACGCCTGTTGAGAATTCGCCCGACGATCTCGTCGGCATCTTCGACTTCCTCTCGCCCGGTTACTTGACCGCCGGGATGCCGCTGCCGCAGATGGCCAGGGCCGCGAGTGACTATATTCTTCGCCGCACCAAAGACATGGTGCTCGAAGATATGCCACCGAAACTGTTTCGTGACGCTGACATCGACCTCACGCCCGAGCAATGGTCACGCTACGAATCCGCTGAAACCGACGGCATCATTCATTTGGAAGAGCTCGAAGAGTCCCTGACAATCCAGCACGTCTTTGAGCTCGTTTTACGGCTCAAACAAATCTGCAACTTCGATCCTGTCACCGGCGCGAGCGCGAAACTGCAACGGCTCGAAGCCGACATGGAAGAAGTCGCAGCCAGCGGTCACAAGGCGATCTTGTTCAGCCAGTGGACGAAGACGATCGAGAAAATGAGACCCGCGATGGAGCGTTTTGGCGCCCTCGAGTATCACGGCAAGATCCCGCACAAGAAACGTGAAACCGTCATCGACCAGTTCAAGAACGATCCCAAGTCACGGATCATTCTGATGAGTTATGGGGCCGGCAGCGTCGGTTTGAACCTGCAGTTCTGTCGTTACGTGTTTCTGTTCGACCGCTGGTGGAACCCCGCGATCGAGGATCAAGCGATCAATCGGGCGCACCGCATCGGCGCCGCCGGCAGCGTCACGGTCACGCGGATGATGGCTGCGGGGACCATCGAACAACGCATCGCGGCCGTGCTCGATAAGAAGCGTGAAATGTTTGATGCCCTGTTCGCCACCCAACACGCCGATGACGAGCGGATCACCGCGCCGGCGAGCAACAGTCCACTGTCGCGAACCGGTGGACTCAGCCGTGACGAAATCTTCGGCCTCTTCGATCTCCGCGCCCCTGGCGGCAAGAAAGTCGCCTAGCTGGGGCGATCACGGATCCCACCGGCTCATGAGCCGGGCGCCGGCCGCCGGGCGTGAGGGGCGCCGGGCGTGAGGGGGGGGAATTGGGATTGGATGCACAGGACCTCTTCACCCGAGTATCATGTCCGTTGCGATCGCAGTGGATTTTGCGATCGCAGTGGATTTTGTGAGCGGACTCATTGCGTGGGCCGCGTGCGTCACCCAGGTCGATTTCATCGGCAGCTCGCAAAACCTCCTCTGCAAAGAAACCGCTCGCCTTCCCCTCACCACCAAAACCATTATGAGAATTGCTCTCCTTGCTGTCGCCGCGTGTTTTGCCTTTATCGGCAGCGTCTCCGCTGACTACAAACCGCTCGTCTATGAGGGCACCTCGGGGGTCGGTCACGGCAAACACATCGTGTTCCTCGCCGGTGATCATGAGTATCGATCCGAGGAATCGTTGCCCGCACTCGCCCGCATCCTGGCTAAACGCTATGGATTCAAATGCACGGTGCTATTTGACATTGATCCCGATACGGGTGAGATCGTGGCTGGAATGCCCGCGAATATACCGGGTATGGAAGCACTCGAGACCGCCGATCTGGCCGTCGTGTTTCTCCGTTTTCAGAACCTGCCTGGGGAGCAGATGAAGCACTTTGAGGACTACCTCGAGCGTGGTGGCCCGGTAGTCGGTTTGCGAACCTCCACGCACGGCTTCCGCATCCCTGCGACGAGTGAATTCGCTAAGTACTCCTATGACTCCAAAGTCGATGGCTACGAACTCGGGTTCGGTCACCAAGTCCTCGGTCAAACCTGGGTGGGCCATTACGGAAAGAATCATGTGCAGAGCACCCGCATCGAGATCATCGACGCGATGAAAGACCACCCGATTTTGCGAGGCGTCAAGGATGTCTGGGTGCAAGCGGGTGGCTATGTGGGAGAACCCACCGATGGTGAGATTTTGACGATGGCCCAACCGCTCGACGGCATGACAGCGGACTCACCCGCGTCGAAAACCCAGCCGCCGATGCCGTCGGAGTGGACACGGACCTATCACAGTGAATCCGGAAAAGATGGCCGTGTCTTGACGTCACTCTACGGCACCCCCGAGGACTTGACCAATGACGGATACCGTCGCATGATCATCAACGGCATCCTATGGGCCGTCGGACTGGAGGACGACATCACCTCGGACATGAACGTCGACTTGGTCGGCCCCTTCCATCCCAACACGTTCGGCAACCAGACGCATGCCCGGGGTATCCATCCCCAAGACTATGCTGGTTACGACAGTCCCATCCCGGCCCACAACGACATCGGGAAGCCTGCTGCGAAGAAGCGGAAGAAATAAGGCTCCTTTGGCGGGAGACGTAACGTGAAGGGTTGCCAACGAGATCGTAGGGCAACACGGACGTGCTGCGTGAACCTTACACGAGAATATCGTTGACAACGTCGCCATGCACATCCGTCAAGCGGAAGTCACGACCTTGAAAACGATAGGTCAACCGCTCGTGGTCGATGCCGAGCAGGTGCAACATGGTCGCGTGCAAATCATGCACGTGCACGGGATTCTCCGTAATATTATAGCAGACCTCGTCGGTTGCTCCGTACGTCAATCCGCGTTTGATCCCGGCACCAGTCATCCATAAGGAGAAGCAGCGAGGATGGTGGTCACGGCCGTAGGTCTCGGCGTTGAGTGCCCCCTGGCAATACGATGTCCGCCCGAACTCCCCGCCCCAGACCACGAGCGTATCATCCAGCATGCCGCGTTGTTTCAAATCGTTGATGAGCGCCCGCGTTGGTTGATCCGTATCGTGACACTGGCCAGGCAATTGCTTGGGCAACGTAATGTGTTGGTCCCAGCCCATATGGAACAGTTGCACGAACCGCACATCGCGTTCGGCCAACCGCCGGGCGAGCAGGCAGTTGTAGGCATAGGTCCCACGTTTCATCACGTCGGGCCCATAACTATCGAGCACATGCTGGGGCTCGTCCGAAAACTCAGTCAACTCGGGTACTGAGGTTTGCATCCGATACGCGAGTTCGTATTGTTTGATCCTCGTACTGATTTCCGGGTCGGCAAACTCGTCGAGTTTGTCTTGATTGAGCCTGGCGAGATCGTCGAGCATCCGGCGCCGCGCAGTACCATCGAAACCCGCCGGATTGCTCAAATAGAGGACCGGATCTCCGACACTCATCAATTTGACACCGGCGTAGTTGGACGGCAAAAAACCGCTGCCCCACAAGCGATCGTAAAGCGGTTGGCAGTTGGGGCGTCCGGTTCCCCGCGATACCATCGTGATGAAGGTAGGCAGGTTATTGTTGAGCGTTCCCAATCCATAGTGCAGCCACGACCCCAGGCTCGGCCGCCCGGGAAGCTGGTTACCCGATTGAAAGAACGTCATCGCCGGATCATGATTGATCGCTTCGGTATGCATCGATCGAATCAAGCAGATGTCGTCGGCAAGGGTCGCGATGTGCGGTATGAGCTCACTGCCGAGTTCCATGCCACATTCGCCATGTTTTGCGAATGAATAGCGGGTCCCGGCCAGCGGGAACGTCTTCTGGCCGGCTGTCATGCCCGTCACGCGTTGGTTCATGTCGACGTAGTCGCGAAGATCCTTTCCCTCATGCTGCTGCAGCGCGGGTTTGTAGTCAAACAGTTCTTGCTGCGATGGTGCACCGCTTTGAAACAGGTAAATGACCCGCTTCGCTTTGGGCGGGACATGATACTCGCGCATGGTCCCGGTCGGCGGTGGGATTTCCGAGGTGGGCGCAATCGCTGGTTCCGCAGCGATTCCCGTATCGCCACCCAGTATCGAGGCCAGTGCTGCGATGCCAACACCGGACGCCGAGCGACCGAAGAATCGGCGCCGAGTGAGGTGCAATCGATGGTCGTGCAGGAGGGTATTCATGTGACGGGTTACCAGGATTTCAAGAAATCATTGTGAATGGTGACGCCTGCGCCGCGGCGGGCTATTCAATACAGATGAACTCATCCAAGTTCATGATCAGGTGAGCGGTCGCAGTCATCGCGGCATGTTCGTTGGCGTCGAGCGGTTCATCACGGGATGATTCACCAACGGTTAACAGACTCGTCGCTTGCTTGGGGCGGGACGCGTAGTACTCGCGGAAGTACGCCAGATTCTCTTCGAGCACATCGAGGGTCCTGTCGCTCGGTGGATGAACCAGGGCTTGCTGGTACATGCTCGCCAGACGCTCTCGATCCTCTACTTTTGAATCGTGCAAGGTGTTCTCGGCCAGGTGCCGCGCCGCCTCAATGAACGTGGGATCGTTCATCAGCACGAGCGCCTGCAATGGCGTGTTGGTACGGCGAACACGAACATTGCACACCTCTCGGCCCCCAGCATCAAAGATCGTTTGCCGAGGTGGGTTGACCGCTCGTTTCCAGTATGAGTACATGCTCTTACGATACAGGTTTTCGCCAGAATCGGTGTTGTACTCCGTGCCCACATTCGCCGCCACGACCGCCCATAACCCATCGGGTTGGTACGGTTTGACAGACGGGCCACCCAGTTTTTCGGACAACAGTCCACTGACTTGGAGCGCCACGTCACGAATCATAAAACCGTCGCCACGGTAGCGAGGACCATGGGCGAGTAGTCGATTCCCAGGGTCAATCGAGTTGAGTTGTTCGTTGGTGAGCGACGATTGTCGATAAGTGCGACTGGTCACGATCAAGTCGTGCATCGCCCGCATGTCCCATCCCGACCGAATGAATTCCAATGCCAACCAATCCAATAACTCAGGATGACTCGGTGGTTCACCTTGTAGGCCAAAGTCTTCTGTCGTCTTGACGAGGCCGGTGCCGAAGTGGTCCTGCCACATGCGATTAACAATCACCCTCGCGGTCAGTGGGTTTTCATCGGACACCAACCACTCAGCAAGTTCCAGTCGATCGTTCGGTTGCGGTGAGTCATCATTCGCCAATAAGGCGTTGGGTACTCCGCGGGGTAGCGACTCGGATTGATCGGCCGCGTCGTAGGCACCTCGGTCCAATCGGTATGCAGGGGCGCGTTCGCCCTCCTTTTCGTTCATCACCATCACGGTAGCGCGGGGGATGCCTCGATCACTGAATTCCTTTTCCACGGCCGCTTTCTCAGCGATGGCCGCACGCAACGCGGGGTCAATCGATTCATAGTGCGATTTGATGTCGTTGCGTTCGCGTTTGGAACGCTTGTCAGCCGGTTTGCGAATCGCCGCCAGCATCTTGCTACCTAAGCCGAACGACTTCGGCAGCCCGCCGTCGGGCGACTGTGTTAATTTTAACTGCAGTTTCCCGATCGAATGGCCTTCATAATCGCCACCAAAGTACAGCTGCACCGTGACCTTGTCCGATGCCTGCACGGCAAGCGGTTTTGCGAAAGAGGCAACCGCTTGCACGGGTTCCGGTTCGACGCCTGATCCGAATACCGCCCAGCCCGATTTTCGATCATCGTCAATGGCATTCGCAACGGGGAACCCGTCTTGTTCAAAACTCGCCGCAACGGATGCAATCTCGATAGGTTGCCCATTGAGCAGCACTTTCCAATCCGTCAGTACGAAGTTCCCGTTGACGCTCGGCGCGAGTTGCCGTGGTTTCGCGAACCGGTCGTCCGGCAACGCTTCAATCATGATTGCCGATATCGTTGGGTCCGCAGCGCGGACGTCAATTCGGTAGGTCACGTCGCGTGAATCGCTGCCTGTAAACGACAATGACTGATCACGGTTCTGTTCCAGTTGGCCCTGGCCATCGAGTTCATGCGAATCAATCTCTCCGACGGTCCATGCGTTGGATTCCTCGCCGAGTTCATCGGCCAGCGACTGCTCCCACCCCGCCATCCGCTGGTTCAGCATACTGCGCGCCGCCGCGATTGAGTTTTCCGCTGCTTCGCGTTTGGCGATCAAGTCTTCTGGAACGCTCATCAACGGGGAGTACGACTGCATGGTGGGATTGGCACTCGTACCGGGGCCAATGCCGCGTTCGCCAATGTTATTGAAGTAGGCGTAGAGCGAAAAGAATTCTCGTTGGCTGATCGGGTCAAACTTGTGATCGTGGCACCGTGCACAGCCCGTGGTGAGCCCCAGCCAAACGGTTGACGTTGTCTCGACGCGATCGATCACGTTCTCAACGATAAACTCTTCGGCGAGCGCGCCTGCTTCGGCGTTCTGGCGATGGTTGCGGTTGAACGCCGATGCCAGACGTTGGGAGTCGGTCGCGTTGGGCAGCATATCGCCGGCGACTTGCTCAATGGTGAATTGGTCAAACGGCATGTTCTCGTGGAACGCCTGAGTGACCCAGTCTCGGTACGGCCAATTGGTCCGTCCATTATCGTTCTGGTATCCGTCCGTGTCAGCGTAGCGAGCGGCATCGAGCCAACGCAGACTCTGCCGCTCGGCAAAAGCCATCGAGCTGAGCAATTCATCAACGGCGGCTTTGTAGGCATCATCCGTTGGGTTGGCCAGGTAGCGTTCCTGCAGAGACTGAGGCGGCAACATCCCCGTGAGTGTTAATGCGACGCGTCTCAATAGCGTCTCTGGATCTGCTTCCGGTGATGGCGACAAACCCGCCTCGTCCAGTTTCTTGGCGACAAAGGCATCAATCGGGTTCTCCATCCATCGTGAGCGCATCTCGCGACCCCACTGGGCATTTTCCTGCAGATGCTCGAACACATCCGCCGGGGGACTTGTGTGCTTTGGCGCCGTGAAGGCCCAGTGTTCGGCGTAGGGGGCACCTTGCTCGATCCACGCATCCAAGATGCGTTTGTCAGCATCGCTGAGAACGCGGTTGCTGCCCGGCGGCGGCATTCGATCCTCGGGATCCGATGCGTGGATGCGAGTGTGCAATTCACTGGCATCGAGATCGCCCGGCACGACGGCCGCATAGCCACCGAGATCCGCGAACAGATTCTCCTCGGTGTCGGCGCGGAATGCCGAGTCCTGATTGTCGACGTCCGGTCCGTGGCACGGAAAACAACGATCTGAAAGAATCGGCTGGACCTGGAGATTGAAGTCTACCGTCGCCGCCACTGTTGGTGGTTCTGCCGCACCGATGTGCATGAACATGGATGTCCACACGACAGTGGACACGAACGCAACGGCAGAAGAACGAAGCATCGATGAAACTCGGTACAGGGGCGAAGTAGGTTCTGTGGTCCCAATTCTACTCAATAAGGCTCGGGAGCAGGGCGCCAAATGGGCGAGTTGATCTCGTCAGTGTGCGATCTGGGTGCGACCACGGCGCTGCGAAACCAGTCGCTCGGAGATGATTCGCTGCCGCTCAATCTCGTTGCAACGGCGAGTGAGTCAGCCGTCTGGGGGATATGCGTCCTGTGCGAACCTCTCGGTCAATCGCTGGTCCTTGGCGATCGAAGATGAGCCTGAGCTGTTTGAAGAAAACAGGGGAGAAGAAACAGGGGGGGCAGCCACCGCGTTAAGCCAAGAAGGGATGGCGCGGCGAGCGGGAGTAGCACGCATGCTGCTGTCCCCGACCGAATCGCTCGCTCGGGACAATGGTCCCAAGCTACGTTTTCTGGGGCGACGTGATCACACGGCTCCGCCACGCCACTGGCCATCGATCAACCGCTCGGATTGCTCGGATGGCGCCGCGTCTTTTAGCAAACAGGGCAGGCGTGATGCACGAATGTTGTCAAAGCTCGTGAGCTTGCCAAACCGCAGGATCGACGCTGGGATCCCGACGGCGGTGAAGCCCGGGTGCCCGGTGGCTGGATACGGGCCGCCATGATTCATCGCGGGGCTCACCGCCACGCCCGTAGGCATTTTGTCATTGAGCAGTCGACCAACCTTGGGCTCGAGCGCGAACGTGATTTTTTCAACATCCGCCTCGTCGCCGTCGCCTTCGACCGAGTAGACGCAGCCGGTCAGGTTGCCTTCGAGACAATCGATCACGCGACATAACTGTGTCACGTCGTCGGCAACCACCATCAACGAAGCGTTGCCGAACGCCTCGGTTTGAAAGCCCTCAGGGTCGTTGAGAAACGCTCCGCCGTCGACGCGCATCAGTGTATTGGCGACGGCGCAGCGATCTGACTCGGGTTCGCCACCACCGGTCAAGAGTTGGGCACCCAGTCCCGTCAGTGTTTTCACGCTCTTGCTGAGCGAACGAGCCACGGCGGGTGAGAGCAGCGTGCCTGCGGCCGTCGACCCATACCGAGCTTGCACGGCAGCGATGAATTGATCCGTCTCAGGACCGGCCACGAGCATCACGATTCCAGGATTGGTGCAGAACTGTCCCGCTCCCATCAACGCGCTGCCGACAAACTCGTCGACCATTTTCTCACCGCGTTCTGCTAGCGCTCCTGGCGTGATGACCACCGGATTGACGCTGGAGAGTTCCAAGTAGATCGGTTTGCCGGCCCCATCGGCAGCGGTCTTGAGGGCCAGTCCCGCGTGACGGCTGCCGGTGTATCCGGTCGCGCCCACGCGTGGATCAGCCACCAGTCGCTCGCCGTCGGCGTGGCTGGTCCGGTAGATCAGTTGCACGGTCGCGGGCGGCAGACCACTTTCGATCACCGCTTCGTAGGCAAGTTCGGCGAGCAGTCGTGTGGTTTCCGGATGGGAACTGTTTGCTTTGCCAATGACGGGGTTTCCAGCGGCGATGGCGGCTGCGAAATCACCTCCGGAAACGCTGTTGAAAGCGAATGGGAAATTGTTGGGGCCAAACACGCAGACGGGGCCGAGGGGGCGATAGCACGACCGGATGCCCGCCTTGGTATCGATCGTCGGTAGCGCCCAGTTCCCACTCCGACAGGCTGCAGCGGCGGTGCGAAGTTGGTTGCTGGTGCGCGGCAGTTCGACATCTGCCAAACGGGGCGAGCGTGCCAGGCCGGTTTCCGTAAAGGCGGATTCCACCAAGGCATCCTTAGCGGCCTCGATCTTGTCGGCGTATCGTTCCAGAAACTCCGCAATTTTCGCTGCCGGCAATCGCCGCAGTTCCGCCGCGGCCTCGACCGCTGCATCGAGCGCCGCATCGCAGTCCTGCCAGTCGCTCACCGGGAATGCGGCCTCGAGAGTCGCGTTGCAATTGGGGTTGGTCGCCTGAAACGACGATTGTGATGCGGCGTCACGCCACGATCCGGCAATCAAAACAGGGCGAAGATCGGTGGGGGTGATAGTCATGGCGGAAACTCAATTTCGAGATATTGCGAGATGAACAGCGACGCTCTATCGTCGATGATCTGCGAGTTCTCCTCAACCGGGCTAGCGGCCTGAAACGCAACGCATGAAAACCATCCGATTCGACCCGC
Source organism: Rhodopirellula sp. SH410 (assembly GCF_055811895.1). Lineage (NCBI taxonomy): Bacteria > Pseudomonadati > Planctomycetota > Planctomycetia > Pirellulales > Pirellulaceae > Rhodopirellula > Rhodopirellula sp. SH410. The sequence continues at coordinate 8,045,289 of NZ_CM147949.1, forward strand.
TACCCGGCTGTGTGCCGTATCGCAACGAGCGTCTGATGCGGGTGCGGCAGGCTCAGACAGGATTTTCGCTGATTGACTTTCTGTGCGAGTTTCACCCGCCCACGCCGCGCGTGAATTGGCTGGACTGGATCGCCCGCGGTGAAATCACGATCGAGGGACGATCCGTCAGCGCCGATGCGCCGGTGACCGCTGGCGAGCGTTATCTCCATGGCATGCCTGATTACATCGAACCGAAGGTCAACGCGGTCGTCGGAATTATTTACGAAGATGAAACGCTGCTTGTTGTCGACAAGCCCGCGCCCCTGCCGGTCCATCCGAGCGGTCGCTTCAATCGCAACACGCTTTCGGAATTGCTGGGTCAAATCTATCCGGACGATTCACTGCGAATCGCTCATCGTCTCGATGCGAATACGACCGGCGTGGTCGTGTTCTGCCGCACACCGGCGGCGGCAGCAAAAGTACAGCCGCAGTTCGAACGTCGCCAAGTGAAGAAGCAGTATCTCGCTCGCGTTCAGGGGCACGTGCCCTGGCAGGAATATCACTGCGATTTAGAGATCGGTGACGCGAAATGGTTCGGCAATGTGCAGACGGCGGGAGCTCGCGTGACGCACGCGAGCGGCCTGCCTGCTGAAACGTCGTTCCAGTTTCGCCATCATTCCGATGATGGAACCACGCTGTTGCAAGTCATGCCAATCACCGGTCGCACGAACCAGATTCGCGTGCATGCAGCTGCCATCGGTTTTCCGATTGTGGGCGACCCGTTCTACGCCCGGTCGCCTACCGAGAGATCGGAGCGACGTGGGCGTCTGACACAAACGCTGGGAGTGGACGAGCCGCCGATGTGCCTGCATGCCTGGCGGATTCGCTTCGTCCACCCAGCGACCGACCAGCCAATCACCTTTGAGAGCCCGCCCCCGGTCTGGGAGCAACGGGATCATGCGCGGTGAATTTCGAGCACTGCCGTGTCGGCATTCAGGTTGGGGTCGTCGTCGACATCGATATAGCGAGCTTGGCTGACGTCCCAGTAGATTTCGCGATCGATTGTCACGCCCATCTCGATCAACAGGTCGTGCACGTCGGCGATTGTGGGGAATCGCCGGTTGGGTGTGTTGTGCCAATCAAAATCAAACTCACCGGCCGCTCGCGGTGATCGCCCGCGGGTCACGTAGTCCTCTCGCAGCACGCGGTAAGCAAAGTTGGGAAAGCTGATGATCGCTTTCTTGCCCACACGCAACATTTCCTCCAGGAGTGCGACGACGTTATCGACCGCCTGCAGCGTCGCGTTGAGAACGACCACATCGAATTGGTTATCAATGAACGCGGGCAGCCCATTGTTGAGGTCGTAATCGATCACGTCGAGGCCGCGCATCGCCGTCGACAAGATGTTCTCCTGGGCGACCTCCACCCCCATCAAACGCATCGGTATGCCAGCGTGTCGATCACGGATCGCGGCCAACAGTTCGCCGCATCCGCAACCGAGGTCGAGCACACTGTTGCCGGCAGGGATGATCTCTAGAATGGACTCCTCGGCAACGGTGAGCTGCACCGGAGACTGGCCCGTCGACACCGCATCGCTTGTCGGGATGCTCGCACCTCGCTGTTCGGCCGAGGGCCGCAACCGCTCTTGCACGAGCGGTCCATAGGTCGCCATGTCACGGGCGATCAGGAACGCATCATGGCCTGCATCGGAGGTGATCTCCGCGTAGGTTACGCGTTTATCCAGTGCGGTCAGTGCATTGACAATTTCACGTGATTGGGCAGGGGGAAACAGCCAATCGCTGCTGAAGCTAACCAGCAGGAAATCACAGGTGCACTCGTCAAAGGTCTCCATCAACTTCAGGCGGTTGCCGCCCAAATCGAACAGGTCCATCGCCATCGACAGGGTGATGTAACTATTGGCGTCAAAGCGTGTGGTGAATTTCTGGCCTTGATGGGCGAGGTAGGATCCGACGCTGAATCGCTGCTCGAAATCGGACGCAATGTGCCGCGGGTCGTGCCGGTCGGGATCAAACTTGGCTTCCATCGCCGCGACGCTCAAGTACGTGATGTGACCGAGCATGCGAGCGATCGCGAGCCCCGTGACGGGCCGGTTCGGGCGATCGTAATACTGGCCGGCATGGAAGTGCGGATCCGTTTGAATCGCGTTGCGAGCGATCACATCGAACCCCAGCGCTTGGCTGGTCAGTCGCGGCGAGGTGGCGATGGCGATGCAGGTGTGCGTGCAATCCGGATAGCGACTGACCCACTGCAGGGCCTGGTGGCCGCCGAGTGAACCGCCAACGATGGCCCGCCATTTCGCAATCCCTAGATGATCGGCCAATCGCCGTTGGACCTCGACCATGTCGCCGATCGTAATCCGCGGAAAATCCGCCCCATAAGGCCGATCATCCTTTGTCGACGGAGGGGGCGCCCCCTCGGGAGTTGGCTCTGCATTTGCTCCATCCTCACCCCGCAGGTCACCTGGGCCGGTGGTGCCCCGGCAGCCGCCGAGCACGTTGGGGCAGACCACAAAGAAGCGATTGGTGTCGATCGACATGCCGGGGCCGATCAGGCCATCCCACCAACCGGGCTGGTCGTCGGCGTCATGGCGGGCGGCATGCGAATCACCCGAAACGGCGTGACAGACCAGAATCGCATTGGAGGCGTCGGCATTGAGCGTCCCCCAGGTCTCGTAGCAACAACGGATCCTGGGTAACTCGCCGCCTCGCTCGAGCATCAAGGGCTCATCGAACCAAACCGTCAGCGCGTGCGAGAGCGGCTCGTCGCTGCGGAGGTCATCGGTGCTGGAATCCTCGTCGCTCAAAGACATGCCCTATGCAGTAGCCGCGGCCAAGGCTTGTTTCAGGTCATCGATGATATCAGCACTGTCTTCGATACCGATCGACATGCGGATGTATTCCGGGCTCACACCGGCACGTCGCTGCTCGTCTTCGGTGAGCTGTTGGTGCGTGGTGCTGGCGGGATGAATCACGAGCGTTTTCGCATCGCCAATATTGGCCAAGTGCGAGCAGAGCTTGCAGGAGTTGATGAATTTCTTACCCGCTTCGGCACCACCCTTGATGCCAAATCCGAGGATTGCACCCTTGCCGTTGGTGAGGAACTTTTCCGCGTTCGCGTGATGCTTGTGCGACTTCAATCCAGGGTAGTTGACCCACTCCACCGCGTCGTGACCATCGAGGAATTCGGCGATCGTCATCGCGTTTTCGCAGTGGCGTGGCATCCGCAGGTGCAGCGTCTCGACACCCATCAGGGTGAGGAACGCGGCAAACGGGCTCATCGCCGCTCCGGTGTCACGCAGCCAATGCGTGCGGATGTGAAGGTTGTAGGCGATGTTGCCCATCGGACGCAGGTGCTCTTCAAAAACCGCACCATGATAGGAGGGCGATGGAGCGCAGAACTCAGGCCATTTTTCCGGCTGGTCGGCCCACTTGAAGTTGCCGCTGTCGACGATCGCACCGCCGATGTGAACGCCGTGACCGCCCAGGAACTTGGTCGTGCTGTAAATCACGATATCGACGCCGTGCTCGAAAGGCCGCAGCAACATCGGCGTCATGACCGTGTTATCGCAGAGCACCGGCAGGGCACCGTGAGGAGCCGTGTGGGCGGCGTCCGTGATCGCTTTGAAATCGGGGACGTCATTGCGTGGATTGCCGATGCTCTCCATGTAGACGAGCCGTGTGTTCTCGTCGACGAGCCCGTGAATGTCTTCGGGTTTGTCGGGATCAAAAAAGCGAACTTCGATGCCGAGATTCTTGAGCGTTTGCGAGAACAGTGTCCACGTGCCACCGTAGAGCGACGTGCTGCTGACGATGTTCTGGCCGCTGTGGGCGAGTGTTAATACGGCTGCCGTGATCGCTGCTTGGCCCGAGGCGAAGCACAGTCCGGTGACGCCGCCTTCCATCGCCGCCAACCGCTTTTCCAAAACGTCCACCGTCGGATTCATCAATCGACTGTAGATGTTTCCGAATTCAGTCAGCCCAAACAACGCCGCGGCGTGGTCGGTGCTGTCAAATTGGTAGCTTGTCGTCGCATAAATCGGCACCGCTCGCGATTTGGTCGTCGGGTCAGCGACCTGCCCGGCATGGAGAGCTTGCGTGGCAATGCGATGGTTGTCGGTGGCGTCTGCAGACATCGATGGTTCGCGAGGGCTTTGAGGTGAGGAAAAGGTCCAGATGGGTTCTTCAATTCGAGCGATAAACTAGCAGATTTGCAATGCAGTCGGTAGCAGGCACGAGCCTTGCGACACCATCAGATCGCATCGATTCGCACCGAAATCGCCTCGGATGGGACAATGTGTTTTGTTGGTGGGGGTGGTGAACCCGTCGGGCGAGATGGGTACAAACGCGCGCCGATCGCGTTTTTGACTTAGGATACGCCCATAAACCTTATCCTACGGGGCACGCGTCACCTATACTATTTTGATACCGTTCCCGAATCCCCCCTTCCCGCGTTTCCGTCAACACTCACCGTCCCCATCGGATTCCCTCTATGTCGACCACGACGGACCCCGAACTGCCCGACTTGGATACGCTGCTTGCGGCGCATCCACCCGCCGACGAGGAGCGTGAGGAAGAGCGCGAAGAGAACGGTTTTCCACCTCGGCGAGGCGGGTTCCTCAAGGAGGCTCCCGCTTGGCTGATCAGCACGTTGGTTCACGTTGCGATCCTGCTCGCTCTCGGTTTGGTCACGCTCGCCGATCCGGTCAAGCTGGTGAATGTGCTCTCGGCGACCGCGACAGGGGAGGAGGGACCGGAGATCGAAGAGTTCACGATCGAGGAGATTGACCCCGGTGAAATCGAAGTGGTTGAGGAAGTCTCCGAACCGGTCGAGGTGGCCGAAGCGATGGAGATGACCGAACCGGTCGCGGTGGACGTGCCGATGGACATTGCCGCGGTGCCCTTAGATATCTCGGATCTGGCCTCACAGATGGCACCCACCTCAATGAGCCTGCAAACGCTCGCGTCGGTGCAGGAATCGGCCATGGACAGTCGCTCGGACCAGATGAAGAAAAAACTATTGCGAGAACTTGGCGGCAACTCCGCCAGCGAGGCGGCAGTCACCGAAGCGCTTAAATGGCTGGCACTGCACCAGATGCGTGATGGACGTTGGACGTTTGCTCATAACCTCGTCTGTAACAATGCATGCGGGGACGCGTGTGAGCCCAACCGAGCGTCCGCGTTCAACGCCGCAACCGCGATGGCATTGCTGCCCTTTCTCGGGGCAGGGCAAACGCATAAATCGGGCAACTACCAAGACGTGGTGCGGCGTGGCCTGCAGTACCTCATCCGCAGCGGCAAGCCAGGCACCAAGGCGGGGTTGGCCGTCCTGGACTTGAGCGAGTCCGCAGGCAACATGTATTCACATGGTTTGGCCGCGATCGCACTGAGTGAAGCCTATGCGATGACCGGCGACCCCACGCTCGCGGTGCCCACGCAAGCGGCGCTAAACTATATCGTCGCTGCGCAGTGTCGCGACGGCGGTTGGAAGTACCGTTTTCAGGATCCCACTGGCGGTGACACGTCCGTCGTGGGGTGGCAGATCATGGCGCTCAAGAGCGGGTACATGGGGCACCTGATGGTACCACCCAAAACCATCCAAGGATCACTGCTGTTTCTCGATAAAGTCCAGTCCAATGGCGGATCCAGATATGGATACAAGACGCCTGACACCAATTTAAATGCCTCCATGACCGCAGTGGGATTACTGTGCCGGATGTACACCGGTTGGGAAAAGAACAACGAAGCGTTGCAGCGAGGTGTGGCCGATCTCGCGAAAATCGGTGTGATCAAAAATGACATTTACTACGATTACTACGCCGCTCAAGTCCTGCGTCAAACCGGCGGTCCGGAATGGGATAAATTCAACGCCGAACTGCGTGATTGGTTGGTCGAGACCCAGGCTCAAGAGGGCGGGGCGAAAGGCAGTTGGTATTTTGACAGTGCCCACGTATCCAACGCCGGCCGACTCTGCATGACTTCGTTCGCCACCATGATTCTCGAAGTCTACTATCGCCACATGCCGCTGTACTCCCAGCAGAGCGAAGAAGACGACTTCCCGTTATAAGCACCTGCGAATGAGTTCTTGGATAGAACCCCGCTAGGAACGAGCGGAAAATAAGTGGCCGAACGCTCCGCGGTCGGAATGGTCGACCGCGGAGCGTTTGGCCACCACCGGCGTCGGCAAAACCTTTCGAAATGAGCCGATGGGCGTTCGCTCCGGTTACCGCGTGAAACGCCGAGTCGTTCGACTACAGAAGCTTGACCAGCAGCGGGGCTGCGATCGTAATCAGGACCAGGGAGACGGGATAGGCAGCAATGTAGCTGGTGACCGGTTCACTCGAATCGGTGGAGCTGGTCAGGGCGGCCAGTCCCGGCGTTGAAGTCATTCCGCCACAGGCCGCCCCGAGCGATTGCAGTCGCGACAATCCGAACAGGTAGATCGCCATCAGGTAGCCCGCGGCGAGCGGCAATGTCGCGATCGCGACCGCAGCGATGCACAGAACACCCCCTTGCTGCTGAAGCACAGCCCAAACATTCGCACCAGCCTGGACGCCGGCATCTGTCAAGAAAAGGGCCAGTCCACCTTCGGTCATCAAGATCTGGGCCGCCGGCGGAAACGACCCGGTGACAAACCCAATTCGGCGGAAGTGCCCGAGGATCAAACCAACACACAAGGGGCCACCGGCAGTACCAAGTGATGCCGAGACGCCGCCCAGCTGAATGGACATTTGACCGACAACCAGGCCAATGGTGAGGCCGAGTGCCAGCGAGAGTAAATCGGTTTCGTTGAGTGTCCGCGGGCGATGGCCGACCACTTTCAAGACCCGGAGAAGGTCCGCAGGCTCGCCGACCAAGGTGAGCGTGTCACCGAATTCGATTCGCGTTTTTGATGATGGAACAAACCCCTGGTCGATCCGGCGGATGCGAGTCACGGTGACTCCGAAGCGGGATCGCAAGCGGAGCTCCTTCAAGGTGTGTCCATAGATGTCCGGCGAAGTGACAACGACATCCTTGCGTTCACGCTCTGCGTCGAGCACAACGTCTTGGAGATCGCACAGCACGCCAAGCGTCTCGGCAACGCGTTGTCCCTCTTCGTGCTGTCCGACCAACATCACGCGATCGCCCATCGCGAACACATAATCTGAGGGGGTGGGACGCCACCGCTGATTCAAGAAAACACGAGATATTTGGCAGGGTAAATCCGCGGATGCGGCCACTTCACTAGGCCGTTTTCCAGCAACCCCCGGATTCGCAACCTCAACGACATGGCGTTGGATGTTCGTATCCTCTTCGCTGCGAGGGCTCGCCTCTGACTCGGCCGCTGACGTTGGAGTTTTTTTCAGCATTACCTGAACAAACAACACGATGATCGCGATCCCGAACGGATAGGCAACGCCAAACGCAACGGCGACCTGGTCTGGTTCGGCGACCGCCTCGCTGGCGGCACCGAGCGCTGGGGTGCTGGTCATGGCCCCAGCCATCAGGCCCGCAGCAATATCGGCGGGCAAGCTAAATAATTTTGCGCAGATCCACGTCACTCCCACGCCGGTCGTCACCATCACCGCGCCGAGTGTGGCCATCACTCGAGCGCTCGACGCGAGACCACGAAAGAATGTGGGGCCCGCTGCGATGCCGACGCAGTAGACGAACAGCGCCAGGCCCAACGTCCCCAAACCTTGGGGGATCTTGACGCCCAGATGACCAGCAAACAACGCGACAAACAGAATCGAGGAGGTTCCGATCGAGATCCCGCGAACCGAGACTTTTCCTAAGCCCAAGCCGAGAGTGATGATGACAAGTAAGGCGAGTAAAGGATCCAAAACAGCGTTCCTGCGTGATGAGGGTCAGTGCGATTGACCACAACATGGATACTCATTGGAAGCGGGAATGTATACTCGCGGTGGGGCCAATGTCTGTTGCTCGACCCTCCGCACGGGGCGTAGGGTCGTTCCGAGGCGCAAACGGCGAGCGATTCTCTCGGTGCAGCTTGCTGCGACGAATGGACGGGGCAACGAGCGGGATATCGGTGCCCCACCCGCCTCGGTCGGAGTGATCGACCACAAAATCGGGCCGTCTTCTTCGGCTCGTTCCTGCACAGACGCGGACGGACGCTGCCTGCCCCTGGGCGGTCGACCATGGCGAACCGTGATCGATCTTGCTAATCTAGCGACATTTCATTCGATGTCACGAAGTATCCACCATGTCCGAAACCACCCCACCCGTCGACGATTCCCAACCGACGAATACGACGCGAGATTCTTTCTGGAACGAAGACCTGCTCGCGATTGTCATTGGGTGGACCATTCTGTTGGTTTCGCTGGCCAGCGTTCGTTTGGTCACGACGGTCCCTGACACCGTTGCGGCGGGGGTCACCGACACGAGCCCGGTTGTCGAGCCGGAGACCGAAGCGACCAATCTGCTCGCCCCATTTGTCGGCAAGCCCAGTCGCTGGTACGGCGATCCCGTCGACGCATTTCGCAAGGAAATCAAATCGAAGAAGGTTGCCGCGGATGAGGCGATCGCCGAGGAGCCGGGGCCCCCTCCTGGGCCAACATTTCAGCCTGAGCTATCACGACTGACCGGGACGCTTGGTGCGGGGCTGATCATTGGCGGCCTGTTCACGCTCGTTTTATTACTAAGCGGAGGCCGCGCCCGAGAATTTATGCTCGGTTTTCCCGCTGTCTTTCTACTTGCCGTGCTCTCCTACGTGATGGCGGGGCAGGCGGTCGTCAGCGCCTATAACCTGGAATACGCATTATGGGCACTCGTCGTGGGGTTGGTGATCAGCAACACGGTTGGGACGCCGCAGTGGATGCGTGGTGCCGCACGCACCGAATTTTTCATCAAAACGGGACTCGTGCTGCTGGGCAGTGAGATCCTCATGAGCCGCTTGCTCGCACTGGGCCTACCGGGCGTCTTCGTCGCTTGGGTGGTCACCCCGATCGTACTGATCACAACGTTCTGGTTCGGCCAGAAGGTGCTCAAGATCAAATCGGCAACACTCAATATGGTCATCTCGGCAGACATGTCCGTGTGTGGCGTCTCGGCGGCCATCGCCTCGGCAGCGGCCTGTCGGGCTAAGAAGGAAGAACTCTCGTTGGCGATTGGGATGTCGTTATCGTTTACCGTCATCATGATGGTCGTGATGCCAGCGGTGATTCGGTTCACCGGCATGGATGAGGTGCTCGGTGGGGCCTGGATGGGCGGCACGATTGATTCGACCGGGGCGGTCGCCGCGGCGGGCGAGTTTCTCGGCGATCGCGCCCTCGAGGTGGCCGCGACCATCAAAATGATCCAGAACATTCTGATTGGCGTCGTCGCGTTTGGTATCGCGGTTTTCTGGACGACGTACATGGATCGCGACCCCAATTCAAAAATCAATGTGGGCTGGTCCGAAATTTGGTTGCGGTTTCCCAAGTTCATCCTCGGGTTCATCATTGCGTCGATCGTCTTTTCGCTGATCGCTGGATTCGCCCAAGACGGTGCACTGTGGACGGGAGCCTCGATTGGTTTCACCAAGGGGCTGCGAGGTTGGTTGTTCTGTTTGGCATTCGTCAGCATTGGCTTGGAAACCAACTACGCGGCAATCAAAGAGAACTTGAGTGGCGGCAAACCGTTGCTGCTATACGTCTGTGGGCAATCCTTGAATTTGGTGCTCACTCTGGCGATGGCGTACCTGATGTTTAAGGTCGTGTTCCCCAACGCCGGACAGTAAACGGCATGGCAATTTCCCCGAGTCGTCGCCGGTTCAACGACTATCGAGTGACCGTTCGAGAACGCCATCGCAAAGGTGCCGCGCCGCTGCCGCATCACCACTCGTCGCCACACGGTAGCTCGGAGGGCGATGGTTCGCGGCAGGCGCGCAGCCAGAAGAAAATCGGTGATCGGACTCGCTCTTTCGTCGAACTTTTTGCGGCGTTTTGGCAGCTGATTGCCGGTCACCGGGGACCGATTATCGCCGCACTCGGGTTTTTGAGCGTGGGGATCCTGATCCGCTTGATCCCTCCGCTGGGAACCAAGCTCGCGATCGATTCCGTGCTGAACCAGCCCGCCCGGCCGCTGCCGGAATGGTTGCTGCGAATCCCCGGCGCCGCAGAGGTGCTCGGCGATCCGACCGCCTCGCCGATGCGAACGCTCGTGGCCATTGCGATCGTGGTGACAGTGTTGACGGCGATCGGCACGATTGTGAATCTGATCGGCCGGTGGCTGGCGACGAAAACGGTGAACAAGGCTCAGGTCTCGATTCGCCGTCAGGTATTTGACCACGCGATGCGTCTGCCGCTGCATCATGTTTATGCGATGAAGAGCGGCGGCGTGGCCAGTTTGATCCGCGAGGACGCGGGGGGTGTCGCCGACCTGATCTTCAGCATGCTGTACAACCCATGGCGAGCGATCATCCAGTTCTGTGGTTCACTGGTGATCTTGATGTTTGTCGATTGGAAGCTGATGCTCGGCGGAATGCTGCTGCTACCGGTCGTATGGGTCACTCACCGGACGTACATCAATCGTATCCGGCCGCTCTTTCGTGACGTCCGCAAACAGCGCCAGCGGATTGATAGCGGTGCGACTGAAACGTTTGGCGGCATCCGCGTCGTTCGCACTTTCTCACGCTCTCGCACCGAATCATCACGCTACGTACGCGAAGGTGATTTCCTCGTCCGCCAACAGCTCTTCACGTGGTGGTGGATGCGTACGATCGAAACGATTTGGGAAGTCGTGATCCCGCTGGCGTCGACCGGTTTGCTGCTCTACGGTGGCTACCAGATCATCGAGGGGCAGCTGACACTGGGCGACTTGATGATGTTTCTCGTCTATCTGACGATGCTACTCGATCCGCTCGCCACGCTGGCTGGCAGCGCCGTCACGTTCCAAAATAACCTCGCTGGGCTCGACCGCATCCTCGATGTCCTCGACATTGATGAAGAGTTACCCAGCCGCGAAGGGGCCGCTCGTCTGGCCACCCAGACCCGCGGCGGCGCGATCTCGATTCGCAACGTATCGTTCCACTACCCGGGCACAGACACCCCTGTGCTGCATGATGTTACGTTCGAAGTCGCAGCCGGACAAACCGTCGCGTTGGTCGGTCGCAGCGGTGCTGGCAAGACAACGCTGACGAACTTGATCGCTCGGTTTTACGATCCCACCTCCGGCGAAATTCTCTATAATGGCGAGGATCTTCGCGACATCCAGCTTTCGAGTTACCGATCGCTGCTGGGGATTGTCGAGCAAGACGTCTTTCTGTTCGACGGCACCGTTCACGAGAACATTGCCTATTCGAGACCGAAGGCGGATCGCAGTGATGTCGTTGCTGCTGCGGTTGCTGCGGCTGCCGATGAGTTCATCAATAAAATGGAGCAAGGCTACGACACGGTCATCGGTGAGCGGGGTGTGAAACTGTCCGGCGGCCAGCGACAACGACTCGCGATCGCGCGGGCGATCTTGGCCGATCCGCAAATACTCGTCCTTGATGAAGCCACCAGCAACCTCGACAGTCAAAGCGAACGCTTGATTCAAGCCAGCCTATCTGAACTGCTTGAAGATCGCACCGCGATCGTGATCGCGCACCGACTCAGCACCATCGCAGGAGCGGATTTGATCGTTGTGCTCGAAGACGGCCGCGTCGTGGAGACCGGCACGCATGCCGAACTGCTGGCCCGGGGAGGCCATTATCAGGGCATGGTCGACCTGCAAATGAATCAATCGACAGGTTGACCCAAGGGCACGTCCTCCCCCTGTTTTTGAGCGTCCACGCGGAAGTTTTTTCGTTTCCCGAGTGGCCATCGCCCCGTGTGGGCACGAAACGGTGACGGCAAACTGCGATTTTCGGAACTGATCTTGATCTTTGGTCGTCGCTACGGGGATGATCGGGATTGTTGTCTTCGCGGCGCTTCGGTGCTCACTTCCCCGGCCAAGAAAAAAGTATCCTCAGTGATGGACGTTCAGACGATTTTGCCAACACAATTGCGCTTCCAAGCCAAACGAATGTGGTTTTGTGCGTTGTTCCTGTTTTCCGCCTCGCCGGCCTGGGCGGCACCGCCTTCGGCTGCTGCGGCCCTGGGACTGAAACCTGTGCAAGACGGTGTCGTTTACGAACTGGTAGCAAGCGACCAAGTCGATCGCTGCACCGTGCGCGACATTGACCGCAGTGACTGGTCGGGCTGGGAGGTCGTCGCCGCCGACGGCACGATGCTGAGACGGTTTGCCGATACCAACGGCGACAAGAAAATCGATTTGTGGAGTTATTTCCAGTACGGTGTCGAAGTCTATCGCGACGTCGACGTGAACTTCAACGGCAAGGCTGACCAGTACCGTTGGATGGCGACCGGCGGCACTCGCTGGGGGATCGATGCCAATGAAGACGGCACGATCGATAGTTGGAAAGTCATCTCGGCCGAGGAGACAACGAGGGAACTGATTGCGGCGTTGGCGACACAGGACGCGACCCGCTTTATCGTCCTCTTAGCATCCCCGGCGGATATCAAGGCTGCAGGCATTGGCGGTGAAATGCAAGAAACGCTGAATCGAAAAGCAGCCCGGGCGGCGGCTAAATTCAAGGAGTTCGCGGGATCGCAAGACGCCGTGGACCCCCAAGCGAAATGGTTGCAATTTGCCGCAACATCTCCCGGACTGATGCCCGCCGGTGAGGGTGGGTTTGAGAAAGACGTCGTGGCTTATGAGAACGCCGTAGCCATGTTTGAATCAGGCGACCATTCGGGACAGCTGCTCGTAGGCTCGATCATGCGAGCGGGTGATGCGTGGAAGTTGCTCGACCTACCCGTGCTGGCAGAGAAAGGCGAACCGATCGCTCAGGCGGGAGGCAATTTCTTCACGCCGGGCGGTATGTCCGCGGGCACAGCCTCCGGCTCGAGCGCTGGAGATACAAAAACTCAGATTCTCGTCAGCAAACTCGAATCGATTGATTCGGCGATGGCGCAGACGACAGAGATGAAAGCCTTGGCGGTGCAGAACCAACAGCGTGCCGACGTCGTTGCCAGCTTAATCGAGGCCGCCACCACACCTGAAGAACGCGACACCTGGACCCGACAGCTCGTCGATACGGTCAGCGTTGCGGTGCAGAGTGGTGCGTACCCGGAGGGGCTGGAGCGACTCAAGTCGCTCGCCAAGTCGCTGGGGCAATCTCAAAGCCCACAAACCGAAGCGCTGCGTGCTTACACCGAGTACCAATTGATTGGCACCGAATACATCTCCCAGCAGGGGCCTGACGCGGACTTCGCCAAAATCCAAGAGTGGTGGTTGGGAGAACTCAACGAATTCGCTTCACGCCACCCGCAAGCTCCCGAAACGGCCCAGGCGAAATTGCAATTGGCGTTGAGCAAGGAGTTCGAAGGCCAAGACGAAGAAGCCCTGAAGTTCTACAAACAAGTCGTGACCGATTTTCGCGGCACGGATGCTGCCGAGCGAGCCGCCGGAGCCATGGTGCGTTTGCAATCGGTGGGCAAAGAGGTTGAGCTGGAAGGCATGACGATTCAAGGCAAACCATTTCGGCTGAGCCAGTTGCGTGGCCGTCCCGTCGTGCTGCACTACTGGGCGACATGGTGCGAACCCTGCAAACAGGACATGAAACGGCTGCGCAGTCTGCAGGCTCGCTACCAGCGTGCTGGGCTGCAGATCGTCGGTGTCAATATCGACAATTCGCGTGAGCAAGCGATCGCATTTCTGAAAGAGACCTCGCTGCCATGGGTTCAGTTGTACGAAGACGGCGGTCTCGAAGGCAGTCCGCTCGCCAAGCAATTCGGCGTCCAAACGCTGCCCACCATGATGCTGATCGACAGCAAGGGACGCGTCGTTCGCCACAACATTGGCGAAGCCGAACTCGACGACGAGCTCGCCGAACTTGTGAAGTAAAGTTTGACGGTATAATGAGAGTCACCTTTCGCTCGGCGAAAGGTGCGTGGAACGCTGCTTTCACGGGGGACGTTGACTTCCTTGCGAAGCGAGCGCGACGATCCTCATTTATCTATCCGTTGATCCGAATTGTGTGAGAACGTCCATGAATCGCAAACAAGCCTCTGAGTTCGACCAAGAAGTTCTCGACCTGTATGACGATTTTGCTCACGGCAGGCTATCCCGCCGTGACTACGTCACCCGTCTGGCGAAATTCGCTGTCGGCGGTGTGACGGTGCAAACGCTGCTCTCCAACCTCAGTCCCAACTATAGCTGGGCGCAGCAGATCGATCCGGGTGATCGGCGAATCCAAACGGAAACGATCGGCTACGCATCGCCGCAAGGTGCTGGTGAGATGAAGGGTCTGATGGCGTGGCCGGCGACGGGAAACAAATTCCCTGCCGTGCTCGTCGTTCATGAAAACCGCGGGCTCAATCCATACATCGAGGACGTCACACGCCGTCTCGCGGTCGCCGGATTCCTGGCGTTTGCCCCGGACGCGCTGACGCCCTTGGGAGGCTATCCGGGCAATGACGACGAAGGTCGGTCGATGCAGTCCAAGCGAGATCGCGAGGAGATGATGCAAGACTTCATCGCCGCCGCGAAATTGCTCGACACCTATCCACTGTCAACCGGCAAGGTGGGCGTGGTCGGTTTCTGTTACGGCGGCGGCGTTGTCAACGAGCTTGCCGTGCGGCTTCCCAACATCATCGACGCGGGTGTGCCATTTTACGGTAGCCAACCGGGGGCCGATGAGGTGGCTAAGATCAAGGCACCGCTGCTGATCCAAAACGCGGAACTCGACAAACGCATCCTTGCCGGGGCACCTGCATTTGAGCAATCGCTCAAGCAGAACGAAGTGCCATTCGAGGCTCACGTGTATCCGGGGGTCAACCATGGATTTCACAATGACACGACGCCTCGCTATGACAAAGCAGCTGCTGAGTTGGCATGGCAGCGCACGATCGCGTGGTTCAAAAAGTATCTCGCTTAGGATCGAGCGGAAAATTTGTGGCCGAACGCTCCGCGGTCGGAATGGTCGAACGTGGAGCGTTCGGCCACAATCTCAGATCGTGATTTCGCGCTCGTTCCATAGCCACCGGGAACGGGTCGGCAAAGTGGTTACGCTCGCCCGAACGTGGATCCCACGCTCGGGCGACGGTCGCGACATAGGATGATCGTTGCCTGTCGCGCGGTTGCGTGCAGTGTTACACTGGCGTCGTTTCACTCACGGGAGTTTGGCTACGGCGAGATTCTCTTTGGTCCCCCCCGAAAACGACAATCACTCATGGTTCGCACTGCTTCGACGATGATGCCACTGGGCACCGCGGCTCCCGATTTCTCGCTTCCTGAGACCGATGGCGATACCGTGTCGCTGGCGGATTTCAAAGACAGCAAAGCGCTGTTGGTGGTGTTCATGTGCAACCACTGCCCGTACGTCAAGCATGTGGCCGAGCAGCTCAAGCTGCTCAGTGACGAATACATGCAGCACGGCGTTGGCATTGTCGGCATCAATAGCAATGACATCGACAAGTATCCCGAAGATAACTTCGCGGCCATGGCAGCGGAAAAGGCGGAGCGGGGCTATGCGTTCCCCTACGCCCTCGATGAAGATCAATCCGTGGCGATTGCCTATGGTGCGGCCTGCACGCCTGATTTCTTTTTGTTTGACGCCCAGCATCGTTTGACGTATCGGGGTCAGCTCGACGGCAGCCGTCCAAAATCGGGTGCGGCCGTGACGGGTGTGGATCTCCGCGCTGCCCTTGATGAGACGTTGGCCGGGCGGACCGCGGCGATCGATCAGAAACCGTCGGTGGGCTGTAATATCAAATGGAAGTCTGGTAATGAACCGGCTTACTTTGATCCCACTGGCAGTGCGAACTGAGCAGCGTGGCATCGGCTCGACGCCGCTGCCACTTAGCATCGCGTGAACAACAAGTGACGAATTTTCCCATAGCCACCGTCGCCAGACGGTGGGCCCCCACGCTCTGGCGAGCGTAGCTACGTCAGTTTTTCTTCACCCGATGCATTAGGGCATTTGCTTCAGCGTGACTTCGGTGCGGTATCGTTTTCCGTCACGGAGAATCACCATCTCGATGGGCTGCTCGGTGGCGGCCATGCCCACACGGGCGACGAGGTGGTCGTCGTCTTCGATGCGATAGCCATCGAAGTGCAAGATGATGTCATCTTTTTGCAGCCGCGCGGTCTCGGCGGGCGATCCCGGCCGGACGTTCTTGACGCGGGCGCCGCCAAATTTCAAGTCGTTCTCACGATAAACGTCCACGGCCATGTCGGGGCTGACCTTCATCGATGCATACTGGCCCGCTGCGCTGGGAAACTCGGTAGCGGCGAACTCGGGATCGAGAGTCACGCCGAGATAGCCGCGGCGGAGTTGCCCGTGAGCGATGAGTTCCTCAGCGACTCGAGCGGCCATATTGATCGGAATTGCAAACCCAATTCCCTCACTGCCACCACTGCTGCTGGCGATGGCCGTATTCATCCCGATCACTTCGCCACGCAGGTTTAGAAGTGGCCCGCCGCTATTGCCGGGGTTGATCGCGGCATCGGTTTGGAAGAAATCTTGCAGGTCGATCCGCTCTTCCCCCAATGATAAATCGCGTCGTCCTTTGGCGCTCATGATCCCAAAGGTGACCGAATGGCTGAGGCCGAAGGGGCTGCCGATGGCGATCACGAAATCGCCAATTTGCACCCGATCGCTGTCCGCCAACCGTGCGGCGGGCGGCAGTGGCTGGGGCGATGGCAGCGGGCGTCGGCCCGCGTCGCCAGCGGATCCCGAGGACACCGCTAACTTCATGACAGCCACATCCGTACTCGCGTCCATCAGGATTCGTTCGGGACTCCACCGTCGCCCATCACTTGTCCGCATCGTGATCTGGTCGACCGTGGCACCATGGATCACGTGACGATTGGTCATGACCCAGCGATCACCAGCGATCTCCAGCACCACACCGCTGCCGGCCTCGTCGTAGGACTCTGACGAGGCACCTTTGCCCGTTATCTTGTGGGCTTCGATGTGGATCACGCTTGGTTTGACCAACTGTGAAACATGCCGGACTAAATTGCCCAGCCGGTCAAACTGGGCGACCTCCTCGGCCAGTTCGCTGAACAACTGGTCTCGCTGGATGTCTGCCTGGCTGCGACCGGCGATGCTTCCGAGGCTGGCCCGGGGCACCGGTTCGGTGCGGGAAATCGGTCCCGGCCGATAGAACGATTCGTCGGTGTGGATGGGGCTGGTTCGCGACAGCGAGCTACCCGGATCTTGTGCGGATGCCAATTCGCAGGACGCCGCGCCGCAGGCGATGAGCATGGTCGCTGCCAAGGCGACGGCTCGTTTTTGACGGCCCGAACCGTCTCGGTGGATCAGTGCGGGTAGGGTGGTGCGTTGGCGCATGTGGTTCCAGCTCGGCATCGAGGCTCTTTCCAGCAAAATGAACCCAGACTCGTGGGCCGAGTCGCGGGATAGCAGATTGTAGGCATCGTCCACCTGGCTAGGCCAGCTTTGGAGATCACTTGGGACGAGGCACAACGGCGAAAACCCGTCTAATCGGACCACGAAATGACGTGTACTCACGCGATTGTTCGCTAAATGCCGATCTTTTCTGTTGTTACAGATGCTCTGGATATTTATCCTAGGAGGACTAGGACCCTGTCCGGACAGGGGGCTGGCGGTCGTGACAGCGGGGCTGAGCTCTCTCCAGGATGGGTTGTTAGCAGTTTTTTCTATTTTATTGACAGGAACCTTTTGGGGTATTGGGCATCCAAAAATCACGCCACTTCGTTGGGGCCTTTGTTTGGAAGCTCGGTTCATCGCCGTTCCTTTTCGCTTGGTCGCTGGGCTTTGCCGCGCGCTTTTTGGACTCTTTTCCGTTATGAAACGCTTCACTTCGACTCCATTGCGAGATTGGTTGGTTGGTTCTCGCACCGATGAAACTGCCGGCGGATTGTCGGCGGCAGCACGCCGACGCCGATTAGCTCGATCGGTCACCGGTGCCTCGAATCAGCGAGGTAGGAAGCGGCGGGTTCAGCTTGAAAAGCTGGAATCACGCCATCTCATGGCGGTCGTCAGCGGCGAGATCTTTCTCGATGTGAACCAGGATGGCCTCCGCCAGGACGTTGAAACGGGAGCCTCCGACGTAAGTGTGTATTTGGATCAGAACTCCAATGGGAAGTTAGATGCCGCCGAGCCATCGACGTTGACCGATGTCGATGGCTTCTATTCCTTTCCGACGCTCACCGCGGGTGACTACCAAGTTCGAGTGAGCCCTGCGCCCGGATTTGTGCAGACCTCGCCGTCGGTGACCTTCGGCTGGAACGACACGGTCGTCCAGGATGACGATGGAGAATATTTCCGCGCCGCCCAACTGTTTAAGGTCAATGCGGATGGCGAAGTCGAATCGATCGGCCAACCGACGAGCAATCGGATGGATGGATTGGCGCAAATTGGCGACCATTCCCTGGTTGGCATCGACACGCGAACCAACGAAGTCTTTCGCGTCGATCCTTTTACGGGCGAGCGTTCACGCGTCGCGGAATCGAATTTAGACATCGTGGGCGGTTTGGCGTACGATCGTGTCGGGAACACGGTGTACACGCTGGTGCGAGGCGATTCTGACGCGACGAACCGTACGCTGGCACGGATCGACGTGAATACGGCTCGCACAACACTGATTGGAAATGGCTATTCAGGGCTGAATTCGGTCAGCGATTTGGCGTTTGATCCTGTCAATCGGCGCGTGATTGGTTTTGATAATAGCGACGATGAGTTTTTCGCTTTTGATATCAACGGCATCGGACGAACGATCGCGCGGGCGAGCTTCACCGGGATCGATGCCAGTTCCATGGCCTTGGCGACTGCCGATCAACTCGAAAATGTTCTGCCCGATGGGCCGCGCTCGACATCGACGTATGTGTGGATGTTTGACGCCGACGACAACAATCGGACCTCCACTCTGTTGGTGGAGATTCCCGACGCGGTGGCCAATGTTGTCGAAACCGCAGTGGTGAGAGCATCGATTAATGTCGACGCCCCCGTCCGCCCGGTGGCTCTGACGCGGAGCACGATTGGCAATAATGCACGTGACATCACGCTGACCCAGTTTGAGTCTCGCAATAATGTGAACTTTGCGATCGCGCCCGATGTGATCGGATTTCGGCTCGTGCCCAGCAAGCCCTTGACCGGTGCTGGATCGCTCGGCCAAGAAGGTGCGACCGTCGTCGGTGGAGCGATCGATGAGGACTTTGTCGAAGTCACGCTTAATCGCCAACCCGTCTCCGATGTGACGCTGAATCTATCCTTGTCGAGTGGCCTGGGCGGCGATCCTGGGGTGCTGCTCGATGTCGATCAATTGATCTTTACGCCGGACGACTGGGCGACACCTCGCCGCGTGCGGTTGACGCCGGATCTCGCCAACGAGGTCAAGGTCATCACGCCGAGCACGTTGACGGCGACGGTCAGCGCTGCGACGTCGGATCCACAATTCGTCAATCTGCCCGCACAGACGTTGCCGGTGCGGGCGCTGCCGGCTCTCGACGAGGCGGAATTTGACACTCCCGTGATCAGCGAAATCTTGGTCGAAGGCCGATTCACCGCCGCCGTCTCACAGACGACTGACCAATACATTGAATTGCGAGGAAAGCCCAACGAAGTATTGCCAGCGGGAACCTATTTCGTCGTCCTGGAGGAATACAGCAGCCAACTCGGTGAGATCAATACGGTCATCGACTTGAGCGGCCAGTCATTCGGCAGCAACGGTTTCCTCGTTCTCCTGCAAGGCGCCAACTCATACGACACCGCTTTCGGCGCGAACGTTTTGCAGAGCGATCTGACGGGATTCAATGGTCTGCCCGGCGGGATCTTTTCCAGTGCCCAGTCGGACGGTTCGATCGACACGGTCTTTCGCGATGCCAGCTATTTCCTGATTCAATCAGACACGCCACCCGTCGTCGGTGATGACGTCGACGCCAACAATGACGGGTTCATCGATTCCGATAGTAACGCTGCCGACTGGGGCACCTATGACGCGGTGGGGATGCACGATTTTACGCTGAATCAAGCGTCGTTTGCACCGATTGTCTTCATTGGAAACGCTGCGAATGACCATCCCATCGTCGAACGCAACAGTCGGGGGCAAACGATCGTGACCATGGATGGCTACGGCTATGCAGGGCGCGTGGGCGATTCCATTGGCAGCGATTACGAGGACTGGGTCTCCGGCACGATGCAAGATGTGGCTCCCGGTTTCTGGGGTGGCGAAGCGGATCCGGACGGATTGTTTGAATTTTCGGACAACCAAGTCAGCTATCCCGCCCTGTTCGACCATGCGCTCGATCACATCGGCGAAAGCAATTTCGTAGGCGGTGTCCGCGGTCAGATTTCGCTGCTGCCTTCCAATGGCGACATCAATGCTGGCACGCCCGCTGACACGACACTGCCGGCCGAAGGCGTGACCGTGTTTGTCGACACCAACGGCAACGGTGTCCGTGACAACCTGCTGTATGTCGTCGAGCCGGATGATGCCGCACCACCTTTCGATATCAATAATCCGGCCCCCAATGACGCTGAGTACCCGCTGACACAGTTCTATGATGGTGTCACGATTAGTTGGGATCGAGCCGGTGGCGCGATCGTTAGCGACGACATCGTTTCACGCCGGCAATTGATCGGCGGTCGCCCGGTTGGCAACCGAATCTTCAGCGCGGGGCCCTTTGACGAGTTCTATACTTCTAACCACTTGCGATTCGATTTCTTTCGGCCGATCAGTTCGGCATCGATCGATGTCATCAATTCAAGTTCCATTGGATTTGTGTACGGGCGGCTCGATGCGTACAACGCGGCTGGCGATATCGTGGCCACCTCGCTCAGTAACGCCGTCAGTGGCAGTCGTCGTGGTAGCGTTACGGTGTCCGCGCCGGGCGAGCAAATCGTACGCATCGAAGCGTACGGTGACGATAGTTTCAACACGAACTCATTCAATGTGAGCTTTGACTCGTTGAGTTACTTGCAGCCGGAGCCGACCGCGATCACGGATCAGAACGGTATCTACGAGATCAGCGGGTTGTTTCCAGGTGACTACGAACTCGCCGTCGCCGGCACGGCCGAAGTCGCCAATTTGCTAGCGACGTCGACGGAACCCTTTCGCATCACCAAGTACGAGAACTTCTTCTTCAATAGCGAGTTCCGCCCCAATACCCTGCCCACGTTCCCCGATGGGGAAAACGTCGTTTTCATACTCGATGAAAACCCATCGGTCGGCAGCGTGGTCGGGACCGTCAACGGATTCGATGCCGACAACAGCGGCTTGACGTACGAGTTCATTGGCGGCAACAGCGTGGGGCTCGAACTGGTCACGCTGCCTGACTTCACCGCCGAGATCCGCACGACGGCCGACGCGGATCTGGATTTCGAGACCGAGCCCGTCCGAGTGCTGACCGTCCGCGCCACCGACGAACTCGGTGCCAGCGCTACCGGTCGTATCACCTTGCAACTCAACGACATCAATGAAGCACCGGTGATCTCTGACGCGGAACTCTCCGTTCCTGAAGACGCGGTCGCAGGCCCCACCACGGGGACCGTGATCGGACGCATTGATGCTGTCGATCCTGATGCCAACGCGGATCAACGGCTCACCTATACGGTGATCCCGAGCACCCCCGATGCCTTCTTTGAAAACGACGGTTCGCCATTTTTCTCTGTCGATGAACTCACCGGTGTGGTTCGTTTGACCGCTCCGTTGGATTTTGAGTCCACCAGTCTATTGGTACTTCGCGTCCACGTTAGTGACAACAACACCGCGCCAGGACAAACACCGGGCGTCACCATTGCCGACAAGATCATTCGCGTCTCGGATGAAAATGACCCACCGCAAATTGTCACGACGACCTTTAGCGTGCCCGAGTCAACGGTCGGTGAATTGGCGTCTCTGGAAGCCCTGGATCCAGATGACGGCCAGAATCATACCTTCCAACTCGTCAATCCAAGCTCGTTGTTGTCCGTCACGCCGGCCGGCAAAGTGGTCCTCAACCCGGGGCAAAGCCTGGATTTTGAAACCGCCCCACGCCTCCAGTTTGACGTTTCCATCAGCGATAACGGCAGCCCGCCGCTGGCCACCACCGCAACGATCGTTCTGAATGTACTAGATGTCAACGAACCCGCGGTGCTCAATCGACGCGACAATCAAAATAGTCCGGCGAGCGAAAACCAGCCCGGGCTGTTGATCGCAACCTTGTCCCTTGTCGATCCGGAAGGTTCCAATTCCGATTACGCACTCGAACTCGTGCCCGGCTCAAGTTCGGATCTGTTCCAGTTCGATCCGCTCACCGGTCGCTTGAAACTAGCCGACGGCGTGACCCTTGACTACGAAGCGGCACCGCGGCATGACCTCACTTTTGAAGTCATGGATCGGACCGGTCAGCTGCCCACCTCCATGCAGTCGTTCCGCGTCTACGTCGGAGATGTCAATGAACCAGCCTACGTGACGACCCAGAAAATCTTTGTTTCCGAAGTGCCTCACCCCGGTGACGAAATCGGACGCATTGGCGTCGTCGATCCCGATCCAGGAATCCCCGGCAGCAGTTTGTCTATCGAGATTATCGGTGGTACGGCGCAGCAGTTCTTCGAGTTTGAATCGGCAGCAAATGCACCCAACAAACCCGTCTCGCAGGTTGACCCGTTCTTACTGAAGATCCGTGGCAACTTTAATCTCGCGGCCTTCCGAGCGATCGATCCTGCGACGCTCAACCTGCAGGTGCGAGTCTCCGACGGCAATAGCTCGACGGTGCAACCCATCGACGTGCAGATCGAATTGAACGAAGTGAACGAACCGCCGGTATTCAACCAAGCGCCCCTTGCCAATACCTTCGATGGCGAACGCATCGTGACCGGTACTACGTTCCGATTGACCGTCCCTGAAGACATCGCATCGGATCCCGAAGAGGGTGATTTCCTGTTGCGAATCGGTCAAAAAGTACGCGACGAGAACGGTGATTTGGTGCTTGATGACGGTGGTCGAGTGAAACTGAAGCTGCCCACCTGGCTGACGTTCAATCCCGACACGCTCGAACTGGTCGGCCGGCCGGGCGGTGCCATTCACGGCAACGTCGACCTCGTCATCCGCGCTCTCGAAGTCGGCCCCTTTCCACTGTCGGTCGATCATGAGTTCAGTCTACCGGTCTCGCCCCTGCAGAACTCGGTGAATCCGTACGACGTGACGAACGATGGCGAAGTGACTTCACTGGACGCGCTGCGGATCATCAACTTCCTCAATGAATCCGGGGCGTCCGTCGCCTCGACCGGAAGCCTCTCCAGCAATCTTGTCTATCTCGACGTCTCCGGCGACGGATTCGTGACCGATCTCGACGCCCTGCAAGTGATCAACGAACTCAATCGTTTGGGCGATATCGAGACGGCACCGGAACCGTTGCCACAGGTGATCTCGCCGAGCAATTCCGATGACGCCGTACCTCGTGTTGACGATGGGGTATCATCTCTCGATAGCCAACGCGCCCGCGAACAGGCCATCGACGCCGTGCTCGGTCAGTCTAACCTGTTCTAGGAATGATCCTCTCGTTGACCACAGTCCTATCCTCACAAACTAATTCACGAACATGAAACTCACCTGCCACTGGCTACTCTCATTAGCCGTTCTGTCATCGCTCGGGTTGAGCGGTGCCAACGCCCAAGACGCTGCCACCCAATCGTCGCCATTGAAGGTGCTATTGGTGGCGGGGGGGTGCTGCCACGACTATACGACTCAGTCGAAACTGCTCAAAGAGGGTATCGAGTCGCGAATCAATGCGGACGTGACGGTCGCTTTCAACCCGGAGCAAACGACGAGAACGACCTTTGAAATCTACGAATCCGACGATTGGGCGGAGGGGTACGACGTCGTCGTGCACGATGAATGCTCTGCCGACGTGACGGACAGGGCCTATGTCAAACGGATCCTAGCGGCACATCGGAACGGTACGCCAGCGGTTAATTTGCACTGTGCCATGCACAGCTATCGTTGGGGCGACTTCAGAAATCCCGTCGAGCCCGGAGCCGACAATGCCGGTTGGTATGAAATGATCGGTCTGCAGTCGACCGGCCATGGACCCAAGTTCCCAATCGACGTGACCTATACCGGCAACCCGATCACCGCGGGACTCGAAAACTGGACCACGATCAACGAAGAGTTGTATAACAATGTTCGTGTTTTCGACGGTACGACGGCGCTGGCCTCCGGCAGGCAAACCGTTCCACCGAACAAGGGGCAACTCAAGAAGGACCCAAATGCCAAAGGGAAAATTGCTGAAGCCGTGGTCGTTTGGACGAGTGCGTACGGCCCGAACAAGACCAAGATCTTCAGTACCACGCTCGGCCATCAAAACGAAACGGTTGC
The DNA here is from genome assembly GCF_055811895.1 of Rhodopirellula sp. SH410. Lineage (NCBI taxonomy): Bacteria > Pseudomonadati > Planctomycetota > Planctomycetia > Pirellulales > Pirellulaceae > Rhodopirellula > Rhodopirellula sp. SH410. The sequence goes on from NZ_CM147949.1 coordinate 8,069,593, forward strand.
CGACGCCCGATACATGGACCTGGTCGTCCGTGGCCTGCTGTGGTCAACAGGAAACCTGACCGAGGACGGCAAACCGGTCGCTGCCGTCGCCAAATGATGTCAGGATCGAGCCGAAAATATGTGGCCGACCGCTCCGCGGTCGGTTTGGTCGACCGCGGAGGGGTCGGCCACAATTTAGACAGTAAATTTTCGCTCGTTCCTAACGAAGCCCGTAACGGGACGCGGCTACTGATAACGGGACCCAGCTACGGAATTGTTGGGGACGTGTGGGGCAATGCTGGTTGCAAATCTCCTTCACGTCCCCGCTAGCTGTGCACGTCCCCGCGAGCTATTCGAGACGGCTGAAACGCTATCTGCCCCGAGGCTCCCTCGAAGGTCGGTCCGTCATTTGAAAAGCCGCCCCACGTAGCGACAGCCAACTTCTCATTTCGGGGCTTCCGCAGAATCGGTGGGCCGCGACGCATCCACGCAGACGTCCTCGAGCAAAGCGTCGTGGAACGATGTGCCCATACCCATCCAAACGGGATCCGCCGGGGCTGTTCCATCTGTAGGTGAACCCGGTATTTTGAGATGCTCGACTGATGATGATTTTTTGTTCCCAAAAAGAGAGTCGTTTGCATGTTTCGCCGAATGTTTGCATCCTTGTCACTGGCGTCCACTGTGGTCACTGCCTCGCTACTTTCGCCCGTCGCCGCCCGCATCCACGCTGACGAGGGCATGTATCTGTTCAACGACTTGCCGCGTGAACTGCTGAAAGAACGCTACGACTTTGATCCGTCTCAGAAGTGGGCCGATGACCTGCGGCTCGCCTCGGTGCGATTCAATTCCGGTGGTTCGGGATCGTTCGTCTCCTCCAACGGCTTGGTGCTGACGAATCATCATGTGGCCAGCGACACGCTGCAGAAAGTCAGCACAAAGGAACACAATCTGATTCGGGATGGGTTTCTCGCCAGTTCGCTCGACGAGGAGATCAAGGCACCTGATCTCGAGCTGAACGTGCTGATTGAAATTGTCGATGTCACGCAGCGCATCGATGAGGCCGTAACGAACAAGACCGATGCCGAGGCAGCGGCGAAGCAACGTCAAGCTGCGTTTAATTCCATCGAGAGTGAATCCTTCGACGACACGGGACTTCGCAGCGATGTCGTGACGCTCTTCGGAGGTGCTCAATATCACTTGTATCGGTACAAGAAATACACCGACGTGCGTTTGGTCTGGGCACCGGAAACGGCGGCCGCCTTCTTTGGCGGTGACGCGGATAATTTTGAGTACCCGCGATACAACTTGGACGCGACATTGATGCGCGTCTATGAGAATGACAAGCCGGCCGTGATCGATCACTTCTTGCCGTGGAGTTCAAAGCCAGTCGCTGACAATGATTTGGTATTCGTCAGTGGGCACCCTGGACGCACGCAGAGAATTTTTACCGTCGAAGCCTTGGAATATCTGCGTGATCATCGCTTGCCGTTCGTGCTGGATTATTTGCGGCGCAAAGAAATCTTGTTGCAGCAGTATCGGCTCGAGAGCGAAGAGGCGGCCCGACGCGGTCGAGACGAATTGTTTGGCATCCAGAACGCCCGGAAGGCTTACACGGGAATGCTCAATGGACTGCAAGACCCGCAAACGATCGCGGATCGTCGCCGCAGCCAGGATCGCTTAGTTGCCGCCGCGGCTTCGAATCCGGATCTGAAACCGCTGACCCAGGCTTGGCAAGAGATTGCGGAAATTCAAAAGGAAAAAGCCGAGCAGCTATCGCGATCCGTGTCACTGCGCAGCGATGTGTTCCAGTACGCGTTGTCAATCTTGCTGCTCGCCCAAGAGGATCAAAAGCCCAATGCCGACCGGTTGGCTGAGTATACCGACGCGAGTCGCGACTCATTGTTGACTCGGTTAACCAGCGAGGCGCCGCTCTACGACGATTTGCAACGGATCGAGTTGGCCGATGAGATTGCGTTGCTGTTGGAGCGACGGGGCATGAATGATCCGCTCGTCGTTGAGGTCTTGGCTGGGCGTTCGCCTCAACAGGTGGCCGCCGAAATTATCGATGGCACTCACATGGATGAATTTGCAACCCGCCGCGGTTTGATCGAAGGTGAACCCGCCGCGGTCTTGGGCAGCGACGACCCTGCCATGCGGCTGGCGCAGTTGATGGAACCTGAGTATCGGCGACTGCGTTTGATCGATGATCGACTCAGCGAGCGTGAGAAACAGGCGTATGCCAAAATTGCTCGTGTGACCACCGAGATCGAAGGCACGACGGGGTACCCGGACGCGACCTTCACGCTGCGATTGGCTTTTGGAACGGTCAAGGGTTACGACGAGAACGGATCATTTGTTGAGCCAACGACCGACTTCGCCGGTGCGTTCGAGCACGCCGCCGAGCATCAAGGCCAAGAAGATTTTGAATTACCCGAGTCGTGGATGAAGGCCAAGAAAGACGGCAAGATCGATCTATCGACCCAGCTCAACTTCGTTTGCACGGCGGATATCATCGGCGGGAATAGTGGCTCACCGGTTGTCGATCGTGACGGAGCCCTGGTCGGTTTGATCTTCGACGGTAACATCCAAAGTCTGACGAGCGATTATCTCTACACCGATCAACAAGCCCGTGCGGTGAGTGTTTCCGGTGTGGGAATTCGTCAAGCGTTAGAAACGATCTACAACGCCGAGGATCTCGCGGATCAATTGGGTCGGTAAACGGGACCATCCGTCGTTCGTGTCGCCAGACAGTGGACGCGATCACTCTCGTGACGCATCACGAGCCATCTTCCGGCGAACGCCGCTTGCATTCCTACGCAGCTTGGTTTTCGCGATGGCGTCATGACGTAGGGCCGGTTCCCAGCGGCCTGGCACTCGGGTCGAGCAGCCGGTGGGAACCGGCCCTACCCGACGGCTGAGCTGCGTCGGGATACGAATGTCTCAATTGAATCCATCACGACGTACCGAATACAAAAGAACAGGGAAGATGTCGAAAAAGAAAGTCGTGATTGTGGGCGCCGGCCCCGGTGGACTCGCCGCTGCCATGCAACTCGCCCAGGCCGGTTGCGATGTGACGGTGCTTGAACGCCGGGATCGCGTGGGCGGGCGCACGTCGGCGATCGAGCTCGATGGGTTTCGCTTTGATTGCGGGCCAACGTTCTTTTTGTACCCACGTGTGCTCGCGGAGATTTTTCAGTCGACGGGTCGGGACCTGATGGAAGAGGTGCCGATGAAGCGTCTCGAACCGCAGTACCGGTTGACCTTTGGCGGTCCCGCTGGCGGAGTGCTTGACTGCACCGCAGACATGGACGAGATGGACCGACAAATCGCGGAGTTCGCACCGCGCGATGTCGGGCAACTCAAACGATACATGGACGACAACCGCGTTAAACTGGCTAAATTTAGGCCGATACTCGAGTCGCCGTTCAGCTCGCCGCTGGATTTGTTGCGTCCCTCGCTGCTAGCGGCGGCCTCGAAGCTGCATCCGATGCGAAGTCTCGGCACGGAACTTGGGCGTTACTTTAGCGACCCTCGGCTTGTGGTCGCGTTCGCGTTCCAAGCCAAGTACTTGGGCATGTCGCCGTTCAATTGCCCGAGCCTGTTCAGCATTCTGTCGTTTCTCGAATATGAGTACGGCGTCTGGCACCCGATCGGCGGCTGCGCCCGCGTGAGCGAGCGGATGGCTGAGATCGCTCGCGAGATGGGTGTCGATATCCGGCTCAGCGAGCCCGTCGATTCGATTGAACTGGAGGGGAAACGCGTGACGGCGCTCCGCAGCGGTGAGAACCGTTACACCGCCGACGCCTTCGTCGTCAATGCGGACTTCGCAGACTGGATGACCAAGACGGTGCCCAATGAAATGCGTCGCCGCTGGACGAATGAGAAGATTGAGAAGAAGAAATTTTCGTGTAGCACGTTCATGTTGTACCTCGGCATCGAGGGCCGCTACGATGACCTGCCGCATCACAATATCCACATCAGCGAGACGTACGATCGCAATCTGCGTGAGATCGAAACCGATCATGTGCTCAGCGAGGACCCTTCCGTCTACGTGCAGAACGCGTGCGTGACCGATCCCAGTTTGGCACCGGAGGGCTGCTCGACGTTGTATGTGTTGGTGCCCGTGTCCCATCAGACCGAAAACATTGATTGGTCGACCGAGGCCGATGCGTTCCGTGAGAAGGCACTCGATCAGCTGGCCGCGATTGGGCTGACCGACATCCGTGAGCGTATTCGCGTTGAGCACCGAATCACGCCCGATGACTGGGTGAATGACTACGCGATCTACCAAGGTGCGACGTTCAATCTCGCCCACAATCTGGGACAGATGCTTCATCTGCGTCCGAAGAACCGATTCGACGAGCTCGACGGGGTCTACCTGGTCGGTGGCGGAACGCATCCCGGCAGCGGATTGCCGGTAATCTACGAATCAAGCCGCATCAGCTCACGGCTATTGCTGCAAGACCTCGGCATGTCCACGCAATTCATCGAAGACGCGGCCGGAACGCAGGGGAGGTGACGACCTCGCCCGCGTGATACTATGTTGATTGAGACGTTTGCCGAACCGCTGATTCTGCGGCGAGATGTCAATGGAATTACTGAGGGAGTGACACGTGTTAGTAGTCGAGAATCTGAGCAAGGCATACGAGAGTGTTGGGCAGCCACTTCGTGTTCTGGAAGACCTTTCACTCACGCTGCAGCCGGGGCAATCGGCGGCGATCGTGGGACCGAGCGGCAGTGGCAAGACAACACTGCTGCAAATTCTCGGTACGCTCGACACGCCCGATCAGGGCAGCGTGCGGATCAACGATACCGACCCCTTCGGCTTGGATGAAAAACAACGCGCTGTCTTTCGCAATCAAACGATCGGTTTTGTTTTTCAAGATCATCATCTCTTGCCTCAGCTGTCGGTGATAGAGAACGTACTCATTCCGGCGTTAGCCGTGGGTGCGGCCACGGACGCTCACGCCGAGCGAGCCCGATCGCTGATCGAAGCCGTTGGACTGAAGGATCGCAGCACCCACTTGCCCGGCGAATTGTCCGGCGGCGAGCGTGAGCGCGTGGCAATCGCGCGAGCCCTGTTAATGCGTCCTACGTTGATTCTCGCTGACGAGCCCACGGGCAACCTCGATGCCAAAACCGCGGCAGGAATCACCGACGTGCTGCTGCGTTTGCAAGCTGACGAGAACGCCGTGCTGGTCACGGTCACGCACTCGGAAACACTCGCCGATGCGATGCAGTACCAGTTTGAACTCGTCCAAGGACGCCTCGTCGAACGAGCGACTGCTTGATTGTTGTCATCGGTTGGTCAGGCATTCCGCCGGTCCAACGTCTATCATTGACTGGCTGAAAGCCTAGCCCACATTTATGTCGCAATCTCTCTCCCCTGAAACGCTGCAAAGCATCAAGCGTCTCGATTTGCGAGCGCGGATGGTGGTGCGTGGTTTTCTACAGGGGTTGCACACCAGTCCGCTGCAAGGATTTTCGGTTCAGTTCAGCGAACATCGACGATACAGCCATGGCGACGACCCAAAACTGATCGATTGGTTGGTCTACGCGAAAACCGATAAACATTACATCAAGCGTTTTGAGGCGGAAACGAATCTGACGGGGTACCTCGTCATGGACCTGTCGAAATCGATGGGATTCAGCGAACGTCAATCGATGACGAAGTTCGAATACGCGACCTGCTTGGCCGCCTCGTTGACCTATCTGATGACGATGCAGAAGGATCCGGTCGGATTGCTGACGTTTCGTGATAAATTGCGTGCGGTGTTGCCAGCCCGCAGTCGCCGAGGGCACTTGGGCGACGTGATGGCCGCCCTCTCGGCGATGACCCCCGACGGCACAACCGATCTATCGGCCAGTCTCGTGCAGGTCGCCGCCATGCTGCGGCATCACAGTCTCGTGATGCTGTTCTCGGACCTACTCGGCGATCCGGTCGAAGTGCTGGCGGCTCTGGGCAAGCTTCGGCACGGCGGTCACGACGTCATTGTCTTTCATGTGATGGACGAGGCGGAAGTGTATTTTCCATACGATGGCCCGGTCGAGTTTGAGGATCCCGAAACCGGAGAAGTGGTCACGGTTGATGCGACGGGATTTCGCGAAGAATACCTCAGCAGCGTCGAGGCGTTTCGCGAAACCTACCGCGAAGGCTGCAACAAGATGCGGGTCGACTATGTCGCGCTGGACACGAGCATGCCCTTTGACAAGGCGTTAGCGGAATACCTGCAGCAACGTCAGGCTCGGTTTTAGGGTCGCGGGTTTGCGAGACCGATTTCGCTTAGGCACCCTTTTGACGGTTTCGGGAACCGGTCGCTTGCAGGACCGAAATGCGTGTCCATCCTTGGTCGAGGCGATGGAAGCAACCGTTCGGCAGCGTGTCCGCCCCCCCCTCGTCGTCCCTGCCTGAAGATTACCAATCAATCGCCTAAGCAACGCGGGATCAGTAACTGGCGTAGTGGATCTTGTCAAAGATCCATCCGGAACAGGATCTTTAACAGACGCGCCCGACAAAAGTCTCATGCTACCAGCTTCTTTCGTGGGCGAGATGCGTTGCCTTTTGCTGTATGGATTTAGCTTTTTTCTTCGAGCGGTCGGTTAGTCAGTGAAAACCATCGAACTACCTACGCAGCAAAGACTTTTCGACCCGTTCGAGGGCGTCATCGGCGCCATGGGGCGAAAGATGATCGACAACGGATGGCAGGGCCTCCTTCGCGACGTGCTCTTGGAGCAGATGCCCATCGGCCTCGTCGGTGAGCATCTCAGTGACGATCAAGGACGACCAACCTTTTGAGTTGCACGCGATCATCGCGCTCCTTTGAATCCGTGACTTTCAAGGTTGGACTGTCCCCCAGGCCCACGAAGCACTGCTGTTCCGAACCGACATCCAATACGCACTGAACCTGGAGCCAAGCACCGAAGTCACTCAGCGAACCATTGAACGCTACATCGCTCGAATGCAAAGCAACGAGAAGATCAGTGAGGAGATCTTCGCAGGCGTTACCGACACCCTGCTGCAAAGCATGGAAGTCAAAGTCAAAAAACAGCGTCTCGATTCCACCCATGTGCTTAGAATACCAGGAACAATAAGTGACGGGTTTACCGTAGTGGATCTTGTTAAAGATCCTGTTCTGGATGGATCTTTAACAAGATCCACTACGCCAGTTATTGATCACGCGTTGCTTAGCGAGATGGCCAACTGCGCCGGTGAACTGGAGTCTTGCCCGGCTGGTCACGCTCCCGAGTCGACCAACTACAACGCCAAAGGCGACTACACTTTCGCACAGATGGATCCCGAGAAGTGCCAGCACTGTCCGCTGCTTGCACGCTGCCGCGTCCAACGCAATCGGGATAACGCGCAGCCGACCGGCCGCATTCAATTTGCCGGCAGTGCGGTTCGGGCCGACGCGCGTCGTCGCCACGAGCAGAGCGACGAGTTCCGCGATAGGTACCGTTGGCGGTCGGGTATCGAAGGGACCAACGGTTGCCTCAAGCGAATGATGGGCTTGGGTCGGCTCCGCGTTCGCGGCCACAATGCGGTGAAGCTTTCGATCCTACTGAAGCTGGCCGGTTGGAATCTGCTTCGAGCGGTGGCAATGCGCCGCCAGAGAAAGAATTCGCTCCAATTGGCCATTAACTAGGAAAAACAGGGGCAATAGGCGACTAGGACCACGGTTCATGTAGAGCCTGCGACTCCTCGACAGTCAAACCAGGGCCTCCAGAGATCCCCGGCTAAAAACTTTTGCACCACCAAAAAAAGTCGCCCGCAGCAAAGCCACCTAATGTCGGTCGCGTCTGTTAAAGATCCTGTTCTGGATGGATCTTTAACAAGATCCACTACGGTAAACCCGTCACTTATTGTGCCTGGTATCCTAAGGAACGAGCGGAAAGTTACTGTCTGAGATTGTGGCCGAACGCTCCTAAGCGGTTTGAACCCTCAAACCGGCCCGTGAGCGGTCGCCTCTTCGCTGTGCGGCGTTGAAGTGAGAGTGGGGCGTGCTGCGAATTGATGAACGAGTTTGGACGACTCGTCGGTGGTTGTTACGTCAAGAAGCACTTCCGGGATGCTGATACGGCTCTCGGTACGGTCTTTTCAAAGCCGCAGTCGCCTCGTCATCGCCGGGGATCGTATGCGTTTCGGGATCAAAGGCTAGGGTGCGGCCGAGCTGCATGGCGTTGTTGGCCATGATGCAGGACGCGCTACTGATATGGCCTTGCTCGATGTCCGCGACCGGCTTGCTGCGTTGATCGATCGCGTTGAGGAAATCTCGCAGGTGTCCGCGGATCGCTGACGTCACATGCAACTCCATTCGCCAATCTTTGGCATCGGTTTGGTCACTGGGGTATTGATCAAGCTCGATCACCGGCTGGCCGCTGAGTTTCTTGCCGCCGCCGTGCGGCTCGAAATCGTATCCGTTGACGCTGAGTTTGAGCGTTCCCTTGTCGCCATAGAGCACCGCAGCCCAGGGATATTTTGGGTCCGGCGCGCTGCCCCAGCTGCGGTGTGTCCAGACGACATCCAGTTCATCGAAGTCGAACGTGGCGGTTTGCGTATCGGTGATATTGGCGATCGATTGCGTTTGCACCTCGATACCGCCCACGCTGCTGATCCGTTGCGGCCAGCCGAGATCGAGTTGCCAGCGGACCAGATCGAGCATGTGGACACACATGTCGCCGACAATTCCGTTGCCGTACTCCATGAACGCGCGCCAGGAACGCGGATGAATGAGTTGGTTGTAGCCCCGCAGCGGTGCAGGTCCGGTCCAGGCTTCGAAATCTAAGTTCGGTGGCGGATCGATGATCGGTGGATTGGAGTTGGCCCGCATGTGGTAGTAGCAGCACACCTCGGCGAACGCGATATTACCGAGTAAACCTTCGTCGACGACGCGATTTTTGGCTTCGATCAAGTGCGGCGTGCTCCGCCGCTGCGTTCCGACTTGCACGACAGCATCATTCGCTCGAGCCGCATCGAGCATCGCTTTGCTTTCGAGCACGTCCACGCCCGTTGGCTTCTGTACCCAGACGTCGGCACCTGACTTCACCGCCGCGATCATCGCCAGGGCATGCCAGTGATCGGGTGTGGCAACCATCACAATATCGAGATCTTGCTCGGCCAGCATCTCGTCAAAGCGAGCGTAGGTCCGAGGTCGCTTACCGGATTTTTGCCGCGACTGCATGAGATCGGCGCACTCGTCCAGCATCGAGGAATCGACATCGCAGAGCGAGACCACCTCGACGGGCTCGATGTTGATCAGCTGCAGTAGGTCACATTTCCCATACCATCCACAGCCGATCAATCCGACTCGGCGAGGTTTGGATGTTTCAGCCGCATACGCGCCCCCGGCGAGTGTTGCTGCGGTGGTGGCGAGTGTGGATCCGGTTAAGAACGTGCGTCTGTCCATGGGAAGCCTGAATCGCGAATTCGAGGAAGGAGATGAGCCGGCATTGGAATGAAAGAGTGGCTTTCATTCTAGCAAAGCTGGAACTCAGCGTTGGGTTTTCCATCGTCGCCAGGGGGCTCTGTCCTTCTCAGCGGGCGAGGCTTCCGAGGGGGATCGTCAACGGCATCGGAGGCCTGGAATCTCACCGCCGGTCGACCGCGGCATGCGGCCGTTGCGAGGTCAAGATCCAGCGCAGGGATGCTGCTTAGGAGGTTGAGATGGCTTGCGTCAGCATCTCAAGAAGTCGATCTACTTCACTGCGAGTTTCCGCGTCGAGGTTCCAGGCATTCGGCTCGCGGCGGCGATCGGTTGTGAACAGACCTCGCTTCACCAGAATGTATTTCTCGATCGCTAGGAACCCATCCATTCCCGCCTGAAGCTGCAAGGCGACGATCGCGCTGATGGGGAAGTAGATTCGATACGCTGTCGTGTCATCGCCGGCTTTCAGAGCGTTCCACAATGCCACGATCCCATCGAGTAAGTCGGTGCCGGGCATGGTGCCAACGACGCCGCGGCGAAACGCATCGATCAATAGCATGCCGCCCGAACCGTCGAACATGCTGGCACGGCCATCGCTCGCGTCTCGAAGGTCGGACAGGTTGGGCCCGATGGGCGCGCCTTCCGGTTTGAAAAGGATTTTTTGCGGTCCATACTGATCGAGCAGACGAACGTAGAATTCCGTGGGGATCGACGCACCGACATAAGACGACGCATCCTGAACGATGAGCGGGACGGGCACGGCATCCGCCAATGTGCTGAAGTAGTCGTGAAGTGCCGCTAGCGGCAGCCGTGTGGTCACGGGGGGAATCGCCATAATCGCATCGCAGCCAGCTTCGACGGCCGCGTTTGCAAACGACACTGCCTGTTTTTTGCTTTCCGCCCCGACGCTCGCGACGACGACTCCGCGACCCGCCGTGATTTCCACAATGAGTCGATTCAGATGGATTCGCTCTTCCGATGTCAGCCGCAGGATTTCTGAAACCATGGCGGAGCAAACACCGTCGCTGCCTAACGTGAACGCCCAGTCGATTTGGCGCTGGAGGCTGTCGCGATCGATTTCATCGTGGACGTCAAACGGAGTACTTAGAACTGGGAAAATACCTTCGATGCTTGGTTTCATCGTCATGGTCTGCATGTTGGGTCGTCGATTGTTGGGACAGAGGTGGTGGATTGTGGAAACTCAATCCTGAAGTTTTTGGATTGCATTGCTCATCGCCTCGCCGGTTCGTTCCAGGCAGCCACGATCGAACGGCGTTTGCCAGACGGGGTAGGTATCGACATCGTACAGATTCGCCGGTGGCAGGTAGCCGACCGTCCCGTTGATGATGTTCATGCAGATGACCGCGTGATCGGGAAAACGGCTTCGCAATTCTTGCTGCAGCTGCGAGTAGGCTTCGCCCGCACAGCCGACAAGCACAGCGTCGCCGATCCTCCAGGCATACACTGGAAGCGGGAACGAAGAGCCGTCTCCGAGCCACTGTCGGATATCCCGTTTTCGTCGCAGCCGTTCTTCCAGAGCCCGGTCATCGCAGGCCACTCGCTGCTGTTCGAGTGCCTCCGCTGTCGGCCAGTCTTTGAGTTCCAGGTCCACTGCAACTTCGACGGCTTGCAACGCTGACGAAATCTCGTGGGGTTGATATTGCCAGAGGGCCAGCGGCGCACCGGATTCCATGACGCCCTCGAAGCACAAATGATTTCCGACCGGATCCATGTCGCTCAGAGTTGCCAAGACAGCATGCCCCAGTTGTCGTCCATGGCGATCGGCCACTTCGACGTCGCCAACGTATTGATGCTTCGGCGCGAGATCTCCCGACATCCCTTGAAGAAAGATCGCTGTCGCGCCGGTGGCCTCTTCGACCGTCTCCCGCATCGCCCCGATATAGTCGGGGGAGATCGCAGTGTTCTCCCAGGCCAGTGTGGTCGGGTGGCAGGCGTAGTTGACCAATGTTGCTCGCACCGTTCCCGCCGGGTCGGTGATGCGTCCTACCAGCAACGTGTCGTCGGCCGCGACGGCCGGATTGTAACCGCAGATCATTCGATTCGCCGTTGGATCAGGGTCGGGGAGATCGCGTGCGACCGCCAGTCCACATCGCCCCACGTGCCAATCCAGGACGGCCTCGTCAGCGGTCGCTAACGCGCCCTCGATGGCACTCACGGCGGCCTGGTGAACGAGTTCCAACCACGGTTCGAGCAGCTCACTGCCAGGCAACGACGGATCGGGCTCCATCAACGGGGCGGACGCGTGCGTGTGGCTCAAGGCAAAAATAAGGTGGGACGATTCGACGTTCACTTCATCAAGCAGTCGCTTCTGAAACCGGCCAAACAAGTCCATCCCACGCCACCAGCCCAGGTCAGCATCAATCAGAACAAGAGGGGCGCCACCGGAGATTGGGGCAAGCGTTAGAGCTGTGAGCGTCAGCGGTCGATGAATCGAATCGGCTGTCTCATGCGCCGCGGCGCCCCAGTTGCGTGAGTAGATACCCACCGGTGGTGTGATGTCCTCGCGGGTAATCCCGATGCGGCCTCGGAACGAACAGTGTCGTCGAGCGGATGGAGGCTGAGCAGGTGGGTGTTGGTTCATTGTGGCTGGGCCGGTCAGAGTTGAACTTGCGCTGTGAAAAACGGAAGCCGGGTGGCTCCGAACTCACGTCGAGGACGTGAACAATTGCTTTGTGGCTCCCTACCAATCACCGACACCGCCGTCTCGATAAAAGACACGTTGCGGAATCTCCTGTTCAAACGGGTGTTTCTTCACTTCCTCTTCGTTAATGGAGATTCCCAATCCGGGCTTCGTGTTGGGCGATACAGTGCGAGTTTTCTCGTCGATGGTGAAACCCTCCTCCACAATATCATCCCGCCACGGGACGTCATTGTGAACGGACTCGCAGATGATGTAGCTCGGCTGCGAGAACCCGAACTCCAGCGATGCGGCTGTGCTGACGGGGCCTTGCGGATTGTGAGGTGCAAGTGCGATCCGATGGGCGTCGGCAAGTGCAGCGATCCGTCGAGCCTCGGTGAATCCCCCGCAGTGGGTCAAGTCGAGTTGGCAGATCTCGCATCCTCGGGCCGCAAACAGATCGCGAAACGCCGCCAGATGCGTGACCCGTTCCCCCGATGCAATCGGCGTCGCGACCGCCGCGTTGATGGCGGCAAGTCCTTCGACGCTTTCCGGCCAGCAGGGTTCTTCTAGGAAGTAGAGTCCGTATTGATCGAGGGCCTTTGCGAACTGCATCCCCATCGCTGGTGAAGGGCGCGCGTGGCAGTCCACCATGATGTCGATGTCCGCTCCGACGGCCTCACGCATCGCGGCAACGCAGGCATCGGCCGCCTTGATCGGTCCGAGGCCCTCGATCGGCATGGTGGGCGGCACCGCCATGGATTTAAACGCCGTGAATCCGTCTTCAACGGCTTGCTGGGCCAGGTCCGCAAACTGCTTTGCATTGTCGACAGGGGTCTCATAAAAACTCTCCAGATCGCCGCCGCCAAGATGGCAATACAATCGGATCGAATCTCGAACGCTGCCGCCCCACAGCTTGTGACACGGAACCCCGTACGCCTTGCCGACGATATCCCACAACGCGAGATCGATCCCGGCAATCGCCGTCGATCGAGTCACCCCGCTGCCGTGCCAGAAGTGCTGCCGCCACATCATCTGCCAGAGATGTTCGACACACGTGGGGTCCTCACCGATCAGGAGAGGCGCTAGATCTTCGATCGTGCCGACAACGCCGCGAGTATGCCACTCCAGCGTCGCTTCCCCCCAACCATAGAGCCCGGGTTGGTCGGTGATCACTTTAACAAATATCCAGTTCCGCATGCGGGCGTGACAAACATGCGTTTGGATCGCTGTGATTTTCATTCCGTTCCACCAGTTCTTGCTGTGACGAGGTGTGTGGCCCGAGAAAACGAGTCACCGGTCACCCAATCTATTTTTAACTTTGTCGCCAAAGTACTTGTTTTTGTCGACGAAGACAAGTACTTTGTCCGTATGCCCATCACCACATACATCAAAAATGACCTCGCTGCTCAACTGCAATCGGGCCAGGAAGTTCCGGTTCAGCTGACCCTCGTTTCACTCGCCGGCCACTACAACGTCAGTTTGACGCCTGTGCGAGCCGCGGTAGCGGAGTTGATCGACGAGGGGTTGCTGCAAAAGGGCGAAAACAATCGGCTGGCCGCCACCTCCCAATGTGGAAAGGGAAAGGGTAAGAGTCCGGGGGCACGCCGTGAGTCCCCATTGCCTGAGTTGCCGCGTGATCCGTACGACGTCATTGCCAATGACTTGGTGCAGCTCAGTCTGGTCGGTGATCCGGTGTATCTGCGTGAGGAAGTAACGGCCGAGAAGTACGGCATCAGCCGTTCGGCGCTCCGCAACGTTCTGCACCAACTCGCCGGTGAGGGCGTGCTCGACCACATTCCACGACGCGGTTGGCGATTGCGACCGTTTCGGCAGGACGATCTCCTTGCTTTCATTGAAGTACGTGAGGCGTTGGAGCTAAAGGCACTGGAGCTGGCGCGACCGAAATTGGATGCTAGCGAACTCGAGCACCTGCTCGAACTGAACGCGGCTCCTAAATCGACCAAGACCCCTCTGAGTGTTAATGAGTCGTTGCACGAATACCTCATCGTTACGGCGGGTAACGCCTATATCAAGGACTTCTTCGAGCGTCAGGGACGATACTACAAACTACTGTTTGTCTGGGAGGATCGTGACCGTGATGTTGCGATTGAGACGATGCGTCAGCACCGCGAGATTCTTACTGCTTTGCTAAAGAAGAATTGGTCGGCGGCGAAAAAATCGTTGTCGCGTCACATCCGCAACAATCACCCTGTCCTGTCCAGGGGCTGACACTGGCGATCAATTACCGGCACCGCGTCCGTTTCTACACATGGTGAGCCACACGGGTGTCGCAATGGCAGCGTCGCAGTACGACAAACAGAAAACACAATCCCACCCCCACTTCCTTTCTGTGCTTTTGTGAGAAGTTAAAATGAAACGTTGCATTTCGAAACCGAGTCCCGGTTTCACCCTTGTCGAGTTGTTGGTAGTGATTGCGATCATTGGTGTCTTGGTCGGGCTGCTGCTGCCCGCGGTCCAGGCAGCGCGGGAGGCGGCCCGCCGAATGCAATGCTCCAATAATATGAAACAGCTTGGATTGGCGGTTCAGAATTACCACAGCGCCTACGATCAAATTCCTGCTGCAGCCACCCATTTCGAAGCCTATCAAAACGACGCAACCTATCCCCGCGTCAGCGGAATGATCTTCTTGATGCCCTACATGGAGATGGGGGCCCTGTATGAAGCCTTCACGCAGGATGCGAAGGTCGCCGCTCCAGGCTCGTATCTATGGGATTCGCCCTCGTTGCAAGCTGCAGGCACTCAGGCCGCGTTCATCTGCCCATCAGCTACCGGCGGAGAAGCACCAGCGCTAAACAATATTTCCAAGTGCTTGTACGTATTTTGTGTGGGCGATGCGATGTGGCACAATGCGAAGTCCGATGCATCAGAAGGAATGTCCATCGCCAGGATTGATTCACGCAGCATGTGGGTCAGCGCCCTGGCCTCGAATATGAATGCCAATCGGAGACGCTTTCGCGACATTCTCGATGGGCTGAGCAACACGATCGCGATGAGCGAAGTGGTGGGAGCTCCACGGGATCAATCGCTCGTTAAGGGCGACGTTGCGAACTTCAATGGGATGTACAATGGCTCGACGGCATCTCCGGCACCTTGCCTGACCGTCCCTATGACTACCGACCGAATCTCGTACACCACCGGTGCTGACTGCTGGCGTGGATTGATTCTGGGTGACGGTCGGACGATTAATAGTCGCTTTACAACAACGCTCTCTCCCAATTCCCCGTCGTGTGCCTACGCGGGCAATAACAATAGTTGGGGCACGTTTTCACCCACCAGCCATCATCAAGGCGGAGTGCAAACTCTCATGTTCGATGGCGCGGTTCGATTCGTGACCGATTCGATCGATACTGGAAACCTTAACCTGCCACAAGTGAAATCAGGGAACAGTCCTTACGGTGTTTGGGGAGGGATGGGGTCACCGCAAGGAAAAGAAGTAACGACGCTATAGAAAATGCGAGGGCGGCATGTCTCGATCCTCCGTTCTTGCTTTTATCGCTCCGGCGTGCCGATTGAAGGAGCCCGTTCCTGACATGCTCTCCTGTTTCTAATTCTCACCGACTCATTTTTACTACTATTAATAACCAACGAAAATATACATGTTTCCCATTCTCCGAATTCTCCCTGTTCTTCTGCTTTCGTCTGTACTTGGCTGTTCCAAGGAAGATCGTCCCGCTGGAATGCCAAGCCTAGAGCCGGTCGTCGTGACGGTGTTGCAGGGCGGGGCGCCGCTAGAAGGTGCCAGTGTTCAGCTCATGCCGGAAGATACTGCCAATACCTGGGCGATCGGCGGATCAACCGACGCGATGGGGCAGGTCAAGGTCATGACACTTGGGAAGTACGAGGGAGCCCCCGCAGGCAAATACAAAGTAACGATCGACAAAATTATCAGCGATGGGCCAGCTGTCGCGGTGGATGATCCCGCCGGAGTTCCTCCAGCAGCTTCTTTCCGCGTTGTTGACCCGGAATTTAATTCGGTCAAGACGACAACAGCTGAAATCACGGTCACCGAAGGTGCGCCAGCTGAAGAAACCATTGATGTCGGCCCGGCCGTCAAGAAAGAACTGCCCAAACTCTAGGTTCGAGTTTGGCAGTTTGAAATCATTTGTTGATGAATGCTTTTAGAGAAAGTCGTCCCGCGTTCGCCAACCCTTACGAGCTTTGGGGAGTGTCGTTAGCGGGGTGACTGTATTGTCTCGCTGTCGCCAGGTACCTGTTTGCGATAGCAGCCATTTAAGGGTCGAGCGGGAAATAAGTGGCCGAACGCTCCGCGGTTGGAATGCTCGACCGCGGAGCATTCGAGCACAATTCCAGACAGTGATTTTCCGCTCGTTCCTAAGTCGTTGTTTAACATTGTTAACAATGTGCTTGTTTTTGTCGACGAAGAAAAATATAGTGAAGAGCATGACTCCTCTGAACTTGCTTTATAGTTGAAGAGTAGTGAACAGCGGCAATGAAATTGTTGTCGTCGAGTATTTGTAGTAATCACCCCGTCCTCTCCAAGGAACGAAACTCATGAGCCAATCATCCTCACGACGTCAATTCATGCAAGCGATAGGTCTGGGTACCTCGGCGCTGAGTGTGGGAATCACAGCCGCGGCTCAGGAGACGGGATCGGCACCGAAGGATGCGAGTGGTCAGGTCATCGCGGGGTTCGAGAAGGGCCAGTCCGATCCAAACGCATCGAAGAGCTGGCAGCCGTTCTCGGATCGCAAAATCCGCGTGGGCATTGCCGGTTACGGTTTGTGCCGTTTCGGGGCCCAGTTCGGTTTCCAGAATCACCCCAACGTCGAGGTCGTCGCGGTCACAGATCTGATCCCCTCGCAGTGCGCCGAGTTGGCGAAGGTGTGTGGTTGTGAGACGACCTACCCGTCGTTCGAGAAGATGATTTTGGACGATCGCATTGAGGCCGTGTTTATCGCGACAGACGCGCCCAGTCACGCGCGGTTGGCGATCATGGGCTTGGAGCATGGCAAGCATGTGGCTTCGGCAGTTCCCGCAGTCTTCGGATCACTCGAAGATGCTGACCGGTTATTCGAGGCGGTCAAGAAGACTGGTCAGAAATACATGATGTTTGAGACCTCCTATTTCCGCTCCGATCTGTATGCGATGCATCAGCAGTATCAGGCGGGCCTATTGGGTGAGCTCGTTTATTCTGAGGGTGAGTACTTTCACTATTTTGGAAAGATGTTGGGCGGCTACAACCCAAAGACAAAACGAGTGGACAGCAATGGTTGGCGTAAGGGACTGCCGCCACAATACTATCCGACGCATTCCAATGCATACTACATTGGTGTCACCGGTGGGAGCTTCACCGAAGTCTCCTGCATGGGGAATCACAGCATCATTCCGCATTTGCAAGCGGCGAACAACGACTATAAGAACCCGTTCGGATCTGAAATTGCGTTGTTCCGCACCAGTGAAGGTGGGATGTCGCGGATGGCCGTTTGTTGGGACATGCCGTCAGCTCACGGTGAGCAGGGTCGAGTGTATGGGCAGTTGGCCGGCAAGGGTCAAGTCAACACCGACCGGCCACCGCTACCACCAGGCGTTGCCGGCGGCGGACATGGCGGGTCACACGGTTTACTGACGAGTGAATTTGTCGACGCCATTCTCCGTGATCGCAAGCCTTGGGTGGACGTCGCCCAGTCCCTCAATATGACGGTGGCAGGGATTGTCGCGCACCAATCGGCATTCCGGGATGGGGAACTATTGAAAATCCCGCAGTACGTGATGTGAAGCTTTCTGTGAGAGCGTCTCGGGACGCATCCAGTGAGTTGTTGAGGCGAGCGGAACTCGCCAGGAGTTTCGATTACTCGGGAAAGTGAAAGTCCCGACGACGTCCGCTGTCATCAAGGAAAGAGAAGTATGGGAGTTGAATCATTTGCGTTGGCACCGCTCGATTATGTAGCTATCGGGGCCTTCTTCGCGACGTTGTCGATCGTGGGATATTGGGCCGGACGCGGAGAACAGGCGAGTAGCACCGAGTATTTTCTCGCCGGAAAGAAGCTCCCTTGGTACGTCGTCGGTGGATCGTTCATCGCGTCGAACATCAGCAGTGATCACTTCATTGGGATGATTGGTTCGGCGGTTGTGTTCGGTATCTCCGTCTCGATGTTGGAGTGGGGCAATGTGATCACCTTCTCACTTCTGATCTGGTTCTTTATCCCCTTTTTGTTAGCGGCTAAAGTTTTCACAACGCCGGAGTATCTGGAGCTTCGGTTCAACGCCGCGATGCGGCAGATATTTGCCGTCGTCACGGTGATCAGCAACGTGGTGGCGTTCTTGGCTGCGGTGCTTTACGGCGGCGCGCTGGCTCTGGCGAGCTTGTTCGGATGGGATCCCTGGTTCGCTGTCATCGCACTGGGAATCGTATCGGGCATTTGGGCGATCTACGGCGGATTATCGAGTGTCGCGTGGACCGATCTATTGACCGTGGCGGTCATGATCGTGGGAGGCCTGACCGTCACGATTCTTGGCCTGGACGCACTGGCGGGCGAGGGCGGATCTCTGATCGATGGATTTCGCACCATGATCGAGCGGAACCAAGCGACGCACGGTGCATGGGCTGAGGCCGTCAATGTCAACACGGATCATCTTGCTGGCGGAGAGGCCGACTCATACGATCGTATGTCACTCTTCCAAGGTGCGACGCATCCGATCGTCCCGGCGATCAGTCTCTTGCCTTTCATCCTCTCCGTGGGCGTTTGGTACAACGTGCTGAATCAGTTCATGATCCAGCGTGTGCTGGGGGCAAGGAGTGAATACGATGCCCGGATGGGGATTGTGTTCGCGGGTTGGATCAAGGTGTTGATGCCCATGATCACCGTCCTGCCGGGGATGGTATTGTTCGCTCTGCATCCTGAAATCCTGTTAGGGCCGTGGGACCAGGTGAAGCCTGAAGCGGATAAGGGATACGTGCAGCTGATCCAGTCGTTGGTGCCCGTGGGGCTGCGTGGACTGTTGCTTGCGGCACTCTTTGGCGCGATCCAGTCGACCGTCAACTCGGTGCTCAACTCGACCTCGACCATCGTGACGCTGGACATCTACAAGCGGATGTTTCGCCCTGAGGCATCGGATCGGGATCTCGTCAGAGTCGGCGTGATCTCATCGATCGTCATCCTGGCCATCTCCATCGTGCTGGGGGGATTCGTGGGCAGGTTAGGCGGCAGTTTGTTCGAGTATATTCAATCGCTCTATGCGTTTTTCGCACCTCCATTTGCCGCCGTTTTTGTTCTTGGCATCCTGTGGCGACGGATCAACGGTACCGGCGCCCTGGCGGCCGTCATCTCGGGGTTCGCTCTGGGTATCGCAATCAAGCTGTATATGAACTTCGCCGCCGCGCCTCCCGCATGGCTGGTGCCCTACGCCAACCAGGCATCCATCAACTGGTTTTTCTGTCTGGCGATATGCAGCGGTGTGAGTTTGCTGACGTCGCCTCCTCGAGCGGAGCAGGTGAGTGACCAACTCACTTTCAACTGGCGGAAGATGAATCTCTTGAACGACCTTGGCGACCGGTGGTACACCAGTGTTGTGACTTGGTGGGGATTGTTTATCGTCACGATTCTGGCGTTGTTTATCATCTTCTCCGGTTTCGTTTTGCCCAGCGGCTGAGTTCAGCGTTCATCAGGGGGTGACTCGCAGCGGGTGCTGGTCTGATGCGGTCGACCAATGCGGTCGACCAATGCGGATGCCCGATGCGAGTCCCCCGACACGGTGGGTTCGGAGAGTCGAGCGACCCTGTTCTACGTCGACAAGCTTGCTTGATCACTCAGGCCAGCCGACTGGCCGGGCGTCTCTTGGTCGGAAATCGTAACCGCCACGACCGCCGCGCCCACGCTGTCGCCGAACACATTGACAGCGGTACGGAAGCGGTCGAGCAGCCAGTCTACTGAGAGGATCAACCCGATATACTCCAGCGGCAATCCGACCGCACCGAGCACGATCAGCATGGTCACGAGTCCCGCTTCCGGGATACCGGCGGCGCCGATAGCCGCGAGCGTTGCCGTCACAGCCACAATCGCTTGCTGAGACATGGTCAGATCTTGTCCGATCACCTGGGCGATGAAAATCGCCGCGGCGGCTTCGTAGAGTGCCGTGCCGTCCATGTTGATCGTCGCCCCGAGCGGGATGACAAACTCCGAGGAGCGTTTCGAGATGCCCGCCGACTCCGCGCACTCGAGCGTGACCGGCAGTGTGGCTGAGGAGCTCGCCGTCGAGAACGCCGTCAACAATGCTTGGCTCATCGCGGCGGCGAAGCGATAGGGATTCTCGCGGCGAACGACCCAGAAGATCAATGGCAGGACGATGAAAGCATGGATCGCCAGTCCGATCAGCACGGCGGCAAAGTACCAACCGATTTGTCCGATCTCTTGGAGGAATTTCCCTTCCGCTTGAGCCTTGCCGAATCTCGCCGTCACCAGACAAAAGATACCGATCGGAGCAATCTTCATCAGCACCATGACAAACGCCAGCAAGGCATCGTTGGCTTCGCTGATGAGCGTCGTGATTGAGCGGGTTCGATTCGGCATCGTCGTCAATAACGCACCGAAACAGATCGTGAATACGATGATTGGTAGCAACTGCATTTCTGCGGCCGCCCGGAACAGATTATCCGTGACGAGCATCAACGCGAGGTTTTCCAAGATCTTGCTTGTGCTCGGTATGTCATCATCGATGCCCGGCAATTCGTGGAACACTCCGGCGACCTCGCCTTCGGACAGTCCGCTCTCTTCCGCAAGTGTTTTACGGAGAATCTGCCTCGGTTTTTCTTCCCCTTTGCTGAATTCCTGCAACCGGGCTCGGTCCACCGTCCCAACGCCTGGCCGAATCACGTTGACCACGACCAAACCGACGATCACCGCCAACACGGTCGTGCATAAGTAGTAGCCCACCGCCGTCGCACCGGGTTTACCGAGCCGGCGGACGTCCCCCAGCCCCAGAATGCCGCACATCACGGAGGTGAACACCAGCGGCACGACGATCATCTTGAGTGAACGCAGAAACAGCTCACCACCGATGTCAAAGTGCATCGCGATTTTCGGTTGCCATAAGGCAAGGGCAATCGCCGCGACAATCGCCCCCGCGATCCAGTACGTCAGGGCATTACTATGTTTGGGGACGTTGGCGTCATCAGTCATCGTTTGGTTCCTTCACAAACCGGCGTTGGGCATCCCAGGGGGCCATCCCCCTTTTTCCGATACGCTTTAAGATACCGAATGATGAGCCACCGCACGGGTGCCAGAAACGGAAATGCTGAGCCCTGCGTCTTTCAGGAATCGCCCTCCTGCCTACCAGGCCGCCGCGTCGTTGCTGGACTCGTTGTCGACGCCGAGGCGGGTTTTGAGTTGTTCAAAGCGATCTCGCATCCGTTCGCTGCTGCTGTGAACATGTTCCGCTTCGGTGACAAAGCGGATTTTGTTATCGGGATAGACATCTCCCGCGATCAAGGTTTCCCGAAAACACGTTAGCGGAGTGCCGTAGGCGATCAGCAGTTTATGTTCGTCGAGCTGGATTTCCTGTTGCCGGGCGGGGCTGATGACAGCGATCCCCGTGCAACCATCGTCGGTCAGGACATCTTCAAATTCCAGCAGGATGGTCTTGAGCACCGGCACGTCGATGTGATCGCGGTACAGATCTTCATGGTGGGAATGGCAGTGATGGCTCGTTTCAAGTACCACATCGACCACGCTATCAAGCTGATCGATCAGACCGAAAAAGGTGTCCATCAAGATTGATTTGGTGACCGCGGCCATGATCACGGGAGTCGTTGCGCCGCTGACCTCATCGACGTACTTGTCATACCGAAAGCCTTGGCGCGGCGATATTCGTACGTCGTACGAAGGTCGGATCGCATCGGTCAATTCGAAACTACCATAGGTTTTGATACCCATGTGAACTTGCAGTTCCTCATCGCTGAGACATTCAAAGCTGCCGGAACGGGTCGACCGACTGGGGTGGTCGGTCGTGGAGGGTCGGAGGATGCGTTTGAGGAAGTCCATCGTGTTGATTATTCGAGAAACGCGGTTGTGCGGGATCAATTTCAATCGCGGTTCATGCCGTCGATTTGAAACGGTTCACCGATCGATGGGTGAACACCCAAAATTAGGTCATCCAGCGGTCGAAGCGTCCGCAGGCTGTTCTTAGTCAGCAAAACGTGCAGAATGATCAACGTGGGGCGGGTTACCGTCGCTACAATCGGTTTAATCGATCTGAGTTAAGGTGAACGGGAACATGACAGGAATCAAACGCAGTTTTCGGACACACATTTCGGTGCGGCATCTCGGCGGCTGTGTGCTGCCGTGTTTGCTATTCGGCGTGATCGTGGGCATGTTCCCTGGTTGTGATTGGCCCGACCGGCATGATATCGGAATCTTTCGCAAGCCCGCGGTTTGGGAAGTTGTGGACACTTCCATGGCGGAGCGTGACCGCATGGAACCGTCCGGTTTGTCAGGAAGTCCAGATGGGGAGCGAGGCCCACCGGAGGCGTGGCATTTTTGGTACTTGCATCAAACCGATCAGGGGGGCGTGGTCGGCGGCATGGAGATGCAGTCGCAACGGATTTTGTCGGCAAGTGCTGAGGACCAAATCCAAGTCACACTTCACGAACGGTCCGTCGTCGAGTCGGATGCTTCGACGTCGTGGACGCCCACCACGTTTCGTTATCTATCAACCAACGACCAGACGTTTTGGTACGGGCTCGATGGGGGGCTGTTGCGTGCCGAGTCCCAGTTTCGGATTGGGCCGGTCGAGCAGACCCGCACCGTCGAAGTGGCTGAGGAAAGGATTCGGTTCACGGCCGATGGTTTCAGCGGCATCACGTCAAAGAGCATCCCCCACGAGGGAGCCGTGGCGGGGCCGCTGGCGGTCTACCGCTCGCTCTTGGGCCATCCGCTGGGGCCGAACAAGCAGCGGAAAGTGACCGTGGTGTTGCCGCTGCAGGAGTCGACCGCCGAGTTGCTGATCGAAGGGCAGCCACCGGCCCTGGCGCGGCGATTGACTGCGCAGGGCGTGGTCATGGATTCACTACGCGAGGCCATCGCTGTCGTCTCGACGGATCCATCCCGGCAGCGGCAACAGTACTTCTGGTACGACGACGAGGGGGTCGTTCAAGCGACCCACGTCAGTGGCGATGCGTGGTTCACCTATCGCTGCGACGAGAATCAATACACTGAAATGGGCCAGCCATTGTTTCAGCAACAGTACCCCATCGTTGTTGATGTGCCCGGGAAACCGATCGGATCCGGTCCGCTCAGCTTGTTGTCGTTGGAGGTGGAACAGTCCCCCCCATCGCTGGCCTCGACGACATCGACTTGGCCAGGCATCTCGGCGGCACCTCGACAATATGTACAGAAGATCGACGCCTCACACCAACGAGTGGTCATGGCGGGACCGTCGATTTCACTGGCGAAGTTTGACGGTCTCTCGCCGCGATACGATTCGCCCGTCGAGCTTGCTGATTTGGCGGAAACGCCGGTGTTGAATTACCGTTCGGCCGGCGTCAGGGAGGTACTCAAAGTAGCCGCTTCGATGGCGGGTATGGGCGACCAGGAGAAAGCGGACGAATTGAACCGAATTGTCCACTCGTTGTTATCCGTTGTGCCGCTGTCCGCGGGGATCCGCCCGGCGGGCGCGATCGCTCAATCGAGTCTTGCTGACAGTACCGAGCATGCCATCTTGCTGATGGCGATGTTGCGAGCCAACAACGTTCCCGCGCGACTAGCGTTGGGACTGCGTTATCTCCCCGGCGAGTTGGACGAAGGCACCTCGGCGGCGACTCCCGCGTCCGCCCGAGCTCCGCGATCACATCGATTCGTGTACCACGCCTGGGTGACTGCCAAGACGGAGGATGGTTGGATTGCATTGGACCCCACAACGGGCGCGCCGACTGGGCCGGAGTGCCTGGCACTCGACATTAACGACTTGTCAAATTTGAATGCGAGCGGGCTGGTCAATCATTACTTGGCGATGTTGCGTTCGCTGCGATTGAAGGTTTCGGCAACGGTTGTCGGGCCGTAGTTCGATTTCTGCACTGTCCAAGTGCTCGGCGAGCGAATCGTGAACGAGTGTGTGTCAGCAAAAAACTCGCATGCAGGACGCCCGGTGCGATTCCACCGGATACGCCTGGGAAACGGGCCAAGGTCGACTTCAGCAGATACGAAAAAAAACGCCCCAGGAGAAGTTTCCTTCTTCTGGGGCGTTGATGTGGTCACGTCTGTTTGACGCAGTGTTACTTTCGCTTTTTAGTGAACAAGTTCACTATCGAGCGTAGCTGGCACTGGCCTGAATGACGCGACGATTACGGGAGATGCTGGCACTTGGGTCCACGATAGGAGCAGGTGGCATGGCATCGGATTGTTCTGCTGCAGGAACTTCGACAGGTGCTGCGTAAGGAACGGAAACAGGTGTTCCGCATCCGCAACCAGCCGAGGTGTAGCTGTCACAGCCCGAGTCGCAGCTGTTGTCTTTCTTGCAGCTCAGCTTGCCGAACATTTTGCTCAGCAGGCCGCACTTTTTCTTGCTGTCGCAGCAGCTATCGCAAGCTGGTGCTTCGCAGATCGTTTCGCAGCCACAAGCAACTTCGCAAGGGGCGTCGCAGCAGCCTTTGTTCTTCTTGTTGAAGAGTTTGCTGAGCAAACCGCCAGCACAGCCTTTCTTGATGCCACAGCCTTGGCTGTCACAGCAGGGGTCTGCACAAACGGTTTCGCAACCGCAGCTCGTATCGCCACAGAGTGTGGATTCGCATCCGCACGCTGGTTCGCAGCAATTCTTGCCGTGGTCGAACAAGCCCGTCAGGCAAGAACCGTGCTTCGATTCACAGCCACAGGCGGGTTCGCAAGGAATCTCACATGCAGATTCGCATCCACATTCGTTTTTGCCGTGGTCAAACAAGCCGGTAAGGCAGCTTCCGGTTTTTGATTCACAGCCGCAGGCCGGTTCGCAGCTTGTCAATCCGCAGCCGGTGGATTCGCATCCACAGGCTGGTTCGCAACAGGTATTATCATCGCATGGGGCTTCGCAGCAAGAGCTCGAGTTGCCGCAGCCTTTCATGCCGAGCATTCGGTCGAGTAGGTCAAAGCCATAACCTTGGCTACAAACTGAACTCGCCAAAACCATCGTTAATGTTAGGATTGTCCGCTTCATGGAGATCAATCTCCCTCTCTAGAAATTTGCGGGGTTGGAAACGCAGGTCACCAAGTGGTCTGCGAAACCGTGCGATCATCCGGTTGGGTGACTGGGGGACGCGGTCGTCGGACGAAGTCGCCGACGATCATTTCCCGAAGTCGTTTAGTGAACACACACGAACCAGGTGCGGACACCCGGCCCGCTGACTTCGTTCAGTTCACATTGACCAAACCGCCTCGAAGACAGTTGTCTTCGAGTGATTCTCTCAGGCTTCACTCATCTCACTGGGGTTACTGTCTAGTGCCGACATCCGCTGTCAGCACGTTTGGGTCTGTTCCAGGCGACTCACAGACGCCTCACAGGCTTGGAGAAGCTGAGTGAGGTGTGGTGCGTCCCTTGGACACAAGGAGATATCGGCGAGGGCACCGTTGGAAAATAGCCGAAGGCCCGCTTTTTCTTCGCTTGTTAAGCTTTTACGGATGTACCGTCTCGGTCTAATTTCGGGATCGGTCGCGTGGTAGCGAACAATCGGTTTCCATAATTCATACAATCGGTGTAGACTACCGTTCCCGCCGTTTCACGACCCGTGAAACTCAGATTGCCTGCCTTTTCCCGATCGTTCGCTCTCCATGGCTCAGCCGCAAATTGTCGACTTGACCGCGATTGCACCGGTTGCTTGCCCCTGTGGGTCGGCCCGCCGGGCCCTGGGCGACTTCGCTGAGTTCCCCGGAACCCTGCATTTGACGGATATCGTGGCCAGTGCTCATCCGCATCATCACGAGCATCACACCGAGGTCTACGTGATTCTGGAGTGTGATGCCGACGCAGCCATCGAACTCGATGGGGTACGGACGCCTGTGTCCCCCCTGACGGCGGTGGCGATTCCGCCCGGTGTTGTCCACCGTGCGATCGGCGAGATGCGGGTGCTGATTGTTTGTCATCCCGAGTTCGATCCCGCGGACGAGGTGTTGGCTTGATGGGTGATTGCCGCACTGTTTTGCCAAAACCGCATTCTGAGGCGAATCGGTACTTCCCGTTCGTTTTGACTAGCCGTTAAAATGTGCCATCAGCCCTGCTGTCGAAATCTCCCACCGTCGTTCCCCTCTCACTGGTTTCATTGATGTCCCACCAGACCGTGACGATTTCTCACTCCGACGACCCTGAACGGAGTCGATTTCTGTTACCCGTTTGCTTAGCTGCATTGTTGTTGTGTGCCTTTGCTAGCACTGCGTCGGCCGAATCGCATGCAGATTGGACGTATTGGCGCGGTCCCCACTTCGACGGCACCGCCGATGCGAAGGGATTGGTGGACGACTGGGATGCAGCCGGCGGCGACGGTAGCAATCTATTGTGGAAACGCGATGATCTCGGTGCCCGCAGCACCCCGGTGGTCATGGACGGGCGTCTTTACATGACCACGCGATCGGATCGGGACACCGTTGACGAAGGGCAAATGGTCGTTTGCCTTGATGCGGAAACGGGCGAGACCTTGTGGGAAAACAAGTTCAACGTCTGGATGTCAGACGTTCCCAACACCCGTGTGGGCTGGAGCAGCGTGGTGGCAGACCCGGAAACGGGCAATGTCTATGTGCTCGGCGTTTGCGACCTGTTTCTATGCATCAATGGCAAGACCGGCGAAACGATCTGGAGCAAACCGCTGCACGAGCAATTCGGGATGCTCAGCACGTATGGTGGGCGGACGAACTTCCCCGTCATTCACGAAGATCTGGTGATCATCAGCGGTGTCATCATCAATTGGGGCGAGGCTTCCAAGCCGAACCACCGTTTGATCGCCATGGACAAGCTGACGGGCGAAGTCGTGTGGTTCTCGGGAACTCGCGATCTACCCGATGACACCACCTACTCCGCTCCGACACTGACGACGATCGACGGTCAACGGCAGCTGATCATCGGTGCGGGCGATGGGGCGCTTTGGGGATTCCAGCCGCGCACCGGGAAAGCTCTTTGGCACTACGATCTCTCGCGCCGTGGGCTTTTCGCCACACCATTGGTGCACGGCAACCGAGTCTATGGCACGCATAGCGAAGAAAACATGAGCGGTCGCTCGATGGGTGCGATCGTGGCCCTGGAGATTTCGGGGACCGGCGCTGCGACGACTGCGAAGGAAGTCTGGAAACTGGATGAACTGGTCGTCGGCCGCAGTGCTCCGATCATTGTCGATGGTCGGCTCTACGTCGTCGATGACCGCTGCAAACTATGGGTGATCGATGCCGCCACGGGTGACATGATCGCCGAGCGGATTGCGATTGGGGACCGAAAACAGTGGCCCAGCCTTCTATACGCTGACGGGAAAATCTACGTCCTGACTGAAAACGGACGCTGGGCGATTCTCGAAATCACCGACGATGGCGTTGAATTCCTCAATAAGGGCCGACTGCGGGATGAAGCGTTCTACGGATCGCCGATCGTCGCGGACGCGAAATTGTACTTCCAGGGGACCTCGGCGCTGTACTGCGTGGGCAACGACACCGCGACCCAAAAACCGGAGAGTCTGGCTGAACAACTGGTCGGTGAAACTCCCACGGAGCAAAATCCCCAGCCCGCTGAACTGCTTGTCACGCCCGGCGAATTGCTGCTGCAGCCTGGCGAATCAGCCGAGATGTCGATCCGTCTCTTCAACGCCCTCGGCCAACCTCTGGCGACGCCTGACGCCGAAGAAATCACGTATGCAGTCAGCGGCTCGGGCAGCATGGACGGTTCGACGTTCACCGCGAACAGTGACGCGGACCACCAAGCCGCGACGATTACCGCAACGGTCGGCGATGTCAGTGGCTCGACACGGGTGCGGATCGTACCGCCGCTGCCGTGGAAATTCACCTTTGACGAACTCTCCGATCCGCCGTTGACCTGGATTGGTGCTCGCTATCGACACCAAATCCGGACCGTCGATGGTTCGAAGGCCCTCGTGAAAGTTAGCACCATTCCGAAGGGTGCCCGCAGCCGCGCGTGGATGGGGTCGAGCGAGTTGTCCAACTATACGATCGCTGCGGACGTTCGCGCCGAGCGTAACGGCGACCAAATGCCCGATATCGGTCTGACCGCCAACGGCTATGCCCTCGACATGATGGGCAACAGCCAGCAGCTGCAGATCCGCTGCTGGGCCCCCGAGTTGCGGATGGCGGAAACCATCGATTTCCCATGGGAACCCGATCGTTGGTATCGCATGAAGCTGCGGGCGCAGATCGAAGGCAGTGGTGAAAACGCCGTCGCCGTGCTGCAAGGCAAAGTCTGGGTGCGCGGCGAAGACGAGCCCGACGACTGGACAATCACCGCAAAAGATCATTCGCCTGTGATGTCGGCCAGCCCCGGGTTATACGGCAACGCCAAAGTCGCTGAATTTGCGATCGACAACCTCGAGGTCACCGAGAACTAGCTCCTGGCTTCCCTACTCCCCCCTCTCCCAAGTCCCGTCTCCCCCCTCACCTCCCCACTCCGATATGGTCCGTACCGAAACTACAGCTTTGTTATTGATGTTCATGTCCGCCGTGCTGGGGGCGATCACGACCGTGCTCGTTGCGGGTTGCAATCCGCCAGTCAGCATGGTGGCACCCGTGACTCTGGTCAGCACGACAGCGGCTGCTCCGGATGTCGATTCCGGCGAGAAAAACAATACCGACGCCAGTCCTGTGCAGGAGTTCATCCAACCCGAAACGGTGCTCAGTGAAGGCAAAGAATGGCCACAGTGGGGCGGAACGCGAGCTCGCAACAACGTGCCGAATGTCAAGAATCTGCCCGCATCGTGGAACGTTGGTGATTTCGATCGGCGCACCGGCGAGTGGAATGACGAGGATGCGGAAAACATCCGCTGGTTCTCCGAACTCGGCAGCCAAACCTACGGGAACCCCGTCGTGGCCGGTGGCAAGGTATTCGTCGGCACCAATAACGGTGCCGGTTACCTCGAACGCTATCCCTCGAGCGTCGATTTGGGCTGCATGCTCGCCTTTGACGAGGAGACCGGCGATTTCCTATGGCAGCATAGCAGTGAGAAACTGATCACCGGCCGTGTCCATGACTGGCCTCTGCAAGGACTTTGCTGTGCCCCGATGGTCGAGGGCAATCGAGTGTGGTTCGTGACCAGTCGCGGGGAAGTTCGCTGTGCTGATACCGAAGGTTTTCACGATGGTGAAGATGATGGCATTGTCGATCCCGAGCCAGCCCGAGTGGCCGATCTTCCCGACAGCGGCGACAACAACGATTTCGAGGATACGCTCCAGATGCTCAGTGAGGGGCAGCTCAGCGAGCCGATGCGAAAGCTGCTCGCCGGTGCGGGCAGCGAAGCGGGTAACGACGTGAAAATCGAGTCGGTCGCGGCCAACAAATCTTGGCAGGCAACCGGCACCTTCGGCGGTGCCAAGCGAGAGCTCTCGATCAAGTTAATGGGCCCCAAGATTTCCGTATTCAAGACGCTCGGAGTCAACGATAAACGAGATGCGGACGTGATCTGGGTGTTTAACATGATGGAAGAACTCGGCGTCAGCCAGCACAACATGTGCTCCTGCAGCGTGACTTGCTACGGGGATCTTTTATTCGTCAACACAAGTAACGGTATCGACGAATCGCACATTAACCTGCCTGCCCCGGAAGCCCCGAGCTTCATCTGCATGAACAAGAACACAGGCGAAGTGCTGTGGACGGATCGTTCACCGGGCAGCAATATTCTGCACGGACAGTGGTCCAGCCCCACCGTGGAAGTCTTCGGAGGCGTGCCTCAAGTCCTGTTCTGCGGTGGTGACGGCGTGCTTTACAGTTTCCGTGCCGATGGCGGCAAGGATGGAAATCCCGAAGCGCTCTGGCAATTTGACTGTAATCCCAAGACATCGAAGTGGGTTCTCGGCGGCGAAGGCACGCGAAACAACCTGATCGCGACGCCTGTCGCTTACGATGGATTGGTCTACATTGCCGTCGGGCAAGACCCCGAGCACGGCGAAGGCGAGGGGCACCTGTGGTGCATCGATCCGACCAAACGCGGTGACGTCTCACCGCAACTCGCCGTCAAGATCGAAGGCAGCAAACGCACCCCGATCCCACGCAAGCGAATTCAAGCTGTCGAACCCGAGAAGGGAGAAGCGGCCGTCGATAATCCCAACTCGGCTGTCGTATGGCACTATTCACTTGCCGATCAAAATGGCGATGGCGAGATTGACTTTGAAGAAGAGATGCACCGCAGCTGTGGAACCGTAGCGATTAAGGACGACGTGCTCTACATCGCCGACTTTTCCGGACTGCTGCACTGCCTCGATGCCAAAGGCAGCCCCGACGGCACGCCGATCGTCCATTTCACCTACGACATGTTCGCGCAGAGTTGGGGCAGCCCCTTGATCGCCGATGGCAGAGTCTACATCGGTGACGAGGACGGCGACGTCTGCGTGTTTGAGTTGGGGGCTGAGAACAAGGAACCGATCGAAGAGATCAACATGGGCAGCAGCGTGTACAGTACTCCTGTGGCAGCTGATGAAACCATCTTCATTAGCACCAAGGACAAACTGTTCGCAATCGGTTTGCCGAAAGAGTAGTCGTCGGGCGTTCATCCCGAACGCTAGGCAATTTGCCAGACGCTAGACAATTTACCAGGTACCGCTGCACCCGCTCCAGACGAACGTCAGGGGCGGGTGCGGTCGCGCGCAGCAAGGAACGAGCGGAAAATCAGTGGCCGAACGCTCCGCGGTCGGAGCGTTCGACCGCGGAGCGTTCGACCACAATTTCAGACAGTAATTCTCCGCTCGTTCCTAAGGTTCGGGGTAGGGCAGAGGTACTGGATTTCGATCTCGAGGTGCGGGAACGATCTTCAATATCGACGTACCTTGACCAGCAGGATGGCGCCGATACTCCCCAGCACGATGTTGCCCGTCCACACACCATAGGGCGGCAAGTCGCCTGACTTGGCTTGATCGAGCCCCAGCAGAAACAGCGGATAGTAGATCAAGATGATGGGTAGGAAGCACATTCCAAACGTGGTCCAGTAGTCGCTGGTCTTCGCCAGGATTGCCAGTGGGGCGCCGACGAAGACGAAAAAGAAGCAGGTGAAGCCCTCGGCCCAGCGACGCCAGGGCTCAGTTTTCAAACGTGTCAATCTCGTTTGGCTGGCGTCGAGTGCCGCATGGATGCTTTGTGCCTTGGTCCCACCGATCGTTTCGGGGCGGGATTGCAGCAGGGCGAATCCGGTGAACGCGGCTAATTGTCCAACCGCTGCGTGGGTCGCCTCGCGTTGATGTGATTTCTGCCGGCGAATCAGCCGCAACGGTAGCTCACTCGGGCTTTTAATCGACGGATCCTCGTCAGCCAACGTATTGCCCAGAGGGATCTCAAAGGTGGACTCACCGGGCAACGTGCCGCCGAAACCACGCCCCCGGACAACTTTGCTATCGACGAGTTTGAGTACCAGCGCTTGACGCTCCTCATCCATCACGAGTTGTCCCTCGCTCGCGGTGACCTCGAACGCCTCGTCACCCCGTCCCCGCACGATCACCGTTGGCGAAATCATCCGTCTGTCTTTGATTTCGCGAACATGAATCGAAAATCCGTGATCAGAGGTGAATGAATGTTGGGATTCGAGCACCTTGTAGGCAATGTCTTCGACCGACAGCAGCACGACCCGTTTCACCCCGGGTTTCCCCCAGGACACGGCTGTGTCGCTGCAGTAGACCGCCAATGGACTGAGCAGGGCCGCAAACATGAATGCTGGTTGGAGCAGCCGCAGCGGCGAGATGCCGGACGATTTCACTGTGCTGATCTCCCCGTCCGCCGCCATTCGGCCGTACACACAACAGACCGAGAATAATGCTGTCGCAGGAACTGCGTGCTGCAGCGAAATCGGTATCGCGAAGGGGAGCAAATGCAGAACGGCCATCGGGCCGAGTCCCTTGCGAATCAGTTCACGGGCCACTGCGATCAACAGGATGATGGTCGTCAGCACCACCAACGCGATCACAAAGATTCGCAAAATCTCCCACAAAATCGTACGTGTTAATCGAGTTGGAATCACGAGTGAAAGATTGGGTGTGGAGAGAGATGGGAAGGGCGATACCGGGATCGAAACAATCGCCGTTTCACGATTTTGGCGTGAAACTGGATGGCAAAAGATGCGTGGGATCGCGACGGATACGTTGTCGTAACAAATCCGGTATCCCGAGCGACAGAGCGTTAATCTGTGCGGGTTTTGCGGGTCGATCCGTGTCTGATATGCAATCACGCAGGACAATCGGCAGAATCGGCATGATCCTCCCCCGGCTCGATCCGATGAGATCAAAGCACCGAGGCAATCGCCGATGTTTGTGCTGTCACCTGAGGGACCCGTTCATGAATCATTCACACCATCCCAACTGTCACTGTCAACGCGTCAAAATGGTGTTGGCTCGTGCCTTCTTCGGAGGAGCGATGTGTTTCGCATGTGGCGCGCCGTTGGCCGCCGATGAGAAACTCCCGCAGTCGACCGCCAATCCAACATCCGCCTCCCGCATCACGCCGCTGTCGCCGATCACATCCGTTCGTCTGCGAATGCCTCACGGGATCGGCGATTCACCGGCATCCTCGAGTGCGATCGATAAGCCCGCCAGATGGGCGGACCTTTCGATGGGGATCAATCGCATGGGATATGCGATCAGCCCACCACCGGACCGTTCCGGCCGCCAACAGAGCGTCCAATCGAATGCCGCATCGAGCGTTCATGTGGGGCCGTCCCCGGCGGCATTTGTCCCCGAAACGTTCCGTGGAGCTCGGCACGACCGCGAACAGCTCGCCCGGAAACAATTGCGTCCGGTTCGTTTGCCTCCGACCGGGCATTTCGACGAATCGGTGATGAACGCACGCGTCGCGACGGCTCCTCAGCGTCCAGCAAACGTGCAGGAAAAATAGCGTTCACGGTGCCGTCGGCTGCCATCGAAAACCACTTGAGTCCGCGTCAATTGGGACGCGAGGCCTGTGGAAATCATCCCGTGTTGATGGTGTGAGAGCCAATCGGACACTGCGGCTCCTGCTGATTCGCTCGGTCGGCGAGTTTGTGCCGAATGGCGGGATGGTTCCGGTGGGGCCAGTTGTCGGGCGGCCGTAGTCGAATTGTTGCCTCCTCGGCACGTTCCCTGCCCAAGCAACCTCAATTGACGTCGACCGAAGTGCCGATAGATCACTACCAGTGAGCAGCCTCCCCGCCGCCGGCCCCCCCTACTCAGGACGAGAGACAAGATGGAAAAGGAAGTCAACGTGATGGCCTTAGTCAAAGGCGAAGAGAAATTCATCTTTTTGTTCGATGATGAAAATCGTGACGAAACGCTGCGGCAGCTGGCCCGTTTCGCAGCCAATCCTGAGCTGGATTTTTCCTGGTACGACGCGGCCATGCTGTCTCGCAAAATCCGTGAATCCGTATTCACCGAGTACGACGAAGTCGACGCCAGCGAAGAATTCGACAGCATCTCGATGGATGATTTCGCGTAGTGCCCCGCGCCACTCTCTCATCGGCGATTACTCGGTTTTTGAGATACATGGCCACCGAACGCAATGCATCGGACCTGACAATCAAAGCCTACCGGGAAGATCTGTTCGGGTTCGCCCAGTGGATCGGCGGTAGTGATGATGCGGGGACATCCGTTGACGCGTTAACGCCCTCGCACCTGCGTCAATTTCAATCTGCTCTGCAGCAAGCGGACTATGCCAAGAGTACGATCTCGAGAAAGCTCGCATCGCTGCGGAGTTTCTTCAAATTTGCAATGCGTGAAGGCACGACGAAATCGAACCCTGCCAAGCCGCTGCGCAACCCACGTCAAAACCGCAAACTGCCGCTGGTTCTTTCCAATGAGGAAATTGGCCGTCTGTTGACGGCCCCCTCGGCACATGACCCTGCTGGTCTACGCGACCGGGCGATCTTGGAAACAACGTATTCAGCTGGCCTGCGGGTCAGTGAGCTGGTTGGACTGCGTGATGGTGACCTGGATTTCTCGCAGGGCATCGCACGGGTGCGCGGTAAGGGTCGCAAGGAGCGGATCAGTCCCCTCGGATCGTACGCCATCGAAGCGATCCGCACCTATGCGGCGCGGCGCACCCGTTCAGCTAAGACCGAGTTGCTCGGCCAGGCGGCCCCAGTGTTCGTCAATCGCTTTGGCAACATTTTGACAACCCGTAGCGTGGGTCGCATGCTCGACAAGTACATTGCTGCGGCCGATCTCGATACCCGCACCAGCCCGCACACACTGCGGCACTCGTTCGCCACTCATCTGCTCGATCGGGGTGCCGACATCCGCAGCGTGCAGGAGTTGCTAGGACATAAATCGTTGACAACCACACAAATTTATACGCATGTCAGCGCGACGAATCTTCGAGCGATTTACGAGAAGGCTCACCCGCGGGCTCAATGAACTCATCCCCGAGGAAGACGATGACGCCTGTCTTGACATCGTACATGGCACCCACCACTTTGATCTGACCGCTCTCGGCAGCCCGGCGAATCACTGTACTGCGCCGGAGTATCTCGTCGACGGTGTGTAGCACATTTCGCTTGGCAACGCTGTCGACGTATTGGTCGAGTTCGGCGGAATCAAGTCGCTTGAGGGAGTCACCGGAATGGCCCGAAATGCCGGGGCCCCCAATGCTCGGTGCGATTTCGTTGACGATCGATTGCAAGTGCTCGCAACCGGTCACGCTCTCGGCACTCTGATGGTTGCAGATCAGGTTCACCGACGAGGTCACCGCGCCGCAGCGGGTATGGCCGAGCACAACAACCAACTTCACACCGGCCACACCGACGCCAAATTCGAGGCTACCAAGTGATTTGGTACCAATCACATTACCGGCCACACGCACGCTGAAAATGTCACCCACACCCAAATCGAATACCAGTTCGGTGGGCACACGCGAATCGATGCAGCTCAAGACCGCGGCGAACGGATTCTGTCCCTCTGCCGTCGCGCCGACTTGATACCGTAAATCGCGAATCAGTCGATTGCCCTCGATAAATCGCCCGTTGCCCTCACGCATGATTTCAATCACTCGGTCAGGCGTGATGTTGTCCTGAGCCTCGCGGGTGGTGTAGTCGGCAAACTGAACACTGTTTTCGATGTGATACTTGGGCCTGAATCCGACCAAGTTGACGAGCACGCCACGGGCCGGACCTGTGCTATTGGCGAAGTCGCGGATCAGACTCAGTACGTCGGGATCGATGTAGTCAGACTGATTGGCGTCAATCGTCAACCTGCTGCCTGGTTTGGCTTCGTCGACAATACCCTGAATCGCTGCGCGGTTGAGAAAGCTGACCTGATTGGCCAGTTCCAGGTGAGTGACGTCACCGTCGAGTCGGGATTCCACCGTGCGGCGAATGGGACGTCGCAGGTTGCTGTTGAGAATGAACAGAATCGCGATGCCCAACCCGATCAGAATCCCGATCAGCAAGTCCGTCATCACAATCGCGACGACTGTGATGATGAAGGGAATGAATTGATAGCGTCCTTCGTCCCACATTTGCTTGAATAACGTTGGACTGGCCAGTTTGAAACCCGTTACCAACAGGATCGCCGCGAGTGCCGAGAGCGGGATCATGTTCAGGTACTGCGGCAGCAATGCCACACTGAGCAAGATGAGCAGACCATGGAATATCGCCGCCATTTTCGTCTTGCCGCCCGCATTGACGTTCACACTGCCGCGCACGATGACGGAGGTGATGGGCAATCCACCAATCAATCCACAAACGAGATTGCCACAGCCCTGGGCCACCAATTCACGACTCGGCGGTGAATGACGTTTTTGTGGATCGATCTTATCGACCGCTTCGAGGTTCAAGAGGGTCTCCAGCGAAGCCACCACGGCGATCGTGACGGCCGCGAGGTAGATTGCTGGGTTACCGATCTGACTGAAATCAGGAAGTCTCAAGAAACCGGCAAACTCGGCGACAGTCTTGGCAATTGGAATTTCAACCAAGTGCTCCGTACCGATCGCCCACGTGGGACCCCAACCACCGAACCAGGCGCTCAACGCCACACCCATCAAAACAACCAACAGCGGTGCGGGCACCATCGATTTCTTCAGCGCCTCGATGCGATCCCAGCAGAAGAGAAGCGCGACCGATAGCAGACCGATCACCATCGCTCCGACATGGATGCTGCCCGCGATCGTTGCGTAGAGTTCCGAAAAGGTGGTTTCTTTGTCCGGTTGGAAAAACGACATGTCGCCTTCGGGATCCAGGTCGTGACCCAAGACGTGGGGAATTTGCTTCAAGATCAGGATCACACCAATGGCAACCAACAGGCCTTTGATGACACTGGAAGGGAAAAACGCGGACAGTGCGCCTCCTTTTGCGATGCCAAAACCAATTTGAATCAAACCGGCGATCGCGACCGCTAACAGAAACGCTTCGAACGACCCCAGCGTCACAATCTGCGCAGCTACGATCGCAGTCAATCCGGCCGCCGGGCCGCTAACGCTCGTGTGCGAACCGCTGATGGCGGCCACGACTAACCCGCCGACAATGCCCGCCAGCAGCCCGGAAAACAGCTCGGCACCGGACGCCAAGGCGATACCCAGGCAGAGTGGCAAGGCGACGAGGAAGACAACTAGACCAGCGACCAAGTCGTGGATGAGCGTGCTGGTCGAAGATGGGGGATTTTGCGTCGTCATAGATCGGTATTCTGGAATAGAAAGGAATCAGCTGTACCGGTGCCTGGAAGTGAGCACGCGCAACACGGACGAGGGAGACAAAAAGAGCGGACCGAGTGACCGTTTCTTCTTTGCGAGAGAGCTACTGACCACACTGCGCCCAGGTCGAGGCATCGCCGAGCGAACCAAGACGTTTACTGGTACCGGAATGCTAATAACGAATCGGTGCCCGTGATCCATTTCCCCGACGATGCCCCACGACCGCTCACGGAAATTCTCGATGATTGACGTTCTTCTGGACGTGCGACCCGCGATTCACTGGCTATCCCGTGCCCCGCTTAACTCGCTGCGCCCTGTCGAACAGGGCACGCTCCCGTCCCGTCTCTCGGTTTAACTCTGGCTGTCGCTCCGCAGTGTCCCGTGTCCCCACGGCGACCTGCGTCCGCGTTGTTGTCGCATCGATACTTGGCAGCATAAACAATGCCAACAAGATGCAGAGCATTATGCGGCGGAATCAGGACAAGCAACTCGATGCAGGCATCAAAGGCAGCATATTCGTCGTCGAAAGGAAGACTAGGTGAGCGGAATTCTACCCGGTTGACCCACCGAGGGAAAGTAGAACCACGGCCTCAGGCCACTGTTGATAGCGGTCAAAGGGTTTCGATCTGTACTTTCCCGCTAGAATACACGAAGCTGCCGACCTCATTCGTGAAGATCCATCACAACTGGCGTTCTGGGACCGCCATTGTGCCGATGATGTTGGCGATGGGTGCGTCTATTTTGTCTCGAGACGAGTCCTTGCGGCCCGCCGAAGGAGACAAACTGCAAGTTCCGATGGCCGCAGAAGGATTTTTGGTTCGTCCAGCCACGCACCCGATTTTAAGAACGATTAAATGACCAAATGTTTTCTCCTTGAAGGATAGCCAGATGCCCCTCCATGAAAAAGATTCCGTTCGCGAGAGTTTCACCGACGACATTTACGCATCGAGCGATCTGTCGGTTGGCATGCCGAAGTACAAGATGCCGGAGCACGAGCATGATCCGCGGCACGTGTACACCGTGGTGCGTGACGAGTTGATGCTTGATGGGAACGCGCGACAGAATTTCGCCACGTTCTGTCAGACATGGGCGGAACCCGAAGTCCGCGCCCTGATGGACGAGTGCATGGACAAGAACATGATCGACAAAGACGAGTACCCTCAGTGCGCCGAAATTGAGTCTCGCTGCGTCCACATGCTGGCCGATCTTTGGAATTCGCCGGCAGCGGCCAATACGATGGGGTGTTCGACCACGGGTTCCAGCGAAGCGGCCATGCTCAGCGGAATGGCCATGAAATGGCGCTGGCGTGCGAGACAGAAGGCTGCTGGAAAATCGATCGAAAAACCCAATATGATCTGTGGGCCGGTCCAGATTTGCTGGCACAAGTTTGCCCGCTATTGGGATATCGAGTTGCGTGAAATCCCGATGGAAAATGATCGCTTAATCATGTCGCCCGAAGAAGTGCTGAAACGGTGTGACGAGAACACGATTGGCGTGGTGCCCACGCTCGGCGTCACCTTCACCTGCGAGTACGAACCGGTTGCCGAGGTCGCCGCAGCCCTTGACCAACTTCAGGCCCAGACAGGCCTCGATATCCCCATGCATGTCGACGGTGCCAGCGGCGGGTTTCTGGCACCGTTCTGCTCTCCCGATCTCGTCTGGGACTTCCGCATTCCGCGGATCAAGTCCATCAATGCATCGGGCCACAAGTTCGGTCTTTCACCCCTGGGCGTCGGCTGGGTGATCTGGCGTGAAAAGGAAGATCTTCCCAAAGACCTGGTGTTCCACGTCAACTATCTCGGCGGTGACATGATCGATTTCGCGCTGAATTTCTCCCGGCCCGCAGGTTCGATTGTCTCTCAATACTACAACTTCCTGCGTCTGGGCAAGGGAGGGTATCGCAAGGTCCATACCGCTTGTTACGAAACCGCTCAATTCCTCGCCGATGAGATCGGAAAATTGGGGCCATTCGAAATCATTTATGGTGGCGAGATGGACAAGGGGATTCCGGCGATCTGCTGGAAGTTGAAAGACGAACAGGCGAAAAACTATACGCTCTACGCTCTTGCTGACAAGCTTCGGGCGCGCGGGTGGCAGGTACCGGCCTATTCCATGCCCGCCAACTGTCAAAATCTGGTGATCCAACGGATACTCGTTCGTCACGGAGTTAGCCGCGATTTGGCCGGTCTCTTACTCGATGACATGAAACGAGCAATTGACTTCTTCGAGAAGCATTCGGTACACGCGTTGATGACTGCCGATGAAGCGTCTGGCTTTCATCACTAAGAGCGGCAGCAAAACCCGAACCGAGCAGCCAGCTCGCAGGCCTGCCGCCCCTCGCAGGCCTGCCGCCCCTCACGGGGCTACGCTGTGATGCCTGTTTTCGGGGCAAAGCCCCGTCAGTTTACCCAGCCCAGGGCAACGCCCTGGGGATAGGATTCACCATCAATCGGTAGGGCCAACGGCCCGGCCTTTTGTGGTTGCTCAGCTGTGACCAAATCACCAACCGGAACCGTATCACCAACTCACCGGCGCGGCGACGTGTTCGCAACCACCACGCCCGAACCGCCAAGTCGTTCCGAAACCAACCCAGTAGCTCTCCACCGAGCCGGTCGTCGCACCAAATGTTTGCGACGCTCGGAACATGCCACCGGCGAACAGATCGAGATCGACTCCGGGCAAGATGTCGGTGAGGCCGATACCACCACTGATCCGATGTTGATTGATATTCGGGAATAACGCTTGGACATAGTCGACCCCTGCTTGAGGTGTGATTGGACCGAAGCTTGGCGCAACGATGTCTCTCGATGCGTTCTCTGCGTAGACATATCCAGCGCGGAATTTGGCTCCTCGATCGGTTCTGTATTGCAGACCGGTTTGCACCGCAAATTGATCTTCCCACATGGCACCGAAAAAGTCGGTGTCCGACCAGTTAAAATACAGGAGGTCGACGGCGACGAGCAGCTTGCCATCGAGCAGCGAAGTATCCGCGATTCCGAGCCCATACTTGTTCGGTAACGATACATCGAAGTTCTGGAATGGCTGACCTGGTCCGCCTATCCGGACAAAGTCAACGAAGTTGAATTGTTGCTTGGTATGCCAATAGCCGCCGATCGTCGTGGCCTCCCGAAGTTCGTAGGTCAACCCCAATGCAGCACGCAAGTTATAGGCTGGGGTGGACGAACTCGTCCCAGCAAAGATGCCGTCCATCGAGGCTGATCCGACGGTACCCTGAAAACCAAGTGAAAGGCGATCGGTCAATTCGACCCCTACTCCCAAGGCGGTCTGCAAGACTTGCATATCCGCCGCGGTGCCGTTGCTGGCAATGTCCTGATTGTAGTTGGCACCGAGTCCGGAAGAAGTCAACAGTCCCAGCCCCACGGTGGCCGGTAGCCCGAGTGCGGTAAGGTCTTGAGTCACTCCAATGTTGCCGACGATCGAACCGGGGCGTTGCGACTTGGCACTGTACGGCTGAATGGTGCCGCCCGCCAGAGGCGCAGTATTTTCCAGATTAATCGTTGGTTCGGCCCATCCGCCGCTGAAGCTGAACTGGGTCCCCTTGAATTGCGACAGCGTCGCCGGGTTGAGGGCCAAAGTCGTTTGAAGATCTTGGGGGCGAGCGATACCAGTTCCCCCCATGCCGCCTGAAGCGGGCAGCATACTGGCCTGGAGTTCCACTCCAAATGCCTGTCCAAAACTCTGTTGGGGTGCAATCGCAATGAAGTGACACGCGAGCGCCGCCATTACCGCCAAACGCTTTTTAATCGACATAATCGGCACTCCCTTGCCCATGTGTGATCCCCTGCCAGCTCGATGTTCTGGGCAGGGTTTGATCTGAGTATCGACTCACTTCGTGTCTCAATTCCAGCGAAGACGTTACAAAACGAACGGGTGGGTCGATCCATGCCCTCCTATCCCGAATCACCCGACCAACCATCAAACGCTCCTCATCGCGACGCCCATTGGAGAAATTGATCTGTTGCCAGGCCCTCACGAATTGACATCGAATTCCATGGGGGCATCGCTCGTTACACCGATTGCACCTCGGAAGATTTCAATACAGGTATTGGCGTTGTTTGGCGGTACGCCGACATGTGCAAAAGCGAAAAGACGACCAGCGGAAGCAAGTCAACAACCTTGATTACTCAAACCAGCGTTCTCAGCTTGGACCTGACAAGTGGCGGTTTTGTCGATGCCCGTGCTGATTGCCCGCTGCCGGATAACTCGCTGACGATTTCCTGCTAGCCGACGACTTTGGGCGGTTGCCAGTTGAGGAACGACGCGGATGTCTGCTCCGCCGAGAGGATGAGCACGGCGCGGCTGCCATCGGTGACATAAGGGTCTCCCGTCAAATTTCGTCGGGGCGACGTCGACTCCGATTCGCCGACACCATCGACGTAGCCCATCTTCCGAAGATGACCAGCGCCCAAAATATCTTCAATCACATAATCGCGAGCATCGTCGACATCGGGATCGATCCGATGGGTCGTGAGATTCCAGGTCCGCCAAGTAAATCGGACACCGATATCACGACTGACTTGACCCACCCACACCGGTTGACCGTCATAGCGCAGCGGTGTCAGCCACAACCGTAGGTGCAATCGCTCGTTGATCGAATGACGAGTTCGTTGGAGAGCGAAGTCTTGACTGCGACCTTCGAGGAACAGCGGACTGACCGGCGAATACCGGTAGTGAGATCCAAACAAAAATGCCTTGGCGGTTTTCCAGCAGGTCGCCAGCGTGATCGTCTCGGTCTCGTCCCAGCGAGTCCCGAAGGAGGTCAAAATGGTGTGAAAGTCAGCGATGACGACCAAGTTCACGGGATCGCCTTCTCGCGTGGCCAAGTGATTGCAAGTTGCACGGGGCTGCTGACGCAGCCGTTCTTGCAATGTTGTTTCATCACAGTCGACCAGCTTCTCGGTCTTGTAGAGATCATCAAACGGGCGGTGTTTGTAGTCAACCGTGATGCCGGGGATCGGAACCGAGAGTACGAACTCATGCGTTTTTTCGGGCTTGACAACCCTCAATCGCACTATTTTCTGACCATCGTCGATCAGCGTAAACAAAAAACCGCTCGCGGTTGTTCCCGACTCAATCGCACCGATGGGCAACGCGTGTTCGCGAAAGAACGCGTCCATCCTGCGATTGGCACGGCGAGCACTCCAGTATTTCAATGGCAAGATGATCAGCAGTGGAAAGAAGAACCACGCCAGGGCGCCAAATTCGAGGAGCCGCTTGGCAATCGCGAAGTGATTGACCATTGCCGCTTCAATCGGTGGATAGTAGTTCGGGTCAAGATAGACGCGATCAAAAAACAGAGGGCCTGCGCCTTGGTTGCTAATTTCCAGCCACACCGGTTGGATTCCCCGACGCCCCATCGAAACACCGAAGAATCGCTGACTCTCCTTCTTGCTCAGTACGGCAACTTTGACGGTCACATCGCCTTCGTGGACCACCTGCAGTCGTTCCAGAAACGGGCGCTCATGAGGATTCGGTGAGTAAGCGACACCGAGGCGACGGAAAATAGTCCAGAGTCTCATCAATATCCGTGCTTTCGTATTTCAAATCGCCGTCGGCGGTGCTGGTGTCGCAGGCTCATAGACGCCGGGGATGGGGGAGTTGAGAATCACAACTCGAATGATGTAGATCGCAACGGGCACTCCTAGCACGAGCCCCCACATGCCGAAGAACTTTTCAGCGACGAGCAAGATGACGATTACCAGTACCGGGTGCAGGTGTCCGATCTTCCCAATGATTCGCGGCGACAGGATCATTCCTTCGAGCAAATGGATGAACCCAATGGCTACCATCACCTGCAAAACCATCCACAGTGAGCCATCTGGTTGCAGCATGGCGACGGCGCATATTGGTATGCCGGACAGAATGACACCGACGACGGGAATAAAGCAGGACACAAACATAACCAATGCCAGCACGAATTTATTCTCAACTCCAATCAGCCATAGCGCGCACAGCATCAAACATGCGTTGATCAGAGCAATCAGTACCTGCCCCTGAAAAGATTTGCCAATCAGTTTTCCCAATGCAATGAGACCAGGTGTCACTTCGTCATAGATCGGCTGGACTCGCGTGTAGCGTAGATTGGCGGTGCCACGCGTCATACCATCCCATTCGGTCAGTATGAAAACGGATAACAGTAATGCAGTGAGAACCTGAATAGGGAGTCTCACGAGATAATTGAGACCATCATCGACCCGCTTTGCCACTCCTGTCAAAACCTTCGGACCATCGTTGGTCGCGTGCTCGCGAATCCAGGCTGCCTGGGGATCGGTGGTCCACCAGTGTTTGCCCAGTGCCAACTTCGTTGCAGACTCGAACTCGGCTTGCTCCTGCGTCTCGTCCGTTAGGCCAGATTGACTCGGTTCTTCATCGCTATGGGCGGCGGTTTGAAATTGTTTCA
This sequence comes from Rhodopirellula sp. SH410, assembly GCF_055811895.1. Taxonomy (NCBI): domain Bacteria; kingdom Pseudomonadati; phylum Planctomycetota; class Planctomycetia; order Pirellulales; family Pirellulaceae; genus Rhodopirellula; species Rhodopirellula sp. SH410. The sequence goes on from NZ_CM147949.1 coordinate 8,112,833, forward strand.
ATCCCTGCTGATAACGCTGGTCTTCAGGCAATCCAAATTGCTGATCGAATTCCCACGTGCCGATGGTCCGAGTTAATAAGGAATTCTGTAGCTTTTCTACGCTTGATGTTTGTAGCTGAGCCGCCAGATTCTTGCCCTGGTAAATTACCTCGGGCACGAAGTAGCGACCTAATCCGTAGAGAATCAAACAGCAGCATAGAAAGATCGTGAGCGTCAATACTAATTCAAGCCGCCGGGCGTCACGGCTGGGATCGACGCGACGTGTGAGAGCTGCCACCAGGCTGCGGACAGTGAAACAGAGCAAAAAGGTTAGGAATCCAATCAGGAAGAAATCACGCAGTAGGTAGAGCAGCAGGAGCAGCACGCCCCAAATCAGCGGTCGATACCACCACGTTTGTTGACTCAGCGACGAAGGAGCGGTGCTCGCAAGCTGACTCGAGACATCGCTCGGAACGTTGGATGACTCGCTGGTCATAGGCATGGCACCCAATGGAGGGAAATCGTACGTGGGTTAGGAACGAGCAGGAAATGACTGTCTGATATTGTGGCCGAACGCTCCGCGGTTGACCATTCCGACCGCGGAGTGTTCGGCCACTTATTTTCAGCTCGTTCCTTACTGATCGAATTCAAAGATCTGCTTCCAATCATTCTGCATACTAAGTGACAGCGATTCAATAACTAGCGTGGTGGATCCTATTAAAGATCCTATGCCGATGGGATCTTTCACAAAATCCACTACCAATAGCGAGTTTTATTGATTCGCTGTTGCGAATCACGGTCCAACCGTGTTTCTTCGCCTCATCGTACAACGCCTGGGTGGAGTTGCCGACCTTGGTGTCCGACAAACCTTGAGCCGGTCCGTAGGCCTGCTCACGCACCGCGTCATCGTGATCGCCAGCAGCGCGGCGCTACGGATGGTTAGGCGTTTTGTAGCCCATCATGCCGGAGTTGTAACAGCTCGGGTTGTTCCATCCGATGTCGTCTCCCCAGATGACCACGATATTGGGTTGCTTGTCCTGGGCAGACGCCGCTGCGTTGCCTCCCAGCACGATGGTTGCAGCCAGCCCTGCATGGGCCCAACTCGTTAAACGGTGTCGCGTGTTCTTCACATCACCACTTTCTCCAGATAGATGGAACGGCCAACCTCCAAATTATTCAGAGCTGCGGTCCAGAACGGCAGTCTACCGTCTGGATGGGACAAAGCTACTGACCTTCCCCTCGCACCCCCAGATGGAGCGAGGGATTTATTCTGTATTCGCGTGACGTCATCGCTGAAGTAGTCTCATGATGAACGACAGTCCAATGGTCAAAACCAAGCTGCCGATGATGGAAATGTGCAGGTGAAAGAAAAAGTTGAGCGCAATTAAGATTGCGATAAACACGCCAAGCTGCACCAAGACATTTTTGTTCATCAATTCAATTCCGTCGGTTGAGAGATCTTTGTGCTGCCGCCCCGTATCGAATTTCGCGGGGCTACCTTCACGAACACTTGCTGCGGGAGTGTTCACTACTCGCTCGTCTGATTGTTTCGCGTCGCCGCTTCGAGTTTTCTGATGTCGCTGGCCGACAGTTGTGGACGATCCAACTTCAGCGTCAGCTTGTTCAGCTTGCCGGTGAACTCGAACGGGATTTTGTAATCCGCGTCGTCAACGGGCGTTCCGGTATCACTACCGATGTCGAAAGTCTCGTCCCACTGCAAGATCAGTGGAACGGTCCTTTCCATTTTTCGTGTGGCGACTGCTTTGCCGTCGACCTTCAGCACGCCTGTGCCACTGCGGCCGATGCCGCTCATGCTGTTGAACGCCAGCGTGCCAGCGCCCAGGCCGTCATATTCGAACTCGAACTCGAGCGTATGCTTGCCGGGTGGAATTGCCTCGCCGCCTTCCCAGCGTGGACGATCCAGGTCAACCAGATTCCAGAGGAACACGGGCTTGCCTTTGAGCAGGTAAAACCCGTAGCCGCCAAAGCGTCCGCCCGAAGTCAGCAGTACCCCTTCGGCGCCACCTTCGGGAATTTCGACTTCCGCCGTGATGGTGTAAGACGTGTTCAGGATTAGCGGTGAGTCTCCTTGAGGGATGCCCGTCATCGGTAATTGATAGACAAACTCGGTGCGTCCGGCGGTGATGTTCGGCCGCGGTGAGACTAAGCGAGTCGCCACCGAAGCATCGAGCGGCAGCACCTGATACTGCTCGGCTTGTTGCAAGAAGAGCTTTTTCATCTCGGCGAGCTTGGTGGGGTTTTCGGCAGCCACGTCGTGGAACTGCGTCCAGTCTTTGCTGAGGTCGTACAATTCCCACGTCACGTTGCCGTAGGGATCCTGATTGACCGGCCCGACGATTTTCCACGGCGGGCGGATGACCTTCGTGCTGGCGATCCAGCCTTCGTGATAGATGGCATGGTCGCCCATCATTTCGAAGTACTGGGTTTTATGCGTCGAAGGCGCGTCGGCGTTCTCCTTCTTGAATGTGTAGGCGAAGCTGACCCCTTCAATCGGGGCCTGTGGAATTCCATTGACCTCTTGCGGCGCAGGAATATCGCAAACCTCCAAGAGGGTCGGTACGACGTCGATCACATGATGGAACTGATGTCGAACGCCGCCCTCGTCGTCGATGTGCCCAGGCCACGAGACGCACATCCCCTGCCGGATGCCGCCGAAATGTGACGCAATTTGCTTGGACCACTTGAACGGAGTGTCCAAGGCCCACGACCACGGCACCGCCATGTGGTTGTACGTTTCGTCGCTGCCCCACACGTCATAGAATTTCTCCAACTGCACATCGACGGGAACATCGACCCCATTGAACGAGGCGACTTCATTCGGCGTTCCTAGTAGCGTCCCTTCGACGCTGCCGCCGTTGTCACCACTGATGTAAACGATGATCGTGTTGTCGAGTTTGCCCATGTCCTCGACCGCTTGAATCACCCGGCCGATTTCGTGATCGGTATAGGCGAGATAGGCGGCGTAGACATTCACCTGGCGGATGAACAGCTTCTTTTCGTCGACGGTGAGCTCTTCCCATCGCTTCAAAAGGTCATCCGGCCAAGGCGTCAACTTAGCATTTTGGGGAATCACGCCGAGCTTCTTCTGGTTGGCGTAGATCGTTTGACGCAGTTCGTTCCAACCCTCATCGAACAGGTGCATGTCCTCGATTTTCTTGATCCACTCCGGCGTCGCATGATGCGGTGCGTGCGTGCCGCCGGGAACGTAGTAGCAGAAAAACGGCTTGCTGGGATCGATCTGGTCGATACGGTTCATCCAAGCGATCGCGTCATCGGCTTGGGCCGTGGTCAGGTTCCAGTCGGGTTTGCCCACGTAGGGATAAATGGCCGTCGTGTTGCGATACAAATTGGGCTGCCATTGGCTGGTATCGCCGCCGACGAACCCATAAAAGTACTCGAATCCCATACCGATCGGCCACTGGTCGAAAGGGCCGACCTGGCTAGCGGTGAATGTCGGCGTGTTGTGGTCCTTGCCAAACCAACTTGTCGCAAATCCGTTGTCCAGCAGCGTCTGACCGATCGTAGCCTTGTCCTTGGGAATGATGCTGTTGTAGCCAGGGAAGCCCGTCGATTGTTCGGAAATGACGCCGAAGCCCACCGAATGATGGTTCCGTCCGGTGATCAATGCCGCGCGAGTGGGCGAGCAGAGTGAAGTGGAATTAAAATTCGTATAACGCAGCCCGCTGTTGGCGATGCGATCGAGCGCGGGCGTGGGAATGACACCGCCGAAAGTGCTCGGCGCGCCGAAGCCCACATCGTCGGTCATGATCAGCAGCACATTCGGTGCTTGCTTCGGCGGCACCACGCGTGGCGCCCACCAGGCTTTTGACTGCGCCGCGTTCCGCTCAATGGTTCCACCGAATTTGGGGTCTGGCGCGGGGAGTTGGTTTCCAGGGATCGTGCTGGTGGCGCTCGGCGAGCCAGGCGTTTCGGTGGTTTTGGTTTGTGCCTGGGCGGATGACGTGAATGCCAACAAGGCGGCCATGAAGAGCCCGCTCAGGAGGATGTGTCGGTGGGGGCTCATGGTCTGATGCCGTTGTTGGTAGTGCTACTTTTCAGAATCGCTTCGCATGGATTTGAAGGTCGTGGTGGGCTCTTAAATCTTTGGTGTCGCCAATGATTCAGCCGGCGTCCCCAGCGTTCGAACCACAGTATACCCCGATTGACGGTCTTCATGCATTTCCATGCGTAGGAATATTCGCGTTACTCCAGCAGTTCGACCGCACTCGATCGCCAACTTTAGTCAAAGAAAGATTCGAGCGGGCTGCCGAGTCGCAGGCATGCAATGAAGCCTTTGCCGGGGAGGGGCTGGATCCAGTTGCCACGCGTGACACCTTCCGGCTTGGTCGGGCCAAAATAGTTCTGCCAGATGGCACCCTTGTCATCATCCAACGGTTCTAACGGGTTTACCGTAGTGGATCTTGTTAAAGATCCTGTTCTGGATGGATCTTTAACAGACGCGCCCGACAAAAGTCTCATGCTACCGGCTTCTTTCGTGGGCGAGATGCGTTACCTTTTGCTGTCTGGATTTAGCTTTTTTCTTCGAGTGGTCGGTTAGTCAGTGAAAACCATCGAACTACCTACGCAGCAAAGACTTTTCGACCCGTTCGAGGGCGTCATCGGCCCCATGGGGCGAAAGATGATTGACAACGGATGGCAGGGCCTCCTTCGCGACGTGCTCTTGGAGCAGATGCCCATCGGCCTCGTCGGTGAGCATCTCAGTGACGATCAAGGACGACCAACCTTTGAGTTGCACGCGATCATCGCGCTCCTCTGGATCCGTGACTTTCAAGGTTGGACTGTCCCCCAGGCCCACGAAGCACTGCTGTTCCGAACCGACATCCAGTACGCACTGAACTTGGAGCCAAGCACCGAAGTCACTCAGCGAACCATTGAACGCTACATCGCTCGAATGCAAAGCAACGAGAAGATCAGTGAGGAGATCTTCGCAGGCGTTACCGACACCCTGCTGCAAAGCATGGAAGTCAAAGTCAAAAAACAGCGTCTCGATTCCACCCATGTGCTCAGCGACATGGCCACCCTGGGACGCGCCCAAATGATCGGCGTGGCCCTGCGGCGGTTCTTCAAGAAAGTCGAAAAGCACGACGCTCAGTCTGGTTCGGCTAGGCTGATCGACCGATTTGACGACGAGCTTTTGGCCCGCTACCGCAAGCAATCCGACAGCCGAATCTTTGGCGACGCACGCACTACCGAACAGCGGAAAATTGCGTTGCAGCAAGCCGCCGAAGACCTCTGCTTAATCCTCAATGAATTAACCGAAACCAAACCGATCTGCGACTGGGACTCCTTCAAACAACTGCAAACGATCTTTAACCAGCAGTGCGAACTTCGGGAAGAATTCGTCGAAGTTCGCAAGAAAACCGGCGGCCATGTGATCGTCAATCCGTCGGATCCCGACGCGACCTACAGCGGTCACAAAGGAGCCGGATACCAGGTTCAAATCGCCGAGACGTTCAACGAAGACGGCGAGCCGAACTTGATTACTTCGGCCAAAGTCGAAACCGCTGCGGACAACGACGCCGATGCGGTCTCGCCGGTGTTGGAGGACTTGAAAAAGCGGGATGTCATGCCAGACGAACTGCTGGCTGATACCGCTTACGGTGGCGACGCCAACGTCGAGTCGGCTAAGCAAGAAGGCGTCGAATTGGTCGCTCCGGTGCCAGGCTCGAAGAAGTACGATGCTGATGAAATCGGCTACGACCAATTCAAGCTCAACTGCGCCGGTGAACTGGAGTCTTGCCCGGCTGGTCACGCTCCCGAGTCGACCAACTACAACGCCAAAGGCGACTACACTTTCGCACAGATGGATCCCGAGAAGTGCCAGCACTGCCCGCTGCTTGCACACTGCCGCGTTCAACGCAATCGGGACACCGAGCAGCCGACCGGCCGCATTCAATTTACCGGCAGTGCGGTTCGAGCCGACGCGCGTCGTCGCCACGAGCAGAGCGACGAGTTCCGCGATAGGTACCGTTGGCGGTCGGGTATCGAAGGGACCAACGGTTGCCTCAAGCGAATGATGGGCTTGGGTCGGCTCCGCGTTCGCGGCCACAATGCGGTGAAGCTTTCGATCCTACTGAAGCTGGCCGGTTGGAATCTGCTTCGAGCGGTGGCAATGCGCCGCCAGCGAAAGAATTCGCTCCAATTGGCCATTAACTAGGAAAAACAGGGGCAATAGGCGACTAGGACGACGGTTCATGTAGAGCCTGCGACTCCTCGACAGTCAAACCAGGGCCTCCAGAGAGGCCCCAGCTAAAAAATTTTGCACCACCAAAAAAAGTCGCCCGCAGCAAAGCCACCTAATGTCGGTTCCGTCTTAACAAGATCCACTACGCCAGTTATTGATCCCGCGTTGCTAAGCAGGTTCGGGAAAGTCTTTCGGTCTATTGGCAGGTTTAGCGGTCCAGGCTAACGCCCAAACGGCTAATAAGGTTATGCGGAATAAATAACCCGAACCTGCTTATTACCCTGATCTTCAGGTCATCTGCGAAAGCAACGCTCCCACCGATGTTTTTCAGGATCAACCAGCATTGATCATCGAAGTCTTGTCTCCATCGACCCGAGCGTATGACTGCGATGAAAAACTCAATGCCTACCTGAAGATCCCGTCGCTGGGGTGTTACATCATCCTTGAGCAGCACATCCCGTTTGCGATCGTCATGCGGCGAACTCCAGACGGTTTCTTACGGGAGACCTATGAGGGGATCGATATGAAGATCGCCTTGCCGTTCATTGACTGCACGTTCACGTTGCGTGACGTCGATGATGGCGTCGAATTCACCAGCAGCTGCGTTCAAGAACCCGAAGAGGCCTACGATGCTGCAGAGTAGTGCAGTAGGTCCGGTTCCACCGGCGATGAGTTGCAGTATGGGGCATTGGCGAGTCGGTCCCCAGCGGACACGTTCCCGATCAGACATAGGCAGCATCCGTTGGAAACGTACCGATTCAGTATGATTTAGGAACGAGCGGAAAATAAGTGGCCGAACGCTCCGCGGTCGGAATGGTCGACCGCGGAGCGTTCGGCCACAATTTCAGACAGTCATTTCCCGCTCGTTCCTTACAAGGCCCTCATGCAGGCGAGATTGACTGCGCGGTCGTTGGCGATCAGCGGCCCATATCGGGTGTCGACAGATCCAGACGTGGCCGTGGGATCGGTTGTCTGGAGCAAAATGGAGAGCTGTGAACCAGAGTCTGAGAAGAACGCCCTGTTTAATTTGGATTGGCAGAAGTTTACTATCCGACTGCAAACTTGCTATTTTAGGGCGGCATCTGAAGTTCATCGGCGGAACCGGTGGGCCGTGACAGTTTAATCCCCATCGACGACGGTTTCGTTTCATGCCTGATTCTTTAACGCCGATCGAGATTCCAGTCATCTTGTCAGCGGCGAGCAACCTGACGCTGATCGATTGGGGAGTGATCGCGGGTTACTTTTTGATCATGGCCGGCGTGGTGGCTTGGTCGTCCCGCCGCCAGAACAACACGGCGGACTATTTCTTAGCGGGGCGCAACGTCGGCTGGTTCGTGATCGGAACTTCGCTGTTCGCATCGAACATTGGCTCGGAGCACATTGTCGGTTTGGCGGGTCAGGGCGCGGTGTCGGGGCTCGCGATGGCCCATTACGAACTGCACGCGTGGATCATGATCATGCTGGCTTGGTTCTTCGTGCCGTTTTACTACCGCACGGGCGTGTACACCGTGCCCGAATTTCTCGAGCTGCGTTTCGGTTCGACCTCACGCTGGATCCTCTCGGTGGTGTCGTTGGTGGCCTATGTGTTTACGAAAGTCTCGGTGACTGTGTACGCCGGGGCTGTCGTGTTTTCGGCATTGTTGCCTGACACGTTCGGGTCACCCGCAGCTGCGTTTTGGATTGGCGCGATCGCCACGGTGCTGTTGACGGGGTTGTATACCGTGTTCGGCGGCCTGCGGGCCGTCTTGTTCACCGATGCGGCGCAAGCCCTAATTTTATTGGTGGGCTCGATCTGCATCACATTCATCGGTCTCCAACAACTCGGCGGCTGGGAAGAGCTCCGCGTGATGGCCAAGGCGAACGCGGATGCGTTTGCGTTGTGGCGACCGATCGACGATCCCAATTTCCCATGGCTGGGGATTTTGATTGGATCCCCGATCGTCGGTGTGTGGTATTGGTGTACCGATCAATACATTGTTCAGCGCACACTCTCGGCCAAAAATCTCCGCAACGCGCGCCGCGGAGCGCTGTGGGGTGGCGTGTTGAAGGTGTGGCCGGTATTCATTTTTTTGGTTCCCGGATTGATCGGGTGGGCCTTGCACAGCAAAGGGCTGATCACGATTCCATCGAAAATGATGGCCGATGGCAGCATGGGTTTGGATGGAGACAAGGTATTTCCGACGCTGGTGACGTCGCTGCTGCCCGTTGGATTACGTGGTCTGGTGGTGGCAGGTTTATTGGCGGCACTGATGAGTTCGCTGTCGTCGCTTTTCAATTCGGCCGCTTCGCTATTTACGATTGACATCTATCAGAAATTGCGTCCGGGGCACTCCGAGCAGCACCTCGTTCGTGTCGGGCGAATTGCGACGCTCGTTGTCGTCGCGGCCGGTTTAGCGTGGATCCCGGTCATGGCCCGTATTTCCGGCGGCGGATTGTATGAGTATTTGCAATCCGTGCAGGGCTATCTGGCGCCGCCGATCACGGCGGTGTTTCTTGTTGGGTTGCTATGGCCGCGGATGAATTCGCCTGCTGCGGTCGTGGGTTTGACCTTTGGCTTTGCGCTCGGGTTGGGCAAAACGATCGTGCAAGCGATCTATGGCAGCGGCCCGGGCAAGGTCTCATCGCCTGCGTTGCTCGCCTGGATAGGCGATGCGAATTTTCTGTATTTCTCGTCCGTGTTATTCGCGATTTGTTTGCTGGTGATCGTGGTGACCACGCTCTGCACACGAGCACCTGATCCCGAGCGAGTGCGGGGCCTGACGTGGGGTTCTCGGAGCGAGGCCGACGTCCGTGAGATTCGTGAAAGCTGGACGCCCGTGGACGTCGTCATGACCGTCGCCATCTTGGGGCTGGTGATCAGTGTCTACCTGTACTTCACGTTTTGGTTGGCGTACTGAGCCTGGCGGCCGGTTGGGTGGGCAGCTCTTTGGTAGGGTACTCGACCCGCTGTTGAGGCGGCACGACGACGCCGCAACTGACCACGAATTGGATCGCTTCGTCGATCGTCAGTTCCAAGTCAATCGCTTCGCTGCGACGGACCGTGACGGTGAACCCCGTCATCGGCATCGGGCTGGTCGGCATCAGGACGCTGAGCATCGGTTCGCCGGCGGCTTCGGAGATTTCCCGCATTCCGTTGCCGGTTACAAAACCGAGCGACCAAATTCCCTCGCGCGGATATTGGATCGCTACCACCCGGTTGAACTCGATCTGGCGATCATCGAACGCGAAATCGGTGATCTGTTTCACACTGCCGTACACTTTGTTGACGATCGGGATGCGCAGGATGGTGGCATCGAACGTGCTTACAAACCAGCGACCGATGCCACCGGTGAAGGCACGACCTAGGAAGTACAGCAGCGAGATGAACAGGATCAGGAAGACTGGGACCACGATCCAGCGTGGCATGTAATGCAGCTGGTAGTAGCGATCCCAGTACGCTGTGGCGGTTTTGGGGGGCAGCGCCGACGCACCGAACGCGTCGGCATTGTCGTCGACTTCCCGGACCACATAAGCGGGCAGGTAATGGCGCCCGGTCGGGTCGGCTGCGTAGGTTACCGAGCGATAGGTGTAGCCAGGGTGTTTTCTCCCACCGGCGGCGTCTTCGTTGGTGTCAAGGATTGCATCCTTGGGCACGCTGTGGCGGATGTCGGCAAATCCCCACACCATCAAGTAGCGAATCCCGCCCTCGACCGGGATTAAGACACGATTCTCGATCGCGCTCCATGCCCAAATCAGCACGACAATCGTTAAGAGAGGTGGTAGGACCACCCCGAGACCGCGCAGTACCGCCCGTCGCGCGCCGTGCCCTGAGGTCGGAGCCCTTCTGACCTCGGCATCATTCAGCGAGGAATCAGAGGCGCTGTCGTCGTGTGAGTTGGAATTCTGTGGGTCAGTCATAATCGTCGGCTGGCGAGGAACGCGAGGCGAAAAGAGAAGAAGTGTGAATCATCCGGCTCGCGATTTGAGGAACAAGTCCTTTCCAGCACGAGCCCCCGAGAATTCGAGCCGCCTGGAAAACTGTAGCATGTGATTTCCACTGGCAGCAGGGATCCACCCATGATTCGGCAAAATCGCCCGAAAGGTTCATGAATCCCGCATGGCGAGGGCAACCACTGCCAACGATACCCGATGAGCCCCCGCGTCGATCAGGACACCGGCAACTTCGTCGGCGGTGGCGCCGGTCGTCATCACATCATCGACCAATAACACGTCACAATCCAAGCTCGTTTTTCGCCAACGTCTGCCAATTCGAAATGCGCCTCGCACATTGTCACCGCGGGCATCGTCATCGAGCAACGCTTGCTTCGCGATCGAGCGGGTGGTCTGGACCAGGCTCACGTAGGGCAGCCCCAGGTTCTTAGCGGTGTATTGGGATAGCAAGCGTGTGCCGCTACCGCCCCGGCGGACCTGCCGCATCCACGGGCTGGGGACGCTCGTCACGATCACCGGTGCCGCGTCTTGCGCGGCTGGCGCTGTCATCTCAGGCCAGCGACTGCGGCAGCGGTCGGCCAAACGCATCGCCAGTTCCCGTGTGACGGCGGAATTGCGGGGGTATTTGGCAGCGACGACCGCGGTGCGCGCCGCATCGTGATATCGATACAGCGGCGTGATCCGAGCAAAACGATGGGGACGGGCGCGCCCCTGACACTTGGGGCAGGGCAACCAATCAGGCTCCGAGCTGGACACTTCCATTTCGCTCAGTGGATCCGCAGACACCGGGGCCGAGCGAATCAGATGTGGCGAGCGGACCCTGCGTGGCCAGCCACATCGATCGCAGGCCGTCCGCATCATGGGTTGAGACTGAATCAGCGAGGTTTCGCAGCTGGCGCAGAATGTAGCGTACCGCCGGAGCGAGTTTTCGTTCATGTTCAGACCGGTCGCTTCACCGCAGAGCACACACACCGGCGGGAAAATCAGAGGGGCCAGCGATTCCCAGAATCGCGGTGCTCGGATCCCAGTAAACCAAGGTTTTACCGCTGTTTTTCTGGATCGTGCGGGCGTGGGTGCAGACATATTTTGGAAATTTAAAGATTTTTCTAGTAGCCGGGCGAACCTTCTGCTGAAATAGTCTTCTAAGAACGTAACCGAAAACCAGTCCCACACCACGAAAACCGTGGTGTGAATGTGCCTAGTTTTCGGCACGGTTTTTACCGATCGCAGTCTCACCGACCGTCTGTTCTGCAGGGTGGTGGTTCCTTTGATGGGCCGCCACGTGAGCTGTATTTCCAATTTGTGCTCCACAACCGCACCGTAAGAAACGGTGCCGGGAGGTTCCGATGCGAACTCTGATTTCCAACCTGAATGTCATTCGTGCGACCCGCGTTAGCGGACTTCTGTGCAATGGTTTCGGCCGGATCTCGACAGTCGTCGTGAACCTTACCGAGAGACTCGCGGAGTTCACGTGGTCGGCCCATCCGGCAGACCAACGAGAACGTCGCGAGCTGTTATGGAAGCCTCTTTATGCCAGCGTCGGCAGTACGCCTGCCGACCTCGGGAGCGATAAACGCACGTGTTTTTCGCTGCAGATGGACCAAACGTGTCCATCACAGTCGCGATTATGGGGGCGACCCCAGATGACGCGTTTCGCAGTCGTCCCGGTGACCATGTCACCGCGAGCGGCGAATCGCACGAGCCAGGACCACGCGGTCATAGGCTAACGCCACCCGCATCGTACCCAGCTAGCTGACCCGAAAACGATTCTTCGTAAGCCCGTTTCGCCCCGGATTGCTGCATCCACTGCAGCCTTGAGTTCCGTGGTCTGAAACGAAGCTTCGGCGAACTGATTTCGGTCAACCCTTGATGCTGCTCGCAGAAGTCTGCTAGCGCCAGAGAGATGTTCCCAGCGCCCTGAACTGCTTTTCCTTCCAGCCTACTACTCAGCACGAGTATGTCTGGAGCCTTTGCATCGGAAAGCATGAACGGGTCGCTGCACGTTCCTCATCGGCGTGGACTCCGCCCGCGAACAGCAGAACCATCGCGATTCCTGAACGAATCTTGGAAGCTTTCACTGGCAGTTTGAAACTGGAATGCCCCTGTTTGATCCTGGGGAGGAACAAATCATGACGATCACTCTCGAAAACTCGACCCCTATCTCGGCTGCGATATTGCCGATGCACAACGTCACCCACGATGCTCCATTGACGGTCGCACAGCTCGTCGTCCTCGCGCAAGCGGGTGACCGAGATGCGTTCGGCGAACTGTTCGAACGATATCGGCCCACCATCGTGGCGCTCTCGATGCAGCGAATGCGAAATGCTCACGAAGCCGAAGAATTGGCACAGGACGTCTTTATCCAAGCGATGCAGAAGGTCGATCAATTGCGTGTCCCGGAAGCTTTCGGGGGCTGGTTGCGACAGATCGTGCACCGGATGGCCATCAACCGGGCCACCCGGGGGCGCTTGTCGGTGTCCTGTGACCCCGAAACGTTGGAGGCCACCTGTGCTGACGATGCATCGCCTCAGACGGCGTTTGAAGATCGTGAGCGAGCCGATGCCGTCCGTAGCGGTTTGACCCGCTTGGGAGACATCGACCAGCAAACCTTGCGGGCGTTTTACTTGCAAGGACAATCACTGATCGAAATGAGCGACCGCTTCGATGCTCCCGTGGGCACGATTAAGCGCCGGTTGCACACTGCTCGCAAGCGGCTTGCCGAAACGATGCGGACCGATTTTCCGGCGACCGTGCCGATGGCGGTCGTGGCGCCAGAAATCCCGGTCTGCCACGCGGTTTGATCGGGCAGTCGCTGGGGAAGCAGTGTCCCGAGCGTCTACCCGTGGAACGTATTGACGCGGAGTCCGTCTCGGACGGGGGCAATCGCCCTGGTTCTACTGGGCGAACGTGTAGTCGGGGTTGGCCGTGTCGAAGTCTCGATCGGTCAACCCGACATTCGTCTTCAGGTCGTGGTATTCGTAGGATTCGAGCAAGGGACGCTGCTCACTGCCGGCTTCCGCCCAGCCGAAGCTGCGATAGCTCACGACCAAGTTTTGCGACTGGTCGAGGACCAGTTCCGCTACCGCGAAATCGTTTTCCCGACCGCTCGGTTCGCTGCGTTCAATGCGGAGGTGGGTCAGTGGTCGATCGTCAAAAAGGTAGCCTTCTGTTTTGAACACGTGCACCTTGGGATCGTTGCGGTCCTCGCCGCCACGCTCGATCAGCTTTTCGAGAAGTCGAGTCAGTCCGATTTCGGTGATCGGATATCGCTGGCCCTGCATGGCTAGAAAACCATCGGGTTGCAGCGACACGGTCATCATCGCCCCGACCATGCCAGCTTCGCGGACCCGCATTTTTCCGTCGTTTTCGTTCTCCACCCAGATCACCTCACGTCCGCGCACACGACTGGGGGAATCAAACCGCAGGTAGACCTTTAGCGGCCCATCTGGCTTGCCACCGGCGTGCCGTGTGACGACCTTCATGTCGATTTCCGACGCCGGTTGCAGTACGCCGTTGCGGTCTTGCTCCTGTTTGGTCAGCCGCGCCGTGTAGTCATCGAGTTGGGCGATCGTCTTGGCGAGCGCGTCACCGGCGAGTTGCAGCATTTCTGCCATCGACACCTCCACTGTTTCACCGGAATCGGAAGACGGCATTGCGTTCTCGGAAGTTCGCGGTGGTGCCATGGCGATGGGTTTCGCCGGTTCGCCGCCACCACCGGCAAGCGATGCGGCGATCACGGTGAGGCACGCGGCGACCAGAGACAGTGCGATCAACCAAACCCAGTGGTTTCGCTGGCGGGGAGTTGCGGAAAGCGATTCAGGCACGGTGGGGAACCTTGGATGAGAGATGGGATTGGGCACGAAACCACTAGGGTAGCGGAGCATCGCTAGCGCTCTGCCGAATTTGTCGTGTCCGCGATGATGCGGGGGTATGGTAGCCCAACGCGTCGGCGAGGGATCTCATCGAATCCCTCACTGACGCGATTCATGGAATCGACAGTACCCACGTGTCGGGCGTGAATGATCTTTTTGCGGGCGTTCGTGGGCCGGTGACCAAACGTGTCCCAGGGCGCGGCGATACTAGTTTCGTGAGCCACATGGGGCGCACCCGCCAATGATGAATTGTTGCTGAAAACGTTTCTGGAAATTCAATCGTTTCGAACTATTTCCCCTGTCATTATCGGGGTTTCGGAATGAAATTTGTTGTCCAGGGGCTGGTTTCGCGATACCATCAACCGGCTTCTTCGTTCGGTGATGTTCAAACTGACGACGATGTTGCGTCGCTCGTGATATTTGAGCTGGAAAAGAAAAACTTAAGGAAAACAGGGATATGGCTAAGCAACCACGTACGGCGACTGCAGCAGCAGCCAAGGGTGTCAAACTCGATCCGGGCATGAAGCGAATTTTGGAGAAAGAACCGGGGCTGAAGACGACCCTGCAGCAGATCGAGAAATCATTCGGCGAAGGGGCGATCATGCCGCTCGGTGCGTCCCATAAACTCACCATCGACGGCATTCCGACGGGCTCGTTGAGCCTCGACATGGCACTGGGCGGGCAGGGGATCCCGCGTGGGCGGATCATCGAAATCTTCGGTCCGGAATCGAGCGGGAAGACGACGTTGGCGCTGCATGTCGGTGCCGAGGCACAAAAAATGGGCGGGATTGCCGCGATCATTGATGCTGAGCATGCCTTTGACCCCAGTTGGGCGAAAAAACTGGGTGTCGAGCTAGACAGTCTGCTCGTCAGTCAACCCAGCAGCGGTGAAGAGGCGATGCAGATTTGCGAAATGTTGGTCAAGAGCAATGCCGTCGATGTAATCATCATTGACTCTGTTGCCGCCCTCGTGCCCAGGGCAGAACTCGAGGGCGAGATCGGTGATAGCCACGTTGGGTTGCAGGCGCGATTGATGAGCCAGTCGATGCGGAAATTGACGGGGGCGATCGCGAAGAGCAAAACGGCGGTAATCTTCATCAACCAAATTCGCGAGAAGGTCGGTGTGATGTTCGGTAGTCCCGAGACGACACCGGGCGGCCGGGCGCTGAAGTTCTACTGCTCCTGTCGGATCGACGTCCGTCGGATCGGGGCGCTCAAGGACGGCGACGAGCAAGTCGGCCAACGCGTCAAAGCAAAAATCGTCAAGAATAAAGTGGCGCCGCCGTTCCGCATCGCGGAATTCGACATGATGCACAGTTGTGGGATCAGCTTCGAAGGCGACCTCTTGGATCTGGGGACCGAGCACAAAGTGGTCAATCGCAGCGGTGCATGGTTCAAGTATGGCGACACGTATCTCGGTCAAGGCAAAGAGAAAGCACGCAATTTCCTAATTGAAAACCCCGATATCAGGGACGAAATCAAACAGAAGGTACTCGCCGCGGGCGGTTACGCCGCGCCGCTCGATGCCGAGGCGTTGGACAGCGAAGCAGAAACCGAGGACGTCGGGAATAGCTGAGCGGAGACGCCCGGTGGACCGGGGTTTGATGCGGCGCACGCGAGCCCCGGACATGGGGCGGTGGTAGGCAAACTCAGAGCATCGCTCCATGCTTCCAGCGTTGAGATCGCGGCCCGATGGACACACGGTCCAGCGGACACACGGTCCAGCGGACACACGGTCCAGCGGCGTTTGGCGTGATTGCGTGTACGCGGGTGCTTGGGTCCCGCTACGCGTACTCACCATTCATCGCTGCAATCCCTCTGGGATCGTTGCCAATGATTGGAACCCATCGAGCAGGGTCCGGACAGCGTGTGCTCGTTGGGACGCCCCCTCGCGGCGACCGCGACGGGTGGCTTTTCTGTACCGAGATTAATCCGTGCGTGGACGCTCTGGCGGCGTCCACGCTCTGGCGAGCGTGGCCACTTCGCGAAACAGGATCAGTTCTGATCGACTAGACGTCGTCCTCTTCCTCTTCTTCGTCGGCTTCCTCGTCCCAGTCGTCGTCCTCATCATCCTCGTCGTCGTCGTCCCAATCTTCGTCAGCGTCGTCGTCGTCGACCTCTTCCCAGCTGTCGTCGGTTTCGAGGTCATCGTCTTCATCGGCGTCGTCTTCTTCATCGCCGTCCTCCTCCTCTTCGTCGTCGTCTTCTTCGTCGTCGTCCCAATCGTCGTCGTCGTCAACGAAATCGTCGTCGTCATCATCTTCGAGGCCGTTTTCGTAGAGGTCATCTTCCTCGTCTTCGATCACGGCGGTGGGTTCTATCTCGTCCGATGCAGACGTGTCCGTCCGATCAAACGACTCAGCACCCTGGTCGGCGATGCCGGTTGTAAAATGAGACAACACCGAATCGGTGGCGAGAGCGTCGGTCACTGCGAGACTCACGTCAGACTCCTTGGGGACTTGGGAAACGGTCGCTTCGACCGATTCATTAGAAGGGGAAAGTTCAGAACCGCCACCATTAGTTGTAGCGACTTGCGTACCAGAAACATCATCACAGAATCCCCGTGCGTCAATCGCTGGCAAGGCATTTATCGATGGCAATCCGCAGATTTTTAAGAAACGTTTGGTGGTTCCGTAAAGATAGGGTCGTCCGAGATCGTCGCTGCGTCCACTAATTCGGACCAAATCCAACTGCATCAGTTGCCGCAGAATCTCTCCGCAGGCGACACCGCGGACGCTTTCGACATCCGCTCGCGTGACGTCTTGGCGGTACGCCACCACTGCGAGCGTTTCCATCATCGGCCAACTCAGGCGAATTGCTGGAGCTAAAACTCCGAGTCGGCGCAACCACGGTGCAACGACCGAGCGGGTCATCATGCGACAACCGCCGGCGAGTTGTTCAATCCGAAAGCTGCGTCCGAGCGAATCGTAGAGTTCGTTCAGTTCGGCGACAAGCGTGCGTGCTTGGGTCGCGTCTTCGAGTCCCGCCAACGAGGCAATTTTGCGGTAATTCAGGGGTGATTTCGCGATCAGGAGCAACGCCTCGACACGGCTGCGGGACGCCGAAGATTCGTTCGACTGCGATTGTGTCGCCTGATCACCCGCCTCCGCAGTCGCTTCCTCGGCCCGCGACACGCCAGTGGGCAATTTCCCGGCGACGTGATTCATGAGCCCAAACGTGACATCGCGATGATTCGCGGCAGTCGCCTCGAACCGATCGCGGAGCGACGTCAGTCGTCGCCACGGGGCACCATAGGGATTCATGTTGGTTACGATGGAAGGTCGCCTTGGAGTCGAGGTCGCATAGTTTTGGAGTGGCTAGCGAACCCACCAACGCTAACCGGGCTGTTGAGTTATTGAGCCGAGTCGCGTAGGCGGTCGGGTGGCGCGCGTTACCCGACCGCCTCACGGCATTCGGCTCACCATTGGCGAGCGACAGTCGACCAAGCATTCGTTATTCTTTAAGGCCGGTCGGTATCGGTTTTGCCACACACCTATCATGAACCAGTCGCCTCTGCGTCACCAGACCGGTTAACATGCACCTGAGCTCATCACCGAAGGAACGAGCGGAAAATAAGTGGCCGAACGCTCCGCGGTCGGAATGGTCGACCGCGGAGCGTTCGACCGCAATTTCAGACAGTAATTTTCCGCTCGTTCCTAAGCGGGTCAGGGAAGTGTTTCGGTCGATTCGCCATTTGGGCGTTCGTCAGGGTTCTCGCATTCAACCGGAGTGAACGCCTAAACGGCGAATGGGGTTGTGCGCAATGAATTCCCCCGACCTGCTTCGGAAGCATGGAAGAGTGAGGGTGAAGGAATGCAAGTCGGGGTGTGTTCGGAGGCACTTTGCATCTTGCATTGATCCGTTTCGCTTTTTCATGTTCCCATACTTCAACGCACGCTCCGCACGCAACGACAACCACCCTGAACCCTCCCCTTCTCCCATTTCAATCGATTTTGCATGCAAAAAATCAATGGATCTCAACTTTGGATCTCGCTGGTTTCCGCCGTGATTCTCGGTGTTCTGCTGTGGGCGGTGATTTGCACGATGGGGTACGTCGAAGGTGAAGAATTCTCACCGACCCATTTTCGTTCACGACGGTTTTCATTTTATGAGATACCGATCATTCATTGGCAGATCACGCCGATCAATCGTTCGAGCAGCACACCGCCGACCGCCCTTCTGTTAACGCAAAAGCAGTGGATCTCCCCGCCGTCGACGCCGCCCACCCTGTGGCATCTGGCGTCGTTGCGGCGCGGCGGGAGTGAGCCCCAGGACGCGGATGCGGCGCTCCTGCTCAGCCAACTCCGGCTCCCGCGAGGCGGCGGGCAATTTTGGAGTCAGTGGAGTCAGGACCACCCAAAATTGGCCAGCATCTTGTGGCCTACCATCGGTACCCTGGCGCAGCGAGAACTGTACATTCTGATGCCACGTCTACTGGAATTGGTCCGTCCGATCGACAACGCCGACGCGTTGCGGGCGACCCAGAGGCAGTATTTGCAGAAGGAATATGCGTCCTTGGTGCGCGACATGCGAGCCGCAGGCCTGAACGATTTGGCGGACGTCTTGACGGCCGAGGCCGCCCAAGATGAGCAAAGCCCCCCTCAGAAACCAGCTGTTGATCCATGATCTACCTCGATAACAATGCCACCACAGCACTCGACCCACGCGTCGCAGACGTGTTGATGGACACGTGGCGATCCGGCCCCGCCAATGCGTCGAGCCAGCACCAGTTCGGTCGCCGTGCACGGGGGCGGCTGGAGTCGGCACTCGACCGGATTGGGAAATCGCTCGGCAGTGATCTGACACGCGTCGACGCTGCCCGGTTGATCGTGACCAGTGGGGGGACCGAAGCGAACAATCTCGCGGTGACGGGACTCGGGCCTGAGGACGGTGCGATTCTCGTCAGCACGATCGAGCATCCCAGTGTCCTCGGTGTCGCGGCGACCTTGGCGGGGCAGGGCCGTGCAGTGTTGTCGATTGGAGTCGATGCCGATGGAGTCGTGCGTCTGGACGGTTTAGAACGTGGGTTGGCCGAAGCCAAACGGTTGGACACGCCGGTCGGATTGGTTTCCATCATGTCGGCAAATAACGAGACGGGAGTGATCCAACCGATCGTTGAAATTGCGGAGATCTGTCGAAACCACGGCGTGCTGTTGCATGTCGATGCGACTCAGTCGATTGGGAAAACGCCCATCGATTTAGTGCAGTGGGGAGCCGCCGCGGTGACATTCACGCCGCACAAGTATCACGGTCCGGTCGGCGTCGGATTCCTTTGGTTGGCGCCCGGCGTCGCCATCCGTCCGTCGCTCCATGGCGGCGAGCAGCAGTTGAGCACCCGCCCGGGCACCGAACCGGTACCACTGGTGATCGCGGCGGCGGAGGCGACGGCGATTGCCGTCGCGGAACAGCCCGCCGCTGCAATCCACATGGCGAGTTTGCGGGATCGACTCGAGCGTGAGCTCCAACGCCGGCATCCCCAGCTGATCGTGCATGGACAATCGGTTCGGCGCATCGGCTCGACCACCTGTTTGTCGTTGCCCGGCACGGATCGGCAAACGATTCTGATGGCGCTCGATCTCGCGGGAGTTGCCTGCAGCAGCGGCTCGGCGTGCAGTAGCGGCAGCAGCCCCCCCAGTCATGTGTTGATGGCGATGGGGGTGGCCAAGGCGGCCGTAGACGCGGCCCTCCGGTTTGGGGTGTCCAAGTTTTCCACGGAGGAAGAAGTCACGCGAGCGATCGACGTGATTTCCAAGAAACTGCAGCCTATCGGCGGTTTTGCACATGTGGAAAACTAAGTGGAAAAGCTGGCATCGCGGCGGGGATTTGCATAGAATGGGGGGCTGACTTCTTCTCGCCAGTGAATATCTC